>NZ_CP061289.1:0-2126800 GCF_018687415.1 Polynucleobacter sp. UB-Siik-W21 | reverse complement strand
ATTTTTGGAGGATCCATTGTAGCCACCTCACAAAGTTATCCACAAGGTAAAAGTTCGTGGAAAAACTGTGGATAACTTGTGAATAAAAGAAAAAATCCCTTATGAATTAAAGTTTTAGTCAAAAAGTAAGTAAAAATAGAGAAAAACACCTACATATTTATTGAGATAGATTGACCTTTTGCTTCGCAACAAGGAAAATAGTGGGTTTTCCAGGGATCTATCATGAAAAGAACTTATCAACCATCAGTAACACGTCGCAAGCGCACCCACGGCTTTCGTATTCGCATGAAAACCAAGAGCGGACGCGCTGTATTAAATGCACGCCGCGCAAAAGGTCGCAAACGTTTGGCTGTGTAATTTAGCCATTGAATAGCGCAAGGATTTCTGAATTACTTAAATCGCGCCCCAAAACAAATCTGTCTTGGGGCATGTATTCTGTGGGCGCTCAAAATGGCGCCAAGCCTGACCTAGGAATTGCAGTAGCCAAAAAATTGGTTAAACGCGCCGTAGACCGAAATCGCTTGAAGCGAATGATTCGTGAAATAGTTTGGACTGCACAGGCAACGGCATTTAACAAAGATGTTGTCCTTAAGCTTAAAAAGCCAATTGGTCGTCAAACTCGCGGCAGACTCAGAAAAAAAGAGAAAGATCTCCTGCGCTCTCAGGTGGCGGAGCTTATTTAGGGTGCGCGTTTTAAATAAGGTCGCAGTGAGCTTGGTGCGCTTGTACCAACTTGCGCTTAGCCCTTACATTGGCATGCGGTGTAAGTATGTGCCTAGCTGCTCTCAATATGCCTGTGACTGCTTTCATCATTATGGATTTTTCAAAAGCTTTGGCTTAACGGCATGGCGCATTTTGCGTTGTAACCCTTTGTCACAAGGCGGTTATGATCCTGCGGTAAAACAAACGTCTCAATCATTTAAGTGAATACAAATGGACTTTAAAAAAACAATTCTTTGGGCTGTGTTTTCACTATCAGGCCTCATGCTGTACAACAATTGGCAGGTTCATGAGGGCAAACCATCGATGTTCGCTACTGCCCCAGTTGCAGCGCCCGCAGCCGTAGACAAGACAGGCACAGCCAGTAAATTAGATGTGCCCACACAAATTTCTGGTGCCACTAAGGCCGCTACAGCAGCGCCGACTGCAAATGTTGGCTCAATTGAAGGCGCAGAAAAGTTTGTATTACAAAACGATGTGCTAGTTTTGGAGATAAGCGCAAGCGGTGCAAATGTTATTGATGCAAAACTCCTCAAAGCCTTAACTGCGGAACAAAAACCGGTTGAGCTATTCCAATACACACCAAACCATAAATATTTTGCGAGATCTGGGTTAATCACCCTTAACAACAATGATTTGCCAAACCATACAAGCACCTTTAAGTTGGTTCAGTCTGGCAAAGATGGTTCAGGCAGACCGTTTGTTGTGCTTGCCAGCGAACGAGGTGGCGTAAAGCTCGAAAAAACCTTCATCCTTAATTCAGGAAGTTATGTGGTGGATGTGGGTCACCGGGTTACACAAAGCGTGACAAATCCAAACCCTTTGGTTCTCTATACCGAGATTGTGCGAGATGGTTCGCAAGAACAAAAAATTGGACCGTTCGATGGTGCTTTTTCTGCTAGCACTTTTACTGGACCAGCCGCTTATACCGACAAAGAAAAGTTCAATAAGCTTGAATTTACGGAGATTGATAAAAACAAAATCACACTTCCAAAGCAAGTGCCTGCAGGCGATCCAGCTTGGATTGCCATGGTGCAACACTATTTTGCTAGCGCCTGGATTCCGGGCGATAAGGTTGTCCGTGATATCTACGCTGGAAAAATTGATAACGGCCTGTATCGCGTTGGCATGCAGACCCCATTGGGCATTGTTGCGCCAGGAACAGTGGTGACTGAAAAAGCACAGCTCTTCGTTGGACCACAAGAAGAAAAAGTTTTAGAAACCATCGCCCCAGGTTTTGAGCTCTTGAAGGACTATGGCTATCTCACCATTCTTGCCAAACCTATTTTCTGGTTGTTGGAAAAAATCCACGGTTATGTTGGCAATTGGGGTTGGGCTATCATTCTGTTAACAATCTTAATTAAATTGGTCTTCTTCCCGCTCTCCGCTGCTAGCTATAAATCGATGGCTCGTATGAAAGAGGTTCAGCCGCGTTTGATGGCGATGAGAGAGCAATACAAAGGTGATCCACAAAAGCTTAATCAAGCCATGATGGAGATGTATCGCAAAGAAAAAATCAATCCACTGGGCGGCTGTTTGCCTGTAGTGATTCAGATTCCCGTATTTATTTCTTTGTACTGGGTATTGTTGTCATCTGTCGAAATGAGAGGTGCGCCATGGGTTCTTTGGATACAGGACTTATCGGTGCCGGATCCTTTTTACATCTTGCCAGTGATCATGGCGGTATCCATGTTTGTGCAAACTAAACTTAATCCAACCCCACCAGATCCAATTCAGGCTAAGGTCATGTTGTATATGCCGATCGTGTTTTCGATCATGTTCTTTTTCTTCCCTGCAGGCTTAGTTTTGTACTGGGTGGTTAATAATTTGTTGTCCATTGCACAACAGTGGCAGATCAACCAAATGTTTGGAAAAAAAGAAGCCAAGTAATTTGTTGATGGCATAGCATTTCATGAAAAACAAACAGCAATGATGACTCGTAAGCTTCCCATCATTGCTGTAGCAACCGCCCCAGGTAAAGCTGGGGTTGGTATTGTCCGCTTGAGTGGACAATACCTAAGGCCAATCATCAAAGCCCTTTTTCAAAGGGATCTACTTCCTCGCCAAGCAACCCTGCTCAGCTTGCGCGATGCGGGCGGGCAGCTCATCGACCAATTGGTAGCAGTTTATTTTGCCGCACCCGCTTCGTTTACTGGCGAAGATGTTTTGGAGTTGCAGTGCCATGGCGGCCCTCAGCTGCTTGAGCTAGTAATGAGGCGCTGCCTCGAGCTTGGCAAAGAAGCTGGTCTCGTTATCGCTGAGCCCGGTGAGTTCACTCTACGCGCCTATCTCAACAACAAAGTTGACTTAGCCCAGGCCGAGGCAATAGCAGACTTGATTGATGCTCAGAGTGAGGCAGCCGTCCGTGGAGCTGCTAGATCCTTGCAGGGCGCCTTTTCAGACGACATCAATAGTCTTGTTGAAGAAATTACCCAGCTAAGAATTTTGGTGGAATCGACCCTTGATTTCCCCGAAGAAGAAATCGAGTTTCTAGAAAACGCGCAGGCACGCGATCGCCTTTCGGCAGTGAAAACAAAACTTCAAGCGCTGCGCAACAACGCCAAGCAAGGAAAAATTTTGCGCGATGGCATACAGCTGGTATTGGCGGGCGCCCCCAATGTTGGCAAGAGCTCACTCTTAAATAGGCTGGCCGGTGAGGAAGTTGCTATCGTGACCCCTATTGCTGGCACCACCCGGGATAGAGTGAAAGAAAGCATCCAGATTGAGGGTGTGCCAATGCACATTATTGATACCGCTGGATTAAGGCAAACCTCGGACGAGGTTGAGGCAAAGGGGATTGAGAGAACCTGGGATGCGATTCGTCTGGCAGATTTGATTATTTTCTTGACCGCCCCGAATGCCGAAAAAGAAGCTAATGATTTAAGGGTTCAAATTTTGGATGCCGCACCCGCCAATTGCCCCGTTTTGGAGTTGATGAATAAGTCTGATTTATTGGATAAAAATTCCGGCGTCATAAAAGATAGGGCTTTGTTGATTTCGGCGAAAACAGGCGAGGGTGTTGAAGCCCTGAAACAGAAAATTCTCGAAACCGTTGGCTGGAGTGGCCCTCAAGAAGGGGCAATTGTTGCTCGCAGGCGCCACTTGGATTGTTTAGAGCGCGCCGCCGAACATATTGAAAAATCAGAAAAATTTGCTGCAAATGGTAATAATTCGCTTGAATTGTTCGCAGAAGAGCTATCTTTGGCCCAAAATCATCTTGGCCAAATAACGGGCAAGCTCCTACCAGATGACCTTTTGGGCAAAATTTTTAGCCAATTCTGTATCGGCAAATAAGAGCCTGGTCGTGTGACTTGCTGGGCCGTCAAATATGTCCAAAATGTTAAAATCATTGGATTAAAAAATTCAATCTTCATGGGGAAACATATGACTTCAACTATTAGCGGCCAAGTGAATGCGAATGCGCCGGCTTACGTAAAAAACGAGCGTTTAATTGAGTGGGTTTCAGAGGTGGCCGCACTCACAAAGCCTGACGCCATTCGTTGGTGCGACGGCTCCCAAGCTGAGTACGATGAGTTGTGTGAATTATTAGTAAGTGCCGGGGTTTTCAAGCGACTCAATCCTGCAAAACGGAAAAATTCATTTTTAGCGCTTTCTGACCCAGAAGATGTCGCCCGCGTTGAAGACCGCACTTTCATTTGTTCGGCTAAAAAAGAAGATGCTGGACCTACCAATAACTGGGTGGAGCCAAATGAAATGCGCGCAACGTTAAATCCATTATTTGATGGTTGTATGCGTGGCAGAACAATGTATGTAGTGCCATTTTCAATGGGCCCAATCGGCTCGCCAATTGCCCACATCGGCGTTGAGTTATCTGACAGCCCTTATGTTGCAATCAATATGCGCCTCATGACCCGTATGGGCAAGGCAGTGATCGATCAGTTGGGCGCAGATGGCGAGTTCGTTCCTTGTATCCACACCGTAGGCAAACCATTGGCAGCCGGTGAAAAAGACGTTGCATGGCCGAATAACAAAACCAAATACATTGTTCATTACCCAGAGACGCGCGAGATTTGGTCTTTTGGTTCAGGCTACGGCGGCAATGCTTTATTAGGCAAAAAATGCTTCGCATTGCGTATTGCATCCAATATGGGTCGCGATCAAGGTTGGTTGGCTGAGCATATGTTGATTCTTGGCGTAACTTCACCTGAAGGCAAGAAATACCACATTGCTGCCGCATTCCCATCCGCCTGTGGAAAAACCAACTTCTCTATGATGATTCCACCAAAAGGATTTGACGGCTGGAAAGTCACCACAATTGGTGATGACATTGCATGGATCAAGCCACGCAAAGACTCGGTTACCGGCAAAACACGTTTGTTCGCAATCAACCCAGAGTCTGGTTACTTTGGTGTTGCCCCTGGCACAAACCGTCAAACCAACCAAAACTGTATCGATTCCTTAAACCAAGATGTGATCTTTACGAACGTTGGCTTAACTGATGATGGTGATGTTTGGTGGGAGGGTTTGACAGAAACACCACCAGCACATTTGATTGATTGGCAGGGGAAAGACTGGACTCCAGCAGATGGCGCTGCAGGCCGCAAAGCTGCGCATCCAAACTCACGCTTTACAGTAGCCGCGACCAATAACCCTGCAGTAGATCCAAAGTGGGATGACCCAGAAGGCGTTCCAATTGATGCGTTCTTATTCGGTGGCCGCCGTTCTAATACCGTGCCATTGGTAAGTGAAGCGCGCGATTGGGTAGAGGGTGTTTACATGGCTGCTACTTTGGGCTCAGAAACCACCGCTGCGATTACTGGTCAAATTGGTGTCGTACGTCGAGACCCATTTGCAATGATTGCGTTTGCTGGTTACAACATGAGCGACTACTTCCAGCATTGGCTCAACATTGGTAAGAAGCTTGAGGCGGACGGCGCCGTATTGCCGAAGATCTACTGTGTGAACTGGTTCCGTAAAGACGAAAATGGCAAGTTTATATGGCCAGGCTTTGGCGAGAACATGCGGGTTCTTTCATGGATCTTGAATCGTGCTGAAGGTAAAGCAAGCGGTAAAGAAACCCCATTTGGTATTTGCCCAGAACACACCGATATGCATTGGGGCGGCTTGGACTACTCTGCTGAGAAGTTTGCTAAAGCGATCCATGTAGCTGTTGATGACTGGAAAAATGAGCTGAAGCTGCACACAGAATTGTTTGATCACCTTGGCGAGCGTTTGCCTAAAGAGTTGCAAGAGACTCGTGCCAAGATCGAACAGCGCTTGAACGTGTAAGCTGCTAAGCTATTAGTAATTTTTACGCCACCCCTAGATTAAATTAATGACCGAACCCCAACACCATGAAATCGTGGTGATTGGGGCAGGCATTTGTGGCGCAACCATCACAAATGAGTTGCTCGAACGCGGCAAGTCCGTCTGCGTTATTGATGCCTCTCACTCCCCTGCTACCGCTTGCTCCAGTCATGCCTATGCGATAGCGCACCCGCATATTGGAAAAGGCTCCCCTCGTTTATTACGCTTAACGCGCCTGGCATTTTTGTTGGCCGAAGCTCGGTGGGGAAAGACTTGGAGAGCACATGGCATTTTTCAGCCGACAAAAAAAGATAGAGAGTTTAATCGCGTAGAAGTCTCGGCCCACCTTCATTCTCTAGATTTAAAAGAAGACATTGCGATTGCCCTCGATGTTGAAGAAGCCAGAACAATGTGTGGCATCTCACAAAGCGGTGTTTGGATTTCTCGCGGGGCTTGCTTAAATTTATTGGAGGCAAGCAAGCAACTACTGAAGGAGCATGAGCGCCTAACATGCCTTTGGAGTACTCGTATTACAAGGCTGGAAGAGTGCAATGGAATATGGCACTTATTTGATTGCTCAAACAATGTGCTCATCAGTGCGAAGAAGGTCGTGATTGCTACAGCAATCGATAGCAAAGATTTAATTAATAGCCTCGGGGTGCGTCTCCCCCTAAAACCAGTGCGCGGGCAACTCAGTATTTTTTCAATTGGGCCCGATGACCCTTGGGTGTCAAAGTTGCCCAAGGTAGGCATTTCAGGGGATGGCTATTGTTTGCCAGCAGAGCAGCTAGAAGACGGCAGCTATCGCTGGATCGTTGGCTCTAGTTTTGATGAAGGCGAAGATGACTTGTCTCCAAGAGAGGCGAGCGATGAATTTAATCGCGCACAGGCAAAAGGCTTGCTTGACTATCCAGAGGGGGATTCCAGCAGCCTTATTAAAAACGATGAGTTTGTTGGCGTGCGCTGTGTTGCTGGCGATCGTCTTCCAATCATTGGAGCGCTTCGTCAGCGCCCGGGAATTTTCTTGGCTACTGCCTTGGGGTCAAGGGGGATTTTGTGGTCAGCCTTAGCGGCTAAGCTAGTTACAGCTCAGCTACTAGAGGACGATTTTGCCTTGCTTACCCGCTTAGGTTTTGCTGCGGATTTAGTTGCAGCGCTGGCACCCGCACGTTTCTTAGCGGGCGCTTTGGCTGCACCAGGCGCCTTAGCCTCAAATTCAAAACCAATTTTTCCATCAGAGCCAAGTGCTAAGTAGGCCTTAAAGCCTCGCCCAGTGCGGTTAGATTTGAAGTTGGTCAGCAGATCCGTCTTACCTTCTTTGAGCAATTTTTGAATTTGTTCAGCCGACACTTCTTGCTGAAGGACAACTTTACCTGTTTTGAAGTCGCAAGATTTACTAGGGCCAGTATTGTTTTCGCAAACATAGCGCATGCCATCTTCATAAACGGCACCAGAACATTTTGGACATACGCCTAAAGCTTGGCGACCGGTGAAATCTATCGCTTCTGTTTCGTCATCTTGCGTGTTGCCAAAATCAAACTCTAATTTAAAGCCTGCATTTGGATAGTCAGCATCATCTTCTGGAATTTCAGTTAGCTTAATGATGGCGGCAAAGGGGCGACCTATTTTGCTGCGAAATCCTTGTAAAGGCCCAATCGTTTTTTCACGTAACAACTCTTCTACTTCAGGGTATTCAAATGCGCGCCCACCGGGAGTTTTGCTAATCGTAAAGCCACATTTTTCACAAGCAAAGCGACGATAGTTTTCTTTCACCGGCCCTTTGCAGTGTGGGCAGGGCGTAGTCATTGTCGCGTAGTCGCCTGGGATAGTGTCGCTGTCATATTCTTTTGCGCGCTTCACAATGCGTTGAGTCATCTGTGCAATTTCTTGCATGAAGGTGTCACGATTCATCTTCCCTTGCTCGATGAGCGATAACTTATTTTCCCAGCTGCCCGTTAAATCAGGGCGAGTTAATTCTTCTACATCTAAGCCGCGCAGCAAAGTCATTAGCTGGAATGCTTTCGCGGTAGGAATTAGTTCACGCGCTTCGCGCACAATGTATCTTTCGGCCAGCAAGCCTTCGATGATGGCTGCTCGCGTTGCTGGAGTCCCAAGACCTTTTTCGGCCATGGCTTCCCGCATTTCATCATCATCAACCCATTTGCCTGCACCTTCCATTGCAGAGAGCAAGGTTGCTTCTGTATAGCGGGCTGGGGGCTTGGTTTTCAAGGGCACAGAAATCACAGATTCTGTTTGAACCGTTTCGCCTTCTTGCACTGGCACCAACTCATCATCTGCCTGATTCGATTTGCCATAAACAGTTAGCCAGCCCGGATTTACAAGGACACGACCCTCTGTTTTGAAATGATGCCCAGATGCTTCGGTAATCCGAGTCGTGACTCGGAATTCAGCAGCAGGATAGAAGACAGCCAAGAAGCGACGCACTACCAAGTCATAAAGCTTTGCTTCTGGCTCGCTCAAACTCTTCGGCGACTCTAGGGTTGGGATGATCGCAAAGTGATCAGAAATCTTGGAGTTATCAAAGATTCGCTTATTAGGTTTGATCCAACCGTAACCCGCTTTTGCTTTGGGGTCCTTGGGATCGTCCTGCAAAATTTGTTTAGCAAACGGACGATATTCTTGCGAGTGATCTGCAAGGTTCTCCATGGTCTGCTTCACGGTATCCAAATAATCTTCCGGCAGCGCTTTTGCGTCAGTACGGGGATAAGTCAATACTTTATGGCGTTCATATAAAGCTTGCGCAAGGCCTAGTGTGTTTTTGGCAGAGAAACCAAAACGTGCATTGGCTTCGCGCTGCAAGCTAGTCAAATCAAAAAGTTGTGGTGCAAGCTGGGTCGCTGGTTTTGCTTCTTCACTGACGGCTGCTTTTTTTCCGCGACAAGCCGCCACAATACTTTGCGCTGCAGCTTCGCTCCAAAGGCGATTCTCGCGCGCATCAGGTTCGGCGACATCTTTCTTAAACTTAGGATCAAACCAACGACCTTCATATACTCCAGCTGCAGCAATAAACTCCGCCTTTACTTCCCAATAATCTTTTGAAATAAATTTGCGGATGAGTTCTTCACGCTCTACAACAATAGAGAGAGTTGGTGTTTGTACGCGACCCACAGTAGTTAAGAAGAAGCCGCCACTTTTGCTATTGAAAGCAGTCATGGCGCGGGTGCCATTAATACCCACGAGCCAATCAGCCTCAGAGCGGCAGCGTGCTGCATCAGCAAGCGGCTGCATATCTTCATCGCTACGCAGGTTAATAAACCCATCACGAATGGATGCTGGCGTCATTGACTGAAGCCATAGGCGTTTAATCGATTGCGATGCTTTTGCATGCTGGGCAATCAGTCTGAAGATAAGCTCACCTTCGCGTCCCGCGTCACAGGCATTAATCAATGAAGTGACGTCTTTACGCTTGATCAATTTTTGTAACACTTTTAAGCGCGACTCTGTTTTAGCAATCGGGCGCAAATCAAAATAAGGGGGCACCACTGGCAGGTTGGCAAAAGACCACTTGCCACGTTTGACGTCAAATTCTTCTGGCGCAGCAATTTCTAAAAGATGGCCAACAGCAGACGAGACTAGAAAGTCATCGCTTTCAAAATAGTCCTCATGCTTGGTAAAGCCGCCCAGGGCTTTAGCGATGTCATTGGCAACCGAGGGTTTTTCGGCAATGATCAGCGCCTTTGGGTGATCCACGGATGAGGTCTTGGAACTGCTTTTGGTAGATGCTTTAGCCACGCGTTTGCCTAAATTTGAGCCTGAATAAATGTTTTTAATAGGGAAAAAGGATGATCAATTTAAACCAAATTACGATTTAGCCTATTGCAGATCCCTTTTTTATTATTAACCGATAAATCCTGAAAAGTCCAAAAAAGCCCTTTTTAAAGCATTTGAGATTCCTATTAGGCGACTTTTTGTTGGATAAAACCCTCTTAAAATCCATTTAAATGGGGTTTTTGAGAAAAATGAGCTCTTCCAGCACATCTTGGGGGCTTCGAACCAACTTGGCCCCCTGTTGTATGAGTTGATGGCAGCCTCCAAAAAGAGGGTCATCAATGGGGCCGGGTAAAGCAAAAACCTCCCTTCCCAGCTCACAGGCAAGACGGGCAGTGATTAAGGAGCCTGATTTTTCAGCAGCTTCGATCACCACTACACCTAGCGACAGGGCTGCAATGATGCGATTGCGCCTGGGAAAGTGAAAAGCTTTTGGACCAACCCCCGGTGGAAACTCTGAAACCAATAAACCATGATGCCCAATCGTCGTCATCAGTCCTTGGTGCTCCGGAGGGTAGGCAATGTCTAGCCCAGTCCCGCATACGCCTACCGTGTGATGGTTTGCCCCAAGACCAAGTGTGGCGCGGTGTGCTGCCCCGTCAACTCCCTTGGCTAGCCCGGAAATAATGGCGCCACCAGCCTTAGACAGGCTTTGGGCAAAGTGGCTGGCATTTTTGAGTCCTTTGGCACTGGCGTTGCGCGAGCCCACAATGGCGACCATGGGCATCAGCAGCAGCCCAATATTCCCTTTTATATATAGGCAACTTGGAGGGTCGAAAAGATCATTGAGCCGAGCTGGGTAATGTTGATCCCCGCGCACAATTTTGCGGATGGTTCTTGGTATTGATGACATAGGTAGCAAACATTTTGATCTGCGGGGGATTATGAACAATCAGGACAGACGGATTGCTCTGTTAGATAATTCCCACATGGCTTTGTTAACCGTCCTTTGTTACCCCGACCCACGCTTGCATAAAGTTGCTAAACCTGTAGCGCAGGTAGACGCTCGTGTTAAAAAAATTGTGGCTGATATGGCTGACACTATGTATGAGGCGCCTGGAGTTGGGTTAGCTGCAACTCAGGTCGATATTCATGAGCGCATTGTTGTGATTGATGTTTCTGATGAGCAAAATGAGTTGATGGTTTTTATTAATCCAGAAATTATTTGGGCGAGTTCTGAAACAAAATCTTGGCGCGAAGGCTGTCTTTCAGTGCCTGAGTTTTATGATGAAGTTGAACGCCCAGCCCAAATACGCTTGAAGGCTTTAGATCTTGATGGCAAGGAGTTTGAGATTGAGGCTGATGGACTATTAGCCGTTTGTTTGCAACACGAATTAGATCATCTGCAAGGTAAAGTATTTGTTGAGTACCTATCCTTGCTCAAGCGAACTCGTATCTCACAAAAAATGAAAAAGCGCGCCAAAGAATTGGTAGGTCAGCGCTAGTCGCCCTGCATGAAGATTGTCTTTGCCGGCACCCCTGAGTTTGCAGCGCAAGCGATGCGCGCAATTGCTGAGGCTGGTCATGAAATCGTGCTCGCGCTCACTCAGCCTGACCGCCGCGCTGGCAGGGGAATGCATTTGCAAGCCAGTCCTGTCAAAGAGTTTGCATTAGAGAAGCAGATACCAGTGATGCAGCCAGAAACGCTGAAACGCAATCATCCTGATGCGCAAAAAAAGCTACAGGCAGAAGAAGCATATCAACGCTTATCCCAGCTTGATTTTGATGCGATGGTGGTAGTTGCTTATGGCTTGATATTGCCCCAAGAGATTTTGGATATTAGCGAACGTCCAGGTAGGCATGGAAGTTTTAATATTCATGCATCCTTATTGCCTCGTTGGCGCGGCGCTGCTCCCATGCAGCGCGCTATAGAGTCAGGCGATCATAAGACGGGCGTATGCATTATGCAGATGGATGCGGGCCTTGATACGGGCGACACGGTTTTGCTTGAGGAGCTTGAAATTGCTCCCAATGAAACAAGCGTGACCTTGCACGATAGATTAGCTGCTTTGGGCGCAAAGTTAATTGTGAACACGCTTGCTCAGTTGGGGGGTATTAAATCTTTGGCTCGCATACCGCAATCAAATATAGGCATTACCTATGCAGAGAAAATATTAAAAGCAGAGGCTGAGATTGACTGGAGCCTGAGCGCAAAGCAAATTGATGCTCGTATTCGGGCGCTTAATCCTTTCCCTGGTGCCAGCAGTAGTTTTGCTGGGCATGGGATTAAATTTTGGAATTCATGCATGCCAAAAGAGGCTCCTAGTAAGTCGGGTTTGCCTGGCGAAGTTCTGGGGTTTGGCGAGGAGAGTATTTATGTGCAGTGCGGCTCTGGTGTGCTTGAGGTTATAGAAATGCAAAAGCCCGGCGGAAAAAGAATGAACGCAAAACTTTGTTTGCAAACATTTGATGTTGCTGAAAAACCATTTTGTTTTAAAACAAAGGTCGAGCAATCTTGACGTCGAGTAAAACCCATTGCTAGATCAAAAAACAGCCCAAAGCCTGCCACTTTCAGAGGCAATCACTATTGCCGCACAAGCTATTGGTGAGGTTATGAGTGGCAGGTCTCTTACCGAAGTGTTGGACCAACTAGATGCCCACGAGAGACCCATAGTTCAAAGCTTGAGTTTTGATGCGCTGCGTAAATGGGTTCGCTCTCATGAATTGATAAAACAATTTGTACCCAAAACTCCGCCACCTGAAGTTGATCACTTATTGAGTGTTGCAATTGCGTTGTTTATGCGCGATGGTACCGAGGGCAAAGGCTATGCAACCCATACGATTGTTGATCAGGCAGTCAGAGCGTGTGGCGAGTACGACCAAACCATGTATGCCAAGGGCTTAGTAAATGCGGTGCTTCGCAAAGTGAGTTTGATTTTGCAGCCCCCCGAGGGCAAACCTAGTTACCCGCCAGACCCAATCTCGATGTATGTTCCCGCGTGGTGGCGCGCAAACCTCAAGCGAAATTACTCGAAGCTATGGCAAACCATTTTGTTTGCTCAAGCGAAGCGCGCACCCTTCATTTTGCGAGTGAATCAAAAACAATATACGCGGGAGCAATATCAAGCTTTATTAAATGATGCTGGTATTGCATCTTCTCCCATTGAGTCGGTAACAGGCATTACTTTACCTAGTGCGCTGTTGATCACAAATCCTGTGCCTGTTTCTGAGTTGCCGGGTTTTTATAGTGGTGCTGCATCAGTACAAGATACTGGCGCTCAATTAGCAGCAATTCTATTGAACCCCCAACCTGGTGATTTAATACTAGACGCTTGCGCAGCGCCAGGAGGAAAGACAGCCCATCTATTAGAGCTAGTAGACTGTCAGATGGTTGCGCTAGAGTTAGACGGCGCTCGCCTTGGAAAAATTGGCGGCAACTTAGATCGATTGCGCTTGCACTCTGAAAAAGTAAAGGTAATTCGCGGTGACGCATCAAAAGCTGCTTGGTGGGATGGCACTCTCTTTGACAAAATTTTGTTAGATGCCCCTTGCTCGGCCTCGGGCATTGTTTCTCGACATCCAGATATTCCATTTTTACGGCGTGAGGCAGATATCAAGTCCTTGCAGAAAAAGCAACGTGAAATCTTGACCCAGGTATGGAAGATGCTCAAGCCCGCAGGACTGCTTTTATACGTTACTTGTTCGGTGTTTCCGGAGGAGGGTAAAGAGCAGGCAGCTTGGTTTGCGCAGCAGCATGGCAATGCGGTACGATTAGATGCTCCAGGACAGCTTTTGCCAACCGAAGCGAACGATGGTTTTTACTATGCTTTGTTTAAGAAAAATGGGCCATGAGCCGAAGAATTAAGCAATTCATCTTTTTGGGTTTGATGGCCTTGAGTATTTTTTCAACGGCCGTTAATGCCGAGGGCATCAAAATCAAATCCTTTGAGCTAGAGAAGGTCGATAACGATTGGCTACTAAATGCCACCTTCCAAATTGAGTTGTCGCCGGGCTTGGAAGATGCTGTACAAAAAGGTGTTGTGCTTTATTTTCAGACAGACTTTGAGTTGACGCGCTCGCGCTGGTATTGGTTTGATGAAAAACCAATCTCTGCTCAAAGACAAGCGCGCTTGTCTTATCAGCCCTTGACTCAGCAATATCGTATTGCCTCCGAAGGTTTTAGTTTTTCTGCTAAAACGATTTCTGAAGCCTTGCAAGCGGTTGGCAGTATTGGTGGTTGGCGTGTGATTGATAACAGCCAGCTTGACCCCAGTAAAGCATACACCGCAAGCTTGCACATGGCCTTGGATTTAAGCAAGCTACCCAAACCATTTCAGGTAAATGCTCTGAACAGTAGAGAGTGGAATGTCTCTAGTGATTGGTTCCGCATGCCTTTTTCTACCGGCGGATCAAATCTAATTAAGCGATGAGACAAGCTATAACATCGGCTAAGCCCAGCTTCTTTGAATCCAAGGTCTGGCGGAAAAAAATACTGCCAGCTGCAATAGGCTTGATTGGAGCATTGGCATTATTGCTATTGGCTTTGTTATCGATTGCTTCCTCCAACACCGAATTCTTTGACCGTTACTTTATTTGGCTTTATGCAGCAAACCTGGTCATTGGCGTTTGCTTAACGCTCGTCATTTTGACTTTAGCTATCGTGATTGCCGTGCGTTGGCGTCGCGGTCACTTTGGCACACGTTTGATTGCCAAACTGGCAATGATTTTTGCACTGGTGGGGGTGGTGCCAGGATTAATTTTGTACGGGGTTTCTCTTCAGTTCGTTTCCCGAAGCATTGAAACTTGGTTTGACGTCCAAGTCGAATCCGCGCTTAACTCAGGCTTGGAACTAGGGCGCGTTACCTTAAGGGTTGCTCAAGAAGAAATTTTGTCCGAAGGAAATTATATTGCCGAACAAGTTGTACTAGTTCCTGCTGGCTCAAGTACTGAGCAGGTTGCGGTCATGGCAATGAAGATTCGTAATCAATTTGGTATTCAAGAGCTTAGTCTTTTTAGCATTCAACGCAATTTGATCTTTACTAGTGAGGTAAGGCCCAAAAAGTATCTCCCCCCCCCTAGCGCAGATGTCATTGCGGAGGCATTTAAAAAGAAGGGTCTGACCTTCATAGATCAAATTGAAATGGAAGATGGTCAGCACGGTTATCGTATAAGAGCGGTTGTGCCAATTGTGCGCAAGAAGACGGGCCAAAGTAAGCTTGATTCCAACAAAGAGCCAGACGATAAATATTTTCTTCAGTTAGTACGTATTATTCCTGGCCCATTATCTAAGAATATTGATGCCGTTGAATCAGCCTATACCGACTATCAAGAAAAGTCCTTGGGCCGTATCGGTTTGCGTAAGATGTTTGTTGGCACCCTCACACTGACACTCTTTTTTGCATTATTTGTCGCAGTGATTTTGGCCTTATTATTAGGCCGTCAACTTGCCAAGCCATTGCTGATGTTGCTCAAAGGAACTCAGGCAGTTGCCCAAGGCGATTTGTCGCCCAAGCCAGAGCTCGATACGGGCGATGAGCTTGGTATGCTGACACGGCAATTTAATGTGATGACCAGGCAATTGGCCGACACGCGCACATCTTTGCAAGAATCCAAGGCCTTTTTGGAAAAGGTTTTGGGAAGCCTCACCGCAGGGGTGTGCATCTTTGATAAAAGCTATAACGTAGTGTCTAGTAACGCTGGCGCAGATCGCATTTTTGCGCAAGATTTAACCCTTTTGGATGGCAAACCATTGAGTAGTAATCCTGCGCTTTTGGAGTTTGAAGAAGCCATTAAAGAAGGCTTCGCAAGCTTGAAGCTTGCCGTTTCTAATGATGCGTCTGATTCTGCAGCCGAATCAGCCCAACAGGCGGCGCCTATCTGGCAAAAACAAGTTCAGCTTCATACTGCTAATGAATTTGATAATGAGTTAGGTGTAACCCTGTTTGTACGTGGCACACAGCTGACGACGGATCTGCGCATGGTGGTCTTTGATGATATTACTGATGTCATTAGTGCACAAAGATCCATTGCTTGGAGTGAAGTTGCAAGACGCCTTGCCCACGAAATTAAAAATCCACTGACCCCAATTCAGCTCTCTGCTGAGCGCTTGCAACACAAACTTGCGGGTAAGCTTAGTCCCGAGCAAGAGGACATGATCAATCGCAGCACCGAGACCATCATTGGACAGGTCCAAGCCATGAAAGAAATGGTGAATGACTTCAGGGATTTTGCAAAGACCCCCACACCACAGCTAAAACCCGTCTCCATTAATACGCTCACCACGGAAATACTCGGTTTATACGAGGGCAGCCCCTTGCGAACCCAGCTCGATCCACGCTGCCCAAATATCTTGGGAGACTCAACTCAGCTGAGACAAGTTATTCATAATCTACTCCAAAACGCTCAAGATGCTACGCTGGAGGGCAGTCACCAGGCTGAACCAGTCGAGGTAAAAACAGAGTTGGTGGCTTATGGCGAGCAAGATGGCGTCACTCAAAATGCGGTGCGATTAACAATAAGTGATTGTGGAGTTGGATTTCCAGCTAAGATATTGGCAAGAGCATTTGAGCCTTATGTAACAACTAAGAGTAAAGGCACGGGATTAGGCTTGGCGGTCGTTAAAAAAATTATTGATGACCACGGTGCCAAAATAGAAATACGAAATCGTATGCGAGGAGAAGAAGTGGTCGGTGCACAAGTATCTATTTTGTTTATGAACTTAGCAAAAGAGGCGGCCTAAGCATGGCGAGTATTTTGGTCGTTGATGATGAGATGGGCATTCGTGAGCTTCTCAATGAGATTCTGACAGATGAAGGCCATACTGTTTATGCTGCAGAGAGCGCTATTCAGGCGCGCACTATTCGTGAACAAATGCGTCCTGATCTGGTGCTGCTAGACATTTGGATGCCAGATACTGACGGTATTACTTTATTAAAAGAGTGGTCAAAGACTGGGCAGCTAACCATGCCAGTAGTCATGATGTCTGGTCATGCCACGATTGACACAGCCGTTGAGGCCACACGCATTGGCGCACTGAACTTTTTAGAAAAGCCGATTGCTTTACAAAAACTGCTGAAGACCGTCAGCAAAGCCCTAGAGAATTCACCAAAATATATAGAGCCAGCAGAAGAGAGAGTAGTTCAGTCCAGCCTATCTGCAGGCGCTTCCCCAAAGTCGCTTGGTGCTGAGCCTGCTCCAGCGCCTGCCGAAGGCGAGTTCATCAGTGGAATCGCCAAAACGTATTTTGATCTACCCCTGCGAGAAGCCAGAGATCTTTTTGAAAAGGCCTATTTTGAGCATCAAATGCAAATTATGGGTGGCAGCATGACGAAGATCTCTGAATACACTGGACTAGAAAGAACGCACTTATATCGTAAGCTCAAAGCTTTAGGAATTGATACATCACGCAATAAGGGCGAGCAATAGGCCTGACAATATTTGCCGTAAGCACTTGGTAATTATTTTTGCATGTGCGTTTGTTTGAAAGCTAAGGCCGTGCTCACCCCAGTGATATATCTTATTCGGAATCATTCCTATGGAAATTAAAGTCAACTTTCTCGACAAGTTTCGCCTTGAAGCTAAGTTCGATGACTTCACCGTGATTGCCGATCAATCGATAAGGTATAAGGGTGATGGTTCAGCTCCTGGACCATTCGATTATTTTCTGGCTTCATCGGCCCTATGCGCTGCTTATTTTGTGAAGCTGTACTGCGACACCCGAAAGATCTCTACCGAAAATATTCGTCTCTCACAAAATAATATTGTCGATCCTGAAAATCGCTATCAGCAGATTTTTAAGATCCAGGTTGAGTTACCAGAAGATATTTCTGCCAATGACCGCCAAGGTATTTTGCGCTCCATTGAGAGATGTACTGTAAAAAAAGTGGTGCAAGCCGGTCCAGAGTTTGTCATAGAAGAAGTTAAAAACTTGGATGCTGATGCGCAGACCTTGTTGACTTTAAAGCCTGCTACAGATGCAAAAACTTTTATTGCCGGCAAGGATCTACCGCTAGAGCAAACCATTGCCAATATGTCTGGCGTGTTAGCAAACCTTGGAATCAAGATTGAAATTGCTTCATGGCGCAACATTATTCCAAACGTGTGGTCCTTGCATATACGCGATGCACATTCGCCGATGTGTTTTACCAACGGTAAAGGATCAACAAAAGAAAGCGCTTTGGCATCTGCTTTAGGAGAATACCTCGAGCGATTAAGCAACAACCATTTTTATGCTGGCGCATACTGGGGCGAGGATATCGCCAATAAAGCATTTGTGCATTATCCTAATGAGCGCTGGTTTCAACCGGGCGACGATGATGCATTGCCAACAGAAATTTTGGATGAATATTGCCTAGAAATTTTTAATCCTGACGGTGAGTTGCGTGGTTCACATTTAATTGATACGAATTCAGGTAATGCAGAGCGCGGTATTTGTTCGTTACCTTATGTACGTCAATCTGATGGCAAGACTATTTATTTTCCATCGAACCTGATTGAAAATCTTTATGTCAGCAATGGCATGAGTGCTGGCAACACCCTCGCTGAAGCCCAAGTGCAGTGCCTATCAGAGATTTTCGAGCGTGCAGTTAAACGTGAAATTCTAGAAGGTGAAATTGCTCTACCCGATGTGCCGCAGGAAGTGCTGGCTAAGTATCCCGGTATTTTGGAAGGTATTCGAGGATTAGAAGAGCAGGGCTTTCCAGTGTTGATAAAGGATGCCTCACTTGGCGGGGTTTATCCAGTGATGTGCGTGACCTTAATGAATCCACGAACAGGTGGCGTGTTTGCTTCCTTCGGAGCACACCCGCGTTTAGAGGTCGCATTAGAGCGGAGCTTAACGGAATTACTCCAGGGTCGAAGCTTAGAGGGTCTCAATGATTTGCCGCCGCCCACTTTTTCAAGCGAAGCGGTGACCGAACCCAATAACTTTGTTGAACACTTTATTGATTCCAGCGGCATAGTGTCATGGCGTTTTTTTAGCGCAAAGTCAGATTACAAATTTGTTGAATGGGATTTCTCGGGGCGGGGTGAGAGCTCTAATGCTGAGGAGGCTGCGGCCTTGTTTGGCATCCTCAAGGATATGAATAAAGAGGCTTACGTTGCGGTATACGACGAACTAGGCGCGATAGCCTGCAGAATATTGGTCCCAGGTTATTCGGAGGTTTATCCAATTGAAGATCTGGTTTGGGATAACACGAACAAGGCCTTGTTATTTCGCGCTGATATTTTGAATCTACATACATTAGATAACGCTAGACTGGGTGCATTACTTGAGCGTCTAGAAAATAACGAGCTAGATGAGTATGGCGACATTGCAACATTAATTGGCATTGAGTTTGATGAAAATACAACTTGGGGCCAGTTAACAGTTCTGGAGTTGAAGTTGTTAATTCATCTTGCATTAAAGCAATTTGATGAAGCGCATGATCTGGTGGGCGCCTTCCTTCAATACAACGACAACACAGTTGAGCGCAAATTGTTCTATCAGGCCTTAAATGCAGTTCTAGAGATTCTGCTAGATGATGATTTGCAGCTTGATGACTACGAAGTCAACTTCCGCCGTATGTTTGGCAATGAGCTGATGGACGCGGTAATGGGTTCTGTAGATGCCACACTGCGTTTTTACGGCCTGACCCCAACCAGTGCAAAACTCGAGGGACTTGACCGGCACCACCGCTTGATCGACAGCTATAGGAAATTACATGCTGCCCGCTCCAAGGCTTTAACTACAGCTAGTTAAGTCCAGCAAGCCCATTTTTCAGGCTAAAACACACTTTCATTTATAATTCTCAGTCTTGGCCTGGTAGCTCAGTCGGTAGAGCAGAGGATTGAAAAGCATCCTGTAAGACGGTAGAGTAATATAGAATAAGGCTTTGCGGGCGATTAGAGTTTGGTAAGTTACCAAGTTTGCTAAACAAAATCACAGAATATTCTAAATTTATTTAGAAATAATTTTCTTAAAAATAGGCGTATATGTTAAAAATAGGCGTATATGGCTAATATCAAACCAGCTTTATTACTGTTTTTAGCTTTACTGATAACCGCTTGCTCAAAGCCAGAGGGCAGCCTGTCACTTTCTTGTTATGGAACTAACAACAACATCGCAGGCATAACAAAAAGCAAAGATGAAACACGCAATTATTCTTTTGTAGATAAAAAGCTGGAGGGCTATAGCTGCGAATGGAATAGCAACGGCATTTATTGCTATAGCCAAAAGGATAATATTGAAAAGCCGAGTGGCAATTATTTTATATACGACAAAAAAACTGGTAGCTTTGTTGAGACAAAAGTAGCAACGCATATAGACAGGGCAGTTTTCATTGGCAAATGTTCTGAGCCAATGTTTTAATGCTTAACCATTTTTACTATGCCTGTCGTCAGTGTCACCAATATTTTTTTATACAGCCATATTCACCACTAATACCCCGTCTTTTGGCGCATAAACGCATTTAGATAAGGCGACGTGTTGAAACGACACTTACTTGTTTTCAAACTTTTGCTGAGCTACGTTACGCAACGCCAGCACTTTATCTGTTTCAGTTGGTTGGGCTTGCTGCTTTAAGGCGGACTGGGTATAGCGATTAGCAAGCGCATTCATTTTGCGTTGCTGTACGTTGTGGAGTTTTTGGGGAAGGGTTGGCGGCTTAGCTTGTGGGGGTGGTACTTTTTGTTGTGGGGGTTGGGCAGAGGCTGGTGAGGGTATGGCTTTATTAGGCGGGGGTGTTGGTTTAGCTTGGGAGGGTTGGTTGGGTTGGGCTTGTGGCGCAGCAAACTTACTGGCAAAGAATTGGTTTAGCAGTTGTAGCAATTCATTCTTATCCTCGTCCTTCATAAATTCATTCATACGCATAGCACTTCTCCTTTTATGTATTTATTGGAAATGCTTACGTAGTCGTGTTGAAACGACAGCAAGTGGGTGCTACAAATACGGCAGCACCCTTACCCGCTTAATGCTTAAACGCAGCAGCTACAGCGCCACTAACTTGCTCTAACTGCGTGTCCAATTCACCTGCTTCTACAGCGCCCTTAATAATTTCTAATGTAGGCACAAGCTCTGTTGTTGTCCCAACCTCTACTGTGCTTTTACCTTTTATAATTTCAATTAGCTTTGCGCCATAACGGACGTTTAAGCACAGCTTGCCGTTATCTGCCACAAACCACCATTGCCGTACACGCTTATGTAATTCCACATTTCTACTTGTGCCGTCTTCATTGCGTAAAGTTTTATGACGTACAACGCTAAACGTAGTGCCGCTTTGTTGTGCTTTAGCTAACTGAATTTGCTCCCATACTTTTTTAGCCAGCTTATTACGGCGTAGCTGTACGGCAGGCATTGCTGTTGGACGTTTAGTGCTGCTGAGTTTTAAGTTACCAATTGCGCTCATATCTTTCTCCTTTTGTTAATGAGTGCTAGTAAGTTAATTTCACTCACCAAAAATGGACAACCTATTTCACCAAAATACCTAATAACCACATATTTCTAAGCCAGATTTATTACTGTTTTATTTGGTTTAGATAAATAAAAGTGCGAGTTGCTTTGGAGTTGCTATTGGTTGCCAGTTACGTAGTGACACAAAGAAACAAGTTACTTGTTACCAGTAACTGCTGTTACCCGTAATGTGACTTAGTGACAGCAACAGAGACAAGCAACTTCTTCTTTTGGCATCGCCACTTCTGTAACTAAGAAGCAACAGCGCAACAACAGAAAAAGGAAAATGAAATGACAACAATAGAAATAGCAGTACGCCTATACAACAACCCAAAGTTTGGTACGACATATGGCAAAGGGCAATATCACAACGCAATAATGAATGGCACAGTGGACTTACATAAGCAAAGCATTAAGTACCTAATTGACTTAGTGCCACACGCCAATTGGGAGGCAAGCATTAAGACAGATAACGATATGGAGTTATTGGCTTACGCAGAAGAGTGCTATGAGCAAGTGGGCATTAAGACAGAGGCGCAGCGCAAAGACTTAGCGTGTAGTTGGATTAAACGATTTGACAATAATTTATTGAAGCCTCGTGTTATTGGCTTTGCTTTAATGAATTTGAATACTGGTGACTTTAAGTTATTGGTATTGGACGAGGACAAAGACGTAAAGCTACAAGAGCGGCTAACAGTGAAAAGTTGTAGGGACGCAAGTAGTGGGCAGCGCAGCCCTAACTTATTTGCCAGTAATTACGACTTAGCTGCTTAGCGTAGTAAGCAATGGGGGGTGAGTAAAAAAGTGGTGGGGTTGATAAAAAACAGAAGTTAAAAAATCCGCAGCGCAGAAATTTAAGTGCTGTATACCCATTCAATAGCTTACTCACCGCATATCCGCCGCTTATCAGCCCTACAAGCTGTCAATTTGGTGGAGTACATGCAGCACAGCAGAGAACCGCTTAAATAGCTTGTAGGGCTTGCTGCGCTGTTAACAGACAGATAACAGCAAGCCGTAGTCTAAAAGCCACAAAGCAAGTGAAAAGAAGTAAAAAAGAAAACCAAATAGAACACGGAATGTATTTGGTTTTTGAAGTAAGTCATTGAAAAAGTTGAAAGAGCACCACTTACAACAAGCGGTTGCTCTTTCTAAACAACAGAAATTACGCTTATACACAGTTATTTATTGATTAAGGAGACTGTGTATGAAACAAGCAAAGACGCTTAGCCAGCAAGAAGTGCGCCGTGTTTTAGATTACGTTGCTACCCGCAAACACGCACTACGCAACAGAGCAATGATTTTGACAACATTTTTATGTGGCGTACGTGTAGGCGAACTGGCACAGCTACGGGTAGAAGACGTAGTAGCAGCAGACGGCACAATTAAGACAGAGGTACATTTAGACAAAGAGCGCACTAAACACCAACACGCACGTACTGTGTTTATTAACGAGCGGCTACGTAAAGAGTTAGCCACTTACGTTGCTACGCTGACTGTCCGCAGTCCACAGCAGCCATTATTTGGTACGCAAAAGAATAGAGAGCGTGGCTTTACACCCAATACAGCAGCGCAGCACTTTCTAACAATGTACAGAGGCGCCGGTATAGACGGGGCAAGCAGTCACAGTGGCAGACGTACGTTTATTACTTTATTAGCAAATAAGGGTGTGGGAGTGCGTGTATTAATGAGTTTGGCGGGACACCAGTCAATGAGCACCACACAGTCATATATAGACGTTAACGCAGAGTTAATGCGTAAAGCAGTGGAGTTGGCATAATGAGTGTTGGTAATAGTCGTTTTGACACGACTGCGTATACGGAGCTGTAATGCGTACAAGACGTAAACAGACGCAGCTACTATTTCCAATGCCAGCTAAGCCAATAGTCAACTGGGAGTTTGTCACCAAGCTAAGCAGTAAAGAAAATGCCAACATCATTTACTTACGTGACGGAGAGGTAGTGTTATATAAACACGCACGTAGCAATGTATGGCAAGTGCGCTTTAAGTTATTTGATAGGCAGTGGCACAGGCACTCTACTAAACACTACAACCTACAGTTTGCTAAACAAGTCGCTTGTGAAATGTATGACGAGGCACGATTTAAGGAGCGTATTGGAGTGCCCGTTGTCAGTCGTCGTTTTGATACTGTAGCTAATCGCTGCTTACAAGATATAGACAGAGAAATACAAGCGGGCATTAAGGCGCATACCAATAAAGACTACAAGCGTGTCATTAACAAATACCTCATTCCATTTTTTGGTAGCTATATGGTTGATAATATTAACGAGCAAGTAGTAAGCGAGTATGAGCAGTGGCGCAATAATGAAATGGGTATTACGCCCAAAGCCAGCACGCTAATGACACACGCCAGTGCGTATAGCAGAGTGATTAAGTCAGCCGTACAGCGTGGTTGGGTAAGTGCTAACAGTCCTATTGCGTTTTTGAATAGAAGAGGTAAAGCAAGTACACCACGTGCGGGCTTTACACGTGAAGAGGTACACAAGCTATTGGAGTACTTGCCAGAATTTGCTAATGGCGGACATACAGCAGTAGCACGTGATATGCGTAAGCTGCTACGGGACTATGTAGAGATATTGATAGCAACGGGTATGCGCTGCGGTAAAGAGAGTATGAATTTACAGTGGAAGCACGTGGACTGGTATGACGAGGCAGTTTCTGGCAAAAGATACTTACGCTTGTATGTGAACGGTAAAACAGGCGGCAGACAGTTAATTGTTAGAAACTTTGGCATTGCCGCATTTGAGCGTTTGGCTATTAGGCAGAAAGATTTAATTGCTAAAAATCTAAATGAGGCTATTAAGCGCAAAACAACAATTAGGGTGTTTAGACTAAGTGACGGTACACAACCCAAAAGTCTACATACAACGTTTAAGTGGCTACTCCACTTTGCCCACTTAACGTATGACGCTAAAACAAAGCAGCAAAGGACTTTATATAGCTTGCGTCACGCATACGCTACGTTGGCGTTAATGGACGACGCAATAGATATTCATACATTAGCAAGACAAATGGGTACAAGTGTGGGAATGTTAGAAAAGCACTACAGCAAGCTAACGGCAACTATGGCTGCGGAGAAGCTGGCTTAATTGTCGTGTTGAAACGACGTAGAGTGCGGTAAAGTTATAGAAAATATGGACAAAAAATGCTATTCAAAAAAACAAAAACCTTAAGTACGCCCTTGCTTCACCCAAAGTATCGGCCCGATATTGATGGTTTACGTGCGTTAGCGGTTTTATCTGTAGTTGCCTTTCACGCTTTTCCAAATCTGATTGGTGGCGGTTTTGTTGGAGTGGATATTTTTTTTGTAATATCCGGCTTCTTAATAACAACAATTATTTTAGAAAATTTAGAAAGCCGTTCTTTTAGCTTTATTGAGTTTTATAGCCGACGCATAAGACGAATATTTCCGGCATTGTTTTTAGTGCTGCTGACTTGCTACGCTTTTGGTTGGTTTGCCCTATATGCTTCAGAGTATCAACAGTTAGGTGAGCATATTGCCGCTGGAGCTGGTTTCTTACAGAACTTTGTTTTATGGAGTGAGAGTGGTTATTTTGATAATTCTTCTGATACAAAACCATTAATACATTTATGGTCGTTAGCTATAGAAGAGCAGTTCTATATATTTTGGCCATTAATGTTGTGGGCTGCTTTTAAGAAAAAATTTAATTTACTCAAAGTTGTACTACTAATTCTTACTATATCCTTTGCTACAAATATCTTAACAATTGGTAGCAATCCAATTGCCGCATTTTATTCCCCTCTTAGTCGTTTTTGGGAATTATTAATTGGTTCTGTATGGGCATATATAACCCTTTCAAAGGAAGGCGTTACCAATAAATTTATCGTTACGTATTCAAATGCTTTATCAGTTACAGGATTATTTTTAATAGCACTTGCTATTTGTGTCTTAAATAAAAAGAGCGCATTTCCAGGCTGGTGGGCGCTACTTCCTACATTTGGGGCTGTATTTCTTATAGCGGCAGGAAAAGAAGCTTGGGTAAACAAAAAAATATTTTCAAATAAATTAATGGTTTGGTTTGGATTAATTAGTTACCCACTTTATCTTTGGCATTGGCCTTTAATCAGTTTTGGGCAAATTATTACAGCTGGAAAATTGCCTGCGCTTTATAAAATAATTCTAATTATTATTTCTATAGCTTTAGCATATCTAACTTATCGTTACTGGGAAAAGCTATTGCGACATAAGGGTAATAAAGTAGCCATAACATTACTTTTTTTAGTAGCGTTAGTTGGGACGCAGGGCTGGAGTGCCTACGTTAGAAATGGCTTAGAGTTTAGGGAAAAGCACGTATTAGATTTACACGGCGGCCGTCCGCCACAATCAGATGAAGGCTGCCTAAAAATGTTTGATAAGTATCAGCCAACATTTTGTAGGCTATCAAATAGTACTCAGAAATTAGAAACGATATTGATTGGAGATAGTATTGCTCACAACGACTACTCTGGTTTGGCAAAAAAATATTCGGAAGATGGAAAAAACTTTGCTATGGTTGGATGGCCAGGTAGGCAGCCATTGATTAAAGTGCCCTCTGACAAAAATTATGAGTTTGAGCAATCTGAGCAAATGAACAAATTAATTAATGGCGTTGCTGAAGATAAGGACATAAGAACTGTTGTATTAACAATGAATCAGCCTGAAATTACAGATTTGATAACAACGCAGCTAAGAAAAACGATTGAATTTTTAAGAAAATATAATAAACGAGTAATTTTTATATATCCACCACCACATCTTTCATTTAACCCAATTGAATGCGTAGGTATGCCGCCTTTTCGTCCAGTGCTGAATGTAGATTGCGCTCAAAAAGTTAAGGATATTAATGGACAATACTTTGCTGGTAGGGAAGGGCTTAAAAAATTAATTAATGAGGTAAAAATTAAATCATATGATACTTATCCGCAAGTTTGTAATGAGCAGGACTGCCAAATGAGAGTTAGTGGAGGGCTACTTTATAGAACGAATGGATACTTAACAACTATTGGTTCTGAGCAAGTATTCCAAAAATTTGAAGAGTAATCACTTAGTAATTAAAAAAGCCCACCAATATAACAGTGGGCTTTTTATTGTCGTGTTAAAACGACTGCGTATAAAACGGCACTACGCTGCTAACTTTAATTCTCTACCATTAGCTCTGTATTGCTGTACAACTAACTTACGTGCGGCATTGAGTATGCGACGTGCGCTGCCATTACAGTGGCTAATAATTTTAAGTATGTCGCCGTCTGTTACGCCAGTCACGTTGTAATCAGCCAATATCCGCTTAACTACTGGTAGCCATTCAGCGTCAGCAGCAGCATTAAACTCCACACGCTCACACCTATCTTGTACTCCATTTTCAATTAGCGCCAACCTATTAGTAGTAAAGATATATACACACTGGTTAGTGTTGGTATTCATTGCTACTTTTAAGGACGACATTGACTCAGCACGTAAGTTATCTACTTCGTCCAAAATAAAGTAGTGATAAGTCCCCATTAACGGAATAAGCTGCGCTTGTGACTTAATGCTGTCAATAACACCTGCGCCGTTGTCCCCACCCTGTGCTATTTTGTAATAGGCAACATACGGACTACTGCCACCACGTGCTGCTTCTATTAAGTCTGGCAGTATCTTTGCTAAAGCAGTTTTGCCAGTGCCATTAACGCCATATAGCAATATGCCGTTAATGCCGCCCGTTGGAAAACCCATTAACCCACTAACAATATCTTCTACTGTTTGTTTTGCGTTAACGCTGTGAAAAACAATGTCATTAAGTACTTTTGGGCTGTACTTCTCTTCAAAATCATTAAACATAAACTTCTCCTTATTTGTAATAAAAAAGGGCAACGCTATTACACGTTGCCCAATAGTTGTTGTTAATTAAGCTGCTACGTTAGCAATAGCGTCATTTAACTGTGCGTCGTTGCTTGCTACGCTACGCTCCGCCACTTGTTTTTTAATGCCGTCTTTGTTTGCGCTGTAGTACGCAGCTAAAGCAGCATTTACAGCCGTAGTGCTATTTGTTACAGCGTTAATAGCAAACTTGCCGTCAGCTTGTTGCGTAGCTACAAACACTACTTGCTGTCCAATACACGCAGCGTCTACTTGCTTAGCAATAGCTTCACTGCTAACTTCAGCTAAAACAGCACTTGCTACTGTAGTTTTAGCTACTTCAGCTTTTTGCTTTGCGTTTAACGCATTGCCGTTTTTAGCTAAGCGTATTTCTTCTACGCCGCCGTTTTCTCTAATAAAGTCCGCAATAGCTGCGCTTTTAATCTGCTTAACGTTGGCAGTACGCAAAACAATGCTGTACGCACTTACACGTCGTCTGTCTGCGCCAAACACGCATTTAACAATTTTGTGTAGTGTGTGTGACTTTTTGTTAACTGCTACGTTATGTAGCGTCATATAGTCGTCTAACTGTGTACGCAGCGTTTTAGCGTTATCTGTAGCTAAGCACATTTCTTCGTACTTTGCGTAGCATTTAGCCAAAATTGCGTATAGCAAGTCGTTGCTATTCTTAAACGCATTGTCTGCCCATACTTCTTGCTCATTTTTAAGCAATTCAATAAAAGACAGCGAATTAGTTGTTAACATTGCTTTAGCGTTGTCGTTTGTAAACGACTCTGCGTTGGCAGTTACAACAGCGTTGTTAGCAATAGTGTTTACAGCAGTAGTTACAGTAGTTTGTGTCATTTTGTTTCTTTCTTTAGTAGTTAAAAAGTAGGTTAGTGTTAACAAATAAACCTCACTAACCATAAGTAATACTTTACTCTTTTAGGCTAAAACTCTCACTTCAAAAGCAATTGATAACTATTTGGATGTTAATAAATGAAGGTACATTTTTCAGCACAACACCCCACTTTTGGTACTAAGCACAAGCCAAAATCACCCACATACCAACAGCGCAGTCCGTACTATTGGTGGTGGGCTTTTTTACGCTTAAACGAGGACTACATTAAGTGTTGTGAATTGGGCGGTAAGGGAAAATTGGCGCAGTTATATAAAGACTTTGGTGACGTAAGGGGTGACAGTTTTAAGCAGTGGTGGAATGACAAAGCCGTTGCGCTATTTGCGGAAAAGCCGCTGCCACAAAGTCTTACTAAGTTAACTAACAAAATAGAGTGGGACGATACGTGGGGTGACAGCGTAATGGTTGTGGCTGTACCAATGAGTATGAGTAAACGCTATATCTACAGTAAGTTTATGGATTTAGTTAAAAAGAACCACACAGCAGAAAGAGGACGTACAGCAGAGCAGTGGGCTAAAAGCACAGCCAAATACCCAATTAACCGTAATCACACAATAGATAACTTACGTACAACGTTTACTGTGTATGAAGCGTACGTTGCTAATAGCCAATTACCAAAAGCGGAGAAGTTGACTGTGTGGGAGTTAGGTGACAAGTTGCGGGTGGTTAAGTCGGCAGCAAAGTCTAAATATGGGGAAGAAGGACGCACAGAAATTGAGAGGCGCAATATATTGGCTGCGTCCGTTAGCCGTTACGTTAAGCAAGCCAAACAAATCATAGCTGCTACAGCAGAAGGTAAATTCCCCGCATAAAGAGTCGTTTTGAAACGTCACTTACGTAAACCAAACGTTTTACGGCGTTTTTAACAACGTGCGGTGTGCTAAGTGTACGCAAGGTACTTTTAGGCAGATTTGAGTATGGTAGATAGGCAGTTTTAAAGCACAATGACAGACAGAATTAGCCTACAGTCCGTAAATTGAGCACTGGTTTAACAGTTTACGTATAATAAACAGTCTTAAATGGCCTGGTAGCTCAGTCGGTAGAGCAGAGGATTGAAAATCCTTGTGTCGGTGGTTCGATTCCGCCCC
The DNA here is from genome assembly GCF_018687415.1 of Polynucleobacter sp. UB-Siik-W21. Classification (NCBI taxonomy): domain Bacteria; kingdom Pseudomonadati; phylum Pseudomonadota; class Betaproteobacteria; order Burkholderiales; family Burkholderiaceae; genus Polynucleobacter; species Polynucleobacter sp. UB-Siik-W21. Next base: position 2,097,794 of record NZ_CP061289.1, on the reverse strand, counting down.
GGGCCACCAAGAAACACCAAAACCACCTTCGGGTGGTTTTTTCATTTCTACCCTAGTTGTTTGTCTTTAAGTTAAGCAATGGTGTTCCCACCTTAGTCCAAGCGCCTTATGTCATTGCCTAGAGCCTCTAATCTAATGATCAGGATGTTTAATCCTGCCCCACCGTTTCTGCTATTCAAGTGGCATTGCTCGGGGTACCCTTTTCATGTAATGTCCTTTAAAAGGACAAAAATAAATTAGGGGTTGTAATGCAAAAGCTAAATGGATGGATTCGTTTGTACATAGTTTTATTAGTGCCGCTAGTTTTGGTGATAAGCGTCTGGACTTATGTCGGTGGATCAAAAGACTTTCAGAGCATGTTGCGCATTGTAAATAATCAACTATTCCAAGAGTTTAAAAATAAGGAGTGCTTAAGATTAATAGATATTAATCCGATCGATCCTAAGGCCTTCGCAAAGGATGGCGACTATCAAGACAATCGATTCCAATGTAGTAATTTGATTTTATTTTGGAATGACGCTAGGGAATATCAAAATTCACATAATCGGAGTGGGCAAAACATTGCTCACGAGGACGTATTTAAAGCTGTCGAAGATAAGTATCAAAAATCCTTAATAAGACAATCATTTGTTGAAACGCTACTATTTTCCGCTTTATACACAATTATTTTCTTATTAACATGGGCTATTGTGCGCACATATCGTTGGGTCAGAAATAGTTTTAAAAAATGAAAAAAATGCTACTCATTATTTTGTTAGTGGTTAGCGCCTTAGCTTATGGTGAGAAAAATAAAGATTACTTTCTTTCTCCGCAAAATATTCAATGGAATGACAAATCAATTCCTCAAGATATTTCAAAGAGTCCCGATTTTATTGAGTGGAAGAAAGGGTTGCTCACAGAAGATCCCCCAATGAGATGGGCTTATATGGCGTTGGTTAAAGAGGGCTCAGAGGAGGCTATAGTTCAAGAATTGATTGGCGGATCTGGTGGATTAAATTCAATAATCATGACCAAAAAGAATGGGAAATGGAAAGAAACAATGACATTATTTGGCGGCTTTTTATTTGCGCCAGTCCCAAGCATTAATCATGAATTAGTTCTTTATCGGAGGATGGGCGCAGACTACAGTAGGGTCCTATATCGATTTGACGGAAACTCATACAAGAAAATTCAAGTGATGGACTTCCCTTTTGAATTTTCAAGACCAGAATTATTTCCGGTGGATTTTCATGAGCTCTTCTGGTACATGAACTATGGCTATTGGAGAGAAAGGCCTAAATGGGAGAAAAAGGTAGGGCCTAAGAAATGAATATTATTTTTCGATCTCAAAAGCATACTGACCACGAAATTCAAATGGGCCATAAGTTAAGTTTTTCACATGGCTCGGGTTTTGATGACCGCTACAGCTATACATTTGATCACTGCATATCTGCCACTGCTAACATGAATGGCTTCACAACGTTAAAAGCGATTGCTCGGGTATGTAAATGGGATGAGGCCCCATTAAAATTTTATGCAGATCTTGTAAATGAGCATCATGTTGTAAGAACCTTAGATGAATTTAAGCCCCCATTGATACTTGTCCCCCAAACTAGGGGTTCGACTACGTACAAGGCTTCGCCCGAGTATTACATTACTGAAATATTAAAAAGCGCAACATACCACAACATGAAGCGCCTTCATTTCACACACTTTTCATTTATTACTGGCCGCTTTCCCGAGTATGAAGTCTCTTCGATATTCAAGATTCTATTGAATCCCTTGATCAGTACACCTCTAAATACATTTATTTTTGAAATAGACTCAAGGTATGTTGGTCATCTAACCAAGCTTTACTTATTAATTGCAAATAATCTTTATCGCAGAAGGATGTTTAAGCCCAGTATTCAAGAGGCACCAGAGTTTGGGTGGGAGAGCACCGGAGACCCTAGAGATAGAGGTGATGGTTGGGAAGTGCAGTTATTTACTGGCTAGAAGATGAAAATGAATAAAAAATACTTACTCATACTTGTCACCACTCTATTAATTGGTATAAGTTTAGGCATTGCCTATGAAAAATTTTTATCGAACTACGTACAAGAGCAATTAGAAAGAATTTTTTCTAAAAGTGAGCCAGAGCTTGTGGGCTATCAGGGTACAGCCAAGATTGAGGCAATACGTGCATATCTTTTTTATGACCATATGGGAACAATATCTGGGGATATGTTGGCAAAGAAGGATATAACTCTATGGAACACCATCATCGGCGAAGGCGATGCTGGGAGCCCTTCGGATTCAACATTTGTGATTGTAGAAATATCTGGTCGGGACATTTCGGCTACTCGTCATGCTAAAGTGAATATTGTTGTCACTAATTCCAGCGGTAAACAGATTGCCAATGTTACAAGGGGCTTTTCAATTTATGATAATTTTAGAAAGTCCTATATACCTCTTGTCATACCTGACACTGGCTGTGGTCACGTCACTGTTTCAGCAAAGTTGGTTGGAAAGGGTTTTGATCCCAGTTCAATTGCCCAAACAATACCTTTTGAGTGCGGTGAATAAGCCGCAGAAGGGTAGGTTTGACTTATGAAAGATCTTTGCGGGAAGAGTAAGCCCACCCTAGACTCCTTGCTTAAGGATCAACAAGTCATTACAGGCAAAGACTTAATCAAGCGAGATAAAGAGGCTGAGAACCAAAAAGCTCTATTACAAGAGGCCATTGAGTTTGAAGAGAGGAATCGCAGGAAGAGATAGCCTGAGCTGGAAGTGTCCTTTAAAAGGACAAAAAATTACCAACCCTTAACGCTTGGTGCTTGAGGTGCTTGTCGAGGTGCGTTAATCGTTGTATTTGGTTGAGTCTGAATTGGTGCTGTACTTGTCCCTTGATAAGCCCCCTGCGGACTATAGAAATTAGTCTGCCCATTATCTGTTTGAAACGACTGAGTATTTTGACCTTGGGCGTTATAGACATTTGTGACGCCACTTGGACTTGTTTGTGAGTAACCCTTATATGCTCCATTGGCATCGTAGATAGCCTGTGCAGAACACACTATTCCAAACAGCAAGGAATAACTTACGGCAGTGACATAAATGACGATCTTCATAATTACCCCAATTTGAGTGATTCTTCTAAGGTAGCACAGACCAATTCAATAAGCGTCGCTTAAATCGACGCTTAGATCACTGCCCGTAGATACTCGTGATATCAAAATAAAACGCTCTTCTGAACCTAAGTGCTTTTGATTCTCTATAGGCATCTAGTTCGGTCATTAGCTCTAGCTTTCCACTTTTCTGTATTTCTTCAAACCGATTAGTTATTTCACCCCAAACTTCATCAGTAAAACCAACTACATTGAAGACCAGCCTGTCATATGGTATGTCTTTATTAAATAAAAGCTCTTGATTATCGAGATCCCACCTAATGCCTGAATATTTTTCATGGGCTTCTCTAAAGATAATCATCTCTTCGTAGATACGTTTTTCAACAAAGACATATTCAATGCCAACGCCGTCAAAGGGCATTCCTTTACTTACAGTTGGATCATTTTTATCAATGATGCAGGCGCTGTCAAAGTCATACCCCCAGCCTCCCTTAATAGGCAAATCAATCTTGTAATCTTCAAAGATAATTTGTCTTGGAGGTTCTCTTGTTAAAAGTTGTGACGGAGGCCGCATACGATTAATCTTTCAGCTTCTTATGTAAATCCTCTAGCTCCGGCCTTACATCTACCAAGGCATTTGCTATGTCTTGTTTTGCACCACAAAGCCCCTCAGGTCGACCATAGTACGTGTTGTAACAAGCTTGATTTGTCTTAGTAAGAAAATCATCAACCTTTTTGCTTGCATCAATAAGGTTTGACTCGACGTATTGCATTCTACTCAGGCTGTGTTTATTAAATTCTTTCGCGTCATTTTTGGCGTTGTAAAGCATGATTCCTAGGGCGATAGCCACGATCCAAGCAAGACCGGATGAATTTTCCATAATCAGAAACCTTTTTAGTAGAAAGTGCAATTCTTTAATGCATAAGGATTGACAGCATTTTGTAGGTATCTATTTGTAGTCAATCTGGCAATTACTTGATTATTATTAATAATCATAGGCGCAGAACTGGTGTAATCATTGAATGGAGATGAAGATGAGTATTTTCCACCATAAGAGCCATATTCATTCCAAATACTATCGCCACTGTATTTGCTTCCATAGGTGCCGTACTCGTTAAAAATTGAGTCACTTGAATACTTGCTTTCAATAGTGCCAAGATATTTTCCATCTTCAGCAACAACTTTTGCACCAGCAACGTATTGACAGACATTCTGAGCAAAAACCAGCGAGCTTATAGCTATGGCAAGGAATAAAAAGATACACTTAGAAATAGTTTTAGATAACATAATCATAAGATTATCAAATTAATTAAATGGGGGGTAGCTAAATGCACATAATTATTGGCTTGATACTCTTTTTTGTCTTATTAGTTATGGTGTTTGATATAGAGGTTGCACAAAAGACATATAAAGTGGGGTTCATTATTGTTGGGGTATTTATTGGACTTGCACTTCTTTATGCATTGGCAAGCAAATGAGAAATGGGTAAATGAGTGAGCCATAAAAAATTCTTGGCATATTCATTTCTTTACTTATTAGGTTTAGCCACAATGGGGCTTTACATCAAAGGCTTTGGCTATTTCTATTTTAAGTACTACCAATCAGAATTTGATAAAAGTTACATAAGCTGTTCTGAGGCGATTTCAGCCGATCGTCTAATTAAAGATAAATCCACTGATGTTGATCGAAGACTTATTGACAATAGTACAAGTGTTATGAAGCTTGCCTGCTTAGATGCCAAGAAAATCACAAATCATCTACTTGAGGTCGGCGTTTCGGATAAGCTGATTAGATCTCATATTGGCGATTTAATGGCGACCCCACAAGGTAGGGCTTTAGAGCTTAATAAGCCGAGTATTTTTGATGAATAAGCGCCAGCTACTCATATATCTAATTAGTGCTCTGGCAACAATTGCCATAGGAACTTTTATTGCTATAAATTTGGGGTGGAGTGGTGCCAGTTCAGCAGATGAAAAACTGAAGGTTGCCATTGAGCTAAATGAACTTAAACCTTTACAGATAAGACAATACTATCCCGATAAAAAATATGTGTTGGGGCAAGCACTTTTTTTTGATCCAATTCTGAGTGGCAATAGGAACATGTCATGCGCCAGTTGTCACCTATTGAGTAAAGGATTAAGTGATGGCAGACCATTTTCTATTGGGCCAAATGAAGGTCATTTCTCTAGAGAGTTAACTCAAACTTCGATAGAGCAAGGAGTTAGAAAAAGAAATGCGCCTGACTTATGGAACAGAGATGCTAACCCTGTAAAAAATTTATTTCTAGATGGACGTATTGAGGTTTTAGACAGCGAGAGAAAACTATTTAGAAGCCCCCTTGGCGACTTATTACCCAAACAATTTAAAAACGCATTAGAAGTTCAAGCCATATTTCCATTAGTGGCAGAGTCAGAAATGTCTGGTCTATATGGCGATGTATCAGATAAAAGCCTTCCAACAGGACATGCCAATAAGAAAAATGACTTAATAGTTAAATCTAACTATGGAACTGAAAAAGAAAAGATATTGAGCATTCACACTCAGCTATTGGAAAGATTGTTATCAAAAAATGGCAAACCAGAAGCATGGCAAGTTACTTATAGGAATATGTTCAAAGACGCTTATCCAACAGTTAAACCAGAAGAATTGACGATCTACCATGTAGGAAGCGCAATTGGACATTTTGAAGAATTGGCATTTGCCGCTAACAATTCAAGATGGGATCAATATCTAGAGGGTAAGACAGATGCCTTAAATAGCCAAGAAAAGTTAGGCGCCCTTGTGTTTTATGGAAAAGGCTATTGCTCTGCCTGCCATACAGGAACCTTGCTGAGTGATTTCAAGTTTTACAATATCGGCGTTATAAGCGATCCGCTAACTACCTCAAAGGGCCAATTTGAAGATTTGGGACGATATTTTGCGACCAGAGACATGGCGGATATGTATAAATTTCGGACGCCACCTTTGCGAAATATTACTAAATCTGCGCCCTATTTCCATGATGGTTCATCTGTGACATTAAAAGAGGCCCTTAATAGGCATGCTAACCCACTTAAGTATGCTGATGCGTATAAAGAAGATGGTGGAGTAAAGATGGAGAAGAAGCATATTGATGCAATATCTCCAGTTCTTTTAAATATGCCCAAAATGAATGACGAGGAGATTGCCAATCTAGAAGCCTTTCTCAAAACCCTAGAATCACAAAGCAGGGTAAACGCTGATATATTTCCAGAATTTGTTCCGAGTGGACTCCCAGTTGGGCCAAGATAACCCCCCGCTATAGAAATGTCCTTTAAAAGGACAAAACAAATAAGGGGCATATTACAAAGCTGTCATTTTTAGCGATTAATATTAATTGCTATAAGAAATTGTCTATGCTAATGTTATAAAACTAATATATTAATTATTAGAAAGGGAAAATATGTCCAAGAAATTTTTAATACCTGTAGGTTTAGCGGCTACCGCTCTAATGGCAAATAATGCTGGAGCAAAGATCCAAGCCAAACCTATCGAGTCGGATGAGAAGAGTGCCTCCGCTCAAGCAAATTCAGTTACAGAGCGTGACGGAGCAACTACACACATTGCTCGGTACTTAAAGGGCGATGAAAAACATGAGTTGTTAATAAAAAAATCAGATGCTGGATTGATTTTTTCGGCCCATGGATCTCACGCATCACATGGATCACATGGATCTCATAGATCTGGCGGTTAAGCATTAAGGATGAGAGGGTTCCTTATCCCTGTATTTGTCGCAGTTAGTTGCTTATCTGCTGGAGTTGTAAATGGTGAGACTACAGTCAACCCAAAAAAAGCAGATAGCTCAGTATTTGAAGCTCTCTCAAAAAAAGTTACTCAGTTTAAAAACGATCTTGTTTTAAAACTTTCAGATTCAGGATTCATCAATAGTAATTCTATGCGATCGCATCGATCTCATAGTTCACATCGTTCTCACAGCTCGCATAGATCTGGAAGATAGTAATGAGGGCAGTTAATGGAAGTGAATTTAATATTTGATGCATCTGTATATTCAACAGATGCGATAAAAAAAGCCGCTTATAGAAGCATTAATAGGTTTGCTGTAAACATTGCTAAAGAAGGTAATGAGATCAAGTGTAGTCTGACTTTTAAAGACTCAACAACTGAGCCACAAATAAAATCTTTTATAGATGAATTCAAGAAGGAAGTGCTTGATCAGGATTTAAGAGAATCTATCAAGAAAGAAACTGAAGGCGTTAGAAACTTGATATTAGCCCATACATTTTCAAAGACAGGGTTGATAAAGGATGAGTAAGTTTCAGCCAATAGAGTTCTATAAGAATAAAAAAAAAGAATACTCACTATTGCCATTTCGCTTTGAGCCATTAAGCGGAAATAATTATGCAGTTACCAATCTAGCTGGAGAGCATTTAATTATCCCAAGGGATGCTTTGGAGAATCTCGTAAGGCATAAGTTAGATAGTGGTTCAGCCCATTATGTAAATTTGAGAGCCAAGCATTTCTTAACGGATGATAAGACTCAAATTGCCAAAGAGCTCTTATCAATTAAATTAAGAACCAAGTACAGCGTATTGAGTGAATTCACTGGCCTTCACATCTTTGTTGTATCTCTTAGGTGCGAGCATAGTTGCCCATATTGCCAAGTATCTAGGCAGTCTGACGATAAAGTTAAATTTGATATGTCTACAGAGGTAGCAGACAGATCAATTGATTTGGCTCTTCGCTCGCCATCTAAAAATATCAAAATTGAGTTCCAAGGTGGAGAGCCCCTGCTTAACTTTCCATTAATAAAGCACATCGTTGTAGCGGCAAAAAGTAGGGCAGGCGATAAGAATCTTAGCTTTGTTATTGCAACGAACTTGGCTTTGATCAATGAAGAGATTCTCAGTTTTTGCAAAGAACATGAAATCATAATATCTACATCATTGGATGGCCCAAAAGAAATTCATAATGCCAACAGACCACGTCCAGGTGGCAATAGCTATGAAAAGGCGGTAGCGGGCATTCAATTAGTTAGAGAACATCTAGGAATAGATGCGGTCTCTGCATTGATGACAACTACCAAAAATAGCCTTGGACATGTTAAAGAGATTATTGATGAATACTTGAGGTATTCGTTTACGGGGATATTTCTACGCCCTCTTTCACCTTATGGATTTGCTCTTAAAACCAAGACATATGCCGCCTATGATGCTGAGAGGTGGCATGACTTTTACTTAGAGGGGTTGGAGTACATCATTGACCTAAATAGAAGAGGCGTTAAGTTTCGCGAATACTACACCTCAACAATTTTGACAAAGATGTTTACAAGTCAAGAGCCTGGTTATGTTGATTTAATGAGCCCATCAGGCATCGGCATTGGTGCTGTTGTCTACAACTACGACGGCTTAGTTTATGCGTCTGACGAGAGTCGAATGCTTGCGGAAATGGGTGACACTTCGTTTGAGCTAGGAAATGTCTTAACTAACTCATATGAAGATATTTTTCTAAATCCAAAGCTACTAGATCCCATTGAGGAGTCATTTGCTTATAGTGTGCCCATGTGCAATGACTGTGCATTCGAATCATATTGTGGTGCTGACCCAGTATTTCATCATGGTGTATACAAAGACTTTATAGGCAGGAAGCCAGAGTCTGAGTTTTGCAATAGGAATATGAAAATATTCAAATATGTAATCGAGCGTATGGAAGCCGATCCGTATGTAAAAAGATTGTTTATGAGCTGGGCACAACCAAATGCTTAAGCTTCATGGAAACGCTATTTCGCATGATGCAAATCTCAGCGAACGAGGTTTGTTTATCGTCACCAAGAGATCTGGTTTGCCCGCAATAATTAGAGCAAAGTATGCCCTCTTGATGGATGACCGCCTAAATTATGAAGAAGGATATGGGGCGTATATTAGTTTTGATAAAGTGCAAGACTCTGGAATCTCAAACCACTTTCATTTGCCAATAGAAATGAATTACTTGGCTGAGGGCGATGTAATCAGAATTGAGCCAAGCGGGCGCATAAATTCATTATTTCGTAAGAACTCTTCGCACAACACGATATTGCTCACTGAGCAATGTAACCACTATTGTTTAATGTGTTCCCAGCCACCCAAAAATATTGATGACTCATGGTTGATGGATGATGCCTTGGCATTGCTAGAGTTGATTCCAAGAGAAACTGTAAATATTGGATTTTCTGGTGGAGAGCCGACTTTATATGGCGATCGCTTTGTTGAGCTAATCAATAAAACAAAGCTAATGCTACCAAATACATCAATTGATGTTCTGTCTAATGGTCGTGCATTTAGTGATCCAGTTTTTACTGCAAAGTACGGTGCGATTAATCATCCAGATTGCGTTATTGGTATTCCTATCTATTCTGATGATCCGGCAAGGCATGATTACGTAGTGCAGGCAGAAGGAGCATTTGATGAAACGATACAAGGAATTCTTAATCTTAAAAAGCATCAACAGAAGGTTGAGATACGAATTGTTATACACAAACAAACAATAGAGCGACTTGTTCAGACATGTGAGTTTATTGCTAGAAACTTATTATTCGTAGACCACGTGGCGCTTATGGGGCTTGAGATGATGGGCTTTACAAGGGCGAACTTAGATCAACTATGGATTGACCCGTTCGAATATAAAGATATTCTCAGCGAAGCTGTTGATGTATTGAATAGTTATGGAATTAATACTTCTGTGTATAACCACCAACTTTGCGTGGTCAATGACGATGTGTTGCCCAATTACAAGAAGTCAATTAGTGATTGGAAAAATGAATATGTTGATCAGTGCAATTTGTGCATAAAGAAGTCTGACTGCGGAGGATTTTTCTCATCGTCTAAATTACATAGATATAGCGACCATATAAAAGCAATAATTTGATATGTTGAATGAGAAAAATACAAATTCGATCCTTGTAGGGCTAACGATCATATTTATCGTAGTTTCTGGGGTGTCGATTCAGAAAGGTTACTTAACTGAAACCAGAAGCCACATGTCGATGGATGAGGGTGATTCGGATCGAAATGAAAATAGCACACCAAGATCATTTGTATTGCCCGCTACTCCTGCCGTAGCAGAGGAGCAAGAGCGAAAAAAGGCTGAAATATTAAAAGGTATACATGCTGATAAATGTATGTCTAAACTCAAAGATCTGGGCTATCCAATTGATGATTTTGATACTTCATTTAATGCAAAGTTAGTGGAGGCAATTTTGAGTTATCAATCGAAATCAAAATTAAGTAAAACAGGTTTATTGGATTTAGAGACAAGAAAAAAATTAGGGTGTAACTAGATAATGAAAAAATTACTTATTACCTTGAATGTAATAGCTTCAATTTCCTGTATTGGATTAGCAACTAAGTTCATTGCTTTGCCATTTATTGGCACCCAGATCTATAAAGAGGATTACAAAACTTTAGTGTTTCAATGCGATAACGTCATGCAGAACCACTTAATTGCCAAAAATAAGGTGAATGTAGATAAATCAGATGAATCTATTAAGCAACTACACGCCGCTGAGATTGGGCTTTTAACTTGTAATGACTACGATACTATGAGAAAAAAGCTAATTAGCTGGGGCTTAACTGAAAATGACCTTGCTCAAATTGGATTGGAAGCAATAGAAGAAAAAGCAAACGATGTTAGAACTTTTGTTAAAACTCATGAAATTAAATATTAAGACAACCACCCTGATAGCTCTCTTGCTGGTAACTACTCATGTTGCTAGAGCAGAAAATGCTGAAGAGAGAATTATTAAACAGCAGATCAAGTCTGCGGGGTTTGTACCTTCTGGCGATTTATACAGAAATCCAGATGAGAAGTTGGCTGATGTGGGTAAAGTAATATTTGAAAGTAAGCGATTGAGCTTGAATGGCAATATCTCATGTCAAACATGCCATTTAGACAGATTTGGCTCTACTGATGGCATTCCTATTGCGGCGGCTGTTGGTGGCGAGGGCGATGGCCCAAAAAGACTATTAAGTGGTGCAAAGTTGCTTCCGAGAAATGCTCTGGCCTTTTGGGGGCGGGGAGCTAAAGGATTTGATGTTTTCTTTTGGGATGGTAGGGTTGATTTTTCTGGCTCTAAAAAGATTACACAGTTTGGGTCAAATCTCCCATCAAATGATTCGTTGGTAACAGCAGATCATTTGCCGGTAGTAGAAATACGCGAAATGTTGCAAGAGGATGATTTCATTGAAAAGAATAAAACAGAGTCTGTAGAAAAATCAAAAGAAGTCTATAAAGCCATTGTCCAAAACCTAGTTAAGACTGAGCCAGAAGCAAGTAAGAAGTTAGCCAAAACATTAGGGAAAGACGAGAGCAAGCTTGAGTACATAGACTATGCAAGAAGCTTGGCGGCATTTATACGCTCTGAATTTAGGTTAAAGCCATCAAAACTTGAGAACGTTATGGCTGGTAAAGAGTCATTTACTCCAGCGGAGTTTAAAGGAGCTAGGATTTTCTATGGCAAGGGTGCATGTGTTACTTGTCATTCAGGGCCTCATTTTTCTGACTTTAAATTTTATACAGTCCCATTTCCTCAACTAGGTTTTGGAAGGAACGGGTTTGGTGTTGACCATGGAAGATATAACGTCACTTTCAATACAAAAGACTTATATAAATTTAGAACAGCACCTTTATATAACGTTGAGAAGACGGGTCCATATGGGCACTCTGGCTCTGTTAGAACTATGGAAGAGGCGGTAACAGCGCACTATGATCCGTTATTACTTATAGCCGTAGATAAGATGAAGCAATTTGATAGGTTTGAGCTATCAAAACGACTGGCATATAGCGATAGCACCACTAGAGTTAATTATCTAAGCACAGAAGAGGTCAGCCAAGTAGTTAGCTTCTTAAAAACCCTTTCTTTTTAAATGAGGTGTCTAAGATACCTTCCGCTTATAGTTGTTATTAGCCTTGTACTGTCTGGATGTGCACACCACTATGCACCCGAAGAAATTGGTGATCCATACGGCTTCTTTTCAGGCTTATGGCATGGATACATAATTGTTTTCTCATTTTTTGGCTGGCTCTTTGTAGACGGTGTTTTTATTATTGGACAGCCAAATACTGGACTCTTTTACTACATTGGATTTGGTTTAGGAGTAATGAGCTTTTTTGGATCGGCAAATAGATAAACGTCCTTTAAAAGGACGTTTCATATTAAGGGCTTCTTAACTGTCGATTTAATCGACGCTCATCGGTTGTCCAAAGCCAAAGTCTGAAAATAAAATAGCTGTATGACAACAGCACGCCACCCACAAAGTGACTAAGGTAATCAAAGTACCTGAAAGCCACCTAGAAGTAATCTCATCACCTCAGCACGAATCCCAACCAACAGCCCTAAGCCAGCTCAAATACGCCGAACCCACAGAGCTTTACTTGCGCGATGGCGAAGTGGTTATTCACCGCAGACCCGGAAGCCCACTTTGGCATTGCCGCTTTAGATTGCAAGATGGATCATGGCATCGTCAAACCACCCGCCAAGCCAGCATTGAACACGCAGTACGAATGGCTTGCGATCTTTACGATGAAACCAGATTTCGCCAAAGACTGGGGCTTGCGCAAAAGTCGCCCACGTTTGCAGAAATTGCACACGCCACTCTCTACTCAATGCGGCAGGACTTGGATGTTGGTATAGGCAAGAGCGTGTACGGTAGCTACATCACTTGTATTGAGAAGTATTTCTTGCCTTACTTTCAGGACAAAAGACTAGAAGAAATAACCTATACCGATGTGCATGAGTTTGAGGTTTGGCGAAATAGGCAGATGAACAAGGTGCCTAGAGCCAGCACCTTAATGAACTTTGCCAGTGCTTGGACTAAGTTACAGCTTGTTGCCATTAGTAAAGGCTGGATCAGCGAGCGAGTAGCTATTCCCAAACTCACAGCTAGAGGGCAGAAGGGTAAAACCCGCCCAGCATTCACTCGTGAAGAGATTGATCGCTTGTTGGAGTTTATGGAGCCATGGATTAAACAAGGCCGATTAGAGATTGAGCATGAAACTCGCCCTCTACTGCGTGACTATATTGAAATGCTTTTATACACAGGCATGCGGCATGGCACTGAGGCACTGAATATCTGCTGGAATAATATTGAGTGGCACACGCAGGGAGATAAGAAATACCTACGTATTTGGGTGGATGGCAAGACGGGTGGGCGTTGGCTAATTGCCAAACATAAGGCAGTAGATGTGCTCAAGCGGTTACATAGTAGGCAACGAGCCGTATGGGATATTCCATTTGATCGCTTATTTGAGACACGATGCCCAGAGCGCATCTTTGTATTTGCCAATGGTCATCAGCCCATGCGGATTGATGGTGCATTTAAACGACTGATGCGAGATAGTGGTTTAGGGTTAAGCCATGATGGGCAGATGCGAACACTCTATTCATTACGTCATACCTACGCTACTTTAGAGTTGTTAGAGAACAAGACAGATATTCATACGCTATCTAAGCAGATGGGTAATAGTGCCGCCATGATTGATCGTCATTACAGCAAGTTGACGGCAACGATGGCGGCTGACAGGTTGGCTTGAGAACCTACTAGAACAAGGTGACTAAATTACTAAATCTGAATGAAATTTTTGTATTAATGAGTCTTGAATCTCTTTATCACTTAGCATTAAATGATTTATGGCCTCCGTTTGATTGTTGTAGAACTCACTGTCTAATAAACACCCATTTTTTAAGTGACGCAATAAGTCATGTTCAATGTTTACAAAGGATTTCATGATCCTATTTCGAGCTGACCAGCTCCTTGCGGCATTTGCTAAGTTATTAAGTAACAAATAATCAGACTTACAAGTGAATGAACAAATCAAAGGATACGTGCCAGAAATTTTTACGAAGAGAAGATTATTAGGCTTGAAATTAATTACATTTGTTACGTAATTAAACTGTCCAATATTTAAAGTTTTAATTAAGCACTCAAGCTTTGAGAGTTCAGCACAATGATTATTTTTATTCAAAATAGAATTCTCAAATATGATGCTTCCTTCAAACCAATCTTCAATTCTTGAATCAAGAGTATTTGAAAATAGGAATAGTTGACTTTTTGGCTCAAATATTTTTTTCATATAAGAATGAATGGCCCGCTATGGGTTCGCGGGCCATTTCCACAAATTAAGGAGTGCAAATTGATGAAGTTTTTTTGCGGCGCGCCAGCCTGTCAACGTTATGAAACAAGGTTCTAAACGATCCATTAGCGGCCTGAATAGTGGGCAGTAACTCTTCATTAGACAAAGTAATGCCCGCGTCATCAGTAATGGATTTAGCTATATCCAAGTAAGCGCTTGGATTGGCCGCATTCATTTCAATCAAAATACAGCGATCAAGCAGTCCCTTATCTAATTGAGAAACATTGTTTGTTGTGAGCACAAATACACCTAATGTCGTATTCAAGGCCGTTTTCAAACTTTGTTGCGCCAGCTTGGTTAAGTTATCCACCTCATCAAGGATGAAGTAATGAAGGCCGCTGACGTTTAGCGACATTGTTGTCATGATTGCATCAATCTTAGTCATTAGCTGTGGCCCATTAAAGCCCTGCTGACAGCCTATAAACACTGGATCCCAAACTAACTCTTCTTTAGTTTTGCCATATTCAATGTGGTTAGGTAGCATTTTGGCCAGTGTGGTTTTGCCTGTCCCAAAGACTCCGTATAAAAGAATGGCTGATTTGCCGCTGTAAGGTAATTCTTCGGCACCCGAGACAATATCTTCAATCCGCAATTTAGATTCATTATTTCCAAAGATGATGTCATCAATTGTTTTAGGCTCATGATTATTTCCTTTCGTAAACATTTGTATTCCTTTCAAATAAGAATGGGGAACGCTCATAACATTCCCCTTGATTAATTAAGCTGATTTAGCAACCGCACCATCAGCATCGTTTGCCGCTTTGATCTCTGCTTTGGCTTTGTCTTCAATCTCTTTGCCAAGTGCATACAAAGAGGTAAAAGCAGAGTTAACCAATCCGTCTTGACGCAAAACTGCATAGACACCAAAACTGCCGTCAGCCTGTTGCTCCGCTAAAAGTACGCACATATCACCTAGGTACTGAGCATCAGCAACATGTGAGAGCAATTCAGACTTGGCATAGCCAATAGGTGTTTTGCCTTTTAGATTGTTTTTAGCAATCTCAGCTTTGTCCGCAGGCTTGATGTAAGTAGCGCTCTTACCAAGACTGATCTCTTGAACGCCGCCACGCTCTTCCACCCATGCTGAAAAGTCAGTTATCAAAACTTTCTCTTTCATTGCCTGACGAATAACCAAAGAGTAGGTGCTGATACGGCGGCGATCTCTAGATCCAAAAACAGCACGCACTACACGTGTCGCTAATGGGAGATCCTTTTTATATGTGTAGCCACGATCTTTATAGAAAGACTCTAAAGATTCGCTACGTTGTTTAGCTTCTGGAAGTGTCAGGTCACCACAAAAAGCCAAGCAATCGCCCAATACTGCATATAAGGCTTGATTACTTGTTCTGTAGGCACCTTGTTCCCAGCTAATACGATTTGCTTCCATATTAGTAAGGGCAACGGTAGTGCCAACAGCAACATTAGCTACCTTGCTTGTGTCCTTTAAAAGGACGTTTGTTGTAACAGGGGTTGTATCTACTGCGTTTAATAATGCGTTCATTTTTAATACCTTTCTATTTAAGAAATATGACTGCTTGTTAAGAAATTTAACCGCTTGGCCATGTAATAACTTTATTCTTTTGAGGTAAAATTCTCTAACCCATACAAAAATGATCTATTTAGGATGTTAAGAAAATGGTGAAGTTTTTTGAGCCCTACCCAACGTTTGGAACTAAAAATCGTAGACAGCCCTTGTCTAGGCAAGAGCAAAGCCCTTATTACTGGTGGTGGGCGTACTTGCGCCGCAATAAAGACTATCTGGCAACTTGTGAAAAAGGCGGCAAGGGAAAATGCGCAAAGCTATATGTAGACTTTGGTGATGTGCGCGATGATGAATTTAGAGTTTGGTGGCGCGCGAAAGGGGTTGAATTATTTGCAGAGCAAATGTCTATCTACAAATTTAAAGAGATAGATGGCAAAGATGAAGTGCCTGACCAGTGGAGCAAAGATGACTTCATCTTTTTACAGGTGCCACTAACTTACGATAAGAAGTCACTAAAGAAGTATTTCAATGAGTTGCTGATGGAGCGCCATGGCAGAAAGAAAGGTCGCCCATCTAAAACTGCGAGCAAGACAACGGCCAAATATCCACTAAATGGAACCTACACGATTGCCAACTTAAGGCTGTGCCTACAAGTCTATGACCGCTACATGGAAACAAGATTAGGGGCTAATAAATTAAAGCTGTGGGAGATTGGTGCAGAGATGGGGTTGCTGGATAAAGACTCTATGCCTAATCCTAAAGACGATTACGCAGATAGGCTCGTTAAGCGTAATCGTTTGGCGGCAACAGTTGGAAGGTACATCAAGCAAGCCAGGACAAGAATTGATAATGCCGCTATCGGTAAGTTTCCAGTTGTGTGAAATGTCCTTTTAAAGGACATTTTGATATCCTTATAAGAACTTGTAAGCAAATATGAGGGTTATATGGATTTCTATCGAAAAGCACCAGTATGGGATGAGCAAAGTAACGTTCCTCATACGACAAAGTTAGCTAAACCTATAAAGCCTGTAAAGGTAAGTAATGCTCGTGTAATAGAGATTACTGATGCCAAGTACAGAGGGTCAATATTCAGTGGCACCTTCCTGCTGGGTGATCAAGTGCTCATTCTTGATGGAAAGAACAGATCCACGCGAGTTGAAGTGCTTTGTAAGTGGTTTGGTCACAGGCTTGCAACAAGAGGTTTGGCTTTTACAGTCAACCTTAAGAAAACAAGAGTGAACGACAAATACACTGGAGAAGTGTTTACTGACTTCTCCAAGTAATTAGATTAACTCAACAGCGGCCTTAAGCTGGTCTGGACTGCTATAGAGATAAGTTGCCGTAGTACTGATGTTTCTATGCCCAGCCAAACTCTTCAATATGTGAATCGCTGTGCCTTTATTGGCAAGTCCAGTTAAGAATGTGCGTCTACCGCTATGACTACTGGCGCCTTCAAGTCCTACAGCACGATAAAGATAAAAGAAATACTGGGTAAGAGAGTTGGATGAGAACCCCGCCTGTTTCTGTGTATAAAACAAGGGTTTCGTTGCATCTTTGATTTTGATTACTTTGATGTACTGCGCCAGCTCCTTTTGCATCCGTTCATTTAAGTAAACAGTACGAGGGTGTTTGCCCTTGGTTTGTTCGGGCATTAAGCGCACCTCACCCTTAATAGTGCTGTCGCCGCTTAAAACATCGTTTATGCGTAGCGCGGCTACTTCAGCTACTCGCATACCCGCGTAGTGCGTAAGTAGCAACATAGCCCTATTACGTGCGCTGTGCCTGCGTGTAGCGACGTGATCTAAAACTCTGCGTAGTTCTTGTGGGTTTAAAACTCTAGCTTGTGACATACGTTCTCCCTGAAATGTATTAAATACAGAGCTACAGTATGTTTTCTTATGTTTGGTTTGAGCAACCGAAAATGGCTGAAAAAGAACCGCTTTTTTATCAATGAGTTAGGCAAAAACATAAGAGTTCTCTACTTCTCTTATATTTATCGTGGCATTTTCGCCACGATATTTGATGGCCGTTTAAAACGACCTATATGCGTTTTAAATTTCGGTTCAGCTACCCAAGCCAGCGACATTATGAGATCAGTGCTTATTCGAAGGGTTTGGATGCGAGCTTAAGCTCGCATGTGATTTCGCTTGTCGCTCATCACATTACTTCTTCTCTTACTATGCTAAGAAATTATTAAGTTGAGATATTACTTAATGAACTTTTGTCAGATTCAACCTACACTGAGCCTTAAGCAACAGGCTCAGTAATAGAAAAGTTCTTTTGTCGAGTTCTTTACTACACCACTATAGGCACAACCAGTTTGGGAAGGGCGGTTTCGCTGTCTCCTTTTATGTGCGGCTTAAAACGCAACAATGACAAAAGCAATAAGTGGCTACCTTTGTCTTGTTTGAAAGTTGCTGTGTAAGCAGGGCTTTCTCGTGATCCATAAAACTAAGTTTTACGATCTTTGTGCTAATTCATATACTTGATTCATATTAGTCAGCAAGGCTAATGGCGTCCTGTAAAGGATAGTGAATTAAGTCTCTGCTACTGCCCAGAATTTCCATGACTGCGACTCTAAGTCCAGCTTTAGGGTGACATAACGACTGGGTGTCACTGCCCTTGTTTCAGTAGTAATAAGTTATGGCATACAAAACGTTCTTCTGCTTTGTCGTCGTAGTTATTTAGTGAAACCTAATAAAAGGAGAGCAGATCTGGTTCAAATCATTAGATCTTTGTGGATTTTGGCAAAAAGAGGTTGTCCATCCAAAAACTCTGACAATAAATTAAGTGTGCCCATTAACTTATAGGAGAAAAAGATGAGCACATTAAACAGTTTGAAAATGGTTAATTCAAAAAAGCCAACAGCTATACCGCCAGTACTACATCGTCGTAATAAATTAGCCAACAAAGTCTGGGAGCAGATCCAGTTAGCTAAAGCCAGCAAAGAAGGCGGCACATTTACTGTTAAGAAATTCAAAACAGTTAAAGACATCACTGGTGCACGTAAAACCATTGAACATGAAAAGCGTATTCGTCAGTGGTGGTTTGTTGCTATGGATGGCAAAGTTTGCTTAAACATCCGCTATGGTGCCAAGATCATTGAGTTTGCTAAAGGTAAAACTGCTGTAGAAGTGAATTCAGCAGAGGAGCTGATTAAAGCCCTAGAGATTATTAAGGTCGCCGTAGAGGCGGGTGAGCTTGATACTCAAATTGAAGCCGCAAGCGGCGCTGTACGTGCGGGCTTTGGCCGTTGATGTTTGTCCTTTTAAAGGACATTTATATATGGGGCGCACCGCAAGGTAGCCCCATAGGTGGCGATAGCTGTCGCCACCGATCCAGCGAAGCCTAAGACGAATGTCCTGCACCAGCTGGTGCGCTTAGGACAGAGAAGACCATCATTTTCCAGCACCACGTGGTGCACGTTTTGGAAAAGATGGGTGGGCTGAAGCCCCCATCGCAGAGGCGAGCCAGCTGGCAAAGAGCCGAATGCGACATGATTTAAAAGACCCGAGGGGCGCCGAGACTATAAATATTTGTATGAACAAATATCAAGCCCTTGTCCGTATCAATGGTCATCAAGTTAAAACAGCAGTATTTGCCGATAGTCAGATCCATGCGCGGCTGATTCTGCAATATCAATTTGGTATGAATAGTTTGGCATCTGCCCCCAGCTTGTCTGAGGATGAAGATGCGCTTACTGTAGATGAAGCTATCAAAATGATTAAGCCTATTAAGACAATGAATCTCAAGCAGGCAAGAGTTACCTCTCTTAGGCGTAATGTAGATTCAGCAAAACAACAATTAAAGCTCGAGAAAGATCGCCAGCATCACCAACAGGCTATTAAGCCGATCAGTAGCAAGCCCTAAAAATTTACCGCGCAATTTTCAACGCCAGTGGAGATCTCGGCCCCTGGTGATCTAATCTAACCCCACCTCGTATTCGTAATAATTCTTATTTTGAAAATCAGGCGATTTGGTATGAATTCAGGGAATTTTTAGTAATCTTTTGAACTAAATTGATTTTTGTGACTATCGGGATGAGAGGTATAGCTAGTATTGATATCTAGCGGAGATAGAATAAGAAAAATATTTGGAGAAAATTGCTATGAAAAAATTTGATTTGCATGCCTCAAGAAATTTTAATAATGACAGCTACTTTGGTTCATTTGAAGTTAATTCAGTAGATGACTTTTATGAGAATTTAATTCTCTACTGGAATAAAGCAGGCCTGCGCGAAGGAAGGGATGAAATGATCATTACTTCAAAAGTTGAATTCGAAGGGGAGATCTATGACTTTAATCTTGGGCACTATGTTGTAGCTGATGACGAGGATGAAGTTGAAGCGTTATTTAATACGCCTGATAAGGATGAAATAGAAAGTTCAATCACTAAACATCTAATTGGCGATTATGCGGGTATGAATGAAGATGACATGTTTGAGCGTCTTGTAGAGGCGCTAATTAAATAACCTGTCCTTTAAAAGGACAAGTCAATTAGACATCCCTGTGTTGGTCAAGCATCGGTTTAAGTGAGCCTGATCTAGGGTCGGTGCTCGCAATGTCTTTTAAAACAACATTTTTAATGCTCGATGAGGGTAATCACCAACGCATGCCTCTTTAAAAGTAGCTATTCTTACTTGAACCAAAAATACTATGGAGGAGACATCCATGAATTCAGAAAACTTTACCAATAGACGTAAAGTCATTACAGCGGCCTTGGCTGGTGGAGCCAGTTCTTTATTGCCATCTTGGGCAATGGGGGGAGAGAAAGCGAATTTACCAATAGCCTATGGTGAACGCGAGCTCATGGCCTTTCCTGAAAAGAAGCCCATGATTGTGTTGACCTCTAGGCCTCCTCAATTAGAGACTCCGTTTAGGTATTACGACAATCATGTCATTACGCCAAATGATGAATTCTTTGTGCGTTATCACATGGCCGGCATTCCAACATCCATTGACCCCAATACTTATAGACTAAAAGTTGGTGGCAATGTAGAAAAGCCTTTAGAGATTTCTCTAGAGTCGTTAAAGAAAAACTTTCCATCTCAACGTATTGTTGCTGTTAATCAATGCTCTGGTAATAGCCGCGGTTTATTTGAACCTAGAGTTAATGGTGGGCAACTCGGTAATGGTGCGATGGGTAATGCCGCTTGGGTTGGCGTTGCCTTAAAAGATATTTTGAAGGCGGCCAATCCCGGCGGCGGAGCTAAGCAAGTAACTTTCAATGGCTTGGATCAGCCAATTCTCCCAAGCGATTCGGATTTTGTAAAAGGCCTAGATATTGATCACGCCATGGACGGCAATGTGATGGTTGCCTATCAAATGAATGGCACAGATATCCCATTCTTAAACGGCTATCCAATCAAGTTAATTGTTCCCGGCTACTACGGAACATATTGGGTTAAGCACCTAAGTGAAATTAAAGTGGTTGATGATGTATACAACGGCTATTGGATGAATCCTGCTTATCGCATTCCTGATAATGACTGCAACTGTGTTGCGCCTGGAACTGCTCCCTCTAAAACGATTCCAATTAATCAATTTACGATTCGTTCATTCATTACGAACTTCACAGACAGTAGCGTTGTCGCTGTTGGTAAGCCGGTTCAAGCCCGAGGCATTGCCTTTGATGCGGGCTATGGAATAAAGAAAGTTTTGTTCTCGCAGGACAATGGACAAAATTGGACAGAGGCAAGATTGGGTCAAGATTTGGGTCGTTTCTCATTTAGAGAGTGGCGCATTGAATTTACGCCAAAACAAAAAGGGACAATGGACTTGAGGGTCAGGGCATTTAATCATGCTGGCCAAGTTCAGCCCATGACTGCAAGCTGGATGCCGGCTGGCTATATGCGAAATATTGTTGAGACTGTTAAAGTCACAGCGGTTTAAGGAGAAGAATATGAAAAAAATTATCCTCCTTCTATCTGCTCTTGCTTTGGCACAAATGGCACAAGCTAAAACGATTGAGTTGCCAGCCGATACTGTTTTATGGCGACCATCGGATTTGCCTGGCTATCAGCTGACTTTACAGAAATGTTCTACCTGCCACTCTGCCCACTATGCAGAATATCAACCGCCCAATACGGGAGTTGGCTATTGGAATGCTCAAGTTTTAAGGATGAAAAATGTATTTAAGGCGCCCATTACTGATGAGGAGGTTCCGGCGATTGTTGATTATCTTAATAAGACCTACGGGGCCAATAGAAAATAAGGTTCGGTATCTTCAGACCCTGGTAGATTTCGCCCCGGGCCACCAAGAAACACCAAAACCACCTTCGGGTGGTTTTTTCATCTCTAGAGCAGGTTAATTCCAAAGCTCTTCATCACCAAGGCAAATAAGCCAAAACAGATAACCGTTGCCACTACGCAAGCTCCCATGGTTATCCAAAATCCTAGCTTGGGAAGTAGGTATGGAAACAGCAAAAACATTGGCAATGTGGGAATCACATACCAAAAGGTGTAATAGGCGTGATTGGCTATTTTCTCTTCCGGCTGGTTTTCTACATAGAGCCACACAAGAGTTAAAAGAGTCATTAAGGGCAATGCCGCAATAAAGCCACCCAGTCGATCACTTCTTTTGGCAACTTCAGAAATGAATACAACCATTCCTGCAGTTAGGAGATATTTGGTAACAATCCAGACCATATCAACCCTTTGACGTTAGATAATCAATCTATTGTAGGAGTGTCGTTTAAATCGGCATCTATTGTCATATAACTGTCATTTATCCAAACTAGAGTGTCAGCAAATGCGTAGCTCATCAAAACTGCTGGTAACTCTAATCTGTATTTTTATTGTTGCCTTTAAATGCACTTCTGCGGCGGCTTTTGTTCAAAATGGATTAGGGCAAGTTCACAAGATTAACGGCGTAGCATCAAAGAACTTTTGCCTTTCAAAATCATCTAATCAAGATATTAAAAACGCCAACTATTTTCAGTTTTCATCTCATGTGCTGGGATATCTTGAATCTGATCCTAAGCCAGAATTGAGAAATACTAAAGCTATCATCACAAATATTGCCGAGTACTCAAATCCCCACTTGAAGATAATTTCTAGTCGAATCTTTAGACCACCTCGGTCCATAGCCTAAATCACGTTTTCAATTTTTAAAACTCCAAGGGGCTTCACTTTGGGGTGCAATGTTATGTATTTTTAATTTAATAAGGATTTTTTATGAAACAACAGTTTAAAAAAGTTATCACTGCGGGCATGTTCATTGCTTGCTCATCTGTGTTTGTACAGGTTGCTCAGGCAACAGATATCACTGGCGCAGGCTCCTCTTTTATCTATCCAGTGCTCTCTAAATGGTCTGAAGCTTTTAAAGCGAAAACAGGTAATAACTTGAACTACCAGTCAATTGGATCTGGTGGCGGTATCAAGCAAATTAAAGCTAAGACAGTTGATTTTGGTGCTACTGACGCTCCTATGAGCTTTGAAGAATTAGAGGCGAGTGGGATGGTTCAGTTCCCAGCAATTATTGGTGGCGTAGTACCTGTTGTTAATATTGAAGGCATAAAGCCAGGTCAACTGAAGCTATCAAGTGATGTGCTGTCTGATATTTTCCAAGGAACAATCGCAAACTGGAACGACAAGCGTATTAAGTTGCTTAACCCTGGCCTTCAAATTCCTGCCGGTGAGATTACAGTTGTTACTCGTGCTGATGGTTCTGGTACAACAGCGATCTTTACTAATTATCTTTCTAAGGTAAACAAAGGCTGGAAAGATGCAGTTGGTTTTGGTGCTTCTGTGAAGTGGCCAGCTCCGTCAACTGTCAGCGGTAAGGGCAACGAAGGGGTATCGGCAAACGTAGCTCGTATTAAGAATTCAATCGGCTATGTAGAGTATGCATACGCTAAGAAGAACAATATGATTTACACACAAATGAAGAATGCTGAAGAGAAGTTTGTAGAGCCAACAGCGGCCTCTTTCGCGGCGGCTTCTGCAGGAACTGACTGGTCTAAGTTTCCAGGCATGAATACTTTCATTACTAATGCGCCTGGCGCCAACGCTTGGCCAATTACTGGCGCTACGTTTGTGGTGATTTACAAAAAACCTGAAAACAAAGCTACCGCATCAGAAACCATCAAGTTTTTTGATTTTGGCTTTAAAGATGGCAAGAAAATGGCTTCAGATTTGGACTATGTGCCAATGCCCGATGCTACTACCAACTTCATTCGTAAGAGTGTCTGGTCACAGGTTGATACTAAGTAATCTACTTAATTTTGGTAATCAAAACCACCCTCCGGGGTGGTTTTTTTCGATTAAGTCTCAATAATGTCCTTTAAAAGGACAAATCAAGTAGACATCCCTGCGCCAGTCGATGTCGTTTAAAACGACATTTCTAATTACGCCCAAGGGTTAGTCCTAGCTATATTCCGCCCTACTTAGAGCTAAATTGAATTGTCATAGCAAAAGCCAATTCAAGATCGTTATCGGTTGGAGGAGACACTAACCACCTTAGGGTGGTTTTTTATTTGCATAGGTTGGGTAGCGTGTCGTTTAAAACGACAAATTTGGTAATCGGGTATAGAATCTGAACCATGTTGCTCCGCAAAAAAACGCTGGTTTTATTCATATGCTTTTTCATGATTGCATTCAAGGCGGCCGCTGGAAGTATTTTTATTCAAGCCGCAATTGAGCGGGCAGAGCTTGCTTATAGTTACGCCAACGGTTCAATAGTGATGCAAGTACAGAACATTGCAGAATCAGCAGATGACAAAGAGCCGGTTCACACCATGTACCTCATGAGTCATGTAACTGCAAATATTACCGAAATTGGGATTACTGTTTTTTCTCCACCGATTTCAGTGGCTACGTTTTCTATTGCAAATGAAGTTTTGTTTTCGCAAAACTTCCCCGACTCAGCCTTTAAGCCACCCAAAGTTACAGCCTAATTTTCTTAGGTGGGACATGCTTTAGCGGCATGCCTCTTTGTTTTTTGGCTACCGATGTGTAGCTATATTTGGGAAATATCATCATGTATAAATTTGTAAAAATATTGCCTTTGGCGTTATTGGTTTTATTCGTTTCTGCTTGTAGTAGCGTTAAGTTAGATGACGCCAATGGTGTGGCTGAAGTTAATGCTGGCGGCTCAATGACTTACGATCCCATTAGTGATCCCAAGTCTAGCGTATATGGCAAACGTTCGATCTATTTTGAGTTTGATAGCTATACCGTAGATCCAAAGTATGTTTCAACAATCTCTGCCCATGCCTCTTACTTAAAATCGTTTCAAAAGCAAAAAGCCTCCGTGATCATTCAAGGCAATACCGACGATCGTGGAACTGCAGAGTACAACCTAGCCTTAGGTCAAAAGCGATCCGAAGCTGTTAAGAAAGCTCTAGTTGCACAAGGTGTTAGCGAATCTCAGTTGGAAGCGGTGAGCTTTGGAAAAGAAAAACCCGCTGACCCAGCCCAGACAGAATCGGCATTCAAAGAAAACCGCCGCGCTGATTTTTCATATCGCTAAACATCTAAGGCTATTCAATGAAAAACATAATCAAGCTCAGTTTGATGGGGATTGCTTTCCTAAGTGGATGCGCGACAAACGTTGCACCCAATAACCCAGTGCAAGTTGCTAAAGTTCCGTCGCCAATGACAGCTCCGGCTCCTGATCACTCGGGATCTGTAGCTAAACGACTTAATGATTGCATCATCCGTAGCAATCAAAGTGCTGATGCATTGTTGGTAGACAGTCAAATTATCGCTGTTACAAAAAATAATCCTCATGCCAAAGCCCTCTTTAGTTCGCCAGATAAATTGACGGATCAGCAAGCTGTGGCATTGAAGAATTATTTGGCTGAAGCTAATTCGTGTCGGCCAATTGCTTTGGAGGGTTTAAGCCCCGAAAAGAAAATGGTCTATGAAGATTTCTTTAAAAAGATTGATGGCGTGTATGCCGATCTTATTGCCAAAAAGATCACCATTGGTGTGGCTAATCAAGAAAGGCAACTACTCACTCAAGATGCCCATATGAAGAAACTAGCACTCCAATCTAAAAAGAATTAGTGCGATAGATTTATGGCTAGATATAAATTTACATGTCGCTCTTGTAGCTTTGAATGTATTAGTGGCATAGGTAGAGAGGTTGGGATTCAATCATCTAAAGTGGTAATGGCCTGTAAATCTTGTTCAACCATTGATGTATATACGGTTGCTCATCCAGGCAGTATTAATACAGAAATTAGTATTGCACCTGCTTGTACAAGTTGCCACTCTACCAAACATTTGGCAGAGTGGGATGGGCTTACTTGCCCACATTGTCAGATGAATATGCGAGCCATAGGTCCAGATGTAGATGTTGTTAAATCTCGCTTTAAATACTGGTGAAGGAGAATTCCGATGAGCATGAACAATAGAACTTTGGAAGAGCTTTTTGAGCAGTTAGGATTGTCATCCCAAAAGATTCATATGGAGAGATACATAGAAAGGCATCAACTTAAGCCAGGGTCTGTCCTTCACGATGCCATTTACTGGGCACCAGATCAAAAAGCATTTTTGATTGAAGCTAAGGCCCAAGACTCAGAGTGGTCAGAAGTAGTAGATCAATTGGCTAATTTATTAATACAAAAATAAAACTTTTATTACGGTAACCGTCGCGTTAATAGACGTTCACTAAGATGTCCTTTAAAAAGACTTCTCATATATACGTATATATGCATATATAGTTACTCGAACTAAAAGCCATGCCTACTTATTGGCTGATGCATGTATACATACGTATATGCGTATGTAAGGAATCTATCATCCACTTACGGTATTAATGAGTTGTCCTTTAAAAGGACACTCCATGCGTAGGGTATCCCGATCAAGACAAGGAGAACTCATCCTTGTGTCAGTCAAATCCCCACTACGTCACCAAACTCATATGTACTCCTTGCGTGGGTCAAAATAACTCAACCAATTCAGTCTCTTAGATCACCCCATATAAATTTTGTGCACAAAGTTAGACTCGGGTGGGGTGAACCTTTTGAGAAAACAGCGATGTCGAGTCTAGCAAGGGAGTTGAAAATCCTTGTGTCGGTGGTTCGATTCCGCCCCGGGCCACCAAGAATCTCAGAAACCCTCACTTTTTAGTGGGGGTTTTGTTTTATGTGGCTACTGTATTAACAATGGCCTAGTGTGTAGATCCTAAAAGCGGGGATGTCTAATCCTGTTTAACTGTTCCAATTGTCATAAAAAATATATTAGTATTAGTAAAAATAACAATATTTTTTAATATCACATTCAACTTAGGGGCTTGCGATGCAATTTTTTAAGATTTCCACAATTATCTTTGTTGCTTTATTAGCCGTGGCTTGCGGGAAAAAAGAACCGATGTATAACAATCCTAAGGGCATAGTGATTTATAAGGATGGAGAATCTTTAACTGATCTTGCAAAAAGAATTATGGGAGCAAAGATTGATTCCCTAGGTATTGCTTTAGACCAAGATCGGTCAGTATATGAATCAAAACCATTTTTGATTACAGGCGCCTTTAATCAACCTGGACATCCAATATTTGATGTTCAATTGACTGGCTGTAATGCTGATAAAAAAATAGCATTAGGCTCACTATTTGGTGAGTACGGATGCAATAAGGAGTCATTATTAAAACTCAAGAGTTTGTCGGCAGGCTCAAATTCGGACATCAAAGAGATGTGCGCTCCAGCAGAGATGGACGAGGCTCAAGAAGTTTGGGCATATGCAGATACAAAGAAGGAAATATATTGGGGGATATCTGGCGACGATATTGCATCCGCCGGAGTTTATAAAGGCTCAATACCTATGGGCGAATTCGGTGTTATGCCGTGCGATAAAGCATCAAGAGAAAAATATAAAATCAAAGAAGCGAAGAGAATTGAAGACGAAAATAAGTGGTACATACCAGATGTTTTTTTAGGTAAGTATGTTGGCGGTTGCAAAGAAGATCGGAGCCCAGGCGATGTCATTAATGGCCTAGACCTTATTCACGAGCCCTATAAGATATCTGGTGAAGTTAAGCAGGGAGATAGAGTTATGCAAACAACCATTGAGTATATAAACAGGGGCGGTTCAATAACTTATTTCAGGGGTAAAGAAAGGTGCGAAGCAGCAGCCAATCAGCAAGTTTCGAATCAAGATCAAGTTAAAAAATCTAATCAGAATAAATATAAGTAATTAAAAATCCCTAATGGGGATTTTTATGTGGCCTTGGTCGATTCCGCCCCGGGCCACCAAACTCAAATAATGCCCTGCTTTGTGCGGGGGCATTTTCTTTTGGTCGGGTGGATGAGATGGCCACTTGACAAAGCGTACGCTTTTGCGTACTATATTGAAAAGGAGTGAAATCATGACCACATTAACCGCAAGTGAAGCTCGAGCAGGCCTCTACCGTTTGATTGATCAAGCGGCAGAGTCACACAAGCCAGTAGTCATTTCTGGTAAGCGAGCAAATGCTGTTTTAGTTTCTGAAGAAGATTGGAGCGCTATTCAGGAGACGCTTTATCTATTGGCCATTCCAGGAATGCGTG
Source organism: Polynucleobacter sp. UB-Siik-W21 (assembly GCF_018687415.1). NCBI lineage: Bacteria > Pseudomonadati > Pseudomonadota > Betaproteobacteria > Burkholderiales > Burkholderiaceae > Polynucleobacter > Polynucleobacter sp. UB-Siik-W21. Next base: position 2,069,592 of record NZ_CP061289.1, on the reverse strand, counting down.
AGTCAATTAAAGAGTCAATGGCTGAGCCTATTACTAAAAGTAAAAGGGCATTGAAGTGGTGACTTGGAATTTAGCTTATTCCAAATATGCCATTAAGGATGCTAAAAAACTATCTGCCGCAGGCCTTAAAGATAAAGCCCAGGCTTTATTGGATATTTTAGAAGTAGACCCACTCCAAAACCCACCGCCTTATGAGAAGTTAGTTGGTGATTTAAAAGGATCTTACTCACGCAGAATTAATATTCAACATCGCTTAGTTTATGAAATTTTGCGCAAGGAGAAGACGGTTCGAATCTTAAGAATGTGGACTCACTACGAATAAAGTAGGGGTCAGTCTAGAGCTAGAGTCTGGCCTCCTTAGCCCTGGTCGATTCCGCCCCGGGCCACCAAGAAATACCTAAACCACCTTCGGGTGGTTTTTTCATTTAGTCCTCAGGCTATATGGGGCTAATACAAGAAGTTCCAAAATTACCTAATATGTTGATATGAGTAATTTTTTAGATCCAGCAATTCTCTTCTTTGTCTTTGGTGCTTTTGCTGGTGCTGTGAAATCCAATCTAGAAATTCCTCAGCCTATTGCTAGATTTTTATCGTTATATCTTTTAATGGCTTTAGGTTTAAAGGGCGGTTTTGCACTTCATAAATCAGGCTTTACGCTTGAGATTGGCTTGGCCCTTGGCTTAGCAATATTTCTAGCAATCATCATTCCGTTGATGGGCTATTTAGTTCTCAGATCTAAGCTCAATAACTACGATGCTGCCGCTATTGCTGCTACTTATGGTTCGGTGAGCGCGGTTACTTTTATTACTGCAACCCAAGCGCTTGATCAATATGGCATTGCCTTTGGTGGACATATGGCCGCCGCAATGGCTTTGATGGAATCCCCAGCAATTATTCTGGCAATCTTATTGGCAAACAAAGCGAGGGCATCAGCTGCAAACTCACAGCAGTCTGTGGGTATGTCCAAGATTCTTCACGAATCATTTACTGATGGCGCACAACTTTTGCTGCTGGGTTCAATGATCGTTGGTTTAGTCAGTGGTGATGCTGGCCAAAAAATAATGGCTCCATTTTCAATCGACTTATTCAAAGGAATGCTCGCCTTCTTCCTGCTTGATATGGGCTTGATGGCTGCTAAGAACTTTGAGGGATTGAAAGGTAAGCCGCCCATTACTTTGTTTTATGCAATTGGCGCACCTTTGGTTCACGCCTCTATCGCATTAGGACTATGTAAATTAGTAGGCTTGCCATTGGGCGATACCGTTTTGTTGATGGTGCTTGCTGCCAGCGCTTCTTACATTGCTGTTCCAGCAGTATTAAGGCACGCACTTCCTGAAGTAAATCCCGCTTTATATATGGGGATGTCATTGGGAATTACCTTCCCTTTCAATATCATCTTGGGAATTCCACTTTACGCGTATGTTGCTAGGCTCACTTATTAAGTAGGATCAAATATCCTCAGCCCAGATCGATTCCGCCCCGGGCTACCAAGAAACATCAAAACCACCTTCGGGTGGTTTTTTGTTTAGTTTGGAATTGATTTTTAATCAATAAATGTTTTAATTAGAAGATGTATATCCCTTCGCATTTTCTTGAGACTGATTTAGAGAAGATCTCTCAATTTATTAAAACTCACCCTCTTGGACTAATGGTTGCCAATGTTGATGGAGATCTGGTTGGAAACCACCTCCCTTTTATGGCGCCCAATGGAAACATAGCTGTTGGGAGCAAGTTAATTTCACACACAGCCAAAGCAAATCCAATATGGAAAATTGGCGAGAAAAAACAAAAAGTATTGTTAGTCTTTTCTGGATACGAAACTTATATCAGCCCATCTTCATACCCCACAAAGAAAGAAACTCATAAAGTTGTTCCTACCTATAACTATTTAAGCGTTCACATCAATGGAACGCTATCGGCTATCCAAGATGAAGCGGATAAACATCAAATTGTGAAGATTCTTACGGAGAAAATGGAGTCAAGCAGAAAAGATCCGTGGGCTGTTACAGATGCTCCAAAAGATTACATTGAAACGATGTTGGCAAATATTGTGGGAGTTGAGTTATTAGTTGAAAAAATTGAAGCGAAGTGGAAGGTCAGTCAAAATCGTCCTGCCAGAGATCGCCAAGGTGTTATTGATGATCTAAGGGGGAATGCCGAGGATTCAAATAGCCTAGAGATGGCAAGAGAGATTGAAGAGAGAGGTGGCTTGAATTAGGATTAGACATCTCAGGCCCTGGTCGATTACGCCCCGGGCCACCAAGAAACACCAAAACCACCTTAGAGCGGTCCTCATACTTTACTGTCGGTTTAACCGACTCCACATCTGCGGATGCCACACACCACATAGTCAATTCCACTCCGAACCACAGATCTCGGTGCCGATCGAACACCTGATCTTGTCGGGCTTATGTCATTGTCTAAGCTATTGTTTTAGCTCATTTTTTAAGCTTCTAAGGCGTAGGTCGCACGTTCGAATCGTGCTGGGCAGGCCAAATCTCTCGATTTATTGTTGTTTCCATTACTGTTTCAGGCTGGTCAATTGCGATCTATTGATCTGATCATGATCTAGCTTGGCTATCGAGGAACCTACCTTGTAATAGGGCGTGACGGATCCTGGGTGACTATGGGCGACTCAGTTGAAATTTGAACCCTGGTGATCAGGTGTCGGTTTGGCCCGACTGCGGAGTGTCCGGTTACGTGACGGTCATGTGGTTTTTAATGGGCACTCAAAAATGGCAACTTGGTCATGGTTAGGTGGCAAAGAATGGCCAATAAGAGACGTTTTTAAAAAATAAGGTTGCGCGTCTTTTGAGCCCAGGCTCCCAATATGGATGCTCTTTTTGCTTTTTCAGAGCGCGGTCTTTAATTTTTTTTAAAAAGAAAGGCTGCCTAAGCAGCCTTCTAGTGAGTGCTAATTTCTTAAGCCTTCTTCGCAGCGTAAGCAGAACACCAACCCTTGCTTGAAACTTGTTTGCCAGCGAACAGGGCGCAACCACCTGCAGCAGAACCTGCGGCACCTTGATATAAGGCGCAATTATTGCAGGCCTGTGGGGCGGCATATTTTGCGAACTTGGCTTTATCTACTTTAGAGGCGTCTGACTTATAACCCAAGGCTACGGCTTGTGGATCAGTTTCAGCAACCATAGCTTGGGCTTGAACATTACTATTTATTGCCAATGCACAGGCACCAGCGGCAGATAAAATCATAAACTGGCGACGACTATTCTTCATGCGAGCTCCTATTGACGGGTATAAGTTGGTAAACAACTATTTTAATATAGGAGGCTTCATTTTAAGTAGCGTAACATAAGCTATTGAATTACATGAAGATTTAGTTTGTCTGCCTAAGTTAAATTCTGAGTTGTATTGAATTTGAATTAGACCGTTTTATAAAAAACCAATTAACAATCGTCCTTTAAATGGACGATTGGGCGAAAGGGAATTTCACATCCCTGCGTTGGTCAAGCGTCGCTCATTAGAACTCATACTCAACCTGCATACGTATTGTGTTTTTTGGGGATGCGGTAGTTGTTCCCCAAAGATAGGCAAGGTTATAGACAAGTGCTTCTTTTCGACCAAGTTTGGTTTTCCCAAATATGGCTGGTCCGACACTGGTTTGCTGTTGTTGATTCGTGTTCCAATTATTCAGTTGTCCAAGCCAAGAAAACAGTTGTGCTCCCAGCTGAAGCTCGGGTTGAAGGCGATACTTCACTTGCCCCTGATAGCCAAAATAGGTGCCTTGATTTTCGGTGCCAGTGTAATGACCTTGCATTAGTAGGTTTAGGTTTGCCTGCCACTTATTCCAATCCTTTTGCAATAAAAAACCATACTTAGCCTCATACCCTTCATTTCGATTTTGCGGGCGCTCTAATTCAATTAAGAACCCCACATCTACAAAATATTTTCCAGTCTCAGTCAGTTGAAATTTATTTTCCCACTCAATAGCATCAAATTGAGAGTTATTGCCGTCCCAAGTATTTTTTCCATATATTTCGGTAAACCACCAAGAAGTGACACCATAACCAAAGCCGATAGAGGCGCCTGACTGCCTGGAGTCTTCTCCGCTTCTAGGCTTTTGGGTGCCAAATTTGGTGTCAATCTCTCGCTCACCTTCCTCAACTCTTGGGCTATAAATGTAGTCAGCTGGCCCACTGAGATATTCACCAGCATATGTAAACGTAGCGGTTAACAAAAAGATAGATGCCACTATCCATTGAACAAGCGGTATGACAATTCTTTTCATTTAACAATGACCACACCTTGAGCAGTTTCTGGACTAAATTCACCTTCAAACTTATAGCGCCCTGGTGAAAGTGGGCCAATATAAAAGGAGGCACTACTGTTCGCTTTAATCAGAACTTCTCGGTTTAGATCGTAGCTTTCAAACTCTTCTGGGGTGTCATCCAGATTCTGAATCACCAGTCTTACTTTGGTGTCTGCTGGGATTTCAATTTGGGAAGGTGAGAAGCGCCCCTTTTGAATCTTGATGGTGATTTCTGACTGGTTAGCGCTCACCAAGGTAGCAACCCCAACCATTAAACAAAATAAGGCGTAAGTAATAGTGTTTTTCATAAAATGAGATCTTTATCAAATAAGAATGATTCTCATTGTATACCTTATTGAGAATCATTATCACTAAATAAAAGAGGGTAAATACCCTTAGCGTGACTGCTTTGGGTATGTCGGCAATTGGATTAGACATCCTCGGCCCTGGTTAGATTCCGCCCCGGGCCACCAAGAATTCTCCGAACATTAGAAGTGGTCCGTAGAATCTCTAGTGTAGGCCGCGGTTTGGCACCATTTCCCCTTGGTTTTCCAAATTCTCCCCGACTGGAATCGTCCTTTAAAAGGACAGTTATTAATGGGGGATTTGTCATCCCCGTGCCAGTCAAGTGTCGATTTAAGCCCCACTCTTAAAAATAGACTAATTCAGTCATTTGGTATTAGAGTTTCTTATGGATGAAAGTCACGCTTTCAAAGAACAGCACCTAAAGCAACTCGAGCTAGACAATCAAAGTCATAGTGAGAGAGCTATAGCCGTATCTAAGTTATGTGATGATTGGCAAAAAGCAAATCTGATTTTGACATCGAAGGGTCTACCCCGTCTGACCTTGAGAGAATACCAAGAGTCTATTAACTACAGTCCAGATGATGCGCTGGTATTTCTAGCTGGCGTCGATGAGCAGTGGCTTAAAGAGTACCAAAATCGCGTTAAGCAGAGAGAGCGAGCCAGTGCCATCTACCATTCAAATCAACCGCAATCTGTATGGTCGCGAATCGGGGAATTTACTCGAATAGTTGCAATTGGTATTTTCGTAGCTTTATTCGTTGGCTTCATCGTTTTGATGCTGTATTGATCTAAAGAATATGTATCCCCGCGAAGGTCAATGTCGTTTAAAACGACGCTGACTAGGCTATTTTTTAAAAAGATTCTAAATTTAGCTTCTTGTAACCAAATATTAGTGTTATCCCTTAGTTGCATAAGTGATTGAATTCCATATAAGATATACATCTATTCTTTATTTTGGTGCGCCATGTCCTTATGCGATATTCGTTCTGCCAAGCAAATAGGTAAGCTATTGCGAAGTTCGCGGGAAGCACAGCGAGCAAATCTTCAGCATATATCTAAACAATGTGGAATCAGCGTCGCCCAATTGGTTCATATTGAGAACGGCAATCTTTTTGCTTTTGAAAGTAATCTAGAAAAGATCATGAGCTACTCTAATGTTTATGCTCAAGCATTAAACGTTGATTTAAATGCCATGAGCCAAGCCCCCTCAATCATGCCAACAAGATATGTGGTGGCTCCAGTAGATAGTCATATTCCCCCATTTCTAATGAAGAAATCATAAATTCTAATAATTAGTTCTGATTGCCGGCTCCTACGGGCTTGACCACTTTTTGTGAAAACTTAAAGTAGTTTTTTATTGTCAAAATACTATGCGCACTATTTTCTAGAAAGTACCAACTGGTGACTCAAGCCCTTGAAATCAAAGCGAAAGCGGTCTATCGGAGGATATTTGAAAATCCTTGTGTCGGTGGTTCGATTCCACCCCGGGCCACCAAACTCAAATAATGCCCTGCTTCGTGCGGGGCATTTTCTTTTGGTCGGGCGGACTTGCTACATTAAATTATTATTTGTACTTGTACATATGACTTCACTGATATTTGAATTGGGGCCTCGTAAGGCAACCCCTAAAGAGTCAAAAGCTTATTAAAGGTGATGAAGATGCGTAAAGAATATGATTTCTCAAAAGCCCGTAAAAATCCATATGCTTCCATGCTCAAGAAGCCCATAACTATTAGATTGGATGAGGATTCAGTGAGCTACTTCAAATCTGTATCAGAAGAGGTGGGCATTCCTTACCAAAGCCTCATTAATCTTTATTTGAGAGATTGCGCCGCTTCGCATAAGAAATTGAACCTTAGCTGGAAGTAGTCTAGATGTAGGGTGAGAATCTCCTGAGGTCTTGGTCGATTCGGCCCCGAGCCACCAAGAAACTGAATAGCCCACTTGTTGAGCTATTTTTATTTGGTCTGGCGGATGAGGTTCCGTTAGTTAGGATCACAAGCCCATTAAAATTGACCAATGAAATTAACTAAGGCTATCCACTCTGATGTTCCCGAACTCGTTGAGTTGTTAAAGACCCTGTTTGAGCAAGAGGCAGAGTTCGAGCCTAATTCAGAAGCTCAAAGAAAAGCCCTTAGTAAAATCATTCTGGATCCAAAGATTGGCATTGTTTTGGTTGCTAGAGATGATGAAAAAATATTAGGAATGATTAACCTACTGTTTACAGAATCAACTGCTCTAGGCTCCAAAGTAGGAATTCTTGAAGATATGGTTGTTCAATCTACATCCAGAGGCGAGAGCATTGGTTCTCAATTAATCGACTATGCGATTAGCGAAGCCAAAAAAGAGTGCTGTAAGCGAATTACTCTATTAACTGATATTGAAAATACTAAAGCCCAGTCTTTTTATCAAAAGAAAGGTTTTGTGAAATCCAAGATGACGCCCTATAGGCTTTTACTAGATTAGATATCCTCAGCCCCGATCGATTCCACCTCAAGCCACCAAGAAACACAAAGACCACCTTCGGGCGGTTTTTCATTTGTGGGTATTATTAAAAGAGACTGACTTCTAGGAATAAAAAATGCTTAAGCTCTACTATCACCCATCACCCAATCCAGCGAAAGTAGCTCTGTATTTAGAAGAGACCAATACGCCTTACGAAATTATTGTGACCGATACCCGCAAGGGCGATCAACACAAACCAGAGTTTAGAGCAATCAATCCCAATGGAAAGACGCCTGCTTTAGTTGATGGCGATATTAAGGTGTTTGATAGCAATGCCATCATGCTGTACTTAGGCGAAAAGATCGGCAAGTTCATGCCAGCAAATACCCCACAAGCACATGCTGAGCTGCATTCATGGCTTATGTTTGTTGCTACCGGCATTGGACCGTATTGTGGGCAAGCTGTTCACTTCAAACACTTTGCTCCAGAGCCAAAAGAATATGCGGTCAATCGCTATGACTTTGAAGCATGGCGTCACTGGTTATTAATTGAAGAGCGCCTATCTAAACAGCCTTATATGCTCAGTGAATACAGTATTGTGGATATGTCTGTTTGGGGCTGGGCTAGGGTAATTCCTTTTGTATTGGGCGAAGGTGCTTGGGAAAAGTTGCCTAGTGTGAAGCGATTGTTAGATGAAATTAACGCCAAGCCAAGCGCTCAGGCTGTTGAAGCTATTAAGACTAAATTTACTTTCAAGACAGAAGTTGATGAAGAGTCCAGAAAGAATCTTTTTCCAAGTAATGAGCGGCTCAAGAAATAAAAATCAAGGAGATATTTAGATGCCATTTGTCAGAATCGATTTAAGTAAAAAACATCCAGAAGGTTTTGCCCAACAAGTAGGCGAAATTGTTTATCAAGTGATGACGGCGCATATTAATGTGCCTAAAGATGATAAGTTTCAAGTTATTACTAAGCACGAAAGTCAAGAGCTAATCGCACCTAAAAGTTATCTAGGCATTGAGTATTCTGAAGACATTATTTTTATTCAGGTGACTTTAAATGAGGGTAGAACTACTGAGCTGAAAAAAAAGTTCTACAAAGCCATATGTGAAGGCTTGGTTGAAAGACTTAAAGTTAGACCTCAGGACATTGTCATCAATTTGATTGAGGTGAATAAAGAAAACTGGTCATTTGGTAATGGTGAGATGCAATACGCCCCCAAAGATTAGCTATTCTAGGGCCTAGTAGTCTCATATATCCTCACATAGAATCGGTTTACGATACGATATTTACATCAATTTAATAGGGACCGAAAATGAAACTAGCAAAATGGCTTGGGCTGGGTTTGTCGATCAGTTTTTTTATGGCCCACTTTGCGTTCGCGCAGACGCAGACTGACGAGTTGCGACCAAAACATACGGTACTTCAAAAATCGGATGTGGGTAGCACCGGAAGAGAGGCCACTTTGCAGATTGTTGAGTTTCCAGCTGGCGCCGCTGAAGTTCCTCATACCCATCCTGGCGAATTAGTGGGCTATATATTAGAGGGTTCTGTAGATTTAATGGTTGAAGGAAAACCGATGGCCTCTTTGAAAGAAGGCGATGGTTTTATTATTGAAGGCGGTAAAGTGCATGCTGCAAAGAATACGGCTAAAGGAATCACCAAATTATTGGCAACCGTGATCTTGGAAAAAGGTAAGCCAACTTCGGCCCCTGCCAAATAAGACTTAGTCAGAAATCTTAGATTATCTCCAGCATGAAGCGTTCTTTAAAAGGGTGCTACTCAATCAAGTTATCTCTGCCCAGCCTTCCTTTAACTAAGTCAATTCCATATTTAATAATGGCCACAAACAATATTGAGCCTGCAATATCTCCGCAGAACATGGCAATGAAATGATTCCAACTGCCAGAATCTAGACCCATTATCACAAACCAAAGTTGATGTAGGCCTGAACTCAGGAATGAATATGCAACGATTATCACCAAGAGCTGTCTTAATGAAATGTTACTAAGATCGGGCTGAACTTTGAGGTTGCGAATGACAAAGTGCCTACCTAGTAGAGGCGCTACTCCGCAAATAATCGCAATACCAACTGTAGAAGTTATACCGTATTCATAAAAACCAATGTAGTTAATTAAGAGTGAAGCAATGGCTAGGCCAATAGCGCCAGAGTAATCTAATATTAGAGTGATAAAAATACGAATGCCTGCAGGGAGAAAAATCCAATTAACCCCCCTGGCATCTTCAAGTGGTGCCGTGATGGCTTGATTGAAATAAAAGAATGCCATATACAGAGCGGCGCTAAGGATGATTTCGAAGAGAAATTGGCTAGAAGCCTTGAAAATAGGCATTAAATGATTATGAATTTAATTGGTGCATAGCATAGTGGTGTTTACCCTTCGGGGGGGGTAGAATTGAGATTATGAAAGCTATTAACCCTTCAGCCTATATTCGTTTTTTAAATTGCTTAGATGGCCTTGATCATATGAATCCAGGCAAGAAACTAGATGCAACCGAAGAGCAACTTCTGAACAAGATTACCTTGGCTGCCACTCAAGGCAAGGAGCTTTTGGTGGGCGATTTAATTTCCTTAAGTGAGCTAGGCTCACAAGCGACGCTCCACGGACGTATTAAGAATTTAGTCGCCATGGGTTATGTAAAGCTCAATGAAGATAAGACTGATGGGCGCAAAAAATTTGTGATTCCTACGACAAAAGCGATTAAGCATTATGAGCATTTATCTGCCTGTCTAGAAAAAGCTCTAAAGAGTGGTTAAGCTGGATTAGAGATCCTTGGCTCTCGCTGATTCCGATCCGGGTTACCAAGAACTCAATAATGCCCCGCTTTATGCGGGGCATTATCTTTTGGTCTGGCAGGATTGATGGTCATCGATTAGGATGGTATGGCTGACTTGCAAAATGACAAAATTTTTATGAATCGTATTAATCGAACCATTACTACATGCATTATTTTACTGAGCAGTCTTTGTATTGCTCAGCAAGTAATGGCTGCTCTGGCAAATGATTTGCAGGATGGTCAGCATGTGCTGTTAATGAGGCACGCCGATGCTCCTGGCTATGGAGATCCTACTGGGTATGTCATTGGCCAGTGTTCCACTCAGCGTAACTTAGATGATTACGGTAAAAGACAAGCTAAGGCAATAGGGGTGTGGTTAGCTAGCCAAGGTATTCAAAAGGCAGACGTGTTTAGCAGTCCATGGTGCAGATGTTTGGATACAGCAACCCTTCTTAATAAAGGTCCAATAAAAATTGAACCATCACTCGGCTCATTTTTTGACAATATGAGCCTAGAAAAGAAGCAAACCAAAGAATTGGAGGAGCTCATTAAAAGCGAGCTGTCTAGGCAATCTAAGGCGCCACTCATTCTGGTAACACACCATGTCAATATTCAGGCCTTCACTGGCAAAGTAGTTGGGGTGGGTGATATGGTTTTGGTGAAGGTGAATAAAAACGGAGAACATCTTTCCCATGCGATTTATCCCAGTCCCAAGCCCTGAGGACAGAGTTTGATACCGTCCACCCTTAAATAAATGAATTAATAAGACTACTTTGAAAGAGGTCTTTTTTGATTTAATGGTATTTTTGTGAGAATCAGGCAAGATCTAGCTTGCAGCAATATAAACAAAAGGAGACAGGTAATGATTAAAGGGATTTCTTTAACAATGGGCGCGCTTGCTGTTATGTCTTTGGTGGCTTGCCAATCCATGGAGCATGGAACCGGCCAAAAAGCATCGGCCACCCTGGATTCACGTTCTGGATCAAATACAAAAGGTACGGTTAACTTTGTTTGGCAAGGACATGATGTTTTGGTAACCGGGAACTTTTCCGGATTAAAGCCAAATGCTGAGCAAGGATTTCATGTTCATGAAAAAGGAGATTGCTCTGCTCCTGATGCAACCAGTGCAGGCGGACACTTTAATCCAGACACAAAGTCACATGGTATGCCTGGAAGCGGCTCAAATCATGCTGGAGATATGCCAAATATTAAATCGGACGCCAATGGCAATGCAGTGTATTCGGCAAAGTTAAGTGGGTTTGCAGTTAATAGTGGTCCTACTGGAATATTGGGAAGATCAGTTGTTGTTCATCGCGACCCTGATGATTACAAATCACAGCCAGCGGGTAACTCAGGCCCCAGAATTGCCTGCGGTCTAATTAAGTAAGGTAGAGCATTCAAGGCTTCGATCGATTCTGCTTGGAGCCGCTAAGAAACACTAAAGCCACCTTTGGGTGGTTTTAGTGTTTTCATACGCATGCTATTTAAGTGGTAATTAAATAATCAGCAAAAAAGATTCTCTAACTTATAGGCTTTCAAATGAAAAAAATATTTCTAGCGGCACTATGGTTCATTTCCATGGTTGGACTATCACAAGCTGCAGATACTGCACCTATTAAGTCAGACCCGGCTTGGCTAACAGAGTCAAGGGCAAGCATTAAAGCTGAAAAATATGATCAGGCAATAAAACAATTACAGGCTGCCAATGAAACAAGTTCTGCTGATTGGAATAATTTGTTGGGTTACAGCCTTCGCAAGAAACAGACGCCGGACTTAGTTGGGGCTGAAAAGTATTATCAAGCCGCCCTGAAAATAGACCCAAATCATCGCGGTGCTCTTGAGTATTACGGCAAGCTAAAGTTAATTAACAATGACTTATCAGGCGCTGAGGCATTATTGGCAAGATTAGATAAAGTCTGTACATTTGGATGCGAGGAATATTCAGATTTAAAAGAGGCTATACAAAAATATAAGGCTAGAAAGTAAAGTGAGATATACCCCGCACATATCGGGGCGTATTTAAAATTGAATTCCAAATTAAAAAGGTCAGCGTATGAACGTTAAAAATATCATTGGCTTTGTTGAAAAATTATTTTTAATTACTATTGCGATTTTTACTATTGCAGCAATGGGCCAAGAGGTTTTTTCCCTTATTAGTAGCCGTCGTGTTGAGCTACAAGATCTATTGCTGATGTTTATTTATGCCGAGGTACTTGGGATGCTAGCAGCCTTTTATTCTAGCCATCGTATTCCTATAACAATCCCTTTATTTATTGCAATGACTGCATTGAGTAGATTAATTATCCTTCAGGGCAAAGATGGAAACCCTTCAATCCTGCTCTATGAGAGCGGGGCTATTATCTTGATTGCTGGAGCTTGCTGGATTATTAGTCGTGTCAATATGCTTAAAGAGAATGATTAGTGCCAGATGCATTAGTTTGAATAACAGCGTTGCTGAAAGTATTGCATTGACTATCCTAGATCTATGACAAACTTCAATGAACTTCCTGCAGGTCTGCCAATTCCTCAAGACGATGGCTCGACCAATCATTTGAAGGGAATGAAATTACCCAAGATTTCCTTAAATGCCACCAATGGTAAGGCTATTCATTTTGGTGATATCAAAGGCAAATTAGTTATCTATTGTTATCCGATGACAGGGCGGCCGAATGTTGCTTTACCTGATGGCTGGGATCAAATTCCTGGGGCAAGAGGCTGTACGCCGCAAAGTTGCTCATTTAGAGATCACTATCAAGAGCTTCAAGCATTAGGTGCGGAGCTTGTAGGTTTGAGCGTTCAATCCACTGAATATCAAAAAGAAATGGCCGATAGACTGCATCTGCCATTTCCGGTTGTCAGTGATGTGAACTATCAATTTCAAAAGGCATTAAATATGCCAACCTTTGCAACATCAGGGATGATTTTATTGAAGCGGGTTACATTAATTGCTAATCATGGTGTGATTGAAGCTGTTCACTATCCAATTTTCCCAAGTGATAGTGATCCAGCCTGGGTAATTGATTATTTGAAGAGCCACTAGGCTTAGATATCCTAGGCCCCCAAGCAGCCTTCCTAGCAAATTCTAAATTTTATGAATATGGGTATTAGGCGAAAAATTATGTAACCTCTTTGTCATATATTTCCATTATTATAGAAACATGAAAAATATAGAAGCTGTTGAGGCATTTGTTGCACTCGGACAAGAAAGCCGTCTTAATGTATTTCGCTTGATTGTTCAAAAAGGGGATATTGGTTTAACGCCCAGTCAAATTATTGAGAAGTTAGGCATCCCTAATGCAACTTTGAGTTTTCACTTAAAAGAATTGGTGAATGCCAATCTTTTGGTAGTTGAGCGCCAAAGTAGAAATTTAATCTACCGACCTAATACGAACTTAGTAAATACCTTAAGCGACTTTTTGTTGGAAAACTGCTGTGGTGGCAAGTCTTGTGAGGCCCCCAAGAAAAGAAAGGTGAGCTGCAAATGAAAAGACTACGGTTTTATATCAAGCTTGCTGATATTCAAGTCCCCACACCACTAGCTATGGTTTGAGCGTCATCGATCACTAAAAAAGCTAACTACTAATTAACTAAAGACAAGCAATGAAGCAATACAACATTCTCTTTCTCTGTACGCATAATTCTGCGCGCTCAATTTTAGGCGAGGCGCTTGCCTCGACTCATCCCAGTGGCAAGCTTATTGGTTTTTCTGCTGGCTCGACCCCGGGCACATCTGTTAATCCTATTGCTAGGGAGTTGGCATTGGAGATGGGCATGGATCCAGCAAAATTAAAGTCTAAGAGCTGGGATGTATTCGGAGAGCCTAATGCGCCGAAGATGGATTTCATTATCACTGTTTGTGACAATGCGGCTGGTGAGCAATGTCCATTTTGGCCTGGTAATCCTGCAACAGCGCATTGGGGCTTTCCTGACCCATCACAAGTGCAAGGTACTGACTTGGAGAAAAAGGCAGCTTTTGTTAATGTGATGAACGGACTTCAGAAGCGTATTGATATTCTTGCTGCGATGCCATTAGATAAATTGGATTCAATGAGCCTAAAAGAGATTCATACAAAAGCATGAGAAGCTATATCAGTGAGTTTATTGGCACAGCCCTATTGTTAGCAATAGTGGCAGGGTCTGGCCTGATGGGCGAATCTTTGGGCGCTGGAAATGCCGCAGTTGCTTTGCTTGGAAATAGTATTGCTACTGGAGCAGGACTTTATGCTTTGATTGTGTTACTGGGCCCCATCTCAGGCGCTCATTTCAATCCAGTCGTGAGCCTGATGTTTTGGAGGCTAGGACATCTTGATTTCAAAAAGATGTTGGCTTATTGGGGCTGTCAGTTCACTGGTGCTATTGCTGGAATATGGCTAATGCATTTGATGTTTAGTCTTCCTATCATTCAAGAATCAACCAAAGTCAGAACTGGCTTAGGTATTTGGATTAGTGAGTTTGTATCAACTCTCGTATTGCTTTCAGTAATTCGTATTGGCGATCAAGAGGCAAAAGATCGAGTGCCCATGCTTGTTGCCTTAACTGTCACTGCAGGGTATTGGTTTGCTTCCTCAACCTTCTTTGCGAATCCAGCAGTTGCTGTGGCAAGAAGTCTCACAAATACTTTTGTAGGTATTGCCCCAAATGATGTCTTCGGATTTCTTCTTGCTGAAATATTGGCGGCATTGGTGATGGTTGGATTATTTTGTCGTTCAAAACGATAAACCATAAACTTCTATAAACTTGGAAAATAGAGTTACTCAATAGGTGATCGTTTGAACCTGTATAAGCTTTTCCTTATCTATTTTATATTTTTGTTAAGTGCATGCGTCAGTCACCCTCCTGCACAACTCTCAGAATCTACGAATACGGGCATTAAGGGCGATCAGTATTGGACTTTAGATTTTTTCTACTTTTATAAAGGCAAGCAAACGCATACAAAAGCTTTTGAGTTCGTGAATCGAAGAGATTGTTTTGAGGCGATGTATCAAATGCAGGTAGACGCAAGAAAAGAAGCTAGTCATAGTGGGTCGGGGATATGTAGTAAACGATTCGTAGAGGGCCAAAAAAGAACTCATGACGACGTGCTGGGCTACAGATAGCCGATATAGTCAAAGAATTCATATCTTTGGTTTTAGTCGATGCCATTCCTTAGTACCGAGCGATAATAAAAAATAATCAATTCAAGGGGTGACATGTATAAGCTAATTGCATTCGATGCCTACGGAACGTTATTTGACGTTTACTCCATGGGAGAATTGGCAGAAGCATTGTTTCCTGGACATGGTCAAACGCTGTCATTGATGTGGCGCGATCGGCAAATTGATTACACCCGTCTTGTCACTATGAGCGACCCTAGTGCCGTTGGTAGTAAACACTATTTGCCATTTTGGGATCTAACCATTCGCTCATTGCGCTATGTCTGTAAGCGATTAGGATTAGAGCTGACTGCATCAACAGAAAAGCAGTTAATGGATCAATATGCCAAGCTCAGTAGTTTTGAAGATAGCTTGATGGTTCTTAAAGAAATAAAAAAACGTGGCACCTCTACTGCAATTCTGTCTAATGGCAGTAGAGAGATGCTCGCTACAGTAGTAGAAAGTAATGGCCTTAAGCTGTATTTAGATAAAGTGGTCACGATTGAAGAGGTACGTTTATTTAAGACCGCCCCCCAGGCATATGAGTTGCTACTCAAATCATTTACAGTAAAAAAAGAGGAAGTCTTATTTGTATCAAGCAATGCTTGGGATGCACTAGCAGCTAAATGGTATGGGTATGACGTATTTTGGGTAAATCGTCTTGGGCATCCATTCGAGGAAATTGGCGAGCGACCAAATTTTGAGGGTAACTCTTTAAGTAAGGTTTTGGAAGTCATTTGAAGAAACTAAGCTGTTACTATATTTCTTATCTTGCTCTGATCTAACATTCACTAAAAAATGAAAATTATTCACTCACTTAGAGTCACGACCTTCATTTTTCTTGCGGCTGTATTTTTTGTAAGTCCCTCATTTGCTGCAGAGATAAAGGTCATTACTTCGGGTGCTTTTGCAGAAGCCCTCAAAGATCTAGTGCCCGAGTATGAAAAACAATCTTCTAATAAAGTCATCATCTCGTATGGCTCTTCGATGGGAAGTGCGCCTGACTCCATTCCTTCAAGACTCTCCCGAGATGAAAAATTTGATGTTTTGATTTTGGCGGCGCCTGCATTAGAGCGCTTCATTCAGAGTGGGGCAGTACAGTCAGGAAGTAGGGTCGATTTGGTTGCCTCCGTGATTGGCGCTGCAGTTCGGGTGGGTTCGCCAAGGCCCGATATCAGTACTGTCCCCGCACTGAAGCAAGCCTTACTGAATGCAAAGTCTGTGGCATATTCTGCTAGCGCTAGCGGAACCTATTTATCTGCAGAATTATTTCCAAGGCTGGGCATTGCAGAGCAGATGAGTAAGACGGCAAAGAAAATTTACAGCGAGCGTGTAGGCACAGTGATTGCTAGAGGAGACGCTGAGTTAGGCTTTCAGCAGGTTAGCGAAATGATTCCCATACAAGGGATTGATTTCATTGGTGAGATTCCACCAGAAGTGCAGCAGACAGTTTTGTTTTCAGCGGGCATTACTAGTAATGTGAATAGTCAGGTTGCATCGAGAGATTTAATTGCATATTTAGCTTCGCCAAAGGCTGCACCAACAATACAAAAAGCTGGTCTTAAGCCTCTCCTTCCAGCTTTACCTTGGTAGACTATTTAAAGCGATACGCTAGAGCTGCAAAAATATTATCTTGAAATGAGCGGTTCATCACTGGGCTGTTATTAATTCCGCCACCCATCCACTTCCGTTTGCCATAAATATTGACATACCAGTTATCGACCACGGGGATTTCCACCAGCAAGCCTGCTAATACATTATTAGTTGCTGGGGCGCTGTAAGCGTTGTAGCCTGTAAGTGAAGACTCTCCAGGATTGATGCCATAGTAATAGTTGGCATATTGACTTGATTGGCGTTCCACCCCAATTTGTGGATACACAACCACTTTTTTATATGTTTCAATTTCAGCGAAGTAGAGAAACTCATAAAGCGCCCCCTTAGATTTTCCAAAGTCATGATAGGCGTTCACAAAAAAACCACCAATGGGTGTTTCTTGAAAAGTGCCTAATCCCAAGGGAATTGGATCGCTACGATTAATAGAGTTGCCATTGATTGGTGACTTCACTTTATAGGAATCTAAATTAATTTTTCCGATGACCTCAAAATAGCCATAACCCATTTTAAAAGTCTTGATACCAACTTCATCGATGCGAACAAAGAATCGTTGGTAATCAAAAAAAGCATAAGGCATCACAATGGATTGGGTACCTTCGGTTCCGATGTGTAGGTTAGAGGTGTAGACTGCAGCCCCAATGTCTCCGACGATGCGATCAGGGATGCCATCAGGTACATTTTCAGCGGCATAAATTGGCATTGAGAATGCTGCCAATAGCAAAGAGAGCTGTATTGTTTTAATGAATCTCATGAGCTCATCATAGGCGATTTCAGTTGCAAGACCTAAAGATCTACATTATCGAGCGCTAAGCTTGCTAAATGACTGGTATCTGCCCAGCGATCTACTTTCCACGAATATCCATCATGGCTAATCCAGTTGAGCGAGGCATTCGGCACAGATACAGTCCTTTCTGCTTCTAAGGCTTGATTGCTTGCTAGTCGATACATCATCTCTATGACGCCACCGTGACTGACCAGCAAAATCGTTTTACCCAGGTGTTGCATGCGAATTGTTTCAAGCCCTCTGTGAATGCGCTCTGCAAATCGTTTGATGCTTTCGCCACCACGTAAGTCATGCTCTATATTTCTACTCAGATGGATATTCCATAGTTCGGGCTCAAGATTTGGCGCATCGATTATGGTGCGCCCTTGAAGCGCTCCCAAATGACGTTCTCTTAGTGCTTCAGCAGTAATTGCATTCACCCCAAATATTTCTTCGATGGCTTTAGCAGTTTTGACTGCTCGTATAAGGTCGCTTGTATAGAGGACGTCAAACTGCAGATTGATTCCCTTGAGAGCTTTAGCCATCTGTTGGGCTTGTTTTACCCCATGAGTATTCAGATCAATATCGGTATGACCTTGAAGTCGACGTGCGACATTCCAGTCGGTTTCACCATGGCGCACTAAGCAGAATCGAGTGGTAGTCATGAGGCAATGATAAAGGTGGGCGCCTTCTTCAGCAGAATTTGTATATTAGATCCCGTCAAGCCCGCTTTATTAATACAATAGATTGACTAATTTATAAAGGGCGACGGTGAACAAAGAAAGCAAAGGAATGTTAATTGGGTTTATCGGCATCCTGATCTTTAGCCTAACCTTGCCTGTCAGTAAGATTGCCATTCTCAGTTTTAATCCTTACTTCATTGCCTTTGGTAGGGCATGTTTAGCGGGTCTAGTGGCGTTAGCCTATCTTGTATATAAGCAGGCTTCGTTTCCTAGTAAAACGGATTTAGTTAAGTTTATTGTGATTGCCTTAGGTGTCGTATTTGGCTTTCCAATTTTTACAACGGTTGCTATGAAGGAAGGATCTTCTTCTCATGGCGCCGTTATTCTAGGCATGATGCCATTAGCTACAACGGTGATCGGAGTTCTGCGCTTTAAGGAGCGTCCTTCCCTAGGTTTTTGGTTTGTTTCCTTACTGGGCGCTGCCTTGGTAGTTATTTATGCGCTACTCAAAAGTGCTGGTAGCTTTACTTACATAGATGGCTTATTGGTGCTCGGGGGTATTTGTGCTTGTGTTGGGTATGTTGAGGGCGGCGAGTTATCTCGGAAGATGAATCCCCGCGCAGTTATTTCTTGGGCATTAGTCATTTCACTGCCAATCAATATAGTGATGTCTTATTTAACATTCCATTCGGAATATTGGAGCGCTGATGCGATCGCGTGGACCAGTTTCGTTTACTTAAGTCTTTTTCCAATGTTCTTAGGATTTTTCTTTTGGTACGAGGGTCTCTCTATTGGCGGCATTGCCAGAGTGAGTCAGGTGCAGCTGATTCAACCATTCTGCACCTTAATAGCCGCAAGTATTTTCTTGGGCGATCATCTTACTTTGATGAATATGGTGTTTGCTTTCTTAGTCGTATCGACTGTCATCTTGAGTAAAAGAATGTTGGTCAAGCGCAGTTAACTTATAGACAGAAAGAAAAAGCCCCGTTAATCGGGGCTTGGTATTTATGCTGCAATCATTTGGATCTTATTTAGTGCTCGCAAAATTTTGCTTTTTTCTTTTGGTTTGGTGCTGGTTTCCATAAGCTTAGTGAGCTGAGCTGGGTTAAGTGGCCCTAGGCGTGTTTTGCCTGTTTTTGTGAGCATGGGATCGTTTTTTCTGTTTTTTTGGTTTTGGCCTACAGCCATTCGTATTCCTAAAGTAAAGGAGTGATGAATCTAGGACAATGCCCTAAAGATTCCCCTATTTAGGGCGCGAGATAGTGATCACCACTCAGAATAACAGTTAAAAAAATCAGGCGCTATGATTAGGTGATGATAAATCTTCCGGCTCTTATCTTTTCCTTGGTAATGGGTTTTTTAATGTCATTGAGTATCACTCTGGTGGCAACCTTTGTTCGTATCGGTAATGTAGAGAGCTTCTTCTCGGCATGGCTTGAGGTGTGGGCCGTAACCTATCCTGTAGCCATTATTTGTATCTTGATATATCGACCATTTGCCACCAAGGTAAGCGCTGTAATCATTGAGAAATTAACAGGACCAAAGTGAAGAGATCTTTTTTATTAGCGTTATGCAGTTTTGCATTCATAGGGTGCGCAGCTGTCTTCACGGATGCATCCGATGCAAATCACGTAACCTTTTTAAATAGCAGTGGCGAATCAATCGAACAGCTTACTCAAAAAGCGAATGCTTACTGCGCGCAATACGGCAAGAAGGCTTCTTTTAAAAGCACTGATTCATCTTTGCTTGTTGTGTTCAGCTGCAATCCTGCTCACCAATAAGGGCTGCTATTAGCCAGCTAGGTCTGATTGATAAATCAGACCTGCATGCTCCCTCAGTGCATGGAACTGAATTGATTCCCAGCGTTGTTGAGCAACATCCAATTCTGATTTATGAGAGGCAAGAAATACCGATGCGCCGACCACATCTTCTGCCATACGATGAATATTTTCCTGGATAAATTTTTTCAGTGCAACAGGATCATCTGAGCTAACCCAGCGAGCTAAGCTATAGCGGGTCGGGAGAAGGCGTACCTCAGCACCATATTCAGTTTGCAGTCGATGACTAACTACTTCAAATTGCAGTTGGCCAAAAGCACCGAGTAACATTGTGCCCCCAGCCATTGGACGAAATACTTGAATGGCTCCTTCTTCGCCTAGCTGCATCAAGCCAGTTCTTAATTGCTTTGACCGCAATGGATCGGCAGACTCAACCATGCGAAAAATTTCAGGGGCAAAAAATGGTAGTCCAGTAAATTGCAGCTGCTCGCCTTCAGTAAGAGTGTCACCGAGACGCAGTAAACCATGGTTTGGTAAGCCAATGATGTCACCCGGAAAAGCTTCATCCAAAATGTCACGTCGTTGCGATAAGAATGATAGGGCATTATTGGTGCGAACTTCTTTGCTATTGCGACAAATCTTGAGCTTCATGCCGCGCTGAAAGTGACCAGAGCAAATCCGCAAAAATGCCACGCGGTCTCGATGCGCAGGATCCATATTGGCTTGAATTTTGAAGACCACAGCTGAGAATTTATTTTCAGCTGGACTTACTTCGCGTTGTAATGCTTTACGTGAGCCAGGGGATGGCGCTAATTCAACCAAAGTGTTCAGAATTTCTCGTACACCAAAGTTATTAATGGCTGAGCCAAAGAAAACAGGCGACTGGCGACCGGCTAAGAATGCCTCTCGATCAAATGCTGGCATGGCTTCTTTGATTAAGGTAACTTCCGCCAAGGCATTTTCTAAATCTGTGCCCAAACGCTCTTTCAGGGCTGGGTCATTGACATCAACGACGGCATGAGAATCTTCGGTCACACGATCTTCGCCAGCTTTAAACATGCGCATGCGCATATTGGCAATATCGATTACGCCAGCAAAAGATTTGCCCATACCCACAGGCCAAGTAAATGGAACAACTTCAATGCCGAGCGCAGATTCAATTTCATCCATCAGCTCCATCGGCGGCTTTACTTCTCGGTCCATCTTGTTGATGAAGGTAACAATCGGCGTGTTACGCGCGCGGCAGACTTCTAATAAGCGTAGGGTTTGTGATTCAACACCATTAGCCGCATCAATTACCATCAAGGCAGAATCAACTGCTGTTAATACGCGATAGGTATCTTCAGAAAAGTCTTGGTGCCCCGGAGTGTCGAGCAAATTAATAATGCAATCACGATATTCCATCTGCATGACAGAACTGGCTACCGAGATTCCACGTTGCTTTTCAATTTCCATCCAGTCGGAGGTTGCGTGTCTACTAGCTTTACGTGCCTTGACGCTTCCTGCAATCTGAATTGCACCTGCATACAGCAATAGCTTTTCAGTCAGCGTTGTTTTACCCGCATCTGGGTGAGAGATGATAGCAAAGCTGCGACGTCTAAGTACTTCTGCGGCTGGGGTGCTGGAGGTGGAGGTATCGATGGTAATTCTGCGCTGGTTAATCTAGGTACGGACGCAATTATAAGCGTCTAAGCCTTTTAGAATTGCTCTTCCGGCCTTACAAATCGCCATTGGCCTGGAGGTAGTGGCCCCAAAGAGATGCGACCCATTCTGACGCGTTTTAAGCCTAGTACTTTTAGTCCCACCATTTCGCACATGCGACGAATTTGACGCTTACGACCTTCGCGTAGAACAAACCGCAATTGATCTTCGTTCTGCCAGCTCACTTGTGCTGGCTTGAGCGCAACGCCATCTAGAGAGAGGCCATGTTTAAGACGATCTAAATCTTCAAAAGAGAGTGCTCCTTCAACCCGTACTAAATATTCTTTTTCAATCGGACTGTTCTCGCCAATCAGTAGTTTGGCAATGCGCCCATCTTGCGTTAAGACCAGCAAGCCTGTGGAGTCGATATCCAATCTACCAGCGGGAGCAAGTCCCTTGGTGTTGAAGCGCGGATTTCTACCTTTATCCAGCGGACTACCAAAGTAGTTTTCTGGAGTGATGAGAGATGCTGCCGGTTGATATTCTTGCTCATCATCGTAATGTGAGATATATCCAACTGGCTTATTGAGGATGACGGTGATGCGAGATGCTTGCTGCACTTTAGCGCCAGATTGCAGTTCAATTTTTTGATGACGATAAGCACGAACACCTAGTTCATTTACCACTTCACCATCTACTGTGACTAAGCCTTGCTCAATATAAGAGTCGGCCTCGCGTCTAGAGCATAAGCCCAGTTCAGATAGCAATTTAGAGACGCGAACTTTTTCTTCCATATCTGCATTATCCGATAAAGCCTGAGCGTACTTGGTGCGCGGCACCATTTCACATTGACTACACTACGACATTGCAGAATATTCAATCAAGGAAGAAGTAATGACTGTTATCTTAAAAAAGCCACCGATTTATAAAATCCTTTATTTTCAGGTGCTTGTAGCCGTTGTCCTTGGTGTTTTACTGGGTCATTTATACCCATCTCTTGGAACAGAGATGAAGCCCGACAGTGCTGAGCGTCTGTCGCGATTCCCGGAGTAGTCTCGTCCAGTCCCTCCATTTTTTACATGGCAAGCGAGAGCTCTCTACTTAGAAGGGCTGTAGGGGTTTGATTCGTGGTTAGGGCGATTTTTAAAGCGCTTATGAACCCAATAATATTCAGCGGGGCGAAGGCGAATTTCTTTTTCGAAAATTTGATTGAGTCGAGCGGTGTCAGACTTAACGTTATCCCCCGGGAAATTTTCTAAGGGCTTACTGATCTCGCAAAGATAACCAGACTCATCATCTTTGAGAGTGGTGACCATCATACAAACATCGGCGCCAGTAATTTTTGCTAGGCGAGAGATGGTTGTAATGGTATTGGTTTCAATGCCGAAGAAAGGTACGAACTCAGAGTCTTTCATTCCTAAATCAATGTCTGGTGCAATGATGATGAAGTCGCCATTACGAATTTCGCGGATGATCGCTTTGGTATTGCCTTGACGATCTATCGAGTTGCCGCCAAAACGGTTACGCCAGTCAATAATTTTTTGATTGAAGAATGGATTTTTCATGCGCTGAAAAAATCCTGAAGTTCGCGGCCAATCCATCCGTTTTGCTAGCGCACTCAAAATAATACTACCCTCGATTCCTGTGAAATGCATATTCACCAGAATGCGCGGCTTACGACTTGTGAGGTCAACGGCTGACTTCACTTCAATCATTTTGCTCAATTGTTTTTCACTGCCAAGCCAGATAATACTTTTCTCTACAAGACTGCGACCCAGAAGACGCCAGTGTTTTTTTCTGAGAATATCAATTTCATCTGCATTCAGATTAGGAAAACACAATTGAAGGTTGGTTTTAACTACCCGGTTTCTATCCCCTGGCAATCTGGCAGCAATAAAACCTAAGCCATATCCAATCGATACTAAAATCTTATAGGGGAGTAGAGATAGGAGTTTAAGAAAAACTAGCCCTACATAATTAGCAAAAGATTTGAACAAACGAGTTTTATTCTGTTTCGTAACGTTTGATCGATTTGGCATAGCGATCAAGCATCTCTTCCGTTGAGCTACTCGACATTCCTAAATCATTTACCAAGCCAGTGTCTAAGCGATAGGCCCAGCCATGCACGGTGAGGTCTTGACCGCGTGCCCACGCATCTTGAACAATCGTTGTTTCACATACGTTGACAACTTGCTCAATGACGTTGAGTTCGCAGAGACGATCTTGTCGTTTTGGCGTTGGCAACATTTCCCCCAAATAGCGCTCATGTTTTTGATGGACATCTTTTACGTGGCGCAACCAATTGTCAGCAAGACCAACGCGTCTATCGCTCAGGGCAGCATGAACACCAGCACAACCATAGTGACCCACCACTAAAATATGCTTGACCTTCAAAAGGTCAATGGCAAACTGAATTACTGACAAGCAATTCAGATCAGTATGAACAACGACGTTTGCCACGTTACGATGAACAAAAAGTTCGCCTGGCAATAAGTCCACAATCTCATTTGCGGGTACTCGACTATCAGCGCAGCCAATCCAAAGATACTGCGGAGCCTGCTGATTGACCAAGCGCTTGAAAAAATCAGGATCCTTGGCGACCATGTCTTCCGCCCAGTGGCGATTACTTGCAAATAGATGGTCTAAAGCTTGGGAATTTTTATATGGCATGGTTTAAGTTTAAAGTACTTTAATGACGCCGATATGGTTAAAACAAACCCCCACTGGAATTGCCCTTACTTTGCATTGCCAGCCTGGTGCAAAACAGACCAAAGTAGTTGGTTTACATGATGGCTGTCTGAAAATTTCTTTACAAGCTCCAGCCTCAGAAAATAAGGCAAATGAGCTTTTATTGGCTTGGCTCTCTAAGCAGTTAAAAATTCCGCAAAAGCAGATTCAATTCATTTCAGGTCAAAATAGCCGTAAGAAGCAAGTGGAAATCTGGGGATCCATTAGTCCTGAGCAAATCGTTCAAATACTAAAGCCCTAAGAGGCGTGCTTACCAAAAGATGGCCCATAAAATGCCTAAGATCAGCACCCATTTGCAGATGTAATAAACGGAGCGATGTTTTGCTTTCAGTTTTTTTGCCTGTGCCCTAAGGTGATAAAAGTAGGTAAATAAGACATTCACAAAGCCTACTTTTTCGCCAGCAACGTTTTGTGAGGCTGCAGCACTCATCACATAGCGCCCAAACCAGCGATTGAGCAACTGTACTACTTTTGTATAGACAGGGCGCTCAACGTCGCAAAACAAGACTATGCGTTGATGATCAGTTTCATTGGCTGCAAAATGAATATAGGTTTCATCAAACATGACCGCTTCACCATCTTTCCAGAAATAACGCTCTCCATCCACCTCAATAAAGCATCTGGGGTCATTGGGGGTCACTAATCCAATGTGATATCTCAGGGATCCAGCATAGGGGTCACGGTGCCGCACCAGTGTTGCTCCAGGTGGTAGGGAGGCAAACATGGCCGCCTTGATGGAGGGAATCGATTTGAGAAGGGCCACGGTTTTGGGGCAACTTGTTTGTGCTGATGGCAGATCTTTGCCATACCAATAGAGGTGAAAACGTTTCCAGCCCGTCCTAAAGAAAGAGTTAAAGCCAATATCGTTATAGCCAGTAGCAACTGCAATGGCACCATCTGCATTTAAAGAAAGCGCTTCTTGGCGAATAGTTTCCCAGTTATCTTTTAAAGGCTGCATTTCGGGAAACTGGTTTACAGGGATAAATGCGCTAGCTTTGACCTTGGAAAATAAATACAGTAAAGCATTGATCGGCGCCAACAAGACTTGATAGTCGGTAAGTGATCTCACCACTCCAAAACGTACTCTGCCTCTGAAATAGACATAAATTGCTGAGATTACAAATATAAAAAAAATGATGTGACGAGCTTGCATGCGATTTGCCAATCCAAAGTAATGACTAACATTTTAATTTGTATGGAAGTGTTTAATTGACTATTTCTTGTTCCTAGATCCTCATATACTCAAGGAGAATCAATGTGATCACCCAGTTAGGGTTAATGAGGATATAGAGCGGAGAAGATCGTATGAATGGCTTTATAAAGTGGCTCTTAAGCCTTGTTTTAATTGGCTTAGTGGGAATTTCAGGGTATACATGGTTGATGCTCACATGGAGTTATGGCAGCGGAGAGCGGGCTGGTTATGTGCAAAAATTCTCTAATCGAGGATATCTTTGCAAAACCTGGGAAGGTGAATTAGCAATGGTTTCCATGCCTGGAACGATGTCAGAAAAATTCCTCTTTACGGTGCGTGATGATGCCGTGGCACAAAAAATAAATGCTAATCTAGGCAAAAAAGTAGCTCTAAAATATGATCAACACATCGGATTGCCAACAACATGTTTTGGGGATACTGAATATTTTGTGTCTGGTATAGAGGTTCTGGAAGATTAATTTGTAGTTGTTTTAAAAATTGTTGTTACGCAGCTTTATTTTTGTAATTTTTTGTGGTTAAAATCATGCAAGCGCAATGTGCGCCGATATCAATATCTATAAGGAGCTTCACTTGAACAAAGCCGAACTAATCGCAGCGATTGCTGACGACGCGGAGATCTCTAAAGCCAAAGCAGAATTCGCATTGAATTCTGCAATTGAGAACATTATCAAAGCTGTTACTAAAGGCGATTCAGTACAACTGATCGGCTTCGGTACTTTCGCATCTGGTAAGCGTGCTGCACGTATGGGCCGTAATCCAAAAACTGGCGAGCCACTCAAAATCGCTGCTGCTAAAACTGTTAAGTTTTCTGCTGGTAAGGCATTTAAAGATTCAGTGAACAAGCGTAAGAAGTAATTCTTCCTTTGTTAATAAAAAAGCCCGGTACGCTGGGCTTTTTTATTTCCTGAAGAATATGATCTTCATGGATGCAACTTCTGCAATTTGTTGCTTAACTTTGCACTAAGCGGCGATGGCGATGAATGCTCATTAAGATGCCAGCACCAAACCCTAGCGTGACTAAAGCAGTGCCACCGTAACTAATAAAGGGTAATGGAACGCCCACCACTGGAAGTAGGCCGCTCACCATGCCAATATTCACAAAGGCGTAGGTAAAGAAAATCATAGTCACAGCAGCGCCTAGCAAACGAGTAAACAAATTGGGAGCGCTTGCAGAGATTGCTAAGCCTCGTTTAATGAGTGCAAAGAAAAGCCCAAGCAATACGAGGTTTCCAAGTAGGCCAAATTCTTCCGAGAAAACGGCAAAGACAAAGTCAGTATGCTTTTCTGGAATGAATTCTAAGTGCGCTTGGGTTCCCTGGAACCAGCCTTTACCAAAGAATCCACCAGAGCCGATAGCAATCATCGATTGAATGGTGTGGAAGCCTTTGCCGAGAGGATCGCTGCTGGGGTCAAGCAATGTACAGATACGATGCTTTTGATAATTGTGTACAAATGGCCACGCTACATCATGCGCGCAGATGGTGCTGCCAAAAATAATAATCAGCAAGATGCCTACAACACCAATTCCTACAAAGGGCAGAATCCATTTCCATGGAAGACCGGCAAGGATGATGACATAGAGTCCAGCAGCAGAAACTAACAAGGCAGTTCCAAGATCTGGTTGACGGGCAATTAAAAAAACGGGGATGGCTAAAATAATTCCAGCAACTCCATAATCCCAAGTCTTTTGAATTCCCTCGCGTTTTTGAAAGTACCAAGCAAGCATGAGTGGCATAGCGATCTTCATGATCTCGGAGGGTTGAATCACAATGCCAATATTGAGCCAGCGACGCGCACCCTTTTTAATTAATCCAAAGATGGCCACTGCAACTAAAAGCGTAACGCCAAGTCCATAAATCCAAACAGCCCCCATCTCTAACCACTTAGGGGGAATGCGAGACACTATCCACATCACCACAAAAGACAGCGCAAGATTACGTAACTCATCCCCAATTTGTACGGGAGTATTTTGACTTGCCGATAAAAAAGTAAAAAAGCCTACAGCCGCTAAGCCAAGTAGAATAAAGCCCAGCTGGCGATCTAATCCTGCAAAAAAACTAAAAAATAGTAATTGGATTTTTTTTATGGGGCTCTTTTCCACTCAGGAACCTCCTTAGGCCATTTGCCATCAATGTAGTAATCCAGGGCTTTCCGTGCGATTGGTGCGGCATGCTGTGCACCAAAGCCTGCATTCTCAACTACCATCGCGATCACAATCGTCGGTTTGTCTGCAGGCGCAAAAGCAATATATAAAGCGTGGTCACGCAAGAACTCTGCAGTAGAGCCATGCTTATACTCTTTTGAGTTCAGACTAAACACCTGTGCCGTTCCAGTCTTGCCTCCGGCAACATATCCTGCGCCCTTAAATGCTGCTGCAGATGTTCCAGAAACATTCACTTCAACCATCGCTTTTTTGATGATCTCAATATTCTCAGCATTCAGATCAATGCGATAACTTTCTTTTGGAGTAGTGAGCACCCTGTTACGTGTAAAGGGATCCTCAATTGCCTTCACGAGATGAGGTTTCATCACAACGCCATTGTTAGCTAGGTTAGCCATAGCGTGAGAAAGCTGCAAAATAGTAAACGAGTTATAACCCTGACCAATGCCTAAGGAGATCGTTTCACCCTCGTACCATTTCTGCTGCTCTGGTTTTTTGAAAGTATTTTTCTTCCAATCGGTAGACGGCAGTACACCCTTGGATTCACCTTGCAAATCAATCCCGGTGATTTGTCCAAAACCAAGTGGTTTCATAAAGTCGTGCATCATGTTCACGCCCATGTCGCGAGCAAGCAAGTAGTAATAGGTGTCGCAAGACTCAACAATGGATTTCTGCATATCTACTGTGCCATGACCACCCTTCTTATCGTCGCGGAAGGTGTGATTACCAAAATCAAAATAGCCCGGATCAAAAATCGTTTGTGATGGCGTACGTTTTTTATTCTCTAGAGCAGCTAAAGCCATGAACGGTTTGTAGGTGGAGCCTGGAGGATAAATTCCCTTTAGAGGACGGTTATAGAGTGGCTTTTGTGGAGAGTCATTTAACTCTTTCCAGGTTACTGAATCAATACCCTCAACGAAATCGTTTGGGTTGAAGTTAGGCTTAGAAACGAATGCCAATACATCACCAGTTTCAGGTTCAATAGCTACAAACGCACCACGAAAATTTCCATATAGCTGCTCAACCAAGTATTGCAACTTAATGTCCACCGACAGCACAATGTTTTTACCGGGTACTGATGGCGAGTTAGAAAGTGTTCTTACCGGTTTGCCGCCTGCAGT
Organism: Polynucleobacter sp. UB-Siik-W21; assembly: GCF_018687415.1. Lineage (NCBI taxonomy): Bacteria > Pseudomonadati > Pseudomonadota > Betaproteobacteria > Burkholderiales > Burkholderiaceae > Polynucleobacter > Polynucleobacter sp. UB-Siik-W21. The sequence continues at coordinate 2,040,924 of NZ_CP061289.1, read as the reverse complement.
AATCTCCACTTGATCGTAGCCAGGTACGCCCCGCAAAACAGTTTCATAGCTTTGCTCTAGGCCAATCTTTCCAACGTACTGAATACCGGGCAAAAAGGAGCTTTGAAGAGCATCAGGATCATCTCCCTTTGAGTTCTCAATTTCGGCTTGCATACGCTCTTTATCACGCTGGGAAACTCGACCGATATAGCCAATGAGATGAGAGGCTAGCTCGTTATAGGGATATTCGCGAAAGCTTCTGGCGCGAATATCTACCCCAGGGAAACGGTAGCGATTTGCCATAAATCGAGCGGTTTCTGCCTCATTCAACATGGATCGCAGCGGAAAGGTGCCCATATTGCGAGAATCCTCTAAAGAGCGCTTGAAGTTGCGCCTATCTCGAGGGGAGATATCAATGATTTCAGAGAGCTCGTTAATGAGCTCATCGACATTTCCTTTAAGCTCTTCTGCGTTCACATCTAAGGTGAGGGCGGAGTAGTTTCTGCCAATGACGATGCCATTGCGATCAATGATCAACCCACGATTAGCGGGCGCCGGAACTAATGCAATGCGATTACTTTCTGCAAGTAAGGCATATTTGCCGTGACTGATGAGTTGCAGCCATACCAAGCGAGTCATTAAGATTAAAAAGCAAAACGTAACAAATAAGGTCGCAATGTGGATGCGCTCTTGAAATGAATCGAGATCAGGCTTTTTAAAAGAAACCATACAGCTTCTTAAAGAGGGCGATTGAGATCAACATCAATCGGACGGCGTTGTGGGGCCAACAAAATATTTGTGGTGATTGGCCACAGCAACGCTTCAATCAGCGCTTGAATAGCGCCTGTTAGGGCCCACCAATAAAGCTCTCCGCTCAGCATCCAATGCACCAGCACAGGAAACAAAGAAACTATTAAGAAAATGGGAAGAAGATGCAGTGCTTGCGATAGAACGTTAAGCGAAATGATGCGCCTATGCCAAGAAATGGCAATGTAAGCAACTAGCGAATAACTAAAAGCATGTAAGCCCAATAAGTCTGAGTTATGGACATCCATCATCAGGCCCAAGCCAAACGCCCAGATAACGCTGACATAGCGATGTTGGTGAATATTCCAAAATACGATACTGATGATTAGGAAGTCGGGGACCCAGCCGAAGTTTCCAAACGGTAAAAAATTTAATAACAGCGCACAAAATAAACTGAAGTAAATAAATAGCGGACTGACTGGCCGCAGGATATAGCCACTTTGGTTATCAATCATTGCATGCCTCGCGCACGAGTCTGGCGACGACCTGGGTTATTGGTTAAAGGTGTGCCTGAGGCTGACTTATTATTGAGGACTGGCGCCTTGGCATCAAATTGTGGGTCGTATAAAAAGGCGAGTGCCTGACGATAACGATTGACTGCGGCTACTGGTATGCAAAACACGTTAGAAGAGTTTTTATCAGCGTTACGCTCTATTTTGCTAATGACCGCTACCGCAAAGCCTGGAGGATAAATGCCATCAATTCCAGACGTCAGGAGAATGTCGCCAACTTCCAAGTCGCTGGCAACAGGTAAATAACGTAATTCGAGAGGGTTGCCACGCCCAGCCCCAAAAACAGCTGCGCGCAGACCATTGCGAGCCACTTGGACGGGAACCGCAAAGTCACGGTCCTCTAAGAGTGATACTTCAGCAGAGCGCTCATACAGACGGACCACCTGGCCAAGAATGCCAGCATCGTTGGCAATCGGGTTGCCTAGCTTGATGCCGTCATTGCTGCCGCGATTAATCACAATACGTTGTGAAATGGGGTTGGGCGGATTGAATAGAATTTCTACTGGCAAGGTTTTGAATGCCACTTGTTTTTGCAGCGCCATCAACTCGCGTAAATTTTGATTCTCAACCATCAAGAACTCTGATTGATTCGCTAACAAAGATAGCTCTGCTTGGCGAGCTTTCATGACCTGATTTTCTTGATCAAGTGTAGAGCGAGTGGTGAAATATTCTGACGTTACTTCGATGACATTGCGAGGAGCCATCATGATGTACTCAAGAGGACGTAAAACTAAATTTATATTGTTGCGAATTGGGTCGAGCGCTTTAAAGCGAAAATCGATCAGCATCAAAGCAATGCTGATCGACAGACAGACAATCAGTTTAAGTAAGGCTGGTATGCCCTGTCTGAAAAGTGGAGGAGCGGTATGTTGCAATGCCCTGATCGACGTGTATGTCGCTTACTCGTGCGAGAACACTCCGCCTAACTTATCCATGCGCTCAAGTGCAATGCCACAACCACGAGCTACGCAAGTTAATGGATCTTCTGGCACGTGAATAGGTAAACCAGTTTCTTCCAGCAGGAGACGGTCAAGGTCACGCAATAAGGCGCCACCGCCTGTTAGCATCATGCCGCGCTCAGCAATATCTGATGCCAACTCAGGTGGAATCTGCTCGAGAGCAGCTTTTACTGCAGTCACGATTTGATTTAATGGGTCAGTTAATGCCTCAAGAATTTCATTACTTGTTACGGTGAAGCTACGTGGAACACCTTCAGAAAGATTGCGCCCCTTGACTTCCATTTCGCGCACTTCAGCGCCAGGGAAAGCAGAGCCAATGGTTTTCTTAATTAACTCAGCAGTTTGTTCGCCAATCAACATGCCGTAGTTACGTCGAATGTAATTGGTAATTGCTTCGTCAAACTTATCTCCGCCAACACGAACAGAGCCTTTATAAACCATGCCACCTAATGACATCACGCCAACTTCGGTGGTGCCTCCGCCGATATCAACCACCATGGAACCAGCAGCCTCAGAAACTGGTAGACCAGATCCAATGGCGGCTGCCATCGGTTCTTCAATCAGAAATACTTGCGATGCACCAGCGCCCAATGCAGATTCGCGAATCGCGCGACGCTCAACTTGAGTAGATCCGCAAGGAACGCAAATGATGATGCGTGGACTTGGTCTTAAAAGTTTGCTTTCATGCACAAGCTTGATAAATTGCTTGAGCATTTGTTCGGTAATGGTGAAGTCGGCAATCACACCATCTTTCATGGGACGAATTGCTTCAATATTGCCTGGTACGCGACCCAACATCGCTTTGGCCTCTTTTCCGACTGCCAAAATGGTTTTTTTGCCATTTGGTCCGCCTTCTTGACGAATCGCCACAACCGATGGCTCATCGAGGACAATACCCCGGTCACGCATATAAATTAAGGTATTTGCGGTTCCTAGATCGATGGCTAGGTCATTGGAAAAGTAGCTACGGAAAAAACTAAACATGATGTAGTGGGAAAATAGAAGGTGTTAATAAAAATATATTGGAATGATACTCTAGCGCCCCATGAAACTTGATGATGTTCAGCGCATTGCGCACCTTTCCAGGCTTGAGTTAAGCCAGGCAGAAGCTGAGGCAGTTTTGCCTCAATTGCAGGCTATTTTTTCCCTCGTTGAAGAAATGCAGGCTGTCGACACTAGTGGCTTAGAGCCGCTTGCGCACCCTATCTTATTTCTGAGGGAATTGGCACAGCCATTACGTGCTGACCAAGTAACAGAATCAGATCATCGTGCTGAAAACATGCAATCAGCCCCTGCTCAGCATGATGGCTACTTTTTGGTTCCAAAGGTGATTGAATGAGTTGGCACAACACACCTATTGCTTTGATGGCAAAAGCACTTGCGACAAAAGAGGTTTCTAGCATGGAGCTGACCCAGTATTTTTTAGACCGCATTGAGGCTGGAAAACAGTGGAATGCCTATATTGATGTGAATGCTCACTTAAGTTTAGAGCAAGCTAATAAAGCTGACTTACTGATTTCGTCTGGAAAAGCTGGTAAGTTGACCGGTATCCCTGTTGCGCATAAAGATGTGTTCGTTACTCGTGGCTGGAAGTCGACTGCAGCATCCAAAATCTTGTCTGGATATCAAAGCCCTTTTGATGCCACCGTAGTGGCGAACTTGGGAATTCCGGATGAAAGTAACCCTCATGGCGCAGGCATGGTTTGCTTAGGCAAGACCAATATGGACGAGTTCGCCATGGGCTCTTCCAATGAAAACTCAGCTTATGGCCCAGTACTCAATCCTTGGAACTCTGCGCATGTTGCTGGCGGTTCTTCTGGTGGATCGGCTGCTGCAGTAGCAGCTGGCTTAGCTCCGATTGCTACAGGGACCGATACTGGGGGCTCGATTCGTCAGCCAGCTGCATTTTGTGGTTTAACTGGAATTAAGCCTACTTATGGACGCGTTTCTCGTTACGGCATGATTGCATATGCATCATCTTTGGATCAAGCAGGTCCGATGGGCAAAACGGCTGAAGATTGCGCGCTACTACTTTCTGCCATGTCTTCGCACGATCCACGCGACTCGACTTCGCTCACAGATTCTGGGGAGGACTACGGTCGCTTTCTGAATCAAGCTTGGCAAGAAGGCAATGCCAATCCTGCAAAACCATTAGAGGGTTTGCGTATTGGTTTGCCAAAAGAATTTTTTGCAGAAGGTTTGGCTGTTGATGTAGCGAAATCTGTGAATGAAGCTGCTAAAACTTTAGCAAGTTTAGGTGCGAAGTTGGTTGAAGTCAGCTTGCCTAAAACTAAACTCTCCATTCCGGTTTATTACGTTTTAGCTCCAGCAGAAGCCTCTAGTAATTTGAGTCGTTTTGATGGTGTGCGCTATGGTCATCGCGCTAGCGATTACAAAGATCTTGGTGATATGTATCAGAAGTCCCGCACCGAGGGTTTCGGGCCAGAAGTTAGACGTCGTATCTTGATTGGCACTTACGTTCTTTGTCATGGTTACTACGATGCCTACTACTTACAGGCACAAAAGATTCGTCGCATTATTGCCTCAGATTTTCAGGCAGCATTTAAACAATGTGATCTCATCCTTGGGCCCGTAGCACCTGATGTAGCCTGGCGTTTAGGTGAAAAATCAAAAGATCCAGTGCAAATGTATTTAGAAGATATTTATACACTTTCCACTAACTTAGCAGGCTTGCCTGCCATGAGTGCGCCCTGCGGATTTAATGCAAACAATTTACCAATTGGCATGCAGTTGATTGGTAACTATTTTTCTGAAGCACGTTTACTTCAGGTCGCCCATCAATATCAGCAAGCCAGTGATTGGCATTTGCGTCAAGCAAGCGAGGTAGCATGATGCAATGGGAAGTCGTTATCGGTCTTGAGACCCACGCACAGCTACAAACCCAATCCAAGATTTTTAGTGGCGCAAGTACGCGCTTTGGTGCACAACCAAACACCCAAGCATGTGCAGTAGATTTGGCGTTACCAGGTGTGTTACCAGTATTAAATCGCCAAGCAGTTGAGCATGCAATCCGTTTTGGATTGGCTGTTGGTGCAAAAATTTCACCGGCCAGTATTTTTGCGCGGAAGAACTATTTCTATCCTGATTTGCCTAAAGGCTATCAAATTAGTCAGATGGAAATTCCAGTAGTTGTTGGCGGAAAAGTAGAAATTCTTATAGGTGATGAAGTTAAGGTAGTTGAACTAACACGCGCCCACATGGAAGAAGATGCTGGCAAATCCGTGCATGAAGAGGGTTTTATTGGTCCCCATGGCGAGCCATCGAGTGGCATCGATTTAAATCGCGCTGGCACTCCACTGCTTGAGATTGTGACTGAGCCTGTCATGCGCAGCGCTGCCGAAGCAGTGGCTTATGCTAAAGCGCTCCACACTTTGGTGGTTTGGTTGGGTGTTTGTGATGGCAATATGCAGGAAGGCTCATTCCGCTGTGATGCCAACGTATCAGTTCGTCCTAAAGGACAAGTAGAGTTTGGTACGCGTTGCGAGATTAAGAACTTAAACTCTTTCCGCTTCCTCGAAGAGGCGATTCAATATGAAGTACGTCGTCAAATTGAATTGATTGAGGATGGTGGCACGGTTGTTCAAGAAACGCGCTTGTATGATCCTGATCGTCAAGAGACGCGCAGTATGCGAAGCAAAGAAGATGCGAACGACTATCGCTACTTCCCGGATCCAGATTTATTGCCAGTGGTGATTGATGATGCTTGGATCGCTCAGGTGCGAAGCGGTATGCCAGCTTTACCTACTCAGTTACGCGAGCAATGGCAAAGCGAGTATGGCTTGAGTGCTTACGATACCCAATTGCTGACCCAGGATCGCGATACTGCAAAAGTATTCGAAGACTTATTGGCGATCGTTGGTAAGCCTCTCGCAAAAGCAGCAGCCAATTTAATTGCTGGTGAATTTGCTTCTGCTGTAAATCGTGCAGGCATTGCGACTGCAGACGCGCCACTAAAGGCGGAGCACTTAGCGCCATTGCTGACTCGGGTTGCAGATGGCACCATCTCTAATAAGATTGCCAAAGATATTTTTGCAATTTTGTGGGAAGAGGCTGTTGCAGGTAAAGCCATGAGTACCGTTGACCATATTATTGATGCTAAGGGCCTTAAACAAATTAGTGATAGTGGCGCATTAGAGGCCATCATTGATCAAGTGTTGGCCGCTAATCAGAAGTCGGTTGAAGAGTTCCGCTCGGGTAAGGAGAAGGCCTTCAATGCGCTAGTGGGCCAAATTATGAAAGCCTCTCAGGGGAAAGCAAACCCTGGACAGGTCAACGATTTGTTGCGAAAAAAATTAAGTGAAGTAAGTTAATAAAGAGTAAGCCAAGAAAGAGATAGATGAGCGCGATTGATCCTAAGCAAATTGAGCAAGAAGAATTGGTTGCCGAGTGGTTGCGTGCAACACCCGGTTTCTTTGAGCGCTATGCCAATCTCTTTAATGAGATTCGGATTAAACATCCTCATGAGGACCGTACGATCTCTTTACAAGAGCGTCAGATGACCGTATTGCGCACCCAAAATCAAGACCTCAATCGTCGTCTAAGCGAAATGTTGCACTTTGGTAGTCGTAACGACAAGACGCAACAAAGTTTAGTGGCTTGGTTGTTGCGTTTGATGAAGGCCAATAACAAGGCTGATATTGAAGGCGCTATTACGACGGGCTTGGCTGAAGTCTTTGAGGTGGAATCCGCGCAATTGCTTTCGCCTAATTCAGCATTTGGTCCTTGGGTGGATACCCCCTTGTGCGGCTCAGCAAAAGAGTTGGCAGCGGCCAGCGTAGATTTGCTGGCAACGCAAACTACGATAAGTCCAGAGTGGCAAAGCATGGTGGCAATCGGCTTACCGCTCGGTAGGAGCATTGGGGCAAGCCAATCTCCCGCAGTACTGCTGCTAGCCAGCAATGATGAAACACGATTTACTGCAGACATGGGCGCTTTCTATTTGCGTCAAATTGCAGAACTCACTGCTGCAGCTTTGGATCGCATCCAGGCTTATGAAGCTAAAGCTGACTGAACTCCACCCCCTCATGCAAGAGTATTTGCATGAGTTACATGTGTTGCGGCAACTTTCTCAACATACCTTAAAAGCGTATGGCATGGATCTCAGCGATCTGCAAAATTTTGCCCTTGAAGATTCTGTTGATTTATTAAAAGTGAGTAATGCTCATATTCGTCGCTGGGCTGGTCGTTTGCATTCCAAAGAAAAGTCTTCTAGAAGTATTGCTCGTGCTCTGTCAGCATGGCGTGGTTGGTATGACTGGTTGACTGAAAAAGATACGCGGCGTGATGCACGTGCGGGCAAAGTGGCTAGCAATTTAATCGCAAATCCCGTTGATGATGTAAAGGCGCCTAAGCGTTTGAAGTCTTTACCCAAGGCCTTATCAGTTGAGCAAGCGCTTGCACTGGTAAATCAAGCCGTCAAAGAAGCAGACGAGAAAAAAGATCTGGAGTCTGTCAGAGATGCCGCCATCATTGATTTGCTGTATTCCTCTGGCTTGCGGCTATCAGAATTATTGGGTATCGATGTGATGCCAAGCAAAGATCGTCAGCATGAGTCTGCCGGCTGGCTAGATTGGGATGCTGCTGAAGTCACAGTTTTAGGTAAAGGTGGAAAAAGGCGTTCTGTGCCAGTGGGTTCGCCTGCAATGAAGTCTCTACTTTCTTGGCGAGAGCTACGTGATGCCGGTTCTTATCCCGAGCAATCGATTGCCTTATTTTTATCTGCGACTGGTAAGCGTTTATCGCCACGCACGGTGCAAGCGCGCCTGCGTATGCTAGCGATGCGGGCTGGGCTGCCAACTCATGTGCATCCTCACATGATGCGCCACAGTTTTGCAAGTCATGTTTTGCAATCCTCGCAGGATTTGCGTGCCGTGCAAGAAATGCTTGGGCATGCCAGCATCGCTAGCACTCAGATTTATACCTCTTTAGATTTCCAACACCTAGCTCAGGCATACGATAAAGCGCATCCTCGCGCAAAGGCTGGTAAAGGCTGAGGAACTCGGTAATATAGTGGGTTTCCCACTTTGGGAAAGCATTACATCTCGATTTTGATTGGATCATTCATGGCATTAATTCCAGTAACCATATTGACGGGCTTTTTGGGAAGCGGCAAAACCACTTTGTTGAAACACATCCTCACTGAAGATCACGGCAAAAAAATTGCAGTGATTGAGAATGAATTCGGCGAAGAGAATATTGACAATGACATCTTGGTTCAAGATCACGAAGAGAATATTGTGCAAATGAGTAACGGTTGTATTTGCTGCACGATTCGTGGCGATCTTGTTGAGGCCCTTAATGCGCTATGGGAGCAGCGCAAAGATAAGAAGATTAGTTTTGACCGGGTTGTGATTGAAACCACGGGCGTTGCTAATCCAGGCCCTGTCGCGCAAACCTTCTTTATGGATGACGATGTTGCTGACCACTATGTACTCGACGCAGTCGTTACTTTGGTAGACGCTAAGCATGGCCAGCAGCAACTGACCGAACATGAAGAGGCTCAGCGCCAGGTAGGCTTTGCAGATCAGATCTTTATTACCAAGACAGACTTGGTTTCTCCTGCTGAAGTAGAGGCCCTGCGCGGTCGCTTAATGCATATGAATCCTAGAGCCCCAATCAGTGCTATTTCCAAGGGCGTAGTGCCTTTGAATGCAGTCTTAGATCTCAAGGGCTTCAATCTCAATGCCAAGCTTGATATTGACCCCCATTTCTTAGAGCAGGATGATCACGACCATGCCGATTGCGGGCATGACCACTCCCATGACCACGATCACAGTACCTGTGGCCACGACCATAGTCATGACCATCACCACCATGGCCATGCCGGCCACACAGATCGCATCCAATCCTTTGTTTTTCGTAGTGATAAACCCTTTGATCACCAAAAGCTAGAAGACTTCCTTGGAGGCATTTTGGAGGTGTTTGGTGAAAAGATGCTGCGTTACAAGGGCGTGCTTTATGTAAAGGGCAGCAATCGAAAAGTAGTGTTCCAAGGCGTTCATCAGATGATGGGCAGCGATTTGGCTGGTCCTTGGGGTGCTGAGCCTAAACAAACCCGGATGGTCTTCATAGGCATTGATTTACCTAAGGACGTTCTATTGGCTGGGCTTGAGGGATGTTTGGTCTAGAAAGATTCGGGTACAATCCGCCGCCATGGTCAAGATTGGTAAATATTCAAGAATATTGATTGAAGGACTGTAAAAGTTTGGCAGAATGAGGCAATAATGCTTCAAATCTAGGAAAGAATGAGATGACGGTAAAAACAGCAACAAAACCTGCAAGCGCTGCAAAAACGAGCAGCAAAGCTACTAGCGCTAAAGCAGTCAAGGGCGCACCTTTAACAGAAGCAGAATTGCTTAAGATGTCCGACAAGGACTACATGAGCGCTGCCCAGTTAGATTTTTTCCGTCAAAAATTGCTTACGCTCAAAGAAGACATTTTAAAAAATGCATCTGAAACCACCGAGCATCTGCGTGAGAATATTCTGGTTCCTGATCCAGCTGATCGCGCGACTATCGAAGAAGAGCATGCCTTGGAATTGCGCACCCGTGATCGTGAGCGCAAATTGTTGAAAAAAGTAGAACAAGCGCTTGGACGCATTGAGTCTGGCGACTATGGTTGGTGCGAAGAAACGGGGGAGCCAATCGGCTTGAACCGTTTAATTGCAAGGCCTACAGCCAATTTATCTCTTGAGGCTCAAGAGCGTCGCGAACTCCGTCAAAAATTATTTGGCGAATAAATCCTATTTGTAATGACTAAGCATTTACCTGCTCTAAGCGATATCCCGCCTTTATTAAAGGCGGAGATTCTTGCCGAAGCGCTGCCATACATTCGTCAGTATCACGGCAAGACGATCGTAATTAAGTATGGTGGCAATGCTATGGTTGAGGAGCGCCTCAAAGAAAGTTTTGCCCGCGACGTTATTTTGTTGAAGTTAGTCGGCATGAATCCTGTGGTGGTACATGGTGGCGGGCCGCAAATTGATGAAGCATTGAAGAAAATTGGTAAAGCAGGAACCTTTATCCAAGGTATGCGTGTCACAGACGAAGAAACGATGGAAGTCGTGGAATGGGTTCTTGGTGGCGAGGTTCAGCAAGATATCGTGATGCTGATTAATCACTTTGGTGGACAAGCGGTTGGCTTGACTGGCAAAGATGGTGGACTCATCCATGCCAAGAAAATGATGATTCCAAGTGAAACAGAGCCAGGTAAAAAAGTGGACATCGGTTTTGTGGGTGAGATTGAGGCGATTAATCCAGCAGTAGTGAAGGCTTTGCAGGACGATGCTTTCATTCCGGTGATTTCGCCGATTGGCTTTAGTGCGGAAGGTCAAGCTTTCAACATTAATGCGGATTTAGTGGCTGGCAAGATGGCTGAAATCCTTCATGCAGAGAAGTTGGTCATGATGACTAATATTCCTGGTGTCATGGATAAGAGTGGCAAGTTATTAACCGATTTAACCGCCCGAGAAATTGATGCCTTATTTGCTGATGGCACGATCTCTGGGGGTATGTTGCCAAAGATTTCTTCCGCTTTAGATGCAGCTAAAAGTGGCGTGAACTCAGTACACATCATTGATGGCCGAATTGAGCATTCTTTGTTATTAGAAATTCTGACTGAACAAGCGTTCGGTACGATGATTCGTTCTAGATAAGTACATAGCCATGCGTGAATCTCTAGAGCCAGCCGATATCGACAGCAATAATACTGACGCTGGTAAAACACGCAAGCGACCACGTCCTGGCGAGCGTCGTCTACAGATTCTTCAAGTCCTTGCAGAAATGTTGCAAAACCCGCGGGGTGAGCGCGTAACGACTGCTGCTTTAGCTGCCAAGATAGAGGTTTCTGAGGCGGCTCTGTACCGCCATTTTGCGAGTAAAGCGCAGATGTTTGAAGGCTTGATTTCTTTCATTGAGCAGACTGTTTTTGGTTTGATCAATCAGATTAATCAAAAAGAAGAATCTGGACTTGCTCAAGCGCGCGGTATTTTGCAAATGCTCTTATTCTTTGCTGAAAAAAATCCTGGCATGACCCGTGTTTTATTGGGCGATGCTTTATTGCAAGAAGATGATCGACTGCAAGAGCGCATTACTCAAGTGCTAGATCGCGTCGAAGCATCGCTAAAGCAATCCTTGCGTATTGCCCAAACCCAGGGCGGTACATGGGCTCAACTAGGCCAGGAAGAAGTGAGCATTCGTGCTGCGATGTTGATGAGTTTTGTTTTAGGTCGTTGGCATCGATTTGCCCGTAGCGGCTTTAAGAAATTGCCAACGGATGCGTCTGATGTTAGTTTGCGCCTGCTCTTGTCAGAATGAGCGAGCTATACCTCTCTAGAAACACCATCCATTTTGCCGAGCCCCTGCCTTTGCAGAGTGGCGCCTTATTGTCTGGCTATGACTTAGTCATTGAAACCTACGGCAAGCTTAATGCTGATAAAACTAATGCCGTATTAATTTGCCATGCGCTCAATGCATCCCATCATGTAGCGGGACCAAGCCCCGACGATTCTAAGGATATTGGTTGGTGGGATAACATGATTGGCCCCGGCAAGCCAGTTGATACGAATCATTTTTTTGTAATTGGTGTCAATAATTTAGGCTCCTGCTTTGGCTCTACCGGTCCCATGAGTATTAATCCAGCTACTGGTAAACCTTATGGTGCAGATTTTCCAGTAGTCACTGTTGAGGATTGGGTAAACACCCAGGCGCGTTTGGCAGACAAGTTGGGTATTCGAAAGTTTGCCGCAGTCATGGGCGGAAGTTTGGGCGGGATGCAGGCGATGGCTTGGGCCATTCAATTTCCTAAGCGTCTTGAGCACTGCGTTGTGATTGCTTCGACTCCAAAGTTAAGCGCTCAGAACATTGCGTTTAATGAGGTGGCACGAAATGCGATTCTGTCTGACCCCGATTTTCATGGCGGTAATTATTACGAGCACGGTGTCGTGCCCAAGCGGGGCTTGCGTTTAGCGCGGATGGTTGGTCACATCACTTATTTATCTGATGATGACATGGCCGAGAAATTTGGGCGTGAGCTACAGCGCCCTCATGGGGAATCAAACGACTATCGCTTTAGTTTTGATGTTGAGTTTGAGGTTGAAAGTTATTTGCGTCATCAGGGGGATAAGTTTTCTACCTACTTTGATGCCAATACCTATTTGTTGATCACGCGTGCTTTAGATTATTTTGATCCTTCGCGTCGCTACGATGGCAGTTTGAATCGCGCCTTAGCCGAAGTGCAAGCCAAATTTTTGGTAGTGAGTTTTTCTACCGATTGGCGCTTTCCACCCAATCGTAGTCGCGAGATTGTTCAATCTCTCTTAAGCAATAAGAGCGAAGTGACCTATGCCGAGATTGATGCACCTCATGGCCATGATGCCTTCCTGTTAGATGATCAGCGATATCACAATTTGGTGAGAGCTTATTTCAAGCAAATGCGTGAGGTTCAATCATGACCATGAATCAGCGTACCGATTTTGCTGCTATAGCCAATTGGATTGCGCCTAATAGCCAGGTGCTTGACTTAGGTTGTGGTGACGGTAGTTTCTTAGAGTTTTTGCAGAAGCAAAAACCGGTTCATGCTTATGGTGTAGAGATTGATGATGCACGCGTATTATCTTGCGTGCAAAAAGGTTTAAACGTTATTCAACAAGACTTAGAGGGCGGTTTGGCGCTCTTTGAAGATAACAGCTTTGATACGGTCGTGTTGTCACAGACAGTGCAAACCATTCATCAAACGGAAAAGATTTTGCGTGAAGTGGTACGTGTCGGTAAAGAATCAATTGTGTCATTTCCGAATTTTGCCCATTGGTCGCATCGCTTGGCAGTTGGCTTAGGCCGTATGCCTGTTTCTAAGAGCTTGCCTTACCAGTGGTACAACACTCCGAACGTACGGGTGTTGACTGTAGCCGACTTTGAAAAGTTAGCCTCTAGTATTGGTCTCAAAGTGATTGATCAGTGCATTTTGCATGACGGTCGACAAGTGACTCTAATGCCAAATTTATTCGGCAGCTTGGCTTTATTTCGTGTCAGCCGTGCATAGGGTAATAATCTCAAGGTGTTAAGTGCAGTTCAATCTTGGCTAAAGGATTTTCGGGTATACCTCGAATGGCCATGTTTGCGAATGCTGTTTCTGGGCTTCTCCGCTGGCTTGCCTCTTTTACTGATTCTCGGCACTTTAAGTTTTTGGTTGCGTGAAGCAGGTATTGATCGCAGCACGATTGGCTATCTCACTTGGGTTGGCTTGATCTATGCATTCAAATGGGTTTGGGCGCCATTAGTAGATCGTGTGCAAATTCCTTTCTTGACTCAGTTGCTGGGGCGCAGAAGAAGTTGGTTGCTTTTTGCGCAAGCGCTCATTATTTTGGGTCTTGTAGGAATGTCTTCTTTAGATCCCAAGCTGGCTCTGAACTCCATTGTTTGGTGCGCGCTGCTCGTGGCATTTGGTTCAGCGACTCAAGATATTGCTTTAGATGCTTTTCGCATTGAATCAGCTAATAGTGATCATCAAGCCGCCTTGGCGGCTACTTACCAAACAGGCTATCGACTGGCGTTGATTTGGGCGGGTGCGGGCGTATTGTGGCTCGCTGCAAGAGCTGAAACAGGCAGCGGTTATGACGCTAGTGCCTGGCAATTCGCTTATCTTTGTATGGCTGCCTCCATTGGTGTTGGCGTATTCACTACGCTATTAAGTACTGAGCCAGCACGCTATGAATTAACCAAAGCGCGTAATGCTAAAGCATGGCTTTATCAAACCTTGATAGAACCTTTTGCAGAATTCATCACCCGCTATCGTTGGCATGCGATTTTGATTTTGTCACTCATCGCAATCTATCGTATTAGCGATGTCGTAATGGGCATTATGGCTAATCCATTTTATGTTGATATGGGCTATACCAAAGATGAAGTAGCGGCAGTCAGTAAAGTGTTTGGTGTCGTGATGACTTTAGTTGGTGCATTTGTAGGTGGCGTCCTCACTCTGCGATTTGGCGTCTTACGAATTTTGTTTTTAGGGGCAGTATTGTCTGCCGTAAGCAATTTACTGTTTGCTTGGCTTGCCACCCAAGGCCATGATTTACATGGTTTGATTTGGGTAATCTCAGCTGATAACTTAAGCTCGGGTATTGCTAGCGCTGCCTTTATTGCTTTCTTATCATCGCTGACAAATATTCGTTATTCAGCTACTCAATACGCACTCTTTAGTTCGATGATGTTGTTGCTGCCTAAATGGCTTGCAGGCTTCTCGGGTGTATTTGTTGACAGCTTCGGGTACCAGGCTTTTTTCTATGGCACTGCGATCATTGGTGCCCCTGTCCTCATTCTGATTTGGACAACGATTCACTTTAAGGTTGTGCAGATTAAAAAAGACGGGGAGTAATTTCCTTCTTTTTAATACTTAAAGCTTCCAGTCATAGTCGACCGTCAGCGGGGCGTGATCTGAAAAGCGCTCATCTTTATAGACTGATGTTTTCTTGGCAGTAGTAGCAATGCCTGGTGTGCTGATCTGATAGTCAATGCGCCACCCCACATTTTTAGCATAGGCTTGACCGCGGTTACTCCACCAGGTGTAGCAAGACTCTCCGGTTTTGGGTTCTAGTTTGCGATACACATCTACATAACCGATCTTGTCAAAGAGATTAGTGAGCCACGCTCGCTCCTCTGGAAGGAAGCCAGAATTTTTAACATTACCTTTCCAGTTTTTTAAATCGATCTCGTGATGTGCAATATTGACGTCGCCGCAGAGTACGATTTCTCTCCCGGATTTTTTGAGTTTAATAAGGTGAGGTAAGAAGCTATCGAGGTAACGATATTTGGCTTCTTGACGCTCAGGGGAGCTTGAGCCTGAGGGCATATAAACTGAGATTATTGATAACCCCTTATATCTAGCTTCTACGTAACGCCCTTCAGCATCAAACTCATCATTACCATAGCCGTAGAGAACCTCGTCAGGCTTATGAGGCGTATAGATGCCGCAGCCACTATAGCCTTTCTTCTCGGCATGATGAAAGAAGCCATGCATGCCGTCAGGATTGAGGATGGCATCTTCTAGATCATCTTTCTGAGCCTTGAGCTCTTGCATGCAAATGAAGTCTGCTTTTTGCTTCATAGCCCATGTTAGAAAGCCTTTTTTGACTGCAGAACGGATACCGTTGAGGTTCGCGGAAATGATGCGTAACATGTAGTCCTATGAGCTCAAATAATTCAAATCAAGATAACTTTATTCGTTTTGCCTTGGAGGCAAAGGTTTTGTCCTTCGGAGAGTTTAAAACTAAAGCCGGTAGACTCTCGCCTTATTTCTTTAACGCTGGCGGATTTGATGACGGCACTCGCTTAGGCGCCTTGGGTCGTTATTACGCTAAGGCCCTGCAAGAATCAAAACTTCCATTTGACATGCTCTATGGCCCTGCATACAAGGGGATTACTTTGGTAGCTGCTACAGCAATTGCTTTGGCTGACAACGGGATTAATGTGCCGTATGCCTACAACCGCAAAGAAGCCAAAGATCATGGTGAGGGTGGGGTGTTGGTGGGTGCGCCAGTGAAAGGCAGGGTAGTGATTGTTGATGATGTTATTTCTGCAGGCACCTCTGTCAGAGAGTCCGTAGAGCTTATTCGCAAAGCAGGAGCGGAACCTGCGGCCGTCTTGATTGCCTTAGACCGTATGGAAAGATCCGGAAATGCAACAGAGCTTGGCGATCACTCGGCGGTGCAAGCGGTTGAGCAAGAATTTAACTTGCCAGTCATTTCAATTGCGAACTTGACTGGCTTAATGTCTTTCTTAACTGCTTCAAGCGATGCTCAGTTAACAAATTATTTGCCGGCAGTAAAAGCCTATCGCGAAAAATACGGCATCTAAGAAAACAGAAAGCTTTGCTTAGATTTCTGTTTCACCTTCAAATACGGTAACAGCTGGTCCAGTCATGATGACGGGCTGAGTAACGTTATTGACGATCCCGCCCCAGGCAATTTGAAGATCGCCACCGCGGGTATGAACCTTCACTGGCGAGTCTAATAAACCCCTGCGAATGCCCGACACTACAGCCGCGCAAGCACCAGTACCGCAGGCCAAAGTTTCTCCTGCGCCACGTTCGTATACGCGTAATTTAATTTCATTGCGATTAACAGCCTGCATGTAGCCTACATTTACCTTTTTTGGAAACGCAGGGTGTTTTTCAATTTCGGGCCCTTCTTCAAGAACAGGTGCGCTACCAATATCACTTACGACTTGTACGGCATGGGGATTGCCCATAGATACAACACCAACAAAACTATCGTGTGTCGCAGGGTGATCTAGGGGAAGGGCGTAAAGCGTTTCATGAAACTCTTGCATGCTTGCCAAACCGTTGGCATCAAATGGGATTTGGCTAGGCTCAAAAATTGGTGCACCCATATCTACCTCAACCTGCCCATCTGGATAAGATTTAAGCGAGAGAATAGTGTGTGCAACTTCGACACGTAAAGGATTTTTAGTGGATAAGCCTTGATCCAATACGAAGCGCACAAAACAACGCGAGCCATTGCCACATTGCTCTACTTCGCCACCGTCTGCATTAAAAATCCGATATTTAAAATCCGCATCGGGTCTGGTGGCTTTTTCCACCAAGAGAATTTGATCAGCACCAATGCCAAATTGACGATGAGCTAATGATTGCCACTGCTCGCGTGTGATGCCGCTGAGGTCTTGATCGATGCCATTGAGCACGATAAAGTCATTGCCAGCACCATGCATTTTGGTGAAGCGAAGTTTGCGTCCAGTGTTGGCTTGATGGGTGCTCAAAATATCTCTTTAATCGTAAAGGCTAGCCTCACCAGGAGGGCGATGCTTAAAGCGTTTATGAACCCAATAGTACTCTGCTGGTCTTTCTCGAACAAGTTCTTCAATATATAGATTAAGACGAGTCGTATCTTTTTCTACATCATCGCTTGGAAAGTTGGGCAAAGGTTCGCTGATATTGCAGGTATAGCCTTTGCGATCTTGATTTAGCGTGGTGGTCATTAAACACACCTCGGCTCCGCTCAACCTGGCAAGGCGTGATACGGAAGTGATAGTGTTGGTTTGAATACCGAAGAAAGGAACAAAGACTGAGTCTCTTGGCCCCAAATCAATATCAGGAGCAATAAAAATAAAGTTACCTGTCTGAATTTCACGGATGAGATCGCGCAGTCGACTTTGTCTTTCAATCGATTTACCCCCAAAGCGATTTCTCCATTCAATCATTTTTTGATTGAAGAAAGGGTTTTTCATATTTTGGTAGAGGCCTGCGCCCCTTGGCCAGTCGTGCTGGTTAGCCAGTACAGAGAGCGCCATAAAACCACCCTCAAGGCCAACAAAGTGGGGGTTGATGAGTAGGCGTGGCTTGCGATCACCTAAGGTAATGGCAGAATTTATCGTGACGATATCGGTGATTTGATTGCCACTGCCAAGCCAAATTCGGCTTCTCTCCAATACGCTGCGACCAAATAATTTCCAGTGCTCCAGCGCAAGCTGATCAATTTCCACTTCGCTCAGATTGGGAAAACACAGTCGCAAATTTGTTTTAACAACCTGAGCGCGACTATTGGGTGTATGGGCTGCCAACCAACCAAGTCCATAGCCCACATAAATCGTGATGGTGTATGGTAGAAAGGCGAATAAGCGCAATAAGCTAAGCGCTAAGAAATTGAAGAGGTTGGATAACCAGGTCATCTCAAAAATAATAAATTGATTAAGCGCTCGGCGGCAATTCTGCACCGGCTGGATGCTTATAGCGGTTGTAAGACCAAATAAATTGTTCTGGTGCAACCAAAATCGCGTTTTCAATCGAAGTGTTTAATTCTTTGACCGCAATATTGGCATCGTCTGAAAACGCATCTAAACGTTTGGCGTCAATCGTCCATCCTTTGCCCAGCGAGTTTCTTCTGGCTGTAAACATGACTGCAGGAGTGTTGTGGCGATTCGCAAGACGAATTGGCAAGGTGGTTGTGTAGGCAGGACGTTCAAAAAAATGAGCCCAAATGCCATCACCGCCGCTTGGTACCTGATCGGGAAGGATGGCGATTGCCTCTCCTTTGGAAAGCGCCCGCGTCATTTGACGGACGCCGTTGAGATTAGTAGGGACAAAATGCATGTTAGGGTAGGCGCGACCTGCCTCAACAACTTCATTAAGCCATTCTTGGCGAGATGGGCGGTACATGATGGTTGCTGGGTAATGGTTTGCAAGATAGCGAGGAATGATTTCAAAGCCACCTAGATGTGGACAGAGAATGATCATGCCCTTACCTTCAGACATGGCATCCTGTACGACATTCCAGTTGTGCACGGTGGTGATTGCTAATGCTTTTTTGGGATTGCGCCAGATCCACAGGCTATCTGAAAACAGCATGCCCGATGCGCGCACTGCTTCCCAGAGTTTGAAAGGGAGTTTGCGGGCATTCACTACAGCTTCGTATTGAGGTCTAAATAATGAGCGATATTGTTTTGAGCCCAAATAGGCCAAAAGTCCCAAAAGCGCGCCAAATATCTGCACTACTGCAAGGGGCAGCACAGAGATGATGTTGAGACCGAAATTCAAAAGGATTTTTCGCACCCTCCAATGATATTCAATGCGGCTGTAGAGACCAAATTTAAGCGCCTCTTGATGGATTACACCCTTTTCAGATAGAATTACAGCATCGCCGAGTTAAGACAACTTGCAGGGCGATTCAAAAATTCTGCTAAAGCGTCGCCGTTGTAGTTCCTGGCACGTCGAGTTGTCCTACAGATCGTGTTAATTTTTAAAGGAATATGCAATGGCAAATGATTACTTCTTCACCTCAGAATCTGTTTCTGAAGGCCACCCCGATAAAGTAGCAGACCAAATTTCTGATTCGATTTTGGATGCCATTTTGGCCCAAGATCCAACAGCACGCGTCGCTGCAGAAACTTTGTGCAATACCGGCTTAGTAGTACTTGCTGGTGAAATTACTACTAACGCTAACGTTGACTACATTCAAGTGGCTCGCAATACTTTGCGCGAAATTGGCTACGACAATACCGCCTACGGCATTGATTACAAAGGATGCGCTGTATTAGTTGCTTATGACAAGCAAAGTCCAGATATTGCGCAAGGCGTTGATAAGGCACATGATGATGGTTTAGATCAAGGCGCTGGCGACCAAGGCTTAATGTTTGGTTATGCTTGTGATGAGACGGCTGAGCTTATGCCTTTGCCAATTCACTTATCACACCGTTTGGTTGAGCGTCAATCTCAATTGCGTCGTGACGGCCGTTTGACATGGTTGCGCCCAGATGCCAAGTCACAAGTGACATTGCGTTATGTGGACGGTAAGCCTGACTCAATTGATACGGTTGTACTGTCTACTCAGCATGATGAAGATATTTCTCTTGAAAAATTGCGTGAAGCAGTCATCGAAGAAATCATCAAAACAGTATTGCCAAAGCATTTGATCAAAGGCGCGATTAATTTCTTGGTCAATCCTACTGGCCGTTTCGTTATTGGTGGCCCACAAGGCGATTGCGGCTTAACTGGTCGCAAAATTATTGTGGATACCTACGGCGGTGCAGCCCCTCACGGTGGTGGCGCATTCTCTGGTAAAGATCCATCTAAGGTTGATCGCTCTGCGGCCTATGCCGGTCGTTATGTGGCTAAGAACGTTGTTGCTGCCGGTTTAGCAAGCAAGTGTTTGATCCAGATCTCTTACGCTATTGGCGTTGCAAAACCAACTTCAGTGATGGTGAGTACTTATGGCACTGGCAAGATCTCTGATGAGAAGATTGCGCAATTAGTATCTGAGCACTTTGATTTGCGTCCAAAAGGGATTGTGAAAATGCTGAACCTCTTGCGCCCAATCTATCGCAAGACGGCTGCTTACGGCCACTTTGGTCGTGAAGAGCCGGAATTTACTTGGGAACAGACTGATAAGGCCGCTGCATTACGTGCTGCTGCAGGTCTATAAGTACTAAAGCTACTTAGAAAGCCTTCAAAAGCAGTTTATAGATGGATTGAGGCGAAATATGGGTAAATTGATTACAATTTACCCATACCTTCAAGGAGCGTTGCAAGGAATGTTGAGACCCAGCATTTCCCCAGGCTTGGAGGGAGTAAGTTCTAGGGCAACCTCCAGAATTTGCTTATTGCAACTGCGCTCGCTAACCCATGATTCAACGGCTAGCGAGTTTGCACTCCAGCATTGGATCGTCTTTAGCTGGAGCATTGATGAATACCGTTTCTGATTTAAATAATTTTGTTGCCACCCGTTGCGCAATTGCCGATATTTCTTTAGCTGACTTTGGCCGTAAAGAAATTGCGATTGCTGAAACTGAAATGCCTGGCTTGATCGCTATTCGTGATGAGTTTTCAGCGCAACAGCCATTACGCGGTGCCCGTATCACTGGTTCATTGCACATGACCATTCAAACCGCAGTATTGATTGAGACCCTAGAGGCTCTCGGAGCCCAAGTTCAATGGGCTTCTTGCAATATTTTCTCAACACAAGATCATGCTGCAGCTGCAATTGCTGCCAATGGCACGCCAGTCTACGCCATTAAGGGTGAGACCCTTGAGCAATATTGGGATTTCACCCATCGTATTTTTGAATGGGCTGACGGCGGTTATACCAATATGATTTTGGATGACGGTGGCGATGCGACTTTGTTACTGCACCTCGGCGCACGTGCTGAAAAAGATCAAGCTTGCTTGAATCACCCCACTAGCGAAGAAGAAACCATTTTGTTCTCTGCCATTAAGAAAAAATTGGCACAAGATCCAACTTGGTATTCCACACGCTTGGAAAAAGTAAAGGGCGTTACAGAAGAGACGACTACTGGTGTGCATCGCCTGTATCAAATGTTTGCTAAGGGCGATTTGAAATTCCCTGCAATCAACGTGAACGACTCAGTTACTAAGAGCAAGTTCGACAACCTCTATGGTTGCCGCGAGTCTTTAGTTGATGCGATCAAGCGTGCTACCGACGTCATGGTTGCCGGCAAGGTTGCAGTAGTTTGTGGTTATGGCGATGTCGGCAAAGGTTCGGCCCAAGCATTGCGCGCTTTGTCTGCTCAAGTTTGGGTTACCGAAGTGGATCCGATTTGTGCATTACAAGCAGCTATGGAAGGCTATCGTGTTGTGACCATGGATTACGCTGCTGACAAAGCAGATATCTTTGTTTCAGCAACAGGCAACTATCATGTGATTACGCATGACCATATGGTGAAGATGAAGAATCAAGCGATCGTTTGTAACATTGGCCACTTTGATAACGAGATCGACGTCGCCGGTATCGAAAAATACAAATGGGAAGAGATCAAGCCACAAGTTGACCATGTGATTTTCCCGGCTGCCAATGGTCAGCCTGAAAAGCGCATCATCATCTTGGCCAAGGGTCGCTTGGTAAACCTAGGTTGCGGTACAGGACATCCCTCTTATGTCATGAGCTCATCATTTGCAAACCAAGTGATCGCGCAAATCGAATTGTGGAATGCGGTAGGTACAGATAAATACCCAATCGGTGTATATACATTGCCTAAGCATTTGGATGAGAAGGTTGCACGTTTACAGCTCAAGACTCTCAATGCAGAGTTAACGGTGTTGTCTGATCAGCAGGCTTCCTACATTGGTGTAACGAAGGAAGGCCCATATAAGGCTGACCACTATCGTTATTAATCCATTCATTTAATAGATACCTAGGCCCAAGATCATGGAATTAAGCGTCGAGTTCTTTCCTCCAAAAACACCTGAAGGTGAGAATAAGTTGCGCCTTGTGCGTGAGCGTTTCAGCGAAACACTCAAGCCAGCGTTTTATTCTGTGACTTTTGGTGCCGGTGGTTCTACTCAGTCTGGCACATTAAAAGTGGTGAGTGATATTCATGCTGCAGGCGCTGCAGTGGCTCCCCACTTATCTTGTGTTGGCAGCTCACGTGATAGTGTGAGAGAAATGTTGAAGCAGTATCAAGCTTTAGGGATTAAACGAATTGTTGCTTTACGTGGTGACTTACCATCTGGCATGGGCCAGTATGGTGAGTTTCATCATGCCAATGAATTAGTTGAATTTATTCGTGCGGAAACAGGTGATTGGTTTCATATTGATGTGGCAGCCTATCCAGAGACTCATCCACAGGCAAAGTCGCCTGCAAGCGATGTAGATTTCTTTGTGCAAAAAATGAAGGCAGGGGCTAATGCTGCCGTAACGCAGTATTTTTATAACAGTGATGCCTACTTCCGTTTTGTCGATGAGGCTTATGACTTAGGTGTTACGCAGCCCATTATTGCCGGCATCATGCCGATTACGAATAGTACGCAGTTGCTACGTTTTTCAGACGCCTGTGGCGCTGAGATTCCACGTTGGATTCGCTTGCGCCTCCAGTCATATGGCGATGACATTGCATCTATACGTGCGTTTGGTGAACAGGTGGTGACGGATCTGTGTGACCAGCTTCTGACCGCTGGCGCACCAGGCTTACACTTCTATTCTTTGAATCAAGCAGATGCAGTTTTAGCAATCGCCGACAACCTCGATCTAACGAAGTAAGCCTGACTCAGTCAGTAGCATATCCAAAGGCTCATCGTGTGTTTGAGCCGCCCACTGGGTATCATCCAGTTTTTGCCAATTAAATCCAATCCCAATACAAATGATCTTGGGATTGTTTTCTCTCAAGTTCGCAAGGGTTCGATCAAAATAGCCGCCGCCATAACCTAGACGCCAGTAATGTGTTTTACCGTTTACTGTTGAGCTTGACCAGCCAACACAAGGAATCAGGATGCAGTCCGGGCTGCTAGCAGGCCTATCTGAGTTATTCGGGTCTGGTTCTGGCACACCATGTTTGCTTGGGATTAGGTTGTCACCATCCCTCCATTCATAAAAATCGAGATGCTTATCAGGGCGAGCAAAAGGCAGTGTGAGTAGACGTCCTGATGCGTTTTTAGACCAAGCAATTAAGGTAGGACGCAAATCCAATTCATCCTGAATGGGCCAATAGAGCGCAATCGAGCGCAGGGATGCGCCATCCGATTCTAAAAATGCGTTTAGCGTACTTAGCAGGAGTTCTGTGGCATGGGTATAGTTTGCCCCCGCCGCAAATTCTTTGCGTTGCTTTAACAATTCTTGGCGAAGAGTTTTTGGTGAATTACCGTGCATATCGACCATTATCAGGCGAAAATCAATAGATGTAGTAATCAAGTTAGCGTAACAAAATGCCTCATCCATCAATATAGGGTTAGATGTTGAAAAAGAAGTTAAAAATTCGCATATGCCAACAATGGGCCAAGATTCTGATTTTGGGCCTAGTCTTCAATGCGCCCCAAGCATTTGCAGAAAAATTGAAAAAGCCAGTTCTACCTAAATCCTATGAGAGTAAGGCCGCCCCAGCTGAAATTACTGACGCCGATAGGATGTTTATCGACTTACGTGAGGCAGCCAGAAAAAATGATGTGTTTCGTACGCAGCAGTTGTCAGCCAATTTAGCCAACTATCCTTTTGATGACTATGTAGCTTATTTCCGTATCAAGCCTCAGTTGTTTGATAGCGCTGGAGGGCCGCGAAATGATTACAGTGCCGATACTCAGGTAGTTGCATTCTTAAATCAATATCAAGGCACTGCTTTAGCAGATCGTATGCGCAATGATTGGCTACTGGTGCTGGGTAAGCGCAAAGACTGGGCGCGATTTGATGCTGAGTACGCCAAGTTTGTTTTAGATGACGATACTCAAGTGAAATGCTATTCCTTGGTATCCAAGCTTTCGCAAGGTGAGAACCCAACAAAATTAGCAATTGATTCACGGGCAATCTTGTTGGACCCCAGTTACTTCGGTCAAGCCTGCCAAGAGTTAGTGCCTTCACTAGTAGCGGCAGGCGGTATGACGCCAAGTGAGGCAAAGGCGATTGGTCGTGCTGCCAGCGAAAGAGGTTTTGACACCATGGCGAAACGTCTTGGTGGTGATGACCCTATTGGCGAGATTGTGAGGGCGGCTAAAGCCGATCCATCAAAAGCCTATCGAGATTTCTTGCAAACATCATCGCGCTATAGCAAAGAGAATCAAGCGGTGGCATGGGGTGTTATTGGACAATTTTTGGCGAAGAAATTAGACCCAAATGCAGATGACGCTTATCGATTGCAACAAGCTCTGGGCTATAACGAACTGCTCTCGGTTGAATCGCAAGAATGGAAAGTGCGTGCTGCATTACGTGCTAAAGACTGGGTCTTGGTGAAGAATGCTATCGATGGTATGAACCCTGTGATACGCAGCAAAGATCCTGCTTGGACCTATTGGTACGGTCGTGCATCAAAGGCTGAGGGTCAGGATGCCAAGGCTAAAGATAGCTTTGAGATGATTGCTGATCAATACAACTTTTATGGTCAGCTCGCTCGTGAAGAGTTGGGCAAATCGAACCATGCACCAAGTCGCACCAAGGTAACTGAGTCTGAAATTGATGCCATGGCTAGCCATAAGGGATTTATTCGTGGTGAGCGCCTTTATGCGATGAACTTACGTTTTGAAGGTAATCGTGAGTGGAATTGGGAATTACGGAACATGACAGATAAGCAGCTATTGGCTGCCGCAGAGTATGCCAAACGAGTCAATCTCTATGATCGCGTGGTCAATACTGCAGATCGAACCAAGCAAGAGCATGATTTTAGTTTGCGTTACCCGACGCCATACCGTGATGAGCTTTCTCCAATTGCAAGGCAGATTGATTTGAATCTTGCTTGGGCTTATGGACTCATTCGTCAGGAGTCACGCTTCATCATGAATGCCTCTTCTTCAGTTGGCGCTTCTGGCTTGATGCAAGTCATGCCTAACACCGCAAAGTATGTCGCCAAGAAAATTGGAATGACGAATTACACCAACGATAAGTTGACCGATACCAATACCAATCTGACCTTAGGCAGCAATTACCTCAATATGGTGTTGATTGATTTGGATGGTTCCTGGGTGCTGGCTTCAGCTGCGTATAACGCAGGCCCTTCGCGATCTAAGGCTTGGCGTGAAAAGCTCACAGGGCCTACTGAAGGCGCCATCTTTGCTGAAACGATTCCATTTAATGAAACACGTACTTATGTAAAGAATGTATTGTCCAATGCGAATTACTATTCATCGGTAATGAACGGACAAACACAATCATTAAAGCAACGTTTAGGTGTGATTACGCCTAAAGCTGCGACACAATCTGAGTTACCTTAACGATAC
The DNA here is from genome assembly GCF_018687415.1 of Polynucleobacter sp. UB-Siik-W21. NCBI lineage: Bacteria > Pseudomonadati > Pseudomonadota > Betaproteobacteria > Burkholderiales > Burkholderiaceae > Polynucleobacter > Polynucleobacter sp. UB-Siik-W21. Next base: position 2,015,489 of record NZ_CP061289.1, on the reverse strand, counting down.
GTTTATAAAAGAAGGCTCTATGCAATACGATATTTTACTCATTGGTGGCAATGGATTTGTGGGCCGTGTGTTAGCTGCACAGCTTCAAGTTGCGGGCTATTCAGTATTAATTCCGTCTAGTCATCCTGCGGCTGGGCGTGAGTTACGTATGCTACCGAAGATACATATTGAGGATGCTGACATTCATGAGTTTGATGAATTGCAGTCATTGTGTGCTCGTATAAAACCCAATGGCGCAGTCATCAACTTAGTTGGCGTATTGCACGACAAACCGGCTCAGCCTTATGGGAAAGTATTTAAAGCTGCACACGTAGATTTACCAAAAAATATTATTACTGCGATGCAACTCCATGGGCTAAAGCGCTATCTGCACATGAGTGCGCTTGGTGCCGACTCCAATGGACCCTCTATGTATCAACGGAGTAAGGGTGATGGAGAGGCGGCGGTTAAGGCCAGTAATGTAGATTGGACTATTTTTAGACCCTCAGTTATTTTCGGCGCGCAAGATCAATTCATTAATTTATTTGCTAAGCTTGCCAAATTGTTTCCAGCATTGCCTTTGGCAAACCATCAAGCAAAGTTTCAGCCAGTGAGCGTGGATGATGTCGCAATCGCATTTGTAAAATCTTTAGCGATGCCACAAACCATTCATCAGTCTTATGATTTAGTAGGCCCTACGGTTTATACGATGAAAGAGATTGTGGAGTTTGCTGCACGCAAAGCCAAGACTTCTTGTGCCATTATTCCCGTGCCGGCTTTTGTGGGATATCTCCAGGCTTTAGCCTTTGAGTTTTTGCCTGTGCCAACCTTGATGTCACGCGACAACATTGCTTCTATGCAGTTGCCCAATACTTTGCCTGTGAACGGTAGAGATGCTTTGACTGAAGTGTTCAAAATGAGCCGCCGCACCCTAGAGGGTATGCAGTAATGAAGATTTACGCCGTTGGCGGTGCCATTCGAGATACCCTCATGGGTTTACCAGTCCATGATATTGACTACGTGGTAGTGGGCTCCAGCGTTGAGGAAATGATTGCGAATGGCTTTCGACCAGTTGGAAAAGATTTCCCTGTTTTTTTGCATCCCAAGACTCAAGCTGAATATGCTTTAGCGCGCACTGAACGTAAGACGGGCAAAGGCTATAAAGGCTTCCATTTTTATGCGGACCCTTCAGTCACTTTAGAGCAAGATCTGCAGCGTCGTGATTTAACGATTAATGCCATGGCCCAAGAAGTCGATGTTGATGGAAGGCTATGTGGACCTATTTTGGATCCTTATGGCGGACAAAAAGATTTAGCAGCAAAAGTCTTTCGGCATGTATCAGATGCTTTTGCAGAAGATCCATTGCGTTTATTGCGTATCGCTCGTTTTGCAGCACGCTTTCCAGAATTTAGTGTGGCAGATGAAACGATGCTCTCATTAAAAGCCATCGTTCAGGCCGGCGAATTAAATGCTTTATCCGCAGAGCGTATCTGGCAAGAACTCGCTAGAGGTTTGGTTGCGAGCAAGCCAATGCATATGTTTCAAGTATTGTTAAACACGGGTGCTGCTAAAACGATTCTTTCACCAACATTAAACGTGCAACTGGCTCAAGAAAAATTGCGTGAACAGTTGATTGCCCATTTTGATTCGATTGGAGATGCATTAGATGATCGTTGCGCAATTGCCTTAATGAATGTGCCTGCCAGCGAGATTCGTTCGTGGGCAGAATGTGTTCGGATGCCTATTGAGGTTCGTGATTTTAGTGAAATCTTTAGTGAGCTCATTACATTCATTGATAAATGCCATAGCCGTTTTCAGGCGGTGGATGTCTTAGCTTGGTTGAATCGTGCCGATGTTTGGCGCAAGCCTGATCGCGGACAACAATTATTAAATCTTGCTGCAAAGATAGGGTTGAATGTTGCCGCCTTGATCAAGGCAATGCGGAACGCTCAAGCACTTAATACTGCCGAAATTATTGCTGGTGTCGCAGCAGAAGATCGATCTAATGGTGAGCGAATCGGTAGCGCATTTGAGCTTGCAAGATTAGCGGCAATTACTTCAGCACTCCAGACTTAAGTTTTAGAGTCTATTTCTGCCGCGTAATCCAGGCAGATCCTCTAGCGTGTAGCCTGGCAATAACTGCTCTAAGTTTTTAGTGAAAGCAAAGACTTTAAATAGCTCACCCATTTCTGCTTCGGATAACAATTTCTGTAATGAGTTAGAAATTGGTAAAAACGTTGCTGGATTATTAGGGTCGCCAATCGCCAAAGCAATGTCACCAATGCCTGCATCTAAGAGATAAGCAGCTTGGTTTGTGAGGAATACATCGTCGGCATTTTCTGCGAGAGCGCTGCGAGCAATTTGTGACCACTCCACGTGTGTTGTGAGATCACATAGACCTGGAAGATGAAAAGGGTCTTGAATGGCATGATGACGATAGTGGGCCATTAAAGTGCCCTCCAGTCTTTGTGGATGGTAATACTCACCTTCTGGAAAGCCGTAATCAAAAGTTAGGAACAAACCGCTGTGAAGTTGCTGTGTAACTTGATGCATCCATGCATTTGCGGGGGCATGCAATTCAGTGACGTAGCCCTCTGAAAAATTCCCACTTAATAAAGTTTCTGGGAGCAAATCCTGCTCAACAGGTGAGCCTTTTTTCCAAGTGAAATTATTATTTTCAACAGTAACGCCATGCCAATACCAAAACCCATTTTGATAAATGATGGCATCGCACGGAATGGCATCAAGCACCTCGTTTGCCAAAATGATGCCCTTGAAATCTTGAGGTAGTTCGCTAAGCCAATCGCATTGAGTTTGGCTATGGAGTTGTTTAATAGTTTTGCCGATGAAATCTTGTTGACGTTGCGCTAAGTCGGGAGAGATCTCTACGATGTCATAGCGGTCTAGTACAAAATCAAGATCTTGTAAGCGAGTCAGAATGGAAGCTGCTAATTTACCGGTGCCAGCCCCGAATTCCAAAATTTGGGTTTGCAAACCTTGGGCTTTAAGTCCTTCGAGAACTGGAATGAGCGTAGTACAAATGGCTGCACCAAATAACGGGCTCAGTTCTGGTGCCGTGGTGAAGTCCCCACCAGAACCCAACTTGTGTGCTCCAGCGCTGTAATAGCCCATTCCAGGCTCATACAGAGCCATCTCCATATAGCGGGAAAAGGGAATCCAAGCACCTTGGGAGGCGATCTCAGAGGCTATTTTGGCCTTCAGAAGCTCACTGTGCTCCATTTCGAGGCTGGTCAAGGTAATATCCATAGCTCATTAGTCTAAGAGAATTTAATTGAACCCGAGTTCAAACACCCCTTCCCAGCAACGAAAAGCCGTTTTAGTGACTGGCGCCGCCAAGCGCCTAGGTCAAGAAATTGCTATGCAGTTCGCTCGCCAAGGCTGGGATGTGGCTGTTCATTATGGGCGATCTGAGAAAGAAGCCCAAGAAACCGTAGCTCAAATTCGGAGCCTTGGTGTGAAGTCAGTAGCCTTTCAGGCTGATTTGGCTGATGAGCAAGTTGTTAAAAATCTTTTTTCTCAAGTGAGTAAACAATTTACTAATCTGCATTGCCTAGTAAACAACGCATCAATTTTTGAATACGATCGCGCTAACTCCAATGTGCCACTGACTTCTCAGAGTCTGCAGGAGCACATGCAAGTCAATTTAACTGCTCCAATTTTGCTGTCCCAGTTGATGTTTGAGTTTCAGAAAATCAATGGGAATAAATCAGATGCTGTACCTTCCGTCATTCAATTGCTAGATCAAAAGCTCATTAATCTCAATCCTGATTATCTGGCATATACCTTATCAAAAGCAGCATTGGCAACTTCTGTCGAAGTGTTGGCAATGGATTTTGCACCGCACTTAAGGGTGGTGGGATTGGCCCCAGGCATTTCTTTGCCTTCTGGCGATCAAACTGATAGTGGTTTCTCTAAAGCCCATCAAATGACACCACTAGGTAAATCATCTACACCCTCTGACATTGCTAAGGCTGCTGTATTTTTGGCCGAATCAAGCGCAATTACTGGAACGACTCTCTATGTAGATGGTGGACAACATCTACTATCTTCATCACGTGATGTGATGTTTAAAACAAATTAAGTATTTCTATAAAGTAACTATCTATGCACGCTATTCTTTCTCATTCTGCCCTCGCTGATTGCCGCCGTTTATTTTTGCGGGACTACGAGATTTATATCAATATCGGCGTCCATGATTTTGAGAAGAAGGCAGAGCAACGCGTGATTTTAAATATCGACTTGTATATTCCACTGGATATGAATACACCAACAAATGATCAATTGGATGAAGTAGTAGATTATGACTTCATGCGTGAGACCATTAAGGCGCGGGCCTCCAAGGGTCATATCCATCTGCAAGAAACCTTTTGCGATGACATCGTGACCGCGATGTTATTGCACCCTAAGGTCCTGGCTGCGTGCGTCAGTACTGCTAAGCCCGACGTTTACCCGGACTGCCATTCAGTAGGGGTTGAGGTGTTTCGGATTAAATCAGTATAGAGAAATTAGAAAAGAATTCAATTGTCATGGGCGATATTCGTAAAGTTGTCTTCGAAGAAAACAAGCTAGAGAAAAAACTCTGTCGCTTGGTAGGTCAAGCCATTGGCGACTTTGGCATGATCGAAGATGGCGATAAGGTGATGGTGTGTATATCTGGCGGCAAAGATAGCTATGCCATGCTAGATGTCTTGATGAAGCTTCGTGAGCGTGCACCTATCCATTTTGAAATCGTTGCAGTGAACTTAGATCAGAAACAGCCTAATTTTCCTGCGGAGACCTTGCCTAATTATCTTAAGAGTTTAGGTATTCCATTTCACATTGAAGAGCAAGATACCTACAGTATCGTCAAGCGCGTTATCCCTGAAGGTAAAACGACCTGTGGTTTGTGTTCTCGTTTGCGTCGCGGTATTTTGTATCGCGTTGCCGATGAGTTGGGTGCAACCAAGATTGCCTTAGGTCATCATCGCGACGACATTTTAGAAACGCTGATGCTCAATATGTTCTATGCGGGCAAGCTCAAAGGAATGCCGCCTAAGTTGCGCTCAGACGATGGCAAGCATATTGTGATTCGACCTCTAGCTTATGTTCCAGAAAAATTGTTGGAACGCTATGCGGGTGATATGAACTTCCCGATCATTCCTTGTGATTTGTGCGGCAGTCAGCCTAATCTGCAGCGCCAGGTGATGAAAGAAATGCTCCGCGATTGGGAAAAGAAGTATCCTGGTCGTGTAGAGAATCTATTCCGCTCAATGCACCATATCGTGCCTTCCCACCTGATGGATGGGGAAGCTTTTGATTTTCAGGGTCTGGAGATTGCTACTGAGTTGACTGGAATTGCTGCGAGGTCCGCAGGCGACAAGGCAATTGATGAGGCGGATTTAGACGAATTGGCATGTGGAACCCTGATTCAGGGGACTTATAATCCCCCTTTATGAATATCGTCATATTGGCTGCTGGGCAAGGAAAGCGGATGAAATCTGCCTTGCCCAAGGTCCTGCAAACTCTGGCAGGTAAGCCTCTTCTACAGCATGTGCTGAATACCGCTTTATCCCTGCAAGGTAAGGCCTCTAAAAATGGACCGATTGTGGTTGTGGGGCATGGCGCTGCAGATGTCAAAGAATTCCTATTCAGTGCCGCTAAGGAAGATTCCAGATTTAGTAGCGTGAGCACCGCTTTGCAGGCCCAACAAAAGGGTACTGGGCATGCACTGCTGCAGGCACTGCCTAAGCTTGATTTACAAGAACCCACTTTAGTTTTGTACGGCGATGTGCCGCTGACAACCCAAAAGACTTTAAGTAAATTGACTAAGCTAGCTGATGGTGTACGTGGCAAAGATTCTGCGTTAGCACTTCTTACTCAGAATTTAAATAATCCAACAGGCTATGGGCGCATTGTGCGCGATACCGATGGCTCTGTTAAAGAGATTGTTGAAGAGAAGGATGCAACATCCGCTCAAAAAACCATTCATGAAATTAATACTGGCATTATGGTATTGCCAACCAATGCTCTGAATAAATGGCTCAAAGCATTGAGTGCAAGCAATGCTCAGGGCGAATACTATTTAACGGATGTCATCGCAATGGCCGTTAAGGATGGTGTGCCTATTCGAACTACGCAAGCTGATGCCGAGTTTGAAACTGTGGGTGTGAATAGTCGTGATCAACTAGCCGCTTTAGAGCGAATTCATCAACTTAATATTGCCAATCAATTAATGGATGCCGGCGTAGCTCTTGCTGACCCAGCGCGTATCGATGTGCGCGGGACCTTAGAGTGCGGTAATGATATTTCTATCGATGTCGGTTGTGTATTTGAGGGTTGCGTTACATTGGCATCGGGCACAAAGATTGGCCCATATTGCGTGATTCGTAACAGCGTGATTGGTAAAGATGTTGTTGTTCATTCTTATAGTCATTTAGACGGCGCAAAGGTTGGCAATCAATCAGTGATTGGGCCATATGCTCGCTTACGACCTGGTGCAGATTTATCGAATGATGTTCACATCGGTAATTTTGTCGAAGTGAAGAACAGCAAAATTGCAGCTAATAGCAAAGCCAATCACTTGGCTTATGTTGGTGATTCTATTGTGGGCTCAAGAGTCAATATTGGTGCCGGCACGATTACTTGTAATTACGATGGAGTAAATAAGCACCAGACCATTATTGAAGACGATGCCTTCATTGGCTCAGATACTCAGTTGGTTGCCCCGGTGAGAGTTGGACGCGGCGCTACATTAGGCGCTGGCACCACCTTGACTAAAGATGCGCCTGCCAATCAATTGACGATCTCAAGAGCAAAACAAATTTCTTTGCCATGGCAGCGCCCCACAAAGAAAGAGAAAACACTGGCGACAAAAAAAGTTGCAGTCAAAAAGACTGTGAAGAAAGTAGTAAAAAAAGTAGCAAAGAAAGCTGTAAAGGGTAAAAAATAATGTGCGGTATTGTTGGGGCGGCATCTCACAAAAATATTGTTGATGTTTTGGTTGAGGGTTTGCGTCGTCTTGAGTATCGCGGGTATGACTCTTGTGGTTTTGCAGTAATCAATGGTGATGATGCTAAGCACCCCATTGAAAGAGCGCGCACCACCGCACGTGTTTCTGAGCTGGCTGAACAAGGCAAAGACTTTCGTGGCACCCTAGGTATCGCTCATACACGCTGGGCAACCCATGGTAAGCCGGATACACAAAATGCACATCCTCATATTTCAAATAATTTGGTTGCGGTTGTTCACAACGGCATTATTGAAAACTACGAAGCGCTGCGCACAGAATTAAAAACCGGTGGCTATGTCTTTACTTCTGAGACTGATACCGAAGTAATTGCCCATTTGATTCATCAACAATATGTGAGTACTAGCCAAAAAGATATTGCCCAATCCGTTAGAGCGGTATTGCCTAAGCTGCATGGTGCTTATGCAATCGGGGTGATCGCACAAGACAGCCCCGCAACTTTGGTTGGGGCACGTGTAGGCTCGCCTTTAGTGGTGGCGCTTGGCGATCAGGAAAATTTTCTTGCATCCGATGCCTTAGCCTTAGCTGGTCGCGCTCATTCGATGATGTATTTAGAAGAGGGTGATGTCGCTGTTCTCAAGGCAGATAGCGTTGAAGTGATTAATCAGGCAGGTGAATCTGTGGAGCGTGATCGCAAGCCAATGCCGGCACAAGCAGACTCTGTAGACCTGGGCCCTTATCAGCATTACATGCAAAAAGAAATTTTTGAGCAACCAAGGGCAATTGGGGATACTCTTACCAACATTGCTTCATTTGGTCCAGAGTTATTTGGCGCGAACGCTGATGATTGGAAAGCTTTTGACCAGATTTTAATTCTGGCTTGCGGCACGAGTTATTACTCTGCGTGCGTTGCTAAGTATTGGTTGGAGGATCTTGCCGGTATTCCTACTCAAGTAGAAATCGCGAGTGAATATCGTTATCGGACAACGGTACCTAATCCGAAGACTTTAATCGTGGTGGTCTCGCAATCAGGCGAGACAGCGGATACCTTGGCAGCCTTGCGCCATGCTAAGGCTCTTGGCCATCCATATACTTTGGCTATCTGCAACGTTGCGAGTAGTGCGATGGTTCGTGAAACCAGCTGGCATTTCTTAACCAAAGCAGGCACTGAAATTGGCGTTGCATCTACTAAAGCATTCACCACGCAATTGCTAGCGCTCTATCTTTTGGCGATTTCGATTGCTAAGCGTGCTGGAAAAGTTTCTGCAGAAAAAGAGAAAGAGCTTCTCCGTGAATTACGCCATTTACCAAAAGCGTTGCATGCAGCGCTAGCACTTGAGCCACAAATCATTGCTTGGAGCGATGTTTTTTCTAAATGCGAGAATGCGCTCTTCTTAGGTCGTGGCATGCATTATCCAATCGCACTGGAAGGCGCATTGAAGTTAAAAGAGATTTCCTACATACATGCAGAAGCCTATCCTGCAGGTGAGCTAAAGCATGGGCCGCTGGCATTAGTGACCGACAAGATGCCAGTCGTTACGGTTGCTCCTAAAGATGACTTGCTAGAGAAGTTGAAGTCCAATATGCAAGAAGTGAAGGCGCGTGGTGGAAAGTTATATGTATTTGCCGATCAAGATACTGAGATCGTCAGCAGCGATGGTATTCATGTGATTCGCTTGCCTGAACACTATGGCAATCTTTCGCCCATCCTACATGTGGTCCCACTGCAGTTGTTGGCTTATCACACTGCGTGTGCTCGCGGCACTGATGTTGATAAGCCTAGAAACTTAGCCAAGAGTGTGACAGTCGAATAAATTTAAGCAGATAAATCAGGACTTTAGGAAGTCCTGATGCCATTTTTGTGTTCAAATAACTCTTGTAAAAGAGGACATTTGTTGCAATTCATGTTTCTGTCGAAAGTACCCCCATTCTCAAGCTTGCGTTTACTTGCACTGATTTGGACAGGCGTACTTTCTGCGTGCGCAGTTGGGCCAGATTTTAAGCAGCCAGAAGCACCCAAAACATCTTCGTATACCGAAGGCCCATTATCTAAAAAACTCACTACTGCTCCTGGCGTTCCTGGTGGCACTGAACAAGAGTTTGTCGAAGGTGCTGACATAGAGGCACAGTGGTGGGAGTTATACAAGTCCCCTGAATTAGATGCTTTGATTAAAAAAGCTTTACAGCAAAATCCGAATTTAGGCGCAGCTGATGCAGCATTGCGCGCTGCCCAAGAAAATGTCAACGCTCAAATTGGTGGGCAATATTTTCCGGCGGTGAGTGTTGGCGGTGCTGCCACAAGGCAGCTTCAGCCTTCAGCAATCTACGGTATTCCTTACGGCTCAGATACTTACAACCTCTACAACACCTCGGTAAACGTGAGCTACAAACTGGATGTGTTTGGTGGCGCCCGCCGTGCGGTTGAGGGCGCAAGAGCTCAAGCAGAAGTTGCGCAGTATCAACTTGAAGGCGCCTATCTCTCTTTGACGGCGAACGTTGTCACTAGCGCTGTGAAAGAAGCAGCACTCCGTGCGCAACTACAAGCTACGGAAGAAATTTTGAAAGCGCAAACCAATCTTGCGGAAGTGACTGAAAAACAATTAGCCATTGGCACAGTATCTAAAGTAGACGTCACTTCACAGCGAACTTTAGTTTCAACTTCTCAGGTAGATCTTTTTAATTACGAAAGAAATTTAGCGTTTGCACGTAACCAGTTGGCGGTATTGGTGGGCGAGCTACCTAGCAATGCCGCTATTACTCAGTTCGATCTCAGCAAATTGCACCTGCCAGAAAAATTACCTCTTTCGGTACCATCAAGCTTGGTGCGTCAACGTCCTGATGTGCGGGCAGCTGAGGCTCAGCTAAAGGCGCAGAATGCATTTGTAGGGGTTGCTACGGCAAATTTATTGCCCCAATTTAATATTACGGGTTCCATTGGTTCTGCTGCGTTAACTTCAGCAGCTTTATTTGGGCCTAACTCGGCCTTATGGTCTATCGGTGGCGGTATTTTGCAGCCTCTGTTTCAAGGTGGACAGCTATTAGCGCAGCGTCGTGGGGCGATTGCGAATTACGAGCAGGCAGCTTTTCAGTATCAGGCAACAGTATTAAGCGCATTTCAAGAGGTTGCCAATGCATTACGCGCACTTGAGACGGGTGCGCAAGGACTGAAAGCAGCATCTGACGCCGAGCGCTATGCCTATGAAACATTGGACCTTGTGCAGCAACAATATAAATTAGGAACAGCTAGTTACCTAGCGGTACTCTATTATCAAAACCAGTATCAACAGGCAAAAGTGAAATCAGTGGCTGCACAAGCAACGAGATTTTCTGATACAGCAGCATTATTTACAGCATTAGGCGGGGGCTGGTGGAATCGCGAAGGCCCCGCTTTCAAACCAAAAGCCATAGCGAATAAAGATCAAAATGAAACTTCTGGAAACAATTAAAAGCAAGTTGATTGCCGCCATTCTTGCCGTATGGGCTTGGATGAAACTCAAAGCTGACCAATGGAAATTACGGGATAAAGCTATCGCACTTTGGGAAAAAGCCAAAGCTTTCTATGCGCGCATGGGAGCTAAGTGGCGTGGTACTAAAGCCTATGCCAAGCTCATGGCGATGGAGCCACTTCAACGTCGTATGACGATCATGTTGTGTGCCGTTTTCTTATTGCTGGGCTTGATTTTTACCTTCAATCAATTGAAGACTTTCATGATTAAGTACTTCATCTCGGGAATGGGTTTGCCACCAGCAACCGTGTCGACGATGGTAGTAGGAAGCTCTGAATGGCAGCCCCAGTTGAGTAGCGTAGGTAATGTGCGCGCCTTCAGGGGTGTAGAGTTGAGCACTGAGATCGGTGGTTTGGTGCAGACAGTACCGATTAAGTCTGGTCAAGATGTCAAAGAAGGCGAGCTATTGATTAAGCTCAATGATGCTTCAGATGTGGCGCAGTTGAACTCCCTAAAAGCGATGGCAGATCTCGCCAAGGTGATTAATGAGCGGGATGCGCAACAGTTAGTGATTCAGGCGATTAGTAAAAACGTATTTGATAGCAGCAAGGCTGACGCAAAATCTAAGCAGGCACAAGTAGAAGCGCAAGCAGCCTTAGTAGCCAAGAAAAATCTGAAGGCACCTTTTAGTGGGCGGGTCGGTATTGTTTCCATTAATCCTGGTCAGTACGTTAATTCTGGTGATAAGTTATTCACGCTGCAGACTTTAGACCCTATTTTTGTGGACTTCACATTGCCACAAAGCAATGCTGAGCAGATTCAAGTTGGCCAAGATGTAGTGGTTACTACAGACGCATTTAAGGATGCAAGTTTCGCTGGCAAGATTACCGCAGTGAGCCCGAAGGTGGATACCAATACCCGCAATATTCAAATTGAGGCGCAGATTGCTAATCCGGACAAGAAAGTGCTTCCAGGAATGTTTGCAAATGTGAATATTAAGCTTGGCGACCAAGTGAAGTTGCTAACACTGCCACAAACTGCTGTGACTTATAACCCCTATGGTTCAACAGTCTTCATTGCTAAAGATACTGGTAAGAAAGATAAAAAAGGTAAGCCCGCTTTAGAGGCACAACAAGTATTTGTGACTACCGGTAGTACTCGTGGCGATCAGGTGGCTATTCTCAAAGGCATTAATGAGGGCGATACCGTTGTAACGAGTGGTCAGCTCAAGCTAAAGAATGGCACGCCATTAATGATCAACAATAAGGTGCAACCTGCAAATTCACCTGATCCTAGACCTCAGGAATAAGTAGTCGATGAATTGGACGGACATATTCATTCGCAGGCCAGTACTCTCGCTGGTGGTGAGTGCGCTCGTATTGGCATTTGGTTTGAAGGCGATCGGGTCTCTCCCGGTTAATCAATATCCTCAAACACAAAATGCCATTGTTACCATCACCACTGCCTATTACGGTGCAGATCCTGAAACGATTGCTGGGTTTATAACGCAGCCCCTTGAGGCATCTATAGCACAAGCCCAAGGAATTGATTACTTATCTTCAACTAGTGTTAGTGGTATATCTACTATTGTTGCTACCTTAAAGTTGAACTACAACTCTAATGCAGCATTGACACAGATTCAGACGCAAATTAGCGCAGTCAAAAATCAATTACCCCCGCAGGCACAACAGCCTGTTCTCACGGTGCAGGTAGGTCAATCTATCGCGGCAATGTACATGGGCTTTTATAGTGATCAGTTACCGAATAATGCGATCACAGATTACTTGTTGCGCGTAGTTAAGCCAAAGTTAGATTCCATCGAGGGCGTACAGAATGCCGAAATTACTGGCGGCAGAAAGTTTGCTTTACGCGCTTGGCTAGATCGTGAAAAGATGGCCGGTCTAGGAATAGGCGCAGATGACGTTTATAGCGCGATGTCTGCCAATAACTATTTGTCAGCAGTGGGCAGCACTAAGGGCGATATGGTCTCTGTTGACTTAGTTGCTGGGACTGATCTTCATACCCTGGATGAGTTTCGCAAGTTAGTTGTTAAAAAAGATGGCATCAATATTGTCTATTTAGATCAGGTCGCCAATGTATCTTTGGGATCTGAAGACTACAACACGAATGTGGCGTTCAGTGGCAAGCAGTCGGTCTTTATTGCAATTAAAGTCGCGCCGCAGGCCAACTTACTAGATGTTGCACAACGCGTAAGAGACGCCGTCCCAAATATCCAAAAGCAATTACCCATTGGCATGAATGGCAATATTGTTTATGACTCTACTAAATTTATTACTAGCTCGATTGATGAAGTAGTTACGACCTTGCTTGAAGCCTTGATCATTGTGACTTTGGTGATTTATCTCTTCTTGGGTAGCGTGCGCGCTGTTGCTGTGCCAGTAATTGCAATGCCACTCTCTTTGATTGGCACTTTCTTTTTGATGCAAGTTTTGGGCTATTCGATTAACTTGCTAACCCTTCTCGCCCTAGTGCTCGCAATCGGCTTAGTGGTTGATGACGCCATCATCGTCGTAGAAAACGTTGATAGGCATATGAAAGAGGGTAAGTCACCTTTAGAAGCGTCTCTGATTGCTGCACGCGAACTAGGTAGTCCTATTTTAGCGATGACCGTTGTCTTAATTGCGGTCTATATTCCGATTGGTTTCCAAGGTGGTCTCACAGGCGCGCTCTTTACTGAATTTGCTTTTACGCTGGCCAGCGCGGTTGCGGTATCAGGTTTAATTGCGTTGACTTTATCCCCGATGATGTGCTCGCGCATCTTTACTGAGGAGCAAGAGGCATCTTCATTCGTTAAAAAGATTGATCAGATTTTTGATAAGGTACATCACAGTTACCAGACTACTTTGCGTGATTTGTTGAGTACTTGGCAGGTCATTGTTGTGATGGGCGCCATTTTGTTGGGTGGTGTTGCTTACTTATATGCCACCGCTCGCGCAGAGCTCGCTCCTACCGAAGACCAAGGCATTGTTTTGATGCAGGCATCTGGTCCCCCGAACGCTACCGTGAATCAAATGCAAACCTATGCAGATCAAATTTATGCAATTGCTGCTGCTGAACCAGAATATGAGCAAGCGTTTCAGATCACCAGTCCAACCTCTAGCTTTGGTGGAATTTTGTTAAAAGATTGGAGTGAGCGCAGTCGTAATGCAACGAAGTTCCAACAAGACATGCAGCAAAAGTGGAATACGATTGCTGGCGCGCGCGTAGCCGCATTTCAGTTCCCAGCATTACCGGGGGCCCAAGGCTTGCCAGTACAAGTCGTTATCAACACAACAGAGTCTTATGACCAGTTGAATGATGTAGCGCAAGCGGTTTTAGATAAAGCGCGCCGTAGCGGTAATTTCTTCTTTGTAGATACTGATCTAAAGATCGACAAGCCACAAGACGTATTGGTGATCGATCGCGAAAAGGTAGCTGCCTTGGGAATGACACAGCAGCAAGTCGGCGCAGCATTATCTGCAGCCTTGGGCGGTGGTTATGTTAACTACTTCTCCGTTGCAGGTCGCTCTTATAAAGTGATTCCACAGGTGAAACAAGTTGATCGCTTGAATCCCGACCAGATTTTGGATTACTACATTCGTACACCAAGTGGCGCCATGATTCAGGCGCGCACGATTGCAAGTATTAAACAAAAAGTGGTTCCCCAATCGATTAATCACTTTCAGCAATTAAATTCGGCAACGATTTTTGGTGTGAGCACGCCCTTTATTTCTCAGGCGGATCTATTGGAGTACATGCGTCAAACTTTAAAAGAGGTTGCGCCAAATGGTTATGCCATGGACTACGCAGGTCCTTCTCGTCAATTTATGGCGGAGTCTGGTGGATTCTTGGTCACCATGTTCTTTGCGATTTTGATCGTGTTCTTAGTGCTTGCTGCGCAGTTTGAAAGCTTCCGTGATCCGATTGTCATTCTCGTTTCTGTGCCGCTAGCACTCTTTGGGGCCCTCATCTTTATTAACCTCGGATTCACAACTTTGAATGTTTATACACAGGTCGGATTAGTTACTCTGATGGGTTTAATCAGCAAGCACGGTATCTTGATTGTAGAGTTTGCTAATGAATTGCAAGAGGCAGGACGAAGCAAGCTAGATGCGATTGTAGAGGCGAGTAGCGTGCGCTTAAGGCCGATCTTGATGACGACTGCCGCGATGGTTTTGGGAGTGGTGCCGCTAGTAATAGCTTCTGGTGCTGGTGCCGCAGGACGTCAATCAATGGGGATTGTGATCTTTACTGGCCTATCGATTGGTACCTTGTTCACTTTATTTGTCGTACCCGCAATGTATCTTTTCATGGGTGCAGATCACCACGAGAAGAAATTTAAGCAGGGATAAAGGTAGAAAGCTAAGCTAACTCAATATCACTTACTAATGATATTGAGTTCTTTCTCTGCAAACTCTTGAAAGTGAGTTTCTGCTTGAAGTTGTTTTACCCAGCGTTCAATGTTTTTGAGATCAGTGCGCAATCCAGTTTGCCGAGGGAAGGTCTCATTAAGCAATATCCAGCGATGCACACATAAAGCCAGCACAATATCACCGATATGAAATTGCTTGCCGGAGCAGTAGGCTTGTGACTCCAGAGTTTGATCAAGCAAAGCAAATAATTGGTTGGTATCTTGGTACGCTTTTTGAATAGCCGCGTGATTACGCTCCGCTTCCGGAACTCTAGTGAGACCTAGAAAGGCGGGACGTAAAACTGGCCAAAGAGTTCCAACCTGCCAGTCCATCCATTTTTCAGAGCCAAACTGAGAATTCACGTCTGATGGAAAGCGTTTATTTTTATCGTACTGCGCGGTCAGGTAGCGCATGATGGTATTCGATTCCCACAGCACGAGATCGCCATCTTCTAGTGTTGGCACAAGTCCATTAGGATTCAGTTTTAAAAATTCTGGTGAGCGAACGATGCCAAATTGAAGCCCTGCATCAATTCTTTCAAAATCAGACCCTTCTTTGAGCCCCAACTCAGCTAGACACCACAATACTTTTTGAACATTGATGGAACTTTTGCGACCCCATAAACGTATCATGGCATTTCCTTAGAAGTATTAATTAGTGTTAGCTAGTTTTGATCTCAGAAAAATCAAGACCAACAAATTTGCTGCGCGCGAAAATGAGCGGCTCTTTTTCAGGATGATTTTTTAATTGAATGACTTTGGCAACAATGATGTTGTGATCCCCGCCGACGTGGACTGAGACTGTTTCGCACTCGTAATATGCGACGCAATGATCGATCTGAGTAAGGCCACTAGCGACAATTTTATGATCAAGCCCAGCAAACTGATCTACTTTTACAGTTGCAAAGTGCATCGCCAAGTTTTCTTGTGACCGCTCTAGGACATGAATGAGGTGCTTCTTGCCAACTTCCACCCAGGGCATGAGGCGCGAGTGTTTCTTGAGACTCCACAAAATTAAGGGCGGCTCTAGAGATACTGTATTGAAAGAGCTAATCGTGATGCCGTGAGAATGTTGATTCTCATCAATACAGGTAATGACAGTAACCCCAGTTGCAAAAGAGGCAAAACCTTTGCGAAGCTCTTGTGAGGTAAACGGGGTCATCAACGGCTTACTTTGCCTCTGCTGGGGCGATAGTAGTTCCTGGAATGGGAATCAATACTTCATTTTCTTCCGCCTTCACGCATTTAAAAAGATATTCCTTGCCAGCCTTAGATAGGAAGCTGGCACCTTCATAAAAATCGCTCTTACAAGTCTTAGTCGCAAAATCCATCACGTCTTGCGGGTTCGCACTAGAGGTAATGAGGCGCATATTGCCCATAGACATATTGATTTGGGTAGAGTAGCACCCAGAGAGTATCAAACCAGAAATCGCGGTTAATAGTAGAATTTTTTTCATGGAAGCCTCCATAATTAGCAATGCTCGTTAGGATAAACCTATTAAGCAAAAGCTGTGGGGAATTGCCTCGTTTGAAAAGGAAGAGACATGTTTAAAGCAATATTGATTAATAAGGATGACCAGGGTTATCGAGCCGAATTGGGCCAGGCAGATGAGGCTAATCTCCCTGAGGGCGATGTGCGGGTAAGGGTCTTATATTCCACCCTCAATTACAAGGATGGTTTAGCGATTACTGGCAAAAGCCCAGTAGTGCGCAGTTTTCCAATGGTTCCGGGGATCGATTTTGCTGGCGAAGTGATAGAAAGCTCTAGCCCTGATTTTAAGACTGGTGACATGGTGCTTTTGAATGGCTGGGGGGTTGGTGAGGGGCATTGGGGTGGATTGGCTCAGCAGGCTAGGGTAAAGGCTGATTGGCTGATTCCTTTGCCTAAAGGATTTACCGCCAAACAAGCTTTAGCAATTGGTACTGCTGGGTATACCGCAATGTTGTGTGTCATGGCCTTGCAAAAGCATGGCCTCAAACCAAGTGATGGCGAGGTATTGGTAACGGGTGCTGCAGGTGGTGTAGGTAGTTTTGCCGTCCACTTGTTGAGTAAGCTGGGTTTCACGGTCGTTGCTAGTACAGGTCGAATAGCCGAAGCGGATTATTTGAAAAAACTAGGTGCTGCTGAAGTGATTGATCGTGCAACTTTATCTGCACCAGGAAAACCTTTAGCTAAAGAGCGTTGGGCGGCAGTATTAGATAGCGTTGGCAGTCATACTTTGGCTAACGCCTGTGCACAGACGAAGAGTAATGGCGCAGTCGCTGCCTGTGGTCTTGCGCAAGGCATGGATTTTCCATCCAGTGTTGCGCCATTTATTTTGCGTGGCGTCACTTTGTATGGCGTGAATAGCGTTACCGTCCCCCGTGAAAAACGAATTGCGGCTTATGAGCAACTTAGTAAGTTAGTGGATTTGAAAACACTTGATGAAATTTCTCATGAAATTACTTTAGGCGAATCACTTCAGTATGCTCAAGAGTTGATGGCGGGCAATGTGCGTGGACGTTTGATTGTGGACGTCAATAAGTAAACTTTTTAAAAAGCGTTTATTGAACTATTGAGCAGCTTGAGGTTTGCGAGTTTCTAGTTGTGACCAAACCTTGAGTTTCTCTGCATTTGAAAGTTCTGACCAATCTGCGATTTCAGTAAGTGTGCGATAGCAACCTCGACAATACCCATTTTCAGGATTCATGTCGCACCAGTTGATACAAGGTGATGGTACTGTAGTCAAAGTAAGTCTAGATGTATTAGAAAAAACGAAAAAATAAATTCATGAGCACTCAAAAACAAACTGCTGCAGAAAGCGCACTCCATTATCCCTTAGGTGATCGGCTTCCACAGACAGGGGAGTCTATTGAGGTAGCGCCTGGAGTGCGCTGGCTTAGAATGCGCCTGCCATTCGCATTGGACCATATCAATCTGTGGTTATTACGAGATGAAATTGATGGCATTGCCGGTTGGACCATCATAGATTGTGGCATTGCAAATGATGAAACTAAAGCCTCGTGGGAACAGATTTTTGCAAGTCAATTAGAAGGTCTGCCGGTGCTAAGGGTCCTCGTGACTCACATGCATCCCGACCATGTTGGCTTGTCACAATGGCTGTGCGAAAAGTGGAAGGTGCCTCTATGGATTTCCATGACGGACTATTTAACGGCGCAGTGGTTAAGTTGCAAAGAAGGTGGCGCTGCTATTGGTGCACGCGCTGGTGGGGGCGGCTCAGCAGATCATTTTCAGAGGCATGGTTTAACTGCTCTAGAAGATCTAGAAAAAATTCGGGCGCGCTCAAATTACTATAGCAATATGGTTCCTGGCGTGCCTCGTCAATATCGTCGCATCCTTGATGGCGAATTGATTTTGATCGGTAGTCATTCTTGGCAGGTCATCATGGGTTACGGGCACGCACCGGAGCACGCATCGCTTTTTTGTAAAGAACTTGGCTTATTAATTTCTGGCGACATGTTGTTACCTCGCATCTCTACTAATATCAGTGTTTATGATGCTGACCCGGATGCTGATCCACTGGGGCTTTACTTGCAATCCCTAAAAAAATATTTGCCCTTGCCTGATGAAACTTTGGTACTTCCTTCGCATGGCAAACCGTTTACTGGCATGAAGCCTCGGATTGCACAACTCAATGCTCATCATGATGAGCGTTTAGCAGAAGCGCTTGGTGCCTGTCAAAAACCAGCAACTGCTCGTGAGATAGTGCCAGTTTTATTTAAGCGTGAATTAGATATTCATCAACTCACATTTGCAATGGGCGAGGCTATTGCGCATCTGAATTACCTACTTCGTCGAGGAAAGTTGGATCGCCAGCTTTGCGAGGACGGCGTGTTGAGGTTTTCCGCGGTTTCGCTTTCGGTTTAGCACTGGTTTTTTTAGTCTCAGGCTCTTCACGAGGCGTCGTGGCTGCAGCCCCGGCTGCTGATACGGCATCCCCAAAAGACTTCAAGGCCATCATCGTGGCGTGTTGTACCTCGAGACCTTGAATGGTTGACTTCAGAATATTCAAGTTAAGGTTGAGCCAATTCTCGACGCTTTTCAGGTCTTTAATGCGCTTCTCGAGCTCATCAATATCCATGCCTGGAAAAGCGGATCCAATCCCCCCGGCAGCCTTTGAGGCATCAGTAGTAAAGGGAAATTGCCCAGCTTGACCTGCTGCACCTTGGCCCCACATGGTTTTAAACATTTCTAGGCTTTGATTAAATTCTGGAATGGTTCCAAACATAGAGGCTCCGGGATAAATAAAAAGTGGCTTTTCCAATAGAATAAGGGATTCTAGAGATTAATCCCGGTTAAGCAATGCAATTTAATGGTTTGTCCCAGCCTTATACCCGTGGTCAGGCACTTCCTGATCTGCTGAAGCAGCGCATCCTGATATTGGATGGTGCAATGGGAACCATGATTCAGCAGTACAAGCTTAGTGAAGCCGATTACCGTGGGTTGCCTACTAATACCCGTTTTGCGGATCATCCAGGCGATATTAAGGGTAACAATGAACTCTTAGTACTGACTCAGCCACAAATTATTAGCAAGATCCATGAGCAATATTTGGATGCCGGTGCAGATATTATTGAAACGAACACATTTGGTGCAACTTCAGTAGCGCAAGAAGATTACAAAATGGCAGGTTTGGCACGGGAGATGAATGAAGTCTCTGCAAGGCTTGCGCGCGCTGCTTGTGAAAAATACAGTACACCTGAAAAGCCACGTTTTGCCGCAGGAGCAATTGGACCTACTCCAAAGACAGCCAGCATCTCTCCAGATGTGAATGACCCAGGCGCACGTAATGTGACCTTTGATGCTTTATGTGCCTCCTACCGTGAACAGATCGAAGGTCTATTTGCAGGCGGGGTCGATTTATTCTTAGTTGAAACTATATTCGATACTCTGAATGCAAAAGCGGCCCTGTTTGCGCTGGATGAATTTTTTGAAGAGACGGGTGAGCGCTTGCCAGTGATGATTTCTGGAACGGTCACTGATGCCTCTGGTCGCATTCTCTCTGGTCAAACAGTTGAAGCGTTCTGGAATAGTTTGCGCCACATCAAGCCACTAACATTTGGATTGAACTGCGCTCTCGGTGCTGCATTAATGCGCCCTTATATCGCAGAGCTTTCACGTATCTGCGACACAGCAGTGTCATGCTACCCCAATGCAGGTCTGCCAAATCCAATGAGCGACACGGGCTTTGATGAGACGCCTGATATCACATCAGGTCTAGTGGATGGTTTTGCAAAAGATGGCTTAGTGAATTTGGTCGGTGGTTGCTGTGGTACTACACCCGATCACATTCGGGCAATTGCTAATGTCGTTGCGAAGCGTAAACCGCGCGCGTTCTATCGTGAAAATGCAGAGGAATCAGCATGAGTAAGATGGATAAAAAAACAATACCAGCGATGAAACTTTCTGGCCTTGAGCCCTTCAATGTAACTTCTGCTGTCGGTTTCGTGAATATTGGTGAGCGTACTAACGTAACTGGATCTAAAGCATTTTCTCGGATGATTTTGAATAATCAATTTGATGAGGCGCTAGTAGTGGCTCGCCAGCAAGTTGAAAGCGGTGCTCAAGTCATTGATATCAATATGGATGAGGCCATGTTGGATTCAGAAGCGGCGATGACGCGCTTCTTAAATCTGATTGCCTCCGAGCCTGACATTGCTCGCGTGCCCATCATGATCGATTCTTCTAAGTGGAGTGTGATTGAAGCAGGGCTGAAATGTATTCAAGGGAAACCGATTGTGAATTCGATTTCCTTAAAAGAAGGCGAAGAATCTTTTCGTAAACAAGCTCGCTTGATCCGTCGCTATGGTGCTGCTTCGGTAGTGATGGCGTTTGATGAAGTCGGTCAAGCCGATACCTTTAAGCGCAAGACTGAGATTTGTCAGCGTTGCTACAGCATCTTAGTCAATGAAATTGGCTTTCCAGCCGAAGATATTATTTTTGATCCTAATATCTTTGCGATTGCCACGGGCATTGAAGAGCACGATAACTATGCAGTCGATTTTATTAACGCTACTCGCTGGATTAAAGAAAATCTGCCGGGCGCCAAGGTCAGTGGCGGCGTTTCGAATGTGAGCTTCTCTTTCCGCGGCAATGATCGCGTACGCGAGGCTATTCATACAGTATTTCTGTATCACGCTATCCAAGCAGGCATGGATATGGGCATCGTCAATGCTGGTCAATTAGGTGTCTATGCAGATTTAGATCCTGAGTTGCGTGAGCGCGTTGAAGATGTCGTGCTTAACCGCTTTAAAGATAAAGATGGCCAAACGCCAACTGAGAGATTGCTGGCTATTGCTGATCAATTCAAAGGCGATGGTACTAAGCAGATTGAGAACTTGGTCTGGCGCGATAACCTAGTGCGCGATCGTTTAACGCATGCTTTGGTTCATGGCATCACCACATTTATCGAAGAAGATACCGAAGAGCTGCGTGCCGAAATTATGGGCGCTGGCGGTAGGCCAATTGAGGTTATTGAAGGCCCTCTGATGGATGGTATGAACGTAGTTGGTGATTTATTCGGCGCCGGCAAAATGTTCTTGCCCCAGGTCGTAAAGAGCGCACGTGTGATGAAACAAGCGGTTGCCATTCTGATTCCTTACATTGAAGAAGAAAAGCGTCAGAACATTGCTGCTGGTGGCGAAGCGAAAGCTAAGGGCAAGATCGTGATGGCTACTGTTAAAGGCGATGTGCATGATATTGGTAAAAATATTGTGACAGTAGTTCTGCAATGTAATAACTTTGAAGTGGCTAATATGGGCGTGATGGTGCCCTGTGCAGAAATTCTAAAGCGTGCCAAGGAAGAAAATGCTGACATTGTTGGCTTATCAGGACTAATTACGCCATCACTTGAAGAGATGACTTATGTTGCGCAAGAGATGCAGCGCGATGATTATTTCCGTGAGCGTCAAATTCCTTTAATGATTGGTGGCGCTACTACTTCTCGTGTTCATACTGCCGTGAAGATTGCTCCGCATTATGATGGCCCGGTGGTTTATGTGCCAGACGCCTCGCGTTCGGTATCGGTTGCCTCAAGCTTGCTCTCTGATGAAAGTGCCAAAAAGTTTATTCAAGACTTGCGCGATGATTATGTCCGTATTCGTGAGCAACATGCCAACAAGAAGGCTGCCCCAACCATTTCCTTAGAAGCTGCTCGTAAAAATCGCGAGATGATTGATTGGTCTAGCTACGTTCCAGAAAAGCCAAAGTTTATTGGACGCCGCGTTTTTAAAAACTTTGCACTGAGTGATATTGCTAAATACATCGATTGGACACCATTCTTTCAAACTTGGGATTTAGCAGGAAAATTTCCGGCTATTTTGGATGATGAGGTAGTTGGAGTAGAGGCACGCAAAGTGTATGCCGATGCTCAGGCTATGTTGGATAAGTTGGTAAAGGGTCAATGGCTTCAAGCTGATGCTGTGGTCGCTTTTTACCCGGCCAATACAGTGGGTGATGATATTGTTTTATATAGCGATGAGGCTCGCCAACATCCATTATTTGTTTGGCACAATTTGCGCCAACAGTCTGAACGCCCAGTGGTCGATGGTGCGCGCAGACCTAATCGTTGTCTAGCGGATTACGTAGCGCCAAAAGATTCTGGTGTGGCTGACTATCTTGGCTGCTTCGCAGTGACTACTGGCCATGGTGTTGAAAAGAAAGTTGCTGAGTTTCAGGTAAAGCATGATGACTACAGTGCCATTATGTTGAAGGCTCTAGCAGATCGTTTGGCTGAAGCGTTTGCAGAACTAATGCACCATCGCGTGCGAACTGATTTGTGGGGCTATGCAACAGATGAGCTTTTAACCAACGATCAGATGATCAATGAAGAGTATCGTGGTATTCGTCCCGCGCCTGGTTATCCTGCTTGCCCAGCTCATGAAGTGAAGCAGGACTTGCTTAGAGTGATTGGCTCTGAAGATATTGGCATGACTCTGACTGAGTCAATGGCGATGAATCCAGCTTCTAGCGTGAGCGGTTTTTATATGGCTCATCCAGATGCGCAATACTTTAATGTTGGAAAAATGAGTAGCGATCAAGTGGAGGATCTTGCTCAGCGTCGAGGGCAGTCTGTCGAGGATGTCCGCCGTCAATTAGCTAGCTTGATAGATTAAACACCCCACATCACAGGCTCATTTTTGGCTTTAGCCTGTTTCATGAGTTCTAAAAAAGGATAAGCCCTTTGGCCAAGTCGGTCGGCTAACTTTGGCTTTTCAGTTTTTTCATTAGCCGGATTATTTGCCTTAGAGCGTTCTTCAAGGTCTTGAAGAATGGCTGTTTCCAAGGCCGTAATGAGAGTCGGGAGCTGTTCTTTAGTGAGGATCCCTCTGGGTTCCAGTGGCCGACCCAAAATATCAAAAATTCGCTGAGTCAGATCCGCCAGCATGATGACGTCCGGACCCGCTTTGGAGCGAAATTGATAGATCATTTTGATAGCTTACCACCTGATAAACTCACTTATCTATGTTGCTGACTAATAAAAATCGTTTAATTGAAATGCTAGGCGCAGCCCTTCAGGGTTTGGCTCAAGAGCGCGGACTAGGTGAGACACCAGCGCCCCGCTTAGAGCGTCCCAAGGCTGTTGATCATGGCGATGTTGCCTGTAATATTGCTCTCCAACTTTCAAAAGCTTGGAAGCTCAACCCAAGAGATCTGGCCCAAGCTTTGGTAGAGCGTTTACAAAAGCAGCCTGACTTTAAGCAATTAATCGCATCTTGTGAAATCGCTGGTCCTGGCTTTATTAATTTCAGACTAAGCAATGCAGCCAAAACGGCAGTAGTTGGAGAGATTCTTTCGGGTGGTTATTATTTTGGTGAGATTGCTAAAGAAGGCGAGCCCATTGCTAGCGCCATGATTGAATTCGTTTCAGCCAATCCCACTGGCCCATTGCATGTTGGTCATGGCAGGCAGGCGGCGCTTGGTGATGCGTTAGCAAATCTATTAGCTACCCAGGGAATTAAGGTGCATCGTGAGTTTTATTACAACGATGCGGGCGTTCAGATAGCCAACCTTGCTTTATCTGTTCAGGCGCGTCTGAATGGTTTGAAACCTGGTGATACTAATTGGCCTGAGCAAGCTTATAACGGTGAATATATTGCAGAGATTGCAACAGCATTTAAGGCATCTCCCGAATATCGCGATGATCTAGAAGCTATTCGTCAATTTGCTGTTGCGTATTTGCGCAATGAACAAGATATTGATTTGAAAATATTTGGTGTGAAGTTTGATTGCTATTACCTAGAATCTTCTTTATATACAGATGGTAGCGTTGGTAAGATTGTTCAGGATTTACAGAGTATTGGTAAGACCTATGAATCCGAGGGCGCACTTTGGCTCAGAACAACTGATGATGGCGATGACAAAGATCGTGTGATGCGTAAGTCCGATGGCAGCTTTACTTACTTTGTTCCTGATGTTGCATACCACGCCAGTAAATGGAACCGTGGCTTTACAAAAGTGATCAACGTGCAAGGTAGCGATCACCACGGCACGATTGCACGTGTCCGTTCAGGCTTGCAGGGTGTGGCTCAGAAGCGTGGTTGGGAAATCCCGAAGACATATCCAGACTATGTATTGCATAAGATGGTTACCGTGATGCGCAATGGCGAAGAGGTCAAAATTTCTAAGCGGGCTGGTTCATACGTGACAGTGCGCGATTTAGTTGAGTGGTCTGGTGGTGTTACCCCAGAAATGACACTAGAGGAAAGAGAGTTAGCGCTACAGCGCGGACGTGATGCGGTACGCTTTTTCCTCATCTCTCGCAAAGCAGATACAGAATTTGTATTTGATATTGATTTAGCGCTTCAACAAAACGATGAGAACCCTGTCTTCTATGTGCAATATGCCCATGCGCGGATTAGTTCGATCCTGCAGCAATGGGGCGGCAGCACGTCAGATCTAGCGGGTGCAGACTTATCTTTATTACAAAGTAAAGCTTCAGATCATTTGCTAAGACGTTTGGCTGAGTATCCTGAGGTATTAACGGATGCAGCAGCTGAATTAGCCCCGCATTCGCTTGCTTTCTATTTACGTGATTTGGCTGGAGATTTCCATACTTTCTACAATGCCGATCGTGTATTGGTAGATGATGAAAGCCTGAAATTAGCCCGACTTGCTCTTTTATCAGCCACCCGCCAAGTTCTACAGAATGGTTTAAAGCTTCTAGGGGTATCTGCACCAGCAAAGATGTAGTAGCAAAGAATAGCGTGAATAGGTAAGATAAGGAAATGATGAAAAAACCGAATCAGCAGGATGGCTTCATGAAGCACGAAAGAGAATCTATTCCTGTTAATAATGCTCAATATGGCGGCACTATTCTGGGCTTTGTTTTGGGTTTAGGCGCTGGTCTTGGGATTGCATTTTTTATTGCTTTCTACCTTTCTAAAAATACGCCTCAAGAAAGACCTGGCGTACGCGCGCCAAATTTACCAATGTTGATTAAGCCTGCCGCTCAAGCTGATGGAGAGGCTGCTGCCCCCGCAGAGCAATTAGATTTGAATAAGCCACTACAAGGTAAAAGTCCCGCACCGGCTACCACTGACCCAATTGGCGATTTGGTAGGCGGCAAGAAGTCAGCGGAAGCTGCTGCTCAAGCAGCCGCAAAAGGCGATGCCATTTATTTCTTGCAGGTTGGTGCTTTTACAAAACGTGCAGATGCAGATGCGCAAAAAGCAAGCCTAGCTATTCAGGGTATCCAAACACAATTGAGTGAAGTAACTGCTGATGGAAATACTCTATGGCGTGTTCGCTCAGGGCCTTACAACAGTCCTGAAGAAAGTAATCCAGCGCGTGACAAGTTAAATACCTTGGGCATCAAACCCACTCTTATCAAAGCTGGCAAGTAAAGTAAACATGATGATCGCATTTAGTAAAAGAGTATTTTTTGTATTCTCCTTTATTTTTTTGAGTGGTCTTGCCATTGCGCAGGGACAAAAAATTGAAGAGGGATTTGAATATCGCGTTTTGCCTGTGCCTCAGCCAGTGGAAACCAAAGGCAAAGTTGAGGTTATTGAATTCTTTTGGTATGGCTGTCCCCATTGCTATGACTTTGAGCCTGAGCTTAGTGCTTGGGTGAAGCGTCAACCAAAGGATGTGGTTTTCCGTAGAGTGCCAGTAGCGTTCCGCGATGATTTCTTACCACATAGCCAACTTTTCTACGCGCTTGAAGCGATGGGTAAAGGCAATGCCTTGAATGAAAAGGTGATGTATGCGATGCATAAGGAAAATAAACGCTTACTGACCGAGCCTGAAATTACAGATTGGGTTGCCTCACAAGGCGTTGATAGCAATACTTTTTTAGCCACCTATCGCTCCTTTGCTGTTGTGTCTAAGGCAAGAGCTGCCAAGCAATTGGCGGAGGCATATCGTATTGACGGTGTTCCTACGATTGTGATGCAGGGCAGGTATGTTACTTCACCATCTATCGCTGGGACTAAAGCTAAAGCAATTGCTGTGATGGATTATCTCGAAGAGAAAATTCGGAAAGATAAGTACAAGTAGTAATTCTCAAGTATTACAAGTACTCCTTCTTCTCGCTTAGATTTTGACGAAGCGCCGCACAATCCAGAAATAGAGTGGATAAGGCAGAATTCTTAAGAACTTTAAAAATCCTGAGAATCTCTTGGGGAAGTGAATATCAAATTCCCCTCTTTGGATGCCGCTTAAAATTTCTTTGGCAGCTTCTTCAGCCGTAATCAAGGCAGGCATTTCAAAATCATTTTGAGCAGTAGCCTCGGTTGCAACAAAACCCGGGGAGATCATATGAACACTGATACCTTGCGGTAGTAAATCGTAGTACAGAGTTTCACAGAAATTGATGATGCCGGCTTTACTAGGACCATAAGCTAATGCTTTAGGTAGGCCGCTATATCCTGCAACGCTACCAACAATGGCAATATGTCCGGAATGCGCCTTGAGCATTTCAGGTAGGACTAGTGCAACTGCCCTCATGGGTCCAAGGAGATTGGCCTCAATCGTTTGCTCTGCAATATTGATCTCAAAATCGTCTGCCCGCAAAGGCACATAGATGCCTGAGACAAATAGTAATAAATCTAATCCACCCCAAGTCTTAAGGAGAGCCTGATAGCCTTGAGTGAGTTGATCACGATTGGTGACATCTAATGGAATGACTAAGGTTTGAGCAAGCTTTGCATGCTCTGCGATTGCATTTAAACGTTCTACTCTTCTGCTCGATAACGCAACTTTAGCGCCTTGATTGATGAAGGCTTTAGCGCATGCTTCGCCAATTCCGCTAGAGGCGCCAATGACCCAGATGCGCTTTCCTGCAAAATTTGCTATACCTGTTTGTTTCATGCTGTCAGCGCATCCGGAGATGCTGGGGCTTGCTGATGGCTTAAAGTGAACTGCACAACATCAATATTGCGCTCTGAAAATCCTGCGGCACAATACATCAAATAGAAATTCCAAAGTCTGATGAATGCCTCATCAAAGCCTAGTTCGCAAACTTCTTGGAGTTTTTGGTTAAAACTGTCGCGCCAGAGGCAGAGTGTTTTGGCATAGTCAGATCCAAATGCAAATTCCGCCTCAATTTGAAGACCAGCCTTTTCTGCGCTTGCTTTAAAGCTAGAGCGAGAAGGTAGCATTCCACCTGGAAAGACATATTGCTGAATAAAGTCAGTGTTATGGCGATAGCGTTCAAATAATTCTTCAGCAATCACAATCGTTTGAATGCAGGCTTTACCGCTAGCCTTGAGGCATTTAGCAATCATCTGAAAGTATTCTGGCCAATGTTTTTCTCCAACAGCTTCAAACATTTCAACGGAAGCAATCCCATTGAATTTTTCTTGGCAGTCACGATAGTCTTGCAACCGAACTTCAAACGATTGGGCCTTACTTGCTTTTGCCTCTATCTTTGCCAAACGATTTTCAGCAAAGGCTTTTTGTTCAGTCGAAAGTGTCAGGCCAGTAATGGAGCGCTCACTTAATAATGCCTCCTCCATAATGCCACCCCAGCCACAGCCAATCTCTAATATATGATCTCCTGGTCTAGTCTTGAGTGATTCCAGAATCCGCCTGATCTTAGCGCGCTGCGCTTCAGCCAGTGTTTGCCTGTCGCTTTCTGAGAACCAGGCACTGGAGTAACTCATCGTTGGGTCTAACCACAGGCTATAAAAAGCATTCCCTAGATCGTAGTGCGCATGAATATTCTTGCGGCTACCAGCTTTGCTGTTATCACGAAGCCAGTGCTTAAAACGGTAGAGGATCGATCCAAGCCAGCTACCGTAAATTGCTTTTTCAAGAATGGTGCGATTACGAATAGCCAATTCCAAAATCGCTTGGAGATTAGAGGTGTTCCACTCGCCGCGGATATAGCTCTCTGCAAAGCCGATATCGCCATGTGACATCACTTGTTTGAAAACAGACCAATCATGAATTTGAATGTCAGCATTCAATGAATCTGTATGCTTACCAAATTCTCGTATTTCACCATCTGGCAAAGTCATTTTGAGATAGCCACTGCTGAGTCTGGACAAACTGGTCAGAAGTGCTTTGCTACTCAGATCTTTACTAGATGAGTTAATCGCGCGGTTTTGTGGACGCGAAAAATTAAGTCGTGATAGTAAGTTTTGTCCGGGGCGATTCATCTACTGACTTCAAATTCTGGTGGTTTAGGTTTTGAATGAAAGGGTACACCTTTAATCCATAATTTTAATGCTTGCCAGTGAATGCGGAAAATGACTCCCAAGCTCATTAATGGGTAGCGTAAGAGCGCTAAATAAAGCGTGGATTTGCTAAGCAGGCGGCCTTTTCCGCTAATGCTGGTATTGATGAGGGGCAGGCCATCTTCGTGAAGTTCAATACGGGCAACAGAGTGTTGCTTGGAATTGCTATCTTGAGCAAACAAGAACCGGAACCGATATTCACCACGGACTGCACAAAAAGGTGACACATGAAATACTTTTTTACTGGTGAGGGTCTCGCCCGATAGAAGCGGCTCTCCAGAATCTTTGTGTAATAAATAACAGTGACGCTCGCCAAAGGTATTATTTACTTCAGCCAATACTGCGTAAACTTTTCCATCTGCCTCGGAGCAGATCCAAAAGCTGACAGGGTTAAAAACATAACCCAATACTCTAGGAAAAGTTTGTAACCAAATTTCCCCATCCTTATTCAGTAGATTGTTTTCTTGCAGAATATTTTCAATCCAGGCTAGACTGTCCTTGCCTCCAAGCCCATGGTCTTTATCGAAGAATGAACATAAACCTAGTTTGTTGTCGCCTAGACCACCATTGCTCAGAAGCTGAGGATTTTGTCTGCGAGCCCGCATTGGGATAGACACGGTAAATACACCATATCCAAAAGCATTCTTTGCCGGTCGAAGACGGCTATGTTTTACATCTCCAAAGTTAATCTTTGCTTGATTCATTTAGCGTGCATCTTGTTTTGGGATGACATTGAGAGCCGGGCGGATGCTTTCAATTAAAGCTTCTGCGACTAGTTCGCCAGAGCGCAGACCATCTTCATGGAAGCCAAAGCCAGTCCATGCCCCGCAATACCAAATAGATGAGTTACCTTGAATGAGTGGCAACTCTTTCTGTGCTTGAATAGCGCCCATGTCAAATATTGGATGTGAGTAATGAATTTCTTGATGTACCAGTTTTGGATCTGGCTCTGAGGAGGGGTTAAGACTCACAATAATTTGGGTATTGTTGAGTTTTGCAGGTAAAGGCTGTAAGCGATTAATGAGGTAATTGACGCTAACGTGCTGTTTCGAGCTTGGTGCTGCACCAGACTTTGCTGTGTAGTTCCATGCAGCCCAGCAACGCTTTGCTTCCGGCAAGAAATTGGTATCCGTGTGTAAAATCGCACGATTTTTTTGATAGGGAATGGCGGCTAAGATATTTCTGGCTTGTTGCTCAATCCCATGCACAAGCTCTAAGGCTTGATCGCTATGACAGGCCATCACTACTTCGTCAAACCAGGCTGAGCCTGCTGAACTAATCACTTCAACTTGGGCGCTTTCATCTTGGCTTGTGTTGACGCGCAATACAGAATCACGCTTAATCGCGACCTGATTTTTTTCTAAGGCACTGACTAAGCGCTTTACGTATTCTCGGGATCCGCCTTGAATGGTGAGCCATTGCGGCCGATTTTGAATTTGCAGTAAACCGTGATTGTGACAAAAACGGATCATCGTTTGGATTGGAAATTCCAGCATTTGCTCCACAGAGCAAGACCAGATTGCACCAATCATAGGCAGGAAATAATTCTCTCTAAAGCTTTGACTAAAGCGATTTCGGTTTAGGAAATTAGCAATCGTTTCATCTGGCTGAGTATGATGATGACCCGCAGAAATCTGTTCATGAGCAAGCCGAGTTGCCATGCGATTAAAACGCAGAATGTCATAAGCCATGCGCCAAAATGACAGAGATAGTAAGTTAGAGCGTTGTCCGAAAAATGAATTGATGTCATTGCCAGCCCACTCAATCTTTGGATGCGCAGGATTTTTTTCAGAAACATCAATCGATACTGAAAAAGACATTTCAGAAGGAGCAACTGGAGCCTTGATTTCCTCGAACAGTCTAACTAGTCTGGGGTAGGTCTTGCGGTTAAATACTAGAAAGCCAGTGTCAACACCGTGCGTAATTTTTTCGCCAGCGATATTGCAAGTAAAGTCAACGGTATTGCTGTGACCACCAATATGATCCCCGCCTTCGTATATTGTCAGTTCAATATCTGGGTTCTGTCTTAATGCATATGCACACCCAAGTCCGGAGATTCCAGCGCCAACAATCGCAATTCTTTTTTTGCTCACTGAACTTTTTCCTCTAGGAGTTTTTCTATTTGATTGGTGATGCTGCTACTAGTGGGCTTGGTCATGCTTCCAAAAGAATCAATCACATTGCCATTACGGTCTATTAAATATTTATAGAAATTCCATTTTGGCGTTGTGCCTGTTTTGGCAATTAACATTTTGAAGAGGGGGTTCGGGTTGCTTCCAGAAACATTACTCTTGGCAAACATCGGGAACTTCACATCGTAAGTATTTTTACAAAAGTCAGCAATTTCTTTGTTACTGCCTGGTTCTTGTTGGCCAAAGTCATTCGATGGAAAGCCCAGCACAACAAAACCCCGATCCTTATATTTGGCGTAAATTTTTTCGAGACCCTCATACTGACTCGTGAATCCACAAAAACTCGCTGTATTGACCGCCAGGATGACCTTGCCTTGGTATTGGCAAAGACTTTGCGGTGCTTCGTCTTGGAGGCGTAGGAAAGTATGCGAAAGCAGGGGGCTGCAATTAGGGGCGGCATTTGCAATCTCTATTCCAGAAATGGAGAAAAAGAGTACGAAAAGCCAACCAGCCACTTTATTGAGTCTCTTGCGGTTCATATTGTCACTTTATTTTTCTGCTTTTGAGTGCCCAAGTTTAAGACATTCTGGGTAATATCGCAGCTTAGTTTGTAATGCCATTAATATTGCGTTATGAGCTCTTTGCCCCCACCTTCATTTGAGTCTAAAGTTTGCCCAGCCGAGCAACTTGAGGCACGAATTGCTAAATTGCCCAGACCCCTAGTATTTACCAACGGTGTATTTGATATCTTGCATCGTGGCCATGCGAGTTACCTTTCTCAAGCCCGCTCTCTAGGGGCAAGTCTTGTGGTTGGCGTGAATTCAGATGCTTCGGTAAAAATGTTGGGTAAAGGTGACGATAGACCTATTAATTCTGAATCTGATCGGCAAGCTTTATTAGCCGCTCTTGAAAGTGTTGATATGGCTGTGCTGTTTACCGAGCAAACCCCAGTAAATCTAATTGAGAAAATTCGTCCTGATATTTATGTCAAGGGAGGCGATTATGAGATTGATACTTTGGCTGAAACTCAGCTTGTCAAAACGTGGGGTGGTAAAGCCATTGCCATTCCATTTTTGTATGAGCGCTCTACAACCAGTTTGCTGGGCAAAATTCGCTCTTAATGATTTTGTAAAAGCCAACTCCAAATACCTCGCAGTACTAGCCCCTCACTGGTTTCTATATTTAATGTATTCAGTTTGCTAAATTGCTTTATTTCAGTTGCTAATATTTTTGCGTTACCACCATCAAGCCAAATTTTTTCAACGGGTTGATTCATTTGTTTTGCAAGCTCGATCGCACACTGGATGGCACCAATTTGCGCGGCATTACATCCGCTAATAATGGCCTCATTCGTGGATAAACCAAAACCATGTTGAGACTCTACTGGAGTTGCTAGT
The DNA here is from genome assembly GCF_018687415.1 of Polynucleobacter sp. UB-Siik-W21. Lineage (NCBI taxonomy): Bacteria > Pseudomonadati > Pseudomonadota > Betaproteobacteria > Burkholderiales > Burkholderiaceae > Polynucleobacter > Polynucleobacter sp. UB-Siik-W21. Next base: position 1,983,474 of record NZ_CP061289.1, on the reverse strand, counting down.
GGTAGTTGTGCCGTATTTCCTTCTAAACTCTTGCGCATGAGTTCAAGGCCCGGCAGAATCCAGCCGCCATAATGCACGCCGTTAGAGCCAAGTAAATCAATGGTTGTGGCAGTGCCTGCATTGATGATTAAGGCATTTGTTTTTGATAGTGTACGCGCCGCGATGACGGCGGCCCAGCGGTCAGCCCCTAGTTTGCTGGGGTCTTGATATAGGGTGCGAATGCCATCAACAGCACTATCACCCATGAGTTGCTTCCATTCAACATCTTGCCACTGTGGAAAGAGTGACTTGAGGTGCTCGATAGCCTCTTGCCCTGCGACGCAACTAAATGCAATGGTACTAGGTTTGGGTAAAGTTTTAGAAATGTAATCAGCTAACTCCGCTCTATGCTCTGCGGATTGCAGTGACTTACTGCTAATAGCTCCAGAGTAGGCCCACAATTTTTTCTGTTGATCAGAAGGATGTTGAGCAGACTCAACTGCCGCCCACTTTAAGCGCGTGTTGCCGATATCAAACAATAAATACAGGCTCATGATTGAACTCTCAGTGATACGTCACCAGCATAAATGGCAATCGTTTTATCTTCCTGCTTAAGCAAAAGGGCGCCATTCATATCAACCCCTTTTGCAATACCGTAACTAGGATCTTTACTGGCGCCTGAAATAGAGACTTTCTGATCTGTAAAAGCATCCCAGTGAAGCCATTCTTGTTGATAGGCAGTAAAACCTAGTTGATCAAACTTTTTGAAATGCTCCTCGAATGACTCTAATATTGTTAGCCAAAGATATTCAACAACAGGGAGTTTGCTTCCCTGTGGGAGTAACTCTTCTAAGGAGCTGACTTTTATCCCGTTTTGAAGATCTTTTTCGATCGCATTAGCATTGCATAAATTAATGCCAACACCGACGATCATCCAGCTTGGATCCCCAACTTGGGCTTGTCCACCTTCAACTAGAATTCCAGCTAGCTTTGCGCCGTTTAGCAATAAATCGTTAGGCCATTTGAGGCGCAATCCTGCTTGGTGAAGATCGAATGGATCAAGTTGATATGCGCGAGCAATGCCTTTAATGACGGCAATACCAACTAATAGACTAAGACCGGTTAGTTCTGTAGGGCTGCGATGAAAGGGGAAGGCCATTGAGAAGCAAAGGGAGTCCTCTGGGTTAGAGAGCCACGCGCGTCCCGCCCTTCCTTTGCCAGCAGTCTGTATGTGGGCAATACGAGCTACAGGGTCTATCAGCGCGCCAGCACGCCAGCGCTCCAAGAGATCATCATTTGTTGATCTAGTCTCGATAACACGTTCAAGGATGCAATTAGCAGTCATTTCGCCATTGTAGAAAGGTCTGACCTAGAATTGTGGAATGGATGTAAATGATCAGCGCCCCCGCAAACTAATATGGCCTCTACAAGCGATGCCGCTGGCTCGCGCAATGAGTCTTGCTTATGCATTACTGATTCTCTATGTCAGCCTAAATCCATTTGATTTTGACTTTCAGAATGGGATTGCTACATGGGCTTGGCTAGATGCCCCTTTGCCGCGCTTCATTACGCTTTTTGATGTTTCAGTGAACATCTTGGCCTATATTCCTTTTGGATTTTTACTAGTCTTTTCGGCATATCCTCGCTGGCGAAATTTTGTTGCTTTAGGAATGGCTATTAGCTTAAGTGCTCTGTTGGCCCTGAGTGTTGAAACCCTCCAATCTTGGGTTCCAACGCGTATTCCAAGCTTGATGGATTGGTGGGCCAATGTATTTGGAGGTTTATTAGGCGGTTTATTGGCTATTCCTCTGGGGCCCGAGTGGCTATCTGGAACTGCCATCCGGCGCAGGTTTGGTCAATGGTTCGGTGTGAATTGGGCGATATGTGCTCTTTTTCTGCTATTTCCATGGTCGCAGATTTATCCCCAAAGCTCATGGCTTGGCGTAGGACTTTGGGGACATGTCATTTTTGGCCCTGTTGATTGGGGTACGACAGTCATTAATCAAGTCATTCAAGAAACCCTCATTACTGGTTTTTGTTGGTTTGGCGTTGCGCTTTTGCTTTCTTCGGGGATGCGCCTCAAGGCACCACAATGGCATATCCTTAACGGCTTATTGGGTCTTACGGTGTTGCTAAAGATTCTGTTTACAGCGCTTCAGTTTGGTTGGGAGTTCAGCTTCATTTGGCTGACAGCAGGCGCCTTTTGGGGAATGTTATTGGCAACAGTTGCACTACGATGGGCTTTGCGTTTGAAGTTAATAACAAAGCAATTGTTAGCAATATTTTGTTTGATAGGTATTACAGTCGCCATTAATGTAATGCCTGATAATCCCTATTTCATTCTGACTCTCAGGCATTGGAACCAGGGACGACTATTGCACTTTAATGAGTTAATGCAATGGGTTTCAGTGATATGGTTACCACTGGCCTCTGTTTGGATGATTCGCAACATAGCAGACCTGAAATCAAAGTATTGATGAATATAATTTTCTGATGAGCTTTTCACACCACCTATTTTTTTGTTTGAATCAACGCAGCAATGGGGAAGATTGTTGCGATCGGCATAATGCCTTTGCGCTATTTGAATACGCCAAGAACCGGGTCAAAGAGCTGGGGTTAGCCGGGCCCGGAAAGATCCGCGTGAATAAAGCAGGATGCTTGGATCGTTGTGCTGATGGACCAGTGATGGTCGTCTATCCAGAGGGTGTTTGGTATACCTTGGTGGATAAAGAAGATATAGAAGAAATTATCCAATCCCATTTAATCAATGGTCTTCCAGTAGAGCGATTACAACTTGCGTAGCCCTTCTGAGTAATTTGTAGTTTTTAGTTATTGTTGAAAGTTTTCTTCATGAATAGCCGTACAAAAGTAATTCATATAGATGGCATTGTGGGCGCGATAGAAATGTCCATCGATCTTCCTGATGAATTAAAAAATGATCCATCATTTGCTGTGCGTGGACTCGCCTTAGTTGCGCATCCACATCCTCTGTTGGGCGGCACCATGGACAATAAAGTTGCGCAAACAATGGCCCGTGCATTTAATCAATTGGGATATGTCAGTGTGCGTCCAAACTTTCGGGGTGTTGGGGGTACTGCAGGTGTTCACGATCATGGTGTAGGAGAACTAGAAGATTTACTGCATGTCACTGAGTGGATGCAAACCCCATCTAGTTGGTCTCAATTTGAAGCGACAGCACATCAGCCTTGGGTCAATGCAGCCAATACTTTGCCGCTGGTGGTTTCAGGGTTCTCGTTCGGCAGTTTTGTGGGTAGTCATTTGGTGCAAAGGCTTGCTGAGCTTGGGCGTCCTGCCGAGCGTTTAGTAATGGTGGGAAGTGCTGCTGGTAAGTGGACATTGGCTCCGGTGCCCGCTGATACCATTCTGATTCATGGTGAGCTGGACGAAACTATTCTCTTGAAAAATGTCTTTGATTGGGCGCTTCCGCAAGAGTTAACAGTACAAGTGGTGCCTGGCGCAGACCATTTCTTTCATCGTAGACTGCATTGCATTCGCAACATCATTACAAGCGCCTGGCTAGGTATGCCAGACCATCGCAAGAGTTGATTGGAACAATAGGAAATTGAGTTAATAAAATTATGGCCGTAGAAAAATCACTCATTGAATATCCCTCTCTTTTTCCAATTAAGGTGATGGGAAAAAATATTCCTGAGTATCTACCCGCAATCATTCATATTGCTAAACAGTTTGATCCAACATTGGATGAGAGCAAGGTAGAGCAGAGACCATCGAAGGACGGAAATTACCTTGGCATTACTCTGCCGATTACCGCAACCAGTCGTGAGCAACTTGACGAGCTTTATCGAACGCTTTCAACTCATCCATTGGTGAGTATTGTTCTCTAACAAGCGCTTATGACGGCTTTAGTAAAACATCTTGGTTTGGCTGATTACGCTGCAATATATGAGGCAATGCGTACTTTCACAAAGGATCGCGATTCAAATACTCCAGATGAGATTTGGATCTTGGAGCATCCGCCAGTATTTACTTTAGGTTTGGCTGGCGATGCTGGTAACTTGCACTCCCCAAGCAATCAAATCCCGCTGGTGCAAGTAGATCGTGGCGGGGAGATTACTTACCATGGGCCTGGTCAGATCGTTGTGTACTTATTGCTCGACCTGAAGCGTCTTGGAATATTTGTAAAAGAGTTGGTCTCGCGTATTGAGCAGTCCTTGATTGATACCTTGGGAGATTTTGGAATACAGGCTGAAAGAAAACTAGGCGCACCAGGGATCTATATTTCTCAGCAGACTGGAGTTTCGCCAGAATGGTTTGGGGCAAAAGTGGCGGCCCTTGGACTCAAGGTCTCGAAAAGCTGCTCCTATCATGGCTTAGCACTGAATGTGGCAACTGATTTAGAGGCTTTTGGGCGCATCCACCCCTGCGGTTATGAGGGCTTAAGGACAGTAGACATGCAAACCCTTGGGATCAAGGACAATATGGATTCAATTCGCCAAAAGCTTTTAAGCCATTTGCAAAAGCAACTAATGCCATCATGACTGTTAACAAGACCGATACAAAGCAATCTATTGAAGGGCGCCAAGACCTTCAGTATGACGCTACTCGTAAGCAAAAATCGAGTGATAAGACTGCGCGCATTCCAATCAAGATTGTGCCTCTTCAGGAAGTTCTCAAAAAGCCAGATTGGATTCGGGTAAAGGCTGCATCAGGCAACTCACGTTTTGCGGAGATAAAAAAGATTCTGCGTCAAAACGAATTAGTAACCGTTTGTGAAGAAGCCAGCTGCCCCAATATTGGCGAATGCTTTGGTAAGGGTACGGCGACATTCATGATCATGGGCGATAAGTGCACGCGACGTTGCCCGTTTTGTGATGTAGGTCACGGCAGACCAGATCCGCTAGATCAGAAAGAGCCAGCTAACTTGGCTCGCACAATTGCAGCCCTGAAATTAAATTATGTTGTGATTACTAGCGTTGATCGCGATGACCTACGTGATGGCGGAGCAATGCATTATGTTGATTGCATTTCACAATCGCGTGGCCTCTCTCCAGATACGCGTATTGAAGTGTTGGTGCCCGATTTCCGTGGTCGCCTAGATAAAGCGCTCGATATTTTTGCAGAGCATGCACCCAATGGTTTGCCTGATGTCATGAACCACAACCTGGAAACGGTTCCCCGTTTATACAAACAAGCGCGACCAGGGGCCGACTATTTACATTCACTGAAGTTATTAAAAGACTTTAAAAAACGCTTTCCTAAGATCCCAACAAAGAGTGGATTGATGGTTGGGTTGGGAGAGACTGACGAAGAGATTTTAGAAGTGATGCAGGATATGCGTGAGCACAATATTGATATGCTCACTATCGGCCAATATCTTGCGCCTTCGGGTCATCATCTACCTGTTCAACGTTATGTTCACCCTGATGTATTCAAGATGTTTGAAGAGAGGGCTTATGTAATGGGCTTCTCGCATGCAGCTGTTGGTGCAATGGTGCGCTCTAGTTATCATGCAGATCAACAGGCGCATGGAGCGGGCGTTGTTTAAAAGTGTTTTAAGAGCTTATGTAGTTTTAGCAGCATGTATTTTTTTAGCAGCCTGCAGTCCTAAGCTTAATTGGCGCACAGTCCAATCCCCTGAGCAGCGATATATAGCTCTCTTTCCGGGTAAGCCAGACAAGCTTGAGCGACTTATCCCCTATCAGGATCAAGAATTCAAACAAACGCTTGAGGCAGTGAAAATCGATGATGATATTTATTCCATCAGTTCGCTTCAGGTACCATCCAATCAATCAGATTTAGTTCAGAAAATCATTGATCAATTACATAGTAATTTATTGGATCGAGCAAAGGCATCGGGCGGTACCGTTTTGACAGAAGATGTTTTCTATCAAACAGGTAGTCGTCAGCAATTGCCTATTAAAGACTATTTCATTGCGTTTAGTTCAAACGACAAAGTTCAACAAGCCATGAGGGTGCGTTGGATAGTGCGTTCAGTTGAGGGTAGTGGAGTTAGGATATATCAAGTATCTGTATTGCATGCAAATGCAGATAGCAGCGATGCAAAAGTAGCTTTATCTAAAGAAGAGTACGCAAACTTTTTTAATGAGTTCCACCCAGAGTGAAACTGTAGAACGAAAAATTTAAGTGGATTAATTTTTTTCTAGTGCGGCAACTTTTGCTTCAAGCGCTTCTAGTTTTTCCCTGGTCTTTGCAAGTACTTTGCTTTGTAACTCGAATTCTTCACGAGTCACGAGATCCATTTTCTGAAAACCTTGATTCATCATTGCACGCACATTCTTTTCAATTTCTTGTGCTGGTGAATTACGAATGGCATCACCCACTTTGTTTTGCATATCGTTAGCAATGCGTTGGATTTGCTCGAGGATTTCACCGGGTTTTTGCATGATGGGTTTTTCAGTTGGGTTAAGAGTTGCATAAAACACACACATTCTTATTTTATGTTGGATGGCTAAAAATAGGCGAAAAGGCTTAAAACAGCCCAAAAAGGTCAAAATTCACATATATGGGGCAAGATTAAGCACCAAAAAAGTGCAGGTGCCTTATTAGGGGGATTTATGACAAATCCATGAATACCCAAACCATCAATATCGCTTCATGCATTAAGCATTCAACCCTTTTTTTACAACCAGTAAGGAGCATTAGATGAAAACTATACATAAGACGGCAATCTCTGCTGTCGCAGCAGGCTTATTAAGCGGATTGGCATACACACCAGTTTTTGCGGCCGATGAGCCAGAAGCTAGTCCAATCACTGCAAACGTAACCGTAGTGAGCGACTACCGCTACCGTGGTTTGACCCAGTCAAACTTCAAGCCAGCAATCCAAGGTGGCTTTGATTATGCTCACGAGAGCGGTTTCTACATCGGTAACTGGAATAGTTCAATTAGCTGGATTAGTGACGGTTACGCTGGAACTACGCCAGGCGTTAGCGCCCCAATCGAGATGGACTTCTACGCTGGTTATAAAAAGGAGTTAATTGGCGAAGGTTTTGCTACAGACTTTGGATTCTTGCAGTATTACTATCCAGTTGCAAATCTACCAAGCAATACATCTAACGCAAGCACTGCCTCTTCTGCTCTGCGTCAAGGCAATGGCGTGAGCCCCAACACAACTGAGGCCTATATTGCTCAAAACTTTACATTTGGTCCTGTTACTGGTTTTGCAAAGTTTTCCTATGCACTCTCCAACATCTTCGGAATCTATAACAGCAATGGATCTTACTATCCTGATTTGACGGTAAATTACGATACTGGTATTTGGGGCGTTGCTTTGAATGGTCACGTTGGATATCAATATATTTCAAATAATAAGCCTGGCTATGACTATAGCTATACGGATTGGAAGTTAGGTGTTACTAAAGACTTTGGCGGCGGTCTATCTGGTGCCCTTGCTTACGTCGGCACTAATGCTGGTAAAGCTGGCACTACATATTTATATGCTGCGCCTAGTAGCACACCAAAAAATCAAGGTAAGGGCGGCGGTGTGATTTCTTTAACAAAAACTTTCTAATTTCCACCTCTGAACGGAGAAACACATGAAATTAATTACCGCAATCATCAAGCCCTTCAAGCTTGACGAAGTGCGCGAAGCTCTCTCGGAAGTGGGAGTTTCGGGCATCACCGTCACTGAAGTTAAAGGCTTTGGTCGTCAAAAGGGTCACACTGAGTTGTATCGCGGTGCTGAGTATGTTGTCGACTTTTTGCCTAAGGTAAAAATTGAAGCTGCTGTTGAAGATGGCATCTTGGAGCGTGCGATTGAAGCAATTGAAAAATCAGCACGTACTGGCAAGATTGGTGATGGCAAGATTTTTGTCTCTCCAGTTGAGCACGTCATTCGTATTCGTACCGGTGAAACCGGTGCGTCAGCACTTTAAAGAGAGGTTCAAAATGTTAACTTGGATGAAACGACTCATTGCTGGTGGTGCTATGGCCTTGGCTATTGGTGCTACTGGTGTAATGGTGACTTCGCCAGCGCATGCTGATGAAGTTAAAAAACCAGCAGTGACTGCTCCTGCCGCAACTCCAGCAGCTGCAGAACCTGCCCCCGTTCTTTGTTCCGAAAAGTGCAACAAAGCTGATTCCGCATGGATGATGGTATGTACAGCTTTAGTGTTGTTAATGACACTTCCTGGCTTGGCTTTGTTCTACGGTGGTTTAACACGTAGTAAGAATATCTTGTCTATCTGTATGCAATGTTTCATGGTGTTTTCTTTGATTACAGTGCTCTGGTCTATTTATGGCTATAGCTTTGCATTCACGGAAGGCGGGGCATTTGTTGGTGGACTTGATCGTCTGTTCTTGGGTGGAATGACTCCGGACTCAGTAGCGGCAACTTTTAGTAAAGGTGTTGTCATTCCTGAGTTTATATTCATGGCCTTCCAAGCAGTGTTTGCAACGATTACCTGCTGCTTGATCATCGGCTCTTTCGCTGAGCGTGCTAAGTTCTCTGCAATCTTGGTATTCATGGTTCTTTGGTTCACATTTAGCTACTTGCCAATCGCTCACATGGTTTGGTTCTGGCCTGGTCCGGATGACATCAAAGATGCTGCATCACTCGAAGCCATTACAGCTCGCGCTGGTTGGTTGTGGCAAAAAGGTGTTCTCGACTTTGCTGGCGGTACTGTTGTGCACATCAACGCTGCGGTTGCTGGTTTAGTTGGTTCCTTTGTGATCGGTAAGCGTTTGGGTTATGGCAAAGAAGCAATGAAGCCACATAACTTAGTTTATGTAATGACTGGCGCTGCACTCTTGTGGTTTGGCTGGTTTGGTTTCAATGCAGGTTCAGCACTCGAAGCAAACGGTAGCGCAGCATTGGCTTTCGTTAATACTTATTTAGCTACCGCTGCTGCAGTATTGGGTTGGTCTGTTGCTGAGTGGGTTCTCAAAGGTAAGCCTTCCATGTTAGGCGCTGCTTCTGGCTGCGTAGCTGGCTTGGTTGCAATTACTCCTGCCGCTGGTTTTGCTGGCCCAATGGGTTCTATCGCAATTGGTTTGTTCGCCGGCGTAGTTTGTCTCTGGGGAGTTACTGGCCTGAAGAAGATTTTGGGTTCAGACGACAGCTTGGACGTATTCGGAGTTCACGGCGTAGGCGGTATCTCTGGCGCATTGTTGACTGGTGTATTTGCTGATCCAGCATTGGGCGGTTCTGGTATTTGGGACTATGTTGCTAATGCTGTTGCTCCTGACTACTCCATTGCTAGCCAATTATGGATTCAAGCTCAAGGCGTGATCACTACTGTAATTTGGTCTGGCGTTGTTTCTTATATTGCCTTCAAATTGATCGATATCGTGATCGGTTTGCGTGTTAAGGAAGAAGAAGAGCGCGAAGGCTTGGATATCAGCTCACATGGTGAGACTGCATACGAGTCTTAATTAGTAGATTTACCCCTCACTGGGCGGCTTTCTTGGCTGCCTAGTTTTAAGCGCGGGATCCGAGGATCCCGCGTCTTTCTTTTAATAATCTTACAATGGTGGAATGGTTCCACATCTCATCACTGCCCTAAGCGGCCCTTTGCTCGAATTAGAGTCAAAGGTGTTAGAAGCTACCCCAACGATTGAGCGCTGGTTTAGGCTGGAATGGCAAGAACACACCCCACCATTCTATTGTTCAGTAGATTTAAGAAATTCTGGCTTCAAGCTAGCCCCAGTTGATACCAACCTATTTCCTGGTGGATTTAACAATCTTTCTCCACAGATGTTACCTTTGGCTGTGCAGGCAGCAATGGCTGCGATTGAGAAGATTTGTCCAGAAGCCAAAAATTTATTACTCATTCCTGAGCGCCACACTCGCAATACATTCTATTTGCAGAATATTGCGCGCTTATCTTCAATCTTGCGTCAGGCTGGACTCAATGTTCGCCTCGGCACTTTTTCTGAAGAGATTAAGAAGCCTACTTGGATTGAGTTACCCGAAGGTAGTCGTTTGTTGATGGAGCCTTTAGCGCGCTTAGGATTAAAAAAACAGCGCTTAGGGTTAAAAGATTTTGATCCCTGTTCTATTTTGCTTAATAACGATTTATCAGCTGGTATTCCACCGATTCTGGAAAACATCCATGAGCAATACCTATTACCTGGACTGCATGCGGGTTGGCACATCCGTCGTAAGTCAAATCATTTTTCCGCTTATGAAGAAGTAGCCAAAAAGTTTGCTAAGGTGGTTGACATCGATCCGTGGATGATTAATCCTTATTTCACTAGTTGTTCGAATGTGAATTTCCATGAACGCAAAGGTGAAGAGGAATTACAAACCGCAGTGGAGCAAGTGCTGAAAAAGACTGCCAAGAAATACCGTGAATATGGCATTAAAGAGAAACCTTATGTCGTAGTGAAGGCCGATGCCGGCACTTATGGAATGGGTGTGATGGTAGTGAACGATCCCACTCAACTCAAGGGGCTGAACCGCAAAGATCGCAATAAGATGAGTGTTGTCAAAGAGGGTCTTGAGGTAAGTGATGTCTTAATTCAAGAGGGTGTTTATACCTTTGAGAAGGTGAACGAGGCAGTTGCAGAGCCTGTGGTGTACATGATTGATCGCTACGTGATTGGTGGCTTCTATCGTGTGCATACTGATCGTGGCCCAGATGAAAATCTCAATGCCCCCGGAATGCATTTTGTACCATTAGCATTCGAGCAAAACTCCATGCCAGATCTTGCTGCTAAGCCTGGTAGCGCAGCTCCGAACCGCTTTTACCTCTATGGCGTTGTCGCCCGTTTAGCATTACTGGCAGCTTCGCTTGAGCTTGAGAGAACTGATCCAGATATGGAAGCAGCATAATCAATGCTGAGAACTTAATAGAAGAATATGGATCTTTTATTTATTGCTGACCCTCTCGAATCTTTCAAGATTAAAAAAGACTCCACTTTAGCGATGATGCGGGTTGCTCAAGAAGCTAGTCATCGTTTATGGTTCTGTCAGAGCCGCAATATTTTGTGGAAAGATAATCTCGTTGTGGCCGATTGTCAGTCGCTCATGATTAAGCCTAGCTCTACATCTTGGTTTGAGTTGGGTGAGATTGAATCAAAGGCACTCAATACATTCTCTGTGGTACAAATGAGAACTGACCCACCGTTTGATATTGAGTATCTCAATACAACGTGGCTTTTATCTGCCTCCAAGAAGCAGGGCGCAAGAGTGTTGAATGATCCTACTGCAGTACGCGATCACTCCGAGAAACTTTCCATCACTGAATTTCCTGAGCTGATTCCACCAACACTGGTGACTCGCGAACTGAGCGCGGTGGAAGAATTTCATCAAGTGCATAACGATATCGTCATTAAGCCACTGGATGGTATGGGCGGCATGGGTGTCTTTCGGGTGGGGCCTGATGGTTTGAACCTCGCCAGTATTGTTGAGACATTAGGCGAGAATGGTGCCAGAACTCTAATGATTCAACGTTTCTTGCCTGAGATCGCTGATGGCGACAAGCGTGTCTTATTGATTGATGGTGAGGTTGTGCCGTTTGCATTGGCTCGCATTCCTCAGGGTAAAGAGATTCGTGGCAACTTAGCAGCAGGGGGCAAAGGTGTGGCAATGCCTTTAGGTGATGTCGAAAAGCAAGTCGCTGAAAAACTTGCTCCCATTCTCAATCAACGCGGTTTATTCTTAGTTGGCTTGGATTTAATTGGCGGCTATTTGACGGAGATCAATGTTACTAGCCCAACGTGTTTTGTTGAAATTACTGATCAAAGTGGTTTTGATGTTCCACAGTTTTGGTTAAAGGCTCTAGAGAGGACATTGTCATAACATGACTGGAATCGTAATCGTTGCCCATACTCCTGTTGCAAGTGCAATGCTGAGTTTTGCAGAGCATACTTTTGGTGTAGTACCAGAGCGTGTAAGGGCGGTGGATATACCCCCTTATGAAGACACTAAGGTGAGTTTTGATCGGTTGCTAAAGGCTGCTTATGCTGTGAATACTGGTAATGGTGTTCTCATCCTGACAGATGTGATGGGTGCAACCCCAGCGAATGTTGCATCCAAACTAGAAAGTTTGGGCCCATTATCGGGATTGAATACCCCAGTGATTGTATTGGCGGGATTAAATCTGCCAATGCTCATGCGCTGCATATCTCATCGCGGCGAAGGCTTAGAAGAGTTGGCTAAAAAAGCCTTAGCTGGCGGGCAGAATGGAATATTACGTCTTGGTATAAAAGTAGATCAAGCATAAAGGGAGCAGGGTTGAATGCCAGTTGCTGAAATTGAGATTATTAATAAGTTGGGACTCCATGCGAGAGCATCGGCAAAGTTGTCTCAATTGGCCGCCCAATTCCCTTGCGAAATATTCCTGTCACGCAATGGACGTCAGATTAATGCCAAGAGCATCATGGGTGTCATGATGTTGGCAGCAGGTATTGGAAGCACAGTCACACTTGAAACGGTGGGCGATAAAGCAGATGAGGCTATGGAAGCGCTGACAGCATTAATCAATGACCGCTTTGGAGAGGGCGAATAACAATGACGTTCGCGCTGCACGGCATTCCGGTATCAAAAGGTATTGCTATCGGCAAGGCGGTACTGATTTCGCGCGCAGCTTTAGAGGTTAGTCATTATTTAGTTGAGTCTGGCAAAGAAGACGCTGAAGCCCAAAAATTATTAGATGCATTTGATCAAGTACGTTTAGAGCTAGCTCAGTTGCGCTTGGGATTGCCCAAGGATGCTCCGCAAGAGATGGCGGCATTCTTGGATGTGCACAGCATGATCCTGGCTGACCCAGCGTTGGCCGAGAAACCTATCAAGCTCATTCGCACTCAGCGCTTAAATGCTGCTTGGGCTTTGACTACAGAGTTAAATGATCTTTTAGAGCAATTTTCTGAGATTGAAGACCCTTATTTAAAAGAGCGCGCAAATGATATTCGTCAGGTGGCTGAGCGTGTGATTAAGGCGCTTAATGCACAGAAAGACGCGCTCAACGAATCTGATTTCTTGCCATCGAGTGAGGTTGGAGTCGAATCCATTATTGTTGCTCACGATATTGCGCCACATGATATATTGCGCTTCAAAGAGCATGCCTTTACTGGTTTTGTTACTGATTTAGGTGGCAAAACATCGCATACCGCTATTGTTGCGCGAAGTATGGAAATTCCGGCAGTAGTCGGTGTGCGCCATGCTAGTGAAATGATTCGCCATGGCGATTGGCTGATTTTGGATGGCGAGCAGGGCGTAGTAGTAGTTGCTCCTGATGAACACTTATTAGCTGAATATCGCAAACTCCAAACTCAGGTATTAAAAGAGGCTCGTAAGCTTCAGCAACTAAAACATGCCAAAACAGAAACGCTTGATCGAGTAGATATTGAACTCTTTGCCAATATTGAGTTGCCCGAAGATGCTGTGCAAGCCGTAAAACTAGGTGCTGTTGGTGTTGGTCTATTCCGCTCCGAGTTCTTATTTATGGATCGCAAGCAAGCATTGCCAGATGAGGAACAGCAATATCAAGAATATCGCCGTGTGGTTGATTTAATGCATGGCCTGCCTATCAACATTAGAACCATTGACGTAGGTGCAGATAAAGCACTAGGTGCAGGCGGTACCGATGTATCGCAAACGGGCACATCACCATTGGGTTTGCGGGCGATTCGTTGGTCACTAACAGAGCCAGAAATTTTCTTGACACAGCTTAGGGCTATTTTGCGAGCATCTGCTCATGGTCAGGCACGCATCATGATTCCGATGCTCGCGCATGCAAAAGAAATCGATGAAACTTTTCGCTTGATCGAAAAAGCAAAGCAACAATTATTACAACGTGGACAGCCTTTCAATCCGAATATTCAAGTTGGCGCCATGATTGAAATTCCAGCTGCTGCTCTCGTCTTGCCTTTGTTTATTAATCGTTTTAATTTTTTATCCATCGGAACAAACGATTTAATTCAGTACACCTTAGCAATTGATCGTGCAGACCATGCAGTGGCACATTTGTATGATCCCCTGCATCCAGCCATTTTGTATTTATTGGCAAATATTATTGAGCAGGCAAAGCGTGCCAATGTACCGATTGCAGTCTGTGGTGAGATGGCTGGTGATCCTACCTTAACCAAACTATTGCTCGCAATGGGATTAACGGATTTCTCGATGCATTTCAGTCAACTACTACTGGTAAAGCGTGAGATTCTGCAAGCTAACGTAGGGATGTTGAAGTCCCGATTACCTAGAGTACTGAAGGCTTATGAGCCAGAGGCTCAAGCAAAAGCTTTAGAGCGTTTAATAGCTTAGGCTTTAGTGGTTTTTGCTGCAGACTGGACAGTCAGCGTTGCGTGTAATGCGAATCTGATCTACCTGAGTAGTGCGCGCATTCCAAAGTAACATCCGCCCTATGAGGGGCTCTCCAAATTGAATTAATACTTGCAAAGCTTGTGCTGCTTGAATAGTGCCAATAATGCCGACAAGTGGTGAGAAGATGCCCATCGTGGCACAACTCACCTCTTCAAATGTTTCTTCGGGCGAGAAGATGCAGGCATAGCAGGGAGATGTTTCATTGCGGGGATCAAATACTGAGACTTGACCATCAAAGCGTAATGCAGATCCTGAAACTAAAGGCTTTTGGTGTTGAACGCAACTGGCATTGATGAGATGTCGTGTTGAGAAATTATCTGTGCAATCTAAAACAATATCTACGCTCGGTAGAAGCTCATCCAATAAGAATGAATTCGCTTTTGATTGAATTGTTTCAACTTGAATTCCTGAATTGAGTTCTTGCAAGAATTGCTTGCCTGAGACAACTTTACTTTTACCCACCATGGCTTCTGTATGCATAATTTGGCGTTGTAGATTAGTCAGCTCAACATCATCATGATCTACGAGGGTGATATGCCCTACCCCGGCAGCCGCAAGATAGGGGGCAGCTGCGCTACCTAGGCCGCCAGCACCAATCACCAACACATGCGCATTTAAGAGCTTTTCTTGCCCTTCAACGTCAATATCTTCAAGCAGTAAATGCCTGGAGTAGCGAAGTAGCTGCGCATCATTCATTAACAGACCAAAAAAGAATTACTCAAGCTTGGAAGAAGAGCGCTTCACCGGTTGCCCATTAATAAACGCAAGGGCTTGACTGAGCATGAAGTCATCCGCGCTACCAAGCTCAGGAGGCTTCTTATTTTTTTCTTTCTCTTTTTCCTCAGGCGTTTTCTTGGCATTTTTCTCTTCAATGCGCTGTAACTCTTCGAGACGGCGTTGTTCCCGATCTTTAATCAGCTTATCTTCTGCAGATTGTTTGTTACGGAGGTGTTTTTCACTATCAATCTCACGGGTAATCAATACATCATCTGGATCGCCATCTTTATTTTGATCTACGGGGATGTCAGGCTTGATACCATAAGCCTGAATAGATTTGCCACTAGGTGTGTAGTAATACGCAGTGGTGATCTTCAGAGCTGAGTCATTGGTCAGTGGGCGAACGGTTTGCACTGAGCCCTTACCAAAGGTAGTTTTTCCAATAATCGTTGCACGTTTGTAGTCTTGCAAAGCGCCCGCAACAATCTCAGATGCCGAGGCTGAATAGGCGTTCACTAAAACGACCATCGGAAGTTTCTTGAAGATTTCAGGTACACCTGCCAATGGATCACCGGGCTCACTCAGGCGATACATCGCTGGCGTCGCATTAAATACTTGCTTGGAGTCAGCTGCTTGTCCTTTGGTTGAAACAATAACCGCATCGGCTGGAAGAAAGGCTGCCGCTACACCGACTGCACCTTGCAATAAGCCACCACCATTGTTACGAAGGTCAAGAATGATGCCTTTGAGTTTTGGATCTTGATTGGCAAGATCAGTTAATTTTTTTGCTAGATCAGGAACGGTGCGTTCTTGAAAGCTTGTAACCCGAACCCAGGCAATATCGTTAGCCAAAATTTTGGCTTTGACAGATTGCACCTTAATTTCTGCGCGGGTAATGGTGACTGGAAAGCTACGTTCTTCACTCTTGCGATATACAGTCAGGGTAATTTTTGTACCAGGTGTGCCACGCATGGTGCGGACCGCTTTATCAAGAGACATACCGCGCACAGGCTTATCATCGAGGCGTGTAATTAAGTCTCCTGCTTGCAAGCCTGCACGGGCAGCAGGACTATCTTCAATGGGATTGAGTACTTTAACAACACCATCTTCAGAAGTAATTTCAATTCCTAAACCAGCAAACTTCCCAGAAGTTTGTTCCTGCATTTCAGAAAAATCTTTTTTATCCAAGAAAGTGGAGTGAGGATCTAGGCTGCTTACCATTCCTTTGACAGCATCCGTTAACAGTTGCTTGTCTTCAATCGGCTCCACATACTCCCGTTTGATTTGCGCAAATACATTAGAAAGTGTGCGGAGTTCATCTAAGGGCAGCTGCGTGCCTTGTTGGGCTGTTGCAGAGAGCTGGATAGTGGCAGCTACACCTGCGATCAGGCCAACTGTAATGAGAGCAAAGTTTTTAAGAAATTGACGCATGTCTTGTATTAGTCCAAATAGAAATGTTGAATTGGTTTGAGGTTGTCATCTAACTCATAAACCAGTGGAATGCCATTGGGTACATTGACTTCCATGATGGCCTCATCGGACATCTCGTCAATATACTTAATTAAAGAGCGAATGCTATTACCGTGAGCTACTAACAAGACGCGCTTATTTGCTTTGAGGGCTGGAGCGATAGATTCATTCCAAAGTGGTAGTACACGTTCAACATTGTCCTTCAGACACTCGCCAAGCGGAATATCGGCAGCATTTAATTTTGAGTAACGACCATCATTTTTGAGATTACGCTCATCATGTGCTTCAAGTAAGGGTGGGCGAACATCATAGGACCGACGCCAAATATGGACTTGTTCATCGCCATATTTGGCGGCAGTTTCTGCTTTATTGAGACCAGTCAGAGCACCATAATGACGCTCATTTAAGCGCCAGCTATGCACTACTGGGATCCACATCAGATCCATGGCGTCCTGAATGTGCCACAGTGTCCGTATAGCGCGCCTTAAAACCGAGGTATAGGCAATGTCAAATTCATAGCCTGCTTTTTTGAGACTTTGCCCCGCAGCTAGGGCCTGTTCTGCGCCTTTTGGGGTTAAGTCAACGTCAGCCCAGCCAGTGAAGCGGTTTTCAAGGTTCCAGGCGGATTCGCCGTGACGAATAAGGACAAGTTGTTTCATAGAGCCATTCTATAATCCGGTGATGAACTTTCTCACGCAAATTGATAATTTAGCGCTGATTGCCCTCTTGCTGGTTTCGGGCGCAGCGCTCTTCTTACCTACATTATCTACGCTTATTAGCGGAAAAGGCTTGTCGCCTACTGAGGCGACGATTTGGATAAACCGCCGCAAGGCCCATGTTTTGGACTTGCGCACCGAGGAAGCATTTAAAGCGGGGCATTTACCAGGCGCAAAGCTAGCCAGCATGGCTAATCTGATTGGTGCGATTGAAACCTTGAAATTGGATCGTAAACGTCCCTTGGTATTGGTTTGCGATAACGGTAGCCAGTCACGCAAAGCCTTGGCACAAGTACAAAAGCTCGAATTTGTTGAGGTTGGCGTTTTAGAGGGTGGCGTTCAAGCCTGGAAAACTGCCGCCCTCCCATTGGTTAAGTAAGGGAATCTATGCCGCAAGTAACGATGTACAGCACTACGGTTTGCCCATACTGCGTTATGGCAGAAAAACTGTTGCTTAAAAAAGGCGTCATTAACTTAGAAAAGATTTTGATTGATCGCGATCCCACACAGCGTGAAATCATGATGACTCGTACTAGTCGTCGCACTGTTCCGCAAATCTATATTGGCGAGACTCATGTTGGTGGCTATGACGATTTAGTTGCTTTGGATCGCGCTGGTAAGCTCGATCCTTTATTGGCTTGATAGATTAAAAACATAAAGAAAGTTTGTGATGACTGAACAATCTTCCACTCCTAATGCAGCAGGAGCTGAATCCAATGATCCTTCATTTCGCATTCAGCGAATTTACCTGAAGGATTTATCTTTAGAGCAACCGAATGCGCCTGAAATCTTCCTAGTGATTGCTGAACCACAGGTGCAAGTTGAGGTCGACGTTGCTGTTAAACGCATGAGTGATGAACTCTTTGAGGTTGCATTAAGCTCCACCATAACTGCACGTGTTGAAGGCAAGGTGCTCTTCTTAGTTGAGGGTAATCAAGCTGGTATTTTCGAATTCAACAACATTCCTGCTGAGCAAGTGGATCCCATGTTGGGCATCACTTGCCCTACGATTTTGTATCCATACTTGCGCTCGAATATGGCTGATGTTATTAGCCGTGCGGGCTTCCAGCCCATTCATCTAAATGAAATTAATTTTCATGGCATGTACGAGCACAGATTAATGCAAGCACAGCAAGCAGCTGGCGGCAATGCGGGTGACAGTGCAGATGAAAGTAAAATTATTCTTCCGAATTGAGCACAACAGCTAGGTCACAGATGATGAAAGTGACGCTGCTCGGTGCTGGTGCTTGGGGCACTGCAATGGCCTCTCAGGCGGCGCGTCAGCTTCGGGCGGAAGATGTGTGCTTGTGGTCTCGCAGTGAAAAACAATTGCAAGCAATCGCACAAAGTGGCGAAAATCAATCTTATCTACCAGGCATTTCATTGCCAAAAGATTTGCTCCTGGAAAGTGATTTTGCAGCTGCTATCAAACGACTTGGGCCTGAAGATCTTTTAGTGATTGCAACTCCAATGTCTGGGCTCTCAGATACCATTGCTCATGCTCTCAAAGTTGCCCGGCACCCGCTCAACATTGTTTGGTTGTGCAAGGGCTTAGAGCCATCCACAGCATTGTTACCACACCAGGTGGTTGAGCGTGAAGACAAGTTATACAGCCATGGCTTGAAACATACTTATGGCGCTCTATCTGGACCGAGCTTTGCGCACGAAGTTGGCGCCGGTATGCCTTGCGCATTAACGATTGCCAGTGCTTCAACCCAACTGTGTGAAATTGTTCAGACAGCTTTTCATCACGGCAATATGCGGGTGTATTCAAGTGATGATTTGATTGGCGTTGAATTAGGTGGCGCAGTGAAGAATGTATTGGCGATTGCTGCAGGTATTGGCGATGGCTTAAATCTAGGTTTGAATGCGCGTGCGGCAGTACTCACTCGAGGCCTGGCAGAGATGATGCGCTTAGTAAAAGCTGCCGGTGGTAAATCTGAAACCTGTATGGGCTTAACAGGCGTTGGCGATCTGATTTTGACTGCGACGGGGGATCTTTCTCGCAATCGCCGTGTAGGTCTTGAGTTGGCCTCAGGCAAGTCCCTAGAACAGATCTTGGCAAGTTTAGGTCATGTTGCAGAGGGCGTTTTATGTGCAGCCGCAGTAGGCGATCTTGCAAAACGTTTAAATGTAGAGATGCCAATTACAGCGATGATGGGTGAAGTGCTATCTAGTAAGCTAGCTCCCAAAGAAGCATTAAAAAAACTGATGGGTCGCGACCCCAAAATTGAATCCTAAGTCACCTGTAGCTTTACTTACCACCGACAAGACCATTCTGGCGCCAAGCTTCGTAGACCACGATAGCTACCGTATTAGATAAGTTCAGGCTGCGACTGCTATCTTGCATTGCTAGACGCATTTGATTTGCTGTAGGAATGGAGTTACGCACCTCATCGGTAATGCCCTTCGTCTCAGAGCCAAATACGAAGTAATCGCTGGCAACATACTGACCATCATGAAACTTTCCGCCGCCTTTGGTAGTTAAAGCAAAAAGATGTTGAGGATCAGGCTGTTCATTTTTTAAAAACTG
Source organism: Polynucleobacter sp. UB-Siik-W21 (assembly GCF_018687415.1). Classification (NCBI taxonomy): domain Bacteria; kingdom Pseudomonadati; phylum Pseudomonadota; class Betaproteobacteria; order Burkholderiales; family Burkholderiaceae; genus Polynucleobacter; species Polynucleobacter sp. UB-Siik-W21. Next base: position 1,963,791 of record NZ_CP061289.1, on the reverse strand, counting down.
CGCCCAATTGGTATGTACTTGAATACTCGCAAACTCGTGATAGTCCAAGCCTGCCCGACGTAATTTAGCATCTTTCATTGGAAAGCCTAAGGGCTCAATCAGATGCAGTTTGGCTCCTGTATTAGCGCAGAGGCGAATGATGTTCCCCGTGTTGGGCGGAATTTCAGGTTCGAATAAAACAATATTAAACATGCTGCATTTTCAATTCATTTAGCAAATGATCAAGTCAGTCTAGTGGTTCTCAGTAATACCCAGTTAATCACGCGTAATACTCCAATATCTTTGAGAATACGCGCAATTTCGTTCAGTGTCGCGCCACTGGTCATGACATCATCAAAGACAATGACCGTCTTATCAGTCAAGCGATCCACATATTGAGTATCAATATAAAACATCTCATGAATAGCATCATGCCTCGCATGCAAAGCGTTGCCCGCTTGATGGCTTATATGATGATGACGTTTTAAGGCATGCGACAACTTTTGTATGTCCTTGTTGGAACAAATTCTTCTTGCAATCTCCCAGCTTTGATTAAATCCTCTGGCGAGTAATTTTTCTCTACTCAAGGGAACGGGAAGCAGGTAGTCTGCAGAATATTGCCCTAATCGAGTAGATTGAATTTGATTCCACGCTTTAGCCAATCCATGTGCAAATACAATTCGTTTCTGATATTTGAGTTGGTGCAAAGCATCTTGCAAAATGCCGTTATAACGATCAAGGCAATGGGTTTCGTCAAACCACGGTGAATGCTGCTTGCAGTGGAGGCAATGCTGCCCAGGAAGTTCTTTAAGTTGAAGCGGAATACCACATTGATAACAACACTCGTAATGAATAAGGCTATTGCTCTCCAGTACATTAAGACATGCATTGCAAATGTATCGCGCTTGAAATTGCTGACAGGCGATGCAAGCTGTCGGTAATGTTTGTGCGCTGATTGAATGAACAAGTTTCTCTAGAAATTGCATGGGGCGCTGAGTATACTGAGCCAATGACCCAGCCAATCAGATGGTTACAAGACGAAATTGCAGACCGCATGTTGCAAAAGCTTGATATCGTCAAATTAGATGCCAAAGATGTTTTAGTCATCCCCGATTTTTCTGGAAAACACTTTTCTTCTTTTGCAAAACGTTTTCCCAAAGCCCGTATTCATAGCATTACTGAAGAGGGCCTATCTAGTTTTCAGTTGTGGCGCACTAAGGTTTTTGCTAATTGGCGATCATGTTTGCGTACCAGCAGAACTAACTCCATGGCAGGCTATCTCAACACAGGAAAATTTGATCTTCCTGACCATTCTGTTGATTTGGTATTTAGTGATCTTTTATTGCAAGATGTTGCCGATCCCAAATATTTTTTGCAGGAGTGTTGGCGCGTACTGCGTGAGGGTGGCCTCATTGCATTTAGCTATCTGGGTCCCGACACTGGGAAAGAGTTGCGTCCTCTACAAGCCCCATCTTTTCAGTTTAAAAATTTATTAAGCCCTTGGGATATGCACGATATGGGAGATGCTCTGATGGCAGAGCGTTTTTCAGATCCCGTAATGGACATGGAGCTCCTGACTCTCGATTATGAAAAGCCAGCACTTTTAATGGCCGATGTGCAGGCATTGAAATTGGGCAATCCAACCGCGAATACAGAGTATGAAATTGCAGATTTGCCTCAAAAACTCACCTTAGAGGTGGTTTATGGACATGCCTGGGCCCTTGGCAAGCACCTTGCAAAGGCGGAGGATAGCGTTGCCTATATTGATGTAAATCAAATTGGACGCAAGACTAGGTAATATCCTGCTTAAGTGTAAGTGTTTACTATCATTTAAACCTAGATCAAGATTGAATAGAGCTGGGTTGCCCTTGTTTGTTCTTGAACTTAATTAACCCTATAATCATTGGCTGATGTATTGGCTTTAGACCGCATTTTGAGCATTTTGTGGTGCATTTTGCTGCAGTGCTCACGACAATCAACAGAGAATAAGATGAATTTATTTGGAAAAGTCACTAGGGCTTCGCTCTATCTTGCAGCAGCCTTCGGCACTGCTTTTGCATACGCTGCTGAAAATATGCCAGGTGGCCCAGCTGTAAACCAGCTGAATTTCGCTGCCCCAGCAACCAAAATCATGCAAGAAATCCATTGGTTGCACTGGATGATGTTGGTGATCTGCGCACTCATTTTTGTTGGCGTATTTGGCGTCATGTTTTATTCGATTTTGAAGCACCGCAAATCATTGGGGCATAAGTCAGCATCATTCCACGAAAGCACGACTGTTGAAATTATTTGGACAGTCATTCCATTGCTCATCGTGATCGGTATGGCATTACCAGCAACTAAAACAGTTGTTGCAATGAAAGACACTACAAACTCTGATATCACGATTAAGACTACTGGTTATCAGTGGAAGTGGGGTTACGACTACATCAAAGGTGAAGGTGAAGGCATTAGCTTCGTATCTACCTTAGCTACCTCACGTGAAGCAATTAATAATCTCGCACCAAAATCAAATACCTATTTGATGGAAGTAGACAACGAAATGGTTGTGCCTGTTGGCAAGAAGATTCGTTTGATTACTACAGCGAACGATGTGATTCACGCATGGACTATTCCTGCATTTGGCGTAAAGCAAGATGCCATCCCAGGATTTGTTCGCGACACTTGGTTTAAAGCAGAAACCATCGGCACATTCCGTGGTCAGTGTTCTGAGCTTTGCGGTGCAGAGCATGCTTTCATGCCAATCGTTGTGAGAGTAGTTTCAGAAGAGGATTACACGGCTTGGGTTGCGCAGAAAAAGAAAGAGATGGGCGCTGGAGGCGAAGATCCTTCCAAGGTTTACACCTTGGATGAGCAAAAAGAACGCGGTGCCAAAGTGTATGCAGCGAACTGTGCAGCATGCCACCAGCCAAATGGCAAAGGTGCAGGCGCATTCCCAGCTTTGGATGGCAGCAAGATGGTCTTGGGTCCAAAAGCTGGCCAATTCAATATCCTGATCAATGGTAAGGGCGCGATGCCGAAATGGGCTGGTGTGATTTCTGATGGCGATATCGCTGCAGTGATGACTTATACCCGTAACTCGTGGAGCAATAAGACGGGTGAAGTCATTCAAACCCAGGAAATTATTACTGCACGCGGCGGCAAGTAATTCAGATTAACTAATATAGATAAAACGAAACCGGAGTAATTCATGAGCACAGTCTCTACTACCCACGATCACGTACACGATCATGCGCACGATGATCACACGCCACATGGTTGGCGCCGTTGGTTGTTTGCAACCAACCATAAAGACATCGGCACGATGTACCTGATCTTCTCGTTTGTTAGCTTATTAGCTGGCGGCCTGATGGCTTTAGGAATTCGTTTGGAATTGTTCCAGCCTGGTTTGCAATTCTTCCGTCCAGAGTTCTTTAATCAATTAACTACGATGCACGGATTGGTGATGGTGTTCGGTGCGATCATGCCAGCCTTCGTTGGCTTTGCTAACTGGATGGTGCCATTGCAAATTGGCGCATCGGATATGGCATTTGCACGGATGAATAACTTTAGCTTCTGGATTCTGCCAGTCGCTGCAACCTTGTTGTTGAGCTCATTCCTGGTTCCTGGTGGCGCACCTGCAGGCGGCTGGACTATCTATGCACCTTTGACCTCACAAATGGGTCCTGGCATGGATATGGCGATTTTCTCACTCCATTTGTTGGGCGCTTCTTCCATCATGGGATCGATCAACATCATCGTCACCATTTTGAATATGCGCGCTCCTGGCTTGACTTTGATGAAGATGCCAATGTTCTGCTGGACTTGGTTGATTACTGCTTACTTGTTGATTGCGGTGATGCCTGTTTTAGCTGGTGCGATTACGATGGTTTTGACTGATCGTCATTTCGGCACTTCATTCTTCTCTGCTGTTGGTGGCGGTGACCCAATCATGTTCCAGCATATTTTCTGGTTCTTTGGCCACCCAGAGGTTTACATCATGATTCTTCCGGCATTTGGAATCGTCAGTGAAATCGTTCCTGCTTTCTCCAGAAAAACCTTGTTTGGTTACAGTTCCATGGTTTATGCAACATCGTCCATTGCGATCTTGTCATTCATCGTTTGGGCCCACCATATGTTTGCAACAGGTATGCCGGTCACTGGCCAGCTGTTCTTTATGTATGCAACGATGTTGATTGCTGTACCAACTGGCGTGAAGATTTTTAACTGGGTCGCGACTATGTGGAAAGGGTCGATGACCTTTGAAACTCCAATGCTGTGGGCTATTGGTTTTATCTTCGTATTTACGATGGGCGGCTTTACTGGCTTGATCCTGGCAATGGCTCCGATTGATATTGGCCTGCAAGATACTTACTACGTTGTAGCGCACTTCCACTATGTTTTGGTAGCGGGTTCCTTGTTTGCAATGTTTGCAGGCTTCTACTACTGGTGCCCTAAGTGGACTGGTTATATGGCAAATGAAACTCGCGGCAAGATCCACTTCTGGGCTTCCATGATTTTCTTTAACATTACCTTCTTCCCTATGCATTTCTTGGGTCTCGCAGGTATGCCACGTCGTTATGCAGACTACCCAACTCAGTTTGCTGACTTTAATTCTATTGCCTCAATTGGAGCGCTCGGCTTTGGTTTGGCGCAAGTGTATTTCTTGTTCTTCGTAGCATTGCCTGCTTATCGCGGTTATGGTGAGAAGGCTCCAGCCAAGCCTTGGGATGGTGCTAAGGGTTTAGAGTGGACTATCGCTTCACCAGCGCCACACCACACTTTTGAGACACCTCCTAGTGCAGAGCAGTTACGTGAAGCAGGAATTTAATACGTCTTCTCAACAAGCCCTAGCAGCGAATAATCGTCGCTTAGGGCTCATTCTTTTGAGCATTGCTGCAGTGTTCTTTATTGGCATTGTGATGAAGTGGAGCTTTTTGGGTTAATCCCACTTTGCCAACATGATAGTTACTCAATCTGCTAACCGCCAAATCTTACTGAAGCTACTCATTGCTTCAGCAATGATGTTCGGCTTTGGGTATGCGTTAGTGCCAATGTATAAGGCATTGTGTGAAGTTACTGGCATTAATGTTGTCACGAGTAAAAATGATTATGGCGTTAGGGCATTTAGTCCTAACAAGGTGGGCAATACGCAAGTGAACTATGCCCGTACCGTCACAATTGAATTTGACTCCAATAGCCGCGGACCATTTACATTTAAGCCAGTAAAGAATTTTCTAGAAGTACATCCTGGTGAAATGACAGAGATTGTTTACGAAGTTACCAATAATCTTGGTCGCTCCGTGCGCGCTCAAGCAATCCCCAGTTATGCGCCAAAAAGTGCCACTGAGTTTTTTACTAAGTTGGAATGTTTTTGTTTTCAAGAGCAGACTTTGGCAGCCAATGAAACTAAGAAGATGCCAGTAGTGTTTGTAATTGATTCAGGCTTGCCAGATGATGTGAAAACAATCACCTTGTCGTATACCTTCTTTGAGTTGGGTTTAGGTGGTACTCCACCAGCGCCAAAATCAAAGGTAGTTTCGTGAAGAAAAAAAGTAGTTTTACGCAGTCTATGAAAGCCGTGATGTGGGGTTTTTTAGGAGTGCGTAAGAAATCAGGTTTGCAGGAAGATGTAGCGTCATTAAGTTTTGTACATATTATTATTGCGGGTGTTGTTGGAGCCTTGATTTTTATGGCTATCCTGCTCTTGATAGTGAAAGCAGTTGTGTCCCAATGATTATTTTTTGATTGATAGAGAGAATAAGATGTCATCCAATTCAACCCCACACTATTTCGTCCCTGGACTATCTAGACATCCAGCCATGGCTGCTATTGGTTTAATCGCCTTTGGCTATGGTATGACCGGTTGGGTCAATCACACCTCTTGGGGTGGCGCTATGAGTTTAGTTGGCGTGGCATGGATTTTATTTGTGCTCTACAACTGGTTTGGCGATACGATCGCCGAATCGAATTCTGGCAAGAATGGTGTCAATGTAGATATCTCATATCGCTGGTCGATGGCATGGTTCATCTTCTCTGAAATTATGTTCTTTGCTGCATTCTTCTCCGCTCTTTTTTATGCGCGGAATATTGCAATGCCTTGGATGGGCGATGTTGAAAGCAAATTGATTTGGCCTAATTTCCAAGCAGTTTGGCCTAATGATGGCCCTGCTGGTTTGGTTGAGAAATTCACGACGATGGGTCCTTGGCCTATTCCTACCCTCAATACTTTCTTATTGTTGAGCTCTGGTGTCACGATTACCATTTCGCATCATGCTCTGGTTGAAAACCACATGAAGAAAGCCATCATTGCTCTGGCCGCTACAGTTGGTCTGGGCTTCATCTTCTTGGGCTTTCAGGCTTACGAGTACTACCATGCCTATCATGAGTTGAACTTGAAGCTGACTTCAGGCATCTACGGATCCACTTTCTTTATGTTGACTGGCTTCCACGGTTTCCACGTCTTTCTTGGTGGCACTATGTTGGCGATTGTCTTGCGTCGTATGATTCGTGGCGACTTTACTTCTAAGCATCACTTTGCATTCGAGGGCGCTGCTTGGTATTGGCACTTCGTTGACGTTGTTTGGCTTGGTCTTTATATCGCTGTTTACTGGATGTAAGTTGAATAAAAAATCGGGGCGTTAAGCCCCGATTGATTTTTAGGTATCCCAGTATTAATAGCCGGAATAGCCGGTTTAGTTTGTGCCTACTTTGATGCCTGTAGATTCAATTAGGCCAAAGTAGTGAGCCAACAGAATCCCGATGAATAGCGCAAGCGATAGACCAATACGTAGCATGAGTGAGCGAACCATTCTGGAACTATTGCCCCTATCCTTCATCATGTAATACAGGGCTGAACCTAAGCTAGCAACAATCATTAGTAGGACAATCGGAATAATCCACTTCATCTTAAATCCTTATTTTTAAATCTCTTGAATAATCTTTTTACTGCTCTCATTGCTAAGCGCATAGTTGCTACTGTATCAGCCTTGCTGGTCATTGCAATTGCTTGTGCTGCGGGTATTTGGCAGTTGAGCAGGGCTGAGGACAAGATTGTCTTGGCGGCTCATTTATTAGCTCGGCAACAGATGCCAATATTGAGCGTCAATTCAAGCTCTTTAACTCTAGAAGATGCAAGTGAGCGTCGCATGATTGCTCGCGGTCAATATATTCCGGAGGCGGCTATTTGGTTGGATAACCGGCCAAGACCAATGCCTCCTGCTGGGAGCACGGCATCACAATCCGGTTTCTTTTTAATGATGCCTTTGCGTCTAGAGGGTCGTAATGAAGTCCTCTGGGTCAATCGAGGTTGGGCGCCGCGCAATAGTGCTGACCGAGAGTTGCTGCCCCCGGTTAAAACGCCAGCCAATGTGGTCAATATTGAGGGGATTGTGTTCGCCCATCCTGGCAAGGTCTATGCCTTGGGCGAAAGTAAGCCCCCCATAGATACTGGTAAGCCTCGAATTGAGCAAAATTTTGATTTAGTAGGCGAGGGCAGACTACGAGCTTGGTCTCAAAGCCCTTTTATTTTGAGAGAGATTGATACCGGCATCGATGATGGTTTATTACGTGAGTGGGCTCCTCTGACAACTGGAGTCGATCGCCATTATGCTTATGCATTCCAGTGGTTTGCGCTAGCAGTTGCTGGTTTCTTATTTTGGTTGATTACTGGCCTGCGGCAATATAGGCGTCAGGATGTGAATGGGGATCAAGAGTGAGTGATAAAGAGTTATTAATTCCAGCTTCACAGATGGATGCATCAGCAATCAATGCGCGGACTCGTCGTGGCCGAATTCAAATGCTGTTGCTATTGCTTGCTTGCGCTAGCCCGGTGATCGCATCCTACTTTGCTTACTATGTGATAAAGCCTGAGGGCGGAAAAACGAATTTTGGTACCTTGGTTTATCCAGCCCAAGAATTTAATAGTGCTTGGCTCGATGCGCCCTTACAAGGCAAGTGGACTTTGTTGATTGCACGACCTGCAGGCGAATGCCAAATTAAAGATGAAAAGTGTGTTGAAGCATTATTTTTAATGCGCCAAACTAGAGTAGCGATGGGTAGAGAAAGTAAGCGCGTTCAGCTGATTTGGGTCAATACAGATGGCAAGCTTGTAGACCCTGAGCTTTTGAAGGCTTATGACGAACAGACTGCGGGACTTAAGGTGGTACCACTGCCTCCAGATCCTAAGTCACGAGCTGAATTTAATGCGTGGCTGAATAAAGAGGGCGCTGGAAAAGAGATTCAGTTGATTGATCCAAGCCCAGCGAAGATGATGTACTTTCCAGTGACAAACTCTCCTAAAGAATTTGCTAGTATCAAAAAAGATTTAGAAAAACTCTTAAAGTTAAATCACAAGGGCGAAAGTTTGTAATGCCCAATCTTGTTTTGTTCTTGGAGTTGGCTGCTATTGCCATAGTATTTGCAGGGCTCCCATTAGCTTATCTTTGGACCAGACGGGGGTATAGTTTTTTTCAGAAACTTAATTGGGTCTTAGTGTTTATGACTTTTGATCTGATCGTATTTGGGGCTTTTACGCGCTTAACGGACTCAGGTTTAGGGTGTCCAGATTGGCCTGGCTGCTATGGCACATCTAATCCATTTCATGCATTGAGCGATATACAACAAGCTGAAAACGCCTTACCCAGTGGCCCCGTAACTGTCATGAAAGCTTGGATTGAAATGATCCACCGTTATTTAGCGATGACTGTAGGTGCATTGATTTTGGTTCAAGTAGTACTGGCATTTAACAAAGTAAAGGCTTTGGGTAAAACCCCCTTCTTTGTTAGTCTGGGTTTACTTTTATTGGTCTGTATTCAGGGAGCCTTTGGTGCGTGGACTGTGACACTCAAATTGCAACCCATCATTGTGACGATTCATTTAATGTTGGCCCTTCTTTTATTGGCTTGCTTAACTGCTTATGCTCAACAAGCTTGGGAAGAAAAAATTTCTACAGTACGTACACTGCGTATCAAACCTTTACCTGCTGCTCTTTTATTGGCAGCTTTTATAGTGCTCATGATTCAAGTTTTCTTGGGTGCCTGGGTTAGCACCAATTACGCCGTTTTAGCTTGTCCTGACTTTCCAACGTGTTTAGGCACTGCTTGGCCAGAAACCAATTGGGTTGAGGGCTTTACGCTGTGGCGTCAACTGGGTTTAAATGCGCAAGGTGAGTTCATTTCACCAGTTGCGCTGCAGACAATTCACTGGGCGCACCGCTTATTTGCAGTGTTGGTATTCGTAGTGTTCTCATTCTTGGGCTGGAAGGCGCTACAGCTTGCAACTCCAGCAATACCGGGGCTGAAACGCTTCGGCAAGCTCTTATTTAGCCTGCTTGCTTTACAGATTCTGACTGGTATCTCCAATGTTGTATTTCAGTGGCCTTTATTAGCCGCTTTATTACATAGCGCTGGGTCTGCTGCTTTGGTATTCTGCTTAGTCAGAATGAGTTATTGGGCTTCTTGGAAGTCATTATGAGCACACCGAAAAGATCCGCTACAGTACCGATGCCACGTTGGCGTCAGTACTGGGTTTTAACAAAACCTAGAGTGACTCAGCTCGCAGTTTTTTGTGCAGTAATTGGTATGTTCTTGGCAACACCTGGCATGGTTCCGTATCCAGTACTCATTGGAGGTGTTGTAGGTATCTGGTTATTAGCAGGTGCGGCATTTGCGGTGAATTGTTTGATTGAGCAGGCGGTCGATGCCAAGATGAGGCGCACTGCATGGCGCCCTTCTGCAACAGGTGAAGTCACTCCATTCCATATTATTGTTTTCTCTATCATTCTGGGTGCTTTGGGAATGATTATCTTGTGGATTTTTTGTAATCCACTAACAATGTGGCTCACCTTTGCGACATTTGTAGGCTATGCAGTGATTTATACCTGGCTACTAAAACCGGCAACACCACAGAACATTGTGATTGGTGGTTTATCTGGTGCCATGCCGCCAGCCTTAGGTTGGGCTGCAGTCACTAATACACTTTCTGCTGAAGCTTGGCTTTTGGTATTAATTATTTTTGTTTGGACGCCACCCCATTTTTGGGCCTTAGCTTTATATCGTCGCGATGACTATGTGCAATCTGGCTTGCCAATGCTCCCAGTAACTCATGGTGAGCGTTTTACGCTGCTCAATATTTTGCTCTACACCCTGATTTTGATTGCAGCAACTTTATTGCCTTATATCTATGGCATGAGTGGCATGCTGTATTTGATATCAGCAATTATTCTCGGTTTAATATTCCTGGCTTACGTGATTGCGCTATTTATTACCTATAGCGATGCATTGGCCAAGAAGACCTTTCGTTTTTCAATCACCTATTTGTCTTTGCTGTTTGCAGTATTGCTCATAGATCACTACTTTCTCTAAGATGAAGCTCACCATTTTGCGCAGTTGCCTCATTGCTTCATTGCTGATGATTTTGGCAGCCTGTAGTCCAAAGCCAGAGTTCAAAAATATTGATATCACTGGTGGCACAGCGTTTGGTAAGGACTTTAGTTTGCTGGACCCTGATGGCAAGCTTAGAACGCTCAATGACTTTAAAGGTAAAGTTGTTGTGATGTTCTTCGGCTACACTCAGTGCCCTGATGTTTGCCCAACTACTTTGACTGAAATGCAGCAGGTCATGACCTTATTGGGGCCGCAGTCAGATAAGGTGCAGGTGCTATTTGTAACGGTTGATCCTGAGCGTGATACGGCCACCATTCTGAAGCAATACGTTCCCTCGTTTGATGCCCGTTTTCTTGGCTTGCGCCCAGCAGATGAAGTCGCGTTAGAAAAGGTTACCAAAGACTTCAAAATTTATTACAAGAAAGTGCCAGGAACTAGCCCAGGTTCATACACCATCGACCACACGGCGGGTAGTTATGCGTTTGATCCCGAAGGGCGCTTACGTTTGTATATCAAGCATGCGCAAGGTCCGGAGACCTTGGCACATGACTTGAAAGAACTTCTAAAGTAAGTTTTTGAAGTTGCTAAGCTTGCTTAAGCCGCTTCAGCTTGCAACATGCCACGCATCTTTTTGAGGGCGGCTGTTTCAATTTGACGAACACGTTCTGCAGAGATGCCATATTCTGCAGCAAGGTCATGCAAAGTCTTAGTGCCATTACCGTCAGCATCCATGGCTAACCAACGTGACTGCACAATATTACGACTACGCTCGTCCAAAGCCATCAAGGCTTGATCTAATTTAGGACCTTGTAATGCATCGGCTTCTGCATGAGCAATACGTTCAGTGGGCTCCTGACTGTTATCAGCAAGCCATTGTATTGGTGCAAAGGCAGCTTCTTCGTCACTGTCATCGCCCTCAAGGGCAACATCGCCACCAGCAAGACGCATTTCCATTTCTTTAACGTCCGAGCCTTTCACATCGAGGGCTTTTGCTAATGCATCAACCTCACCAGGAGTGAGTGCGCTCAAGGTGGGTTTGTTGCTGCGTAAGTTAAAAAATAATTTGCGTTGTGCTTTGGTCGTTGCCATCTTAACCAAACGCCAATTCTTGAGAATGTACTCATGAATTTCTGCTTTGATCCAGTGGATTGCGTATGACACTAAACGGGCGCCATTATTTGGGTCGTAACGTTTCACTGCTTTCATCAAGCCGATGTTGCCTTCTTGAATGAGATCAGCATGCGGAATGCCATAACCAAGATATTGGCGTGCAACAGAAACGACGAGACGCAAATGGGAGAGCACCAAAGTTTTAGCGGCTTCTACATTTTCAGTGCGACGAAACTCCTGCGCTAGATGCAGCTCTTCTGCAGCGCTCAGCATCGGCACGCGATTCACATACGCAATGTATGAGTCAAGAGTGCCAACCCCAAGAGATGGCAGCATAGGAAATGCAGACGCCGCTGCAGCCTGCGCTACAGGCAGCCTTTGCATATTCGGTTTGTCAGTTTTCTTTTGAACCATTTTTTTAACAATAGAAAAGAGTTAATAGAGGTCTATTTTAGCACTCTTGTCAAGAGAGTGCTAATGCTTTGTATATTCTGTAAGTTATTGAATTAATTGAATAATTCTGAAGAATATTGCCCGGCAGTAAATGGGACTAAATCTTCAATACCCTCGCCTTTACCAAGCGCCAAAACTGCTGGTGCGGGGCTATCTTTGAGGGTGTGGGCAAGGGCGCAGATAACACCGCCTTTAGCGGTGCCATCGAGCTTGGTAACAATGATTCCAGTGAGCCCCAGGGCAGTATGAAATGCCTTCACTTGGCTTAAGCCATTCTGACCAGTATTGCCATCTAAAACCAAGAGAGTGTGGTGAGGGGCCCCAGGAAGGGCTTTGCCGATGACCCTCTTCACCTTTTTTAACTCTTCCATGAGGTGGTCTTGGGTGGCAAGGCGTCCTGCAGTATCAATAATCAGAATGTCGCTTTTACGAGAGATCGCTGAGTGGATTGCATCATGTGCAACTGCTGCTGCATCACCCCCCTCTTGAGTAATGACATCAACTTGGTTGCGACCACCCCATTCCTGTAGTTGATTGCGCGCTGCTGCTCTAAAAGTGTCACCTGCAGCCAAGAGTACTGATTTACCTTGAGACTGAAAGCGCCTGCAAAGTTTGCCAATGGTGGTAGTTTTACCTGCGCCATTAACGCCAACGACCAACCAAACTTCTGGAATAGTATCTTGCTGGCTTGAAAATAAAGGGTTCGGCGATGGTTCTAAAACCCGCAATAGATCTCCAACCTCTTGAATGAGTAGTGCCTGAAGTTCTTCTGGACTGGATGCTTGTTCAGACTTTGCTGCTTTGCGCAGTTTGCCGATCAATTGCTCAGTCGTCGGCAGTCCCACATCACTTTGAATCAGTGATTCTTCTAGGGCATCAAACCAAGCTTCGTCAGTCTTGCTGGATTTGAATAGGGATCCGAGGGTTTTACGTAAGCCGAACATAATCGATACAATTTAATCCTTGCATCTTATCAATTTAATTCTTGGGATATGGTGATTCAGCAGATGCGTTCTAATTTACTCCGAATTACTTTCCTATTTTTACTGTTTGCGCCATTGTCTTGGGCTACAGGCAAAGATCAGGCGGATACACACGAATTTCAGTTAAGCAATGGTCTGAAGCTCATAGTGAGGGAAGACCATCGTGCGCCAACTGTGGCCCATATGGTTTGGTATCGCGCAGGTTCGATGGATGAGATCAATGGTCGAACTGGTGTGGCGCATGTCCTTGAGCACATGATGTTTAAGGGAACTGACAAGGTGAAAGCAGGTGAGTTTTCACGTTTAGTAGCAGCGGTTGGTGGGCGTGAAAATGCATTTACTTCTCGCGATTACACCGCTTACTTTCAGCAAGTTGAAAAATCAAAGTTGGATGAAGTGATTAAGCTAGAAGCAGATCGAATGTCCAACTTAAATTTTGATGACGCTGAGTTCTTAAAAGAAATTCAGGTAGTGATGGAGGAGCGGCGTTTACGCACTGAAGATAATCCTAGTAGCCTTCTCAATGAATCGCTCATGGCAACCGCTTACATGAGCTCACCATATCGTCATCCTGTAGTTGGTTGGATGAATGATTTACAGAATATGACAGCTTCTGATGCAAGGGATTGGTACCGCAATTGGTATAAGCCAAACAATGCAACTGTAGTCATTACTGGTGATGTTGATGCCAAGAAAGTCTTGGTATTGGTAGAAAAATATTATGGCGCCGTTCCCGCACAAGAGCTACCAGTGCGTAAGCCACAAGTCGAGCCACCGCAAAAAGGAGTGAAGCAAGTTCAAGTGAAGGCACCGGCAGATAGCGCGCAATTGGCGATGGCTTGGAAAGCACCGCGTCTTGAGCCTGGCAAGCTGGATAATCCTGAGCCATATGCACTTGAGTTGTTAACCGCAGTGCTGGATGGTTATGACAATGCACGCTTGAATCGCACGTTAGTGAAGCAAGAAAAAGTGGTTAACGATGTAGGTGTTGCTTATGACATGGTCTCTCGTGGGCCCGAGTTATTTCTGATTAGTGCCACCATGGCTAAAGGAAAAACGGTTTCACAGGCACAGGCGAGCATTCGCAAAGCGTTGGATGAGATCAAACTAAAAGGGATTTTGGAGTCTGAACTCAAGCGCATTAAGGTGCGCATTCTTTCAGAACAAATTTATAAGCGCGATTCTATTTTTGGTCAGGCGATGGAAATTGGCAGTACTGAAATGGCTGGATTTTCTTGGAAGGATATTGACTATATGCTGGAGAAAATGCAAACCATTACTCCGGGGCAAGTCCAAGCGGTTGCCAATAAATACTTGGTCGATGAAGGCTTGACGATTGCTGTACTCGATCCACAGGCACGCAAGACTGTTGGTAAGGAGGGCAAATAATGAGAGCCCTCACGAAAATCGTTTCATCCTATTTTTTAGCTTTAGGTTTCATCGCTAGTGCAAATGCCATATTGCCAATTGAAAAACTGGATGCTTATAAAGGTGCCAAAGCTTTTCTAGTACAAACCAAAGCATTGCCGATGGTTGATATTGAGGTCAGCATAGATGCCGGCGATCGTTATGATCCTGCTGGCAAAAGTGGCTTAGCCGACATGACCGCAGGCCTGATGAATTATGGGGTACATGGCGATAGGGGCTTGTTAAATGAGGCCCAAATTGCGGATGAGATTGCTGATTTGGGTGCAAATATTGGTTTATCAGTTAGTGGCGAGCGCGCCATTTTGCGTATCCGGACTTTAAGTAGAAAAGATTTGCGTGATCAGGTTGTGCAATTGGCAGCCTCTATGTTGAGTTCGCCCACCTATGATGCCAATATTCTTGCGCGGGAAAAACAAAGAACTATCACCAGCTTGCTTGAAGCAGAAACTAAACCAGAGTATGTTTTAGAGCGCCGTTTCAAAAAAATGGTCTACGGAGCTTATCCTTTGGCCGATACTCCCTCAGTACAATCGGTTGGTGCGATTACTGCTACAGACTTACAGCAGTTTCATAAACAGTTTTATCGTGGCGATCGGATGATCGTCAGCATTGTGGGTGACGTAGATTCGACTCAGGCAAATGAAGTCGTACAAATGTTATTAAAAAGAATTCCGCAATCAGGACCAGTAATTGCGCCTCTACCTGAACTTCAACGTTCACCCGTAGAGCCTTTAGCTCAGCGAGAGGTACAGATTCCATTTGATTCTCAGCAAGCCCATATCGCGATGGGCATGACGGCAGTAGCGAGGAATAATCCTGATTATTTCCCCTTACTTGTAGGAAATTACATTTTAGGTGGCGGTGGATTTGTGTCCCGTTTGATGAACGAGGTTCGTGAGAAGCGTGGCCTTGCCTATAGTGTTTTTAGTTATTTCGCTCCAGGCAAAGCTAGCGGTATTTTTCAGGCCGGCCTACAGACCAAGAGCGATCAGGGTTCTATGGCGCTTGGGGTGATGAGTGACACTATTGCAAAATTTATTACGAATGGTCCGACCGTCAGTGAACTTGCTGCAGCAAAAGCCAATTTGATCAATGGTTATCCATTACGTATTGATAACAATCGCAAACTCTTGGATAACGTCTCCTCTATCGCATGGAATGATTTGCCACTTGATACGATGGAAGTCTGGACTAAACAAATTGAGGCTGTTAGTTTGGAGCAGGTGACTGCTGCATTCCAAAAATATCTGGCGATGGATCGAATGAAGATTGCAGTCTTGGGGGCTCAAAATAAATAAGTCAAAGCCGATGAAGGTAGAGCCGCCAAAGAAGGTGCGCATTATCGGTGGCGTATGGAGAAGCCGCCAGTTAACCGTCTTAGATTTACCGGGTTTGCGACCTACTACAGATCGCATTCGAGAAACTCTATTCAACTGGCTTGGTCAAGATTTGACAGGTCTCACTTCTTTGGACTTATTTGCAGGAACAGGCGCTCTTGGCTTTGAGGCAGCCTCACGGGGTGCAGATTTGGTGGTGCTTCTCGAAAAAGATAAAAAGACCCATGCGAACTTAGTGTCTAATTTTGCGCTGTTGCAATCCTCGCCAATATCTGGAGTGGTAGAAATTTTGCAGCGAGACAGTGTGGTTTTCTTAAGTCAGCAGGCTGACCGCTCAACGAATCTGATTTTTATTGATCCTCCTTTTCAGGATGGGACATTACTTGACCGTGCTGTCATCGAAGCTGGCAGAATTTGCGATGACTCCATCGGGGGCGGAATTTATGTGGAATTTCCCTCAAATCGTCCTCGTGAAGAGATAGAAGCCCTACTGCCAAGCTGGCATTGTGGAAAATACTTAGAGGCTGGGCAGGTAAAAGCCTGTCTATTTCGGAGTGTAAGGGGCTAAACTCTTGCCTATAGCCGTTAAAGCCTTAGGAGAGTTATGACTGTCGCTGTCTACCCTGGAACATTTGACCCATTTACACGTGGTCACGAGGATTTGGTTCGTCGAGCATCTAGTATTTTTGATAAGTTGATTGTTGGTGTTGCCTCAAGTCGTAGCAAGCATCCTTTTTTCACTTTGGATGAGCGGATTGATATTGCTAAGGAAGTGCTTGGGCATTACTCCAATGTGAAGGTGGTTGGCTTTCAAGGTTTGCTAAAAGATTTTGCACGCGAGCACAATGCACGCGTTATCGTGCGTGGCTTGCGTGCGGTATCTGACTTTGAGTATGAGTTTCAGATGGCAGGGATGAATCGTTATTTACTACCTGATGTAGAAACCCTGTTTTTAACCCCATCTGATCAGTACCAATTTATCTCTGGTACCTTTGTGCGTGAGATTGCTTCTATGGGCGGCGATGTCAGTAAGTTCGTTTTCCCGTCTGTGGAAAAGTGGCTTGTTCAAAAGATTGCGGCTGCCAATCAAAATTCTAAGTAAAGCCATCGAGTAAAAAATGGCTTTAATGATTACCGACGAATGCATCAATTGCGATGTGTGTGAGCCAGAATGTCCCAACGATGCAATCTATATGGGGCTAGAGATTTATGAGATAGACCCCAGTAAATGTACTGAGTGTGTGGGTCACTATGATGCGCCCCAGTGCCGTCAGGTATGTCCAGTAGACTGCATCCCCTTTAACCCCGCGCATACTGAAACCCAAGAGCAGTTAATGGTGAAGTTCAAGCTATTAACTGTCGCCAAAAAAGCGAATTCAGTTTAACTAAGCAGCTTAGCCCTTAGAGTGCAGTTCCATCATGGCAGTTTGGGTATCGCCTTTTAAAAATAGCGGCAAAATTTGTAAACCATTTTCAATGCTGGTGTTGATGAGTTTTTGTTCCGCTAATTGCGGTCTACGTAAAACATAGTCAGCAACCTCCATCGGACGACCCTCACCAGCCACATCCCTTGGGTGCCCGATCCCTAGACGCAGACGCCAGTAGTCTGGCGTGCCTAGGTGTGCTTGAATATCTTTGAGACCATTGTGTCCACCAGTGCCACCACCAAGCTTGATGCGTGCTGTTCCCGGTTTGAGATCAAGTTCGTCTTGCACTACCAAAATATCTGCAGGTGTAATTTTGTGAAAGCGACAAAGAGCTCCAACGGCTTGGCCACTCAGGTTCATATAGGTGCCAGGCTTAAGTAAAAAGAGATCTTCACCTTCCCATTTCGCTTTAACTACTTTTCCATGAAAACGTTTTTCTGATTCAAAGCGAGCGTTCAATTGTTTTGCCAAGACGTCGACAAACCAGAAGCCAGCATTGTGCCGATCTTCTTCATGTTCATCTCCAGGATTCCCCAGGCCAACAATTAATTTCGTCATGATGAGAGTGTAAAGATATAAGTGGATTTCTACAAATAGAGCAAAGAGATAAAAAGAAAGCCCGCTTGCGCGGGCTTCTTTCGCAAACAGATGACTTAATGAATTAAGCCTTATCCTTTGCATCAGCAGCAGGCGCAGCTGCTGGGGCTGCAGCGGCTGCAGGTGCAGCTTCTTCAGTCTCAGCGGCTTTAACAGCTGGAATACGTGCGTTTGCAAGCACTGGGTTTTCTTGCTCAACATGCAATACCAAAGTAACGCCTTTTGGCAATGTCAGGTCTTTCGCATGAACAGAATGACCCACTTCAATTTTGCTCAAATCCACTTCAATGAACTCTGGTAAGTCTGCTGGTAAGCAAGAAATTTCGATGTCATTGAGGATGTGGCTAATAACAGCACCTTGCAATTTCACAGCAGCCGATGTGTCAGCATTAGTGAAGTGCAATGGAATGCGCATGTGAACTTTCTCAGTCGCAGAAACGCGCTGGAAGTCAATGTGCAAAACCAATGGCTTAAATGGATGCATTTGGTAATCGCGTAACAACACTTTTTGTGTTTTGCCACCAATTTCTAAATCCAAAATGGATGAGTGGAATGCTTCCTTGCGGAGAGCATGGAACAACGCGTTATGGTCTAACTCAATGACCAAGGCTGGATCTTTACTACCGTAAACGATTCCCGGCGTCTTACCGGAATTGCGCAGACGGCGGCTCGCACCCGTTCCCTGTACGCTTCTTTCAAAGGCTACAACTTTCATATTCAATTTCCCTATTAAGGTTAATTTCCGTTCGCGACCAAACAGAAAAGCCTTCGATTATATCGTGTGAATGGGGATTTTTGCCTACAAATGCTCAAAAAACGCCTAAGAACCCGCAAAAAACGGGGTAAAACAGGGTTTTTGCTTATTCGGCAAACATGGACATGACTGAATCGCCCTTGCTAATACGAGAAAGGGTCTCTGCTAGTAATGGCGCTACGGTCAATTGACGGATTTTGCCCACTTTGGACGCTTCTGCAGTCAATGGGATGGTGTCGGTAACAACCAGTTCATCCAATTCGGAGGCGGCAATTCGAGCCACTGCACCGCCTGATAGAACAGCGTGAGTACAGTAGGCGGTAACTCCCTTCGCACCACGCTCTTTAAGCGCTTCAGCAGCCTTACAAAGGGTTCCGCCGGTATCAATGATGTCATCCATGATCACGCAATGGCGACCTTCTACTTCGCCAATGAGGTGCATTACTTCAGATACATTGGCTTTAGGGCGACGTTTATCAATAATCGCCAAGTCTGTACCTAATTGTTTTGCCATGGCACGGGCGCGCACTACACCGCCGATATCTGGGGAAACAATAATCAAATCTTTTTTAGTCTTTTGCGCTTCCAGATCGGCCAAGAGAACGGGTGAGGCATAAATGTTATCTACCGGGATATCAAAAAAGCCCTGAATTTGATCAGCATGGAGGTCCATGGTCAGAACACGCTCAATACCAGCGACCGATTGCAGCATATTTGCCACGATGCGGGCAGAGATTGCAACGCGGGCGGAGCGTGGACGACGGTCTTGGCGGGCGTAACCGAAGTACGGAATCACCGCAGTGATGCGGCTTGCGGAGGCTCGCTTCAAGGCATCAATCATGATCATCAGTTCCATCAAGCTGTCATTGGTTGGTGCACAGGTTGATTGAATGACCACGACATTTTTGCCGCGAACGTTTTCTTGAATTTCTACTTGAATCTCGCCGTCCGAGAAACGACCTACAAAGGCTTTGCCCATCGGCAAATTGAGCTCTTTGGCTACAGCCTCAGCCAAAACCGGATTTGCGTTGCCTGTAAATAAAGTCAATAAATCTGTGTTTGTGGAGGACATAGTCTTAAGGATTTTGAGGGGTCAAAAGGTTTTCTTTGTCATTTCTACAGTAATTGGCAGGGGAAGAAGGATTCGAACCTTCGCATGCTGGAATCAAAATCCAGTGCCTTAACCAGCTTGGCGATTCCCCTTCGGATCAATCTGAAGAAATCAAATTGTAAGCGGGATTTTTATTTAGCCCCCGAACAACCCGACCTATCCACCCTTTAGGAAGATTTTGTAGAAGATTTTCCAGTTTTGCGACATTCATCTTAGAGTCTAAGACTGTAAACACGCTACTTCCAGAGCCTGACATACGGGGCTCAGAGCCCGGTACTGCCTGACTAATCCAATCCAAAGCTTGCTTCACTTCAGGACAAATCCGCATCGCTACTGCCTGACAATCATTTGAAAGATCGGACCATGGCGATGCAAGAAAGCCATCTATTGTAATCTGACCGTGATTTCGGGTCAATTCAGGGTCCTGAAAAATGCTGATAGTAGGGATCCCTTGATTTGGGAAGATCACTAAAAAATCACGGGTTTCCAGGGCAATTTCTTGAATTTGTTCGCCAATACCTTCAACAAATGCATTTTTGCCAAAAATGAAAAATGGCACATCTGCCCCGAGCTGAAGACCAAGTTCGCAAAGTGTCTTTTGGTTTAACTTGAGATTCCAGAGGGTATTTAAACCAATTAAGGTGGTGGCAGCATCGGAAGATCCGCCACCCATTCCAGCGCCCATAGGGATTTCTTTTTGCAGGCCAATCTCAACCCCAGATTCAATCTGGCAAAAGTCTTTTAATAGTTTGGCAGCTCTGACCACTAAATCATTTTCGGGTTCTACTCCCGCAATGGGATCGATACGACGAATCTCATTTTGGGGGATCAGTTTTAAGTGGATCGTGTCACACCAATCAATTAACTGAAAGACGGATTGCAGTAAGTGATAACCATCTGCTCTTCGACCAACAATGTGAAGAAATAAATTCAGCTTGGCTGGTGAGCGTAGCGTTAAGGATTGATAACTGATTTCACTCATTCGGGCTATCAAAGACTAGGCGAATATCAATCGATCCAATATTCGAGCTGCGAGTCATACTTAATTTCTCAAGACGGTTTTTATTGCCCCAGGTATAAATTAAGTCCCAGCCATCCTGGTTAATTTTGCTCACTTGCCCTTTGGCATTTCTTTCTATGCTTGCTTCGCTACCGGGCCTTACTTCGCCTCTGAGCCAGTTTGATAAACCTCTTGCTGGTAATGGAAGTCCCAAAGTGTTTTGAACGAGGGTATCTGCATCAATTGCTGTGACTACTTGTCCATCACGTTCAAGAGTCGCTTCGCCCGGCATGATGGTAATTTTTGCGATAGATCCGCCAACAGGATTGCGTATCTCTAAAACATCTTTGAGTTGCTCTTGGGTGAGCGTAAAGCCACCTGATCCACCTTGATTGTGAGCATCGGTAAGTCCAGTAACTTTAACGGCAAAGCGGCCATCCCAAGAGCCTGCAGAAGCTTGATCAGCGTTTGACCAATCTGGTTTTAAGCGCTTGAGCGTTTCTTTAAGGGTGGGGTTATTGGCGTCTAATTTTTGAGCCTGTTGCCACATCTCTTCTGCTTCAGTGCGGCGATCCATTGCCCACAATACCTCACCAGTATGTGCCGCAATATCAGCTTCCGGTTTCATTCTGAACGCTTGTTGAAGTTGCTCTAGAGCCAATTCATTTTTTCCAAGACGGAAGTTGACCCAGCCTAAGCTATCTAAGATAAAGCTGTCCTTAGGGGAGAGTTGGTGCGCTTTAGTGATGAGTGCAAATGCTTCGGATAGTTTGATGTTGCGGTCGGCAAAAGAATAGCCCAAAGCATTTAAAGAATTCGCATTATTTGGATTCTTGCGCAAAATTTCCCGTAAGGTTTTTTCCATCACATCTAAGCGACCTACTTTTTCTGCTGACATGGCATAGGTATAAAGCAACGCTGGATCCTTGGGGGTCGGTTTTGCAGTAGACGTAATTTCATAGAAAGCCCGTAGAGCATCTGACTCATCTTTGGCTTTACTGAGCAAAGCTTGCAGTTGCAGTAGTGTATTTTCTTGCTGCGCTGGAGTTTGTTGGCGCAATAACGCGATGGCAGGTTTGACGGCATCTGACCAGCGATTATTTAAAACCAGCAACGTAATCAAAACTTCTTTGGGTTTGGTTTGGGAGGCTGGAGACAAACTATCCCAAGTCTTAGCAGCATTTAAAGCTAACTCAGGCGAGCCACCTGCAATCCCAATTTCCATCGCCCTTTGAGCTAAGCGAGGATCCTTGAATTGACGTGCCATTTCCATATAGGTGTTGTAGGCTAGGCCCGCTTCGCCTCTTTGCAGGGCAATTTCTGAAGCCAAGACTTCAAAAACCGCCTGCCCCGTTTGGATATCGTCGGTTTGTGCAGATGCCTGACCAGGCAGGGCGCTTGCGTAAGCGATGGAGAAGAGTAATAAACCCTTCAAATAGGATTTAAGTAACAATTTGCTCATAAGCACATTCTAATCTGCGAATCTACAATTGATTTATGCCAGAACTTCCAGAAGTTGAAGTCACCCGCTTGGGAATTGCCCCTCACCTTCAGGGGCGCGTGATTAGTGCCGTCAAAATCCTTGATGGGCGTTTACGTTGGCCTGTCCCGAGCGCCCTGACTAAGATTTTGCCTGGTCAAAAAGTGCACACCATTGAAAGGCGCGGAAAGTACCTCTTAATTGAGCTGGATATAGGGCATCTATTGATTCATTTGGGAATGACAGGCACCTTACGTATATTGCCCAGTAATGATCCTTTGAAGTTGCATGATCGCGTGACTGTAGAGTTTGGGAAGTTAAGTTTACGTTTGCATGACCCCAGAAAATTTGGTGCAGTGTTGTGGCATCCAAGAACTAAAGGTCCGATAGAGAAAAATGTTCTATTGCAAAAGTTGGGAGTAGAGCCTTTTTCAACAGAATTTGCCGGAGAGCTTGGCTCTGAAATTTTGTATCGGGCATCACGCAAGCGCACCGTCGCTGTTAAGCAATTTCTGCTGGCTGGCCAAGCGGTCGTTGGTGTTGGCAATATTTATTGCTCCGAGAGTTTGTTTGAGGCAGGCATTCATCCTGCTAAGGCTGCTGGAAAACTCACTCGCCCTCAATGTGTTCGGCTAGCTGAAGCGGTGAGATTGATTTTGAAAAAAGCCATTGCTGCTGGGGGCAGTAGCTTGAAAGATTTTGTGAACAGTGATGGCGATCCAGGACATTTTATGGTGCAAACCAAAGTCTATGATCGTAAAGATGAACCCTGTAAAGTTTGTAAAACATCCATCAAGCAAATTGTGCAGGGACAGCGCTCCACTTATTTTTGCCCGACATGTCAAAAGCGTTAATCACTACTTTTTCTGAAAAGTTGATTGCTTGGCATGCACGCAGTGGCCGCTCAGGTCTGCCTTGGCAAGGTAATCGAGACCCTTATGCAGTTTGGGTTTCAGAAATCATGCTGCAACAAACTCAGGTAGCTACTGTTCTAGAGCGCTACCCTCGCTTTATGAAGCGCTTTCCAACGGTTAAAAAATTAGCAGCTGCTCATATCGATGAAGTGCTGGCTGAGTGGGCTGGCTTGGGTTATTACTCTCGCGCTCGAAATTTACATGCGTGTGCCCAGCAAGTGATGCAACAATTTGCTGGGCAATTTCCGGGCGATCCAGTTTTACTCGAGCAACTCAAGGGGATTGGTCGGTCAACCGCAGGCGCAATCGCTGCTTTTGCTTTCCATGTAAGAGCGCCAATTCTAGATGCGAATGTCAAAAGAATTCTGGCGCGCTTATTTGCTGTAGAAGGCACGCTACAAGACAAGGCTGTGAATGACCATTTATGGGGGCTAGCTAATCAGATCTTACCAAGCAAGCCTCAGGATATGCCGGTGTATACCCAAGCATTGATGGACTTTGGCGCTACTTGGTGTACTGCTCGTAAACCAGTTTGTCTTAGTGGTGAAAAAAAATGCCCATTTGAAAAATACTGCCAAGCAAATTTAAGCAATCAAGTATTGGCCTTACCGAAAAAGGTAGTAAAAGCAAAGTCACCCGAGTTTGACTGCGACATGCTCTTAGTTAGACATGGCAATGCGATTCTGCTGCAAAAGCGCCCAAGCAAGGCAATTTGGGGTGGATTATGGTCTTTACCAGAATCTATCTGGGTGGCGAAATCCACTCCTCGAAAAGTAGTACCCAGCCTCAAGGACTTGTTGGAAGCAGCTTTACCTGAAGAAAAGATAGCTATATGGCTAAAGGCTTGTAAGGCGGTCCAAGTAGGTCCTCAAATTAAGCATGTCTTTACCCATCGACGTTTGTGGATGCAGATTTGGGATGTGAATGCTTCAAAAAGTGTGGAGCCTGAAAGTGCAAATCTGAAGTGGGTACCTTTGAGCCAATTAGGGCGCTATGGCCTACCGCAGCCGATTAAGATTTTACTGCAGGGATTGAGTCTAGCTCGCGGTGACGGTCTAAAAAATTAAGCTGTAGATCAATCAATTCTCTTTGGGTGCGGAAGTGTTCGCTAATTCGATTCACAAGATAGACCGAGCGATGCTGACCACCAGTACAACCAATTGCAACCGTTAAGTAACTGCGTCCGTCAGCAATGTAGTGCGGTAACCATTTCTCAATAAATTGTGTAATGTCACTTTCCATGCTGATGACTTCTGGAATTTTTTCTAGAAATTCTTTTACGGGTTTATCGTTCCCTGTTAGGGGCCTTAAGATTTTGTCGTAATGGGGGTTGGGCAAGCAACGAACATCAAAGACGAGATCTGCTTCGCTAGGCACGCCTTTTTTAAATCCAAAGGATTCAAAAATGACTGTCAAACCAACGGGCTTATCTTTCAGTAGGTCCTGAATCCAAGAGCGTAGGGCGTGAGATGGTAGGTTACTAGTATCAATGCTATGAGCTTGCGTGCGCAGGGGTTCAAGCAAGCTTCGTTCTTTATTAATCGCTTCTATCAATGTCGCCGATTGGGATTGCCTGGCATTCGTTGATAAGGGATGTCGTCGGCGAGTTTCTGAAAAGCGCTGTACCAAGGTATTGGTATCTGCATTTAAGAATAAGATGCGTACTTGGTGCGTACGCTTCAGATTTTCAAGAATGAAAGGAAGCTCTGCAATCGATTGGCCACGACGTGCATCAATAGCTACTGCTACGCGCTCGCACTTTTCGCTTTCAAGAGTGCTGATAAGGTTTTCTAGGAGCGAGACGGGAAGGTTATCGACGCAATCATAGCCAGCATCTTCAAAGGCCCTCAGGGCTACTGATTTACCTGAGCCTGAGATTCCGGTAATCAGATTAATTTGCATGACTTAAAGCAAGCGCCCTTGGGATTTAATCGCATCTGCCTCGGTATTCATTTGAGCTCGTTGGCGCTCTATAAATTCTTTGAGGGTATCAATACCGCGTAATTGCAAAATCGTATTGCGGACCGCAGCCTCTACTAGTACTGCTAAGTTGCGTCCAGCAGCCACTTGAATTTTTACTGTTCGAATCGGAATTCCTAAAACATCGATATGTTGAGCTTCCAGTGGCAATCTTTCAAATTCACCATCGGTTCGTCGAACCAATTGCACAATAAGGCGCAGTTTTAATTTTCGACGAACGGCTGTTTCACCAAAAATCGTACGAATGTCCAGAAGGCCAAGTCCGCGGACCTCAAGAAGATTACGAAGAATTACGGGGCAACGACCTTCGATATAGTCGGGCCCTAAGCGTGCAAAATCTACCGCATCATCAGCAACTAAACCATGCCCGCGGGAAATCAATTCCAAACCTAACTCACTTTTGCCTAAGCCTGATTCACCCGTTAATAAAACGCCCAAGCCTAAGATGTCCATAAACACCCCGTGCATCGTAATTTGCGGAGCGCCAATTTTGGTGAGATAGGTGCGCAAATGGTCAATGACTTCTGCAGCTGAAATACTCGTTGTAAACAGTGGGGTAGATGAGCGTTGGCAGAATAGTTGTAGATCTGGATCTGCGGACTTGCCATCAGCCACAATGACACAAGGCGGAGTTTTAGAAATTAGGTTAGCAATTTGCTCTTGTTTTTGTTCGGGCTCAAGCGCTGCGTGATAGTCAACTTCTTGTACACCAAAAATTTGGATGCGACTTGGGTGAATCAGATTTAAGTGACCCACCAAGTCTGAGCTGGCTGCAGCAGCTTTGACTGCCTCAGTTGGAAAAGTACGATCAGCACCTTCAAGGCCGCTAATCCAGGAGAGCTTCAGATCAGAAACATTGTCGTCAAAGATTTGTTGCGCAGTTACTCGATCGAGGAGTAATGGCTGGGTCATTTTGTATTACCCCATTGCTGCAATAGTTCACAGACTGATGTGGGGTCGGTAGCAGAAATCAATTTTTCTCTTGCCTCTGAATCTGATAGCAGTTGTGCGATAGAGGAGAGAATTTCTAAATGTTGTTGGGTTGCCTTTTCTGGAACCAACAAAAAAATGAGGATCGACACAAGCTCACCATCAGGCGCTGCAAATTCGATCGGGTCTTTCAACTTCATGAAGGCTGCAGTGGGTTGCTTCAGGCCTTTTACACGACCGTGAGGAATCGCAACACCAGCCCCGAGGGCTGTTGAGCCTAAGTCTTCGCGGGCATTGAGAAACTCTACTACTGAGCTTGCATCAATACCAACTTGCTTGGCAAACAACTCCCCAGCGGCTGCAAAAGCATCAGCCCTGTTTTTGGCGGGGTTATCTAATGCAATGCAGTCAGGGTTAAAGAGATTAGTCAGCACATTCATTACAGATGATTATAGGTGTCCTCACGCTCACGCTTACTCAAAATGCTTTTCGTGATGATGATCTTGAATCTTTTCTTTGTGTTTCACAACCTGGCGCTCAAGCTTATCGACCACTGCATCCATAGCGTGATAGAGATCGGCATTATGTGCTTCAGCGAACAGTTCTTTGCCTTTGAGGTGAATCGTGATTTCGGCACTTTGACGGAGATCTTTTTCTTTGGCGTTATCAATCACTAAAAAGGCAGATGCATCAATGACGTGATCGAAGTGCTTGCGAATTTTAGCTAACCCAGCCTCAAGATGCGTGCGCATAGCAGGGGTAACTTCTATATGACGGCTATTAATTTTTAAATTCATGAGCAACTCCTTATATCAACGCGTGCGCATAGCAATACCGGGGGTGCGCAGCAAGCCCCTGTCTTTTTGAGCTGTTTTTTTTGGAAAGTGAACCATGAACCTCCAGCGTATCAGCGAATTTGCCGAAAACCAAGAGGGGAAAGTACTTTTTATTACTTATACGGACAGATGCCTTGTCTGGCTTACATCCGGAAGTTTTCGCCTAAGTAGACTCTGCGGACAGCATCATTTTGAATAATTTGATCAGGCTTGCCTTCTGCTAGAACGCTTCCTTCGCTAATGATGTAGGCGTGGTCGCAGATACCCAAGGTTTCTCGAACGTTATGGTCGGTAATCAACACGCCAATCTGACGGTCTCGCAAGAATCGAACAATCCGCTGAATTTCCCCTACGGCAATAGGGTCAACTCCTGCAAATGGTTCATCGAGCAAGATAAATTTTGGTTGGGACGCTAAGGCTCTCGCGATTTCAACACGGCGACGCTCTCCCCCAGACAATGACAGAGCTGGATTATTGCGGAGGTGACCAATTTGTAGTTCGCCTAATAATTCATCTAAGCGATCCGCAATTTCGCCTTTGCTTAAGGGTTTTCCACCTTGGACTTGGAGCTCAAGGACTGCTTGTATATTCTCAGCAACGTTGAGCTTTCTAAAAACAGAAGCCTCTTGAGGAAGGTAAGAGAGCCCCATACGCGCTCGCTCATGAATAGGAAGATGGGTGATATTGACACCATCTAAAATAATTTGACCGGCGTCCAGTGGCACCAGCCCAACAATCATGTAGAACGACGTCGTTTTACCCGCACCGTTTGGACCCAATAGTCCAACTACTTCACCACATTCCACTTCAATCGAAACATCTCGTACTACTGTTCGAGAGCCATAACGTTTTTGAAGATTGCTAGCGATGAGTGTTGCTTTGGGATGGTTTTGAGCTAAATCCGTTGTCATTTCTCTAATGTGGCTTTTCGTCTTGGTGAAAGGATTGCTCTAGCTAAAGGCAAGTCCTCCGCTTTTGCATTGGCGGGAGGTGTTACACGATAGCGCTCTTTAATATCATCGTACTCAATTTTCCAGCCCTGCAGTTGATCGAGCATCTGCATATTCAGAGAGCGCTTAAGACTGGCTTCTCCTGTGATAGTCAGAATCTCAGTCTTGGCATTGTAGGTAACTTGAGTCCCGCGTCCTTGTATAAATTCATCGGCAGGACCTTCTCTGCGCTGCCTGAAACTTGCAGTAGTGTCAGCGGATCCTTTGACATCAACTAATTCATAGCCTTCAGGATCCACTTGAATATGACCATCTTCGCCTGTAACGATAATGCTGCCTTTAATCAATAAAACTTGACCTTTTAAGTCATACACCTGCTGTACATCATTTACTGAAACTTTTTCAGCCTCAAGAATGATGGGCTTGTCTTGATCGGCTTTCTCGGCGTTAGCAATAGGGCTCAGCACCAGTAAGGAGAGGGCGAATCCAATATGAAGTAGGCGATGCATGGTAAACATTTTATTGTGCACCCCGAGGAGCGCGTTCGATTCGACCTTTAACTTGACCAGAAAGTGTCATGCTTTGTTGAATGTTGTCGAATGTTCCACCTTCAGTCGAGTTCATGATCGACATGCCTTGCTCTAATGTGATTGGCCGATCAGTTTTAACGATATCGTCGTTAATCAAGACCTTGAAATAACTAGACGAGGCCAGCATCCGTAAGCTTGCAGGCTCTGTGGCAGTAGCTGCTTGTTGGGGTCTAAAGATAGAAGCATTATCAAAGAGCTCTAAAATTGTTAGGTCACCATCTAGATGACCGGTATTCGATTTGACAGTCACAGGAGCTTTGTCTGGCTGAAAGAGGCGCATCCGTGGAGCATCAATATCAATGGAGGCATCGTCATCATAGTGAGTCACTTTATTGCCCAAAATTCTGTACTTGGTATTGCCTTGTTCGTTTAAAGCGGAAAGAGTGCCGTTTTTAATAATGTAGTCAGGCTCATGTAGGCGAATACGTTCAAGCATTGAGCTTTCTGGAGGAGTATTTTTTTTAACCAACCAAAAAGTCATGAGGGTTAAGGCACTCATCAATAGTAAAGGCGTGAGGCCCAGCAATGTACGCCCAATATTGAGTTTGATCCGTTGAGAATTCAATTGCATTGCTTATTGACGAGCCTGGCTGAGCAATTCCTCGTAGCGGCTTTGTGCTTTGAGAATCAGATCACACACTTCTCTAACTGCGCTATTGCCACCCGCATACGTAGTGACATAATGTGCAAATTCTTTCACGGCTTCATGCGCTTGCGCAGGAGCAATTCGTAGTCCAGCGTTTTTCATCATGGCTAGATCTGGCCAGTCATCGCCCATGACAGCGCAGTCACTGGCTTTCAGTCCAAGTGTTTTTAGAACTTCTTCTAAAGCTAACGCTTTATTTTCAACACCCATATGAACCTGTTTGATGCCTAATTCATCACAGCGCGCTAAGACCATTTTGGAGTTTCTACCCGTGATGATGGCTGTCGGAATACCACATTGCTCTAAAAGTTTGATCCCTAGACCATCTTGAATATCAAATGCCTTTAAAGATTCTTTACCATCAGCGCCAATCCATACCTGTCCGTTGGTGAGGACCCCATCAACATCTAAAACTAGCAGCTTCACTTTGCCAGCGCGCTCCCATGCTTGGGGATGCTGTGACAGAGGGTTGGTGTTGTGTGGAGTAAAAGCGTTGGGCATAAGTCTCAATCAACGACGGTATTAAATTACTTTGGCTGCAAAGAGATCATGTAGATTGAGGGCACCTAGTAGGCAGCCATCTTGATCGGTAACAACTAAATGATTGATGCGATGTTTTTCCATCATTTCAATGGCTTCTTCAGCCAACAGTTCTGGTGGGATGGTGCGAGGGCTAGCAGTAGTGGCATTTTGTAAAGTGACGCCACTAAGATTCGTGTTTTTCTCTAGCAGTCTGCGTAAATCACCGTCTGTCAAAATGCCAAACACTTTTTGCTTGTCATCCAATGTCACTACCATCCCCATGCGCTTAGAAGTCATTTCTAGTAGGGCATCTTGCAGTGAAGCATGGATAGAAATTTTTGGCGTGTCATCAAAGCTACGCATTACTTCACTGACATGCATTAATTGTTTGCGGCCCAAGCGACCGCCAGGATGGGAACGCTGAAAATCTTCTGCCTGAAATCCACGGGCGTCTAATAAAGCAACTGCTAATGCATCGCCCATAGCTAATGCAGCCGTAGTGCTGGTTGTGGGGGCAAGATTCAGTGGGCATGCTTCTTTTTCAACGCTGGTATCTAAATGGGCGTCTGCTAATTGGGCAAGCGAAGAATTTGGTGCGCCAGTCAAAGCAATCAGTTTTGCACCAGTACGTTTCACGATCGGTACGATAGTTAATAATTCTTCCGTCTCTCCAGAGTTCGAGAGAGCAACAAAAACATCGTCTCTAGTAACCATGCCTAAATCACCGTGACTAGCCTCGGCTGGGTGCACAAAAAAAGCAGGTGAGCCTGTCGAGGCGAAGGTAGCAGCAATCTTGCGAGCAATATGCCCCGATTTACCAATGCCAGAAACCACAATTCTCCCTTTGCAGTCATGCAGTAATTCCACGGCGTATACGAGTGCATCGGCGTTGATGCCTTCTAGGCGATCGCGCATGGATTGCAGCGCAGCAGCCTCAATAGTGAGGGTATCGCGTGCAAGCTTTAGGGTACGTTCACGAGTCTTAGCTATCATCGAGTAAGTATATGCCGTCAGTCCTTCAATTAACCCTCATTCTCCTAGCCGCAGGTGTGGCTGGAGTGGTTATTTTCCGCTATTTTGGCTTACCCCCTATTTTGGGCTATTTAGCGATTGGGGTGCTGATTGGCCCCAATGCCCTGGCTTTGGCAAGCGACTCTTCTACAGTGAAGTATTTAGCTGAATTTGGGGTAGTTTTCCTAATGTTTTCGATCGGCTTGGAATTTAATCTAAACAAGCTGCGATCGATGCGGAACATCGTATTTGGTCTGGGTGGCAGTCAAGTGGTCTTGACGATGCTTTTAGCGGTGCCGGTCAGTCTCTTGATGAACTGGATTTACCCAATTTCTTGGCAGGCAGCGATTGCTTTGGGCGGGGCTTTGGCGATGTCTTCCACCGCGATTGTGACAAAACTCATTTCTGATCGATCTGAATTAGAAACAGAGCATGGTCGCAATGTGGTCGGTATTTTGTTATTCCAAGATTTAGCAGTGGTTTTTTTATTGATCTTGATTCCCTCTTTGGGAAAAAACCCAAAAGATCTGTTTGTTGCTCTCACTGCGGCCTCAATCAAGATTACGGTTGCTTTGGCCTTAATTTTCTTCATTGGCCAATCGCTCATGAGTCGCTGGTTTAGATTGGTTGCTAAGCTACGCTCGCAAGAATTGTTCATGTTGAACCTCTTGCTGATTGTGCTCGGTATGGCAGGCTTAACAGAGCACTTTGGTTTGTCTTTAGCGCTCGGTGCATTTTTGGCTGGGATGTTAATTGCTGAGACCCCATATCGTCATCAGGTTGAAGAGGATGTCAAACCATTTCGTGATGTCTTATTGGGGCTCTTTTTTATTACGATTGGCATGCTGCTTGACTTCAATGTCATTCGTGAACAGTGGATGTTGGTGGTAGCACTTCTAATTGGCCCCTTACTATTTAAATTTGGCTTGATCGCCTTACTCTCGAGAGCGTTTGGCTCAAGCCCTGGCATCTCGATTAGAACGGGCTTATGCCTTGCTCAGGCGGGCGAATTCGGCTTCGTATTGCTGACCCAAATTGATGGCTTAGATTTAATTGATCCCGTTCTGAGCCAAGCGGTTCTTGCCGCGATGTTGCTCTCGATGTTTTGCGCGCCATTTTTGGTTGAATATAGTGATCGCATTGCAATGCGTTTTTCCAGTAACGAATGGCTATTGCAATCGCTTGCGTTGACACGCGTTGCTGCAAAGAGCGTACGCAATGAGAATCACGTCATCATTTGTGGGTTTGGCCGTTCTGGTCAAAGCTTGGCACGTATGCTCGATCAAGAAAAGATTCCTTACATTGCCCTAGATTTGGATCCCGATCGCGTGAAAGAGGCTGCTGCTGCGGGCGATAACGTGGTGTATGGCGATGCTAGTCGTGAAAATTATTTAGTTGCTGCTGGTCTCTCAAGAGCTAAGACAGTTGTCATTACTTATGCAGATACTGCTGCCAGTTTGCGTGTGTTGCGTCAGGTTGAACACCTGCGTCCCGGCATGACAGTATTGGTTCGCACCAAAGACGACGCCGACATTGCTAAGTTGCAAGCGGCTGGCGCTACCGAAGTAGTGCCTGAGTTGATTGAGGGAAGCCTCATGATTGCCTCGCACGTCTTGTTGATTATGGGTGTGCCTATGCGTAAGGTAGTTCGGCGGATTACGACTGCACGTGAAGAGCGTTATAGCTTGCTAAGAGGGTATTTCCGGGGCGCAGGCGATGATGACTTTGGCTCGAATGAGTCTTGGCGTTTACATTCGATTACTTTGCTGCCCAATTCTCAAGCCGTTGGTAAAACTCTAGAAGAGCTTGATTTGGGTAGTGCAGGTGTCAGCGTTCAAGCAGTGCGTCGTAAGGGGCGCAATGCAGACTATGTGAAACTTGTCTTGACGCCCGAATTGCAACTGCAAGCTAACGATATCTTGGTGATCTCAGGTAACTCTGAGGCGACTGACTTGGCTGAAGCTAAATTACTCTGAGATTTATTGACTATTTCTTTTTCTTAGTTGCGACGGGTTTGCGAGTGAGTAATGGTGCCAAGTAGTGACCGGTAAAGCTGGCTTCATTTCTTGCCACATCCTCCGGCGTTCCCGTGGCAATGATCTGACCACCACCTGCACCACCTTTTGGTCCTAAGTCAATAATCCAGTCAGCAGTCTTGATCACATCTAAGTTGTGCTCAATGATGACAATCGTATTGCCTTGCTTTTTGAGTGTCTGAATCACCGTGAGTAATAGTTGAATATCGTGGAAATGTAAACCAGTGGTTGGTTCATCCAAGATATAAAGTGTTCGACCAGTATCCCGCTTAGAAAGCTCAAGTGATAATTTCACGCGCTGGGCTTCGCCGCCAGATAGAGTTGTAGCGCTTTGTCCCAGCTTCACATAACCCAAGCCAACATCTAACAGTGTTTTGAGTTTGCGCTTGACTACTGGAACGGCCTCAAAGAATTCATGGGCTTGCTCGATCGTCATCGAGAGCACTTCATGAATGTTTTTACCTTTATAGCGAATATCTAAAGTTTCACGGTTGTAACGTTTGCCATGGCAGACATCGCAGGGTACATAAACGTCTGGCAAGAAGTGCATTTCTACTTTGAGTACGCCATCGCCTTCGCAGGAATCGCAGCGTCCGCCTTTGACGTTAAAGGAGAAGCGACCGGCTTCATAACCACGTTCACGTGAGGCAGGTACACCTGAAAAAAGTTCGCGAATGGGCGTAAAGAGGCCGGTATAGGTAGCGGGGTTGGAACGAGGTGTTCTGCCAATGGGAGACTGATCAACACTAATCACTTTGTCAAAGTGTTCTAAGCCCTTCATTGCATCATGTGCAGCAGGCTCTGCATTAGAGCCATAGAGGTGTTGTGCAACTGCATGATGCAGGGTGTCGTTAATCAGTGTAGATTTACCGGAACCCGATACTCCAGTGACGCAGGTTAATAAACCGACTGGAATTTTGGCGTGTACTGATTGCAAGTTATTGCCACGCGCACCGATGATTTCTAAAAAGCGATCATTTACCGGAATACGTTTTTGGGGAACTTCGATCGCTTCACGACCAGCAAGATAGGCGCCAGTGAGGGATTTAGGATTAGCCTCGACCTCAGCAGGCGTACCTTCTGCAACAATTTCGCCGCCATGAACACCGGCTCCTGGGCCGATATCGATGACCCAATCAGAAGCGCGAATCATATCTTCATCATGCTCAACCACTAATACGCTATTACCTAAGTCACGTAAGTGCTTGAGTGTGCCAATCAAGCGATCGTTATCGCGTTGATGTAGACCAATTGAGGGTTCATCGAGTACATACATTACGCCCGTTAAGCCTGAGCCAATTTGACTTGCGAGCCGAATACGTTGGGCTTCTCCGCCAGATAGGGTGTCTGCACTACGTTCTAAAGAGAGGTAATCAAGACCCACGTCATTTAAGAAACGCAGACGTGCACTGATTTCTTTCACAATCTTATCGGCGATTTCTCTCTTGGCACCTTTCAGTTCAAGTGCTTCAAAGTATTCCTTTGCTTCTTTTAGCGGGAGAGCGCTAATTTCATAAATAGCGCGAGATTGTTTCTTCTCACCCACTTTGACAAAGCGCGCCTCTTTGCGTAAACGACTGCCGTTACATTCTGGGCAGGTTTGCACATTTTGATAGCGAGATAGTTCTTCACGCACGGTGACAGAATCTGTCTCGCGATAGCGCCGTTCAAAGTTAGCAACAATCCCTTCAAAAGCATGCTCGCGAATGCTATTTTTGCCACGCTCATTAATGTATTCAAAAGGAATGGTGATGTCACCAGAGCCCAACAAGATGAGGTCTTGTTGTTTCTTGCTAAGGGATTCAAATGGCTTTTCCACGTCAAACCCGCCATGCTTGGCAAGAGTTTGCAGTAATTTGAAGTAGAACTGATTACGGCGATCCCAGCCTTTAATCGCCCCAGACGCTAGGGATAAATCAGGATGTGCCACGATACGTTTTGGATCAAAGAAAGATTGATGTCCAAGGCCATCGCATGAAGGGCATGCACCCATTGGATTGTTAAATGAGAAGAGGCGCGGTTCTAGCTCTTGAAGAGAGTAAGAACAAACGGGGCAAGCAAACTTACTGGAGAAAATCATCTCTTTACCGGTATCCATATCCACAATCATGGCCTTGCCATCCGCGAGGCGCAGCGCTGTCTCAAAAGATTCAGCAAGACGTTGTTGAATGTCAGGGCGCACTTTAATGCGATCAACAACTACTTCAATGGAATGTTTATCATTCTTTTTGAGGGTTGGTAATTGATCGACTTCAAAAATTTCTGCCTTAGCTACGTTTGCTGTGCCACCGCCGGAGCGCACTCGAAAGCGCACAAAGCCTTGGGCCTGTAGGTCTTGGAAGAGATCAACGAACTCGCCTTTGCGCTCACTTACCACTGGCGCAAGAATCATCAACTTTGTGTCCTCAGGCATAGAGAGCACCGTGTCTACCATTTGAGAGACGCTTTGCGCTTCTAATGGCAGATCGTGATCGGGGCAATGTGGCGTCCCTGCGCGTGCAAATAGCAAACGCAAATAATCATGAATTTCAGTAACAGTACCCACAGTGGAGCGTGGGTTATGGCTCGTTGCTTTTTGTTCAATGGAAATTGCAGGCGATAGACCTTCGATGGTGTCAACGTCGGGCTTTTCCATCAACTGCAAAAATTGACGCGCATAAGCGGAAAGCGATTCGACATAGCGACGTTGACCTTCGGCATAGAGCGTGTCAAAGGCCAATGAACTTTTACCTGAACCAGATAGGCCAGTCAGGACGACGAGTTTCTCTCTAGGGATGTCTAGATTGATATTTTTGAGGTTATGGGTGCGGGCACCGCGGATCTTGATTTCGTTATTCATGATTTTTTTGCGTAACTTGTTAATATAGCTCTTTCCCATGAATTCTTCTGAACTTCGCTCCACTCTGGCCTTAGCGGGCATCTTCGGCTTACGTATGCTGGGCCTGTTTTTGCTGTTGCCCGTTTTTAGCATCCACGCCAAAGACTTGCCGGGAGGTGATCAAGCCTTCTTGATAGGGCTGGCACTCGGAATTTTCAATATTGTTCAGGCCTGCTTCCATATTCCCTTGGGCAGACTTTCTGATCGAATCGGCCGAAAAGCGGTCGTTTTATGGGGGTTGTCCTTGTTTGTTGCTGGGGCTTTAATTTGCGCAACCAAAGATGATTTGTTATGGATTTCTATCGGTAGAGGGGTGATGGGCGCCGGTGCAATTTCTGCAGCGGTTTCTGCTTGGGTTGCCGATCTGACTCGAGAGCAGGTGCGCAGTCAAGCGATGGCTTTAGTCGGCGCCAGTATTTCTCTCTCTTTTGCAGTTTCGCTAGTGGTGGCTGCTCCGCTTTATCGCATGATTAGCTTAAGTGGGATGTTTTTTGTGTTGGCAATTCTAGGTGTCTTGGCGATGTTAGTGGCCTATTTTGTATTGCCAAATAACAGACCTGAAGTTCATGCGCAACAAGATTCACTCAAAGTTGTGTTTCTTCGCCCAGAGCTCATGCGACTAAATGTAGGTGTATTTGTATTGAATGCTACCCAAGTAGCTATGTTTTTAGTGGTGCCACGTTTATTAGAGCAAGCAGGATTTCCGCTCACTGCCCACTGGCAAATTTATCTCTCAGTGGTTTTACTCTCGTTTGTATTTATGGTTCCACTTTTAGTCTACGGTGAGAAAAAACAGCGCATACGACTTGTTCTGTTAATTGCGATCATTTTGCTGGTTATTGCTGAAATCATTTTCACTCAAGCTGCATCTGTGACTCTCATTACGGTGGCATTGCTGATTTATTTTGTAGGCTTCAATCTTTTGGAAGCATTACAACCATCATTGGTCACTCGTTATGCAAAAGAATCAAAGGGCACTGCTTTGGGGGTTTACAACACCACACAATCTATTGGCCTCTTTTCTGGTGCGTTGTTAGGGGGTTATTTAATGGATAGCCTTGGCAATGTATCGGTCTTTGCAGTCGGGGCGGCTATGCTAGTTGGCTGGCTTATAATTGCCTGGTCGATGGGTGAAATGCCAGCGAGAGCAACAGAATCAAAGGGTTTAGCCACAAAGACATAGCCGTAGCTTCATCAATTTAATTAAAGCGAGCAGTTCATTTTCAGCAGTAATAACAGTGGTATTTTTCTTCGGGAGACAACATGGCTTCGGTAAATAAGGTCATCATCGTAGGTAATGTAGGACGTGATCCAGAAACGCGTTACATGCCAAGTGGCGACGCCGTTACAAACATTTCAGTAGCTACATCTGATCGCTACAAAGATAAACAAACTGGTGAGATGAAAGAAACCACAGAATGGCATCGCGTTGCATTCTTTGGCAAGCTTGCAGAAATCGCTGGCCAGTACCTCAAAAAAGGTTCACAGGTTTATGTTGAAGGCCGTTTACGAACACGCAAATGGACTGATGCCAGTGGACAAGAAAAGTATTCTACCGAGATCGTTGCAGAAACTATGCAAATGCTTGGTGGTAAGCCAGTAGGCGGAAGTGGTGACGGTGGTGAAAGCTATGCACGCTCAAAGCCGGCTGAGCAGTCTGCCCCAGCATCGTCTAATGCCGCATCCCTCGGTGCAATGGACGATGATATTCCGTTTTAGGCAACATTAAATAATGTGGTAGATATCGTAGTATTAAAAAAACCCCTTCTAGGATTTTCTACAAGGGGTTTTTATTTACCTACTGTCTTGCGTGTCGAATATTTTCGGGCCAGGGAGAATTATGATCCGTGCGGAATGGGTTGATGTCTAGGCCCCCGCGTCGGGTGTAGCGGGCGTAGACAGAAAGCTTTTCTGGTTTGCACTGACGTTTGATGTCGGTAAAGATTGTTTCTACGCAATGCTCATGAAACTCACCCAATTGCCTAAAGCCAATCAGGTAGCGCAGCAAGCCTTCTTCAAGAATGGGGCGTCCTTGATAACGAATTTGGACGCTAGCCCAATCCGGTTGGCCGGTAATAGGGCAGTTTGATTTGAGTAAGTGCGATACCAAGCACTGTTCAATTGGACCAAACGATTCATTAACACCTAATAGGCTTGGATCTGCAGGCAAGCTTGGATCAATCTCGATATCTAGTCGATCCATCAAGATGCCGCCCATCTCTTGCATTCCTTTTTTGGAAATGATATCAGTTGGGTTGATGCGAGTAGTGATCTTGCTGCCAGCCACTACTGATAAATCCGCAGTGAGTTTTTCTTTGACTTCATTCTCATCTTCAAAGCGGGCGTTGTTGAGACTATTGAGATAGAGCTTGAAAGATTTAGACTCAATCATGTTGGGAGAGTCTGCGGGAATCTGAAACTCAGCCAGGGCAATTTGTGGCTTTCCTTTTTGATTGAGCCAGCTTAGTTCAAATGCGTTCCATATATCAACACCCACAAATGGCAAAACTTGACCCTCTTTAAGTCCGATCTTCTTGCGGTTTTCAGCCCTGGGAATGGGAAAGAGCAAACTCGGATCATATTGATCTGGGTATTGCGTTGATTGTCCAAGTGGAAGCGTTGCCATTAATTACTTTTAGCTTTTAGGTTTATTCGATACACCTGATACGACATGTCCTGTTGGGGCTACGGATGCAGCTGATTGGCAATGGCCCGTTTGATCATCAAAGAAAAAGTCGGGTTCAAATTCTCGCAAGAACTCACTCTTTGATAAGCCACCCAAGAACATGGCTTCATCGACATCAATACCCCATGCCATCAGTGTTCGAATAGCGCGTTCATGTGCTGGGGCAGAGCGTGCAGTAACTAGCGCAGTACGAATGCGCATACCGTTTTCGCTAGTGGAGCGCTGCAGTCTGTGCAATGCTTCTAATAAAGGTTTGAAGGGTCCCGGAGGTAATGGAATGTCGACCTTCTTGCTCTCATGATCAACAAAAGCCTCAAGCCCTTTTTTCTGAAATACTTGCTCGGCTTCATCTGAGAACAGGACTGCATCTCCGTCAAACGCAATCCGAATTTCATTGGGGTGAGACTCAGCAGTTTTACTAGACTCTGGGTAGACCCGTGCAGCTGGGAAACCTGCATCAATCGTCGCCCTTACATCATCTTCGTTGGCCGATAAGAAGAGGTTGGCTTGTAATGAGCGAAGGTAATGGTAGGGAGGGCGACCTCTGGTAAATACGCCACGTTCAAGATGTAGACCATGGTGCTCGGCGGAACGGAAGACGCGCAGACCACTGACAGGATCATTGCGGGAAAGTATCACTACCTCAACCCGTTGCCCACCTTCTTCATTAAAAGCGAGAAGTTTTTTAACTAATGGAAATGCCACCCCTTTTTGAGCGGCCTCACTCAGGCGCTCAAGTTGTAATTTCATATAAGCGCTGTCATCGGTTGACTCAAAGATGCGATTTTCTTCTTCAAAATCAAATAGGGCGCGCGATGAGATCGCAACGACAAGTTTTCCGGTGAGCGTGTATGACATTTAAGAATTACATCTCATTTCAGGAACAGCTGATATGCAGGGTTATTACTTTCATCCCAGTGAGGGTAACCCAATGTTGCCAAGAAGTTTTGGAATTTCTTCTGCTCATTTTTGGGCACCTGGATGCCTACCAAAATGCGGCCGTAATCAGCACCATGATTACGATAGTGGAAGAGACTAATGTTCCAGTTAGGCGCCATGCTCGTTAGGAACTTCATCAAAGCACCCGGGCGCTCTGGAAATTCAAAACGGTAGAGCAATTCATCTTTAGCCAGTTCAGAGTGACCGCCTACCATATGACGTAAGTGCGATTTTGCTAACTCATCATGGGTGAGGTCGATCGTTGCAAACTTCGCTTTACGAAAATGTTTTGCAATGGCTTCGCTATCTCCCGCTTTTTGTGTGCTGATGCCTACAAAAATATGTGCTTCGCTTTGATCACCAATCCGATAGTTAAACTCAGTCACATTGCGTTTACCAAGTAATTCGCAGAAGCGTTTGAAAGAGCCACGCTCTTCAGGAATCGTTACGGCAAATACTGCTTCGCGGAACTCACCAACGTCTGCACGCTCTGCTACAAAGCGGAGACGGCTAAAATTCATATTGGCTCCGCAAGCAACGGCTACGAGAGTTTTCTTCTTGAGACATTTTTTATCAACATACTTCTTCATGCCTGCAATGGCTAAGGCGCCAGCAGGCTCAAGGATGCTACGGGTATCGGTAAAGACATCATTAATGGCTGCACAGATTTCATCGGTATCGACAGTGATGATTTCATCAACCACTTTTTTACAGATGCGGAAAGTTTCTTTGCCGACCAATTTGACAGCAGTGCCATCAGAGAATAAGCCAACATCTTTCATCTCAATCCGTTTATTTGCTTTGAGCGATTGATTCATGGCATCAGAATCTGAGGCTTGTACGCCGATGACTTTAGTCTTTGGGCTTACTGCCTTAATATATTCGCCAATACCGGAAATGAGGCCGCCACCACCAATGGCGACAAATACTGCATCGATAGGTTTTTCATATTGAGTAAAAATTTCGTGGGCAATGGTGCCTTGTCCAGCGATTACATCTGGGTCATCAAATGGATGAACAAAGGTCAAGCCTCGTTTTTTGCCTAATAGTTCCGCATGTTGAAATGCGTCGCTGTAAGACTCACCCTGGAGAATGATCTCGACCCAAGAACCACCTCTCGCTTTAACGGCATCAATTTTGACGCTGGGAGTCGTCACCGGCATCACGATGACAGCCTTACATTTCATTTTGGCAGCCGATAAGGCTACGCCTTGAGCATGATTGCCTGCAGAAGCTGCAATCACACCGCGTTTTAAAGATTCTGGGGGCAAATGGGCCATTTTGTTATAGGCGCCACGGATTTTGAAGGAAAAAACCGGCTGGTTATCCTCTCTTTTGAGAAGGACCTGGTTGCCCAAACGCTTAGTCAGTTCGGGGGCGAGCTGAAGTTCAGTTTCTCTGGCTACGTCATAGACGCGAGCCGATAAAATTTTCTTTAAATAGTTCGTTGCCATCCAATGAGCGTACCACGGATGGCTCCTAAGCCCTTAGATTTGCAAGGGTTTATCCATTTGGGGGGCAACTTTATCCGTTTGCTGACACTATCAGGTTCGCTCAACTAAAATGCTTATTTATCAAATATGTCGCTATGAACGCACCATTGGCTTTAAACCAGTTGTTGGATGCTGAGGCGGGTTCCCCCCGTCTTCGCGAAATTCCCTACAACTACACCTCCTTTTCTGATCGAGAAATTGTGATTCGCCTCTTAGGTGAGGAGTCGTGGCGGGTTCTCAATGAGTTGCGTGGTGTTCGCCGTACTGGCCGCTCTGCCCGCATGTTGTTTGAAATCCTGGGTGATATTTGGGTAGTTCAACGCAACCCCTTTTTGCAGGATGACTTATTGGATAGCCCGGTTCGTCGCAAACAATTAATCGATGCTCTGTGGCATCGCTTGGGTGAAGTTAAAAAGCGCAATAGTGGCGAGTCTGCAGAACAAGTCGAAATTTTATTAAGCGCTGCTTATCGCGCCATTGAAAATTTTGAAAACGGATTTAAGGAAGTTGAACAAATTCGTAAACGCGCACGTAAAGAATTAGGCCGCCATACCGCTAGTGACAATATTTGTTTTGATGGCGTATCGCGCGCAGCGCATGTTACTGATGCAACGGACTGGCGTGTTGAGTTTCCACTAGTAGTACTTAAGCCTGATTACGAGTCGGAGATTCCTGGTTTGGTGAAAGCCTGCGTGGCATTGGGTCTCACGATTATTCCTCGTGGAGGTGGCACTGGCTATACCGGTGGTGCGATTCCCTTGTATGCCATGTCTGCAGTGATTAATACTGAGAAATTACAAGATATCGGCGGCGTGAAATCTAAGCCTCTGCCTGGTGTAGCTCATGAGGTCTCAACTATCTTTACTGGTGCTGGTGTTGTCACTCGCCGTGTAGCTGATGCTGCAGAGCAAGCTGGCTTAGTGTTTGCAGTTGATCCTACTTCTGCTGATGCGAGTTGCATTGGCGGCAACATTGCCATGAATGCCGGTGGTAAAAAAGCAGTTCTTTGGGGCACTGCTCTAGATAACCTCGCTAGCTGGCGCATGGTGGATCCAGAGGGCAATTGGCTCGATGTTGAACGCCTTGAGCACAACCTCGGCAAGATTCATGATGTTGCAACCGTGCGCTTTCAGTTAACTTGGTCTGATGGTAATAGCGAGCCTGGTCAGCGAATTCTAAAAACAGAATTGCTCGAAGTAGAAGGCAAGCGTTTTCGCAAAGAGGGTTTAGGTAAAGACGTTACTGATAAATTTTTATCAGGCTTGCCTGGCGTACAAAAAGAAGGTTGCGACGGTTTGATTACTAGCGCAACTTGGATATTGCATCGCATGCCAAAATTTATGCGTACTGTTTGCTTAGAGTTTTTTGGGCAAGCGCGCGAAGCCATTCCAAGTATTGTCGAGATCAAGGCTTATTTGGATGGTTTGAGTAAGCAAGGCGGCCCCATTCTGGCTGGCCTGGAGCATTTGGATGATCGATATTTAAGGGCAGTGGGTTACTCCACCAAATCCAAGCGTAATAGCTTGCCGAAGATGGTCTTGATTGGCGATATTGCTGGCGATGATGAAGGAGCAGTCGCAGCAGCCACTAGTGAAGTAGTGCGCATGGCAAACCTGCGGGTTGGCGAGGGCTTTGTTGCAGTGAGCGCAGAAGCCCGCAAGAAGTTCTGGCTCGACCGTGCTCGGACAGCCGCCATTGCTCGTCATACCAATGCATTTAAGATCAATGAAGATGTGGTAATTCCTTTGCCACGAATGGGTGAGTACACCGATGGGATTGATCGCATCAATATTGAACTATCCCTTAAAAACAAGTTACAAGTTCTCGACGGCCTGGAGTCGTTCTTGAAAAAGAGCGCTTTGCCATTAGGCAAGAGTGATGCCGAATATGAAATCCCTACAGCAGAGATTTTAGGTGATCGGGTACAGCAGGCTCTTGAATTAATTGCGAGGGTGCGCACTCGTTGGGCTGATTGGCTGACGCAGATGGATACCCATTTCCCACAACTGCAAAACTACAGCTTGCGCGCATCATGGAAAGAGGAAGTTCGTTCTGAATTACGTATTATTTTTGGCGGTCTTGCGTTCGAGCCGATATTGGCTGAGCTTGAGGCTATTCATAAAAATATTCTGCGTAAGCGCGTATTCGTAGCATTGCATATGCATGCTGGTGACGGTAATGTACACACCAATATTCCGGTGAACTCTGATGACTACGAGATGCTGCAAGATGCCCATCGTGCAGTCGATCGTATTATGAAGTTAGCCCGCTCCTTAGATGGCGTGATTTCTGGTGAGCATGGTATTGGTATTACGAAGTTGGAGTACCTGACAGAAGCAGAATTAAAAGACTTCCGTAGCTATAAGAATCGTGTAGACCCTGAAGGCAGATTTAACAAGGGCAAGCTGATGCCGCATGCCGACCTGAGCATGGCTTACACGCCAAGCTTTGGCTTGATGGGGCATGAGTCCATCATCATGCAGCAAAGTGATATCGGCGCCATCGCTGATAGCGTGAAGGATTGCTTACGCTGTGGTAAGTGCAAGCCAGTTTGCGCGACCCACGTGCCACGCGCAAATCTTTTATATAGCCCCCGCGACAAAATTTTGGCGACATCATTATTGATTGAAGCCTTCTTATATGAAGAGCAAACTCGTCGCGGTGTTTCAATTCGGCATTGGGAAATGTTTGATGATGTCGCAGCGCATTGCACTGTCTGTCATAAGTGCTTAACGCCTTGCCCAGTCAAGATCGACTTTGGTGATGTGACGATGAATATGCGCAACCTCATGCGTAAAATGGGTCAGCAGCGTTTTAATCCAGGTACAGCAGCATCGATGTTTTTTTTGAATACCACCAGTCCAGAGACTATTCATTTAGTTCGTACGGCTATGATTGGTTGGGGCTATAAGTTACAGCGCTTAGGCAATGATCTTCTGCGTAAGTTTGCTAAAAAGCAAACTGCACATCCTCCTGCAACTGTTGGGAAACCGACCATCACTGAACAGGTTATTTTCTTTGTAAATAAGAAGATGCCTGGCAATTTGCCGAAAAAGACTGCGCGTGCTTTATTGGATATTGAAGATGCAAACTACGTACCCATTATTCGGGATCCTAAAACAACCTCTGCCGATACTGAGGCGGTCTTTTACTTCCCGGGCTGCGGATCCGAGCGTCTATTTTCGCAAGTGGGTTTAGCAACTCAAGCAATGCTTTGGAATGTTGGTGTACAGACAGTGTTGCCACCAGGCTATTTATGCTGTGGCTACCCACAGCGCGGTAATGGTGATTTTGACAAAGCGGATAAGATGATTACGGACAACCGCGTCTTATTTCATCGGGTGGCTAATACCTTGAACTACTTAGATATCAAGACGGTAGTCGTATCTTGCGGCACTTGTTACGACCAATTAGCGGGCTATCAGTTTGAGCAAATCTTCCCTGGTTGCCGGATTATTGATATCCACGAATTTTTAGCCGAGAAGGGTGTCAGGCTTACTGGAGTAACAGGCGTGAAATACATGTATCACGATCCTTGCCACTCTCCCATGAAGTTACAGGACCCCTTGAAGACAGTGAATGAGCTCATTCAATTAGAAGATGGTAGAGCGATTGCGAAAAATGATCGTTGCTGTGGTGAGTCTGGAACCTTAGCGGTTACTCGCCCTGATATTTCTACTCAAGTCCGTTTTCGCAAACAAATTGAAATGGAAAAAGCGGCCAATGATTTGCGTCAGGGCGATTTCACTGGCGACGTTAAAGTATTAACAAGCTGCCCATCTTGCTTGCAAGGCTTAACCCGCTTTGATGCAGATAGTGATACTACTGCTGATTACATCGTAGTTGAGATGGCGCAAAAATTACTCGGTGAAAATTGGATGCAAGACTACGTCACCAAAGCTAACCAAGGCGGTATTGAAAGGGTGTTGGTTTAATGATTCCAACGAATGTTGTGGTGCACCAGCAGTCCAAGGTTCTTGAGCTCTCCTATGAGGATGGCTCTTCATATCGACTGCCTTTTGAATTATTGAGGGTACTTTCTCCATCGGCAGAAGTTCAGGGTCACGGCCCCGGTCAAGAGACTTTGCAAACGGGTAAGCGCGAGGTATTGATTGCCAGTCTGGAGCCTGTCGGTCATTACGCACTGAAACCCACTTTTTCTGATGGACATGATTCAGGCTTATATTCTTGGGATTACTTGCATTTCTTGTGCGAAAACCAAGAGCAAGTATGGAAAGAGCATTTGGATAAATTGGCTGCTGCAGGTCTTGATCGTGATGCGCCGATGGTGCAGGCAGGACACTCACATGGCCACTCTTGTGG
Organism: Polynucleobacter sp. UB-Siik-W21; assembly: GCF_018687415.1. Classification (NCBI taxonomy): domain Bacteria; kingdom Pseudomonadati; phylum Pseudomonadota; class Betaproteobacteria; order Burkholderiales; family Burkholderiaceae; genus Polynucleobacter; species Polynucleobacter sp. UB-Siik-W21. Next base: position 1,919,034 of record NZ_CP061289.1, on the reverse strand, counting down.
AAGTCACTAATGAGTAAAACCCACTTTGGCTATCAAAGCGTTGACGAAGCCGAGAAGGCTGGTAAGGTTGCTGAGGTATTCCATTCGGTAGCTAGCAAATACGATGTGATGAATGACTTAATGTCTTTCGGTCTACATCGCGTTTGGAAAAAGATCACGATTGCAAGTGCTAATGTACGTCCTGGCCAAAAAGTGCTGGATATTGCTGGTGGTACTGGCGACCTAGCTAGCGCATTTGCCAAGGCGACGGATTGGGGTCGTAATCCTGATGCTCAAGTTTGGTTGAGTGATATCAATGCTTCAATGTTAGGTGTCGGTCGAGATCGTTTGTTAGACCAGGGCATGGCCTTGCCTTGTGTGCAATTTGATGCGGAAAAAATTCCGTTCCCTAATAACCATTTTGATGTGGTAACCGTTGCTTTTGGTTTGCGCAATATGACTCATAAAGAGCTTGCACTTGGCGAAATGTGTCGCGTGATTAAGCCTGGGGGCCGTGTACTCGTCTTGGAATTTTCCAAGCCAGATGCCTTCCTGCAGCCCGTATATGACCTGTATTCATTCAAAGTACTGCCTTGGTTGGGTGAAAAAATAGCGCAAGATTCAGAAAGCTATCGCTATTTGGCAGAATCTATTCGCATGCACCCTGACGCGGATACCCTCAAAGAGATGATGCTGGGGGTTGGTTTTGACGAAGTGCAAACCCATAGAATGACTGGGGGTATCGTTGCCTTACATATTGGTATTAAATACTGATAGTTGTATAGTTTTTAAGCTCTTAAAAACTCAAGTATTGAAGAAGTTATTAGAAGGGGTAAAAGCAATGAACAAACATTTTTTTAAAGCAGTTTTATTAAGCTTTACTTTGATATTCGCAACAGTGGGTCACGTTGATGCTGCGCGTCTTGGTGGCGGCAAAAGTATCGGTAAAGCTCCCAGTGCTCCAATTCAAAAGCAAGCTCAACCTGCACAAAAGCAAGCTCAGCAAGCTCAACCTGCAGCTCCAGCACCACAAGCGCCAGCGCCTAGTCGTTTTGGTGGCATGGGTGGTCTCTTAGGTGGGTTAGCTGCTGGTTTAGGTATTGGCTATCTCTTATCGCATTTTGGTCTGGGTGAGGCAGCATCCTCCTTGATTACCGGTTTGTTGATTGCGGTGCTGGCTGGTTTTGTCATCATGTTTGTGATTCGCAGGTTCTTGCCTGCTATGTCAGGCGCAGGGCAGAATGCAAATGCACCTACCCCTGGTATGCAGCGAGCTAGCCTTCATCAAAATCCCAGACAAGACCCGGCTTTTACTCCTGTAGCAAATGCTTTTGCTGGCGTTTCACAGGAGCCTGAGCTATTTCATTCCACGCTGCCACCAGGCTTTGATCAGCAAGCCTTCTTAGAGAATGCAAAACAGTATTTTGTGACCTTACAAAAAGCCTGGGATCAAGGGGACCTTGCTGCATTGCGTGAATTCGCTACCCCTGAAATGTTTGCAACTATTCAGCAGGACTTAGCGGGTCGGACTGATAGCGCCAACCAAACTGATGTTGTAACGATTAATGCGCGGTTGTTGGGAATCGAAACTGCAGATGCGCATTACTTCTGCAGCGTTCAGTTTAGCGGCATGATCCGTGAGCAACAGGGAGCGCCAGCCAGTGATTTCTCAGAAATCTGGAATTTAAGCAAGCCAGTAGAGGGTCCTGGAGGTTGGGTACTAGCGGGTATCTCCCAGTTAGTTTAAGCTTTAGGTAATTTCCGTCGGAAAACCCGCACTTGTGCGGGTTTTTTACACTTATGAACACAATATCCTCTTCAACCCATACGATTGCTGCCGGAGCTGCTTGCCGAGGAATTAACCACGTCTTGGGGCGAGAGCCATGGGCGTGCGCTGAGTTAGCAAAGCATGCAGAGAAGACGGTGCTTATTCAACTTCCTTTTGGGCGCTTGTGCTTTGAGATTAATCCTGTTGGACACTTAGAGGTCTTAAGAGAGTTGGAAAGCCCTACACTTGCCTTAGAGGTGTCTGCAAAAGCGATGAGTGATTTGGTGGCTAGCCCTGGCAATTTAAAGGAACAAGCTTTCAAAGCTGTCAAAATTACTGGTGATGCAGATTTGGCTCAATTGATTGGACGTTTAGCGGGCCAGTTGCGCTGGGAATATGAGGAAGATCTGGCGCGTATAGTTGGTGATGCGCCTGCAAATTTTGCTGTCAGACAAGGCAAGAAATTTGTTTCTGCTACGCGTTCTGCCGCCAGTGACTTATTAGACAATGTGATTGAGTATGTCAGTGAAGAGCGAAAGATCCTTTTAAATAAACGCGATTTTATGGTTCGCAAATCCGAGTTAAATGACTTACGCGATTCAGTAGATCGTTTAGAAAAACGTATTCAACTCATAGAGCAAAAGGCTAAATAAATCGTGCGTCGAATTGCTCGTCTCTGTTTTATCTTTTTTACTGCTTGGCGTTATGGTTTATTGCCTTTATTGCGCGATGTTCTTAAGTCAGGAATTGGCCGTAGCTTTTTGACAGTCGTTTGTTGGACTTCTCCTGGTACTAAATTACCAAGAGGAGAGCGCATTCGCTTAACCCTTGAAGCGCTTGGTCCGATTTTTGTAAAGTTTGGACAAGTGCTTTCCACGCGTCGTGACTTGTTACCAGAAGATATTGCCAATGAGTTGGCAAAGTTACAAGATCAAGTACCGCCGTTTTCTAATGCAGAGTCTCGTCGTTTAATTGAAGAGGCTATTGGTCAGCCTATCGAAGAGGTATTCATGAGCTTTGATGCGACCCCGGTAGCAAGTGCCTCGGTTGCACAAGTGCATTTTGGAGTGTTGCGCGCCACCGACAAACATTCTGAATGGGCTCATAAAACGGTAGCCATCAAAGTATTGCGCCCTGGTATCTTGCCAGTAATTGAAGGTGATCTGGCCTTGATGTATGACTTAGCAAAAGTCATTGAAAAGAGTTCTGAGGATGGTCGTCGTTTGAAGCCAACTGAGAACGTTGCAGAGTTTGACACTTACTTGCATGATGAATTAGATCTGATGCGCGAGGCAGGAAACGCAAGTCAATTGCGTCGCTATTTTGCAGATTCTAAGAAGTTGATGATTCCAGAGATGTATTGGGATCTATGTCACACCAATGTCATTGTGATGCAAAAAATGGATGGCATTTCAATTGGACGCACTGCAGACTTGCGTGCAGCTGGCGTAGATTTTAAGAAGTTGGCAGCTGACGGCGTAGAGATATTTTTCACACAAGTATTTGAGTACGGATTTTTCCACGCAGATATGCATCCTGGAAACATCATGATTAGTTTGGAGCCAGAAACTTTTGGCCGATTTATTTCTTTAGATTTTGGAATCGTTGGCGCTCTCAGCGAATCGGATAAGAATTATTTAGCGCTGAACTTTTTGGCGTTCTTTAATCGTGACTATCGCCGCGTTGCTGAACTTCATATTGAATCTGGTTGGGTTCCGGCGAATACGCGCGTTGAAGAATTAGAGGGGGCTGTGCGTTCTGTTTGTGAGCCTTACTTTGATCGTCCACTCAAAGAGATTTCTCTTGGAATTGTGTTGATGCGTTTGTTCCAGACCTCACGTCGCTTTAAGATCGAAATACAGCCTCAATTGACCCTGTTGCAAAAAACACTCTTAAATGTAGAAGGGTTGGCGCGTGAGCTAGACCCAGATTTGGATCTTTGGAAAACCGCTAAGCCAATTTTGGAAAAATGGGTTGATAAGCAGCTCGGTTGGCGCGGTTTGCTGGACGGGCTGAAGGAAGAGGCGCCTACTTGGGCCAAAATTCTGCCTACTTTGCCGCGTTTAATTGCTGATAGTTTGGCTCAAAGCCGTCATCAAACAAAAGACCAAAATGGCGAATTAGAGGTCTTAAAAGCCCTTTTGCTTGAAGAAAGACGTACTCACCGCCTGATAGCTGGGGCTTTGCTCTTTGCTGGAGGATTTTTGGCTGGAATTTTGATCATCAGCCTAGGCATTTATTAGCCTCTCGCCGATTGGCTCCTTAACCGCTAAAATAGCAGGTTAGGCAGAACACATGAAAAAATACTTTATCGCTGGCATCCTGGTTTGGGCACCATTGTCAATCACCGTTTGGGTGATTGCCGGGGGCTTGGGTTTACTCGACGGTGTTTTTGGTTCGGTAATGCACGCCATCATTATGGTTCTTCCCCATGATGCTGCACTAGATGTCCAACACTTCCGCGACCTCCCAGGCGTTGGAATTGTGATTGTGATTGCAGTGATTATGTTCACCGGTCTACTGGCGATTAGTTTTGCTGGCCAGTGGTGGTTAAAGATTTGGGATAAGTTTGTCAATCGTATTCCGATTGTTCGTTCCATCTACTCGAGCGTTCAACAAGTTTCTTCCACTTTATTTTCTGGAAATGGTCAGGCCTTTAGTAAGGCTCTGTTGATTCGTTATCCTCATGCTGATTCTTGGGTGATTGCATTTCAAACCGGCACGCCTGCAAAAGAAGTGACTGCTAAGCTTGGCGAAGACTACGTCAATGTATTTTTGCCCACTACGCCAAATCCTACCTCCGGATTTTTTATGATCGTACCTCGTGCGCAAACGATTGAGTTGGAGATGAGTGTAGAAGAGGCATTGAAACATATTGTTTCCATGGGCTCGGTTCCACCAAATAATTCTAGTGCTCTGACTTCACATGAGTCACCACAACATTTTTGATTTTAGGAAATTGTTATGTCAATGCGTAGCCATACTTGCGGCCAAGTAACCGATTCACTGATTGGTCAAGAGGTCACACTCTCAGGCTGGGTTAACCGCCGTCGTGACCACGGAGGCGTCATCTTTATTGACTTGCGTGATCGCGAAGGTTTTGTGCAGGTAGTTTGTGATCCAGATCGTCCGGAGATGTTTGCCCTTGCTGAGCAAGTGCGCAATGAGTTCTGTATTCAGATTAAAGGTTTAGTTCGCGCACGCCCTGCTGGCACAGAGAATACAGATTTGGTTAGCGGTAAAGTAGAAATTCTCTGTCACAACCTGGTTATTGTGAATGCTTCTATTACTCCGCCGTTCCAGATTGATGATGAGAATTTATCCGAGACCACTCGTTTGACTCATCGTGTATTGGATTTGCGTCGTCCGCAAATGCAAAAGAATCTACGCTTGCGTTATAACGTTGCAATGGAGTGCCGCCGCTATTTAGACGAAGCGGGCTTTATTGATATTGAAACACCGATGCTCACCAAGAGTACGCCTGAAGGTGCGCGCGACTATTTGGTTCCATCCCGTGTGCATGATGGTCAGTTCTTTGCTTTGCCGCAGTCTCCCCAGTTGTTTAAGCAGCTGTTGATGGTCGCTGGTTTTGATCGTTACTATCAAATTACCAAATGTTTCCGTGACGAAGATTTACGTGCAGATCGTCAACCAGAATTTACCCAAATCGACTGTGAAACGGCTTTCTTGAGCGAGATTGAGATTCGCGATCTCTTTGAAAATATGATTCTTCATATTTTTAAGAAAACTATGAATGTGGAATTGCCTAATCCATTTCCAACCATGCCTTACTCAGAGGGTATGGCGCGTTTTGGTTCCGATAAGCCAGATTTGCGTGTCAACTTTGAATTCACTGAATTGACAGATGTGATGAAAGACGTTGATTTCAAGGTCTTCTCAGGCGCAGCAAATCAAGAAGGTGGCCGAGTAGTGGGCTTGTGTGTACCAGGTGGCGCCGAGATCAGTCGTAGTGAAATTGATGACTACACCCAGTTTGTCAGTATCTATGGCGCCAAAGGTTTGGCATGGATCAAAGTGAACTCTATCGCTGAAGGCCGCAATGGTTTGCAATCACCGATTGTGAAAAACTTGCATGATGCTGCGATCGAAGGCATCTTGAAACGGACTGGTGCTAAAGACGGCGACATCATTTTCTTTGGTGCTGATAAAGAAAAAGTGGTGAATGATGCCATCGGCAACCTGCGCTTGCGTATTGGCCACTCTGCTTGGGGTAAAGAGCATGGCCTCTTTACCGAAGCATGGAAGCCATTGTGGGTAGTAGATTTCCCGATGTTTGATTACGACGAAGGCGAAGCGCGTTGGGTTGCTTGCCATCATCCATTCACCAGCCCGAAGGATGAGCACATGAAGTACCTCGAGTCTGATCCAGGCAAGTGCTTGGCTAAGGCTTATGACATGGTTCTAAATGGTAGTGAAATCGGCGGCGGTTCTGTTCGTATTCACCAAGAGGCGGTACAAAGTCAGGTATTCCGCGCATTGAAGATTGGTGCTGAAGAAGCTCAAGCAAAGTTTGGCTTTTTATTAGATGCACTTCAATACGGTGCGCCCCCACATGGCGGTATTGCCTTCGGCTTAGATCGTATTGTGACCATGATGACTGGTGCTGAGTCCATTCGTGATGTCATTGCTTTCCCTAAAACACAACGTGCACAATGCTTATTAACCCAAGCGCCTAGCCCAGTAGATGAGCGTCAGTTGCGTGAGTTGCATATCCGTTTGCGCCAAGCAGCACCGGCTGCTTAAAACAATTCAAGCCGTATCGGCGCTATCTTGAAAATCCCTATCTCGGTTTTAGTCGTTATCTACAAATCGAATAGGGATGTTTTATTGATAGAGCGTGCTGATCGTGCAGGCTTTTGGCAATCCGTTACTGGTAGCTTGGATAGGTCAGATGAAGATTTAGCTCAAGCGGCTACCCGTGAGGTTTTCGAAGAAACGGGGATTGCCGTTGACCAGCTGCCAGCAGATGCGCTGCGCAATTTGCATCACCAGATCGAATATGAGATCTATCCAGAGTGGCGCTTTCGATATGCGCCTGGCGTCACCAGAAATACTGAACATTGGTTTGCGCTGCAGGTTCCAGAAAATACTTCCATTCACCTTTCCCCAAGAGAGCATGTTGCTTATGATTGGTTGCCATTTGCAGAGGCAGCTCAGAAATGTTTTTCTCCTAGCAATGGTGAAGCGATTCTAAAATTGTTTTCAGCGAAGTGAACTAGAAGCGAATAAGATAGAGCGATGAGACATTCATCGGGACACCATCACGGTAGCGCAGATTCCAAGCCCTCACAGGGAAGTGACTGGAAGGTTATTCGCGATTTAATTCCCTATCTACTGGAATATAAATTTAGAGTTGCGATTGCTCTGGCTTGCTTAGTGGCTGCTAAGGTTACTAATCTAGGCATCCCTATTTTGCTGAAGCGTTTAATTGATGATTTAAACCTCAGGGCAGACTCTCCACAAGTCTTACTTGTAGTTCCAGTGGGGCTCATTCTGGCTTATGGGCTCCTCCGAATGGCTGCCTCCTTGTTTGCTGAGTTGCGTGAGTTTCTCTTCGCTAGGGTGACCCAAAATGCTGTCCGCAAAGTGGCTCTCCAGGTCTTTGAGCATTTACATGCTTTGGCGCTGAGCTTTCATCTGGCTCGTCAAACTGGAGGTGTCAGTCGAGATATTGAACGTGGTACTCGCGGTATTCAGTCGCTGATTTCTTATTCGCTCTATAGCATCCTACCAACGCTTGTTGAGTTCATTTTGGTGTTGGGCTATTTGGCGTACTCATATGATATTTGGTTTGCAGCAATTACCTTATGCGCTTTGGTTTTCTATATCGTATTTACTGTAGTAGTTACGGAGTGGCGCACCCATTTTCGCAAGACCATGAATGACATGGATTCAAAGGCGAATCAGAAAGCCATTGATTCTTTATTAAATTTTGAGACGGTAAAGTATTTTGGTAATGAGGCTTTTGAAGCTAGTCGTTACGACAAAAATTTAGTGCGCTACCAGGCCGCTGCTATTAAGTCGCAAAAATCTTTAGCAGTTCTCAACTTTGGACAGCAAACAATCATTGCCATTGGCTTAGTCTTAATTTTGTGGCGCGCTACACTCGGTGTAGTAGAAGGCACCATGACTCTTGGCGACCTTGTATTAGTAAACACTTTAATGATCCAGTTGTATATTCCACTCAATTTCTTGGGTGTGATTTATCGCGAGATCAAACAGTCTCTAACGGACATGGAGCGAATGTTTTCATTACTCAATACCGATAAAGAGATTGCTGATTCACCGAATGCACATCCATTACGAATTGATCATCGTGGTCACGGGCCAGACGTCCGTTTTGAGAATGTATCTTTTCATTACGATGCTAAGCGTGAAATTTTGCGTGATGTCAGCTTCAACATTCCCGCCGGTACTATTACTGCGGTTGTGGGTCAAAGTGGTGCAGGCAAGAGTACCTTAGCTAGATTGCTTTTTCGATTCTATGATGTGCAGTCTGGAAAAATCTTGATTGATGGTCAAAACCTTCAAGATGTGACACAGGCAAGTTTGCGTAAAGCCATTGGCATCGTTCCCCAAGATACGGTTTTGTTCAATGACACCATTGGTTACAACATTGCCTATGGTGATCCTTCAGCAACAATTGATGAAGTTCATGAGGCTGCAAGGGCAGCGCAAATCGATGGCTTTATTAAACGTTTGCCTGAGGGTTATGAGACCCAAGTAGGCGAACGGGGCCTGAAGTTATCAGGTGGCGAAAAGCAGCGTGTGGCAATTGCTAGAACTCTACTTAAAAAACCCGCAATGTTGATTTTTGATGAGGCTACTTCAGCTTTGGACTCTAAAACGGAGAGGGCTTTTCAGGAAGAATTACTCGGTTTGGCCAAAAATCGAACAACTCTGATCATTGCACATCGACTGTCAACCATTATTCATGCCGATCAAATCTTGGTGATGGATCATGGTCAGATTGTGGAGCGTGGCACTCATCCTGAGTTACTGGCTGCTAATGGGAGGTATGCCGAGATGTGGCAAATGCAGGAACGAGCGGCACTTGATTAGAATAGCTTCATGACGCAGCAAATGAATCCATCAGTTACTACAGAGGCTATTCTCAAGAATGCCTTTGCTGCTGCCGTATCGGTAGCCGATCCGCAGATGATTGTCCCGCAATACTTAGCAAAGATATTCCCATCTGGGCAGGAGCCACAAGGTAAATGCTTGGTAGTTGGTGCCGGCAAAGCAAGTGCATCTATGGCAAGTGCCTTAGAGTCTTATGCAAAAGCAAACTGGCCCCAGACAAAGATAAATGGTGTGGTTCTGACGCGCTATGGCCACAGCTCTCCAACGTCTCACATTAAGATTGTGGAGGCTGGTCATCCGGTACCTGATCAAGCTGGTATGGATGGCGCAAAGGAAGTGTTGGCTTTGGCTAATGAACTTCAAGCTGGGGATGTCTTAATTGCTCTGGTGTCAGGCGGCGGCTCTAGTCTTCTAACCTTGCCGGTCGAGGGCATTTCGATTGAAGATATGCGCAAGACTACTGAGGCACTCCTGCGCAGTGGTGCACCGATTGAAGAGATGAATATAGTGCGCAAACATTTATCAGCAATTCTGGGCGGCAACTTAGCAAGGGTTGCGATTGCACGCGGTGCTCGTGTTGAAGCTTTATTAATTTCAGATGTGACTGGGGATTCTCCAGCAGATATTGCGAGCGGTCCTTGTGCTGCTGACTATTCAACTTATTTAGATGCACTGAATATCTTAGAAAAATATCACTTAGGTACTGACGCAGTACCTACAATTGTTTTGAATCATCTCAAGCAAGGTTTAGCCGGAGAGAAGCCAGAAACCTTAAAAGACATTGACTTGGTAGATGCGCAAGTAGCCAATCATGTGATTGCTACCGCATATAAAAGTTTAGAAGCAGCAGCTGATTATGTACGTACCCAAGGATATGAACCTGTTGTTCTGGGTGACACCATTACCGGTGAAGCTCAAGAGGTTGGAGTGAGTCAAGCAAATTTGGCTCGTGAGTATTTAGCCAAAGGTGACAAGCCCTTGGCTCTTATTTCTGGTGGTGAATGCACGGTGACGATTCCTGCAGGACTTAAGGGGCGCGGCGGCCGTTGCAGTGAATATCTCTTATCTCTTTTTGCTGCCAGTGCAGATTTATCCAAGATTGCTGCCTTAGCGGCAGACACCGACGGTATTGATGGTAGCGAGAAAAATGCCGGCGCATGGTTTGATGGTGAAGTTCGAAAACTAGCTCAACCTCAAGGGCTTGTGCCAGAAACATTCTTGGCGGCACATGATTGCTACGGTTTCTTTGCAGAATTAGGAGCTTTAGTGGAAACTGGCCCTACACTCACAAATGTGAATGATTTCCGCATTATCTTGCTCGATAAATAATGATGTCCAATAGTCCGATACAAATTGAATTAATTCAGCCAGACGATTGGCATTTACACATTCGTGATGGCGAAGTAATGAAGTATGTATTAGCTGACACTGCTCGTCAATTTGCACGCGCGATCATCATGCCAAACTTGAAGCCACCAGTCACTACCGTAGATTTGGCCAAGGCTTATCAAGCTCGCATTGAATCGAATTTGAAATCATTAGGTATTGGCAGTTTTACGCCGCTGATGACTTTATATCTAACTGATAACACTTCAGCGGATGAGGTGCGTAAAGCTAAGGCAGAAGGCATAGTTGGATTCAAGCTATATCCTGCAGGTGCTACGACAAATAGCGATGCGGGTGTTAGTGATATTAAGCGTTGCTATCAAGCTTTAGAGGCGATGCAAACTGTTGGAATGCCTTTGCTGGTGCATGGTGAAGTAACTCATGCTGATGTTGATATCTTTGATCGCGAAGCTGTATTTATTGATCAAGTTCTTGAGCCATTGCGCAAAGATTTTCCTGAGCTCAAAATAGTGTTTGAGCACATTACGACAAAACAGGCGGCGCACTATGTGCGTGATGCCTCGACTGACGGAAAGAATACGATTGTTGCGACGATCACCCCACAGCATTTGCTCATGAACCGCAATGCGATCTTTGCTGGCGGTATTCGTCCACACAACTACTGTTTACCAGTACTCAAGCGTGAAGAGCATCGCGTTGCCTTGCTAGAGGCTGCTACTAGCAGCAATCCTCGTTTCTTCTTGGGTACCGATAGCGCGCCACATGCGAAGGGCGCTAAAGAGGCTGCTTGCGGTTGTGCTGGTTGCTATAGTGCATTTAATGCTTTGGGTTTATATGCTGAGGCATTCGAGAGTGTTGGTAAATTGGATAAATTGGAAGGTTTTGCCAGTTTCTTTGGCCCTGATTTTTATTCTTTGCCACGCAATAGTAAAAAAATTACTCTTTCCAAACAGGCGCAACGTATTCCTGCAGAATTGCCTTTAGGTGATGCGACGATTGTGCCGCTACGCGCAGGCGAAACAATCGCCTGGTCGCTGATTTAAATCTACATACGCTAGTCCTTCGTTTTCAAGCCAATTTGCTCCGTCTGCGTTAGACTGCAGGCGCAGAGTCAATTAGGCAATCGCCGCCTCTTTATTGAGGGGGAGGAAAGTCCGGACTCCACAGGGTAGGGTGATGGCTAACGGCCATCCACGGTGACGTGAGGAATAGGGCCACAGAGACGAGCGTATTTAGTTACGGTGAAACGCGGTAACCTCCACCTGGAGCAATCCCAAGTATGCAGACGATGAGGCGTCCCGCTGAGTCTGCGGGTAGGGAGCTTGAGCCGTTAGGTAACTAACGGCCTAGAGGAATGATTGCCCCTAGGTGCGAATCTAGGCGACAGAATCCGGCTTATCGATTGACTCTGCACTTATTCCGAAATGACTTCGACGCTGTAAGTCAGCTCAGCAGTTTTAGCCAGCATGGTAGTGGCGGAGCAATACTTTTCATGAGAAAGCTTCACGGCGCGATCCACTTTGGTTTGCTCTAAGTCTTTGCCTTTAACGATGAAGTGCAAATTAATCTTGGTAAAGACTTTGGGGTCCTCAGAGGCTCTTTCTGCCTGAAGGGTGACATCGCAGGCTGTAACTGCTTGGCGAGCCTTTTGTAGGATTAAAACCACATCAAATGCGGAACAACCTCCAGCTCCAGCCAGAAGGAGTTCCATCGGCCTTGGAGCTAGGTTTCTGCCGCCTGCTTCAGGGGCTCCGTCCATATTGACAAGATGCCCACTGCCGGTTTCAGCTGAAAAAGCCATACCGCCATTACCCAACCAAGAGACTCGACATTCCATATTAGTGATCCCTAACTTAATAAATTAATCAATATTATCAATAGTTTACCAATTTCTATATATTAGTATTGCCCTAAATTTGGGCTAAAAAACATCAGAAAATTGATTTTGGTCAATTTTCTTGCATTGCACCATAAATCTTGTGTAGAATAACCATATTGGTAGTCAGTCTTGTATAAGACTGAGATTTACCACCCAGTGTCTCCTCCACCCAAACATAGGTGGATTCCAACCCAGGACTCGTTCCTGGGTTTTTTTTGGGTTACAATTCAAGGCTTTACTGAATTACCGAACCAGTCAGCGGTGATTTGTTGTACCAGTTAGATTGCAGAATCTGCGAGCTTGCAAACATAAGCAGGGCCAAGGTGGACGTAGTTTGGTTGGGGTAATTTTTTGACTATAACAATTTGAGAAATCATGAAAACTTTTTCCGCAAAATCCCATGAGGTAAAGCGTGAATGGTTCGTGATTGACGCTACGGACAAAGTCCTCGGTCGTGTCGCCAGTGAAGTGGCACACCGTCTACGCGGCAAGCACAAGCCTGAATTCACACCACACGTTGATACTGGCGACTTTATCGTCGTGATCAATTCATCTAAGCTGCGTGTCACTGGCACAAAAGGCTTGAACAAGATTTATTACCGTCACAGCGGATACCCAGGTGGTATTAGCTCGACTAACTTCGACAAGATGCAAGACCGTTTTCCAGGCCGCGCTTTGGAGAAGGCTGTGAAGGGTATGTTGCCAAAAGGCCCACTAGGCTATGCCATGATCAAGAAATTGAAAGTTTATGGCGATGCTAATCATCCGCACACGGCTCAACAGCCTAAAGCGTTAGAGATTTAAGGAAACCAAATGGCTATTAATTACGGAAATTGGAATTACGGTACCGGTCGCCGCAAGAGTTCTGTTGCGCGCGTTTTTATAAAATCTGGCAAAGGCGAAATTACTGTTAACGGTAAGCCTATCGATGCTTATTTTGCTCGTGAAACATCGCGCATGATCGCTCGTCAGCCTTTGGCTCTCACAGCCCACTTAACGACCTTTGATATCAAAGTAAACGTTTCTGGCGGCGGTGAAACTGGCCAAGCTGGTGCAGTTCGTCACGGCGTAACTCGTGCATTGATCGATTACGACAACGCTCTGAAGCCAACTCTGTCTAAAGCAGGCTTGGTTACTCGCGATGCTCGTGAAGTTGAGCGTAAAAAAGTTGGTCTGCATGGCGCTCGTCGTCGTAAGCAGTTCAGCAAGCGCTAATTCTTTCAGTCGCTTCAGTTTTATCGAAAGGGTCGCGCAAGCGGCCCTTTTTGTTTCTACAATGAAGCAAATTGTAAGAATGTTGTATTACTCTGCAAAAATAGAGTGATTGGGAATACAGGATTTTGGAGAAAGACATGATTAAGGTTGGCATCGTTGGCGGCACAGGATATACCGGGGTTGAGCTACTGCGTTTATTGGCCCAGCATCCTGAAGTCAAAATAGTTGCTATTACATCTCGCACTGAGGCTGGTATGCCAGTAGCCGAAATGTTCCCATCTTTGCGTGGTCGTGTTGATCTGAAATTTACAACACCGGATGAAGCCAAATTAAACGAATGTGATGCAGTGTTCTTTGCAACCCCGCATGGTGTTGCAATGGCACAAGCAAAAGAATTGCTTGCAAGCAATGTGAAGATTTTGGATCTTGCGGCGGACTTCCGTTTGAAAGATGTTAAAGAATTTGCCAAGTGGTATGGCATGGAGCATAACTGCCCAGAGATTTTAGCTGAAGCTGTTTATGGTTTGGCGGAGATAAACCGCGAGGCTATTAAAAAAGCACGTGTTGTCGGCTTAGCTGGTTGTTATCCAACTTCAGTGCAACTTGGGCTTGCACCATTACTCTCTCCAAAATCTACTGGCGGCAAGCAGTTGATTGATGGTAATCACATTATTTCTGACTCTAAGTCAGGAACCTCCGGTGCTGGACGTAAAGCCGAGATTGGTACATTGCTATCTGAGGCAAGTGATAACTTCAAAGCCTATGGTGTTAAAGGCCATCGCCATCTTCCTGAGATCGTGCAAGGTTTGAAGGCGATTGCAGGTCACGATCAGATTGGTCTGACATTTGTGCCGCATCTCACCCCAATGGTAAGAGGCATTCACTCGACTTTGTATGTGCGCCTGACCGAGGCTGGAATAGATGTTGACTACCAAAAGCTCTATGAGAACTTCTATCAGGGTGAGCCTTTTGTCGATGTAATGCCTGCTGGCAGTCATCCAGAGACGCGTTCAGTGCGGGGTAGTAATGGCATTCGGATTGCGATCCACCGGCCAGGAGGTGGGGACACTTTGGTCATTTTGGTAGTGGAAGACAATCTAGTGAAGGGTGCTTCAGGTCAGGGCGTACAGTGCATGAACCTCATGTTTGGCTTGCCAGAAACTACTGGGCTTAACCAAATAGCCGTTTCTCCATAATCGGGTATCTGGGTGATCAGTAATGACCCTTCAGCAGACTGGGCATTTAAAGCCTAGAATAGAGTTATCGTCTTTTGAATTAGGAGTAAATCATGACCCAATTAGCTACGCAACCTGCACAAGATTTAGCCGAGCCACCAACCCCTTTGGTATTCACGGATAGCGCTGCTGCAAAAGTGGCTGACTTGATTGCTGAAGAAGGTAATCCAGAGTTGAAGTTACGTGTGTTCGTTCAAGGTGGTGGTTGCTCAGGTTTTCAATACGGCTTCACATTTGATGATGCTGTGAATGAAGATGACACCCTTTTTGAAAAGAATGGCGTTACTTTGTTAGTCGATTCAATGAGCTTCCAATATTTAGTGGGTGCTGAGATTGATTACAAAGAGGACATTAATGGCTCACAATTTGTGATTAAGAATCCAAATGCAACAACCACTTGTGGTTGTGGCTCTTCTTTCTCCGCTTAAAAATCTACTACGCTGGATAGCAAGCACCTAGAATTCTGGGTCCCTTCGCTCCTGTAACGGCTGGCAAATTTGCTGGCCGTTTTTCTTTATGAGCCCAGGCAAGCCAAGCAAAAGCGAGGCCTTCAACGAGTTGCGGATCGATACCAACAGAATCACTCGTTGTAATTTCTAAAGGCTCTGTAAAGAAATGCTGTGCCTTCAATTTGAGTAAATTCATCAAGGCTTGGTTTTTGGCGCCGCCTCCGCAGACAATCAGCTTCTGGGTTTGTGGGCCATGACGTACCAAGGCTTCTAGCGCTGAATGAGCGCTTAGGTGCAATAGGGTTGCTTGCACATCTTCAATGGAATGATTCACATCCCCTAGTTTTTCTTGTAACCAGTTAAGATGAAAATCATCTCTTCCCGTACTTTTTGGTGGAGCTTTTGCAAAGAAGGGATCTGACAACATTCTTGCCAGCAGCTCTGTATTCACTTTACCTTTTAATGCCCATTTACCATTCTCATCAAAAGTATTTCCTTGATGTTGATGTATCCAAGCGTCCATCAAGATATTTCCAGGGCCGCAATCAAAACCAGTAATTTCACCACCATTTGGAAGAAGAGTGAGATTGGCGATGCCACCAATATTTAAGACTGCGATGCTTTTTGTTGCAGAAAATTGTTGCGCATGAAAAGCGGGCACTAATGGGGCACCCTGACCCCCAGCAGCAAGATCGCGACTTCTAAAATCTGCAATGACATCAATACCGGTCTTTTCGGCTAAGAGAGCTGGATTGAGGGTTTGGTGTGTGTATGCTAAATCTCCAAGATGAGGCTGATGGCGAATAGTTTGCCCATGGGCGCCAATAGCAGTGATATCCGATGCCTGCAAATTCGCTTTGTTAAGTAATGTGACCACTGCCTCGGCATAGGCTAGGGCCAAGGCGTTACCAGCTCGCCTCTCCCTATCGAGCTCATTGGGGCCTGGAGTTTGCAGCTCAAAAAGGGCTTTTCGAAGATCGGGTGCAAAGGGTGTGCTAACAGCCTCTACTGCGCTCGCTTGACCATTGGGCTCAATTTTGGCTAGAACGGCATCAATCCCATCTAGGCTGGTGCCAGACATTAGCCCAATGTAATGGGAATCGGACTTGTTCATGGGGTTCTGGGTTTAGCTCTCAAGGATGCGACAATTATGCTTTAGCAATTTAAATACTAATTTAACTGAAACAGTTAACCGAATCAGCATGACGGCTAAACCTGAACAAAAATATCCTTTGACCCCCGAAGCCTTTGCTGCACTCGAAGTCACCAAACGTGGCTGTGATGAGCTATTAGTTGAGGCTGACTGGGTACAAAAACTGGCTCGTAGCCAGGCCACTAAGACCCCACTCAGAATCAAACTGGGTTTGGATCCAACTGCTCCTGATATTCATTTAGGTCATACGGTTGTTCTGAATAAATTACGTCAGTTGCAAGATTTAGGTCATACCGTGATTTTCTTGATCGGTGACTTCACTAGCATGATCGGCGATCCATCGGGCCGCAATGCTACTCGTCCACCATTAACCGCAGAAGAGATTGCTGTTAATGCCGAGACTTATTATCGTCAAGCAAGCATGGTGCTCGATCCAGCTAAAACAGAAGTGCGCTACAACAGCGAATGGTGTGATCCTTTAGGCGCACGCGGCATGATTCAGTTGGCTGCGAAACATACCGTTGCTCGTATGTTAGAGCGCGATGACTTTACGAAACGCTATCGCAATGGTGTACCGATTTCTATTCATGAGTTCTTATATCCTTTAATGCAGGGCTATGACTCGGTTGCTCTGAAGAGTGATTTAGAGCTTGGTGGTACTGATCAAAAATTTAATCTTTTGGTTGGTCGTGAACTGCAGCGTGAATATGGCCAAGAGCCTCAATGTATTTTGACTATGCCGCTCTTGGTTGGTTTGGATGGCGTTGAGAAGATGAGTAAGTCCAAAGGGAATTACATCGGTATTAGTGAGCCCGCTGGAGATATGTTTGGCAAGCTCTTAAGCATCTCAGATGATTTGATGTGGGATTACTTCACATTGCTGTCATTTCGCCCAATGTCAGAAATTGATTTGATGAAACAAGAGGTTGCTGCTGGACGAAACCCAAAAGACTGCAAAGTATTGCTTGCGCAAGAAATCGTAGCGCGTTTTCATTCTCAGGCTGCGGCAGAAAAAGCCTTAGAAGACTTTAATCACCGTGCTAAAGGCGGTGTCCCTGATGACATCCCAGAAGTAAATCTCTCTGGAGCCCCCATGGGAATTGCCAGCCTCCTCAAGGCTGCCGGCTTAGCACCATCTACATCAGAAGCGATGCGTAACGTTGAGCAAAGTGGTGTAAAGATTGATGGCGCTACCGTAACAGATAAACAAGCCAAGATTGAGGCTGGAACCTATGTTGTGCAGGTTGGTAAGCGTAAGTTTGCTAAGGTAACGCTGAGTTAATGAGTTTAGAGGTCTAGGCTAGCACTGCTACTAGGTGGTGTTAAACCAAAGTGCTCATAAGCTTGCCGTGTTGCTACACGACCACGAGACGTTCTCTGTAAATAACCTTGCTGAATGAGGTAAGGCTCTAAGACATCCTCTATTGTGTCACGTTCCTCGCCAATCGCTGCAGCTAGGTTATCAATCCCAACTGGACCTCCATCAAACTTGTGCAAGATAGCTTCAAGCAATTTTCTATCCATCACATCAAAACCACTTGGATCAACATCCAACATCTTCAGTGCGGCATCAGCCATGGCTTTGGTAATCGTGCCAGTGCCTTTTACTTCTGCATAGTCACGTACACGACGCAGTAAGCGATTGGCAATACGCGGAGTGCCACGAGCACGTTTTGCAATCTCTAAAGATCCCTCTGGATCAATACTTGCCTTAAGTAAACTTGCCGAGCGATTGATGATTTTGGTGAGCTCTTCAGTGGTGTAGAACTCGAGTCTTGCCACAATTCCAAAGCGATCACGCAATGGGTTGGTAAGCATACCTGCGCGAGTCGTTGCGCCAATTAAGGTAAATGGTTTGAGGTCGATCTTGACGCTACGCGCTGCAGGCCCTTCGCCAATCATGATGTCAAGGCTATAGTCTTCGAGCGCTGGATACAGGATCTCCTCAACTACTGGAGAGAGACGGTGAATTTCATCAATGAAGAGCACATCATTAGTTTCTAAATTCGTTAACAATGCAGCGAGGTCGCCAGGTCTATCTAGAACAGGACCGCTGGTTTGGCGCAAGTTGACGCCCAACTCTCGCGCAATAATGTGTGCAAGCGTAGTTTTACCAAGACCTGGAGGACCAAATAGCAAAACATGATCAAGGGCTTCTTGACGTGCTCTAGTGGCGCTAATAAAGATTTCTAATTGGGCACGCGCTTTCGTTTGACCAACATACTCGTCGAGTTGTTTTGGACGTAAAGCTCTTTCAAAGATAGCTTCAGAATTACCTACCGCGCCACTAACAATGCGGTCATTATTCTCCGGTAAATCTTCAGGGATAGAGCTGAGGTCGTCTGTATGAATTGCCATGCTGCCAGTTTAGTGGGGTTTAGCTAATCAGGTCTTAGATAAATACTTTAAACCCAGCCGAATGCCATCGGAAACCGAAGTGTCTGGCGGGATTTGCTTGAGGGCTAAGAGCGCTTCTTTTTCTGAATAGCCTAAAGCAAGCAGTGCTTGTAGCACTTCACTATTGGCATCTAATGCTTGAGGTTTGCCGGTAGCAATTCCTAAGTCTGGGGCAAGCTTGCCTTTCAGTTCTAAGCAAAGACGCTCAGCAGTCTTTTTACCAATCCCGGGAACTTGGGTCAGACGTCCAGCTTCTTGAAGAGCGATTGCTTGAGCCAACTCGTTCACACTCATGCCAGAGAGAACCGCTAATGCAGTTCTAGAGCCAACACCGCTGATCTTAATGAGCTGTCGAAATGCTTCGCGCTCTGTCTCAGTAGCAAAACCAAAGAGTTGCTGCGCATCCTCACGCACTTGGAAGTGAGTGAGAAGGGTGATTTTTTGACCTGCTTGGGGTAATTGATACAAGGTACTCATGGGCACATCCACTTCATAACCAATGCCTTGGCAATCGACCAAGAGGCGAGGTGGATGAATTGAAACGAGGATTCCTTGAATACGACCAATCATGTAGAGATCTTAACCTGTGAAGTGTACTTTTACTTATTGCGTTTCTTGGAGGTTAATGCCGCAGTAATGGCTTTTGGTATTTGAGCGTGATGGGCCGCGCAGATGGCAACTCCTAATGCATCAGAAGCATCAGTCCCTGGCGCACGATTTAATCTGAGGAGACGCTTCACCATCTCTTGTACTTGAGGCTTGGCTGCGCGACCTGTTCCGACAATGGCTTGCTTAACGCGAAGGGCACTGTATTCGGCAACGGGGAGCTTTTCTGCAACGAGTGCGGCAATAACAGCGCCTCTCGCTTGACCTAACATCAAAGTTGAACGTGGATTAACGTTTAAAAAGACTTCTTCAATTGCAGCAGACTCTGGGCGATAGGTTTCTAGAACTTCTTTAAGGCCAGCATAGAGGGCGCCTAAGCGCTCAGGCAAGCCCTTGGCAGGATCTCCACTTTCAATCGTTCCAGAGGCTATATAGATCAGCTTTTGGCCGTCAACATCGATGACACCAAAGCCAGTGGTACGCAACCCCGGGTCGATTCCAATCCAACGCATGCGTATTTTTTCTTCCCTTACTTAATGACGGAAGTGACGAGTGCCAGTAAAGATCATGGCAATACCATGTTCATTTGCTGCAGCAATGATTTCCTCATCACGCATACTGCCTCCTGGTTGAATCGCACAGCTCGCGCCGCCATTAACAACCACATCCAGGCCATCGCGAAATGGGAAGAAGGCATCACTGGCAACTGCTGAACCTTTTAGGCTTAAGCCTGCGTTTTCAGCTTTAATGCTAGCCATACGTGCAGAGTCAACCCGGCTCATTTGGCCTGCGCCAATACCGAGAGTCATGCCATTAGCGCAATACACAATCGCATTGGATTTGACGAACTTGGCTACTCGCCATGCAAACATCATGTCATTCATTTCGCTTTGAGTTGGCTGTCTTTGGCTAACAACGCGCATCTCACTTTGAAGAACATTCTTTGCATCTGGCGATTGAACTAGTAAACCACCGCCAACACGCTTGAAATCAAAATGATTAAATGCAGTGCCGAGTGGAATTTCCAGAAGACGTACATTTTGCTTGACTGCAAAAATGGCTTTCGCTTCATCGCTAAAGCTTGGAGCAATTAATACTTCGACAAATTGCTTGGAAATCGCCTCAGCAGCAGCCCCATCGCAGAGCACGTTAAAGGCAATAATTCCACCAAAAGCTGAACTCGGATCTGTTTTAAAAGCTTTTTGATAGGCTTCTAGTGCTGTTGCGCCAACAGCTACGCCACAGGGATTGGCATGCTTGATGATGACGCAGGCTGCTACGCCGTCAGCATTGCCAGAAAAGCTTTTGACACATTCCCAAGCAGAGTCAGCATCAGCGATATTGTTGTAAGAAAGCTCTTTGCCTTGTAACTGCTGATAGCTTGCAAGAGCGCCAGTTACTGGGTAAATATCTTTGTAGAACGCAGCAGATTGATGTGGGTTTTCGCCATAACGCATCTCTTGTACTTTTTCAAAAGCTAGGTGCAACGTTTTTGGATAAGCAGAGCGGGCTTTGTGATCTAGGTCATCACCCAATGTGGACAGATAATTGGCAATGGCACCATCGTATTGAGCAGTATGTGCAAATACTTTTTTAGCCAATGCTAAGTTCGTCTTATATGGAACTGTATTGTTGTTGGCTTTCATTTCGGCCAAAACTGGCGCGTAATCTTCTGGTGAAATTAAGACGGTGACATCTTGATGATTTTTTGCTGCTGCACGTAACATCGCAGGGCCACCAATGTCGATGTTCTCAACTGCATCCTCGAAGTTGCAGCTTTCCTTTGCCACTGTCTCATTGAAGGGGTAGAGATTGATTACGAGCATATCGATTGTGTCGATGCCATGCTTCTTCAGGGCCGCCATGTGCTCAGGAAAGTCTCTGCGAGCCAATAAGCCACCATGCACCATTGGGTGGAGTGTTTTTACACGGCCATCTAGCATTTCAGGAAACTGAGTTAAAGAAGATACTTCGACTACGGGCAGATTATTTTCGGCTAATAGTTTTGCTGTACCGCCGGTAGAAATGAGTTTGATTCCTTGCTCATGAAGAGCTTTAGCGAAAGGCACAATGCCATTTTTATCGGATACGGAGAGAAGCGCTGTACGGATCATAAGTTTTGGAAGGCTTAATAAATAACTGTTTATTTAATTAGCTGATGTTCAACTAATTTCTTGTGCAGGGTATTGCGGTTGATGCCAAGGTACTGAGCAGCTAAAGATTGATTTTGTTTGGCATGTTGCATAACGAGTTCAAGCATTGGTTTTTCTACCACGGCCAATACCATTTGATAGATGCCGTTTGGTGGCGTACCCTTGAGGTCATTTAAGTAAACCTGTAATTGCGTTTCAATGCATTCGGTGATCGGGTGTTTATTGGTCATAAATATGAATTGATATATGAATTTGGTGCTTAAAGTCGAAAAATTAGGCTGCTTCTAAAAAGAGTAGGCGGTCAGAATGAGATTTCATTTCATCAAAATAATCATTGATCATTTGTAATTGGGTTTTGCAATCATCTGCAGTATTCATACGCTGACGAAAAGCATGTGAGTCGCGCAAACCTTTGCAGTACCAGCCGATATGCTTGCGGGCTGTGCGAAGGCCAATGTGTTCACCGTAGAACTCATAGTGATCTAAAAGATGGGCATTCATGATTTTCTGAATTTCTTTAATCTCTGGAGTGGGTAGCTTGCCACCAGTCTCTAAGTAATGATTGATTTCACGAAAGATCCAGGGGCGCCCTTGTGCGGCACGACCAATCATGATGGCATCGGCACCAGTGCTTTCTAAAACAAATACTGCTTTTTCTGGGCTATTGACATCGCCATTCGCAACCACAGGAATATCCACACTGTTTTTAACGGCGGTGATTGTTTCATATTCTGCTTCACCTAGATAAAGGTCGGCACGCGTACGGCCATGAACGGTAAGCATGGAGATGCCGCAATTTTCAGCAAGGCGTGCAATCTCGATTGCATTTTTATGCTCACGATTCCAGCCAGTCCGAATTTTTAAAGTCACTGGTACTGCATCTGGGCCAACGCCGACTGCATTAACAACCGCTTCTAATATTTGTTGTACAAGTGGTTCATCACGGAGTAGTGCCGAGCCTGCAGCAACGTTACAAACTTTCTTTGCTGGGCAGCCCATATTGATGTCGATAATTTGCGCACCATGGTCTACATTCATTTTTGCTGCTGCAGCCATCATTGCGGGATCTGCACCAGCAATTTGGACTGCAATCGGTTTGAATTCGCCAATGTGATTGGCACGACGTTGGGTTTTTTCACTTTTCCACAAAAGGGCATTGGAAGCCACCATTTCTGAGACGGCGTACCCAGCACCTAATTGCTTACAAAGCTGCCTAAATGGACGATCTGTTACTCCTGCCATGGGTGCGACAAAGAGTCTATTTGCGAGGGTATGAGGGCCAATCTTCATCTATTGCGGGTTTGTGCTGGGGCGACTCGGTGGGTAATTTGCGGAAAGCATGACACTTTAGCACAGTCAGACCAAAATCTGCCTATTTTTTAGGCAGATTACTTGCTTCAGATGAACTATTGAATGCTTGGAGTTTGAAGGCTTTTTAAGCCCCTTAGCGCCTGCCAAACATCATCTGGCGAGCTAAGGCTGTTTTGACTGGTGGAATCCACTGAAGGGCTGATAAGGCCAATCCTCGAGCAACAACTACGGGGGCGAGATTTGAGGTGAACACTCTTGCCATCAAGTCTGTCAAACCAATCGTTGTGGTTCTATCGGCTTTACGACTTTGTGCATAACTTTCCAAAGTATTTTGAATCTGCACTGATGTTTGCTGATCGAGCGCGCTGGAAAATAGCCCCGCCAATTTTTCCGCTAATAAGTAAGCATCTCGTAAACCTAAGTTCAAGCCTTGACCTGCAACAGGATGCAAAGCTTGAGCTGCATTGCCAATCCATACTTCATGGTCTTTAGTAATTTGTTTGCGATAGTTCAGGCCAAGTGCAAATAAACGACGATCTTGAATTTTGAGAAAACGGCCAATGCGTGAGCCAAATTCATGTTGTAAGGATGTTAAAAATTCAGCATCACTCAATTGCAAACGTTGATGTGAGGATTCTGGTGAGCCACACCAAACGAGATTAAGAATGTTGGGCCCGTAGTGACTCGGTAATACTGCCAGCGGTCCTTCGGCAGTAAAGCGCTCCCAGGCTTGATAAGGTATGGAATTTTCTACTTCAACTAATCCTACTAAGGCTGATTGCCCATAGTCTCGACCAGATTCAACCCAATCTTGTTTTTTAAAGAGTCCACCTTCGGCGTGGACTACGCACTGAGCATTAATATGGTCATGCTCAACATTGTTATCAATATGTTGCCAAATAAAATTCGGGCTCTTTACCTGAATGTTTCTTAAGGCTTGGCGAAGCGTAATGTGAATGTCACGATAACGAATAATGTGACCAAGTGCATCCTGACGAAGCTCTTCGCGTGTCATGAGTGCGCGACCAAAGCGACCTGCTTGCGATACATGTACACGATGGATATCAGCGCAATCTGATGGCCATGCGTGGATCGTATCTAGTAGGAGCTTGCTACCATGTGAAAGGGCAATACCTCTACTATCGGCAGCCACAAGCTCTGCGTCATCGGCAGGATTACGGTCTAGTAGCGTCAGTTTTGCTTCGGGAAACTTTTGTAAAATCCATGCAGCGCAGGCAAGCCCAACAGGCCCGCCCCCATGAATCAAGATGTCGTAGTCTTTGGGACTCATTCTTTAGTTATTTTTCATGAGCGCTTCGATTTCATCGGCTTTTACTGGTACGCCACGAGAAATCAATTCACAACCTGATTCAGTGATGACAGCATCATCTTCAATGCGGATACCAATATTCCAAAACGCTTGATCGATATCGTCCGCAGGTCTGACATATAAGCCAGGTTCGATGGTGATGACCATGCCACTTTTTAGAATGCGCCAAGGTTTTTCTTCTTGCGAGCTAGGCATTGACTCGCGATAAGAACCTACGTCATGAACATCCATACCCAGCCAATGGGAAGTGCGATGCATATAGAAGCGGCGGTAGGCGGCAGTTTCAATGGCGTTTTCCAAAGAACCTAATTCTGTAAGTTTGAGAAGTTTTTCATCGAGTAAGCCTTGGGTAAGCACTTTGAGTGCTGCTTCATGGGGTTGCATGAAAGTATTCCCCGGTTTTGTTACTGCAATGGCTGCTTCTTGTGCCGCAAGGGTAATGTCATAGAGCGCACGTTGTGGGCCGGTAAATTTTCCATTGACTGGAAATGTGCGCGTGATATCCGATGCATAGCCATCTAACTCGCAACCAGCATCAATGAGACAAAGTTCACCGCTTAGTAATTCAGTAGAGCCCGCACGATAGTGAAGGATGCAAGCGTTGGCGCCACCAGCAACAATACTGTTGTAGGCAACACTTTGTGAGCCACTGTTGCGGAATTCATGAAGTAATTCAGCTTCGAGTTGATACTCCCGCATACCAGGTTTACAGGCTTGCATCGCACGGATATGTGCTCTTGCAGAGATCGCAGCAGCACGCCGCATGATCTCGATTTCATGAATATCTTTAAATAAGCGCATTTCATGAATCAGT
This sequence comes from Polynucleobacter sp. UB-Siik-W21, assembly GCF_018687415.1. Taxonomy (NCBI): domain Bacteria; kingdom Pseudomonadati; phylum Pseudomonadota; class Betaproteobacteria; order Burkholderiales; family Burkholderiaceae; genus Polynucleobacter; species Polynucleobacter sp. UB-Siik-W21. The sequence goes on along the minus strand of NZ_CP061289.1, from coordinate 1,894,294 downwards.
GTCTCAATATCATGAAATTCTGATGGCGGGTTTATGCCACTGCGAGCTTGCCCTCTTACTTGTTTCATCCAGTGGCGTATACGTCGATCTGCCTCCGCACTTTCGGCTAATCGCACATAAACAGCATCATGATCTGCTAATAACTCACCAAGCTTTTGATCAAGCTCTTGGTTACTATGCGCAAACTCGATGCCCAGTATTTCTGGTGCAGCTTCTGGTCCTAAACGAATGCCATCCCAAATTTCTCGTTCGAGATCTTTGGGCCTACAAAATAAATGTGACTCGAGTTGATAATTTTTCCCACTGCTAGCAACTTTCATTACTAAGGTTGCGCCGGGCTCTTCAAATCCTGTGAGATAGTAAAAATCACTGTCATGACGATAGGGAAAGTCGCTATCGCGATTACGTGCGAGCTCTGGCGCAGTTGCAATAACAGCAATGCCACCGCCAGTTTTACTAAAAATGTGTTTTGCTAAAGCATTTCTGCGAAGCTGATAAATATTCGTTTTATTCATATGCTGCGTTGAGCTCTTGTAAGCGTTGTGGCGTACCTACATCGTGCCACGGACCGACATATTTTTCACCAGACACTTGATTTTGCGCCATGGCAGCTTTGAGGAGGGGCGCCAGCTTAGCTGAGATACCTATTTCTAGATCCTTAAAGAGATCTTTGTGGTAGATGCCAATCCCTGAAAAGGTCAACTTTTCAGCTCCCCCAGGATCCTGAGGGTTTACCTTTGCCTCTTTAAGATAAAAGTCACCATCAGGATGGTGACTGGGGTTTGGCACTAGGAGGAGGTGAGCTAAGATTTTGTTGGAGCCATTTCTTAACTTAGAAGCTATCCCCAAAATTTTGCTCACTGGTAAGTTCGGACTAAATACATCCCCATTGATCACCAAAAAATAATCTTCAGCTTGCAGGATGGGTAGCGCCTTGACTATGCCGCCCGCGGTTTCTAAAGCAGTGCCTTCCGGTGAGTATTGGATATTAAGGCCAAATTGATGCCCATCGCCTAAGGAGGCTTCAATCTTTTCACCTAACCACGCGTGATTTATTACCACCTTTTCAATCCCCGCATTTGCTAGTGCTTCTAGATGCCACGCAAGCAATGATTTATTTTGAATGGTGAGCAAAGGCTTGGGTAAATTATCTGTTAAAGGGCGCATACGCTCGCCTCTACCAGCGGCTAATAAAAAGCAAGGAAGAAGATTGCTCTTAGACATGATTTGCAACTTATTCTTTAAGGGTGCGCGTAGATTCTAAAATCCGTGCCAATGGTTTTAGCTCAATATAACGATTTGCGGTGGCAATCACATATTCCAATACCAAAGGAATATCTTTGAGATAGCCATCTTTGCCATCACGATGAAAGAGTCTGGCAAAGATTCCAAGAACTTTGAGATGACGTTGCAAACCCATCCATTCAAAGTCGTGATAGAACTGCCCGAAGTCATCCGGCATTGGTAGGCCAGCTTTACGACCCTCTTCCCAAAATTTAATCACCCAATCGATGACTCGTTCTTCTGGCCAAGCAATGTAGGCATCACGCCATAAAGAAGCGGCATCATAAGTAATGGGTCCATACACCGCATCTTGAAAATCTAACACGCCAGGATTATTTTCTTCGGTCACCATAAGGTTGCGAGAATGATAATCGCGATGTACATAGACCTTTGCTTGCGATAAATTATTCTCAAGGATGAGCTCGAATATTTTCTCGAGTTGTCCTTGTTGTGGCCCTGTTAATTTAATGCCAAGATGTTTATTCAAATACCACTCTGGAAATAAATCTAATTCACGTTGTAAGAGTGCTTGGTCATAGTTTGGTAGAAAGTCTGGCTTACTTGCTAACTGCATTTTCACTAATGCTTCTGTTGCACCTTGATAAAGGTGGTTTGCTGTTTTATCGCTTAGTTCGCTCAGGTATGTTTTATTACCAAGATCGCCTAGGAGAAGAAAGCCTTCAGCAGTGTTTTGTTCCAAAATTTTAGGCACATTTAGACCTGCCTCGGAGAGCAAAAAATCAAGCTTGATAAAGGCATCCAAGGGCTCGTGCTGGGGAGGGGCATCCATAATGATTAGGCTGGCAAAGTTTGAGTTTTTCGACTTAACCCGAAAATAGCGCCGAAAGCTGGCATCCGCCGAGGCCGGTGCTAAGGTATCAAGATCTAATTGCCAGCTAGGCTGGAGGGCTTTTAGCCAGTTGCGAAGGGTATTTAAGCGAACGTCAGTCATGGTCGATTCGTATAATAAGGCGGGTCTGGATCCATGAGTCATTATCGCCGTCGCGCCGGCCTTTGCGCCCCTCTTTTTTTAGCCATCACCCTGCGCGTAATGTTGGGGGTGATATTGCTTCAAGTTGCGCTTCCGACAAGAGCACAAGCTCCTGCTGCGCTGCCCCCGGTTTCACAAGCGACACAAAATTTCACGCTCTTACCAGATCGTGGAAATGTGACTGTTCTCAAGCTAGATGATCAATTGCGAGTAGGCAAGCCAATTGCCGATGGGGAAGCACTTACCTTTACTTCTAGTGATGTGATTGATGGTGTGGTTGAGCGCGACATGCATCTGAAAGGACGCGCGCAAATGCGTCGCAATGGCGCTGTTCTAAAAGCCGATGAAATCACATACAACCCAGATACTGATATTGCAGACTTGCTCGGTAATGCAGAGTTATCTAAAGGTAATGCCATCTTTAAGGGGCCTAAGGGACAATTTAGGGTTGATGCCCGCGAGGGCTTCATGGAGTCTCCTGTATATGAGCTTAGAGATACTCGTGGAAACGGCGTTGCAAAAAAATTAACAATTGAAAATGCAGACATTTTTGTTTTTGATAAAGCTACTTACTCTACGTGTACTCCAGAAAATATGGATTGGTATTTCACGGCAAGTAGCTTGGAAATTGATAACGAACAAAAAGAAATGATTGGAACAAACGGGATAATGCATTTCTTTGATGTGCCAATTGCATATATGCCATTTTTTACTGCACCAATTGGTAGCCAACGTCGATCTGGCTTGCTGACACCAGTTGCTGGATATAACTCTAATAACGGACTAGATATTACTCAGCCTTACTATGTCAATATTGCGCCAAATCGTGACCTGCTTTTATTACCTCGAGAGATGAACCATCGAGGTTTAATGTTAGGTGCAAACTATAGGTTTATTGAAAAAGAATACTCTGGTATTGCATACGGAGAATACTTACCATACGATAAAAAAACGGGCACCAATCGCTGGAAATATGATTGGCAGCAAAAGCAGTTGTTTAATGGCGGGGTTGAACCGGGGGGCGCTCCAACTCCGGGATCATGGAGTGGTTACGCTAATATGGCTCGTGTTTCTGATAGTCTATATCCAACCGATTTTTCTCAAAGTATTGCGGGACAGGTCACTAGTCAGCTCCGTCAAGAAGTTGGCACCGCGAAACAGTTAACGGGCGCTTTAAGTAATTGGGCTATTAGTGCTAAAGCTGCTACATTTCAAACCCTTCAGCCAGACCCTAACAATTTAGTGCGGGCACCCTATAACGTATTGCCAAATATTGCTGCTACCTATAACAGTCAATTAAGTCCAACAGTATCTGATATAAGTGGAAAATATCTTGCTTTATCCTCTGGTCCAAAGACCACTTTTTCTTCGGATTACACTCGGTTTGCTTATGCCTTGGGCGATAACTTTAACGCACCGCCTCCAGGCGCCTATACTCAAGCAGATCGCACTGTTATGAGGGGGGCAATATCGCTTCCGCAGATTACGCCGGGTTATTTCATTACGCCCACCTTCAGTCTTCAGTCTAATACTTATAACGCAAAGCCATATGTCACTGGCAGCGTTCCAAATGCTCAGGGATTTACGATCCCCACTTTTAGTCTCGACTCTGGACTATCACTGGAGAGAGAGGCGACAGAGCTCCAAGCCTTTTTTGGTAGGGATATGTTGTTGACTATGGAGCCAAGGGTATTTTATGCATTTACTCCATATCAAAATCAGGTAAATACGCCGGTATTTGATACTGCTGATGCGGGTTTTGGTGTTTCCCAGATCTTTACTGCAAACACTTTTGTTGGTAACGACCGGGTTGCCGATAGTAATGCAGCAACAGTAGGCCTTACCAGTCGCATGATTGAGGAAAACTCTGGTGCTGAGCGTGCTATTGTCACTGTGGCACAAAAGCAGCAGTTCACAGGGCAAAAAGTTGGCTTGAATGGCAACATTGCTAATCCAACCACTTATTCTGATACTCTGGGTTCAGCTTCGGTGCGTCTGCTTGGTAACTTCAGCGCGGATATGTTTGGTCAATACAACACACAATTAAATCGCTTTGTTCAGACTACGGTTGGAGGAAGTTGGCGACCAACTCCTGGCAGAAGTCTTAATTTTGGCTACCGCAATGTTTGGTCACCGCCAATTCAAGCATCGTCTCAAAATAATCAAATTGCTACACCATCTGCTACCACTACCGATCAATACAATATTTCTGGTCAATGGCCAGTTACACGCGAAGTTTCTGTGTTGGGTCGGTGGGGTTATGATGCCTTGACAACCAGAACCTTAAATACTTTGGTGGGTTTGGAGTGGACTCGAGATTGCTGGACCTTCCGTGGAGTTTATTCTCAAGCCTTGAATACATCGACCATCACAACCACTCAAATCCTCTTTCAGATCGAATTTAGGGGCTTTGCTAGCGCCGGAAGTAATCCAGTTGATATTATGAAGTTAAATGTTCCTGGATACATGCCAACTTCAAAGCCCATCCCACCATCCATATATGAGAATTATCAATGACGCTTTGCAGAATTAGGTTGAAACCTTTTATTTACCCGGTGATTTTTTTTGGGATATCTCTTATTGGAGGGATTGCTAGTGCTCAAGACGCATCAAAAGCAAATATATTGGCGGATAGCAAAATCCGAAATATTGATGGCGTAGCTGCCGTCGTCAATACTGGTTATGTCACTCGCAAGGAAATTGATGATCGTATTACAGCCCTTAAAAAGCAGGGCGCCAAGTTGCCTGATGATGGATCAATACGTAAAATTATTCTTGAGCGCCTCATTATTGAAAAAATTCAGCTGCAAAATGCCGAGCAAGAGGGTGTCGTTGTCACTAACAAAGAGCTCGATAAAATTATTGGTGATATTGCTGCAAAAAATAAACTTAGTTATGCAGAATTTAAAGAGAAGGTAGTTGCATCCGGTACCTCATTTGAGAAATATAAACAGATGTTACGTGACGATATTATCGTTAGCCGATATCGTGAACGTGAAGTAGAGGGGAAGATTAAAATCTCTGATGCTGAAATTGATAATTTCATTGGTGAGAGAACCCGTGCTGTTGGTGGTGGAGTGCCCCGCTCAACCCCTGCTGCTAAAAGCGAAGCAGAAGAAATTGATGTGGCACAGATTTTTATTCCAGTTGATGCTTCAGCGGGCGTTGGCGCTCAGGCTGAGGCAAAAAAGAAGGCTGAGCAGTTATTGCGCGATGCCAAAGGAGACATAGATTTTTTGCAATTAGGCGCCATGGCGGCTAAAGACAATCCTAAAATTAAGTTTCAGGATTTAGGTTACCGAACTCCCGATAGGTTGCCTCAACTATTTTATGAGGCGATTCGAAATACTGGTGGCGGCCAAGTCGCCAATGCAGTGGTTAAAAGTCCTGCGGGATACCATGTGCTAAAAGTATTGGATCGTCGGGCTGCAGTTGTCAGCGCAAATCCACAGCAGCAAGCAGCCCCACAGGAGGCTTCAACTAGCTCGCCGCAAAATATTCCTATTACGCAAACATTGTCGCGACACATCCTATTACGTAATCGTGCTGGTTTATCTGATCAAGATGCAGAGCGACGTCTTGCTGGATATCGCGATCAAGTTCGTGCAAAGACTGCAGATTTTGGCGAGTTAGCAAAAAAGTTTTCAGAAGATGGTTCTGCCCCAAATGGTGGAGATCTAGGTTGGATGGGGCCGGGAGACTTGGTTCCGGAGTTTGAGCAAGCGATGAATCGTTTGCAAATTGGTGAAGTGAGTAACCCAGTAAAGACTGAGTTTGGTTGGCATTTAATCCAAGTCATCGAGCGACGTGAAGCCCAGCTGACTGTTGAAAAGCAACGTCAATTTGCCCGAGCTGCGATTCGGGAAAGAAAATTTGAGCAAGCCTATCAGGATTGGTTGCGCGAATTAAGAGATACAGCAACTGTAAAAATCTTGAATGCAGATGATGCTGCAAGTAGCGACCCACGTTAATTTAGCTATCACTACCGGCGAGCCAGCTGGTATTGGACCCGAGATTTCGGTAGCGGCTGCGCAGCAGTTTTTGACTGAACAGCCGAGTGCAGTGATTACCTTATTGGGTGATGCTGACTTGCTAAAGTTAGTTTCTCAAGGCCCCATTGATTTATCTGCGCGTTTAAAAATTCAGAGTATTCCTCTTTCAGAGCCAGTTGTTCAGGGTGTCGTAAACCCACGGAATGCTCAATACGTGATCAATACTTTGAATGAGGCTATTGATGGATGCTTAAGTGGGCGTTTCAATGCCATGGTTACTGCACCCATTCAAAAGAGTGCGATTAATTTGGCAGGCACGCCATTTACAGGCCATACCGAATATTTAGCAGAGCGGTGTAAGGCGCAGCATGTGGTGATGATGCTTTGTGCCACTCTTCCTAAGAGCTTCTTCAATTTGAAGGAGCCTAGAGACTTGCGAGTGGCGCTTGCTACCATCCACCTACCATTACAAGCGGTCTCTGCCGCATTAACCCAAGAGCTTGTGCTTGAAACAATGCAGATAGTCCAGCATGATTTACGGACAAAGTTTGGTATTTCGAGTCCGGTAATACGTGTTGCAGGATTGAACCCACATGCTGGTGAGTCAGGTTATTTGGGTCGCGAGGAAATCGACGTCATCAGCCCTGCAATTGAGGCTGCTAAAAGGCTTGGTATCGATGTTTCTGGCCCCTATCCAGGTGACACCATGTTTGATCCAGCATCCTTAGGAAGTGTTGATGCTTTTATTGCGATGTACCACGATCAAGGTTTGGCGCCATTTAAATTCGTTACCTTTGGCGGTGGCGTGAATGTCACATTAGGCCTACCAATCATTCGCACTTCAGTGGATCATGGCACCGCTTTGGATATTGCCGGCAAAGGTATTGCAGAGTCAGGCTCTATGTTGGAAGCCCTGCGGTTGGCTTATCAGTTGGCGATTAACCAAAAAGAAAAAAGTTGATTCATGCATCGTGCACGTAAACGATTTGGCCAGAATTTCTTACAAGATCAAGGCATTATTTATTCCATAGTAGCTTTAATTCATCCCAGCCCAGATATGCATGTGATTGAGATTGGCCCTGGCTTAGGCGCTTTAACTAGACCTTTACTGAGTAATCTCGACCAACTGGATTTATTAGAGATAGATCGAGACTTAGTAGCCTATTGGAATCAAGAAAATCTCAAGGGTTTAAGGGTCATAGAAGGTGATGCGCTCAAATTTAATTTTATTGAATGGTCTCAGAATCATTTAGGAAAAAAAGACCTATGCAAGGTAGTGGGTAATTTGCCCTATAACATTTCTTCACCACTACTTTTTCATTTGGTGTCAGCGGCAGCGCATATCGACGAGCAGGTTTTTATGCTGCAAGCAGAAGTCGTCGAGAGAATGGTTGCTCAGGCCGGTAGTTCTGACTTTAGTAGGCTTTCTGTGATGCTGCAGGCTCGCTACCACATGGAATTAGTATTGGAAGTCCCGCCCGAGGCATTTGACCCAGCGCCTAAAGTCAATTCTGCAGTGGTGCGGATGATTCCTAGAAAAAATTTCGACTTGACTCTATCTCAATGGAATGCGCTAGAGCAAGTAGTGGCTGCAGCTTTTGCGCAGAGAAGAAAAATGTTGCGTACAAATCTTCAAGCTTTTGCTGATCGCTTGAAATTAAGTGAGGGAGAGCTCAAAGCTAGGGCTCAAGATATTTCAGTTAATCGCTATATAGAGTGGGCTAAGCTCTTAGCCGCTTAAATGAAGTTGGTACAAGTGGATCATTTATAAGCGCTCGGATCAATGACGCGCATTTCAGTTTCAATCCAACCTTCAACTTCTTGTTGTAACTGCTCCCCAGACTTGCCTTCGGAAGTAATTGCCGGACCAATTGAAAAAATCACAGTACCGGGTTTTTTTAGAAAGCTATTCTTGGGCCAGCAGCTACCGGCATTGTGAGCAATAGGAATAACCAATGCTCCAGTTGCGCTAGCTAGCCGAGCCCCACCTTTGCGATAGGGCTTGGTTGAGCCTCTTGGCGTTCGAGTGCCCTCTGGAAATAGCATGATCCATTTACCTTCGCTAAGGCGTTTACGTCCTTGGCTTGCGACAGATAGAGCCGCCGTTTGTTTATTGGCACGATTGATATGAATCATCTTGAGTAAAGCTAAGGCCCAGCCAAAAAATGGGATCCAAAGCAATTCTCGCTTGAATACAAAACAAAGCTGTTTGGGAAGCAAGGCAATATAAGCAATAGTCTCGTAAGCAGATTGGTGCTTGCTAAGGATCACTACTGGCTGATCTAGTACTGCATGCATATGTTCCATGCCGCGAATTTCATAATGAATGTCACAGAGATGCCAAAGTAACCAAATCACAACCTTGTTCCAGAGTCCAATAAAGCGATAGCGATTTTCAGGGCTCAAGAAAGGAAATGCCAACATGCAAAGCACTGACCAAATTGGGGTGAAGATCAGTAAAAACAGGGCAAATAGGGTTGAGCGAACAAAGACCATCAATATCCTAGACTTGGTTTTCTAGCAGTGTAGTTGCAAAAGCCATCAAATCAGCATGAATTTGAGTGCCTTCAGGCAAACCACCTGTTGCAAGCGTCTTTTGCCCCTTGCCTGTGAGGACTAAATGGGGTGATGCGCCCAATGCAATTCCTGCCTGAAGATCTCGCAAGGAATCGCCCACAATAGGAACGCCCAATAAAGGTTGATTGCTACTCGTTCTTTTATAGCGCAGGGCAATCTCTTTCATGAGGCCAGGCGCTGGTTTGCGGCAATCGCATCCATGGGCATCGGTGTGTGGGCAAAAGAAAATGCTGTCGATGCTTCCGCCCAAAGGTTGCAGCAGTTTTTCCATTTTGCTATGCATCGCATGCAAATCGGTAATCGCAAAATAACCTCTTGCTAATCCAGATTGGTTGGTCGCAACTGCAATTTGATAGCCTGCTTGATTGAGTAGGGCAATAGCCTCGAGGCTGCCGGGAAGTGGTACCCACTCATTTACAGATTTAACGTAGTCGTCACGATCTTCATTAATCACACCGTCGCGATCAAGAATAATGAGTTTCGAAGAGCTAGTGCTCATGCTAGTTTGCCGAGATCGGCAACGAGATTCATTTTCTGGTGAAGTTGTTGCAGGAGCGCCAAGCGATTATCGCGCAGCTCGGGATTGGGATCCATCACCATCACATCTGCAAAGAACTGATCAATCGGCTTACTTAAAGCGACAAGTGCTTTTAAGAGTTCTACAAATTGGCGCTTTTCATAGGCTGCATTCAGGGCTGGTGTTATGGCCTCTAATGCTTGATGCAGAGTAATCTCAGCTGGAATTTGCAAGAGCTTATTTGAGCAGTTTACAGGAATATCTGTGGTGGTTTTTTTGAGAATATTGCTGATACGTTTATTGGCAGCAGCTAATTGCGCCGCCTGCGGTAGAGCATTAAATTCACGAAGTGCACTTAAGCGCTCAATCAGATCATTAATCTGAGCTGGTGATTGACTTAGAACAGCATCAATTTCTGCGCTAGTAAATGGTTTCCCAGCAACTGATTGGTCGCGCAAGTATGCGCGTAGGCGATCGATGATGAATTCATAAATATCAGCTGCCTTAGCTTTTTCTTGTACATCTTTCTGAGAAAACTGTGAGCGTGCGAGCTCAATGATATCCGGTAGGCTTAAGGCAAGGTTCTTCTCTAGGAGTAAGCGGCAAATACCTAGTGCATGACGACGCAATGCATATGGGTCTTTATCACCAGTGGGTGCTAAACCTACACCCCAAATACCAACTAGAGTTTCTAATTTATCTGCAATCGCAAGAATCGTGCCAGTCTGTGTCAGGGGAAGTGCATCGCCTGCAAAGCGTGGCATATAGTGCTCGCTACAAGCAGCTGCCACCTCAGTATTTTCGCCGTCATGCGTTGCATAGTAACGACCCATGATGCCTTGGAGTTCCGGGAACTCACCAACCATATCGGTGAGTAAGTCTGTCTTGGCGATTTCAGCTGCGCGACTAGCTAGCTTCTCATCGGCGCTTATTTTTTTGGCGATACCAGTAGCAATACCTTGAACGCGCTTAGTGCGATCGAGTTGATTGCCTAGCTGATTGTGATAAACCACCTTGCCTAAATCAGCAACCCGAGAAGCTAATGAGCGTTTTTGATCTTGCTGGAAGAAAAAGCGTGCATCAGAAAGGCGAGGACGAACAACGCGTTCATTACCAGAGATGATAGCCTCTGGTGTAGTCGTTTCAATGTTGGAGACAATCAAAAAGCGATTGCGCAATTTACCTTGCTTATCTGTCAGGGCAAAGTATTTTTGATTGGTCTGCATGGTGAGGATCAAGCATTCCTGAGGAACCTCTAAGAACTCTTGGTCAAACCGGCATTCATAAACAGCTGGCCATTCAACGAGGGCGGTGACTTCATTTAGCAGACTATCAGGCATTAAGACTAGATCTTCACCAGCAGCTTTCAAAAGAGCAGCTTCAATTTGGCTGCGGCGTTTATTGAAGCTTGGGATAACCTTAGCTTTACTTTCAAGATCTTTTTCATATTGATCTGCAACACTAATACTAAGAGTGCCTGGAGCTAAGAAACGGTGACCCTCAGTTTGATTGTTAGCCTCAATACCTAGACCATGTATTTTGAGAACAGTGTTGCCATGCAAGGCAATCATGCTATGGGCTGGGCGAGCAAATTGAACATCTGCTAATTCGCCATTTTTTTGTTGCACTTGATAGCGCATCATTTTGGCAATCGGTAATTTACTGAGTGTTTGCTCAAGCGCAGTTTGTGCCGTTTTTTCAAGTGCTGCACCCTTGGCTATTACGTTAAGGTAAAGAGCCTCATTCTTACCTTCACCTGATTTTTCTAAAGTGGCTAGATCAATATCTGTATATCCAAGTGCCGCTAATTTTTTAAGTAGCGGAGGGGTTGCTTTACCCTCAGGGTCATAAGCAATGCTGGTGGGAAGCAGCTTCTCTCTTATTGGATAGTCTTCTGCCTGACTAAGCACATGGCTAATCTGAACTGCTAAACGACGCGGAGTAGCAAAGCTTGTAACAGCGGAGTCGTCCGTTGTTAGATTGGCGGATTTTAGGTGAGCAAAAATACCGTCACTGAAAGCCTCGCCCAAACGACGTAAGGATTTTGGTGGCAACTCTTCTGTAAAGACCTCAATTAATAAGTTAGCTGATTGAGAGTTTGAATGTGATGTGCTCATACTTTAGACTGGTGTTGACACATTGGAAAGCCAAGTTTTTCTCGGGATTCAAAATAGGCTTGCGCAACTGCGCGGGATAGATTTCGAATCCGACCGATATAGGCAGCACGTTCCGTAACAGAGATGGCACCCCTTGCATCCAAGAGGTTGAAGGTATGCGCTGCTTTCAGCACCATCTCATAAGCAGGTAATGCTAAGGGCACTTCCATCAAGCGTTTTGCTTCACTTTCATAATTACTGAAGTTTGCAAACAGCAGATCGGTATTGGAGTGCTCAAAGTTGTAGCAAGATTGCTCTACTTCATTCTGGTGATAAACATCGCCATAAGAGATGCCTTCAGCCCAAACAAGGTCGTACACGTTTGAGCAATTTTGAATGTACATTGCCAGGCGCTCGATTCCATAAGTGATTTCGCCTAAGACGGGCTTGCAATCTAAGCCGCCTACTTGCTGAAAATAGGTGAATTGCGTTACTTCCATGCCATTGAGCCAAACTTCCCAGCCCAAACCCCACGCACCTAGCGTTGGGTTCTCCCAATCATCCTCTACAAAGCGAATGTCATTTTCTTTTAGATCAAGACCAAGGGCAGATAGGGATCCCAAGTAGAGCTCAAGAATATTTTCTGGGGCTGGCTTAAGAACAACTTGATATTGATAGTAGTGTTGCAAGCGATTTGGGTTCTCGCCATAACGACCGTCCTTAGGTCTGCGGGATGGCTGAACATAGGCAGCTTTCCAGGGTTCTGGACCAATGGCTCTGAGGAAAGTAGCGGTATGGGATGTGCCTGCGCCCACCTCAAGGTCAATGGGTTGTAATAGGGCACAACCTTGTTGGTCCCAATAATCTTGAAGTTTGAGAATGATTTGCTGAAAAGTAAGCATGTTTAACCTGGCTAAGCCATTGATTTTACATGGCTAGGGCGCCGCAGAGTTAAAAAAGACTAAAAACGTCTATGGCGAATAAAGGCCCAGATCAAGAGGAGGCACGAAATGCTCAAAATTGGGAAATTTCCCCAAACAACAAAAGGTGTTTTTCCAGCATAGGCTTGAACTTGGGTGCTTAAGCTTGCTTGGGTAAATTCTGGAAGTGATTGCAGTACTTTGCCATCAGGACCTAAGACGGAGCTGATGCCGGTGTTTGTCGCTCGTAGAGCAGGTAACCCCGTTTCGAGAGAGCGTAATTGCGATAGTCTTAATTGTTGGGCAGGTGCTTGAGATTTACCAAACCATGCAAGGTTGGTTAAGTTGATTAAGAGATTTGTGGGCTCAGAATTATTGCGGATACGACTTACAAGCTCGCCACCAAAGACATCCTCGTAGCAAATTGTGATTGCGGCATGCAGTGCAGCTTGGTCTTTGCGAGTAATAGTGAAATGAGCTTGATCATTTCCGCCTCTAGCGAAATCACTTAAGGGAACACTAAAGGCATTTACAAACCAGCGAAAGCCAGGGGGAATAAATTCACCAAAGGGGACTAGGTGATCTTTGTCATAGCGATAAGATTTTGATTCGGGTGAAAGCCCCAAAGCGCGATTCGAATATTCTCTACCATCGTTGGGGATTAGATTTCTTCCAATCACTCCAAAAAGTAAATTACTGCCCGTTTGATTAGAAAAGTTCTGTAAGTTTTCAATGAGATGGGCTGGCAGATTATTTTCTGGCCACGGAAATGCAGTCTCAGGAGCAACAATCAGTTGCGCGCGTGATTGGTATATAGAGTTTTCATAAAACTGAATCTGCTTCAGCACGCCCTCTGGTCGAAAAATCAAACTTTGCGCAAAGTTTCCCTGTATCAACTGAACCGTAATGGGTTCGCCAGTCGGCTGTGTAAAACTCCATAGACTAGACAGGCTGGTGATCAAGGTAAGCAAAGCCATTGATGCTGTGCTCATGAAAAAAGCTTTTTTGAATCGTAGTAATTGCCAGGAGGTATATACAGTTAAAAAAGTACATCCCAGCCCGCCTAAATAAGGCGCAATCGAAGCAAATGGGCCATTGACTTGACTCTCAGCTAGCCCCATCCAAGGAAAGCCAGTAAATATTTCACCGCGCAGATACTCGCTGATCACCCAGCTCGATGCTAAGAAAAATCCCAGCACACTGGAGTCTTTGAAAATACGAATCGATAGGCTGGCAGCAGAAAAATAGAGGGCTACATAGGCCGCAAGCAAAAACACAGCCATACAAGAAAGCAGCGAGTTCATGCCGCCGACATCATGCAGGCTAATGTAAAGCCACCACAAACCCACTACGAAGTAGCCGAGACCAAAAGCAAGGCCATGCACAAAAAATTTCTTCAGCGATTCAGATTCTTGCGCTCTTAATTGCCACCAAATCACGCTGAGGAGGGGGATTTGAATCCAGCCGCCATAGGGTAGTTCTGCAGATCCAGCAAGTAATCCGCCCAATACGAACAGTATCAGCAGTGCCACTGCATGCTTGCGCTTAGAAGATTGCTGATCAACCAAGCCAGTCCTTAGTCTGCTTTTTTAGCTTTTTGTCGCGCTAGCAGGATATGAATTTGCCGTGGATCGGCGCGCTGAACTTCGAATTCAATGTCGTTCATCTCAATCAGTTCGCCTATCTTGGGAACGCGCCCTAAGTGCTGAATCACCAGGCCTGCAACAGTTTCGATATCTTCTTCAGCAAAGTGCGTGCCAAGGGCTTCATTCAGTTGCTCAAGTTCGGTAATACCTTTAACGCGAATATCGCCATTATCTAAGGAGATAATATTGTCGGCCTCTTCGTCGATATCGTGCTCATCTTCAATATCACCAACAATTTGCTCCAGTACATCTTCGATCGTGATGATGCCTGCAATACCGCTGTATTCATCTACTACAACAGCTAAGTGATTTCGATTGTCTTTGAAGTCGCGCAATAGAACACTCAAACGCTTAGATTCGGGAATAAATACTGCGGGGCGCAACCAATCACGCACCTGAAAATCTTTTTCAGTGGAATGACGTAATAAATCTTTGGCTAACAAGATGCCAATGACATTGTCACGGGATCCTTCAAAAACAGGAAAACGAGAGTGAGCTGCTTCAATTGCGATCCTTACAATTTCAGGTAAGGGTTGACTGATATCGATCCAGTCGATTTGGGCGCGCGGGACCAAGATATCTCGCGCACACAATTGACCCACCTGAAATACACCCTCAATCATGGAGAGGGCATCGGCATCAATTAAGCCTTCGGTTTGTGCTTCGCGCAGCGTTTCAATGAGTTCTTGACGGCGTTCGCTGGGGCTAGTTGGCTGAGGGGATAAAAAATCAGCTAGGCGATCTAATAGGGATTTGGGGTCGGGCATATTGCAAGAATAGCTTAGAAAGATGTCGGAGTAAAAATTAGGTCGCTAAATAAGGGTTCGGAAACCCCAATTTTTTAAGAAGGCTGATTTCGATAGCCTCCATCTTTTTAGCGTCCTTTTCAGCCTCATGATCAAATCCCTGAGCATGAAGGCAGCCATGAACTACTAAATGCGCTAAGTGCGCTTTCAATGTTTTTTCTTGTGCTTTGGCCTCTTGCTGGATCACTGGCAGGCAAAAAATAATATCCGCTGCAACACTATTTTTAGAGCGCTCATAGGGAAAAGTCAGTACATTGGTTGCGTAATCTTTTTGACGATATGCAGTATTCAGTTTTTTACCTTCCGCAGCATTCACAAACCGTAGTGTTAGTAGTCCCACGCTATTCGTGGTGACCTTGACCCATTTTTTAATGAGTGTAGATGATGCTACTTTCACCAAGGCAGATTCAATTGCTGGGCTTGCATACTGAATCTCTATATCGAGTTTGGAAGTTTTTAATTTGGTATTAGTTTGCATGAGCTTCTACCAGTTCACCTCTTAAGGTGTAGTTGAGGACTTCAGTAATTTGAATATCCACCATTTGACCAATCAAAGACTCTATCTCTTGCTTGGGGGCGGTAAAGTGAATTACCCGATTATTTTCTGCGCGGCCTTGTAAATTGACCCCGTCCTTCGCCAATCCTTCGATTAATACTTTTTCAGTATTGCCCAACATTTTTTGACTAATCTGATGAGCTTGGCCTTCGATCACAGCAAGCAGTGTTTGTAAACGTTTGAGCTTGACCTCATAAGGAGTGTCATCACTTAAGTTCGCTGCTGGGGTGCCAGGCCTTGGGCTAAAGATGAAGCAAAAGCTGTTATCAAATTCGAGTTCTCCAACCATCTTTAAAAGCTTCTCAAAGTCTGCATCCGTTTCCCCTGGAAACCCCACGATGAAATCGCTAGATAAAGTGAGGTCAGGGCGAACAGCACGCATTTTTCGAATAATGCTTTTGTATTCCAAGGCTGTATAGCCACGCTTCATTGCGGATAAGATCGTGTCTGAAGCATGTTGCACTGGTAGGTGTAAGTGGCTCACGAGCTTTGGTACCTTGGCGTAAACATCAATCAAGCGCTGTGTAAATTCTTTTGGGTGGCTGGTAGTAAAGCGAATACGTTCAACCCCAGGAATCTCTGCAATGTATTCAACTAAAAGGGCAAAGTCAGCAATCTCTTCTGTCTGACCCATTCTGCCAAGATAAGCATTGACGTTTTGGCCAAGCAAGACAATCTCTTTAACGCCCTTGCTCGCAAGTCCAGCGACTTCGGCAAGTACATCATCGAATGGTCTAGAAACTTCTTCTCCACGGGTATAGGGAACGACACAATAGCTGCAATACTTTGAGCAGCCTTCCATAATAGAGACGTACGCAGAGCCCCGAGTCTGTCGCGAGGCAGGGAGATGATCAAACTTTTCTATCTCTGGAAAAGAAATATCCACCTGAGAAATACCGGTTTTACGACGTTGCGCAATCAGGTCAGTTAATCGATGTAAAGTTTGCGGACCAAACACCACATCAACATAGGGTGCGCGACTCACAATTTGTTGACCTTCTTGGCTAGCTACGCAACCGCCAACTCCGATGAGCAATTCAGGCTTTGTTTTTTTAAGCTCGCGTAGGCGACCGAGATCAGAAAAGACTTTGTCTTCCGCTTTTTCTCGAATCGAACAGGTATTTAAGAGCACGACATCTGCATCTTCAGGAGAGTCTGTCATGGCCATGCCTTCATCAGCATGAAGGAGATCGGCCATCTTGCCCGAGTCGTACTCGTTCATTTGACAGCCAAAGGTTTTGATATAGAGCTTTTTCATATGCCGTTCTCAGGTTTATAACTGGGGGCGAAGCTCAGATTTTACTGTGGAAGTGCTTTGCTTTACCTATAAGAGGCGAAATGCTGCAATAGCGACTAATGTGGGTGGTAACGCAGCAAGCAGTAAATAAAGTGCTGAAACGGCGCCCCCCGGAAAGTAACTGCGCAATATCGCAATACCCGCTGGATTTGGGGCATTGGCAATGACTGTGAGACCGCCACCAGCAACAGCGCCCCCTACTAAGGCTAATTTGAATTCGAGTGAGGTACCTGTCACTAGTGAACCTAAGTAAGTTAATGCCGCGTTATCGGTAATCGCAGTTAAGGCTAGGCTTCCATAAAACACTGCTGTAGGGCTCATCATTTCCAGAATGGGTTGTAACCACCATCCTTGAAGAGCCCCTAAGACAACCAATCCCGCCAAGAAAAATCCAACCAGGAGTGCTTCTTTGATAATGAGTGGGCTTTGATGTTTTGGATAGGCTGTAGTGAAGCCAATAAAAAATAATAAGAGCCACATAAAAATAATAGGATCGTGTGCAAATACGACTACGCCTAGTAAAAAGAGTAGGTGCATCGTAATGACGACAACTGGAATCTTGATAGATTTATGAGACTCGTTTGGTTCAATTAGTTGCTTCTGAAATAAGAGTGTTGCGCCAAGAGCGTTGATAAAAATCGCCACACAAGATTCAAAACCAAAATGAGTGAACATGAATGCCGAACTCCAACCCCAGGTTGAGGCAACCATGAGTACTGGTGGCGCAGCAAAGTTAGTCAGTGTTCCACCAATCGAAATGTTCACAAACAGTACCCCTAGGGTCCCAAACAGCAAGGCCTTCGAGCACTGGTGGCGGTATACCAAATCGCGCAGCAAAAATGCTGCCAAGGTCATCGCTGCCGGCTCAGTAATGAGAGAGCCCAAGAGCGGCGTGATCCCTAGAGTCAGAAAATAAAGGGTTGGAGCGCTACGAGTGCGTAGTAAGACTTGCATACCTTTGGCAATGGTATGCAAGAGTTGTGTCGAAAAATACAAAATGGGTTTACTGCCAGCCACAATCATGATGGCAAAGACAAACAACGGCTCTGTAAAGTTACGTTGATCTAAATAGGTTTTTGCAGCGCCTAAATGATCGATAAAAGAGATGTAGATAATGAGAACGGCAGCCCAAAAGCCGAAGACAATTTCTACCTCGCCCAGGAGATGCCAAAGACCAGCATGTTTCGGGATGGTTTTAGCGAGAGATTCAAAATAACTAGTACAAAAGGTGTGTAAGACTGCGATTGCAAAAATAATACTTGCACCAAGTTCTGTGAGAGTAAAGTTCATAGGAGAATGTTAGCAGGTGACCAAGCAATACAAAACATTGGCACTTTAGGAGATTTTGGTGAAATTAAAGATTGGATATCAGGCTCTGATTAATAGCGCTATGGCGCAAATTGAAACAGTTCCTTTGGATCAGGCGCAAGAATTATTGTCGGATTCCGATACGGTATTTGTGGATATTCGTGATGTAAGAGAGCTCGAGCGAGAGGGCATGATTCCCAATGCTTTGCATGCTCCGCGGGGGATGTTGGAATTTTGGGTTGACCCCGATAGCCCTTATTACAAGCCTATTTTTGGCGAAGGTAAACGACTAGTTTTATATTGTGCTTCAGCCTGGCGCTCAGCCTTAGCGACCGAGACTTTGCAAAAAATGGGCGTACCTAATGTGTGCCATCTGGAGGGCGGATTTAGTTCTTGGAAGAAAGCTGGGTTACCTACTGTCGAGCAGATCAGTAAACCCCATGCAAGTTAAATCATTTTTTAAAAAATCAATATTCAGTTAATCAATTTGGAGAGATGATGAGAAAAGTAGTATCCCAGTTTGGCGATGGCCCGTTGCAACAAAAATTGACTACCGGCGACTTGCATTTTTTATCTGATGCTTACGTGACTCATGGTGGCAATGAAACTGGCCCTACCCCCCATGAGTATTTAGGTGCCGCTTTGGCTGCCTGCACGAGCATGACACTCAAAATGTATTCAACGCGAAAGTCGATGAATTTAGAGAATGCGATTGTGACAGTCGATATTGAGCGAGTAGATGATGTTGAAATATTGATTCGCGACATCCAGTTGCAAGGCAATTTGAGTGCAGAAGAAAAAGAACGATTAATAGAGATTGCTAATAAATGCCCAATTCATAAGGCCTTGGCTGGCGATATCCAAATAAAAACCCAGCTGGTAAATTAATACAAGCTGGGCAGTGTGTGCCTTGAAGTTGCTAAGGCGACAGCTAGATAACGAAGTTAGTTAGGCGCATTAGCCGGCTTATTATTTTTACCAGCGTTGTATCCAGAGTTATATTCAGATGCTTGTTCTTTCTTATAAGCGTCATAAACATAACCAGATGCAGCGCCAACAGCTGCACCACCAACTGCACCCCAGATCGGGTTGCCGTGGAAAATAGCGGTGCCAACTGCACCAGCAGCTGCACCAATACTTGCGCCGGATAGGGTGCGTTGTTCAGTGTTGCTCATATTTGAACAACCGGCAATTGCGAGAGTTGCTACAGTAATCGCGATAATTTTTTTCATATCAACAGATCCTTTAAATTAATTTTTAATTGAAGAGTGCTCGGATTATTTTTTGGCGCATGGAAAGCGTGCAGCTAAAAAGCCCAAGAACACGCCTGCTGCTGGTTTATCAGCAGTTTGTTGATGCTCTTGTCCAAATTTGACGAAATCAGCAATCACTTCATCGCGTGATGGAGCAGGTTGCTTCAAGCAAATAAAAGGTTGTGCGCGTTGTGGATGACGTGTAGCCAGGTAAGTGTCATAAATTGCGGTGGAGTAGCCAATACAGAAGCTGCGGGATTCTGGGCTAGCAGGTAATTTGCAAACGTTTATAAGTTCTTGGGTACTCAGTAACTTTACGTTGGCGTTTGATTGAGCTTGTACTAGGCCAGAAAATGCTGCAAAAGCAGCTAAAAAAACGAGGACTTTCTTCATGGGTTCTCCCTTGGGTGTATGTAAAACCATCATAAACCATAAATATACCTAATTTATGCACTAAATAAGTGCAATTTGCACCTATTTAGATTTTTTTGTTCCCCATAATGATGCAAAAAATAGAAGGGAAAAATCACATGGAAATTTTGAAATCAGGTACTGATGCTTTGTTTATTTTGCTCGGCGCGATCATGGTTCTTGCCATGCATGCTGGCTTTGCCTTCTTAGAACTCGGAACGGTTCGTAAGAAGAATCAAGTGAACGCTTTAGTAAAAATTTTGGTCGACTTTGCTGTTTCGACCATCGCTTACTTTTTTATTGGCTACAGCATTGCATACGGTGTGAGCTTTTTCTCCGGCGCTGAATTACTAGCTGAGAAAAATGGTTATGAGTTGGTAAAGTTTTTCTTCTTATTAACTTTTGCTGCTGCAATTCCAGCAATTATTTCAGGCGGTATTGCTGAGCGCGCTAAATTTAATCCACAGCTAATCGCAACATTTGTATTGGTGGGTTTTGTGTATCCCTTCTTTGAGGGTATTGCTTGGAATCAGCACTACGGTATTCAGGCTTGGATCAAAGGCTTGACCGGTGAGGAGTTCCACGACTTTGCTGGTTCTGTCGTAGTCCACGCAGTTGGTGGTTGGATCGCTTTACCGGCAGTGGTTCTCTTGGGTGCGCGCCGTGGTCGCTATACCAAAGAGGGCCAAATCTCCGCACATCCACCATCTAGTATTCCTTTCTTGGCATTGGGTGCTTGGATTTTGGCGGTAGGTTGGTTTGGTTTTAATGTGATGAGTGCGCAAACAATCGACAAAATCAGTGGTTTAGTTGCTATGAACTCTTTGATGGCAATGGTCGGTGGCACCCTTGCTGCATGGGTAGTTGGACGCAACGATCCTGGTTTTACCTATAACGGACCTCTTGCAGGTTTGGTAGCAGTATGTGCCGGATCCGACTTAATGCATCCGGTTGGTGCTTTAGTGGTTGGCCTAGTTGCAGGCGCCTTGTTTGTCTATATGTTTACCTTGGTACAAAACCGCTGGAAGATTGATGACGTACTCGGCGTCTGGCCTTTGCATGGATTATGTGGCTTGTGGGGTGGTCTGGCTGCTGGCATCTTTGGTGCCAAGGCATTGGGTGGAATTGGCGGAGTAACTTTTACGGGTCAGCTGATTGGCAGTGTCTTAGGGGTTGGCATCGCTGTGATCGGTGGCATCTTAGTCTATGGAACCTTAAAAGCTGTCCTTGGAATTCGGATGTCACAGGAAGAAGAATTTGAGGGGGCTGACTTAAGTGTGCATCGTATTTCTTCTACTCCGGATCGTGAGCCGAACTGGTAATTCTTTTGCAGTAAGTGATAGCTTTAGTCTTTCATATATAGCCTGATTCATACCTATAATGAGTCATGGCTATATATGAACTAGACGGAAATGCCCCTCAATTAGCGGGAGGTGCTTGGGTTGCTGAGAGCGCGGAAGTGATTGGTAGGGTTGAGCTTCATCAAAGCGCTAATATTTGGCCCAAAGTTGTGATCCGCGGCGATAACGATCTGATTCAAGTTGGTGAAGGCAGTAATGTGCAAGATGCATCAGTACTTCATACAGATCCCGGCTATCCTCTCTTGATTGGCAAGAATGTGACTGTGGGTCACCAAGTGATGCTCCATGGCTGCAGTATTGGTGATGGCAGCCTAATTGGGATTGGCGCAGTAATTTTGAATGGCGCCAAGATTGGTAAGCATTGTTTGGTTGGTGCTGGTGCCTTAGTTACTGAAGGTAAAGAATTTCCAGATGGTTCGATGATTATTGGCTCTCCTGCTAAAGCAGTGAAAGCCCTCACGCCAGAGCAAATTACAAGTATCGGCGAAATCGCTGGACGCTATGTAAAAAATGCACAGCGTTATATTAAGACGCTCAAAAAAATTGCTTAAGTTTTGAACTATTCAACGCTGAGCTTTAGTTCTTTAACCAAATTACTGTAGTCAACAATTTCTTTGCTGATGCGTACCTTCAGTTCGGCTGGGGTGCTTGGCATTGGTTCAATGCCAAGTGCTTGCAATTGTTTGCGCATCTCTGGGTCACTTAGCACCGTCACAATTGCTCGATTGAGTTTATCGATAATTGCTTGATCGGTGCCTGCGGGCGCCATTAATCCATTCCAAGTGCCCACGTCAATTGCTATTCCAGACTCAATTAAGGTGGGCACATTTGGTAGGGTGCTAGAACGTTTTGCAGTTGTCACGGCCAATGCTTTTGTTTTTCCATCCTTGATATGAGGCAAAGCGGATGGAATCGTATCAAACATGACCGATATTTGACCGCCAAGCAAATCAACTACAGCAGGAGCACTACCGCGATACGGTATATGAGTTAAGCTGGCGCCCGTTTTAATTTTGAACATCTCTCCAATAAGGTGATGTGCAGACCCCGGTCCAACTGAAGCGTAATCATATTTATCGGAATTTACTTTGCTTAGGGCAACTAATTCTTTGATGTTATTTGCTGGAATGGATGCATTTACCACTACAACATTGGGAATCATTCCTACCGTTCCAATCGGAATCAAATCCTTATCAATGCGGTAATTGAGTTTTGGGAAAACGGATTGGGCAATCGTGAGATGTAAGGTTCCCATCAGTAGCGTGTATCCATCAGGTGCAGCTTTTGCAACAAAATCTGCGCCAACTGTACCGGAGGCGCCAGATTTATTCTCGATCACAATCGATTGCCCGAGTACTTTTCCGAGGGCTGGGCCGAGATTACGCGCCATTGCATCAGTGCTACCTCCCGCAGGGAAGGGGATAACCAGTTTTATCGAGCGATTTGGATAATCATTATCTGGGGCAGAGATGGCATGAAAACTGGGTAAGAGTGTGGCAGCAATTACCAGGGAAAGTACCTTACGACGATGCGAGTTTTTCATGACTTATCCCTGCTAATGATCATTTGAGCCACGGTAATTTAATTAACCTCTGCCAACAAAAGGCATGTTGGTAGCCATGATTGTCATTGAGAGAATATTGCTCTCTAGTGGAAGTTGGGCCATGTGTAGAACAGCTTCTCCAACATGGTCAACATCCATCCGCGGCTCAACTTTAATTGATTGATCGGCCTGCATGATTCCGGCAGCCATACGCTCAGTCATTTCGGTTGCTGCATTACCAATATCAATTTGACCGCAAGCAATATTAAATGGGCGGCCATCAAGCGAAATTGTTTTTGTTAAGCCGCTAATCGCATGTTTAGTGGCTGTATAGGGCGCTGACATTGGTCTTGGTGCATGTGCGGAGATTGAGCCATTATTAATAATTCTGCCACCTTGAGGCGATTGCGCTTTCATCATGCGAATTGCTTCTTGAGAACACAAGAATGCGCCGCAGAGATTTGAATTCACCACATTCATCCACTGCTCATATGTCAAGTCTTCCATCGGAATTGCTGGGGCGCCAATACCTGCATTATTAAAAAGCACGTCAATGCGTCCAAAGCGTTCTTTTAGAGCGGCGAATAATTTCTTGACTTGGTCAGGCTGTCCAACATCGCAAGTGATCGCAAGACAGTTTTCGTTTGTTCCGCCAATATCGATAATTGCCTTTTCTAGTTTCTCTAGATTGCGCCCAGTGAGAACGACCTGATAGCCTCCTTTAAGAAGCGCTTTAGCTGCTGCCCTTCCAATGCCTACTCCTGCTCCAGTGATGAGTGCTACTTTATTTTTGTGTGGCATTACTTTCTTTCTTAATAGTGTCTCAGATAAATTCTATATTGCCCTGCTTTTACTTTGGTAATGGTAAGGCAGTTTTATAGCGTACTTGTTTTAAGGCAAAGCTAGAGCGGATTTTTTCAATCCCAGGGATAGGCGTTAATTGCTCCAGGATAAATTTTTCCAATGCACCCATATCAGCTACTGCCACCCGGATAAGATAGTCACTATCACCAGTCATCAGATAGCACTCCATAACCTCATCGTGTTCAGAAATGCGTTGTTCAAATGCAGCCAACGCTTCTTTAGACTGCTCTTTCAGGCTAATAGAAATAAAGACATTTAAGCCAAGCCCTAAAACCTTGGGGTCTGCCAGCGCAACATAGTTTCTGATGACACCTTTATCTTTCAATGCTTTGACGCGCATGAGGCACGGTGACGGGGATAGGTGAACCCGCTTAGATAGCTCCACATTGCTATGGGAGCTATCATTCTGGAGTTCGTTCAAAATTCTGATATCTATGGGGTCTAGCTTCATAAAATTCCTCAAAAATTACTGATATCAGCATATTATGCTGAAAATTAGGATTTATATCTCATTATTAGCATCCTATTTTGCCTGTAATCCAACACAATAAAGTCATTGAAACACCCGTGAATGGTTGGAGGGGTTGTGGGTATTGAGATTGGGTTTCCTGGAGTTGAGAATTTGCTACAAATTGAAAGGGATCAAGCCGCTGCTGGGCCCGAGTTTTGGGCTGGCCCATCCACCAGAAAATTTGCACGTGAATTTGGTGTCGATATTGGGCAAGTTCACGGTAGTGGCCAAAGAGGTCGAGTTACCAAAGAAGATGTTCAGCAATTTATCAAGCACTCCATGTTGGCAAGAGAGCGTGTTCCTTCTCAAGTGAGTCATGGCATTGCAGGTTTTAATCTTCTGCCTTGGCCTAAAGTGGACTTTACAAAGTTTGGAGAAATAGAACGCCAAGCTCGCAGTCGCATTCAGAAAGTTTCAGCTGCCAATCTAGCGCGTAATTGGGTCATGATTCCGGCAGTAACCTATCACGATGATGCTGACATTACTGATTTGGAAGAGTTTCGTGCCGCATTAAATAAAGAGAATCAAAAAGATGAAGTAAAAATTACTTTGTTGGCATTCTTAATCAAAGCCGTAGTTGCTGCTCTCAAGCAGTACCCCACATTGAATTCTTCGCTCGATGGCGAAGATCTTATTTTGAAAAAGTATTTCCATATCGGCTTTGCAGTAGATACCGCAGGCGGTCTCGTCGTACCCGTGATTCGTAATGCCGATCAGAAAGGTATTCGCGAGATCGCCAAAGAGACTGCTGGATTAGCCCTGCTGGCTCGAGAAGGAAAGCTGAAGCCGGATCAGATGCAGGGCGCATCTTTTACGATCTCTTCATTGGGCGGTATTGGTGGCACCTACTGCGCTCCCATTGTGAATGCACCCGAAGTAGCTATTTTAGCGGTGAATAAGTCGGCCACGAAGCCTGTGTGGAATGGTTCACAATTTGTTTCACGTTTGATTTGCCCACTATCCATGACCGCTGATCATCGCGTCATTGACGGCGCCTTAGCTACGCACTTCACTACCCATCTCACCAAATTATTGGGTGATTTTCGTAAGGTGATGTTATGAATTTAGAACATAAAAAGTTACAGAGGAATTTTTCATGAACGCTCCCGATATCAAAAAATATTTAAATCTAGAGCACATCGACACTGATCCAGCAGAAACCGCGGAGTGGAATGAGGCCTTTATGGATTTGCTCGCTTCAGGCGATAGTGCGCGGGCTAAATTCATTCTGGATAATTTAGTAAAGCTGGCTAACAAAAATCAAATTAATTGGGTGCCTGATTTAGTCACACCTTATATCAACTCGATCCCAGTGGATCAGCAGCCTCCTTTTCCAGGAGATCTTGCGATTGAAGAAAAGCTGGCTTCACTCATGCGGTGGAATGCGCTGGCAATGGTCGCGAAAGCAAATGAAGCCTATGGTGAATTGGGTGGTCACATTGCAAGCTATGCTAGTGCAGCAGATTTGTTTGAGGTTGGGTTTAATCATTTTTTCCGCGCAAGGACTGAGGGCGGTGATGCTACTGAGCGTGGAGACTTGGTTTTCTTTCAGCCACATAGCGCTCCAGGGGTATATGCCCGCGCCTATTTAGAGGGACGACTTACTGAAAATGATCTTGCCCATTACAGACGCGAGATTACTGCGCCTGAATCAGGAGCAAGAGGTTTATCAAGCTATCCACATCCTTGGTTAATGCCAGATTTTTGGCAGTTTCCAACAGGCTCAATGGGGATTGGTCCGATTAGCTCGATTTATCATGCGCGTTTTATGCGCTACCTCAGTGATCGTAAATTACTAGATTGCTCAACTAGAAAAGTCTGGGGTGTATTTGGTGATGGCGAGATGGATGAGCCAGAAAGTATGAGTGCTCTGACATTGGCCTCCAGAGAGAAGCTGGATAACTTAGTTTGGGTGGTCAATTGCAATCTACAACGTTTGGATGGCCCAGTACGTGGCAACGGCAGAATTATTGATGAGCTCGAAAAACTGTTTAGAGGTTCTGGTTGGAACGTTATCAAATTAGTTTGGGGTAGTGATTGGGATGGGCTTTTTGCAAGAGATACTACCGGAGCGCTAGTCAAGGCTTTTGCACAAACTGTCGATGGACAAATGCAAACATTTGCAGCAAAGGATGGCAGCTTTAATCGCAAAAATTTCTTTGGACAAAATGAAGAATTAGCACGCCTTGCTCAGGGAATGACGGATGAGCAAATCGATCGACTGAAAAGAGGCGGTCATGATTTAGTCAAAATCCATGCAGCTTATCAAGCCGCTGCCAACCATGTAGGTCAACCTACCGTGATCTTGGCCCATACCAAAAAAGGGTATGGCATGGGCAATGCTGGCCAAGGAAAAATGACTACCCATAGCCAGAAAAAGTTAGATGATGAGGCTTTGATCGAATATCGTAATCGCTTTAACTTACCATTGACCGATGAACAGGCTACTAGCCTCACTTTCTTTAGGCCTGATGAGAATAGCGAGGAGCTCAAATATCTAAAAGATCAGCGCAATCAGCTTGGCGGACATCTACCTAAGCGCTATTCAGAATGCGACAAGCTCAATGTGCCTGATATCACTTCATATGCAGCTTTTGCCATCAAGGCTGAAGATAAAGAGATGTCCACAACGATGGCTTTTGTGCGCATGCTTGGAAATTTGCTAAAAGATAAACAGTTGGGACCTAGAGTGGTACCCATTGTTGCAGATGAAGCGCGCACATTTGGTATGGCCAATCTATTTAAGCAGGTTGGTATTTACTCCAGTGTTGGCCAACGCTATGAACCAGAAGATATTGGTTCCGTGCTTAGCTATCGCGAGGCATTGGATGGACAAATTTTGGAAGAGGGTATTAGTGAGGCTGGAGCCATTGCAAGCTGGACTGCTGCAGCAACTAGCTATAGCGTCCACGGAATTGCAATGTTGCCTTTTTATATTTATTACTCGATGTTTGGCTTTCAGAGAATTGGCGATGCGATCTGGGCGGCTGCTGATCAACGTGCTAGGGGATTTTTGTTGGGCGCAACCTCTGGTAGAACAACATTAGGTGGCGAAGGCCTGCAGCACCAAGATGGTAGTAGCCAACTCGTTGCTGCAACCATTCCGAATTGCAAGGCTTATGATCCTGCCTTTGCTGGTGAGTTGGCGGTGATTGTGGATCAAGGTATGCGGGACATGCTAGTTGATCAAAAAGATTTGTTTTATTACATCACCCTTATGAATGAAAACTACGCCCAACCCGATTTGCCTGAGAACGTAACTGAGGGCGTTATTCGTGGGTGCTATAAGTTCAAGACAATGAAGGCCACCAAGGGTGATGGTAATTCTTATGTGAGTTTGCTGGGTTCCGGTGCCATCATGACCGAGGTATTAAAAGCGGCAGAGATGCTTGTTCATTCTGGTATCCATGTTGATGTATTTAGCGTGACTAGTTGGAGTGAGTTAGCAAGGGATGGTAAGGCAAAAGAGCAAGCAAGACTTTCAGGTGAGGCTGATGTTGAGCAGGCATTTATTAGCCAGGTTCTAACACAAGGTTATGGCCCGATTATTGCGGCAACTGACTATGTCCATGCTTTACCAGAAAGCATACGTGCCTATATTCCAGAAGATAGAAGTTACATCACGCTCGGTACGGATGGTTTCGGTAGAAGTGATACAAGAGCTGCCTTACGTGAGTATTTCGGCGTCAATGCAAATAGCATTTATAAGGTAGCGCAAGCATCATTGAAAAAATAATATTTACTCTTGATGCCTTATGATGACTTCACTATTTTTGATTACTGAATTTACTGGAGATTTTTAGATGTCCCTGATTCAAAAGCTCAAAGCACGCGCTGCTAACAATAACCCCGTGCGTGTAGGCATCATTGGCGCTGGTAAATTTGGCTCCATGTATCTCTCACAAGTACCGCGTACTCCAGGCATTCATTTGGTTGCGGTGGCTGACCTTTCTCCTGCGCGCGCCAAAGAATCGCTGGCTAGGGTAGGCTGGGATGCACCTCGCTATAGCGCTACATCACTGCAAGATGCTGCTAAGTCGGGCGCCACTTTTGTGACTGATGATGCAGAAAGAATGATCGCTAGTGAGCACGTTGATATTGTGATCGACTCTACAGGCAGCCCTGCTGCTGGTATTCGACATGCCCTGCTTTGTTTTGATCATCGCAAGCACATCATTATGGTCAATGTAGAAGCAGATGTTTTGGCAGGACCATTACTGGCACGCAAAGCAGCAGAGGCGGGCGTGATTTACTCGATGGCTTCTGGAGATCAGCCTGCTCTTATTGCGGAGCTGGTGGATTGGGCAAGAACGATTGGCTTAGAAGTGGTGTGTGCAGGTAAGGGCACTAAATATTTACCTATCTATCATCAGTCCACACCCGATACCGTTTGGGGTCACTATGGATTTTCTGAGGAGCAAGTTGCTGGCGGTGACTTCAATGCGCAAATGTTCAATTCCTTTTTGGATGGCACGAAATCCGCGCTGGAAATGGCTGCAGTATCAAACGCTTGCGACTTAAATCCGCCAAGCAATGGATTAGAGTTTCCACCTTGTGGAGTGGACGACTTGCCACATATTTTTCGACCGATTTCCGAAGGTGGGATCCTGACTCAAAAAGGAACTGTTGAGGTGGTATCTTCAGTTGAGAGAGATGGGCGTCCGGTATTTAGGGATTTACGTTGGGGTGTTTTTGCAGTGTTTGAAGCGCCCAGTCAATATGTGATTGATTGCTTCTCACAATACGGCCTAAAAACAGATAACACCGGTCAATATGCAGCGATGTATAAGCCTTATCACTTGATCGGTCTGGAGTTGGGTATTTCAGTAGCCAATATTGCGGTACGTGGAGAGGCTACTGGAGCGACTGGCGATTGGAAGGGTGATGTAGTGGCTACCGCTAAGCGTACGCTCAAAGCGGGCGAGAAGTTGGATGGAGAGGGTGGCTTCACTGTCTACGGAAAACTGATGACTGCCTCAGATTCATTAAAGCTCGGAGCTCTACCTATTGGTTTGGCTCACAACATGGTATTGAATAAGGATATTCCAGCAGGAAAGCCAGTGTGCTGGAGTGATGTAGATTACGATGCCACTAAGCAAGCCATTCAATTTCGTCGTGAAATGGAAAAAATGTTTAGCTAATAAATGAGCCATTACTTTAGCTTGTAGCAACACCAGCCTTAATGCATATCCAGTCTTTGAAGACTTTAATTTTTTGACTGTTTTTAGTATTTGACCGATAGGATAAAAAATGGGTTCTATCGGTAGTCGGTAAAAAGATACCTTTGCCCAGTTCCATAAGCTCTCCACGCGATAGTTCTCTTTCGGCAAAGCGCACACTCTCAAGCACGGCACCGATGCCATCTACTGCAGCCGATACAGAAAGGGCTGCACGATCAAATGACATCTTCCGTGTCGATGGGTTTTTGAGATGATTAATCTCAAACCATTGCTCCCAGGTATGGTGATTAAGTGAAGACTCAATCAAGGTTAATTTACTCATTAATTCTTCTACTGGAATTCTTGGGTCAATTAATTCAGGAGAGCATAGTGGCACAATGTTTTCTTCGCCTAAAGATAGGGAAGTAATTCCTGGGCCTTCATGAGTCGATTGATAAGAGATGGCAATATCAATTTCTTGATTGCGCAATAGGTCAATGGGCTCAGCTCCGGAAGTGAGTCGAATGGTGATATCAGGATTATCTTTAATGAACTCTGGCAGTCTTGGACTGAGCCATTTGGCTGCAAAACTGGGTGAGCAGTGCAAGGCAAGAACTTGTGAGTTTGGAGCAAGGGTTACTTCATTGCATGCTGCTTCAATGACATCAAATACTCTGGAGAGTGAATCTAATAAACGCCGCCCTTCAGCTGTTGGCTCAACTTTACGGTTCTTTCGCAAAAATAGCGGCTTACCAAAATAGTCTTCAAGCTCTTTAATTTGATGGCTAATGGCTGACTGTGTGAGATGTAGCTCATGAGCAGCCAAAGTAAAGCTTTCGAGGCGTGCAGCCGCTTCAAAAGCTCGCAAAAGTACATAATTTGGTATTTTTCTCATGTAAATAGAATATACATGATTTTCATTCATCTATTCATGAATGGTTATCGTTTGTCAAAACCCTCGGGAAAGCCGATGATTACGGCTTGGTTATAGTTTGAGTGTTCTCAAAACACCAAATTCGCTTCAATTACAGAAAAAGGAATTCACATGGCTGAGGTAATGGAGAAAGAACGTAAATTGGACTTGGGCGACAGAGAGTCTATTTATCAACCTGAAGACAAATCCCAGATTTTTCCCTACCAAGCAAAATTCAATAGTTTTGCTGAGGAACGTCAGCATCTCAAGGAGCGATTGGTTGCTGCTTGCCGAGCATTCGCCTTAGAAAAGTTTGATTATGGATTTGCAGGACATTTAACTGTGCGTGATCCGGAACATCCAAATCTGTACTGGACGAATCCAATGGCAGTGCATTTTGATCAAGTAAAAGTGTCTAACTTAATCTTGGCAGACCATGAAGGCAATATTTTGGAGGGTAAGCATGCATTGAATCGTGCTGGATTTGTATTGCACGCAGCAGTTCATGAAAAACATCCCGATATCGTGGCTATGTGTCATGCACATACAGTCTATGGCACAGCCTTTGCGGCACTAGGTAAACCATTGGATCCAATCTCTCAAGATGCCGCAGCATTCTTTGAAGACCATATGGTTTTAGCGGAACAGGCTGGTCAAGTAGCAGTTGAGGATAATTCTGGCTACAACGTAGCAGGTTCTTTGAAAAAAGTGAAAGCGATTATTCACCGTAATCATGGCTTGTTAACAGTAAGTCGTCATAGTATTGAAGCTGCAGCGTTCTGGTTTATCGCTTTAGAGCGTTGTTGTAAGCAGCAGATGATGGTTGAGGCTACAGGTGTTAAGCCTGTGTTGCTATCGCCAGAAACTGCACGCTATAGCCGTGAACACGTGGGCAGCGAATATATTGGTTGGTTGCATTTCCAGCCAATCTGGGGTTATCTAAAAGAAAACCAGCCAGATATGTTTGATTAATTGAACAGTTTTAGATATAGCTAGTTACAACAGGAGTCTCAGTAATGACAAGTAAACAGGAACAAGCGGAGAAAAAGGTCGGCGCATCCGCAGGATCTGCAACGCCTAAGAAATTAGTTCCTTATGGTGGCTACTACACCAATAAAGTTCCAGGGCATGATCCCGAGCTTACAGAAGTTGGTCCCGGCACACCGATGGGTGAGTATATGCGTGGTTTTTGGCATCCGGTATGCATGTCAATTGAATTGACTGACACTCCAAAATTTTTAACCATCTTAGGTGAAGAGTTAGTGGCGTTTCGTGATGGTAGCGGAAGCGTGGGTGTATTGCATGCCCATTGCGTGCATCGTGGCGCTTCACTTGAATATGGGCAAATTCAAGAACACGGTATTAAGTGCTGCTATCACGGTATGGTATTTGATGTGGATGGCACTTGTTTGAATGCACCCTTCCCTAAGGGCGAGGAAGCTGAAGCAGAAAAATATGCCTGCTCGATTCAGCAAGGTGCTTACAAAGCATTTGAAAGAAATGGTTTGGTATTTGCTTATATGGGACCTCCCGATAAAGAGCCACCATTTCCAGAGTGGGAGTCTGATTTCACGGTAGCCCCCGGCGATGAACTGGTGCCCTATAGCAACTTCCAGCACTGTAATTGGTTACAAGTACAAGACAATGCTGCCGATAACTTCCATACAGCAGAATTGCATGCTGCAAAAAACGTAGTAGGTGGCCATTTTCAAGGTACAACTTTTGATGAAGTGGGCTCCCCAACGATGGAAGTACACCCTGATATGCAGTTTGTGCCAATTCATGGTGGCCGAGGCTTAGCTTGTTCAGGTGCGCGTCGT
Organism: Polynucleobacter sp. UB-Siik-W21; assembly: GCF_018687415.1. Classification (NCBI taxonomy): domain Bacteria; kingdom Pseudomonadati; phylum Pseudomonadota; class Betaproteobacteria; order Burkholderiales; family Burkholderiaceae; genus Polynucleobacter; species Polynucleobacter sp. UB-Siik-W21. Next base: position 1,862,469 of record NZ_CP061289.1, on the reverse strand, counting down.
GTTAATAACGAAAAATTATTTATTCGCGTTCAGCACCAGGTATTGCCAAATCTGAGCTTGCATGCCTATACCTCTGAAGATGGCTCCAATAAAAAATTATTTAGTCGTTTCCATATCATCCGTTGGACAGTTCCAGTCGACGACTTTAATAGCAAGATGATTGGCTGGCGCGTGATGGGCCCTGGTATTGATACTCGCGGTATCGGACAAAAAGAGCTGGTCGGGTATGAGTCAATCGACTTCTTAGATGGTCAGGTTGCCTTGCGAAGAGCTGAGCGTTTTGGCAATCACACGATTAACGATATTGTGGATATTCCAGCAGACCATAGGGCGCGATCTAATTACAAGATGGCTCAATATGCACCTGGTGATTACGAGGCCATCATTAGTCAGAGACCAATCGCTATTCATGCGCTTGAGAATCCAACAAAGTTTGATGCAGGCCCTTATTTATTTAGGAAGATGTTGCGTGATGCCGTTCGTGGCTCTAATCCAGCGGCAAGCGCAGAAGCCTTTGCTGAGTGGTTAAAGGAATTGAATGGCGCACCCAATAGCTATTGTTCAGGTAATGTATTTGAGTTGCCAATTGGCGCCACGACTGAAGAAGAAGTAGCGCAAAGACGCTTTGTTGCAAAGAGCGTGATTGCCATTCTCACCGAAAGCGAGCAGTACAAGGGTAAAGAGCGCTCTGACTTTGTGAAGCAAAAAATGGAAGAGCTTGAGCAAACTGCCAAAGCACAGTTTAAGCATTAATCTATAGGTCAGAAGAGATGGGCTGCAATCGCAGCCCATTCTTGATGTGGAGTGAGACAAAAAAGTGAATAAAATTTCCAGCACGGACTCTGAAGGGCTAGTGATTGAGGTTCAGAGTACTGGCCAAAAAATAAATGTCACGCGAGACGAGTCCATTATCGATGCTTTGGCAAGATCAGGCATTGAGATACCGACTTCTTGCCAATCAGGTTTATGTGGTACATGTAAGACAAGATATATCAGTGGTGATGTAGAGCACGGAGATTGTATTTTGAGTGATGCCGAGCATCAGGAGTACTTAACTCCCTGTATCTCTCATATCAAAATCGGAACACTGGTCCTTGATTTATAAAACACAAAGTAATCAAAAAATATACGTCTTAGGTGCGGGTGCAGTAGGGTGTTACTTTGGTGGCATGTTAGCCCGTGCACATCATGATGTTACTTTTATAGCCAGGCCTGAGCGTGCCACGGCCCTCAATGAATCTGGCTTGCAGATGGATTGCAAAGCATTTCATGAAACGATTGCGGTCAAAGCAAGCTCTGATCTTGCTATTCTGAGTGATGCCGATTTAGTTTTACTCAGTGTGAAGTCGCTCGATACAGAACGCACGCTTGCAGAAATTAAATCTATTTTGCCAAGTAAGGCAGTAATCCTCAGTTTGCAAAATGGGGTAGCCAATATTGATATTGCTACCAAAATCATTGTGAATCCGGTTTATGCGGCGGTGGTCTATGTTGCTGCAGGGATGATTGATCAAAGAACTATGAAACATCATGGTAGAGGTGAGTTGCTGATTGGTGATCCATCAAACACCGTTCCTCAAGGCGATCAAGGGCTTCTAGAGATTTGTAAGTTATTTGAAGGGGCAAAGGTTCCGTGTTCGATTGCGCCGCAGATTAAAAGAGATATGTGGCTCAAGTTTTTGGTGAACTGTTCTTTCAATGCGATTTCTGGGATTGGTCAGATTGCGTATGGGGAGATGGTGAAGTCCCCTGGCATTGTGAAACTGATTGAAGAAATTACCAAAGAGTTTCTTGCAATTGCTGAGCTTGAAGATGTTAATATCACGATGTCAGAGGCACTCGCGGCAAATGCTTCTATTGCTAGCACTATGGCTACTCAGGTTTCCTCAACTGCCCAGGATCTGGCTAGAGGAAAAATGACAGAGATTGATTTCTTAAATGGCTATATTGTCGAGCTAGGTAAGCGGCATGGAATTACGACGCCGTATAACGAATCTGTTCATGCCTTAGTCAAGATGATGGAATCACCAATCAAATAGAGGGGTTTGGCCCTTCTGCATCAATTTGTTTCTCCCATGAAGCATCTATAAACGCAGGTAAATTCATGCACTCATGGAAGATTTTCATGAGAGTAGGGTATGGGCTCATATCTATCTTGGTGCTTAAGGCATTAAATATTTGCGGCACTAAACAAATATCAATCAGGCCTGGTTGATCACCAAAAGCAAAACGCCCAAGGCGTGGATCGTTACATAATTGTTTTTCAACGCTGGCAAGCCCTAACTTGATCCAATGTTGATACCAGGCATCCTTTGCTTCATTACTGGCGCCAACTTGTTTAATTAAGTAGCGTAGTACTCGTAAATTACTAATGGGATGAATATCAATAGCGATATCCATGGCCAAGGAACGTACCCAAGCGCGATCGATCGGTGAGCTTGGTAGCAAAGCCGGTTGAGGCGCAATCTCATCAAGGTACTCAATGATGGCAAGTGATTGATGGATGCTATTTTTTCCATCGTCAAATAAGGGCACAAGGCGATTGGGATTTTTGCTGGTATACGCCTCAGATAGTTGCTCGCCACCATTTTTGTTTAGGTGTACTGGCAGCACTTCATAGTCCACACCTTTGATATTCAATGCGATACGAACACGGAAGGCAGCAGAGCTACGCCAATAGCTATAGAGCTGGGGTTTCATGGAGATGCTTTCGTTATATTCATGGCTAACAGTATATTCATGAAGTAAATTGGCGAGAAGGGTCTTTCAATTGCTTTAGACTATTTCTTATGTACGAAATTCATTTTTGGATTGGCATCATTGCAACCATGGCCTTTGCGGTCACTGGCGTATTGGCTATTGCCGATCGTGGAGTCGATCTTTTTGGTGTTTTAGTACTTGGTTTGATCACTGCAATAGGCGGGGGGACTATTCGAGACATTATCTTGGAAGCCCCTATCTTTTGGTCTGAAGGACAGATTTATGTTTGGCTTGCATTGGGTGCGAGCGTATTGACATTTTTTGCTGAGTCTTTTTTTACCCAACCACAGATATATCGCTGGATGTTGTATATCGATGGTTTTGGTGCCGCCCTATTTGCGATTCAGGGGGCAGACAAGGCCTGGGGTATGGATTTTGGCTTGCCTGTTGCGCCTGTTATCTTGGGGGTGATTACGGCAATAGGCGGTGGCTTAATACGCGACGTATTGGCCGGTAGAAAAACACTGATCATGTCTCATGAGCTCTATGCGATTCCGGTAACACTGGGTTGTTGTGCCTATGTGCTGGTATTGAACTTCATGCCTCAGTATGCGATTGAGGGTTCCGTGCTTTGTATGTTAGGAATCTTTGGTTTACGCGCAGCCGCTATTTATTGGGATCTGCGCGTACCCAAAATATGGATTACTAAAACGCGCTAACGGCACCGTCGCTGCGAGGATCCCAGCCCCCGCGGAGAGTGCCAGATGGTTCGCGAATGATGCAACCTGCGTGACCTACGGTTTCATCAAAAGCATCGAGCATCTCAATTTCATGACCCATCGCATGTAATTCTTTTGCAACCCATGGGCTAAAGCGAGATTCTAATTTCAGGCTGTCGCTAGTTTGGCCCCAAGTTCTCCCTAGTAGCCAGCGTGGACGACTAATCGCATCTTGTGGATCCAGTCCATACGTTGCTGTACGAGTAAATACGGCACATTGAGTTTGCGGTTGACCATCTCCACCCATCGTTCCATAGACCATCGAGCGGCCATCTTTAAATAGAGCCATCGCAGGATTGAGTGTGTGAAAAGGTTTGCGATAGGGTTCGAGATGATTGAGTGTCTTGGGATCTAAAGAGAAACTGCAACCTCGGTTTTGCCAATTCACTCCTGATTGAGGCAATACAATGCCAGCGCCAAACTCGTGATAAATACTTTGAATGAAAGAGACGCAGTTACCGTCACCATCAATCACGCCCATCCAGATTGTGTCGGCTGGTCCCTTGCCTTGACCCCAGGGTAAAGCTTTGTTTGGATCTATATTTTTAGCTAACCTTTTCAGAAATGCTGGCGATAAAAAAGACTGCGCATTTTTTGTCATGTAAGCGGGGTCGGTGACAAACTGATCTCGAATCTTAAATGCTTGCTTAGTCGCTTCAACGCAATGATGAACATATTCAGTGCTATCGACCTTGAAGCGCTTGAGATTGAGTTGATCCAAGATGCCGATGATCATGAGTGACACAACGCCTTGGGTAGGTGGCACCATGTTGTAGACATTACCCAGGCTGTGTTTAAGTTCCAGCGGATCAATGAGTTTGGCACGATGACGATGTAGATCTCTTAAACGCAGGGGGCTACCAATATCCGTGAGTTCTTTGCCTAATAAATCTGCAAGATCGCCACGGTAAAAATCATCTGTTCCTTTGGCGGCAATTTGCCGTAAGGTTTTAGCTAGGCGCGCTTGTTTAAAGATGCTGCCCACAGCTGGCGCTTTGCCATTCACTAAAAATGTTTTAGCAAATCCTGGAATGGGATTGAGCTCTTCACGCTTTTTAGCAGTCAGGCTTGATTGGCTATAAGTTACTGGTACGCCAGCTTCAGCGTAATGAATCGCATCCGCTAGCAGACGCGATAAAGGGATCTTTCCGCCAAGACCTTGTTTTGAGAGTTTGTGCGCAGCACCCCAACCAGAGATAGTGCCGGCAACGGTGTTTGCTGCTACTGGTCCACGAAAAGGAATCGCTTTGGTAATGCCACGCTCGGCATACCACTGCTTGCTTGCTAAGCCAGCTGCCGCACCGCAGGCATCAATACCGCCCATGGCTTTGCCTGGTGAATGGATCACCCAAAAAGAGTCGCCACCAATGGAATTCATATGTGGGTAGACAACAGCAATGGTTGCTGCTGCAGCTACCATTGCCTCTAATGCATTGCCACCTTCACGAAGAACTGCTAAAGCTGATTCAGAAGCGAGGGAGTGCGGCGCTACCGCCATCCCCTGAATGCCCCACTTTGCTTGCATTGCAAAACCCCTCTATTTTTTCTACTGCTTTTATATTATTTATTTTCTCGCAATTGTCGCTCGATCTCTGAACTAGAGTCTACTGTGATCTCATTTTGTTCAACGCCAGCCAATGGATCAACGGAGGGGCCATTGGCATCAAAGACAGCGGCTGGCTTATCAACAAAGTAGGTCACTGTTTCTGGGATAAAGATGATGATGGCCACCAGAATCAGTTGCAAACCAACCCAAGGCAGGGCCCCATAGTAAATATCAGAGCTCTTGAGTGATTTTGGTGCTACCCCTCGCAGGTAAAACAGCGCGAAGCCAAATGGAGGATGCATGAATGAGGTCTGCATATTGGCGCCGAGAAGTACGCCAAACCAAATCAGGTCAATGCCAAGCTTTTCCGCAACTGGAGCTAATAATGGAATGATGATGAAGGCGATTTCAAAATAGTCTAGGAAGAAGGCTAAGAAGAAGACAAACAAGTTCACCACAATCAAGAAGCCTACTTGACCGCCTGGTAGACCTGATAAGAGATTCTCAATCCAGAGGTCCCCATCAACGCCGCGGAATGCTAAGCCAAATACCGTAGAGCCAATCAGAATGAAGATCACCATGGCATTGATGCGCATCGTGGAAGTCATTGCCTCCCAGACTAGCGGTTTCTCTAGGCGCTTATTCATGGCAGCGAGAACTAAAGCTCCTACAGACCCCATGGCTCCACCTTCAGTAGGCGTAGCCAGACCCATCAAGATGGTTCCCAATACTAAGAAGATGAGTGCGATTGAGGGAACAATGCCCCACAAGATTCGCTTGAATAATTTCCAGTCAATTTTTGGACGCGCTTCAGGTGGAAGTGCTGGCACATCTTGCGGTCTAAAAATAGATAAAAAGAAAATAAACAAACAGAACAGCACTACTTGAATGATGGAAGGTCCAATGGCGCCAGCATACATATCGCCAACCGACTTGCCTAACTGGTCAGCCAGCACAATCAATACGAGTGATGGTGGGATGAGTTGAGTAATGGTTCCAGAGGCTGCAATCACACCCGTTGCAACACGTGGGTTATAACCGTAGCGCAGCATGATTGGCAGAGAGATTAAGCCCATCGCAATTACTGATGCAGCAACAGTCCCAGTAATCGCACCCAGAATCGCACCAACAATGATGACGGCATACGCTAGACCACCACGGATTGGGCCAAACAATTGACCCAAACCTTCGAGCATGTCTTCTGCTAACCCGCACTTCTCCAGAATTGCACCCATGAAGGTGAAGAAGGGAATAGAGAGTAACAAGTCATTCGAGAGAATGCCAAAGACTCGGTCTGGTAGCGCTTGCAAGAAAGTGGGCTGAAACATGCCCATTTCGATGCCGATAAAAGAAAAGAATAAGCCAACCGCGCCAAGAGAGAAAGCGGCTGGATATCCAAGCAACAAAAATACAATCAAGCCCCCAAACATGATGGGGGCCATCAATTCATGGCTAATCATTGGAGCGGTCTTTCGTACTTAGGATCGATTTGAATCATGCCAATAATGGCAGCGTAGCGTTTGATAATTTCTGAGATACCTTGGAGTGTTAATAAGAAAAAGCCCAAAGTAATCACGCCACGCACTGGCCAACGAATCAGACCACCAGGATTGCTCGAGGTTTCATTTTGAATTACCGAGGTAATAAAAAATTCCCAAGAGTAGTAACCAATGATGATTGTTACCGGTAAGAAGAAAACAATGCCACCCCAAAAGTCTAACCAGAGTCGAAATTTGTTGGGGTACATTGCATAAAGCACGTCTACTCGCACGTGTTCATTGAGACGAAAAGTTGTTGCAGCACCAAACATCACCATACCAGCGAATAAATACCACTGCGCTTCAAGCCAGCCATTGGAGCTGACATTGAAGCCATACCGAATCAGCGCATTTCCTGTGCTGACCAGTACAGCTATCAATACCATCCAACTCGCTAATACACCAAAACGGTCATTTAAACGATCAACGAAACTTGCAAAAACTAAAAATTGTTTTGGCATATCAGATTCTCAATAAGTCCTTATTTGACTGGATTAGTCAACATGAAGCTCATCAGTGTTTGCTCAGCAACTTTATTCCACAGCATTTGATCGTTGCGGAATTTTTTCCAAGGTTCGTAAATCTTCTTGAATGATGGATTCTTGGCTGCTTCTTCTTCATACATTTCGAATGCCGCATTGGATGCCGCTTTCATAATGTCTGTTGAATAAGATTGCAGCTTCACACCATTCTTAATTAAGCTTTGCAAAGCGATTGGGTTTTTGTAGTCGTACTCGGCCATCATGTCAATGTTGCACTCCGCACATGCTGAGGCCAAAGCTTCTTGATATTGCTTAGGTAACTTTTCCCATTCTTTGATGTTGACATACATGGAGTACATCGAACAAGCTTCCCACCATCCTGGGTAGTAGTAGTAAGGAGCAATTTTGTAAAAGCCTAGTTTTTCATCGTCGTAAGGACCAACCCACTCAGCCGCATCAATCACACCCTTTTCAAGCGCTGGATAAATATCGCCACCGGCAATCTGTTGTGGAATTGCGCCTAAGCGGGACATCACTTCGCCACCAAGACCGGCAATACGCATCTTCAGACCTTTTAGGTCAGCAACAGTCTTCACTGGTTTTTTAAACCAGCCACCCATTTGAGTGCCGGTGTTACCTGCTGGGAAAGAAATAATGTTGTAGTCACGCAAGAACTCGCGTTGGAGTTTCAAGCCACCGCCCCAATACATCCAAGCATTTTGCTGGCGCTGATTCATACCAAACGGAACGGTCGTATCAAAAGCGAACGTTTTATTTTTGCCTACAAAGTAGTAGCCGGCAGTATGAGTACATTCCACAGTACCCTGTTGTACTGCATCAACCGTACCGAAGGCTGGGACGATTTCACCTGCACCAAAAATACGAATTTGGAACTTGCCATCGGTCAGTGCGGCTACTCGCTTGGAGATAAATTCACCACCACCGTAAATGGTGTCTAGGCTTTTAGGAAAGCTAGAGGCGCAGCGCCACTTCACTTCTGGCATAGATTGTGCAATGGCGGGTGCAGCCAATACTCCAGCAGCAGCGCCGATTGCGGTTTTACCTAGAAAGTCACGTCTTTTCATTTGAAATGCTCCTTATGTAATATTTTTGGCGGCATATTGAGCTATGCCTTTTTAATAACTTCAGAGACTATTAAATCGAAGTGCAAATAGACAAATTCTGGGTGTTGCACTTGGTTTTTCGAATATGCACCTTGATTGGGCAACTTGCTATGAAATAGTGCAAATCCATGATGTCATCATGGATTAAGTGTATTGCATTAAATATGCAGTTTTCGGGAATACCCCGACTGAATTTCATGAGTAATTACCCTAAGTGTTGGATTTCTTTGAATTTTTTTAAGGATAATCGACGAGTTGTTTTTTTATTTCTATAAATAGTTAGGAGCTACTGATGTCAACATCAACTAAAGCAGCCCCAATGACCGCTGCAGAGCGCAAAGTTATTTTTGCTTCCTCTTTAGGTACGGTTTTTGAGTGGTATGACTTTTACCTTTACGGTTCTTTGGCTGCCGTTATTGCCAAGCAGTTCTTCTCAGGATTAGATGCTGGCTCTGCCTTCATTTTTGCCTTGTTAGCTTTTGCCGCTGGTTTCATCGTGCGTCCATTTGGCGCATTGGTGTTTGGCCGCTTAGGCGATTTGATTGGCCGTAAGTACACCTTCTTGGTCACTATTATGCTTATGGGTGGCGCAACCTTCATCGTGGGTATTCTGCCTAACTATGCATCTATCGGTGTTGCTGCCCCAGTCATCTTGATTGCATTGCGTATGCTGCAAGGTTTGGCCTTAGGTGGTGAGTACGGTGGTGCTGCTACTTATGTTGCAGAGCATGCCCCTCATGGTAAGCGCGGTGCATATACAGCTTGGATTCAGACAACCGCTACTCTGGGTTTGTTCCTCTCCTTGCTTGTGATTTTGTTTACACGTGAATTCACTGGTCCAGACTTTGAGGTTTGGGGCTGGCGCGTTCCTTTCATTGCTTCTATCGCTTTGTTGGCAATTTCTGTATGGATTCGTTTGTCCATGAATGAATCACCAGCTTTCAAGAAGATGAAAGATGAAGGTAAGTTGTCTAAAGCACCTTTGACAGAATCATTTGGTCAATGGAAGAACTTGAAGATCGTGATCTTGGCATTGTTTGGTCTAGTTGCAGGTCAAGCAGTGGTTTGGTACACAGGCCAGTTCTATGCTTTGTTCTACCTCACCCAAGTGATGAAGGTAGATGCTAAAACTGCGAACTTGTTGATTGCTGCTTCATTGGTTATCGGCACACCATTCTTCGTAGTATTTGGCGCCTTGTCTGACAAGATTGGCCGTAAAGTGATTATCATGGGCGGCTTGTTATTGGCGATCATTACTTACATTCCAAATACGCCAGTTTCAGTATTTAATGCCTTGACTCACTTCTCCAACCCACAGTTAGAGAAGGCAATGGCAACTGCACCAGCTTCTATTACGGTTGATCCAACTGAATGTACCTTCCAGTTCAACCCAACCGGCACTGCGAAGTTCACAAGCTCTTGCGATATCGCAAAACAAGTGATGGCTTCAAACTCTGCTAGCTATTCCACCGTTGCCGGTGCTGCTGGTAGTACAGCGATTGTGAAGATTGGCGATACTGAAATCACTGGCTACTCCTCCAAGGCTATGGCTCCAGCAGATGCAAAAGCCAAAGATGCAGAGTTCAAGAAAGAAATTCGTGATGCATTGAATGCTGCCGGCTACCCTGCTAAAGCTAACCCAGCTGAGGTTAACCATGTTGCGGTATTGGCCTTGTTAGTATTTTTGGTGATTTTGGTAACCATGGTTTATGGCCCAATCGCAGCGATGCTCGTTGAGATGTTCCCAACTCGGATTCGCTACACCTCGATGTCCTTGCCATACCATATTGGTAACGGTTGGTTCGGTGGCTTGTTGCCAACGATCTCCTTCGCCTTGGTTGCGCAGAACGGTAATATTTACTACGGTCTCTGGTATCCAATCATTATCGCTACGATGACATTGGTAATCGGTGTACTGTTTGTTAAAGAAACCAAAGATGTAGATATCTATGCACGTGACTAATTAGATGTAAAGCATCTTTAGTTTGTAGTATCTAAAAGCCCGATCACAAAATGATCGGGCTTTTTTATTCCCACAAATCTTTTTGATTGCGATTGTTTAGTAACTTTTGATTTTGCTGAGCAATTGAAATATCTCTTGCTCCAGGAACAAGAGTAATCTGTGCTCCGGCAGCCAAGATGCCAGTCTTGATGACTCTGAGATACCAGCCACTAAAGCCCGACTGGAGCATCGCTTTACTAGCACCTTTATAGCCCACTGCTGCATTGAACTTAAAGCAGGGTTCACGCAGTTTGACTACAGAAAATTCTAGATCGCCAATCAGTAATGCATCGCCAACGTAGACCTCGCTCTCGAGCAAACCTTCGATGGTGAAGTTTTCTCCGATAGCTCCATGTTGGAGAGCAACTTCTTTTTTAGTTTCACGGCTGAGTAGCTCGTTCCAAAAAGCGTAGTGTTCGGCTGGATAGACGTAGATCGCTTTTTCAATGCCACCATGAACATTCAAGTCAGCCTGCTCATCACTCTGCACTCCAAGAGTAGTAATTTCAACTGAAATGGGATTTTGTAAATTACTAATACTCTTTTTATGAATTGCCGAAGCGACTAATTTGTAATCGGGGTGGTGATTGCCAAACAAAGGCAAAACTTTTCCTACTGAAATTGAAATGAGTTTCATGCTTTAAGTTTCTTTGTTAGTAACGGCAGCGTGCATCACTTTTGTATTTTGTGAAATACACAATAAGGTCGGCATCGGATTTGTATTGGGTGTAGTAGATAGTGGCTCGCGCATCACTTTTATATTTTGTATAAAACCATACCCCTGGTTCCTTGTCGCTGGAGTATTGGGTTTCGTAGACGATGCAGTTCGCTTCAGACGGGTACTTTGTAACAAAGACCTTAGCATTGGCTTCTGATGGATAGTTAGTAATGAAGATTTGGGCTGCAGAAGCGCCAAGAGGCATCAAAACACTCAAGAACACTAAGACAAGCCGTTTTTGGAAATCTCTTTTCATGCATCTATATTACGATTTCTTAGAAGGGTAGCTGCAGATTAGAGTAAATGAGCTATTTCTTAGAAAAAGGGTGCCAAGATCGATTCTTTAGAGCAAACTCATTGCACTTTAAGCCTCATAATGCACTCTTATTTTTGAGGATCGAATATGACAGCTATTGACTAGATTCATAAACTTGTCATATGAACAGCGGAGCATCTAGGCACCCTCAATATCTAAGTCAAGAGAGAATATGTCAGGTCAAAATCCTGCCTTTACAATTTAGTATGAAAATTAAATGATGAAATGGATTGTTTGCCTATTCTTATTTATCAGCGCACTGCATAGTCACGCACAAGAAAATGCGAATCCATATGATGTGCAAGTAAGTGTCATTTCAGAAGATGGATACTTCAAAATTCAGGCTAGTTATGCAGTGCCAATCGATATCTGTGCTGCCTATGCTTTTATTACTGACTATGAGGGGGCCAAGAGTATTCCTGGGATTGTTGAATCGAAAGTGATATCACGGACTCGTAATAAAGTACGTGTTCAAAGGTTAATTAGAGAGCAGATACTCTTTTTTCCGGTTGAAATGAAATCACTCATGGAATACACAGAGACCCCAAATAAACTGATTACTTTTGAGCAGCTAAGCGGTGATAACAAACAATATCGAGGGTCTTGGAGGCTTAGCGAGGGAAAGGATAAGACGCTTTTTAGGTATGAAGCGATTGTGGAGCCGCACTCCATCATTCCATCCCTGGTGATTGAGTATTTCGTGAGAAATAGTATTCGTAGCCGATTCGAATTGATGGCACAAAGAGCAGCGCAAGCGAAGTTTACTGAATACTTTGCTTGTAACTAAGCTACGTCATTCTTTTAATTCAGGATCGGCTTTTCGCATCTACCAATAAATTCTGCTCGAGCAATAGTGCGTTCGTTAGGGTTTATCTTTTCACCAATAGACCAAGTGGCATCAATTTCGGCAAATGAGAGCGTAATTGTATTGTAAATAATACGTTTACGCTGCCTTGCCCCGTTGGACTCTTTGATCAAATTGCAGCTAATGATGTTGGATTGCTGGGTACACTCATAATCATCGATTTTGTAATCTTTAATCTTGTAGGTTCGCGTCACCTGAGGTGTAACAATTTCTTTTTTTGCTTCCGTCTTAATAACGGCGCCGTAACAGCTTAGCGTGAGGTTGTCAGGTTTTTGCGAGCAAGCAATTAGTGCGCTAACAAAGATTAGTGTTACCAATAGTTTCACAACAACCCCTTTATATTTTTTATAACTATAAGTGATTTCTCCCCCCCCGCTACTTTTAGGTCCCGATCGCTTTTAAATAGAGGTTAGATGAGGTTTGCGTAAGGTAGCGGCGAAACTAATCAGCGTTATCAGCACAGTCAGCTTCATTTAGACAGCACCCCTTCTATTGTTTTATAATCATCAGTTCGGCGAATTAGCTCAGCTGGTTAGAGCGACGGAATCATAATCCGCAGGTCCGGGGTTCAAATCCCTGATTCGCCACCAAATCTACAGGCCATTGCCCACCGGCAGTGGCTTTTTTCTTAGGCTGGCTAGAATTCATATATGGCTAAATTTTGGAACTTTGTCTTTTTTCAAGCTGGTTGGTTTGCTTGTGTATTGGGTGCAGCTAATCAGCAGGTGCTATGGCCGGTAATTGGTACTTTGGCCTATATAGCGTTTCATGCATGGCGCTCTCCATCCCCTAGAGCCGAATTGAGCCTCCTATTAAAAGCCCTCTTCTTTGGAATTTGTACTGACTCCCTCATCATGTATTTAGGCTACTTGGATTTCCGAGATGATTGGCCTTCTCCCTTTCTATCCCCTTTATGGATGTGGACTCTTTGGGTGTTAGTGGCCACTACCGTAAACGGTTCCTTATCTTGGTTGCGGGGTAGACCCATCTGGGCAGCCGTATTGGGCGCTATTTCTGGCCCCCTTTCCTATGAGGCTGGCATTCGATTAGGGGCTGGAGGATGGGGTCCCGGAGGTCAAATCACGGGTTTTATCCTAGTTGGCGTCGTATGGGCGATTGCAATGCCTCTCTTTTTCTATTGGGACCGCACCCCAATCGAGCAGGGACTAGTAAAAAATCTGTAAATTCCCTTGAAAAGTCGCTTGCAAATACTACTGTTTTTATATACAGTAAATCCTAAGTTGTTAAACAGTAGATGAAACTTCGGGAAAAAGCCCAATACACAGTGAAAAAGGAATAAAAAATGGCCTTAGATGACAAAAGAAAATCAGCTTCCTCAGAATTTGAGGGGATGAGTGGAGATAAGCAAAAGGCGTTAACAGCAGCCTTAGCGCAAATTGAGAAACAATTTGGCAAGGGCTCGATCATGAGATTGGGCGATGCTGAAATTAGCCAAGATATTCAAGTGGTATCGAGTGGCTCACTTGGCTTGGATATTGCCTTGGGAGTTGGCGGTCTAGCACGTGGTCGTGTGATTGAAATCTACGGTCCAGAATCATCCGGTAAAACAACCTTAACTTTGCATGCGATTGCAGAAATGCAAAAGCTTGGTGGTACTTGCGCATTTATCGACGCTGAACATGCTTTAGATGTTCAGTACGCATCCCGCTTAGGTGTGGATGTGAATAATTTATTGATTTCTCAACCAGACACTGGTGAGCAAGCTTTAGAAATCGCAGATGCTCTAGTGCGCTCCGGCTCAATCGATTTGATCGTCATTGACTCCGTTGCAGCTTTGGTTCCCAAAGCTGAGATTGAAGGCGATATGGGCGACTCATTGCCCGGCTTGCAAGCTCGCTTGATGAGTCAAGCATTGCGTAAATTGACTGGCGCTATCAAGCGCACTAACACCACCGTGATCTTTATTAACCAAATTCGCATGAAGATTGGTGTGATGTTTGGTTCGCCAGAGACTACTACTGGTGGTAATGCACTGAAGTTCTACGCTTCTATGCGCTTAGATATTCGCCGTATTGGTAGCATTAAGAAGGGTGACGAAGTCGTTGGTAATGAAACCCGTGTGAAGGTTGTGAAGAACAAAGTTTCTCCTCCATTCCGCGAGGCCATTTTTGACATCATGTACGGTGCCGGTATTTCAAGAGAGGGTGAAATCATTGATATGGGTGTTGAAGCCGATATCGTTGAAAAGTCTGGCTCTTGGTATAGCTACAACGGCGATCGTATTGGTCAGGGTAAAGACAATGTGCGCGATTTCCTGAAAGAGAATCCAGCGATTGCTAAAGATATCGAAGCAAAAATTCGCGAGAAACTAGGCGTCAAATCTGGTTCTGCAGTAGTGACCGATGTCTTAAGTGAGGAAGAGGAAGTCGAATAACTGCGTTGAATCATTCGATGTCAGAATTAGCTAGTAAAAAACCTAAACAAAGCCCGAGTCTCAAAGCTCGGGCTTTGCGTCTTTTATCGCTCCGAGAATATAGTCGCAAAACTTTAGCCGCCAAGTTGGCCGAATCAGAGGCTAGATGGGCAAGGTTGGGCGCTGAGCAACTGAAGCAAACCTCGCAAGTTACCACTCTTAGTATTGAGGCTGTTTTGGATGATTTTGAGACTCGTGGTTGGTTATCCGACGAGCGATTTGCGGAAGCCTTGGTGCGAAGGCGTAGTGAGCGATATGGGACTCGAAAAATTGCTGATGAGCTAGAGAGGGCGGGGGTGGGTTCGGAGCAATCAGCCAAGCTCCTTGGGGCTTTAAAGGAGACTGAATTTCAGCGGGCATATGAACTTTGGGCAAGAAAATACGGGGAAAAAGCCCAGGATCAAAAAGAACGCGCAAGGCAATATCGGTTTTTGGCGTCTAAGGGTTTTAGTTCAGATGTGGTGGCCAGAATAATTGGCGGTCAAAGTCCTGATTAGGGCAATTACGGATCAAAAATTGCCATTTGCGGCATTGCAACATGATAGACTTATGAAGTCGGTCAAGCCGTTCGCATTTATTCAAATTTGGCTAATTTAGCTATTTCTCGAGTAAGTATGGGATCAAGGCAATATCGGTTTTACTAATCCTCATCGCTTGCTACAAAAGATACCGTTTCGGAGTAATTATGAAAATTCACGAGTACCAGGGCAAAGAACTTCTGCGCCAATTTAATGTGCCTGTTCCAAATGGCATTCCTGCATTTAGTGTAGATGAAGCTATGAAGGCTGCTGAAAAGCTCGGCGGTCCAGTATGGGTTGTGAAGGCTCAAATTCATGCTGGTGGTCGTGGCAAAGGCGGTGGTGTGAAGTTGGCGAGAAGTATGGATGACGTAAAGAAGTACGCATCCGAAATTTTGGGTATGCAACTCAAGACTCACCAGACAGGCCCAGAAGGTCAAAAAGTCAATCGTCTTTTAATTGAAGACGGTGCAGATATCAAAAAAGAGTATTACTTCAGTATCGTTACAGACCGCGCGACACAAAAAAATGTGATCATGGCTTCTAGCGAAGGCGGCATGGATATTGAGGAAGTCGCTGCGTCTCATCCAGAAAAAATTATCAAAGTGTTTGTAGATCCATTGATTGGAATGACGGATCCTGACTGCGATATCGTTGCAAAAGGTATTGGTGTTCCTGAAGCCTCTATTCCGATGGCTCGTGATGTATTCAAAAACTTGTACAAAACCTATTGGGATACCGATGCTTCATTGGTTGAAATTAACCCATTGATTCTTGAAGGTAATGGCAAGATCAAGGCTTTGGACGCTAAGTTCAACTTTGATCCAAACGCATTATTCCGTCATCCAGAAATCGTTGCTTACCGCGATATCGATGAAGAAGATGCTGCTGAGATTGAAGCTTCTAAATTTGATCTGGCTTACATCTCCTTAGATGGCAATATTGGCTGTCTCGTAAACGGCGCTGGTTTAGCAATGGCAACCATGGATACGATTAAGTTATTCGGTGGCGAGCCTGCAAACTTCTTAGACGTTGGCGGGGGTGCTACTGCAGAAAAAGTGACCGAAGCATTCAAGATCATGCTCAAGAACAAGAGTGTTGAAGCCATTTTGGTCAACATCTTCGGCGGGATTATGCGTTGCGATGTGATCGCTGACGGCGTTGTTACTGCTTGTAAGGCAGTAAACCTCACAGTTCCTTTGGTAGTGCGCATGAAGGGCACTAATGAAGAGTTGGGCAAGAAAATTCTTGTGGACTCTGGTTTGCCAATCATTAGCGCCGACTCAATGGCTGAAGCCGCTACTAAGGTAGTTGCCGCTGTTGCCAAAAACAAATAATCCAGGAATTTCAATATGTCTATTTTGATCAATAAAAACACCAAAGTCATTACACAGGGTATTACTGGTAAGACCGGTCAGTTCCATACTGAAAAATGTCAGGAATACGCAAACGGTAAAAACTGTTTCGTTGCTGGCGTAAATCCTAAAAAGGCTGGCGAGTCTATTTTTAATATTCCAATTTATGCGACTGTTAAAGAGGCTGCGGCCCAAACTGGTGCAACTACTTCTGTCATTTATGTTCCACCTCCAGGCGCAGCCGCTGCAATCTGGGAAGCAGTTGAAGCTGACCTCGATTTCGTGATCTGTATTACAGAAGGTATTCCAGTACGCGACATGCTGGAAGTGCGTAACAAGATGAAAGCTAAAGAAGCTAAGGGCGGCAAGAAAACTTTGTTACTTGGCCCTAACTGCCCAGGAATTATTACTCCTGATGAAATCAAGATCGGTATCATGCCAGGCCATATTCACAAGAAAGGTCGTATTGGTGTTGTGAGCCGCTCTGGAACTTTGACATACGAAGCGGTTGGTCAATTGACTGCAATTGGCTTGGGCCAATCTACTGCAGTAGGTATTGGTGGCGACCCGATTAATGGTTTGAAGCACATTGATGTGATGCGCATGTTTAATGAAGATCCAGAAACAGACGCTGTCATTATGATTGGTGAAATCGGTGGGCCTGATGAGGCTGAGGCAGCTCGCTGGTGTAAAGACAATATGAAGAAACCAATAGTTGGCTTTATTGCAGGCGTTACTGCCCCTCCAGGTAAGCGGATGGGTCATGCAGGCGCGTTAATTTCTGGGGGTGCAGATACAGCTGATGCTAAGCTTGCTGTGATGGAAGAGTGTGGTTTCAAGGTGACAAAGAACCCATCGGAAATGGCTGCATTATTAAAAGCTATGTTGTAATGAGCGGTCAGAAAAGGATGCTGAATATTCAGTATCCTTTTTCGTAGTAATCAGTAATTAAAAAGAAGTTAAAACATAAAAACGTAGGAGACATCATGGATTTTTCGGCATTTTCTGACGCTACTTTTTGGGCGGCACTCTTATCAATTATTGTTGCGAATATTTTGTTATCGGGTGATAACGCAGTAGTGATTGCTTTAGCATCACGTAACCTGCCGCCAGCCCAGCAAAAGAAAGCCATTTTTTGGGGTAGCGCAGCAGCGATTATTTTGCGTGTAGTACTAACCATTACTGCAGTGGCCTTACTAACGTTGCCTTATCTAAAAATCGTCGGCGGTTTATTGCTGCTGTATATCGGCATTCAGTTATTGTCTGATAGCGGCGGGGAAGAGCATATGGAGGCTAAGACAAGTATTTGGGCGGCCATACGTACAATCTTGATTGCAGACTTAGTCATGAGTTTGGATAACGTTTTAGCTGTAGCCGCGGCCGCACAAAAGGGTCCAGAAGAAACTCGTTTATTGCTTCTGATTATTGGACTTGGAATGTCTATCCCATTAATCATTTTTGGCAGCGCTATGTTGTTAAAGGTGATGGAGCGTTTCCCAATCATTATTACTTTGGGTGCTGGTTTATTAGGCCTTCTAGCTGGTGGTATGTTGGTTGATGATCCAGCTATTAAAGATAGTATCCAAGAGGCATTAGGTGATGCAAAGCTCGCCTTTGAGGTGATTGGTGTCGCAATTGTTATTTTGGTTGGAACCTATTTAAAGAAAAAGAATGCTCACAAAGAAGCGTAAATTTCTTTCCAGGTAATCAGAAAAGCCGGCCTTGAAAGCCGGCCTTTTTACTTCTTAGCCTCATTGAGTTCAAGAGGTATAGACTGGATGATGAGGTATTTCACCTCAGGAGCTAGAAGATATGCAAAGTAAAAATCAGGACAAGCAGGGACAACAAGAGACTCATCAAGAGTCTGGCTTTACGCTGATAGAAGTCATGGTGGTAGTGGCGATCATCGGTATTTTAGTTGCGGTAGCAGTCCCCCAGTATCAAGACTATATTGCTCGTAGCCGAGTTATTGAAGGCATGAATCTCTCCTCCAGCGCCAAGCTTGCCGTAACAGAAGCATTTGCTAGTCGTGGAACCGTGCCTATGGATGAAGCTACAAGCGGATCTTTCACCTTTACGCCAACACGAAGCGTTAAATTGATTGAAGTTACCCCATCAGGGGCAATTGCGATTGATTACCAAATTAGTGTGGCGCCTGAAGGTAAAAATACATTGCACCTTGTTCCCACCAACGAGCCAGATGTAAACTCGCCTAAGCCAATTGATTTGTCAAAACCTGAGGGCTCAACTTGGGCTGGAGGTTGGTCATGCAGATCGACTGAGACCAATCTAATTTCTCAGTTACTACCTTCTGAGTGCAGAATTAGTAAATAAAGATTTCTTCTGTAACTATTGATGGGTAAGCCACCTTCGGGTGGCTTTTTAATGAGCTGTTATTATTCAGCCTTCCATTCCCCAGATTTACCGCCACTTTTTTCCAACAGCTTGACATCACTCATCACCATGCCACGGTCTACTGCTTTGCACATGTCATAGATTGTGAGAAGGGCAACTTGGACTGCGGTGAGGGCTTCCATTTCTACGCCCGTTGGCCCCGTAGTTTCGGCCCTAACTTGGCAAGCGATGCTGCTCGTTTTTTGATCTGGTTGAAATTCGAGGTTAACGTGAGTGAGTGCCAGTGGATGACACAGAGGAATCAGATCCGAAGTTCTTTTGGAAGCTTGAATACCTGCAATACGAGCAATTCCTAAAACATCACCCTTTTTATGGGTGCCAGCCTCAACCATTTTAAAGGTCTCCGGAAGCATCGTAATAGTCCCGGTAGCAATTGCTATGCGATGAGTATTGGGCTTATTGCCAACATTTACCATGTGGGCTTGGCCACTGGCATCAAAATGAGTTAGTTTGTTCATGGGATAAGTTTTACCATATAGGGATGCAAGATATAAAGTCTGTTAAAAATATTTCGGTTTGGCAGCGTCTTTTAGCGATGCACCTCGTTCTGGGGCTGGCTTGTACTGGGACTACTCCTCTGTATGCCGCACCTGCTACTGGAGATGTTTCTGTAGAGGGAAATTCTGCCGCCATCCAAAATATTGGTCGGGCGATGCAGTCTCCAGATGCCCGTCCTGCTAATGCTCCAACACGCAATACTCTTCAAAGTCAGCCAACGATTATTTTGCCTGACATGGGTGATCCAGGCGGTGATGCTTTAAGTCGGGTAGACGAGCGAAGATACGGTGAGTTGATCATGCGCCAAATTAGGCCTGACGCAGATTATTCAAATGATTTGCCTATATATGACTACCTCAATCAAATGGAGCGCCGCTTATTACAGGCCGCTAAAAAATTACAACTTGGTGGTGCGAACGAACAAGGTAGCGGCGCCTATAACTTTGAAGTATTTGCGGTTAAAGATAGCAGCATTAATGCGTTTGCCTTACCGGGCGGCTTTATTGGTTTTCATACTGGTTTGATAGTCAGTGCAGAGTCGGACTCTGAAGTTGCTTCAGTCATGGGTCATGAAACAGGTCACGTCTTGCAGCGCCACCTAGCCAGACAAATGGATAAGCAGACAACAAATACCATGATTGCGATTGCTGGCATGGTATTAGGTGCATTGGCGATGTCACGCAATCCTCAGGCCGCTGCTGGCTTAATGCAGGGTGGTCAAGCCGCAGCAATCAATAATCAACTGTCTTATTCAAGAGATGCAGAGCGTGAGGCGGATCGTATTGGCTTTCAGATTTTGGATGCCAGTGGATATGATGTGAATGGTGCCCCCGGTTTTTTTCAGCGTTTGCAAAAAGCGACTGGCATTATGGATAAGGGCGTACCAGCATATGTGCGCACTCACCCTTTAACTACTGATCGTATCGCTGATATGCAGGATCGCGCACGTACTGTTCCTTCTCGTAATGTACCAACTGCTGTTGAGTTTTATTTTATTAAGGCGCGCGCTCGAATGGAGCAGGCTGGTAGCTCGAGTGGGCTCTACGACTTAAAAAATACTTTTGATAGTCTCAGTAAGCAGCAACCAATTAGTAAACAGATGGAAGGCTTTTATGGGCTTTCACTCATCGCTCAGCGTCAGGGTAAATGGGATCAGGCAGAAGTCGATTTACAACAGGCTCGCAATTTAGCGCAAAAGGCTAGTGCACCGGGCTCGCCGATTCAGCGTCAAAGTCTATCCCTTGAGATTACCGCCTCAGAGCTTGCTTTGGCTAAGGGTAAAAAAGAAGAAGCTTTACAGATTGCACAGGCTGCATTGCGTGCTTATCCTCAGTCTTACGCTGCTGGAGCAGCCATGGTGAATGCCGAGCTCAAGACGGGTCGCACTAATGATGCGATTGCTTGGCTAAAGTCTCGCACCAGATCCCAGCCAAATGAAATTGTTTGGTGGAGCATGCTATCAAATGCGTATGATCAGGCAAATAATGTGCCTATGCGTCACTATGCTTTGGGTGAGAAATATGCGCTTGAGGGTGCTTGGCCATCTGCAATTGAGCAACTCAAAATTGCTCGCAGTGCCGGTGGCTCAGATTTTTACCAAGGTTCGAGCATTGATGCGCGTCTTCGTGAAATGCAAAGGCAATACCAAGATGAGCTCAAAGAGCAGGGTAAACAACTTCCTGGGTAGGTTTAGGTTTTTGGAGTTAAGGCTTTGGTTGTTTCACGAAACCAAATCGCTTAGCTAGCTCTTCGGAATATATTGGGTCTAGAGGTAATTGTTCGCCATGCCAATTCCAAGATCCACCGAAACTACAGGCCTCTTCGCGAAGCTGGGCTAGCTCGGAAAATTGATCTAAATCATGATCATGCAAAAGGGCAATGCTAGCGTGTTCTTCGACTTCAAACTGTTGGGTCTTAAGGTCTTGATAAATTGCTTGCTTAATCGATCCAAGAATATAGATACTGCCATTCTCATCACTAAGCGCAGCGCTTGGTTTCATTTGCGTTTGACATTGGGTTATGAGTTGCTGGCCTTGTTCGCTAGGGATGATCCGGACAATCCAAGGCGTTGCTACTAGGCTAATGAAAACCCGTTGCGGACCATTCTGGAAAAAGAATCTTCCTAATTGGTCGCTCGCGTAATTGCGGGAGATGAATTCATTTAAAGCAGTATGTTGAATGACCTGACCTGGTAATTTATTTTGTTGTGAAAATTCGTCAATCATCCGCCATTGACCACGGCGATCTAAGTCTAACCAGCCAAAACAATCTGGCACATTGGGCCATTTAATGAGCGAGCGCAGTACTTGCTCGTCCATATTAATTAATGCAAGCCGTGTGGAGTAGAGGGTGCATCAAACGTGTCATCCGTTGAACGACTAGCATGCAGGTGAGCAATACGCCAACCTTGACTATCTTGTAACAGTACTAAAGTGATGTTGAGAAAAAATTCAGCCTCGACTTGATCTGCTCTTAGGTGAACGGCTTCTGTAGTGTCATACACCGCCGCTCCAAGAATAGAGTGGCTAATACAAGCAATTGGCTCTAAAAATAAGGCTTGTTTAGATAACAGTCTTTCTAAACCTTCACGAATTTCTGCGTGACCACTGAGACGATGTCCCTCAGGAAGTACGCAAGTGATGGAGTCATCATCCAACCAAATGTCTAATGCACCTTTAACGTCTCGATGACGCAGAGCATCACGCCAAGCCTCAACCACCTCATCTGCATTGTGAAAGAGTCTGGCTAGTTTGGTCATGGCTCATGTTTCCTGAGAATTTATTGCAAGGTATTCAGTGTAGCCAAAACTTGCTGCGGCAGGATGTTATTGAGGCACCGTAAGTGACCTAATGGACAGATCTTTTGGTGACAAGGGCTGCAGGGAAGATTAAGCCAAAGCACTTTAGCCTTATCAGATAAGGGCGGAGTGTGCGCGGGGTCGCTCGACCCAAAAATGGCTACCTGAGGAGTTTTCAGCGCCGCTGCAATATGCATTAATCCAGAGTCATTACTCACTACTGCCTTAGCTATGCCAATCAGAGCAATCGCTTCATCCAACGAAGTGCTGCCACACCAGTTATGTATGTTCGAGTGAAGGCCGGTTTCTGCTTGAATGTTTTGTGCAATTTCTTGATCACCTTTACCACCCAAAAGAATAATTTGGGCGTTTGCATCTTCTTCAAGAATATTTTTTGCAAGCTGAGCGAAATGCTTGGTAGGCCAGCGCTTTGTGGGACCGTATTCAGCACCTGGGCAGAATACAAAAAGAGACTTGGGGTTGATGTTGGCCCCCGCCAATTTTTGCTCTACGGACCGCTTTGCAAGAGATGAAATATTAAGTGTTGGTCTTAATGTGGATGATGAATTTTCTTCGTCATCTTGTAAGAGCTGACTAAGGGCGAGGTAGTGCTCTACCATCGGTGGGCGATTGATTTTGCTTGGGTTATCCAGTGATAAATTAATTAAGCCATAACGAAGTTCACCGCGATACCCAATACGGAATGGAATGTTCGCCAGCCAGGGAATGAGAGCAGATTTAAAGCTATTGGGTAAAACAAAGCAGGCTTGATAGTTTTTAGATTGAAGATCTTTTGCTAGCTGCTTGCGCAATCTCCACTGTAATTGCTGATGCTCAAACTTTGCTTCAATGACTTCGTTCACTGCATGACAGGCCCGATAAATAGGCGCAACCCAGGTGCTAGCAAGTACATCTATTTTTGATTCTGGATATTGCGCCTTAAGCCTTGTCAATAAAGGCTGTGTCATGACAGCATCCCCAATCCAGTTGGGAGCGATGATCAGAATACCTTGCATGTGATGTATCCCGACTCAGCACCCCGAGTTAGTCGGAGGTGCTGATAAGGCTTAGTGCCCGTGTGGCTCTGTGCCAGGAATGAGTTTGTACTCAGCGCCGCAATACGGACACTTTGCTTCCCCGGTTTTAGTGATATCCAAAAATACCCGTGGATGAGAGTTCCATGCAGGCGTTTTATTGGTAGGGCAATGTAATGGTAGATCTTTACCATCCACCATCATTGCTTGAGCTTGAGTCATGTTCTACTTCCTATTAGCTAAATTTGATTTAACTTATTTAACGTAAGTAAGCCAGGATTTGTAATTGTCGCTTCTGCCATAGACCGCATCGAAATAGATCTTCTGAATTTTTTCAGTGATAGGGCCGCGCTTACCGTCACCAATCGTCCGGTCATCAAGTTCACGAATTGGTGTCACTTCTGCGGCGGTGCCAGTAAAGAAGGCTTCATCAGCAGAGTAGATCTCATCGCGAGTGATACGTTTTTCACGCAACTCAAGTCCCATGTCTTTCACAATCTGAATGATCGAGCCACGGGTGATGCCGTCAAGACAGGAGGCTAAGTCAGGCGTGTAAATAATGCCATTACTGATCATAAAAATATTCTCGCCAGAGCCTTCAGAAACATAACCCTCGGTATCAAGCAATAACGCTTCGTCGTATCCATTGGCGGTGACTTCTTGATTAGCCAGAATGGAGTTGATGTAATAGCCAGATGCTTTGGCGCGCACAAGTGAAGAATTCACGAAGTGGCGGGTAAAGGAAGAGGTTTTAACGCGAATGCCTTTATTGAGGCCATCTTCGCCTAAATAAGCACCCCATTCCCATGCGGCGATGGCAGTATGAATACTATTGCCTTTAGGGGAGATGCCCAGTTTTTGGGAGCCAATAAAGATGATGGGGCGGATATAGCAGGATTCCAGCTTATTGCTGTTCACTACGTCAATAATGCCTTTAGTGATCTCTTCCTGGCTATAAGGCATGTTCATTTGGAAGATCTTGGTGCCATTAAAGAGACGTTTAACGTGCTCTGGGAGGCGGAAAATCGCGGTACCTTGGGGGGTTTTATAGGCACGAATACCTTCAAATACGCCCATGCCGTAATGTAGGCTATGGGTTAGAACGTGAATATTGGCCTCACGCCAAGGAATTAGCTTCCCATCGGACCAAATAAAGCCATCGCGGTCGGACATCGACATTTTCTCTACCTTTTATGTCTATAGGCTATATGTAACAGCGGATTAATCGGGATGCCAGGTCAGGGGGTTTTAGGCCTTTTGACTCAAAGTGCGTCCAAAGCTCTATTGTAGAGCAGGCTGCCGAGTCAGATGCTTGGGTCCTTCGGTGTGGCAGGGCTAGAGGATTTAGAATGGAGTTTTCCCATAAATCACCATATTTAGCCATCTTCATGCCGGAATCCTTATTTAAAGTTAAGCGTTTAAGCGAATTAGCCCAATCAGGCCAATTAAAGGGAAAACGGGTCTTCATTCGCGCTGACCTCAATGTGCCGCAAGACGAGGCTGGAAATATTACCGAAGACACTCGTATTCGGGCATCCATGCCAGCGGTACAAATGTGTTTGGATGCTGGCGCAGCGGTGATGGTCACTTCACATTTAGGTCGACCCACTGAAGGTGAATTTAAGCCTGAAGATAGTTTGGCTCCGGTAGCAGATCGCATTGCCACTTTACTCAATCGTAAAGTACCTTTGATTAGTAATTGGGTAGATGGCGGCTTTGAAGTCAATCCAGGCGAAATAGTTCTTTTAGAAAACTGCCGTTTAAATGTTGGTGAAAAAAAGAATAATGATGGGTTAGCAAAAAAAATTGCTGCTCTGTGTGATGTATATGTAAATGATGCCTTTGGCACAGCACATCGTGCTGAGGCAACCACGAATGGGGTGGCGAAGTTTGCACCGATTGCTTGTGCTGGGCCACTAATGGCGGCTGAGTTAGATGCTTTGAGTCGTGCGTTAGCAAGTCCGAAGCGCCCGCTCGTAGCGATTGTGGCAGGCTCTAAAGTGTCTTCTAAGTTGACCATTCTCAAAGCACTCTCTGAAAAAGTAGATGAGTTGATTGTTGGTGGTGGTATTGCGAATACATTTATGTTGGCGAAGGGCTTGTCAATTGGGAAGTCTCTTGCTGAGCCAGACTTGGTTAATGAGGCCCGAGAAATCATGGATCTCATGGAAAAGCGTGGCGCACATGTGCCCATTCCCGAAGATGTCGTGGTCGCGAATGAACTCTCGCCACTAGCTCGCGCAAACCGTGTACCTGCAGATCAAGTTGCAGAAGATGACATGATCTTGGATATTGGCCCCAAGACGGCGGCACGTTTATCGATCATGCTTGCGCATGCTGGCACGATCGTTTGGAATGGTCCTCTCGGTGTATTTGAGATTGACCAGTTTGGTGGCGGTACGAAAATGTTGGCTGCAGCAATTGCTCATTCACCTGCATTCTCGATTGCAGGTGGTGGCGATACTTTGGCAGCGATTGCCAAGTATGGTATTGAAAATCAAGTGGATTACATCTCAACTGGCGGGGGCGCTTTCTTGGAATTTCTCGAAGGCAAAACCCTCCCAGCCTTTGCAGTTCTTGCCGAAAGGGCGAAAGACTAATTATGCTTAGAGCGACCAAAATTATTGCAACCTTAGGGCCAGCATCAGAAAAGCCTGAAGTTTTACGCGACATGATTCGTGCGGGTGTTGATGTGGTCCGCATGAATTTTTCACACGGCACCGTGGCAGATCATAAGGCACGTCACGATTTAGTCCGCAGCATTTCTGCTGAGGTCGGCAGAGAAGTTGGCATCATGGCCGATCTGCAAGGACCAAAGATTCGTGTTGGCAAATTTGTGGACAGCAAAATTTTGCTGAAAGAGGGCGAGAAATTTATTCTCGATGTGGCTTGTGAGCTTGGCAATCAAGAACGTGTTGGCCTCGACTATAAAGAACTGCCTAGCGATGTGAAGTCGGGCGATCGTCTTTTATTAAATGACGGTCTAGTTGTACTCCGTGTTGAAAGTGTTAAGGGCGGAGAAATTTTCACGCTCGTGGAGCAAGGTGGCCCGCTCTCAAATAATAAAGGCATTAATCGTGCTGGCGGTGGCTTAACTGCACCCGCTTTGACTGAAAAAGATATTGCTGACTTGGATGCAGCCATTGCAATGGGCGTTGATTTTTTAGCGATCAGCTTCCCTAAAGATGGTGCTGATATGGCTTACGCGCGCAAGTTAGCAGATGCTGCTAGCGTTAAGTATGGCGTTGGTAAGGTAAGAACAATTGCTAAAGTAGAGCGTGCAGAAGCGATTGAGCCTGAAGCATTAAAAAGCATTATTGCTGAAAGCGATGGCATCATGGTTGCCCGTGGTGACCTAGCGATTGAAGTTGGCAATGCCGCAGTACCAGCTTTGCAAAAACGCATGATTGCATGGGCTCTTGAAGCCGATAAATTCACAATCACTGCCACCCAAATGATGGAGTCCATGATTAATGCTCCAGTGCCAACGCGTGCAGAAGTCAGCGACGTGGCAAACGCAGTGCTAGATGGTACTGATGCCGTTATGCTTTCTGCTGAATCTGCCGCTGGCATGTATCCAGTTCAAACCATCAAAGCGATGGCAGAGATCTGTGTGGAGGCGGAGAAGTCAGATCGCGTCAAAATAGATACCGATTTCTTGGATCAAACCTTTACGCGCATTGATCAAACGATTGCCTTAGGCGCTTTATTTACCGCTCATCACCTCAATGCAAACGCGATTGCTGCTTTGACTGATTCAGGTTCAACGGCAATTTGGATGAGTCGTCACAATATTCATGTGCCCATCTTTGCATTGACCTCTAAGATTGCCACTCAACGTGCCTTAAGTACTTACCGTAATGTCACGCCAATTGGCTTGGATTACACCAAGGATCGTGACACTGCCTTGCAGGAAGTGGAGGCATGCTTAAAGAAATTAGGCGCAGTCAAAAAAGGTGATACGGTGGTATTAACTTCTGGTGAGCCAATGGGTGAGCCCGGCGGCACCAATACCCTCAAGATCATTCATGTGAAGTAATTCACCACTCATCAAATTTAACTATTTACTCAATACACATTAAGAGAACATCATGGCTTTAGTATCTTTACGACAACTCTTGGATCATGCTGCCGAAAATGGCTATGGCTTACCAGCTTTCAACGTCAATAACTTAGAGCAAGTGACTGCGATTATGGAAGCTGCAAATGAGGCTGATTCTCCAGTGATCATGCAAGCATCCGCTGGCGCTCGTAAATATGCTGGTGAAGCCTTCTTGCGTCATCTGATATCTGCAGCAGTTGAAGCTTATCCTCACATCCCAGTAGTGATGCATCAGGATCACGGTCAAAGCCCAGCAGTCTGTATGGCTGCTATCAAGAGCGGTTTTACGAGTGTCATGATGGATGGCTCCCTAGAGGCTGATGGCAAATCTGTTGCAAGTTATGAATACAACGTAGATGTTTCTAGAGAAGTCGTGAAGTTCTCTCACTCTATTGGCGTTACCGTTGAAGCTGAGCTTGGCGTATTAGGTTCTTTAGAAACCATGCAGGGCGACAAAGAAGATGGCCATGGTGCTGATGGCAAGATGACTCGCGAGCAATTGTTAACGGATGTGGAGCAGGCTGCGGACTTTGTGAAGGCAACTCAGTGTGATGCCTTGGCTATTGCGATTGGTACCAGTCATGGGGCCTATAAATTCACCAAAAAACCTACGGGCGATATTTTGGCAATTGATCGTATTAAAGAAATCCATGCGCGTATTCCGAATACCCACCTGGTAATGCATGGCTCCTCTAGCGTGCCACAAGAGTTGCTCGCTGAGATTCGTGAGTTTGGTGGTGATATGAAAGAAACCTACGGTGTGCCAGTTGAAGAGATTCAAGAGGGCATCAAGAATGGTGTTCGTAAGATCAACATTGATACCGATATTCGTTTGGCGATGACGGGTGCTATCCGTCGTTATCTGTTTGAGAACCCAAGCAAATTTGATCCACGTGATTATCTGAAGCCAGCCCGTGAAGCAGCTAAGAAAGTTTGTATTGCGCGTTTCCAAGCATTTGGTTCTGCTGGCCAAGCTTCTAAAATTAAACCGATTCCTTTGGAAAAAATGGCTGAGCTGTATAAGAGCGGCAAGTTAGCTCAGATCGTCAAGTGATTTAAATATGCCCGCTCTATACGCAACTTCGATTAAGTCATTGCCTTTGCTGTCCAAAGGCAAGGTACGTGATGTCTATGCACTGGGCGATGATAAGCTTCTCATGATTACAACGGATCGCTTATCTGCGTTTGATGTAGTGATGGGCGAGCCTATTCCAGAAAAAGGTATTGTCCTCAATCAAATGGCTAACTTTTGGTTTAATAAGTTAAGCAAGGTAATCCCAAACCATTTGACTGGTATCGATCCTGTAACTGTCGTCGCAGCTGATGAAGTGGAGCAAGTTAAGGGGCGCGCAGTAGTTGCGAAGCGTTTAAAGCCTATATTAGTTGAGGCAGTGGTGCGAGGCTATCTTGCTGGTAGCGGTTGGAAGGATTACAAAGACACCGATAAAGTTTGTGGCATTGCATTGCCCGCTGGATTAGAGAACGCCCAAAAATTGCCCAAACCTATTTTCACTCCTGCCGCTAAAGCTGAAGTTGGTGAGCATGATGAAAATATTTCCTTTGAAAAGGTTATTGAGTTGATTGGCGAAAAATTAGCCAATCAAATTCGTGAAGTCAGCATTCGTCTTTATCAAGAAGCTTCTGAATATGCTGCTACTCGCGGAATCATCATTGCCGATACGAAGTTTGAGTTTGGTCTGGATGATGCCGGTCAATTGGTTTTAATGGATGAGATTCTCACGGCAGATTCTTCACGTTTTTGGCCAGCTGAGACCTATTACGTGGGCTCAAACCCACCGTCCTATGACAAGCAGTTTGTGCGTGATTGGCTGGAAACTGCGCAGGTAAATGGCCAGCTATGGCCTAAGACAGCGCCTGCCCCGCAATTACCCGCTGAAGTGATTGAAAAGACCGCTCAAAAGTATCGTGAAGCCCTGAGTCGCTTAACTGAGTAGGCCTAACTCAGGGATAATAGAGTCCTCAATAGATATTGATTCGATAGTTAGGGCATTTGGAGAGGTAAATGAGCAAGAAGCCAATAGTCGGAATAGTGATGGGTTCCAATTCAGATTGGGATACCATGCAGCACGCCGCTCAGATGCTTGAGCAATTTGGTATTGCTCACGAAGCAAAAGTACTCTCCGCACACCGCATGCCCGATGATATGTTCCAGTATGCTGAAAACGCCCAAGCTAATGGCTTGCAAGCCATCATTGCTGGTGCAGGTGGAGCAGCTCACTTACCAGGTATGCTGGCCTCTAAAACAATTATTCCGATTTATGGTGTTCCAGTCGCCAGCAAATATTTGCGTGGTGAAGACTCTTTATATTCGATCGTACAAATGCCAAAGGGTGTTCCTGTAGCAACCTTTGCGATTGGCGAAGCTGGTGCAGCAAACGCCGCCTTGCACGTCATTGCCGGCTTAGCCTTGCATGATGCTGATTTGGCTAAGCGTCTTGAAGAGTTCCGCGTGAAGCAATCCGATACCGCGCGTTCTATGAACTTGCCGGGATATTAATTACATGGCAGAGCGCATGGAACCCATTTTGCCGGGTTCGTATTTAGGAATATTAGGTGGCGGTCAATTAGGGCGGATGTTCACTCAGGCTGCTCAAGCGATGGGCTACAAAGTTTGCGTTCTAGACCCGGGTTCTGATAGTCCCGCAGGCTCCATTGCTGAAAAATTTATCCAAGCTGATTACACCGATTCTGCAGCTTTAAAGGAAATGGCATCTCTCTGCTCAACTGTGAGTACTGAATTTGAAAATGTTCCTGCACAAGCATTAGATGAGTTGGAATCTTTAGGTGTTTTTGTTGCTCCTCGTAGTAGCTGTGTTTCTTTGGCGCAGAACCGGATTGCTGAAAAAAATTTCTTGGCTACCTGGAAGTCTGAAACCAATATTGGGCCAGCTCCAAACTTTGTCATTGAGCACGATGCTGATATTGCGCATACGCCAGGAGAACTGTTCCCTGGGATTTTGAAAACAGCTCGCATGGGTTATGACGGTAAGGGTCAAATCACCGTCCTTGCTGCTGCTGACTTGCCCGCTGCCTGGGCTGAGCTAGGTAAAGTGCCTTGCGTATTAGAAAAACGTATGGAATTGGACTTTGAGGTCTCTGCCTTAGTGGTCCGGGGCTATGACGATACGGTAGTTGCTTATCCTGTCTCTCAAAATATTCATCGCGATGGTATTTTGCATACCTCTACGGTCCCAGCACCATCCTTAAAGCCTGCTCAAGAAAAGAAAATTATTGAAGCGGCCAAAGCGCTGATTCGGAAGATTGATTATGTAGGCGTACTGTGTATTGAATTTTTCATTCTGAAGAATGGCGACATCGTTGCTAATGAGATCGCACCACGCCCCCATAACTCCGGTCACTACACCATGGATGCTTGTGTGAGTAGTCAATTTGAGCAGCAAGTCAGAGCTATGGCTCGCTTGCCATTAGGTGACACTCGTCAATTGGCGCCTGTTTCGATGTTAAATCTTCTAGGCGACCTTTGGTTCGAGGGTAGCGAAGATCAGGCAAAAGAACCTGCTTGGGATAAAGTGCTTGCGCATCCCGATGTGAAGTTACACCTCTATGGAAAATCAGCCCCCCGTATTGGCAGAAAAATGGGACACATTAATTGCTTAGGTGAAGTTTTAAATGAAGCACGCCAAAATTGTGCAGCTGTTGCTACTGAATTAGGTATCGAGCCCTAGAAATGTCTAGGGACACATCGGACAGTGCGCCACTGCAATCTTCTGCAGTGATTGATGAAGCGGTTCAAACCTTACGTAATGGCGGATTAGTTGCATTCCCTACTGAGACGGTATATGGCTTAGGGGCAGATGCCAGAAATCCTGAGGCCATTAAGAAGATCTTCACAATGAAAGGTAGACCTTCAAACCATCCTTTAATTGTGCATTTAGCAGCACCAGATAAATTTGACCAAACTCAAGTGGACTGGGTCTCAGTCTTAGCGCCATGGGTAAGAGATTTATCTGAGAATGCACTCAAACTCATGAATGCATTTTGGCCTGGACCATTAACGCTGGTATTCAAAAAAGATAAGAGTGTTCTGAGTGATCTTACTGGAGGTCAAGATACCGTTGCGATTCGTGCACCAGCCCATCCGGTGGCTCAAGAGTTATTGCGAAAATTTAAGGGCGGTGTTGTAGCGCCGTCAGCAAATCGTTTTGGTAAGGTATCTCCCACTAGCGCGGCTGATGTTCGCAGTGAGTTTGATGGTGAATTAGGATTGATGGTGCTTGATGGTGGCGATTGTGAAGTGGGGATCGAGTCGACCATTATTGATTTATCAAGTGGCGATCATGCGGTCTTACTTCGCCCAGGATTGATTACTCCGAAAGCAATTTTTGCCAAGACGGGAATCAAGGTCTATCAAGTCGGTGAAGCATTGAAAGACCTTGATGGTCTTCCCAGAGTATCAGGTAGTCTCAAAGCGCACTACGCACCAACTACCCCATTACGCTTATATGCTCCAGGGCGAGTGCTAGATGCGCTCAGTGAGTTCCCCGATACTAAGTCACGAGTGGCGGTAGCGGTGTGGGACTCAGAGTCTTCCTTGGTTTTGGAAGACCATCCCTCAATTGATGTTGAAGAAATAATTGTATCTAGTGATGCCGCTACTTTTGCTAGCCGTCTTTATCGTACGCTCAGGGATCTGGATCAGCAGGGTTGGGATCTCATTTTATTCCCGGAGCCTCCTGCTGGTGAGGAATGGGATGGCGTTAGAGATCGACTTCAGCGTGCTTGTTTTGGTTCAGGGCCACCTTCTAATAACCACGACAGCAATTGATCGTGGGCATCTAAGCCACGCCATGCATTAGGATGGTTAATAAAAGAGCTTACTGCATACATCTTTCCAGATTTACTCACTACGTAGCCAGCAATTGCGCGTACATCAGCAAGTGATCCCGTTTTAATTCTGGCCTCAGGCTTTTTCTTAAGATGTAAAAATTTTCGGAGTTGCGTCATTAAGCGATTGCGCATAGTGCCATCTGCCCCAGCAATTGGCAGACTGTTATAAAACACCTCTTTAATTGGTAGGTTGTGGGCGGTTAGCAATAGTTGATTCATTTGCCCTGCAGAAATAGCTTCATTGCGAGATAGACCAGAGCCATTCTCGATCACTAGGCCAGGGAACTCCAAACTATTTTGTTTGAGCCAACCTTGTATGACAAGCTCCCCATTACTAGTGGTTGCTGGTTTACCCATTTTTTCTAGTGCTAGTGTGAGTAAGAGTTGGCGCGCCATCACATTGTTGGAGTATTTATTAATATCCTGCACATCTTCGGCCAAATTGATGCCTTCGAACTGCAGCAAAAGTCTCGCGGCTATTGGGACTACGGCATCTTTGCCGGTAGGGGGCTTTGCCCAAGTGCCGCCAGCTAATTCCCAGGCTGCAGTAAATCCTTGTGTTAGAAAGGTATTGGCATCAAGAGCGACCACGTTGTAATCAACCCCCTTGCAGCTACTAGGAAAGACGCCTGAGAACTGAGCAGTCAGTAATCGGTCTGTATTGCTCCCTGTTTCTGGTTCTAGGCTAAAGCGAATATTACTTTTCCAGCTATCACAGGAACGGTCAACCAATTGCATTTGGTTTACAACCTTGAGTTGGGATAATGCAGGTGTATAGCTAAGATCGATGAAGTCAGCCGTGCGTGATTTGCCTATTTGAAAGGACAGCGTTCTAAACGCGTATAGCAAGGGGTCTGGCGGCACGTTATACGCACGCAGTGATTCGCCATCAATCGTGTTGTGTTCCATGACGTTGGGAGCAAAGGCGCTTCGATCAAACAATAAATTACCATCAATTTTTTGGATACCCAGTGCTTGCAAGTTCTTCATGAGCTTGGCAAGCTCTTCGGGGATCATTTTAGGATCGCCACTACCTTGCAAATAGAGATTGCCTTTAAGTGTGCCCTTACGAATAAACCCATCAGTAAATACTTTGGTACGCCAGCGATACTGTGGCCCAAGAATATCCAGGCCAGCCAGCGTTGTAAGTACCTTCATGGTTGAGGCGGGATTCATGGCCTCAGTAGCGCGCCAGTCTAGGATAGTTTTGGCTTCGTACTTGCCAGACTTACTTTGCTCAATTTCGGTTACCGAAATGCTAATAGCATCTAGTGGGATCTGATTGCGCTCTAAGCTGCCTGCAATAGCAGGAGGGATTACAAGATTTCCCGATTTCGCAGCATGAGCGATGAGGGGGTTACCAATCCAAAGGATTGCTAAAAATAGGTAAGCTAATCGGTGAATGGCTTGTTTCATTCACCATAGAATAAACCTAGAGAGCCAGAATATAAATCTCCCCAGGTTTAGGGGGCAGCATACTTTGTTTGGTAACGCTTGATTACTTGGTTTTGTTCCTCAAGAAGCTTTTGGAAAGAAGAGATCTTATTTTGAAGATCCTGATCTTTTTCTAAAGATTCACAGGATTGAATAAATTTCTTTGCATTAAGCAATTGTGCGCCACCCTTCACCTTATGAATGAGGCTTGATACGGTCGCTTCATCGAGGGCCTCAGAGTCAATCGCTAGTAGAGTTTCGTCATGCACTTTTTTAATCTCATCCAGTATGACGAGTATATGTGCAGGATTATTTTTCAGAAGATTGGAGAAGGCATCAAACCGGTAATCTCCCTCAGAAGGCGATCCATATTGAACTACCTCTTTGGAGTCAAAATAACGTGCGAGCTCATTTTCAAGACTCATGAGGCTGAGGGGTTTAATGAGTACACCATTCATACCCGCTGCTAGAAACTGGTAGCGAGATTCAAGGGCGTAGATATCTGCCGTTACCCCAATGATGACAAGATTCTTAAGACCCAGTGCTCGAATTTTTTGTGCTAATTCAGAGCCCTGCATACCCGGGATCGATTGATCTGTGATTAAAAGATCAAAGTCATCTTCAGTAATCATCTTAAGTGCTGTGTTGGCGTTATCACAGACGGATACTTGGATGCCAAGCGCTTGAAGCTGCAGGGAGATAATCTGCCTGCTTGCAGGATGATCCTCGACCACCAAGGCAAATAGTTCCCGATCTTTCTCCCGAGGATTTTTTGAGACGAGTTTTCTAGAGGTTAAACCTGTAGGACATTGATTTTTTGATGGTGCAATGCTCGTACGTGGGAAGGCTACGCAAAAATGGATATTACTTCCAAAACCAGGAGCGCTCTCAAAGTAAAGTTGGCTGTTCATGGAGGTGACAAGATGATTGGTAATCGTTAGACCAAGACCAGTGCCATTCTCTTGATCACCTTTGCCTGGAATCTGTTCAAAGGCTTGTAGAGCAAGATGAATTTCTTCTGCACCCATGCCTACGCCAGTATCAATTACACGAAATTCAATGAGTTGACCCGCATGATCATCTGCTAAAACACTTATGGAGAAGTAAATTTCACCATGATCGGTAAATTTAATGGCATTGCTGATGAGGTTTTGTAAGGTTTGACGCAGGCGCAATGAATCAATCATGAGCACTTCAGCAATCCGAGGATCCTTGGAGGTATGGAGTCTGAGATTTTGTTTTTGAGCGACCGCCGAGAACGCATGATCAATATTGTCGATCAAACTATTGAGGCAGCAGGGTTCTGGGTTCAAGATCAGCTTACCTGCTTCAATTTTAGAAAGATCTAATACTTGATTGAGAATCCCTAAAAGGGATTCGGCAGAAGTATGGGCGCTCTTTAGTAAAGATTTTTCATGCGGAGGAAATTGTTGGCTATTTAAGAGCAGTTCTTGTACCCCAAGAATGGCGTTCATCGGCGTACGAATTTCATGGCTCATGGTTGCTAAGAAGGAGGACTTGGCGGCGTTTGCTTTTTCAGCCAGTTCTTTTGAGGAGAGTAGCGTCGCAGCCTCTTGCTCTTGAAGTAACTGTCTTTTACGCATCTGCCATAGCAGCAAGCTTCCACCTAAAAATATTGCTAAGGTCGATAGCCAGGGTAGCGTCTTCCAGTAATTGCTTCTGACTTCTGGCTTGTTGATCTCTAGCGCAAAGAGTTGACGTGACTCTATGGGGTCAAGGTTATCTAGAAATCGATCGAGCACTGCATGAAGCGCAGCATCTTCATGCGAAACCAACCATCGATAGGCAAAAGGCTCGCGCTGATATAAGCCATCAATCTGTACTTGTGGTTTATCCAGCCTCTCAATGAGTTGTTGTGCCAAACGAATGGGAAGTACTAATGCCTCGATATCATTTTTTAAGAGATCAACCATGAGTTTTTCTGCATGATTTGAAACGCGGGCTTGTGGGTCAGATCCTATTGGTGAGTTTTCATAGCCGCGATCAAAGTAAGCAATGTTTGCTGGAGAAATCATGCTACTTGCTCTATCTGTTCTAGTAACAACTGCATCCTGCCCCCAAAAGATAGCTTCTGATAAGGAGCCAAAGCGAAGGTAGTCATCATTCATGGTGGGTGGATCAATCATGAAGTCAACTTCACCGCTAGAGAGTTGCTTTAATCCTTCCTGCTCTGATCGTCTCCACTTTGGACGAAATTCTTGCTGGGTAAAGTTCCCAAGCTTTTGGAGTAATCCATTGAAAACTCCAGCTGTTCCCCGGCCTGGTTGATTTTCAAGATATGGGGCATATTTTTCATGAATACTAAAGTGCACTACTGGATGGGCATCGATCCACCGTTGCTCTACAGGGCTCAAGTTCATGGCGTGTAATGCACCACTAGAAATTAAGCCAGACATAACAATAGAGCGAATGATGAATCGATGCATACTGTTTAGCTTTCGATAATATTGTTCATTCGGCAGAACAAAATCAAATCTGCAATATTGTTGATACCAAGCTTGTCAAAGACTCGTGTCTTGTAAGTAGCCACTGTTTTATTGCTGATGTGAAGCATGTCAGAAATTTGTTGGTTAGTATTACCCTTGCCAAGGTATTTCATGACTTGTAATTCTCGGTCGGAAATCAGGGCAAGTTTGTCGTTATCAGTTAAAGAGCTATTACCATTTTTCCCGTGGGTGAAAAAGTTATAACCCTGAGAGATTGCAACACAAGCTGCCAAGATGACATCAGCACCAGCCGTTTTATTGACAAAGCCATGACCGCCTAAAGATCGCACTCTACCGCCATAAACTGCTTCATCCATGCTGGATAAAATCAACATGCGCACATCCGGGTACATAAGACCAATGCGTCGAATAACATCAAATCCATCTGTTTTAGGCATATCCAGATCTAGAATGACCATATTTGGATTGACCTCTTTAATGGATCGAAGGCATTCCTCGCCATTCTGGGCTTGGCCCACTACCTCGAATAGCAACTGGTCTTGCAACATACTTTTAAGAGCCATCAGCATTGCTGGATGGTCATCTACCAACATCACGCGTTTTCTCATTACTTGTCTCCGTTTAGGTTTAGGTGTTGATGAGGGTGCAGCGAAAAAATGGCTTTTGCTATGCGGCTATCATTGATCTGGAGCATTTGATGTCGGCTTATTGGCGCCATCATAAGGCCGCCATAGCAGTGATCCATTTGCCAATCTGAGGCATTCTCTAAATCTTTAACGAGTCCTATATTGCTTGCATAAATTTGTGTTGGTGAATATGGTGAGCGTCTGATTTTTGCGAGCGCATCATGTGAGAGTGTTTGCTCGCGAAGAACGCTCATATCCAAATGGACTCCCTCCATCTGCATCTCTTCAACCCAATGCAGTTGATCTCCACTTCCTGTGAATTGAAGGTAGTGCAGCAAGACTCCAAGTCGACGCATGCGCAGTAAGCCTTCTTTGCAGTCATCCGCAAGTTCTGGAGTTGGGATTGATTGCATACCCAGAGTCACTAAACCTACTGGCAGTCGTGAATTGAGAATGAGGTCGCTCAGAGCATCCACATAAGCACTTGAAGCAATGACATGCGTTGGGATCGGCAAAATACCAGGAATAAAACGGCCACTTCGATACCAGTAAGAAATCGTATCTAAGCCCTCCATAAATAAACGCAGTAATTGCATATCGGAGGCTGCGAGCAATGGTCTAAATAAAGAGCTGGTCAGTTTTGTTCCCTTGCAGTTAAAAATGGGTTCATGACTAATCGCTTGTCGCTTGGACCAGGATTGGTGTTCTTCAAGAGCTTGGCCACTTAGGCCAAGCCAGGGTGCGCCACAGGCGTCGCGTACTTCTTGGAAGGGTTTGTTCTTCCATGCCTTTACAAGCGTGTACAGCCGGGATTTCGGGCTCATCAGCATTCTCCAATCGGTGACTGTCCAGTCTAGGCAGGACGGATTGGAGCGGTAAGGGCTTTGGGCTGATTTATCTGTAGGAATAGTCCTACCAGCCTGTCCAAAGTATAGGGAAGAGTTAAATCCTTAAAGAATTTATGGAGATCTGCCCTTGAAATCTTGGCAATCAGACCTATATAATCAGCACTCCCTACACGCGAGTGCTAAAAAGCTGGTTTTCCAGTAAATTAGCTTTAGTTTGTTTGTGGGAGATTATAAAGCATTGATTTATATAGATTTTTAATGAGTTAACACTTACTAACATAGGAGAAGAGATGAATTTGCGTCCCTTACATGATCGCGTAATCATCAAGCGTTTAGATCAAGAATCAAAAACTGCATCTGGAATCATCATTCCTGACGCGGCTGCAGAAAAGCCTGATCAAGGTGAAGTATTGGCAGTTGGCCCAGGAAAGCGCGATGAAACTGGCAAGTTAAATGCACTCGACGTCAAAGTTGGCGAGCGCGTGTTGTTTGGCAAATATGCAGGTCAAACCGTTAAGGTCGATGGCGACGAACTCATCGTGATGCGTGAAGACGACATCATGGCTGTTGTACAGAAGTAATTTCGGTATTTAAGAGAGGAATTTAATCATGGCAGCAAAAGACGTTGTATTTGGAGATAACGCTCGCACCAAGATGGTCGAAGGCGTCAATATTCTGGCGAACGCAGTAAAAACTACTTTGGGGCCAAAAGGTCGTAACGTGGTTATTGAACGTTCATTCGGTGGTCCAACTATCACTAAAGATGGTGTAACTGTCGCAAAAGAAATCGAACTCAAAGACAAGCTTCAAAACATGGGCGCGCAGATGGTGAAGGAAGTTGCCTCTAAAACTGCAGATATCGCTGGTGACGGAACAACTACTGCGACTGTTTTAGCGCAATCTATCGTTCGCGAAGGTATGAAGTATGTAGTTTCAGGTCATAACCCGATGGACTTGAAGCGTGGTATCGACAAGGCCGTGACAGCCGCAATCGGTGAGCTCGCAAAAATTAGCAAGCCATGCACTACTACTAAAGAAATTGCTCAAGTAGGTTCTATTTCTGCAAACAGCGACCATAGCATTGGTCAGCGTATTGCAGAAGCAATGGAAAAGGTAGGCAAAGAGGGTGTTATCACCGTTGAAGATGGCAAGTCTTTAGAAGATGAGCTTGAAGTAGTTGAAGGTATGCAGTTTGACCGTGGCTACCTCTCTCCATACTTCATTAATCAACCAGAAAAACAAGTAGCGGTATTGGAATCTCCATACGTTCTCTTGTTTGACAAGAAAATTGCCAACATCCGTGATTTGCTCCCTGTGCTCGAGCAAGTTGCTAAGTCTGGTCGCCCATTGTTGATCATCGCTGAAGATGTTGAAGGTGAAGCCTTGGCAACTTTGGTTGTAAACAATATTCGCGGCATCATCAAAACTTGTGCTGTTAAAGCTCCAGGTTTCGGTGATCGTCGTAAGGCAATGTTAGAAGACATCGCCATATTGACTGGCGGTACTGTTATTGCTGAAGAAATTGGCCTGACACTTGAGAAAACGACTCTTGAGCACTTAGGTCAAGCAAAGCGTATTGAAATAGGCAAGGAAAACACCATCATTATTGACGGTGCTGGCGATGCTAAAGCGATTGAAGCTCGCGTGAAGAACATTCGTGTTCAGATCGACGAAGCGACTAGTGACTACGACAAAGAAAAATTGCAAGAGCGTGTTGCGAAGTTGGCAGGCGGTGTCGCAGTGATTCGTGTTGGTGCAGCTACTGAAGTAGAGATGAAAGAGAAGAAAGCTCGCGTTGATGACGCATTACATGCTACTCGTGCCGCAGTTGAAGAAGGTATTGTTCCTGGCGGTGGCGTTGCGTTGATTCGTGCGATGCAAGGTATCAAAGGCTTGAAAGGCGATAACGCTGATCAAGACGCTGGTATCAGCATCGTATTGCGCGCTATGCAAGAGCCACTTCGTACTATTGTCAGCAATGCCGGTGAAGATGCTGGTGTAGTTGTGAATGCCGTACAAGAAAGTAAAGGTAATAATGGCTACAACGCAGCTACCGGTGAATACGGTGACCTCGTTGCACAAGGTGTGATCGACCCAACTAAGGTGACGAAGACAGCATTGGTAAATGCAGCTTCTGTTGCTGGTTTGTTGTTGACTACTGACTGCGCAATCTCCGAAGCACCAAAAGATGAGTCTGCTGGTGGCGGTATGCCTGATATGGGTGGCATGGGTGGTATGGGTGGAATGGGCGGCATGATGTAATAGCTGTTCATTTCTGCGGTCATCTGATCGTTGAAGTAAAAACGCCTGGTTCAAAAGACCAGGCGTTTTTTATTGCTTACTCTTCTTTATCAATCAGGCTGAATGCCGCCATCCTTGATGACCTTTTTCATCCTCACCAATCCCTGTGCAATCATTTCTTTTAGATGATCAGGGCCAAGCGGGACAAATTCAAAGCCTTGCTGAATGAGTTGTTCCCGTATTTTCGGGTCCTTTAGAGCGGTAGCTAAAGACTCATTTAGTTTTTCAATCATGACTGGTGAAGTACCTTTGGGTGCTAGCAGAGCGCCCCAGGTTGAGAACTCATACCCTTTCACACTTTCGTTGATTGTTGGTGTGTTGGTTAGCAATGGAGACCGTGCTTTACTGGCAACTCCTAATACCTTTAGCTTCCCGGCGCGAATATGGGGAAGCACTACAGACAGGGCGCTAATCATTACGGGCACTTGGCCAGCCATGACGTCAGTGACTGCAGCAGCCGCACCACGATAAGGAATATGCACAATGGGAGCGCCCGTATATTGACGGAAGATTTCCATGCCGATATGTTGTGGCGAGCCATTGCCTCCAGAGGCATAGTCAATCTTGCCGGGTTTCTCTTTGGCAATGCGCACTAAGTCTGCTGCAGTGTTGCCAGGAAAGGACGGATTGGCAACCATCACAAAGGTAATTGCAGCAACTTCAGATATTGGTGCAAAACTTTGTACGGGATCGTAATCAATCTTTTTGTAAAGATTCGGCAACATGGTTAGGATGCTGTCATTAAATGCACCTAAAACATAACCATCAGCTGGACTTTGTGCGACCTTGACTGTTCCAATTAACCCTGCACCTCCAGGAATATTCTCGATCGTGATTGCTTGACCCAAGCCCTCACTCATTTTCTGCGCAATCGGGCGCATCAAGATATCAACACCGCTACCAGCTTGAAGTGGCATGATGGTTTGGATAGTACGAGTGGGATAGTTGGTTTGTGCGTGTGCGAACCCAATCCACAATAGATTACATATGGAAAAGAGTAAAGCTCGTAATGCTGACTTGATTTGCATATTGTCTCGACTTATAAAGTGATGAAGCATTCTGTTGACACTTCTTTGGTGTATCTTAGCGCATTAAAAAACCGCCCGTAGGCGGTTTTCTGAAGTAACTCATTGTTTACTCTTACTCAACAGCCTTGACCATGTCCTCAACCACCTTCTTCGCATCACCGAAGACCATCATGGTTTTATCCATGTAGAAGAGTTCATTATCCAAACCGGCGTAGCCAGCAGCCATAGAGCGTTTGTTCACAATAATTGTTTTAGCTTTAAAGGCCTCCAGGATTGGCATGCCAAAAATGGGGCTACCGGGTGTGCGGGCGGCAGGGTTCACCACGTCGTTTGCACCTAGTACTAAGACAACGTCAGCCTGTCCAAAGTCGCTGTTGATATCTTCCATTTCAAATACTTGATCGTATGGTACTTCAGCTTCTGCTAAAAGAACGTTCATATGACCAGGCATACGACCTGCAACTGGGTGAATCGCGTATTTCACTGTCACACCATGGTGAGTTAATTTCTCAGTTAATTCTTTTAAGGCGTGTTGAGCGCGCGCAACTGCGAGACCATAACCAGGAACGATGATGACAGTATCAGCATTCTCCATTAGGAAAGCCGCATCTTCTGGGGAGCCAGTTTTGTAGTTCTTAGGACCACCATCATCGCCGCCACCAGCGGCTGCTTCAGCGCCAAAGCCACCAAGCAATACCGCAACAATAGAGCGGTTCATTGCTTTACACATAATGTAAGACAGAATTGCGCCTGAAGAACCTACGCAAGCGCCTGCAATGATCAATACTGGGTTGTTCAAGGTAAAGCCGATGCCTGCCGCTGCCCAACCAGAGTAGCTGTTGAGCATAGAGACCACTACTGGCATATCAGCGCCACCGATAGGAATAATTAAGGTCACCCCTAATACCAAGGCAATCGCGCACATTGCCAAGAAAGCGGCATGGCTATCGCCCATGTAATAAGCGATGCCAGCGCCAACCATCGCAATAGCTAAGACTAAGTTGAGTAAGTGCTGACCAGAGAAGGTCACCGGCTTACCGCTGACCTTGCCTGATAATTTACCGAAAGCAATCACTGATGCAGTAAAGGTGATGGCACCAATAAATGCGCCAATAAAGAGTTCAATCTTTTGCGCGCCAGTATGGTCTTGTGCTGGATTAAAGACTGCTGCAATCGCGATCAATACTGCTGATAAACCAACAAAGGAGTGCATCAATGCTACGAGCTCAGGCATCTTGGTCATTTGCACACGTTTAGCTGCGATCGTACCAATAATGGCACCACCGACAACGGCACCAATGATGAGCGAAAAGACTGGCTTAAAGTCCGGAATGAAGAAAGTAGTAATGACGGCGAGCAACATACCAACCATACCGAAGGTATTGCCTTGGCGTGAGGTAGTTGGTGATGACAAGCCACGCAATGCGAGGATGAATAACACCGACGAAATGAGATAAGAAATAGCGGTTATGTTTGACATTATTTTGGTCTCTATAGATCTTGTTCTATTTATTTGGCTGCATCAGCCGCATTTGCTTTAGGTGCTTTTTTCTTAAACATCTCTAGCATGCGACGGGTAACCATAAAGCCACCGAAAATATTAATAGAGGCTAAGAAAACCGCAACGGCACCAATCACGCTAGTGAGAGTAATTTCATCGCCGCCGATGACTTCCGTCTGCAAGAGTGCGCCAACAATAATGATTCCAGAAATAGCATTGGTAACAGCCATCAAAGGTGTGTGTAGCGCAGGAGTGACGTTCCAAACCACGTGGTAGCCAACAAAAATGGCCAATACAAACACAGTGATGTTTTGAACAGTGAGGATGCTTTGAAAAGCAGCGAGATCCATGATGTTTCCTTAGTAAGAATGTTCTATTAGTTTTTGCGGATGGCTTGGCCATCACGACACATTAAGCAGGCAGTCACGATGTCATCATCACTTGGGATCACTAACTTCGCTTCTTTGTCGACGATGAGTTTCATGAAGTCAAGCAAGTTGCGTGCATAGAGCGCAGAGGCATCGGCAGCTACCATGCTTGCTAGATTGGTAAAGCCGACAATCTTCACGCCATTAACGTCAACTACTTTGTCTGCTTGAGTGAGAGGGCAGTTACCTGAACCGTTATCTCCTTTACCAGCAGCCAAGTCGATCACAATTGAGCCTGGTTTCATATTGGCAACCGTATCGCTATGCAAGAGAACAGGCGGTTTACGACCTGGGATCAAGGCAGTGGCAATAACAATATCAGCTTGTTGTGCACGCTCTGCAACCAATGCTGCTTGACGCTTCATCCAAGCTTCTGGCATTGGGCGAGCATAGCCACCAACACCTTTAGCAATTTCACGTTCTTCATCGGTCTCATACGGAACATCAACAAACTTGGCGCCTAAAGATTCAATTTGTTCTTTAGCTGCAGGACGAACATCAGATGCTTCAATCACAGCACCCAGACGTTTTGCTGTTGCAATTGCTTGTAAACCAGCAACGCCAGCACCCAAGATCAATACACGCGCTGCCTTAACAGTGCCAGCAGCTGTCATTAGCATTGGCATGAAACGTTGATATTCATTGGCAGCAACCATCACGGCTTTGTAGCCAGCGATATTTGCTTGAGATGACAAGACGTCCATGCTTTGTGCGCGAGTTGTACGTGGCGCAGCTTCTAATGAGAAGCTAGTAATGCCTTGCGCAGCCATTGCAGCAATGTTGTCGTTATCAAATGGATCGAGCATTCCAATGAGCACGCTGCCAGACTTCATTTGCTTCAGCTCTGCAGCTTCGGGAGCGCGCACTTTGAGAACAATTTCCGCGCCAAAGGCATCTGCTGCGCTACCGATAGATGCACCAACGGCTTCATAAGCAGAGTCAGGTTGGCTTGCTTGGACACCAGCATCTTTTTGGATGACAACAGTATGGCCTTGAGCAATTAATTTTTTAACAGTTTCTGGTGTGGCAGCAACCCGCGTTTCCCCAGATTTAGTTTCCAGCGGCACTCCTATGCGCATGGCATGTCTCCAAAAGCAAAATTTATAAAGAATCTATTTTATAGATAAACAGGGAAGGTTTTACCTATCTATTGGGACCCCAGGTCTGCCGGCTATGGTTTTGCCTAAAATCATGCGAAGTCTGGTTGAGACTTCTACAATGGGGTTTATCTGTCTATAAAGCATTTTCGCATTTTTTTGATGAGCCAGCCTAATTCTTCTGAAACCCCCCTTAAAAAGCCCAAGAAAGTCGTCATAGGCATGTCTGGAGGGGTAGATTCGTCAGTTGCTGCTTGGATGCTGAAGGAGCAGGGCTATGAGGTTATTGGCCTTTTTATGAAGAATTGGGAGGATGACGATAAT
The DNA here is from genome assembly GCF_018687415.1 of Polynucleobacter sp. UB-Siik-W21. Classification (NCBI taxonomy): domain Bacteria; kingdom Pseudomonadati; phylum Pseudomonadota; class Betaproteobacteria; order Burkholderiales; family Burkholderiaceae; genus Polynucleobacter; species Polynucleobacter sp. UB-Siik-W21. Next base: position 1,818,322 of record NZ_CP061289.1, on the reverse strand, counting down.
GATGAATATTGTTCCGCCCGCCAGGATTGGTTGGATGTCGTTTCTGTAGCGGATTTGATCGGCATTGATGTTGAGGCAGTCAATTTTGCTGCCGAGTATCGTGAGCGGGTATTTGCCGAGTTTTTGCGCGAATATGCTGCAGGGCGAACCCCTAATCCCGATGTACTTTGTAATGCTGAAATTAAGTTCAAGGCCTTCTTAGATCACGCCATGAGTTTGGGCGCAGATGCGATTGCTACAGGTCACTATGCAAGAGTACGCCATGAGGGCGGCAGGGTGCAATTATTGAAGGCCTTGGATGCCACCAAAGATCAGAGCTATTTTTTGCATCGCTTAACTCAGCAGCAGTTAGCCAACGTTTTATTCCCTTTGGGGGAAATTCCAAAAACTGAAGTGCGCACGATTGCAGAAAAAATTGGTTTACACAACGCCCGCAAAAAAGATTCGACTGGAATATGTTTTATTGGCGAGAGACCATTCAGAGAATTCTTAAATCGCTACTTACCGCGCGTGCCGGGTCCCATTAAAACCCCCGAAGAAAAAATAGTGGGTGAACATATGGGTTTAGCGTTTTTTACGCTCGGCCAGCGTAAGGGTATTGGACTAGGCGGGAGCCAAGATGGCAACGGAGATGCTTGGTATGTCGCGCGCAAAGATATAGTCAATAACACCTTGTATGTCGTTCAGGGTCATGAGCACCCGTGGCTATTGGCCAATCGGCTTGAGGCCATCGATGCTAGTTGGATTGCGGGCACTGCACCCTCTCCTGGAAATTACTCTGCAAAGACACGCTATCGTCAAGCGGATTCAGCTTGCACTTTGAATCCAGGCGCTGAGTCCTTGAATTTCAGCTTGAATTTTTCAGAGGCTCAATGGGCAGTAACGCCTGGACAATCTGCTGTCTTATACGACGGCGATATCTGTTTAGGCGGCGGTATTATTTCCGCCTAATTGTAAAAATAGAATTTACGCAACGGGTGGTTCAGTTTCAATAAACGAAGGGCGTTGTAATAATTTTTGATATAAGCGGTCTAAGTTTGGGTATTTTGCTTGCCATTTGATATCTGGAAAACGCAGCAACAAATAGCCCACTGCGCATCCAACAGCAACATCAGCCAAGGTCATTTGATTGCCATGGCACCATGCATTCCCACCGAGTTTCTCGGACATTTGGCGTAGCGAGTGTTGAATTTTGCCCATTTGACGATCAACCCAAGCAGAGCTTTGTTGGTCCGCTGGGCGCCAAGTGCGCTCTAGGCGAGCCAAAATACCAGCATCCATCACGCCGTCAGCAAGGGCTTCCCAAGTTTTAACCGCTGCACATTCACGATTATTCGCAGGAATGAGCTTGCTGACGGGGCTTAAGGCGTCGGCATATTCTGCAATCACGCGGGAGTCATAGATTGGCTCACCATCATCTGGAATCAGGCACGGAACCTTCCCCAAAGGGTTGGAATTGGTAATTTTGGTGTCTGCAGCCCAAACATTCTCTAATTCAAGGTCTACATCAAGCTTTTTTTCCAAGAAAACGATGCGTACTTTACGTACGTAGGGGCTGGTAAGGGATCCGATCAGTTTCATAGGGCACAGTATAGCCAACCAAACTCAGGTTTACCCAGGCGCAGAACGCATTAAAATTAGGTTTTATTGAAATATCCAATGCAAAGGCAATATTCGTGAGTCAGCCGCTTTCTACCCTCAATGCCCTTTCCCCTCTAGATGGCCGCTATGCTGGAAAACTAGACGCCTTACGTCCCTGGCTATCTGAAGCTGCTTTCATGCGCCAGCGCGTTTTTGTGGAGATTCATTGGTTATTGGCTTTGGCGGGGGCGGGCCTCCCAGATGTACCTAAAATCAATGCCGCTGATGAAGCCTTTTTGCTTTCCTTGCCGGAAAACTTTTCTGATGCCGATGCACAACGTATTAAAGATATTGAAGCAGTAACCAATCATGACGTTAAGGCAGTTGAATATTTCTTAAAAGAAAAAGTAGCTGGTCGCCCTGATTTATTAAAAGCGAGCGAGTTCATTCATTTCGCCTGTACATCTGAAGACATCAACAATACCTCACATGGTTTGATGTTGCGTGGTGCGCGTGACGAGGTACTTTTGCCACAGCTTCGCAAAGTACTTTCAGTATTGACTGATTTGGCTATTGAGCATGCCAAGGTGCCATTACTCTCGCGCACACATGGGCAACCCGCTTCACCGAGTACTCTGGGTAAAGAGATTGCCAATATCGCCAAGCGTCTAGAGCGCGCAATTGAATCCATTGTCGCAGCCCCATTACTTGGCAAAATGAATGGCGCCGTTGGTAACTACAACGCACATTTGTCTGCTTACCCTGATTTTGATTGGGAGAATTTCTCCAAGAGCGTTGTTGAGAAGCGCCTCGGTTTAACTTTCAATCCCTACACGATTCAAATTGAGCCGCATGATGGTATGGCGCAATTGTTTGATGCGATTGCGCGTGCGAATACGATTCTCTTGGACATGGATCGTGATTTCTGGGCATATATTTCTGTCGGTTACTTTAAGCAGCGCACTAAAGCGGGTGAGATTGGTTCATCCACCATGCCACATAAAGTTAACCCTATCGACTTTGAAAATTCTGAAGGTAACTTGGGTGTTGCTAATGCGTTGTTGCGTCACTTGGCGGAGAAGTTACCGATTTCTCGTTGGCAGCGCGACCTCACTGACTCAACGGTTTTGCGTAATCTAGGCCCTGCATTTGGTCATAGCGTATTGGCTTATGACAGCGCACTGCGCGGTCTTGGCAAATTGGAGGTTAATCATGCTGCGATTGCAGCTGATTTAGACGGATGTTGGGAAGTATTGGCTGAGCCAGTACAAACCGTGATGCGTCGCTATGGCATTGAGAATCCCTATGAACAATTAAAAGAATTGACTCGTGGTAAAGGGATCAATCAAGCGGATTTGCAAAACTTCATTCGTGGTTTGAAGATTCCAGATGATGCAAAAGTACGTTTACTAGAGATGACACCATCTTCTTATCTTGGTAAGGCGGTTGAATTGACCGAACGTCTCAAAAAGTGAGTGTGACTTCCCATTCAGAATATGGGGCGCGTCCTCTATTCTGGTTTGCTGTTTATCAACTGCTCTGGCATCTCTTGCTGCCATTGGCTTTTGTCCGTTTAGCTTGGCGCGCACGCCATTCATTTGCCTATCTGCATCACATCCCAGAGCGTCTTGGATTTGGTTATGACAAACCAATTACCAAAGACTCGATTTGGATTCATGCAGTTTCTGTTGGTGAGACTCGCGCAGCTCAACCATTGATTGATGCCTATCTTGCGAGGGGCGAATCTATTTTGCTCACGCACATGACTTTAAATGGTCGTCGTACTGGTAAGCAACTCTTTGCTAAAGCGATTGCCGCAGGACAAATTCGTCAGGTGTATTTGCCTTATGACCTCTTTTGGTGCGTAGAACATTTCTTAAAAACATTCAAGCCCAAGTTTGGTCTCTTTATGGAAACCGAGGCTTGGCCAACTGTAGTATTTCGTTGTGCCGAAATTGACTTGCCTTTATTTTTAGTTAATGCCCGTTTATCAGAAAGAAGTGCTCGTCGAATCAAGCGCTTTGGTAAGGCCGGACGTGCTTTATTCCAGGCATTTGCAGGCGTTCTGGCACAAACCGAATTTGATGCACAGCGTTATCGCAGCCTTGGTGTAAAAAATGTTCTCATCACCGGTAATTTGAAATTTGATGTGCCCCTTGATCCTCAGCTAGTTGCTCAAGGAAAAGAGTGGCAACATGATTTGCATGCTACTAAGCGCCTCATGGTATGTGCTGCTAGTACGCGTGATGGTGAGGAAGGGCTTATTCTCAAGGCCTGGAAAGATTTGCTCCTGAGCAATGCTTTTGAAGCACAGCCTCTACTTCTGTTAGTGCCCCGTCACCCAGAACGCTTTGCCGAAGTGGCTAATCAAATTCATGCTGCTGACCTCAAGTTTCGCCGCCGTTCTGAGTGGTCTGGCTTACCAAAAGATAGTGCAGGATTAGATGTAATCCTGGGTGATTCTATGGGTGAGATGCCCCTGTACTACAGCGCATCTGATTTAGTGGTGATGGGTGGAAGCCTATTGCCCTTCGGCGGCCAGAACCTCATTGAAGCTTGTGCAGCTGGTTGCCCAGTATTGCTTGGTGAGCATACCTATAACTTTCAGCAAGCTGCTTTAGATGCAATTGCGGTTGGCGCCGCAAAGCGAATCAAGGGTGATTTGCTCTTGGGTGATACGACTGCTTTAGTGGAGTCTTTAAAGAGCTTACTCTTAAACCCCTCAGAACTTACCAAGATGAGTGAGGCTGCGAAGACGTACTCAATTGAGCATCAAGGGGCAAGCAAAAGAATCTTGGCTGCCCTTGGCCAACAAAAAATTACTTAAAGCTAGTTTCGCTTAAACCCGTGCTCCGAAGTTCGGGTCATCATTGCGAGCATTGTCATCTGGCTTTTTATCGCCCTTCACCAAATCTTCCCGAGTGACACCAAGCCACATTGCTAATGCAGCAGCAACGAAGACTGAAGAGTAAATGCCAAACAAAATACCGATAGTCAGCGCCAAGGCAAAGTAGAACAGTGTTGGTCCGCCAAAGATGAGCATAGCAAGTACCATCATCTCGGTGCTGCCGTGAGTAATGACGGTCCGACTGATGGTGCTGGTAATAGCGTTATCAATAATTTCGCGGGTATTCATCTTGCGATATTTGCGGAAGTTCTCACGAATTCGGTCAAAGATCACCACAGACTCATTTACGGAGTAGCCTAGAACTGCGAGGACGGCCGCCAATACGGAAAGCGAGAACTCCCAGTGGAAGAAAGCAAAGAAGCCCAAAATGATCACCACATCATGTAAGTTTGCAATGATGCCGGCAAGAGCAAACTTCCACTCAAAGCGGAAGGAGAGATACAGCACGATGCCAATAATCACAAATATCAAGGCTTTTAAGCCATCAATCGCTAATTCTTGACCGACTTGCGGACCAACGAATTCAACACGCTGCAACTTCACTCCAGAAGTCGCTGGGTCAAGCGCTTGCATCACAGCATTGCTTTGATCTGCAGAGGAAATCAGTTTGCCCTCAGCATCTTTTTGCAAAGGCAAGCGAATCATCACATCACGCGAACTACCAAAGTTCTGAATTTGGCTATCTGCATATCCCAGTTTTTCGACTTTAGAGCGAATGGACTCTAGAGGAGCAGTTTGAGGATAGGCAACTTCCATTACCGTACCGCCGGTAAATTCAATCGAAAGATGAAGGCCGTTTTGCCAAAGGAAAAAAACTGCTGCTAAGAAGGTAATCAAAGATATTGCATTGAGCACCAATGCATGGCGCATGAATGGAATATCTTTTTTGATTCGAAAAAATTCCATGGCTTATTTCCCCTGTGGACGCCAAACTTGGCCGATCGCGAGTTTTTGAGTCTTCTTGTTTCTGCCGTACCAAAGATTGACAAGCCCGCGTGAGAAGAAGACAGCCGAGAACATTGAAGTCAGAATGCCCAAGCAGTGAACTACTGCAAAGCCTTTGATGGGGCCAGAACCAAAGGCAAGGAGCGCTAAGCCAGCGATCAAGGTGGTCACGTTAGAGTCCAAGATGGTTGCCCAAGCCTTATCAAAGCCAACGGCAATCGCAGTTTGTGGAGGTGCGCCGTTACGCAACTCCTCGCGAATACGTTCGTTAATTAACACGTTGGAGTCAATAGCCATACCGAGTGCCAATGCCATCGCTGCAATACCCGGTAAGGTGAGAGTGGCTTGCAGCATCGACAGCACAGAAATCAACAATAGCAAGTTCACAGCCAAAGCAAGGACTGAGAAGGTGCCAAACAATAAGTAGTAAGCCATCATGAAAATCGCGATTGCAGCAAATCCAATTAAGAGAGACTTGAAGCCTTTCTCAATATTCTCAGCGCCTAAGCTTGGTCCAATAGTGCGCTCTTCAATAATTTCCATTGGAGCTGCTAAAGAGCCAGCGCGCAGAAGCAGGGCCAAATCATTAGCGCTCTCGGTAGTCGGTTGACCGGTAATTTGGAATTTAGAGCCGAATTCACCTTGAATAGTTGCAATCGTGAGAACTTCACCCTTACCCTTCTCAAACAAAATCATGCCCATGGGTTTGCCGATATTTTCACGAGTGACTTCTTGCATCACGCGACCACCAGCAGCATCCAAGGAGATATTGACCGCAGGGCGTTGGTTTTGATCAAAGCCAGCGCTAGCGTCAGTAATGCGATCACCGCTAAAAATCACGGATTTTTTAAATACACCTAAGCGGTTCTCACCAAAGCGGAAGGTATCCATGCCTGGAGGAGGCGTTTCGCCAAGACCAATCGAAGAAACGATTGGATCGGCAAGGCGAGATTCCAAGGTTGCTGTACGACCAATAATATCTTTGGCCCGTGCGGTATCTTGAACCCCCGGCAGCTGTACCACGATACGCTCAGCACCTTGCTGTTGAATGACCGGCTCTTTTACTGCCAACTCATTGACACGCTTGTTCAAGGTAATAATATTTTGCTTTACCGCGCTATCTTGAATTTCTTTTAAGGCTGTTGGTTTAAATTCACCAACCAATTTTGGTGAAAGCCCAGTTGGTTTCACTTGCCAAATGAGCTCTGGTTGAGAAGTCATCAAGATCGAACGCGCAGCATCGGCATCTGCAGTGCTGCCAAAATTAATGGAGATAGAATCTGGGCCGCGATCAATGCCTTGGTGACGGATATTTTTATCTCGCAATTGACTGCGAATATCGGTCGCTAAAGAAGTCACTTTCTTCTGTACTGCACCCTTCATATCCACTTGAAGAAGGAAATAGACGCCACCGCGCAAGTCTAGGCCTAGCGGCATTGGAAGGGCGTTAATTGCATTTAACCAGCCAGGTGTATTGGATAGGAGATTTAATGCAACTGTGTAATTAGGATCATTTTGATCAATATTCAATTTTTGCTGCAAGAGATCTCGTGCACGTAATTGAATATCGGTATTGTTAAAGCGAATTTTGATGGAGCCTACATTACCAGTGCTCTCAAAAAATATCCCAGTGCTCTTGATATCAGCATCAGTCAGGATCTTTTCAACTCGAGACTGTGTCGCCAAATCAACCTTGATGGTTGGTTTGGCGGACGAGACTTGAACCGCTGGCGCCTCACCATAGAAATTAGGTAATGAGTACAGTCCGCCAATCAGTAATGCAACAGCGATAACTATATATTTCCAAAGAGGGTAGCGATTCATATCGAGATACTTTTAAACAAACATATTAAGCAGACTTCAGAGTGCCTTTAGGCAAGACTGTGGTGATAGCGCCTTTTTGCATTTGCACTTGTGTGCCAGTAGCAATCTCAACAGTGACTGCATCATCCTTTAGCGCCGTTACTTTGCCAAAAATGCCGCCAACAGTGAGCACTTCATCGCCAACTGCTAGAGCCTCAAGCATTGCCTTGGTTTCTTTTTGACGCTTCATTTGTGGGCGAATCATGATGAAGTACAACACTGCAAACATCAACACCAAAGGAAGGAAGCTCATTAAGCCACCCGCATCTGCGCCCGCGGCTGGAGCCTGAGCAAAAGCATTACTAATCCACATACAAAACCTCCGTTAATTACCAATTGGAAACTGCTTTATTTTTAGGCCTTAAAAAGAAGCCGTAAACCCGCAATTCTAAACGGTATGGGGCTTTAGAGGTGATTTGAAGGGGTCAATACCCCTCTTAGGGTGATTAATCCTGCCCAGGCTCGACGCCCCGCTGGCGATTGGCGTGGAATTCCTCGCGATAGGCGCTAAATCGATCCTTGCTGAGGGCTTCCCTGACCTCGGTCATCAGTTGAAGGTAATAAGTGAGGTTATGGATGGTATTGAGCTGTGAGCCTAAAATTTCATTCGCTTTTTGCAGATGATTTAAGTAGGAGCGAGTGAAGTTTTGGCAGGTATAGCAAGCGCATGTGGGGTCAAGCGGGCGATCATCGTCCTTATAGCCAGAATTGCGTAATTTAAGGTCGCCAAAACGCGTGAATAGCCAGCCATTGCGAGCATTGCGAGTAGGCATGACGCAATCGAACATATCAATTCCTAGGCTTACGCCCAAGATGAGATCTTCAGGAGTTCCTACCCCCATGAGGTAGTGAGGCATGTGTTCCGGCAATTTGGGTGCTGTGAAATTGAGAATTCTTTCAAACTCAGGCTTTGGCTCTCCAACGGATAAACCACCAATGGCAATGCCATCAAAACCTTGCTGACTCACAGCGTCTAAAGAAAATTCCCGCAAATTTTCAAACATGCCACCTTGCACGATCCCAAAGAGCCCATTACCTGTATTAAGTTCTCTAAAACGTTTGAGTGAGCGATCTCCCCAACGCAGTGACATTTCGAGTGAGGCACGCGCTGTTTTCTCAGAGGTAGGCTGACCCTTGATCTCATAAGGTGTACATTCATCAAATTGCATCGCAATATCACTATTTAAAACCGCCTGAATCTCCATTGAAACTTCTGGAGACATAAACAGCTTGTCACCATTAATTGGGGAGGCAAAGGTCACGCCTTCTTCAGAGATCTTGCGCAATGCGCCTAAGCTAAATACTTGAAAGCCACCTGAGTCAGTCAGGATGGGCTTATCCCAGGCCATGAAGCGATGTAAGCCGCCATGTTTTTTGATGACATCTAAACCTGGTCTCAACCAAAGATGAAAAGTATTTCCTAAAATGATTTGTGCTTTGGCTTCATTGAGGTCACGCGGAGTCATCGCCTTTACAGTGCCATAGGTTCCGACCGGCATAAAGATGGGGGTTTGCACACTGCCATGGGGCAGGTCAAGCTGACCAAGACGCGCAGGACTTTGGGAGTCGCGCGCCAAAATATTAAAGTGAACAGGTTTGGTCATGGCTTTGTATTCTCAAGTCGACACAGAAACATGGCATCTCCATAACTGAAGAAACGATATTTCTGATGAATGGCGTGTTGGTATGCAGCACGAATATGATTTATGCCTGCAAAGGCGCTAACCAACATTAATAAGGTAGATTTTGGCAGATGAAAGTTAGTTAGCAAACAATCTACGACCCTAAATTGAAAACCCGGGGTAATAAATAAATTGGTTTCACCACTGCTTTGACCATTCAAAGCTTGGCTCTCTAGGGCGCGCAGGCTGGTAGTGCCAACTGCAATGACTCGTCCACCACGACGCTTGGTTTTTGCAATGGCTTGTAATGTCGTCTCTGGAATGGAGAACCACTCATAGTGCATCTTATGTTTAGAGAGGTCTTCTTCACGAACTGGGGTAAAGGTACCGGCACCAACATGCAAGGTAACTGTAGCCTGCTCAACTCCCAGATCATTTAATTGCTGCAGAATATCTTCGTCAAAGTGCAGGCCTGCTGTGGGCGCTGCAACTGCACCCGGATTTTTAGCAAGGACAGTTTGATAGCGCTGAACATCCTCCCCGTCGGGCTCATGCTCAATATAAGGCGGTAAGGGGAGTTCACCAAAACGCTCAAGCAATCCAAATACATTCTCTGGAAAGCGAACTTCATAAAAGCGTCCGTCGTAGCCAATCATTTCAACAGGAAAGCTCTCTCCAGCCTGGTTATGGATATGAACAATAGATCCAGTCTTAGGAACTTTGGATGCCCTGATCTGGACCCAGGCTTGTTTATAGCCGCTAATACGCTCGATCAGGAGCTCGACATTGCCTCCCGTCTCTTTTTTGCCGTGTAGTCGAGCTGGAATGACCTTGGTATCGTTAAATACTAATAAGTCCCCTGGCTTAAATAGGCTAAGAATGTCCTTAAACTGACGATCTATTAAATGGACATGATTTCCCCCATCAAGCTTGAGCTCAAGCAGGCGGCTGTCGGTTCTATTCGCCAAGGGATGTTGGGCGATTAGTTCGGCTGGAAGTTCGTAATTGAAGTCGGAGAGTTGCATAGCATTACCATCAGGTATTAGATTTTAACGATGACCACTAAGCCAGCGCCAAACACACTCCAAAAAATGGGTTTAGACAGCCCAATGGCCCTTGCTTTGCATCTTCCATCCCGTTATGAGGATGAGACAGAGTTATGTACTATCGAAGAAGGCTTGATTCAAGGGCGCTTTCACTCGGTACAAACTCAGGGCGTAGTGATTAGAAATCAGGTCCTTTTTCGACCTAGACGGCAGATGCTTGTCACTATTGAAGATGACTCTGCAACTTTGCAGCTACGGTTTTTGAATTTTTATCCAAGTCAGCAAAAGCAAATGGCAGTAGGCACTCATATTCGTGTGCGAGGAGAGGTGCGCGAGGGCTTTCAAGGTCCCGAGATAGTTCATCCAACTGTGCGAGCGGTCACTCCAGATACACCACTGCCGACCAGTTTGACGCCAGTCTATCCAGCAAGCGCTGGAGTATCACAAGCTGCAATTCGTAAGGCGGTCACTCAGGCATTACGTGATCCAAGTTTGCATGAGAGTTTGGCCGAGTTTTTACCTCAAAAACTGATGGCTGAATTACTGCCCAGTAACGATTGGCCTAACTTACAGTCTGCAATCACCTATTTGCATCAACCACCAGCAGATGCTGATACACAGGCTTTACTAGAGCGGACTCATTCTGCATGGCGCCGCGTACAGTTTGAAGAACTCCTTGCCCAACAAATTTCTTTAAAGCGTGCACATGCCATTCGTCAAGAGCGTCATGCACCGAGCTTTAAACAAGCTGAAAAGGCTCAGAGTCTTGAAGTAGGATTGCTGAAGGCTTTGCCATTTGAATTAACTACTGCCCAAACCCGTGTGTGGGATGAAATTGGTCATGACTTATCCAAATCATTTCCGATGAATCGCCTTCTTCAGGGCGACGTTGGTAGTGGTAAGACAGTCGTGGCCGCCTTAGCAGCAGCGCGTGTCATAGATCATGGCTATCAAGCAGTAGTGATGGCGCCTACTGAGATATTAGCTGAGCAACATTATCTGAAGATGAAAGAGTGGTTTGAGCCTTTGGGAGTTCAAGTTGCCTGGTTATCAGGTAGCTTAAAAGCAAAAGAAAAAAGATTAGCGCAAGAAATGATTGAGAGTGGTGGCGCTCAACTCATTATTGGTACGCATGCACTGATTCAGGAGAATGTGAGTTTTGCTAAATTAGGTTTAGCGGTGATAGATGAGCAACATCGTTTTGGAGTACGTCAGCGTTTAGAAATTCAGCAACGGGTAGGCTCTGAATTATTTTACTGCCATCAGTTGATGATGTCTGCCACACCCATTCCTCGTACTTTAGCAATGACCTATTACGCTGATTTAGATGTATCCGTAATTGATGAGTTGCCGCCAGGGCGTAAGCCAATTACTACCAAAGTTGTGAAGGCTACTCGTCGTGATGAAGTGATTGGTGGTCTACAAAGCTGGCTCTCTAAAGGTTTGCAAGCTTATTGGGTTTGCCCCTTAATTGAAGAATCAGAAGCTTTGCAATTACAAACAGCTGTGGAAAGTTTTGAGCAGCTCACTCAGGCCTTGCCAGAATTTAAAGTCGGTCTAGTGCATGGACGTTTAAAGTCAGAAGAAAAAGCAGCAGTGATGGCAGCATTTAAAGCCAATGCAATCCAATTGCTAGTAGCAACCACCGTGATTGAAGTGGGTGTTGATGTTCCTAATGCGGCCTTAATGGTGATTGAGCACGCTGAACGATTTGGTTATGCCCAGATTCATCAGTTGCGCGGGCGCGTAGGCCGAGGTTCTGCGGATTCAGTATGTATTTTGATGTATGCAGAACCTTTGTCTTTAGCAGCTAAAGAGCGCCTACAAACTCTACGCGAGACCTCTGATGGTTTTGTGATTGCCGAGCGCGACTTATCCCTTCGGGGTCCTGGTGAGCTATTGGGTGCAAAGCAATCTGGTGATGCCATGTTGCGCTTTGTAGACTTGCAACGGGATGCTTGGCTGATTGAGTTGGCTCAGCAGGCAGCAGAACGTTTGCTGGCGGACCATGCTGATATCGTTGAGCGTCATTTAGAGCGTTGGCTAGGCTCTCGAGCAGAGTTTCTGAAGGCATAATTCTAGCTATGCCACTCACTGAACGTCTGAAAGCTTACGCCTACTTAATCCGCCTAGATAAGCCGATTGGTACGCTCTTGCTCTTATGGCCCACTTTATGGGCGCTGTGGTTGGCAAGCTCGGGCATTCCGGATTTGACTATTTTGTTTATTTTTATAGTCGGTACGTTTCTGATGCGTAGTGCGGGGTGCGCCATCAACGATTATGCAGATCGTGGCTTTGACCGTTATGTAGAGAGAACGAAAGGGCGCCCTGTCACTAGTGGAAAAATTTCTGGGAAAGAAGCAGTTGCTGTAGCGGCTAGCTTGGCCCTAATTGCTTTTTTGCTGATTCAACCCCTCAATACTTTTACTAAGCAACTTTCAGTACTCGCCTTATTGGTAGCCTTTGTTTATCCATTCACCAAACGCTTCTTTGCCATGCCGCAGGCTGTGCTAGGGATTGCATTTGGTTTTGGGATTCCCATGGCTTATGCAGCGATTTTGGATTTCATTCCTTTGGAAGCGTGGGTCTTGTTTGTGGGGAATATTTTTTGGGCCATTGCCTATGACACGGCATACGCAATGGTCGATCGAGATGATGACCTGCGTTTAGGTCTGAGAACTTCGGCGATTACTTTCGGAAAGTATGACGTGCTAGCAATCGCTGTAAGTTATGGCATCTTGTTTGTAAGTCAACTTTGGGTGGCGCAACTAGCGGACTTAAGCAATTATTTTTTAGTCGGCTGGTTCATAGCTTTAGGTTGCTCGATATATCACCTTAAACTCATCTCTACTAGAGGACGAGAAGAATGTTTTTTGGCTTTCCGTCACAACAATTGGTTGGGCGGATTTTTATTTTTGGGAATTGTGTTGGGACTCAGTATTCACTAAGCTAGTTTTTACCTAATTCATCGCCCATCGTTTTGCCACGCTGACTTGCTGCATCAATCGCTTTTTCCAAGATCTCATGCCAGCCATGCTGCTGCATGACCTCAAGTGCAGCTGCGGTTGTACCGCCTTTGGAGGTGACGCGTTCACGTAAGATGCCAGCATGCTCATCAGAGTTGTGCGCTAGCTGGGTAGCGCCTTCGAGGGTCGCATAAGCTAATTGACGAGCAGTTTGTGCGTCAAGCCCCAGCTTTTCACCAGCGGATTGCATGGCTTCTAAAAATGCAAACACATAAGCAGGGCCGCTACCAGAGACTGCTGTTACGGCATCCATCAATTTTTCTTCAGAAACCCAAACCGCTTGACCAACAGCATTACAAATCGTTTCTGCTAGGTCGCGATCAGATTCATTGACTGCAGCATCTGCAAATAAACCTGTGATGCCTTTACCAATCAGAGCAGGCGTGTTGGGCATAGCGCGCACGCAACGCGTATGGTCGAGCCAGCGACTCATATCTTTGAGTCGAATGCCTGCAGCAATACTCAGAATCAGTGGGCCAGGTGCGCTGGCATGTTTGAGTTTGGAGGCTAAGTTTTTGGCAACGACATTAAAGTCTTGTGGCTTGATGGCCATAACCACTACATTATTTTTTGAAAAATCGAATGCAATTTGTTCCAGGGTGCCGATACCTTGAACACCAAAATCTTCATATAGCTTTAAGGCAGTGCTTGCATTTGCTTCAACCACTGAAATTTGCTTAGATTCAAACCCATTTGCCAGTAGACCGCTAATTAAGGCACGACCCATATTGCCACCACCAATAAAGGTGATGTGTGCATTGCTATTCTTTTGCGTTTTCTTTTGTTGGCTCATTTGCTAATCTTATCGCGCTTCCCAAAAATAGCAGTTCCAATACGAACCATGGTGCTGCCTTCGGCTATGGCTGCCTCTAAATCATCGGACATCCCCATGGATAAAGTGTCGAAGAATTGATAGCCTGGATCAACCAAATGACTCGCTTGAATACTTTGAAAACAAGCGCGGACGGCAGCAAATGCCTCCCGCTGAATCTTGGGATCTGGGTTGGGTGCTGGGATGGCCATTAAGCCTCTCAGGATCACGTTTGGTAATTTGCTGATGGCGTCGCAAAGAGCCTGTGCATCTGCGAGCGGAATACCACTTTTACTATCTTCTTCGCTGACATTGACCTGTACGCAAACTTGTAATTCTGCCAGGTGAGGAAACTCTGCTCGCTGCGCTGATAGGCGCTCTGCAATTTTGAGTCTATCCACACTATGCACCCAGTCAAAATGCTCAGCGACCTCCCTGGTTTTATTGCTTTGGAGTGGTCCAATAAAATGCCACACCAGCCAAGGACGTAGCTTTTCAAGCTGGATAATTTTTTCAGCGCCTTCTTGGACATAGTTTTCACCAAAAGCCGATTGACCTGCATGCATCGCTTCTTCAATGGCAGATGCTGGAAAGGTTTTGCTAACCGCCAAGAGTTCAATCTCTTCAGGCTCACGTTTTGCAGCTAGGGCTGCAAGTTCAATGCGCTGCCGAACCTGCATGAGATTAACAACAATTGAATTCATCGGGCCTTAGATGATTTGCTAATCAGTTGATCGACGATCTCAATCCAGTGAAGCACTGGTGTGTCGTCTTGTTGGAGGTGGGCAATGCACCCAATATTTCCGGAGACAATCACATTAGCTCCTGACTCCTCACAGGCTGCATTTAGGTGGGTCAATTTATTCTTGCGTAATTGTTCTGAGAGCTCTGGCTGAGTGACTGAGTAGGTTCCAGCCGAGCCACAGCAAAGGTGACTGTCACTACACAAGCGCACACCAATTCCCAAGCCAGAAAGCAAGCCTTCAACTTTGCCGCGTATTTGTTGGCCATGCTGCAAGGTGCAAGGCGGGTGATAGACCACGCCTGGTTTTTGATCCGAGCCAATGAGTTGAACTAGCTCATTTTGTAACGAGGGCAAAATCTCCGCAATATCTTTAGTTAACTCAGAAATCTTTTTTGCCTTGGTAGCGTATAAAGAATCGTTCACCAAGAGATGGCCATAATCTTTGACCATCACACCACATCCAGATGCAGTCATCACAATAGCTTCAACGCCTTGCTCAACGAGGGGCCACCAAGCATCAATATTTTGCTTGGCATTCTCTAGTCCACCTGATTGATCATTTAGGTGATAGCGCAGCGCACCACAACAAGTTGCATTGGGAACGCTGATGAGTTGAATCTTGAGTGCATCTAATACTCTTGCTGTTGCTGAATTGATGTTGGGCAGCATGCCAGGTTGAACGCATCCCTCCAGAATCAGCATCTTGCGCGTATGTTGTGTGCTGGGTCTTGCATAAGGATCAGTTGTTTGATCTAAGGCTTTATTTTTAGCGAGTGGAATCTTGCGTTTGACGCTACTTGGCATGAGGGGGCGCACTAAACGACCTAATGCCATCGCGGAATTAAACAAGGCTGGCTTGGTTAAGCCTTCCTTGAGAGCCCAACGAGTAAGGCGCTCGCCTAGGGGGCGCTCGGGAGTATTTTCTTCTGCCCATTTACGACCAATATCTACCAAGTTGCCATATTGCACGCCACTAGGACAAGTGCTTTCGCAGTTACGGCATGTTAAGCAGCGATCTAAATGTAAGCGAGTCTTTTCAGTTGGCGCTTGCCCTTCAGCCATTTGCTTGATGAGGTAGATGCGACCGCGAGGACCATCGAGTTCGTCACCCAGTATTTGATAGGTTGGGCAAGTGGCAGTACAAAAACCACAGTGAACACAATTACCAAGAATGCGCGCTGCCTCTATACCTTCTGGTGTATTGGCAAATTGAGGGGCAAGTTGAGTGTACATAGCAATACTTATGGAAGACGGTTAGTGGCAAATACACCAGCTGGATCAAATGCAGATCTCAGGCGTGCTTGTACTGCTTCAAGAGCTTTAGAGTACGCTTGCTCGCTCAGCAAGGTGAAGCGCTCAAAAGAGGGATTAACCTTGCTACCCTGCCTGAAGCGCGTTGCATGACCACCATGACTATTAGCCAATTGCTTAATAGCGGTAAATGTAGCTTCATCACCAGCAGCTTTCATCCAGCGTTGCTGCCCATGCCACTCCAGCACGAAATCATCGCTGGAGTTGGGTAGTGCAAGTGGGCCACAGGCTGCTGGAAGCGCTAAGCGATAGAGAGTTTGGTCTGCGCCAAGATTGGTAAATGCTGCAAGTTTTTGCTCACGCAAATCTTTCCAAAAAAGCTCAGCTGTTTCAGGATCTATTTCCTTGGCAAGCACTAGAGAACTCATTAAAGGAATGGCAGCTTTCACTGCTGCTGCAGCGCCTGCTAGGCGAATCGTCAGTTCGCCATCACCATCTTTACTATTACCAATCCAGCAGCTAGCTGAGAGAGGAAAAGGTTGTCCTGCCCACTCATTTAAAACTTTCAACGCTTTCTCTTGAGGGATTTGGCAACGTAGTGTTGCTGTTGCAGCAGGTTTTGGCAATACCTTAACTGACGCTTCTAGTAATAAAGAAAATGTACCCATAGATCCAGGTAGCAAACGAGAAATGTCATACCCGGCAACATTCTTCATCACTTTGCCGCCGAAGGAAAGATCTTGCCCCTTGCCATCTAGAATACGGGCGCCTAAAACAAAGTCGCGGAAATTACCGGCGCTGATGCGACCAGGACCAGCGAGCCCTGCAGCAATCGCACCGCCAAAAGTAGCATGCTCACCAAAGTGAGGTGGCTCAAAGGCGAGTACCTGATTTTTTTCCTCGAGAGCTGCTTCAATTTCTTGCAGAGGGGTACCAGCGCAAGCGGTAATCACCAACTCTTCAGGCTGATATTCCAAAATACCGGAATAGCTGCGCGTATTTAATTTTGTAAATTGATTTGGGTTTCCGTACCAAGCTTTCGAACCGCCGCCCTCAATGGAGAGTTGCGCTTTATTTTTTGCTGCGTTCAGGACTTGTTCGCGGAATGCTTCAATCTGGCTGTTGGAGCTGATCATTAAAAGCGCTCCAGTTCCGGATGCGGTAGTTTGCCTCCACTAATGCGCATGCGGCCATATTCAGCGCAGCGACTCAGTGTTGGGATGCCCTTATCAGGATTCAGAAGTTTTTCAGGATCAAATGCTGCTTTGACACCCCAGAAAGATTCGCGCTCACCTTCGCCAAACTGCACGCACATTGAATTAATTTTTTCAATGCCCACACCATGTTCGCCTGTAATTGTGCCACCGAGCTCAACACAAGCTTCTAATATTTCGGTGCCGAATTCTTCTGCGCGATGCCACTCTTCTTCATCTGCACCATTAAACAAAATGAGAGGGTGCATATTGCCGTCACCCGCATGAAATACGTTTAAGCAGCCAAGACCGTATTTGGCTTCCATGCCTTGGATACGCTTGAGCAAGGTTGCGATATGACGACGTGGAATCGTGCCATCCATACAGTAGTAGTCAGCAGCAATGCGACCAGCAGCGGGAAAGGCGTTCTTGCGACCACTCCAAAACTTCAAGCGTTCAGTCTCATCTTTGGAGATCCTAATACCACTAGCACCAGATTGCTCAAGCACTTTAGTCATGCGTTCAATTTCTTCGGCGACTTCTTCAGGCGTGCCATCAGATTCGCAAAGCAAAATGGCTGCAGCCTCTAGGTCATAGCCTGCATGCACAAATTCTTCTACTGCACGAGTGGTGGCTTTGTCCATCATCTCAAGCCCGGCAGGAATAATGCCGGCAGCGATGATTGCCGCAACAGCATTGCCACCTTTTTCAATATCGTCAAAGCTAGCCATGATCACGCGGGCTAGTTTTGGTTTAGCAACTAACTTCACAGTGACTTCCGTGACAACCGCTAGCATGCCTTCACTGCCCAGAACAATCGCGAGTAAATCTAAGCCAGGAGAATCTGGAGCCAAGCTACCGAACTCTACGATCTCGCCATTCATGAGTACGCCACGAACACGCAAGACGTTATGAAGAGTCAAGCCATATTTAAGGCAGTGCACTCCCCCAGAGTTCTCATTGACATTGCCTCCAATTGAACAAGCAATTTGAGATGATGGATCTGGAGCGTAATACAAACCTAAATGACTTACCGCTTCTGAGATTGCCAAATTACGAACGCCCGGCTGAACCACTGCAGTTCGAGTAAATGGATCGATGCTGATGATCTTTTTGAGCTTCGCTAGCGAAAGTACAAGACCTTGAGAAAGCGGCATGGCTCCGCCAGACAGACCGGTACCAGATCCTCGAGGTACTACTGGGATTTGCATCTCAGAGCAAATCTTCAGAATTTGGGCTACTTGCACTTCCGTTTCTGGAAGGGCAACAGCTAAGGGCATACGCCGATAGGCTGCTAAACCATCACATTCATAGGGAATGGTGTCTTCAGGCTCCCAAAGGAGGGCATGTTCTGGGAGGATTGGGCGTAGAGCCGAAACCAGTTTGGACTGAAGGGCGCTAATCGCAGCAAGATCGGGGGGCGGGGTCACCATATTCATGACAACCATTTTAGCCATTTACCTATAATTAAGCTCATGGGAAATCGACTATCAAAAATCGCCACTAGAACGGGCGATGCTGGCATGACTGGCCTTGGAGACGGCAGTCGCGTTGAAAAGGATCATTTACGCATTTGCGCTATGGGTGATGTCGATGAGCTCAACTCCGAAATCGGTGTTTTGATGACCGAAGAGATCCCAGAAAGCATTGCTAATGAGTTAAAACACCTCTTTTTACAAATACAGCATGATTTGTTTGATTTAGGCGGCGAACTCTGCATTCCGAACTACAAGTTACTCAATCCGGAGCACGTAGCTCAATTGGATATCTGGCTAGAGAAATACAACCAGCAATTACCTCCGCTAACAGAATTTATTCTGCCGGGTGGTACTCGAGCTGCTGCACAAGCTCATGTATGCCGCACGGTATGCAGAAGAGCAGAGCGCTCGATTGTACGTTTAGGTTGGGAAGAGCCTTTGTATGACGCGCCACGACAGTACGTCAATCGTTTATCAGATCTTTTGTTTGTCATCGCACGCATTCTCAATAGAGCTGCGGGCGGTACCGATGTATTGTGGAAGCACGAAAAAAAAGAGACTAAGTAAATTAGTCTCTTTCACTTGCTCTAATTATTTTTAAAGCATTACTTTTTCTTACTTCTGCGTTTTTTTACGGCCGCAGCAAGACGCTCTAGTACTTGAACTGAATCATCCCAATTAATACAGGCATCCGTAATACTCTTGCCGTATTCCAGCTTGCTAGGATCATCTTTTCCTGGGGTAAATTTCTGAGCACCATCGTTGAGATGACTTTCAATCATCACACCAAAAACTTGATGAGAACCAGCTTCAATTTGCTTGGCAACGTCATCTGCCACTAGGATTTGACGCTCATGCTGTTTACTGGAATTGGCATGAGACAGATCAACCATCAAACTACCGCGAAGCTTGCCAGCTGCTAGCTCAGAGCAGGCTGCCTGAACATATTTTTCTTCATAATTAGGCTCTTTACCGCCGCGCAAAATAACGTGGCAATCTTTATTGCCCTTGGTTTCCACAACAGAGACTTGACCGTTCTTGTGGACTGACAAGAAGTGGTGTGGACGACCTGCCGCTTGAATCGCATCCGTTGCAATTTTGATGTTGCCATCGGTGCCATTTTTAAATCCAATGGGTGCAGACAAACCGGAAGCGAGCTCACGATGTACTTGGCTCTCGGTTGTGCGCGCACCAATAGCGCCCCAAGAAATGAGGTCAGCAATGTATTGCGGAGAAATCACATCCAAGAATTCGCTGCCAGCAGGCATGCCAAGACGATTGATTTCCATGAGTACTTGGCGAGCAAGGCGCAGACCTTCTTCAATACGATAGGACTCATCGAGGTAAGGATCATTAATTAAACCCTTCCAGCCAACAGTAGTGCGAGGTTTTTCAAAATAGACTCGCATCACGATTTCTAATTCACCAGCAAAGCGTTCACGCTCGGCTAAGAGTCGTTGGCAATATTCCAATGCTGCTCTTGGATCATGAATCGAGCAAGGCCCAATGATGACGAGTAAGCGATCATCTTTACCATGAATAATGTCGCGAATCTTTTTCCGAGTTTTACTGATTAATGCTTCAGTCGGCGTTCCGGAGATCGGAAAAAAACGAATCAGATGTTCTGGAGGTGGCAGAACGGAGATGTTATCAATGCGTTGATCGTCAGTATCCGACGTTTTATCAACGGCGGAGTACCAATTAGCGGGATTAGTATTTTGTTGGCTCATCTGGCTATTTTAAGCCGTAATTTGCCAATATCAGGCAGTGCCACCAACAGTCAGGCTGTCGATTCTTAAAGTGGGCTGTCCAACCCCAACTGGCACACTTTGACCTTCTTTGCCACAAACCCCAACGCCGCCATCTAATTTGAGGTCATTACCGATCATGGAGACCTGTTTTAAGGACTCTGGTCCGCTACCGATGATAGTGGCGCCTTTCACGGGATATTGAATTTTTCCATTCTCTACCCAGTAGGCTTCTGAAGCTGAAAATACAAATTTACCGCTGGTGATATCTACTTGGCCACCGCCAAAATTGACTGCATATAGGCCTCGCTTAATGCTGGCCACAATTTCTTGGGGATCATCTTTGCCGGCCAACATATAGGTATTCGTCATGCGCGGCATGGGTAAGGAAGCAAAACTTTCGCGGCGCCCATTACCTGTTAAAGGCATATTCATGAGTCGTGCATTAAGGCTATCCTGAATGTAAGCCTTCAAAATACCGTCTTCAATCAATGTAGTGCACTGCGTCGGAGTACCTTCATCATCAATATTGAGAGAACCTCTACGCCCAGATAATGTTCCATCATCCACTACAGTGACACCCTTGGCTGCAACGCGTTGACCAATGCGTCCTGCAAATGCAGAGGAGCCCTTGCGATTAAAGTCACCCTCAAGACCGTGACCTACTGCTTCATGTAAGAGTACGCCTGGCCAGCCTGGACCCATAACGACTGTCATTGGACCAGCTGGTGCAGGGCGCGATTCTAAATTGACTAGCGCCCCATCGACCGCCTCATCAACATAACGATTGATCAACTCAGTATTAAAGTAGAGGTAGTCATGGCGAGCGCCACCACCCGAAGAGCCAGATTCACGTCGGCCATTTTGTTCCGCAATGACATGAACAGAGACACGCACTAGCGGGCGAATATCGGCTGCAAGTAATCCATCCGCTCTTGCAACTAAGACGACATCAAATTCACCAGCAAGGCTAGCCATGACTTGAATGATGCGAGGGTCGCGAGCTTTGGCGCGACGCTCAATGCTTTCGAGCAAAGCAATTTTTTCTTTAGGTTGTAATGAATCAAGGGGATTTAGATCCGAATACAGCTTATTTGATAGGGGGTTGAATAACTTACTTGCCACCGCTTGTTTGCCACCCTCTGGGCCAATCACACGGGTCGCTTTTGCAGCTTTGCTTAAAGCCTCTAAATTGATTTCATCAGAATAGGCAAAAGCAGTTTTATCACCATAGATAGCGCGTACCCCAACACCTTGGTCAATGTTGAAGCTGCCAGATTTCACAATTCCTTCTTCAAGGCTCCAGCTTTCACTGCGAGTATGTTGAAAATAGAGGTCAGCATCGTCTAGCCGATGAGAAAACATATTGCCAAAGGTGCGATGAAGGTCTTGCTCTGATAAACCGGTTGGCTCAAGCAAGATGGATTTCGCTACTTTGATGAGATCTGCCTGCTTTTTGGTTTTTGTCCAATTGGCTGGAAATAGTGCTTCTGGTGCATTCATGTGATTCGGCAGGTCTTTCTTTAAAGCTTGCGGTGCGCAAGAGCTGGTAACTGAGAGCGTACCTCGTTTAATTTTTCTTTGCTTAAAACCCCTGAGATAAAGCCTTCTCCTTCGGGCAGATCGGCTAATACGGTGCCCCAAGGGTCAATCAGCATGCTGTGACCCCATGTGCGTCGTTGATTGAGGTGAATACCGCCTTGTGCCGAAGCTAAAACATAGCATTGATTTTCAATGGCGCGAGCGCGCAAGAGAATCTCCCAGTGATCTTTGCCGGTAGTGTAAGTAAAGGCTGCAGGAATGATATGGCAATCGACAGCACTCATTGCTCGATATAGTTCGGGAAATCGCAAGTCATAACAAATACTCAGCCCAAAAGACCAATCTTGCTGATTGTGAGTGATGTTGAGAATCCCTGGCGCAATACCAGCTTCAATCGTTTCGGATTCTTGATAGCGCTCGGTTTTAGTTTGAAAACCAAATAAATGAATTTTGTCGTAGCGTCCGATATGTTGGCCTGCTGTATCAAACGCGAGCATCGTATTGAGCACCTTACTGGGATCTTTAGACTCCAGTGGGATTGTGCCTGCAACAAGATAAATTTGATTGTCTTTGGCAAAGCTAGCAAGCTGCTCTTGAATAGGGCCGCTGCCAAAAGGCTCTCGAACACGTACTTTGTCAGTGTCTTTCAGGCCCATCATGCAAAAGTATTCCGGAAGTACGATGAGTTGTGCGCCATCTTGGGTAGCTGCGCTAATGAGCCTGCCCGCAGTATTGAGATTTTCTTGAAGATCTGGAGAGGAGACCATCTGAATAGATGCGATCTTCAGTGTCGTTGAGGTGCTCATAAGAATCTAATTGGAGGACTTAGAAGGATTGCCCAAATTATTTTGGGGTGGGGAGTTTGGGTTTGCATTAGAGTTCGGTTTACTCTGCTCTTTCAACAATTCTTTGCTGCGAATGGAATTGAGTGTTTTGGTGTCAATGGGTTGACCCTTTTGATCTAAGGGGATGACTTCAGGGTCATCCCAAGATCCTTGGACTAAGTAATCTGATTGCAGGCTACGGTTGATCTGGCTCGTGAGGAGATATTGCCCAACGAGAGCGCCTAAGCCAACAATGGGGTTGATTGCAAAAGCAGCCAGTGAGCCAGCTGTGGCATCAATCGTTGGGAAGATTGTGATCCGCAGATCTTGTGTTTGTTTTGGAATATTAATTTGACCGCTCATCGCCACACGAGCTTGGTCTAAATTCATATTGAATTGCTGAGTTTGTGCAACACCATTGCTGATGTCGAAGTTACTGTTAATCGAGTTAAAGGGTGTGCCCTTGGTCACAATGTTGCCAAGACTACCTTGCAGGTCGAGCGTAGCAAAGCGGAATAAACTTTGCAGACTAAGTACGTCCAATATTTTGGCGCCGCTAGTATTTACCTCTAACAATCGACCCTTTTCAAGATTAATGTCTACCTTGCCAGAAAGTGTTTCGAATTTCGGGCTGAAGGGTGAACCATCCCATTCCATATTGGCAGTAACTTTTCCTTGTCCACCTTCAATCGATTTTTGAGGGGTCCAATGCGCAATAATTTGGCCAGCATCTTTTACGTTCATATCGATACTGAGAACGCTGTGATTCATGGTATTTTTCGTGCCGCCATTCCATTGACCGTTGATAGTGCTTGAGCCCTGGGGATTGTTGGACTGGATGGAATCAACTTTTAGAGTGTTGTCACTTGTTTTGGTTTTGATTTTGACTTGACCAAGCTGGGCTTTCATCCAAGATAAGTCATCGATACTGATATCTAAGCTGGGAATGGATTCAGGACTCAGTGCCTTTTTGACAGGAGCATTTGCTTTTGCAGGGGGCTGTGGAATTGACTCGGCGATTTTGAGCTTTGCAAAACGCCCACTAACAAGGCCGCTAGTATGAGTCTTGTCGGATTCATAGTACTGAATTTGTCCAATAGCCTGTTGTGATCCAAGACGTATATCCCAAACATTCTTCTTATTGTTTGCAAGGACATTCATATCCTGCCAGAGACGTTCAAATAAGGTCAGTTTTTTAACTTGCGCTGTGACTTGAAAGCTTGAACTCATTTCTGCTTCTTGACTACGTGCCCCCTTCTTATTCCCCAAGAAATCTTGCCAGGCATCAAGATTGAGTTCATTGCTAACGAGATTTAAGTTAAACCCTTGTTGAGGTAGATTCGGCGCTGCGCCAATTCCCAGGCTGTAACGCAATTCGTCATCACGACCCAGTGCTCCTTGAATGGAATAGAGATCGCCAATCTTTCCAGACCAGCTTAGTCGATTAGGATTTGTTTTGTCATTGGAGAAAGTTTTAACGTTGATATCACCAGCCATGGAAGTGCCCGCTAATTTCCTAGTTGGCGCTGGTAAATTCATGGACCAGTTCCGAAGATCAAAGTGGATATTAGAGTCACTACCTTGTTTATTAAAGCTGAGAGCGCCGTCATATTTAATTGAGCCATTCATGGCATTCAGTATTGAGCTAAGCTCTGAACGAGCAGATTTTGCAAAATATTCTTTTATAAAATTTGCTTGAATGTCGCCAGCAATTTTGAAGTTTTGCTTATTGCTATTTTGATCGGCGCTGCTAATTTTGATGGATCCACCCAAGAAATTAGCTGACACATCTTCAAATTCAGGATTGATTTCGGTGATACGAATACTGCCCTTGAGGTTTTCAAAAGGTGGAATACCAGCCCATTCCGCTTTATTGCCTGGTAGTGTTAATTTGAGATCAACATTAGTATCGGCAGAATTAGAGAGTGGAACCTTGAGGCCAAGATCTATATCTACTGGACTACTGACGCGGAGATTTTGTTCCATTTTGGCTTGTCTTTTGCCTACAGGAGAAGCATAAAAATACTCTAGCATCTGTTGCGCTTCACCGGTTGCTTTACCAGTGACTGAGAGTGTTAGTTGTTTTGCACTGACATTGGGAATTTCTGCATGAAATGCATTCAAGGCAATTTGTTTGTAATTGGCTTTTGCAATGTCCACAGTTAGGTTTGAGTTTGTCATCGCGACACTACCATTCACATTCGTGAAGGTAGACCAAGTTCCTTGATTGTTTGGTAATAGCGGAACTGGGCTAAACGCTGCGCCTGCAATCGGAAGCGTCAAGCTGAACTCACCCTTTTGCTTATCAGGAAAGGGCACTTGATTAGGATCCCCCTTGATATGCACTTGCCCATTTTGAATGACACCTGCATCAAATGCTTTGCTGAGATATACCCTAGCGTCCTTACCCATGCCAAGCGGTAAATAGCGATAGGCAGTTTTTGCATTGGCTTTGACAAGCTCCATGTTCATGGTCATGAAGTCAGCCTCTTTGGGATTGCCGAGGATATAGTTCAGGCTCAGATTAGTTGTGAGTTCTGAATTGCTCAAAGTAAGCTTTTTGGTATTAACAACCCAATGCCCTTTTTGCTTTGACCAATTGATTTGTCCGCTGGCGCGCTCCAAATGAATTTTGGGGTCTTCCAGAAAGTCATAAATCTCTAGACCAAGATCACTTGAATCTAAGGAAAAACTCCCTTCTTTTTGGTTGCCAGTAACAAAGCCGGATAAATTGGAAACAGAAGGTATCGATTTATTGATACCAGTAAAACTGAGGTTGATGAGTTTGGCGCTCACGGTGAAGTCTAATTTATTAGATTTAAACCAGCCACCAGGAATATTGAGAGCGGATAAAGGGGATTTGCTTTCTGACCAACGAATATTTAGGTCTTCCAAATCTCCTTCAGCCTGAGAAGTCTTAATCCATTGATGAACTTTTTTAGAGAGCGGTAAATTGAGTGCAAATAATGCGACATCTTCGACTGAAATCTTTGGCGATGAAAATTCAAATTCTTTAATTTCCCCATCCGCACCAGGAGGCCGCCAGCGAAACGTCATCGGACTCAGGTTTTCCAAGGGCGCAGATTTTGGGCTATCCATATCGCGCCAAGTGAATGTTTTGGTCGAGATGGCGATTAAGCCATCATTGGTTTCTTGTAGAAGATTGGCTTCGAGTCTTCCTAGTGCAATAGCATCTTCGCTTTTTGAAGATTGCACCACTAGGTCATCAACCGCGACAAAAAATTCCCCACCATCAGGTTGGGCGTTATCAATCTTGAGACTTCCTTTTGAGCTCAGCACTCCTTCTAAGGTGTGGAGGCCGAGTTTGAACTCTTGAGATATCTGCTTCAGATTTAGGTCAGCAAGATTCCAAGTGATTGTGCCGATCCAGTTACGCCAATTTCCTGCTTGCCCACCTAGATGGTGAACGAAGTCGACTTTGACTTCTGTTGGCCCCTTGGTCCACGGGGTAGTTGTGGTGATAGAGCCCTCGTGTCTACGAATACCGTTCTGAAGCGATAGGTTTAAGACTTCAATAGAGGTTTGTGATTTTTTGTTGAGCTGATCATCCCAAAAGAGTTTGACTTTGCTAACTTCAATAGCGTCTTGTGAAAATAACCAATTCTCTGCAGAGTAATCGCTGGTGCCACCATCAATCGAAATTCCAGCAATCGTGATTGCACCCTTGGAGTTTCTTTGTGCATAAATTTCGGCGCTTTCAAAATGAATTTCATGAAAATAGGGCGCTAAGTGATAAAAAGATTTCCAGCTCAGTTCACCATAAATCTTTTCGATCATCAATAATGATTTTGAATGATCGGGGCTGCTGAAGCGCAGGCCATCCATCTCAAAGGAAGGTCTGATGCCTGTCCAAGAAACTCGGAGATCATCAATCGAGACATTAACGCCGACGCGACTACTAATGAGCTTTTCAACTGATGCCTTGGATTTTTCAATTTGAGGCCAAAGCACATAGCGCACACCAAGATGGCCGAGTAGAAAAAGCGCCATCACAAAACCTAGCAGAATCAGGGCGCGCTTACGCCACTCGCCACCTAAACCTGGAGGACGTTTTGTTAATACGCTCTTGAGTCGAGGCGGAATGATGTTTTGCAGCATGGCCTCTATTATCCGTCAGGCTCTGCCAGACCGCCAAGCACCGGGAGCTTGAATTTTGGTCGGTATTAAGATGGGGGTATGGATGATATTTCTAGGCAAACTGCGTTTTTAGAGCAGCACTCCAATTACGCGCGGCGTTGGATCCATGCCAAACCCGAGTGGCTTGAGTGGCTAAAAGCCCATGGACACCAAAAAATTGATTTGCCCGGGATTCAAGGTCTACTTGAGACCTGTAAGGTCGATAGTCTGAGTAGCGAGCATGATGAGGCGCGATGGATGGCCAATTTGCGCTTGGCTCGTCAACGCCTCATGCTATGGGTGGCCTTTCGTGATCTGAATAGCATGGCTGATTTAGATGAGGTCACGCATAGCCTCAGCCATTTTGCCCAACTAGCGATTGCTGATTCCATTGCATTTCTGCGCAGAGATTTACAAGATCGCTTTGGACTGCCCTGGAGTCTTTCAACCAATAGTGAAATGCCCTTGATGGTGGTGGGTATGGGTAAGTTGGGTGGGTATGAGCTCAACCTGTCATCGGATATTGATCTGATCTTTTTGTATGAGCATGAGGGCGAGACGCAAGGTGGTCCCAAAAGCTTATCCCATCACGAGTGGTTCACCCGTTTGGGGAGAAGCCTCATAAGGGTCATATCAGAGGTGGACGCGAATGGTTTTGTATTTCGTGTCGATATGCGCTTACGACCTAATGGGGACTCTGGTTCTTTGGTATGTAGTCTCGATATGTTGGAAGAATATTTACTAGTACAGGGCAGGGAGTGGGAGCGTTACGCCTGGATTAAAGGTAGGCTTATTGCGCCCTTGCCTGACTCACATGATTTTGCCCATTGTGAAAAAGCCCTCGAGCAACTGATTCGACCCTTCGTGTATCGCCGGCATTTGGACTATGGCGTGATTGCCTCCATTCGAGATCTACATGCACAAATACAGCAAGAGGCAGAGAAGCGATCTACTGGACATCAAGGTCGATCACACGACATTAAATTAGGTCGCGGCGGTATTCGGGAAATTGAGTTTTTGGCGCAAATGTTTCAACTGATGCGGGGTGGTACTGATCCTCGTTTTAGAGCGCGTCCCACATTACAAGTGCTGACGCTTATCAAGCAGCGCGGCATATTGCCAGCACAAGAGATTGATGAGTTACAAGATGCCTATATTTTTCTGAGACGCCTTGAGCATCGCATTCAGGTTTGGGATGATCAGCAAACCCATTATTTATCAGATGATGCGCTTGTACGTGCTCGTTTGGCTGACGCTATGGGCTTCTCAGACGAGTCAAGTTTTTTGACGGAGTTAGAGCGTCATCAAAATAATGTAGCACGTCTATTTGAAAAAGCATTTGTATTGGATGACGAAAATCGTCTGGATCTCGCACCCTTAAGTCATGACTGGGAGTTGGATGCAGCCTGTTTTCCTAAGTCCTTGCTCCATTGGCAATCATGGATTGCAAGCCCCAAGGTAAAGCAGCTACCAGATAAAAGTCGCTTGATTTTTGATAACTTAATTCGTAGTGCTGCAGAAATTTTGATGGCTGAAGATAGTAAGTTAGCGACTGCGGATCAAACTTTATTGCGCTTCTTCGATTTACTCGAAGCCATTGTGAGACGTAGCGCTTATTTATCTATCCTGGCCGAATATCCAAAGGCGCTGTTGAATATCTTGGCTTTGCTCCAAGCATCTCAGTGGGGCGCGCAGTACCTCACCCAGCATCCACACTTATTAGATTATTTGCTGAACTCTCGTACTGAAAGGTCGCTGATTGAGCATCCAGAAGACTATTGGCATGAAGTAAAGATGAATTTAAATATTCGTTTAGACGATGTCATGGCTGATGGCGATGGTTCAGAGCAGGCAATGGATATTTTGCGCGTGACCCATCACACTGAAACCTTCATTACCCTACTAGCAGATTTGGGAGTAGGGGTGGACCACGCTCTTCCTGTAGAAAAGGTTAGCGATCATTTATCTGCTTTAGCGGATTTGATTTTGCAAGCTACCCTTGAACGCATTTGGCCTACCGTAGCGAAAAAGTATGGCTTACCCGCTGATAAAGCCCCCGCTTTTGCTGTGATTGCATATGGTAAGTTGGGCGGTAAAGAATTGGGCTATGCCTCTGATCTAGATTTGGTCTTCTTATATCAGTCGAGTGAAAACGATTATGCCGCCCAAGAAATTTACGCGCTTTTAGCTAAACGTATGATTAATTGGTTGACGACCTTTACTGCGACCGGAAGCTTATTTGAAATTGATACTCGCCTTCGTCCCAATGGGTCAGCTGGTTTTTTGGTGACCAATACGGAAGCATTTAAAAAATATCAGATGCGTGAAGGTGACAACGCTGCCTGGGTATGGGAGCATCAGGCTTTAACTCGTGCTCGCTTTGCTGCTGGTAATGCTTCAGTTGGTATTGAGTTTGATGCAGTTCGTTCAGAAGTCTTGAGTCAGAAGCGCAATGTAGATCATTTGCGTGCTGAGATTTTGGCTATGCGTCGCAAGGTGCATGAGGGGCATCCCAATGGAACTGGGAATTTTGATTTAAAGCACGATGCTGGCGGCATGGTAGATATTGAGTTTATGGTGCAGTTCTTAGTCTTAGCCTATGCAAATCAATATCCCCAGCTGATAGGCAATCTTGGCAATATTGCTTTACTGCGAATTGCTGGTGAAGTGGGCCTAATCGAGGGCGTTAGTGCTGAACAGGTTGGTGACGCTTATCGTTTATTAAGAGCGCGTCAACACCGTTTACGTTTAGACGGTGCAGAAAAAACTCGTATTCTGTTGGATAGCGAGCCTGAACTCTTGAATGCCAGGGTTTGTGTCTTACAACTGTGGCAAGAAATTTTTAAAGCGCCTTCCAGCGTTTAAATTAATTTAATCTTGCTCAAGCAGTTCGCGTGCGTGGCGACGGGTGGTATCGGTAATGGTTGCGCCACCTAGCATTCTGGCAACTTCCTCTACTCGTTCTGTTCTTCCGAGCGGTTGAACTTGTGACACAGTCTTATCGCCACTTTGAGATTTACTGACTTTAAGGTGATGGTTGCCTTGGGCGGCTACCTGCGGTAGATGGGTAACGCACAGAATTTGGTGGGACTGACCCAACTGATGAAGAAGTTTGCCAACAGTTTCTGCGACAGCTCCCCCAATACCAGCGTCGACCTCATCAAATATCAAGGTAGGGGTGAATGAAGCTTTGCTGGTGATCACGCTAATTGCCAGACTAATACGAGCCAGTTCTCCACCCGATGCCACTTTGGCTAATGAGCGAGGAGTACTACCTACATGGCCTGCCACCAAAAACTCGATTTGCTCGAGACCATGCGAGCCACCTTCTTGAAGTGGCGATAGGGCAATCTCCAAACGTCCGCCAGCCATCGATAAATTTTGCATAGCATCTGTCACTAACTGACCTAGGTCTGTAGCTGCCTTACTGCGTTTTTGGGAGAGTTGCTTTGCCAGCTTGAGATAGGCAGCCTCTTCTTGCTTTACTTTTTCTCGGAGGGCATCCATATTTTGTGAGGCAGTCAGTGCCTCCAAGCGTTCGGTAGTTTCCAAAAGCAGTGTTGGTAATACCTCTACTTCAGTGCGATATTTTTTTGAAGCACTGTGCAGGGCCTGCATACGTTCTTCGACTTGTTCAAGGCGAGCGGGATCTAAATCAATTTTTTGGAGATAGCGATTTAATCCATGAATCGCTTCATCTAGCTGAATTTGCGCACTCTCTAAGGATTCGCTAATGCCACTTAAGGCTTGGTCATGTTCGGCTAAGGCGCTGATATTGCCGCAGACCTTAGATAGAGAAGACGCTAGAGAGTTGTCCGCGTCACTCAATATATCTATAGCTTCTTGGCAGCCGCCAATTAGCTTGGCGCCATTAGCCAATCTAGCATGCTCGCTTTGAATGTTGATCCACTCACCTTCTTGTGGAGCAAGCTCGCTGAGTTCTTCTAATTGCCACTGCAGTCTTTCACGTTCCCGCTCAACATCCTGACCAGCATTTTCTGCTTGTTCTAAACGACGACGAGAATCGTTCAGTGTTTTAAAGGCTTGTGCCACTTCTGTGGCTAGTGGCAGTAATCCAGTATGACGGTCCAAGAGCTCACGTTGCGCGCCGCCCTTTAAAAGAAGTTGATGCGCGTGCTGCCCATGGATGTCGACCAACTGATCGCCTGCTTCACGCAACTGAGTTAGCGTGGCAACACTTCCATTAATAAAAGCGCGACTGCGTCCGTTGCTCTCAATAGTTCTTTTGAGCAATAGACTCTGACCATTATCTTCAAGCGGGAAGCCTTGAGCATCTAACCATTGACCAAAGGATTGAATAAGTTCTGCGTCAATGCGAAAGAGGGCAGAAATCTCTGCACGATTGCTACCTTCACGAATTTGACTACTATCTGCGCGTTCACCCAGGACAAGACTTAAGGCATCTAGCAAAATAGATTTACCAGCCCCAGTTTCACCAGTGAGCACCGTGAAGCCACTAGCAAAGTCGAGTTCAAGCTGATCAACAATGACAAAGTCACGAAGGGAGATAGTTTGAAGCATGTATTAGCGTAGCAATAAACTCGACATCAGAAAGTCGATGGGTATTCATTCCAGTGCAATTTCTCACGCAAAGTTTTGTAGTCGCTGTGATTGCTGGGGTGTAATAGATCGATTGTTTTGTCGGATTGGCGCACCTCAACCTTATCGCCACTTTGCAAATTTGTTTGTGATTGCATATCAAAATTGACGATCACCTCAAGTCCGTTGACTACCTCAATCACCGTCACACTATCTTGTGGCAAAACAATGGGTCGATTGGAAAGTGAGTGTGGCGCAATTGGGACGAGCAATATGCCTGCTACATGTGGATGCAAAATCGGGCCACCAGCAGATAGTGCGTAGGCAGTTGAACCAGTCGGGGTAGAGACAATCAAACCATCAGAGCGTTGGTTGTACATGAAGGAGCCATTGACATGAACAGCAAGCTCTACCATCCCAGAGATGCCGGAGCGATTCACAACAACATCGTTAAGCGCTAAGCCCTGGTTGATTTTCTTGCCGTCACGCAGAACAACAGCATGCAGGAGAGTTCTGGTATCCGCTTCATAGTCGCCCGCAATAATTTTGGGCAAAGTAGTTTGTACAGACTGAATCGGGATATCAGTCATGTAGCCAAGGCGACCCATATTGATTCCCACGAGGGGAACATGACTGCCTGCTAATTGGCGAGCAATGCCCAGCATGGTGCCATCACCACCCAAAACCACAACTAGGTCAATTGCCCCAGCAAAGTCTTGTGCGGTTTTAGTTGGATAGTCACTCAAACCGAGGTGAGTGGCTGTATCGGCCTCAATAAAGACCTCACAGCCCAAGCCTGAGACCAATTTAGCCAGGTCTCGCAGGTGATCTTCAATGCCGTCCGCTTGAAATTTGCCGACGAGTGCCACCCGGCTAAATGCCTTCTTGGAGGAATTGGGGGATGGGCTTAACATATAACGATTAAACCATAGGCATAAAATCCCTTCCACCATGGACGAACGTTCCCGCGCCTTACTTAAAACCCTCATCGAGCGCTATATCGAGGAGGGTCAGCCTATTGGCTCGCGCACGCTTTCAAGGTTTTCGGGTTTAGACCTCTCTGCTGCCACCATCCGCAATGTCATGGCTGATCTAGAGGATATGGGCTTGGTGACTAGCCCTCACACCTCTGCCGGCCGAATACCCACACCACGGGGTTACCGCTTGTTTGTGGACACCATGGTGACGGTTCGTCCTCTCGAAGAGATCGCCGCCCGTGAGGTTGAAAAAGGGCTTTTGCCAGACTCCCCACAAAGGGTTTTGAATTCAGCCGCCCAGATTCTGTCTAATCTCACCCATTTTGCTGGTGTGGTGATGACACCTAAGCGTGCCCAAGTTTTTAAACATATTGAATTTCTTCGTTTGGGTGAAGGCAAGATTTTGCTCATCATGGTGACTCCCGAGGGCGATGTACAAAATTGTATCTTGCCAACAAATCAAGACTACAAACCAAGTCAATTGATTGAGGCGGGAAATTACATTAATGCACAATTTGCTGGCAAAAGTTTTGAGCAAGTGCGCCAACATTTGAAATCTGACCTCGATACTTTGCGTGCCGATATTTCTGGTTTGATGGCCTTGGCCTTGCAAAGTGGTGTTGCGGATTACGATATGAGTCGCGGTGAGATGGTGCTCTCTGGTGAGCGTCGCTTACTCAATGTAGGAGACTTAAGTTCTAACCTTGATAAATTACGCAAGATGTTTGATATGTTGGAGCAAAAATCGGTCTTGATGCAATTGCTAGATGTATCGAGCCATGCCGACGGTATTCAGATTTTCATAGGTGGCGAGAGCGATCTCTTGCCATATGAAGACCTAGCGGTCATCAGCGCTCCGTATAGCGTTGATGGTCAGATCGTGGGCACCTTAGGCGTCATTGGACCAACCCGTATGGCTTATGACCGAGTGATTCCGATTGTGGATATCACCTCTAAGTTATTATCAGGCGCCTTGAGCTCTTGAGTATGCATTGATGCTGAAAATTATTTACTAGAGAAATTACTTTGAATCAAAATCCCCACTTACGCGCTTCTAAAACAGCCGTGCTCTTATTGAATTTGGGTACGCCAGCTGCGCCAACAGCAAAAGCGGTGAGATCGTATTTGAAAGAATTTCTTTCGGATCCACGCGTCGTAGAAATTCCACGCTTTATTTGGTGGTTTATTTTGAATGGCATTATTTTGCCAATTCGCAGTAGTGCCTCTGCAAAAAAATATGCATCTATTTGGTTGCCACAATTAGGTTCGCCACTCATGCATTACTCGCGCTTGCAAGCGAAAGAGTTGGGGGAGAAGTTTGCGAATGAGGGCCATACTGTTTTGGTTGATTTGGCGATGCGTTATGGCAAGCCTTCTGCCCAAGAGGTCCTAGAGAGCCTGAAGGCTCAAGGGATGGAGCGTTTACTGTTATTGCCCCTGTACCCACAATATTCAGCTACCACTACCGCCTCAAGTTTTGATGAAGTATTCCGTGTTCTGAGTACTTGGCGTGATCAGCCGGAGCTGCGTTTGGTAAAGCACTATCACGACAACCCTGCGTACATTGCAGCACTGCGTGATCAAGTTCTCAGTCATTGGGATCAAGATGGACGGCCTGATTTTGCAAAGGGTGATCGTTTTGTGATGTCATTTCATGGCCTGCCCAAGCGCAATTTAATGCAGGGCGATCCCTATCACTGCGAATGTTTGAAGACCGGACGATTGCTTGGGGAGTCTTTGGGTTTAGAGCCAGGTCAATACATCGTTACCTTTCAGTCCCGTTTCGGAAAAGCCGAATGGTTAAAGCCTTATACGGCACTAACGATCGAAAACTTGGCTAAAGATGGTTGCCAGCGAGTAGATATTTTTTGTCCCGGCTTTCCAGCAGATTGTCTTGAGACCTTAGAAGAGATTGCGATGGAAGCAAGAGAATCTTTCTTAGAGCATGGCGGCAAAGACTATCGCTATATTCCCTGCTTAAACAATAACCCTAAGTGGATCGAGGCGCTGCGTGATATTGCCTATCAACACTTACTAGGGTGGTCTTTGGGGGCTGAGTCTGAAGCTGAATTAGCTAAGCGGAACGAAAGAGCAACGCTAGCCGAAAAATCTAAGTCTTGAAAAAAAGCGAATTGTCCCAATATGAAGAAGCACTAGCCACTTTGATAGAAAAGTAAAATAGCGTCTATGACACAAGAAAATCAAAATCCTTCACCAGAGCAAGACAATCCTGCAACTGAGCCAGCGGCGGATGCTACAGCAGAAACTCCGGCTATCAAAACGCCTGAGCAAGAAATTGCTGAACTCCATCAGCAGGTGTCTGATTTGCAAGATAACTTTTTGCGTGCCAAGGCTGAAGGTGAAAATATTCGTCGCCGTGCTGTTGAGGACGTTGCCAAGGCTCACAAATTTGCGATTGAGAGTTTTGCTGAGCACTTAGTTCCGGTGACCGATAGTCTCTATGCGGCCTTGAGTACGGATGCGGGTGATGCGAAGGCTTTTAAAGAAGGCCTAGAAATTACCTTAAAGCAGCTTTTATCCGCTTTTGAAAAGGGGCGCATGACTGAAATCAATCCTGCGGTGGGCGATAAATTTGATCCACACCACCATCAAGCGATTGCTTCAGTGCCTTCTGAGCAGGAAGCTAATACCGTAGTTTCGGTGCTCCAGCGTGGCTATACCGTGGCCGATCGAGTCCTCAGACCTGCTTTAGTGACGGTCAGCGCCCCGAAATAAGCCGCATCAATAAGGGCTAAAACCTCAAAAAAGGGATAAAAAAGGCAGATTTCTGCCTTTTTTGCTATTTCACCCCTTGAATTCGCTTTTTTAGACCCCATTTATTGAGTATTGGAATATTCGCGGCGGTTCAGATGAGTTGCCTAAAACAGACTAGAAGTACAACAAAGTAACTTAATTTTTTGGAGCAATTATGGGAAAGATTATCGGTATTGACTTGGGAACCACGAATTCGTGCGTTTCAGTCGTTGAAAACAATGCACCTAAAGTGGTCGAGAACGCAGAAGGCGCTCGCACAACTCCATCCATCATTGCCTATGTTGAAGATGGCGAAGTATTGGTTGGTGCGCCAGCTAAACGTCAATCAGTAACGAATCCTAAGAACACCATCTACGCAGTGAAGCGTTTAATGGGTCGTAAATTTACAGATCCTGAAGTGCAAAAAGACATCGGCTTGATGCCTTATTCAATTATTGCTGCTGATAACGGTGATGCTTGGGTTGAAGCACGTGATAAGAAAATGGCACCACAGCAAGTCTCTGCTGAAATCTTGCGCAAGATGAAAAAGACTGCCGAAGACTATCTCGGCGAAGAAGTGACCGAGGCGGTCATTACTGTCCCTGCTTACTTTAACGACAGCCAACGTCAGGCAACTAAAGACGCTGGTCGTATTGCTGGCTTGGATGTAAAGCGCATCATCAATGAACCAACTGCTGCTGCATTGGCATTTGGTTTAGACAAACAAGACAAAGTCGATCGTAAGATCGCTGTGTATGACTTGGGTGGCGGTACATTCGACGTATCCATCATTGAGATTGCTAACGTGGATGGTGAGAAGCAGTTTGAAGTGCTCTCTACTAACGGTGACACCTTCTTGGGTGGTGAAGACTTTGACCAGCGCATCATTGATTGGATCATTGCTGAGTTCAAGAAAGAACAAGGCGTGGATTTGAGTAAAGATGTTTTGGCATTGCAACGTTTGAAAGATGCTGCAGAAAAAGCCAAGATCGAATTGTCATCTGCGCAGCAAACGGAAATCAATTTGCCATATGTGACGGCTGATGCTAGTGGTCCTAAGCATTTGAACTTAAAGTTGACTCGTGCCAAGTTAGAGTCTTTGGTTGAAGAGCTTATTAAGCGCACAGCTGGCCCATGCTTAACTGCCATTAAAGATGCTGGCGTAAACGTAGCAGATATCGACGACGTGATTTTAGTCGGCGGTCAAACTCGTATGCCTGCTGTTCAAGACAAAGTAAAAGAAATCTTTGGCAAAGAGCCACGCAAAGACGTTAATCCAGATGAAGCGGTGGCAGTAGGTGCTGCAATTCAAGGTTCCGTATTGTCTGGCGATCGTAAAGACGTATTGCTCTTGGACGTTACCCCATTGTCCTTGGGCATCGAAACTCTTGGCGGCGTCATGACTAAGATGATTCCAAAGAACACGACGATTCCTACCAAGCATTCACAGGTCTACTCGACTGCCGAAGATAATCAGCCTGCAGTAACGATTAAGTGCTTCCAGGGTGAGCGTGAGATGGCTGCGGCTAATAAGTTGCTTGGTGAATTTAACCTGGAAGGCATCGCGCCTGCGCAACGCGGTATGCCACAAATTGAAGTGACTTTTGATATTGATGCTAACGGTATTTTGCACGTCACTGCAAAAGACAAAACCACTGGTAAAGAGAACAAGATCACCATCAAGGCAAACTCTGGTTTGACTGAAGAAGAAATTCAACGCATGGTGAAAGATGCAGAAGCCAATGCTGCTGAAGATAAAAAAGCATTAGAGCTAGTCACTGCTCGTAACACTGCAGATGCCTTGGCTCACTCTACTAAGAAGGCTTTAGAAGAGCATGGTGCTAGCTTAGAGGCTGCTGAAAAAGAAGCGATTGAAGTAGCTCTGAAAGAGTTGGATGAAGCGATCAAAGGCAGCGATAAAGAAGCGATTGAAGCCAAGACCGAAGCGTTGGGTAAAGCAAGTCAGAAACTGGGCGAAAAAGTCATGGCTGCTGAGCAAGCGAAGGCTGGCGCTGCAGCTGGTGCAGCCCCTGGCGGCGAAGCTAAAGCTGCTCCAGACGCAGATGTTGTTGATGCTGACTTTAAAGAAGTTCATGATAAGAAGTAAGCGAATGCTAGACATTCAATTACATACTCATTAACGTAGTTTTGCAGTGCTTAAATAACAAGTCGGCCTCGTGCCGACTTGTGTCATTCAGGTTGTAGAGAGGAATAGGCCGTGCCTAAAAGTAAACGCGATTTTTATGAAGTGCTTGGTGTAGCAAAAGGTGCTAGCGATGAAGAGCTCAAAAAAGCCTATCGCAAAATGGCAATGAAGTATCACCCTGATCGCAACCCCGATAGTAAAACGGCTGAAGCCCAATTTAAAGAAGTAAAGGAAGCGTACGAAACGCTGACCGATCCCAACAAGCGCGCTGCATACGATCAGTACGGCCATGCTGGTGTAGATCCATCCATGGGTGGTGGAGGTTTTGGGGGTGGCGGTTTTGCTGGGGGTGGCTTCGCAGATGCTTTTGGAGATATTTTTGGAGATATCTTTGGTCAAGGTGGCGGTCGTCAGTCTGGTCCACAGGTCTACAAAGGTGCTGACTTACGCTACAACATGGACATTAGTCTTGAGCAAGCTGCTGAGGGGCATACCACCCAGATTCG
Organism: Polynucleobacter sp. UB-Siik-W21; assembly: GCF_018687415.1. Lineage (NCBI taxonomy): Bacteria > Pseudomonadati > Pseudomonadota > Betaproteobacteria > Burkholderiales > Burkholderiaceae > Polynucleobacter > Polynucleobacter sp. UB-Siik-W21. The sequence continues at coordinate 1,780,659 of NZ_CP061289.1, read as the reverse complement.
GGTGCCTAGTTGGAGTAACTGCAAACCATGTCACGGCACTGGTGCTGAGCCTGGCACCAAAGCGGAGAAGTGTTCTACCTGTGATGGTCATGGTCAAGTCCGTGTGCAGCAAGGTTTCTTCTCGATGCAGCAAACCTGTCCAAAGTGTCGCGGCACTGGCGAATATATTCCGAAGCCTTGCAAGACTTGTCATGGCACAGGCAAACACAAAGAACAAAAAACACTTGAAATCAAAATCCCTGCGGGTATTGATGATGGCATGCGTGTTCGTTCGGTTGGTAATGGGGAGCCCGGTATTAATGGTGGCCCTTCTGGAGATCTCTATGTAGAAGTGCGAGTGAAGCCACATCCAGTATTTGAACGTGACGGTAGCGACTTGCATGTGCAGATGCCAATCTCTTTTGCGATAGCAACTATTGGTGGCGAGATTGAAGTGCCAACCTTATCAGGTCGCGTCGAATTTCCGATTCCTGAAGGTACGCAGACCGGTAAAACATTCCGTTTACGGAACAAAGGTATAAAAGGGCTGCGTTCAGCACTGGTTGGCGATCTGTTCGTGCATGTCTTGGTAGAGACGCCAGTGAAGTTGACTGATGAGCAAAAGAAATTACTGCAACAGTTTGACGACAGTCTAAAATCTGCCGGGGATAAGCATAGCCCGCAGCAAAAAGGCTGGTTTGACGGTGTAAAGAGTTTCTTTAGTTAATTAGCCAGCAAAGCTATGCTCGGGTCCGGGAAATTTTCCGGACTTCACTTCCCGTACATAGGCTTTAATAGCGGCTTCAATCGAATGCTGGCCTTCCATAAAGTTCTTCACGAACTTAGGAGGCTTGCCTGGGCTGATGCCCAGCATATCTTGCAATACCAATACTTGACCTGAGCAATCAAGACCGGCACCAATGCCAATCGTCGGGATATGTAGTTCGGCTGTAATCTTTTCGCCCAGTGATGAAGGAATGGCTTCTAGTACTACCATTTGAGCACCGGCTTCTTGGCACGCAATGGCTTGTTCCAACATGAGGGTTGCGGCATCTTTTGATTTGCCTTGCACCTTATAGCCGCCCAAGACATGAACCGATTGAGGCAGTAATCCGAGGTGGGCGCAAACAGGAACGCTACGCTCAACTAGGTATTGAATGATCTCTACTTGCCAATCTCCGCCTTCCAGCTTGACCATATCAGCACCGGCGCGCATGAGATCTGCTGCAGCATCTAAAGCCTGCACTGGATCGCCATAGCTAGCAAATGGTAAATCAGCAATTAAAAATGCATGGGTATTGGCACGCGCCACACACTCAGTGTGATAAGCCATTTGCTCAACAGTGACGGGTGTAGTGCTAGAGTGACCTTGAATCACATTACCCAAAGAGTCGCCAATCAAGATGACTTCAACCCCGCAGCGATTCAACAATGCAGACATCGTCGAATCATATGCAGTCAGCATCGTGATTTTTTCTTGCTCGGCATGCATTGCCAAGAGCTTAGTAATGGAGATTGGCTTGTCGCCCTGTAAGTAACCCATGGCGAGAGTTTAATGAATTAATGGGCCGTTTGGCTATAAACGTCTTTTCCCCCGCAATTGCAATTGCGGCAGGTGAGTTTTTCGATTTTTTGATGCGCCACCTTGGGAAGGTAAGCCTTGAGTTCACCAACACTCGGTAAAAAGAAGTCGGGTGCAATTTCTAGCAAGGGGAGAAGAACAAATGAGCGCTCAATAATTTTTGGATGAGGGAGTATGAGCTCAGTCTCATTTTGAATAACGCCCTCAAAAGACAAAATATCTAAATCAAGAGTACGCGGCGCATTGGCATAAGGACGCTCTCTGCCAAATTCTAATTCAATGGCTTGGCAAACATGCAAAAGACCATAGGGACTTAACTGCGTCTCGATTTCAACCACGGCATTGATGTAGTCACCGCCAGTGGCTTCAACCGGCGCGCTTTGATAAAAGCAACTCTTTGCCAGAACATGTAATTCTGTGCGTTGTGCAAGGCAGACGATTGCGTCAGTGATCAGTTGACGGGTATCGCCGATATTGCCACCAAATCCGATAAAAGCTCGTGCCATAGGATTCCAAACTAGAGATGAAACTACTTTACTGAAATTTCTCTAAGTCTGCTTAGTCTGCTAAAGGTTCTGGTGCGATGGCTGCTTTGGGTTTTCTGCGCCGCCGTCTTTTGGCTGGGGAGCTTGCGCTTAAGCCGGATTCATTTTTGGCACTAGCCATCAACTCTTCTTGCCCTGCAGGGTCGGTCGCAATGAAGTTAGTCCACCATTCTCCTATGGCTGGGTTTTGCTCCCCAGTTGCACAACGTAGCAGCATGAAGTCATAGCCTGCCCTAAAACGGGGCGATTCGATGAGTCGGTATGGGTAGCGTCCAACCCGCTTTTCAAAGCGAGGCTGCATGGACCAGATTTCCCGCATATCACTTTCAAAGCGACGTTGAATCGTCATGCCACTGCTTTGGGTGGCAATAGTGTCGTCCATCGCATCATGCAGTGCGGGGATGTTGGCCATCCCTTTGGCGATATTCGCTTTCCAGTTCTGTAAGAGATCTGGCCAGAGTAAGGTGGCAAATAAGAATCCTGCCGAAACACTCTTGCCCGATTGAATGCGTTGATCGGTATTAGCTAGGGCAAGCTTGACAAAATCATTGGCTCCTTTAGAGGATTCGCTGCTATCGAGAATGTGATCTAGGAGCGGCAACAGGCCATGATGCAGGCCAGCATCTCTTAGGCCCTGAATGGCCGCCCAAGAATAACCTGACATTAAGAGCTTGAGAATTTCATCAAAGAGTCTTGCTGATGGTACGTCTTGTAATAGCTTGCCTAACTTAGCAATTGGTGCGCGCGTATCGGCATCCAAAGCAAATCCCGTTTTAGCAGCAAAGCGGATTGCTCTGAGCATACGTACTGGGTCTTCGCGATAACGCTTTGCGGGGTCACCGATCATGCGCAAGGTTTTCTTTTGCATGTCTACCATGCCGCCGTGATAGTCCAAGACAGTCTCGGAGGACGGGTCGTAATACATTGCATTGATAGTGAAATCACGGCGTGCAGCATCTTCGCCTTGCGAACCCCAAACGTTGTCGCGCAAAATGCGACCACTTTCTGCCACATGGTCACCAGCGTTATCTAGTAAGGCTCTAAAGGTAGAAACCTCAATAATTTCGGGATGGCCTTTGCCAAAGAAAGTCACATGCACAATCTGAAAACGACGCCCGATAAGGCGGGCTTTGCGAAACAATCTTTGTACTTGATCGGGCGTGGCATTAGTAGCGACATCAAAATCTTTAGGGCCAATCCCCAAGACGAGATCGCGCACGGCGCCGCCCACAATGAAAGCCTCATAACCAGCTTGCTGCAAAGTTTGGGTTACTTTGACAGCATTTTTAGAAAGCAAGTGTGGATCGATGCGATGTGATTTTTTGGGGATACGCTTTGGTGCTCCCGTATTGTTCGCATGCGTATGCTTGACCATGGGGTCACGACGCAAAATACGGTTAATGAATTTAGTAATCATGCAAACAGCTCAAGAATAGGCCAGTTGCGCTTTTGAGCTTCACTACGAAGGCGATCATCTGGATTGGTGGCAACTGGATGGCTGACTTGCTCCATTAAGGGTAAGTCGTTCATGGAGTCAGAGTAGAAATAACTCCGCGGCAATGCGCCCAAGGCAAGCTTCTGTTTTGCTAGCCAATCTTGCACATTCTGAATTTTGCCTTCACGAAAATTTGGAATACCTTTCACTTCGCCTGTGAAATTCGCTAAAGGGCTCTCGCTGCTGGTTGCTGGCTCGGTAGCAATGAGGTGTTCAATCCCAAAGCTTTCAACAATCGGACGGGTAACAAAGCTATTGGTTGCAGTGACAACGCAACACAAGTCTCCAGCATCTTGATGCTGCTTTACCAAATCAATTGCTTTTTGACGAAGCTGCCCATGAATCACTTCTTCCATGAATTGGTCGTGCCATTCTTTTAATTGTGCGCGGGAGTGCTGAGACAGAGGCTTTAAGGCAAAGCGTAGAAATTCATGAATATCAAGCGTGCCATCTTTGTAGTTTTGATAGAAGCGATCATTTTGGCGCGCATAGTCTGCACTGTCGACAACGCCAATACGCGCTAAAAATTGACCCCACTCATAATCGCTATCGCAGGGTAGTAAGGTGTGATCTAAATCGAAAAGGGCTAGCTGGGTCACAAATGGAATATTGAATAAATTATTTAGGCTGCAAGAGCTCGCGTACTAGTGGCAAGGTTACAGCACGTTTTGTTTCTAATGAATAGGCGTCCAAAGCATCTATGAGGGCCATTAAATTGGGCATATCGCGATAAAAACGGTTTAACAACCATGGCAATACGTCTGGGGATAAAACGAGCCCTCGAGCTTTGGCTGCTTGCTCTAAGGCTTGTATTTTCTCATCATCATCTAAAAGTTGGGTTTGGTAGACCAAACCCCATCCTAGGCGTGTCCTGAGGTCTTCCCGGAGCGTCAGGTTGGCAGGGGCCTCGTTGCCGGCCATGAAGATGTGAATATTCTTACTGGCCTGCACCTCGTTCAGTATGCGAAAGAGTGCTCCAACTAAGCGCTCATCTAAACGATCCACATCGTCTATGGTGATAACTGAAGGGGCATTACTTTGGGTGAGGCTTGGCAATTTTTCCTCAAGGCGCACCCAAGAGATTGGCTCATTCGGATTGAGAGAGAAAGATTCAAGGCCGGTATCATCAGCTGCACTCGTCATTGCTGTGAGCAAATGCGTGCGACCAGAGCCCTCAGGTCCCCACCAATACATCCAGCGGTGATTCAGAGGATTGTTTGGTATTGATTTGGATGATTCTTTCCAAGAGCTACAAAGTGTTTGTAGTGTCGACAGAAGAGCGAGGTCTTGGCTAGGCAGATAATTGTCGAGACTTGCTTTGGGTGTGTGACTGATGTCTAAAGCGAATTGTCTTGGAAGCGAGGGCGTATTCATTCAAGCGAAATTATTTTTGATACCAAGAGCTTTGCGTATAAACAGACCAAAGGTATTGCACTAGCACCAAGCTCACTGCGCTGATTGGTAAAGCCAATAGGACCCCAAAGAAGCCAAAGAGTTTTCCAAAGAGCAGCAAGGCAAATACCACTCCAACAGGGTGTAGCCCAATGCGCTCACCAACTAGGCGTGGCGTTAAGAAGAACCCTTCTAAAAATTGCCCAAGCCCAAACACAAGGAGCACCCCAATAAGTTGGGCGCCAAGGCCGAATTGCAAGAGCGCAGAAAGAATTGCCAGAGTTAAACCAAGGGCGATCCCAATGTAAGGAATCACAATCATGAGGGCAGTAAAGACACCTAGCGCAACGGCACCCTTTATTCCGACTATGCTCAAGCCCACTCCATAGAAAATAGTCATGATGGAAATCACAATCAACATGCCACGCAGATATTGTGAAAGTAAGCCATCGGTATGCATCGCTAAGTGATGGACGGTTTCTTGCGCGCGGAGTGGAACGGTATTTTTGAGAAGGCTGAAAAAATGATCCCAATCGATCAGCAAATAAAACATCACAAAAATAATTAATACGCCATTTACAAAGCCTGCGATAACCGAGCTGCCAGATACCAATACGGTATCCAGTGTGTTGCTAATGAGAGTGTCAGCGTTATCGTTAATGTGCTCAGTGATTTTTTGGGTCACAGTGGTTTTGAGGTTCCCCCAATCAATATTGATATGAAGCTCTGTCAACTTAGGCCCAAGCCAGGCTTGGGTATTGGCAATCCATTCTGGGAGCTGCGCCTTAATCAAGGGAATTTCGAATTTCAGAAGGCTAATCAATAGACCAAAAATAAAGAAAACCAGGCTCAAACCAATGAGCATGGCCATTGCTGCAGCTAAGGCCCTAGGAAGGTGACGCCTTTCCATCCACAGGCAAAGGGGTCTTAAGGCATATGCCAGAATGAATGCAGTCAGAAAAGGGGTAAAAATTTCAGCCATTACTAGTAATCCTCTAGAATTCAATGATTCTACTGACCCAGTAGCATTTTTTACTAATATTCCAGCTCAGACATGACTTCACCTACTCACTCTTCCTCAAAAGGCCTTTCTTACCGTGACGCGGGCGTTGATATTGATGCTGGCGACGCCTTAGTGGACCGGATCAAGCCTTTGGCTAAAAAGACCATGCGGGAAGGTGTTTTGGCCGGAATTGGTGGTTTTGGTGCTTTATTTGAGGTCCCTAAGCGCTATAAAGAACCTGTTTTGGTATCCGGTACCGATGGTGTGGGCACAAAGCTACGCTTGGCATTTGAGTGGAATCGTCACGATACGATCGGTCAGGACTTGGTGGCGATGAGCGTCAATGATATTTTGGTGCAAGGCGCCGAGCCACTCTTCTTCTTGGATTATTTTGCTTGCGGCAAGCTGACGGTAGATACAGCAGCTACTGTCGTTGGTGGCATTGCCACAGGCTGTGAATTATCTGGCTGCGCATTGATCGGTGGTGAGACTGCAGAAATGCCAGGCATGTACCCTCCAGGTGAATATGACTTGGCTGGTTTTGCAGTAGGTGCAGTTGAGAAATCTAAAATTATTACAGGAAATACCATTGTTCCAGGAGATGTGGTGTTGGCAATTGGTTCCAGCGGCGCTCATTCCAATGGTTATTCTTTGGTACGCAAAATTATTGAACGTGCTGGTGCAAAACCTACTGATGATTTAGGTGGTCGCTCATTAGGCGATGTGGTGATGGCGCCGACTGAAATTTATGTGAAGCCGCTTCTGAAATTAATTTCTGAGATTGATGTCAAAGGGATGGCGCACATCACGGGTGGCGGCTTAGTGGATAACGTGCCACGTGTCTTGCCAGAAAATACGCAAGCAGTTTTACATCGTGACAGTTGGCAAATGCCAGAACTCTTTCGCTGGTTACAGATGAAGGGCGGGGTGGCTGATGCGGAGATGGTGCGAGTATTTAACTGCGGTATTGGTATGGTGGTGATTGTTGCTCCAGCCCAAGCGGATGCTGCAATCAAATCATTAACTGCACATGGCTTAAAAGCTTGGACAGTTGGTGAAGTGCTTGAGCGCCCTCAGGGTGCACCACAAACGATTGTGATCTAAACGATTACTGCAAACCTACTTCTTCAAATGACTTTTGCAGTAATCCAATGCGGCCTTAAGCTCTGCTGGTTTAAAGGGGTCGAAGGTGTTTCTGCCGGCGATGGCTCTGAGCCATGTCAGTTGGCGCTTTCCAAGTTGCCTGGTTGCTGCTAATGCTTTGTAGCGCATTTGCTCAGCGTCGATTTCTCCGTTGAGATATTCCCAAGCCTGTCGATAACCGACCGACCGAATGGCTGGTAGATCCGCATGTAACGCAGAATTATTTCGTAGAGCTTTGACTTCATCTAAAAATCCTGCGAGCAACATTTCGTCAAACCGTTTTTCTAAATTTTGATGCAAGCGTTTGCGATCACTTGGTTCTAGGGATACTAGATGAATCCAGGCAGGAATCGCCGATCCTTCTCTGCCATCTTCGCTAGGTGAATCTGCGAGCAATGCCGACATCGGTTTGCCAGTAATTTCAAATACCTCTAGCGCACGCTGCACTCGTTGTGAATCATTGGGCTTTAGGCGAGCGGCAGTTTCTGGGTCTACCTTGGCCAACTTGGTATGCATCGTGGGCCAACCTAGAGTCTTGCCTTCCACGTCCAGGCGGGAGCGAATCTCAGGATTTGCTGTTGGTAAAGTAGAAAGGCCATACGCCCAAGCTCTCCAATACAGCATGGTTCCACCAACCACTACTGGAATATTGCCTCTATTACGAATTTCTTCGCAAAGTCGTTTTGCATCTTTGGCAAATCGAGCTGCGGAATAAACCTCTGTTGGCTCCAGGATGTCGATCAGGTGATGAATCACTGCAGCTTGTTCTGCTTTGCTAGGTTTGGCGCTGCCAATATCAAGGCCGCGATAGACTAACGCAGAGTCCATACTGATGAGTTCGATGGTCAGGCCAATCGATTTAGCATGTTCAGCTAAAGACATGGCGAGATAGGTTTTGCCTGCACCAGTAGGCCCCACAATACAGAGTATGGGATTGACTTCTGATGACTGCATAGGCTGAATGTAGGGTTCAGATTGCATGCTCCATTATAAGAGCCTGTTAATATCCGCATCAAACCTATCTTTGGAGTGCAAGTTGATTGATACCCTTTTGCAATTAAGCGATTTATTGCTACATATTGATCGTCATTTGGATGTTGTGATCTCGCAATATGGTCCTTGGGCATATGGCTTGCTATTTGCGATTGTGTTTGCAGAAACTGGCCTGGTTATCGCCCCCTTCCTCCCAGGGGATTCTCTTTTGTTTATTGCGGGTGCTTACTGTGCAACCGAGCACTTCAACATTTGGACTTTGTGTATTGGTTTGTTGATTGCAGCAATAGCTGGCAATACAGTGAACTACTTCATTGGCCGTTGGATTGGTAAGAAAGTATTTAGTAGTCAATCACGCTGGATTGACCAAGGCGCTTTACTCAAGACCCATGCTTTTTATGAAAAGCATGGCGGCAAAACCATCATCGTTGCACGCTTTTTACCCATCATCAGAACCTTCGCACCCTTTGTTGCTGGTGTCTCGGAAATGAATTTCTCACGCTTTCAGTTATTCAATATCACTGGCGCTGTGCTCTGGGTCTTTGGCTTGGTGATTGCAGGATATTTCTTTGGAAATATTCCAGTGATACGTCAAAACTTAAATGTGATCGTACTAGTGGGTATTGGTGCAGCAGCGATACCAGTCGTTTTGGCTGCACTCTATAAAATTTTTCAACGTAAGAAAAATTAAATCAAGTCAAACAAAACTGAATCATTAACTTAGTGCAGCTTGGTTTGACTTTCTAAAGTGGCAATGTGTTCACGAATGTCGCTAGCATCTTCCGCTTCAGGCGCTTCACTGAGATAGCGATGCATATCTGCTATAGCAGGGCGTAAATACTCTAGTTGCGCAAAGATCAAACCGCGATCTCTAATTTCCTCAACCGAATCGGGCAATAAAATGACCAAGCGCTCTTGAATGCCCAGTAAGCGCTCCCAGCGCTCATGCTCGGAGTAGATCATTTTGAGGTTTCTGAGGAAGCGCGACAAGATCTCTCTTGGGCTGGAGGCCCGCAGGAAGACGTTAAGAGGAAGACTGAGCTCACCGCGATAGCCTTTGGCGTCAAGGTAGGGGTCCAACATCTCTTGCAATTGATTCTTCGAGAGTGAATCACCAGTCAACGGATCCATGATGATTTCACCCTGTTGTAATGAAATACGCATCATAAAGTGATTGGGGAATGACACGCCACGAATCTTCAAGCCAATTTGCTGACCTAGCTCGATCATCAAAATCGCTAGTGAGATAGGAATACCTCTGCGATTTTCGAGCACATAGTGCAAATACGAATTTTCGGGTGCGTAGAAATCATTCGGGTTTGGACCAAAGCCTAACTCGGTATAAAAGAAGTGCTTCAGAATTTGTAAGCGTTGCATCGGCGCAGTATCTGGCGTAATGCGTGTTTTTAATTTATTACCTAACTCATCGAGGTGATCGAGTACACCTTGTACATCTAAATCTGGATAGGCATGTTGTGCTACTGCGATGGCAGCTTCCGTTAATGGAAAGTGTTCGTCTTCAGCAACTAATGAAGTGAAATAGTCGAGTTGTTGTGTTGGCATACATTCTATTTTGCATGACGCAAGAATTTTTGCCAGCGAATTCCGACTAAAGCGAGGGCGCCAAAGTAAACCAAGGCTGCGGCAGCCAGCCACATCGCCAATAGACCAATGCGGATCCAGGGTTCGGCCTGGAGGGTGATCCAGTTATGCGCATTAGCTGCATAAAAAAGCACTGCCGCAAAGGGAATTAAAGCCAGCAAGAGTTGTCCCAAATACTTTGCCCAGGAGGCGCTTGGGAGTGCGCCCCGTTTATGCAGCCCAACCCAGAGCAGGGTAGCATTCAGACAGGCGCCAGCGCCAACTGATAGAGCCAGGCCGGCATGACCAAGCCAGGGCACGAATACCAGGTTAGCCAGCTGCGTAGCTACCAGCACGAACAAGCCAATCTTCACTGGAGTCCTAATGTCTTGGCGGGAATAAAACCCGGGCGCCAAAATCTTGACGAGGATTAGGCCTATCAGACCAACGCCATAGGCTGCTAAGGCACGTTGCGTCATTAAGACATCCAGCGCATTAAATTTTCCGTAGTGGTACAAAACAGCAGCTAAGGGCTCGCCAAAAATAAAGAGTGCAATGGCGGCAGGTGCTGCAAGCAAGAAGGTAAGTTGTAATCCCCAAATGAGTAATTCGCCTGCATGCGTTAAGTCATTTTTGGCATTGGCTTTACTCAAGCTGGGTAGCAACACTGTACCCAATGCAACTCCAAGTAGGGCAGTTGGGAACTCCATTAAACGATCGGCATAAGAGAGCCAAGAGACGCTACCCGCTTGTAAGCGCGATGCGATATTGGTGTTGATGATTAAAGAGATTTGCGCAACCGATACAGCAAAGACTGCTGGCCCCATTAGCTTGAGAACGCGCCGAGCATCAGGATTGCTGATTGCTGCTTTGATGGCGCCAGGCAATAAACCAATGCGCGGTAAAAGACCAAGACGAGCAAGCGCCGGAATTTGAATGGCTAATTGCAAAACGCCGCCCAACAGAACGCCAATGCTTAATGCATAAATGGGTTGCTCCAAGTGGGGCGCCAAAAAGAGGGCGCTACCGATTAAAGCCAGGTTGAGTAAAACAGGGGTAAAAGCGGGAATCGCAAAGCGATGATAGGTATTCAAAATCCCTGCGGACAGAGAGACCATGGAAATGAGCCCAATGTAGGGAAACATGATTTGGGTCATGACAACGCTGGCGTCATAGGCTGGTCCACCGGAAAAGCCTGTAGCAATCACCAAAATGAGCAATGGGGCGCCGATGACTCCCAGGAGTACCGTCAGCAACAAGGCCCAAAATAAGAGCGTAGCGACCGCATTAATGAGGATTTTGGCCTTATTTTGGTCCTCATTTGTGGAGATTTCCCCCAAAATGGGTACAAAAGCCTGGGAAAAGGCCCCTTCGGCAAAAAGCCGGCGCAGCAAATTCGGTAGCCTAAAAGCCACATTAAACGCGTCTGTCCACTCTGAGGCCCCAAAACTACGTGCAATCAGGGTCTCGCGCAGCAGCCCCGTGATACGGGAAAGCATGGTCAGGGAACTAACCTTGGCGGCGGCAGAAAGCAGGTTCATGAGCCGATTTTCACCTATTTATGGGTGGACTGGGCTTTTTTGCCCCTTTCAGGTAAAATCTTGGGTTTTGGCGAGCTTGCTTATGAATCTGGCAAGTCCGCGAGATTTTTTACTAATCGCATTTAGCAATTTATAGAGGCAAGGTTTAAAGATGGCCAACACAGCACAAGCGCGTAAGCGCGCACGCCAGGCAGTAAAACAGAACGAGCACAATTCCAGCTTGCGTTCAAAGCTTCGTACTTCCATCAAGGCAGTGCGTAAGGCGATCGATACTGGTGATAAAGCTGCTGCAGCGAAAGTGTTCGCAGCAACTCAAGCAACTATCGACAAGATTGCTGACAAAAAGATTGCTCACAAAAATACTGCAGCACGTCAAAAGTCACGTTTATCTGCAGCTATCAAGGCGATGGCAGCGTAATTCAGTAAAAGTTTTTAGGCTGGTCGAATCATCATTTCGACCTAAGCCCGCTCCTTATCAGAGCGGGTTTTTGTTTTTAGGACTGGGTTTGGGGTTTGGGTTCAAACTCACAGGCCTCTTCAATCGGTAGACTGTTGTCTTTGGCAAAGTTCATGACAAAGTCGAGCGCTCTTGGATCGAGGTCACCTAGTCTAGTATCGATAACAACGCATTTCACTTTTGCAATCAGCACTGGTCTGACATAGGGCGAATAAGTGAAGCGAGGGTCTCCAGAATCTCCTGGAGGGCGAAACGTAGCCATTACCCCGCAAAGACGCTCCGCCCAATCACTGGGCCGAAATGGTTTGCCAGAAGTGTTGATGCCTTGAATGAAAAGCTTTTTGTGGTTCAAGTTGGCGTAAAGAAGTTCGTAAGAATCGTATTGCTAAGCCCTCTAGCTTAACAGCCGGAGGTGACCGTAAGATGGCTTTATGTTCTATTTTCGTGCAGTTGAATGTTTTAAGAAAAAAATGCAAGCCAAAACTTTAGTAGAAAGCTCAACTATGACATCTCTGGCAAAGCCTCAAGTGCCTGGTCAGGTAAGGCACTATCTGCAGTTTTCTGACCTCACTCGTGAGGAGTATGACTACCTGCTCAAAAGATCAGCATGGTTAAAGTCCAAGTTCAAAAGTTATGAGACTTGGCACCCTTTGCATGATCGCACTTTAGCCATGATTTTTGAAAAGCATTCCACGCGTACACGCCTCTCCTTTGAAGCGGGCATCCATCAGCTTGGTGGCCACGCTGTATACCTGAACACCCGAGATACTCAGTTAGGTCGTGGCGAGCCTGTAGAGGACGCTGCACAGGTGATTTCACGGATGACCGACATCATCATGATCCGCACCTTTGGTCAGGAGATCATTGAGCGTTTTGCTACGAACTCTCGTGTACCAGTAATTAATGGTTTAACCAATGAATATCATCCATGCCAAGTTTTGGCAGACATCTTCACCTTTGTTGAAGCCCGTGGACCGATTCAAGGAAAAATTGTAGCTTGGGTTGGTGATGCTAATAATATGGCCTACACCTGGATTCAGGCAGCCGAGTGCTTAGATTTTCAGTTGCACTTCTCTGCGCCTGAGGGGTATCAACTAGACCCAACGCGTTTAACAAAGAACGCCGCAAAACATTTAAGTATTTATGCTGATCCAAAAGATGCTTGTAAAGGTGCTGACTTGGTAACGACCGATGTTTGGACTAGCATGGGCTATGAGGCTGAAAACAATTTACGTATGAATGCTTTCCAAGATTGGATGGTGGATGAGGAGTTAATGGCAGTCGCAAAGCCAGATGTCTTATTCATGCATTGCTTGCCAGCGCACCGTGGTGAAGAAGTTTCTGCGGGCGTGATCGACGGTCCGCAAAGCATTGTGTGGGAAGAGGCAGAAAATCGTTTGCATGTTCAAAAAGCGTTAATGGAGTATTTGCTCTGCGGTCGTTTGGATTAAGTAAGAAAACGTAAGCAATAAAATATTAAGCAACTTGTTTTTAATTAATTTTGATTGAATAAGAAATCATGTCTGATATTAAAAAAGCTGTACTAGCCTATTCTGGTGGACTCGATACTAGTGTGATCTTGAAGTGGCTTCAAGATACCTATGGTTGTGAGATCGTTACCTTCACCGCTGACTTGGGTCAGGGCGAAGAATTAGAGCCGGCGCGTGCCAAGGCGTTACAGTTTGGTATCAAGCCTGAAAATATTTTCATTGATGACTTGCGTGAAGAGTTTGTGCGTGATTTTGTGTTCCCCATGTTCCGCGCCAATACGATTTACGAAGGTGAATATCTTTTGGGTACATCCATTGCACGCCCATTAATTGCGAAGCGTCAAATTGAAATCGCCCGTTTAACTGGCGCCGATTCTGTATCTCATGGCGCCACTGGTAAAGGTAACGACCAAGTTCGCTTCGAATTGGGCTACTACGCACTTGAGCCGGGAATCAAAGTAATTGCCCCTTGGCGCGAATGGGATCTGCTGTCACGCGAGAAGTTGATGGCTTACGCAGAAAAGCATGGCATTCCAGTTGAAATGAAACATAAGCAAGGTGGCTCTCCTTACTCTATGGATGCCAATTTATTGCACATTAGCTATGAAGGCCGTCATTTAGAAAATCCAAATGCCGAGGCTGAAGAGTCTATGTGGCGTTGGACAGTTTCTCCAGAAAAAGCTTCAGATGCGCCACAAATTATTGAAATCGAATTTAAAGCGGGCGACCCAGTTGCGATTGATGGTAAGTCCTACAAGCCACATGAATTATTAGCTGAGCTCAATCGTATTGGTGGCATGCATGGCATTGGTCGTCTCGATTTAGTTGAAAACCGTTTTGTTGGCATGAAGAGCCGTGGTTGCTATGAAACTCCTGGTGGCACCATTCTTCTGAAGGCGCACCGCGGCATTGAGAGCATTACCCTTGATCGCGAAGTAGCCCATTTGAAAGATGATTTGATGCCACGCTACGCAAGCTTGATCTATAACGGCTTATGGTGGTCTCCGGAGCGTCTTGCTTTGCAAACCTTAATTGATCATACGCAACAGATGGTCAATGGCGTTGTGCGCTTAAAGCTCTACAAAGGTTCTGTATTGGTGATTTCTCGTGATTCAGCCAATACCTTGTTTGATCAAAATATTGCAACCTTTGATGATGATGGTGGTGCATACAACCAAGCGGATGCTGGTGGCTTCATCAAGCTCAATGCATTGCGTATGCGTATTGCCGAAATAGCAAAGCGTAAGCGTGCCAAGAAGTAATTAGAAAAATATTGAGAACTAAACAAAATAGAAAGAACCCAGATGCAATTTGATCAAGTTTCAGTCGGCAAAAAAGCCAATGTATATTTTGACGGTAAATGTATTTCCCACACAGTGACTTTGCCAAACGGTGTGCGTAAGTCAGTTGGGGTGGTGCTACCCAGTACTTTGCGTTTTGACCTGAGCACCAAAGAGATCATGGAAATAGTTGATGGCAATGTTTTTGTCAGCATCAACGGCGCTCCAGAGCAAGAATTTAAGGCTGGCCAAAGCTGGGAAGTAGAAAAGGGTGGTTATTTCATCATTCGTGCTGAACAGCCAGTGCACTACGTTTGCCATTTTGAGTAAACGCATTCACACCTAAAGGAAACGCAGACCTAGGTCTGCGTTTTTTATTTCCTTGCTGCTCTGTGTTGATTAGTTATTTCTTAGGTAAGCCACTAATCACACTGCCAGGCGCAATCACTCTTTCTGAGAACCATTGCTTATTCATCTCCAGGGCGTAACGAATTGCTACTTTAGGGCAATGATTGTTGGTAGTCTCTGCTTGCATCTCTTCAATATTCACAATCTTGCCATCGTCAGCAATGAATGCAATCGAGAGTGGAATCTTAGTGTTATTCATCCAAAAGCAATGACCTGCTTTTTGTTCAAAGATAAACAGCATTCCTGAATTCGTGGGCATGCTAGTGCGATTCATGAGGCCCACTTCTCTCGCCTTTGGCGTATCAGCTAGCTCTGCTTGGATGCGATAGATTCCCGTTTTGAGTTCAATACTCGGTAGCCCAACATTGACCTGCGCTAATGCGAGGGCGGGGCAAATGAGAAACGCAATAGAGAAAAGCGTGTGAACTAGTTTGTTATTTGTATCCATGTTGAGAATTTTAGGCGAGTCAATTTGTAGGCGAAAAAAAACCCAGGAACGAATCCTGGGTTTTCCATAATGATCTAAGGACTATTAAGCCGCTTGGATATTGGTAGCTTGCTTGCCTTTAGGGCCTTGGGTAATGTCAAACGTTACCTTTTGGTTTTCCTTAAGGGTCTTAAACCCAGGCATAGTAATTGCGCTGAAATGCGCGAACAACTCTTCTTCACCATCATCAGGTTTGATAAAGCCAAAACCTTTTGCATCATTGAACCACTTAACAATTCCGGTCGCCATGCGAACTCCATTACATAAACTTAAAACAACCGTGATGAGGGTAAATACTTTTTAATCAGTCTCAATCCACAACACGCCTAAATAGAACCTCTTTTGAAGCCTACCCCCCGATTGTTTGCCCTTTTTGTAGGGGTGTCAAGGAGTTATATGTACTTCACTCTCAGTAATTACCCCTTTTTTTATCGAAAATTGCCCCAATATGGGTTAAACAAGGGTTTTTGAGGGGTTTTCGCAACAAGACCCTGGTTAAATCAAGTTTAGATATCTGTTTAGAATGTTTCTCATGAGCCGCACACCTAAAAATCCCACTACTGGCGTCCCTGCCAATCCTTATGTTGAGGACACCCTTCTTCTCGAAAAACAGGTCGAGCAAGTTAAGGCGCCTTCGATGTATAAAGTTTTATTACTGAATGATGATTACACGCCAATGGAATTTGTGGTGATGGTTATTCAGGAGTATTTTAATAAGGACCACGAAACAGCAACGCGCATCATGTTGCAGGTTCATTTGGTTGGCAAAGGTGTTTGCGGAATATTTACCCGTGACGTTGCTGCCACGAAGGTGCATCAAGTTATTGAATTATCCCGTGAAGCGGGTCACCCACTACAGTGCACTATGGAGGAAGTATGATTGCCCAAGAACTAGAAGTAAGCTTGCATATGGCGTTTGTTGACGCGCGGGCATCAAGACATGAGTTCATTACCGTAGAACATTTGCTCGCCGCCTTGCTCGATAACGCTACTGCCGTTGAGGTGTTAAAGGCTTGCGCCGTTAATATTGCAGAGCTACGTGCTCAACTCAAAAACTTTATCAATGACAACACCCCTGTGGTGCCAGGCAATGATGAAGTGGATACACAACCAACCTTAGGATTTCAGAGGGTGATCCAGCGCGCCATCATGCATGTTCAATCAACATCCAATGGCAAAAAAGAAGTTACTGGTGCCAATGTATTAGTGGCAATTTTTGGTGAAAAAGATTCTCATGCGGTGTATTTCTTGCAACAGCAAGGGGTCACCCGTTTAGATGTGGTGAACTTCATTAGTCATGGTGTGCGCAAAGATCAGGCTGAGCACGTCAAACCTGCTGACACTACTCAAGAAACTGAAGAAGCTGCTTCTTCAGGTAAAGAGAGTCCATTAGATCAATACACCCAAAACCTCAATGCCCTCGCTCGCCAAGGCAAGATCGATCCATTGATCGGCCGTGAGAGTGAAGTAGAGCGAGTGATTCAAGTCCTTTGCCGTCGTCGCAAGAACAACCCGCTATTGGTTGGCGAGGCCGGTGTTGGTAAGACTGCGATTGCTGAAGGTTTGGCTTGGAGAATCGTGAAAGGCGACGTGCCTGAAATCTTGGCTAACGCAACGGTGTATTCCTTGGATATGGGCGCTTTGTTAGCAGGCACTAAATATCGTGGTGATTTTGAGCAACGCCTGAAGAGTGTGCTCAAGTCATTAAAAGATCATGCACATGGTGTCTTATTTATTGATGAGATTCACACCTTGATTGGTGCTGGTGCTGCATCAGGCGGAACATTGGATGCAAGCAATCTCTTGAAGCCGGCTTTGTCTAATGGTCAACTCAAATGTATTGGTGCAACTACCTTTACTGAATACCGCGGCATCTTTGAAAAGGATGCTGCTTTATCGCGTCGTTTCCAGAAGGTCGATGTGGTCGAGCCAACAGTTGATCAAACGGTACAAATTCTCCGTGGCCTGAAATCTCGCTTCGAAGAGCACCACAGTGTCAAATATGCTGCGGGTGCCTTGGTGGCAGCAGCAGAACTTTCTGCTCGTTATATTAACGACCGGCATTTACCAGATAAAGCAATTGACGTGATTGATGAAGCGGGGGCTGCACAACGCATCTTGCCAAAGTCTAAGCAGAAGAAAACCATTGGCCGCCCTGAAATTGAAGAGATTGTGGCTAAGATTGCGCGCATACCACCTCAATCTGTCACCGTTGACGATCGTAGTAAGTTGCAGACCTTGGATCGTGATATCAAGAGCGTAGTCTTTGGTCAAGATCCTGCTATCGAAGCGTTAGCGAGTGCGATCAAGATGACTCGCGCTGGGCTTGGCAAGATCGATCGCCCCATTGGATCTTTCTTATTCTCGGGTCCCACTGGCGTCGGCAAGACCGAGGTTGCAAAACAACTTGCTTACATTTTGGGTATTGAGCTCTTGCGCTTTGATATGTCTGAGTACATGGAGCGTCATGCAGTGAGCCGCTTAATTGGTGCGCCTCCAGGTTATGTGGGCTTTGATCAAGGTGGCTTACTTACAGAAGCGGTGAATAAAAAGCCTCATTGCGTCCTCTTACTCGATGAAATTGAAAAAGCCCATCCTGATATTTTCAATATTCTCTTGCAAGTGATGGATCACGGTACTTTGACGGATAACAACGGTCGCAAGACTGATTTCCGCAATGTGATCATCATCATGACTACCAATGCCGGTGCTGAAGCCATGCAGAAGTCGACCATTGGCTTTACTAACGCACGTGAGTCTGGCGATGAGATGGCTGACATTAAGAAGTTCTTTACGCCTGAGTTCCGCAATCGCTTGGATGCCATTGTTTCCTTTAAGGCACTGGATGAGACCATCATCATGCGCGTAGTTGATAAGTTCTTAATGCAGTTAGAAGAGCAATTGCATGAGAAGAAGGTTGACGCCACTTTCAGTGCGGCACTACGCGCGCATCTTGCAAAACATGGTTTTGATCCCTTAATGGGCGCTCGCCCAATGCAGCGCATCATTCAAGACACGGTTCGCAAGGCTTTGGCTGACGAACTACTCTTTGGTAAGCTGGCGCAAGGCGGTCATGTCGATGTGGATATTGATGCTGATGGCAAAGTGCAGTTGAACTTTGAGGCTCCTAAGTTACCTGGCAAAGCCACCAAGGTGGACGTAGCACCTGCAGAAGAAATGTAATCAATCACAGACGCACTACTCAAAAAGGAAAATATGTCCCATCACGATAAATTGCTAGAGGCCTTTGAAACTTACAAAGCGGAGAATGAGAAGTTCCAAGGTAAAGGCATTAAAGCGTCTGCTGCTCGTGCTCGCAAGGCTTTGCAAGAGATTGCTGGTTCTTGCAAAGAACGGCGCAAGGAAATTACTGCAGAAAAAGAATTTCGTGAAGGTACGGGTGCTGGTATGTCACAAGATGCTGCACGTAAAGCGCATATTCGCAAGTAATAAGTAGTAGGATTTATAGAAGGAAAAAAGCCACCCTCGGGTGGCTTTTTTGTTCATTCGTAATGGTAATGAATTAGCTGCGACCGGTGCTGCCAAAGCCGCCTGCACCACGGCTACTTTCAGCGAACTCCTCGACGACTTTGAGTTCAACTTGTTGCACTGGCATCACTACGAGTTGTGCAAGGCGCTCCATTGGCTCAAGCTTAAATGGAGTAGATCCACGATTCCAGGTGCTCACCATCAATTGACCTTGGTAGTCAGAATCAATGAGACCAACTAAGTTACCCAAGACGATGCCATGCTTATGACCAAGGCCTGAGCGAGGAAGAATAAAAGCCGCATAGCGTGGATCTTCTACATAAATGGCTAAACCGGTAGGAACTAAAATAGTTTGGCCCGGAGCAATCTCCATCGTTTCATCGATACAGGCACGTAGATCTAGTCCAGCGCTACCAGGGGTGCCGTAAGTAGGTAGTTGAGACCGCATCCGTTCATCGAGAATTTTGACTTGTAAAGATTGCATGAAATTTCCTAAAGCAGGGAATGTAAGTAAAGAGAATGCCGTTAAATTTTCTTGGCTACTAGTTGAATGAGTTGGCGAGCAAGGTGAAGTTTTTCAGCCTTCGCTATTTTTTTACTACCACTAGCATCCATAACGAGTAACTGATTGAAGTCGCTTCCAAAGGTATCTGGACCAATATTGCCAACAATCATTGGAATGCCTTTACGCTTCAGTTTCTCGTCCGCATGCGTTTCGAGATTAGTGGATTCGGCAGCAAAGCCCACACAATAAGGGGAAGGTTTGCCGTTTTTGGTTTTGACTGTCTTGGCAACATCTAAAAGAATATCTGGATTGGCTACAAATTCCATGTTTGGAGAACCATCACCTTGGCGCTTTATTTTTTCTTTGGCAGGCTTTGCAATGCCCCAGTCTGC
Source organism: Polynucleobacter sp. UB-Siik-W21 (assembly GCF_018687415.1). Lineage (NCBI taxonomy): Bacteria > Pseudomonadati > Pseudomonadota > Betaproteobacteria > Burkholderiales > Burkholderiaceae > Polynucleobacter > Polynucleobacter sp. UB-Siik-W21. The sequence continues at coordinate 1,760,897 of NZ_CP061289.1, read as the reverse complement.
TACTGCCGCTACCGCAAAGAACACATCGCAATTAGTGGCTGCCAATGTTGCAGCGTGCATTTCTTTAGCGCTCACGACATTGGTCCGGATAATCTTTCCAGTCGCCTCTAATGGCGTAGGAAGATCGCAGGGGCCTGCAATCAGACGTACTTGGGCGCCAGCCTCCAAAGCGGCTCTAGCAATGGCAAAGCCCATCTTTCCAGAGCTGTGATTGGTAATGCCACGGACTGGATCAATCGCCTCAAAGGTGGGGCCAGCAGTAATCAATACTTTTTTACCTACAAGTGATTTCTTTTGAAAGAAGGCAATGACTTGCTCAGAAATTTCTGCAGGCTCAAGCATTCTTCCCATGCCCACTTCTCCGCAAGCCTGAAAGCCACTCGCGGGGCCAAGAAGAGTTACCCCATCATGGTGGAGGCGGTCAGCACTCCTCTGAGTGGCTGCGTGCTCCCACATCTGTTTGTTCATCGCAGGGGCAATTAGCAACGGGCAATCTCTTGCTAAGCAAAGCGTGCTGAGCAAATCATCTGCCAACCCAAGGGAAAGTTTGGCCATAAGGTCTGCACTCGTTGGCGCAATCAGGATGATGTCAGCTGAGCGTGATAACTCGATATGAGCCATATTGTTACTAATGCTGTTATCCCATTGGCTGGTGAAGACTGGATTGCCCGTGAGCGCTTGCATGGTGACAGATGTCACAAATTGTTGTGCAGCCTCGGTCATTACTACTTGTACAGAAGCGCCCTCTTGTATTAACAGGCGAGCAAGCTCTGGCGTCTTGTAGGCGGCAATGCCGCCGGAGATGCCGAGAACGATTTTCTTATTTAAAAGTGATTGCATGGCGCCAGCTTAATAGGATTGAGGGGATTTGCCAAATGACTTGCACAATTCGCTCCAGATGATGAGGCCTGCACCAATACAGATTGCGCTATCGGCAATATTAAAGGCTGGCCAATGCCAGTTGGCGTAGTGTAGATCGATGAAGTCAACTACGGCGCCATACATGATTCGGTCTAAAACATTGCCTAGCGCACCACCCAGAATCAGACTGAGTGCCAGGCACAGTAGTTTCTCGCCAAGGCTTTTACGTAATAAGTAAATGATGTAGATACTGGCTATGAGACCAAGAATAGTAAAGAACCAACGCTGCCAACCTGATCCCTGCGCCAAGAATGAAAACGCCGCGCCTGGATTAAAAAGCAGTAGCCAATTCAGAAAAGGAAGGACGGGTTCAGGCACACCCATTTGCAAATTGCTTAACGCAGCCCACTTACTCAACTGGTCTAAGAGCAGAATCATCGTTGCAATAGCAAGATAGCGAAGCATTGGCAGGCTCATCAATTGCTGGTACTTAGGCAAACAAGCGGTGGTCACCGGCGCCAAAGAGATTGCTGATACAGCGACCACAGAGCTCTGGATGATCAGCATTGGCACCTACGTCTTTAGTGTGATGCCAGCAACGACCACATTTTTTATATTGACTACCGCGTACTAGGACCTCGAGACCATCATTGCTGAGTTCAATCTTAGCGCTTGAGGTGATGGTTACGAAACGCAAGTCATCCTCAAGTGAATGCAAGATAGCAAAGTCAACATCACCTAATTTAATGGTCAGCTCAGCTTGTAGGGATGAGCCAACATTACCGGCCTCACGTTCTAACTCAATGGCTTTGGTCACTTCAGAGCGGATTTCACGAATGCGATTCCATTTGGCCAGCAATTCATCGGCATGAGCGACTTCTGGTAATGCGCCGAACTCTTCCATAAAGATGGATTCAGACGGTTTACTACCTGAGCCATGCGGGAATGATTGCCATGCTTCTTCAGCGGTGAAGGAGAGGAATGGCGATAACCACTTCAAGAGATTGCGAGTGATGTGAAAGAGCGCATTCTGGGCGGCTCTGCGATCAGGTGAGTTTGGCGCACTGGTATAGAGACGATCTTTGAGGATGTCTAAGTAGAAGCCGCCTAAATCTTCTGAGCAAAAAGTGAGCATGCGAGTCACAGCTGGATGAAACTCATAAGCCTTGTAATGGGCTTCGATATCGCCTTGTAATTGATTAGCAAGTGCCACTGCGTAACGATCGATCTCAAGCCATTGTTCAGCAGGCATTGTGTGCTTGCTAGGATCAAAATCAGAAAGATTGGCGAGCAAGAAACGCAAGGTATTGCGAATGCGGCGATAACTTTCAGTCACGCGCTTCAGAATCTCATCAGAGATAGTCATTTCACCGGAGTAGTCGGTTGAGGCAACCCAGAGGCGAATGATTTCAGCGCCGAGTTTGTCAGCCACTTGTTGTGGTGCGATGACATTGCCTACGGACTTACTCATCTTGCGGCCTTGACCATCAACAGTAAAGCCATGAGTGAGTAGTGCTTTATAGGGTGGCTTGCCATCGAGCATGGCGCCGGTGAGTAAGGAGGAATGGAACCAGCCGCGGTGTTGGTCTGAGCCCTCGAGGTATAAGTCAGCCAATCGACCGTTCGGTGTCTCAGCATCGGTAGTTAGTAATTCATTGCGATGTGATCCGCGAATCACATGCCAGTGTGTTGTCCCTGAATCAAACCAAACATCTAAGGTGTCACGATTCTTTTCGTATTGTGATGCTTCTTCACCAAGCAACTCAGAAACTTCGAGTTGCTGCCAAGCTTCGATGCCACCTTTTTCAACACGCTTAGCAACTTCTTCCAGTAGCTCAACAGTGCAAGGATGTGGATCACCCGTTTCCTTATGAACAAAGAAGGCCATGGGTACACCCCACTGGCGTTGGCGTGACAAGGTCCAATCAGGGCGATTGGCAATCATGCTATGGAGGCGCTGTTTACCCCAAGCCGGAAAAAACTCGGTACTATCAATGCCAGCTAAGGCAGTCTCACGCAAGCTAGCTTTGCCATCAGATGGCTTCTTGTCCATGCTTGCAAACCATTGTGAAGTAGCGCGATAAATAATCGGCGACTTATGACGCCAGCAATGCATGTAAGAGTGGGTATACGTTTTGTCGCGCAACAAACTGCCCGCTTCACGCATTGCTTCCACAATTTTGGGATTGGCTTTCCAAATATATTCGTTTGCAAAGAGTGGCAACCAAGAGGCATAGACACCATTGCCCATCACAGGATTGAGAATATCTTTATCGGCTAGCTTATTTGCTTTGCAAGACTTAAAGTCTTCTTCGCCGTAAGCAGGCGCAGAGTGAACAATGCCTGTGCCAGTATCGAGCGTGACGTATTCAGCGGGATAGATTGGAGAGAGGCGCTTATATCCCTCATGTAATGGGGCTAGCGGATGCCAGAAAGAAATATTCGCTAGTTGCGCGCCTAGGCAGGTAGCAATCACATTACCTTCAAGACCATAGTCCTGCAAGCATGTGTCAACACGATCTTTTGCCAGGATCAATAACTTATCGCCAACATCTACTAATGCATAAGTCACCTCTGGATGAACATTCATTGCTTGGTTTGCAGGAATGGTCCAAGGCGTTGTTGTCCAGATGACAATCTGGCCAGGCTTATTAGGTAACTCAGGAAGACCAAATGCTTTTGCGAGCTGTGGTCGCTGTGCATCATCAAACGCAAAGCCAACATCAACCGTTGGATCAGTTTTGTCTTGGTATTCCACTTCGGCCTCAGCGAGTGCAGAGCCACAATCAAAACACCAGTTCACTGGTTTGAGACCACGAAAGACGTATCCTTTTTCCCAGATCTTACCTAGTGCACGAATTTCATCAGCCTCATTACGGTAGTTCATCGTGAGATAGGGGTTGTTCCAGTCACCCAAAACGCCAAGGCGCTCAAAGTCTATCTTCTGCTTATCTACTTGCACTTGGGCGTAGGCACGTGCTTTAGCTTGTACCTCTGCAGTTGGCAAGTTCTTGCCAAATTGTTTTTCAATCTGAATTTCAATTGGCATGCCATGACAATCCCAACCTGGCACATAGGCGGAGTCATAGCCCATCAGCCAGCGGGATTTGACAATCATGTCTTTCAGAATCTTGTTTACTGCGTGACCAATGTGAATATCGCCGTTTGCATACGGAGGACCATCATGCAAGATGAACTGAGGTTGATTAGCATGGGCTGCACGAATCTTTTCGTAGAGCTTATTTTTCTGCCATTGAGCAACCCATTGCGGTTCACGCTTAGCCAGATCCCCTCGCATTGGGAAGGAGGTATCTAGTAAATTGACTGGATAGGAATTTTCTTTTTCAGACATAAGCTTTTTTCTGGAAATAATTTCTGGCGTGCTGTGTATCCGCTGCAATCGCATTTGTTAGGGCGTCAAGGTCATCATACTTGGCCTCATCACGAATTTTTTCTAAGAGCTCAACGGTAATAATTTTTCCGTAGACATCTTCTTGGTAGTCAAAGACGTGTGTTTCAAGCAGAACACGACCTTTATCTTCAACGGTAGGTCTTACTCCTAAACTAGCCACTGCTGGCAGGGGTTTATCACTAAGTCCCAATACCTGTGCAGTGAAGATCCCGGTAGTTGCTGGCTTGCGATGGTGTAAGTGATTAGCAACTGCTAAGTTCAAGGTAGGAAATCCGAGTTTGCGTCCGAGTTGCTGTCCATGAATCACATGTCCGGAAATTCCATAAGGACGACCTAATAATTTTTCAGCTAGAGTCATATCGCCATGAGCAAGGGCAGTACGCAAGGCTGAGCTGGAGATGCGCTCGCCATCCTCTAAGATAGTTTGAATACTCGATACCTTGAAGCCATATTTTTCACCTGCTGTTTGGAGGCTTGCAAAATTCCCAGCACGTTTTGCGCCATAGCAAAAATCATCGCCAATCAAAATCCATTTGGCGTTGAGACGTTTCACAATAATTTCTGAAACAAACTCATCGGGTGTGAGGCGAGCAAAAGCAGCATTGAAATGTTCGACCACGACACGGTCAATACCAAGCTCGGCTAAGGCGGCCAGTTTGCCCCGCAGATTCAGAATGCGGGGCGGTGCTTGCTCTGGAGAGAAGAATTCTTTGGGGTGCGGCTCAAAGGTCATGACGCAACTCACCAAACCTCTTTCATGGGCGCCATCAACTAACTGCTTGAGCAGGGCGCGATGACCCCTGTGCACGCCATCGAAATTACCGATGCTTAAGGCACAAGCAGGTCCTGCAGAAAACTGGGTCGGGCCGCGGAATACGTTCACAAAATCGCTTTCAGGGTAGCCATCAATTATATTGTGGGCATGCTTTCTATCGTTACCTTAATCTCAGGCCGCGGATCCAATTTCGAGGCGATCGTCAAAACAGCTCAAAAAGAGCAGTGGCCAGTCAAGTTTGCAGGGGTCATCGCCAATCACTCTGGGGCTAAAGGTCTTGATTTTGCTCGCGCGCAGGGTATTCCAGCCCATGTCCTGGAGCACAAAGAGCATGCAAGTCGCGAATCCTTTGATACTGCCCTCATCCAGAAAATTGATGACTTAGGGGCCGATTTGGTGGTTCTAGCCGGTTTTATGAGGATTCTGACGCCAGGCTTTATTCGTCATTTCGGTGGTCGATTAATCAATATCCACCCAGCGCTCCTGCCAGCATTCCCAGGATTGCACACCCATGAGCGGGCTTTAGAGGCGGGCGTTAAAGAGCATGGCGCCACAGTTCACTTTGTAAATGAGGGCGTGGATGAGGGACCTATTATTTGCCAGGCCTCTGTTCCGGTCCTGGATGGGGATGATGCAGAGACTTTGGCGGCTCGTGTTTTAACTGCTGAGCATCAAATTTACCCGCGGGCCGTAAAATGGTTCCTTGATGGACGATTGCGAATAGAAGGTAATCAAGTGAAGTTACAACCCCCAGAATCGCAATTTTTTAAATTATGAGCGCAGAACGTCCACCCCGTAAATCCGGCACCCGCCTAAGCTCACAAAAAAGTTACGCTGCTAAATCTAAAGATCCCTTGCGCCGTCCTGAACGACGTAATGCGAGTGGCAATCTCATTGCGCCCGAAGGTCAGAAGAATTTTTCGAATGCAAAAGCATTACCTCAGCATGCCATTCACTTGGAGCGTCTACTTCCTGAGTTACTCAGTTTTGAGCAGCCAGCAGATCGTGTAGTGAGTCGCTATTTTCGCGCAGAACCACAGCTCGGTAATCGTGATCGCGCCTTAATTGCAGAGAGTGCCTTTGCTATTTTGCGTCGTAAAAATGAGTTCTCTCAATTTGCTGTCAGTGGTGAAGGCTCACAGGCTAGACGCTTAGCCCTATTGGGTTTGCTGTCCGCTTTGTCTGAGGGTGGTTTGGGTTCCGCGAACCGTGCCGAGAGTGCTATCGCCGATTTGGCGCATGTTCTCAAGCCTGGTGAATATGAATGGTTGCAACGATTTCCAATGGTTGATCCTGCTGCATTAAATCCTTTGGTACGCAACAATTTACCCGAGTGGTTATGGGATGCTTTTGGAAAATATCCTGGTGAAGCAACCCGTGAAGAACTTGCAAAATCATTGATGCATCCTGCACTCCTAGATTTGCGTGCGAACACCATGAAGATTAATCGGGAAGAATTGCTCGTGCAGATGAATGCTTTGGGCGGTCGCTACCAAGCGATTCCAACACCATATGCACCCGATGGTGTGCGCATCATGGGCAAGCCGGCATTACAAAATACTGCTGGCTTTAAGGCGGGTATGTTTGAGGTACAAGATGAAGGTAGTCAGCTTTTGGCATATTTACTTGCACCCAAGCGTGGTGAGATGGTGGTTGATTTTTGCGCTGGTGCTGGCGGTAAGACTTTAGCGATTGGTGCCTTGATGCGTTCTACAGGACGCCTTTATGCTTTTGATACATCTGAGCGTCGTTTGGCAAATTTAAAACCAAGACAAGCCCGTAGTGGCCTTTCAAACGTGCATCCTGTATGGATCGATAGTGAGAACGATGCCAAGATCAAACGCTTGGCTGGAAAGATTGATCGAGTCTTGGTAGATGCCCCTTGTAGTGGAATGGGTACATTGCGCCGAAATCCTGACTTGAAGTGGCGTCAAACTCCGGAAGGCGTTCTAGAGCTTAATCAGAAGCAAATGAATATTTTGGGTTCAGCAGCTCGCTTATTAAAGCCGGGTGGCCGTCTGGTTTATGCCACTTGCAGTCTTTTGCCCCAAGAAAATCAAGCCATTGCAGAAGATTTCTTGGCGAAACACCCAGAATTTGAGGTGGTTCCAGCGGCTGAAGCACTTAAGCCCTTGTTTCCAAAGGATAAATTACCTTTAGGGTGCTCGTCAGATAATCCGTGGTGGCAATTGTGGCCCCATATTCATGGCACAGACGGCTTTTTTGGCGCTGTTTTCCAGAAAAAAGGTAGTAAGCTGGAAAAAGCAGAAAAGCCAAAAACCCCAGAGATAGCGAAAGATAAGCCCAAAAAGACCTAAAAAGATCTAAAATAAGAGCTAATACTTAAATAGGACTCTCTTTTGAATACAGTTTCAAGTTCAGGTTTTGATTTATTCCTCAATTGGCTTGCCAATGGATATTTAGATTGGTCTTGGTGGCAGATTGCCTTGGTTACCTTGGCTGTTACCCATGTCACGATTGCTGCAGTCACCATTTTCTTGCATCGCTGCCAAGCGCACCGGGCTTTGGATCTGCATCCGATAGTTTCCCATTTCTTCCGCTTTTGGCTTTGGTTGACAACCGGCATGGTGACTAAGGAGTGGGCCTCGATTCACCGTAAGCACCATGCGAAATGTGAAACCGTGGATGATCCCCATAGCCCACAAATTTTAGGCATTAACACTGTCCTCTCGCGTGGTGCTGAGCTTTATAAAAATGAAGCTAAGAATCAAGAGACAATGGAGAAGTTTGGCCACGGGACTCCCGATGATTGGCTCGAGCGCAATATCTATTCCAAGTTTTCTTGGCAGGGCGTTGCCATCATGTTGATCATTGATGTGTTCTTGTTTGGCGGTATTGGATTAACCGTCTGGGCGGTGCAAATGCTGTGGATCCCAATTACAGCTGCTGGCGTGATTAATGGTATTGGCCACTACTGGGGCTATCGCAACTTCGATTGCGAAGATGCTTCAACCAATATTTTCCCGTGGGGCATTTTGATTGGTGGTGAAGAACTGCATAACAATCACCATACCTTTGCAACGAGTGCTAAGCTTTCCAATAAATGGTACGAGTTTGATATTGGTTGGCTCTATATTCAGATGATGAGTGCAGTTGGTTTGGCGACAGTAAAGAAAACGCCACCTAAACCCGTCTTGAGTGATTTGCGTCCTGCCGATCAAAACACCTTAGAGGCCATCATTGCTAATCGCTATGAAATCATGGCGCGCTATAGCAAAACATTACGCAACTTCTTTAGTAATGAAGTGCAACACATGCAAGTTCTGGCCTCACATTTAAGCGACGCCCGTACTTGGTTATCTAAGGATGAGTCTCGCTTGAGCGAGGATGAGAAGGCTAAGTTAGAGGAGCTGATGGCGAGCAATGCACAGCTGCGTAAGATGATTGAGATGCGTCGTGATCTACAGGCAATCTGGGGTCGTTCTAGCGCCACCAGAGAGCAATTACTTTCACAGTTGCATACTTGGTGTCAACGCGCTGAAGATAGCGGCCTCACAAGCTTGCGTGAGTTCTCTTTGCGATTGCGTCGTTATGCTTAGGCAGGTAGTAGCGATCTAAAAGAGCGCAAAGATTGAGGCAATAAAAAAACCCGCAACTAAGCGGGTTTTTTATTTGCATGAAATTTGAATTACTTCAGCTTAGTTTCTTTGTAAGCAACATGCTTGCGAATGGTTGGATCAAACTTCATGATCTCCATTTTTTCAGGCTTAGTACGCTTGTTTTTTGAAGTTGTATAGAAGTGACCAGTACCTGCTGATGACTCTAACTTGATTTTTTCTCTGCCGCCTTTAGCCATTTGCGTGCTCCTTAAATTTCGCCACGTGCACGAAGATCAGTCAAAACAGCATCGATGCCGTTTTTGTCGATAACGCGCAAGCCAGCATTGGTTAAGCGCAAGCTAATCCAACGGTTTTCAGATTCAACCCAGAAACGACGGTTTTGCAAATTCGGCAAAAAGCGACGCTTCGTTTTATTGTTTGCATGGGATACATTGTTGCCAACCATCGGCTTCTTCCCAGTGACTTGGCAAACTTTTGCCATGACATAACTCCATTAATTGCGAAAAAAGAAGATTGTATCAGCCTAAGCCTATTTTGGGCTAGTTCTTATTGGCTTTTGCTTTGGGGTTTGAGCCTCATAGGGTGCAAAAGGCCTGCAAAAATCTCCGGCTCATTATTGTAAGTTAGCAATTACTATCAATTTTTCTCAATATTCATAAGGCCTGATTCTGAAAAAGAGAAAAAACCGCTATTACTGACAATGCAGTGGTCTAAAAGCGGAATATCTACCAACTGGAGGGCCTTAGTCAGGGTCTTGGTGAGTTCTTGGTCTGCTGAACTGGGGAGCGGGTTGCCGCTGGGATGGTTATGGGCCACGATCATGGCACTTGCATTTCTGGCTAGCGCTTCTTTGAGGATTTCTCTGGGATAGACGGCGGTCTGAGTAATGGAGCCTCTAAAAAGCTCTTGGCACTCGATGAGATGTAGGTTTGAGTCTAGATAAAGGCATAAAAAGACCTCATGGGGTAGACCGCCAATTTTGGCCTGTAAAAACTCCTTAACGTGACCTGGTGATGAAAAAATCGAGCCTTGAGCCAAACTATCCTCAAGACTGCGCTTTACGAGTTCATAGGCAGCCTGTATTTGAGACCATTTTGAGATCCCCATGCCGTGGATCCGGGTCAATTCTTCAGGGGTGCTGGCTAAGAGACGAGGAAGGCTGCCAAAGTAGCGCAATACATCATTGGCTAAGGTGACAGCGCTTTTCCCCTTAACGCCGACCCGTAAAAAGATGGCGAGTAATTCAGCATCTGTGAGGCAGCGGGCGCCATACAGACGAAGCTTTTCTCGAGGTTGCTCATTTTTGGGCCAATTTGGGATGGGAGAATCCATAGCTGACGCAGGGCTAGATACAATTACCTTATGACCAAGCTTAACGTTTTGCCCAACTCCTATTTGACTCTCAACTACCGGCTTACTCTGCCCAACGGGGAGGATTACATCAATACTTTTGTTGATCGTCCTGCGACGGTTCTGATGGGCTCTGGACAATTTGCACCTTGCTTTGAAAAAGTGTTACTTGGGTTAAGTGTTGGCGATAAAAAAAGTGCTTTGTTATCGCCCGATGAAAGTTTTGGTGAGCGTAAAAAAGATTTGGTGCAATGGGTTACTTTGCAGGCGCTCAAAGAAGGTCGTGATGACGATGCTGAATTTAATCCCGGTGATGTAATTGAATTTAATGCGCCGGGTGGAGCTCAATATGCGGGTGTTTTGCAGTCTATTGATGAGCAGGGCGCCTGGTTTGATTTCAATCACCCTCTGGCCGGAAGAGAGGTTACCTTTGAAGCACAAATTGTGGCTATTCTCTAATATATGAATACAACTGATAACGCAGAGATCTTGATGGCGCAACCCCGCGGTTTTTGTGCGGGCGTTGATCGTGCAATTAATATTGTGAATGAAGCACTTACACGCTTTGGTACACCCATTTACGTGCGTCACGAAATTGTGCATAACGCCCATGTCGTGAATGAATTGCGTAGTAAGGGCGCCGTATTTGTCGAAGAGTTGCACGAGGTGCCCAAGGGCGGCATTGTGGTGTTTAGTGCCCATGGTGTTTCTCAGGAGGTGCGAAAAGATGCTGAGGAACGTGGCTTGCAGGTGTATGACGCTACTTGCCCACTGGTAACCAAAGTGCATCTCGAAGTGATTAAGTTGTGTAAAGAAGGCTACACGGTCTTGATGATCGGTCACGCTGGCCACCCTGAAGTGGAGGGCACGATGGGACAAGTGAAAGAAGGCGTGTTCTTGATTGAAAATTCGACCGATGTTGCCAATTTGTCTTTTACAGGCGATATAAAACTAGCTTTTGTCACGCAAACGACTTTGTCAGTAGATGAGACTAAAGAAATTGTTGCGGCACTCACTCAAAAATTCCCTGATATTGTTCAACCGCGTAAGCAAGATATTTGTTATGCCACTCAGAATCGTCAAGATGCGGTGAAATTTATGGCACCTCAAGTGGAGGTAGTCATTGTGGTGGGGAGTGCGTCTAGCTCGAACTCCAATCGCTTGCGAGAATTGTCAGAAAAATTGGGTGTACCGTCTTACATGGTCGATGCACCTGATCAATTGAAACCAGAATGGTTTGCTGGCAAGAAGCGCGTGGGATTGACTGCTGGAGCATCTGCTCCAGAGAGTTTGGCGCAAGCGATTGTTGCGCGCATTCAAGAATTTGGGCCGCGCAGCGTAAGGGCTCTCTCTGGGGTAGTTGAGGATGTCACATTCTCCCTGCCAAAAAATTTAGTCGATTGAAGTATTGATTTATAACCAAGGAGCTGTAGATGATTCATTCAAGTGCATCAAAAATGATTTTTATGAAAAGTGCTATTGCTGTATCGGCAGCAGCCTTGATTCTGGCAGGTTGCGGTAAGGGCGGAGATAAATCTGCGGCTGTACCGGCAGATGGTATTGAAGTCAAAATTGGCCATGTGGCTCCATTGACTGGCCCTATCGCCCACTTGGGTAAAGATAATGAAAATGGCGCACGCTTGGCGCTAGAAGAAATTAATAAAGCAGGCTTGACGATTGATGGCAAAAAAGTAGTTCTCACTTTAGTGCCTGAAGATGATGCTGAAGATCCAAAAACTGCAACGCAAGTAGCGCAAAAATTAGTAGATGCAAAAGTCGTTGGTGTTGTAGGTCATCTGAACTCTGGCACTAGTATTCCTGCTTCAAAAATCTACAGTGATGCTGGTATTACGCAGATTTCTCCGTCCGCTACTAACCCAGATTACACCAAGCAAGGCTTTAAAACTACTTATCGCCTAGTAGCAACCGATGCACAGCAAGGCCCTGCTTTAGCTAATTATGTTGCCAAGACTTTGAATGCCAAAACAGTTGCCATCATTGATGACTCGACTCAGTACGGCAAAGGTCTAGCTGATGAGTTTGAGAAGACGGTGAAAGCGGCTGGTGTGAAAGTTGTCACGCGCGAAGCAAGCAATAACAAAGCAACTGACTTCAAGGCTATTTTGACTAAGATCAAAGGCAGCAAACCTGATGTCATCATGTACGGTGGCATGGATGCAACTGGTGGCCCATTAACGAAGCAAGCAGCTGAGTTGGGCATCAAGTCCAAGATTGTTGGTGGTGATGGTATGTGCACTGAGAAGCTGGCTGAATTGGCTGGCGATGCAGTTGTCAATGTTACTTGCTCTGAGGCAGGCAAGGCACTCACAAAGATGGCGCAAGGCGCTGATTTCCAAAAGCGTTATAAAGAGCGCTTTAATGCTGATGTACAAATATACGCACCATTTACTTACGACGCTGTCTATGTATTAGTGGATGCGATGAAGCGTGCCAACTCAACTGATCCAGCAAAGATCTTGGTAGTCATGCCTGAAACTAAAATGAATGGCTTGGTTGGCGATATTGCTTTTGATAGTAAGGGTGATATGAAAGAGGGCGTCATTACCCTCTATGACTTTAAAGACAAAAAGAAAACCGTTCTTGACGTCATCAATATGTAAGAAACATGAAAAGGGCGCCGCAAATGCGGTGCTCTTTTTTTGTGCTCTACATTTCTGATAAATATTTTTTAATGGATATTTTTCTACAGCAGATCATCAATGGTTTGGTGCTGGGTAGTATCTATGCCTTGATCGCCTTGGGTTACACCATGGTCTACGGCGTGCTGGGGATTATCAATTTCGCCCATGGCGAGGTGTTGATGATCGGCGCAATGGTCTCGCTCTCATTGCTGCGCTTGATTTTGAGTTTGACTAGTGATTTACCGGGCTGGCTCACACTCCTGATTGTCTTGCCCATCACGATGGCTGTCTGTGCGGGTCTGAGTTATTGGATTGAGCGTATTGCTTATCGCCCTCTGCGTCATGCGCCACGCTTGGCGCCACTGATTTCTGCGATCGGTATGTCCATACTGTTACAAACAATCGCCATGTTGATTTGGTCTCGAAATCCGATGACCTACCCACAATTATTACCATCCAGTCCTATCGAAATAGGCGCTACTGGTGCAACGATTACCGGTAAAGAGATTGTAATTATTTTGGTTGCCTTGGCAGTGATGTGCGGCCTATTGTTCTTGGTTGAGAAAACCAAACTCGGTAGGGCTATGCGCGCTACTGCAGAGCAAACCCAAATTGCATCCTTGATGGGGGTAAACCCAAACCGGGTGATCTCGATTACGTTTATGTTGGGTGGTGCTCTAGCAGGTTTGGCTGGTGTCATGATCGCTAGCAATTACGGTAATGTGCACTTTTATATGGGCTTTATTCCTGGCCTAAAAGCCTTTACAGCGGCGGTGTTGGGCGGCATTGGTAACTTGCAGGGTGCGATGCTTGGGGGTTTGCTGCTTGGTTTAATTGAGTCTTTGGGCGCTGGCTACATTGGCGAACTCACTGGTGGCGTATTTGGTTCGAACTATCAAGATATTTTTGCTTTCTTGGTATTGATCTTAGTGCTGGTATTACGACCCACTGGTTTGCTGGGTGAGAAGGTTTCTGACCGTGCTTAGGAGGCTTGTCTCAAATCATTTGAGTCAATCTACCTATCTTTACTTAGGCGCGTTTGCATTAATACTGTTGCCATGGATTGTGGGTGCTAGTGGCGGTAACTATTGGGTCCGCGTGCTTGATTTTGCTTTGCTCTATATCGTTCTCGCCCTTGGCCTCAATGTAGTTGTCGGTTTTGCTGGTCTGCTCGACTTAGGTTACATCGCATTTTATGCATTAGGTGCTTATAGCTATGCCTTATTAGCTTCGCCACATTTGCCTCAGCATTTTGAAACAATTGCCTCTGCATTTCCGCAAGGCATGCATTTTTCTCCCTGGATGGTGGCAGTGTTTTCCATCATCTTGGCCGCTCTCTTCGGGATTATTTTGGGGCTGCCCACCTTGCAATTGCGCGGGGATTATTTAGCAATCGTCACTTTAGGTTTTGGTGAAATTATTCGGATCTTTATGAATAATCTAGACCGCCCATTGAATCTCACCAATGGCCCTAAAGGTATTACAGCGATTGATCCAATTCAGATGTTTGGGGTTTCATTCACCAAACCGCTTGACCTGGGCTTTATACAGATCCCGGGTTTGTATTTGGTGTTTTACCTTTTTCTGGCTTTAGCTATTGCTGTAACCATTGTGTGTTTGCATTTACAGAACTCTCGTATTGGTCGGGCTTGGGTTGCGATTCGAGAAGACGAGATCGCTGCTAAAGCGATGGGTATCAATACACGCAATATGAAGTTGCTCGCTTTTGCGATTGGCGCTTCATTTGCTGGCGTTGCGGGGGTGCTCTTTTCTGCATTTCAGGGATTTGTTTCCCCTGAGTCATTCACTCTTTGGGAATCAATCGTTGTTTTAGCGATGGTGGTGTTGGGCGGCATTGGACATATTCCTGGAGTGATCTTAGGCGCGATCGTATTGGCAGTCTTTCCAGAAGTATTACGGGGCGTAGCTGAGCCAGTGCAAAAGGCGCTCTTTGGTCATGTAATTGTTGATGTTGAAGTGATTCGTCAATTGATCTATGGCTTAGCGCTGATTCTAATCATGCTGTATCGCCCAGGCGGTATTTGGCAAAAAGGAGGAGGCAAATAATGTCTGCTCATTTGCTACTTGATGTAACTGATGTTTCTAAACGCTTTGGTGGAGTGCAAGCCTTAGATTCTGTCGGTTTGCAGGTGCCAAAGGGATCGATTGTCGGTTTGATTGGCCCCAATGGCGCAGGCAAGACTACTTTCTTTAATGTCATCACTGGCCTCTACCCTGCAGATTCCGGCATCTTTTTATTTGATGGTCAATCCTATTTCCCAGAGTCAGTCTCAGAAGTCACTAAATCGGGATTAGCGAGAACCTTTCAGAACATCCGTCTCTTTGGAGAAATGTCTGTTTTAGAAAATGTGATGGTGGGATGTCACTGCCGATCTAAGGCGGGTTTCTTGGGCGCTATCTTCCGCTTTCGATCCACGCAGCGCGAGGAGCAAGCGATTCGGGCGAAATCTCTTGCATTGCTCGCTTACGTGGGCTTGAGTGATTATGCAGAGATGCAGGCGCGTCATTTATCTTATGGGCATCAACGTCGCTTAGAGATTGCCAGAGCCTTAGCAACTGAGCCTCAGCTCCTCGCTTTAGATGAGCCTGCTGCAGGCATGAATGCGACCGAGAAATTAGAACTGCGTGAGTTGTTGCTGCGTATTCGGGCGGATGGCAAAACTATTCTCTTGATAGAACACGATGTGAGTTTGGTGATGGGGATTTGCGATAGCTTGACGGTGCTCGATTACGGCAAGGTGATTGCTGTAGGCAAGCCAGCCGATGTTCGCATACACCCTGAAGTGATTAAAGCCTATCTTGGTCAGGGAGCAGTGTCATGAGCGCCTTGCTGCAAGTGCAAGATCTCAAGGTAGCCTATGGCGGCATTAATGCCGTTAAAGGCATTGACCTACATGTTAATCAAGGTGAATTAGTAGCCTTGATTGGTGCTAACGGAGCAGGTAAGAGCTCCTCTCTGAAAGCGATTGCAGGCTTACTGACTCCTACATCAGGTGAGATTGAATTTCTTGCGCACAAAACTAATCAGCTACCCGCTTATGAATTGGTTCGTCTTGGCTTAGGTCTTGTTCCTGAGGGGCGTGGCGTATTTAAGCGCATGAGCATTCTAGAAAATCTGCAGATGGGCGCATTTCTGAAAACAGACACCAAAGCCATCCATCAAAAATTAGAGGAAGTATTTTCTTATTTCCCGAGGCTGAAAGAGCGGCTCTCGCAACTCGCTGGCACGCTGTCTGGTGGCGAGCAACAAATGGTAGCGATGGGTAGAGCGATGATGGCTGAACCTAAGCTCTTATTGCTAGATGAGCCATCTATGGGTTTATCCCCCATTATGGTGGAAACAATTTTTGATGTGATTCACAATCTTTCCGCAAACGGGATGACCATTCTGCTAGTTGAGCAAAATGCCCGTCTAGCCCTGCAGATGGCCGATCGTGCTTATGTGATGGAGAGTGGTTTGATCACACTTACAGGAGCCGGCAAAGAACTGCTCCAAGACCCGAGAGTGCGTGCTGCTTACTTGGGGCAGTAAGGTAGACGACTAAGGTAGGCAAATAAGTAGTCAGGAAAACTGCTTAAGCAGTTTCCTTCAGCAACTCACGTAGCATGCTGCACATCTGATGAATCTCATCATCGCTCACATTGAGTGCTGGCATAAAGCGTAACAAGTTAGGTCTGGGGGAGTTAATCAATAAGCCTTCAGGGCTACGCTCACGAGCTAAATCAACTAGCTTGCCACCAATATCTTTACCGAGCATGAGGGCGCGCAATAAACCTTCACCACGCTCACCTTCCAGATTAAATTCAGCGCAAAGCTTGAGTAATTCTGATTTGAGTAGTTCACCCTTGGCTTTCACGCTCTCTAAAAATCCGGGAGCCAGTAATTGCTCGATGACGCTGATGCCTACCGCAGTCATCAAAGGATTACCGTTATAGGTGCCACCTTGATCGCCAGGCACAAAGCAAGCTACCGCATCAGTCGCCATTAAGGCTGCTAAGGGAACGCCACCACCAATGCCTTTACCTAAGGTCATGATATCTGGCTCGATACCGTAATGCTGATAAGCAAACAGGGTGCCTGTGCGACCGCAGCCCGCTTGTACTTCATCGGCGATGAGCAGAATATTATTTTCTTTAGTGAACTGGCGTAGTTCACGCATAAATTCTTTCGTGGTGGGAATGACGCCGCCTTCACCTTGAACGGGCTCTAGCATCACGGCCACTGTTTTATCCGTCACTAACTTCTTAACAGATTCCAAATCATTCAAATCTGCTTTCGGAAAACCGGCAACTTGTGGTGCAAACATGGTGTCCCAGTTTGGCTTACCAGAGGCGCTCATGGTAGCTATGGTGCGACCATGAAAACTGTGATCAAAAGTGATGATTTCAAAGGCACCATTTTTATTCAGCTGACCCCATTTGCGGGCTAGCTTAATGGCGCCCTCATTGGCTTCGGCGCCACTATTGGCAAAAAAGACTTTGTTAAAGCAGCTATGAGCAGTCAAGAGGTTGGATAAGCCAATCATCGGCTCGTTATAAAACGCTGGACTGGGGTTAATCAGTTTCTTGGCTTGAGCATTTAGTGCTGCAATCATTCCTGGATTGCTGTGACCCAAGCAATTTACCGCCCACCCTTGTAAGAAATCTAAATAGCGTTTGCCGTTGTTATCCGTTAGCCATGAGCCAGCACCCTCAACCATCACCACATCTGGGCGTTGAGTAATAAACATGACTGAATGGGTGTCAATAGGGGCTGGAGTGTTCATGCTGGGCTGGGGTAATTAAATAAGGCTAGTGAAGTTTCTATTATCTAACTTTATGGGGATTAGTTTGTGGCTAAATCTGCCGCGCTAGTGAAAGAATCAGCAAAGAATTCTTCCTCAGGCAGATGACATTTGGATGAAAAGTCCTCACGGGCTGTGTTGACCATGACAGGCGCCCCACAGGCGTAGATCTGAAAGTCCTTGAGGCTAGGGTGGTCATCTATGACCGCAAGGTGCACAAAGCCTGTCCGGCCCTGCCAAGCATCTTCTGGTAAACCGTCTGAGATCACTGGGATGTATTGGAAATCGGGGATGTCTTGTTCCCAGGTTTTGCATAGATCATGGAGATACAGATCACTTGGGCGCTTACCGCCCCAATACAGCTTAATCGGGCGATCCATTTTCTTGGTTTGCATTTGTTCAATGATGGATTTAATTGGCGCAAAGCCCGTACCAGCAGCGACAAAAATGATGGGCTTTTTAGAGTCCTCTCTGAGGAAGAAGCTACCCAAGGGCCCCTCGAAACGCAGGATATCTTTTTCTTTTAGTGCTGGCGTTGCAGCCCCAAATACAAAGTCTGTAAATACGCCGCCAGGTAAGTGGCGGATATGCAGTTCTAATGGACCTTCATGCTCGGGCGCAGTGGCGATCGAATAAGCACGACGTTGCCCGTCTTTTAAAAGAAACTCGAGGTATTGCCCCGCTAAGAACTGGAAGCGTTCAGCAGCTGGAAGTTGCAACTTCAGAATCGCCACATCGTCACTAGGCTTAATGATGGTGTTAACGCGGCAAGGAATCTTCCGAATCGCGATATCGCCTGCGCCTTGGACTTCACGAGCTTCAATGAGTAGATCGGATTGTGGATGAGAGCAGCAAAACAAGATGCCGCCTGCTGTTTCATCGGCTTTGCTTAAAGCGCTCTCGCTGTGTTGATCATGGCTGACTTGGCCCTCCAAGACCTTACCTTTACAAGAGCCGCAGGCACCATTTTTGCAGCCATAGGGTAGCTTAATGCCTTGGCGAAGAGCGGCCTCCAGGACGGTTTCATCCTGGGTTACAGTAAATTGTTTGCCGCTCGTTTTGAGCGTGACCTGATGAGACACTCTCATTCCTTTCAATAAATCGTTACGATGTCACTTATGCAATCTTTTGGTAAACCTTCAATCCTGATTATTGGCTGCGGTGACATTGGTCTTCGGGTAGCAAAACAGCTTTCCCGTAGTCATCGAGTTTTTGCACTCACATCTTCGCAAAATCGTTTTCAGGAGTTGAGGGAGGTTGGCGCGACTCCGATGTTGGGGAATCTGGATCATCCAGAGACTTTATGGCGTCTATCCGGTTTAGCTCAAACCGTCATTCATTTAGCGCCACCCCAAAACCAAGGAAATCGTGATTGCCGAACCCGCAACCTATTGAGAATTTTAGCCCAAGGCTCCAATGTCGTCAGGCGCTTGATCTATGTTAGCACCACAGGCGTATATGGCGATCATCGTGGCGCCAAGGTGAGCGAGGCAACCCCCGTTAGCCCTCAGAGTGAGCGAGCCCAGAGAAGAGTAGACGCAGAGCAGGCACTCCGTTTATGGGGGCCAGCACATGGTGTGGCTGTCACCATTTTGCGTGTGCCCGGAATCTATGCGGCTGATCGTTTGCCACTAGAGCGCTTACAGTCTAAAACTCCGGCGCTACTCCCAGAGGAAGATGCTTACTCAAATCATATTCATAGTGATGATCTAGCGCGCTTAGTGTGCGCGGCGGTATATCACGGTAAGCCACAGCGCATTATCAATACCTGCGATGGGAGTGAAACCAAAATGGGCGATTACTTTGATGAAGTGGCTGATGCCTTTGGTTTGGATAGGCCACCACGCATGCCTGCTAGTGAACTGCAACAGATGGTGAGCCCGATGCTGTGGTCATTTATGCGGGAATCGAGACGAGTGACAAATGCTCGACTACATGAGTTGAAAACTCCGCTGCGTTATCCCAGCGTAGCCGATTTTTTGCAGACTACTTCCAAGAATCCTTAAGACCAACTGTGCGATTAAATACAGGCTTTCCAGGTTTGGAGTCTGTTTTATCTGCAACAAAGTAGCCGTGACGTTCAAATTGAAAACGATCTTCAGCTTTCACATCTTTCATACAAGGCTCTAAGTAAGCTGTTATTGTTTCTTTAGAGTTTGGATTGATGGCATCTAAGAAATTTTTATCGCCACTATCCGGATGTGGATCAGTGAAGAGATGATTATATAAGCGCACTTCGGTTGGGATTGCTTCTGCAGCGCTAATCCAGTGAATATTGCCCTTCACCTTATAGTTATTGGAACCAGCGGTGCCGCTCTTACTGTCTGGGAAGTAGCTCACATTGACTTGCGTGACATTGCCCTGTGCATCCGTCTCAAAACCAGTGCACTCAACAACAAAGCCATGACGTAGGCGCACACGGCTACCAGCTTGATCGCCAATTGGTGGGTAGAGCCTGAAGAAACCTTTAATCGGTTCTTGCATAAAGTCATCCGCCTCAATCCAGAGTTCGCGGGTGAAGTTGAATTCACGATTACCCCATTCAGGGTGTTGAGGATGGCGCGGTGCTGAACAAGATTCTTTTGCAGCAGCATCAAAGTTTTCAACTACCAGCTTAAGTGGTTTTAAGACAGCTGTTGCGCGTGGTGCTCTTACCTCGAGGTCATCACGCAAGGCTTGATCGAGCGTGCTCATATCAATCCAGCTATCGGCTTTTGAGACACCAATCCGTTCACAGAACAGGCGAATACTTTCTGGGGTGTAACCACGACGACGGATACCAACAATGGTTGGCATCCGTGGATCATCCCAGCCATCAACCTGTTTTTCTTCAACGAGCTGCAATAACTTACGCTTGCTAGTAATGGTGTAAGTTAAATTGAGCCGGGCAAATTCATATTGGTGAGGTACGGGGTCTTTAAAGACACCCAATTCTTTAAGTGAATTCACGATCCAGTCATACAGTGGACGATTGTTCTCAAATTCGAGTGTGCAAATCGAGTGAGAGACACTCTCCAGCGCATCGGAGATGCAATGCGTGAAGTCATATAGTGGATAGATGCACCATTTGCTTCCGGTGCGATGGTGATCAGTATGGCGAATACGGTAGACCACAGGGTCACGCATCACGATATTGGGATGCGCCATATCAATTTTGAGACGCAGAACATGTTCACCATCCTTGAACTTGCCATCGCGCATTTCGCGAAAGAGGGTCAGATTTTCTTCAGGGCTACGCTCACGATAGGGACTATTTTTTCCAGCTTGTCCAAAGTTGCCACGATTAGTATGAATATCATCCGCACTTTGGCTATCGACATACGCTTTGCCATTCTGAATCAGAATTTCTGCAAACTCATACAGTCGATCAAAGTAATCGCTGGCATGATAAAGATGTGTACCCCAATCAAATCCAAGCCACTTCACAGCATCTAGAATGCTGTCAGCGTATTCAACATCTTCTTTAACGGGGTTGGTGTCATCTAGGCGCATATTGCAACGCGCACCACCAGCTTGATGGTTGTAATCGGCAGCTAAGCCAAAGTTGAGGCAAATACTTTTAGCGTGGCCAATATGCAAATACCCGTTTGGTTCCGGTGGAAAACGAGTGATGATCGATGGGATATGCTCGCCCGCTAAATTCGTACGCTGTGAAAAAGCACCGCTGGCTAAGTCATGATCGATGATCTGACGTAAAAAGTTGGAAGGCTCGGCGACTGCGCCGGCAACGACTTTAGAGGGTTTGCTATCTTGGGACATAGCCACATTGTAGAGAAAACCCCCGCACCATAAAGAAAAAGCCCGCAAACTGCTGCGGGCTCGTTTCTGTAAGGTCTAAGACAATCAGTCTTCGACGAATGCTTCTTCGCGGGTCTTCTTTACTGCTGGCAAAGCCACGATCACGACTAAGAGGGCTGCTGCAATGAGCAATCCTAAGGAGAGTGGGCGAGTGACAAAGGTTGTGAAATCACCGCGCGACAAGAGTAGCGCACGACGGAAATTCTCTTCCATCATCGGTCCAAGCACAAAGCCCAAGAGTAATGGAGGAGGTTCGCAACCGAGTTTGAAGAAGAGGTAACCAATCAAGCCAAAGCCTGCCGTGACATACACGTCAAACACCGTATTGTTCACTGTATATACACCGATACAGCAGAACACCAAGATCGCTGGGTAGAGGAAGCGATAAGGAATCTTCAAGAGCTTTACCCAGATACCAATCAAAGGCAAGTTCAAGAGAATCAGCATCACGTTACCAATCCACATGGATGCAATCAGACCCCAGAACAAAGCTGGGTTGCTGGTCATTACTTGTGGACCTGGTTGAATGTTATGAATTGTCATCGCACCAACCATCAAGGCCATCACCGCATTTGGTGGAATACCTAATGTGAGCAATGGAATGAAGGAGGTTTGAGCAGCTGCGTTATTCGCCGATTCTGGACCAGCAACGCCCTCAATTGCGCCTTTACCAAACTCATGGCTGTACTTAGAAGATTTCTTCTCGACAGAGTAAGCACCGAATGCGGCTAGTGCTGCGCCACCACCAGGCAGAATGCCCAAGATTGAACCAATCGTTGTACCGCGTAAGATCGATGGGATCATACGTTTTACATCTTGCTTGGTTGGGATCATGGTGGTCATCTTGTTCAAGAAACCTTCGTCATCGCCCGTTTTTTCAAGGTTGCCCATGATTTCTGCGAAGCCGAATACGCCCATAGCAACTGCCACAAAGCCAATACCGTCACTCAATTCGGGAATATCAAACGCATAGCGCGATACACCAGAGTTGACGTCAGTACCAATCAAGCCCATTAGTAGGCCTAGCACGATCATGCCGATTGCCTTGATCAAAGATCCGGATGCCAATACCACGGCACCAATTAAACCCAAGACCATGAGGGAGAAGTATTCAGCAGGTCCAAACTTAAAGGCAAGTTGGGAAAGAGGGGCAGCAAAAGCAGCCAACACCAAAGTTGCGACGCAACCTGCAAAGAATGAACCCATACCAGCGGTAAACAAGGCAACGCCTGCTCGGCCATTGCGGGCCATTTGGTAGCCGTCAATCGCCGTCACCACCGAGGACGTCTCCCCAGGGATATTGAGCAAAATCGCAGTGGTTGAGCCACCATATTGTGAGCCGTAGTAAATACCGGCTAACATGATCAATGCAGCAATGGGAGGCAATGCATACGTAGCTGGCAAGAGCATCGCAATCGTAGCGATCGGGCCAAGTCCAGGCAAAACACCAATGAGGGTTCCTAAGATACAGCCAATCAGGCAGTACAGAAGATTCTGTAAGGTAAATGCGGTATCAAAACCAAGAGCTAAATTAGTAAATAAATCCATTTTTCAGAGTCCCGGTTCGTTATTGTTGTAGGAAGACAGGCAGGAGTGGGAACTGAAGTTTCAGGCCCATCACAAAGACTGAATACGTAAAGGCTACGAGAAAACCGGCATTAATCAGTGAGCCCTTCCAAGTAAATTCTTTGCTGGCGCTGGCGGAGACTAAAACTAGCACAACAACGGCAATTAAGAATCCCATTCTTGGCAATAACAAACCATAAAGAACAACCGATCCAGTAATCTGCGCAATCACCCTCCAGTTGAACTTGGGAATAGATTCGATAGCAGCTTTTGCACTCAGAGATTTGATAAGAACCAACAGGCCCAAGAGAGTCATCAAGATGCCGAGGAAAAATGGGAAATAACCGGGACCCATTTTGGCGGCAGTTCCCATTGGATATTGGGTGGCCACAATGGTAAAGAAGAGGCCGATGACCATATACATGACCCCCGCCCCAAAATCCCGTTGATTGCGAATTTTCAAGTTGCTCTCCTTGTATGTCGACTTAATTGCTAAGGTGCCGATTTATATTAATGTTGTGGGATTGTAAGGCAGGACGAGGGCATATTGCCTAGCTTTTGCCCTAGGCTAGTGCCAATGCGATAATTATTGACATGAAAGTCTCCCAAATTCGCCAGGCTTACCTGGATTTCTTTGCCGAAAAAGGCCACCAAATCGTCACTTCCAGCCCGGTAGTGCCTGGGGATGATCCTACCCTGCTATTTACGAATGCAGGCATGAACCAGTTTAAGGACGTGTTTTTGGGCTTTGATAAGCGCTCCTATCATCGTGCCACGACAGCGCAAAAGTGCATTCGGGCGGGTGGAAAACACAATGACTTGGATAACGTGGGCTATACCGCCCGCCACCATACCTTTTTTGAAATGTTGGGTAATTTCTCATTCGGAGACTATTTCAAAAAAGATGCGATTCAATTTGCTTGGGATTTATTGACCCAAGTGTTTAAGCTGCCAAAAGATAGACTGTTAGTTACTGTCTATGCAGAAGATGACGAAGCCTATGCCATCTGGAAAGACCAAATTGGCGTTCCTGCAGATCGCATTATTCGGATTGGGGATAACAAAGGGGCGCGTTACGCTTCCGATAATTTCTGGATGATGGGTGACACCGGCCCTTGCGGACCTTGTACTGAAATTTTTTATGATCACGGTGCTCACATTCCAGGCGGTCCTCCTGGCAGTCCAGAGGAAGATGGCGATCGTTTTATCGAAATTTGGAACAACGTGTTCATGCAGTTCAATCGCGATGAGGCAGGCGTCATGCATCCATTGCCTAAGCCTAGCGTCGATACGGGTATGGGCCTTGAGCGCATTGCTGCCGTCTTGCAACACGTGCATTCTAATTATGAAATTGACCTCTTCGTCAACCTACTCAGGGCTTCTAAGGAAGCGGTAGACGCTGCTGGCGGCGAGAACTGTGATGCGGAAAGCCCTTCATTAAAAGTGATTGCTGACCATATTCGGGCTTGTAGTTTTATTGTCGTGGATGGTGTGATTCCCGGTAATGCAGGACGTGGTTATGTCTTGCGTCGTATTGCACGTCGTGCGATTCGGCATGGCTATAAGTTAGGGGCACGTAAACCATTCTTCTATCAACTAGTCCCTGCACTCGTAAAAGAGATGGGCGAGGCCTATCCAGAGTTGCGTGCTGCGCAAGATAAAGTGAGTGAAGTACTCAAGCAAGAAGAAGAACGCTTCTTCCAAACGATTGCCAATGGCATGGAAATTTTGGATGGTGCATTAGCGGGAGGCGCCAAAATGGTTGACGGTGAAACTGCTTTCCGCTTGCACGACACATTTGGTTTCCCATTAGATTTAACAGCAGACGTTTGTCGCGAACGTGGTGTGACAGTAGACGCCGAAGGTTTTGAAGTCGCTATGCAAAAGCAGCGTGATCAAGCCAGAGCAGCCGGTAAGTTCAAAGTGGCTCAAGGTTTAGATTACAAAGGAAAGCCGACGCAGTTTCACGGCTACGATTCCTTGAAACATGAGGGCGCCAAAGTGACTGCGCTATACATCGATGGCTCTGAAGTTGCCTCAGTAAAAGCAGGTGATGCTGCGGTAATCGTTTTAGACAATACCCCTTTCTACGCTGAATCTGGTGGTCAGGTCGGTGATCAGGGCGAGCTTCGCAATGAGTCTGTCCGTTTTTCAGTAGATGACACCTTCAAGATTCAAGCTGACGTATTCGGTCATCAAGGTGAGGTGCTCGAGGGCGAGCTTAAAGTAGGTGATGCACTCAATGCCTTGGTCGATGTGCAGCAAAGAACCGATACGATGCGTAATCACAGTGCAACCCATATTTTGCACAAAGCTCTGCGTGAAGTCTTGGGCGATCATGTGCAACAAAAAGGTTCCTTAGTCGATGCAACTAAAACCCGTTTTGACTTTACGCACAATGCTCCTATAACGGCTGAACAGATTCGTCGTATTGAAGATATTGTGAATGCAGAGATCTTGGAGAATACAGCCACCTCTGGAAAAGTCATGTCTTTAGACGATGCCCAAAAGACTGGTGCCATGATGCTCTTTGGTGAGAAGTATGGCGATGAAGTCCGTGTTTTAGAAATAGGCAGCTCTAAAGAATTGTGTGGCGGTACTCACGTGTCACGTACTGGCGATATCGGTAGTTTGAAGATTGTTTCTGAAGGCGGGGTTGCTGCTGGTATTCGTCGAGTTGAGGCAGTGACTGGTAGTAATGCACTCCACTTTTTGCAAGGCCTTGAAGACAAAATCAACGAGGCTGCAGCCATCCTCAAAACCCATCCTGGCGATTTAGTGAATCGGGTTGCGCAACTGCAAGATAGCTTGCGTCAGGCTGAGCGCGAATTAGAAAAAGTCAATTCCAAATTAGCCGCTAGCCAAGGCGATGAGCTTGCTGGTCAGGCTATTGACGTCAACGGCTTAAAAGTATTAGCTGCTAGATTGGACGGCGCCGATGCAGGGGTTCTTCGCGAAACTATGGACGCACTAAAAGCCAAACTCAAAACGGCTGCGATTGTCTTGGCTTCTGTGCAAGGCGATAAGGTCAGCTTGATTGCCGGTGTGACTGCAGATTCGATTGGCAAAGTGAAAGCTGGTGATCTCGTGAACTTTGTTGCGCAGCAGGTTGGCGGCAAAGGTGGCGGTAAGCCAGAGATGGCCATGGCTGGCGGTAACGATCCCACTAAGCTTGGTACTGCTTTAGAAGGTGTTAAAGATTGGGTGGCTAGTAAATGAATGATGTAGCAAGTATTGCATTTAATGCAGAAGTGGATGCGATTGGCATGAACTGCCCACTGCCGATTTTACGTACCAAGAAAGCATTGGCAACAATGCAGTCTGGTGAAGTCTTAAAGATCAAGGCAACTGATTCAGGAGCGGCGAGAGATTTTCCAGCCTTTGCGAAGCAAACGGGCAATGAGCTGATTGCTAGCAGTACTGAAGGTGATGTCTTGGTGTTCTTCTTAAAGAGAAGATAAACAAGCCAAGCAGCCTTAAGTTAAAGAGCGACTCTTTAAGTAGGCTGCAAAATCAGCAGAAACCTCGGGATGGCGCAATGCAAATTCCACCGACGCTTTGAGATAACCCAACTTGCTACCGCAGTCATAACGCACGCCATCATATTCATAAGCAAATACTGGCTCTTCCTTAAGCAAGGTTGCAATCGCATCGGTGAGTTGGATCTCGCCACCAGCGCCAGGCTTGAGATTGCGGATGTGTTTGAAGATTTCTGAGGAGAGCACATAACGACCAACCACAGCGAGGTTGGAAGGCGCATCTTGAGGTTGAGGTTTTTCAACAATACCGTTGAGGCGGTAGATGCCCTTGGCCACTTCTGAGCCGGCGACGATGCCGTAAGAACTACTTTTTGCTGGATCAAT
The DNA here is from genome assembly GCF_018687415.1 of Polynucleobacter sp. UB-Siik-W21. Taxonomy (NCBI): domain Bacteria; kingdom Pseudomonadati; phylum Pseudomonadota; class Betaproteobacteria; order Burkholderiales; family Burkholderiaceae; genus Polynucleobacter; species Polynucleobacter sp. UB-Siik-W21. The sequence continues at coordinate 1,734,244 of NZ_CP061289.1, read as the reverse complement.
TTTTTCAACTGCAATGACAGAGCCGTTTTGCTCATTAAAGACATTGAGCATTTGCTTGAGGACTGGAGGCTGACCATCTAATAAGTCATCAGCCAAAATGATAGCGAAGGGTTCATCCCGAACGAGTTTTTCTGCGCACAATACGGCATGACCTAAACCTAGTGCTTCAGGCTGACGGACATATACGCAGTCAACATGACTGGGTTTCACGTTACGCACGATGTCTAGTAGCGCTTGTTTATTTTTAGCCTCGAGCTCTGCTTCGAGCTCATACGCTTTATCAAAGTGATCTTCAATGGCACGCTTGCTGCGACCAGTGACAAAAATCATTTCAGTAATGCCAGCGGCAATTGCCTCTTCTACTGCGTATTGAATCAGTGGCTTGTCGACCACATTGAGCATCTCTTTTGGGCTTGCCTTGGTGGCTGGCAAGAAACGGGTACCAAGACCGGCAACAGGGAAGACGGCTTTTGTAACGGCTTTAGTAGTCAATGGCATGGGATATCCGATCTTTATTGAAGACGCTCTAATTGTGCAACAAGCTTCTCATGATTTTGTTCAAATCCAGCAAGGCGCTGTTTTTCTTGGGATACAACTTCGGTAGGGGCGCGAGCCACAAAGCTTTCATTTCCCAATTTGCTGCGGGCTTTAGTGATTTCATTAGCAAGGCGTTCAATTTCCTTACCAAGTCGAATACGCTCAGCCGCCACGTCCACTTCGATTTTGAGTAAGAGCTTGATATCGCCAACTAATGCAATTGGTGCGCCAGGCGCATCTTTTTCGAGGGCGGATTCATCGCTATAGATTTTGACTTCAGCGAGCTTGGCTAATGCGAGTAAGTAAGGAGTCGCTTTTTGTAAGAAGACTTCTGGACCATAAATCCACAGCGGCACTTTTTGCCCTGGGGGTACCTGCATTTCGCCGCGCAGATTTCTGCAGGCATCCACAATCGCTTTCACTTGGGCAACCCAGGCTTCACTTTGCTCATCAATCTTTTCAGGCTGAGCAACAGGGTAGGGTTGCAAGGCGATGGTTTGCTGAGTTTGTTTTGCTAATTCCTTGCCAGACTTTGGCCCAACGGTTTGCCAGAGTGTTTCAGTGATAAACGGAATGAGTGGATGCGCCATACGCAAGATGGTTTCTAGCACGCGTAGCAAGGTCCGACGAGTTGCGCGTTGCTGCGCTGGTGTGCCGGTTTGGAGTTGTACCTTGGCAAGCTCTAGGTACCAATCGCAATACTCATCCCAGACAAATTGATAGATGCTGCTAGCAATATTGTCAAAGCGATAGTTCTGGAAGCCTTTTGCTACCTCGGCTTCCGTTCTCTGTAGTTGGGACACAATCCAGCGGTCTGCTGGTGAAAAATCTAAATAGCCTTCTGGGCCACATTGGTTATCACAAGGCGCTAAGCCATTGTCTTCATCACCACCAGGGCAGTTCATCAGTACAAAACGCGTCGCATTCCAAAGCTTGTTACAGAAGTTGCGATAGCCTTCGCAGCGCTTCTGGTCAAAGTTAATGTTGCGACCGAGCGAGGCAAGGGATGCAAAAGTAAAACGTAAAGCATCAGTACCAAATGCTGGAATACCTTCCGGAAACTCTTTCTTGGTTTTCTTGCTAATGCTCTCTGCTTGCTTGGGATTCATGAGGCCTGTAGTGCGCTTACCGATTAGGTCTTCAATCTGGATGCCATCGATCAAATCAATTGGATCCAAAGTGTTGCCTTTGGACTTACTCATCTTTTGACCTTCTGCATCACGCACTAAGCCATGAACATAGACGGTATGGAAAGGCACCTTACCGGTGAAGTGGCAAGTCATCATGACCATGCGCGCCACCCAAAAGAAGATGATGTCAAAGCCAGTTACTAATACGGATGATGGCAAGAAGTGATTGAGAGCAGGTGTTTCTTCTGGCCAGCCTAATGAACTAAAGGGCACAAGCGCAGAGCTAAACCAAGTATCTAACACATCTGGATCGCGATTGAGCTTGCCTGTGTAGCCTGCAGCAGCAGCCTTCGCTTTGGCCTCATCTTCTGAGCGTGCCACAAAAATCTGTCCATCATCACCATACCAAGCCGGGATTTGATGGCCCCACCAGAGTTGGCGAGAGATACACCAATCTTGAATATTGGCTAACCACTGGGTGTAAGTATTAATCCAGTTTTCTGGAACCAGTTTGATATCACCTTTGGTTACCGCATCCAATGCAGCACCGGCAATCGATGAGCCCGGTTGATATTGGTTATCTGGACTGGGTTTAGACATCGCCACAAACCACTGGTCAGTGAGCATGGGCTCAATAATGGTTTGGGTGCGATCACCACGGGGCACCATCAGTTTATGTGGCTGAACTTTTTCTAATAAACCAGCAGCATCTAAATCGGCCACGATTTGTTTACGAGCAGCAAAGCGCTCCATGCCTTGATAGGCGGCAGGAGCATTCTCATTAATCTTGGCATCCAAGGTGAGGATGTTGATGAGCGGTAATTGGTGACGTTGTCCAACTGCGTAGTCATTAAAGTCATGCGCTGGAGTAACCTTCACTACACCAGTACCAAAGTTCAAATCTACATAGTCATCGGCAATGATCGGAATTTGACGATCACATAAAGGCAAATTCACTGATTTGCCAATGAGGTGTTTGTAGCGTTCATCTTCTGGATTGATCATGACTGCTACGTCACCCAGTAAGGTCTCTGGGCGAGTGGTAGCAACGGTCAAGCGGCCTGAGCCATCAGCTAAGGGATAGTGGATGTGCCACATGGAGCCATCTTCTTCTTCACTCACCACCTCTAAATCAGAGACTGCCGTTCCCAATACAGGATCCCAGTTCACCAAACGCTTGCCGCGATAAATTAAACCTTGTTCATGGAGGCGCACAAACACTTCAACGACTGCTTTGGACATTTTGCTGTCCATCGTGAAATATTCTTTTCCCCAATCAATCGAAGCGCCGAGGCGACGAATTTGACGAGTGATGGTGTTACCAGAAGTTTCTTTCCACTCCCATACCTTTTCTAAAAACTTCTCGCGACCTAAGTCGTGACGTGACACTTTTTGCGCATCGAGTTGCCGTTCAACAACAATTTGAGTGGCAATACCAGCATGGTCGGTTCCTGGAACCCACAAGGTATTGTTGCCAGACATGCGGGCATGACGCACCAAGCCATCCATGATGGTTTGGTTAAAGGCGTGACCCATATGCAGGGTGCCGGTCACATTGGGTGGTGGCAGCTGAATCGAAAAATTGTCTTTGCCCTCATCCATGCTGGCATCAGCAATGCCTCGGCGTTCCCACTCTGGTCCCCAGTAAGCTTCGATTGGAGCGGGTTCATAGGATTTGGCCAGTTCGTCAACTGAACCGGCTACTGGTGAATTAGGGGTATTTGAGGCGTTTGGCATAAGAGGCAAATTATAATTGGGCTGATGTACTCAGACTTGCTCGCGAACCTCAATCCAGAACAGCGCGAGGCAGTGACCCTCCCGCCTGTTAGCCCAGATGGCCAAGCCCAATCAGCCTTAATTTTGGCTGGCGCTGGTAGCGGTAAGACGCGTGTACTGACCACCCGTATAGCTTGGTTGATCCAGACCGGTCAGGTTTCTCCTATTGGTGTGCTGGCAGTTACCTTTACGAATAAAGCAGCTAAAGAGATGATGGTGCGTTTGAGCGCCATGTTGCCCATCAATACTCGGGGAATGTGGATTGGCACCTTTCATGGTCTTTGTAACCGTTTATTACGAGCTCACCATAAAGAAGCGGGCTTGCCGTCCACCTTCCAGATATTGGATACCCAAGATCAACTTTCAGCGATTAAGCGTCTTTTGAAGGGCTTAAAGGTAGATGATGAAAAGTATCCACCCAAGCAATTGCAGTATTTTATTGCGCATGCCAAAGAGCGCGGTCAACGCGCCAAGGATTTATCGGTAGGAGATGACTTCCAGGCGAAGATGGCGCAACTCTATGCCGCTTATGATGAGCAGTGTCAGCGTGAGGGTGTGGTTGATTTTGCGGAACTACTCTTACGTAGCTATGAATTACTAAAGCATAGCGAACCTATTCGTACGCATTATCAAGAACGTTTTCGTCACATCTTGATTGATGAGTTTCAAGATACCAACGCCTTGCAATACGCTTGGCTTAAATTGCTTTCCGGACATGATGCTAGTCGAGTCAATGTGAGTGGCATGGGTAGTAGTTCTGTCTTTGCGGTGGGTGACGATGATCAAAGTATTTATGCCTTCCGTGGTGCCGATGTCGAGAACATGCGCCTCTATGAAAAGCAGTTTCATCCCTTATTGGTCAAGCTCGAGCAAAACTATCGCTCACACGGCCACATTCTCGATACTGCGAATCACCTGATTGCAAATAACTCTGAGCGTCTTGGTAAAAATCTGCGGACTGATGCAGGGCATGGCGAGCCAGTCCGTATTTATGAAGCCCCCAGTGATCATGCCGAAGCCGCATGGTTGGTAGATGAAATCAAAGCGCTGATCAATAGTGGGATCAAGCGTACAGAGGTAGCATTATTGTATCGAAGTAATGCACAGTCACGCATTATTGAGCACGCTTTGTTCTCGGCAGCGATTCCTTATCGAGTTTATGGTGGTCTGCGCTTCTTCGAGCGCGCTGAAATTAAACATGCACTTGCTTATCTCCGCTTGCTTGAGAATCCGAACGATGACACCTCATTTTCTCGGGTGGTGAATTTCCCAACCAGGGGAATTGGTGCAAGATCGATTGAAGCCTTACAAGATGCCGCAAGAGCGCAGCAATGTTCTTTGTATTTGGCCGCTTCTTCTCTTGAGGGTAAGGCCGGCGCTTCCTTGGGTGGTTTCATTCGCTTAGTCGATCATATGCGCGAAGCAACCCGTCATAACACCCTGCCTGAAACGGTGGAGTTTGTGATCCAGCACAGTGGCTTGATTCAACATTATTTATCTGAACGCGAAGGACAAGATCGTGTTGAAAACTTACAAGAATTAATCAACGCTGCTACTGCCTTCATTGCGGAAGAAGGCTATGGTCAAGATGCTGCCGCTGCGATGCTGCCTGGTGAAAATGCGCCTGGTGTTGTAGATATTTCTCCTTTGGCTGCGTTTTTATCTCATGCTTCATTAGAGGCGGGTGATAACCAAGCCCAAGCAGGTCAAGATGCCGTGCAATTGATGACAGTGCACTCTGCCAAAGGCTTAGAGTTCACCTCGGTCTTTATTACCGGTCTTGAGGAAGGCTTGTTCCCTCATGAGAACAGCATTAACGAGCACAATGGTCTCGAAGAAGAGCGTCGTTTGATGTATGTGGCAATTACTCGTGCTAAAGAGCGCTTATATTTGTCGCACACCCAATCGCGAATGTTGCATGGTCAGGTACGTTACAACATGCCCTCCCGTTTTTTAGAGGAGCTACCCTCTGACTCACTGAAATGGTTAACGCCTAAAGCGAAAGATGCGCGCTGGGGCGGTAGCTCTAGATCAGGCTCGACTTGGCAAGACGGCTATACCCGTCAACGTGAATATGAGTCTAACGATTTCTTTGATTCCGGCAGCGATCAACGGCGTCCTGTGAAGCGAGTAGGCTCAGCTTCAATGGAAGTGAAGCGCTTAGCATCACCGCCGCGTGGAGATTATCCATTTAAGATTGGACAGAATGTATTTCACACTAAATTTGGTGAAGGTCGCGTGACTGGTTTAGAGGGCGTTGATGCAGATGCTCGTGCGCAAGTGAGCTTCAAGCGTCACGGTGTGAAGTGGTTACAACTCAGTATTGCCAAGCTTGCTGCGATTGATTGATGAATCTCAGTCTGTAAAACGAAGTTCATAAAACCTACAGAATGACTTCATCTTCAGTGAAGCACGCTTTCCAGGTGGCATAGAAAGAGCAGTGCATGAGTGTTAGGCCCGCCATAGAAATGGGGGCGACAAGGAAGGATGCTGCTTGACCAAAATCTAAGGCATCAAACAGCATGCCAATCGTCAAAGGAATGGCAATCAACACGACACTCCAAATGGAGAGGTAGAAAAAGAAAGCTGCTTTATTTGTCCAACAGGCAAGCCAACTAGAAAAAAGCGCTTGAGAAACCGACATATCTGCCCAAGCTACTAAGACAGGGGAAAACCACATCAACATGGCTACAGGGATATACAAGATAGCGCCAAAAAAAAGTACTAAATAGATTTGACGCAGTGCTTCGGGCGTAATGACGGTGTCGCTCGTCAAGAGAGGTATGAGCATTTCAAAATCGACTAAGAGACTTAAGATAAAGCTGAGTAATAAGATTAGAGCCGCATAAATTAATCCCAACTGCAGTATCCGTTTACGAATCAATTCGCCTGATTGAAGTGCTACCAAATACACAGTAGGACGAATACGCTCTTTTTGAATTGCTTGGCGACAAGCTGTCATGAAACCAACTGACAAAGTGGGCGTTAAAAGCAATACTGCAAACACCCCAATCACCGGGATGATGACGGCGAGTTGTGCGGCGAAGATATACATAAAGACCAGCATTAAAAAGCCCAAGGGATTTTGCTTAAAAAGCCAAATCCCTTGTCTGATCCAGGTATAACCTTCTTTAGGGGCGACAGTGTTTAGTTTCATAAGGAGCGACGGCTGAGAAGAATGCGTTCAAAGTGACTTGGGTCGTGAGGGGTGAGCATCTGCGCATTGCGCGGTAAATAAAAATCCCAGAGGCGAGAGACCCAGAAACGAAGTGCCGCAGCGCGCATCATGAGGGGCCAGCTAGCATGCTCTTCTTTGGTGAGGGGGCGTATAGCTTGATAAGCTTGCAGCAGGGCATCACAGCGCGCCAGGTCGAGATCTTGCTTATTGTCAGCTAGACACCAATCATTTACGGTCACAGCAAGATCAAATAACCACTTATCGGTACCTGCGAAATAAAAATCAAAGAAACCACCGAGTTGATCCTCGCGAGGATCGTTGCTGCTATTGGGATCGAAGAGCACGTTATCTCTAAAGAGATCGCAATGGCTAGCACCTTGTGGAAGTGCATCGTAGTTGCTGGAAGCAAAAAATGCTTCTTGCGTAGCAAGTTCATTTGTCAGCAAATATTTTTGGGATGAATTGACATGCGGTAACACCAAAGGAATGGTTTGTTGCCACCAGCCAAGGCTCCGCAGATTTTCTTGTGACTGAGGAAAATCTTTGCCAGCTAAATGCATCTTGGCTAGCATCTCGCCAACCAGTGCGCAGTGTTTTGCTGCGGGTTGCAGTCTAGATATGCCTGGTAATTTACTGACGATGGCTGCAGGCTTACCCTTTAGAGAGAAAAGAATTTCTCCTTGATGATTTTCAATTGGCTTGGGTACTGGGATGCCCTTGTTTGCCAAGTGGCGCATTAACTCCAAGTAGTAGGGGAGTTGCTCGGCGGACAATCTTTCAAAAATAGTGAGAACGTATTCTTGCGTCTTACCCTTTTGGATCGTATCTAAAAAGAAATTGGAATTTTCAATCCCACCATGAATACCGCGAATATCGGTGGCTTCACCAATATTGAAATGTTGAGAAATCCAAGGAGAGATCTCACTCAATTCAATAGGTGTGAATACAGCCATAAAGCAGTAACTATGCTTTCAATTCTTTACTTAATGGGAATGCTAATACTAGGTACGCTTAAGAGACCGCCTTCACCAGATGGGGGTCCAGGCATAACAGAGTCAGGTGGTGACATCTCATAAGTGGTGTATTTGGTTTTCACTTGCACTTGAGTTGGGCTGTTAGCGTCTTTGTACTCAATGATTTCAGTACCAGTAGACTCTTTGTGCTGAAAACTGGGTTTGCGACTTTCTGGGCTACCCAAGACTCCCCCTGGACTCACCGCAGGAGCAAGCGGCTGGTTGTTGATTCGGTTGAGCTCAGATTGGCTGAGGGCTTGGCTGGTATTCTGAGCTAATGCCGATCCTGCTCCAAATAGGCTAAAAGCTAGCAAAAAGCTGATTAAAGCAGGGCTTTGGCTGAGGTTATGGCTAATTAAGTTTGTTAGAGCATGCATCATTTTTCACCTTTTTTGGCCTACTCTCGGGTGGTTCTTTAACCAGACCTGTAGGCAATTCATAACTAGATTGTACGATTGCGGTATGACTAAACATAGACTCTTGTTAGTAGACGGTTCTAGCTACCTGTATCGCGCCTTTCATGCCATGCCAGACCTCAGAAACGGGGCTGGGGAGCCTACTGGCGCCATCTATGGCATGGTCAATATGATGCGCCGAGCTAGATCTGAGCTCAAGGCTGACCATATCGCCTGCGTCTTTGACGCCAAGGGCAAGACGTTCCGAGATGAAATGTATGCCGAGTACAAAGCCCATCGCTCTCCCATGCCCGAGGATTTGGTGAAGCAAATTGAACCGATTCATGCAATGGTCAAAGCTTTAGGTTGGCCGGTATTGATGGTGTCAGGCGTTGAGGCGGATGATGTGATCGGTACTTTAGCTTGCCAAGCAACCCAAGCAGGTTGGGAAACGATTATCTCTACTGGTGATAAAGATCTAGCCCAGTTAGTCAATCCCTCTGTCACACTTATTAACACGATGACCAATGAAAAGCTGGACATCCAAGGGGTAAAGGAAAAGTTTGGTGTACCTCCTGAACTCATCGTCGACTATTTATCCATCATTGGCGATGCAGTGGATAACGTGCCAGGCGTTCCTAAAGCAGGCCCCAAAACTGCGAACAAATGGTTAGCAGAGTTTGGCAATCTCGATAATTTGATGGCCAACGCTGATCAAGTCAAAGGTGTAGTGGGTGAAAATCTTCGCGCTTCTTTAGAGTGGTTGCCACAAGCGCGACAACTCATCACCGTCAAAACGGATTGTGATTTATCTCCTCATTTGCCAGGCTTAGATGATTTGCATGCGAAGTCAGAAGATGCTGCTTTGCTTCGAGAGCTATTCGAACGCTATGCCTTTAAGACTTGGTTGCGTGATGTTGAAAAGCAGCTCACCAGCCCAGGAAATGATGGCTCTGAGCCCGCTGCCTTTGATTTGGTGGGTACGCCCATCACCAATACTAGCGAAGAAAATGACTCTAAAAAATCACGAGTAATTGCCACTGCCCCCACTAAAGCGCTCTCGCAAGACACGACAGATCTTCAGGATGCAATTGAGCGTCACTACGAGTGTGTCACTGATGACCTTGCTTTAGAAAAGTGGTTAAAAAAAATTGCAAGCGCGCAACTGACTGCGGTCGATACAGAAACAACCAGCCTAGATGCATTGGCTGCAGAGTTGGTTGGGATTTCTTTATCAGTAAAGCCAGGTGAAGCTTGTTACATTCCAGTTGCGCATCGTAATGGTGAAGTACAACTTAATCGAGATGCAGTGCTTGCTAAATTAAAACCTTGGCTAGAGAGTGCGAGTCATTTCAAGGTAGGGCAAAACTTAAAGTATGACGCGCATATTTTTGCAAACTATGGAATTACTTTAGGCGGCATTGCATTTGATACTCTGCTCGAGTCGTATGTGCTGGAGTCACACCTTCCGCACAATATGGATAGTTTGGCTGAACGCCACTTAGGTATGAAAACGATCTGCTATGAAGAGGTGTGTGGCAAAGGAGTTCATCAAATTGGCTTTGACCAGGTCGATCTGAAGATTGCTACTGACTATGCGGCAGAGGATGCGGACATTACCTTGCGCCTGCACCACGAGCTTTGGCCACAGATTCAGGAAAGCCCAGGCCTGCTCTATGTGTATGAAAAGATCGAGATGCCTGCCATGCGGGTTCTGGGAATCATGGAGCGTAATGGCATACGAATCGATTCTGCTTTATTGGGCAAGCAAGGCCAGCAAGTTGGCAAGCGTCTTTTGGAACTGGAGAGTGAGATTCATCAACTGGCGGGGCAGCCATTCAATATTCAATCGCCCAAGCAAATTGCTGAAATCCTCTTTGTACAACTGGAACTGCCAGTGATTAAGAAGACGCCATCAGGCGCACCGTCAACCGACGAGGAAGTTTTGCAGAAATTGGCAGAGGACTATCCATTGCCAGCGCGTATCTTGGACTATCGCAGCTTAGCCAAGCTAATGTCGACCTATATTGAAAAGCTACCGCGCATGGCTGACCCTAAAACAGGGCGCGTCCATACCAACTTTTCGCAAGCAACGGCAGTCACCGGGCGTTTGGCATCGAGTGATCCAAACTTGCAAAACATTCCAGTGCGCACAGAAGAGGGTCGTCGCATACGTGAAGCCTTTATAGCGGCTGAGGGCTGCAAATTGTTATCAGCGGACTATTCTCAAATTGAGCTGCGCATCATGGCGCATATTGCGGAAGACGAAAATCTCTTGGCAGCCTTTCGTGATGGCAAAGATGTACACCAAACCACTGCCGCAGAAATTTTTGGTATCCCGCTAGATGATGTCAATTCAGAGCAACGTCGTTATGCCAAGGTCATTAACTTTGGCCTGATCTATGGCATGAGCGCTTTTGGTTTAGCAGGCAATCTGGGGATTGAGCGTTCAGCAGCGCAAAACTATATTGCAAAGTACTTTGATCGTTATCCTGGGGTGGCGCAATATATGGAGCGTACTCGCCTAGAGGCTCGAGAAAATGGTTATGTAGAAACTGTTTTTGGTAGACGTCTCTGGTTGCCTGAAATCAAAGGCTCCAATGGTCCGCGTCGTCAGGGTGCTGAGCGTGCTGCGATTAATGCACCGATGCAAGGAACGGCCGCCGATCTGATTAAGCTTGCCATGATTGCCGTGGAAGACTGGCTTGAAAAGGAGCAGCTTAAGACGAAGCTGCTATTACAGGTACATGATGAGTTGGTATTTGACGTTCCCTTGAATGAAATCGATCTGTTGCAGGAAAAGTTACCGGATTTGATGTGCAATGTGGCTCAATTGAAGGTGCCATTGGTCGTTAGTATTGGGATTGGCGATAATTGGGAAGAGGCGCATTAGTAGCATTAGTAAATAGCCAGGAGATAAACACGATGAGCAATAAGACACTGAATAGTAGAAGAAATTTTATGAAAACCTCGGTCGCCGGCGCTACCGCATTACGTGGTGCCGTCACTACACTGGGTGTTGGCTTTGTAGCTGCCTCTGATCCTGTGATGGCGGCCGCCATTGAGACCGACTTTAAGGGCCTCAAAGCAGGCGAGCAAATGATTCCTATTGGTAACTTCCAGCTACCTGCTTATGTTTCTCGTCCAGAGAATGCAAAAGGCAATTTGCCGATCATCATCGTGGCGAGTGAAATTTTTGGTGTTCATGAATACATCGCTGACGTCACACGTCGTTTTGCAAAGCTTGGATATCTCGCGATTGCCCCTGAGTTTTTTACGCGCGCAGGAGATCCTAATACTTACGGCACCATTGCTGAAATTCAGGCAAACATTGTGGCCAAGACACCCGATGCTCAAGTCTTAAATGATTTGCAGGCTGCCTTGGTATGGGCTGGCAAAAATGGTGGTGATCTGAAGCGAGTCGGTGTAACTGGTTTTTGCTGGGGTGGGCGCATCACTTGGCTATCTGCAACTCTGCCGCAAGTCAAGGCAGGTGTGGCTTGGTATGGAAGAGTGATTGGTGAAAAAACTGAAAATAGCCCACGTCATCCAGTCGATTTAGCTGCAGATTTAAAAGCCCCAGTACTAGGCCTGTATGGTGGCGCTGATACTGGCATCTCTTTGGAGAGTGTTGAGCAAATGCGTGCAGCACTTGCGCAAGCAGCACCGAAAAATCCTGCGGCAAAAGCCTCTCTGATTGAGGTATATCCCGATACCCCTCATGCTTTCCATGCTGACTATCGCGCAACCTATCGCGAAGGCCCTGCTAAAGATGGTTGGGAGAAATGTCTTGCTTGGTTTAAGAAAATGGGCGTAGCGTAACTCTCGATGACGGTTCTTCAAAGTATTCTTTTGGTGACAGCATTAGCAGGTACTGCTAGCGTTTTGGTCGCCGCCAGTTTTTCAATCACGCTGCTGTCGAAGATGGTCAATAACATGGTCAGCTTGTCGGTTGGTATTCTGCTGGCCACAGCGCTCTTACACTCATTACCCGAAGCATTCAATATGCAGGGTACTAACCCCCAGTACTTATTTGCGACTTTGTTGGCGGGATTATTAGGATTTTTCTTGCTAGAAAAAATTGCCTTGTTGCGCCATGACCATCATCACGAAGGTGATGGTCACCACCATCATGACGGTCATGATGCGGAGAATGCAGGGCGCAGTGGTTGGATGATTTTGGTAGGTGATGGTATTCATAACTTTGTGGACGGCATTTTGATTGCCGCTGCTTTTATGGCCGACTATCAAGTGGGTATCTTTACGGCGATCGCCATCATTGCTCACGAGATTCCACAAGAGATTGGCGACTTCATTGTGCTTCTCAATGCAGGTTTCTCACGCGCGCGCGCCTTGCTCTACAACTTCATCTGTGGTCTGTCAGCTGTAGTGGGCGGGGTATTGGCCTACTTCTTTTTAGAGAAAGCGCATGCAGCGATGCCGTATTTGCTCGTGATTGCTTCAAGCAGTTTTATTTACATTGCGGTGAGCGATTTAATTCCGCAAATGCACCGTCGCCCACACTGGGCTGAGTCACTGCGTCAAACAGTGTTGATTGCCTGCGGCGTAGGATTTGTGATCCTACTCTCGCTCCTGCACTAATTCAAAAGTTTGTTTTTAAGTTTCGACTGGTCTGCTAGGGTCAGCGCACCATTCACTCCAGCTGCCCGCATATAAGCGAGAGCCTTTGAGACCAGCGACTTCCATCGCCAGAAGGTTGTGACATGCAGTAACGCCTGAGCCACATTGGTGAATAACTTCAACAGGTTTAACAGGGCCTAGTAATTCAACAAAATCTTTAAAGAGTTGCTCTGCGGGTTTAAATGCAGTCGCAGATAAATTGCCTTTGAAGAAATGATTGATTGCGCCAGGGATATGTCCAGCAATTGGGTCTAAAGTTTCGTTTTGACCATGGAAGCGATCGTTAGCTCGCGCATCAATGACTGTAAGTTTCTTGGTTTGTAAGTTGGCTACCACTTCATCTACTAAGGCAAGCCCAACATAGGTTCTTGGCTCAATGGCTTGGGGTGCAGGGTTAGGTTTGCGTGGCACCGTTCCCATAGGGCCATTCCAGGCATCAAGGCCGCCATCTAAGACTTGAACCTTCGCATGGCCAGTAGCTTTGAGCATCCACCACAAGCGGCTGGCATAGACCGAGCCCTGTTTATCATAAGCAACTACGAGAGTATTGGGGGTCATGCCTAAGCGGGTTTTAGTTTGTGCCCATGTCTCAGGACTTGGCAAGGGGTGTCTGCCATTGCTGCCCGTTTTATTGCCTGACATATCGCGATCAAGATCGACGTAAATCGCACCCGGAATATGGCTCTCTTCATACGCTTTCTTGCCTGACTCTGGATCGGTTAAATCAAAGCGGCAGTCGCAGAGCAAAACATCTTCACCACTATTGATGATTTCTTCTAACTGGTTTGCGGTAATTAGAGGAGTCATGATGTTTCCTTTATTGAGGTAGCGAGGAAAGGAGTAAAGCTACTAATTTAGATTATGCACCTTGAAAATTCATAGCGCGACGGTACCATTCATGAAAATGCTGCATGCCATCTTCCATCGGGCTTTGATAAGGACCAACCTCATTAATGCCACGAGCAAGTAGTGCTGCTCTTCCTTGATCCATGCGCTCTGCGATTTCATCATCCTCGATGCAGGTCTCCATGTAAGCAGCACGTTCGGCTTCCACAAATTCACGCTCGAATAAGGCAATTTCTTCTGGGTAGTAAAACTCAACGATGTTCCGAGTCTTGTTGACACCCATCGGATGCAATGTAGAAACGCACAGAACACCTGGGTACCACTCCACCATCACATTAGGGTAGTAGGTCAGCCAGATCGCCCCATGGCGTGGTGCTTTGCCGTCAAATTGGCGCAACACGGCTTCGTGCCAATGACGGTAGGTTGGCGATCCCGGGATTTGGAGATCTTTATGAATGCCCACAGTTTGTACGCTATGCCAATCACCAAATTCCCAATGCAAGTCTTCGCATGAAACAAACTTGCCTAAGCCTGGATGAAACGGCACCACGTGGTAATCCTCGAGATATACCTCGATGAAAGTTTTCCAGTTGTAATTGCAATCGTGTACTTCAACATGGTCGAGCAGATAGCCATCAAATTGGAGATCGTCTGCCACACCGAGTTTGGCAAGATCAGCGCGCACATCGCGGGGACCTTCAAACAATAGGCCTTGCCAATTTTGCAAAGGGGACTTGCCAAGATTTAAACAAGGCTTATCTTCAAAGTGCGGTGCACCCAGTAAATTGCCACCTAAGTCGTACGTCCAACGATGCAGGGGGCAAACAATATTTTCAGTTTTACCTTTGCCATTGAGCATCAGTGCTTGGCGATGCCGGCAAACATTGGAAAGCAGTTCAACACTCTCGTTATTGCGAACGAGGATGCGACCTTCATTTTCTGCGCTTAAAGTTTGATAAGAGCCCACTTCAGGCACCATGAGTTCGTGGCCAACATAGCCAGGACCCTGCTTAAAAAGCAGTTCAATTTCTTGCTGATACAAATCAGCATCGAAATATGCCGAAACCGGCAGTTGTAGATTGGACGGCGCAAGCTTCTGCGCGGTAGCCAGATTAGTCATTCTCCCCACCCCCGAAAACGTCAGCCGAAGCTAAGCGGAATAACCAATCCAACCATCGACGGATCGATATTGGAAAGGAAGGGGTCGATTATACCCATCTGAGGGGCATCTCGCTTTAATATGGAGGGCAATCCGCATCGGAAATATGAAGGAACCCGCTTATGCCAGCCAAGAAATCAGAGAGTCAAAAACCAGGTCTTGAGATCCAAATCGACCCAGATCTGCGCTATGAGCAAGCTGTAAAAGAGCTTGAAAAGCTCATTTCTGATATGGAGTCTGGCAAATTTTCTCTAGAAGAGACTTTATTGGCCTATCAACGGGGCGCAGCTTTGCTGAAACATTGCCAAGGGGTTCTTGCGCAAGTCGAACAGCAAGTGAGAGTGTTCGAGGCTTAATTGGGTACTCCTTTTCAATTTCAGGAGTGGATTACCACTCACTCTGAACGCACTGAATCTGCCTTAGATCGTTTGCTTGATTCTGCGCAGGTCACGCCTCAGCGTTTACATGAAGCCATGCGTTATGCAGCACAGGGTGGTGGCAAACGGATTCGTCCTCTATTGGTTTATGCGGCTGGTGAACTGGGTGATCAATCTTCCCAGGAAAAGAATGCGGCATTAGATGCTGCAGCAGTAGCGATCGAATGTATTCATGCATATTCATTAGTGCACGATGACTTGCCTTGCATGGATGATGATGACTTGCGCCGCGGTAGACCAACAGTACACAAAGCCTTTGATGAAGCAACTGCATTGTTAGTGGGCGATGCTTTGCAAACCCGCGCATTTGAAATTCTGGCTACCGCCCAGTGCGATATGAATAATCGTTTACGCATGATCAGTGTCTTAGCTGCAGCCTCTGGTTCGCGCGGTATGGCGGGTGGTCAGGCTATTGACTTAGAGAGCGTTGGCAAGAAATTGGATCTGGCAGGTTTACAACAAATGCATGCCATGAAGACCGGTGCTTTGCTTTCTTGTGCGGTAGAGCTCGGTGGCATTGCTGCCGATCTCAATGCAAATCAATTGGCCCAACTCCAAAAATACTCAAAAGCCCTGGGTTTGGCTTTCCAAATTGTGGATGATGTGCTGGATGCTACGGCTGATAGCCAAACTCTTGGAAAAACTGCTGGTAAAGATGCAGCCAATGACAAGCCAACCTATGTGACCTTGATGGGTTTAGACTATGCACAGAAACAGGCGAAAGAATTGCAAGAAACCGCCATCAGTAGTTTGGATGGTTTTGGTGATCAAGCGCAGGCCTTAAAAGATTTAGCCCTATTGGTCGTCAATAGAGGCAAATGAGACAAACTAGATTCGATGACTTTGCATTCCGTTAATTCTCCTGACGATTTAAAAACATTTTCTCGCGAAGAGCTGCCTGCTCTTGCCGATGAGTTACGCCAATTTGTTTTGGAATCCGTTTCCAAAACTGGTGGACATTTGTCTTCCAACTTGGGCACAGTAGAGTTATCGATTGCCTTGCATTACGTATTTGATACGCCGCGCGATCGCATCGTGTGGGATGTAGGTCATCAAAGCTATCCGCACAAAATTTTAACTGGTCGTCGTGAGCGCATGAGCACTCTGCGTCAATTCAAAGGATTGTCAGGATTTCCTCAGCGTGCTGAAAGCGAGTTTGATGCTTTTGGTACTGGCCACTCATCGACTAGTATTTCTGCAGCAATGGGTATGGCACGTGCTTTTCAAACCAAGGGTGAACGCCAAGTTGCAGTTGCTGTGATGGGTGATAGTGCGATGACGGGCGGCATGGCTTTTGAAGCGATGAATAATGCGGGTGTGTATGACGATTTGCCCCTTGTGGTGATTTTGAATGACAACGATATGTCGATCTCACCAGCAGTGGGCGCGCTCAATCGTCACCTTGCCAGATTGCTTAGTGGAAATATTTACTCTGCAACCAAAAAAGGAATTGATAGCGTGCTATCGATCGCACCCCCACTGCGCGAGTTTGCTAAACGCCTGGAAGATCATGCCAAGGGCATGGTCTCACCATCAACCATCTTCCAAGAATTTGGCTTTAACTACTTTGGCCCGATTGATGGTCATGACTTAGATGCTTTGATTCCCATGTTGCAGAACGTACGCCGCCTAGCGCTCGAGGGAAATGGCCCCCAGTTCTTGCACGTGGTGACTAGAAAAGGTCAGGGCTATGAGTTGGCTGAGGCTGATCCAGTGCTGTATCACGGGCCAAGCAAATTTAATCCTAAAGAGGGCGTCAAGAAAGCTGCTGCTAGCAAGAAAACATTCACTCAAGTGTTTGGTGAATGGCTTTGCGATATGGCCCATGCCGATCCTTTGTTGATTGGCATTACACCAGCCATGCGGGAAGGCTCTGGTCTGGTTGAATTTGAAAAGACTTTTCCTAAGCGCTATTACGACGTTGGTATTGCTGAACAACATGCAGTGACTTTTGCAGCAGGTATGGCCTGCGAAGGCATGAAGCCAGTGGTGGCGATCTATTCCACTTTCTTGCAACGCGCATACGATCAATTGATTCATGACGTTGCTCTACAAGATTTGCCAGTTTTGTTTGCGCTCGATCGCGCAGGTTTAGTGGGTGCTGATGGCGCAACACATGCCGGTGCGTATGACATTCCATTCTTGCGTTGTATTCCAAATATGTTGGTGATGACGCCAGCAGACGAAGCAGAGTGCCGCGATTTATTGACGACTGCATATCATCAAGCTCACCCGAGTGCCGTGCGTTACCCGCGTGGTTCAGGTGTTGGCACTATTCCTTCAACAGAGCTGCGTACTTTGCCTTTGGGTAAGGGTGAGATTCGTCGTAAATCGAACGCACCCGCTGGACAGCGTGTGGCGATCTTGGCATTTGGCACTTTGTTGTATGCCGCATTAGAAGCAGCTGAAGGTTTCGATGCGACTGTTGCCAATATGCGCTTTGTAAAGCCACTCGATATTGATCTCATCAAATCATTAGCGGCCGATCATGATTATCTAGTCACCATTGAAGATGGCGCCATTGCTGGCGGCGCTGGTGGCGCTTGCTTGGAGGCGCTCTCCTCACTCGGGATTAACAAGCCCCTATTGCAGTTAGGTCTTCCTGATGAATTTATCGAACATGGCGACTATCAGCTGCTCATGACTAAGTGTGGCTTGGATGTCGAGGGTATTACAAACTCTATTAAAAAGCGTTTTCCTGCGGTATTAATGGCAAATTCAGCAATTTCAGGCAAATAAGCCCGTTTTGCTTGAAAATAGAGTCATGAATGACATGAACCCCGCCTTTCTGAAAGCTAGTGCAATGCCTGACGTGCAATCCACTTTGGATGTGCGCGCGTTGCCAATTGAGCAAGTCGGTATTCGGGGTGTACGTCATCCACTGATGATTCGCAGCAAGACTGGCAACTTTCCATCGGTTGGTACTTTTGAGATGGATGTGGCATTGCCTGCTCATGTCAAGGGCACGCACATGTCTCGTTTCATGGCGCTCTTGCAAAAGCAAGATGCGGCAGTCGATAGCACTACGGTTGTCGCACTCGTAAAAGAGATGTTGCCTTTGTTAGATGCTAAAGAAGGCCATGTGCAATTTACTTACACCCACTTCGTTAAAAAAGCGGCGCCCGTTTCTGGTGTCGAAAGCTTGATGGATTACGAAGTCACTTGGATGGCCACTGCTAAACAAAATACGCAACATACGGCTGGTGGTACCGATATTGAATTGGTTCTACGCGCACAAGTACCTGTGATGAGTTTATGCCCTTGCTCAAAAGAGATCTCGGAGTTTGGTGCGCACAATCAGCGCTCACATGTCACGATGACGGTGACATTGGATTCCAAAACACAGATGACTGTAGAAGATTTAGTTGCCGCTGCCGAGAGCGAGGCATCTAGCGAACTCTGGGGTTTACTTAAGCGCCCAGACGAGAAGTGGGTGACTGAGCATTCCTACAGTAATCCTAAATTCGTTGAAGACTTAGTGCGTGATGTAGCTGGCAATCTTAAGGCAGATCAGCGTATCCAGTCTTTTGTAGTTGAGGCTGAGAACTTTGAGTCTATCCACAATCACAGTGCATTTGCTCGTATCAGTCATAAGAAATAAAGCAAGCTAAACCAAATTATTGCTTTGCAAATCCCAACGGGGTTTGATATCAAAGGCTCCAGAAGTTGTGGAGCCATTATTTTTGGCAAGCATGCGTAGTGCACCAGCAAAAGCAATCATCACGCCGTTATCGGTACACAACTCTAGTGGTGGGTAGTGCACCTCAAAACCTTGACGTGTAGCCTTCTCATTTAAAGCGCCACGCAATTGCAAGTTGGCACCAACACCGCCAGCAAGTACTAAATGCTGACAGCCAGTTTGTTTTAGTGCTTTTTCAGATTTACTGACTAAGACTGCGACGATGGCATCAACAAAACTTCTCGCAAGATCCGCATGAAATTGTGCAACCTCAGTAGGATCAGATACTTTTTTCTCTTCAAACTTTTTGACTTGATTCAGCACTGCAGTTTTTAAGCCTGAGAAAGAAAAATCTAAATCACCAGAGTGCAGCATCGGTTTTGGTAAATCAAATATTCCGACGTGACCCTGTTCTGCGAGTTTAGAAATAGCTGCACCACCGGGGTAATCAAGACCTAATAATTTGGCAGTTTTATCAAAAGCTTCACCCGCGGCATCGTCTAAGGTTTCACCCAAAAGTTCGTATTGGCCAATGCCAGAGACTTTCATGAGTTGGGTATGTCCACCAGAAACCAGGAGGGCGATAAAGGGAAATTGGGGCGCAGTATGGCCCAAAAGTGGCGAAAGTAGGTGTCCTTCGAGGTGATGAATCCCGATCGAGGGCAAATGGAGGCCTTGGGCGAGGGATTTGGCGAAAGCACTGCCAACCAGTAGGGCGCCTGCTAGGCCCGGACCTTGAGTGAAAGCAACCGCATCAATGTCGGCTAATTTCAGGCCAGATTGGGTCAAAGATTGGTCTAAAAGGGGTAAAACCCGGCGAATATGGTCTCGAGAGGCTAACTCCGGGACTACGCCCCCGTAATCTCGGTGCATGGCGATCTGAGAGTGCAAACCCTGCCCCAGAATGCCTTGGAATGGAGGTTTGCCCTTTTCCCAGGGGGTGGTGTTGTATAAAGCCACCCCGGTTTCATCACAAGAAGTTTCTATTCCTAAAACAATCATTTTTTGGTTTGGTCGTGCTAGAATCGCAATTCAGTTAATTTTTCGATATTTATCGAGCATATACGAGTTAAATAAGTATGACTACAGTCCGCCTCCGCGAAAACGAACCATTTGAAGTGGCATTGCGCCGTTTCAAGCGCACCATTGAAAAAAATGGTCTTTTGACAGACTTGCGTGCCCGCGAGTTTTACGAGAAGCCAACGGCTGAGCGTAAGCGTAAAAAGGCTGCCGCTGCTAAACGCCATTACAAGCGTATTCGCAGCCAAATGTTGCCGAAGAAGCTTTACTAATAGAATTTAAAGCTCTCTTCACCGAGAAGCTTTGAAACCCGCTGACGGTGAAACGCAGCGGGTTTTTGCTTTTTAAATAGCCAAATAAAACTGGATACATTCAACATCAGAAAGAATCAAATGAGTTTGAAAGATCAAATTACCGAAGATATGAAAAACGCGATGCGCGCTAAAGAGACTGCACGTCTTGGCACCATTCGACTTTTGTTAGCCGCTATCAAACAACGCGAAGTAGATGATCGCATTGTGCTCGATGACGCAGCCATCATTGCAACAATTGAAAAAATGATCAAGCAGCGCAAAGACTCGATCTCTCAATTTGAAAAAGCACAGCGTGATGATTTGGTCGCGGTGGAATCTGCCGAGATGGTCATTCTGCAGGCTTACTTGCCTGCCCAAATGTCCGATGCTGAAGTTGCTGCTGCAGTAGCAGCCGCGGTTGCCTCTACAGGCGCTGCCGGTCCACAGGATATGGGTAAAGTCATTGGCGTACTCAAAGGTCAATTGGCTGGTAAAGCGGATATGGGTAAGGTATCTGGCTTAGTAAAAGCCGCACTCGCAAAATAAGAGAACTCGCTCCATACTCTTAGCCTTATGGCGCTCATTCCACAATCCTTCATTGCCGATCTTTTAAATCGGGTCGACATCGTTGATGTGGTTGGGCAGCACGTAAAGTTAAAAAAAGCAGGCGCAAACTACCAAGGCTTGTGCCCCTTTCATTCAGAGAAGTCCCCCTCATTTTCTGTATCACCAACCAAACAGTTCTATCACTGCTTTGGTTGTGGTGCCCATGGATCTGCCATCAGTTTTCTGATGGAATATTCTGGTCTTGGATATGTCGATGCTATTGAAGAGCTCGCGCGTTCTGCAGGTTTAGATGTACCGCGTGAAGAGCGCACAGCGAATGATGTTGCAAGACAACAGCAGGCGATGGCACTTAGCGAGGTGATGAGTTCTGCAGCTGATTGGTATCGCCAACAGCTTAAGGGTAGTACTCGCGCAGTAGAGTATTTAAAAGGGCGCGGCCTGACTGGTGAGATTGCTAAACGATATTCACTTGGCTATGCCCCAGATGGTTGGCAAGGTCTTGAAGCTGTCTTTGGCTCCTACGCCAGCGATGAAGTAGCCAAGACTTTAGTGGAAGGCGGCTTACTGATTCAAGGGGAACAGGCTGAAGGCTCCCCTGTGACTAAGCCAGTAGTCAAGCGCTACGATCGCTTTCGGGATCGTGTGATGTTTCCGATTCGGAATCCCAAAGGTCAAACGATTGGCTTTGGTGGTCGTATCTTAGATCAAGGTGAGCCTAAATATTTAAATTCTCCAGAGACACCACTCTTTTCTAAAGGCAATACGCTTTACGGTTTATTTGAGGCAAGACAAGCGATTCGTGCGCAAGAATATGTCTTGGTGTGCGAAGGTTATATGGATGTTGTAGCACTGGCGCAATTGGGTTTCCCTAATGCAGTGGCCACACTGGGTACGGCGTGTACCGCAAACCATGTACGCATGTTATTGCGTCAAACTGACAAAGTTGTTTTTTCATTTGATGGCGACTCTGCTGGTCAACGTGCAGCCCAGCGCGCTCTTGAAGCCTGTCTACCTCTCATGTCTGACGATAAAGAAATTCGTTTCCTATTCTTGCCAACTGAGCACGACCCTGATAGTTATGTGCGTGCTTATGGCACACCTGCTTTTGAAAAAGTCATCAAAGAGGCAATGTCGATCTCCAGTTTCTTCTTTAAGATTGCGAGCGAAGATCACGATCTAACAACTCCGGAAGGCAGGGCCCATACGCATCATGCAGCCAAGCCTTTACTACTATCCATGCCACCGATTGCGTTGCGTACTCAAATTTTGCGTGAGCTCGCCATTCGAACTAACACCACTCCTGCTGAGTTAGAAACTTTTTGCGGATTAACGGTAGTGCCTGTTCGACAGACAAGCTATCAGCCTGCTCAGGCAAAGCAAACCCATTATCAAAACAATCAAAGCAATTACACTAATGCCGGCAATCGACAAGGCGCTCCATGGCAAGCCTCTAAAGGCTCTGCAAAGCGAGTGGCGACACAGAATATTGAGCCACCAAAAGCGCCAACCGATTTAGCCGAGCAGATGTTACGTGTGTTAATTCAGTTTCCGCATTTAGGTAAAGCGCTCGATAGCAATCAGCGTGCGCTCGCACTCAAAGCTGCTGAGCAACGATCAGCCAATGCACTCGCATTAATGAAAGATCTTTTATCTCAATGTGATCAAGTGGAATTGATTCCAGGGGAAAACGGAAAACCTGACACAGTAGGCGCCGGGGCATTTGCAATGTTCCAAGATCAGCTCTCTCGCAGTGAGCTTGCCTCAATGTATGAAGTGCTCAGAAAGCGTGTCATGGATTCTGATTTAGAGCTTGAGGGGGCAGCTGCCGATTTAGACGGGGCCTTTAAGAAACTAGAGCTGATTCACCTCAAACAAGAAATGACTGACATTGCCCAAAAAATCGCTGGTGAGACCGCCAGCGACCAAGATAAAGCCCGATATCGTGAATTGGGTGAAAAGCTGAAATTCTCCTAAGAATTTATTGAAACACCCCTAGAAATACCTGAAAAATACCCCATATTTTTAGGTAATCAGGGGTTAAAAAAGTCGCAATCGACTATAATCCTCTGTTCTCAAGAAAAAAACGAATTAATTCAGCCACTTGCGCTTTATTTTGAAGAAATTTGGGGTAAGTGAGTAAGTGAGTTACGGGGCTGTGTTTTATCAGTCGAGATCAATAACAGTAATGTGAGTAAGTGCTAATAAATGCCTAATACCAAGACCAAAAAACCAGTTAAAACAGTAAAAGCTCCGGCTAAGCCAGTAAAAGCGCTTGCAAAACCAGCAGCCAAAAAGGCGACCACAAAACCGGTTGCTAAGAAGGTTCCTGCTAAACCAGTAAAGGCTGCTGCAAAGCCAGCGGCTAAGAAGGCCCCCGCTAAATCAGTAAAGGCTGCTGCAAAGCCAGCGGCTAAGAAAGCACCTGCTAAGCCAGCTGTAAAAGCGAAGACTCCTGTGAAAGCTAAAACACCAGTGAAAGCTGCTGCAAAGCCAGCCGCCAAGAAAGCACCTGTAAAAGTTCCAGCCAAATCGGTCAAGGTTGCTGCTAAAGCACCAGCTAAGGTTGTAAAGGTAGAGTCGGCTAAAAAAGGCAAGGCTGCACCAGCACCAAAAGTAGAAGAGTTAAAAGGTAAAAAAGCAAAAGGAGCCGAGCTTGCTGCTCCAGTCGTTGATGAAGAAAAAAAGCGCGGCCGTAAAGCCAAAGCTGAGACTCCTGCAGATGGCGCTGAACCAGTATTAACGGATCGGCAAAAAGCCCGTGAGCGTAAAGCGAAAGAAAAAGCCCTCTTAAAAGAATTCGCAGCACAACAGTTAGGTACTGAAGAGCAACAAGAATTACGTCGTGCGCGCTTGAAGACTTTGATCAAGATGGGTATGTCCAAGGGTTACTTAACCCATGGCGAGATGAATGACGTGATGTCTGACGAGTTGTCTGATGCTGATGCATTAGAAACCTTGATCAGTTTGTTGAACGACATTGGTATTACTGTTTACGAACAAGCGCCTGATGCTGAAACCTTAATTCTGTCTGATAACACTGCTGCTGCAGCGTCTGAAGAAGAGGCTGAAGAAGAGGCTGAAGCAGCGCTCTCTACAGTAGATTCAGAGTTTGGTCGTACCACTGACCCAGTCCGTATGTACATGCGTGAGATGGGTACGGTAGATTTGTTGACTCGCGAAGGCGAGATCGTCATTGCCAAGAAGATTGAGGCTGGCCTCAAAGACATGGTGATGGCTTTAGCTGCTTGCCCTGTCACGATTGCAGAGATTCTGAGCAACGTGGATAAGATTGCTTCCGGCGAAATGGAAATCGATCAGTTCGTTGATGGCTTGGTAGATCCTAATGCGGAAGATATCAAACTGGGACCAGAAGAGCCAGAGATTGATCCTGATGCTGAAGAAGGTGAAGAGGAAGGTGAAGACGAAGGTGGTGGCGGTGGCGCTGCAACTGCGAATGCTAAACAGCTTGAAGAGTTAAAGCAAATCTCCCTAGAGAAGTTTGCAATTGTTCGCACGCAAGCTGACAAGATGCGTCGTGCTTTTGATAAAGATGGTTATAACTGCCCGGCCTATATCAAGGCACAAGATGCAATTCGTGCAGAGTTACTGGGCTTCCGTTTAACGGCGAAGAGTGTTGAGAAGTTATGTGACACGATGCGCTCGCAAGTAGATCAAGTGTGGAAACTAGAGCGTGGCATCGTTAACTTATTGGTAGATAAGGTTGGCGTTAATCGTGGTGAAGTATTAAAAGATTTCCCTAAGATGTCGATGAATCTTACTTGGACTGACAAGTTACTCAAAGAGAACAAGCCCTATAGTGCTCTCTTACAACGGAACGTACCAGCGATTCAGGAACTTCAACAGAAGTTGATTGATATTCAGAAGAATGTGGTTATCCCACTTCCTGAATTGAAAGAAGTGAACAAGCAAATGATTGCGGGCGAGAAGCGTGCGCGTGAAGCAAAACGTGAGATGACCGTAGCCAACTTACGCTTGGTGATCTCGATTGCTAAGAAATACACCAACCGTGGTTTGCAGTTTTTGGATTTGATTCAAGAAGGCAACATTGGTTTGATGAAAGCGGTAGATAAGTTTGAATACCGTCGTGGTTATAAGTTCTCCACTTATGCAACTTGGTGGATTCGTCAGGCGATTACTCGCTCTATTGCTGATCAAGCGCGTACGATCCGTATTCCAGTTCATATGATTGAGACCATCAATAAGATGAACCGTATCAGCCGTCAAATCTTGCAAGAAACTGGTCATGAGCCAGATGCTGCAACCTTGGCACTGAAGATGGAAATCCCAGAAGATAAGATTCGTAAGATCATGAAGATTGCAAAAGAGCCAATCTCTATGGAAACACCGATCGGTGACGACGAAGATTCTCATTTGGGTGACTTCATTGAAGATGGCAACACCTTGGCTCCAGCTGAAGCAGCATTGCATGACTCGATGCGCGATGTAGTGAAGGATGTTCTTGATTCACTGACGCCACGCGAAGCAAAAGTATTGCGTATGCGCTTTGGTGTTGAAATGAGTACAGATCACACGCTCGAAGAAGTAGGCAAACAGTTTGACGTAACCCGTGAGCGTATTCGTCAGATCGAAGCAAAGGCCTTGAGAAAAATGCGTCATCCAAGCCGCAGCGACAAACTCAAGACTTTCCTAGAGGAAGATTGATCGAAGGATTAACGGGCCTATAGCTCAGTTGGTTAGAGCAGAGGACTCATAAGAAAGAAGCCCTAGGGGTCTTGTAACAAAGACCTCAATAGATTCAAGAGGTTAGTGGTCGATTAGGTAGTTAAGATTGCTTACACACCGCTTACACACCAGAGCTTTTTTCATGGTGTGTAGTAAATGCGGTTTTAGTGTGGTTTTGAAGTGGTCAACATCTGTAAAAAGGTGTGTAGTAAAAGTAAAGTTTTAGGGCCTATAGCTCAGTTGGTTAGAGCAGAGGACTCATAGCGAAAGTTGTGCCTTATGCGTGGAAACTGCATAAGGGATGGTGTCAAATTCGGAGAAAGCTAAAGGTAGAGATATCCAAGCTAACGCCGAGCGAAGCTTAGTAAGAAATTACTTTGAACGTGTAGAGACTAGACGGCACCCATCTAAGTTCAGATGTTAAGTTTGAATATGATGAAGGCATAGTCCAGGGAGTAGTGAAAGCTACACAAACCGGAATCCTTTGGTCCCAGGTTCAAGTCCTGGTGGGCCCACCAGCAATGAAAATACCAACCTTCGGGTTGGTATTTTTTTACTTCTTAGAGACTCGCAATTAGATTGATTTATGGGAGGCTGCTAGTCCTTCAAGTGCTAAGCCATAACCAAGCAAGTTATGCATTTTTTGCTTGAGTTCTTGAGTGAGAAGTGTTCTTGCATATCTTCTGAGTAAGGGTGTGCGTTGCATTAGAAAATGGGCATGTTCATAAGCTCGATCTAGTAATTTATCTGCTGGTAATATTTCGCTAATCAAGCCAATATCTTTTGCCTCTTGCGCATTTAGAGTTTGACCAGTTAAAAGGAAATATCTACCGCGATTGGCTCCCATGAGGTGTGGAAAGACAATATGAACGCCATCGCCGGGAACTAAGCCACCAGCAAAGTGCGCAGAATCTTGAATAGTCGTGTTGTCACTGGCAATCACAATATCGGAGAGCAGTGGAATTTCTGAGTGGCGCAAGGCTGGCCCATTAATAGCGCCAATAATTGGGATTTCAATATTTAAAAGATTCATCAGGAGATGTTTTCCCTCCCAATAAATTTTGTCCCACTCCATCGCTGTGACTGGATGGCTGACATGATTATGGCCATTAGGCGGGCAGGGAGGGCCACTAAAAGCATCACCTGAACCAGTAAGGATCATCACCTCGTTTTCTGGATCGTGACCAATTTCATAAAAGGCTTTTTCAAGTTCTCCATGGGGTAACAGGCTCCAATGTAGAGGGCCATCATTTGTATGTAATTTAACCTCAATAATCCCATCTTTACGTTTCATCTTGATGGTTTGATATTTGTCAGCATACTCACTTAATTTAGTCATGGTTTCTTTCAGTCTTTCTATTGGCAGTTATGGCTTAATTCCAGTTGATTTGATGATTTCACCCCATCTCACTGTATCTGTTTTCATTAGTGCACCAAAGTCAGCTCTAGAGTCGCCGCCTGGTATCAATGCTTGGGGGGTTAATACTTCACTTATAAATGTATTATTTTTTAGGATTTCTGCTACGTCCTGATAAATCTTATTGAGTAGTGGGGTTGGTGTACCTGCGGTTGCAACCATTCCAAACCAAACGCTAACTGAAAACCCAGGCACTCCAGATTCTGATACGGTCACTAGTTCTGGCCTAAATGGCAAGCGCTTTTCTGTAGCAGTAGCCAATATTTTCACTTTGCCACTTTTCTCATGTTGCTCAAATGCGCCAAGAGTGCCAACATATAGATCTACCTGACCCCCAATCATGTCGGTAATAATTTGTGCTGTTCCTTTGTAAGGAACATGCAACAGCTTAGTGCCAGTTTGTCTTTGAAAGTCCTCCATTGCTACATGGGGGTAAGAACCATTACCCAAAGAAGCATATGGAGTATCTGGATGTGACTTTAAGTAGGTAACCAGCTCTTTAATATTGTTTGCTGGAATTTTATTGGATATAACAATAATAGGAGCTTGTCGAGCAATTACAGTGATAGGTGCAAAGTCTTTTAGCGGAGCATAATTCAAGTTCGGATAAAAGTTCGGCAGGATAACGTATGGCGCGCTGTCCGAAATCATGAGGGTATAGCCATCTGAAGGTGCTTTTGCTACGAATTCAGCACCAATCATTCCTGAGGCGCCACCGCGATTATCAACTAGTACCGGTTTATTCCATTTAGCGCTTAATTGATTTGCAATACTTCTTGCTAGGGTATCAGTAGCTCCCCCTGGGGTATAAGGGACTACTATTTTTACCGGTCTATCTGGAAAGTTTTGGGCAATCGCGTAGCCTAGGGAAATGAAATACCAAACAAAAATCACAAGAATTTTTTTCATAACTTCCCTTGTATAAAGGTTGGGTTGTTGGTAGAGCTAGCCAAGGAATTCGGGTTCAGGCAATCCTTGAATGCCAGGATTAACAGCTAATACACATCCTGCCAGTGGTTGCTGCGCTAATTCTTTGTCTTGCATTCTTCGGCGTGCGGTAGTGATAAAGAGCGTATCTAAATTCGGCCCACCGAAACATAAACTTGAAACCCTTCTAGTGGGTAAATTAATGACGGTATCAATACGCCCTCGCGGATCGTAGCGAGTTACACACCAACCATCCATATTGGCACTCCAAAAACATCCATCTGCATCGACTGTTGAGCCGTCACAAATTCCTCTGCCTAGAGGTACATCTGCGAAATGACGTCTGTTATAAATAGCGCCATCAGTAGAGTCATAATCAAAAACATCAATTCGACAACTGAATGAATCTGTAAAGTACATTAAGCGATTATCTGGACTAAAGCTAATTCCATTGACGCAGGTGATACCCTCCATAATGAGGTTTGCTTTTAAATCAGCGTCTAGCCTCCAGAGTCTGCCTCGTGGTGTGTATGCACTTGCTTGAACGGTGCCCGTCCAAAATCGTCCATGACGATCTACTTTGCCGTCGTTAAATCGATTGCCTGGCCGATCAGAGTCTGGCTTAGTAATTTCGCTGAGTTGTCCATTATCAGGATTAAAAAAATACAAACCTGATCTCATGCCAACAATGAGGCCACCCTTTTGTCTGAGTCCGATCGAGCCAATTTCTTCATCTAATTTCCAACTTTGTTTTTGACCTGTGCTTGGATCAAGACGATAGATGAACATTCCGATTCCATCCACCCACCACAGAAGACCTTTATCCTTATCCCAAATAATTGACTCTCCAAGGATGTCATGATTTGGATCAACTACATCAATCACGGACCCAACCATATCAATAGGTCGTGTCATTGAATTTACTGTCATTTTGTGTCTCCGTATTATTCCTATTATTTTTTTTACTGTATATTAAAAACTTATTAAAAACAACTTTCTAGCTGAAGCTAT
Source organism: Polynucleobacter sp. UB-Siik-W21 (assembly GCF_018687415.1). Classification (NCBI taxonomy): domain Bacteria; kingdom Pseudomonadati; phylum Pseudomonadota; class Betaproteobacteria; order Burkholderiales; family Burkholderiaceae; genus Polynucleobacter; species Polynucleobacter sp. UB-Siik-W21. Next base: position 1,705,514 of record NZ_CP061289.1, on the reverse strand, counting down.
TGTTAACAGATTTAAGGGTGATGAATGTTCTTAAAACCAAATCTGCAGAAATTTTTAATTTGCTTGTGCGTCTATCTTGTTGGTACAAGTTGGGCACTTGCACAAGCAGATAGTTTCCCCTCTAAGAGCATTCGTCTAGTTGTTCCTTATCCTCCAGGCGGTGGAACGGATACCCTTATGCGAATTATTGTTCCACCCCTAACAGAGATTTGGAAACAGTCTATCGTTATTGAAAATAAACCTGGTGCATCTGGCGCGGTTGGGGCGGATGCAGTGATCCGTTCGCCGGCTGATGGCTATACCTGGTTAATTGCTACGCCTGCATTGCCAGATCAACTTGTTAATCAATTGGCGCCAGTCAGTTTGGTTTCCGCATCTCCCTATGTATTAACCATTAACCCATCTTTAAAGGTCAATACGGTACAGCAATTAATTGCAGCTGCAAAAGCAAATCCTCAGTTAATTCGTTTTGGTTCCTCTGGTTCGGGATCTGTATCGCATTTATCAGGGGAATTATTTAAGTCGATGGCTGGCGTGGAGATGCTTCATGTTCCTTATAAAGGTTCAGGTCCGGCTCTGTCTGATTTATTGGGGGGACATATCAATGTAATGTTTTCGCCTGCTCAAACTGTAATGCCCCAAATTCAGGCAGGTAATTTGAAAGCTCTAGCTGTTACCAGTCCTAAAAGATCGCAATCTGTTCCAGAATTGCCAACGATTTCTGAGAATGGGATACCTGGATATAGCGCTGTTGGTTGGTTTGGTATTTTTGTGCCATCAAAGACTCCAAACAATATTGTTTCAAAGATAAGCGCTGACATTGATAAAGTTTTAAAAACTCCCCAGGTGCGCAAGGAAATGGTAGATCGCGGGATAGAGCCATCTGGTGGGACATCAGAAGAGTTTGCAGAACTCATCAAGACTGATCAACAGAAATGGTCCAAGTTAATACAGGATAAAAATATTAAGATTGATTAAAAATATTCATAAGCAATAATAATCTTGAGTCGTTATAAGAGTGAAGGCATAGTCCAGGGAGTAATGAAAATTACACTAACCGGAATCCTTTGGTCCCAAGTTCAAGTCCTGGTGGGCCCACCAGAAATAAAAAATACCAACCTTCGGGTTGGTATTTTTTATGGTTACTTTAAGTTATACCTATGATGTATTTCTAAATACTTGAATTCCTTTTGGGAATGGTGTGGGAGAAAATTATTTAATTGATAGACGTTTTTCAATCCAAGTGCTCAGTAATGCTGCCAACTCAATAGAATTGTTATCTTGCATCAACATATGGGTATTTCCTTTTATACCAACTTCGGGTAGAACGAGTAATTCAGCTTTGCCGCCTTGCGCATTGACTTTAGCAACAAATTCTCGGCAAGCTTTTAGTCGTGGGGCCCATCTAGTTGATAGTTCAACAAAATCTCCAAACATGATCAGCGAAGGTATTCTTAAGTAAGGTGTCAAATCAGAATCTGCTGAGGGGCATGCTGCTGGCTCAATTGAAATAATTCCGGCAATACCGTCGTTGCTAATTTTTGCGGAATTAAATGGAAAAATACCAGATTGTGAATGGCTGATTAATACAGTTTTTTTGAGCTCTTTTGATAGCGTTGACAATGCTATTGGTGTAGCGTTGGGTTCTTCGAGTCCATAGTACCAGTCGGCTACCATCTGTTGCCAAAGCCCCTGTTGTGAAGCAACTGGAAATCTTTGGTTCTCAAACGTCTTTGGATATTCAGCGCCAAAACGAAAGATTTGCCACGCGCCCTCATGGCTAGCAGCAATGATAGTCGGTAATTTTTCAGGCGGAACCTGATTGGTTTTGACTGCATTAATTTGGGAGGCCGCATTGACTGCAGAGCGGCCACGTCCAACTTGATCAACGACATAGGTTGGAAACCCTCTGCGGACGAAGTATTCGTTCCATCCCATGCGATTATCTGGAGTTGACTCCCAGGTCTTACCTGTTAGACAACAACCATGTATCAGGACAACGGAGGTCGACTTGGCTTTAACAGGAATTTGATATGCTACATACATCTGATCTAGAGTGATCGTTCCTTTAGAGCCAAATGCTGGCATGGTTGATAGGGTGCTAGATTCGACATCTTGACCACCAACAAAAAAACTCCCCTGTTTGTTAATAATGAGAGGTGCTTTTAGAGCTGAATCTGAAAGAGGTATGATTGGGTAGCTTTGTGAAAATGCAGTATATGAAATAAATGTGCTCGCTATTACTATGAATAAATGTGCTGCGTAAATATTGATCTTCATCAAATCTCCTTTTTTTAGTTTTAATTTAATTGAATGCTTACTTTATTTGAAGCATTCTTATATTTTTCTCTGCGTTATTACAATAAAGCACGTCAGAGGGTTTGGGGTTAGTACTAGTTTATCCATTGAATTGGTAACCGGATATTTTTGTGCGCTGCACTAAATTTATGCTGGGGTTAGAAAATACTACATGCTATTCTTGTTCGAAATTAATACAACAAGGAGGCCGACATGCGATATCAAAAAAATCTTATTAATAAGTTACTTGTAGCAAGCTTTTTCATCAGCAACTTAGCGATTGCACAAAATATTCCAACAGCAAAGCCTGAGGATGTTGGTATGTCATCTGCTAGATTGAAAAATGTGAAGGCCTCTTTGCAGGCTGAGGTAGATAAAGGCAATATTCCAGGCGCTGTAGTGATGATTAACCGTAAGGGGAAGTTGGTTTACTCTGAGGTTGTAGGCTATCAGGATAAAACCACCAATAAGCCTATGAGTAAAGATTCTATTTTTAGAATCTATTCAATGACCAAGCCGCTAGCATCTGTTGCAGCAATGATTTTGGCAGAAGAGGGCAAGATTCAGTTAGCCGATCCAATCTCTAAGTTCATGCCTGAGTTTGCCAATATGCAAGTTAGCGTAGGAACAAAAGATAGTAGTGGCAATATGGAATATTCCTTAGTGCCTGCAGTAAAGCCAATCACAGTACAGGATCTTTTACGCCATACATCAGGAATTGGCTATCCAGAAATTACTTCCAATCCTAATATCAAGAAGGCATATACCGATGCTGGTCTTTATGTGGCCGGCGGCACTGACTATGATCAACGTCGTGTCACCCCGCAAGAAATGATCACAGGTATTGCAAAAGCACCATTAAGTACTCAGCCTGGAACTAACTGGGAATACGGCATGTCCGTAGACTTGCTGGGTCGCGTAGTTGAAGTAGCCTCCGGCAAACGTCTTGGAGATTTCCTACAAGAGCGTTTGTTTACTCCTTTGCAGATGAAGGACACTGCATTTTCTGTCCCTGCGGATAAGCAGTCACGTATTGCTGAGCCATTTACAACTGATCCATTTAATAAAGCTCCTATTAAGTTGCTAGATGTCACCATCAAGCCAAATAATGATTCTGGTGGTGCTGGAGCAGCAGGTACGGCTGGCGACTATCTAAACTTTGCCAGCATGATGCTCAATGGTGGGGAGCTAAACGGCCAAAGAATTTTGTCACCCATGACTGTCAATTTGATGGCATCTGATATGTTGGGTAGTAGAACAACGGTACCGCTAACCCCTGGTCAACTGCTGATGGGTGTTGATGGCTACACCTTTGGTCTGGGCTTTATGGTTCGCCAAGGTCAGGGACTGGCATCTGTTGATGGCTCTCCAGGTGAATATATGTGGGCTGGCGCTGCAGGCACTTTCTTCTGGATTGACCCAAAAGAGCAATTAGCAGTAGTAGTCATGAGCCAAGTTCCAGGCCCTATTCGTCCTTATTACCGTCGGATGATCAAGCAACTAGTTTCATCTGCCGTTATTAAGTAACTTAAGCTTCTATATAAAACCCTCATCAGCAATGGTGGGGATTTTGTATTTTGAGCGTTACTTTGAGTAACGCTGAGCAATTCGAAGTAAAAATTTTTGCAAACAAGGGTTTTCACTAGCTTGATTGGCTATGTTTTTCCCATTTTTTACTAGTATCCTACTGAAATCCCAATTGAACTTCAGTAAGGAATGTATGAAAAAATTGCACGGAATTAAAGCTCTTGCGTTTGACGCTTATGGAACGGTGTTTGATGTTCACTCAGTTGTTGCTTTGGCTGAAAAGATGTACCCAGGGAAAGGCAAGGAGTTAAGTCAACTTTGGAGATCAAAGCAAATTGAATATATGTTTTTGAGAACCATTATGGGTAGATATATACCCCATAACCAAAATACAGAAGCAGGCCTTAAGTATTCATTGAAATATTTAGGGCTTCCTGGAGGAACAAGTGAGAGAGGTGCCTTAATGGATGCCTACGAAAGGTTATCTCCCTTTGAGGATGCTAGGCAGACTCTTCCTAAATTGAGTGGACTTAAGAGGGCAATCCTATCTGTTGGAACCCCATCATTACTAACAAATTTAGTTGGCAACGCAGGAATTACGGATCAATTTGACGCCTTATTAAGTGTGGATGAGGTCAAAGTTTATAAGCCACATCCAAGAACTTATCAGTTGGCAACTGATAAGTTCGATCTCCAAAGACATGAAATTGGATTTGTTACATCAAATTACTTTGATGTAGCTGGTGCCAAAGCATTCGGGTTTCAGGTGATTTGGATTAATCGGAATGGTGCAATCCCTGACGAGGTGGGCCTTCTTCCTGATGTTGCATTAACTTCGATAGCCGAAATTCCAAATCTTCTTGGCTAAGCAAATAAACTTTTAAAGGGGGCTGTAAATGTCAACTCAAAGCACAAATAATTCTGTAAACAGCAAAAGGGTCATTACTGAGGCGGAGCGAAAAATACTCATTGCTTCATCTTTAGGTACTGTATTTGAATGGTATGACTTCTTTTTATATGGATCTTTGGCAGCTGTAATAGCGAAGCAATTTTTTGCCAAGGCCGATCCAACAACGGGACTTATTTTTGCTTTATTAGCCTTTGCGGCAGGCTTTATCGTTCGCCCATTTGGCGCCCTCGTATTTGGTCGACTTGGGGACATGATCGGTCGCAAATATACCTTTTTAATGACCATCCTCATTATGGGCTTATCGACCTTTGGTGTTGGTTTGCTGCCTGCATATGAAAGTATAGGTATTGCAGCGCCGATTATTCTGATTTCGCTTAGGTTGTTGCAAGGTCTTGCGCTTGGCGGAGAGTATGGCGGTGCTGTAGTTTATGTAGCGGAGCATGCGCCGAATAATCAACGGGGGCAATTTACTGCTTGGATACAGACTACCGCAACCTTGGGGCTATTTCTATCACTGTTAGTAATCCTATCAACAAGACTATTCTTGGGTGAGGCGGCCTTTGGAGATTGGGGTTGGCGCATCCCGTTCTTGGTATCCATCATTTTGCTAGGAATCTCTGTATGGATTCGCATGTCTATGAGCGAGTCGCCTGTGTTTGCCAAAATGAAAGAGGAGGGGGCTGAGTCAAAAGCCCCATTAACAGAGTCATTCCTGCGTTGGAAAAATTTGAAAATTGTATTGATAGCATTGTTTGGTATCACCGCCGGATTAGGGTGTGTTTGGTATACGGGTCAATTTTATGTACTACTTTTCTTGACGCAAACACTTAAGGTTGATAGCGTTACTGCGAATTTAATTGTGGCTGGGGCGCTTTTACTCGCCACCCCATTCTTTTTGATATTTGGCACGCTATCAGATCGTATTGGAAGAAAAAAAATTATTCTGACTGGAATGGCATTGGCTGTGCTGACCTATTTCCCAATATTTAAAGGTCTGACACATTATGCGAATCCTGCTCTAGAGATGGCATTAAAAAATTCCCCTGTAGTTGTGGTAGCAGATCCTGGGGATTGTCAATTTCAATTTAACCCCACTGGAACTAAGAAATTTACCTCTTCTTGTGATATTGCTAAGGCAAAGTTAGTAGCTGCATCAGTTAACTATCATGTTGAGAATGCGGTGCCCGGAACAATTGCGAGCGTTAAAGTTGGCGATAAGATTGTTAATTCATTTGACTCAGTGGGACTCTCAAAAGAAGAGGCCGCACTAAAAATGAATAATTTTGCAAAAGAGCTGAGCGCTACCATTTCAGAGGCTGGTTATCCTCAAAAAGCAAATGTAGATGAGATCAATAAACCAATGGTTTTCTTGCTGGTATTTTTGCTTGTAATCTATGTAACGATGGCTTATGGACCAACAGCGGCAGCCTTGGTTGAGCTCTTTCCAACCAAAATTCGCTATTCTTCCCTCTCGCTGCCCTATCATATTGGCACTGGTTGGTTTGGGGGCCTAATGCCTACAACAGCCTTTGCTCTAGTGGCCTTAGAGGGCGATATTTACTATGGACTCTGGTACCCGGTAATTATTGCGGCAGTGACTGTAATTTTTGGCTTGATATTTTTACCGGAAACTAAAAATGTGGATATAAAATTATAAAAACCTAGTTTCAGGCGAAAATGGTGGGGTTTAATATCCTCACTATTTTCAATACCTAAATCCTGCTGTGAAATTAAAAAATACTGAATTAAAAAATACCGGAAAAAAGAAGCGACTAGTCTTGCAAAAGACTTACATCATCAGCTTGGCTGATAAGGTGTACGCTGAGCTTGAGGAAATGATCGTCACTCTTCAATTTAAGCCGGGACAGATGCTTTCTGAGTCAGAGTTGGGCGAGATGCTTCAAGTCAGCAGAACGCCGATTGGAGAGGCTCTCCAACGATTAGCTAGGGAGGGATTAGTTAACATCCTTCCGCGTCGGGGAATTGTTGTCACCGAAATCAATATTGCTGATCAGTTAAAGCTTTTGGAATTTAGGTGTGTAGTATCTCGATTTGCTGCCGGATCTGCTGCAAGACGTTCAAGTGATGAAGAGCGTAAGCAAATGCAAGCAATTGCTGATCAGCTTTTGGGTGCAGTCAAAACAAGAGACGGTCATGCACTTTTGCAGGCTGATAAAGCCTTTCATGATCATTTTTCCACTTGCGTGAGAAATGAATTTGCATCTAGGGCATTAGATTCTTTAGATTCTTTATCGCGGAGATTTTGGTTTGTTTATCATCAAAGCCAGGATGATGCGGAATCTGGAAAACTGCACGCAAACCTCGCTTTGGCAATCTCTAATGGCGACTCTAAAGCCGCTGAAAGGGCTTCGGATGAGTTATTTGAGAGTCTGGAAAAGTTTGTCCATCAAACACTAAAAAGATAGTTTGAAGGCATAGTCCAGGGAGTAGTGAAAGCTACACAAACTTCAGCTTTTCATCCATCTTCGTACTTTCATTCCACGGCATAGAGTGGTCCCTCCTATGCCAAAAACTGTAAAGTATGTGTCCGGTATAAAACGTAAACTATGTCTCGGGTAGGACACAACGACTTAGGGAGAAATTCCTAAGTCGTTTTTCTTTCTGTGCAACAAAGTATGTAAGCAATCCTCACACATCTTCCATGGCAACCCCAATAAACATATAGGTCTGCCGTTGAAACAATGAACTACTTGTAGATTGTTGTGTCTAATATTTAAGGCCTGCTTACTGCCAGACGCAGCCATCGCACTGACTACACAATTTCGTATGTCAGGAGTAAGACTGCAGCACCCATGCAGAGCAATGCGAGCATAAAGAACTTATCCGCAATATCTTCAAAATAAACCTTTTTTGAATTGCTTCGAATGGATAGGTATGAAAAGATAGAGCTTGCTAGAAAGATGAGGGTATCTAGGGCTAGGAGGTCATCTACCCAATAGGCAATACCTCGGTTTGTTTGGGTTAGCTTCACAATGCTGATAACGGTCATGCATACCCCAAGCATTGCGCCTGAAGTCGGCAGAATATGACCACTTAGATTGTTGGGGTTACGCATTTACTGGCGAATGTAGCCTGGCAAGGTACCTGACCCAGGGTTTTGGTTGGGCGATGGTGATCCACCGAGTTCTGGCAAGTTGTAGTTTGGTTGGCTTGGCGCCAGCCTTTTTGGGCTTGCATTAATAAAAGTAGGTACTTTGCTATCAAAAGATGCCTTTTGCTCAGCACTCAATAGTTTGTAAAGCGGTTTGGCAGTCTCATCTACCTCTTTTAAGCTGGTATATCGATTTTTTGCATCTTCGGTAGATTGGTTTAGAAATTTCAGGCCATCAATAGTGGCGGAACTATCGTTATTCAATTTAGCCCTTTCTTTGGCAACATCACTTGCATAGAGTCTTACTTTTATTGCGAAATTGTTCCAAGCCTTGCTTTGTTCGGGTGTTAGCTTAAGACTTTCCTCAAGGCGAGACAATCCAATTTCGATTTGCTCATAAGTCAGCAGATGTGAGCCTGGAGTAGGCATTGAGATATGGGTATTTGCCGATGTGCTGGAAGAGTCGGGATTAGAGGCATTGCGCCCGGCACCCCTTCGCATTCCAGGCATTCCTGGGATTCCAGAGCCTTGGGATCCGCCCCATTGAGCAAAAGACTCTTTAATGGGCAAAATTGCTACTAAAACTAGAAAACTCAAGATAATTGAGCGCAATGGCATGATGGCTCGATTCATTTTTCTCTCAACTGGATATCCTTAACCCTTGTTAGACAGTAATTTTGGAAAATACTTACTCTAAAAAGAAAATAATTATTTTGTCTTGGTCGTAAGTTTTCTATAGGCGCCCGCGTCTAAGTAGTAACAACAAGCAAGGAGATGTAAATGAAAAGAACGATGCAAGGTCTAATTATGGCTAGTGTGTTGATGGTGAGTACCATTAGCATTGCCAGCGCCGCCTTACCAGAGCCGCAAGATCCCCAGGTAGTTGCTAATATGAGCTTTGAGCAACGCCTGCAAATGTCCAAGGATTTGCGAGAGCAATTTAAACAAGCTACTCCAGAAGAGCGCCGTGCATATCGCCAAAAACTTCATGCCAAATTTAAGGCGCTCAGCCCCGAAGAGCGCAAGGCATTGCGCGACAAAATGCACGCTCAGTGGCAGGCACTAAGCCCTGAGCAAAAGAAAGAGCTGCGCGATAACCGCAAAGCCATGATTGCGGCAATGACTCCTGAAGAGCGTCTTGAGATGAAAAAAGAACGCGAAGAGTGGATGAAGGCGCATCCTCATGAAAAAGAACATTGGAATAAGCCAATAAGCAATTAAGGATCAGCTTGACTTTATTTCCTAGTAAGCAACACCGCATCGAACAGGCTTTATTAAAAAGAGCTGTAGCGGGGGATTCCAAGGCGTCAAAAGAAGTCATTCACCTACTGAGTTCCCCCGCATATTCCTTGGCCTGGAAGATGCTTGGCAACAAAGAAGATGCGGAAGATGTCGTACAAGAGGCCTTTATTCGCTTATGGAAAAGTGCCGATTCGTTTGCGGGAAAGTCGGGACTTTTTACGTACTTTTACGCAATCGTGAGCAATCTTTGTTTGGATCGGATCAAAAGTATTAATAAGGGATTCTTCGAGGAGTTTGATGAGATTGAGCATCAACCCATAAAAGAGATTGAGTGGAGTATCGCAGAGGGCGTCAGCCCAGAAAGCATTAAAAAGGCAATGGATGTTTTAAGTAGCAAACAAAGAATGGCGATGTTGATGTGGGCCTATCAAGATATGACGGCAGAAGAAGTTGGTCTGGCAATGGGTATGAATAAGAATAGCGTCGATCAATTGTTATATAGGGCTAAGTTGAAACTCAAGATGGAATTAGAAAAAGGTGAATCTCATGCGAGCGAATGATAAAAAACATTTAAAGAAAGTGTTAGATCAAATCGAAGTGCAAGAGTCATCTACCCATTTTGAACAACACATTTATCAAGATTGGCAACGAGCTGTCTCTAAGGGAGATCAACCAACGGATCGAATCTCTGAGGTTTTGGTTCTTGCTAGATTGCATCCTAGGCTTGTCGCATTGATTGCGATAGTAATCATCACTGCTTCCGTGTTATTGGGTCAGCATCTGCTGACATCTCCGGAAGAAGAGTTGCATCGAATTGACGCCTTATCTGAATTAAGCCTCTCCACTATTTAATCTACAGTGTTCTCCCTTGCCCCTGAACTCAAAGGAGTTTTTGGGGCTTTTTTAACAAAAGGATCATCATGGAAAATATCTATCGCGGTATTGCATTGCTTGCAATTTTGCTATCAGGATGCGCCACAAATGAAGCGTCGACTAACAAGCCTGGTAATAACGTCTCGATTGCTAAAGTTAATGAAGTACAGAAAAAGATCGCCTCATGTATTGCTGAGGTAAATCTGTCAGAGGATGCGAAGTATGTTGATGAACATATTTTGGTGCTAACGGAGAAGAGTCCAAACGCAAAAGAGTTATTTAATTCAAGCGACAAGATTGCCTTCGATCAAGCAGCTGTATTGATAAGATTTAAAGAGTCCACCTTGAAATGTCGAGATATTACAAATGAACTGCCTTCCCCAGCCTTGTTAGCTGTGTATACCAATTTCTACACAAATATTGATGCTGTATACAAAGACTTGATTGATAAGCGAATCACTATAGGAGTTGCTAATCAAGAAAGGCAAATGCGTATTCAATATGCAAAAAGTCGCTTTGCTCAGATTCTAAAATCTGAGACGGGAGAGTGATGCAATGATGACAGCTGCATATTGATTCCATTGCCGATCCTGTAGTTATAGTTGATCAATAGTCGGGCACTGCAGTTGGCAAGACATGCGGTTCTAATGCTCATCTCACTTTATGGGATGGGCTGACATGCCCACACTGCAAGCGGAAGATAAAGACGATTGGAACAAATACTAAAACCGAGCGCCCATTTAAGTATTGGTGAAATAAGCAAACATATGTATAAGTTATTGATAGCCTGCGCACTAGCGCTAACATTTACTGATGCCCCTGTATTTGCAAAGGGTCGCCAGGCAGAGGATTTCCATTCCAATATTGCCTATGTCGTTGATGTTGATAGCGGGGAGGTGTTGGTTGATAGAAATTCTTTAGCCATCTCACCAATTGCCTCAATATCTAAGTTAATGGCCTCCATAGTTGTTTTGGAGTCCGGTCAAGGTCTAGCTGAGCCACTCAGGATTGAGCGTGAAGATATTGCCCGGCAATCAAGCGCAAAATGGAAACTCAAGGTGGGGACGGAAATAAGTCGAATGAGGGTCTTGAGAGTTGGTCTAATGTCATCAGAAAATAGAGCGATCAATGCTCTGGCAAGATCATATGTAGGGGGAACGGGGGCTTTTGTTGCTGCCATGAACCTAAAGGCAAAAGAGCTTGGAATGGCGCATACCCACTTCATTGAGCCTACTGGACTCTCCCCACAGAATGTTTCTACAGCGCAGGATTTAGTTCTCCTATTGCAGGAGTCTATGCGCTACCCCTTGATTCAAGAATTCTCAACAACAGAAAAATTCAATGTTGTTGATGGCATCCATGCACCGCAGCCATTTGTAAACACCAACCCGATTGTCCGCAATGAAATCATGGATGTCTTGGTGCAAAAGACGGGTTATATTGCAGCAGCTGGAAGATGCTTGGTTATGGAGGCAAAAATTAAGGGCAGAAATATCGCTATGGTATTTCTTCAGTCAAATGGTAAAAATACCCGATTTAAAGACGCTCTTTTTGCAAAGGCTGCACTGGAAAAAATTCAATAGCTTGAATGTCTCCTATGGGTCGTTAGCTGCCCATCGCTTTACAAGTGTTACTTAAAGTAACACTTAATTTCTTAAAGAGGTCTTTGGAGCAACGAAGTGTTAGATAGTTGCTCCAAAATTCCTTTGGTTTCGAAAACCAAAGACCGAGAGACTTCCTCCTTTAAATCGATGAATTTACTTACACATTTTCTTACACACCGACACTGACCACCCGCAGACCCCCTTTTTATAAGGGTCTACCTTGGGCTTCTGCTCTCATAAGAAAGAAGCCCTAGGGGTCTTGTAGTTAAGACCTCAATAGATTCAAGAGGTTAGTGGTCGATTAGGTAGTTAAGATTGCTTACACACCGCTTACACACCAGAGCTTTTTTCATGGTGTGTAGTAAATGCGGTTTTAGTGTGGTTTTGCAGTAAAAAACACCAGCAGTAAGGTGTGTAGTAAATGTAACGATTAAGGGCCCATAGCTCAGTTGGTTAGAGCAGAGGACTCATAGCGAAAGTTGTGCCTTATGCGTGGAAACTGCATAAGGGATGGTGTCAAATTCGGAGAAAGCTAAAGGCGGTTGTAATTAACTGCCCAAGCTAACGCCGAGCGAAGCTTAGTAGAAATACTTTGAACGTGTAGAGACTAGACGGCACCCATCTAAGTCGAGCAATCGATATGATGAAGGCATAGTCCAGGGAGTAGTGAAAGCTACACAAACCGGAATCCTTTGGTCCCAGGTTCAAGTCCTGGTGGGCCCACCAATGAAATCAACGACTTAGGGAGAAATTCCTAAGTCGTTTTTCTATTTATGCCGCTCAGTATTTAAGTGATCTCCACAAATCTTCCAATGCAACCCTAATAAATATGCAGCTATGCCGGTAGGGCAAAGTACTATTTATGGAGCTGGCTCTAGCAATACTGTATTTTTTAATTTGCTATAAACTAATTTTCGATAATTGTAGAAATTAGCACCTCGCAAGTTTCCTAATTAAATTCAATATTCCCCTAACCAAAGGTGGACGAAAGAGAGATCTGGGGTTTAAATATGGCGCTTATAACTAGTCCTGAATCTATACTGGACATCACCATTGCGGCGATGCAAAGTACGGAGGATCAGAGACTTAAAACTTTAGTAGTCTCATTAACCAAACATTTGCATCAATTTGTATTGGAGAATCGACTAACTGAGCTCGAGTTCGAAAAGGCGCTCCAATTCATTGTTGGCATTGGTCAGGCAACTGGAAAAAATACTAACGAGGTTGTTTTGGCGGCAGATATATTAGGCGTCTCCTCTTTAGTATCTACAATCAATAATTTAGATTTAGATGGTGGCTCTTACGCTGCTTTGCTTGGTCCGTTTTGGCGAAAAAATGCCCCCTTGTGTTCTTGGGGGGAGAATATCTCCAGAACTGAGCTGGCTGGCCAAGCAATGGAGGTGCGTGGTCGCATTGTTGATGAATCAAAGCAGGCCGTGATTGGCGCAGTTGTAGATGTTTGGCATTCTTCACCTGTCGGATTTTATGAAAACCAAGATGAGCAGCAAGCAGATATGAATTTGCGTGGTCGCTTTGAGACCAATGAAAATGGCGAATTCTTTTTTACTACTATCCGCCCAGCTGGATACCCCGTGCCAACCAATGGTCCGTGTGGTGAATTATTGCGCGCACAAAAAAGACATCCAAATAGACCTGCCCATATTCATTTTATGATTTCAAAACCTGGCTATAAGGTTTTAATCACCCAGGTTTTTGATTCAACAGATGAAAACTTGGAAAGTGATCCTGTATTTGGTGTCTCCAAACAATTAGTTGGAGAGTATTTAACTGATGCAGCTACTGGAGCTTGCAAGCTAAATCATTCTTTTGTATTACAAGCTGGTGAAATGGTTTTCCCGGCCCCACCTATCCCTTAGGATTTTATGAATACATTTCAATCTGTAGATGATTTAAATAATAAAGTTGCCGTCATTATTGGCGGCAGCGGTGCCGTTGGCTTTGCTACAGCAAAGAGACTAGCTAGTTTAGGTGCTAACTGTGTCTTGGTTGGACGCAACGCAATTGAAAAAAGTGTAGAGCAGATCAATCAGTTGCCAGCAGGAAAGCATTTTTGCTTGAATGCTTCCATTATTGATTCAGAAAGCCTGGTAGCCGCTGCTAAAGAAGTTGAGTTACGGCTAGGTCGATGCGATATTTTAGTGAACTCTGCCGGCTTTACTAAGCCTGTGCCGGCTGCAAATTTAGATGCACTTACCGACGATCTGATTGATGATATCTTGAAGACAAATTTCCGTGGAGTGTTTGCATCTATTCGGGCTTTTCAAGTATTGCTAAAAGCAAATAGAGATGGTCTGATTGTGAATGTTTCATCCATTGCTGGTTTTACTGGGGTTGGGAGCAATCTTGCTTATGTGGCAGCAAAGGCGAGCTTAGATATTGTGAGTGATTCACTTGCAAAAGTCCTTGCGCCAGACATTCGCGTTCTTTGTGTTTCTCCTGGCGTAGTTGATTCAGCCTTTGTTCCTGGTCGTGGAGATGACTTCAATGATAAGACTGCAGCTACAACGCCACTTAAACGAATCGGCACTCCCGATGATGTCGCCTCAGCTATCGAAGCTTGTGCTACTCGCCTGCGTTTTTCAACCGGAACTCGAATTGTGGTTGATGGCGGTCGCCATCTTTAAAAAAAAGAATTAGATATGAGTCAAAAAACCTTCCTTACCTGCGCTGTGACCGGCAATCTGACCACACCTGATCAGACCCCATATTTACCTATTACGCCAAATCAAATTGCTGATGAGTGCCTGGCCTCAGCAGAAGTGGGGGCCGCCGCTGTCCATATTCATGTTCGTGATCCTCAGACTGGTAAGCCCTCAATGGAATTAGATCTCTATCGCGAGGTGTTTGATCAGATTCGTAATGTCAATCCACAATTAATCATCAATCTCACTACTGGCCCTGGCGGCCGTTTCATACCAAGTATTGAAGATCCGTGTATTGCGGCCCCTGGTTCAAGCTTGATGCAACCTGAAAAACGGGTAACGCACATTACTGCTCTTAGACCTGATATCTGTACATTAGATCTAAATACAATGAATTCCGGTGCTGATGTTGTGATCAATACGCCGCGTAATGTGCGAATTATGTCAGATATCATGCGAGCAGCCGGTGTGAAGCCTGAATTAGAAATTTTTGATTCGGGTGATATACATTTAGCGCGAGATCTTATTAACGATGGAACACTTGAAGGGCCAGGCTTGTGGTCTTTTGTGACTGGCGTGAAATATGGTTTTTCCTCTTCCCCTGAAACCTTGTTATATGCCCGTAGTCTTTTACCTTCTGGTGCAATTTGGTCAGGGTTTGGTATCGGACGTTTTGAATTTCCAATGGTTGCGCAGGCTTGGCTTGCCGGCGGTCATGTGCGGGTTGGTATGGAAGACAACCTCTATTTGGAAAAGGGCGTGCTGGCAAAAAGTAATGCTGAGTTGGTTGCTAAAGCCAAACGCATCATCAATGACTTAGGTGGCGAGTTAGCTAGTTCACAAGAAGCTCGTGCAATGCTTAATTTACCAATTAAATCATCATAAGAATCGGTATAAAGAAATGACAATGCAAAAAGAGAATTTGCGTGCAATACGTTTGAATGCAAAAGTATCGTCAATTGACGAGCTCTCACCTTTGATTGAGATGCAACAACCCCCCACCTTAAATCAGGGCGAGGCTTTGGTGCGTGTAGTCAGTGCAGGCGTAAATCCCAGTGATGTTAAGGCAGCATTAGGAATTATGCCTAAAGCAATCTTTCCGCGTATTCCAGGTCGCGATTTTGCTGGTGTAGTAGTGGATGGTTCTAGCGCATGGCTTGGTAAAGCAGTGTGGGGATCTGGTGGCGATATAGGTATAACCCGCAACGGTTCGCATGCGGGTTGGTTGGTTCTGCCTGAGCAGGCCCTTTATGAAAAACCACAAAATTTAAGCTTTGAAGAGGCGGGCTCGGTTGGTGTGCCATTTGTTACTGCTTACGAGGGATTTCGAAGGAGTGGATTGCCTAAGCCTGGTCAGATTGTTGTAGTTATGGGCGCCAATGGAAAAGTAGGTCAAGCTGCCGTACAAATTGCTGCTATGAATGGGGCTCAAGTAATTGCCGTTCAACGTTCTGACTCCTTTAGTGCCTTTGCATGTAGCGATGTAAGTGTGATTAATGCTAAAGACTTAGGAGCAGAGCAAATTGCAGAGCAAGTTCAGCAACTAAGCAATGGTAAGGGGGCAAATATTATCTACAACACCGTTGGAAGTGCTTATTTTGAAGCTGCCAATAAATCTTTGGCAAAGGGTGGCACTCAGATTTTTATAGCAACGCAAGATAGAGCTGTGCCATTTGATATTTTTACTTTTTATCGCGGCATGCATACCTTTGTTGGAATCGATACCTTAGCGCTAGACTGCATTGAGTCAATCAAACTATTAAATCAATTGAAGTCTGGTTTTGAATCTAATCAACTGAAAGCATTTCATGTGGATCAGACTTTTGCGATTGATCATGCTCTTGAGGCTTATAAACTTGTTTTAAGCGGCTCCCCAAAACGAGTTGTGTTTAATTTATAGATAGAGCAATTTATGCACATTACGAGATTTGAAGCGGCCAACACTTATCAAGCCCCGAATCATGATGATATGACTTGCTATCGCCTTCAGGGCAAAGAGGCGAGTCCGTGTAATTCAATGTGGATGGGCATGAGTGTTTTTGAGCCTGGAGGTCAAACCGCACTTGATGGCTCAACATTGGAAAAGATCTATTTTGTTGTAGAGGGAGAAGTGGCAGTATTTTGCGAGTCTGAGGATGGCCTCAAGTCAGAAGGTATTTTACGTAAGAATGATTCTTGTGTCTTTTTAGCAGGCGAGAAAAGGCAGCTAAAAAATTTAAGCAATCACATTGCGAAGGTCATTTTAATCATGGCATCAAATTAAATTCTGATCAAATGTTTCAACTACATCATTTAATGGAAAATCAATCATCATGAAACAAGTTCAATTTAATGTGAAATCCTTACTTGCTAAGCTAATCGTGATGCTTACGATTTCAATGGTTGGTATTGGTAATTCTTTTGCCCAAACGGCTTGGCCTAACGCCCAAACTATACGTTTTATTGTGCCGTTTACTCCTGGCAGTGGAACCGATGTGATTGCTCGTCTTATTGCTAACAAGGTGGCAGATAGCCTTGGCACATCAATTTTTATCGAGAATAAGCCTGGTGCTGGCGGTACTATCGGCGCAGCACTGGTTGCCAAATCTGCGCCCGATGGATATACATTTTTAATTCAATCTTCTGGTCATGTAGTTAATCCATTTATCTATAGCGGCTTACCTTACGATACTTTGAAAGATTTTGCTGCTGTTACTTCCTTGGTGCAACTCCCAAATGTCATGGTGACATCACCAAATGCTGGTTACACTTCAGTTGCGGATTTGATTGCTAAGGCTCAAGCTAATCCAGGCTCTAAAAATTACGCTTCTGCTGGCAATGGATCAGCCACGCATATGAATGCGGAAAAATTCAGAATCGCTGCAAAAATTAACGCAAACCATATTCCCTACAAAGGAACACCAGATGCTATTACAGATACGATGGCCGGTAGGGTGGATTGGTTTTTTTCACCCATTGTTTCTGCTTTACCCTTAATCAAGGATGGCAAACTTCAGGCATTGGCTGTTGGCACCTCTAAGCGCTCCATAGTATTGCCTAATGTGCCCACTACGATTGAATCTGGCGCTCCTAATTCCTCTTATATTTTTTGGGTAGGCATTTTTGCTCCTTCTAAAACGCCTACAAAGATCATCAATCGAATGAATGCTGCCATCATTAAGGTAATGCAAGAGCCTGCTGTGGTTGAGCAACTACATAGACTTGGTGCAGAGTCAATGGTGATGAGCCCTGAAAAATTTGAACAGATGGTTAAAACAGAGATGGATTCAGCGGCTATTTTGGTCAAAGAGTCAAAAATGGTGGTGAACTAACTGAGAATCATCTTGCAAAAATAAGATTTAGCTCATAATCCTTTGGTCCCAGGTTCAAGTCCTGGTGGCCCACCAGAAATAAAATACCAACCTTCGGGTTGGTATTTTTTTGAGCGCCACTTCAAGTAATGGTGCTGATACTGAATTTAATCTTCGATTTAATTATTCAAGACTTCTCAGCATGAAGTTTCTTTTTGCCTTAAGATATCAAGCAATCATGAAATTTTTTGGAGAATTACGATGTTTGCTAAAACCACACTTAGCGTTCTTGCCTTTGGCATAGTATTAATTGGCTTGCTGCAATATTTCAATAGCGGTGAGTATTTAGTTTTTGTGAGTGGCATGGTGCTATATTTCATGGTTGCTATTTCAGATACCATTTGTAAGCTGATGAATAAATAATTCTCTTAATTATTCATCGCTATACCAACTCTAAGGTTGGTATTTTTTTGCGCACTTTTAGTTAAAACTTTCTGAGACCATTGGCTGAATAATGAGCCGATAGATTATTTACTAGGTGTTAGGGCTTGTAAAAGCGTAAAACAAAACTCATGATTTTGAGGGCTTTTTAGCAATCCGCTTATTGATCTCTTTCAGCATTGCTTCATCAGGCTCGCTCCAATTGGCACCCGCTTGATTTGCCATATAGACAACCGCAGAAGCGAATTCTGGAACGGATAGGTCTGGCTTTCCGCCTTTTGCCGGCATCGCTCTTACGCCGTGATAACCATCAGAAGTAATGTGTGCTTGACCCTCTTTAATTAACTTACCCCATTGCTTTTTATCGCCTACCATAGGAGCCTTATTTAGACCAGTGGCATGACAGCTCGAGCAAACAGCTTTATAGGTGTCTTCACCGCTTGCTAGGCTCAGTAGGCTAAAAAAAGATAAGCTGAGAAATAGAAAATATTTCATTTTTAAGACTCATAAAGTTGGTTAATGTGAAATTAAGAAGAAAGTTTATTTCAAAAAAGCATAAGCTTTATCAATAAAAATTTATCTAAATTAGTAAAGATCTTAGGATAGTTGATTTCTAGATTATTGTCTTTTGGCCTGGCAAAGACTCAATTGTCATCAACGACACAGTTATGTGCTCTAATCCGACTCAATATGATTACTGTCGTTATTGCCTCCTACAGGTACGGACACCTTGCAGCACATTGCATCGAGTCGCTACTTTCTCAAACTACTCCACCTGCAAGGATTTTATTTGTAGATGATGGCGGCTTTGATTGTGATCATTTACCAGGCATATACCCAGACATTGAATATATATTAAGGAAAGATAATTTAGGTGTTGTAGATAATTTTCAAGACATCCTATCTCAGATCAAAACAGAATATGTACTTTTCATAGGCGCTGATAATTGGTTGCGATCAGATGCAATTGATTTGTTATCCAATGCAAGCACCGATATTCTCACTTACGATATTGTCGTTACAGGTGAATTAAAAGAAGAGATCTTAAATAGGGTGCCTGGTGAAACTGTGCCCTATCAAGGAGACCTTTATTGGAATCGCCAATATCAGCATCACGGATCCATGTTGTACCGCACTGCTTTTGGGCAAAAAATTGGTTATAAGAAAAGATATGAAGATGGAATGCATCCCCAAGAGGATTGGAATTTATGGGATGAGATGCTTGAACAAGGTGCTACAGTAAGCAGTCTCAAAGAAGGACTTTTGTTCTACAGAAGGCATCGAGAAAATTTTTTGAAATATCCTCATCAATCTTTACAGCCAGAGCAAGCTGACTTTCATTGCGTTCTTGAGGAATAGGTAGAAAGATGTAATTTCCAGCCCTCCCATCCTTGGGTGATAGTTGTAAATTGTGCTGGGTTGAGTTGGCGACAAATAAAGAACCTTGATTCATGAAAAGAATCGGAGGTCAGCGCCAAGCCAATAAAAACCCTAGAATAGCCTTAATTCTTATTTCTTGATGGGCTCTTACTGATGAATCAGTATCTCTATACCTCGTTTATTACACTGTTGACCGTTCTATTGATGTTTGGGTTGACTTTTAATGTAGGTAGAGCAAGAGGTAAATATCAAGTGAAAGCGCCTGCAGTATCTGGGCATGAACTTTTTGAGCGTGCCTATCGAATCCAGCTCAATACGATTGAAAACGTTCTCATGTTTTTGCCTGCTTTGTGGCTCTATGCCATATTCATCGGAGATAAAGGGGCAGGTGATTCGGGTGTAATTTGGTTGATTGCTAGAGTTTGGTATGCGATTGCCTATCAACTTAATCCCGCTAAACGTGGACTTGGTTTCTTAATTTCTATTCTTGTGGTGGCAGGTCTATGGACAGGCGCTGCCTATGGAATATTTCACCAGCTGATGAAAGTTTAAGTATGAAAGCTCCAGATAAGCGCTGTTGTGGTTCAGGTGTTTGCATCATTAACGATGCCGGCGAGTGTTGGTGTGGGCAAGTCTGGGATGGTGAAAAAATGGCAGCACCCACCTTAAACTTAAAGCCAAGCGCTCCAAAGAACGTAGAACCAGATTCTAATAAACCTGAGTCTGACTAATAGGGCTAGTACTTTAGCCCCCTGTTTTCAGGATACTTTGAAGAGAAGGTAGATAAAAGTTATTAGCTGAAAAAGATGAATGGCTTCGCTGCCAGCAATTCGGAGGGCAAGCAAGTGCAGCAACTAAGTTGGAGGAATTATTGGGTACTGGGAACTTCAACTATGGGATAAAAAGGGTTAATTAATGCGCTGCAGCACAAATTTTGAATCAGTTTCATACTAGCCGTAATCTAACTTTTATACCAAAAACACCATGGAAGTCACTCAAGCAGTCAAGGTAGCCCTGAATACTTTGGTCGATATTGCAAGCCACTCAAGTAACGGTCAATTAGTCACCGTTCCGGAAATAGCCAGAAGACTGCGCATGTCGGTTAGTCGCATTGAGCTATTGCTGAGACCTCTGCGGGAATCTGGACTTGTCATCGGGATTAAGGGGCGAACTGGGGGTTATCAACTTCTAAAAGACCCTCGCATGATTACGATCAAAGACATTGTTTTAGCGATGAATCTCATTAAAAAAAGAAAAGTAGAAGTATCAGATATTGCAAAAGATCTCTATCAGTCGCTCGAGACTTACATGATGAATTGCATTTCTAATGTTACTTTGGCTTCTGCTATTAAGGATTACATTCCACGTTTTAGTGAGGTGCAAACTGCGCCTGAAAGAAAACCCTATTTCCCCACAGAGTCTGAAGTAAAGGCTAAGCAAGAAAAAAGCCCCAAAGGAGAGACTCAAAAAGTTCTAAAGACTTCATTTAAAAAAGTTGAAGAAATCCCACGCGGGCCCAACTCCATTTTTAGTTTTGCAGACTACCTTAATAAAAACTCACCAGCAAACTAAAGTTATCAATTCATTTGGCGTGGATATTCAGCAGGTGTCATACCCTGATTTAGCTTTTGTAGATATTGAAACCACTGGTTCTCATTTTGATCGCGATCGCATTACCGAGATTGGTATCAAAACTCTAGCCAGCAATCAAATTCAGGTATGGGAGCAATTAATCAATCCCCAAACCTTTATTCCGCAAAATATCCAAAGACTGACTGGCATATCACCCCGGATGGTTGAAGATAAGCCAAGCTTTGAGGAGGTGGCGAAAGAGTTAAAGCAAGAGCTTGAGGGAAAATATTCATAGCCCACAATGCTCGATTTGATTACGGTTTTATCAAAGCATCTTTTAAAAGAATCGGCATAGACTTCAAGCCTAAAGTTTTATGTACGGTAAAGCTTTCAAGATTACTCTTTCCAGAGCAGTCTCGCCATAATCTAGATACCATCATTAACGCTCACCATCTGAAGGTGAGCGCCCGTCATCGTGCGCTAGGCGATGCAGATTTATTGCTCCAGTTTTGGCAAATATGTGAAGAGAAGTTTGGTAAAGAAAAATTGAATGAGCTGATCAATCAGCTGGTTGGCAATCCTAGTCTGCCGCCAAATATAGATAAAGATTTAATAGACTCTATTCCCTATGCTCCAGGTTGCTATATCTTTTATGGTGAGAATAAGGTTCCTTTATATATCGGTAAGAGTATTTCTTTGCGCAGTAGAGTGATGGGTCACTTTCAGGGAGCCTTGACGCAGCGCAAAGAAATGAAGCTCTCTTTGCAAATCCGAGACATTGATTGGATAGAGACTAGTGGTGAGTTAGGCGCCTTAATTTTAGAGTCTCAGCTGATCAAAGAACGCATGCCGAGCATGAATATCAAGCTTCGTCGCTCTAAAGATCTTTGTGCTTGGAGTTTGGAGATAGATTCTGCTGGGAAGCTTAAGCCAGCGCTTGTCAATCAAAAGGATTTGCTACCAGGCCTTCAAGATAACCTTTATGGATTGTTCTACAGCAAAAGAGAGGCTCACTCTTATTTAAAAGCAGTAGCTAAAAAGTATCGCTTATGCGAAGTATTGCTAGGAATAGAAAAGGGCGAGGATGGGAAGTCCTGTTTCGGATATCAAGCAAAACAATGTGGTGGTGCTTGTATTGGAATTATGTCTGCTGAAATGCACAATCTTCAGCTGAAGACTGCGATGAATCTATATAAGGTACAAGTCTGGCCCTATGTAGGCCCAATTGCCATCAATGACGGCGGAGAAATGATCGTTCTAGATAAGTGGTGTTATCTCGGTACTGCTATTAATCAAGATGAGCTTTATGAGCTAACAGAATCGGGAGAGGCTGAATTTGATCTTGATATTTATAAGATAGTGAAAAAGGCTTTGGCTGGACACTATAAAAATCAAGTGATTCAGCTGTAATGTTTTTCACTTAAGCATTGCTTTGGGTGATGCTGGGGTAAACGCCTAGAGTAATTATTTTTCGAGCTATCTAGTATGGGTATATGTCTAAGCTAATCGAACTAACTTATGTGAGTGAGCCGGCTCAAAGTATGTCTTTTTTGGGCTTGATGAGACTCTTGTATCACTCCTACTCAAATAATCAAGCATTGGGCATTACTGGGGCGCTCATCTATGAGGACAATAAATTCGGCCAAGTGATTGAGGGGCCTGAAAAAGATATTGAAGCCTTATGGCAAAAGATTCAAAAAGACGGCCGGCATAAAAATGTCCGCCTAATAGAATCTAAGCCCATCAGTGAGCGTAGCTTTAGTAAATGGACGATGGTATTTCAAGGTAGCGAAGAGATTGCTAAAACTCTGCCAGAAGTGAGTGCCGCTATTGAGGATATTGATTTTCCAGCGGGCCATCCGTTGTTAATTGCTTTGAGGAATGCTGGCTAGCACCCGCTTGATCTATTCAAGTTCCGATGGGGTATACAGTTTTTCTTTAACTTTGCTCAATCAATTGTGCAAATGCATTTACGAATGACTCAGGAGGCTGAGCTCCTTGCATAAGATACTGATTGTTCAGAATGATCGCAGGAACAGAGTTAATTCCCGCATTTGTATAAGTAGCCTCTTCAGTACGCACTTCTTTGGCAAATTCATTATTCTTGAGAATCTCTAGAGCTCTATCTTGATCTAGGCCAGAACGAGTCACTGCATCTAGTAGATTATGTTGATCATCTAAATTCACTGCTAAGCAAAAGTAAGTATTGAGCAATTCTTTCTTGAGGATTGCTTGCTTCTCCAGCCCAAACTCTTGACCTGCCCAATGCAGAAGACGATGAGCGTCAAAGGTGTTGTAAACCCTTTTGCGACCTTCTGGATGAAATTCAAATCCTGCCTCTAAAGCTTTGGCTCGAATATTGGCCTGATTGGTTTTGACCTGCTCTGCAGTTAAACCATATTTTTCAGTGAGATGTTCTATAGCATCTTGGCCGCCTTTAGGCATATTAGGGTTGAGTTCGAAGGGGCGAAAATGCACCTCAAAATTTGCCTGATCACTGAGCTGATCAATCGCTTGATTTAGATTGCCTAGACCGACTGCGCACCATGGGCAGGCGATATCAGATACATAATCAATTTTGATGGTTGGTTTCATCATTTGATTCTACAAGCCTATTGGTAGTGAAGTGCTTGGTAAGTCAGTGTTGCCTAAAGCAGAACTAAAGAGTGAGAAAGCATTTCTTAAAAGATGTGAAATTTCACAGCATAGTTACTGACATGACGCTAATAACTAGCCACTCTTTTCCCCGTATTTTTAAGTTGAAGTAGTGTAGCCAGCATGCCCAAAATTCTTTGAGTATTTGAATAAATTTCATCTTCCGCACAATTTTGGGGCATGAGTTAAATGCCTTCCTTGGACTCAATATGCATTGCTGCATGTTTTGAGTCCCATTCCTTAAAATTCTGATCCCAATTCAATAATCACCATTTTGGTGCGAATCATTTTCATGGGAAGTGGTTTGGTGCGTTGCTGTATCTCCCTGTGATTTTGGCAGGTTAAAAATGACTTATTAACTTTTTGCTTATTTTTAATGACTAAAACCTCTAGGAGATTCAAATGAATTCATATCGCCCCTTTGATCCTGATAGGCCATTATTTAGTAGTCGTTGTAGTTGTGGTCGTCATGCATCCGATGCTGAGCATGCCCTTGATTTGTCTGCGAGAGTCGACGAAGAGAAAATGAGTGCTGATTTTGTGGAGGCAAGTCTTGTCAAGGCATTGTTCCCGCAAGAGAGTCGTCGCCGCGCATTTCTAAAAGCGGTTGGTGCTGGCGGTGCAATGAGTGCCTTATCTGGATTCTTGCCTATAGGTGCCTTGCAGGCGATGGCTCAAGAAAAAGCCCCTTTAGAAAAGCCTGATCTCAAAATTGGTTTTATTGCGATCACCTGTGCCACCCCTCTTATCATGGCCGATCCCCTAGGTTTTTATAAGAAGCAGGGCCTCAATGTCACACTGAATAAAACTGCTGGCTGGGCGTTAATTCGAGACAAGATGCTGAACAAAGAGCATGATGCCTCTCACTTTTTATCACCAATGCCCATTGCAATGTCTATGGGATTAGGTTCTGATCCCACTCAAATGCGGGTGGCGACTATTCAGAACGTGAATGGCCAGGCTATTACTTTGGCGAATAAGCACAAAGATAATCGTGATCCAAAAAAATGGAAGGGTATGAAATTTGCTGTTCCATTTGAATATTCGATGCATAACTTCTTGTTGCGGTACTACGTATCTCAAGCTGGATTAGATCCTGATAAAGATATCCAGATTCGCGTTACCCCACCTCCAGAAATGGTTGCCAACTTACGTGCTGGCAATATTGATGGATTCCTGGGGCCTGATCCATTTAATCAACGCGCCGTTTATGACGAGGTTGGCTTCATCCATATCTTGACTAAAGAAATCTGGGATGGACACCCTTGTTGTGCATTTGGAACATCTGAAGACTTTATTAAGAAAAATCCAAATACTTTTGCAGCGCTCTATCGTGCTGTATTGAATGCCTCAACCATGGCGCGCGATCCCGCTAACAGACCGCTCATTGCAAAAGTGATTTCGCCAGCCAACTACTTAAATCAACCAGAAACAGTTGTGATGCAAGTGTTGACCGGAAAATTTGCTGATGGTCTTGGCAATGTTCAAAACGTTCCTGACCGAATTGATTTCAACCCAATTCCCTGGTACTCAATGGCAACTTGGATGCTGACTCAAATGCAGCGCTGGGGTTATGTCAAGGGTGATGTCAATTACAAGGACATCTCTGAAAAAGTATTTCTGCTGACCGACGCCAAAAAGTATATGGGGGAGACTGGCATTGCTATTCCAGCCCTGGCAAAAGCAGGTTATAAAAAAGACAAGATCATGGGCAAAGAGTTTGATCCAAGTCAGCCTGCTGCTTATTTGAAATCTTTCCAGTGAGTCAGAGATAAACATGAATAAGCTTTCTATCAAAGTTCGTGGAGCCATACTTTCGGTTGCCATTTTGGTTTTTGCATTATTGCTTTGGCATATCGCAACTGCCCCAAAGGTAGTTTCTACTCCAGTAGTCAGTACAGGCACCAGTGAGTATCAAGCCCTGATGGGGCAGGGTGGCGGGGTTTCTGTGGAGAAGTCTGGATTTCCAACGCTAACCCAAATGGGAGAAACCTTTTATAAGCAACTTTCAAGCCCTTTTTATGACAATGGTCCTAACGACAAGGGGATTGGTATTCAGCTTGCATATTCCTTAGCTCGAGTTGGGCTTGGCTTTTTGCTTGCAATGTTAGTAGCTATTCCTTTCGGCTTCTTAATTGGGATGTCGCCATTGGCATATGAGGCATTTAATCCGTTTATCCAAATCCTAAAGCCTATTTCTCCCTTAGCGTGGATGCCAATAGCGCTGTATACGATTAAAGATTCATCCATCTCCGGCATCTTTGTGATCTTTATTTGTTCAGTATGGCCCATGCTGCTCAATACAGCATTTGGTGTGGCCAATGTTCGCAAAGAATTATTAAACGTCACTAAGACTCTGGAAGTTTCCCCTTTCCGAAAAGCTTTTTTAGTGATCTTGCCAGCAGCTGCGCCAACGATTTTGACTGGAATGCGAATCTCAATGGGCATTGCATGGCTGGTGATTGTTGCCGCAGAGATGCTTGTTGGAGGCACCGGAATTGGCTATTTCTTATGGAATGAATGGAACAACCTATCTATCTCCAGCGTAATTTTTGCCATTGTGATGATTGGACTAGTTGGGATGATTTTAGATATGGCATTTGCAAGATTACAGAAGGCAGTTTCTTATGCAGAATGAAAATTCATTTTTAAAAGTTGAGAGTCTAAGTAAGTCATACAAGACGGATGCGCCACCAGTATTCGAGGGTATCAATTTTGAAATTGAGCGCGGAGAGTTTGTTTGCATCATTGGCCATTCGGGCTGTGGCAAGACAACGATTTTGAACGTGCTGGCTGGTCTTGAAGATGCTAGCAGTGGTTATGCTTATATGCTGGGTCGAGAAATTAATGGCCCAAGCCTTGATCGTGGCGTTGTATTTCAGGGGCACGCATTAATGCCTTGGATGACGGTCTTGCAAAATGTTGCCTTTGCGGTGAAGTCTAAGTACCCAGATTGGTCAAAGCAGCAGATTTCGGATCACTCTAAAAAGTACTTGGCAATGGTTGGGCTCGTTAATGCTGAAAATAAGAAGCCTTCTGAGTTATCTGGTGGCATGAAACAAAGGGTTGGTATCGCCAGGGCTTTTGCAATTGAACCAAAAATGCTTTTGTTAGATGAGCCCTTTGGTGCATTGGATGCCCTGACGCGTGGCGTGATTCAGGATGAGTTGCTCAAAATTTGTAGCGAAACCAAGCAAACGGTTTTCATGATTACGCATGATGTGGACGAAGCGATTTTACTCTCAGACAAAATTATGTTGATGAGTAATGGGCCGAATGCACGGATCGCCGAAATCGTCATCAATACATTGCCTAAGGATCGAAAGAGGGCAAGCTTGCACCATGATCCGATGTATTACCCCATGCGAAATCACTTGGTTGATTTTTTAGTCAATCGTTCTAAGGATTTGCAGGCTAAAGGATCTGCTGGAGGTTTAGACGGCTACCAGCCAATCTTGGTATGCCCAGGTCTACAAACCCCAGTGACTCAATAAATTCAAACTTAAAACTTAGGAGAAAAAGATGGATCGTTCAGTAGTGACACAGAAAATTATCGAAGCCAAAGTTCGTAAAGGCATGAAGTGGAGTGACATTGCCAAAGCAATTGGCGAGTCAAAGGAATGGGTTACTGCAGGCTGCTTGGGCCAAATGACCTTTACTAAAGCACAGGCTGAAGCTGCTGGTAAGTTATTTGACTTGACCGATGAAGAAATGGCTTGGTTGCAAATTGTTCCTTATAAAGGCTCTTTACCAACTGCAGTGCCAACCGATCCACTGATCTATCGTTGGTATGAGATTGTGAGCGTATATGGCACCACGATCAAAGAGTTGATCCATGAAGAATTTGGCGATGGGATTATGAGTGCGATTGATTTCTCAATGGATATCCAACGCGAACCAGATCCAAAAGGTGATCGTGTGCAGGTAGTGCTATCAGGTAAGTACCTTTCTTATAAGACTTACTAATCAAACTAGTCTCTTAGTAAGCCATCTTCGGGTGGCTTTTTTATTGGAGTATTCTTAGTAAGAAATGACTAAACAATAGAGATTACGCATGTCAGATGGGATTGATTTCAAAGCACTGGTGGGCCATATTGGCGAAGCAGTGATTATTTCGGATCGAAATGAGAATATCTTGTTCTGGAATGCGTCAGCCCAGCGTATTTTTGGCTATAGCCAAAAAGAGGCTTTAGGAAAAACACTCAGCATCATTACGCCTGAGCGTTTTAGGGAGCGCCATTCTAAAGGCTACTTTCACACGATGGAAACGGGCAAAACGAAGTATGGCAATACTTTGCTGCGGGTTCCAGCAGTGCATAAAGATGGTAGATCTATTTCAATTGCCTTTTCAGTCACGATGATTTTTGATGATCAGGATCAGCCTATGGCGATTGCAGCCATTATTCGCGATGAAACAGAACGATTCCAAGAAGAGCGCAAGCTCAAAGAAAAGTTAGCAGCCTACGAGAAGAATCATTAAGCCAACAAGTATTGCTGTTGGTAATTTTTAAACACTTTTCTTCATCAAATCACTAATCTCGCGAGCTTGATTCGATAGTTTGACCGCTTCTGCTGCTGAATCAGCTGCCAACCGAGAGGCATCAGCTGCTTCACTCGAGGCTTTGAGTAGCGCTTCTTCAGCGTGTTGAGAAACCGCAGCAGCTGCAGCAGCTGCAGCTGCTGCAGCTGCTGCAGCTGACTCGATCGCCGCTATTGCAGCAGATACTGCTGCTTTAACTGAAGACTCCACTACCGCCAAAAAGGATTTGTCTTTAGAGGCGAGTTCTGCAGCATTCATGGCATTTAAAGCGGCTAGTCTGGATTGCTCGGCTGCTTTGGCAGCTCGCTTAGATGCCTCTGCAGATTGCAAAGTCAGTTCTTTAAGGGATGAGAGCGCCTCCTGATAGTTTTTGCTCACGCCTTTATAGGTATTACGCAGATCCTCTAAATCTGCTTGCATTGTTTCTAATTTTTGATAAACCTGTTCAAGACTTTGAGTCATGGCGCTCTCCGGGGTGCTTTTTAATCGCTGCTAGAGATTAACATCAAAAATACAAGCTACCTCATACTTTTTCTTTATCTTTAACGATAAAAATCTCTTCTGTGGTTTCAGTAAAGGCATTAATAATGTCGATAAATTTTTTGGTCGGTTTAACGTATTTGATCCGTTTATCCAGTAGATCAGGGTAATGCTCGATCCAGCCATCATCGATAAAGCGTTGGTAGTGAGATCTGACTGCTGTCGAAGAATGAGGCAGGGATGCAAAGAGCTGCTTAATCGTAATATGCCCATTGGCATAGTTATGAATCGAGAGTAGCAAAATCAGATCATAGGCAATCAAAGAATTTTCAATAGGAAGATTTTCTTGGACCCACTTCCGTAATCTAAAGATAGACTCGATCAGAAGTGGATGGTTTTCACTGAACATGCCTTACTCTAAGGCTAATAACTCTTAATTGGTAGTGAAAAAAGCTTTTAATTTAAAAGCTTTTTTAAGCATCTTTATATTCTTGCTAATAACTAGAAGCTTTCTGATACTGAGGGTGCTTATTGACGTAATCCCCGTTCAAAGTGGTTTTCATCCTTTTGGTGATGATCTGTTGTGGGATAGAAAGCATAAGCACACTCCTAATGAAATTAATTCACTCCACACCCATTGCCTGTTTTTTAAATGCGGTTGCCTCCTTACCTACCAATAGCCCTAGTACCAGATTAGATTGGCTTGAAGAGCAGTTATTAAATTACATCTTTCTTACTACTGCCAGAGACGAAAGTTTGTTAGTAGGCCAGATAATTTTATTAAAGCAATTTGGATCGCAAGCCACCTTACATGGTCGCCTAAAGAATTTAGTTAGAAAAGGCTATATACGTTTACTTGAAGATAAAGAGGATGGCCGCAGAAAGCTCGTTCACTTAACGGCCAAAGCAGATAACCACTATGAACAATTATCTAAATGCCTCATTTCGGCACTCAAGAAGTGAGACTTTAAAAATACCCAAAAAGACCATTTATTGAATAGCGGGTGGTTTTCTGATGTATTCAAACAGCATCGTCTGGCTGAGTGCGGGTATTTACTAGTGATACCCCATTCTCTTTATTGTATAAATTGATACTAATTAGAAAAAACCTAGACTTGATTCTAAGCAATCTAGGAAGATGTGAGACATTCTGTTTTTTAAAATTTCATCATGGGAAATGAAGCATATGACACAAATTACTTTACTAGTGAATGGAAAGAGTAAATCTATTAATGTAGATGATGACATTCCATTGTTATATGCATTACGTGACGACCTTGGTATGAAGGGCCCCAAATTTGGTTGTGGCTTAGGTCAGTGCGGAGCTTGTACGGTGCAGATAGATGGGCAGGCGGTGAGGTCCTGTGTCACGCCTGCTAAGAGTGTGAGTGGTAAAAAAATTACTACGCTTGAGGGCTTAGGTAGCACTCAAAAACCCAGCAAACTTCAGCAGGCCTTTATTGATGAGCAGGCAGCTCAGTGCGGCTACTGTCTGAATGGCATGATTATGACGGCCTCAGCCTTTTTGGCCAAAAATAAAAATCCCAGCGATGCGCAGATTGTCGAAGCGATGTCCGGTAATTTATGTCGATGTGGTACCCATCAGCGCATTGTTGCAGCCGTGAAGCGCTATTTAGCAGCTTAATTTCCTCAATTCCTTGAGATCAGGTATTTATATGAATACATTTACACGCCGTGAATTTTTAAAGACCAGCAGTGCTGGTGTATTGATGGTCAGCTTCTCCTTGAGTTTAGAGGCTGCTCCGACGAATCAGTATGGTTTAAGAGATCCTAAAGAAGTCAGTAGAGAGGCCGTTGACTCTTGGTTGAGTATTGATCAAAACGGTAAGGTCACTATTTTTTCTGGCAAAGTAGATTTAGGGACTGGTGTGAAAACTGCTCTAGCGCAAATGGCGGCGGATGAGCTCTATGTTCCATTTGGTAGTATTGAAATGGTGATGGGTGATACAGCCACCACTCCAGATCAATGGATTACGGGTGGTGCGATTTCTATTTCTCAGGGCGGCACTGAATTGCGTCAAGCTGCTGCTAATGCGAGACAAGCTCTGTTAGAGAGAGCTGCTGCTAAATGGCAAATACCCGTTTCAGAATTAATGGTGAGAGATGGCGTTATTTTCCCCATCAGCAATCCAGGTCAAAAGGCTACTTACGGTAGTCTGATTGGTGAGGGATTCAAGATTAAGGTTGACACTAAAGTTCCCTTGAAAAAATATACTGAATACCGAGTTGTGGGTAAATCTATTCCACGCGTTGATATTCCGAGCAAGGTCACCGGCGAATATGTATATATGCATGATTTCAGGTTGCCTGGCATGCTGCATGCTCGCGTTATTCGTCCAGACTCGATTGGCGCTAAATTAGAAAGCTATGACGACGCATCCTTGAAGAACATTAAAGGCTATGTCCAAACAGTCCGCAAAGGCGATTACCTCGCTGTGATATCGACCACAGAGTGGGGTGCTGTCAAGGCGGCTCGCGATCTCAAGGTATCTTGGAAAAAGGGACCCGATTTACCAAAGAAAGAAACTATCTTTCAAGAGTGGCGACAAATGCCGCTTGCAAAGGAAGAGGTAACCCAGAAGGTGGGAGATGTTAATAGCGTGATTGGTTCAGGCGCTAAAAATATCAAAGCTACCTACAATTTTCCTGTGCAGACACACGCCTCAATTGGCCCATCTTGTGCGGTAGCTGATTATCAGAATGGAAAACTGACGGTGTGGAGCGCCTCTCAGGCAACCCATTCAATGCAGCATGAGTTAGCAGTCATTACTGGTTTACCAAAAGATTCAATTCGCCTGATCTATCTAGATGGTTCTGGTTGTTACGGTCGCAATGGGCATGAAGATGCTACTGCCGACGCTGCCTTAGCTGCTATTGCGCTAGGTAAGCCTGTACGCATGCAGTGGATGCGTCATGATGAAACTGCACTCGCACCAAAGAGTCCACCAAGAACGATGGACTTCGAAGCCAGTTTGGATAGCAAGGGAAATATTATTGGCTGGAAGAGTGATTTTTATATCGCCCTGAATCACATTGCATTTATGAAGCCTTTAGATTTTCCATTGCTTGCTGCTACCGATACGGGAGTTCCTCGTCCTGGAAATTGGGTAGGCTTCCTCTTTCAAAATACTGGGGCACCCTATGCAGTGCCTAATATTTCAGTCAATACCAAACATATTGCGCAAACTTTCTTAAGATCTTCCCATCTCAGAAGCCCCGGAAGAATTGAGAATAGCTTTGGTAATGAATCTTTTATTGATGAGCTTGCTATCTCTAGTAATGCTGATCCTGCGGAGTATCGTATCAAGAATTTAACGGATCCTAGAGCTATTGCAGTGATCCGTGCGGCGATGAAGTCTTCGGGCTGGCAAAGTCGGGATCCAGCATATAAGTCTAATCAAGGCAGCAATATCGCTAAGGGTCGTGGCATTGCTTATGTGAGATACAACAACGCTATTACCTATGTTGCTACAGTTGCTGATGTAGAGGTTAATCGAGAGACTGGCAAGATTTTGGTTAAGAATTTGTATGTTGCACATGATTGCGGTCAAATCATTAATCCTGATGGTGTGCAAAATCAAATTCAGGGTGGTGCAATACAAACGGTCAGCCGTGTATTAATGGAGGAAGTGAAGTGGAAGGGCAGCGATATTGAGAGTGTTGACTGGGCCTCTTACCCAATTATTCGCTTCAATGAAGTTCCTAAAGTCCATACCGTGTTGATTGACCAACCTGGTACACCTTCATGGGGCGCGGGAGAGCAAACCCCAACAACCATTCCTGCAGCCATTGCTAATGCAGTATTTGATGCGGTAGGTGTGAGACTGAGAACGATTCCATTTACGCCGGAGTCGGTCAAGACCGCAATGAAGGAGCAGTCATCAGCTAAAGCATGAAGTCATTCAACTGAAAGCTGCTAACAATCTATTTTAGAGTTTAGAGCCTATTCATAACTTTCCAACAGATTGTTCTAATAGGTTCCAACCCGTTTTTCCAAAATGCTCGCGCCATCTTCCGTAGAAGCCATCACCTAGCTTATCTTTAAAGCTTTGGATATTGGCTTGATTGAATTTTTGACCGCGTTCTGTAAGAGTGACCTCAAGTTGCTTGTTTAAATTATTGGTATAGGTTCTTTGTAGGGAAACATATTTTTTGACATTCCTGAGAACTACTTCTTGAACGTCACCTGGCAGCGATTTCCAGAATTTCTGATTAGCCAAGAGATTAAATCCAGACCACATGTGATTTGTAATAGATTGATTGTTGCTGACCTCATACAGCTTATTGACTTCAGTGATGACGAGAGGATTTTCCTGTCCATCAACCTTACGAGTCTTCATTGATTCATAGAGCTCTCGAATATTTACGGTGACAGGTGTTGCCCCAAGAGAGCTAAATAGATCGCGAAACATTTCACCATCGGGAACTCTAATGCGCATTCCAGATAAATCGGCTGGAGTATAGATTGCCTTATCAATCATTCCAATTTGCCTAAATCCATTTTCTAGTAGTCCGTATTGAAATCGATAGATTCCTTTGGCTGCGCATTCTTTTGCTATGTATTCACCTAGGGATCCGTCATTAGCAGCATAGACCTGAGCGTTATTTTGGAA
Organism: Polynucleobacter sp. UB-Siik-W21; assembly: GCF_018687415.1. Lineage (NCBI taxonomy): Bacteria > Pseudomonadati > Pseudomonadota > Betaproteobacteria > Burkholderiales > Burkholderiaceae > Polynucleobacter > Polynucleobacter sp. UB-Siik-W21. The sequence continues at coordinate 1,672,293 of NZ_CP061289.1, read as the reverse complement.
AGCGAAGGGGATGCCTTGGATCTCTGCAATGGGCACTACTTTTCCTAAGATTCCGCCCATGAGGGTAAAGAACTCCAGATCTCCACGCTGCAGCATATCTAAGGCCTGTGGGTCTGATCCTGGAATTTGATTGTTCTGGGCATAAACCGTAATTTGTAATTGCCCATTGGTTTCACGAGCGACAGCAGACCACATATCCACCAAAAAAGAATGTTGGTGGCTGATTGCAGGTTGATTATGGTACTGCGAGCCTACCCATTTTGCCCCTTGAGAGTAAGCGGGTTGGCTGATACTACTCACAGCCGAGGCACCTATCAGGCTAGCCCCATATTGTAAAAATTGACGTTTTCTATTGTTTATCACTTTCATGATGTCACCTTTAGTCTTATGAAAATACCGCCTGCAGGCGGTATTTAGTCTCAATCAAAAAAAGAATTCTGAAGCTTATTTCGTTTTTACAAAAGTGACCCAGTTCGCCCCTTTACCTCCAGGAACTCTCTCGATTAGAGCGATCTCGCCTGAAGATTGGTTAATAGAGTAAAGGGAAACCTTGTCAGATTTCTGGCCTGTAGCAACCAAAAATTGTCCGCTCGGATCAACATTAAATCCTCTAGGCATCTCCTCTGTCGGGGTGGTAAATAGATACTTTACTTTGCCAGTTTGGGTATCCACTTCAAAGCCGCTTAAAGTGCTTTTTGTTCTCTCTGATGTGTAAAGAAATTTACCGTTAGGTGTCAGTTTAATTTCGGCACAGAAGATCATATTGGAATCATCAAAAGCAGTGGCTTCTGGGGATCCGGTAGGAGGTCTTGGTCTTCCTGGCACTAACTTGCTATCACTTGGCAGGCTGGATACAGCCTGAATTTGAGTTAAGGCTCCTGTCTTGATATCTCTAGAGAAAACAATTACTTCACCAGTCATCTCAGTAATGACATAAGCGAATTTATTATCCGCCGAAATGACGATATGTCTTGGCCCCTGTTGTTTTTGAAGTGCTACTGAGCTGGCTGTCTCTGATAAGGGCTTTGCTTGAGAGGCATTAAAGGTATGAATTTTGATCTCATCGGTACCTAGTTGTGGAACATAAACAAACTTATTGGACTGATCAAATACGATCGCATGCGGATTCTTTCCACCACTAGGGAAGGCCTCAGCTGGAACGGGATTAACGTAACCATTTGCTTGGATTTGATTAACGCTATTGTTGTGACCGCCAAAAGAGGTGGCCAATAACCATTTACCGGTTTTATCAGTCGAGACGCTAACCATGCTATCGGGCAATGGAATTGCACCAGTCCATTTTAGCTGTCCATTGGCTTGATCAATTTGATACATGTATAAAGAAAAGGGCTTGGAGCGCACAGAGGCATACAAATTTTTATTATCTGGTGTCACCGCCATGGGCATCACAAATTTTCCAGCGGGGAAACGACCAACTGAAGTTAAGTGTGGACTTGCCCCAGCCGTGAGTTCATATGCTGTGATGTCAGCATCCTCAATATTGGAAATGTAAACATAAGTTGCGCAATAAGCGCTGCCCGTAATTGCAAAACCGAATGCAGCTAAGGCTAGCTTTTTAGTAATAGCAGTCTTAATCATTTTGTCTCCTCTATAAGTGAAATTTGCTACTTTTATTTAAAGTATCTGCTCTTTCGGATCAGACTCTATTGGTATCTTCCATTAGCTATGCTTTTGATACCGTGATTAGGACTATTTAAAAGAGGCATTCAATGCAGTTCTGCACCTTTCGCAAACATATACGGATGGGCTGGATTCCTTGGGTTAAATTGACTCAATCTGACTAGTTAATAGTAATATTGTCTGTGAATAAATTACACAAAAAATCATCAGGAGACGTAATGAAATCAAGTAAACAGTTATTCCTTGGTCTACTCGCTTTTTTGGGTTTTTCTCAGGCTTTTGCTGCTGGCAAAATCGAGATGAATGAATACATGATTCAGAGTGATACCCCTGGTATTTCTCTGTATGTCCGCAATAAGCATTTAGCGGGAATGAAAAAGTTTTCCCCTGAAAAAACATTGCTTTATGTACATGGCTCAACCTATCCCGCAGAGACAGCGTTTGACTTATCTTTAGGTGGCACATCATGGATGGAGTACATCGCTGCTAGGGGGTATGACGTTTGGCTAGTTGATTTGCGTGGCTATGGAAAATCGACTCGTCCACCAGAGATGGATCAACCTGCTGAGCAAAATCCACCGATAGTCCGTACCAATGTTGCCGTCGGTGATGTGTCTAGTGCCGTAGATTACATCTTGAAGAAGCGCAACATTAATAAGTTGAATTTACTTGGATGGTCATGGGGTACCACCATCATGGGTAAGTACACAGCTGAAAATAATCAAAAGGTTAACAAGTTAGTGCTGTATGCACCGCAATGGTTACGTCAAGGCGGTGCGCCATTAACAGACAAAGGCGGTCCTTTAGGCGCATATCGTGTCGCTTCGGTTGCCGATGCCAAGAATCGTTGGTTGACTGGTGTGCCAGAGAGTGCCAAAGCCACATTGATTCCCGATGGCTGGTTTGAGAAGTGGGCTGTAGCCACCTTTGAAACCGATCCTTGGGGAAAAACACAGAGCCCTAAAAAACTGCGTGCACCTAATGGAACCATTCAGGATGCACGTGAGTTCTGGACAGCAGGCATACCGGTTTATGAGCCTAAAGATATTCGTGTGCCAGTCATGCTGGTTCACGCAGAGTGGGATGCGGACTTGCCAAGCTACATGATGTATGAGTACTTTACTAAGCTAGAAAATGCGCCTTACAAAATCATGTTGCAAATCAGCGAAGGTACTCACACCATCATTATGGAAAAGAATCGCATGTTGATGTTTACTGGTGTCCAGGAGTTTTTGGATAGTACATTTAAGCCAGAAAAATAAATATCAATATAGAAACTATTTGAGGGCATCGTGAAATTGAATTGCTTAATAAAGTTTTTTGGACTTGTCTTTTTAGCTAGCAATGCCATAGTAGCCTTAGCTGCCTATCCTGATAGACCCGTCACGATCATCATTGGCTTTCCGCCGGGCACAGGGACAGACACTGTGACTCGCATCATGGCTGATCGACTCTCTCAGCGTATGGGTCAGCAGTTTTTAGTAGATAACAAAGTAGGTGTTGCTGGCAGTATTGGTGCGGGCATTGCAGCGAAAGCGAAACCAGACGGCTACACCCTGTTGGTGAGTGCATCTGCACCCATGTCAATTAATCCGCATATCTATAAGAATCTGACTTATAACCCGCTGACTGATTTCACACCGATTGGCATGTTGGTATGGTTGCCGTATCTCATGGTGGTCAACCCGAATGATCCTGCTAATACCTTGCAGCAATTTTTGGCGAATGCACAAAAGAGTTCAACTCCAGTGAGCTATGGCTCTACTGGTAATGGTGCAACCAGTAACTTGGTAATGTCAGTTTTAGCTAAACGAGCTGGCGTTGAAATGACTCAGATTCCTTATAAAGGAAGTAGCCAAGCGCAAGCAGATGTGATTGGTGGGCAATTACCTGTGACCTTTGATACGCTTTCTTCTAGCATTGCAATGGTGAGGGCTGGTAAGTTAAAGCCTCTTGCTGTAGCGACTCTGAAGAGGACAGAACTTGCTCCGGAAATACCGACAGTAGTAGAGCAGGGCTTTCCGGGCTTTGAAATTGGTGCTTGGCTCGGCCTCTTTGGCCCGCTAGGCTTGCCGCCTGCGATTCAAAAAACCTTACTCAATGAAATCAACGCAATCTTGCAAGAGCCTGAAACTCGTGCCAAGTTAGCTAAGAGTGGCGCTGAGGTGCGGATGTCAACTAACTCGGGTGAGTTTGCTCTATTCATAAAAAATGATAATGAAAATACCGGTAAGCTGATCCGTGATTTCAATATCAAACCAATGGAGCAATGAAGTAATGACTAAGAGTAATTATGTTGTCTCAGCTGCAGAACGCCAGGTACGCGTTGATTTAGCCGCTTGTTACAGACTGGTTGCCCATTTTGGAATGAGTGATCTGATTTATAACCACATCACTGCCAGAATTCCAGACAGTAAAGACGATCATATTTTGATTAATCCTTATGGATTAATGTACAACGAAGTCACCGCCTCTAATTTAGTCACGATTAATTTAGATGGCGAAGTAATTTATAACCCCAATCCTGATTTTGGTATTAATCAAGCAGGATATGTAATTCATAGTGCGGTGCACCGTGCAAGAGAAAATGTCAGCTGTGTCATTCACACGCATACACGTGCTGGTATGGCAGTCTCTGCTATGGAGTGTGGCCTTTTACCAATTACGCAAACATCCATGCGCTTTCATGGCATTAGTTATCACGACTACGAAAGTGTTGCGATAGATCTTGATGAGCAAACCCGTTTGGTGGCGGACTTGGGCGATCAAACCGCCATGATCTTGCGGAATCATGGTTTGCTAGCAGTAGGGCCTAGCGTAGCGCAAGCATTTAATACCTTATATTGGTTGGAGATGGCCTGCAAAGCTCAGGTGGATGCGCTCTCTTCGGGGGTGAAGCTCACCATGCCCTCAAAAGAGGTGATAGAGAAGACGCATCATCTCTATCAACCCAATGTCAGAAGGCCTTTTGGTGAAATGGAATGGCCTGCCATGTTGCGTATTGTTGAAAAACTAGATCCTGGCTACAAAAATTAATCTAGCACCTCAGTAAGCTTAAAACCGCTAGTACACAACTTCTACTAGTGGTTTTTGATTGATGAAGTTTTGAATATTCTGCGTGACCGATTCGATACGTCTCGCATCGAGATCATCCGTCCAGCTGGCAGTGTGTGGTGTCATGATGACATTGTCGAGCTCATGAAACGGAAAGGCTGATGGTTGCATCTCTAAGTTTTCAGTGCTGGCATATTGATACCAAACATCAAGAAGAGCACCACCAATCTGACGATGCTTCAGGGCTTGATAAATAGCCTCTTCATTAATAATGGGACCTCTAGCCACATTAATGATGACACCTGTTGGTTTCATCTTTTTTAGCGTGCGTTCATTAATCAGGTCTCTCGTGCTGTCACTAAGAGGCGAGGTGATGAGGATATAGTCACTCTCAGAAAGTAATTCATCAAGATGTGAACTGTCTTTCCACCATGCCAGTCTTGAGTCTTGCTTAGGGTTACGACTAATGGCCAGAAACTTCATGCCAAAAGGAGTGGCTAATTCAGTAACACGCTTTGCGATGTGGCCGTAGCCTATAAAACCAATGGTTTTATGCTGAATTTCACTATGCTTCTTACCTCGCACAATTGATCCGCCGTAAGTCCAGCGACCTTGACGTAGCTCGCGATCCATTAAGCGCATATTGACAGCAAACTCTAAGATGCCGAGCATGACATATTCAGCGATTGGCTCAGAGTGTTGGTTGGTGTTGCAGACCTTGCAGCCCGCTGGTAGCCAATCTGGATGAAGCCATTCCATTCCAGAAAATGGTACCTGAATTAACTGTAATTGCTTGCCAGCCCTAATGAGATCTTCAATCAGTTGCTTATCTTTTGAATAGATCAGCTCTGCTGTTACTACCAGAATGCTGGCTTTAGATGCTAAGTCAAATAGCTCTGCTTTGGGCTGTTCAATAGTCCAATGTTGTATTGCCCACTGATCTCCAAGTACTGCACTAAGTGGATCAAGGAAGATCTTGCCGTACTCTCCAACAACCAGAATATTTTTGCTCATATTTTTTTACTTAATGGATGACTTAAATATACAGCAAGCCCTAAATTCAGTTATCCTAATTTTCTATCAAGATACGAATGCACATATGAAGCGCCGCAATTTTTTAGGTTTATCGCTAGCTCTGTCTCTGCCATTTTCTGTGAGGGCACAGGCATACCCCTCAAAACCCATTCGTTATATCGTTCCTGTTGCGGCAGGTGGTGGTAACGATATGATTGCACGGGTCGTTACTGAGCGCTGGGGGCGAGTTTTGGGCCAAACTTTTGTAGTGGAGAATCAAAGTGGTGGGGGCGGAGTCATTGCCTCTCAGGCCACCATGAGAGCGCCGCCTGATGGATATACCTTGATGCAGGGTTATGTGGCCACTCATGGTACAAATCCTGCGACAAGAAAAGTTCCTTATGACCCTATTAAGGATTTCACGCCGATTGGGATGATTGGTGCGACCCCAAACGTCTTGATTGTGAATAGTCAGGTTCCAGTCAAGAACATGAAAGAATTTATCGACTATGCGCGCAAGAACCCAGGGAAGTTAAGTTACGGTACTGCTGGTCAGGGATCTTTGACACATATGACCATGGAATTATTTAAGCAGGAAACTGGTCTTTACATTCTGCATATCCCATATCGTGGCATTGCCCCAGCGATTAACGATCTATTAGGCGGTCAAACGCAGACTATGTTCCCAGGCCTAGCTGCGGCTTTGCAATATATACAAACAGGCAGGGTCCGTGCATTAGCGGTTACGGGATCAAAACGCAGCTCAGTCTTAAAAGACGTCCCAACTATGGAAGAGCTCGGTTTTAAGGGTTTTGACGCAATGCAATGGTATGGCACGGTAGGCCCTGCTGGAATTCCATCGGATATTGTGAAGCGTTTAAATGAAACGCAAATTGCTACACTGAAGTTACCGGAGATGCGGGAGAAGTTATTAATTGAAGCAGTTGAGCCTATGCCGATGTCTCCTGAACAATTCGGTCAATTTATTAAAAATGAAACTAAGCGATGGACTGCCTTGGCAAAAGCTCGCAATATTCAATTGGAAGAGTAGGTCATGTCGAAGAAATTAAGAGTTGGAATTTTAGAAGGCGATGACATTGGTCATGAGATTGTGCCGATTGCAGTAGAGGTTGCCAAAGCAGCTGCAAAACTGCATCAAGTGAATATCGAGTGGGTACCTTTACCCATTGGGCGTCGCGCGCTCGATACTCATGGCCATACTCTGCCACCTGAAACTTTAGAAACTCTCCATACTCTGGATGGATGGATCTTGGGTCCGATTGGTCATCGTGCTTATCCAAAGCAGGCTAACGCCATCAATCCCCACCCAATTTTGCGTAAGCAATTTAATTTGTTTGCAAACGTGAGACCAACACGTTCTTACCCAGATATTGGGTGTCTTCGTGATGATATTGATTTAATTATTGTTCGTGAAAACAACGAGGGCTTTCAGCCAGATCGGAATATGTTGGTAGGTAATGCAGAGTTTCGTCCAAGCGATGAAATGACTCTGTCTATGCGCGTGATTACCAGAACTGGTAGCCGTCGCGTTGCCCAAGCAGCTTATGAATTAGCGCGTCAACGCAAGAAGCATTTGACCTACGTCCATAAAGATACAGTCTTTAAACTAGGTTGCGGTATGTTTGTTGAGGAGTGTAAAAAACTAGCACCAGAATATCCAGATGTCCTCGTTGATGATGTGATCGTTGACACTATGGCAATGCGCTTAGTGCGTGACCCCCAAAACTTTGATGTGATTGTGACTACGAATATGTTTGGCGATATTTTGTCAGACGAAGCTGCAGGTCTGGTTGGCGGTTTGGGAATGGCGCCAGGTTTATGTATCGGTGATGGTGATGTGGTGATGGCACAGGCCACTCATGGATCAGCTCCGGATATCGTAGGCAAAGGCATTGCCAATCCATACTCCATGATTGAATCAACTCGTATGATGTTTGATTGGCTTGGCTATAGCCGGAATATCCCAGAGGCTGTGGCGATGGCAAGATCGATGTCAGAGGCAACTTCAGTAGCGCTTGCTAATCCAAATGCTAGAACCGGGGATATCAATGGCAAAGGAAATACTGCATCTATGGCAAAAGCAGTATTAGAGGCTTTGAGGTAATGTAATACAGTGGTTGAAATACCTGTAGCTCAAAAAATAGGATGGAGGAGACATGAGCAATCGCAAGGACCGAAATGAACAACGTAGACAGCTCTTAACATGGCTTGCAGCCAGCCCCTTGTTTGCCCTTAGCGCTAATCAAGATTTGTTTGCTCAAGAAGCAAAAGATCCGAGAGAGTTAATCAGAAATTTCACGAAGCGACCAGACCCCATGATTTGGGCGCCAAATACTCCCTTGGATCTGATATCCAATCCAAAGGAAGCAATCAATGTTTTTGATTTTGAGCCAGTAGCATTTACGAAAGTACCTCCAGCACACTTTGCTTACATGGCATCAGGCATTGATGATGAGGTGACATTAAGAGCAAATCGCACTTCATTTCTAAAGTACCAATTACGTCCTCGTCGTTTACGCGATGTGAGTCAAATTGACACCTCTATTACGCTTTTTGGAACTAAGTGGAACTCTCCCATCATTATTGCCCCAACTGGTGGCAATAAGGCATATGACCCAGAGGGAGAGGTAGCGGTTGCGAGAGCGGCGAGAGCGGGTGGTTTCTTAAATATCCTGTCAAATGCTGGAGCCTCCACAATTGAAGACGTCATCGCTGCTCGTCAAGGTGAGGTTTGGTTTCAGTTATATGCAACTTCTAGCCCTGCAGTTGCTAAGCAAGTTATTCGACGGGTTGAAAAAGCTGGGGCACCTGTTTTAGAAATTACTGTTGATCGTAATGGCGGAAGAAATCAAGAAACTTTTGCCCGTCTTAAGAAATTGGATCCGCGAAATTGTGCAGGCTGCCATGTGCATGGCTTTGGCAGTGCGCAAGAAAGACCAAACTATGATGGAATTGATATGACTGGCGTCAGGATGACCTCTTCTAATATGACTTGGGACTTTATTAAGCAGGTGCGCGATACCACCAAAATGAAAATCATCATCAAGGGAATTTTGACTGAAGAGGATGCGCAACTTTGCCTCAAATATGGCGTTGATGGAATTCATGTATCAAACCATGGCGGCAGAAGTGAAGATGGTGGGCGCGGTTCGATTGAGTGTTTGCCTGAAGTTGTCAGAGTGGCAAAAGGTAAGGTACCCATTCTATTTGATAGTGGTGTACGTCGAGGTAGCGATGTATTTAAAGCAATGGCATTAGGAGCGAATGCAGTTTGTGTGGGTCGTCCTTATCTCTGGGGTTTGGGTGCTTTTGGACAACCCGGCGTAGAGCGCGTCATGGAAATTTTGCAAACTGAATTTAAATCAACCATGCAGCAGATGGGTGCCGCTAATATTGCCGCTATTCAATCATCTATGGTGATGAAAGAAAGCTAATTTAGTTGAAGCCTTTCTTATGAGGTTTTAATACGCGCGCTTTTGCGAGTTTTCTCATAAAAGTGGTTGGGCTTGGATTTGACCCAACGAATAAATCGCTGCATTTCAGGATGCTCTTGTAGATTACTAGCAGTATTGAATTGTATGGCTAGCTCAGTTTCAGTAAATAAAGCATGAATCTGCCGATGACAAATGCGATGCAGATATTCCGTGGTCTTACCGCCCTTCGATTTGGGTACTAGATGATGAGCATCTTTTTGTGATTCCGGGATAGGGCGGTCACAAATAGGGCAGACAGTTTCCAGTACCTTTTGGAGTGGCTTGGGCTCCAAAGAAATGAGTTTCTGACGAATTTTTCCAAGCATGAGTATTTGGGTTTGGTGGGGTCATGCCAGTTTATTAAATAAGTCTTAAACTTGCACGGTGGCAAGATTCTCTCCAAAAACACTCTCTGCTCCTGATATATCTCGTCTCATTGAGATGGCTTGGGAGGACCGTACTCCGTTTGATGCGATTGAGCAGTCATTTGGCCTCTCTGAATCTCAAGTGATTCAATTAATGCGACACGAGCTCAAGAGAGGTTCATTTGAGCTATGGCGTAAGCGCGTGACAGGTCGATCTACGAAACATGTCGCTCTGCGAAGTAAGCTAGTCGATCGTGCTTATTGCCCAACCCAATATAAAAATAAATGACATCCCCTAAAAGGCTGGTCTTGATTCTGGGGGATCAGCTGGATTTAAAGAGTGCAGCACTTCACAACTTTCATCATGAAACCGATGAGGTATTTATGGTGGAGTCTATGCATGAGGCTCAATATGTTTGGTCGCATCAGGCCAAAATTGCTTTATTTCTATCGGCTATGCGGCACTTTGCCCAGACTTTGAAAAGCTTGCATTACCCAATCAGCTACATCAGAAGCACCCCTTTATCTATTGTTGATGCATTAAAAGAGAGAATACAGCAAGAGAAAATTACCCATCTCATTTGCGTCGAGCCAGGCGAATGGCGCCTAAAGCAGGAGATTGAAGCATTAGCCAATAAGCTTGGATTGCAATTGGAGATGCGTGAGGATGAGCATTTCTTCTGCTCCCATCAAGAATTTACAGATTGGGCAGCTGGTAAAAAAGAATTGAGGCTCGAGTACTTTTATCGCTTGATGCGGAAGACCCATCAAATTCTGGTGGATGCTGATGGTAATCCAGAAGGCGGTCAATGGAACTTTGATCAAGACAATCGTAAGCCCTATCCCAAAAAAGGGCCCGGCATCATTGAGGAACCCATTCTGTTTGAGCCAGACACCATCACTCAAGAGGTGATTGCATTCGTCAAGAAAACCTACCCAAAGCATCCTGGCTCACTAGAGGCATTTCGTTGGCCGGTAACTCGAGAGCAAGCTCTAGAAGCGCTGAATTATTTTGTAGATTACCGTTTGCGAAACTTTGGTGTCTTCCAGGATGCTATGTGGACTGATACGCCATATGGTTGGCATTCTATGCTCTCGAGCTCCCTGAATCTCAAGCTCCTTAATCCCCGCGAGGTCATTTCTGCTGTTATTAATGCTTGGAAAAAGTACTCCCTAGATTTATCTACGGTCGAGGGCTTTATTCGTCAAATTTTGGGGTGGCGAGAATTTGTTCGAGGGATGTATTACTTGGATATGCCAAAGATGGCTCAGGATAATTATTACCAGCATCAGAGGTCTTTGCCTAAGTGGTATTGGTCCGGCCAAACCAATATGGCTTGTATGAAAGATGCCATTGGTCAGACCTTGAGGTATGGATATGCGCATCATATTCAGCGCCTGATGGTGACCGGCAACTTTGCTCTGTTGGCTGAGATCCTGCCCTCACAAGTCTGTGACTGGTATTTGGCAATTTATGTTGATGCTATTGAATGGGTAGAGTTACCGAACACCGCTGGCATGGCCTTGTTTGCTAACGGTGGACGCTTTACGAGTAAGCCTTATATTGCTAGTGGAGCCTACATCAAACGCATGAGCAATTACTGCGGCTCCTGTCAATACAAGCCAGATGTTCGCTTTGGAGATAATGCTTGCCCAGTCACGACCCTGTACTGGAATTTCTTAATCAAGCATCGCACTCAGTTTGAGGCAAGCCCACGAACGCGTTTAATGACAGCAAATCTGAAAAGAATCAGCGATGAAGATCAGAGCTCGATTACAAAGCACGCAAAGCAGTTGTTAAATCACTTGAATGATCTCTAGGGTTTGTTATGAGCACTTCCTTTAAAGGAAATAAGAGCTATTTGCCAAGCAAGATCTGTGTTGTTTGCAAAAAGGAAATGACCTGGAGAAAGTCATGGGCAAAAAATTGGGAGTCAGTGAAATACTGCTCTGATGCCTGTAGAAAAAAGGGAGCTAAAAGTCAGGTGTAGTAGTCAGGTGCAGTACTCAGGCGTAGTAGTCAGATGTTGTCGAGCCTGATCACCTTTGACTTTTACCAAGGCAGCTTTTCACCTGAATAAGAAATAAAACTGCCAGAATCCTCTTTCTCAAGATTTTGCATCACTTGAAACATATCGGACACCGCATCTGCTGCTGGTCTGCCAATTTGCTCGCCCCGAAAAGGCTTTGAAAGGCTGGAATTGACAGTGCCTGGATGCATAGCAATGAGTGCAGCATTGGGTTTGGTGCGAGCAAGCTCAATGGACGCCGTTTTAATCAGCATATTCAAGGCTGCTTTAGAGGCTCGATAGCTATACCAGCCACCGAGACGGTTATCTTCAATGCTACCAACCTTGGCAGATAAGGTAATCAGAATAGAATTTTTTGGATCCAATAGTTTGGAGAAATATCGAATGCTTAAGGCGGGACCAATCGTATTGATTTTGAAGAGCTCAATGAATTGTTCGGCATTGAGGTCATCTATTTTTTTCTCCGGCATCCAGTCTTTGCTGTGCAATACACCAATGGTATTGATGATCAGTTGAAAGGGTTCTACTGCTGCAAGCGCATTAGCGGAAGCTTCGATAGAAGCCGGATTTTGATAATCAAGCGGATGCTCTGAATGACGGTGAATACCCACAACCCCTGAGCATGAGGGGTTATTTTTGAGGAGCTCTACAAAAGCTGACCCAATCATGCCAGATGAGCCAATGACCAGAGCGCGAAAGGGATTAGGGAGTATTTTCAAAGGGGCTTTAATGACGACTGTGCTGCAAGCTAGTTTAGTCAATAAGTCTTACACTTGCTTCATGGCCCATGATTTACAAAAACTCACTCTGTTTTATGATGGCGCGTGCCCTTTGTGTCAGGCGGAGATATTGTTTCTTAATGGGCGTAACCAAGCTGGTTTACTTGGCTTTGTCGACATCAATTCAGATCGCTATGACCCATCAGCCCTTGGTGTGTCATGCGAACAAGCGCTAGCTGCTATGTATGGTCAATATGCTGATGGCTCATTAATCAGTGGTGCGGTTGTTTTTCCAGAGGCATATCGCAGAGCTAATCTTCCTTTTCTGGCCTGGTTGTTTTCCAGAAAGATCGTGCAGCCACCCTTGCGCCTAGGTTATCAATTTTTTGCTAAGCATCGCCATGCGATTTCACGAATATTAGGTCCAGGTGCATTGCGACTAGTCAATGCCACATCTAAAAGTAAGAATGTATCAGGCGCCTTATGAAAGTCCAAACCCTATTCATCCAACTGTGTGCTCTTGCCTTTTTATTCAGCGCCAATAGTAATGCCCGAGAGTTGACCTATATCAATGAAGCCTTGAATCCTGCCAAACTTCAGGGCAGCGGCAAATTAACTTGGTGGGGCTTTCATATTTATGATGCCAATTTTTATCGAGGTGCAAGTACTAATGCTTCAGCATTTGCACTGGACTTGCGGTATCAAAAATCATTCACTGGTGTGGCAATCGCTAAGAGCTCAGCAGATGAGATGAAAAAGCTTGGTGTACCAGATACACAGGCACAGGCTTGGGAGAAACAATTAGCCACATTTATGCCAAACGTGGAGTCAGGTCAAAATCTCACTGCAATTTACGCACCCAACCAGGGAACTACTTTTTATTTCGAAGGAAAACCCCTTGCGCAGATTCCGGGAGCGGATTTTTCTAAAGCTTTTTTTGGTATTTGGTTAGATCCTAAAACGAGTGCCCCTAAACTACGTGAGCAACTACTTGGGCAGAATTGCCCACCACCCCTTTTCCAAGAGGCTTGTCCATAATGAAATCATTCTTTAGCAAATTCAGTGTAGCTATCCTTTGTGCCAGCTTCTTGCTGGGTTGCGCTGGCCCAAAAGTATCTCAATACGCTAATGAAAAGCCCGTATTGGATTTGAGTGAGTATTTCTCAGGCACGATTGATGCCTACGGCATCTTCACCGATCGCAGCGGAGTAGTGGTCAAACGTTTTACGGTCTTGATTCAAGCGAACTGGCAGGTCGTCGATGGTAAGAAAGTAGGTACTCTAGATGAAAGCTTTGAATACTCTGATGGCACAAAGCAGAAACGCATTTGGAAGCTAACCGAAGTTGCTCCTGGAAAATATACTGGTAAGGCAGATGACGTAGTAGGTGAGGCCAATGGCTCATCTGCTGGGAATGCTCTCAACTGGGCATACACCTTAGCTTTGCCAGTTGATGGCACCATTTACCATGTTCAGTTTGATGACTGGATGTATCTCGTAACACCAAAAGTCATGATTAATAAAGCCCAAATGAGCAAGTTTGGTATCAATCTAGGCGAAGTCACACTGAGTTTTTATAAACGTTAGGCGTAATCCCTTAGAGCCTTCTGTATAAGCCCATGCTAGATTAATCCTCGTAATTCACATCACATAAAAATTATTTTGGAGATATAGATGAAAAGACTTTCTTTAGCAATACAAATCTTCGCTATGGCGGTTCTGAGCTTTGCATCTCTGCATGTCTCCGCACAAGCCGCTGCTAAGAATTTTGTGATTGTCAAACCCGATCAAGTGATGTGGGGCGATTTGCCTGCAGGCGTGAAGACTGCAGTGTTATTCGGTGATCCTAGTAAGCCTGGAATGTATGTTGTTCGTAATATCTTTCCTGAGGGCATTATGAGTTCACCCCATTCTCATTCTGAAGATCGTTTTGTTACAGTCATCAAGGGAACTTGGTATGCAGGTACTGATGCTAGTTGGGATCCAGCGACTACGGTTGGCTTGCCAGCAGGCAGTATGATGTTTCATCCTGCAGGTGTAGTGCATTTTGATGGTGCTATGAAGGGAGCTACAGAGATCCAAATCATGGGTATGGGCCCAGTGAGCACAACTCCTGTATATAAAGATGCACCCCGTTTTGGAATGCCTCGTAAGCTAAATTAAGTTTTTCATCACCCGGAAAGACAAAACCCCAGAAATTGCTCTGGGGTTTTTATTTGCTGAGCTCGGGCCGACTCAGAACTTTACATTTACCTAAGCAGCAATTTTGCTGGGTACCTCTTCACTAACGGAGTGCCGAATCAGATAGTCAAAGGCTCCCAGTGACGCTTTGGCACCTTCACCCATGGCGATAATGATTTGCTTATAAGGAACGGTAGTGCAATCTCCCGCAGCAAATACGCCAGGTACTGATGTTTCTCCTCTTGCATCCACGATGATCTCACCACGAGGCGAAAGATCGACTGTGCCTTTGAGCCATTCACTATTTGGCAACAAGCCGATTTGAACAAAGATGCCTTCCAGCGCAAGAGTTTGCTCAGCATTGCTAATGCGATCCTGATAACGCAGGCCATTCACCTTGCTGCCATCACCCAACACTTCTTTTGTCAAAGCACTTTTAATGACGGAGACGTTAGGCAGGCTAAATAATTTCTTTTGCAACACGGCATCAGCCCGCAATTGGTTATCAAACTCAATCAGGGTAACGTGACTTACAACACCAGCTAAGTCAATCGCGGCTTCAACACCCGAGTTGCCACCGCCAATCACTGCTACACGTTTGCCTTTAAATAGAGGGCCATCACAATGTGGGCAGTAGGCGACACCTTTGTTGCGATATTCTTGTTCGCCTGGAACATTCATTTCTCTCCAACGTGCACCGGTGCTGATGATGACAGATTTGCTTTTCAATACCGCGCCATTAGCGATCTCTACTTCAATGCCATCGCCTGTCTTACGCAAAGCGCTAGCACGTTGTAAGTTCATGATATCCACTTCATAGTCTTTCACGTGCTGCTCTAATGCTTGCACGAGCTTTGGTCCCTCGGTATGAGATACAGAGATAAAGTTCTCAATACCCAAGGTATCCATGACTTGACCACCAAATCGTTCGGCAAGAATGCCAGTGCGGATGCCCTTACGCGCCGCATAGATTGCAGCAGCAGCACCAGCTGGGCCGCCACCGATGACTAGCACATCAAAGTTATCCTTAGCATTGAGTTTGGCTGCATCCTCTTCGGCACTGCCAGTATCGAGTTTGGCAATAATCTCTTCTACGCCCATACGCCCTTGACCAAATACTTCGCCATTGAGGATGACAGTGGGGACAGCCATGATTTGGTATTGATCTACCAAATTCTGATAGATAGCGCCATCAATCATTTCATGCTCAACATGAGGATTGAGGGCTGACATTAAGTTCAAGGCCTGAACCACGTCAGGGCAGTTATGGCATGACAAAGAAATAAAAGTCTGGAAGCGGAACTTTCCATCTAGCTTGCGTACACGCGCAATGATGTCCTCTTCGACCTTAGGTGGATAGCCACTGGCTTGCAAAATTGCTAAGATAAACGAGGTCATTTCATGGCCCATTGGGATGCCCGCAAAAGTAATGCGTGCATCTTCACCAGTCTTACTGACAGTAAAGCTAGGAACGTTTGCCGCTTTACCATCCGTCTTGACATTAATTTTGTCTGATTGCTCAGCCACTTCATTTAAAAGTTCTAGCATCTGGACGGCCGCAGGGCTTTCATCTAAGCTGGCTGTGAGCGTAATTGGAGCAACGATTTTTTCGAAGTATGCTTTTAATTGGGTTTTGATATTGTCATCTAACATGGTGCATCCTTTATTTCAATTTCAGTGAGTCTATTGGGCAGGATCTGATCCTCTCCAATAGACTCTCCGGAGAGAGTCTGATTGGTTATAGAGTGAGATCTATTTAGATCTTGCCTACGAGGTCCAAAGATGGAGTCAAAGTCGCTGCGCCTTCTTTCCATTTCGCTGGGCAAACTTCGCCTGGGTGCGCTGCTGTGTATTGAGCAGCTTTGAGCTTGCGCAATGTTTCAGAGACATCACGTGCGATTTCATTGGAATGAATTTCAGCAGTCTTGATCACGCCTTCTGGGTTGATAACGAATGTGCCGCGCAATGCCAAGCCTGCTTCAGGAATGTGTACGCCAAATGCATTGGTCAATGTGTGAGTTGGGTCACCAACCAAGGGGAACTTGGCTTTACCAACTGCGGGAGAAGTTTCGTGCCAAACTTTGTGTGAGAAATGAGTATCTGTTGTAACGATATACACTTCAGCGCCTAATTTTTGGAATTCAGCATAGTTATTAGCCGCATCTTCAATTTCTGTTGGGCAGTTGAATGTGAATGCTGCTGGCATGAAAATCAAAACTGACCACTTACCTTTGAGAGATTCATCAGTAATAGTGACAAACTTACCGTTGTGGAAAGCTTCGGTTTTAAATGGTGCTACGGTGGTGTTGATAATAGACATAGTGCTCCTCTTGTTGAATAAATTGGGTTAATCAAACTGCTAATGTTTTGACAACGGAGTCCATTCTAGGGGCTATCTGTATATTTGTATAATGAATAATTTAGATAGAAATAATCGATTTTATTGATAATAAAATATCGCCATAATGCAATGCGCAGATAATGGCATCCTGAGCACCTAAATGCCTATTTCAACGCCTTTTGAAAGATCTTTCTCGACATGTCCATTCAACTTACAGCTTTCATCCGGTTTATTTCAGCAATTGCCTGTGGCATATTGTTGCTAACAGGCTGCCAATCGACCGGTAAGGATGGCAAGCCGCTGACTCAAGCTGAAATTCTTCAGAAACGACAGGCAACGCTCCAGATGGCTAAAACGGGTCTGGATGCTTTGATCAAACAAAACCCTAAAGTAAAAGAAGATATTGAAAAGGCACCGGGCTATGCCGTCTTTAGCACAACCAATGTGAATGTTGTCTTGATCGTAGTGGCGCGGGGTGAGGGCGTCTTGTATGACAAACGTCGCAAAGAGCCAGTATTTATGCAGGCTTTAAAAACAGGTGAAGGATTGGGTGCAGGCTATCAAGATCAATATCAAATTGTGGTTTTTAAAACGACTGCAGCAATTGACCAATTTTTATTAACATCGATTGACGGGCAAAAAGGCGGTATCGATGTGGATGCTAATTTTTCAGCAGGCTCTGGTGGAACGATTCGCTCTTTCAACCCAGATATCACCTTTTATACAGTCGGTCTCTCCGGCTATGACTTGCAGGCTAACTATGGCGGCACCTTATATCTAGTGGATCAGCAGTTGAATGACGCCGCTACGCTCAAGAGCCTGACGAGTAAGGTCCCCGCAGCAAAATAAGCACGAAAGCCTATGCTGGGATCTACTGGTATTTCTCTATAGCAAGGCCCTAAAACGAGAGTAGATTGGTATAAATATCCATCGCGTCTCTCTCACTGAAAGGGGTTGTTATGAGCAAAAGTCCACAAAAGGCTATTGATGCAAGTAGGGTTGTCGGTCGCGTAGCCATGGAGAGTGCGCAAGCGATTGCACAAATCAATCAAAAGGCTACTGAAGAGTTTGCAGAGCTTATTCAGAAACGGGTTGCTGAGTTAATGAAAGCTCAGGATCCTAAAACAGCTTTTGACTTTGTTCATGCTGAAGTATTGCAAGATGCTGCAAAAGAAGTGGCCCATTATCACCAACAGCTACTCGATGTATTGAGAAGTGGTAATAAAGAAATGGCAGATATTGCGGAAGTGATGATTCAGGATTCCAAGATGGACCTCATTCATTTTGTGAATGATGCTACCAACAATGCACCCGCTGGTAGTGAAGCGTATGTTTCGGTATTTAAAACCTCGTTTAATAACGCTCTCCAAAACTTCGAATTAGTCCGTGCTGCTATGGCAGATTCATTTAGTCATTTTGAAAAAAGCGTCGAGAGTATGACTAGTTTGACGACTGCTCAAGGTGCTTCCAAGAAGAAGTCTTAGAAGCGGTGTTTAAAACAGCCCTGACGCTAGTATTGCTGTTGGAAGTGAAGGGCGGTTTGGATGGTTTGAAAATGAATCTCGACAGTAGAGTCGATTTCCTTGCCATAACCACCGGCCATCGAGAATGCCAGGGGTATTTGTTTATCTAGGGCGTATTGAAAGATCGTTTCATCTCTGAGACGCATACCTGTTTTGCTGAGCTTGAGTCTGCCCAAGCGATCCCCTTCATGAGGATCAGCTCCTGCAAGGTAAATAACAAAGTCTGCTTTAAAGCGAGAGTCTAATTTGTCGAGGCATTGATTGAGGGATTGAAGATAGGTTTGATCATCGCATCCATCGGCAAGACCCAGATCAAGATCACTACTCTCCTTTTTAAAGGGAAAATTATTTTCACCATGTATCGAGAGAGTAAAGATAGAGGCATCGTGATGAAGAATAGATGCGGTGCCATTACCCTGATGAACATCTAAATCAATAATAGCGATCTTGAGGTGCGGGCTGATTTCTTTTTGGAGTGTGCGAGCGGTAACTGCGGAGTCATTAAATACGCAAAACCCGCTGCCAAGATTACGGTAGGCATGGTGTGTGCCTCCAGCAAGATTTCCAGATATGCCTTCACCTATAGCAGTCTTAGCTGCAGCGATAGTGGCCCCTGCAGAACGTCGTGAGCGTTCCACCATTTTTTCGCTCCAAGGAAAGCCAATCTCTCTTTGCTCTTCAGGACTCAGTTTGCCCTCGATGACTTTCAGAAGATAGCTCGGGTCATGTGCATAGAGAAGTTGGGTATCGCTTGCGGCAGGTGCTTCAAGTAACTCCAGCTTAGCAAGCGAGCCGACTAAATCCCGCAAGCGGGAATACTTCTCCATTGGAAAGCGATGTCCCGATGGCAGTGGTAATACAAAATGGTCTGAGTAATAAGCTTTCAAAGACGCTTTCTAGGAAGTCTCTAAATATCGCTGGAATATTGCTCTAGAAAATCTAGGGATACTTTTTCTAAGGCTTTGATGTTGGTGCTCTCTAATTTAATTAAAGGTGCGCAACGAGCCTCTACTGCTTCGAGCCAGCGGTTGATGCATAGACACCATTGGTCTCCTGCAACAAGACCAGGAAAGCGATATGCAGGCATGGGTGTAATGAGATCGTTGCCACGGCTGAGGCTAAATTGCAAAAAGTCATCATTCACAATTGCGCAGACTAGATGACTACCCACATCCTCCAAATTGGTTTTGCAACATCCATCCCTCAAGAATCCGGTTAGAGGATCAAAAGAACAGGGAACCAAGGGCTGCCCTAAAACGTTAAGGGCGACATCATTACTCATTAATTCTTTCCTTATTAGTGTTTGTAGCTGCTGTATTCAATAGCTTGCTTTACCTCTCGGCAAAATTTCCCTTTTTGTGTCACACTTTCTCGGTCAATATCGCTGACTAAAACCAATTTTGCAGTAAAACCAGATTTCACGGGCAAGCAATGAGAATCGAAGACACCGACCCAGCAAGACACGCGGGTATCGAATACCCAATGGAGGTTGGCGCCCCTGTTTTCGCCCCTATCAAAGTAGTCGAAGAAAAAGATAAAGCAGTAAATGTGGCACGTCAAAATGCCAAGCAAGAGTACGAGCGCATCATGGAGCAGGCTGAGGTGTTGATGAAGCAGGCGAGGGCCTTGCAGGCAAGGCTCGATGCAACAGAGATGGTGCACAGTGCAAAATTTAGCTTCAATCCCATTCATGGAAAAATTTACCACCTGTATTACGACAGCAGAAATTCAACGAACGTTTTGATACAGAATGGACCTAAAGAGTGGAGCTGTGGCATTCCGGATGGTTGGACATATGCCATGGCAGTGAAGAAGTTGGGAGACAGTACTTGGGCAGTGATAGAAGAAAACGCCCTTGTTGTATGATATTTTTTCTCATAACAAATACAAATAGGTGACATGTGACAAAAGCAAGAGTAGTGAGTTTGGATAAACTGGGTGGCGCAGATGTCATTCAAGTGATTGATAAAGAATTACCTCCACCAGCAAAGGGCGAAGTGCAGATTCGTCAGACAGCGATTGGATTTAATTTCATCGACATTTATCAGCGCTCTGGTTTTTACCCGCTTGAATTACCTACGGGTCTTGGTCATGAGGCTGTTGGTGTAGTTGAGTCTTTGGGTGAGGGTGTCACTGGTTTAAAAGTAGGCGACCGTGTCATGTATATGAATGCAGGTATTGGTGCATACGCTAGTGCACGCAATGTTGCTGCTGATAAATTAGTCCCAGTGCCCGACAATGTTTCAGATGAAGTTGCTGCTGCAGTCTTCTTTAAAGCCATGACTGCCCAATACCTTGTGCAAAAGACTTACAAAGTGAAAGCCGGTGATATCGTATTGGTACATGCTGCTGCTGGTGGTGTTGGCCAAATTTTGGCTGGCTGGGCAAAAGGTTTGGGTGCTTTTGTGGTCGGCACAGTTGGTTCTCAAGCAAAAGTTGCTGCAGCTAAGGCAGCGGGATGTGATGCTGTTGTCGATTACTCCAATGCCAATTGGGTGGAGGAAGTATTGAAGGCGACCGGTGGCAAAAAAGCCAATGTGGTTTATGACTCTGTGGCTAAAGATACCTTCTTAGGTTCTTTAGATTGCGTAGCCCCTTTTGGTACGCTTGCACTCTTTGGTGCCGCTTCCGGTCCTGCCCCTGAAATTCAGCCAGAGATTCTTAATAAAAAAGGTTGTCTATTCTTAACAAGACCATCAGTATTTCCTCATAACGCGACACATGCGTTGTTGCAAGAGAACGCTAAAGCGGTATTCGATGCCATTGCTAAGGGTTATGTCAAAGTGCAGATCGGTGCAAAGTTCCCACTGGAGCAGGCGGCTGATGCACATCGTGCCGCTGAAGGCAGAAAAGTATCTGGCGCCATTGTGATGATTCCTTAGTTAGAAGTAGAAGTTGATTAGCACAAGCCCCGTTCTTACGGGGCTTTTCATTTGTATCAAAGCACGCTTGTCACAAAAATACAAAGCATTTGGCCCTAAGAATTGGTGCAGTGCCGTATAAGAGGCTTGCTCAGCCCTGATACCCGATTTCGGATATAGTTTTCTTATTCACATAAAAGATCTTAGGAGACAAAACCATGGGAAGCGCTTCATTTAAGAAAACGATTGCAAATGCTTTATTGCTGTCAATATTTTTGGCTGGCAGCAGCCTTGCTTTGGCTCAAACTGCTACAAGCGCAGGTGCACAAGGTAAGACAGAGCTTTTATGGTTCGGTCAGGCCGGTTTTCGGATTAAGTCTCCTCAGGGAAAGATGATTTTGATTGATCCTTGGATTACTGGCGGACCAAAAACTCCCCCACAGTACAAAAATGATTTGGCTTCAATTGGCCCAATTGATTTGGTATTGGTAACTCATGCGCACGTAGACCATATTGGTGATGCACCTGCAGTAGCTAAAGCAAATAACACTAAGTTGTACGGCCCTGCTGATATGGTGACACCATTAATTACATTGGGGATCTTGCCTGCTGATCTCGGCTGGCGTTTTAATAAAACTGGTCGTGTAACTCCATTGCCAGGTGTAAAGGTAACTGCAGTTCAGGCTGAGCACTCTTCTTTACTGGTTTGGAAAAATCCGGCTACTGAAAAGATGGAATCACATCCTGCAGGCGAAGCAATGGGCTACATCATTGAACTTGAAAATGGTTTCAAGATTTGGCATATGGGCGATACCGGTTTATTTGGCGATATGAAGTTCATCAGCGAACACTACAAACCAGATTTAGTGTTGATTCCGATTGGTGGCAACTTCACTATGGCGCCAGACGATGCGGCTTATGCATTAAAAACTTGGATCAAACCTAAGATGGTGATTCCAATGCACTACAACTCCAATCCGATGACAAAAGGAACGCTTGCTGAATTCCAGGCGGCGATGAAGGGAAGCAATATCAAGATTGTTCCGATGACAGAAGGTGAAACAGTCCAGTTTTAAATCGTATTCATAGCAGATAGGATTTTCTTGAATTTCATCTCACCTAAAGTGAGGAGCCAGCTTGCTCCTCACGGCGTTCTCTCGGCTGCAGTCTATCTTGGAAACTTTTTGCTAGTGACTGGGCGCTCACCGTCGGGTGAGCCTGCTGGCATCGCCCCTGATATCTGTCGTGAGATTGCCAACCGCTTAGATGTTGAGCTCAAACTCATTGGCCATGAAACTCAGGATGAGGTGGTTGAATCTGCTGCCAGTGGAAAGTGTGGAATTGTATTGTTGGGCTCAGATCCTGCGCGCGCTAAAAAAGTGACCTTCACGCCTGCCTACGTTGAGTTGGAGGCAACCTATCTGGTATTGGACAATTCGCCTATTCATAATGTGTCACAAGTAGACCGGCCAGGGATCCGCATCGCCTCTTTTTTTAAGAGCGCCTACGATCTTTGGCTGCAGCGTAATCTGCAACATGCCACCTTGGTTCATGCTGACAGCATTCAAGCAAGCAATGATTTATTTGTGAATGAAAAGCTCGATGCATTAGCAGGCTTGAAAACAGGCCTCATAACTGCCGCTCAGAAAATTCCTGGATCACGGGTTCTCGATGGCCAATTTACTGGAATCCAACAAGCGATTGCAACCCAGAATGCCAATCATGAGGCGGTTCAGTTTTTAACTGCCTGTGTAGAGGAATTTATTAGTACGAGTTTGGTCGCTAATTTGATTCAGAAATATCGAGTACAGGGTTTGGCACCCGCACCCCTGAATAAATCTTCTTAAGAAATTGAACGTGAAAAAAATTGCACTAGTCTGTGTTCTGGGATTAACGTTTTTGAGTGCTCAACTTGCTTGTGCGCAAGGAGCAAATTACCCCAATCGTCAAATTAAAATTATTTCACCGTTTGCTACTGGCGGAATCGCTGATGGTTTCTCACGCATCATTGCACAAGCATTAAGCGAGTCTTATGGTCAACCAGCAATTGTTGAAAACAAGACGGGTGGCGGTGGCAATATTGGCGCTGACTTTGTTGCGAAGTCTCCAGCTGATGGCTACACCTTAATTATGGGAAGTATCGGTACGCATGCAGTTAATCCTTACCTCGTAAAAAATATGCCGTACGACCCGCTGAAAGATTTTGTTCCGGTAGTTTTTGTTCTTGATGCTGAAGGTTTATTGGCTGTTAACCCAAGTCTTCCAGTGAAAAATGTGAGTGAGCTGATTGCCTATTTAAAAGCGAACCCAGGAAAAGTATCTTATGGTTCAGGGGGTATTGGAACTGCTAGTCATTTAGCAGGAGAGCTTTTTGTAATGACTGCTAAGGTGGACATGACGCATATTCCGTACAAAGGAAATGCCTTGGCGATTACCGATTTAATCGGTGGGCAAACTCAAGTCATGTTTGCAACCATGCCCACCATTCTTCCATATGTGAAGAGTGATAAGTTGCGGGGCTTGGCAGTGACTGGTGCCACTAGAGATCCATCGATGCCCGATTTACCGAGCATTAGCGAAACCCTTCCCGGTTTTGATGTTAAAAATTGGATTGGTCTATTTGCGCCAGTAGGAACGCCACCCGCTATCGTCAAAAAACTGCATGATGATGTGAGCAAAATTATGCAGCAGCCAGCGGTGCAAAAAAAGTTGGAGTCTGAGGGTGCCAAGTATTACGCTATGACACCTGAAGCATTTGGGGCCTTCCAAAAGAAAGAGTCAGCCCGCTGGGGGAAAATTATTAAAAGCGCGGGTATCAAGCCAGAATAGTGTTTTAGGCATTTAGAGACTTGCCGTTAAACTCCGCTTATAATCTTGTAAGCAATTGAATTAAAAGAGATTATTCTCAAAAATCCCTTTCTGTACGTTTGACAGCCTGTAGGTGCTCTTGGACAATGCGTTTGGCGGTTTGATTCATGCCAAAACACTCATGACAGCCCATCTTTCCCCAACTTCCAGTCAATCTAGTCAAGCGCTTGAAGCACGCGCTTTGGCCTGTGTGCGTGGCGACAGAAGCTTATTTTCTGGTCTGAGTTTTCAGCTTGCTGCTGGTGACTGCCTGCATGTTCGTGGTGAAAACGGGGTTGGTAAAACGAGTCTATTGCGTCTCTTGACTGGCTTATCTAAGCCTGAGTCTGGTGAAGTATTGTGGAATGCACAATCCATCTTTTCTGAGCCAGCTCACTATCATCGCGAATTATTATTTTTAGGTCATCGTGATGCGCTCAAAGAAGAGTTAAGCGCTCTCGAAAATTTGCAAATGTATGCAGCACTCGATGATGTCAAGCTTTCTCTTGATCAGGCATTGGCTGCTTTGTGGCGTTTTGGTTTGCGTGGCCGTGAAAATTTACCAGTGCATTATTTATCAGCAGGACAAAAGCGCAGAGTCATCATGGCGCGGATGTTGACGCGTCAAGCGCGTCTATGGATTTTGGATGAGCCATTTAATGCCTTAGATAGCAATGCAGTTACTGAACTAGAGAACCTGATTGCCGAGCATCTTGCTGCTAGTGGCTTGCTAGTACTGACGAGCCACCAGACTATAAACCTCCCTCATGTGAAGGTGCTGGATTTATGAGCGCCTTATTTGCCATGATTCAACGAGATTTGCTCTTGGTAATGCGTCGCAAGAGTGAGGTGCTAACGGCATTATTTTTCTTTGTCGTGGTGACAAGTTTATTTCCTTTAGGCATTGGTGCGGATGCCGCGCTCCTTCGCAAAATCGCTCCAGGCGTAATCTGGGTTGCTGCTTTGTTGGCCACCTTACTGGGCTTGCATCGGATGTTTGCGGCCGATTACGCTGATGGGGCTTTAGAGCAAATCGTTCTCTCACCGCAGCCGATGGTTTTATTGATTGCTGGGAAAATCATTGCGCACTGGCTTGTTTGTGGCTTGCCATTGGTCATTTTGGCGCCAGTGATTGGGATTCAGTTTGATCTTGATCCAAGCTCCCTTTATGTATTAATGGGAACTTTGTTACTGGGCACCCCGGTACTTTCGCTATTGGGCTCTATTGGCGCAGCCTTAACTCTGGGCGTCCGGGGTGGGAGCGTATTGATGAGCTTATTGATCCTGCCCCTCTATATTCCCGTGCTGATTTTTGGCGCTGGGGCAGTATATGCCAGTAGTGTGGGACTAGAGACTTCTGGACATTTTTCCTTGTTGGGCGCTTTATTGATTTTGGCTTTAGCATTTGTCCCTTGGGTTAGTGCTACCGCTGTAAAGATTGCGATTGAATGACTGATACAAATAATTTTTCTAATAACCGCCTGATGAACTGGTTTAAGTTATCAAGCCCCAGTACCTTTTATCCATTAGCGGGAAAGCTGATTCCACTCTTTTGGGTTTTGACTGCTATCTTTGGGGTAGCCGGTCTTTGGGTCAGTTTCTTTGTGGCACCAGTGGATGCTGTTCAAGACCAGGGCTATCGAATTATCTTTGTTCATGTGCCAGTTTCTTGGATGTCGATGTTCATCTACGTAGTGATGGCAGCATGGGCAGGTTTAGGGCTGATTTTTAATACTCGCCTATCAGCCATGATGGCACAAGCGCTAGCACCCATTGGTGCTTGGATGGCTTTTCTATCCTTATGGACAGGTGCATTCTGGGGTAAGCCCATGTGGGGTGCTTGGTGGGTATGGGATGCCCGCCTCACTTCAGAGCTGATTTTGTTATTCCTCTATTTAGGTTTCATTGCCTTACAGGCTTCAATCGATAATCCGCGCAGAGCAGATAAAGCGGGCGCGATTTTGGCTTTGGTCGGTGTGGTCAATGTGCCCATTATTTATTTTTCAGTGAAGTGGTGGAATACCCTCCATCAAGGCGCCTCAGTATCTTTGACTAAGGCCCCAGCCATGGCACAGACCATGTTGCTAGGAATGTTATTAATGACTCTGTGCTTCTGGATGTACTCCATTGCAGTAGGCTTGATGCGCGTCCGCACCATTATCCTGGAGCGTGAAGCCCATACGGATTGGGTGAGACAATTAGAAGAGGTGAAAAGCTAATGTGGAATAGTCCAGCAGAGTTTTTTGCAATGGGTGGCTACGCACTCTATGTATGGAGTAGTTTTGGTGTTTGTGCAGCGGTTTTATTGTGGGAGCCTATGAGTATTCGGGTTCGCAAAAAAGCAATTATTCGCAGACTTCAGCAAGAGCGTTTAGCAGAACAGTTTGATCAAGAAAGTAGTCAGTGAAGCCTAGATATAAACGTGCACTCATGATTGTTGCTGCCTTAGTGGTCATTGGCATCGCTGCAATGTTGATTTTGAATGCGCTCAATAGCAATATTGCACTTTATGTCACCCCAAGCGAAGTGGCTGCTGGTAAGGCGCCACAAGGCCAAGCCTTTCGCATTGGTGGCATGGTTAAGGATGGCTCTGTAAAGCGCGATGGCTTGACAGTTCACTTTGTGATTACTGATCTTGTGAAAGATATTCCCGTGTCCTATACCGGAATCCTGCCAGATTTATTTAAAGAGGGTAAGGGCGCAGTTATCCAAGGTCGTCTTAATCCCAATGGTGAATTTGTTGCTAGTGAAGTGCTAGCAAAGCATGATGAAAACTATATGCCTCCCGAAGCAAAGCATGCCCTAGAGCAAGCGCAAAAAAATGGAAGCAATAAATGATTCCTGAGTTTGGGCATTACGCGCTCATTTTGGCTTTATGTATCGCCCTCATTCAAGGGGTCTTGCCGCTTGTAGGCGCTCATTATGGTCGCCGAGAATTCTTAGTTCTCGCTAGACCTGCTGCCCAAACAGTCTTCATGCTCTTGGCAACTGCCTTCGTCATTTTGGCATGGAGCTTTTATGCGAATGACTTTTCAGTACTGTATGTTGCTGAGCATTCCAATTCGCAAATGCCGGTCATCTACCGCTTAGGTGCGGTATGGGGTGGTCATGAAGGCTCTTTATTGCTCTGGATCTTCTTATTAAGTACCTGGACCATTTTAGTAGCTCAACTCTCTAAAGCCTTAGACGAGTTCATGGTTGCTAGAGTGATTGGCGTATTGGGTTTAGTAACCAGTGGATTGTTATTGTTCGTATTAACTACCTCTAATCCATTTGAGCGCTTATTGCCTGCAGCTCAAGACGGTCGCTCGCTCAATCCTTTATTACAAGATCCGGGCTTGGTGTTTCATCCACCGATGTTGTATATGGGTTATGTTGGTTTCTCGGTAGCGTTTGCCTTTGCCATAGCCTCTTTGCTGTCCGGTAGATTAGATGCCGCATGGGCACGGTGGTCACGCCCTTGGACAACTGCTGCATGGGTATTTCTGACGCTTGGTATTGCATTGGGTTCCTGGTGGGCTTATTACGAATTAGGTTGGGGCGGTTGGTGGTTCTGGGATCCTGTGGAAAATGCTTCATTTATTCCATGGCTGGTTGGCACTGCTTTATTGCATTCTTTGGCGGTAACTGAAAAGCGCGGTGGCTTTAAGAGTTGGACAGTACTGCTTGCGATTACTGCTTTCTCACTCTCCTTGTTGGGGACATTCTTGGTGCGCTCAGGCGTATTGACTTCAGTTCACGCATTTGCGACTGATCCAAGGCGCGGTATCTTTATTTTGATTTTCTTATCACTTGTCGTCGGCTCTTCATTGGCTTTGTATGCGTGGCGCGCTCCTAAAAATACCTTGGGCGGCAAATTTAGTTTGAGTTCTCGAGAAACCTTTATTTTATTAGGCAATGTGTTCTTGGTGGTTTCAGCAGGATCAGTATTGTTGGGCACTCTCTATCCTTTATTAATTGATGCTCTCCACTTAGGAAAGATTTCAGTAGGCCCTCCTTATTTCAATAGCGTATTTGTGCCGATCATGATTCCACTATTAGTGCTCATGGGTATTGGCCCGTGGACCCATTGGAAAAATACTGATCTTCTGACAGTGATCAAGCGTTTATGGCTCGCTGGCTTGGTTGCAGTTCTAGCTGGTTTAGGTATTCCTTTGATGATGGGTGAATTTACTTGGCTCGCTGGGCTTGGTTTCTTGTTGGCTTTTTGGGTGATTGCTTCTGGGTGCATGCAAATCGCTCGACAAGCAAAGCTGGGTAAACCAACCCGTTCATTTATCGGAATGCAAGTTGCTCACTTGGGTATCGCGATCTTTGTGATTGGGGTCACGATGGTTGGCGCCTATCAGGAAGAAAAAGATGTGCGCATGTTGGCTGGCGATACTGTCAGTGTGGGCGGTTATCAGATTCAGCTCGTTGGTGTTAATAAGGCGCCCGGCCCGAATTATCAAGCCATGCGTGGCACATTCTTATTAACTAAGAACGGTAGCACTGAAGCAACCCTCTATCCAGAAAAGCGGAGCTATTTTTCCTCTACGATGCCGATGACCGAGGCTGCTATTGATGTGGGTTTAACCAGAGATATTTATGTTTCCTTGGGCGAGGCTATAGACGATCAAGCTTGGGCTGTGCGGGTCTATTACAAGCCGTTCGTAGATTGGATCTGGGGTGGTTGTTTGTTCATGGCCTTAGGCGGCATTCTCGCCATCTCCGATAAGCGCTATCGAATGAGCTTAAAAAGAGCGACACCATGAAGGCTAAATTTTTAATACCTTTATTGCTGTTTGTTGTGCTCGTGATCTTTTTGGCTATTGGTCTTAATCGTGATCCGCATGAAGTTCCTTCCCCTTTGATTAATAAGCCTGCGCCCGCTTTTGACATTGCTCAGTTAGCGCAAGCGAATAAAACATTTTCACCAGCAAGCATGAAGGGTCAAGTTTGGATCTTGAATGTTTGGGCTTCTTGGTGTGTAGCCTGTAGAGAAGAACATCCTGTCTTGGTTGAACTAGCAAAGTCTGGACAGGCACCCTTGATTGGTCTTGATTACAAAGATAAACGTGAAGACGCTCTAGTGATGTTAGAAAGACAGGGCAATCCCTATATGCTTTCTGCATTCGATGCCAACGGCCGAGTGGGCATTGATTATGGTGTGTATGGTGTTCCTGAAACTTACGTGATTGATCAAGCGGGCGTAATTCGCTTCAAGCATATTGGCCCGCTAACCCCGCTTATTTTGAACAACAAGATTTACCCTTTATTGGCCGAGCTAAAAAAATCATGAAATCTATTTTTTTAGTGCTCGCGTCAGCGTTGTATTTGCATGCCGCTTATGCAAATAATGCCGCTCCATTGGCTGATGATCCGGTAACGGAACAACGTCTTATTAGTATCTCTGAAGAAATGCGTTGTCTGGTTTGTCAAAATGAATCTTTAGCTGGCTCCCGTTCGGATTTGGCAAATGATCTTCGCAGAGAAATCCGCACCCTCATTAAAGAGGGTAAGAGCGATGAGCAAATTCGTGCTTTTATGGTTGAGCGCTATGGCGATTTTGTTTTATATCGCCCACCGGTAAAGCCCATTACTTGGCTGCTGTGGATTGGACCATTTGTGATCTTAGCCATTGGCATCGCCTTCTTAATGTCTTACTTGCGTCGTCGAAATACGATGGCTGCGACTAAGGTGCTATCTGAAGCAGACAATCAAAAAATCGATGCCTTACTAAATACACTTGGCAAAAATGATCGGGATGGAATCCATGGCTAGTTTCTTCATCCCTGCCTTTTTATTGCTTGCGCTGGTATTGTTTTTATTGCTGCGACCATTTATCTTCTCAGGAAAAAATGAGGGCACCTCTCGCCGCCAGATGAATGCTGCGATTTATCGTGAAGAGCTTGATAAATTAGCGGCTGAGCAAGCTGCTGGAACGATTAATGCGCAAGAGTACGAGATGAGCCATGCAGAAATGCGCCAACGTCTTTTTCAAGATACCAATGAAGAAGATGACAAGGCAGTCATGGGCTCTACTAAAAAAGTAGTCATCGGTGTTTGCGCCTTTATTGTGCTGCTATCTTCTGGCTTGTATTTTTCCTTGGGCGATGTTGTTCGTATTGCTCAACAGGGCGATCAAAAACCCATGAGCCAGGTTGGCGTTGAAAAAATGGTTGCTGATTTTGCCCTCAAGATGGAAAAAGATCCAGATAATCTGCAGGGTTGGGCAATGTTAGGGCGTTCCTATCGAATCTTGGGGCGCAATGAGGATGCTGCAAAGGCATATGGTCGCGCAGGCAGCTTTATCAATAATGATCCAGAGCTTCTGGCAGAGTATGCAGATACCTTAGTAGCCAATGCAAACGGCAACTTCTCAGGAAAGCCATTGCAACTGATCAATCAGGCCTTAAAACTCGACCCCAAGAATTTATTAGCACTTTGGCTTTCGGGAACAGCCTCCTTTGCTAGTGGCAATTACAAGGTGGCAGTGCAAACTTGGGAAAAGCTGGCTCAACAATTGCCGCCAGGCTCTGAAGAGGCGCGGGCGATTGAAAGTTCTATTGGCGAGGCACGCTCTAAAGGTGGTTTAGTGGGCACCAATACTGCGGTTGTTAGTAGTAAGGGCGTTAGTGGGAAGATTGAGATCGTTGCTGGCCTTAAATCTAAAGTGAATCCTGGCGATATAGTGCTGGTAATCGCACGCCCATTAGGCGAACGGATGCCAGTTGCCGTTCTGAAAGCGCCTGTGACTGAATTTCCAATGAGTTTTGCTTTAACCGATGTCTTGGCCATGAATCCAAGCGCGCCTATCTCAAAGTTATCCGAAGTTTCTATTGAAGTGAGAATTTCTAAAACGGGTATGGCTAGGGCTGAGGCAGGAGATTTGATCTCTGCAGTTCAAACCGTTAAAGTCGGATCAAATCAAGTTAAGCTATTAGTCGATCAAGTTCGCCAATAAATTGATAGCATGGCAGTTAGCCGCAAGCAATACACCATAGAGGCCTTATGAATTCT
Source organism: Polynucleobacter sp. UB-Siik-W21 (assembly GCF_018687415.1). NCBI lineage: Bacteria > Pseudomonadati > Pseudomonadota > Betaproteobacteria > Burkholderiales > Burkholderiaceae > Polynucleobacter > Polynucleobacter sp. UB-Siik-W21. The sequence goes on along the minus strand of NZ_CP061289.1, from coordinate 1,641,222 downwards.
CTAAAACAAAAAATTTACAATCCTGTAGCAATTGCCATTGGCTTTTGCGTGTTGCTGTTTTCTATTTTTGCTGTCTTGTGGATTCTGGTGCCGCCGCCACCCAAAGCAATTGAAATGGCTACCGGTTTTCCAACGGGTTTGTATTACCAGTTTGGTGAGCGCTTAAAGAAGGAGCTTGCAGCCGACGGTGTGAATTTGGAAGTCAAAACTACTGGTGGAACGATCGATAATTTAGCCTTACTCAGTGACCTCAAGTCTGGCGTGAACTTTGCGATGGTTCAAGGTGGTGTTGCAGATGTTAGTAAATATCCCAATTTAGTTTCTGTCGCAGGAATGTTCTATGAACCTGTTTGGGTTTGGTACCGGGAGCCAGGATTTAAAAATGATGGCGGAAGACTGCAGGTCTTGGGGCAGTTAAAGGGTAAGCGTGTTGCCATTGGTAATGAGGGTAGCGGAACACTGGCACTTAGTACAGCCCTCTTAAAAATTAGCGGCATTTCTGAAAATGAATTTTCTGCGCAAAAATTAAAGTCGGATGAGGCCTTAGCAAAACTCAATAGTGGGGAACTAGACGCAGCATTTATTGTGGCTGCTGCTGAAGCCCCGATTTTAGAAAAGTTCTACAAAATCCCAGGCATTCGTTTAATGAGCTTTGATCAGGCAGATGCATACACTCGTAACTTAATTTATTTATCTAAAGTCAGTGTTCCACGCGGTCTGCTTAGTATTGAATACGATCTCCCTCGCCAGGAGATTCAGGTGATAGCTCCGACAGCCACTTTAGTAGCGCATGACAATGTGAGTCCCGCAATGATCTCCCTATTGCTCAGTGCCTCTTACGATATTTTGAAGTCTTATTCACGTATACAAAAGCCAGGAGAGTTTCCTTCTAGTATTGGCATGGACTTTCCACTCCATGTAGATGCCGAAATTTACTTAAAAGATGGACCATCTTTCTTGCACCGCCATCTCCCATTTTGGACAGCAGTATGGGTCGGGCGCTTCGTCAAGATTGTGATTCCGCTACTGGTGATTTTTATTCCCTTATTTACTTACATTCCGTCAGCTAAAAACTTTTTACTACGACTGAAGCTCGCGCAAGTCTACGCAGAGCTACGAGAGCTTGAGAAAAACGCCTTTAACCCAGATCTCAAAGATAAAAATATGAAAGATCTTGAGGCTATTGAAAGGCGGGTGGGTAACATCAAAGTATCTATGATGGATTCAAAAGAGCTGTATGACCTCAAGGGACATGTTGGGGATGTCAGAGCTCGCTTAAAACAGCTATATGCTTAACGGAGACAATATGTATAAAAAATACACTGCTTTAGCAGGCCTACTCATCGGGCTCTTACTATCTTCATTGGTGATTGCCCAGCCTTACCCTAATAAGCCAATCTCATTGGTTGTGCCACAGGCGGCTGGCGGTACGAATGATATTGTTGCTCGCTTAATTGCACCGGCCTTTGGAGATGCTATTGGCTCTTCAGTAGTCGTTGAAAATAGACCTGGTGCTGGCGGTAATATTGGTACGCAAAGTGTGGCGCGTGGAGCAAAAGACGGTTATACCTTGTTGCTCACGATTAATAGTGCACAAGCGATTAATCCTGCCCTCTATAAAAATCCTGGCTTTGATCCAATCAATGATTTTGTTCCTCTCTACTATATTGGGGCTACGCCTTACGTTTTAGTGTCACCACCTGGCGCTCCTTACAAAACACTCGCTGATGTGATTTCTGCTGCTAAGAAGAAACCCGGTGAACTTTCATATGCATCTGCTGGCAATGGAACTATCAGCCATCTCTTGGGCGCGATGCTCAATACCAGTGCAGGTGTAGATATGCAGCACATTCCTTATAAAGGTGTAGCACCGGCAATTAATGACGTCTTGGGAGGTCAGGTGCCACTGGCATTTGCTAGTCTGCCATCTGCCTTAAATTACATTAAGGCGGGCAAGCTGCAAGCTATTGCAATTAGTTCAGCCAAACGTTCTAGTGCTGCCCCAGAAATTCCAACCATTGCAGAAACCTATCCTGATTGCGTAGGCGAAGTGTGGGTCGCTTTATTTGCACCGATTGGTGCGCCAGCAGACGCGGTGAAGAAGATTCAGGTGGCAATGGATAAGATGATGGCTAAGCCAGATGTGCGCGAGAAGTTGATTGCGCAAGGTTTGGATTTAAGTCCCGTACCACCAGCAAAGCTCAGTAGCCTGCTCAAGGAGGAGTTGGCTAAATGGGCAAAAATCGTGAAGGCATCAGGTGCGCAGCTGGATTAATCTCTGGTGGCTGATTGCCCTAAAATGAAACGATGACTTCAGCCCATTTATCTCCTGCATTAACTCCAGCTAAAGACATCCCGCAGGCTCTGCAGGATGATGGTTTTGCAGTAGTATCTGCTGAAACAGTTGCAGAGCTTAGTAAAGCCTCTTTAGTTAATTTACAGAATCTCACTCAGTATTGGGAAGGCTTACCACGTGACCCTTATCTCAAGGATGGCGGTCGTTATCGTTTTCGTCGTCACGCCAGTTACGAGATTAAAAATAATGCACTGACTTTAGTGCCTCATCGTGCGCATTGGCAGTCGCTTGACTACAACGCATTACATGGCGGCCTTGAGCGTTGGTTTGAACCTATTCAGTCAAACGTCCTTGATGATTCAGCATGGCAGGCTGTACTACTTGGCTTGGCAAATGTATTCAGTAGCATAAAGCCTGTCACTACTTGGTTTGTGGAAGCCCATCAATTTCGGATTGATACCACTGATGGAATTGGTCGCCCAACGCCAGAGGGGGCGCACCGTGATGGCGTAGATTTTGTCGCTGTATTTTTACTAGATCGGGTTGGTATCAAAGGTGGTGAGACCAGGATATTCGATGCTAAAGGCTCTGCTGGTTTACGCTTTACTTTGACGCAACCCTGGTCATTGCTCCTCATGAATGATGAGCGCATGATCCATGAATCCACGCCAATTCAGCCACTGGCAGACTATGGCTATCGCGATACCTTAGTCCTCACTTATAGATCAAACGGTTTTCAAGACTCACCGTATCGTAGTCAGCAGTAAATTACTCTGCTTCCATGCCAGCTGCTTTAATAGCTTGCGCCCATTTGGCAGTTTCAAACTTGATTTTTTGACCGAGTGCCTCAGGTGTTCCAGGTTGAGATTCAAAACCTATCGAAGCAAATCGTTCAGTTAAATCTTTAGATTTAGCAGCATCATTGATAGCCTTATTGAGCTTCATCACCGCATCTTTGGGCATGCCGGCAGGACCAAAGGCTGCAAAGAAAGCAATCAATTCATAGTTCTTGATTCCTAATGCTTCGTTCACGGTAGGTAACTCTGGAATAGCAGGCGAGCGCTTGAGTGAGGTCACTGCTAGACCACGAATTTTTCCTGCTTGCACTTGAGGCAAGGTTACTGCAAAGTCAGCAGTAAACATATTGACTTGACCGCCAATTAAATCGGTCATGGCATTGGGGCCACCCTTATAAGAGACGCCAGTCATTTTGATGCCAGCAGCATTGGCTAACATTTCTGATGAAACCCGTTGTGATGTACTGGCATAAGCAAAAGTCATTTTTCCAGGATCCGCTTTTGCTAAGGAGACAAAGCCATTGAGAGATTTCACCGGAAGATCATTATTGACTGCGACGATGAGTGGAACTGAACCAAAGTAACCAATTGGCGTAAATGCAGTGTCTTGGTTATACGGTAAATTTTTGACCAAACTTTTTAGCGCTGCATTAGTGCTATTCGTGCCAAATAAAAGGGTATATCCATCGGCAGGAGATTTGGCCACTACGTCTGCCCCAATCATGCCGTTTGCGCCAGGGCGATTTTCGATGACAACAGCTTGACCGAGAGACTCGGCCATTTTGGCTGCAAATGCTCGTCCAATTTGATCGGTAGCACTACCGGGTGCAAATGGAACGATAGCCTTAATGGGTTTTGAGGGGTAGTTATCAGCTAATACTAGAGTGCTGGTAAAGCCAAGGATAAGACCAATGTAGCAGCTCAGAATCCGTATTTTTTTCATCTTGTCTCCATCTTCTTTTCATTAGTGTAGCGGGTCTTGGAGGACTTGGGCGAGTAGAATAGGTTCACGTTTTTACTGATACTTTATGCGCTTTCGATCGGCTGGCTATACCCCTCTTATGCTTATGGCGCAAACCTGTGCTTTACTGGGTTTCGCCTGTTATGCCGTTGTCCTCACCCCTTTGCAAGAGGAATGGCATTTAAGTAATCTTCAATCAGGCTTGATTGCTAGTGCTTTCTTCTTTGGTTATATGCTTGCCGTACCTCTGGCTACAGCATTAACCGATCGCATAGATGCTCGTAAGGTATATCTGGTTGGTGGTCTTTCTGCGACCTCTGGTTTATTGGGAATGAGTCTCTTTGCCAGTAATTTTTGGACAGCGATGTTCTTTATGGCAATCAATGGTGCAGGTCTTGCGGGGACCTATATGCCAGGCCTTAAAATTTTGTCTGACCGAATTCAGTCTGGTGAGTTGACACGTCACATTGCTTTCTATACGGCCTTCTTTGGAATTGGTACTGGCTTTTCTTATTTATGTTCTGGCTGGATATTGAGTGCACTAGGGTGGCACTATGTATTTGGCATCATTGCTCTAGGGCCGTTTACTGCATTTCTGATTGTCTTGATATTCATACCGCCACTTGCGCATGAGCAATGGAAAGGGCCTATCCAAATCCGTTTGCGCGACATCTTTCCAGTGGATAAGTGGAAGTTAGTGCTGCAAAACAAAAAGGCCTCTGGATTTATCTTTGGTTACACCGCTCACTCCCTTGAATTATTTGCCTCTCGAAGTTGGCTTGTGGCTTTCTTTGCATTTTGTACAGCGGCATCTGGGGAATCCTTTTTTCTAGCTGCCACTACCCTAGCTGGAGTCATCAATTTCTTTGGGGTGCCTTCCTCGATTTTGGGTAATGAGATTGCTCTGCGAGTGGGGCGTCAAAAGTGGGTTTGTATTGTGATGCTGACAAGTGCAGTGCTGGGTGTTGCGCTTGCTTCCTCCACAGGCCACTCCTGGTGGTTAATTGTGGCTTTAGCAATTGGGCATGCCATTTTTATCATGGCTGACTCTGCTACCTTAACGGCCGGCTTAGTCATTAGCGCTCAAGAAAATATTAAGGGTGCTGCCATGGGATTGCATTCGCTCATGGGATTTGGTGGTGGCTTAATGGGCCCCGCCATTTTTGGTTTTGTGTTGGATATTTCTGGTTCGCGTTCTTCTCAAATTGCTTGGGTATGGGCTTATGTTGCCGTCGTGATGTGGGGAGTTCTCTTTGTGATTTATGAGCGTCGAAATGGCTGGATAGATAAACCAAGTTCATGAGTAATGACAAACAGTATTAAAGCGATTTGTTATCACTACTATTTACTGCAGGCGGTATTAATTTATATCGTTTAGTGCTGTGTTGCAGCCGCAATCCCTGAGAGTAAATCTGGGTACAGACAATCTAATGGTAAGGTTTGTAAGAAACCACTACGCTGTGCCATCTCATAAGGCTGATGCTCTAAACCGCAGATGATCAATTTGATATTACGTATTTTGCAAAGATGCGCTAATTCAGTAATAGTTTCCATCCCAGAAGTATCTACATAGATTACATTCTTCAGATCAATTAATAAAACTTGAGAAGGTAATTTTTCTTCAATCTTTTCTAGTAATTTGACTGCTCCAAAAAAGATAGCACCGTAAATTCGATAGGCATCAATACGACCCTGTTGATTTTCGAGTTGACTGAAGCTGCTAGCATCCGCTAGCTCGCAACGTGATAGGCTTGAGATGCGATAGATAAAAGTGATAAAGGCAAAGAGTAGACCTACCTGTACTGCGACAGTAAGATCTAAAATCACTGTGAGCAAAAATACACTCACAATAGTGAGTTGATAAGGTAGTCGGAATTGTTTTAAGTCCACAAACTTTTTCCATTCACCCATATTCCAAGCGACATACATTAGGATTGCAGCCAAGCTTGCCAAAGGAATATTTTTTGCCAGAGGAGCAGCAAACAGCACCACAAGCAATAAAGTAAGCGCATGAACAACGCCTGCTAGCGGCGATCTGCCACCACTTTCGATGTTGGTGACAGTCCGGGCAATAGTGCCAGTTGCGGGCATTCCGCCAAAAAATGGCGTCACTAAATTAGCAATACCTTGCGCCATCAGCTCTTGATTGGATTCGTGACGATCATGTATTAAGCTGTCGGCAATGCGTGCACAGAGTAGAGACTCAATAGCGCCGAGTAGCGCTAGTGTTAAAGCAGGGATCACCATAAATTGTGCTGTGCCCCAACCAATTGAGATCCATTCAAAATGGGGGAGGCTCGAAGGGATGCCACCAAATCGACTACCAATCGTATCGACTGGCAAGTTAAAGAGAGCGGTAATGAGAGTAGCTAGAAACATTGCTACGACTGTGCCTGGAAGATGGCAGAGCCAGCCTAAATGCTTCTGAATTTTTTTCCAGCCAATAATGATGGCTAGACTTCCGCAGGCCAAACTTAGTGCAGTGGGGTTGACCGTATCTGCTGCGTTGTATAAAGCGTGAATCGACTGAAAAAATTGAGCAGGCATTTTCTCAATCCTTAAACCAAAGAAATCTTTGATTTGCGATAGACCGATTAAGCAGGCAATGCCATTTGTAAAGCCAATGATGACAGCGATCGGAATAAATCGCACCAGAGTTCCCAGTCTGAATATTCCCATCAATAAAAGGAACACCCCAGACATTGCTGTAGCTAGCAATAAATTAGGGATGCCATAGCGTTCAACAATGCCGTATACAACCACAATAAATGCACCGGCCGGTCCACCGATTTGAACGCGACTTCCTCCCAATAGTGAAATGAGACCGCCAGCAATAATGGCGGTAAAAATTCCCGCTTCGGGTTTAAGCCCGCTGGCAATCGCAAAAGCCATAGCCAAAGGCAGCGCTACGACACCTACTGTTAAGCCTGCTAAAACATCCTTGGTTAATAAGGTGCTGTTATAGCCCTTAAATGAGTCTAGGATTCTGGGATGAAAAAACATCTTTGTTTTAAGACAGTCGATCGCCTACCCAATACGCCAATCCCGCAGAGAGACCTGTTACTACAGATCCCCAGGCAATATCAACGAATGCTAATTTCGTAGGGAAGTCTCGAATGACGGCTAGATTGGTCAGGTCGTAGGTCATGTAGCAAAAAAATCCAAAGAGGGCACCATATTGCAGTGCATAGATCAGAGACTGTTTTGAGAGTGCAGGCGCAATAACAAAAATACAGACGCCTAAAGCATAGAGAAGGTAAAACGCTAAGCCGGCAATGAGCTTGGGTTCGCTAGCCATGAGATCGCCCATTTCCTCGCGATAGAGGTTCTTTGCGATTCCTAAAAGCCACGTTAAATCCACCGCAAGGAGGGTGATTAAAAAAGTAAAGTAGATTCCTAGATACTTGAGCAATTAAGTTCCCCTTTGATCTTTTATAGATTAATAATAAGTATTATCATAGAAAGAGAACGTTATTAGTTCAATTTAAGGGGGTAGATATGTTTAAGCATTTATTAGTACCGGTTGACGGTTCAGAGGTCAGCAAAAAGTCTTTAAAAAAGGTTGCAGAACTTGCTAAGGCAGATGGCGCTGCCGTAACCTTGGTATACGTATCTGATCCATTACCTCCTTTGGTGTATTCCGACAGCTCGATGGGCTACGGAGTCTCTGCAAAAGAGCATCAAAAAGTTTGTGAAGCCTATGCAAAAGATGTTTTCAAAAAGGCAGCTACCAGCCTCGGCGCAAGTATCAAGGCTAAGTCCTTGCATATCTCTAATACAAATCTTGCTGAAGGTATTTTAGATGGCGCCAAAAAAGCAAAAGCAGATGTGATTGTGATGGCTTCTCATAAACGCACCGGTATCAAAGGTGTTTTATTAGGTAGCGAAACCCACGAAGTCATTGTGCACTCTAAGTTACCTGTGCTCGTGCTTGGTTAATAACTCAAATATTGTCAAAAGAATAGGGCCCCATTGGGCCCTATTTATTTGCGGAGCTAAGGATTACTTGGCTTGATAAGCAAGTGGGCTGCCTAGTAGTAAAACCTCTCTTGTGAGTTGTCCACTTTCGCTATCCCGCATTGACCATAGATCGAGTTGTGTTTTGCTTGAATAGGGGTCGATGTAAACACCATCTTTTCTCAGTTCAAAATGGAGATGGGGTCCAGTTGATCGCCCGGTAGATCCAACGTAACCAATTTCAAGGCCACGACGCACTTCATTTCCCAACTCAAGTTCTGGATTGTAATTACTTAAGTGCGCATAGAAAGTGCGATAGCCACCCGGATGCTCTAAAACAATCAGATTGCCAAATGCGCCGTTATAGCCAAGATGCGCTACTTTACCGTTGGCTACACTGAAGATTGGTGTGCCAATCGGCGCTGCGTAATCAATTCCCATATGGGTGCGATAGCGCTGCTTGGCTGGTGCTGGTTGGACAACGGTAGTATTACTCTTGGGGCGTTTCGCTTTGCCGGCGCGTACCATACCCACTCCGCGGGAGATGCGTCGATAGCTTAGTGGGTTAGTCCAGAAAGAGTGCTCAAGGGATTCACCGCCACTGGTAAAGAAGCCGCCAGGTATATCACTCCGTTCGACCCAAAAGGCGCTAGCAAATACTTCTTTATTATTGGGATCGATAATCTCAACAGCCCAAATCTGCGCCCATCTTTCGCGGTCGCCAAAGTCGATAATGAGTCGCACAACGCTATTAGTATTTTCAAGCGAATTATTGTCCTCTGGATAAATCTGCTTGATGATTGAGTTCAGTTCCCAGACTAATTCCACTGGTAACTTATCGCCTAGTTTGCGTGGGTCATATAAAACTTCTCTTAAAGGCACCCGAATTTCTGTTAGGTTTTTGGATTCATTTCTGAGAAGATCTTGTTGTACTAAGAATCCACCAAAAGCAGATGGTGTAAATGTCCAAACTTCCGTTTTATCATCCTGTACAGGACCATTCATAATGCTTAATGAATCAAAACGATTGCGCGTTGTAAATGCCACTGCATACGGAATGCAATCGCCCCGCATCTTATCAAAAAATCCTTTAGTCTGATTTTTAAAGAATTCAGAAAATTGGCGATTATCAATACCGATGCTTGATGGCAAATTAGCATCATTAAAGCTGCGTCGCAAACATCCCTGCATGACTCGATAGTCCAGGTTGGCATCGCTATCGAGCATGAGTTCACTAGGATCTTTTCTTTGGATGACCGATGGATTTAAGCTCATGCTATTGATCTTTGAGCTAGACCCTGCGGATTTATCTTTAAATCCTACTTGCTTCGTGTTTTGAACATACACTTTGGTACGGCTTTGATTTGACTTTTGGGTCTGACTAGTCTGAGCATGTGCTATGGGGCTCAATCCGATAGAGAGGCTGAGCAAGCCATTTCCCAGTAGGAGCGCTATCCCTTTGACGAGGCGGTAATGAGCGGTTACTTTTCTATTCACTATGCAATTATCTAATAATGTGGACTGCCACTCTGATAATTTTGTTGTGCTGCAATAAATTAACCCCACAAATGACGTAAACCCAGTATTTCAATACTGGCTACAATATTTTTTTTATGAAGGAGTTCGGATGCCGATCATCGAGTCTGTGCAAGTCACCTCAGTGGCTGTACCTTTGGATAAAGTCACCTCATTTTCAACCCGGACCGTCTCTGAGCGTCACTATTGCTTAGTTAAAGTTCGCGGTAAGGATGGTAATGAGGGAATTGGTTTTTGCTATGTTGGTAGCGCTGGCGGTGATATTGCGAAGATTGCTGTTGAGCAATTACTTGCGCCCAAGTTGATTGGTCAAAATAGTCATCGGAGCGAAGGCCTGTGGATGGATATGTATAACGAATCCATTTTGCAGGGACGCACTGGTGCTGTGATGCGCGGGATCTCTATTTTAGATACGGCACTTTGGGATCTCAATGCTCGAGCTGCCGGTTTGCCTTTGCATCATTATCTTGGCTCAGTAGTAGATGATCGCGTACCCGCTTATGCCAGCGGCGGTTATTACTTAGAAGGTAAGACCCCTGCCAAGCTTGGTAAGGAAATGGAATCCTACGTTAAGCAGGGCTTTAAGGCAGTGAAAATGAAAGTAGGGCGCCTCTCTCCTGCTGAAGAAGAAGCGCGTGTGAAGGCTGCCCGCAAGGCAATTGGAGACGATATTCTGCTGACTTTGGATGCGAATAATGCTTGGCGTGATCTGCCTACTGCGCTGGAGTATGTCAGACGCTTTGAGGCTTACAACCCTTATTGGATTGAAGAGCCATTTTCACCTGACGCGATTGATCTGCATGCTGCTTTAGCACGTCAAACCAAGATTAATGTAGCTACCGGTGAGATGGAGGCAGGTCGTTGGCGCTTTAGAGAGTTGATTGATGCTGGTGGTGCAGCGATTTTGCAATCTGATGCAGCGGTTTGTGGCGGTATTACGGAGTGGCGCCGTATCTCTGCTTATGCCGATGTTAAGGGCATCACTGTTTGCCCTCATTGGATGCATGATCTCCATGCTCCTCTTGTAGCTGCAACACCCAATGCTCGCTTTGTTGAGTTTTTCTTGGATGATCAAGTGCTGAACTTCCGCCGCTTAATTAATAAGCAATTAACATTTAAGAATGGCGATTTGATTTTGCACAAGACTCCGGGACTGGGTTTTGAGTTTGATGAAGCTGCAGTTCAGAAGTATGCTGGCAAAACACCTTGGACCAAGATCGCTTGAGCTTAGTCACATTAAAGTAAGCTAGATACACTGAGTAAAAATAAAGCCCGCAATTGCGGGCTTTATAAATGAAACTAGGGTATTCATATTGATACTCAACAGTGTTTAGGAAGGCTTTCGATTGAGCTTGTAATAAGTCATCATTTGGGTAACCAAGACCAAGCCAAAACCAATAAAGCCAATCAGATCTGCCTCAGTGGATGGATAAGCTAAAGCCACGCCAGAGATCACCATGATGATACGTTCGAAGGATTTGGTTTTCTCAATAAACCAGCCTTGTAGGCCACCAGCTAAACAGATAATGCCCACCACTGCAGTGAAGGAAATCCACGCAATCTGCATCCAGTCTGCTTGCTCGAGGGCGCTGCTTGATCCCATCAAGAGCAAGCTCACACCAGATTTATCTAAAACAAACATGAATGGCACCAGAATGGCTGGCGCAACATATTTCCAGGTTTGTAATGTCGTCTTATAAGGATTGCCTTTACAAATAGCGGCTGCCGCAAACGGAGATAAAGCAGTTGGAGGGGATACCTCAGAGAGAACGGCGTAATAAAAGATGAACATGTGAGCAGCAAATGCAGGCACCCCTAAATTAATTAAGGCTGGCGCGGCAATCACTGCGCAAATAATGTAAGAAGCAGTGACTGGAACTGCCAGACCCACAATCCAAACAATTAAGGCGGTGAAGATGGCGGTGAGCAATAAAGAGCCGCCTGCATACTGAATCACAATCGAGCTGAATTTCAGTCCTAAACCCGTTAAGGTTACTGTACCTACGATCAGGCCAGCACCAGCGCAAGTTGCAGCAATGGCCAATACGCCTGTGGAGCCTGAGGCCAGGGCCTTGGTGAGGTTGGAGTTATACAGACCTGCCAAGATAGGTTCCTTGCCTTTAAACCAAGCCCAAGGAATGATGGCCGTATCTTCTCGCAACATGCTGGAGAAGGCGGACACTACGGTGGCCCAAAATACCGACATGACTGGTGAGAAGCCAAACATCATAAACACCACAATCGAGATCAGCGAGAAAAAGTGAAACCAATATTTTTTTGTTAATTCCCAAGCAGATTCAGCAGATTCAAAATGGATGTTCTTCATGCCATATTTACGAACATCAATTTCGACCATTACAAATAAACCAAGATAAAACAAAATGGTGGGGATGGTTGCCATGAGCAAAACATCCAAATAGGAAATTTTCAGGAAGTCTGCAATCAAGAACGCTGCGGCACCCAAAACGGGTGGCGAGATGATCGCGCCAAGTCCACCAGCAGCTAACAGTCCGCCCGCAGCATTTTTTTCGTAACCAACTTTATCCAGCATGGGAGCGGCAACAGAGCCTACGGTAACGGTAGTTGCAACACCGGATCCTGATGGACCACCCATTAAGAAAGAAGAGAGAACAATGGTTCTGCCTACACCAGAGGATTTGCCACCCATTGCAGCAAAAGAGAAATCGATAAAGAATTTGCCGGCCCCAGTAAATTGCAGGAAGGCGCCAAAAATCGTAAAGAGAATAATGAGGGTTGCAGAGACATCGACCGCAGTGCCATAGATTCCCTCAAGACTCATATACATGTAACCAACTAGGCGATCGAGGCCATAGCCTTTGTGTGTCCATGGCGCAGGCAGATAGTTACCAAAGAGGGCGTAAAGTAAAAAGAGCACTGTAACGGTCACTAGAACCATGCCGTTTGTTCTGCGCACACTTTCTAGAATCAATAGAATGAGGCCAATCCCGATGATGACGTCAGTAGGATTTGGGGCGGTATTGCGATCCATGAAGTCATCACCACCACTCAGGATGTAATAAGAAATAGCTACTGACCCTAGGGCAAACAAAACATCCCAAAACATCAACTTATTTTTAAAGCGAGCTGCCAGCGGAAAACTTAAGAACACCAGGAATAACACTAAGGCAACGTGAATAACACGCAGCTGCTGAGTTGGAACAATCGAGTAGGCGGCATACAGGTGAAACAAAGACATGCCGACGGCAACTAAAGTAATGAACTTGGCCAATAAGCCTTTGTAGTCATTAGAGTCGCCTTCCTCTTGCTTAATAAAAGCGTCTAATTTCTCTTGGGTTTCATTGTCGATGACGTTCTGATTCATGCTTCAACCTATATTGATGTACCACTTAAAAGCAGAAGGGGTGAGATTAACTCACCCCGATATGGCTTAGTTTACCTTGACACCTTTTTCTTTAAGGTACTTTAATGCGCCTGGATGATAAGCAACTGGTGTTGCATTCGATTTTTGGCTCTCTAATTTAATATTTCTGAACTCCGCATGTGAGCGAACTAGTTCAAGTTGATTATCAAAAATAGCCTTGACAATTTTGTATGCCTCTGCATCAGGCATAGATGAGTTTACAACCAGCAGATTTGCAACTGCTGCAACATTATTATCTTTCGCCATACCACTGTAGGTTTGCTTGGTAATCACAGCCGGGAAGTAAAGGTTGCCATATTTTTTATTCATAGCAGGAACTTCAGCAGCGGTATCAACCATCACGATTTTCATGCCTGGGCTATTCGCTAAATCAGTAACAGCTGCAGTGGGTAAGCCACCCACCCAAAAGAAAGCATCAATCTTGCGATCTTTTACTGCATTGACAGATTCAGCAACGCTCAAGCGCTCACGTTTTACATCTTTATCTTTGTCTAGACCTGCAGCCTCTAGCAAGCGGAAGGCCATGACTTCAGTGGCGCTTCCTGGGGCACCTGTACTAACGCGTTTACCTTTCAAATCCTTCATGGTTTTGATGCCAGTAGACTCAACGGTAGCGACGTGCATGAGGTTTGGATACAGTATGAGCAAGGTCCGTAAATCGACTGGCTTGTCTTTAAATTTATCATCACCCACTGATGCATCTTTGGCGGCATCAGCCATAGAGAAGGCAACGTAAGGCTTGCCAGTGCCAACCAGTTTTAAGTTATCCACAGAGCCACCAGTGACTTCCGCCGTAACTGACATACCCGGTACTTTGCTTGAGAGCATGGCAGCAAGGCCGCCACCCATTGGGTAGTAAACGCCACCAGTACCACCGGTTGCAATCGAGATGTTTTGTGCATATGCGCTAGCCCATATAAAACTGAGCGATAAGGCAATGAGCTTTAGTAATTTCATTGGTGTCTCCTATTGATCTTATGAAGAGGTATTGATTAAAGACCTGGCATGCTGAAGTTAATTTGCTTTAACTCACTGAGCAGCTGAGCTTGCTGTTCCGCACTCAATTGCATTAGTGGTGGGCGTACACGCAACCATTCTGGATCATTGCTGTAGTGTGCTACCGCTGTTTTCATACCGGCAATCATTTGATATTTTGCAAAGACGCTACGCACTTTATCTAAGCCTGCTTGACGTTCATCTGCATTAGATTCTCTCCAATGTGTGGCAAGGTCAGCAATAGCTTGTGGATTAACGTTTGCAGTAGCAGAGATGCAGCCAACGCCACCAGCACGCAGGGTGCGCATTAAGAATACTTCACTACCAGCGTAGACGCGGAAGCCGTGTGGCGCCAAGAGCTTAATCACGGACTCTGTATATTCCCAATCGCCCGAGCTATCTTTCATCCCAACGACTGTCTTTGGATATTCTTTTGTCAAGCGCTCGAGTAGTGACAGGCTTAAGTTGATTTTAGTCACTGGCGGAATGTTATAGATGTAAATCTGTAATCCTGAGCTGCCTACCTTCTGAATCACTTCCGAGAAATAAGCAAACAGACCATCATCATTGATATCTTTGTAATAGAAGGGTGGCAACATTAATACGCCTGCACATTGATAGCTCAATGCATGAGCAGTCATCCGATAAGTACTCTCGATCGAGGTAGAACCAGTACCGGGCATCATATGCTTTGGATTTAAACCACCTTCAATCAGCGCAGTGAGCGTATTCATCTTTTGCGTAGCAGACATAGAATTTGCTTCTGAGTTTGTACCAAAGATGGCTTGACCTACGCCATTGGTTTCTAACCATTGACATTGCTTTAGTAATTTCTGGGCATCTGGACTACCGTCTGCTTTAAATGGTGTCAAAACTGGTGATAACACCGCTGGCAAAGTAGAGGGATGTAAAGAAATGGTCATGCTGACTCCAATTAATAATGAACTTCTGAAAGAAGTGGTTGTTGTGTAAAGAAAGCTTCTAAATTATCTACTGCTAAGTTCGTCATAGCTACTCGTGTTTCCGAGGTAGCGCTACCGATATGGGGTGTCAGTAGAACATTATCCAGGTCTAGAAAGGCAGAATTAGGGCAGGGCTCATTATTAAACACGTCCAGGGCGGCGCCAGCAATTTGTTTATGCTGCAGCGCATATAAAAGAGCGGCTTCGTTAACCACGCTTCCGCGAGCGATATTGATTAAGTATGACGAGGGTCCAAGCGCTTCTAAAACGGCAGTGTCAACCAAGTTATCCGTATCAGGTGTTGCTGGGCAGGCCAAAAACAGAACATCACAAACCCTAGCTAAATCTACAATCTCTTTGTAATAGGTATAAGAAACCTGCTTTGGATTTGGTCCAGAATACGCAATCTCGACCTTAAATGGCTCTAAACGTTTGGCTAGGTCTTGGCCGATGCGACCCATACCAGCGATCCCAACCCGTTTGCCTGCCAAGGTGGTGGTCAAGCGAAACGGGGCTTTAGCCCAAGCATTGCTTTTGACATACTCTTGGGATTCAGGAAGGCGCCGCATGAGGCTGAGCATCATGCCAATCGCCAATTCACAAACGGCATCATTCAGAACGCCAGGGGTGTTGGTGGCCTTAATTCCCTGTGCCTGAAGGTAGCCTAGGGGGAGATTATCGTAACCTACGCCGCAGGTGGATACCAGTCTAATACTGGGAATTTTTTTGACCAGGGCTTCAGGTAATTTGGTGTTAGACCGAATCAAGATAGCCTCGAAGTTTCCAGCGGGGGGTGCCGCATTAATATCGGGGTGTCGGATTGGCGTAAAGCGGCGATCGATTTCCGCCTGCATAATCTCAGGAAAATGGCCGACCTGCAGCACCGAATTGACGGGGATCATGTCTGTCTCTATTTTTTATTGGAATAATGATTCCATTGTATGAGGATTTTTGCAGAAAAGTCCTCCCCTCTAGGAGAATATGTCATGTTGTTTACCCCAGCTGAAACCAAAGTAGTTGTCGTCGGCGGCGGAACGATGGGGGCCGATGTCGCCGCAGTCTGCGCGCGCGGTGGTTGTGCTGTGCAAGTAGTCGAGCCGACCACAGAGCGTCGTGCCCTGTTGCCAGATTACTTTGTGAACACCATGACCGATTTAGGTTATGAAAATCGTATTCACTTGTTGTCTGTTGCTGGATCTCTGGAAGAGGTCGATTGGGCAGAGATTGACCTGGTGATTGAGTGTGTTCCGGAGCGTCTAGATATTAAGCGTGAATTATTTGCCAAGCTAGAGAAGTACGCAAAGCCAGAAGCAGTATTGGCTAGCAATAGTACGAGCTTTCCAATTAGCGAAATCGCTAGCGGATTAAAAACAGCTGCGCGCATGATTGGTTTACATTTTTTTATGCCGGCCCATTTGATTCCTTGCGTGGAAGTGATCTACGGTGCAAAAACTTCACCCCTAGTTGGCGATAGCCTGACTCGTTTGATGACTGCATGTGGCATGGTGCCTGTAACGGTCAAAAAAGATTTGCCTGGCTTCTTAGCAAATCGTTTGCAACATGCTTTGTCGCGTGAGGCGTTTTCGATGGTCGATGCTGGTATTTGCACTCCAGAAGATATTGATAAGGCAGTGCGCTATGGATTTGGCTTCCGTTATATTGCCGCTGGACCGGCAATGCAAAGAGACCATGCGGGTCTAGAGATTCATGCTGCTGGTGGAGCGACGATTTATCCCACGCTAAATAACTCAACTACGATTGCTAAGTGCTTAAGCGAGCGGGTAGAGAGTGGAAAGTTTGGCATGAAGACGGGTGAAGGTTTTTATTCATGGACTGCTGAATCTATTAAAGCCGAACGTGAGCGATATCAAGATGCCTTGCGTGAAGGCCTGAAGATTATTCAAAAAGAGTTACCAGAAATCAAATAAGTCTAGCTAACCCAAACTCCATCTTTAGGAAATATCTTTGAGATGGAGTTTACTGAGATGTGGTGCGAGTCGATAGGTAATCAGTACGATTGCGATGGTCGCAACTCCCCCAAATACAACCGATGGTACCAAGCCCATCATGCTCGCTGCGATGCCTGACTCTAGCGCACCCAATTCATTTGAGGATCCAATAAAGATCCCATTAATGGCGCTGATTCGACCTCGCATGTGATCCGGAGTAGTGAGTTGCATAATGCTGCCGCGAATCACGACCGAGACTGAATCACAGCAGCCCGAAATAAATAGGAAGACGGCACAAACCCATAGATCACTGGAAAGACCAAAAGCAATAATGGCTAAACCAAAGCCTCCTACTGAGAGCAACAAGTGCTTGCCAGAATCTGTTAGTAATGGCCGCTTAGCCAAGTAGATGCCAGTAATGACTGCGCCCGCTGCTGGCGCAGCACGCAGAATGCCTAAAGCTTCTGGTCCCGCATCCAAAACCTCTTTTACAAAAGCTGGCAGAATTGAAACAGCACCACCAAACAATACGGCAAACATATCCAATGCCATGATGCTCAAGATGAGTTCATGCTTACGAACATAATCAAACCCTTCTAAGAAGCTTTTAAAGAAATGTCCTGAGAGCTGGCTCATTTTTTCTTGTGGCGCATGTATGAAGGTGATGCCATACAAACCAATAGCCCCACAAAATCCGGCGAGAAGATAGGTCCACTCTAGTCCCGCAAACCCAATCATCAGACCGCCTAAGCCAGGACCAGCGACTACGCAAATTTGAAATGCAGAAGATGCGTAGGCGGTATAGCGTGGTAAATGCTCTCTAGGAATAATTTGTCCAAAGATAGCGGTATAGGCGGGTCTTAACAAGGCGCGGCCTGCACCAATCAAGGCAATTGCGGTGTAAATTAAAGGAACGGGTGGTGCCACCCAGCCAAGCGCAATCGCCGTCAAAAATAAAGCGACCCCAATATGAATGAGACAGGCAATCGCTGCGATGAGTTTGCGAGAGTAGTGATCTACCGCATGGCCCGCATAGAGTGCCAGCAGAAAGTACGGTACCAATTCAGCTAAGCCAATGAGACCTAAGGAAACTACGCTATTGGTAATCTCGTAAATATGCCAACCCACCGCCACCATCGTAATTTGGTAACTGAGTGTTGCGCCAATTCGGTAGAGCAGCAGGGTTCTAAAGGCTTTACTTGGGTTCATTTTTAATGAGTTTAAGGGAGTTTCTGCTTTATTCTTCATGCTATGAAGAAATCAATTCGTGTTTGGGATTTACCAATCCGCTCATTTCACTGGCTGCTAGTGCTTTGCATTGCCGGCAGTCTGATTAGCGTTAACCTCGGTGGTAACGCTATTGAATGGCATGCTTATTTTGGTTACAGCGTTTTGAGTTTATTGATTTTTAGAGTCATCTGGGGCTTTGTGGGATCTAGACATGCCCGCTTTGCCAACTTCTTTCCTACGCGTGCTGCTATTTTCGATTACCTACAAGGAAAGTCTCTCCGCGTTTTGGGGCATAACCCTGTAGGCGCTCTCTCCGTTTTTGCGTTGCTCTTGGTTTTAAGTGTTCAAGTATTAACGGGTTTATTTGTTGATGATGAGATCGCTTTTCAAGGACCCTTGTCTAAATATGTGCCCAATGCAGTAGTTTCTTTTTTATCTCAAATTCACGAAGGCAATCAAGTCGTGATCTATACCTTGATTACGATTCATATCGCTGCCATTTGGTTTTATAGGAAATACAAAAATGAGGACTTAATTAAACCTATGCTGAGCGGCGATAAAGAAATCGACCCAAGCGAGGAAGCAAAATATATGCTTTCTGACTTGGGTCAACCCTCCAAAGATGGAGGCTTGCAACGTACTCTAGCCTTGGTGCTTGTTAGTGCTATAGCCCTTGCGGTAGCTTATTTCATTACTAAATAAGCAGATTATTTTTTTCTGAAATCGTCGTGACAACCTTTACAGGTTTGACCAGCGGCGCCAAATGCTTTTTTGATACTCTCTAAATCACCAGACTGAGCAGCCTTATTGAGATCGACTGCTGCTAGTTGCATTTTTTCAGAAGCAGCTTTGAACTTGGCGTTATCAGACCAAATATCAGACTGCGCTTTACCACCCTCAGTACCTGGGCCAAATGCTTGCCAAGGTAAGGTAGAAAGCATAGCAACGATCGCAGCATTTTTAGCGACTTCATCTTTGTTATAGGGAGCTTCACCTTTAACGACAGCGCCGATTTTTCCAAAAGAGTTGCCTATAACAGTGAAGGTGCTTTGGCGATACTTAATAGCATCTTCTGGTTTTTG
This sequence comes from Polynucleobacter sp. UB-Siik-W21, assembly GCF_018687415.1. Classification (NCBI taxonomy): domain Bacteria; kingdom Pseudomonadati; phylum Pseudomonadota; class Betaproteobacteria; order Burkholderiales; family Burkholderiaceae; genus Polynucleobacter; species Polynucleobacter sp. UB-Siik-W21. The sequence continues at coordinate 1,622,053 of NZ_CP061289.1, read as the reverse complement.
AAATTGTGCAATCGCAGCGCCGGCACCAATTGCCAAGACTACTGCCGTGCTCGCTAAAATAATTTTCTGTAGCTTCATGGGAACCTCTTGAGATATATTCGTTAATGGAGACCGCCTACTGTGAAATTAGCATACTCCAGAATGATGACTTTTGTTTGACCGTCCTATGAAAAGATCATTTGCAGCGGGATCGTCAGTAGGTAAACGATCCATTTGAAAAAAGCCATCAAGGGTTCCATCCAAAGGCTACCGATGATTCCAGTAAAGACCAGCCCGAGAACGATAAAAAATCCCCAAGGCTCTAGTCTGCCTAAAGCAATCGATTGACGGGCGGGGAGCAGACTGGAAAGAATACGTCCACCATCTAAGGGTGGCAAAGGAAAAAGATTAAATACCAGGAGACCCAAATTCCAGGTAATACCGGCTTGAGCCATTGAGATAAAGAATTTCTCATTCATGCCAAAACCTAACAATAGGATAAGCAAGATCGCCCAAATCAGGGCTTGAAAGAAGTTTGAGCCAGGCCCCGCTAAGGCAACCCAAATAGAGTCCATTCTAGGGTTTCGCAAGCGTCCAAAATTCACAGGCACGGGTTTAGCGTAGCCAACCAAGAAGGGTGAGCCGGTCAAAATAAGGACCAGGGGAATTAAGATCGTGCCAACGGGATCTATATGTTTGGCGGGATTGAGGCTCACTCGGCCAAGCATATAGGCGGTGTTATCGCCAAATTTACGGGCTGCATACCCATGGGCTGCCTCATGGATGGTGATGGCAAAAATGAGGGGAATCGCATTAATGGCGACGGCTTGGATAGAATAGTCAGTAATCATGGCAATATGATATCCATAGGAGCTCAAAGTGACTGACGATAAAAAACCCGACCCAAAAAACCCAGCTAAACCTGTAGTGGCTAAACCCCCAGCCCGTCCACCAGCACCAAAAGGCCCATCTGGACCTGCTGGTAGGCCTCAGGCAGGCTTTGGCGGTGGAAAAGGGATGATGCGCAAGGCCGGCCGCGGTCGATAGTGGATAATTGCACTTATTATTAATGCGCATACAGAGGATTTAGCATGAACGAATGGCACAACGAATCTAAAGAAGAAGTTAACAAAAAGATCATTACTTTGATCGTGATGTTGGCTGCTGCAACTAGCTTGGCGATTTTGTTTGCATTGGTAGCTGCTCATACTGGTTACGTATTCGGTTAATTAGTCTTCATGACTAGCCATCGCCAACCTGCTGTATTTGCTGGCCATGGCAGTCCGATGTACGCTATAGAGCCCAATCGTTTTACTGCGGCTTGGGCTGCTCTAGGAAAATCACTCAAACGTCCTGACGCCATTTTGGTGATTTCGGCGCATTGGGTCACTCGAGGTACTTGGGTTACCGCAATGGCAAAACCTAAAACTATTCATGACTTCGGCGGGTTTCCGCAAGCACTCTTTGAAATTGAATATCCAGCAGTGGGCAGTCCTGCTCTCGCGGATCGCGTTCAAGAGTTATTCAATATACCCGTCGTACTTGAAGAGAATGAATGGGGCATTGATCATGGTGCCTGGTCTGTTTTGAAGTACCTCTATCCCAATGCAGATGTGCCAGTGGTGCAGCTGAGCTTAGATGGGTCTATGTCAGCGCGCGAGCATTATGAGTTAGCAAAGCAGTTAAGACCCTTGCGTGATGAAAATATTCTGATTCTGTCTAGCGGGAATGTGGTGCACAACTTGCGCACGATTCATTGGCAAGAGAATGCGCAACCTTACCCGTGGGCGAAAGAATTTAGTGAATTCTTTGCTACCGAGATTCTTGCCAATCGCCATGAACCTCTGATCGATTGGGAAAAGTATGGTGAGGCTGCCCATCTATCAATTCCGACTGCAGAGCACTACTGGCCTGCTTTATATACCCTAGCATTACAACAAGACGGTGAGCATGCCAAAGTATTTGTTGATGGTATCGAAATGAGTTCGATCAGTATGCTCAGCTTTTCTGTTCAATAAAGAAAAATTATGTGGCTCTCTATTCTTGCAATTTTCTTTGGTGCTGGTCTTGGTGCTTTGTTGCGGGCAGGCTTTAATGTTTTGACCGTGAGTGCAGCCTCAGTCATACCCTTAGGTACCTTGATCTCGAATATGGTCGGTGGCTACCTCGTTGGTTTAGCAGTAGCGTTCTTTGGTAACAATCCACAACTCTCACCGGAATGGAAACTCTTTGTGATTACAGGTTTCCTTGGAGGTCTCACTACTTTCTCTAGCTTCTCCGCGGAAGTAGTGAGTTTTATTCAGCGGGGAGAATTTACTTGGGCGCTGGGCACAGCACTGCTACACCTGATTGGCTCATTGGTACTAACCTTCTTAGGTATCTTGACTTACCAAGCCCTCAAGTGAGTCTAGAGTAAATTACTCTGGCTTGATATTAGCCGTCTTGACGACGGCACTCCACTTGATGGATTCTGATTTAATCAGCGCTGCAAAGTTTGCAGGACTGCCACCGCCGATTTCATTTCCTTGTGAAAGCATGAGCTCTCGTAATTGAGGATCTTTTAAGGCTTCATTGGCTGCGGCGTTGAGTTTGTCGATGATGGCCTTCGGTGTGCCTTTAGGGGCAATTAATCCCTGCCAATTCAGCACCTCAACCTTGGGGTAGCCATTCTCAGCAAAGCTTGGCACATTGGGTAGAAGCGGAGAACGCTTCTTACTGGTAATGGCAATTGGACGGAGCTTATCTGCTTTGATGCTTGGCATAGCCGAATACATTTGATCAAACATCATCGTGACATTGCCTGCCATCAAATCGGTGAGGCCAGCAGAGCCGCTTTTGTATGGCACGTGAATCATATCGATACCGGCATTTTGCTCAAAGAGTTCTGCAGAAAGCTGGTGACTACCACCAATACCACCGGATGAGAATGTGAGTTCACCTGGCTTTGCTTTGGCTGCAGCCACAATATCTTGGATGGTTTTATAAGATGAGCTTGGATTGACTACTAATACCAAAGGACCTTTTTCAACCAACACAATTGGGGTGATATCAGTTTCAGGGTCGTAGCGTAAATTACCAAACAATGTTTTGTTTACTGCCATAGGTGCAAAGTTGCCCATACCAATGGTGTAACCATCCGGAGTAGCGCGAGAAATAAATTCAGTGCCAATATTACCGCCGGCACCGGGCTTGTTATCAACAACGATCGGCTGCTTCAGAATGACACTCATCTTTTGTGCAATTTGACGGCTACGAGAATCTGCACCACCACCAGCACCATAAGGCACTACAAAATTAATCGGCTTATTAGGGTAGCTAGACTGTGCCTGTGTCATACCAGCATTCAAGAGACTGCTTAAGCCAATTACGCTTAGAAGAAAATGGGTCAGTTTCATTTTGATCCTTATTAGACGATACCTGATAAACCTAGTGCGGCTCCGATGACTATCAGATACAGAGGGTGCCAACGTGTAAAGAAGGTAATCGCAATCGTAGTCATCGTCAATATATAAGCCGCGACACTTTGATTGATTTGTAAAGAAATTTGCCAGGCTGAAGAGAGTACTAGGCCAATGGCTAGCGCTGCCGCAGCATATTGAATTGATTTCTTTTTCAGAGGATCTTTGATGCCCATAATGAGCCGCTGTAAGTAGAAGATCAAAATAGAAGATGGCCATGCAATAGCAAACGTGGCAACGAGTGCACCAATGACACCATAGATATGCCAACCCAATAGAGTGACGGTCATAAAATTGGGGCCGGGTGCTGCTTGGGCGATTGCAAAATAGTCTGAGAAAGTTTGCACATCAACCCAATGCTCTTGGTTTACAGCCAAGTTAAATAGCACCGGAAGCAGGGCGTTCACCCCACCAAATGCAATCAAAGAGAATGCAGACAGTTTTAGAAAAAGACTGATGAGAATACTCATTCTGAATGGGCCTTCTTCCAGGCTAAGACCAATGCTAATGGCGAGGAGATGAGCACCACCCAACCTAAGCCAAGATGGAAATAGCTAGCAGCAAGTATGGTGACAATGACCACAATCAACATCGCTGGATACCGAAACTCATCCTTAAGCATTTTGAAGCCTGTAGATGCAATCAAGCCAACACCCACGGCCGATATTCCTCGAAGTACACCTTGGACGGAGTCAAGATATCGATAGTGTTCATATAAAAGGGCTAACACCATGACGATCGAGATGGGTCCTAGAGTTAAACCCAATACAGCGGCAATAGCGCCTCTGGCACCGCCAAAACGAGAGCCAATACACACTGCGAGGTTGACAATGTTAGGCCCAGGAACAATTTGGCAGATGCCCAGAATGGCGCTAAATTCCTCAGAGGTCAAAATCTTATCGCGCTCAACCAAGGTTCTTCTGGCCCAAGGTAAGACCCCACCAAACCCAGACATCCCGATTTTGCTAAAGCTAATAAATAGCTCGAGAGGTGTGAGTGTTTTCAAAATTACTGTGGCTTAAAAGGATGAGGTATGGGTTTGTTGTTCAACCAGGCATCTAGTGTTTCAGTAATGCCTTTTGAGAAGCTAGCAAAAATTGGCTCTGCAATAAATCCTAAATGGGGAGTTACTAAAAGATTGGGGGTATTACGTAAAGGATCTTTTTCTGGGAGGGGCTCAATGTCAAAGACATCGACAGCTGCCTGCCCTGGCCTGCCAGCTGCCAATGCTTTTTGCAGATCGCTCATATTGATGAGCGCAGAGCGTGAAGTATTTACCAGGATAGAGTCAGGGCGCATTAAAGCCAATTGATCTGCACTAATCAGCCCCTTGGTTCCAGGACCAGCTACTAGGTGCATTGACACAATCTTCGATGTGGAAAGTAATTCTTCTAGGCTCACTGCTTTTGCATTTTCTAAAGCAGCTCGTTCAGGAGTCATGCGCGGGCTCCACGCAACGACTTCCATACCAAAGGCTGCGCCTACGCGTGCAACGCGACTACCAATGGCACCAAGACCCATGATGCCTAAGCGCTCACCTGAGAGCATGGGAAGAACCGATAGTTGATCACGCCAACCACCAGAGGCAATCAGTTTGTTTTCCTCAATCAGGCGCTTTGAAGCCCCAAGAATGAGTGCCCATGTGAGTTCCGCAGTAGTTTCTTTGGATGGGCCGCCGGGCGAGCAGGCTATCGGAATATTGCGTGCGATTAATGCTGAAGCATCCAAGGTGCCATTACGTTCACCAGTAAACATGAGAAATTTCAGCTTAGGTAAGCGCGCAATCATGGCTTCATTAAATGGGGAGCGATCCCGTACGATTGCAATTGCATCAGCATCTTTAACGGCTTCATAGAGCGCCTCATCACGCAGGGGCTCATGATGAAAGGTAAGGCTTGCTTGCTGCTCTAAATTTTCCCAGTCAGAAAAGCGAGCCAGAGCGCGTTCGTAGTCGCCAAGGATGACGATGTTTGGTAATGAGGCCATAACTCGATACTTTCTTTAGATTTAGTCAGGTGTGCAAAGGCTCAAGATTTGCTTGAGATCTGATGCATTGCCAAGTTTCCATAATGCTGAGATGAGTTGACGAGTTTTTTCTTTGCCGATGATGGGTTCAGCCAAATTTGTGAATTTCTGTTCTAAATTAGCATCGCTCATTGGATTTTCGAGAGAGCCAATAGCATTCTTTACAAATACATGTACTTCTTTACCGTCTTTTAAGAATGCTTTGACATCAACTGAAGCTTCGTCAATAGAAGTGTCGGTAGTAGCATTTACTTTGGCGCGCAAAGCCATGACATCAGCGCGATTGACGATGTCATCAGCATACTCACCTTCACCCGCTTGACCAAAAATTAAGCCAACAGCGCAGCCGTGGTACACGCTAAATTTCCCTTCGAGACCATCTTTCGGAGTCTTCTTGCCAGTGAGCTCCAAGACCAGAGGGTGCACACGTAATTCAATACGCTCCACTTCCTCTGCCTTAACGCCTTGGGCGCGTAATTGTGCGCAAGCATCAATCGCAGGGTGAATCACAATGCCACAAGCAAAGGGCTTGTAAGTATTTAAAGAAATCTCAAATGATTTTCCGAGGGCGCGATCAATTTCTGACCAGTCACATTTCGTAGAAACAGTTTGCATATAGCCGCGACCCGCTTCTAATGCTTTCGGGCTCGAAGTGAACCCATGCTTGGCAAGTAATGCAGAGAGTTGCCCTGCGCGTGCTGCACCACCTGGATGAAATGGCTTTGTCATTGTGCCAAATTGCTCACGCATTCCAACTGGTTGTGATGCGGCAATACCCAGTGCCATGGTAGTTTTCTGTAGATCAAGACCCATTAAGCGTGAGCAAGCTGCAGCAGATCCGAGCATACCGGTTGAGCCAGTGATATGCCAACCACGGTGGTAGTGATCTGGATACATCGCATTACCAACGCGGCAAGCAACATCGATACCTAAAACTAAAGAGTCAATGATTTGGCGACCATTGGCATTAATGTGTTCGCCTAAAGCCAAAATTGCAGAAGCTACTGGACCTGCAGGGTGGATCACGGTTTTGAGGTGAGTGTCATCGAAGTCAAAAGTATGTGAGCTGATGCCGTTGATTAAGGCAGCGCCACCCATATCAACTTTATCTTTTCGACCTAAGATGCTGGCTTGTGGTGCTGGCTGGAATTCGCGAATAGCGGCTAAAGACGATTCAACACTTTCATGATTGGCAGCGCCAATAGCACAACCTAGCCAGTTGAGAAAAGTCCGGTGAGCTTCGTGATCCACCTCTGGTGTCCAGCCTTGGCTTGGATGGGAGGTAACAAACTCTGCCAACATTTTGGTAACGGGTGGTGCATTTAAATCGGCTGCTGCAGCAATAGCGTGAGACATATGTTTTCCTATTCTTAATGGGTTATTTTTATTCGAGTTCAATATGACGATCTTTTGCAACCTTAGCCCAGCGTGCAATATCTTCTTTGATGTAATTTGTAAACTGGGGTGGTGTCATTGGCATCAAAGTCATCGCCTCGCTGGTCATTTTTTCTGAGAAGTCAGGCAAGGCGAGAACTTTGTTAAGTTCACTATTGAGCTTGGTGACGATCGCAGGTGGCAAATTCGCGGGTCCTACTAGTCCATACCATTGTTGGCCATCAAAACCGCTGAAACCTAGCTCTTTAAAAGTCGGAATGGTGGGAGCAGCGGAGCTGCGTTTGGCGCCTGTTACCGCCAGTCCACGCACACGATTTGTGTTGATATAAGGTAAAGCAGCAAACAGGGTGGGGAGCATGGCTTGTGTCTGGCCTGCTAACAAATCGGTATAAGCAGGACCAACCCCGCGATAAGGAATGTGAACCATAAAGATCCCAGCTGCTAATTTCAGTTGCTCCATTCCAAGGTGAGTTAACGTTCCTGGACCAGCAGAACCATAGCTTAACTTGGCAGGGTTCTTTTTAGCGTAATCAACAAACTCTTTAAAGTTTTTAATCGGTAAATCAGAGTTAATCACTAGTACGTTTGGTGTTGCGCCAATCATGCCGATCGGGGTGAAGTCTTTAATGGCGTCATAAGGCAGACGACGAACTGCTGGGTTGGTGCCATGAGTCCCCACATAGGCAATCATCAGAGTGTAGCCATCAGCAGGCGCCTTGGCGATTACTTGAGAAGCAATCGTGCCACCACCACCACCCATATTTTCAACCACAATAGTTTGACCAATAGAGCGAGACAATTTTTCTGCAACAGCCCGAGCAATGTTATCGAGCCCACCACCGGCAGCAACTGGTGCAATCAACTTGATCGGCTTAGTCGGATAAGCGGGTGTCTGCGCTTGAATGCTAAGACTCGTTGTGAGTCCGATCAAAGCAAACAGAAAAGATAAAAAAATCGGCGTTTGCCGATAAATAGATTTAGACATGTCTCAAGTCCGAATGATTGTTACTTATTAAGGTAATGCAGGTAGATCATTTTACTATTGATGCTCAGTATTGGCTATCAAGTCAGCCAGTTTTGAGCTTTTTCCGAATCGATTGCTCTAAGGGTATGGTATCCAGATTGGGTTCTAGCGCTTCACGCTCATCAAACACAAAGCAGGTGCCCTGATAGTGGGCAGAACCAACCTCTTCGAAGTACTTGAGGATGCCACCTTCCAGTTGGTAGCTATGCTCCATGCCGATTTCTCGCATGTAGAGTCCTGATTTTTCGCAACGTATTCCGCCAGTGCAAAAACTGACTAGGGTTTTATCGGTCAACTCTTCCTTATGCGCAGAGATGGCCGCAGGAAATTCGGTGAACTTCTCAATATTAAAGTGCAGGGCATTTTCAAAAGTGCCGTAGTCCACTTCAAATGCATTGCGCGTATCGACCATCACTACAGGGCGGCCTAAATCATCTGTGCCTCGATCTAACCACTCTTGTAATTTTTTTGGGGAAATAAAATTCGCTCGACCTTTCTCTGGCTGAATGCTTGGATGATTCATGCGAATAATTTCATTCTTGAGTTTGATGAGCATTTTTTTAAACGGCTGCTCATCCGACCAACTTTCTTTTGCCTGCAAAGGTGCAAAGCGAGAGTCGGTACGTAGCCAATCTAAAAATCCACGTAAGGCATCTGTTTTACCTGCGAGAAATAGATTGATGCCTTCGCCAGTGAGCAGAATGGTGCCCTTGAGTTCTCTGGCGTTGCATTCATCGAGCATTTTGGCGCGCAGTTCTGGCAGCTCATCTAAGCTGACAAATAAATAGGCGGCAATGTTCAAAATCGACTTCATGTTTTTTCTCTTCAAGCTACCCCAGCATTATCGAGCAAATAGGGCTTGAGGGTGGTAATCTTGAGGTCTTATTCAAAGGAGACGAATCCATGCTAGATATGGCAAAAAAGACTAAAAGAGTCCTGATCCTGGCTTTATTAGCTCTCGGGGTCAGTAACCATGCCTTGGCACAAACTGCGGGCACCGGTGCTTGGCCAACCCAGAAACCTATTCGCTTGATTGCTGTTTTTCCTCCTGGTGGATCTGTAGACCAGGTAGCCCGAATTTTGGCTCCCGCACTACAGGCCGAACTAAAACAAAATGTGATCGTTGAAAACATCGGCGGTGCTTCAGGCGTGATTGGTACATCTGCCATGACACGCTCTGATCCTGACGGCTACACCTTCGCAGCAGTTTTTGATACCCATGGCGTGAACCCGAGTCTCAAAGATAAGCTCCCCTACGACACGATTAAAGATATTGCGCCGATCATTTTGGTAGGTACTTCGCCAATGGTGCTGGTTGCTAGTAAGAACTCCGGCATTACCAGTTTTAAACAAATTGTTGAGCAATCTAAAGCAGGTAAGAAATTTAGCTACGGTTCTATCGGTATAGGTAGCTTAGGGCACTTAGCGATGGCGCGTTTGGCAAAGCAGGCAGGCTTTGATTGGAACCACATTCCTTATCGTGGCGGCGGTCCTTTAATGCAAGACGTTTTGGGTGGTCAAGTTGAGCTAGCAATTGGTTCAGAGTTCTTGGTAAAGCCGCACATTGAAAGTGGCGGCGTCATTCCTTTGGTGATTACTACTGCAAAGAGATCTCCAGCCTTGCCAAATGTTCCAACCATTGCTGAGAGTGGTTTCCCTGGCTTTAGTGCGCCAGCATGGTGGGCAATATTGGCGCCTGGCAAAACACCACCAGCCATTGTGGATGCGATGAATAAGGCTTTGAATAAAGCCTTAAAGACCCCAGTTGTAGCTGAGAAATTTAAATCTCAAGGCATTGAAATCATTGGCGGCACTCCTGAAACTGCGCGCGAATTTATTGGCAAGCAAATTGGTATCTGGGGTAAGTTCGTGATTGAAAACAATATTAAAGAAACCGCTCAATAGAAAGTATTTATGTCAGAACGTTTAATTCCCTATCAGCCCATGGACTTAGCTGAACCAGCTGAGCTAGTTGCGGCCATTCGTCAGCGTCGTGGCGGTCAGTTTATTAATTTGGATCGTATGCTATTACATAGCGTGCCGGTTGCCGAGGGTTGGAATCATTTCATCGGCGAGATTCGGAACAATCTTTCACTAGATCCCAAGTTGCGTGAGTTGGCGATGTGTGGTGTTGCAGTATTGAACGGCGCTGAATATGAGTTCTTTCATCATGCACTCCCTTTTAAGAAAGCCGGTGGTACAGAAGAACAAGTTCAGGCTTTGCGTTTAATTGGTCAGTCTAGCTTCCCTAGAAATCTGTTCTCCCAGGTGGAGAATGATGCTGCAGACCTGACTTTTCAAATGACTCGCAATATCAAAGTAGATTCTGAATTGATGAAGCGTTTGCAAAAAGAGCTGGGTAGCACTGATACAGTCGAATTAGTAACAGTGATTGCTGCTTACAACATGGTGTCACGCTTTTTGATTGCTTTGGATGTGAATCCTGAAGATCATCCACCAGCCTGAAGCGAAGATAACAATTCTTCAATGATCCGCAATATCCAAACGATTATTCCAGGCATCGCTACTACTGATGGCGCAGGCGTGAAGTTGCGGCGCAGCTTGGGGGGTCAACAGCAAGTCAGGCTTGATCCCTTCTTGATGCTCGATGAGTTTTCATCGAATGATCCAAATGATTATGTGGCAGGATTTCCAGCGCATCCTCATCGTGGTTTTGAGACGGTGACTTATATGCTTGAAGGGCACATGTTGCACGAGGATCACTTGGGCAATCAAGGGCATCTCAAAACAGGCGGAGTGCAGTGGATGACGGCAGGACGCGGAATCATCCACTCAGAAATGCCACAGCAAGTAAGCGGCGCAATGCGAGGCTTTCAGCTATGGATTAATTTACCCGCTAAAGAAAAAATGAAGCCAGCTGGCTATCAAGACATTCAAGTGGAAGATATTCCAAGGACATCGTTGCTGAATGGTGGATCTGTGAAGGTGATTGCAGGCTCTTATGAGGACGGGGTTGCAAGTATTCAAGGGCCTATACAGGGGATTACTACTACGCCCTTATTTCTAGATGTACATTTGCCTCCTAATGCAGAGTTTGAGCATCGCGTTGCCAAGGAACTCAACGCATTTGTGTATATTTATGAGGGCAACCTAGAGCTTGGTGGTCCAATGAAAGCTGCACCCAAGCAGGCTGCGATCGTATTAGGTGATGGTGATTTGCTCAAGGGGAAAGCTGGTGCTGAAGGCGCGCAGTTTATTGTGCTTGCAGCACTACCTTTGCATGAGCCTATTGTTCAATACGGCCCCTTTGTAATGAATACACGCTCTGAGATTGAACAGGCCATCGACGATTACCAAAACAATCGCTTTGTGACCTCTTGAATGATTCATTCGTGATGATCCATTGGGACGAGGCGGGTCAATCTTGCGCTGCTAAATGGCATTCCGAAAATGGTATTGCTTCGCATAAAAAAATTCAGATTGGCGACGATACGCTAACGGCAGATATTGCATACCGTATGGCATGCGAAGGTACTGCAATTCTCTATAGAGGCGACTTTCAGAATGCACGCCAGTTACTGCAAGCTTTAGTCAGAAGAGTAGATAAGCCATCCAAAAAATCTAAACGGGTGGATCGTATCGAAAAAGACAAAACGAAAAGTTCTCTAGATACTTTCAATTTGCATCGTCTCTCTCAATCACAGCGTGCTCGTATTTTAGGAATGTTGCTCATTCAAGTGAATGCAGATCACACCATTTCCTTAAGGCGTGCTCCAGATGTGGTACAAGCTTGTCTTGAGGCATATGGGGGCCAGAATGAGTCGTACGTCATCTCCTTACGAGAATTACTCGGTGTTATCAGTGCGCATGAGTGGCGCAAGAAGGGCGTGCCGATTTTGGCAAGAGATGATGAAGAGATTCGCATTCATCCACACTATGGCGTTTTTTCACCAATTCGCGGGGAATATGTTGAGCTTGTTCTCAAGGCACCACTTCCAAGCGCCCTCAAAGAAAATTCGACTGCTTTTGATATCGGTGTGGGTACAGGCGTCCTATCAATAGTATTAGCAATGCGAGAAATCAAAAAGATCATTGGCACTGATCAAGATGATCGCGCCATTGCTTGTGCACAGGAAAATATTGATTGCCTGAATCTGGACAATCAGATTGAAATTCAAAAAAGGCATTTATTCCCTGAAGGAAACGCGGCCTTGGTTGTCTGTAACCCACCTTGGCTACCAGCAAGACCAAGTTCATCTCTGGAGCATGCGGTTTATGATCCAGATAGTCAGATGCTCAAGGGTTTCTTAAGTCAATTGAAAGATCACTTACTCCCAAAAGGTGAGGGTTGGTTGATTCTGTCAGATCTAGCCGAGCACTTAGGCTTGCGTACCAGAGAAGAGTTACTTGCTTGGATTGATGCTGCTGGTCTCAAGGTGATTGCTCGATTGGATGCCAAGCCACAACATCAAAAGGTATTTGATAAGACGGATGCATTACATAAAGCCCGATCTCAAGAGACTACATCTCTCTGGCGTCTAGCAATATTTGGCAATACTCATTAGTAAAAATATCCCTACAGCATCTATCCTCATTTGCGTCAGGGTTGTTAATGGCAAGCTTCATCCCTAAAATCATTCGGTACTACTTTTATTTGCGATGTGTTTTACACAATCGTCAGTAAATATATTGTGATGTTCTGCTCATTGGTTTTTAAGGAAGAAATGTGTATTGCGGCTTGCAAATCAGAAATTTTTATCTTATTTTATTTGTCCTGATTGCTCATGCCCTTCTGTTGGTTGGCTCATTTATTTCTTATTCTTCGAGAGGTTTGAAATCACCCTCTGAACTGATGATTATGGATTTACGAGATTTAGATCAGGGTTCATCGCTGCAGCGAAAATCCGCGATAACACTACAAGCCAGCACATCAAATACATCATCTACCAGTATTCAATCAGGTTCTCCTGGCAAGCAAGCCTCTCTTCCTCTTACCCAAGATGCCCTAATACCTGGCGCCATCAGTCGACAAAAAATTGATGGTTCAAAACCTACTTACCCTTTAATTAGTAGGCGTCTTAAGCAGGAGGGCGTCGTTCTAGTGAAACTCTGCGTTAACCCAAGGGGTACGGTAGAAAAAGTCGATGTTCTTAGGAGCTCTGGATATCCAAGTTTAGATAATTCGGCATTGAATGCATTAGCAAAATGGAAGTTTGCATCTTCTGCGGATTCATTTGATAGCAATGCAGTTGACTGTTTCCGTTTGCCAGTGCAATTTACCTTAGAGGCTTAATCTCAATGGATAACAGTATGGCTAATTCTGAGCTAAAGCCCAACGCATCTTGTCGAGATCTACCTCAAATTATTTCCAGCAAAACTTTACTGGGTCCAAAAGAACTGATATTCATTGAGCATGATGGGCATCGATATCAATTACGTATCACCAAATTGAGGAAGCTCATTCTCACAAAATAAAAAGTTAATTAGCAGCCAGCAAGAGCATTTTCATATGCAAATAGCCAGCGATTTTTTGTTGTTATCACTGGAGGTTGTATATGAAGTATCACGTCATTGGAAGCGCCTGCAATAAGATTGTTTGGTTTTCATCTATCGCGTTAGTGTTTGGAAGTGCACTTTCAAATTTAGCAAAAGCCAAGGATATTGAATTACCTAGAATCGATATTGTGGCAAAAGAGGAGGGCGCTTCTCGTCAGATTCCCGGAACGGTTGACGTTGTGACTGAAAAGCAAATTGAATTACTTCAGCCACTTTCTCTTCAAGATGTATTAAAAACAGTCCCAGGTGTAAACGTTCGCGGAGACGAGGGCGGTCTTGGATCTATTCCCAATATTGGTATTCGCGGACTGAACCCCAGTCGCAGTGCTAAAGTCCTGCTTTTAGAGGATGGGGCACCCATTCAACCCAGCTTATTTATTTCCAATGCTTCGTACTATAATCCTCCAGTCGAACGCATTAGTAGTATTGAGATCTTAAAGGGTGCTTCTGGACTTCAGTACGGCCCATCCAACATCGGTGGTGTGGTCAATTACCTGAGTAAAACTCCCGCTTCGGGTTTTAAATTAACCGGCAAGCTTGGTAATTATGGATACCATTTGGCAGAAATAGAGGCTGGCGGAAAATCTGATTCCAATGGGATGATTGGAGGGATTAATGTCATCCAAGCTGAGTCGAATGGTTATCAAAATAATGGATTCAAGATGTATGACATCTTGCTCAAAGGAGGTATGCAAGTTGCTCAGAATCAGTGGTTAAGTCTGAAATATAGCCACTACGACAACAACATCAATACCTCTTATGTTGGTCTACGCCCAAATCAGTTTGTAGCGAACTCGGGCATTAATCCAGCCCCTAACGATCGCTTTATTACGCAAAGAAATGCAGTAGACATTAACCATTCCTTGGAGATTGACTCTGATACCAAGGTCAATACATTGGTGTATTGGAGTAGGCTGGGGCGAGATTACTGGAGGCAGTCTATTGCAGATCGCACCCAGGATGCAACAGTTTTTAAGCCCTGTAATGTTGGGGCAGATTGTTTGGCAGGTCGCAATCGAGAGTTTCAAATGCTAGGGATAGATTCCCGTGTTTCACATGCCTATGAAGCTCTAGGTATCTCTAATGAGGCTGAGTTTGGTGTTCGCCTGCATACAGAGTCACAGTCTAATCAAGTTGTGACTTCACAAACCTTTGCACATTCTGGACGGCTTTCATTGCATGAGGAAAATAAGGCTAACTCAGTTGCAATGTACGCTCAAAACCGATTCTCAATTACTCAAAACTTTGCCCTGATTCCTGGAGTCCGAATTGAAAGCTATAACCAAAATCGTTCTAATGTGATTTCAGGTAAAAGTGGTAATGCCAAGAATATTGAAACTGTTCCCCAGCTTGGCGCCACTTGGCAACTCATTCCAGAGGCACAGATTTATAGCAGCATTTATAAGGGCTTTGCTCCAGCTCAATTAGCTACAGCAATTGATGATAAAGGAGTAGATCAACAGCTTGCTCCAGAGCGTTCCACGAATATGGAGCTTGGGCTGAGGGGTCGCTCGGGAGCTCTTTCTTATGACTCTGCTGTTTTCAGTATGGATTTCAGTAATCAGATCGTCAATCAGAGTCTTGCCTCAGGAATATCAAAAGCAAATGGCGGAAAGAGTCTGCATCAAGGTCTTGAATTGGCTTTAGGCTATGAGCTGGGCGGAGGCTGGAGTCTCAGTACTAATGCAACCTATATACCGGTTGCTAAGTTTGTTGGTACGAGCTCAATGGGAAGGGATGGCAAACGAATTCCTTACACGCCCGAGCTCACTTCTAACTTAGGTATCAATTATCAAAAAAATGGCTTCAATACTCTAGTCTCAGTCAATTATATTTCTGCTCAATACGCTGATGCAGCAAATACAGTTACACAAAATGCAATTGGAACGCTGGGTGAGATTCCTGCCTTCGCAACGGTTAATTGGAGTGCAAACTACGCTATCAACAAAGAGTGGAAAGTATTTGGCGTGGTGAATAATCTATTCGATAAGCGTTATATCGCTAGCCGTAGCCCAGATGGAATCTTTCCAGGGGCGCCCCTTAATTTCCAAGCGGGCATGAGTTATCAGTTCAATTAACTAGGTAGAAAAATGCCACTCTTGTGAGTGGCATTTGCCTCAGGTTGGTCTGATAACTCTTTTGGGGTTCTCTTCATAAGGTGGAGCGTAGATGACCAAGACCTTCACTGGTTCTTCGCTGATGACGGTAAATACATGCATAGCATCTGCAGGGAAAAAACAGGCATCACCTGGGCCCATTTCACAGACTTCGCCATTCACTTCAGCTCTGGCGCGTCCTTCGAGCATATAGCAGACCTGTTCTATTCCAGGATGACCATGGGGTAGAGCGCCCTTACCTTTTTCAATGGTGCCATGAAGCACTTCTAACTGTTTTGCGCCGACAGTCTCACTACCGATGAGTCGACGATTGACGGTCCCATGATGGTTTGCTGGGTGATAGCCTTCAACTTCTCCAGCTTTAACGAAGTAACGGGATTTAGTATTGCTCATCGATGTGCTTTCTAAATAAATATCAATAAGATTTTGGTAGGCCTAAGACCTTTTCGGCAATAAAGCAAAGAATGAGTTGTGGACTAACAGGGGCTAAACGTGGAATCCATGACTCTCGAAGATAGCGCTCTACATGATATTCCTTGGCATAACCCATGCCACCATGAGTCATGATGGCATTCTCGCAGGCATGAAAACAGGCTTCTGCTGCTAGGTACTTAGCAGCATTTGCTTCTGCGGCGCAAGACAGTTTTGCATCATACAAACTCGCAGCCTTAAATACCATGAGGTCAGCAGCTTCTAATTCCATCCAAGATTTAGCTAGTGGGTGTTGAATGCCTTGGTTTTGACCAATAGGTCGATCAAACACAATCCGTTCTTTTGCATACAGAGCTCCACGAGCTAAGGCTACTTGACCAAGACCAATGGCTTCAGCCGCAATCAAAATTCTTTCGGGATTTAAGCCATGCAGAATATAAGAGAAGCCTTTACCCTCTTCTCCAATTAAATCTTGTACTGGAATCTTTAGCTGATCAATAAACACTTCGTTAGAGTCGACACATTTACGCCCCATTTTTTCAATTTCACGCACATCAATACAGGAGCGATCGAGGTCGGTATAAAACAGAGATAGACCTTCAGTGCCCCTCGCGTCTTCAACAGGCGTAGTACGTGCTAGCAGTAAAATTTTTGTAGCAACCTGAGCGGTCGAAATCCAAATCTTTTGTCCGCTTACAAGGTAGTGATCTCCCTGTTTCTCAGCTTTAGTCGAAAGCTTTAGGGTATTGAGGCCAGCATTAGGTTCTGTCACCCCAAAACAGGCGCGATCTTTGCCTGCAATCAATGGCGGTAACCAGCGTTGCTTTTGTTCATCTGAACCAAATACGACTACTGGGTGCAAACCAAAAATATTCATGTGCACTGCAGAGGCCCCGGATAAGCCTGCGCCACTTCCTGAGATAGTGCGCATCATTAAGGCGGCTTCTGTAATGCCTAGACCTGCACCACCGTATTCTTGGGGCATTGCTATTCCCAACCAGCCAGCATCGGCTAGTGTTTGATGGAAATCAAAGGGAAAGTCGCCCAACTGGTCTTTTTTAAGCCAATAGTCTGCATCGAATGGTTTACACAGTTTTTCAATAGCATCTTGAATTTGCAGCTGCTCTGGCGTGAACTGAAAATTCATTTTTTCATTCCTGAGCGGATTAAGGATGCAATAGCATCTTCTGCGTAACCCAGTTCCCGCAAAATCTCGGCAGTGTGTTGACCGAGTGTGGGGGCGGGACTGAGGTTTTCTTCTGCAGGCGTTTCAGACCAAGATACGGGGCTATTCATGACCCGAATTTGTCCTTCACTCGGGTGATTTTCAGTATGAATGAAGGCAGTCTGATTGAGGTGCTCATCCTGAATCAAATCGCTAATCGAATTCATAGGCTGATTTGGTAGGTCGTACTGATCCAGAAGTTGACGCCACTGCGAAGTAGTTCTGGTTTGAATGATTTTCTCAACCTCGCTATAAACACGGTCGATATTGTTGGCGCGATTCGTGTGCGTGCAAAAAATTTCTTCCTGTAGTCGCTCTGCTTGGCCAATGGCCTCAAAAAAACTTTTCCAATGTTTATCGTTATAGATCAGGATGGAGATATAGCCATCTTGTGTGGCATATGGTTTGCGGTAGTGGGATAGAAGTCGGGCATATCCCGATTTACCAATCGGGGGGATGAAGGATTCTCCACCTAAGTGGTCTCCCAAAATAAACTGGGCAATCGATTCAAACATGGGAACTACAACGTGTTGCCCCTTACCTGTTTTTTCTCTGGCGTATAAGGCTGAAGTCACTGCATATACTGAATGAAGACCCGTGACCCTGTCGCCCAAAGTAGTCGGGGCATAGCGAGGTTCGTGTACCCCGTGTTCTTGCATTAACCAGGGTACACCTGTGGCGCCTTGGATCAAGTCATCATAAGCAGGTTTATCTGCATATGGTCCATTCAGGCCAAATCCTGAGCATGAAACATAAATAATCTTCTCATTTACCTTTTTTACATCTGCATAACCTAAACCAAGACGATCGAGCGCTTGAGGTCTGATATTAGAAATAAAGACATCTACTGTTTTTGCAAGATCTAATGTGGCTTGCTTGGATTCGGAATTTTTGAGATCCAAAACGATACTCTTTTTACCGCGATTGGCTTGTAAAAAGATGTGACCCATCTTTGGATTTCTCATGGGGCCAACATCGCGCATATTGTCACCCTCAGGGGTTTCAATCTTAATAATTTCTGCGCCCATGGATGCCAATATTTGAGTCGCAAAAGGTCCCAATATGACTGAGGTCAAATCTAAAATGCGAACGCCAGCTAATGGGCCCATCATATTCCTTGAGAATCTACGAATTAGTTAAGTTCAGACTTAATGCCTGATTGAATAATCAACTTACCCCAGTAGGCCATTTGATCACTAACGTATTGAGCAAAGTCTTGTGGATTCTTGGATGGCCAAATGACAAAGCCAAGTTGTGCTAATTTGGCTTGCACTTCTTTATCTTTAGTAGCCTCTTGAATCGCAGCATTGATTTTGTCTATGATGGGCTTAGGAAGATTGGCTGGACCAAAAACTCCATTCCATGACACAAGATCAAAGCCTGCGATGGTTTTCGCAATAGGTGGAACATTCGGTAATTGTGCATAAGGTCTGTTACCAGTTAAACCAATGGCGCGTACTTTACCGGCTTTAATCATCGCCATCCCTGAACCTGTATCTGCCACATACACCTGAATTTGATTTCCAATAAGATCCGTCAGCGCTTGTGGGCTGGATTTATAGGGAATTTGTGTCATGCTAATTTTGGTCAAATGCATGATCGTTTCGGTTGTCACTAGTGAAGTACTGTTTGGTGTGCCATAAGATAGTTTGCCAGGATTGGCTTTGGCGTAATCAATCAGTTCTTGGACGGTTTTCACGGGGAGGTCGTTGTTCACACAAAGCACGAATGGTAGTTCACCAACGCGTGCAATCGGTGTGAAGTCTTTAATGGGGTCGTACTTTAGATTTTGAAATAACCAAGGGTTGGCTGAGTGCGAAGTATTGGTAGTCATCAACAGGGTATAGCCATCAGGCTTGGCTGAGGCTACTAGTTGAGCGCCAATCTGTGCGCTCGCACCAGGTTTGTTATCAATGATGACGGGCTGTCCTAAGATACTGCTCATCTTGGTCGCCATCACACGAGCGACTCCATCTGTCCCGCTACCAGCTGCAAAAGGCACAACCATCGTGATATTCGAGGATGGATAGCTTTGCGCGGCACAGTGTAATGAGCCTGCGGTAAGCGCGAGTGCAAAGAGTGTACGTAATCTATTCATATTAATCTCCGGTTGATTTTTTAGCAGTAATGGCGCGTCCAGCACGAGAAGCGTTGGGCCTACCAATTTTTTTGGTGATGTATTCGCCAGCGTTAATTGCGGCGTCAAAGTCGATACCTGTTTCAATGCTCAACCCTTTGAGCATATATAAGACATCTTCGGTAGCGACATTGCCAGTTGCACCTTTGGCATAAGGGCAGCCACCTAATCCAGCGATAGAGGAGTGAAAAATACTGATACCCATTTCCATGGCAGCATAAATATTGGCAAGCGATTGCCCATAGGTGTCATGAAAGTGCCCAGAGAATAATTCTTTAGGAGCAAATGCCAGTATTTCTTCAAATACTGCAGCAACCTGTCCGGGAGTGCCCACTCCAATCGTATCTGCAATATCGATTTCATCGCAACCTAAATCCATCATTCTTTTAACTACCTCAGCAACTTGCCTAGGCTCTACTAAACCTTGATAGGGGCAACCAAATGAACATGAGATGCTGCCGCGAACCCGAATACCATCACGTTTGGCGGCATTGACTACAGGAATAAAACGCTCAACCGATTCAGCGATACTGCAATTGATATTTTTTTGAGCAAAGACTTCGGAGGCAGCAGAAAAGATGACGATCTCATCTGTTTTTGCTGCTAATGCGTCCTCATATCCTTTCATATTGGGGGTGAGGGCCGAATAGATGATGCCTGATTTCCTGGCAATCGTAGCCATCACTTCAGCGCTGCCTGCCATTTGTGGAATCCACTTAGGCGATACAAAGGAGGCTGCTTCGATATTGGGGAAGCCTGCATTGGAAAGTTGATTGATGAGCTCAACTTTGATCTCAATGGGCACAAACTCTTTTTCATTTTGCAAGCCATCTCTAGGACCTACTTCAACGATCTTGACCTTTTTAGGAAGATTTGGTGATGACTTCATTTGCTTTTCTCGAGGAAGGCTTTCATACGAGCTTGCGCTTCATCACTAGTGCGAATATTGGCGATCCGTTTTACGGTCTCCTCAATTAAAGGATTTGTAATAGCTTGATGTGAAATATCCTGCACAATTTTTTTGCACGCCATCACCGCCATCTGACCATTACTAATAATGCTTTGACAGATCTCATTGACTTTACTGTCAAGTGCTTCTGGGTCAACTAGCTCATGGACAAAACCTAGATCCTTTGCATGAGCAGCAGTAAAGACTTCTGCAGTAACAAAATATCTACGTGATGCTTGTTCACCTAGCGCTCTAATGACATAAGGGGCGATTGTTGCTGGTAACAAACCTAATTTAGCTTCCGATATGCAGAAGCGAACTTGTGAGGAGGCAACTACGATGTCGCATACTGCAGCTAATCCGACGCCACCAGCATAGGCATCGCCTTGCACTTTGGCAATTACTGGTTTTGGGCAGGAATAAATAGCATTGAGCATCAGCGCCATCTTTCTAGAGTCAGCAATATTTTCTTCATTGGTGAAGTTGGCCATGCTCTTCATCCAATTGAGATCAGCACCCGCACAAAAACTTTTACCCATAGCTTGAAGCACAATCACACGACAGTGATCATCAGCCCCTAACTCTGTAAAGACATCATGCAACTCGCCAATCAAACCCGCGTTAAAAGCATTGTGTACTTCAGGTCGGTTTAAAGTAACTCGTACCAAGTCCGCACCCTCAACGGTGAGGTATTGGTAGGTAGGCAATTGATTGTTGGCCAACTTCAGTCTCCAGTTTCTTGATTTTTCTTTAATTTACTGGAAACCCAGGAATTTCGTTTTATTGCCTAGCAAAATCCATTAATGGCGCGATATCGCCCTTATCCGCAGTGCGCAGTGCTGATAAGTAGTTTTGGCGGACAACATCTAGGTTGGTGATTGCAGTATTACTACCCCAAGAAAATCTCTTGCCACCAAGATTGACAATGAGTGCGTCTGCTATCAGGCGAGCATGTCGACCATTACCGTTCGGAAACGCATGGATTAGCACAAGTTGATGATGAAAGCGTACTGCGATTTCATCAATGGACATCACCTTATTTGTAATCTGATAGCTAGTGTTATCTAAGAGATTCTTAAGGGCAACAGCAATCTGGGTCCAGTCAATACCGATATTCTTGGCGCTCTTTCTGAACGTGCCAGCCCAGAGCCATGTTTGGTTAAACATACGGCGATGTAGCTCACGTACGAGCCCTTCATTCAAGCCTTGAATAATCTTTTGACGCGCGATCCAATTTGCGCCTTCGACAATATTCAATTCTTCCCAAGCATTTAAATCAGCTTGCGTACTAATGTGTTTTGGAATGAGACCAAGGGCTTCATCTGGATCAATCGGAGTAGCCCCTAGCGGATATTCAAAACGAATCACCACAGATTCCTTCTAGGACCATCCAAAATCTCTTTCGCCAGTAGTTGCAGTTGCTTTTCACTGGCAGACTTGTCCACCGCCTGATCTTCAAGACTCATTGAGTGAGAAATGGGGCGCAAGCGCTCCCGCGCAACCGAAATAGCACGATCTTCCAGGATTTCCTCTAATGACTTGCGTGGCACCAGGGTGTATTGCAATTCACAATCTAAAGCGTTAGCCAGTTTTCTGAGACTAGCCAAGGTGATTTTTTCATCTACCTCAGCCTTTTCTAGCTTGGCGATGCTATGGGGTGTAACACCCAGCTTACGAGCCAATGCAGATGCTGACATGCCTAAGGATTCTCGAATGGCTTTAGCCCACCCATTACCTGGGCGGTTTGGAAGGTGAGTTTCCCTTAACTTAGTAAGGGTAGATTCCATTTGATGGAGCTGTAGGTTAGCGAATTTCTTATTCATATTGATACCTATGGGTATTAATTAATAATCATAATTGTAACTTATAGGTATCAATAATAAAACTAATTTAATACCCATAGGTACCAAATATTTATAAGAACAAAGGTTTTTTTACTACAATAGACTTATAAACCTGCCTTGAGTGCAAAGAAAAACGCCACCCTAGTAGGGTGGCGTTAGTCTGTTACAGACTTCAAAATGGTGGAGTCGGCGGGAATCGAACCCGCGTCCGCAAATCCTCCACAACAAGTTCTACATACTTAGTCATATCGTTTGATTTAATCAGTTAGGCACGGATTGACACGTTCCTCGCTGACGATTCACTAGGTTTTCGTACTATTCTTCGTGACGCAAAATAGTCTTATCTCTTGTATATGACCCTGATGTAGCTTGCGCTACCTGACCCAAGAGAGAATCAGTTCAGGGGCAACCGCAATTAAGCGGCTAGTGCGTAACGTTCGTCGTTAGCAGTTATTACATTCCCATTGATTTACGAGATAACGGGTCCTCGGTATGCCCTTGATGCTTTGTAATCCACGTCGAAACCATGTCGACCCCAGAGTTCATGCATAGGAGGTTCTATTTTAAAGCCGCTGGCCTTAAATTGTTGAATATCTTTGACTTAACCCTGATTGGGGAAGATGATTTTTAATAGTTCGAGTGGGGTATTGATGATGAAGTCTGCGCCCCAGGCCTCAGGAGGCTCTTTGCAGCCACAATAGCCATAGGCAGCCGCAACGGTTTGCATGCCCGCTGCTTTGCCTGCAATCACATCCCGAATATCATCGCCAATATAAATAGATTTTGCAGGGTCAATACTGGCGATTCTTGCAGCATGCAATATCGGCTCAGGGTGCGGTTTTGCATGCGCTGTAGTGTCACCCGAGACTGTCGATATGGCCCTTTGACGTAGACCCATTTGTTCAGTAATGGGCCCAGTAAATCGTTCATGTTTGTTGGTAACAATTCCCCAAGGAATGCTGGCGGCTTCGAGTTGATCTAACACCTGACTGATCCCATCAAATAAAGTGCTATTCACCATCAGCGCATTTTCGTAATTACTTAAAAATTCATCTCGCAAAGAGAGGTAATCGGGGTGATCAGGGCTCATTCCGAATGCACCTTCAATTAGCCCGCGGGCACCAGCAGAGGCATAAGGGCGAAGCAGTTCATATGGTTTTAGCGATGCCTTGCGCGTTAGGACGAGTTGATTCACTGCAGCCACCAAGTCGGGCGCAGTATCTGCGAGAGTGCCGTCTAGATCAAAGAAGACTCCCTCGTAAGGACTCGATAAGTGATTCACGCTCTGAATCACTTTCGCACTGCAATCATATAGTTCACATCTACATCATCATTCAAGCTATAGACTTGTGTGAGCGGGTTGTAAGTCATACCCTTCATGCCAAGCATCTCCAAGCCTGCCTGTCGTGTAAAAGCGACCAACTCAGATGGCTTAATAAATTTAGCGTATTCGTGAGTACCTTTAGGCAGTAGTTTGAGGATGTACTCTGCGCCAATAATGGCAAATAAGTAGGACTTCGGATTGCGATTGAGAGTACTGAAAAATAATGTGCCACCAGGTTTACAGAGTTTGGCACAAGCACGTACTACGGAAGCTGGGTCTGGAACGTGTTCGAGCATTTCCATACAAGTAACAACATCGTATTGCTCAGGATGCTCTTCAGCCAAGGCTTCTGCTGAGATAGAGCGATAGGTGAGCTTAGCGCCCACTTCTAATGCGTGTAGCTCCGCAACCTTTAATGCCTTTTCAGATAAATCGATACCAGTAGTATCGGCGCCTGATTGTGCAATTGATTCCGCCAAAATGCCACCACCACAACCAATATCGACTACCTTCTTACCCTCAAGATTCACGATGGATTGAATCCAATTGAGGCGTAATGGATTGATTGCGTGCAAGGGTTTGAATTCGCTATTGGGATCCCACCAACGATGGGCTAGGGCGCTAAATTTAGCGATTTCAGATTGATCGACGTTCATATTGGGTTCGTTAAGTGTGAGACTGTTTGTGAAATTTATGAATATAGTGGAAATAAAAAAGCCCGCTAGAAGCGGGCTTTTTTACAAGTAAAAAGAATTACTTAGCAGCTGTACCAACAACTTCGATGTCAGTACGGCGGTTCTTGGCGCGACCTTCTTCAGTTGCATTGCTTGCAACTGGATTGCTCTTACCTTTTGATTCTGTGTAGATACGGCTACCGTCAACACCCTTGCTTACCAAGTATGCTTTAACGGATTGCGCACGACGCTGACCGAGGGCCATGTTGTATGCATCTGAACCAACGCTATCAGTGTTACCAACAGCGATAATTACTTCTAACTTGATCTTGCCCAAATCTCTAGCGATCTTGTCCAAAGTTGCTTTGCCTTCTGGCTTCAAATCAGACTTGTTGAAGTTATACAGTGTGTCAGCTTGCAAAGTAATCTTGCTTTGGCTAACGCCAGAAGCAGCAGCAGCACGAGCAGCAGTCAAAGCACCGTCGCAACCTTTAGCAGCAGTTGCAGGAGTCCAGCTGTTGTCACGCCAGCACAATGCGCCGTCGCCGTTTTTCCAGTTCAAGCCAGAGCCGTTTTCCCAGTTATCAGAAGCCATAGCTGCAGAAGCAGACACGGTAACAACAGAAGCCAGCAACACTCTTAGGGTTTTGTTCATTTTTAGTCCTCAAAAATCTCTTTTTTAATTAAAGTCAAACTTAAATGTAATTCGCCCTACTTTGAAGCAAAAAACCGCAAAGCGACACATCTCAATTTCGTACAAACTGACAGAATCTTAGCATGGCGCCCCTCTGTCATCAAAATGATATTATTTCTAGATGGAACAAGCCGCTAAAGAAACACTACCAATATCCCTAGAAGACGAAATGCGGCGGTCCTATTTGGACTACGCAATGAGCGTCATTGTCGGCAGAGCCTTGCCAGACGTGCGTGATGGCCTCAAACCGGTTCACCGCCGGGTCTTATTCGCAATGTATGAATTAAACAACGATTGGAACCGGGCTTACAAAAAATCTGCCCGTATAGTTGGCGATGTGATCGGTAAATACCATCCGCACGGTGATTCTGCGGTGTATGACACCATCGTTCGGATGGCCCAGGATTTCTCTTTGCGCTATATGCTGGTTGACGGCCAGGGTAACTTTGGCTCCGTAGACGGCGATAACGCTGCTGCAATGCGGTATACGGAGATCCGTCTGCGCAAGATAGCTCATGAGCTTTTGGCAGATTTGGACAAGGAAACCGTCGATTTTGGGCCAAATTACGATGGTAGCGAGAAAGAACCCCTGATTCTTCCTGCAAAAGTGCCTAATTTATTGATTAACGGCAGTTCAGGCATTGCGGTGGGCATGGCAACTAATATCCCCCCTCACAACCTGGATGAGGTGATTTCAGCCTGTCTACACGTTCTTCACAACCCTGAATGCTCAATTGATGAGCTGATTGAGATCATTCCAGCTCCTGATTTTCCAACCGCCGGCATCATTTACGGGGTTCAGGGCGTTCGTGAGGGTTATCGCACCGGCCGTGGACGTGTAGTGATGAGAGCGAAGACTCACTTCGAAGACCTAGATAAAGGTGCACGCCAAGCCATCATCGTTGATGAGTTGCCATATCAGGTGAATAAAAAGAACTTACTCGAGCGTATTGCTGAGTTGGTGAATGAGAAAAAAGTAGAAGGTATCTCTGATTTGCGTGACGAGTCGGATAAATCCGGTATGCGTGTTGTGATTGAACTCAAGCGCGGTGAAGTGCCTGAAGTCGTTCTCAATAATTTGTACAAGAGCACACAACTGCAAGATAACTTCGGTATGAACATGGTGGCATTGGTAGATAACCAACCACGCTTGTTGAACTTGAAGCAAATGCTGGAGTACTTCTTACAACACCGTCGCGAAGTGGTGACACGTCGCACCATTTTTGAATTGCGCAAAGCACGCGAGCGTGGCCACGTCTTAGAAGGTCTCGCGGTTGCATTAGCAAATATCGACGAATTCATTGCGATTATTAAAGCTGCTGCAAATCCTGTGATTGCGAAGCAAGAGTTGATGGGTAAGGCTTGGGATTCATCGATGGTGCGTGAGATGTTAGCGCGCGCTGAGACGGATACACCGGGCGGTCGTAACGCTTATCGCCCAGAAGGTTTGTTGCCCGAGTACGGTATGCAAACGACTGGCTTGTATCGCCTGTCAGATAGCCAAGCGCAAGAAATTTTGCAGATGCGTTTGCAACGCTTGACTGGTCTTGAGCAAGACAAGATTGTGAATGAATACAAAGAAGTCATGGCAGAGATTTCTGACTTGCTCGATTTGTTGGCCAAACCAGAGCGCGTTACTTCTGTAATTGAGACTGAATTAAAAGAAGTCCAAGCAGAGTTTGGCAAAGCTGGCGGTGATAGTGGTCGTCGTTCATTTATTGAAATGAATGCAACCGAACTCTTCACAGAAGATTTAATTACTCCACAAGATATGGTGGTCACGCTTTCGCATACTGGTTATATGAAGAGTCAACCTCTCAGCGAATACCGCGCACAAAAACGTGGCGGTCGTGGCAAGCAAGCTGCAGCTACTAAAGATGAAGATTGGATTGATACTTTATTCGTAGCGAATACACACGATACGATTCTGTGCTTCTCGGATCGTGGTCGCATGTACTGGCTCAAGGTGTGGGAAGTTCCGCAAGGAAGTCGCACCTCTCGTGGTAAGCCTATCGTCAACATGTTCCCATTGATTGAAGGTGAGAAGATCACCGTGATTCTTCCAATCAAAGGCTATCAAGATGATCAATACGTCTTCATGGCTACTAGTTTGGGTACCGTGAAGAAGACCCGTTTGTCTGACTTCTCTAATCCACGTAAGGCCGGCATTATTGCGGTCGATCTCAATGAGAACGACTTCTTAGTTGGCGCAGCGATTACTGATGGTCAGCATGATGTGATGTTGTTCTCTGACGCTGGCAAGGCGGTACGCTTTGATGAGAATGATGTGCGTCCAATGGGCCGTACTGCACGTGGTGTGCGTGGTATGAACTTAGGTGAAGATCATCAGGTTATTGCTATGCTGGTTGCTCCAGCAGAGGCTGCTGAGGGTACTGAAGCGGTAGTTGTTGATACGAATGACATGGCGATTCCAAGTAGCGTCTTAACTGCTACTGAGAATGGTTATGGCAAGCGAACTCCAATCGCTGAATACACTCGTCATGGTCGCGGTACCAAGGGCATGATTGCGATTCAGACAACCGAACGTAACGGTAAGGTTGTTGCAGCGGCATTGGTATCACCGGAAGATCAAATTATGTTGATCACCACTGGGGGCGTCTTGGTTCGTACTCGGGTATCTGAAATTCGGGAGATGGGTCGCGCTACGCAAGGCGTGACTTTGATCAATGTGGATGAAGGTACTCGTTTATCTGGTTTGCAACGCATTGCTGAGAGCGATTCGGACGATGATGTTGATGATGCAGCAGAAGTTGATGTATCTGTAGATCCAGCAACTGATGCCAATTCTGATGCGGCAGGTGACGCTTAAGGCGTCATCACAAGACTAGTAACACTATGACTTTTGACCGCCGCATTTTCAATTTCGCTGCGGGGCCCGCTACTTTACCCGAAGAGGTGTTAAAGCAAGCGGCTGATGAAATGCTCAATTGGCGTGGACTGGGCACCAGTGTGATGGAAATCAGCCATCGCAGTAAAGAGTTCATGGAAGTGTATGAAGAGGTGTTGCGAGATTTGCGTACCTTGATGAATATTCCAGATGCTTACGAAATCTTGTTATTACAAGGTGGTGGACTCGGCCAAAACGCAGCCATCCCAATGAACCTCATGCCTCTGGCCAAGAATGGTCCAAAGGCGGATTACATCGTTACTGGCATATGGTCAGAAAAATCCTATAAAGAAGCCCAGAAGTACGGCATAGCCAATCTGGCTGCAACATCTGCTGCAGAAAAGTTCAATACGATTCCTTTAAGAAGTACTTGGAATCTATCGAATGATGCTGCTTATGTTCTTTACTGTGCTAACGAAACCATTGGTGGTGTTGAGTTTTCAGATGTGCCGGATGTTGGTAGCACTCCTCTCGTTGCCGATATTTCTAGCAACATTCTCTCTAAAGAGATGGATATCAATCGGTGTGCTGTATGGTTTGCTGGAGCCCAAAAGAATATCGGTCCTTCCGGGGTCACCATCGTGATCATCCGTAAAGACTTAATCGGACACAGCATGAGTATTACTCCAACGATCTGGGATTGGGCTATTCAAGCTAATACCCAATCTATGATTAATACTCCGCCGACATTCTCGATTTACATGGCTGGTTTAGGCTTTAAGTGGTTGTTAAAGCAAGGTGGCGTGAAGGTAATTGAGAAGCGTAATCAAGAAAAGGCTGAATTGCTCTACAACTTCTTAGATCAAAGCAGTCTGTATGAAAACCGCGTCACCAAAGAATACCGTTCACGGATGAACGTGACTTTCTTCTTAAAAGATGAGAACCTGAACGCAGAGTTTTTGGCGCAGTCTAATGCTGCTGGTTTGGTTGCTTTGCGAGGCCACAAAGCCGCTGGTGGTATGCGCGCTAGTATTTACAATGCAATGCCCATTGAAGGTGTAAAAGCCTTGATTGAATTTATGCGCGATTTTGAAAGGCGGGCTTAATGAGTACTGAAGAACAGCGCTTAGCTCCCTTGCGGGAAAAAATTGATTCGCTCGATGCGCAGATTTTAGATTTACTGACTCAGCGTGCTAAAGCTGCACAAGAGGTTGGTCATGTCAAAGGTGGCTTCTCCTCTCCAGTCTTTCGTCCTGAGCGTGAGCGTCAGGTGGTTGCTCGTTTACAGGAGATCAATCAGGGTCCTTTGCTTGCAGATGGTATTGCTGCCATCTGGCGTGAAGTGATGTCTGCCTGCAGAGCGCTAGAGGCACGCCAAACGATTGCTTACCTTGGACCAGTCGGAACTTTTTCAGAGCAAGCAGCGCAGACCTACTTCGGTCATTCGATTGCTGCTTTGCCTTGCGCAAGTTTGGATGAAGTTTTTAAAGTGGTTGAGAAGGGCGCAGCGCAATTTGGCGTTGTTCCAGTCGAGAACTCGAGCGAAGGTGCGATCTCTCGCACACTAGATTTACTATTGGATTCATCGATGCGTATTAGTGGCGAAGTGGTATTGCCCATTCGTCATCATTTACTAACCAAGAGTGGTAATTTAGATGGCGTCACAACCGTTTGTGCTCATGCACAAGCATTGGCACAGTGCCAGCAATGGTTGAGTGTGCATGCTCCAAAACTCAAACGACAAGCCGTGAGCAGCAATGCAGAAGCTGCTCGCTTGGCCGCCGCTGATCCAAGCGTGGCCGCTATTGCTGGCGATCCAGCTCAGGAGGCTTATGGTCTGCAGGCAGTTGCTGCACAAATTCAGGACGATCCGCATAACCGTACCCGTTTTGTAGTGGTGGGTAACTATGCGTGTCAGCCAACTGGTAAAGACCAAACGTCTTTAGTGCTCTCTGTGGATAATCAACCGGGTGCTGTACATCGCTTATTGGCGCCTTTAGCAAAACATGGTGTATCCATGAATCGTTTTGAATCTCGCCCGGCACGCAAGGGCACTTGGGAATATCACTTCTATATTGATATCGCTGGCCATGCCGATGATGCAAAGGTAATCAAAGCTTTGGATGAGCTCAAGGGTGTTGCGGCTTTTTACAAGAACCTCGGCTCTTACCCACATTCTGCTTAATCGAGTTAAAGATTCAGCGCAAATTTAGTAAACACATTATTAAATCCAAATGACTTCTAAGATTGGTCTAAAACACATTCATGCCATTGCACCTTACGTTGGCGGGCGTCCCATCAGCGAGGTTGCACGTGAATATGGCTTAGATGAAAACAAGATTGTGAAGTTGGCTTCCAATGAAAATCCATTGGGTATGCCCAAGTCTGCGCAAGATGCAATGCTTAAGGCAGCAAGCGATTTAGGTCGTTACCCAGATTCCAATGGCTTTGAGTTAAAAAATGTTCTTGCTGCCTCCTTGGGTGTGCCAAGCGATTGGATTACTCTAGGTAATGGTAGTAACGACATTTTAGAGTTGGCTGCCCGCGCAGTTGCGCAAACTGGTGATGAGGTGATCTTCTCTAAACATGCATTTGCGGTTTATCCCCTAGCTACGCAAGCTGTTGGTGCCAAGGCGGTAGAGGTGTCGGCAACTACTACTTATGGGCACGATCTGCCAGCGATGTTAGCTGCAGTGAAAGCAGCTGGTGATAAAGCGAAGCTAGTGTTTGTGGCTAATCCAAATAATCCTACAGGTAGTTATCTCAGTGCAAAAGACATTGAAGACTTCTTGATGGCTGTGCCATCACATGTAGTCGTAGTATTGGATGAGGCCTATAACGAGTATTTAACACCTGAGCAGCGGTATGACGCTATTGCTTGGGTGAAGCGTTTCCCCAATATGATTTTGTCTCGCAGTTTCTCCAAGGCATATGGCCTTGCAGGCCTACGGATTGGTTATGGCGTTGCCCAACCCCATTTAACCGACTTGCTTAACCGCATTCGTCAACCGTTTAATGTCAATAGTTTGGCGCAGGCTGCAGCGATTGCCGCGTTTCAAGACAAAGCATTTCTGCAAGAAGGTTTTGAGCTCAATTGCGCCGGTTACGAACAACTGACTAAAGCATTCGATCAACTGGGTCTTCAGTATTTGCCTTCTGCTGGCAACTTTGTCTTAGTGAAAGTGGGTGATGACGATCAAGCTGGCGCTCGCATCAATTTGGAATTACTCAAGCGAGGCATCATTGTTCGCCCAGTAGGTAACTATGGTTTGCCACAATGGCTGCGTATCTCCATCGGATTGCCAGAAGAAAATGCGGCATTTATTAATGCCTTAAAAGCGATCCTGAAGTGATAGCAAAAATCAGAATTTAAAAATACTAATGACCATCATCAATCCTGCAAGTAATTACGGCACCGTCACCATTGTTGGAGTTGGCTTGATAGGTGCTTCATTAGGATTGGCGCTAAAAAAAGCTGGTGTGGTTACCAGAGTCTTAGGTGTCGGTCGCAGTAAAGAAAATATAGATCAAGCGCTGAAGATGGGTGCGATCGACAGCGTGGTGGATTTAGTTGAAGCAGCCAAGCAGTCTGATGTGATTGTGCTTTGTGTTCCAGTAGCGCAAATGCGCGCAGCGTTTGAATTGATGGAGCCTCATCTTGAGCCCCGCACGATGGTTACCGATGCCGGCAGCACTAAAGGCGATGTGATTCTGGCTGCTAAAGAAGTATTAGGGAAAAAGGCGTGTCAGTTTGTACCAGCCCATCCCATTGCAGGTGGTGCTCAGCATGGTGCTAGCGCTGCCAAGGCAGATTTATTCAAAGGCAGGCAAACCATCATTTGCCCTCTACAAGAAAACTCTCCCGAAGATACTGCCTTGATCACCGGCTTTTGGGAGTCCGTTGGTTCCGAAGTGAAAAAGATTGGTGTTGTACAGCACGATGCCATTTATGCAGCTGTTTCTCACTTGCCACACCTCTTGTCTTATGCCTTGATGGCAAGCGTATTGAATTCTGAGGATGCAGATCAAAAATTGGGTCATGTTGGCGCAGGCTTTAAAGACTTCACGCGCATTGCAGCTTCTAGCCCAGAGATGTGGCGAGATATTTGCTTGGGTAATCGCACTGCTATTTTGAAAGAGTTGGATCAGTATTTATTGATCGTCAATCATATGCGCAAGTTGATTTCTGAAAATGATGGTGCTGGTCTAGAAAAATTATTTAATAAGGCGAGCAAAGCCCGTCAAGATTTGGATGCTATTGAATGAGTGGTTTGCCTGATATTAATATTGGCCCATTCAAGCAAGCACAAGGTTCGATTGTGTTGCCAGGCTCTAAGAGTATTTCAAATCGCGCCTTATTGTTGGCAGCGCTTTCTACCGGCACAACTACGCTCAAGAATTTGTTGGATGCGGACGATACGCAAGTGATGCGTAATGCCTTGCGTCAGCTTGGCCTGTCTGTCACTGATCAGGCTGATAAGGTTTGCGTGGTGGAAGGCTGTGGTGGCAAATTTCCAGTGCGCGATGCCGACCTCTTTATGGGTAATGCTGGTACAGCAATACGCCCTTTAACAGCGGCGCTAGCGATGCAAGGTGGTAACTATCGCTTATCTGGTGTTGCACGGATGCATGAAAGACCCATTCGAGATTTAGTAGATGGTTTGCGTCAAATGGGCGCGAAGATTGAATACGAATTACAAGAAGGCTATCCCCCAATCAAAATCTTGGCGGCGGATATTCAGATTAAAGATGTTGTGAAGGTGCGCGGTGATGTTTCAAGTCAGTTCTTGACGGCATTATTGATGGCTTTACCTTTGGTAGCGAGCCAGCCTGTCCGAATTGAAGTCGTTGGCGAACTGATCTCCCGTCCATATATTGATATCACCTTAAAACTCATGGCGCGCTTCGGTGTGATTGTTGCTTGTCCAAATCCACAATCATTTGTCATTCCCGCAAAAACGTCTGATGCGGTGTATCAAAGTCCAGGTCAATTATCTGTTGAAGGGGATGCTTCCTCTGCTTCTTACTTCCTGGCCCTTGGTGCCATTGGTGGCGGACCTGTGCGAGTACTGGGCGTGGGTAAAGAGAGTATTCAAGGGGATGTTGCTTTTGCGGATGCGCTGGCTTTGATGGGTGCCAATATTACCGCTGGTGAAGATTGGATTGAGGTCGCTGGCGTTAAAAATGCAAACGGCAAGCTCAATGGCATCACGATGGATTGCACTGAGATTCCAGATGCTGCAATGACTTTGGCGGTAGCTGCATTATTTGCAGCAGGCCCCACTCGTTTAAATAGCATTGCCAGTTGGCGTGTCAAAGAAACCGATCGCATCGCCGCGATGGCAAAAGAATTAAAAAAGCTTGGTGCAATTGTTGAAGAAGGCGCTGACTACATTGTTGTTCAGGCGCCAGCATCATCAAATGATTGGAAGTCACCCACCGAAGGTGTTGATACCTACGATGACCATCGGATGGCGATGTGTTTCTCGCTTGCGGCGTTTGGTCCAAACGCGCTCAAGATTAATGACCCTAATTGTGTAGCCAAAACTTTTCCTACTTACTTCGCTGAATTTGCGAAAGTAGTCAGTTAATTCAAGATTGATTTTATGAGCAATTACCCAGTCATCGCGATCGATGGGCCTACTGCCTCAGGTAAGGGCACGGTTGCTGCTTTGGTGGCAGAAACGTTAGGCTTTCATTATTTGGATAGCGGGGCCTTGTATCGCCTAGTTGCCTTGGCGAGTGAACAACAGGGGATAGACGTTAAAAATGGCCCTGAATTAGGCCTTTTAGTCCCTAAGTTATTGATTTCATTTAAAAATGGGCAAATTTTCTTGAATGGTGAGGGTGTGACGGACGCCATTCGTACCGAAAGTATCGGTTTGAGGGCTTCCGCTGTGGCTATTCATCCTGAGGTCAGATCAGCTTTGGTGGGTCTGCAGCGCAGTTTTCGCCAGGCTCCTGGTCTAGTGGCGGATGGTAGAGATATGGCCAGCGTCATATTCCCGGATGCAGTTTTGAAGGTTTTTTTGACTGCTACTGCCGCTGCCAGAGCGGAACGTCGCTATAAGCAATTGATAGCTAAGGGAATTTCTGCTAAACTTTCTGACTTACTGCAGGATTTGCAGGAGCGCGATGCCCGGGATAGTAGTCGAGGTACCGCACCCTTGCTAGTTGCAGATGGTGCAAAAGTGCTTGAAACGTCAGATTTATCGATAGATCAAGCGGTTAAGACGGTTTTAGATTGGTATCAATCTGCGATTGCTTAGCTTTGTAAGCAGTAAAAGTAGTGAGAAGTAAGTAGTAGTTTTGGCGTCTTGAGAAACTCCACAACGCGATTATTTCATTAGCGTGTTTCTTTAAGGCTTTTTTAACCTAACCCGTCGGGCCTTCTGACGGCACAAAGTGAATACACATGTCTGAATCATTTGCAGAATTATTTGAAGAATCATTAACCCGCTCGAATATGAAGACCGGCCAAGTTATTTCGGCTGAAGTTCTTCGCATCGACCATAACTTCGTCGTTGTTAACGCTGGCTTAAAGTCTGAAGCGTTTATTCCTGTTGAAGAATTCCATAACGACGCTGGCGAGATTGAAGTAGCTCCTGGCGATTTCGTTTCTGTTGCTATTGACGCACTCGAAAACGGCTATGGCGACACCATCCTCTCTCGTGACAAGGCTAAGCGTCTTGCATCATGGTTGAACTTAGAAAAAGCGCTTGAGCAAGCTGAGATCGTTACCGGTACTGTTACTGGTAAGGTTAAGGGTGGCTTGACTGTGATGGTGAACGGTATCCGCGCATTCTTGCCTGGATCACTCGTTGATACACGTCCAATTAAAGACACTAGCCCTTACGAGGGCAAGACCATGGAGTTCAAAGTTATCAAGCTTGACCGTAAGCGTAACAACGTTGTGTTATCACGTCGTGCGGTGGTTGAAGCGAGCCAAGGTGAAGAGCGTGCTAAGTTGATGTCTAACTTAAAAGAAGGTTCAGTAGTTACTGGCCTCGTGAAGAACATTACGGATTACGGCGCATTCGTTGACCTCGGTGGCATCGATGGCCTCTTGCACATTACCGATTTGGCATGGCGTCGCGTGCGTCACCCAAGCGAGATGTTGACCGTTGGTCAAGAAGTTACCGCAAAGATCTTGAAGTTCGATCAAGAGAAGAACCGTGTTTCACTTGGCGTGAAGCAGCTTGGTGATGATCCATGGGTTGGTATAGCGCGTCGTTACCCACCAAATACCCGTTTATTTGGCAAAGTTACTAACTTGACTGATTACGGCGCATTCGTAGAAATCGAATCTGGTATCGAAGGTTTGGTACACGTTTCTGAAATGGATTGGACCAACAAGAACGTTGCTCCAAGCAAAGCAACTGCATTGGGTACCGAAGTTGAAGTCATGGTTCTCGATATCGATGAAGACAAGCGTCGTATTAGCTTGGGCATCAAGCAGTGCAAAGCAAATCCATGGGAAGAGTTTGCACGTTCACAACAAAAAGGCGACAAGCTTTCTGGCGCAATCAAGTCTATTACCGACTTTGGCGTGTTCATTGGCTTGCCTGGCGGTATCGACGGTTTAGTTCACCTCTCAGACCTCTCATGGAATGAGCCAGGCGAAGAAGCTGTTAAGAAATACAAAAAAGGTGATGAAGTTGAAGCCACCGTATTGGCAATTGATGTTGAGAAAGAGCGTATCTCTCTCGGTATCAAGCAATTGTCTGGTGACCCATTTAACAACTACACCTCTGTGAATGACAAAGGCGCTTTAGTCACTGGCACTGTCAAGGCCGTGGATGCTAAAGGTGCAACCATTCACTTAGCTGATGAAGTGGAAGCTTATTTGCGCGCTTCTGAGATCTCAACAGATCGTGTTGAGGATGCACGCAATGTCTTGAAAGAAGGCGATAGCGTTACTGCAATGATCATTAATATTGATCGTAAGTCACGTGCCATCAATCTTTCAATCAAGGCAAAAGACAGCTCTGATCAACAAGATGCAATGAACAAGCTCCAAGGTGATGCGCAGTCTGGCACAACCAATTTGGGTGCTTTGTTGAAAGCAAAAATGGACAATCAAGGCTAAATCAATATCGCCGCTTTCCATGAGGAGGGCGGCGGTTTTTTATTGATAGATCATGACAGATCAAGAGCAACAAGCAATTACCCGCTCCGAACTCGTGGAAAGCCTTGCGGAACAGTTCCCGCAGCTTCTGCCTAGGGATGTGGAGTTGGCAGTAAAAACATTGTTGGACACAATGACTCAAGCCTTGGCTGAGGGTAAGCGTATTGAGTTACGCGGTGTGGGAAGTTTTGTACTTCATCATCGCCCAGCACGTACTGGTCGTAATCCAAAGTCTGGCGAGAAGGTATTGATTCCAGAAAAACGCGTTCCGCACTTTAAGCCTGGCAAAGAGTTGCGTGAGCGAGTAGATTACAAGCCATTAAAACAGGCGGGCCCCAAAGAGGGTTCTGGTGCCTAGTATTCTGGCTCATCCTCAGTGGTCCATACGGACCATTTTTTTATTTAGATTCTGTACGCCATGATTCAGATGGCGACATCTTGGTTATTGCTTCTGCCTGTGATGTTTGGCATTGGCTGGTTAGCATCGCGTTGGGATTTGCGCCTTGAGAATCGCATGGATGAGCGTGAGCGGATGCTGCAGCAGCGTTCTACCTTTAAGGGTTTAAGTCTCCTACTGAATGAGCAGCCCGATCAAGCGATTGAAACATTGGTGAAGATTGCGCAATTAGATCCTGAAACGGTGGAATTGCATTTTTCACTGGGCAATTTATTTCGTCGGCGCGGTGAAACTGAGCGAGCCATCAAAGTTCATCAACATTTAGCCAATCGGGATGATTTAAAGCCCCGCGATCGTGATCACGCTGCCTATGAGTTGGGGCGCGACTTCTTGCGTGCAGGCTTACTGGATCGCGCTGAGGCATCACTCAATCGTGTTGGTGATGGTAAGTTTGCGGTCCCTGCCAAGGAAAGTCTTTTAGAGATGTATCAAGTAGAGCGTGATTGGAAAAAAGCTATCATCGCCGCTACTGAGCTTGAGGGCTTGCAAGGTAAATCGCATCAAACTGAGATTGCTCAGTTCCATTGCGAACTGGGGCAAGACGCCTTGCGTCGTAAAGACCTCACTGATAGTAAGCAGTCGATTGAGCGCGCTCTACAAGCTGTGCCTAATCACGCTCGTGCTTTGATATTGCAGGGCGATTACTTAATGGCCTTAGAGCGTCTAGCGCAAGCTATTGAAGCGTGGAGTTTGGTTGCTGCATCTCATCCTGCCTACATGCATTTATTGGCAGATCGTTGGATGGTGGCACATGCTGCTCTAGGTAAAGAAAACGAGGGGCTTGAGCGCCTCTGTGAATTGCTAAAGACGCAAGCTTCTGGTGAGCTCTTGGATATTGTTCACAAGCAGGTCATGAAAATACGAGGCCCGCAAGCTGCTGATGCGATGTTGTCTGAAGTGATGCAGTATTCACCTAGTTTGAGTGCTTTATCTAAGTTGGCTGAGACCCGTTTAGCCTTGGAGGAGGGTAGCGCCAAACCAGAAAGACTTTCCGAGTTGCAATCCATCCTCAATCTCTTGCGTCAACGCACGACGAGTTTGGCACGCTATACCTGCGGCAATTGTGGTTTCCGTGCCCGGAGATTTTATTGGCAGTGTCCTGGCTGTAATCATTGGGAGGCTTATTCCCCAAGACGTTCTGAAGGTGTCGCACCTAGCGGTCCTTCCATGTAAAGATTAATGGAATCGTCATCAAGTTATAGTTCAATGATGATTGTTCAATAAACATAAGAAAAGTTGGAGCTATTTTGAAAGTTACGATCATAGGCAGTGGTTACGTAGGTTTGGTTACTGGCGCTTGTCTTGCAGAGCAAGGTAACAATATTTTTTGCCTAGACTTGGATCCGAAGAAGATTGAGATCCTCAATTCTGGTGGTGTACCCATTTACGAGCCGGGCTTAAAGGAAATGATTGAGCGCAATCGCGCTGCTGGCCGCCTGCAGTTTTCTACGGATGTCGCTGCTTCTGTAGCTCATGGAGATGTTCAATTTATTGCAGTAGGCACTCCGCCGGATGAGGATGGCTCTGCTGACCTACAGTATGTTGTTGCGGCCGCGCGCAATATTGGTCTTCATATGAGCAGTGCTAAGGTGATTGTTGATAAATCTACGGTACCGGTCGGTACGGCGGATAAAGTATCGGCAGCGATTACAGAAGAGTTAGAGAAAAGAGGTTTGTCTGCTGAACTCTGCTCGGTTGTTTCGAATCCAGAGTTCTTAAAAGAAGGTGCCGCCGTAGAAGACTTTATGCGCCCTGATCGTATTGTGATTGGCACTGAAAATACCCCAGCAGGTTTGCGTGCCAAAGAGCAAATGCGCAAACTCTATGCGCCCTTTAACCGCCATCATGAGCGTACCTATTACATGGACGTCAAAAGTGCAGAATTAACAAAGTATGCTGCTAACGCCATGCTAGCAACTCGCATTTCTTTTATGAATGAATTGGCTAACTTGGCTGATTTGGTTGGTGCGGATATTGAAGCAGTTCGTCAAGGTATTGGTTCTGACTCACGCATTGGCTTTGGTTTCTTATATCCAGGTACTGGTTATGGTGGCTCTTGTTTCCCAAAAGATGTCTCAGCTTTATCTAAGACTGCCAAAGAGCGCGGACGTGATCTCAAGATTTTGGATGCGGTTGAGGCAGTCAATGAGATTCAAAAGTATGTTTTGGTTGAGAAGATTGAAAAGCGCTTCGGTAAAGATCTTTCTAAGATGAAATTTGCTTTATGGGGCCTTGCATTTAAGCCCAATACTGATGACATGCGCGAAGCACCAAGTCGCGTGATCATTCAAGAGTTGGTGAAGCGTGGTGCAACTGTGGTTGCCCATGACCCAGTAGCGATGCCAGAAGCAAAGCATTGCTTAGAGGTGGATTTCAAGGGAAATCCAGAAGGTCTAAAGAAAGTATCAATGGTTGCCGATCCAATGGCTGCTTTAGATGGTTGTGATGCACTCGTGATCGTTACCGAGTGGAAGGCATTCCGCAGTCCAGATTTTGATGCCGTTCTGCAAAAATTAGTTCACCCAATCATATTTGATGGACGTAATCTCTATGAACCACAAGCCATGGATGAGTTAGGTATTGAATACCATGGCATTGGGCGACATAATTGAGCTAAATCAAAAAATATCAAGTCTTCAAATGGAAAAAGCCAATCGCGAACAGTTTTCTAAAGCACGCCTGCTAGTAGTCGGTGACGTGATGCTAGATCGTTATTGGTTTGGTGATACGAATCGCATTTCTCCTGAGGCGCCTGTCCCAGTGGTGCAGGTGGGTAAGATTGATGAACGTTTGGGTGGTGCTGCAAACGTCGCTCGTAACGTCGCTGCTTTAGGTGCACAAACCACTATTCTCGGTATTGTTGGTCAAGACGAGCCAGGTCACCGAGTCATTGATTTACTCAAGTCTGGTGGCGTTGATAGTCAATTAGAGATTGACCCTAAAGCGCCAACGATTGTGAAGTTGCGTGTCATTGCGCGACAGCAGCAGTTAATTCGTTTAGATTTTGAAGAAACGCCGAGTGAAAAAGCTTTAGCGCATAAATTAGAGCGTTTTGAGAAGTTGGTTGGCTCTGCTGACGTCGTTATCCTCTCTGATTACGGCAAAGGCGCCTTAGGTCAAGTAGCGCATATGATTGAGCAAGCTAGAGCGCAAAATAAAGTGATCTTGGTTGATCCTAAGGGCGAAGATTATGAAAAATATCGTGGTGCCACGGTCTTAACTCCGAATCGCAGCGAGTTGCGCCAAGTGGTTGGTCAGTGGACGAGTGAGGAAGACCTCACCCGCAGAGCGCAAGATCTCAGAAGATCACTTAATTTACAGGCACTTCTCTTGACGCGTTCTGAAGAGGGGATGAGTTTATATACCGAAGCAGGTGTTAGTCATGTTAAGGCTCAAGCACGTGAAGTATTTGATGTATCGGGTGCTGGAGATACTGTGATTGCAACTCTAGCGGTTGCTTTGGCTGCGAAGTGGCCTTTAGAAAAGGCGATGGCCTTAGCCAACCGTGCTGGTGGTATTGTGGTTGGTAAGCTCGGTACTGCTACCGTTACTTCAGAGGAATTACAGTGACTATTATCGTAACTGGCGCTGCTGGTTTTATTGGGGCCAATATTGTTCAAGCGCTTAATGCCCGTGGCGAGAAAAACATCATCGCTGTAGATGATTTGCGTCCTGCTGATAAGTATCGCAACCTTGCCGATCTAGACATTATTGATTACCTTGATAAAGATGAATTTCTAGAAGCTTTTAGAAGTGGTCGGTTCGGAAAAGTAAAGGCAGTCTTTCATGAAGGTGCCTGCTCGGACACTATGGAGACTGATGGCATTTTTATGATGGCGAATAACTATCGCTACACCATGAATTTGTTGGACATCTGTACAGCGCAAAAAGTACAACTACTCTACGCCTCTTCAGCAGCTACCTATGGTGGTTCCGATATATTTGTTGAGAGTCGTGAACATGAGAAGCCACTCAATATCTATGGCTACTCTAAATTCTTATTCGATCAAGTGATGCGTAAGCGCTTTGCTGAAAATGCTAATACCTCACAAGTAGTCGGTTTCCGTTACTTCAACGTCTACGGTCCCCGTGAATCACATAAAGGCCGCATGGCTTCAGTAGCTTTTCATCAATACCACCAATACAAAGCTAACGGCCATGTAAAGCTCTTTGGCGAATACGGTGGTTATGGTCCAGGCGAACAAAGTCGTGACTTTGTTTCTGTTGAGGACGTTGTCAAAGTGAATTTATTTTTCTTAGATCATCCAGAAATCAGTGGCATCTTCAATTTGGGTAGTGGTCGTGCCCAGCCGTTTAATGATGTGGCACATGCAGTTGCAAATTCAATGCGCAAGCTGGATAAGGCAAAACCTGCCAGCCTACAAGAGTTGGTCAAGGAAAAAGCAATTGAGTACATTCCGTTTCCGGATGCGCTCAAAGGTAAGTATCAGTGTTTTACTCAAGCCGATTTAACAAAACTGCGCGCTGCTGGCTACAAAGAACCCTTCCTAAATGTTGAGCAAGGCGTCAGTCGTTATATCGAGTGGTTGGAAGCCAATTCTGGTTTCTTAGCCAACCCACTGTAGGCTAGTCAACCCAATACTTTTTTCTTCGTTATAAGCGATCCACGTGCACTTTGTGTCCGTGGATTTTTTGTTTACTACGGAGAATATATGACGAATAGTTTTCATATGAGAAGTGCTGGTTTGATGAGATCTGCCTTGGTTTCTGCAGTTTTAGCAATGACTTCCCTAGGGCTTGCTAACGCTTCACCCATTAATGTCAATACAGCAACCCAATCTGAATTAGAAAGTATTAAAGGAATTGGTCCATCTAAAGCAAGAACGATTATTAGCGAGCGTACCGATGGCGGTCATTTTCAAGATGCCAATGATTTACAGAAGCGAGTCCGCGGCATTGGCATAAAATCTGTTGAAAAAATGGTGGATAACGGTTTAACTATTGAAGCCCCTGGTTCCTTTCGGGAGCCTAATGGTCGCACCAAGAAGGATGGCGGAGCCTCTGGCCGACGCAATTCGCGTCATCAAGCTAGTAGCCGCAATCAGCCGGAGCGTACGACGCCACATCGCCGAAATTAAGCCCTTCAGAGTGTAGGCTTGCTTATGGCTAAAATGGGCTCATGAGCAAACCTTCTTACCTAACGATTTCACAAACTGTGGGCAACACCCCATTAGTGCGCTTGCAGCGTATTCCCGGTTTAGAAAACGAGAATCGTAACAATGTCATTTTAGGTAAGCTAGAAGGCAACAATCCAGCCGGGTCGGTAAAAGACCGACCTGCGCTGTCGATGATTATGCGCGCACAAGAGCGTGGCGAAATTAAACCTGGTGATACCTTGATTGAGGCAACCAGTGGCAATACTGGTATAGCCTTAGCAATGACTGCAGCCATGCTGGGTTACAAGATGGTCTTGGTAATGCCTGAAAACCAAAGTATTGAACGACGTCAAAGTATGGCGGCCTATGGTGCAGAACTTATTTTGACTGCTGCATCTGGTGGCATGGAGTTTGCAAGAGATTACGCGCTACAACTTCAGCGTGAGGGGCGTGGCAGATTGTTAGATCAATTTGCCAACTCGGATAATCCCAGAGCCCATATTGAAACTACGGGCCCAGAGATTTGGCGCGATACCGATGGGCAAGTCACTCACTTTGTCTCTGCGATGGGCACCACCGGCACAATTACTGGTGTATCGACTTATCTCAAGTCAATGAATCCTGCCATTCAGATTATTGGCGCCCAGCCTGAAGAGGGCTCACAGATTCCTGGTATTCGGAAGTGGGCGCCAGAGTATTTACCAAAGATTTACCAAGGTGATCGGGTTGATCGTATTGAGTATGTCACGCAGGCAGATGCTGAAGATATGGCAAGACGCTTGGCAGTGGAAGAAGGAATCTTCTGCGGCATCTCGGCAGGTGGAGCGCTAGTGGTAGCTTTGCGCATTGCACGCCAAGTGGAAAATGCCACTATCGTTTTCATAGTTTGCGATCGCGGTGATCGCTATTTATCGACAGGCGTATTCCCTGCTTAATTTGGTTTAGTTTTTTTCTTGGTGTTAGATTTCTTTGAATTCTTAACCTTTGATTTATCTGCAAAGCTTTTTTGATCTGCTGCTTTCGCTAGTGCTTCATTTGATAAGGTAGCTGGTACTACGCTTTGGTTCTTATAACCTAGTGCTTCTGCAAACTCTGCCACACTCTGAGCGTAGAAATAACTGCGGTTGTACTGAACAATGGTTAAGAAATTATTTAATCCCACAAAATACTGTGCTTGATCGAGTCCGTCTTTGTCGGGGTAGGGCAGATCCACAATCAAGGCTTTACTTTGGGGTTCCACCCCACCACTTTGAAGATCGCCTTGTTGAGGCAATAGGATGCCCTGTTCAATTAGTTCTGCAACGGTGTATTTCAGTTGTGGTTCACCATCAGCCCATTGCTTTGCAACTGGTATAGCGTTTTCTTGTACAGGAAAAGAAATCGGCATGCCTGCTTGCCAACCATGTTGCTTCATAAAGTTCGCTACGCTCGCGATTGCATCTTTAGGACTTTGTTTAAGATCAATGCGTCCATCGCCGTCACCATCAACAGCAAAACTGCGGATACTGCTGGGCATAAATTGTGGCAAGCCAATCGCTCCAGCATAGGAGCTGTTTTGATTGAGGCAGGTATTAAAGCGAGTCACATTTACGCCTCGGATGCTATTTTTGGCTGGCAACTTACCGCCAGCTTCTGTCCAGCACAGCAGGATCAGTTCTTGAAGTTGATCCTTAAAAAGCTGCTCGCGGGCAGGCTTATTAGGGGTATCGGGATAGCTGAAGGCGAGTGTTGACAACACATCCTTGACTCGAAAATTACCAGTCTGACGCCCATAAATAGTCTCAATTCCAATAATGGCGACAATCATCTCTGCTGGCACCCCTGAGTCTTGCTCTACCTGACTTAAAAAGGCGCGGTTTTCATCCCAAAAGGCCTTTCCAGCCTTGAGGCGCACTGGCTCAATAAAGCGTTTGCGATACGCTAGCCAATTTTTCTTAAAAGTGCCCGATGGGGGTAATACCAATTTGCGGATAGAGGGAATCGTTTTAGCATCAAGAAAGCCGTTTTCTAGGGTCTGCAGCGGTATTTCTTGGGTTTGTGAGACTTGGTTTAATAGGGTACTCAGGTTTTGGCTGTAACGTGCTTCGGTGATCGCATCATCGGCTTGGTTTACGATGGGTTGTTGGGTATTACTTTGTTGCGAAGGACTGCTCGAGCAGGCCCCAAGTAACAGTGCGAGCAGCAGGTAGCAGACCCGAAAGTTCATGCCCCAGAGCAAGGATTGTTGAGAATTGAGCACCATTAATTAGAGTATAAAAAATACAGTTTTGCTATTAAGGATTACAGCTAATGACAACAGGATACATAACTCACCCAGACTTTCTGAAACATGAGATGGGTAGCCATCACCCAGAGTGCCCTGAAAGGATTCAAGCTATC
Source organism: Polynucleobacter sp. UB-Siik-W21 (assembly GCF_018687415.1). NCBI lineage: Bacteria > Pseudomonadati > Pseudomonadota > Betaproteobacteria > Burkholderiales > Burkholderiaceae > Polynucleobacter > Polynucleobacter sp. UB-Siik-W21. The sequence goes on along the minus strand of NZ_CP061289.1, from coordinate 1,578,330 downwards.
AATGACCAGATGATTCGTAGTGGGGTAGATCGCTTCTTACATCACCTCGATGCACCATTGGCTAGCGAAGATCAACTAGAACTGGTGCACAGTCCTGATCATGTTGCTTTTGTCAAAGAGAAGGCTCCCCAAAGTGGGTATGCCATGCTTGACGGCGACACCATTATGAATCCCCATACATGGCAGGCTTCCCTGCGTGCTGCTGGGGCAGCGATTGCCGGGGTCGATGCTGTCATGAAGGGTGAGGTTGAAAATGTCTTTTGTGCAGTAAGACCCCCAGGACATCATGCCGAACCTACCCGCTCAATGGGATTTTGCTTATTTGATAACGTGGCTATTGCTGCCCGTTATGCCATGGAAGCATACGGTCTTGAACGCGTGGCTATTGTTGATTTTGATGTGCACCATGGTAATGGCACAGAAGCCGCATTTTTCAATGACCCGAGTGTTTTGATGTGCAGCTTTTTCCAGCATCCGTTTTATCCCTATAGCGGTCTTGATCGTGCTGACAATATGGTGAACGTACCTTTGCCGGCAGCGACTCGTGGCGACGTGGTGCGCTCGATTGTGGAAGAGCAATGGCTACCAGTGCTCCGCAACTTTGAGCCGCAACTCATCATCATTTCAGCTGGATTTGATGCGCATCGCGAAGATGATCTGGGTCAAATGGGTTTGGTTGAGGATGACTATGTTTGGATCACCAAGCGCTTGAAGGAGATTGCGCATGAATATGCTAACAATCGCATTGTCAGTTGCTTAGAGGGTGGTTATAACTTATCAGCCTTAGGGCGTAGCGTTGTTGCTCATGTCAAAGCCTTGGCTGATATTTAAAGCGTTACAAGAAAAACGGTTATTCAAAGATTGAAAGCAAAAGATGGCAAATATTTATGAGCAAGGTTTAGATCGTAATCCTGCAAATTACACCCCTATTACTCCACTCTTGTTTTTAGAAAGATCTGCCGAGATCTATCCGAAGAAGGTTGCCGTTATCCATGGCAAGTTACGTCAAACTTGGGCGCAAACCTACGAGCGTTGCCGCCGCTTGGCTAGCGCCTTACAAAAGCATGGCATTGGTCTTGGCGATACTGTTGCTGTCATGTTGCCGAATACGCCGCCGATGGTGGAGGCGCACTTCGGTATTCCGATGGCAGGTGCAGTATTAAATGCCTTAAACACCCGCTTAGACCCAGAGTCCATCACCTTCATGTTGAACCATGGTGAAGCAAAAGTCGTGATTGTCGATCCAGAGTTTTCAGGAGTGATGAAGAAAGCTTTAGAGATTGCCAAGAAAGATAGTGGTCGTGAATTCTTAGTCATTGATGTCGAAGAAAAAGAGTACGACGTTGCAGGTGAGAGGCTAGGCAAGCTTACTTATGAGCAATTACTGGCAGAAGGAGACCCTCAATTTGCGTGGCAAGTACCTGCTGATGAGTGGCAAGCGATTTGTTTGAACTACACCTCTGGCACTACAGGTAATCCCAAGGGAGTGGTCTATCACCATCGTGGCGCAGCCATTAATGCTGTTTCAAATGTACTTGATTGGGATATGAATAAGCATCCCATCTATTTGTGGACTTTGCCAATGTTTCATTGCAATGGTTGGTGTTTCCCTTGGACGATTGCTGCTCGTGCTGGTATTAATGTTTGTTTGCGTCGCGTAGATGCGCAACATATCTTTGCTGCTATCAAAGAGCATGGCGTGACCCACTACTGCGCAGCACCGATTGTGCATAACCTCTTGGTCAATGCCCCAGATGAGCTTAAGGCTGGAGTGCCAGCGGGCGTCAAAGGTCTTATTGCTGGAGCTGCACCACCCGCTTCGATTATTGAAGGTATGGAGAAGTTAGGCTTTGATCTAACCCATGTCTATGGTTTAACAGAAGTGTATGGCCCTGCTGCTGTTTGCGTTAAACAAGATGAATGGAATGATGTGGATATCAGCGAGCGTGCCCGTTTGAATGCCCGTCAAGGTGTGCGCTATCACATGCAACAAGCGATCGATGTACTCAATCCAGAAACGATGGAGCCTGTTCCCGCTGATGGTGAGACGATGGGTGAGATTATGTTTAAGGGCAACATTGCAATGAAGGGCTACCTGAAGAATGAGAAAGCTACGCAAGAAGCCTTCGAGGGTGGCTGGTTTCACTCAGGTGACTTAGCAGTAAAGAGTGCCGATGGTTATGTCAAGATCAAAGACCGTAGCAAAGACATCATAATTTCTGGGGGTGAGAATATTTCTTCGATTGAGGTGGAAGACGTGCTCTATCGCCATCCAGCCGTGATTGCTGCGGCAGTGGTAGCAAAACCCGATCCAAAGTGGGGCGAAACCCCTTGCGCTTTCTTAGAAATCAAGCCTGGTGTCGAGGTAACCCCGGCTGACATCATCGCCCATTGCAAACAGCACTTAGCAGGCTTTAAGGTTCCCAAAGCGATTGTTTTTGGAGAGCTGCCAAAGACTTCAACTGGAAAAATCCAGAAGTTCGAGCTGCGCAAGCAGGCTGGCTCGGCCACTGCTATTGATGTCTAGTTCAATAGAGAGGGCGGTAAAATAAGGGTTACCCGATTTTTTAGATAAATATCGTTTTTGAAGCGTTTGAGGATTGTGAAAGTCAGATGAAGATCTTAGTTGCAGTGAAACGCGTTGTTGATTACAACGTCAAAGTGCGTGTGAAGTCAGATAATTCTGGTGTCGATATTGCGAACGTCAAGATGAGTATGAACCCCTTTGACGAAATCGCAGTAGAAGAAGCAGTCAGACTCAAAGAAGCTGGTATTGCCACTGAAGTTGTAGTGGTGACTGCAGGCGTAACTCAATGCCAAGAAACTTTGCGTACAGCCTTAGCTATTGGTGCAGATCGTGCTATTTTGGTAGAGGCTGATACTGAGTTGCAACCTTTGGCAGTAGCCAAGATTCTCAAGGCGCTTTCAGAAAAAGAACAAGCACAAATTATTATTCTCGGTAAGCAGGCGATTGATGACGATAGCAACCAGACTGGTCAGATGTTGGCAGGCTTATTAGATATTCCGCAAGCAACTTTTGCCTCTAAGGTGGTGATTGCGGATGGCAAAGCTACTGTGACTCGTGAAGTAGATGGTGGCTTAGAAACGATTGCACTGTCATTGCCGGCAGTCATCACGACTGACCTTCGTCTCAATGAACCCCGCTATGTGACCTTGCCTAATATCATGAAGGCAAAGAAGAAGACGATTGATATTGTGAAGCCAGAAGACTTAGGTATTGATATTGCGCCTCGCCTCAAAACTCTCAAAGTAGAAGAGCCTCCTAAGCGCAGCGCTGGTGTGATGGTTGCTGATGTAACTGCTCTTGTTGAAAAACTCAAAAATGAAGCGAAGGTGATTTAAATGGCTGCTCTTGTTATATCTGAACACGATAATCAATCATTAAAGGCGGCTACCTTCAATGCAGTTGCAGCTGCTTTGCAATGCTCTCCCGAAGTAGACGTGCTAGTTGCTGGTAACAGTGCTGATGTTGTAGCTACAGCCGCATCCCAGATAGCGGGTGTCCGCAAGGTGATCCAGATTGATGCCTTAAATCTAGCGGATCAATTAGCAGAACCTTTAGCTGCGCAGATTTTGTCGCTAGCTGGTAACTACAGCTACTTATTGGCACCTGCTACTGCTAGTGGTAAGAATGTCATGCCACGCGTTGCTGCAAAGTTAGATGTTGCGCAGCTTTCTGACATAACTAAGGTCGTGAGCGCAGATACTTTTGAGCGCCCGATCTATGCGGGTAATGCCATCGCTACTGTTCAGTCGAGTGATGCAGTCAAGGTGATTACTGTGCGTACGACGGGCTTTGATCCTGTTGCTGCTACTGGTGGGTCTGCTGTGATTGAAAAAGTGGCTGCTACTGATAGCGCAGGTAAATCCGCTTTTGTCGGTCGTGAGTTGACTAAATCAGATCGTCCAGAACTGACTGCAGCCAAGATCATCGTATCTGGCGGCCGTGGTTTAGGCTCTGGCGAAAAGTATCAAGAGTTAGTAGTGCCTTTGGCTGATAAGTTAGGTGCTGCCTTAGGCGCCTCACGTGCTGCCGTAGATGCGGGCTATGTACCCAATGACTATCAAGTGGGTCAAACTGGCAAGATCGTTGCTCCCCAGTTATATGTTGCCGTAGGTATCTCTGGCGCTATTCAGCACTTGGCTGGCATGAAGGATTCTAAAGTGATCGTGGCCATTAACAAAGATCCAGAAGCACCGATTTTTGGAGTTGCTGATTATGGTTTGGTTGCCGATCTCTTTACTGCTGTTCCAGAATTAACGAAAGCACTCTCGTAATTTTGAATAGCCCACCTGATTCGAATCCATAGGAGTTGTAATGCCATATGTAGCCCCCGTGAAAGACATGTTGTTTGTAATGAATGAGCTTGCGGGGCTATCAGATGTAGTGACTTACCCATCCTATGCAGAAGCAGGTGCTGATGTTGATCTTGCGCCAGCAATTCTGGAAGAGTCTGCAAAATTTAATCAGGATGTTGTTGCCCCACTCAATTGGCCTGGCGATCAACAGCCAAGCTCATTCAAAGATGGCGTAGTGACTACGACTCCTGGCTTCAAAGAAGCATTTGAACAATTTGCTGCTGCTGGCTGGCAGGGCGTCATTCATCCGGCAGAATTTGGTGGTCAAGGCTTGCCAAAACTTATTGCTACTGCCTGCTTTGAAATGGTTCACTCAGCCAGCCTCTCTTTTGCTTTATGTCCGATGCTCACTGATGGTGCTATTGAGGCATTGCTCACAGCAGCAAGCCCAGAACTCCAAGAACAATTTGTCCCGAGCATGATTTCTGGGGAATGGACAGGCTCGATGTGTTTGACGGAGCCCCAAGCAGGTTCTGATTTATCGATGGTGCGTTCTAAGGCTGTACCTGAGGGCGATGGTAGCTATAAGATCTTTGGGACCAAGATCTATATCACCTACGGTGAGCATGATATGGCCAAGAACATTATTCATTTGGTTTTGGCTAGGACGCCTGATGCACCAGAGGGTGTTAAAGGGATTTCATTATTCGTGGTGCCGAAGTTCTTAGTCAATGCAGATGGCTCATTAGGTGAGCGTAATGATGTGCATTGTGTATCGATTGAACATAAGCTCGGAATTAAGGCGAGCCCAACCGCGGTACTAGAGTTTGGCGATCATGGTGGCGCCACCGGCTATTTAGTTGGTGAAGAGAATCGCGGTCTGGAATATATGTTTGTGATGATGAACGCTGCGCGTTTTGCAGTGGGGATGCAAGGCGTTGCAGTCGCAGAGCGCGCCTATCAAAAGGCCGTGCAATATGCTAAAGATCGCGTTCAAAGTCGTGATCTCGCTGGCTCTCCTGGCCCCGTAGCGATTATTCATCAGCCTGATGTGAAACGAATGTTGATGACTATGCGCGCTTATGTAGAGGCTTCTCGTGCCTTGGCATACTATGCTGCTGCTGCATACGATGCACAGCATGCTGCACCAGATGAAGTAGTGCGTAAAGCAAATCAAGCAATCTATGAATTCTTAGTGCCGATTGTGAAGGGCTTCTCTACTGAGATGTCGATTGAGGTTGCGAGCCTAGGTGTACAAGTCCATGGCGGCATGGGCTTTATTGAAGAGACTGGTGCTGCACAACACTATCGTGATGCTCGTATTCTGACGATTTATGAAGGGACGACAGCCATTCAGGCAAATGACTTGGTCGGTAGAAAAACTGTCCGTGATGGCGGTGCTATTACAAAAGTACTGTCACAAAAAATTGCCGAAACTGAAAAAGAGTTAGCAGCTAGTGCTAGTGCTGATGCGAAAGCAGTTCTCAAGCAATTGACTGTTGGGCGTGCTGCGTTCGATGAAGCGGTTGCTTATATTTTGGCGCATGCAAAGACGGACACTAAAGCGGTATACGCCGGTAGCTTTGCTTACTTACGTTTATCAGGTTTGGTCTTCGGAGGATGGCAAATGGCACGGGGCTTATTAGCAGCCGAACGTTTGCGCGATAGCGATCCAACTTTCTATAAGACGAAGATTGCAACGGCGCGCTTCTTTGCGGAAAACTTACTACCACAGGCACAGGCCTTGGCCACCTCGATTATTGAAGGTGGTTACTCTACCAATGCACTAGAGCTTGAGCAGTTCTAAAATATTGGCAATTCGTAAATCACGAAAGCTATCTGCTATTACTGGGATAGCTTTCTGGCTTCTTGGAGTTGAGAAATAAAGAATTGCTCAAAGGCTATAGCTAAAAAGGTCATCATGACACCCGCACCTAGTACTAAGGAAAAGATGACAGTAAGAATCACTAGCCAACCCGATTGACTGCGCTCAAGTTCTGCAATGCCAGGATTAAATTGCGCATCCCATTTTTCATCGGGGCGTAAACCAAAGGTGATCGTGGTGAGCCAGCTAGCCTCAATCGCAATAAAACCAAAGGTCAGCAGTACCCAGCCAGGTCCTGAATGAAAATGGGCATCTTTTAGTAGACCCCAGCCAACAAAGCCTCCAAACAATGCGAGTAATTGTGTCCAAGCCCAGAAGGATTTCAGTCCCTGCAAGTAAAAACAATTGAGGCCAGTGCCCGGAAAAAATAATCCGAGTGCGCAAAATAGAAGTTTGGATTTTTTCATCAAGATATCAATACTCATTTATTTTATTTATTGGTAACAGGCCGTTGGGTAAAGCTCAGCACTTCACGATCAGTGCCGATCATGAGTAATTGATCGCCATTGCGAACGATGCTGCGATAGTCATTGAGTTCATAAAGGAAATCATTTTCTAATTCCATGCGTTGCGGAGTGCAGGCCATTTTGGTGCTAGCAATTTTGCTCAAGCTAAAGCCTCGTGCATCTTCATTCAGCTCCGCAGTAAAGCGATTGCATCCAGTAGATCCGCTAACCCTTTGCCCATTCGCATCAAAGTTCATTTGAATAGGGTTGCTCGCTTCCCCCTGTGGAATTTGGCGTGCACGAACTTCACCATTGCTATTGGGGGGTAAGTTCCAGCGAGTGAGTTCCCACCGGGTATTGCGCAGTTCGCTGCTCGGAGGACTAATTTTGGCGCCACAAGGCGGAATCACATTTGCGCAAGCGCTCAAAAGCCCTAGTCCTACGCAAGAAAGTGCGATCCAGAGGCGATTTAAAGAGCCTCGATTGTAGGTGGATCGTGTTGTTTTATTGGACATATCGGTATAAGTAATTGATTTATATGTATTTTTTATATTGATTTGGATTCTATTCTACTGTCTTGGGTACTTAAATAGGTGGAAGAAGTAGGGGTTTTCGTCTAGAATATGTGGTTTTCCGCTTTACCGTACGTTTAGTTGGTGAGCTGGAGCCCAAGATTTTTGTAGAAATTTTATTGGGTTGTAATCAACCTGTTTTCATTTTTAGATTTTAAGGAATAAGTATGGTCGTCATTCGACTGGCACGCGGCGGCTCTAAGAAGCGCCCTTTTTACAGCATTGTTGCTACTGATAAGCGCAACCGTCGCGACTCGAACTTTATCGAGCGCATTGGTTACTTCAATCCACAAGCAGCTGAATCTGAGCAAGCCATGCGCATTGCTCAAGATCGTTTGACTTATTGGACTGGCGTTGGTGCGCAAGTATCTCCAACGGTTGTTCGTTTAATTAAGAACAATCCTGCTGCTTAATATTCTGTTGCTAAATGCTTCATCTTTGAGATGATGCATTTAGTGGCGAAATTGTTGGTGGTTTATTTTGGGAAAATAAGGTGACTTGCAAATGAGTACACCTTCCCTAAATGATTTGATTGAACTTGGCGCCATTTCTGAGGCGCAAGGTTTGCAGGGGCAAGTGAAGGTTAGACCTCACTCATCAGACCCTGTAGCGCTTCTCTCTTCTAAGACAGTTTGGTTGTCCTTGATCCCACGTCGGGATGCTGGCGTTTCTGCATCTGTAGAACAAGCCTCGTTGACGCAATATAAAGTGAAGAGCGCCAAGATGCATAGCGGTAATGTCGTGCTTGCATTAGATGGTGTTACTGATCGTGATCAGGCCCTGGCATTAAAAGGTGCGCGCATATTAGTGGCCCGTGATGCATTTCCAAAAGCGGATAGTGATTCTTATTACTGGGTCGATCTGATTGGTTGCCAGGCAATCAATTTGCAACATGAGGCGCTAGGTAAAGTGCTCGATGTCACTGAAAATGGTGCTCATGGTGTGATTGCTATTGGTGATCCTGTTTCTAAAGAAATCAAATATCTTGTACCCTTTGTTAAAGAAGTGGTGCAAAACGTCGACTTACCAAATCAAGTGATTACGCTTGATTGGCAATTGGACTGGCAATAAAACTAAACCATATTCAAGAAACAACCCATGCGCTTTGATGTCGTGACCTTATTTCCCGAGATGTTTACTGCACTCACGCAGTGGGGTGTCACTGGTCGTGCTTGTGAGCAATCATTAGCGAGTGTTCATTTATGGAATCCACGAGACTTTTGTTTGGATGCGCGTAAGACAGTAGACGATCGTGCTTATGGTGGCGGTCCAGGCATGGTCATGATGGCCAAGCCCCTCGAAGATGCTATTGCAGGGATTAAGGCGGCTCATCAGGCTGCTGGAACTCAATCGGGCCCTATTTGCTTGTTGGCGCCCCAAGGAGAGCGCTTCTCCCAAAAAATGGCCTCAGATATCTTAAATGACGGTAATCTGAGCTTGGTTTGTGGTCGATATGAGGCCATAGACCAACGTTTTGTGGATCGCAATGTCGATTTACAGATATCCATAGGCGATTTTGTGCTATCCGGGGGCGAAATCCCTGCTATGGCCATCATGGATGCGGTTATTAGGCTTATTCCTGGGGCTCTCGGAGATGGCGAATCTGCTACCCAAGATAGCTTTATGAATGGTCTTTTGGACTATCCGCACTACACCAGGCCTGAGATTTATGAAAATTTATCAGTGCCGGACGTGCTTTTAGGCGGACATCACGCTAAAATAGCGGATTGGCGTCGGCAGAAGTCTTTAGAGCTGACGTTCAGGTTAAGGCCGGATTTAATTGAATCGGCTAGAGCCAATGGGTTGCTAACCCGAGAAGATGAACAATTTCTTCGCTCGCTGTGAATACTTTTAGTGGTGCGCAGTTGTGAATGAGTGGTTTGGTTTTTGGTTTAGTGAAATTGTTTTAACTACATCCTCTATTAGGTCCGTTGATTTAGGTCTCGGGATTAAACGCTAATACGATGTTTAAGGATTAAAAATGAATTTAATTGAAAAAATTGAGCAAGAAGAAATTGCTCGCTTGAGTGCTAACAAAACTTTGCCAAGCTTTGCGCCTGGCGATACAGTGGTTGTTAGTGTAAACGTTGTTGAAGGTACACGTAAGCGTACCCAGGCCTTTGAAGGCGTTGTGATTGCTAAACGCAATCGCGGACTAAATTCTAGCTTTATCGTGCGTAAGATTTCATCTGGTGAGGGCGTTGAGCGTACTTTCCAAACATACTCACCATTGATCGCTAGCGTTGAAGTAAAGCGTCGTGGTGATGTCCGTCGTGCAAAGTTGTACTACTTGCGTGATCGTTCTGGTAAGTCTGCACGTATTAAAGAAAAGCTTCAGGCTCGCACTAAGGCAGTGGCTGCTCCAGCTGCTGAATAATTGCTGCTTTGATGCAATAAAAAAGGCGGCCTAGGTCGCCTTTTTTATTGCCTTAAAATATGACTATGCCCAAGACCTCTCAGCCTGAAGAAGACGTAATCAATGTCGCTGCGCCCCCAGGATTTAATGCCGAAGCCATTCCGATTCATGAGGTTTGCGTCAATGACAAAAAAGTAGCGCCTGAATTTCTCGAGCCAGAGGGCTTAAAGACCCGTCTTCAATATCCACCGGAGTGGCAACCAGAGATTACCGATGAGAATCGTCATGTGATTGCTACCGATATCATCGCTAAGCGCCAAGCTGCTGGCAAGATAACGCGAGCAGCGGTATTGATCCCTTTGTTGTTAAAAGAGAATGGCCTCTCAGTATTGCTGACGCAAAGAACGAATCATTTGCGTGATCATGCAGGGCAGATTAGCTTTCCGGGTGGACGGATGGATCCAGAAGATCTTAGTCCCGATGACACTGCATTGAGGGAGAGTCAGGAAGAGATTGGCCTTGATCCTAAACGGGTAGAAATTATTGGCTATCTTCCGCAGTATTTGACTGTTTCTGGTTATAGCGTCACACCAGTAGTGGGGTTGGTGCAACCTCAAGAAGAATATGTCCTTGATGAGTTTGAGGTGGCGGATGTTTTTGAAGTGCCGCTACATTTTTTACTAGATCCAGCCAACCATCAGATCAGGCTGTGGCAAAGCGAGCAGGGTGGTCGTCGTTTTTATTCGATTCCTTATGAGAACCGCTTTATTTGGGGCGCTACTGCGGGAATGTTGCGGAACCTATATCATTTATTAAAAGTATGACTTTCTTTTCTATTCTCTTCGCCCTCATTGCTGAGCAATATCGCCCAGTAACCTCTAGCCATTGGATTGCGCGTATGAGCGCTCGTTGGTTAGATTGGGTCGCTGGTGAATTCGGTGGCAAGTCTGAAGAAGGTGCAAGTCCCATTGGCGCACGCATGGCTTGCTTGGTTGCTTTTGTGCTACCTACCTTTTTGGTATTTATGGTGTATGTCACCTGCATGTTGACTTATCCCATTCTTGGTTTCTTATGGAACGTCGTCATTGCGTATTTATTTTTCGGCTTTCGTCAATTTAGCCACTCATTTACTTTGGTGCATGAAGCAATTGAAGCGCATGATCTACCAGCTGCGCGGGCAGCACTGGGTGAATGGTATGGCCCAGAGTTAGATACTGCCAATCTTTCTGAGACAGAAGTGATTTCATTAGCGCTAGAGCGAGCCATTATTGGTTCACACCACCATGTGTTTGGCGTGCTGTTTTGGTTCATGATGCCAATGGGTCCTGCAGGTGTGGTGCTCTATCGTTTGGCTGATATTGCTGCTCAGCGTTGGTCTGAGCGTGACTTCAACTTAAGTGAAGCAGCGCGTCATTTTTTTTATGTATTGGATTGGGTTCCAGCGCGTATCACGGCAATGGGCTTTGCGATTGTTGGAAACTTTGAGGGTGCAGTATATGGTTGGCGCTACCTCACCCAAAAATGGTCTGATTCATTATCGGCTGTGATCTTGGCTGCAGGTAGTGGTGCCTTAGGCGTACGACTCGGTGAGCCCTTGAGCGAGCCTGAAAGTGATGAGGCACTGCGCATGGCTGAGGCCGGTGAACCTTTAATCTATGAAGTGGGTCTTGAGCCTACTGAGCGCACGATGCGCTCCGCGGTTGGCTTGGTATGGCGCTTGGTTATCGCTTGGATGGCTTTGTTGCTAATGCTGACCATCGCTCTTTGGCTTGGCTAATTCCCTGAATTTGCGTATCTGCTGTTTTCGAATCTGAACGCAGCTGTCTAAAGAGCGCCAATCTTTCTGGCGCTATTTCATTTCTGTCTACTGCATCACGTACCGCGCAATCAGGTTCGGATTGATGAGCACAGTTATGAAAGCGACATTTACCGTGCAAGTCTTTAAATTCCCTAAAGGCATGCTGTAACTCGCTCACAGACATATGCGCTAAACCAAACTCCTGAAAACCTGGTGAATCAATTAATGCACCCAATTTGCCGGCTGCATCTCGCCCCCAAGATTCCGGTAATTCAAAATAACGACAGGCGGTAGTGGTGTGTTTACCGGTATCTAAGCGCACGGAGTATTCCTGGGTGAGTGCAGCAGCATTGGGTACCCAAGCATTGAGCAGGCTAGATTTACCCATGCCGGATTGACCAACAAAGACGGATACCTTACCTGCTAAGGCAGGACGAAGTGCATCAATCGAAGCGGGGTCAAATTTGGCGGAGACCTCACTGACGGGATAGCCCATGCGCGCATAGGGTTCAATGATTTTGCGCGCTTGCGCTAAGTTATCTTGGAGATCACATTTATTGAGTAGGATATGCAAGCCAATTTGATTGGCCTCAGCCGCCACGACCGCTCTGCCCAGGAGGTCGGGAGAGAAGGCGGGTTGGGTTGCTAGTACCACCAGAATTTGATCGACGTTAGAAGCAATGATTTTGCTTTTAAAAGCGTCAGAGCGGTAGAGAATATTTTCACGAGGCTCAATTTCAATAATGCGCGCTTGATCTGCAGATGTCATCTCCAGCAACATACGATCACCCACAGCACCAATATGCTGCTTAGCGGGAGTGCTCACTTGAATTAAAGGACCGCTTGGGGATTCTTTCCCTGCGGTATCTGCTACTAGGCGCTGCGCTAAATAATGTCTTCCGTAGGAAGCAGTCAGTAGCGCGCGAAATTGTTCCATGCCGATAATTGCAATCAGCTAAGGCGCTGTAGGTTTGCGATACGCAGTGGCGCAGGTGGATGCGAGCTATAAAAGGCGGTATAGATTGGATCTGGCGTCAGTGTTGCAGCGTTATCTTGATATAACTTTACTAGGGCAGAAATTAAATCTTTTGCTGAAGATTTTTCTGCAGCAAAGCCATCGGCCTCATATTCATGTTTACGCGAAGCAAGACTTCCTAGTGGGGTGAAGAAGAAGCTAAATACGGGCGAGACCAGCATAAATAGTGCTAAAGCCAGACCGCCGTTATAGCCATTCAGATTAGGCATTACACCCAGGTCGGTATAGAACCAAACCTGCGTGCTGATCCAGCCGAGTAATGCAAACATAGCAAAGCTTAAGGCAAAGGAAACGATGAGGCGCTTACGAATATGTTTGCACTTGAAGTGACCTAACTCATGGGCGAGCACTGCCTCTACTTCACCTGGATTGAGTTTTTCAATGAGAGTGTCAAAGAACACAATGCGCTTGGCTTTGCCCATGCCAGCAAAGAATGCATTGCCATGGGCGCTACGCTTACTACCATCCATGACAAACAAGCCTTGACTAGCAAAATCGCAACGGCTTAGTAAGGCCTCAATTTGGGTTTTAAGTGGACCTTCTTCTAATGCTTGAAACTTATTAAATAAGGGTGCAATGAAGGTTGGGAAGATCCATTGCATCAACAGACTAAATGTCGAAAGCACTGCCCACGCCCAGAGCCACCAAAGATCGCCAGCCTTGAGCATGAGTGTGAGGATGACCCATAGCAAGGGAATGCCAATGGCGCCACCTACCGAAAAACCTTTGATCATGTCGCTAAAGAACAATTTTTTATTCATGCGATTAAAGCCAAAGCGCTCTTCAAGATAAAACTGTTTGTACCAAGAGAAAGGTAGATCCAGTATTCCGGAGATGATGACAATCGATACTAGCAGTGCAATTTGTTGTGCAATACCTTCACCAAGTAATTGTAGAAGAACAAGATTGAGGATTTCTAATCCGCCCAACAATGTGAAGGCAATTAAAATGACGGCGCTCACCCCGTTTTCTAAAATCGCTAAGCGCAATTTTGCGATCGTGTAGTCAGCAGCTTTTTGGTGTTCGGCTAGAGTGACTTTTTCAGCAAACTCTGTCGGGACCGCATCTCGATGCTGGGCAACATAGCGAATTTGACGTTGGGAGAGCCAGTGGCGCAGGCCAAAACTGGCAATAAAAACGATTAGGAAAATAATTGTGAATGTCATGAGATCATTATAGATATGAGCGAACAAACGAATACTGCAGCAGCAAAGACGGCACCAGCCAGCGAGCACCTGATCTGGGTGGATATGGAGATGTCTGGATTAGATCCAGAAACTGAGCGTATCCTAGAAATCGCCATTATTGTGACCGATGCCCACCTCAATACCATTGCTACGGCACCTGTTTGGGTGGTGCATCAGGATGATGCACTTTTAGATGCCATGGATGCTTGGAATAAAGGTACCCATGGGCGCTCGGGGCTGATTGATAAGGTTAAGGCTTCGACACTGGATGAGGCGACAGTAGAGGCAGAATGCATTGCTTTTTTAAAGCAGTACATCAAAGCAGGTATTGCTCCGATGTGCGGAAATACTATTGGTCAAGATCGTCGCTTTATGGCGAAGTACATGCCCAAGTTAGAAGCCTACTTTCATTATCGAAATGTCGACGTCTCCACTCTGAAAGAGTTATGTAAACGTTGGCATCCAGAGTTGGTGAAAGGCTTCACCAAGCAACAGGCTCATACTGCCTTAGCGGATATTGAAGAATCGATTGAAGAGCTGAAGTATTACCGCGATAAATTTATCGTACCGCTGCCCTAAGAAATTTATTTTTTAATAGCGCTCTTGGGTCTAAAGGCTTTAATGACTTCTTCATTGGTCTCGATATACGGTCCACCAATCAGATCGATACAGTAAGGCACCGCAGCAAAGATTCCGGGCACGATTGATTTGCCGTTCTCATCTTTGAGGCCCTCTAGGGTTTCAGCAATCGCCTTAGGTTGCCCTGGTAAGTTAATCACGAGAGCCGCATGTCCTTCGATTTCACGCAGGACCGCTGTCTGTCTAGACAAAATAGCCGTTGGTACAAACTTGAGGCTTATTTGACGCATTTGCTCACCAAATCCAGGCATTTCTCGGGTTCCCGCCTCTAGGGTTGCCTCTGGGGTGACATCGCGACGAGAAGGGCCGGTGCCCCCCGTGGTGAGGACTAGGTCACAGCCCATCTCATCAACCAACTCCACAATGGTTTCAGTAATGATCTCAGACTCATCGGCAATCAGACGTTCATGAAAAACACAGGGATTACTCATGGCTTTCATCAGCCAGGTTTGCAGGGTTGGAATGCCTTCATCTTGGTAAACACCCTTACTGGCTCTATCTGAGATCGAGATTAGACCAATTTTGACTTCGTTTGGGGTATTACGCTTCGAGGTTTCGGTATGCTTCATATTTCTATTCTAGCTATTATTAGGGCATGTTTACATATTCATCTAGCCAGTTTCAAGAAATTATCAATTTCATGCTCAAAGAGGCCAAAAGAAGGGGCGCCTCGGATGCAGTGGCCGAAGTATCGGAGGGTCAAGGCCTCTCGGTAACCGTTCGTAAGGGCGAAGTCGAAACCATTGAACAAAGCTTGGACAAGCAAGTAGGGGTGACGGTATTTTTGGGGCACCATCGCGGCAATGCCAGTACGAGTGACTTTTCAAAAGAGTCTTTGAAGGCGACCGTTGATGCTGCTTATCACATTGCCCAACACACTGCGGAAGACAATTGTGCTGGCCCAGCAGAAACAGAGTTGCTCGAAAAAAATCCATTAGATCTTGATTTATTTCATCCCTGGGATCTTGATGCAGGACGCGCTGTAGAAATTGCACGGATTGCGGAGGGCGCGGCATTTTCAGTGAGCAAGCAAATTCAAAATAGTGATGGCGCCTCAGTATCTGCACATCACGCACATTTCATGATGGGTACCTCTCTTGGATTTATGGGGGGTTATCCATTTTCACGCCACTATATTTCATGTGCGCCGATTGCAAGTGAGGGCGGGAAAAAATCTCCTATGCAAAGGGACGATTGGTATTCGAGTGCGCGTATACCAACAGAGTTAGCTGATCCTGCAGCTATCGGTCAGTACGCTGCCCAGCGCGCCTTATCGCGTTTAAAGGCAAGGTCACTGACTACGCGGCGCTGCCCGGTCATCTTTGAAGCTCCTTTGGCTGCGGGTTTGTTAGGCAGCTTGGTGCAGGCAGTATCTGGGGGTGCTCTGTATCGTCGCTCTAGTTTTTTGCTCGATAGTTTAGGTAAGCAGGTATTGCCTAAGCACGTCAGCCTGTTTGAGAATCCCCATCTCAAAGCCATGTCCGGTAGCGCACCATTCGATGAAGAGGGCGTAAAGACCAACGCGCGTACTGTAGTTGATAAAGGTGTTTTGCAGGGCTATTTTCTGTCGACCTATTCAGGGCGTAAATTGGGAATGAAAACTACTGGTAATGCAGGCGGCTCACACCACTTGACTCTGCAAAGCAAGAAAACACCTAAAGGCGGTCTACCTGCTTTATTAAAAGAAATGGGTACTGGTTTATTGGTAACTGAGTTGATGGGGCAGGGCGTGAATTATGTAACGGGAGATTACTCACGTGGCGCATTTGGTTATTGGGTTGAGAATGGTGAGATTCAATATCCAGTGGAAGAGGTAACGATTGCAGGTAATTTACGCGATATGCTCTTAGATATTGAGTTGATTGGAAGTGATTCCTTAATTCGGGGTACCAAAGAAACTGGCTCGATTCTGCTCGGTTCTATGACGGTTGGCGGAAAATAAACCTCGCTATAGAATTCAATGACAGAATCTGTATACATATCTATTAACACTAGAGGGAGATGGTGATGCAAAGACGTTCATTTCTGAAGAAGGCAACTGTAGGTGCTGGAGTAGCTGCCCTGAGTGCACCAGCGCTTGCGCAAAACTTACCTACGCTCAACTGGCGCTTGGTTTCTAGCTTTCCTAAATCTTTAGATACGCTTTTTGGCACCCCTGAAGTTTTTGCAAATTCATTGCGTAAAGCCACTGATGGTAAGTTCAACGTCAAAGTATTTGCTGCGGGTGAAGTGGTTCCGGCATTGCAGGTATTGGATGCTGTTCAAAATGGTACGGTTGAGTGTGGACATACCGCTAGCTATTACTACTTAGGGAAAAATAGCGCTTTCATCTTTGATACTGCAGCACCATTTGGTATGACTGCGCGTCAGCAATCTGCATGGATGCTTCATGGTAATGGTATGAAGTTAATGCGTGAGCTTTATGCAAGTTACAACATCGTCAACTTTCTTGGCGGTCAAACGGGTACGCAAATGGGCGGCTGGTTCCGCAAAGAAATTAAATCACCAGAAGATTTAAAGGGTTTGAAATTCCGTATTGCTGGCTTTGCTGGCCAAGTACTCGCCAAATTAGGCGTAGTGCCACAACAATTGCCTGCTGGTGAAATTTACTCTGCATTAGAAAAAGGTACGATCGATGCGGCTGAGTTTGTTGGTCCCTACGATGATGAAAAGTTGGGCTTAGCAAAAGTTGCCAAAAACTACTATTACCCTGCATTTTGGGAGGGCGCTGCTGGACTCTCCTTCTTAGTCAATAAGAAACAATGGGATGCACTGCCACCTTCTTATCAAGCCGCATGGGAAGCGGCTTGTTATGAAGCTCATACTGATATGTGCGCAAAATACGATGCACTCAATCCACCTGCTTTGCAGCGTCTCATTCAAAATGGCGCTGTTTTACGCAAGTTCAACACTTCCATCATGGATGCTTGCTTTAAAGCCAGTCAGGAAACTTATGCAGAAGAGTCTACTAAGAATCCTCAGTTTAAAAAGATCTTTGATGACTATCGCGTTTTTAGAAACATGGAAGCCCAGTGGTTTGGGGTTGCAGAGCAGGCTTTTGCTCAATATAGCTTCAATAAAAAGCTGTAAGTATTCACCGCGCTCTCCGATCAAGGGCTCAGCAGAGCCCTTTTTCTTTTTACATCTCTATACGGACTACACTAAGGTGATGATTAAGAGCTATTTGCAAATATGATCAGTCTCTCTGCCATTTGGGTGCGTATTAAACAGCATCCATTATCTAGAGTGGGGCCTGGCTTAGTTACAGGTGTTGCAGATGATGATCCAAGTGGGATCGTGACTTACTCTCAGGCCGGTGCGCAATTTGGTTTCAATATGTTGTGGACAATGCCTTTTGCTTATCCATTGATGTCTACCATGCAGGTATTGTGCGCGCGTATTGGTAGGGTAACAGGTAGAGGTCTCTCTGCCAATATGAAGTTAGCTTTTCCTCCGCTGGTGCTGATCCTATTAGTCAGCATTTTATTGATTGCGAACGTTCTTAATATTGCTGCAGATATTGCAGCAATGGGCGAGGTTGCACAACTGATTACAGGAATTAATTGGCATATCATGACGGGCTTTTTTGTTCTGCTTACCCTGGCATTGCAAATATTGATTCCTTATCGACATTACGTATTTTTTTTAAAGTGGTTGTCACTCTCATTGCTGGCCTATGGGGCTGTTTTATTCACCGTTCATGTTCCTTGGACAGAGGTCGTTTGGAGTACTTTCTTTCCCCAGGTTACTTTGAATGCAGATTCGGCAGCAGTAGTAGTGGGTGTCTTTGGTACAACGATCAGCCCTTATTTATTTTTCTGGCAAGCTTCTCAAGAAGTGGAAGATATGAATTTGCGTCATGAGTTCAGTTTGCTGAAAGATGTTGGCGAAGCGGGAGAGCGGGAAATTCACTCTGAGTTACGTAGAATTTCTTGGGATACCTGGAGCGGTATGTTGTATTCCAATGTAGCAGCGTATTGCATTATTTTGGCTACCGCAGTAACTTTGCATGCTTCTGGAATTCGCGATATCAATACTGCTGCAGAGGCTGCATCTGCCTTAAGGCCGCTAGCAGGAGAATTTGCTTTTCTCTTGTTCGCCTTAGGTATTCTGGGTGTAGGCTTAATGGGCGTTCCAGTCTTAGCAGGTTCGGCAGCATATGCCTTATCCGAAGTCTTTGGTTGGCGCTCTAGTCTTGAAGATAGTGCACGGCAGGCTGGCAAGTTTTATTTAATTATCACTTTCAGTGTCCTTGGCGCCTTAGCAATTCAGTATTCTCCCATTAGCCCAATGAAAGCGCTGTTCTGGAGTGCGGTGCTCAATGGTGTAGTTGCAGTTCCCTTAATGGTGGCGATCATGATTCTCTCAAGTAGGTCATCTGTGATGGGCTCGCATGTAGCTTCATGGCCTCTGAAAATACTAGGTTGGCTTGCAACACTGTTTATGGCAATAGCTGCGGTCTATATGTTTGTAGCTTAAGGTAATGTCATCTTGGTAAGATGGATAGATGTCTGATTCATTATTAGCCCCATTAACTCAAGCTTTTCATGCGCATACATTGACGTTTTTTATTGTCGCCATTATTAGTGTATTGCTGGTGGGCATCTCTAAGAGCGGTTTTGGTGCTGGCTTAGGAACCCTCTCGTTACCCTTGTTGGCGAGTCAGGTGAGTGTTGCGGAAGCATTAGCTATTTTGTTGCCTCTGCTGATTGCAATTGATTTGGTCGGGTTAAGACGTTTTCTGCGTAATGCCAATTGGAAAATTTTGACCCTCGTATTGCCACCTGCTATCTGTGGGATTCTGGTTGGCATGGTCTTTTTCACAGTGATTGAACCTAAAGTGTTAACACTGTGTATTGGTATTTTTATTTTGCTTTATTTGCTCCAAGATTTAGTCATGAGTTATTTAGATGCAAAAGAAGCGAAGTTATCGCCTTGGGTCGGGATGGTAATGGGCTTACTTTCAGGGGTGACTTCCTTTGTTGCCCATAACGGAGGGCCTCCCATTACCGCTTATATGTTGAGAGAGAAACTGTCGCCAATAGTCTATACATCTACTTTGGGAATTTTTTTCGCTTGCATGAATTTTGCGAAGTTAGGCCCATATGCCTATTTGGATTTAATCAAATTAGATTATTTGACTACTTCGGTTTTAATTTTTCCCTGCGTACCTGTTGGTGTGTATTTTGGCTTTTACCTGGCAAAACATATTCCTGTTCGGTGGTACTACCGTATCGTGCGATTTTTCTTGCTAGTGGCTGGAGTTAAATTATTGATTGATGGGCTCATCTAGCTCTTAGTTTTAATTAAGATGCTTTGTAAGAATCGCGAAATATCCATGAGTTCTTCGTGATTGACTGAGTGCTCCATTGGATATTCATGCCAGCTGACTTGATGACCCATTTTTTCTAACATGGCATAGGATGCTTCGGCTCTTTCAGGAATCACTACTGCGTCATATAAACCATGCGCCATAAAGATGGGTGTCTTTTGGTTAGCTGCTTGTTTTTCAGTATGGAGCGATATCGCTAAAGGCAAATATCCAGAAAGAGCGATGATGCCTGCTAAACGATGCGGAAAGCGCAGACCAATATGCAGAGCCATTGCGCAGCCTTGCGAGAAACCCGCTAGAACAATATTCTCGTAAGCAATGCCGCGACTCGCCTCACGCTCAATCAGCTCACTAATTGCTGCAGCTGAGCGATGGATGCCTGCGGCATCTTCTTGATCCATGAGGTCTCTGCCAATGATGTCGTACCAGGCTGGCATGACATAGCCACCGTTAACGGTGACCGGCATGCTGGGCGCACTTGGAAAAATAAACCGAATTCCAGGGCATCCCTCGAGGCGTAACTCTGGAATGATGGGTACAAAATCATTGCCATCAGCGCCTAGGCCATGGAGCCAAATAACAGCAGCGCTTGGATTGGGGGAGGTTTCGAGTTCGACGCAGGGCAACATCAGATTCAAGACTTTATTAAATGGAATATCCCATTATCAACTCATCTGCCCTTTTTGGCGATATTTGACCCTCAGTTGAAATAGATGGGGTGTAAGATATTTATTGAAGTAGTAAGACCTAAAAGTCAAAGGAGTTGATGGTGAAGCCGTTCTATATTGATTATCCACAGGAAAAAATAGAAGAGCACCAACATGCCTATCGATGTGCATATTGCAAAATTCCAACCACGGTCATTTTTGGTTTATTAGAAAATCATGCCGAGGATTGCACATACCGTACACAGCAGAGTAAATGGGTTCAATTGGAAGCTAAGCTCAAGCCCCATACCGAACATTTTGATGAGCCCCACGCTGACGAGGTCGATTAAATGAAAACATATCCTATCGCAATTGAATTAACCGTCTGGTTTGATTTGGGACTCAATCAATATGAGGTCACTATTGATGGCGTCTCTAAGATTTCGGTGAAGAGGACAGATGATGTGCTGCACACTAGAGAGCTCTCGGCAGCAGAGACACAACTGCTCCTAAAGGCCATTGAGATATTGAAGGTTCCAGTGACTGAGGAGATGGAAGCCAATCCAAGTAATAAGGCCTCTTCCAGTTATGAGTTGATTGTTGAGTCTGCACATTTCTCCTTGGAATTTAATTGGGAGAATGTAGATGTAGAGGCTAGTGACTCTAATGCATTTGAATCGGTTGTGAAGTTGGCGAGTCTAGTGCAGAGCTTAGATCTCGATCACTAAACGCCTTAAGCTTCCATGACCACAAAGTCGCCCTGTGATACTTTTTCTCTGAACTGAGAAAAGGAAAATAGCGCCTTAATAGATTTGGTGTTGACGACCTCAATCTTGCCATCTGGAGTCAGGTTGGCGAGATACTCCCCCTCCGGAAATAAGGCTTCCGGAACGGTCTCCGTATTATGAATTTGGGCATTGAGCACCAAGCTTTTTGTAATTTTGATACGCATGCCTCATCATAGGTTCCAAAATTTAGTAGTAATTACCACCCTGCACAATTTAGAAAATCAGATGCACCATTTGGGTGTTTTGGGAATAGCGCTCAGAGTGCCTCGAAAGCTGATTTTTAGGGGAATCCTATATAGGTATTGGGTATTTCACGCACCTTGATAGTGCATTATTGTTGGATGGGAAAGACAATTTCTTATTGCATCAAAATATCATGGCTCAATAGTATTGAAAGATAAAAAGAGGGAATATGAATTCTGTAGCAGACGCTATTCAGTCAAGAATGTCAGTGCGCGCATTTACAAAAGAACCGGTTTCAAAAGATCAGATTTTGAAGATTCTCAATCTCTCAGCTAGAGCCCCCTCAGGAACCAATACTCAGCCTTGGAAAGCTTACGTACTCGAGGGTGCAAAACTCGAAGGCCTCTGCAAACAAGTATGTGATGCTTATGACAGCATTGCAGCTAATCCTGAATTAGAAAAAGAATACCAACCAGGTTATGACTATTACCCCAGCAAATGGTTTAGCCCTTACATTGATCGACGTCGTGAGAACGGCTGGAGCTTATATGGATTGCTTGGTATCACTAAAGGCGATAAAAACAAGATGCATGCACAGCATCGCAAAAACTTTCAATTTTTTGGTGCACCTGTGGGAATCTTTTTTACCATCGACAAAGAACTGGGTAGGGGCTCCATGCTGGACTATGGGATGTTCCTCCAGAATTTCATGGTTGCAGCAAAGGGGGAGGGTTTAGATACCTGCCCACAGGCTGCCTGGAATGCTTATACCAAAATCATCTTGCCCTTGATTGGGGCTCAAGATCATGAGATGTTGGTATGTGGCATGGCGCTCGGATATGCGGATAAACAAGAGATTATTAACACCTTCCGGACACCCCGAGTAGCTGCAGAAGAATTTACAACTTGGCTTGCTTAACTCAGTTTTAGATTGAGTAGGCGCGCTGCATTCCCACCCAAAATTCCAACACGATCAGCGTTACTCAATCCTTTAGTCTGCATGACTCGTTCTACCGGAAATTCCTCCCACGGGATAGGATGATCGGTTCCAATGACCACTTGACTGGCGCCTACCTGCGAGACTAAATATCCTAGGGCTTCCGGCGTGAAAACAAGAGAATCAAAATAAAGCTGCTTTAAGTATTCAGAAGGTTTTTTCTTGAGCACAATGTTGGGATCACAATTTTGTGGAGAGACAAAGCAACTGTGATCCATGCGGGGTGCGTAGGATCCCAAGAAGCCCCCACCATGAGCTGCTAGTACCTTGAGTTGTGGGTATTTATCTAACACCCCTTCATAGATGAGATGCTGGAGTGCAATGGTTGTATCGAGTGGATTGCCAATGACATTGGACATCCAGCCATTTCCTTTGAAGCGTTGCGCGAGTTGAGGGGTGCTCTGAGGATGAATGAAGAGTGTGACATTGAGTTCCTGAGCCTTTGCTAATACTGGGTGAAATTTAGGATCTGAAAAATCTTGTCCTATAACACTCCCACCAATGGCGGCACCACGCAGACCTTGATGCTTTACGGCGTATTCTAGTTGCTCCACGGCAAGTTCTGGAAATTGCATACTGAGTGAAGCAAAGGCTGCAAACTTATCTGGTCTTAGCCCACATAGCTCGGCTAAATGCAGGTTATTCAGGCGGCAGATTTCTGCAGCGGTTTCCTTATCTTTACGATACCAATAGGGGTTGATGCTGAGAACTTGCATGTCAATGCCCTGAGCTTCCATTGCCTTAATGCGCTCATTAATTTTGATGAAATGTTCTGGCGCTCCTTTAGTTGGAGGTGGAACTGACTTAGCTTCATCTCCCATTAAGTCAATCGCATCTTGAAACATGCAATGGGCATGCACATCAATTGTTTTGATACGTTTACCGTTAATCAAAACAGGGGTTACCCGTTTTGTTTGATTCTCTGCAGCATGTGCGAGACCGCAGCCGCAAAAAAATAATCCACCCAGTGCTTTACCAGAGGTTTTTAAAAATGATCTACGATTATTCATAGGTAATATTCCAATGAGTATTGCTAGCGAACTAGATTCATGCCGCCATTTTTAATGGGTTCAGCTGCGTTTGGTGAGCTTAGATATTCAATCAATTTTTTTGCAGCCTCAGAATTGGATGAGTTCATCACTCTTGCTGCAGCAAAGGTTTGAATGAGTTGAATGCTATTGGGTAGGGGGCCAACATAATCAATGCCCGAAATATTCACGAGTTCGCTGCTGGGCTGGACGGCAATATTGGCTTCGCGCGCAGCTAAGGCGGCGGTGGCCTGAGAACCTCGCTCGGTAATCTGTACTGAGATTTGCTCACTAATGCCAAGCTTAGGAAAGAGTTCCTTACTTAAATAAATGCCACTGGTACTTCCGGGAACAACAATTTTTTTAGCCTTGACTAAGGCATCTGCAAACGCTTTGGTGCTAGAGATGTCAGGCTTAGCATTGCCTGTAGGTACAGCCAAGCCCAGCGGGGCTTGTGCTAAATCAACATCTGAATTTGGCACGATTTTATTTTCTGCAATGAGTTCGGCTAAACCCTCGCGTGACAATATGACCACATCTGCGGTAACACCAGTGGCTAGTTGTGCTTTGATCGTCTTTGGGCCGGAGCCTTGTGAGGCGCCTGATTTAGTGATGACTGTAATGCCAGTCATCTTTTCAAAAGAGGGCAGCATTTGGCTGTAAGGACCTTGAAAGCCTCCCGAAATTAAAACCTCAAGCTGGGCCATTGCGGGAGTGCTCAGTAGGAAAGAAAGTGCGCATACCAAGAGAAGTTTCAAGTAAGGTCTCAAGCGAGGTCTCAAATTTATTGAGTTCTCATAAATTTTTGGGCACGTTTTCCAGTATCTACCTCAGTGGTATAGACGCTACCCTCGGAGTCAACGGCAATGTTATGCACCCAATGAAATTCACCGGCATTTCTACCGCTTCTTCCAAATGAACTGAGCTTGCGGCCAGTCTCGCGCTCAATCACTGTGATTTCATTGTTGGTGCCATCAGCAATTAAGATGTACTTTTGATTACTATCTGCAGGGATGAGGTCCCATACAGAGCCAGATCCTTTAGTGTCAGTCTCAAACGCCATTTCTCGAATAAATTTTCCACTTTTCTCAAAAACTTGAATGCGATTATTTGCTCTATCACAAACAAATAGGGTGTTGTCCTTCATGAGGCGAACGCAATGAACTGGATTAGCAAATTGCGTTGATGTCGGATTAAAGTTTGGGATCTTTTCATCACTGGGCATGTTGCCATAAGCACCCCAATGACGCTTATAGTTGCCAGTATTGGAATCAAACACAATCACTCGTTTGTTTAAGTAGCCATCAGCAATATAGACTTCATTTGCAATCGGATCTACATTCATGTGTGCAGGACGACCAAGCTGAGTTGTGTCGTTACTACCAAGACTTGCACCAGGTGACCCAATCTGCAGAAGAAATTTCCCTTGTTGGGTGAATTTTAAGATCATATGGTCAGCTTGATCATTGCCACCAACCCAAACATTTCCATTTGGGTCGATATAAATTCCATGTTCATTTTTTGGCCAGTTGTAGCCATTGCCAGGACCACCCCAGGCTTGTAATAAATTACCTTTTTTATCAAACTCAAGAACGGGTGGGGCTGGGATACAACATTTTGATCTTTTAGGAGTGAGCGTCGCACCTTTTTCATCATCCGTAATGGTTAATGGGCGATGAATAATCCATACATGATCATTTTTATCAGTAGCTACGCCAGCTACTTGACCCAATATCCAATTATTGGGTAATGTTTTTGGCCAGGATGCATCCACTTTATATTCTGGGGCCTTCGCAGATGATTGGCCTTGTGACAATGTGCTGTAACTTACAGCTACTAACGCGATGACAAGTCCGCAACGAATCATTTTTTTCATAGTAATCTCCTTAACGGCTTGCTGGTTTTGAGAGGTAATTGAGTGACTGAGCTTCGCTTTTTAGCGGTGTTACCTTATCTGGATCGAATCGGATCATCAGGTAATTGATATGGTCTGGAATTTCTGTAAACCAATGCCCTGTTCCTGCGGGTATCACCACCACATCTCCCGGCTGGAGGTTGCGTGAGATGCCATTCAGAATTTCGCTGCCATTATTTCCTGGGCCGTTAAATTCAACCACTGTTTTTTGGGTGGCTGGCCTACGTTGACGATTGGTGATGTCTGGTCCAAGAACTAATGTTCCGGAGCCAGAGATGATGTGATAGACCTCGCTAATCTGATCATGCTCTGCTACTGAGTCTGGATTTGGGGCATCAAGCTTGCCGCGATAAACCATGCCAATTCCCACCCTTGCTTTACCAATATCAATATCACGCACCTGTTGATCAATGTGACGTTCTTGGATGGCTTTTTTAGTATAGGCATTCAGCTCATCCACGGGAATAAAGGTGCCCGGACACATGTAGCAAGTTGGCTGAGGATCTGTAGGGTTCACTTTTGGCTGTGCTGCCAGTGAGGTGCAAGTAAAAAATGCGGTAGCAACGTATAGGAATTTCATTTTGTCTCCATATTTTTAGCTTTTATTGCCATGAAGAGCTTACTCTTGATCGCTTGAGATAAAGCCTGTTCTATGGGTTATTCCCTAGACCCAAAGCCAATAATTCCGCTCAAAAAACGCCTTTTTAATGTAAAAAGGGGCGGGTACTTTCATTTCGGAATCTTTGGCTGTACATTAAAGCTATGAGAATTTTCAGCAAGAGCAAAATCGCATTTAATATCTTATTAGACATTGCGGCTCACACAGCCCAAGGTCGTGCCATTTCTGTGCCTTTAGTTTGTCGCAGGCATCAGCTTTCTCACTCCTATCTAGAAGTCATCTTTGGTCAGCTGAGAGATGCGGGTTTCATTCGTAGTCATCGCGGTCCTGGAGGAGGCTATTCTTTAGCCAAAAAGCCTGAAGATATTTCTTTATATGATGTGCTTAGTCTGATGAACGGACAAGAGCCACTTTATGAGGATTTAGGTGTATCTCTTTGGGCCAACCTAGATGCCTATATGGATCTGCAGATGAAGCAAATTACATTATCTGACGCTCTTCAAAGATCATCTATTGTCCTTGAGCAATCTACACAAGGTCTTGGTCAAGTAAGACTTAATGCAGTCCCTAAAATTCCTGTGGCAGCAAAATCCAAGAAAGAACCTCAGAAGCTGAAGCCTCGCTTAGGCCCTAACTCAGTATTTTCATTTGGTGAGTATTTAAAATCTAAAGCATGACTGATGCTGATTTATTGAGTCTGAGGGATTCTCAATTATTGGTCAGTAAATTGCAGTTTCGCTAAGCGGGCATAAAGACCACTTCGTAGAATCAAATCGGCATGGGTTCCAGTTTCTATGATCCGTCCATTTTCCAACACAAGAATTTTATCTGCCTGCTTTACGGTAGACAGTCGATGAGCAATCACAATCGTTGTCCGGTGGTCCATCGCAGCTTCAAGCGCGCGCTGAACAAGTAATTCAGACTCAGCATCTAAGGCACTAGTAGCTTCATCTAAGAGTAATAAGGCTGGATTCTTTAACAATACTCTAGCAATCGCAATTCGCTGTTTTTGCCCACCAGATAAGCGGATCCCTCGATCTCCCAAGAAGCTTTGATAACCTTCTGGTAATTTAGAAATGAATTCATCAGCGATGGCAAGACGCGCTGCTAATATCACCTCCTCATCAGTCGCATCCATTCTGCCAAAACGAATATTTTCCATAGCGTTGTCTGAAAAAATCACAATATCCTGTGGAACAATGCCGATCATTTTTCTAAGTGCTTCAAGTCGCAGATTGCGAATGTTGATGTTATTGAAAAGAATTTCTCCGCTAGTGGGATCATAGAAGCGTTGCAGGAGTTGAAAGAGCGTTGTCTTACCGGCGCCTGATGGGCCAACAATGGCAATTCTTTCCCCAGGTTTAATTTCTAGAGAGACATCTGATAAAACCTGATTTTGATTGGATGGATACTGAAAGCAGAGATTTTGTATTTCTACGCCAATACCCGCGGCATTGACCTGAGGTACTGATTCCATAATTACTGAGGCTTGGATAGAAGATTGAACGTTTAAGAGTTCTAGCAGGCGATCACTTGCACCAATCGCTCTTTGGGTGTCACCGATTACTTCTGAGATGCCAGCGATTGCTCCCGCAACAATCACAGCATACAAAATGAATTGCGATAATTCTCCGGCAGTAATTTGCTTGTCCATCACTGCATAGGCGCCAAGCCAAAGTACCAAAATAATGCTGGTGAAGCCAAACAAAATAGCAACAAATGTCAGTAAGGCTCTGGCTTGTGATCGATGGATAGCCGCATCAAGAGCGGTATGAATGGATTGATCAAATCGTTGAATTTCTATTGTTTCATTAGTGAATGACTGAATAGTGGGGATGGCATTTAATTTCTCTCCTGCCAAAGCTGAGGCATCAGCAATCTTATCTTGCGAGTTTCGGGAGAGCTTTCTGACTCGCCTGCCCATGATCATCGTTGGAATAATTGTGAGTAGTAGGGTTGCAAAAATCAGCACAGATAATTTTGGACTAGTGATAAACATCATCACCAGACCGCCTGCTAGTAAAAGAATGTTTCTGATCGCCATAGAGACACTAGTACCAATTAATGTCTGAATCAGAACGGTATCTGTATTGAGGCGCGAGAGTATTTCGCCGCTATGTGTAGATTCAAAGAACTCGGGGCTTTGTTTGATGACGTGACTGTAGACAGCTGAGCGTATATCAGTCGTAATTTTTTCTCCCAACCAGGACACCATATAAAAACGGAGAGAGGTTCCCAGTGCTACTAAGGCAGCAACAATAAATAGGGTTAAAAAAGTGATATTGATTTGGTTACCACTATCCGTGTTGAAACCTAAATCAATGATTTGCCTAAAAGAGAAGGGAACAGCTAAAGTTGCGCTAGCGGCAAGAACTAGGCTAAAGATTGCCAATATAAATTGTTTTTTATATGGCTTCAAAAAGGGAAGAAGTGCTGCTAAGGTACGCAACCCATGGGGATTTGTCTTGTTGCTTAGCTTGGTCATTGAAGAATCCCTAATAATTATCTATGATAGTTCACTTAGATTGGATTTGTATTTTTAGTGATACTAGGAAGATGGCAGACGACAGTCCCGCGACTCATAAAGAACCTATATATAAAAGAAGTCCCTGGCTACCTCGCGGTGGAGTGCGTAAGATCATTTTTTTAGCACTCATCATATTGGGTGCTTATGGATCAACTCAACATTGGTCTTTCATTCCCTTGCTTCTGATTGCCATCATCGCATTCTCACCAAAGATATTGTTGGCCACCGCCTATTACTATGGAAAATCAGCTCTATTTCTTGGGCAAAGGTTTAGTAAGTGACTAACTCTTTCGTTCTATGAAGATCTTTTTAACTGGAGCTAGTGGTTTTGTTGGAAGTCATTTGCTTGAGTCCTTAAATGCTGCCAGGCACGAAATCCTCTGCCACTTTCGTACGCCGCATGCTATTCATAGCAAACCTTGGCAGAATCTTGAGATTTGGTCGGGGGACTTAAACGATATCCAAAGCTTTACGAAGAGACTTCAGGATTTTGACGTCCTGATTCATTGTGCCGCAGAGATGAGGCTTTGGAATTCAGAGCAAGCTTTGCTTGAGACTAACGTGCTGATGACAAAAAATGTTTTAGAGTCAGCTAAGCTGGCCGGTGTAAAGCAGTTTATTTACATGAGTGATGCATCGATCGCTAAAGATCCCTTGAGGCAAAATCTGAATCTTTTAGAATCTCAATCTTTACCAGCGCTGCATGACTTTCCCTATAGTCATAGCAAGTCCCAAGCAGAACAGTTGGTGCTTGATGCTGGAAATGAAGAGTTCCGAACGATAAGCCTTCGACCTGCATCCATTTGGGGTAAAGGTGATTTGGTCGACCAGAGCTTGGGCAAGGCTGCTGATCTGAATCAGTTTGGCTGGTTTGATCAGGGTGGCTACCCCTTCTCAACATGCTACATTCAAAATCTTTGCGAAGCGGTAAATAAAGCGCTTTTATCAGAGTCAACCCAAGAGAGTTTTTTTATCAGCGATGGGCAAGCAGTTCCATTTAGGCAATGGATGACCAAGAGACTCAAAGCCGGTCATTACAAGGTGCCATCTTTATCGATACCTCGCTCCTTGGCTAGGCCGTTGGCTCGGTTTACAGAAAATGGTTGGAAATACTTACCGCTTCGTGGCGAACCCCCGTTAATTAGGGAGATGGTCCATTTAATGGCGTACCCTTTTTCTGTCTCGATTCAGAAAGCCAAAGATCAGTTAGCTTATGAACCAATCTATTCCATCGAAGATGGCATGCTGGAGATAGAGAAAGCTGCTAATTTTTAGAGGGTTTACCCTAGTGTCTTGACTCTACCAAAAACGAGGTTTAAAGTTTTCGACATCAATTAGCAATCATCCATTGATGTTCTTATGCGCACAAGATATAAAACCTGAAAGGATACAGAGCATGTTTAAATTCCATGATATGAAAGACCGGATTTCTAAAATTGCAGGATTTTTTGGAATGGTCGTCAGCATTACCGTTGCTTTCTACTTGATCTTTCCTGCGGGCCAGACCCAGTCTAAATTTGCCATGTTTTTGGTCTCGCTAGGAATTGCAGTATCTCTCAGCGTGCTAACCTTTAAAGCATTGCTAAAGTCGCAACGATAAGGTTCAAACTTCACTCAATTAAAAGCCCCAAGTTGCTTAATATTTGGGGCTTTTTCTTTGGCTTGGCAATATTCCCCTTTTAGCGATAGGCTTTTTATGGGTATAAACACTTATATCTAAAAGCCTTCAAGAGCCTTTTACTAAGGCATCTATTGATTTGCGTATGACTGTATGACTACTTTTTTCTGTGCCCCGTCTGAAATTGGTTCGATGGTCCTCCATTCCCAATTCAATTCGTTCATCAAAGTCTGAGGTAAGAATTGAATTCTGTAGCCAATGAAGTGAAGATGGATTTCCAGCCCTTAAAAGAGCGTGGCCAAAGAGAAGTTTTCTGTGGCCTGACTGGGATTATCTGGTTGCATCGAAAAATTCAAGATGCATTTTTTCTGGTGGTTGGTTCTCGAACCTGCGCACACTTAATTCAGTCTGCCGCTGGGGTGATGATTTTCGCCGAACCACGTTTTGCAACAGCAATCATTGATGATCGTGATTTAGCTGGTCTTGCAGATGCTAATGATGAGTTAGACAAGGTTGTAAAGCAATTGCTAGAGCGTCGTCCTGATATCAAACTATTATTTCTAGTGGGCTCTTGCCCGTCAGAAGTCATAAAGTTAGATTTGTCGAGGGCAGCACAACGTCTTGGTAAAACATTTGCGCCAAATGTACGCATTCTGAATTATTCTGGCAGCGGTATTGAGACAACTTTTACCCAAGGGGAAGACGCTTGTTTAGCTGCGCTAGTGCAAGATCTACCCAAGTCTAATCAGTCTGATGAAGTTGATTTATTGGTGGTCGGCTGTTTGGCTGATGTGGTTGAAGATCAATTTAGTCGCATCTTTAAAGACCTGGGTCTCAAGTCTTTTGCTTTTTTCCCACCTAGGGAGTCGACGCAAAAAATCGTTGTTGGTCCAAAGACAAAGTATTTATTGGCTCAGCCATTTTTGACCGATACCGCTAGATTCTTGGAAAATTTAGGGGCTCAGAGAATTGCTGCACCTTTCCCATTGGGTGTAGAGGGAACAGAAAAATGGTTTGCAGCCGCCGCCCAAGAATTAGGTGTGCCTAAAGATATCTTTGAGAAGGTCATTGCACCCCAACGTGATCGTGCCAATAAGTCACTTGCGCCGCATCGTGAGATCCTGCAAGGAAAATCTATTTTCTTCTTCCCTGACTCACAATTAGAGATACCCTTGGCTCGTTATTTAAATAGAGAGCTTGGCATGAAATTGATGGAAGTCGGCGTTCCCTATTTGCATCGTCAGCATATGGCGGAAGAATTAACTATGTTGGATTCTCAGACGCAATTATCTGAAGGGCAAAATGTAGAAAATCAATTAGACCGTTGTCGCGCGCAACAGCCAGATATGGTTGTCTGTGGCTTGGGATTAGCGAATCCCTTGGAAGCCGAGGGCTTTACTACAAAGTGGTCGATTGAGCTTGTCTTCACACCTATTCAAGGATTTAACCAAGCAGCTGATCTTGCGGAATTATTTGCTCGCCCTTTAACGAGAAAACATAAGCTCATGATGGCGGAGACCGTATGAAATTAACGCTTTGGACTTATGAAGGACCACCCCATGTTGGAGCGATGCGCATTGCTACCGCAATGGAGAAGGTGCATTATGTTCTGCACGCTCCGCAAGGCGATACTTATGCCGATCTCCTTTTCACCATGATTGAGCGGATGAAAAAGAGACCGCCGGTCACTTACACCACTTTCCAGGCGCGTGATTTAGGTAGCGATACTGCAGAGTTATTCAAAGATGCTGCTAGATCAGCTTATGCCCGTTTTACGCCTGATTTATTAATGGTGGGCGCTTCCTGTACAGCAGAGTTGATTCAAGATGATCCTGGTGGCTTAGCCGCCGCGCTTGATTTGCCTGTGCCGATCTTGCCGCTGGAATTGCCGGCATATCAAAAGAAAGAGAATTGGGGCGCAGCAGAAACCTTTTATCAGATGGTTCGCCTATTGGGGCAGTCATTTATTCTGCCTCCAGGCCAACAACGTTCAGCCCGTGCAGCCAATGCAAAGCCGAGTTGTAATATTTTAGGGCCTACGGCTCTCGGTTTCCGGCATCGCGATGATGTCGAAGAAATTTCTCGTTTATTGCGTGATTTAGGAATTGAAGTCAATGTGGTTGCACCTTTAGGCGCTAACCCTGCAGATATCGCGCGTTTGCATGAAGCCGACTTTAATGTCAATTTATACCCAGAGACAGCAAACACTGCAGTCACTTGGATGAGCAGAAGCTTTGGTCAGCCTTCGACTAAAACGATTCCGATTGGATTTAAGGGTACTCAAGCTTTTATTACTGAAGTCTGCCAGTTAGCAGGTATTGAGTGTGATGTTGAAAAATTAAGTCAATCATCTAGAGCACGTTGGTATGCGTTATCGGTAGACTCAACCTATCTCACCAACAAGAGAGTCTTTATTTTTGGTGATGCAACGCATGCTATTGCTGCAGCAAAAGTAGCTGCTCATGAAATGGGCTTCAAAGTAGTTGGACTAGGCACCTATAGCCGTGAATTAGCGCGTGAAGTGCGTGAGGCTGCTGCTGAGTTCGGGCTTGAGGCAATCATTTCGGACGACTATTTAGAAGTTGAAGAAAAGATTACTGAACTTCAGCCAGAGTTGATCTTAGGAACCCAGATGGAGCGTCATATTGCCAAGCGCTTAAAAATACCTTGTGCAGTCATTTCGTCTCCAGTGCATGTCCAAGATTTTCCATCTCGTTATTCTCCGCAAATGGGCTTTGAAGGTGCCTGCGTATTATTTGATTCTTGGGTTCATCCTCTCATGATGGGTCTCGAAGAACATTTAATTGGCATGTTCAAAGGAGACTTTGAGTTTCATGATGGCGCGATGCCATCCCATCTTGGACATTCGACTCCCGCAAAAGAGGCCCCAGAGAATGCCCCTTCGATGATTACTGTCAAGAATGGAGCACCTTCCTGGGAAAATGACGCTGAAAAAGAACTCAATAAAATCCCATTTTTTGTGAGAGGCAAGGCCAGAAGAAATACAGAGCGTTATGCAGTTGAGCAAGGACTTTTGAGTATTACCTTAGAAACTTTGTATGATGCAAAGGCACACTTTAAAAGTTAAATAGAGACATCTAGTCAAAAACAGTGAAAGCAATCCAAAATGAAAGCAATTAACATACCCGTTTCAGATTTTCGCAGTCCACCACCTGATGGTGAAGGGAGCCTTCAAGTTCAGCTAGATCCTAATTTGAAAATTGGTAAAGCGAAGGTCTTTGCGATTTACGGTAAGGGTGGGATTGGTAAGAGCACCACCTCATCTAACTTATCGGTTGCTTTCTCTAAATTAGGAAAACGCGTCATCCAAATTGGATGCGATCCTAAACATGATTCAACATTTACCCTCACCAAAAAGCTGATGCCTACGGTAATTGATGTGCTGGAGAAAGTGGATTTTCATTCCGAAGAGTTGCGCATCGAAGATTTTGTGTATGAAGGTTATAACGGCGTGATGTGTGTAGAAGCAGGCGGACCTCCAGCAGGAACAGGTTGTGGGGGCTATGTGGTTGGGCAAACTGTGAAACTCCTGAAGGAACATCATTTACTGGACGATACCGATGTCGTGATTTTTGACGTCTTGGGCGACGTAGTTTGTGGTGGCTTTGCTGCGCCACTGCAGCATGCTGATCGCGCGCTTATCGTTACTGCCAATGACTTTGATTCTATTTTTGCGATGAATCGGATTATTCAAGCTATTGGTGCAAAAGCCAAAAACTATAACGTTCGCTTAGGTGGCGTGATTGCAAATCGCAGTAAGGATACCGATCAAATCGATAAATTCAATGAACAGGTCGGATTAAAAACGATGGCTCACTTCCCTGACTTGGATGTGATTCGTCGTAGTCGTCTTAAAAAGTCAACTTTATTTGAGATGGAGTACTCTCCTGAGCTTGAAAAAGTCCAGCAAGAGTACATGCGTTTGGCTGCAGCACTTTGGGCCGGAGCAGATCCCTTGCCTTCAATACCAATGAAGGACAGAGATATATTTGATTTGCTTGGCTTTGATTAATCTACTTAGTTAATCACTGGGCATGCCAACGAGCTTGGCTGTAATTTCCCAGAGATCTTTGCTTAATTTTTCGCTCTTGGCTTTCATAGAAAGTTCTTGGGCGAAAGGCTCTCTGATAGCGGAGTTGCGATTGCCCCAGCTCCAATGAACGCCTGATTGGGTAAAGCGTGGATCTGCAACCACTTGAGCAACACGTTCTCCAGCAAGCTCTTGGCTCACATAACCCTTAGTAATGTTTTTCTGAAACCAGGGAAATATTTTTTGAAAGAGTGGCGGAGTGTCTCTAAAGAGTGCCGTCTCAGCTACACATCCAGGATATAGGGTATTAAAGATCACGCCAGTACTAGCGTGATATCTTTTTTGTAGCTCTCGATTCATGACCATATTGCATAGCTTGCTATCTTTGTATGCCTTGCCAGGTTTAAAGGGTTTTCCATTGATCATGGCAATCGGTGCTTTAAAGCCTGCCATGAGACCTTCTAAAGCACCAATATCTGCGGGGGCAGGAATAGGTACTTTGCCGCCGAATTCTTCTGAGTTGGCGGTCACAGTGCCTAAGGTAATCAGACGTGCATGCTCATATTGTTTGGCAGTTTGGATTAACTTGTCCAGCAGCATTCTGCTCAGAACGTAGTGCCCAAAATAATTCGTTGCTACGCTAATTTCAAATCCTTGAGGAGAGCGGGCAGGTTCTTTTAAGAGTGGTAAATAAGTCGCCGCATTACAGAGCAAAGCGTTAAGCTTTTGACCGCTTTCATTAAAGCGTTGGACAAATGCTTTAACGCTATCGAGATTTCCAAGGTCTAGTTGCCAGATTTCATATTGGCTTGAATCAAATTGATGTGCCTTGGCGGATAACTCCATTTTTTGAGGGTCTCGGACTGCCAGTATCAGTCGCCAATGACGAGCCAGCAGAGCTTTGGCGGCATATAAGCCAACTCCAGATGAGGCTCCGGTAATAATGGCAAGGGGTTGAGTAGTATTGGCAGGCATTTTTCTATTACAGTCTTAGTTTTGGTAGAAATTCATCATTGTTATTTTAAGGCTAGAAATCGATGCTCCTCAAAGCGTTCAAGATCATTGCTCTGGTATTAACAACCTTCATCTTTTTTGCAGCCCTCTATTTATGGGCTCCCGATAAGTCTAAAACAGAGTTAGAAAAAATGTATGGCTCTCCTAAAAATGCATATGTTAGTGCATTGGGAGTCAACATTCATTATCAAGATACTGGCCCTTCCAAAAACCCGATACCCATTCTATTTTTGCATGGCTTTGGTGCAAGTTTGCAGACTTGGGATGCTTGGTCAGAAGCTTTAAGTCAGGACTACCGTGTGATTTCTGTAGACTTGCCAGGATTTGGTCTTACCGGAGAAGATCCAAGTGGCGTCTATACCGATGAGAGAAGTGTGGAGGTACTTGAGGCTTTCATGAGAGCGCTACAAATTCCAAAGGTGGTGTTGGTAGGCAATTCGATGGGCGGCAAGTTTGCTTGGCAATTTGCCGCGCGGTATCCGGATCAGGTTGCGAAGTTGGTGCTCATCTCACCGGATGGGTATGCTAGCCCAGGAATTGAGTACGGCAAAAAGACTGAAGTCCCTGCAATTGCTCAGCTCTATTGCTATTTCTTTTCTAAAACTTTTTTAGCAATGAACCTTGAACCAGCTTACGCGAATCCAAAAACATTAAATGATGCTTTAGTAAATCGTTACTACGACCTGATGTTAGCCCCTGGGGTAAGAGGTGCCATTTTGGCTCGTATGCAGCAAACTGTCTTACAAGATCCAGTGCCCTCTTTGACCAATATCAAAGCACCAACTTTATTGATCTGGGGTGAGCAAGATGCTTTTATCCCGATTGCAAATTCAAACGATTACTTGAAGGTAATGTCTAATGTGAAGAGAGTATCCTTGCCTAATATTGGCCACTTGCCACAAGAAGAGCAACCTACAATTGGACTTCAGGCACTCAAAGAGTTCTTATAAGCAATGAAACGAATACCCTTAGATTGGCCCAATCGACAACATAGTAGTACCGTCTCTGTTGGAGGTTTAGATTGGCATGTGCAGCTCACTGGTAAGGGCCCTGTTGTTTTGTTATTACATGGCACTGGCAGCTCAACCCATTCTTGGTCTGATCTGATTCCTCTGTTAGAAGCCCATGCACAAGTCTTAGTGCCGGATTTGCCAGGACATGCCTTTACCTTAGGTGCAAAACTAGAAGACTTAACACTTGATGAAATAGCAAACTCTTTGCAGCTACTCATTGAGCAATTGGGAATTGAAGCACCCTCGATCGTAGTCGGCCATTCTGCTGGCGCACCTTTAGCATTGCGTTTTGCCGTAGGTTCATCAAAGCCACCTAAGCTAGTGATTGCTTTGAATCCCTCTTTTATACCGCCACCAGCTGTGTACACTAGTTTCTTTGGACCACTCTTAGGTCCCATTACCCGATCCTCAACGCTTTCTAGCTTGCTTGCTTCACTTTCACCTAGTTTAGGAATGGTCGATAAGCTGCTAGACTCAACGAATACGATTTTGCCGGAGACTCGCAGAGTTTATTACCGTAAACTCTTTGAGCGTTCAGAACATGTACGCGGCTCCATGAATTTCATGGCAGCAGCAGATATTCACAAAGTTTTAGTTGAAGCAAATTTATATCGCGGTAAATTAATTTGCGTCTTAGGTAATCAGGATGCGTGGATTCCAGTAAAACCTTTAGAAAAGATTATTCTGGATTATTTTCCTGCTGCAGAGATTGTGAAATGGGAAGGTGGTCACATCATGCATGAACTTGAGCCAAACAAAGTGGCACAACTGATTCTCGAAGGCTTGAAGACTGAGTTTGGCGATTAAGCCTTTTTCAGGCCTTGCATGATCGCTTGAGAAACCTCATTAGCGCCTGCATTCGGTAGTGGTAAGTACATAGACCCCAGCATTGCAGCCATGGCTTTACCTTCGTCTCGAGCTTGCGGTGAAGTATCAATCCATAAGGACTTAAAAGAGTAATGAGATGCAGCGCGTGCTGACTGCTGCGCATCTTCCATTGCCTTTGGTCTTCCAGGAGAGCCATCTTTAGCAATATTGGCTCGGCCATCCGTTAAGAAGACTAAGGCGGGGGTAAGTCCTTTTCGCATCGATGCGCTAGCAACTTCAAAAGATTCATCAATCGCACGAGACAGGGGGGTCCCACCACCGCCAGGCAGACCACTGAGGGCTCGTTTAGCCTTGACTAATGAACGCGTAGGGGCGAGGACGAGTTCGGCAACACTACCTCTAAATGACATCACTGCTACTTGATCTCGTCTTACGTAGCATTCAGCTAATAGCAATTCCACTGCACCCTTGGCTTCTGCAAGGCGATGCATCGCGGAGGAGCCAGATGCATCTACGATAAACATCGTTAAGGTTTGAGTGCGCTCTTGATAGCGCTTAATCCGAAAATCTTCTTTGCGAATCAAAATTTTCCCAAGAGGGATTGTTTTGCCAGCTGCCTTCATTTCTGCTCTGCGTACAGCTTGCCAAGGAACAGCAGCACGCAGCGTATCGATGATGCTCAGAGTTTTGCCACCCTCGGGCATGCCGGGTATATTTCCGAGTGGACGACCACGTATGCGGCCGACTTTGATAGCGCCAGTTTTGCCACCCATACCTTTAGGTGTTTTTAAGTCAGCTAAATCTGCCAAGCGCGCCAAGAGGTCTGCAGGGATTGCTGCTTGAGCGGCTTCTAAAATTTCATCTTCAAGCGCTTGTGGATTTTCTGCATTATTTTCCTGTTCCTCCCCCTCATCTTCATTCCTATTTTGATCTTCACTCGGATCAGGTGGAGGTGTTTCTGGAGGAGGTGGCGGCTCTTGATCTAAGGGATCTTGCTCACTCTCAGGTTGTTCGTCTGACTCTGGTTCAGGTGGAATCTCTTCCTCTTCGGGCGGAGCGCTTTGTGGCAGTCGCGTAGCGCGTGGGGATAAAACTAATGCAATCGCTTGTTGCAAATGCATGTTAGTCACTTCATCTTCTCTATCAAAAGCTGCCAAACACTTCGCGGTATTCATAGCCAGATTGAGGGCGCGTATCGATATCACCCCCAACTGTTCAGCAACACCAACCAATGCATTGAGACTATCTTCACTCACAGTGACTACAGAGAAGTTCTCACGTGCATATTGAAGTGTTTGGGCATCAGGCAGAAAATCATCATCAGTTTCTGGTAGATCTCTCCATCCGAGAATATCGAGGTTCAACAGAAATGCGGTTCTCTGCCGAATTTTTTCATTGGGTTGTTCGTCATCTTCGATACCCTCATCCAAAGCCACAACTCCAAATTGACTTTCAATTCTGCGGCTTTGCCCATCACGCTCAATTGCAATAAATCCATTATCTAAAGCACTCACCACTTTCGCTACAGCGCCTACTTCAACTCTCTCTGCCATTGGCATGAGTAATAGCTGCTGATCGCATTGCGCGAGGAGTCCCTGCCTGAGAACGGCTTTGCCTGTGCGTAATGTTTGATCGAGATCGATGCCGCCAATCAGATTTTCATCTGAGATGCCAAGAGGCATTTTGCGTAAAGGCAGGCGCATACCTCCTAATTGAGCGACGGTATTAAGGTAGCTTAGCCAACGATCTCTGACTGGTCCAGAGCGTGCACGCAAAATTACGCCACCCAAACCATGCGGATGAATAGCTAAGAGTTGGGCAACCTGGAGCGCCCGCAACCAAGTTTCGAGTTTGGCGCTCTTACTAATCTCTTGCGTTTGTGCTAGATTTTCCAAAAGACAGTATTTGCTGATTGAGTGTTTTTACTTACTTTTTTCGGGAAACAATTCTTCTAAAGCTCTTCTGACTCGAACGGCAGAACTAGAGTCATCCAAAGGATTGCGCCTGAGTCGATGCTGTAAGGCAGGTACTGCAATCTTTTTCAGGTGCTCGATCGTTACCTGATTTTTTCCGCAGAGTGCAGCATAAGCTCGGGTTGCGCGCAGCAGGGTTAACTCCCCACGTAGACCATCAGTTCCCAGGTGACTGCAAAGCTGAGTTACTTTTTCGAGCATCGCATCATCCACTTTGACTGAAGGCAATTTCTTTTTCCCAGCTTGAATTTGCTGTCGAATGA
Source organism: Polynucleobacter sp. UB-Siik-W21 (assembly GCF_018687415.1). Taxonomy (NCBI): domain Bacteria; kingdom Pseudomonadati; phylum Pseudomonadota; class Betaproteobacteria; order Burkholderiales; family Burkholderiaceae; genus Polynucleobacter; species Polynucleobacter sp. UB-Siik-W21. Next base: position 1,539,295 of record NZ_CP061289.1, on the reverse strand, counting down.
TGTCATCTTCTTTTTCCCAAGCCTCCATGAACTTCGCTTGATTGCGCTCAAACTCATCGCGTCGTTTGATAATTTCTACTCGAGACTTTGATTCTTGAGGAGTCTTCACTTCAACAGCAAGACCAAAGCGATCGAGTAGTTGTGGACGTAATTCACCTTCCTCTGGGTTACCACTGCCGACTAGAACAAATTTTGCAGGGTGACGAATACTGAGACCCTCTCTTTCGACCACGTTGGCTCCAGAAGCAGCAACGTCGATTAATAAGTCGACTAAGTGGTCCTCTAAAAGATTCACTTCGTCTATGTACAGGAAGCCTCGATGTGCTTTAGCAAGAAGGCCGGGTTCATATGCTTTTTCTCCGGAGCTCAGTGCTTTTTCGATATCTAATGCGCCAATAACCCGATCTTCCGTAGCGCCCAATGGCAGGTCCACTACTGGCACTGCTTTCTTAATGGCCTTGAGTTTTCCACCAACCTTGAGCTTGGCTCTTAATTCATCGCATACAGGACAGGTTCCTGGTGCAGCATTCGGATCACAGGCATATACACAATCTTGAACTGAGCTCATCTCCGGAAGCAATGCTGCAAGTGCACGAACTGCCGTGGATTTTCCTGTGCCACGGTCGCCCATTACTAACACTCCCCCAACACTGGAATCGAGTGCCGCAATCAAGATTGCCAGCTTCATATCCTCTTGCCCAACAATTGCAGAGAAAGGGTAATTACGTGCCATTCAGATTCCTTGAAATTATTTAATACGAGCCTAATAAATTGATTTATTGCATAGCAGCAAATCAATTGATGAGTGCTCAATTCCTTAAATATACCGGTATTGAGTTTTTATTAGGAGATACCCTTAAAGGATAGTTTTGAGGCGAAATAGGTGTCTAATTTGGTTGACAGTATTGTAGGATTCTTCAAGAATCAATCAGAGATAGAAAGTAAAAACTAAAAAGTAAATTTTTTTAAATTTAATCTTTTTAATAACACTTATTGAATGCTTACCAAAACAAAATCTTCCAATATGCATGAGCCTATTAAGTTAGTGCTTGTGACTATGGATACTCATTTAAATAGTGCTGCAAACCGTGCCTATGAGGATCTCAAGAAGACTATTCCGGGAGCAACGCTGAGCATCCATTCAGCCAGTGAATTTGCCGGTAATCCTGAGCATTTACAACACTGTAAGGACGACATTGCTAGTGGCGACATCGTGATTGCCACCATGTTGTTCCTAGAGGATCACTATTTACCAATTTTGGAAGATCTTAAAGCAAGGCGAGACCATTGTGATGCCATGGTTTGTGCCATGTCTGCAGGAGACGTTACTAAGTTAACGAAAATTGGCAAGCTCGATATGAGTCAACCAGCCAGTGGCTTGATGGCCATGCTGAAAAAGCTGCGTCCGAGCGCCAAAGACAAAGACGGCAACAGCAAGAGTTCGACTGCTGGCGCAAAGCAAATGAAGATGTTGCGCGTGATTCCGCAAATGCTGCGCTTTGTGCCTGGAACTGCCCAAGATCTCAGGGCTTATTTCTTGTCATTGCAGTATTGGCTGGGTGGTTCTCAAGAGAACATGTACAACATGATGGTTAATCTGATTAATCGTTATGCAGCTGGTTCACGTGAGGTCTTGCGTAAAAATGCGAAGGCCCTTGATCCAGTCGAATATCCAGATTCTGGGGTGTATCACCCACGCATGAAAAATCGCTTGAGTAGTAATTTAAGTGATTTGCCTAAGGTAGTGCCAGATGCAAAAGCGCGCGGAAGAGTCGGACTTTTGGTTCTGCGTTCTTACTTGGTCTCTGGTAATAGCGGCCACTATGATCCGGTCATTGCTGCATTAGAAGCGCAAGGTTTGCAAGTAGTGCCTGCTTTTGCGGCTGGTCTAGATGCTCGCCCAGCTATTGATGATTACTTTACAAAAGAGGGCAAGCCAACGATTGATACCATGATTTCTCTAACAGGCTTCTCTTTGGTGGGTGGTCCGGCCTATAACGATGCTCATGCGGCTGAAGAGGTGTTGGCTAAATTAGATATTCCTTATATTGCGGCTCACCCTGTTGAGTTTCAAAATCTTGAGCAGTGGGGAGGTTCTGAGCGTGGTTTGCTCCCAGTAGAGAGTACCATCATGGTGGCGATTCCTGAACTAGATGGCTCAACCATTCCGATGGTGTATGGTGGGCGACCCGGTGCATCTGGTACCACCTGTACAGGTTGCCATAAGCAGTGTTCATTTACAGATGATCACAATCCACAGGATATGTTTACCTGCACCGAGCGTGTTGGAATGTTGGCTGCACGGGTTGGAAAGTTAGTTGACTTGCGTCGTTCGGAGCGTGCACAACGTAAGGTCGGCATTGTATTGTTCAATTTCCCACCGAATGCCGGCAATATTGGTAGCGCTGCTTACTTGAGCGTCTTCCAATCGGTCCAAAATTTATTAGTTGGCATGAAGGAGCGTGGCTACACCGTTGACGTTCCCAAGTCCGTAGATGAGTTGCGTGATTCAATCTTAAAAGGCAATGCCCAGCAGTATGGCGCAGATGCAAACGTGCATACCTTAATTCCTGTAGATGATCATGTTCGGCGTGAACCTTGGTTAAAAGAAATTGAAGCGCAATGGGGCCCAGCTCCAGGTAAGCAACTCTCTAACGGAAGCTCCATCTTTGTACTTGGTAAGCAGTTTGGCAATGTGCTGATTTCTGTGCAACCTTCGTTTGGTTATGAAGGTGATCCGATGCGCTTGCTATTTGAACGTGGTTTTGCGCCAACCCATGCATTCTCTGCTTACTATCGTTACTTGCGGGAAGACTTTGCTGCTACAGCAGTCATTCACTTTGGTACGCATGGCGCATTAGAGTTCATGCCTGGTAAGCAAACTGGCATGAGTGGCGCATGTTGGCCAGACCGTTTAATCAATGATCTGCCTAATATTTATTTGTATGCATCGAACAATCCTTCTGAGGGCGCGATTGCTAAACGCCGCTCTGGTGCAACCCTGATTAGTTACCTTACTCCGCCAGTAACGCAAGCCGGTTTATATGCCGGCTTGGCTGATCTCAAAGCATCGATTGAGCGCTTTAGATCTTTAGATGTTGATGCAAATCAGGAGCGGATAGATTTGGGAGATCTGATTCAGGCCCAAGCAGCAGAGATTGATCTATGCAAAGCCGAGCCTGTCTGGGATAAAACAGATCTAGATGGTTTGCAAAATATCGTCAGCAATCTCTTTAATGAATTACTCGAGCTCGAGTACACCTTAATTCCTCATGGCTTGCATGTGGTTGGTGCTGTGCCACCTTTAGCTGAGCGCTTTGGATTATTAAAAGCGATGGCTGATGTAGCTCTGGATCATCCAGTTGAAGATGGAGTGGTAGAAGCCCTGATGAATGGTGAGAAGTTTGACAAAGTGATTGATGCTCATCCTAAGCTATTAGAGCTTGGTACTCGCGAGATATTAGAAGATTTGTTTGGCAAGATGGTGCAGTCCAATGAGTTGATGTCTGCAGAGACTGAAGTGGCTGGTATGTTAGATGCGTTAGATGGACGCTTTATTCGCCCAGCAGCTGGTGGCGATGTGATGCGCAATCCTGAAGTATTGCCAACGGGTCGCAACCTACATGGCTTTGATCCATTCCGTATTCCCAGCGTATTTGCCGTGAAAGATGGGGCTAAACAGGCTCAGCGCATTTTGGATAAATACCAAGAAGATGGCAACTCACTTCCAGAATCGATTGCGATGGTTTTGTGGGGCAGTGATAACTTGAAATCTGAAGGCGGTCAAATTGGTCAAGCGCTTGCATTGATGGGCGCAAAACCACGCTTCGATAGTTATGGTCGTCTAGCAGGCGCACAATTAATTCCTTTAAGTGAGCTGGGTCGTCCAAGGGTTGACGTAGTCATTACCTTGTCTGGCATATTCCGCGATTTACTACCTTTGCAAATTAAGTTGCTAGCTGAGGCAGCATTTATGGCAGCTTCTGCGGAAGATGAGCCGCTGGAACAAAACTTTATTCGTAAGCATGCTTTGGCTTACCAAAAAGAACATGGTTGTGATTTAGAAACAGCTTCATTGCGTGTTTATGGAAACGCCGATGGCGCTTATGGTTCTAACGTTAGCAATATGGTTGAAAACAGCGTGTGGGAAGAGGAAGATGAATTAGCTGAAACCTACACCCGTAGAAAAGGTTTTGCTTTCGGACGTGCTGGTGTACCGATTCAAAATAACGCTTTGTTAAAGAGCGTTTTATCCGATGTGCAAATGACTTATCAAAATCTTGACTCGATGGAGTTAGGTGTAACAACAATTGATAACTACTTTGATACCTTGGGCGGAATTACGAGAGCAGTGAAGCGTGCCAAGGGTGGTGCCGACGTCCCAGTCTTTATTGGTGATCAGACAAAAGGTGAGGGCGCAGTCAGAACACTCTCTGAGCAGGTTTCTTTAGAAACTCGCACTCGGATGCTCAATCCAAAATGGTACGAAGGCATGTTGGAAAGTGGTTATGAGGGTGTGCGACAAATTGAGGTGCATATTACCAACACCATGGGCTGGTCTGCGACTACGGGTCAAGTGCAGCCTTGGGTCTATAAGCAGTTAACAGAGACTTTTATGCTGAACCCTGAAATGCGTGAGCGTTTAGCAAAACTAAATCCTACTGCTGCTGCTCGTTTAGCGAATCGTTTGACTGAAGCGTCGCAAAGAAATTACTGGCAGCCTGAGCCAGAAATGCTCAAAGCGATGCAAGAGGCTAATGACGAGCTAGAGGATCGCTTAGAGGGCATTTACGACAATAACTCTTTAGCGGCTTAATGATTTTCAGTGGTCAGAACTATTTCTTAAACACAATACTTCAATACAAAATTTAATATGAGCATATTAGAACGAATTAATCAAAGTCTTGAGGATGCGATGCATTTGGCTCAATCCAAACAGGGGCCACAGCTCTTGCAAGAGGCAATGCATTATTCAGTGTTTCCAGGTGGAGCCAGAATCCGTCCGCAATTATGTTTAGCTGTTGCTGCAGCTTGTGGTGATGATGATCCTGCTTTATCAAATGCGGCTGCTAGTGCCATTGAGTTATTGCATTGTGCATCTTTAGTGCATGATGATTTACCTTGCTTTGACGATGCAGAGTTACGACGTGGCAGACCCTCTGTGCACGCTGCTTATGGCGAGCGTATTGCAGTGCTCGCCGGAGATGCACTCATTGTGTTGGCATTTCAGTGCTTAGCTAGTTCTGGTACACGCTCTATCTTCCGCTTGGGTCCACTCATGAATACGATTGCGATGAGTGTCGGTTCACCCCATGGAATTGTTGCAGGTCAAGCGTGGGAGTGTGAGCCAAAAGTCGATTTGAGCGACTATCAACGTGCTAAAACAGGCTCTTTGTTCGAGGCAGCAACTGCTGCTGGTGCACAAGCAGCCGGTGCTGATGCCGCCACCTGGAGGCCACTTGGTGAATGGCTCGGTGAGGCTTATCAAGTAGCAGATGACATACGTGATGTCGTAGCTGATCAAGCAGAATTAGGAAAGCCTGCTGGCCAGGATATAGCTCATGATCGTCCGAGCTCTGCTAGGGATTTGGGTCTTAGTGGTGCCGTGCAACGCTTTGATGAATTAGTAAGGAAGGCTATTGCCTCTATACCGCATTGCAAAGGTGAGAAGATGTTGCGTGCTCTTGTTACTCAAGAATCTGAGCGTCTTGTGCCTTCAGATTGGTTTAAAGATGCAAAAAGAAAAATTTTATTTCGTCAAACCAGTCATTCTTAATCCCATTACCAACCTTATTTAATTTCTGAATTGCCATTCATGGAAATTTTCTTCGATTGGCGAAATCGACTCATTGCTTCACCCAGCTTTCAGCGCTGGGCTACACGCTTCCCCCTTACTCGCTGGTTAGTCAAAAAACAAGCATCCGATATTTTTGATTTGATGGCGGGGTTTGTTTATACCCAAGTCCTATTAGCCTGCACTCAAATCAACCTGTTTGATATTTTGGCGAAGGGTGCTCTCAGCTTCGATGAACTGCAACAACAAATCCCATTAAAACCTGCTGGCCTGAGGCGCTTATTGGATGCAGCTGTTGCTATTGAGTTGCTTGTAAAACGTAGCGAAGATCGTTATGCCCTCAGCATGAAGAGCGCCCCATTGGTTGGAAACATCGCTATATTGGATATGGTTAAACACCATGCCGATTTTTATCGTGATCTCGCTGACCCAATCGCGCTCTTGCAGGGCGATACCAGTTCTGCTTCGCTCAACGAATACTGGCCCTATATCACTTCTGAAAAGGGTGCTGCACCAGAAAACTTGTCTGCTGAAAAGGTTGCCGCTTACTCCAAATTGATGGCGCATACGCAATCACTGGTAACAGATGAAATTATCGATGCCTATTCTATGGGTAAGCATCAAACGGTTCTTGATATTGGTGGTGGGCAGGGCGCCTTTATTAAAAGGTTGGCCGCGCGTTACCCTCATTTGCAGTTCAAATTATTTGACATCCCTGGAGTAGCAGAGCTCTCCAATGCTCACTTCAAAGACATTGGACTTTCTGGGCGCGCGCAAGCGATTGGCGGTAACTTTTTTCAAGATCCCTTGCCAAGAGGGTGCGATCTTGCCACCCTGGTGCGGGTTATTTTTGATCATGATGATGCTCGCGTAAAGCAGTTACTCGCCAATGTGTTTGATGCCCTTAATCCTGGCGGCACTTTATTGCTAGCAGAGCCAATGGCTGAGACCAAAGGTTTTGAGGCAATGGGTCACGCCTATTTTGGTTTTTATTTATTGGCAATGGGTAGGGGCAGACCGAGAACTGAAATTGAAATAAGACGCTTACTGGGCGATGCAGGTTTTACTGGTATTCAATTATTAAATTCCTATATGCCCTTAAATGCACAAATATTGCAGTGCAGTAAACCTGCTCTTTAGGGTACGTAAGACGCACCTCAAAAACATATCCATAGAAGTCTCTCTAAATACTCAATTTAGTAGAGAAAACCCCTAGATGACAAGTGGGCAATTAAGGATTAAAAACTAAAGTGTAAATATTTTTTTACACATTTAATCAAAAATTGAATGACCCAAGAGACATGACCGATAAGTATCAAACCAGGGCAATTGTTCTAGAAAAGCCAGAAAGTGTCATTCTTGCTGATCTTGAATTAACGCCCATGACCCCCATCGATGTTTTGGTAGATATGGAGTGGAGCGGCATTAGTACTGGTACAGAAAAATTATTGTGGACCGGAAAAATGCCCAACTTTCCTGGCATGGGTTATCCGCTCGTGCCCGGTTATGAGTCTGTAGGTAGGGTAGTCAAAGCAGGTACTGACTCGAATCTGAAGGTGGGACAAAGAGTATTTGTTCCAGGAGCTAAATGCTATGGAGAAATTCGAGGTCTGTTTGGTGGTGCAGCTTCACGCGTGATTGTTGATAGCAATCGCGTGATTGCGATTCAAGATCATTTAGGCGAAGAGGCAATCCTCTTTGCTTTGGCTGCGACTGGTTATCACGTGACCTCTGGTCCTGGTCAGGAGCAACCAGATTTAATTGTTGGACATGGCGTATTAGGTCGCTTGATTGCGCGGATTGCAGTTGCTAAAGGCAAGCGCCCAGTAGTTTGGGAGACCAATGCGGGCCGCCGAGAAGGCGCTGTAGGTTATGAGGCCATAGATCCTAAAGACGATCAGATTAAGAAGTACAAAACGATTGTGGATGTGAGTGGCGATGCCAAATTAGTAGATACATTGATCAGCTGCCTTACTCCTGGCGGTGAAATTGTTTTGGCAGGATTTTATGACACGATTTCTTTTTCGTTTCCGCAAGCATTTATGCGGGAAGCGCGTATTCGTATTGCAGCACAGTGGGCGCCTGGAGATTTAGTTGCAATTAAAGATTTGGTGGAGTCGGGCAAGTTAAGTTTAGATGGCTTGATTACGCATCGCTCTTCACCTAATGATGCAAATGAGGCCTATCACACGGCTTTCAACAATATCGATTGTTTAAAAATGGTTCTAGATTGGAGAAATCTACAATGAGTTCATCAAGCATCCCAGCAACAGCAACAGTGCAATTCATGGACCTCAAGAAAGAGGCTGCAATTGAGCCCGATCCAGTTTCCACAGGTCCAGTGACCAAAGAAACCCAAATTATTGCTATTTATGGCAAGGGCGGAATCGGTAAGAGCTTTACGCTTGCGAACCTGTCTTACATGATGGCTCAGCAAGGCAAGAAAGTGTTGTTGATTGGTTGCGACCCTAAAAGCGATACTACTTCTCTCCTATTTGGTGGCAAAGCTTGCCCAACCATTATTGAAACCTCCTCGAAGAAAAAATTAGCTGGTGAGTCAGTATCGATTGGCGATGTTTGCTTTATTCGTGATGGTGTATTTGCGATGGAGCTCGGTGGTCCAGAAGTAGGTCGTGGCTGCGGTGGTCGCGGCATTATTCATGGCTTTGAAACCTTAGAAAAATTGGGCTTTCATGATTGGGGCTTTGACTATGTGCTCCTTGATTTCTTGGGTGACGTGGTTTGCGGCGGCTTCGGTTTGCCAATCGCACGTGATATGTGCCAAAAGGTCATTGTGGTTGCTAGTAACGATTTGCAATCTCTCTATGTTGCTAACAACGTTTGTTCAGCGGTGGAGTACTTCCGTAAATTAGGCGGTAACGTGGGCGTAGCAGGTATGGTGATCAATAAAGATGACCTCACCGGTGAAGCTCAAGCGTTTGCTGAAAAGGCTGGTATTCCAGTGCTGGCAGCTATTCCTGCGAACGAAGATATTCGTCGCAAGAGTGCTAGCTATGAAATTATTGGTCAGCCTGGCACGCAGTGGGCCCCACTATTCGAAGAGCTGGCTACCAATGTTTCAGAAGCTCCACCAGTTCGTCCTAAACCATTAAGTCAAGATGAGTTACTGGGTTTGTTCTCTTCAGAAGTGACTGGTCGCGACATTGTTTTGAAGCCCGCTACTGTGAAAGACATGATGGGTAAAGACGAAGTCGTTAAGAAAACACTCGAAGTTATTTACGATCAAGCTTAAAGAGATAGAGAGCAATCTGCTGCTATGACTAAAACGATCATTCCGATTACTCCAGAGGAAAAGTTAAAGACCGATCCTACTTTAGGTGATGGTCTGGGCTGTCACTCCGGTGAAGCAGAGATGCTCGCTGCTGCTAAGGCAGCGGGTAAGTCGGAGACTCTGCAGCAATATGCCAAAGACTATCCTAAGGGCCCGCATGACCAACCACAAAGTATGTGCCCTGCATTTGGAGCATTGCGCGTAGGTTTGCGGATGCGTAGAACTGCCACGATTCTTTCCGGTTCTGCCTGCTGTGTTTATGGTTTAACTTTCACTTCTCATTTTTATGGCGCCCGTCGTAGCGTGGGTTATGTGCCGTTTAATTCAGAGACCCTCGTGACTGGTAAGTTGTTTGAAGATATTCGCGACTCTGTCTACCAAGAGGCTGATCCAGAAAAATATGACGCGATCGTCATTATTAATTTATGCGTACCAACAGCCAGTGGTGTTCCACTTCAGTTGCTGCCAAAAGAAATTAATGGTGTCAGGATTATTGGGATTGATGTGCCAGGCTTTGGTGTTCCAACCCATGCTGAAGCAAAAGATGTTCTAGCCGGTGCCATGCTCAATTACGCTCGCAATGAAGCCATGTCGGGCCCAGTGCAAGCGCCTCGTGCTGGTCGCTCAAGTAAGCCAACGATTACTTTATTAGGTGAAATTTTCCCAGCAGATCCTGTTGGCATCGGTATGATGATTGAGCCAATGGGCTTGGCAGTTGGTGCTTCAGTACCCACTCGTGAATGGCGTGAAATGTATCAAGCGCTCGATTGTGTAACTGTTGCTGCATTACATCCGTTTTACACCTCTTGTATTCGTGAGTTTGAAGCAGCAGGACGTTCCATTGTTGGCTCAGCTCCAGTAGGTTATGAAGGTACAGCACGTTGGTTAGAGACCATTGGTAAATCAACCAATACTCCGCAGGATCTGATCGCTGCTGCACAAAACAAGATTCTTCCAGCCATTAAAGGCGTGCTTGCTGCGGCACCAATTAAGGGCCGTATTACCTTAAGTGGCTATGAAGGTTCAGAGCTCATCGTAGCGCGTCTACTGATTGAGAGTGGTGCCGATGTTCGTTATGTTGGCTCTGCCTGTCCTCGCACGCCATGGAGCGATGAAGATCGTGAATGGTTAGAGGCCAAAGGAGTACACGTTCAATTCCGCGCTTCATTGGAGCAAGATTTGGCGGCAATGAAAGAATTCAAACCAGACTTGGCGATTGGAACTACCCCAGTAGTGCAAGCTGCTAAGCAAGCATCAATCCCCTCTCTGTATTTTACGAATTTGATTTCAGCAAGACCGTTGATGGGTCCTGCAGGTGCTGGTTCATTAGCGCAAGTAATCAATGCCGCGATTGGTAATCAAGCGCGTTTTGATGAGATGAAAGCATTCTTTGGTGATGTTGGATCTGGATTTAAGTCTGGTGTTTGGGAGAATGTTCCTCAAGATCATCCAGAGTTCAAAGCTGAAGTGCGTCGCAAACTAGAGAAGAAAATCAAGAAGCGTAAAGCTGAGGAGATGATGTAATGTTTGTCATCGATCATGATCGCGCCGGTGGATATTGGGGAGCAGTGTACGTATTTACTGCTATCAAAGGTCTGCAAGTAGTTATTGACGGTCCTGTAGGTTGCGAAAACTTACCGGTGACTTCTGTTTTGCATTACACCGATGCATTACCTCCTCACGAGTTACCAATTGTCGTTACTGGCTTAGAGGAAGAGCAGTTAGGGCGTGAAGGTACTGAAGGCGCCATGAAGCGTGCGCATGCTACCTTAGACCCAGACTTACCAGCAGTAGTAGTGACAGGTTCCATTGCAGAAATGATTGGCGGTGGCGTTACTCCTGAGGGCATGAATATTGCTCGTTTCTTACCAAGAACCATCGATGAAGATCAATGGCAATGTGCTAATCGCGCTATGTATTGGTTATGGAGCGAGTATGGCGTTCGTAAGATTCCAGAGCGTAAACCTAGAGCAGAAGGTGAAAAGCCACGCGTCAATATTATTGGACCTTGTTATGGCACCTTTAATATGCCGAGTGATTTGGCAGAAATTCGTCGTTTGGTCGAAGGTATTGGCGCTGAAATTAATATGGTCTTCCCATTGGGATCCCATTTGGCTGAAGTTGAGAACTTAGTCAATGCTGATGTGAATATCTGTATGTACCGTGAGTTTGGACGCATGCTTTGCGAAGCTTTGGAGCGTCCTTATTTGCAAGCGCCTCTAGGTTTACATAGCACTACTCAATTCTTGCGCAAACTCGGTGAATTGCTTGGTGTGGATCCAGAGCCATTTATTGAACGCGAGAAACATACCACCATTAAACCGATCTGGGACTTGTGGCGTTCAGTAACCCAAGACTTTTTCAGTACTGCAAGTTATGCAGTAGTCGCTAATGAAACTTACACCAGAGGCATTCGTCATTTCTTATCCGATGAGATGGGCCTACCTTGCAGCTTTGCTGTTCCAAGAAAGCCTGGTGAGAAAACCAATAATCAAGACGTACGTAAGTTAACCAAAGAAAAGCCACCGCTAGTCATGTTTGGTAGCTATAACGAAAGAATGTATTTGGCTGAAAACGGCAGCAAAGCCTCTTATATTCCCTCATCATTTCCTGGCGCCATTATTCGTCGCCATACCGGTACTCCATTTATGGGCTACGCCGGCGCAACCTACATCATTCAAGAATTTTGTAACGGACTATTCGATGCGCTCTTTTATATCCTGCCCTTGGGTACCGATATGGATAAGGTCGATGCTTCGCTAACGCGTACTTATCGTTCGAATGCTCTGCCTTGGGATCAAGATGCTCAGAAATTGGTAGCTGACTATATTAAAACCAGGCCAGTGTTGGTTCAGATTTCTGCCGCTAAAGAGATGCGTGATCGTGTAGAGCAAGAAGCAGAAAAAGCTGGCGAAGAAAGAATCACCGCTGCCAGAGTGAAGTCATCCTGTAAAGAAATTATTGAAGAGGTCGAAGCATGATGACTTCATTGGCAAAAGTTAACTACAACAAATCAATTGATTTGTTGAAAACGGAATGTGGCATGCCGTACGCTACAGCCCATGTCGCGCGGGTTAAGCGCGGTAACGGCCGCAAGGCTATTTTTGAAGGAGGTATTAGGTTATGAGCGACCACAGAACAGGTTCAATATCCGGCCTTACTGATGACGAAGCCAAGGAGTTTCACCAGTTGTACGTCCAAGGTTTAGTTGGTTTTGTTTCGATAGCAGTAGTAGCCCATATTTTGGTTTGGGCTTGGCGTCCTTGGTTCCACTGAAATAGGACTCAATCTTAGGGGGATGAAATGAAAAATGATCACGTTATGAGCAGGGAAAAAAATATGATTAGAGAAGATTCTATTTCTTTCAATCTTATTTTTATTTTGTGTTTTCTAGTGTGCTTTGTTATTTCTTTGTTTACCCAGATTTTGCCAAATAAGTGGAGTTCTTGGCTTCCAGGGGCTGAAGAAAAATCGCTTATCGAGGGCACAAGGTCGGCTGTTTATGGTTTTATGTCTTACTTAAATTAGGAGAAGATTATGTGGAGAATTTGGAAACTGTATGATCCGTTGCGATCAATGGTTGTTCAAGGTATTTTTCTGTTTGGTCTTGCAGCAATGATTCATTTGATTTTGCTGAGCAGCGTTCGTTTCAACTGGTTGGATGGTTTGAGCCAAGCCCAGTTCAAGGCGATGGAAGCAAAAACAGGTTCTGCAATGCCACCATCAGTTCCAGCAGCAAAGTAATTTGTATAAAAAATGGTGAATAGGGTTAGGTTAAAAAGCTTTTTAGCTAAACCCTATTTATCCATTCATTGGAGAGCATAAAAATGGCCATGCTAAGTTTTGAAAGAAAGTATCGTGTTCGAGGTGGTACCTTAGTTGGTGGGGACTTATTCGATTTTTGGGTAGGGCCGTTTTATGTTGGATTTTTTGGTGTTACGACTGTCTTCTTTGCTTTTTTAGGCACTGCGCTCATTTTATGGGGCGCTTCACAGGGCCCAACCTGGAACCCTTGGCAAATTAACATTGCCCCACCGGATATCAGTTATGGATTAGGCTTTGCCCCCTTATTAAAAGGAGGCCTGTGGCAGCTCATCACAGTATGTGCTCTAGGCGCATTCTTTTCGTGGGCTTTACGTGAAATTGAAATTTGCCGAAAACTGGGTATGGGACTTCATGTTCCCTTCGCCTACTTAATGGCGGTATTTGCGTACTTCACTTTAGTAGTCATTAGACCTGTACTCATGGGTGCATGGGGTCACGGTTTCCCATATGGCATCTTAAGTCACCTCGATTGGGTATCGAATACAGGCTATCAGTACTTACATTTTCATTACAACCCAGCGCATATGATCGCTGTGTCCTTATTCTTTACTACCACCTTCGCTTTGGTATTACACGGTGGCTTGGTCTTATCGTCCACTAATCCACAAAAAGGGCAGTTTGTTAAAACGCCTGAGCATGAAGATACTTTTTTTAGAGATGCGATCGGTTATTCCATCGGAACTTTAGGCATTCATCGCCTCGGATTATTTTTAGCTTTAGCAGCAGTTTTCTGGAGCGCCGTTTGTATTGTGATTAGCGGCCCATTTTGGACTCGTGGTTGGCCAGAATGGTGGGGCTGGTGGTTGAACCTGCCGATTTGGCGATAAGAGGGGAATATAAAAATTATGGAATATCAAAACCTTTTTACTCAAGTTCAAGTCGTTGCGCCACCACATCATGGAGTCTCTATAGATCCTTATGATGAGCGCGAGCGCTTTGGTGAGCCCAAGCTCTATCATTTATTTGGCCGACTGGGTAATGCTCAGTTAGGACCAATTTATTTAGGGCGTCTTGGTTTAGCCTCTTTATTTTTCGGCATTATTGCCATTCAGATCATGGGCTGGAATATGCTGGCCTCAGTCAATTGGAGCCCAATTCAATTTGTGCGCCAATTATTTTGGCTGTCACTGGATCCACCTTTACCTAAACATGGCTTGTCTCTGTTTATGCCCCTCAATGAAGGTGGCTGGTGGATGATGGCAGGCTTCTTCCTAACCGTATCGATTCTATTGTGGTGGGCAAGAATGTATCGTCGTGCTATCGCTTTAGGTATGGGCACTCACATTGCCTGGGGTTTCTTAGCGGCTATCTGGTTATATCTTGTTTTGGGATTCATTCGTCCGATCATGATGGGTAGCTGGAGTGAGGCGGTTCCATTTGGAGTCTTCTCGCACTTAGATTGGACTGCCGCATTTTCATTGCGCTATGGCAATTTATTCTATAACCCATTCCACATGCTCTCGATTGTTTTCCTCTATGGCTCAGCACTCTTATTTGCCATGCATGGCGCAACGATTTTGGCAGTCAGCCGCTTTGGTGGCGAACGCGAGATTGAGCAAATCGTTGATCGTGGTACAGCTTCAGAAAGAGCCGCTTTGTTCTGGAGATGGACCATGGGCTTTAATGCCACGATGGAGTCGATTCACCGTTGGGCTTGGTGGTTTGCAGTACTAACACCTTTAGTAGGTGGCATTGGTATTTTGCTCACTGGTACTGTAGTGGATAACTGGTATTTATGGGCAGTGAAACATAATGTTGCCCCTTCTTATCCAGACGTTTTTGGAGTCCCTATCCCCGATCCAGCCACTTCTGGATTCGTCCCGCCAGCTGCACCTGCTGCACCTGTTATTACAGGAGTTAAGCCATGAAGCAATTAAGAAAATTTCTGATATTGCCGGCTCTGTTGGCAAGTGTTCTGGTTCTGTCCGGCTGCGAGAGGCCTCCAATTGAAGCTGTCCAGCATGGCTTCCGTGGAACAGGCATGGATTTGATTTACAACCCGCGCATCTTAGCTGAACAGGCTGAGAAAAATGCTGTACCTGTCTCGTATGGCGCTGCTCCAGCAGATGGACCAAAAGCAGGAGCAGTCTATAAAAATGTGAAAGTTCTGAATAATTTGAGCGTAGCTCAATTTGGTACCTTCATGGCTTCCATGACAAGCTGGGTTGCGCCAGAGCAAGGTTGTACTTATTGTCATAACCCTGCGAACTTTGCAGATGACTCGCTCTACACCAAGCAAGTTGCGCGCAATATGATTTTGATGACACAGCGAGTGAATACTCAATGGCAAGATCACGTAGCGCAGACGGGCGTGACATGCTACACCTGCCATCGTGGCAATAATATCCCTGAGCAAGTTTGGTTCAAAGCGCCGAAGCAACAGACGGGCAACGGACTGCTAGGTGATAAAGACGGACAAAATACGCCAGTTGCTTCTTCAGGCTATTCATCCTTGCCAAATGATTATTTTGCTCAGTACCTCACGAAATCGAGCAACATTCGTGTGCAGGGTGGCACCGCATTACCAACAGGCAATAAACACAGCATCAACGAAACTGAAGCGACCTATGGTTTGATGATGCACTTCTCAAAATCATTGGGTGTTAATTGCACGTATTGCCATAACTCGCGTAATTTCTCATCTTGGGAAGAGAGCCCTCCACAAAGAGCTAGAGCTTGGTATGCCATTCGGATGGCGCAAGATATCAATAATAATTACATGGAGCCAATTAAAGGTCTATTTCCAGAGCATCGTTTAGGGCCTACTGGAGATGTTGCCAAAGCCAATTGTGCTACTTGCCACCAAGGGGCTTACAAGCCACTTTATGGAGTATCGATGTTGTCAGACTATCCTTTCTTAACTGGTCCAGCAAAGCCAGCGATGAAGGCTAAGGATCCTGTTCCACCAGCAAAATCGGTGGCAATGAAGTAATCTATAGTTCGTTCTAACCAATAGCGTCATACGATCAATATGACGCTATTTTTTTGTAGAAAAGTTGGTTTGAGGAAATGTTAAAAAAAGCTGACTTTAAGGAAAATGAAGTATCCACTGCCATTGTGATTGGAAGTGGATTTGGTGGTTTAGCAGCTGCCATTCGTTTGTCTTGTAAAGGCTATAAGGTCATTGTTTTAGAAAAGCTCGATGCTCCAGGGGGTAGGGCATACGTTCATCGACGCGATGGCTATACTTTTGATGCAGGCCCAACCATTATTACTGCACCCTTCCTGCTTAATGAGTTATGGGAGTTGTGCGGTAAGAAAATGACCGACGATGTTGACCTTCGTTTAATGGATCCTTTCTATCGCATCCGCTTTGATGATGGAACCCACTTTGACTATACAGGTGACCCCGCCAGAATGCGCGCTGAAGTAGCTAAGTTTGCACCGGAAGACTTGCCAGGTTATGAGCGATTTTTAGCGGAGGCAGAAAAATGCTACAAGCTTGGATTTCAGGAACTCAGTTCCACTGCATTTGATTCGATTGGTGATTTGATTCGTGCAATTCCATCGATGATTAAGATGAAGGCTTGGGAGAGTATTTATAAGTTAGTTGCACGTCATTTAAAAAATGACAAGATACGTCAGGTGATGAGTTTTCATCCACTCTTAATTGGTGGAAATCCTTTTTCTGTAACCGCGGTCTATGCACTCATCAACTCCTTGGAGCGACGCCATGGCGTTCATTCTGCTATGGGTGGAACTGGCTCTTTAATTAAAGGTTTAGCGGGTTTATTGGCTGATAGAGGGGTGGAGATTCGGCTTAACTCTGAAGTGAAGCGTATCGAAGTAGTCAATGGTAAAGCTCAGGGTGTCACACTTGCCAATGGTGAATT
Source organism: Polynucleobacter sp. UB-Siik-W21 (assembly GCF_018687415.1). NCBI lineage: Bacteria > Pseudomonadati > Pseudomonadota > Betaproteobacteria > Burkholderiales > Burkholderiaceae > Polynucleobacter > Polynucleobacter sp. UB-Siik-W21. The sequence continues at coordinate 1,522,551 of NZ_CP061289.1, read as the reverse complement.
TATACCTTCTGATATTGTGGTTTCGAATGCGGATGCCGCTTGGACTTATCAGAAACTCATCGCCCCAGAGCATCGGAAAGTGTGGACTGACTCTAAGGTCAATAGTAGTAAATATTCAATGAGTCTCTTTGTTTGGTACTTTGGCACAGACAAGCAATATCCTGATGTTCCCCACCATATGATCTTGTTGGGTAAACGTTATAAAGAGCTATTAACGGATATCTTTAAGAAACACGTCTTGGCAGATGACTTCAGTCTGTATTTGCATAGACCAACAGCTACGGATCCATCTTTAGCTCCTGCTGGCGGCGATACATTTTACGTGTTAGCTCCAGTGCCGAATTTAGCAAGCGGTACGGACTGGTCTAAAGAGACTGACTCTTATCGTCAAGCGATCGCTAAGTATCTAGATAAAAGTGTTTTGCCTGGCTTTGAAAAACACCTCAAGACATCTTTTTGTATGACACCTCAAGATTTTCAGGATCGCCTCTTGTCAGTCAAAGGTGCTGCCTTTGGTTTTGAGCCCCTCTTATTACAAAGCGCTTGGTTTAGACCTCATAACCGTAGTGAGGATGTTGCAGGTCTTTATATGGTGGGCGCTGGAACCCACCCTGGTGCGGGTATCCCCGGTGTTTTATCTTCGGCAAAAGCATTAATGTCTGTAGTAGCCGATCCTAAAAAAGTCCTAACATGAGTCAAAATATTAAAGATCTTCAAGAGTGCGTCGCAACCATGCGGGATGGATCCAAGTCCTTCTTCGCCGCCTCCAGAATCTTGCCTCAGAGAGTGAGAGATCCCGCAACTGCCCTTTATGCGTTTTGTCGAATTACGGATGATGTAGCTGATGCGATAGATGCAGAGCCGGATGCGATACCAAAATTGCGTGAACGCCTTGATCGTATCTATCAAGGTATGCCTGATGATATTGCTGCTGATCGTGCTTTATCGATTGTGGTGAAAGAATTTGATTTGCCCATCAGTCTGCCTCTCGCATTGATTGAGGGCTATGAGTGGGACACCCAATTTAAAACTTACGAAACCTTAGAAGATCTACTCGATTACTGCGCACGCGTTGCAGGTACTGTAGGGGCGATGATGTGTGTCATTATGGATCGTCGAGAACCTGAGACCTTGGCAAGAGCATGTGAACTTGGCTTAGCCATGCAGCTCACGAATATCGCACGTGATGTTGGTGAAGATGCTGCAAACGGGCGCATCTATTTACCCCTTGCTTGGCTCAGGGAAGCAGGTCTAGATCCGCAGGCTTGGCTCAGTAAGCCAGAGTTTAATGATCAAATTGCTTCTGTGATTGCGCGTCTCTTAAAGCATGCAGATGTTTTATATTCTCGTGCAGAGAACGGTATTTCTGATTTGCCATGGGATTGCCGTCCCGCCATTCAGGCGGCTCGACTGATTTATGCGGAGATTGGTCGCCAGGTAGAAAAGCTTAATTTGGATTCTGTTTCGACAAGAGCCTACGTACCTTCCAAGAGAAAAGTAGTCCTTTTAGCTGAAGCCTTTACGGCAATCTCTAAAATATTTTCTAGACAGCTGAAAGTGGATGCTGATAAAGCCATTCAGTATTTAGTAGATGCGGTAATTGAAGTGCCTCATGAAAAGCGTTTTGAAGGAACGGCTCACGATCGTTTGCTGTGGTTTGTTGATCTCATGGAGAGACAAGAACGTCGTCGCAATCCTCGCAAGAGTGGCAGAGCTTTACAGTAAACGTATTAACTTCAGTTGCCAATTACCACGTAATCCGAGGCATTCTCCAAGGCAGCATCAATTGAGTTGAGGTCAGCGTTAGCTTTGGCACGCTGAGGGTTTCATGAAACGAAAGCACCTTTTCACCCAGTAGTTCAGAATTTAAAACGGAACGCGTATAAAAAGGCGTGTTTTCTAAAACCTGAACTACCTCTAAACCTTTAGAGCTTTGATTGCGCATATGCCCTCGAATACCCCAAATGGTTTTTGGCAAAGCCTGTCTTGGCGGAGGTTCAAAATGGTCAATTGTTCCATTAGGATTAAAGGTCAATGCCAATATCTTTTCTTGAGCACTCTTTTCTCGTATATCGTAAATGACAGCAGTTCGACCACCACTCATCTCCGCTCTGGACCAGTCCCACTCATGAAAAGATTGACTGATAGGCTCATCACCTTCATTTGAGTCTAAATAAGCGTTACCTGCCCACTGTAAATCTGGGGAGTTTAAGCGCACCTTGACCCGTGCTGAAGGGGCAAGAGGGCCCCAACGATGTTTGCCAGCAGCATCTAAAGGCGTACTAAAGTTGAATAAGGTATTTGGATAGAGTTCAACCGTACCTGAAACTTTTTGACCAAAAGGCACTGCGCGCTCTTCGATATGAACGATTAATTTTTCTCCATCCCAACGCAGATTACTGGGGCCAATCATAAATTCAGTAGCATTGCGGGAAACTTGTTTTTCTCCTCGCTCAGTCATCGCCCAACGATTTTTTCCTCGGCTATAAATGGCAACATTCAATGAGCAATGATTTTCTGGATTAACAGTGGCATTACCTCTTCTAGCCCACGCATAGTAAGGTGAAAATACGCTACCAACAAATGCAATCAGGACTATGCCGTGCTTACCGTCATCGCTTAGAGCGTCGATGTACCACCAGAGATAAGCGTTCTGCCCGACAGCTTGATCAAACCGAGGTGATCCATCAGTGTTGCGGCCGCCATTCGTCCCGAGAGCGCGGCCATCGGTACTCCCGGACCCGGATGCACGCTGCCCCCCGCTAGGTAGAGGCCCGGAATCGGGCTTTGCGCTGAAGCTCGCCCAAAAGTTTCCATCCAACCATGATTGGCTTGGCCGTAAAGGGCTCCCCCCGTTGCCGGAAAGAGCTGGTTGAAAAGGGAGGGCGTTGTACGTTGACATATTGCGCTATCCAAGTCGATGTTGAGACCACATTGTTGCAGAAGACCAAAAGTTTCGTGTTCGCAGGCGTCAATTTCTTGAGCATTAAATTCTGATTGATCGCCGTTTGCGGGAGCATTTACCAGACAAAGTAGCCTTTGAGTATTTGAGGATGATTGATAAACATCACTTTGATCTTGAGCGCAAACGTAGACTGTTGGTTTTACAGGAAGACGTCTCTTACTAAAAATATCATCAAACTCTGCATGATAATTTTGATTAAAGAACACATTGTGTCGCACCAAAGGGAAGCCATCTGTCTTAGCATTCATCGACCAGGTAATTGCAGAAAGAGATCTCTTAGCAGGTGAAGGCGGAATCATTTTTGCGTTCAGCGCTTTACTTTCTTCTGAATTGAGTAAGCCAGTTTGCAGTGCGGCAAGATCGCCATTAAAAACGACAGATTCAGTATGCAGAACAGCTCCATCCGTAAGCCTGACACCTGATATGCGACCGTGATCTAACAAGATTTCTTCGCATGCTTGCCCGGTTAAAAATTGCACACCTTTAGCTTCGGCTAATTTGCGAATCGTTTTTACTAATGAATACATGCCACCTTCCAGCGCCCAGACGCCCTGTGCCTCAACATCGGCAATCAGCATGAGGGTTGCTGGCGCTTGATAGGGTGAGGATCCGCAATAAGTAGCATAGCGACCAAACAACTGACGCAACCTTGGGTCATGGAAATAGTTGCCGAGTGATTTCCAGAGATTATTAAACAAACCAATTTCATATAAGACTTTGGATCCAGACACTCCCAAATCCGAAATCATTCCGGCAAAGTTTGGTTTAGCAGACAGCATATATGGCTTTTCTAGCGCCTTATACAGTCTGCGACATTGATCGGAAAATTGTAGAAAGCGTTTTGATTCCGCTGGAGAGGAAAATGCTGCAATGGCTTGTGCAGATTGTTCTACATCAGAAAATAAATCGAGCCTTTCATCTTTACTCCAGGCGTGTCTTGCTAAGATATTTAATTTTTCAAGCTTTAACTCAGACTCCAGTGAGGTGCCTGCCTTTTGAAAGAGGGCATCAAATACCCAGCGCATTGTGAAGACGGTTGGGCCAGAATCAATGAGTGCAGGCTTGATCAGATCCTTTGAGCAATTCAGTTGTCGAATCTTGCCGCCAACTTGAGATTCTTTTTCAATCAAGATCACCTCAAGCCCAGAAGAGGCGAGGTCGAGAGCGCAGGTCAATCCACCTATGCCCCCACCAATAATGACAACTGGAGCCTTAGCCAAGAGTGCGACCCTTCCAGCTACCGAAGGCATCAAAAGGCTGATAGCGTGAAAACATCGATTCTGAAAAGTAGTTACCGCTCATGGATGCGCGGATGGCAGCTTGATGAGCGCCTTGTCTGGCATATTGATCCATCGCTGCTTGCGATTCCCAGATCGTAAAAGTAGCCTGGCGAAAAAAGGGAGCTTCACCAATGCCGGCGGCAATAATGCAGCCAGAAGTTTGCTCAAGTGAGCTTTCTGCCGCTGGTTCTTTACTCCAGAATTGCAAACAATTGAGCGGCTTAATAGAGGCTCTGGTAATCGATACGATTGGTCCTGATGTAGGTGCGTCGACAGTAATTTGAGGTACAAAGCCTGACCACTGACCTTTAATTGAATAGGTTTTGAGTTTTACTGAAAAAAATTCTTTAGCGTGCGCCCGATACCATTGAATCAGCCGAGAGGTTTTATAAAATCTTTCGGCGCTAGCGATATCTTTGAAAATGCAAAACAGTGCTTGATGGGTAGCGCTGGGATGAAATGAGAAGCCCCCGTTTCTTCCTGAGCCCATGTGTTTGTAGAACTCTAGTCCTGGCGTTGACCAAAGCCATAGTCTTGCAAACATGAGTCTTAAGATTCCGCTGAATTTTGCTGATGATTGAATGTCTACAAGGACCATCAATGCAACTTGGTTGCCCATTACTGACTTTCTAATCAATATCCTTATTGGAGTCTACTAGACCATACTTTCTGAGTTTGATATAAAGACTTTGTCGAGATAAGCCTAAGATCTCAGAGGCAGAAACACGATTGTCTTTTGTCAGATCTAAGGCAGCTTTGATGCAGAGTTGCTCAATTAAGTCAGTGGTTTCGGCTAGGATGTCCTTCAAGGGGACTTTTCCAACCAGCATCGACAATTCATCAGAATTTCGTACTAGTTTCTTGTCGATACGCTTATCTTTATTTTGTCTCGAATCTACTTGTCGGAAAATCATGCCAATACAAGCGCGTGGCTGAACTACGGATACCGCTGAAATATCTACTAGTTTAAAACCACCACTATTGTTGTTAATCGAAGAGACACAAGATTGAGTACTTGCTTTTCCTTTTAAGGACTGCATCATGCGATCAAAATCTGTTGTGTCATGCCCTAGATAATTTTGGATAGTAGTGCCAATCAAGTCTTGTTCGGTCTTAGCATTACTTAATTTAATAAAGGCCTTGTTTGCTTTGAGGATCTGACCTTCCAGAGTGCACACAATAAAACCATACGCATTATTTTCAATGGCCTTAACAGTTAAGGAGTCAGCATCTAATAAGTTGGATGACTTAGCTAAGTCGGGTTGCGTAAGGTTAAATAATAAGTAGGGTTTTCCGCTATTTATAAAAGAAGTTGCTTTGATCCGAATGACTTGCCCGCCGTTAATGACAGTTTCTAGAGTATTGGGTTCGCCAGTATTTTGTACGGTCTGAAGAAAGGCTTTGGCTTTGTTTAATTCTGCTGCAGGTAAGAGCGAAAGAAATGACCTGCCAATGCAATTATTTTTAGCTAGTAGCATTTGCCTAATTGCGTTGCCATTCATCTCAACTATCTGATAAGCATCATCTCCCTTAACGATGATGACCGATTCAGTACCGATTTCAAAGATCGACCGAAAGCGTTCTTCTAGTTGACTTATTTGCAGATAATTTTTACTAATTTCTTTTTGGGCAGCAACTAAATCTTGTTGCAGCTTGGATGCTTCCGAAAGATCCCTGCCAATAACGATAATTTTTTTATTGGATGATGTTTTGATGGAAGTGCACATCATTGGCAGTACCAAATTTTGATGGTTACCGACCATATTGATTTGTCGAAACTTAGTGATCTTGTCTGAGCTAGCGTCTTCTATCAAGTAGTGCATTTTTTTGACGCTGTCTGGTACAACAATGTCTAACCATTTTTTTCCTATGAGGCCATCTGGGATCTGTTTGGCTAGACTCTGATTTTCAGAATAGATGTTGACTATGGTTCCATAATCATCCAACAGAAGCGAAATATCTGCCGAGGCTTGAGCAATCAGACTAAGCTCCTTACTGCTTAGGCCTGAAAAGAGTTGCTCTGGATGATGTGAGGCAGGCATATTAATTTAGGCTAGTTCTTTGGGCTAAAAGATCCGACACTGTTTTAATAGCCTCTTCGGCTGTTAGGGCGCAGGCATCTGCAGAGCAAGCTTTTACTAATTCTGGTTTGTAATCAAATAATGGACCGCCCACCATGGTCAGTATCCCCTTATTTTTTGATACCTTCTTTACTTCGTTTAGCAATGCCTCCATAGTATCCCACTGATCTTCACATGAGATAGAAATTGCCAATAAATCATAGGCTTGCAAGTTGATTCGATCCTTTAATTCTGCACTAGAAGTTTCAATTTCGACTGTCGTATTCCAACCATTCAGCTTGAAAAATTCACCTAATATTAAGATCCCCAGGGTATGTTGCGACCCCGGTGCATTAATCAGAAGGGCGTTACCCTGGTAATGGGCGAGATTGCCTTGACTCATAAAGAGAGGGCTAAGTTGATGAATGAGGTTCTGAGCACGCCCTAGCGCGACCGTAACCTCTGTAAAGCTGTTTTCATCATTTTCCCAAAGATGCTGCAAGCGTCTACAAGACGCTGGAATCAGATTCATATAGAGCGATACAAGGGTATGCCCCGATTTTTGCATCTTATCTATAAAGGAGAATGAATCCTCTATGGGGCCATCCAACAATATTTGGCAAAAGTCGACAATTTCAACTTGCGTAATATTGATTTCATTAATCTGGCGAATAAATTGATCGTTTGCTGGTTCTAATTTATGCCCCATCAGCAAGCGCGGGATGATCTCTGATTCTATGGTTTTATTTAGCCATAGCTTCATTTCTGCGTTATCCAATTCACTTACATTAGATTGGAACGTTTTTTTCAGTGAATCTGACAAAGCCCATCTCCTAATAGCCTAGTAATGAATACAAAATGAAAGGCTGTAAGTGCTCCTAGAAAAATATGCTGCACTGCAAAAAAGAAGGGCGCTATTTCTCTCAAAACTGATCATTTAGTAATGATCCTATTTAGCGCTTTTTTTGAGTAAGTTGCTATAGGGTAAGTACCCCCAATAGGGTTATCCCGAGGACTTTCTTTTTCCAGATACCGTAAACTTTAATTGACACTTTTGTGCTTTAAAAGTGTATTAATAATTGCCTTAAGGTTGTTGCAGAAAATATATCAGACTGTGCATGGAAAAAACATATAAGCCACTTTATACCCCAGAAGAGAGGGTAAGAAGAGACGAAACCAAGTGGACACTTGTCCAAGGTATTTTGGCGCCTATTCAGTTTGTTGTTTTCTTGGTTAGTCTTTACCTCGTCCTGCGTTTTTTATTTACCGGCGAGGGAGATCATGCCGCCAATATTTCAGTAGTGGTTAAAACATTAACGCTCTATACCATCATGATCACTGGTTGTATTTGGGAGAAGGTTGTTTTTAACTGCTACTTGTTTGCCCCAGCATTTTTCTGGGAAGACGTATTTAGTATGTTGGTGTTGTTGCTTCATACCTTATATCTTGTAGCGCTGGGTACTGGTTATCTGGACCCAATTCAACTGATGCTATTGGCTTTGGCAGCCTATGCAACCTATGTGATCAATGCAGGTCAATTTATCTGGAAGCTACGGATGGCTCGCCTAGATCAAGAAAAGAAGACGCGCGAGTCTATGCTTGGCGCGCAGACTATTCAATTACAAGCTGCACAAGCAGCAAGTTTTAGCAGTGCTCAGACAACGTTAACTGGCTTAAGCATTGCAGAGGCGGAAGAATTGCATCGCAACCTTGTGCAAGGAACACAATTTTTTGGATTCATAGCGGTAATAGCGCATCTCTTAGCTTATATCTATTCCCCATGGTTGAAATAATTAAAGGCGATCGTTAGCCATGCTTGAAAATTCTTATACTCAAAAACGTACTCAGCTTCAGGAGTATTTCGACCGCACTGCGGTAGATGCTTGGGCAAAGCTAACGTCGACGGCCAAAGTCAGCGGTATACGCGCTAAGGTACGAGCTGGTCGTGAAGAGATGCGTCATGTCTTGCTAAGCTATTTACCGACTGATTTGTCCGGACAGCGTGTTTTGGATGCTGGCTGCGGTACTGGAGTCTTAGCAGCTGATTTAGCAAAGCGGGGTGCGCATGTAGTCGCTATTGATTTATCGCCTACCTTAGTTGATTTAGCGCGCGAGAGAATTGGTCGTGATGTTGGCTCTGGATCTATTGAGTTCCGTTCTGGAGATATGTTAGATCCCGCCTTGGGTGAGTTTGATCATGTGGTTTGTATGGATTCCATGATTCACTATCACCACTTGGATATTGCTGATGCGATGGCGAAGCTTGCCAATCGTACGCGTGCCAATATTGCTTTTACATTTGCCCCCAATAATGCTGCTCTGAGTACCTTGTTAACGATTGGTAGTGTATTTCCGAGAAGTGATCGATCACCTTTTATTCAGCCCATTTCGATTGACTCTCTCACCAGAACCTTCAGTCAGCATGATGGTTTAGCAGATTGGGCGCCAGTCAGTACGCAAAAAGTGCAACGCGCTTTTTATTTTTCACAGGCGATGCGCTTAAGCAAAAAGCCAACTGATCAGAATAAAGCGCGATAACAATGAAAATGTTTACTCTGACCTGGCGTGGCAAAGAGTTATTTGAAACTTGGAAGAGAGTGAGTCCAAAGTTCTTACCTTTTGCTGATATCGCCACCAAAGAGTTGCCAATCAGTCGTCTCTTGAGGCTGGCTCTGTTTCAGGTTTCTGTAGGCATGGCAATGGTCATGTTGATTGGCACTCTGAATCGAGTCATGATTATTGAGTTGAAAGTGAGTGCGGCTTTAGTTTCGATTATGGTTGCCTTGCCTCTGCTATTTGCTCCATTCAGAGCACTAGTTGGCTTTAAGAGTGACAGCCATAAGTCTTTTCTGGGTTGGCGCAGAGTGCCTTATATTTGGATTGGTTCCTGGTTGCAATTTGGCGGCTTTGCAATCATGCCTTTCGCACTCATTCTCTTGTCTGGCGATACCACTTGGCCCGCTTGGTTTGCGCAAGGCGCTACCGGGCTTGCTTTTCTATTGGTAGGCGCTGGTATGCAGACCACTCAAACCGCTGGTCTGGCTTTAGCATCTGATCTGGCTGAGCCTCAAGCTAGACCTAGAGTGGTCGCGCTAATGTATATGATGCTGTTGGTTGGTATGGCAGTCAGTAGTGCCATCTTTGGCTATTTGCTGATTGATATCACCCCTATTTTGTTGATTCGGGTAGTACAGGGTGTTGCAGCAACTACCTTGGTACTCAACTTGATTGCAGCCTGGAAGCAAGAGCCTCGTCAGCCCCATTTAACAGCGCACTCTATCGAAACTCCAAGCTTTAAAGAAACTTGGGCCACTTTTTCACAGCAGGGCAAAGTGATGCGTTTCTTGGTAGCTTTGGGTTTAGGTACAGCCGCATTTAGTATGCAAGACATTATTTTAGAACCCTATGGTGCTGAAGTATTAGGTTTATCGGTTAGTGCTACCACTGTATTAACCAGTCTGACCTCTTTAGGCGCTCTCGTTGCTTTTGGTGTGGCTGCGCGTTATCTAAATCGCTCAATTGATCCCTATCGCCTGGCTTCTATTGGCGCTTTGTTTGGTATTGCGGCATTTAGTTGCGTCATTTTTTCCGAACCATTGCTTTCGCCTACCTTATTTCGTTGCGGCGCATTTTTAATTGGCTTTGGTGGCGGATTATTTTCTGTGAGCACTTTGACTGCCGCCATGAGTTTTGAATCAGGCGGGATGAATGGTTTGGTTTTAGGTGCTTGGGGCGCGGTACACGCTAGCGCATCTGGTATTGCTATTGCAGCTGGCGGCGTCATACGGGATGTGATTTCTAGCCTGGCGACAAATGGCTTCCTAGGTGAGGGTTTGATTTCTACCGCTACAGGCTATAGTTTTGTATATCACATTGAGTTTTATTTGTTGTTTGCTACATTGATTGCAATTGGACCTTTAGTCATTATGAACAAGGAACCTGTGATGAATGTTTCTCAGAAGTTCGGTTTAGATGAATTACCAAGTTAAATAGTGGCACAGTATGTTTTTTCACGATAAGCATTATTGTTAAAAGGGAGAGCAAGATGGCAACCGGAGCAATTACAGAATATGTAGATGTTGCACAATTGGTTCTATATGCATTTTGGGTATTTTTTGCAGGCCTCGTTTATTACCTGACTATAGAAAGTAAGCGTGAAGGTTTTCCGCTAGAGTATGACGTTCGTGGCGAGACCCGACGAGCGGCTGGAATAGCTGGTATGCCGGCACCGAAGACTTTTCATACAGAGTACTGGGGCGATGTCACTGTTCCCAAAGATGAGCCTCTGGAAAAAGTGGCCGCTAGACCTTCAAGCTATTTAAATGGTGCGCCTTTAGTGCCAACTGGTAACCCGATGTTAGACGGTGTAGGGCCGGGCGCCTTTACGAAGCGTGCGGATATTCCTGACATGACATCAGAAGGTCAAAAACGTATTTTGCCGGGGCGCTTACTCGGTCAATTTAACGTAGCCAAGCAGGATAGAAATCCGATTGGTATGCAAGTTAAGGGTGATGATGGTGTGGTAGCTGGCACCGTGAAAGAGCTCTGGATTGATCAGGCTGAAGTCGTGATTCGCTATTTTGAAATTGAAACTTTGCCAGAGTTTGGTGGCAGACGAGTATTACTACCAATGAATTTTTCTCGTATTGGTAAAGACGCTATCAAGGTGGAATCGATCTTGGGCAATCAGTTTGCTTTAGTACCAGGCTTAAAGAGTCAAGATCAGATTACGCTCTTAGAAGAAGAAAAGATCATGGCTTACTTTGGCGGCGGTACTCTGTATGCGACCCCAGAGCGCCAAGAACCCCTTATTTAAATCCCATTCAATTGAAAGTATTTTGTGAATCAAAAACCATATGAATCAGCAGAGCATGAGTTCGAGGCAGCCTTAGGGTTGCCCGAACCATTACCTGCTGGCGAAACGATTCTTTGGCAAGGCGCTCCTAGTTGGACTGCTATGGCTAAACATGTATTTCGTCTGCAATGGCTCGCAGTTTATTTTGCGGTCATCGTGGTTTTGCAGGTTTTCTCAGTAGCAGGTAGTGAAGGTGGTTTGTCAGAAGGTTGGAGTAGTGTTGCGCTCGCAGTATTTTTAGCGCTGATTGGTCTGCTGCTCATAGGTCTTTTGGCTTACTGGTCAGCAACTACCACGATGTATACCTTAACCAATCGTCGAATTGTGATGCGAGTGGGTATTGTGTTGACGGTGACCTTTAACCTCCCTTATAAAACGCTGAGAAGTGCTGATTTAAAGTTATATGCAGATGGTACTGGTGATATCCCAATGCAAATTGCTACCGAAGATAAGATTGCCTTCTTCCACCTATGGCCTCACGTGCGGCCTTGGCGTTTAGCAAAACCAGAACCGATGATGCGTTGTATTCCCGAGGCACAGCAGGTTGCAGAATTACTTACTGAAGCCTGGAAGGCATCCACTGGTCTTAGCAAGATAGAGCCTCAAGATATTGCAGTTGAACAAGCGAGAGCACAAACAGCATGAGTGTTACCCAAGGAAAAGATTTTTTATCACCCGTTGCGAAAATGCTGATCGCTGATGTGATCATCATTGTTTTATTGTTGGTATTTATTAATAGTCGCGACTTGAGTCAGGTGCGTGAACCTGATGCATCGCCTCTAAAAGTTTTGCAACTGCGTTTTGAGGATCGTCCTGATGGCTCTATCGCTGTCATCGATTACAAAACTGGTAAGCAAATTGAGGCTGTGCAAGGTGAAGCCGGTTTTGTCAGGGGTACATTGCGCGGTCTTGCACAAGAAAGAAAACGCAGAGGCTTGGATAGTGGACCTCCATTTGAATTAATTTATCGTACAGATGGTCGTTTAACTCTAGCTGATACCGCAACTGGTCGTATGGTAGACCTAGAGTCTTTTGGCCCTACCAATGCTGGAACATTTTTTAGGTTATTTAATGCATCAAATGTAGTAGCAGTAAGTAAGTCATAAATATTTATTGGAGTTGGAAATGAATTTAGATAGCGCAGAAAGCATGTTGCAAAGTCAGATCCCTGCAAAGGGATCAATCAATGACTCCACCAAGATGGCATTAGAAGATGCGGTATTAAGCCCGCGCTTTTATACGACTGACTTTAAAGAGATGGATCGCATTAGCATTGACTCCTTGCGCTCAGAGTGGGATGCATTGATGGCAGAGTATGAGGGCGACAATAATGCGGATCACTTCCAGCGTCCTGCAGATATGGATAAGAATTATTCCAATCTGCATCCCGCCTTATATGATGAGTTTGTTGATTTCTTAATCAGCTCGATTACCTCTGAGTTCTCTGGATGTATTTTGTACGCTGAGATCAAGCGTAAGGTCAGCAATCCAGATATGCGTAACTTGTTCGGCTATATGGCCAGGGATGAAAGCCGCCACGCTGGTTTTATTAATCAGTGGCTGAAGGACTTTAATATTGGTATTGACTTAGGCTTTTTGGCAAAAGCTAAGAAATATACTTACTTCAAGCCGAAGTTTATTTTCTACGCGACCTATCTCTCAGAAAAGATTGGTTATGCCCGTTACATCACGATCTTTAGGGAAATTGAGAGTCGCCCTGAGGTTCGTTTTCATCCAATCTTTTTATGGTTTGAACGTTGGTGTAATGACGAGTTCCGTCATGGCGAATCCTTTGCGTTGATCATGCGTGCTAATCCTAAGTTGCTGCAAGGTGTAAATAAATTATGGATTCGCTTTTTCATCTTGGCAGTCTATGCAACGATGTATGTGCGCGACCATACCCGCATTGAGCTATATAAAGCGATGAAAATTTCTCCAACGGATTACGACAAGAAAGTACTTTTCATCACAAACGAAATTATTAAGCAGGTCTTCCCAATTTCTGTGAATTTAGATGATCCGCGTTTCTATCACTATCTTGAGGAGATGCGAGCCTTGTTTGAGAAGATGGACGCATACAAGAAAGAGGGTGGCTTTATTAATAAAGTGAAGACAGCCATTCTGGGTGCTCGCGCTGGTTTAGTGTTTGCGAAGCTTTACTTCATTCCAGTCCAAGATAACACCTTACCTGCCAACGTTCGGATGGTCCCTACCTGGTAATTTTATGAGCATCGTTTGGCCTATCCTCTACTCGATTTTTATATGGTGGTTTAGCACCGGGATCATTCTGCTCTTAAATCAGCGCCATCCCTCCACCTATAGAAATGCTTTTTGGGTAAGCGGTATGGTGCTAGCTATGGCATTGGTAGGGCTGAAAACAAGTGCCAACTTAGGTACGGTAGCGGGAGCTTATTGTGGTTTTACCTGCGCAATTTTAGTTTGGGGTTGGCAAGAAATCGGTTTCTTATTCGGTTATGTCACTGGCCCTCGTAGAGAGCCTTGTCCTGAAGATTGTCGTGGCTTAAAAAAGATGCACTATGCCTTTCAGACTATTCAGCACCATGAAATTGCTTTGGTAGTTCTAGCAGTGTTAGTAACCATCATGACTTGGGGTGGTGCCAACCAGACAGGCTTTTGGACCTTCATGATTCTTTGGCTCATGAGACAGAGTGCGAAGCTCAATATCTTCTTGGGTGTACTGAACCTGAACGAACGGTTTTTACCGAATCACCTGAAATACATCTTTACTTACTTCACCTGCAAGCCGATGAATCCCTTGTTGCCACTCTCAGTAATTGGTGGTGTGCTGTGCGCTATTCCACTCTGGGAGGTTGCAATTCATCCCAGTAGTACTGATTTTGAAGTAGCTTCCATGTCTCTCACCGGCGCGATTTTATCTTTGGCTGTGTTGGAGCATATTTTGATGGTTGTTCCTTTTTCTAGTGAAGGCTTGTGGAAATGGGGAATGCGATCATAAATACTCTTCCGGTGCAGAGGTATCCTGCGCCCTCGGCCATTCTCGAATTACTGAAGCCGATTACTTGGTTTCCGCCAATGTGGGCTTTTGCCTGCGGTGTGATAGCGACTGGTGTTTCTTTTCAGGGTCGCTGGCATTTATTAATCGCTGGCGTGATCTTGGCAGGCCCTATGGTATGTGCGGCTAGCCAAGCAGTGAATGATTGGTTTGACCGTGAAGTAGATGCCATCAATGAGCCTCAGCGTCCCATTCCTTCAGGTCGCATGCCCGGAACTTGGGGGCTTTATGTCGCTTTCATTTGGACATTGCTATCACTGGCATTGGGCTGGTTTATTAGTCCTTGGGCATTTGTTGCGACACTGCTTGGTCTTTTATTAGCGTGGCTCTACAGCATGCCGCCATTACGTTTTAAACAAAACGGTTGGTTGGGTAATGCCGCTTGCGGAATATCTTATGAAGGCTTAGCTTGGTTTACCGGTTCGGCTGTCATGATGGGTGATGTATTTCCATCGACCCCTTCGATTTTACTTGCCATTCTATATAGCATTGGCGCTCATGGCATTATGACTTTGAATGATTTCAAGGCAGTAGAGGGCGATCGTCGAATGGGCGTTCTATCTCTGCCAGTGCAACTAGGTATCGCAGGCGCCGCTGAAAATGCCTGTTTGATGATGCTGGTTCCACAGTTCGGTGTGCTTGGGCTGCTTTTGATTTGGGGTGCCTTTTGGCAAGCATTCGTGATCTTGCTGCTCATCGCCGGTCAAATCAAGATGATGCATTATTTCTTGCAGGATCCAGTTAAGCGCGCATTATTTTTGAGTGGTTTTGGGGTGCCATTATTTGTTGCAGGAATGATGGTCAGTGCATTTGCAGTAGCAGGGCGATTTGCTATCAGTTAATTCATTGAACCTATGAGCACCGCAAACATTTCTTATCTCAGTTGGCTGCAAATTGCTAGGCTAGGATTGGTGCAAGCCTCTTTAGGTTCCATCGTGGTCTTAACCACCTCTCTCTTAAACCGAGTGATGGTAATTGAACTTGCACTTCCAGCTATTTTGCCTGGAGCACTAGTTGCTCTGCATTACTTGGTTCAATTGGTTCGTCCCCGCATGGGTTTTGGCTCAGATCAGACTCGAAGTGCTTCACCTTGGATACGAGGCGGCATATTGGTTTTAGCAAGTGGCGGCATATTGGCTGCAACTTCAATCATTCTCTTGGAGCAATCTATTATTTTGGGTATTGCGCTAGCGATAGTTGCCTTTGCCATGATTGGTATTGGTGTGAGTGCTAGCGGTACTGCCTTATTGGTTTTACTTGCTAAACGCGTTGACCCAAAACGCAAAGCAGCTGCAGCAACCTGTGTTTGGCTAATGATGATTTTTGGCTTTGCAATGACTGCCAGCATCAGCGGAAAATTTTTGACGCCATTTTCTTTTGAGCGTTTATTGATGATCTCTTCTACCGTTTCTGTAATAGCAGTTATCGTTACCTTTTTGGCTATTTGGGGTATGGAGACACCAGCAGAGTCAGTTGAAAAACAAGCGATCAATCTAGCCCGCGAGGATTTACAAAAACAGAATACCAAGGTTAATTTCCGTGAGGCACTTGCTGAAGTTTGGCAAGAGGGAACCGTACGCTCATTTACCTGGTTTGTCTTCATTTCCATGTTGGCCTATAGCTCACAAGATTTGATCTTGGAGCCATTTGCTGCAGTGGCGTTTGGCTACACCCCCGCTGAAACCACGGCTTTATCAGGCCTTCAAAATGGTGGTGTCTTGGTAGGGATGCTCGCGTTAGCGTTTATTACCAGCAGAGCAAAGTCCAAGAATTTAACTTCTCTGCGCAATTGGACTATTGGTGGGTGTCTTGCTTCAGCGATTGCCATGATGGGCTTGGTCTTATCCGGACCGGTTGCCAGCAGTCTCTTTTTCAAGACCGCTGTCTTTTTCTTAGGTATCTTTAATGGCGCTTTTTCAATTGCAGCCATTGGCTCAATGATGCAATTTGCCAGCTTAGGCAGTGAAAAGCGTGAAGGGGTTCGCATGGGTATTTGGGGCGCTTCGCAGGCCCTTGCTTTTGGTTTAGGTGGCATCGTCGGGACTGGTCTGAGCGATATAGCTCGGATTGTTTTAGGAAACCCAGCGACTGCCTATGCATTTGTCTTTTTATTAGAAGCTGTTTTATTTGTTGTGGCTGCGTACTTGTCATTTCAGACACGTCCGCACAAGCAAACAAACGAGTTGTCAAAGCATTTGGTAGGTGCGTAAGTTTTTCAAGATTAAATGATGTGCTCAATATATGGAGATCAGAATGGGTACTTTAGAAACTTTTGATGTCGTAGTAGTTGGTGGTGGTCCAACTGGAGCCACAGCGGCAAGTGATCTGGCCAAGAAAGGTCGCAAAGTGCTCCTCTTGGATCGCATGGGCCGAATCAAGCCTTGCGGCGGCGCCATACCTCCACGCCTAATTAAGGATTTTGAAATCCCTGATGAGCTCCTTGTAGCCAAGGCCAATTGCGCCAGAATGATTGCGCCGTCAGATAAGGCAGTAGATATGCATATTGAGGGCGGCTTTGTCGGGATGGTCGATCGCGATAAGTTTGATGAATTTTTGCGCGTGCGTGCCGCCAATGATGGTGCCGAGAGAAGAACGGGCATCTTTGAGAAAATCACTCGAGATCAAGATGGAGTCTCAGTCATTCACTATGTTGTGCGTGGCAAGCATGGCGCACCTGATGAAACCATAGCTGTTCGTGCTAAGGCAGTGATTGGTGCAGATGGAGCTAAATCTGGGGTTGGACGCCAAGCGATTCCAGGCGCTAAGGATGTGGAATATGTCTTTGCCTATCATGAGATAGTGAAGGTTCCTGATAATCCACCAGCTGACTTTGATGGTTCTCGCTGCGATGTTTTTTATCAAGGCGCTTTATCTCCAGACTTTTATGGCTGGATCTTTCCTCATGGCAAAACCATGAGTATTGGAACTGGAACTGCTGATAAAGGCTTCTCTTTAAGAAGTGCAGTAGGTGCGCTCAAGAAACAAACTGGTCTTGAGGGTGCTGAAATGCTCAGGCATGAAGGCGCACCGCTACCAATGAAGCCATTAAAAAAATGGGATAACGGCAGAGATGTTGTCTTGGCAGGAGATGCTGCTGGCGTGGTTGCGCCAGCCTCAGGCGAAGGCATCTATTACGGAATGTATGGCGGCAGAGTCGCTGCTGAGGCTGTTGAAGAGCTCCTGGTAACTGGCAATGGCAAGGTGTTAGCAAAAGCTCGCAAGCGTTTCATGAAAGAACACGGTACTGTATTTTTGGTACTCGGAATCATGCAGCGTTTTTGGTACAACAACGATAAACGCCGCGAACGCTTTGTCAAGATGTGTGAAGATAAAGACGTTCAGCGCTTAACATTTGAATCGTATATGAATAAGAAACTTGTTCGCCGTGATCCTTTGGCGCACTTCAAGATTTTCTTAAAAGATACCGCCCATTTATTGGGTTTTGCAAAAGTTTAAAGAGTGGGGTGTTAGTTTGGCAGCAGTTTTTAATCAGTTTTGACTACTGAAAGGAAGTAGCATCATGAAAGATAATAGCGCAGCAACCTTAAAAATGAAGTCCGGCAAAATGTATCTGATTGGGATTATTGCCTTTTCCGGTTTGATTACCGGAATTGTCTTTATTAAGTTCTTGTTCTCAGTTTAATTTTGTGGGGTCAGGCTCAGTTTTTCGAGACTGAAGCCATTGTCGTTCACCAAGCGGCTTAATAGCGCTTGGTAGCGATTGGAATCCACTGTTTTAGTGCGTGAGAGTATCCAGAGGTATTCTCTTCTGGGATCGCTGACGGCGGCCAACTGGTACTCTGGGTCAATATCAATGACCCAGTAGTCGCCCCAGACTAAAGGCAGGAACCCTAACCAAGCTGGTGCAAAACGGACCTCTAGCTTGGGTGAAGTGGAGTCACCAATTTGCCTTGCGGTACCTAAGGCCTCACCTTTTTCATTATTTTCAAATGTGCAGCGATTCGTCACGCTCACATTGCCATCATCTTTGATCTTGTAGGTGGCATTGGTATCAGCAATACACTTTCTTTGAAACCAATTTGGAAACTTGGCAATCTCGTACCAAGTCCCTTGATAGCGGGCAACGTCTAGTGAAGGGATTGTTTTAACAGGGGCATTTGGCTTTGGTTCAGCTTGGGCTATCACCTCAGTTTGTGCGCATAAGAAAAAAAGTAAGCCAAAAATATAGTGATGTTTTCTCATGATATTTACCTCAGTTTTTTTCAGTGAGTTGAATGCTGCAAGTAGTGATTTGTTCATTACCGCTTTTGAGTTGAATCAATTCATTGCCCATCTTATTGATTTTAAGTTGCCCAATTTGTGGGTCAAAGCGCATTAATATTTGGTAGAAATCTTTCACCTCTAATAGGTCAATCCTAATCTCTTTGCCTTCATAGAGCAAGCTTGCAACCAGCGAGTCTTTATGAATGACTATCTGCATAGGACTACCATTGAGAACGCATGCCAGTGTCTTTGCTTTACGATCAATCGCGTCTATTTTGGGTGCATGAGAGTCGCAACCCCATAAAGCCAAAGCCAATAATAGAGACGCTAAAGCGTTCTTTAGACTCATCGGGGCAGACGCCAAAACTAGCGCTTAAGAGAGTTGAGCGAGAGGAGAAACCCCAATCAAGTATTGGTGCAATCCGAATATGAAAACCACCCAGAGAATCACGCCAGAAGCGATAGTAATTACAGTAGCCTTAGTGCTGATTTGAGCTTGCTCAGGCATATGAACTGGTCGTTTTCTGGCAGAACGAAAATCCAAAACAGCCCAGATGAGAAAGCTGCCAAATAGGATGAGATCTACTAGGGTGCCGTTAGATAGTAAATGCGCTAGGGCCCATACTTTGACGCCGAGAATCATTGGATGTTTTAGCTTGAGGCGGATCGCATTATTCGAAGGCGAGCTTCCGGCTAAGAAGATAAAGGCGATGAGGTTTAATACCAAGGCGATATAAATGAGAAATGCATTAGGCTGCCATAAAACCAAGGTATCTTGTCTTGCTTGCCCATAGCCAACTACCATGATGATGAATCCAATTAAGGAAATGATGGTGTAGAGGCCTTTCCATTTCACTTCACCGATTTGATCAATGATTTGGTTGCGCCATGACTCAGCAAAGATGCGACAAGAGTGACTGGCGAGAAAAATAAAGAGACCGAATAGAAATAAAGCCATGGAATACTCCAAAGGGAAAATAGGTTTTAAGGTTTGTGAATTTCTGATTCGCTGGGCTTAATGCCATAGGGTTCTACTAGAGGCCAGATGTGTTTAGGAATCATCGAGGCCATTTTTGCAGGCTGCTCTCTTCTTAGATGAATCACAGTTTCAATGGCTTTCATTTCTACGCGAGTGCGAGCAAATTCAAGACCACGAGGTCCAACCTTAGGCATTAACCAACCCACAATCGGTCTTAACCAGTTCGGCATTTTTCTTAAAGGAAGGCCACCAGCAGCGCGCTCAACATTTTTCATAAAGCCCACCACGGCTGAGTGACGTTTGCCAGCACTTCCTGGTACAGAGGTGTGCACTTCATCACCCAAGAGCGCTAGTAATTCTTCGCCACGTTGATTACGAACGATCAGCCATTGCTCACCCTGACCGCCCATATAGCCAACTGTGATGTCAGACAGCACATTGGTGTAATCAACACAGGTGCGACAGGTTAAGGGAAAAAAGTCATTTGGCAAAGTAGAGAGCGGCAATTGCAGAAACGGAATCTCTTTCTTTTTGCCATTTTTAAAGCGCACTTCAACGTGATAATCCGCTCTAAATTCAAGATAGTTAATCTCATCTGGCTCTGGGCTAACTAAGGACAGAAAGTGATGAAAGTTCTCAGTGGTGGTGTTGTCAGAACACGGCGTTCCAATCACGTAAAGTTTTTCGAGGCCTAATTCTTTTTCTAGAGCCCTTAAAGCGTATACCTGACAAGGGATGCCAATCACAGCCATCTTTTTATAGCCTTTAGCAATCGCCGGCTCTAATAGCGAGAGAAGTGGCGCATAGCCCATTCTCATGCCACGACACTTGGCCATATCTGATGCTTTATCAATAATGATCGGCAATGGTTTCCAGCGATCCTGGGGATCCTCGGTCATCGTCAGAATGGCATCGACTGCGCCTGTTTCAAGTAGGCGCTCCCCGATCCGAGTGGTAATTCCAGTCCATTGCGCGCCTGCACTAGGATGATTGAGTGCAGCCCTCAGCATTTTGATGAAGGGACCAAAATGCAGTTCATCAGGACGACCCAAATCTCTTGCCCTGCCATGAACCTGAGTTTCTAATTCTGGGTAATTGGGCTTGATAAATTGACAAGCTTCGCCGCAACGTTTTGGATTATCAGTGCGAGAAATACCACAGTCAGTGCAGAGGCTCCGATAAGGTGCATTAGAAGGGTTCACACAGTCCTTTGGTCATTATCATTTTAGGGTAGTGGGGCAAAAAGCAAGGTAAAGATAATGCATTTATTATGACCTGAATAAGAAATACTTGCAGACCAATTTTATGAATATGGAGAGTCATCATGCTACCGAATATCCCCCTCAAAAGACTTGATGGAAGTGCAGAAAATTTACAGGATTATGCTGGTAAGGTGCTCTTGATCGTGAATGTCGCCAGTAACTGCGGCTTTACTTCTCAATACCGTGATTTACAAAAACTGTATGAGGCAAACAAAGCCAAAGGGTTAGAAATTTTAGGATTTCCATGCAATCAATTCGGCGCTCAAGAGCCGGGCTCTGCAGAGCAGATTCAAAGCTTTTGCAGCACTAACTATGGTGTGACTTTTCCGATGTTTGAGAAAATTGATGTGAATGGGGATAACACTCATCCCTTGTATGCTTATTTAAAGGATCGGGCTCCTGGCATATTGGGAACCACTGGGATTAAGTGGAACTTCACTAAGTTTATTGTGAGCAAAGATGGTCAATCCATCACACGACTTGCATCGGCCGATGGCGCTAGTAAGATGGAAGAAGCGCTTCAAAAACTACTCTAAATGAGATGCTGCCTAGAGAAGTAGTTACTTCTTTTTCTTCTTATCGGAGTCTAACCATTCGTTGACATCTGGGAAGGCATCTTGAACTTCACCCATAAATTCACGAACCATGTAATACAGGCCAGCAATTAAGAGACAAAAAACAAAGATCGATAGAAGGAGTAGGGTAGTGTTACTCATTTTTTACGATTCAATAATGCAGATAATTTGAAATAAATCCCAAAGCAAAATATTGAGGGCACCCAAAGCGCTGTAAAGATCGACTGCTCACGATCTTGGACTACAAACCATAAATAGGCTGAGGTAAAGAATGAAATCACCACCGCCATGAGAATGAAGTAATCTGATTTTTTAAACATATTCACTCCTTCACTTCGTTATTAAAATAATCCCCAATTCCGTAGCCAATTGCGCTCAGAAGGCATCCAATGATAGCGCAGCCACCCAATACACGAATGCCTGAAGAAAGACCAAAAGAAAACATATCGGCAGAAATGAAGTCCCACAGACTCAAGCTAATCAAGATAAAGCTAACCGAGCTAATGAAGAAGCCCGAAAGGATGAAGGTCTTTTCAGCTAATTGCGGTAAGTTGGTCATTTGGTTGATGACGGCTAGTAGCTTGGGAGCCTAGCAGGCAGCTTCAATTAAGCAACCGACTCTACTGGCTTGGCTGGCCATATGAAATTGGTCATTGCTGCGATAGTGATGAGCAGCAAGATGATTTCTATTAGATAGACACCGCAGTAACCGGTAGCTGGGCTATTGAGCTCTTCGCCAAAATAATTTCTGGAAGCCATGCCAGCCAAAATATCCCGAAAAATGCCTCCAAAGCCAACTGCAATCCCTGCAGCAGTTGCTTGCACTGCTCCCCATGCACCCAATGCCAAGCCGCTTTGATTTTCTGGGGCATATCTCATGGTGGCAGTTAAGGTGCCATGGCTAAATAGCCCGTTACCAAAGCCAATTAATACCACCCCGAGAATAAAAATGAGAGTGCTATTAAATGGCGCAGCGATGATGACCAACATGAATGCAGGAATACCAATTTTGGCGCCATTACTAGCCATCTTAAAAGGGTCGTAACCAGCACTTAATACCTTGGAGGCAATGCTAAAGCCAAACAAACAGCCAACGGCCAAAGTAGCAGTTAACACAGTGGTAGCACTCACACTCATGTTTAATAATTCACCGCCATAAGGCTCTAGCAAAACATCATTCATGCTAAATGCCATGGTGCCAAAACCTACTGCAATTAAGCGACGAATTGCTTGACCACCCTCCTTGAAGGTTTCCCAGGACTCTTTAAAGTTTTGTTCTCTAGCGACTTGCGCTCTAGCACGCGCTTCTTCGCGGCTTTCTTGTTTCCAAAGTGCAATGGCATTCAACAAAATCGTGACGACAGCACTCCCTTGAATGACTTGGATTAAGCGTCCAGGGCTGTACTCTTCTAATAACTGACCAAAAATCAAAGCGCTACCAATCATGCCAATGAGTAACATCACAAACATCAGGCCAACAATATTAGGTTGCGCCTTAGGCGGCGCAAGATCACAAGCCAAGGCAAGACCAACAGTTTGAGTTGTGTGAATGCCGGCGCCAACAAATAAAAATGACAGTCCAGCAGCTGCTAATCCAATCCATGCTGGCGCTTCGCTCGCATTGCCTGCACCAGCTAACACTAGCAAAGCAAAAGGCATGATGGCTAGTCCGCCGAATTGCACCATGGTTCCCATCCAAATATAAGGAACGCGACGCCAACCGAGAGCAGATTTATGAGTGTCGGAGCGAAAACCAATCAGCGCTCTAATAGGAGCAAAAATAATGGGCAAGGAAACCATGATCGATACCAATGATGCTGGTACATGTAACTCCACAATCATTACTCGATTCAGTGTGCCCACTAAGAGCACTAAGGCCATGCCAACTGATACTTGGAAGAGGGATAGTCTGAGTAATCTACCTAGTGGTAGTTCAGCAGAAGCGGCGTCTGCGAAGGGCAAAAAACGGGGGCCTAAATTAGCCCAGGTACTGATTAATTTTTGACTAAAGCGATTCATCTAAAACTGAGTTTAACTGACGAGTATGCAAAACAAAAAAATAAGACCCAGATCTAACGATCTAGGTCTTATGAGACAAAATAAAACTTATTTTTGTGCTGCTGGTGCCGCGGGCGCTCCAGAAGTAGCGCCAGCCTTAGCAGACTTACCGCCTTCTAAAAAAGCCTTCACCCAAGTTGTGTTATTAAGTAATGCCAAATGAACTGAAAAGGAACCAACTGCTACTGCACCCAAAAACAATGGGATACCAACTGTTGGCTTTACTACTGTCCACATTTTTCCGTAGATCATCTTAAGCTCCTTAAATTACTTCAACCAAGGTGAATAGATGTAAGCAAGTAAATGGGCAAGTGCTGCGATCATCCCAAAAAATTGCGTACCTTGAATGAGGTTGCGATGTAGCTCTTCCGCCTCCTCAACACTCAGACCTGTAAGAGTGTTATTTGTCATAGTGTTTTCCTCTCAAATCTAACTGCGTCGTGCAAACCCACACGAGGGTACTAATTAACCTTCTTTGCCACAAGGTGAATTTAGTCCTAATGTGTAAAAAAATCTAGACACTTTTCTAAGGAATTTCCCTTATAAGTCAACGTGTTGCACTGCAGAATACATGGCAAAACAGCTATTTTTGAGCTGTTTTAGGGCTTTTGGGGGATAAAATGGGCTCCGAACACGGTCTAATTGAGGTGTCATATGAGTCAATCTAGTGAGCGTTTTAGCACTATCAAAATCATTTTTGAGATCGCTTGTGCTGCAGGCGGGTTTGCCATGTCCCTCCTATTTGCCAAGCAGCTCGATTTAGGAGACGTCCCTGGTGTTTTTATGGGCCTCATGGGGGCAATTTTCACCTTCATTCTTGCGCAGGGCCTCACAAGCTTCATTTTTCGTATACTGCGTTGAGATTAATGTGAGGTCCGGCCTCTTGTTTGATAAGGATAGGTTATGAATAAGCAATCTACATCGAGCCCAATTGATGCGAAGTTTAAAAGAACCATGCTTTGGCTCAAATTTGCCATCGTTGTCTTCCCCATCGCCTTGCTCGGGCAGATCTGGATTCTCTATCAGGAGTATTCATTTACCAATTTACTTTTTGTGCTGATCACGGCCTTGGCCTTGTATTCCACAGTGAATTCATACAAAAAATTCAAAACTTACGAGGCTGCTGCTAAGAGCCAGCAATAATGGGTTCATATGTGGGTTTTCCCTAGGTGGGAAACTGAAATAGGTGTCAATCTTGATTGACATCTTGTGAATCACGGGGAAGAATCATTTTCATGATTTTTCTATGCCCACTTCAAGCTATTTTTAGATAGCCTCTCGTATGCAATTACTCAATCTTGGTGTGAATCATCACACAGCTCCAATTGATATTCGAGAGAGTGTCGCTATTTCTCCAGAGGATTTGCAAGACTCATTATTAGATCTTCGTGATTATTTGCGAGGCACCCATCGCGAGTTAATGCCCGAAGTCGCCATTTTATCGACCTGCAATCGCATGGAGATTTACTGTGCCGCTAATGACGTGATTCAACCGAGTCATCATTTAGAAGAGCGTGCTTTTAATTGGCTGACTGCACAAAAGCGTTTGCACAGTGATGCATTAAAGCCATATATTTATTCTGCAAAAGAGACTGATGCTGTAAAGCATGTATTTAGAGTGAGCTGCGGAATGGACTCAATGGTTTTGGGTGAGACTCAGATTCTGGGTCAAATGAAGAAAGCGGTTGAATTCGCTGATCAAGCAGGCACATTGGGGTCCTATTTAAAGCCACTATTTAATAAAACTTTTTCAGTTGCTAAGGCAGTACGCGCAACAACGGATATTGGTAAACATTCAGTTTCCATGGCTAGCGCATCAGTTCGCTTAGCCGAAAGAATCTTTGGTGATTTAAATAACTCAAAAGTCTTATTTATTGGTGCGGGCGAAATGATTCAGTTATGCGCCTCACACTTTGCTGGTAAAAAACCAAAGCAGATTGCGATCACGAATCGTACCGTTGACCGTGGCGACGAAATGGCCAAAGTTTTTGCAGAGAAGGGTTTAAAAACCGACTCCTTTCCTTTGCAATCGCTACCGACCCGTTTGCATGAGTTTGATGTCGTTGTTTCATGCACGGCTAGTTCCTTGCCCATCATAGGTATGGGGCTTGTTAAAACAGCTTTGAAGACTAGAAATAGTAGGCCGATTGTATTAATCGACTTAGCTGTGCCACGTGATATAGAGCCAGAGATTCGCTCTCTCAAGGATGCCTACCTGTATTCGGTTGATGATTTGGGCAGCCTGGTTAATGAAGGTCGTAATATCCGCGAGCTTTCAATGGCTGACGCTGAAATTATTATTGACAATGGTGTGAGTGAATTTTTCCAGACGCTACAAAAAAGAACACTAGTGCCAATCATTCAGTCCTTGCAAAATACTGCAGGCCGACTCAAAGAAATTGAATTGGAAAAAGCAGTGCGGCGTATTAAAAGGGGCGAAGATCCGGTTGAGGTTTTATCGATCATGGCAGATGCCCTAGCGAATAAATTTATGCATGCCCCTATCAATGCATTACAAAATTCACCCAATAATGAGATCGAAGATTTCAAGCGAATTCTCACTAGTATTTATCCTCCAAAATAATGACGGCGTTGAATATGCTCCAGGTCACCAAACTACTCCATACGATTAATTCTTCGCAGGACTTAAAGCAACTCGAACAGTCTGAGCTTCCACAATTGGCCGATGAATTGCGTGAATTTATCCTTCAATCTGTTGCTAGTACGGGTGGGCATCTATCTTCTAATCTTGGAACAGTAGAGTTAGCAGTCGCCTTGCACTACGTTTTCAATACGCCTGATGACAGAATCGTTTGGGACGTAGGCCATCAAAGCTATGCTCATAAAATTTTGACTGGGCGCAGAGAGGGAATGCCTCAGTTGCGTCAGTTTGGAGGCTTGTCTGGATTCCCTAAGCGTTCGGAAAGCGAATACGATGCTTTTGGCACAGCACATTCTTCCACTAGTATTTCAGCTGCTTTAGGAATGGCGGTCGCCAGTAAAGTGAAGGGCGAAAAGCGCAATGTGGTTGCCGTGATTGGAGATGGCTCCATGAGCGCGGGCATGGCCTATGAAGGTTTAAATAATGCCGGAGTTGATAAATCCATTCCCTTGATCGTGATTTTGAACGATAACGAAATGTCGATTTCGCCAGCCGTCGGAGCTCTCAATCGATATTTAGCAAAACTGATTAGCGGTTCAATTTATGGGGCCACTAAAAAAGGCTTAGATAAGGTGCTTTCCTATAGCCCTCCCTTGCGAGAGTTTGCAAAAAGACTGGAGGGTCATGCTAAGGGGATGATTGGTCCAGCTACCATTTTTGAAGAATTTGGTTTTGATTACTATGGCCCAATCGATGGTCATAACTTGGAAGATTTGATTGTCACATTGAGTAATTTAAAAAAGATTGCCCAAACTGATGGTCCACAATTTCTGCATATCGTTACCAAAAAAGGTAAAGGATACGAGAGGGCAGAGTTAAATCCGATTGCTTATCATGGGCCGGGAAAATTTAATCCTAGCGAAGGTCTAAAGCCTTCCGCGCCAGGTAAAAAAACCTATACCGAAGTGTTTGGTGAATGGCTTTGCGACATGGCAAAGCAAGATCAGCGTCTGATTGGTATTACGCCAGCGATGCGTGAGGGTTCTGGTCTAGTTCAGTTTGAAAAACAGTTTCCTGAACGTTACTTTGACGTAGGCATTGCAGAACAACATGCGGTGACTTTTGCGGCAGGTATTGCTTGTGAAGGTCTCAAGCCAGTAGTCGCTATCTATTCCACCTTTTTACAAAGGGGCTACGATCAACTGATCCACGATGTGACCTTGCAAAATTTACCGATTGTCTTTGCCGTAGACCGAGCCGGCATGGTTGGTGCAGATGGTGCAACACATGCAGGTGCATTTGATGTGGCCTTTTTAAGATGCTTGCCGAATGTGGTGCTCATGACGCCATCTAATCAAGCAGATTGCAGAAATATGTTGACCACAGCTTTTAGCTTAAATGGTCCCTCAGTGGTGCGTTATCCACGGGGTTCTGGATTGGGTCCTGAAGCCTCTCAGAAACTTGAGGTTATTACTGTTGGCGAAGGATTGATCGTTCGCAAAATCAAAAATACTGTAGCCGTCGGTAAAAAGATTGCTTTCGTTTGTTTTGGTCCTTTGCTTTACAGTGCGCTAGAGGCTGCAGAGGAGCTTGATGCTACGGTTGCCGATATGCGCTTTGTGAAACCTCTAGATGAAAAATTATTATTAGATCTGGCAAAAAATCATGATGCTTTGGTCTTTGTTGAAGATAGCGCTATCCAAGGAGGGGCCGGTAGCGCCTGTTTAGAAGCCTTATCAGCACACAAGATTCAAATACCGACTTTACAAATTGGACTACCCGATGAGTATGTCGAGCATGGTGATATTAATGTGCTGCTAGATTTTTATGGTCTATCCCCGAAAAAAATTCTGACTAAGGTGCGTGAGCATTTTCAAATCTAACGATCTATTTCATGTTTAAGATAGAAAAAAAAGACACTCAAGGTTTATCAAAAGAACAAAAGTGGCAATACATTGGTAAACCTGTTGCCATCATCTTTGGCACTCTGAATCTTTTCATTTTGATTTTTTTCTTAATCAACTATTACGCTTAAATACTGAACCAAAGGCTGATTAACCCATGTTGAATAAGAAAATGGTCGTGCCATTTGTGTGGGGCCTATCCATAGCCATTCTGGGCGGCTTAGCAACGGATTTGGGGCCTTGGTACCACGCTTTAAAAGAGCCTTTTTGGAAACCCCCTGATTTTTTATTTGGTCCCATTTGGTCTACTATTTTTATTCTTTCAGGTATCGCTTGGGTAGGGGTAAAACACTTGACCTCGGATACTTTGATTCTTGGTCGCCTGAATATTTTCTTTTGGCTCAATGCACTTCTGAATTTACTGTGGAGCATTTTGTATTTTCGTTTTCAAAGACCTGATTGGTCTTTATATGAAGCCGTATTTTTATGGCTTTCAGTGCTAGCTATTTTTCTGACAATCAGAAAAATTTCTACTAAATATAGCTTATACATCTTGCCGTATTTGGTATGGGTCAGTATTGCGATTGTTTTAAATTGGGATACAGTTCGACTGAATGGCCCCTTCGCCTAGAAGTGCGACTGGGATGCAGATAAAACAAATTAAGAGAAGTCCATGACTAAAGAACATCGAATCGTGATTGTGGGAGGTGGTGCTGGCGGTCTAGAGCTCGCAACCAAACTCGGCGATCGTTTTCGCTCCCGTAATAGTGGCTCTAAAAAAGTATCCGTTATTTTGGTGGATAAGAATCGTACCCATCTATGGAAGCCAAAACTGCATGAGGTTGCTGCAGGCTCTATGGATCTTGCCGATCAAGAGCTAGACTACATTGCGCAAGCACACTGGCATCATTTTAGTTTTCGCTTAGGTGAGTTAACCGGTATAGATAGAGTCAACCGACAAATTCAGGTGGCCCCTTTTTATGATGACGCGGGTGTATTGATTACGCCTGAGCAAACGATTCAATACGACACCCTAATTATTTCTATTGGTAGCTTAACGAATGATTTTGGTACCCCGGGCGTTGAACAATATGCTCAAAGGCTTGAGTCTCTTGTAGATGCAAAGCGCTTTCACTTACGTTTGATCAATGCTTGTCTTAGGGCGCAAGCTCAAACCAAGCCTTTGGAAGCCCATCAATTACAGGTTGTCATTATTGGGGCTGGTGCTACTGGAGTAGAGTTAGCCGCAGAATTACATCGCACTACGCGTGCGATTATTTCTTTTGGCATGGATCGCGTGGATCCTGAAAAAGATCTCAAAGTCATTTTGATTGAGGCTGCTCCTAAGATATTACCTGCACTCTCTGCAAGAATCTCCAGCGCGGCTGAAAAATTACTCACTGATCTTGGCGTTGAAGTCATGACTAATGCCAAGGTGAAAGAAATCCAGTCTGATCGAGTATGTTTATCTAGTGGCGTAGAAATTCCAGCTGAATTAATTGTGTGGGCGGCTGGGGTTAAGGCACCAGACTTTTTGAATGGGATTGGCGGCTTAGAAAGTAATCGCGCTAATCAACTATTGGTATTACCAACCTTGCAAACTACCCTTGACCCTCATATTTTTGCAATGGGAGACTGTGCTGCATGCCCATGGCCAGAGGCGAATAATGGCAAGGGCGGCATTGTTCCTCCTAGAGCTCAGGCAGCCCATCAACAAGCCTCACATCTCTTTTCCCAAATCAATCAAATCATGGATGGCAAGCCGCTGCGACCTTATCAATATCGCGATTTTGGCTCACTCGTATCCTTGGGTGAATACAGTAGTGTGGGCAGCATGATGGGAGGTTTGATTGGCGGCAGTCTGATGGTGGAAGGTTTGTTTGCAAAGCTGATGTACATCAGCTTGTACAAACTTCATCAACTGGCCCTGCATGGCTGGGTTAAGGTGGCTTTAGACACCATCAGCCGTTTAATCCACCGTAGAACGCATTCTATCGTCAAGCTTCACTGAGCCAAGCAGATATTTTCTTAAGCGAGTAATATTTATATAAATAACTAGCTTAAGAGTATCAAATGAGTCACTACCAACCCATTAATTTCTCCGACCGGGTGGCCCTTTTCTTTACAAAAAGTATGCGTTTTTTTGCAGATACTTTTTTCCAAAAAAGATATGGTCACCGCGCAGTCGTTCTTGAGACCGTTGCAGGCGTTCCTGGCATGGTTTCTGGGATGTGGACGCATCTGACCAGTTTGCGCAAGATGAAAACGGGATATGGTCCGAAGATCCGTACTTTGTTGGATGAGGCGGAAAATGAAAGAATGCACTTAATGACTTTTATTGAGATTGCTAAGCCAAATGCCTTTGAGCGCTTTTTAGTCCTGACTGCGCAAGCAGTATTTTGGAATATGTTTTTTGTTATCTACGTTTTTTTTCCAAGAACAGCTCATCGTATTGTTGGATATTTTGAAGAAGAAGCGGTTTATTCCTATACAGAATATTTACGTGAAATTGATAATGGAAGCTTACCCAATATCCCTGCGCCAAAAATTGCCATTGACTATTGGAACTTATCTGCAGACGCTACATTGCGTGATGTGGTGATTGCAGTCCGAGAGGATGAGGCAAAGCATCGCGACGTGAATCATGAGTTTGCTAGCGAATACGACCGTTAGGATTTAAGCCAACTCAGCCTTCATGATTGGGCTATCTCAATAGAGCGAATAAGCCGGTGATGGCAATCAGAATGTAAAGGAACAAGTAAATCTTGATATCCTTAAAAACAATTTCTCGCGCAATTTTTTTGTATTTCAAAAGATAGAGATGATAGATGATGGGTGAGATCAATATCACACCAAACTCAAAGATTAGCTCTAGCTTTTCACCAGTCATCTATTTAATGAATTTGCTTTTTGAAAACACTAACAGGGCGACAGATACGATGCCTATGGAAAAGAGAAAAAAAGAGCCGGTTTTTACAAACACCACAAAGCCTATTAGTACTAAGCCAAATGCAAACAATCCCAATTTATCTCTGGACATTTCATCGCTCCCTAAGCAATTGCGTTCGTTCTAGACTCTGTTGATCATACAAGACCTGTTCCTATAATGGCAATGAGTTTTCATCGTGGAAATTATGACGATGCAATCTTTCTTGTAGGCTTTGAGAACCCTATATATTGTTGATAAATGACTGAGTTACGCCAAGCCACTCTTGAAATACTGGCCATTACCGATGCGCAAATAAAGGTAAGCCGAGTTTTTCAATTATTTGACGAATATCACAAGCAACTCGTCGACATAAATCCTGCTGCACTATTGAATAGTCAAGATCTGGCTTTGCCTGGGCGCCCACAACGGCCTGAATTGATTCCACCTCTTCAGGTTCCCAAAAGAAAAATGGATAGCGTTGAGGGAAGGGTGGCTTTATTGCATTCACTAGCCCATATCGAATTTAATGCGATTAATCTTGCCTTAGACGCGATTTGGCGTTTTCCTAACATGCCTCAGCAATACTATGAAGATTGGCTCAGAGTTGCCAAAGAAGAGGCTTACCACTTCAAACTAGTGAACGAATACATCCAATCCTTTGGATTTTCTTATGGTGATTTTTCTGCACACAATAGTTTGTGGGAAATGGTAGAGAGAACACAAGACTCAGTCATTGCTCGGATGGCGCTTGTTCCGCGCACCATGGAAGCTAGGGGCCTAGATGCCGTACCCATGATTCGAGATCGTTTCAAGCAAATTAAAGAGCTCGGCGCAGTCGATATTCTAGAGACCATTCTCCGAGATGAAATCGGTCATGTTGCCATTGGTAATCATTGGTTCAATTTCTTATGTGAGAAAGACAATCTCTCGCCAATTACCGCCTATAGAGATCTAGCAAAAAAATATTCCGCACCCAAATTACGGGGGCCATTTAACTTTGAGGCTCGTAAGCAAGCAGGATTTACTGCTGAAGAGCTCAGTTTGCTTGGGGTATAGTCACAATAAATATTGATTAGGAGAGTATATGAATTTATCTCGTCGCACATTCATCACATCGGCTGCGTTAGCGCCGGTAGCTTGTGGCGTGCCGCTTTCATATGAGCGTGGCATTCCAGTTGCGCAGCCTAACCCGGCACCCGCTATTCGTGCGCCCCAAGTTGGCCAGGAATGGACCTACGTTAAACGCAATGTATTTGACGGTAAAAATTTAGGGCTGATTACTGAGCGTGTAGCCAGCATTGGTTCAACGATTGTGATTGATCGATCGAACGAAAGCGGCGAAAAACTACCTAATGAAATTCAAGGATCTTGGGGTACAGTGATTCGAGATCCGCATTGGTCTAGGGTCATTAGCTTTAACCCAGCCATCCCTTTATGGCCTCAAGAGTTAGCTTCAAGCTGGAGTAAGCAATTGATTACCAAATATAGCTTGGCAGGCTACCCAGATAATGCTTATGGCTGGCAAGAATATATGAGCGCCCACGGTTGGGAACAAATGACTGTACCTGCAGGTAGTTTTCTGACTTTGCGTTACCAAAATCTGATTAATTATGTGAGCGATGATGACAACAAAGTCAATTGCATCCGTAAAGAAACTGTCTGGTTTGCTCCCAGTATTGGTCGTTGGGTTGCCCGCGAATCCTCTGGCTCTTATATGATTCAGGGTCAGTTAGGCATGCCAAATTTGGAAGATAGTCTTCAATGGCAACTCACTTCATACAAGTAAAACACTGGCGCAGATTCTTTTTAGTAGCCCTGCCAATTTTTTTGCTAGGGTGCATTTCTTCGCAGCCATTTCCTCAAGGTGTCAATGTAGGTCAACCCATACCAACGCCAATCGTTCGGGCGCCCAAGGTAGGGCAAGAATGGGTTTACCAAGTCCGTAATGTATTTAACCAAGAAATCATTGATACGGTCACCGAAAGAGTTGTCTCGGTAGGTAGTGAAATTCGTATTGCACGCTCGGGAGTCAAGTCGGGTCCATTGCCCGATGAAATCCAAGCGCCCTGGGGCTTTGTCTTGCAGGATCCGCATTGGAGCCCTCCACAAAAATTTCAGCAGGCAATTCCTCTTTGGCCTGAACAACTTCAGGTGGGCTGGTATCGGTTTTATAAAATCCACTATCAAGTTCCCGCTTATCCAGATGGAAGTTATTACTGGGGGCTCAATATGTCGGCACTTGCTTGGGAGCAAATCCAGTCTCCATTAGGAAAGTTTCTGACTCTTCACCTCCACAATGAGATACCTTATTTTGAGAGTAATGA
Source organism: Polynucleobacter sp. UB-Siik-W21 (assembly GCF_018687415.1). Taxonomy (NCBI): domain Bacteria; kingdom Pseudomonadati; phylum Pseudomonadota; class Betaproteobacteria; order Burkholderiales; family Burkholderiaceae; genus Polynucleobacter; species Polynucleobacter sp. UB-Siik-W21. Next base: position 1,489,500 of record NZ_CP061289.1, on the reverse strand, counting down.
CCTCTTTAGAGTTCAAAATATCCGCGAGGAAGATGTTTGGTTCTCTCCGGAAATCGGCCGCTGGGTGATCCGCAGGGGCAGTGGGCGCTACATTACGCCCGGAGTGTTTTGGTCAAACGCCTACTGGGAAGACTATTGGCAATGGGAGTTAGTCTCCTGGAAGTAAGCAAAGCGCTTAAAATAGCCTATTGCTATGTATACCGTTAAAGAACTATTTCCAACCTTACAAGGTGAGGGCGCTCACGCTGGACGTGCTGCTATTTTTTGCCGTTTTTCCGGGTGCAATCTATGGAGTGGTCGCGAAGAGGATCGTGCTTCAGCAGTCTGTCAATTTTGCGATACCGATTTTGTCGGTAGTGATGGTGTTGGTGGTGGAAAATTTGAGACTGCCAATAATTTAGCAAAGGCTATAGAGACTGCTTGGAGAAGTACTTCGGCAGGCCCGCAGCAACGTTATGTGGTGTTTACTGGTGGTGAACCACTCTTGCAGTTAGATGAAGAGCTCATCACCGTGCTTCATCAAAAAGGTTTTGAGGTGGCGATTGAAACTAACGGCACCATCAAGGTTCCAAAAGGAGTTGACTGGGTTTGCGTTAGTCCAAAGGCAGGTTCTGATCTGATTGTGTTGCAGGCAAACGAACTCAAGTTGGTGGTTCCGCAAGCTGGGCATGATTCTGTAGAAAATCTAATGGCCCGTTTTGAGAAGATGGATTACCGCAATCGCTTCTTGCAACCCATGGATGGACCAAATCTTAAAAGCAATACTGAGCTGGCAGTGGGTTTGTGCCAAAAACGTCCCTTGTGGAGACTGAGTATTCAATCGCATAAACTGATTGGAATCCGATAAAAGGGCTGCGCCCAATTCTTTAAAGCACCAAATGACTAGTAAACAAGCTGCCATCTCCATTACCCGCCGTCTTGAGTTTGACTCAGGTCATCGCATTCCAAATCATGATGGGCAATGCAAGCATTTGCATGGGCATCGCTATGCAATCGAGGTGACCTTGACTGGTGAGGTGGCAGATCATCCTGGCAAGGCCGATGATGGCATGGTCTTAGATTTTGGTGATATCAAAAAGCTCACCAATCAACATGTTGTTGAACCTTGGGATCATGCATTTTTAGTCGCTAAAGAAGACCAAGGTTTGGTGGCATTCTTGGCGACATTGCCAAATCATAAAACCGTCATCATGGAGCATGTTCCCACTGTCGAGAATCTGGCAAATGCTGCATTCGCTATTTTGCAGCCTGTCTTTGCTAAAGCATTTGGTGGTCGTCTTGAGCTCTCAGCAATTCGTCTATATGAAACTCCAAATTGTTGGGCTGACGTTCACCCTAGTTAAATGAATCAAGCTGAACTTGATCATCAGTTTATGGAGCAAGCGATTAAGCAAGCTCAATTAGCTGCTGCTGCAAATGAGGTGCCGGTTGGTGCAGTTTTGGTACGCGACGGTAAGGTCATTTCTAGGGGATTTAATCAACCTATCTCGCATCATGATCCTAGTGCGCATGCCGAGATGCTGGCTCTGAGAGAAGCGGCAAGGGTGGAAGCAAATTATCGCCTTCCAGGCACCACCCTATATGTAACCCTAGAGCCTTGTGCAATGTGCTCAGGCGCCATCCTGCATGCCAGGGTAGAGCGGCTTGTCTTTGGCGCACCAGATCCTAAAACAGGTGCCGCTGGAAGTGTTTTGGATGTATTCTCTTCAAAAGAAATTAATCATCAAACCAGCGTTGAGGGTGGCGTCATGAGTGAAGAGTGTGGTCAATTACTGCGCAGCTTCTTTAAGGAGCGACGTTGAACTCCATCCATCTGGTTGCTCCATCAGGCGCTAGTCTGGATGAGAAGAGCCCTTTATCCGGGATGGCTTGGTTAAAAAGCCAGGGTATGGCGATTCATAATCCTGATTGTGTTCATCGTGTACACGAGCGTTTTGCTGGAAGTGATGCCGAGCGATTAAATGAGCTCAATCACTTAGCCACATTAGATACGAAGCAAATTGTGATGGCAATGCGTGGTGGTTATGGTATTCATCGTTTGCTGTCTGATATTCAATGGAATGCAATTGCTCAAGCAGTGAAGGGTGGGCTCCAGATTTGTGGGCATAGCGACTTCACAAGTTTTGAGCTGGGTCTCTTGGCTAAGACGGGCGCGATTACTTTATCTGGCCCTATGCTCAATTATGACTTTGGCAGAATCGATGAGAATGGCAAGCCAATTCCTCCAGATGAATTCATGTGGAAGCATTTCTTATCTGCTATACAAGAAAGAAAACTCGATTGCACTATTAATGCATCTCAAGCATTCTTGGGACAAGTAGATTCAGGTTCAATTACTGGAATGCTTTGGGGTGGAAATCTCACGGTGCTAGCCAGTCTTATCGGAACATCTTATCTGCCATCAAGCACCCAAACCAAGGGCGGTATTTTATTTTTAGAGGATGTGAATGAGCATCCCTATCGGCTGGAAAGAAACTTGATGCAGTTATTGGATGCTGGTGTACTGGGTAATCAGTCAGCAGTATTACTAGGCGGTTTCTCGGCATATCGTTTATACGACAACGATAAAGGCTATACGCTTGAGCGTGCAGTTGAGGCTATTCGTCATCGCCTAGCAAAATCCATTCCTATTTTGACTGATCTACCATTTGGCCATCAAGCCAATAAACTTACTCTACCCGTTGGAGCAAGTGCTACTCTTGAGTACAGTGCTGCAGGCTTTAATCTTAAGACAAGCTGGTGAAGATGTCTTTTAAAAGATTTATCACGCAAAGTATTCTTTTTTTAGCGCTGACTTTCACGGGGGCAGTCATGGCAATTGAAGAACCAAAATATTCCGTGCTTGAAAAGGCGCCCCCATTTGAACTTCGATCTTATGCGCCGATGATTTTGGCTGAGGTTCAGGTTGAGGGCGATCTCGATGAAGCATCAGGTCAAGGCTTTCGGCTCATTGCTGCTTATATCTTTGGCCAAAACCAAGTTAGTGAAAAAATTGCGATGACTACTCCAGTTGCGGTAGAGGAGCAGCCTGCTAAAAGTGCCAAGATAGCCATGACCACCCCAGTCAATATTGAGAGTAAGGCTGGGCAATGGGTGGTTTCATTTGTCATGCCCTCTGAATACACTATGGAAACGCTACCGAAGCCCCTCAATTCAAAGGTGCAGATCAGGCAAATTCCTGCAGTCAAAAGAGCGGTGATTACCTTCTCAGGTTTTTATAACAGTCAAAAAGTCGCCGAGAGAGTCTTAGAGTTAGAAGAGTGGATGAAGACACACAATCTATCAGCGAATGGCTCACCAAAATTCGCCCGCTATAACCCGCCTTGGACACTACCGTTCATGCGTCGCAACGAGATCATGATTGATGTGCGCGACTGAGTAAATCTAAGATTCGTTTTATGCCTCAAAACTCTTGAGTAAGAATTGCGCTCCACCATCAATACCTAGAGCCTTGGTTAAAGTGGGTAGTGCATCAGCGAGATGCTTTTCTAGTGTCCACGGTGGATTAATAATGAACATGCCACTCGCTTGAAGGCGCCGTTCACCAGGTGCATTCTCAACACGCAACTCAGTATGAAGCCAAGAGCGCTGATGAGCGGCGCAAATCTTTTTCATGCGATCAGGTAGAGCGATAGATTCTCTTCTGGAAAGAATCGGATACCAGACTGCGTAACAGCCAGTAGCAAAACGCTGTAATGCTTCTTCGATTGCAAGCTCTAAATACCGATAATCCTGCTTGTCTTCATAAGAAGGATCAATGAGTACTAAACCGCGCCTACTAGGAGGCGGTAGTAAGCCCTTCAGTCTGCTAAAACTATCTTCAGCATAAATATCAATCTGTTTTGATTGCTTCAGTTCTCCAATGTTATGGCGAAGAATATCAATCTCTTTGGGATGAAGTTCAAATAACTTCAGGCGATCTTGCGGTCTCAACAGTCGAGCCAGAATAAATGGGGACCCAGGATAAGTCTTGAGATCCCCCCCAACATTTTCCGCCTTAATACAATCCAAATATGTTTGAACGCTTTCCGGAATGGGATTGCCCGCTTCTTTGAATTTCAATAAACGATATATTCCACCTTCTGCTTCTTTGCTCACAGCAGCAAAGCCATCCTCTAGGCTATAGATACCAGCACCAGCATGGGTGTCGACCATCGTCAAGGCTACCGGTTTTTCTTGTAAATACTCTACAAGATGAATAAGGGTAAGGTGCTTGAGAATGTCAGCATGGCTGCCAGCATGAAAAGCATGTCGATAGCTAAACATACAAAACTATTCTGGGCTGCCAGGTGAGTTGTTAAATTGCGCTTTAACAAAAAATATGAAGGTGATAGCTACGATGGCAATGGAGGCATATTGCAATGGCAGATTTAATTCAAGATCCATAATTTGGGTGTAATGCGCATAGATAGCTGCAACACCGCCAAGGGCAATCAAGCGAGGCCAAAGATTCTTGAGGGATAGTTGATTCTCTGGAACGTATTGTGCAAGTAGGGCACCCAACATCCCACACCAAATGCCAACGCCTGCTCCGGCCAATATGTCTGTGAGCCAATGTGCGCCAACTGCGCTGCGCGATAAGCCTACTAATGCCGCAACCAAGAACAGTGGCAATAGATGGCTACGCTTCGCTCTGCTGGAGACAAAATACAGTGCACTGGCAATCGCGAAAGCCGTAAGGGTGTGACCTGATGGCAATGCTTTATGCAGCAGGGGCTCGCCAATGCGATAAAAACTACCATTCTCTAAAAGACCAGCTGGTCTTGGAAGATCAAACCCGTTTTTGAGAATTGTGCTGGCAATTGCGGAGAGGGCACCTGCAAATAAACCGGCAGTGAGTAAGCGGGGCGCTAAAAGGAGTAGCGGAAATGCCAATGCAAATATGCCCCAGCCATTCCCTAGAAAAGTGAGCCAGGCCCAAACTGTGTCAGGCAATAACTGGGTAAGACGATTAATGAATAAAAAGCTACTACTTTGAAATTCCCCAAAGTAAATCGCTGCAGCAAGAGCGATAGGAGCAAGCGGGACAAACCAAGCTAGTTTGGGGATTACTGTCTTGCTCATCCAGCTGAACGACCTTTTGCTCTATCCGCTTCTTGCAATTGAACAGTCACTTTATCCAATACTTGCGCAACCGAAATGGCTTGCATGCAGACATTATCTTGACAAGGTGTTTTGCGATGATTAGCTGCGCTCACACAAGGTGAGCAAGCAAGATTGGCGGTGATTGCAATAGAGTTACCAATAGAGCCGTAGAGGGCGGGCGTCTCTGGTCCAAACAGAACCACTGTTCTGAGTGGTGTCACTGCAGAGAAGTGACCTGGGCCAGAATCATTGGTCACCATCACATCAGATAGCGTGTACAGCGGTGGCAATTCAGTAAAGGTAACTTGGCCTGCAAAGTTCAGAGCATTTTTAACGTTGGCAACAGAGCGCACTTTATCGACATAGACAAATTCAGTAGGGGAGCCCGTAATCAGAATTAAATCGTTTGGATAGCGCTGATTTACAGCTTGAATGAGCTCCGAGAAGCGCTGTTGCGCCCAGCGACGTTGTGGCAAGAGATCGCTAGCATTCGGATTAATCAAAATGAGGCGATTTTTTCCATAGGTATAGGGAATGCCGGCTTCAGCAGCTTTCTTTTCAATCCGAGCAAGCACTTTTTTCATAACATCTGGATGGATGATGGCTTGCTCAAGTTTGACTTCAGAATCCGGAATCTGAATTTTGCTAAAAGGCACTTCAATCTCTTTTGCAAAAGCTGCATGAATTAAAGAGAGAAAGTTTTTAGTAATGTGAATGTGCGGGTTGTAATGCACCTTGCGGGTAAGCATGAAGCCACGCCATAAACCTTCCCCGTGAAAAATGTGATAGCCCACGCGATGACGAGCACCACATAGTCCAGTGAGAAGGGCAGTAAAGCGTGAGAAGAGCTCAAGATCAATCACGGTATCGATGCGATGTGCACGGGCGACGAGCAAAAAGCGCAAGGTGTCTTTAATTAATCCACCCAAGCTTGAAGAGTCAATCGTGAAAATATTTTCTGGCTTAACCGTATTTAAAAGGGTGAGACTAGCGCGATTGCTCTTAAAGATTAAGAAAAATAATTCAGCGCCACGCGCTTGTGCATTGCGCATCGCTGGGTCAACCAAGATGGCGCTCCCCATTTCGGAGAGTTCGATAAACAGTAATTTCTTGGGAGTTTTTGGACCACGGCTAAAAATTCTTTTTACAGCATCTATCAATACCACTAATGGGCTGGCAATTGCGCAAAGGGGTACTCCAACCCAATGATCAATGGCACGCATGGTATTGACGCTAATAGTCATAATTTTGCTCTGAAAGAATTATTTTCGTTTTAATAAAAAGTAAGCACCCGGCAGGACTGAGATCACAGTAATTGCACCATAGCTTATAGAGGCTAATACAGTAAGTGAAGGGTTAACGCCCCATAGTGCTAGCACAGACGATAGAGTTGCTTCACGCAAACCCCAGCCAGAAATACTAATCGGGAGCATTAACAAAAGACTTAATGCGGGCAGGCCAATCATCAGGCTAGAGATTGGCGCTTCAGCACCATAGGCTCTGAGGCAACAACCAAAAGCCAAAATAATGAAGCCATGAATGGCGATTGCGAAGAGGGCTTGTGCAATATTCATCGGCCAGGAAAAGGCCAAACGAATACCAGGCATGGCGTTGTTCATACGCAGGCGGTCAAGTAAGTTTTGCAGTAGTTGACGGGTTGGCGCCCAAGCCAATACCAAGGCGATGATTAACCCTGCTAACACCATGACGGCAACAACGGCGTAACCTAAATCTTGTCCCCAGGCAGCAAGCGTAGCGCCACCGAGAATTAAGCCTAAGCCACCGAGTAAATTATTGCCCGCTAAACCTAAAAAGCGATCCACTAAAACCATCGCAAAGCTGAGGCGCAGTTTTGCAGGGGCATGCTCTAAATCAACAGAGTGATGAAGCTCTTTATCAAGCTCTTGTGTTTCAGTGAGATTTCCGGTGCTGTTGAGATGTGTTGCGGTGATGGCGCGATAACTATCTCCCCCTAGCGTACTTGGTAGTCCTTGGTTAATGAGTCCGCCAGCAAAATATAGAGCGATATAAGTTTTGAAGCCACCTTGAAAACCCACACTCCGCATTAAAAATCCCCAACGCAGACCGCCACAAATAAACGCGCAACAAATTGCTACTCCTGCAGCTATTAGCCAAGCTGGTTGCATCTTGATTTCAGAATCAAGGAGGGTATGCCAGTCGATTCCGCTGGTGGCTTTCCAAAGCAGGGCGATGGATAGCAAAATGCGAATGGTCGGCCAGGCGCGCTTTAGCATTGATTTCCACCCAGATTGGGCTTTTGGGGTGGACTGGGGCAGTGAACTCATAGGCGTAAGGATAATGCTTTGGGCGCCTAAGGTCTTGAATTTGGGTGAATTACTTCGCTAAACCAGTGCCTTGCCAGTTGCTGCAAAGGCTAAAGTCAAATTTAGACAAGATTTGTCCAAATCGCACAATTTCTAGGGTATCCAAAGCTTCGCAGCGTTCAAAGGCAGACTGCTTACCAAGCGGGGGTGCAAAAGACATTCCCGACCAATTTATGAGGATGATGTTTGCCCCACGGGGCAATTGCCCAAACCAGAGATCAAACTGGTCTTGACGTTCATCCAAAACAAACACTGGAAGCGGTTGGGCATACCAAGCGGTGCGACTACCTAAAGTCCAATTTTGAACGGCGATCCCACTCGCTTTTGTTGCTTGCCTTAATTCAGCAGCCTTTTGACCTGCTAGTTTCCAGCCATAGAGATCTGCAATCGGGTTGGATTTGATAGCTACTGAATTCATGCCACCAGACAGAACATAGGTAAATCCAATACAACAGAGTACAACTTGTACGATGAATAAAATTCGAATGAGCTGATGACGTTGAGTGGACCATGCTTTTGCTAAGCCAATGCCTGCAAATGGCGCCAGACAAAACCATGCAGGCGATGTCCAGTGTGGTAATCCGCCACCACCAGAGAGACTTGTAAAGATTACAAAAGGAATCACAAAGAATCCTAGTAAGGCTAATAAAGCTAGTCTGGTGCCGTGAATACAATGTTTAATAAAAAGATAGGCACCTAAAATGAGTAGGGGTCCATAGACCACCACTTGGATAGCCAGGTAGCCACCAAATCTGCGCCAGAGCCAAACACTGCCAGCTCCATGAGCCACTTGATATTTAAATGAGATCCAGTCATGAGTCCAATTCCAATATAGAACAGGACTAATGAGTAGAAGAGCAACAATTGCAGCAAGCCAAAAACCGATTTTGTTAATCCAAGGTTTTCTAGGGCTACTTAAAAAAATCAGCAGCAATGCCATTGCAGTAAAGACGGCAGTATATTTACTGAGTCCCGCTAAACCAAGCAATGCTCCAGTGATAAGCCAATCAGCAATGCTGAAGTGATCTTTCATTAACCAGCGTAGTGCCATCAACAGCAGACCTAGACTCAGCGGAATGAGTAAGCTGTCGGGTAACAAGCCAATTGCTAATACATGTGGCATTGGTGCCGCAATGATGGCTAGTACTGCCATGAGTCCGCAAGTGTTAGACGAAGGTAGTGCACTTGTCAGATATCCAGCGTTACGTCCTTGGATAAAGTGATGCACCTCCAAAGTCACTTGATAAACCAAGAAACAGGAAAGTACCCAGAGTAACTCTGGGATCAATCGAATAATGCCTTCGGAGGAGGCGAGTGCTACTAGTGGCCACTGAATCCAGCCAACGAGTGGCGGATGATCAAAATAGCTCCACGCTAGATGCTGTGCATACAGTGCGTAATGCGCTTCATCAACCGAGAATTCAATCGCAAATCCTAGAGCAAAGTGCACCACTGCTGCAATACAGATGCAGATTGCAGCCCAGCTAGAGGGAGATTGTCGGCGCATACTTTGATTTTAGACTTACTTAGGTCAATAATTGGGACAATTAGCCCATGCCCAAGCTCCTTTCCCTTTTCTTCATTGTCTGCATTGCGCTGGCTCTAACGGCTTGCGCAGGGCTGGGTGGCGGGTCAGTGCAAAATGAGTCAGGGCAGGCTTTTAATGTCGCTCAAATTCCTGCACAAGATGAGTTGCCAAAATTTTCGGCTGAGACTCCGCGCGATGGGATGCCTAATGGCTGGAATTTCTATCGGATTGCTCCTTATAAAAAGAATACGGTTTATCGCCTAGAAACTTACCAAGGCAAAACTGTTTTGAGTGCCAACTCCAAAACCTCTGCTTCAGGGTTGGCGGTGAAACTGCGCCCACGTCAAGCAAATAATTTATGGTTACAGTGGGAATGGAAGGCTTTAGGCGCTTTGCCTGATGCTGACAATGCTGAGAGTTATCAAGATGATGCGCCCTTAAGAATTTTGGTCGCCTTTGATGGCAATAAATCAAAACTTTCTTTAAAAGAAAAAATGACATTTGAGATGGCCAATCTCATTAGCGGTCAAGAAATGCCATACGCTACTTTGATGTATATCTGGTCAGGTAAATCTCCAATCGACACGGTCATTACCAATGCGCATACCTCGCGTATCAAAATGATTGTGGTGGATTCTGGTTGGGAAAATTTAGGAAATTGGCACAAACACCAACGTGATCTTGCCGCTGATTACAGACGTGCTTATGGTGAGGCTCCTGGCGAAGTTATTGGGATTGCCTTATTAACTGATACTGACAATACAAAATCAGAAACACGCGCTATTTATGGCGATATTGAGCTCATTCGTAAAATCCCCAAATAAAGATTGCTTACGCGTGAGAGGGGCGCCAGCGTTTTAGGAGTAAGGCGTTACTCAGAACGCAAAAGCTCGAGAGTGCCATGGCACTGCCGGCGAGCATTGGTGAAAGATAGCCTAGTGCTGCCAACGGAATTCCGGTGGAGTTGAAGATAAAAGCCCAGAATAAGTTTTGCTGAATCTTTCTCCAGGTTCTCTTGGAGATATCAATAGCATCCGCCACCAAAGTGGGATCTCCGCGCATCAAAGTAATGCCTGCAGCCTGCATTGCAACATCAGTACCGGTAGACATGGCCATACCAACATCTGCTGTTGCGAGAGCGGGAGCATCATTGATGCCATCACCTACCATCGCCACCCAATGACGATCACCATCTTTTTGAGAGGATTGCAGTTTCTGAATAATATCTGCTTTGTTGCTTGGCATCACCTGCGCAAAGACTTCATCGATCCCGATGGACTGACCCACGCGATTTGCTGCCGCAGTGTTATCACCCGAGAGCATCACGGTACGAATGTGCAGTTGCTGTAAAGAAGCGATCGCCTCTTTGGCATTCGGTTTGAGTTCATCACCAAAGGCAACGATCGCAATCGGAGACGAAGTAGCTTCATTCATGAGCACAGAAACAGTCTGCCCTGCATCGAAACACACTTGTGCTTTTTGAATAATGTCTGCTTGGTGTGGGTTTGCATCTAGTGAGGCAACACTTTGTAAGCAGAGGCTTTGACCCATCCAACTACCAGCACTCGGTTTACCGCTAATGCCAATACCTGCTAGCGCCTTACTTTTCAAGGGTGGTATTGGGCTGACCCCTTTTTGTTTAGCTGCATCTAGCAAGGCTTTAGCTAAGGGATGCTCGCTACCCAATTGCAAGCCTGCAGCACTCGCTAAGATGGCATCTTCATCTACAGAATCAGTAAATGAAATGATATTGAGAAGCCTGGGTTTACCAATCGTGAGAGTACCTGTTTTATCAAACGCAACAATACTTAAGCGGTGTGCTAACTCAAGTACTTGAGGGTCTTTAATTAAAATACCAAAGCGCGCTGCAATACCAGTTCCCGCCATGATGGCTGCAGGTGTTGCTAAGCCAAGAGCGCAAGGGCAGGCAATCACTAGGACAGAGACTGCTCTCAGTATGGCAATCGATGCAGAGTCCAGGTAAAACCAATTTACCAATCCAGTGATGATGGCAATCACAATCACGCTCGGTACAAAGATTGCACTGACTTGATCTACTAATTTTTGAATGGGCGCTTTTTGGGTTTGCGCATCCTCTACTAATGAAATGATTTGGGAAAGAACACTTTCTACGCCAACAGCTTGCGCCTCAACCACCAGTAAGCCTTCGCCATTCAGTGATCCACCAATGACTTTTACACCCAGTATTTTTTTAACTGGCTCACTTTCTCCGGTCAGGAGCGATTCATCTATATGGCTAGATCCAAGCAAGATGAAGCCATCTACAGGAATGCGCTCCCCAGGTAAAACCAATACACGGTCTTTAGGGAAAACCTGCTCTAGAGGGAGATCGCGATATTGGTCGAGTGGAACACCCTCTGCGATAGCAATCCTAGGGTCAATGACTTTTGCATGCTCTGGCCAAAGTTTTTGTAGTGCTCGTATCGCTTCACTAGTTTGTTGCTTTGCACGAGCTTCTAACCATTTGCCAAGAATTACCATACAAATAATGACAGCAGACCCCTCGAAATAGAGCTCATGAACTGCATGCGGTGAAGTCAGCATTTGAGATACGCTCAAACCATAAGCAGCACTTGTCCCAATGGCAACTAGTAAATCCATATTGCCAACGCCTGACAGAAGTGCTTTAAAACCAGACTTATAAAATCGCCACCCAAGCCAAAATTGCACTGGACTTGCTAAGAGCAGTTGCCATTTGGGAGATAGCACCCAATGAATCCCAAAGGGCATTAACAGCATTGGCAAGATGAGTGGCGCTGATAAAGCAAAACTCAGTAACACTCTTCCCAGACCATCTGCCCCCCAAAATGAATGCGAGGGTTTTATCTCTGCACTTGAGTGGGGATTGCTCAAGCGCGCTTCATAGCCGGTTTTATTCACTGCCGCAATAACCTCAGCAATGTTGCTAGGGGATGATGTATTGAGGCGAATTCTGGCTTGCTCAGTTGCTAAATTGACGCTGGCAGCTTCTACTCCAGGGATCTGATGAAGCGCCTTTTCAACCCGCCCAACGCAAGAGGCACAGGTCATTCCACCAATATCTAAGGTAAAAAGCTCAGAACTCATCTCTTTTAGGGTGTTCATATGGAAGATAATCTACTTCATGCCAAGTAAATTCAATGCAAAAAGGTTGATATGTTGAGTCTTAAAGTATCCGGTATGACCTGTGGGGGCTGTATTAATGCCGTAACGAGGGCAATTCAAGCTCAGGATCCGCAAGCTACAGTACAGGCTGATTTGCCATCTCAGATGGTCAATCTAGAAACTTCCTTATCGGCTGAGCAGGCCAGTCAGATCATTACGGAAGCAGGTTTTCCGGTTATTCAATAATTACCAAGAGATCCATAAGCACCTGCTCAGCAAAGTTTTGCTGGTGCGGTTAATCTACTTGATGTTCCAAAAATTAATTAAAGCAGTTCTGAAGATGTATTCAGAGCTACTGAGCATAGGAGAAAGTAGTGTCAGTTACTGTAGATGCTGTACAAGTAGCCCTCAAGGGCTTGCTTGATCCCAATACAAAGATCGACTTTGTAACAGCTAAAAACCTCAAAAATTTGCGTATTGAAGATGGCGATGTTTCGTTCGATATTGTTTTGGGGTATCCCGCTAAAAGTCAATTTGATTTGATTCGTAAATCCGTTATCAATGCTGTGCGCGCATTGCCTGGGGTTAAAAACGTCAGCGTGAATGTGAGCAGTCAGGTTGTCGCGCATGCTGTGCAACGGGGCGTTAAATTATTGCCGGGCGTGAAAAATATTATTGCTGTTGCGAGCGGTAAGGGTGGAGTTGGTAAATCAACCACTGCTGTGAACTTGGCATTAGCGTTAGCAGCTGAAGGTGCGCAAGTCGGAATATTAGATGCCGATATCTATGGGCCAAGTCAGCCCATGATGTTAGGTATTACCGGTAGACCAGAATCTGTTGAAGAGAATACGATTGAGCCAATGGAAGGCCATGGCTTGCAAGCTAGCTCTATTGGTTTCTTAATTGAAGAAGATGCACCAATGGTATGGCGTGGTCCTATGGTGACTTCTGCTTTGGAGCAACTACTGCGTCAAACCCGCTGGCGTGATCTAGATTACTTGATTGTTGATATGCCACCAGGCACTGGTGATATCCAGTTGACCTTATCGCAAAAGGTGCCTGTTACCGGCTCGGTCATTGTGACTACGCCGCAAGACATCGCACTGCTGGATGCTCGCAAAGGTTTAAAGATGTTTGAAAAAGTCGGTGTGCCGATCATCGGCATTATTGAAAATATGAGTACTTATGTTTGCACTCAGTGCGGTCATGAAGAGCATGTTTTTGGTAGTGGTGGCGGTGAAAAAATGTGCAAAGAGTATGGCGTTGATTTCTTGGGTTCATTGCCACTGAATTTATCGATTCGTGAACAGGCAGATGCTGGCCGTCCAACTGTGGTTGCTGACCCGGATGGAGCCATTAGTGCAATCTATAAGAACATCGCAAGACAAGTCGCTATTCGTGTTGCTACTCTGTCAAAAGATATGAGCAGCAAATTTCCGAACATTGTGGTTCAGAACACCTAAGGCGCTGGGTACTTATGCGCTTTGCAGTGCTAATGCGTAAACAAAATATGGATAACCCATGGGTGTCATACCGATGGGTTCCTCAGGAAGTGCTCCCTGATTTTGGACAATTCAATGCCAATCAAAATAGCGCTATCTCAGGGCAGTTCTTGGGTCGTGATGCTGAGGGTGAATCTTGGTTATTCACCGGCTTTGAATTAAATCTTTTTCCTGATGAGGCTGAAGGCTATTACCTGAACGTTTCTGCAACAACGCCCGCATGGTTTGTGATGTGGCGCTTGGAAGAAGAGATTGATCGCTATATTGATGCACGGTCACTTGAGATGGCTAAAGCGGAAGTCAGTATTGCCGTTCCTCATCGTATCTGTGTGAGCTATAACGAAGCAGCACGATTGCTTGATGGAGGAGAGTCAGTGGACACTGTTCCTATGAATGATGAGCATGCCTCTTGGCTGCAAGAGTATGTCAATGAAAATTATCGACCTGAGCCCAAAAAACGGCACAAGCCAGCATCATTTAAAGGCGCCGAGCGCTCAGCGGAGGAATGATGGCAGATGGTTTTCTAAGTCGCTGGTCACGCCGTAAGGCAGGCAAAGAGGATGAAGTAGCGGAGCAACAAAAAGAAGCTACTCAGCCACTAGCTCAGACAAATGCAGAAATGAAGGCCCCAGATCCTGAGGTGCCACCGCCAGCGACTTTAGATGATGTCGAAAAGATCGATCGCTTTGCGCCGGACTTTTCTGCATTTATGAAACCGGATGTTGATCCTGCTGTTCAGCAGGCCGCTCTTAAGAAGATGTTTACTGATCCCCATTTCAATGTGATGGATGGTCTAGATATCTATATTGATGACTATTCCAAGCCGGATCCTTTACCACCTGGCATGCTAGAAAGAATGGTCCAAAGCGATATGCTTAATCTCTTCAAGAAGAGTAGTGATGAAGCTGATCAAAAGGAAGGGCCTGCTGGGATTACTAAAGCAGCAGAGCCTGATCAAGCCACTTTAGAGGCTCCCACACAAAGTGATTTAACATCCACTCAAATCCAAGCACAGGAAAAATCTGCCAGTCTGGATAAAATGCCGCTTGCGTCAGATCAGAAAAAAACCTAAGAAGGTTGTCAATGAGTCAAAAATTAGTCTGTAACTGTAATGGCACGATGCCTTTGGATGCGAAGGCTTTGGGTGTTTCAGTACATCGTTCCTTATGTCGACAGGAAGTTGGATCTTTTTTAAAAGCCCTGGATGGTTCTGACTCTCTAGTCGTAGCTTGCACGCAAGAGGGAGCACTCTTTGCTGAATTAGCAGAGCAATCTGAAAAGCCTTTGGTGGCGCCATTGCGCTTTGTCAATATTCGCGAAGTTGCCGGTTGGACGCAAGAAGCAAAATTATCAGGACCTAAGATTGCGGCACTTTTGGCTTTGGCTGATATGCCCGAAGCTGAGCCTGTGCCTGTGGTGAATTATGAAAGTCAGGGAAGATTGTTATTAGTAGGCCCTGGATCTCAGGTCTTACCTTGGGCAGAAAAGCTTGGCGCTTCTTTGGGTATCTCTGTGTTGTGTACCGAGTCAGGTGATTTGCCTTTAGTGCGCAACTATCCCATTTATACCGGCGTAGTGACTAAGCTTGAGGGTTATCTGGGTAATTTCTCAGTAGATTGGGATTTACAAAACCCAATTGATCCGGAGATGTGTACTCGTTGCGGGGCTTGCGTTGAAGTCTGCCCTGAAAATGCCATTGATCTCTCATTTCAAATTGATTTAGACAAATGTAAATCCCATCGAGCCTGTGTGACCGCCTGTGCCAGTATTGGCGCCATTGCATTTGATCGTGTGGAACGTAAACGCAGCGCCGAATTTGATTTGATCTTGGATTTACGCGCAGATCCAAAAATGCCGATGAGCCAAACTCCTCAGGGCTACTTTGCTCCTGGTAAAGATCCTCTTGATCAAGCATTGGTTGTAAATCAATTATTAGAGATGGTGGGTGAGTTTGAGAAGCCTAAATATTTTGCCTACAACGAAAAAGTTTGTGCCCATGGACGCAACGGTAAAGTAGGCTGTAGTGCCTGTATTGATGTCTGCTCTACCGGTGCCATCCGTTCTATCTTTAAAAATGGGCAAGGTAGCGTTGAAGTCAATCCTAATCTTTGCATGGGTTGTGGTGCTTGCTCGACTGTATGCCCATCGGGGGCGATGCGCTATAACTATCCAAGCGTGCCGCATCAAGGTAAAGAATTAAAAACCTTGGCTAGCGTTTTTCATGCTGAAGCCAAAAAGCTCAATCAATCAGTCGCCCCAAGCTTGCTCTTACATACCTTGAAGGCTGGCACTCGCATGATTGATGGCTTGGGCCGCTCCGCGCATGTGATGCCAAAACAATATGAAGGACTGCCATCATTTGTTATTCCTTATGGCATAGAACATATTGCCTCTACTGGCTTAGATCTCTGGTTGGGGGCTTTAACCTACGGCTTTGCTGAAGTCATCATGCTATTGAGTGGTGATGAAGATCCGGCTTATCGTGCCGCTCTTGAAGAGCAGGCTCAATTAGCGAATGCTATTTTGCAAGCCTATGGCTTTGAAGCGCGCATTCAATTGGTAGTGGCTGATTCTGTAGACGATCTTCAAGGTGTATCGAAAGCCATGGGTACGCTGCGTCAACGGGGCGCTCTGGATGTCATGTGCACCCCCGCCAGTTATGGCCTCTCCAATCAAAAGCGTGAAACCTTGGAAGCTGCGCTAGAGCATCTACAAAAGCAAGCAAAGACACCATTGCCTGAGTTGGGTGTGGCTTTGCCAAACAATTCTTTATTAGGTGGTCTGGCAATTAACAAAGACGCTTGCACTTTATGCATGTCTTGTGTCAGCAGCTGTCCGGAGGGCGCGCTGCTCGATAATCCTGATGAACCCATATTGTCGTTTATTGAGAAGCATTGTGTGCAATGTGGCATTTGTGCGCAAACTTGTCCCGAGCATGCTCTCACCTTAATGCCACGCCTACAAACAGTTGAGCAACGGAAACAGAAGGTGGTGCTGAATGAAACGCAAGCGTTTCACTGCATCAGTTGTGGAAAGCCCTTCGGTACTGCGAAGATGGTTGATCTGATGCTGACTAAGCTTGGTGCTCATGGTGCCTTTGCTGGAGCGGCAATGGATAGATTAAAGATGTGTGGTGATTGTCGAGTAGTGGATATGGTGAAAAAAGAAACATGAGCGAAAAAGAGAATGCATCAACTGAAGTAGGTGATGTAGGCCTGCCAGAGGATTTGGCGAGAGCGGATCTTTATGGTCTGATCGCCAGATTTTTTCATTTGCCACCAGATCAAGAGTTGCTTGATCAAATTGCGGCTACTGCAGATCAGCAGGATGCAAGCGATGAGGCGCCTTTGGCTAAAGCCTGGATGGATGTTGTTGAGGTAGCCAAGAACAATCCAGCCAAAGCTTGGCATGATGAGTTTGATCTGAACTTTATTAGTGTGGGCAAGCCTAATGTGGTTCTTAATGGCTCTTTCTATATGGCTGGTCATTTAAATGAAAGACCCTTAGTCAATATTCGTAAGGCATTAGAGGAATTTGGTCTTGAGTCGGCTGAAGAAGTTACTGAAACCGAAGACCATATCTCTGCACTTTGCGAGGTGATGCGATATCTGATTGCGGGTGACGATGTAGAGGTATCAAACCTTACAAATCAAAGGGTTTTTTTCAATGCGCATATTCGTCCTTGGTTTGAGGACTTATGTGATGCGATTGAAGACATTCCCGAGATGCATTTGTATCGTCCAATCGCCACGCTAACCCGAGAATTCCTAGCGATTGAGGGACAAAGTTTTGACATGATTTAATGTTGCATTGCAACAAAGGGAAAGTCCTAGTTAGCCCTACAAGTCATATAAGTGTCAAAAATGCAAATACGAATTACACTTGACGGATATCAAGAATAACCAAATAGGAGCATGCCATGAGCACGAAATCCAAAGTTGTATCTAGCGAAGAAAATAAGCCATCTCGCCGCAACTTCTTTATTGGTGCAGGCGCTGCAGTAGGTGCGGTTGCCGTAGCCTCCCAAACCTCTATTGGTAAGGCTGTTATTCAAGAAATTGGTAGCACCGTAAAAGATCAGAGCAAAGGCCAAACGATTACTGCGCACATGCGTAAGTATTACGAAAGCACCATGCTCTAAAGAGTTGGTTTCAGTTGAATTGATTTAATCATTAATAAATAAAAAAACTTTCCCAGGGACATCATATGAGTCTGACTCGTAAATCAAATACCCCACAAAGCAGTCGTACTTCATCACGCCTCATCGGCAGCTTATCGCGTGGCTTAAAAGCAGCGGTGCCGACGATGGATCGTCGAACATTCCTAAAGCGTTCAGGCGTCGGTATCGGTGCTGGTATTGCTGCTAGCCAATTAAGCTTGGTGCAAAAAGCTGTAGCTGAGCCAAGTAAAGCCATGCTGGACGGCAAGGGCAAGATTGAAGTCAAGAGATCGATTTGTACTCACTGTTCAGTAGGCTGTGCGGTAGATGCCACAGTTGAGAATGGTGTTTGGGTTCGTCAAGACGCAGTGTTTGACTCCCCAATCAATATGGGCGCGCACTGTGCCAAAGGTGCTGCTTTGCGTGAGCATGGTCACGGTGACTATCGCTTGCGCTACCCAATGAAGCTGGTGGATGGTAAGTATCAGCGTATTTCTTGGGATCAGGCACTTACTGAAATTACCGCTCAGATGAAGGGTATTCGTGAGAAGTATTCTCCAGATGCGATGTTCTTTATTGGATCATCAAAGCACAACAATGAACAGGCCTACTTACTGCGTAAGTGGGTCTCTTTCTTTGGCACCAACAATACAGACCATCAGGCGCGTATCTGTCACTCGACCACAGTTGCCGGGGTAGCCAATACCTGGGGTTATGGCGCGATGACCAATAGCTATAACGACATGATGAATGCCAAGGCAGCCATGTATATTGGCTCCAACGCTGCTGAAGCTCACCCAGTTTCAATGTTGATGTTGTTGCACGCTAAGGAAAACGGCTGCAAAGTGATTGTGGTTGATCCACGTTACACCCGTACCGCTGCTAAGTCAGATCAGTTCGTTCGTATTCGTTCAGGTAGCGACATTCCTTTCTTGTTCGGCGTTCTGTATCACATCTTCAAAAACGGCTGGGAAGATAAGAAGTACATCAACGACCGCGTATACGGTATGGATGAGATCCGCAAAGAAGTGATGGAAAAGTGGACGCCTGCTGCAGTTGAAGAGGCTTGCGGTGTTCCAGAGGCACAGGTTTATCAAGTAGCCAAGACTATGGCAACAAATCGTCCGAGTACAGTTGTTTGGTGTATGGGTCAAACCCAGCACACCATTGGTAATGCAATGGTGCGTGCCTCCTGCATCTTGCAGTTGGCTCTCGGTAACGTTGGTAAATCTGGTGGTGGTACTAATATTTTCCGCGGCCACGATAACGTTCAAGGCGCAACTGACGTAGGTCCTAACCCAGATTCATTGCCTGGTTACTATGGCTTGGCAGCTGGTTCATGGAAGCACTTCGCAGCAGTGTGGGGCGTTGATTACGACTGGATTAAAGGTCGCTATGCACCAGACATGATGGAGAAGTCAGGTACCACTGTTTCTCGTTGGGTGGATGCTGTTCTTGAAAAGAACGACATGATTGATCAGCAGACTAACGTGAAAGGTTTGTTCTTCTGGGGTCATGCTCCAAACTCACAAACTCGCGGCTTAGATATGAAGCGTGCGATGGATAAGTTGGATCTCTTGGTGGTAGTGGATCCTTATCCAAGTGCAACCGCTGCGATGGCTGCAATGCCACCAGCAGAAGGACAGACAATCAACAAGAACCGCAATGTCTATTTGTTGCCAGCAGCAACCCAGTTTGAGACTTGTGGCACTGCTACTGCATCAAACCGCTCATTGCAGTGGCGCGAGAAAGTGATCGATCCATTATTTGAATCTGTTCCTGACCATGTGATCATGCAAGCTTTTGCTGATCGCTTAGGTTTTGGTCAAGAGCTATCCAAGAACTACAAGATGCTCAACTCTAAATTTGCTGGTAAGCAATGGAAAGAGCCACAAATTGAGGATATCTTGCGTGAAATTAATCGTTCTGTCTGGACGATTGGTTACACCGGTCAAACGCCTGAGCGTCTCAAAGCGCATATGAGAATGGTTGCAACATTCGATCCGAAGACCTTGAAGTCTCGTGGTGGAGTTGATCCTGTGACTGGGTACGACACAACAGGTGACTACTATGGCTTGCCTTGGCCTTGCTACGGCACAGCCGCAATCAAACATCCAGGTTCACCAAACCTCTATGACACCAGCAAGACTGTGATGGAGGGTGGCGGTAACTTCCGCGCGAACTTCGGTGTTGAGCGTGAAGGAGTGAGTTTGTTGGCCGGAGATGGATCTCATTCCAAGGGTGCTGCCATTACTACTGGCTACCCAGAGTTTGACCACGTCTTTGTGAAGAAATTAGGTTGGTGGGATCAGTTAACCGAAGATGAGAAAAAACTCGCTGAAGGTAAAAACTGGAAGACCGATTTGTCTGGTGGTATCCAACGCGTTGTGATGAAGAATGGTTGCCATCCATTTGGAAATGCCAAAGCACGTGCGGTTGTCTGGAACTTCCCAGACCCAGTTCCAATTCACCGTGAAGCGCTTTACAGTACTAATGCACCGATGATGCGCAAGTATCCAACTTCTGCAGACAAGAAGAATTTCTGGCGCTTACCAACGCTCTATAAGACTGTTCAAGATCAAAACTTGAATGACAAGTTATATGAGAAGTTCCCAATCATTCTGACTTCTGGTCGTTTGGTTGAGTACGAAGGTGGTGGTGATGAGACCCGTTCTAACCCATGGTTAGCAGAGCTCCAACAAGAAAACTTTGTGGAAATTAATCCTAAGGCTGCAGCAGATCGTGGCATTAAGAACTGGGATTACGTTTGGGTAAAGTCGCCAACCGGCGCCAAGATCAAAGTACGTGCAATGGTTACCGAGCGTGTTGATCAGGGAACTGCTTTCGTACCATTCCACTTTGCTGGCTGGTGGCAGGGCGAAGACATTCGTAAGTACTATCCAGAGGGCGCAGCACCAGTAGTTCAAGGTGAAGCGGTCAATACTGCGACTACATATGGTTATGACCAGGTGACTATGATGCAAGAAACCAAAACCACCATGTGTCAAATCGAAAAATTTGCCTAAGTTAAAAAATAAAGTCAGGAGAACACAATGGCAAGAATGAAATTTATCTGCGACACAGAACGATGCATCGAATGCAACGGTTGTGTCACTGCTTGTAAAAACGATAACGAAGTACCTTGGGGCGTAAATCGTCGCCGTGTTGTTACGGTGAACGATGGCATTGTCGGTCAAGAGAAATCAATTTCAGTGGCCTGTATGCACTGTACTGATGCTCCTTGTATGGCTGTGTGCCCAGTCGATTGCTTCTACCGTACCGATGAAGGTGTCGTGCTTCATGACAAAGACATTTGTATTGGTTGCGGTTATTGCTCCTTTGCATGCCCATTTGGCGCCCCACAGTTTTTGAGTAAGGGTGCCTTTGGCTCTCGTAGCAAGATGGACAAGTGCACATTCTGTAGTGGCGGTCCTGAAGAAAACGGTAGCGTTGCTGAATTTGAGAAATATGGCCGTAATCGCTTGGCAGAAGGTAAATTACCTCTTTGCGCTGAAATGTGCTCTACCAAGGCTTTGATTGGTGGCGATAGCGATATTATTTCTGGCATCTTCAATAATCGTGTTGCCACTCGTGAGAAGAATGGCAAGTATGCCGGCTCTAAGGCTTTTGGTTGGACTACTGCTTATGGTGGACCAGACACTCCAGCGCCAACTCCAACGCCTGCTGCAAAAATTCCAGGAGCGAAATAATGAAATTCAATTTCAAAACTCTCGGTTTGTGTTTTGCAGTAGCAGCGCTGTTAGCTGCTTGTTCAGAGCCACCAGAAATTGCAGCAAAAGCTGCTAAGCGACCTGATGTTGCACCATACATGGGTGCGGACAATGGCTTCATGACCAAAAACTGGACCCCAAAAAATCAAGCCAGTTGGACTGAGTCGGTTGATAAGCGTACTCAAGGTCAAAACGAATACAGTCGCGTTAAGTGATCAACTAAACAACAATAAATAAAACGAAAACGTTTAAGGATATGTGTATGAAACGATCATTTTCTAAAGTTCTACGCACTTTGGTGGTGGCTGCAGGTTTGTCACTCACTCTCGCGAGCGGCATGAGCTTTGCTGAGCGTGGGCCAATGGCACCCTTGCCTTCGCCTAGCGGGGTTGATGTTCCACCTGCGTCTGTGCCAGCAAATCCGAATAGCTTGGCTAATGGTACGCAAGCGCAAGCTCAGCCAGCTAACCCATCCATTTTTACTTCTGCGAATAGCGACCCATATAACTATGTCAGCATTCCAGACAAAGAAGCTAGTGTCCTGATTCAGCGCTCTGGTGAGCAGTGGCGCGTGATTCGCAATGGAGTGATTACCGTCTTCGGTGGCTGGCTATTGGCGATTGCTTTCTTTGGCATTGCAGCTGTCTTTATTATCAAAGGCCCAATCAAATTGCATGCGCCGTTATCAGGGCAAAAAATCAAGCGTTTTAATGGCTTCGAGCGCTTTACTCACTGGGTGATGGCGATTAGCTTTGTTGGACTTGCTTTCACTGGCATGTTGATTTTGTACGGAAAGTATTTCGCAATGCCTTTAATGGGTGGCGCTGCATTTGGGTCATTCTTGATGGTTTGCAAGAATATCCATAATTATTCTGGCCCGCTATTTACGCTGAGCATCATTATTTTCTTCCTGTTGTTTGCTACCAGAAATATTCCTGGCGAAGGTGATCTTAACTGGCTCATGTCATTTGGCGGAATGCTTGGTGGAAAACATCCTCCCGCAGGTTTCTTCAACTTTGGCGAGAAAATTTGGTTCTGGTTTGGTATGACTTTCTTGGGCTTAGTGATCTCTGCATCTGGTCTTGTGCTAGACATGATCGTGCCATTTATGCAAGTTGAATACATTCGCGGCACGATGCAGATTGCCAATATTATTCACGGCTGTGCGGCAGTTCTGATGACTACGATGGCCATGGGTCATATTTATATTGGTTCAATTGGTATGCAAGGCTCCTCAGACGGCATGATGTCTGGCTACGTTGATGCTACTTGGGCTAAAGAGCATCATGAGCTTTGGTACAACAAGGTTAATAAATAAGGACAAAGCTATGAAAAAGATCATTGCTTTTATATTCTGCGCGCTAACTAGTGCATCGGTGATGGCAACATTGCCACCATTAACTCCTGAGGCACAAGAAGCTGCCACTTTGGCGAAAGCTAAAACTGCTTACGGTGACAGAGTGGGTGCATTTCAACTCTGCCAAGCTCAAAATCGAGTGGCTGAACGCTATAAAGTATCTGGAACTGCTGCACCTGCAGCTTGTGTAGCGCCGCCACCGTTTGTGGCGCCAGTTGCTGCAGCGGCTGCACCTGCGCCAGCTGCACCTGCAGCAAAGTAATTGATTAGCCTCTAGTCAGCTAGTAATTCTTGATGTAAGTAACGTTTCGCTGCTGCTGTTTGAGGATTTGAAAAGAAGGGGCCTACGGGTCCCTTTTCTTTTATCTTACCTTGATCAATAAAGAGGATGTACTGCGCAAGCCTTTGCACTTGCGCGAGTTGGTGTGATGAAAAAATCACGTCTGATCCTTGTTGATTAAATTCTCGAATGATGTCTTCAACTTGCTCGGTGGCGCTAGGATCGAGGTTTGCAGTGGGTTCATCCAGTAATACCAAATTCGGTTTTTGCAAAATAGCTCTGCCAAGGCACAGTTTTTGTCTTTCGCCAGCCGATAACTTGTGTGCTGGGCTAGCGCTTAAATTCTTGAGTCCCACCCGCTCAATCACTTGATCAATCTCACTCAAAGTGATTGCAGAATCTGCATCTCTCACCAGGCTGATATTGGTTCTAGCTGAGGCTTTAATCATGGGTGTGTGATGTAAAACCAATGCTGTCTTATTTCTAAAGGAATAGTTCACCGTTCCGGTATCAGGCTTGATCAGGCCATCGAGTAGTTTTAAGAGCGTAGTTTTACCAGCCCCGTTTGGCCCTATGCATGCTGTAATCCGATCGGCCGGAATGATGGCATGAGGTATGTTGAGAATGGTTCGACCATTACTAAGGACAGTAATGTCTTTCAGTTCAATGTACTTTTCAAATTGCTCTGTCAAATCAGCCATAGCGACGCTCCACCATTTGACGAACAATAAAAGTAAATAGGTTTGCAATCAATACGATTCCCAGCAACACGATGCCTAAAGCAAGTGCCAATGGTAAGTCGCCTTTACTGGTTTCTAGTGCAATTGCAGTAGTCATGGTTCGAGTCGAGTTTTGAATATTGCCGCCCACAATCATGACTGCCCCTACCTCGGAAATGGCTCTGGCAAGACCAGCTAGCAAGGCAATGGTCAGCGAAAAGCGGCAGTCCCAGATGAGCCACTGATAGCGAGATAGTAGTGGCAGACGTAAGCTCATGAATGAATCCCGATGAATCTTCCAGGAATCTTCCAGAATTTGCCGGCTTAAGGCTGCAATTAAGGGTGTTGTTAGCAGTGTTTGGGCCACAATCATGCCCTTGGGTGTGAAAAGCCATCCCCACGCCCCTAAAGGCCCTGTGCGAGAGAGAAGCAGGTAAACAATCACCCCAATAATGACCGTGGGCACACCCATGAGGGTGTTGAGGGTCACGATCACGGTTTTCTTGCCAGTAAATTCTTCGGTCGCTAAAAGGGCGCCGATTGGAAGTCCAAACAGAACCCCAAAGAAGAGGGCAGTCATACTGACCTGTAGGGAGACCAGGACGATCCCTAGCACTCCACCGTCTAGGTGGGCAAGAAGTGCAAAGGCATCTGAAAAAGCGTTCAACATGCGGTCGATTCTATCAAGGCAATGGCAAAATGAGTTTAATGAGACTCATACCCCTAATTTGTGACTTATGGCTGAAGTAGTCTGCCTCTGCAACGAGGTCTTGGATATTGACCTGCGCGAATACCTAGACACCCATCCTATCGACTCGATTGATGAGTTGAGGGACCAGGCATCTATTTGCAATAAATGTATGCAGTGCCAAGAACTGGTGGAAGGTGAGATCTATTTGGCTCGCGTACGTCGCCAGCGCGCAGCAGGGCAGAGTGAATGACCCAAATCAAAGTTAGTCGTTTTACGGTGATGAGTATGAATGTGCATAAAGGTCTATCACCTCTGCATCGCCATTCCACTATTTATCAGTTGCGTCAAAAGATGCGAAGTCATCATCCGGATTTATTGTTTCTTCAAGAACTGCAGCAAGAGCATCGCGGTAGAATTCGGCGATTTGGTCAATGGCCCCTAACTGAGTTAACCCATTTTCTCTCTGAAGATTTTTGGCATGACTGGCACTACGGTAAAAATGTGGAATATCCAGATGGCCATCACGGTAACGCGATATTATCAAAGCACCCTTTGCACAAGGGTAAAAATTACGATATCTCTGCCTATCGTTTTGAGAGGCGTGGACTATTGCATAGCGTGATTCAGTTGGGCAATGGAAGCCCAGAGATCCATTGTTTTTGTGTGCACCTCGCTTTGTTTGAACGGGGTAGGGAACGTCAATTAGAAGAGATTATTCGTTATATTGGAGAATTGACGAATGACGCGCCAACGATTGTTGCTGGCGACTTCAATGACTGGCGTAACCGTGTCAGTGCCCCTATGCGGCTTGCAGGGTTTGAAGAGGTGTTTGAAGTCTTAACGGGCACACCAGCGAAGACCTTCCCTAGCGTGAAGCCCTTATTACCCATGGATCGCATTTATGTTCGTGGACTTAAGATCCATTCAGCAGAAATTTTGCATGAATGGATGAAATTGTCTGATCATTTGGGCATTGCAGCAGAACTGGAACTGATATGAATGACCTACTAAGCTTATTTCTAAAACATACATTTGAGCTGAACTTAAATTGGCTACTCTTCGCCCATTTTTTCTTAGTCACTTACTTTATTGGCGTCATTATTGCGGTGAGAAGGCCAGTTGGCGTTGCCTTTGCCTGGATCTTTATTGTGATGACCTTTCCAGTGTTAGGAATCGGTTTATATGTCCTGATTGGTGAGCGTCCGGTAGGTCGAAAATTAACGCGAAAAATTACTCGCATGAATCGTGAATATGAAAAGATCACTGAGAACATGCGTCAGCAATACGCTAAGGATAGGCTGGGGATGCCTTTAGAGGATAGAGCTTTAAGCCTACTGGCAGAGGCCAAGAATGGCTCTCCGGTTGTGGCTGGGAACAAGCTTGAGCTGCATACAAACTCTCTCGAAATTCTGCAATGCTTTATTGACGAGATCAATGCAGCTAAGAAAAGTCTTCACCTCGAGTTTTATATTTGGGCTTTAGGTGGAGATGCAGACCGTGTTGGAAAGGCTTTAATCGCTGCTGCCAAGCGTGGCGTGTCATGTAAAGTGCTATTAGATTCTTTAGGTAGTTCTGCTTGGTTTAAATCTAAATGGCCAGCGCGTTTTCGCAATGCTGGTATTCAGGTAACCGAAGCATTACCAATTCAGGTGGGTCGCTTTCAGTTTCGACGGGCAGATCTGCGATTACACCGAAAAATATTTGTCGTTGATGGCTCCATCGTGTGGACAGGTAGTATGAATATGGTAGATCCACGCACTTTTAAACAAGACTCAGGGGTGGGTGAGTGGGTTGATGCCATGGTTCGCGTAGAGGGTCCAGTAGCAGCGCAGTTTGAACTGACTTTCTCATTTGACTGGAGCGTTGATAACCCTAAGATTACGCACTTCAATGATAGAAATCCTCCCGCAGCGCCGTTTGAGGGGGCTGCCATTGCGCAAGAGCTTGCATCAGGCCCTGTATATCGAGATGATATTTTGTATCAAGTGTTGCTCTCGGCCATTATTGATGCCCGTGAAGAATTAACCATTACGACTCCTTACTTTGGTCCAGACGATGGTCTCTTGCAGGCCCTCATGGCCTCTGCAAGACGAGGTGTGAAAGTGACCCTGATTGTTCCCAAGTTGAATGACTCGACCTTGGTTGCCTGGAGTAGTAAAAGCTACTACGCTGATTTATTGCGATCGGGGGTGCGGATTGCAGAGTTTCGCGGGGGATTGCTACATACCAAGAGCTTATTAGTGGATAGCAGAATTGCTGTCTTTGGATCGGTTAATTTTGACCAACGCAGTTTGCGTTTGAACTTCGAGATTAGCTTGATTGCCTATGACAAAGATTTCTGCGCCAAGCTGAACCAACTAGTGCAGTCTTATTTAAACGAATCGGATTTCATAGACATGACGACTTGGGCGAAGCGACCACGTTGGCATCACTATCTCGAGAATGCCGCCCATCTCACATCGCCGCTACTTTAAATTGCTCCGCTTGCACGCATATTAGCGATTTCAGATTCCGCTATACCCAGCTCTTTGAGGATGGCGTCAGTATGTTGCCCCACCGATGGCACGGGGTCCATTCGATATTCGTAGCTGTCATTTAAGCCCGGTGGCAGCAGTGCGGGGATTTGACCATTGGGAGTATTGACTTCTGTCCAGCGATGACGTGCCTTTAATTGCTCGTGCTTCCACAAGCCTTCCATGTCATTTAGATGGGCATTAGCAATCTGCGCCTGCTCTAAGCGAGCAATTAACTGTTCAGAGCTGAGTTTGCTAAAACAGGCGTTAATGATTTCTAGTAATTCAGCGCGCTTTTCATTACGTTTGAAGTTTTTATCGAAGCGCTCATCTTTGGCAAGCGCAGGATTTTCGAGTACGGTCTCGCAGAACTTCGCCCACTCGCGTTCATTTTGAAGACCCAGCATGACGGTCTTGCCATCGCCCGCTTTAAAGGGGCCGTATGGATAAATTGTGGCATGCGATGCGCCATTTCTAGAGGGTGGATTAGCCCCCTTGTAGGCGTAATACATTGGGAAGCTCATCCATTCGCTTAAAGCTTCTAGCATCGAGATATCAATGACAGTACCTTTACCAGTCTTACCTCGTTGCAATAGCGCGGCCAAAATATTGGTGTAGGCATACATGCCGGCAGCAATATCTGCGATGGAGTTACCGGCTTTGCTCGGCGTCTCAGGCGTACCAGTAATCGATAGAAAGCCAGCCTCACTCTGAATTAAGAGGTCGTAGGCTTTTTTATCGCGATAAGGACCATCGTTACCGTAGCCAGAGATGGCGCACAAAATCAAACCGGGGTTATCTTTTTGCAAGGCTTCTGCAGTCAGTCCCATGCGGGCTGCTGCACCAGGTGCCAAATTTTGAATGAAGACATCAGCAGTCTTTAATAAATTCTTCAATACGGCAATTGCTGATTCTTGTTTGAGATCGAGCGTCAAACTCTCCTTTGAGCGATTGACCCATACAAAGTGAGATGACAGTCCCTCGACTTGTCTGTCATACCCTCTGGCAAAGTCGCCATCACCAGGGCGTTCAATCTTAATGATGCGCGCTCCTAAATCGGCTAGCTGACGCGTGCAGAATGGTGCCGCAATCACATGCTCTAGCGCAACAACAGTAATTCCGTCTAAGGGGCGAACGCTCATATCAAAGGCCTATTAGCAGAATCAGAAAGATCTTGGTAGGCCAAGAACGTGCTCAGCAATATAAGAGTAGATCAAGTTTGTTGAAATCGGGGCTACTTGATAAAGACGAGTTTCTCTAAATTTACGCTCTACATCGTATTCATTTGCAAAACCAAAACCACCATGGGTTTGGAGGCAAACGTTGGCCGCTTCCCAAGAGGCTTTGGCAGCGAGGTACTTTGACATATTAGCTTCAGGACCACAGGGCTGATGACTGTCAAAGAGTTCGCAAGCCTTAAAGCGCATTAAGTTGGCTGCTTCTGTTTCGATATAGCTATCAGCAATCGGAAATTGAATACCTTGGTTTTTGCCGATCGGGCGATCGAATACTACGCGATCATTGGCATAGCGACGTGCACGATCGATAAACCAGTAGGCATCACCAATACATTCAGCAGCAATGAGCACACGTTCTGCATTGAGGCCATCTAATATGTATTTAAAACCTTGACCTTCAGTACCGATGAGATTTTCTGCAGGAATTTCTAGGTTATCGAAAAAGACTTCGTTGGTTTCATGGTTCACCATATTGGCGATAGGTCTGACTTCCATGCCCTTACCAATAGCATCTTTGAGATTAACGATAAAAATCGACATCCCTTCAGATTTACGTTGTACTTCATTAATAGGGGTGGTGCGCGCCAAGAGAATCATGAGGTCTGAGTGCTGGATACGAGAAATCCAAACCTTCTGACCATTCACGACATACTTATCACCTTTTTTGACTGCAGTTGTTTTGAGCTTAGTGGTGTCGGTACCTGTTGTTGGTTCAGTCACCGCCATACTTTGTAAGCGCAACTCGCCACTGGCAATCTTCGGTAGATACATTTTTTTCTGAGCTTCACTACCATGGCGAAGTAGCGTACCCATGTTGTACATCTGACCATGGCATGAACCAGAGTTGCCACCAGAAAAATTAATTTCCTCCATGATGACAGAAGCTTCTGCCAAGCCCAATCCGGAACCACCATATTCCTCTGGAATCAGTGCGGCCAACCAACCCGCCTCAGTCATCGCTGTTACAAATGCCTCTGGATAGCCACGTTCGTGATCAATCTTTTGCCAGTAAGCCGAATCAAAGCGATTACAGAGGTCGCGTAAGGCTTCGCGCATATCTTGATATTGATCAGGCTTGGGAATGGGGTGATTCATGAATCTCTCGTTTTATAAGATGGGTGCTGCTTTTGCTGTAAAGGCATTAGTTTAAGCAAGATTTGAAAATCATGAAGAATCCACAAAACAGGGCAAAATAGCCTAGATGGGATTAAACCAATCCCAACAAAGTTACTCAAAGGGGTATGCGTTTCATGGAGCACGCACTCACGCATTTTTTTGGATGGTTTGGCATGCCCTCGGTGGGTCTTCCAGCAGTGTTTATTAGCGCCTTTGTTTCAGCAACCCTACTTCCTGTTGGCTCTGAGCCCATTCTCTTTGGTTACATCTCTCTCAATCCCCATTTGTATTGGGTGGCAATACTGGTGGCTACGGTTGGCAATACCTTGGGAGGCATGCTGGATTGGTGGCTGGGATTGCTCGCTCGCAGTCGCATTAAATCCATTGCTGAAACTACAGATAGTCGTCTAAAAGCTTGGCTTGGAGAGTGGGGACCAAAGATGCTGCTGCTTTCTTGGTTACCCGGTTTTGGTGACCCCTTGTGTGTTGCAGCAGGGTGGTTAAGACTGCCTTGGAAATCGTGCCTGATGTATATGTTTTTCGGCAAGATGCTGCGCTACTTAATATTAACTTGGTTGTTGTCCTTGGTGCCTGAGAGCTTTTGGCACCAGTTAGGCCATTGGTTGCACTTGATTTAATCATCAACCAAGTGGCTAACTCAAAAGCTAACTAAGCAGCGAACTAAACAGCGCAATACTTCTGTTGGATCTCCTCGTTATTGAGAAGATTCTGGGCGGTGTCCTGAAACACAATTTCTCCCTGATCCAAGATATAAGCGCGGTCAGAGATCCTCAAAGCTTGCTGGACATTTTGCTCAACTAACAGAATCGTTAAACCTTGCTGCTTCAGTTTTGCAAAGAGCTCAAACATTTCTTCTACTAAGACTGGCATGATGCCCTCAGAGGGTTCATCGAGCAAAATGACTTTTGGTTTAGCAATCATGGCGCGAGCAATGGCGAGCATTTGTTGTTCTCCACCCGACATGGAAGTGCCATCCTGTTGAAGACGCTCTTTCAACCTAGGAAAGGTCTCAGCAATTTCATCTACTAAAGCGCTCATATCACCACGACTCTTTTGGGCAATCACACCCAACTCCAGATTTTCTTTAACAGTCAAACCTGGAACAACGCGGCGGTCTTCTGGTACATAAGCCAGACCTAAGTGAAAGCGCTCATGTGCAGGCAGATCTAAAAAGGATGTGCCATCGATTGAGGCTTTGCCTTGACGTTTAGAGAGCAAGCCCATGAGTGAGCGCAGGGTAGTGGTCTTACCGGCACCATTGCGACCCATTAAGGTCACAATTTCTCCTTTATTTACTTCAAGTGAGATGCCTTGCAAGACGTGACTGCGGTCATACCAAGCGTTTAAGTTTTCAATGTGCAACATAAGGAACCTTCAATTAACCATGACCGAGGTACACCCGACGCACCTCAGCATTATTTTGGATTTCTTCGGGAGTGCCCTCAGCTAAAAATTCACCATGATGTAACACGATGATGCGCTTGCATAAGCCCATAATAAGTTTCATCTTGTGTTCTACCAAAATGACGGTGCGCTCGCTAGCCAAAGTACGAATGAGTTCCATCATGACTAAGGTCTCTTCAGGGGACATGCCTGCAGTAGGCTCATCCAAAAGGAGGAGGCTGGGATTGCAAGCTAAAGCCATCACAATTTCTAGAGCCCGTTGTTGACCATGAGCAAGATCACCCGTTTTCTTATTGCGCAGATGCTCTAAGTTCACGCGGTGCAGAAGTTGGTCTGCGAGCTCAATCGGACCTGGATAGCTTTGAGCATTTCGCAGAAAGTTATAGCGGGCTGTTTCCATTTGTGCAGCTACGCGGACATTTTCATGAACGGTCAGTTGCTTAAAAACATTCGTGATCTGAAAGCTTTTAGAAATACCAATACGTGCAAACTCATGTTGCTGCATGCCAGTAATATCTTTGCCATTAAAGAGGATTTCTCCGCTAGTCGGAGGGAATGCGCCACTTAAGACGTTAAAGAAAGTGCTCTTCCCTGCGCCGTTGGGGCCAATGATCGCGGTTAATGTTCCAGGCATAAAGCTAGTAGAAACATTTTGTAGTGCTTTGAATTTACCAAAGCTCTTGCTGACATTGCGCGCTTCAAGAATAGGAGTGCTTGCGCTATTCATTATTTTAAATCCCGATTAACTTGTAGCTTGCTCAGAATGGTTCCCCAGATACCTTTAGGGAAGAACAGCACAAAGAACATAAATACTAGGCCAACCACTGCCATCCAATGTTTTGTAAAGGTGGTAACAACGTCTTCAAGGTAGAGCATCACTGCGGCACCTACAAATGGACCAAAGAAGGTGCCCATGCCGCCCAAGATGCTCATCATCACCGCTTGACCAGATTGCAGATAATGCAAGGAATCAATCGGAACAATGGAAAGGTGTAGGGCTCGTAATGATCCAGCTAATCCACAAATGGCAGCTGACAATACAAATACGAGCAATTTAGTTCTAGCGACATCAAAGCCACAGGCTGCTGCTCGTTTTTCATTTTCACGAATGGCTTCCATGACTGCACCTAGCGGTGAGTTCAAAATACGGGAGATCAACCAAATCGCAATGACTACGAAGAAGAGAATGATGTAGTACTTCACCATGGGGTTGAGGAAGTCAACTGGGATACCGAAGATGTTGAATGAGTCGACGCGGACACCACGTAAACCATTTTCACCGCCAGTCAGACTTTCTGCTTTATAGAAGATGTAATAGACAATTTGGCCAAGCGCTAATGTCACCATCGAGAAATAAATTCCCCGAGTGCGGATCGCTAAAAAGCCCATGATGAGTCCGCCAATTGCAGCACCAATCACGCCTACCAAGATGGCAGTGGCCCATCCTAAGCCATAGTGAACGATGCTGATACCAGTAAGGTAGCTGCCAATACCCAAAAAGGCTCC
Organism: Polynucleobacter sp. UB-Siik-W21; assembly: GCF_018687415.1. NCBI lineage: Bacteria > Pseudomonadati > Pseudomonadota > Betaproteobacteria > Burkholderiales > Burkholderiaceae > Polynucleobacter > Polynucleobacter sp. UB-Siik-W21. The sequence continues at coordinate 1,457,200 of NZ_CP061289.1, read as the reverse complement.
GTGTCCAAATGAGAGCAAGCCCATGTAGCCAAACAGCAGGTTAAAGCCCATGGCGAATAAACCGAAGATGAGGATATTAATTGCCAGCGCCTCATACGGCATGATGAACGGGAAGATCGCTAAGAACAGGGTGCTCGCTAAAACGCGATGACGAGCGATGAGTTGGAAAAATAAATTCATAAAATACGGAGCCTTAGCCCATCGCCCCCGCTTTACCAAAGAGGCCTTGTGGTCGAATTAACAAGACAACGGCCATCAATACAAAAATAGATAATTCGGATAGGTCAGGAAAGAAGAGGGAGGTCATGCTGTAAACCACTCCAACCAATAAGCCCGCAACCACAGCGCCAACAGGTGAGCCCATGCCGCCAACTACAGTCACCACAAATGACTCCGCCAAAATGGGAATACCCATCTCTGGGTTGACGGAGCGGGTTGGTGAAGCCAGGATGCCTGACAGGCCAGCAATAGCACAGCCCAGACCAAACACTAAGAGCCATACTTTGGCGATATCGACCCCGAGTACTTTAACAATCTCTTGATCAGCCGCGCCTGCTTTAATAATGAGGCCATAGCGTGTCTTTTGAATCAAGAACCAAACGCCAAGAATAATGAGTGCTGTTGCACCAATCAAAAAGAGTCTGTATTTGGGGAAGTAACCAATGCCAACATTCATGGTGCCAGTTAAGCCATCAGGAGTGATGGAGGGTAAGCCTTCGATACCAAATGTCACGCGCATGACTTCAATCAATACATATGACAGACCAAAAGTGAGCAGCAGCGGGTAGTCTAGTCCACGACCATAAAGCGGTCTTACTAAGAAGCGTTCCGTTACCAAGCCAAGACATCCAGTGAGCAAAGGTGTGAGGATTAAGCTAAACCAGAAGTTGCCAGTGACACCTAAGAAATACACGCCCAAGAAAGCGCCGACCATAAAAAAAGCGCCATGGGCAAAGTTCACTACGTTGAGCATGCCAAAAATGAGGCACAAACCCAGTGCTAAAAGCGCATAGATACTGCCTAGGGCAATTCCCGTAAGCAGTTGCATGCATAAAAGTTCAAACGTCAGACCAGTCATAAATGTACTCAGAAAAACTCCCCAAGACCACTAGGTGCAAGGGGAGTGGTTCAGGGAAGATCAACTGATCCTCCCTGATTTTGCTATTAGGCTTTGTGACCTAACTCTGCGCAGGAGCGCATGTTCTTCTCAGTAGTAGGCTCAATTGTCAAAATATTGAAGACATCATATTTGTCTTTCATATTCTTAGATTTAGACTCTACGATGATGACGGTTTGAACTGCTTGGTGATCGCACTTGCGATAGTACTCAGGACCTTTGTACCAGTCGTACTTGAGGTTCTCCATCGCACTCACTACTTTCATAGTGTCGGTGGACTTAGCAATCTTGACCGATGCCAATACGCTCTTCACGCCAGCGTAACCTAATGCACCGTAATCGGATGGAACAGAGCCGTTATACATCTTGCGGAAAGCATCGTTAAATGTTTTGGCTGTTGGAATACGATCTTCTAGACCCCAGTAGTAAGAGGTGCCACCGATGATGCCTTCAAACGCCTCTGGACCACCTGCTAAACGTGAGGTGTACAACAAGACTGGTGTCACGATCTTCATGCTCGATTTCAGACCAAAGTCAGTACATTGTTTGGCAGCATTTACCAAATCCCGTCCGAAGTTACAGAGCACCAAAATATCAGGGTTCAAGGCTTTAATGCGTGGCAAGAATGCTGAGTAATCCGATGCACCCAATGGATGACGAATATCAGCCAAGGTAGTGGCACCCATTTCTTTACCAGCACGCTCAAACGCACGCACCATCTCATGTCCGTACGCATAGTCAGCGGTGAGGAACACAATCTTTTTACCGAAACGGGGAATGGAGTAGCGCGCTACTGCACCCGCTGTCATGGTTGGGTTCAAAGCTTCATGGAATGTATAGACACTCCAATCTTTTACTTCGTTAATCGCATCAGATTGACTGATGGAGTTAAAGAGTACTTTGCGCTCTTTACATACGGCATTGATGGAGAGCTGGGTAGCGGCAGAAAGTGAGCCAACCACGTAATTCACTTTATCTTTTTCAATCAATTCGAGTGTGCGAGTAGCAGCTTCACCAGGATTGAGCTTATCATCACGCACTAGAAGTTCTGCTTTACGACCATTAAATCCACCAGCATCATTGAATTCTTTGATAGCTAATTCAGCAGCTTTGACTTGGTCTTGTGCTTCAGCAGAGAATGGCCCAGTCAATGGAGTTGGAAAACCAATCTTGATAGTTTCGGCTTGGGCATTGGCAACGTTGAGCCAAAGTGGGGTGCTTGCAGCAGCAGCGCCGCCAATCAACATCTTTCTTCTAGTTTGATTCGTTACTTTTTGTTTCATGGTTGTCTCCTCCATATAAAACTTGTTTAAATAAGAATACTTTTTGTTTATCAAATCTTAACTGAATGCGCCTTTTAATGGGCAGATTCAGGCACTGCTTTCCCTTGGGCTAATAAATCGCTAATGTCGATGGCAGTTTCTGCCATGACCGTACCGGCATTCCGTTTGAGATTATCGGCATCCCTTGTTCCTTTGCTACCCTGAGACTGCATATAACGCCCTAAATACTGGGCTCGCGCTACTACTTGTTGGCCTAATTTGAGGCGCTCAGCGCTATAGGCTTGCAAAGCTTCCGGGGTGGCGCCCAGGGTTTCAATCTGTTTTGCAATCACGATAGCCTCATCACCTGCCTTGGTAACACCCATACCAACGTGGGGTCTACCTACAAATGCCGCATCACCCATCAAGGCAATTCTGCCGAATACAATTTGCTCAGAGCGCACGTCGTAAATAGCTTGCAAAAAAGGAGACGCCGTTTTTTCTAAAATTTCTGCATACTGTGGCGCCAAAATATCACGAGCGACTTTGCGCATATGGGCAATGTGTTTCCAGGAAACTTTTAATGGGGGAATGCCAGTAGGGTAGTAATGACCATCATCATCGGTGAGTAAGCTAACCAACTCTTCCTGCTCAGAAGCGGGTCGATACCAAACAAAGTTATAGCGACGTTTGCCTGGGCGGGTATCGTTGCCAGATCCGGCTACGGGATAACCGAGCATCTGCTCTCCATTAGGAAGGCAAAAACCAAAACGATTAAATAGCGTCTCTAGCGTGTATTGCGAGAGGCAGGCCTCATCACAGACACCGCGCCAAGCAATATAGCCAGCATATTCAGGTTGAATATCTGGGGCAACTTGTGCTCTAACACCTGAACGAATGCCATCAGACGCAATTAATAATTCTGCCTTGTATTGACTGCCATCTTCGCAATGCACCTCTACTGCATTGGCATCTTGCATTACTGTTTTGACAGTCTTGCCTTGCAAGTAGCGCTCTACTGGAAATGCTTCCTTCAGCATGTGATACAGACGACTCCAAGATGTGAGTATTTGTGGCAACTCCATCTCACCTAGACTTTGACCATCTGAACCTAGGGTAACGCGTTGAGTTACTGGTACCCCTAGTGTGTGATCAACGCTTACACCAGCGGCACGTAAAGCTTGGGCAAGGGCATCGTGCGTCACAATGCCTGCGCCTCGACCATCAAGGGAGCCAGTCGCTTTTTCTAGAAGGGTGACGTCATGACCTTGGCGTAGCAAGATGTTTGCTACAAATAAACCGCCTAAGGATCCGCCAACCACTAGTATTTTTGCCATGGCTAATTCCTTATGCAGCCTTCGCATCTAAGGCTGTTTTTTCTTCGGCAGGGTAATTGAGCTCAATCACCACACCGTTAGGATCATCCAAAAAGATTTGGTGAAGTTTTAAGATGGGAACCGTGCGCTCACGATAAGGAACCTTGAGTTGCTTCAACAAGGTAATTTTTTCTTCTAGGCCAGTTGCAAAAAAGGCGATGTGATCAACCGCACCTGACCCATGAAGTGAGCTGGTATCACGATCACCTAGATATTTTTTTAAACCATCTGGATCATTCTTATCAATCGCAATCAAATGCAGTACTGCGTTTGCCCAGCTGCTATCGTCGCCGTTGTAGAGCCATACACCAGGAAAAGGAAACTCTGGTCTTGGGCCTATGGTTAAGCCCAGCAGCTTACTGAAAAATTCTGTTGTTTTTTCAATCTCTAGACTACGGATCGAGAAGTGATTGAGGCTTAGATTGGACATGATGACCTTTTCATTTAAGCAAATAAAGTTTTAGCGGAATGTAAGTAGGACTCAACGCGGTCGCGAATGATTTCCTGTTCAGAATTTGGAATGCTCGGGGCATAGATGGCTTGGCCATAGATCCAGCGGCGCATGCCAATATAGAAAATACCGCCATGCAGGCCCATCAAGAATTCAAGCTCGCGCTCGGTTGGTTTTGGCTCTACTGGTCGATTGCAGTATTTGCGTGTTTCACGAATCAGTCGCGGCAACAAGCGTGAGCGCAAGAGCTCAAAGAAGCGGTCACTAATTGATTGATCGCTTAACCCTGAAAAGATTAAGATCCGCACAAAGTCGTAAGTGAGTACTGTCTTGGTGTAATCCAAATAAAAGGCATTGAACTTTTCTTCTGGCGTCAGATTGTGATCGTCTAACAATGCTTCCCATTCGGGTTTCCAGCGGGATTCGAAAACCTCTTTGTAGACTTCTTGAATTAAGGCTTCTTTAGTGGGGAAGTAGTGATAGAGCAGGGTATGGGTAACGCCCAATTCTTTGGTGAGATTACGCAGTTGAGCTTCAATACCGTATTTAGCAAAAAACTGAATCGCTCGATCCAAAATTTGGCGCTTTCGATCGGCGGTATTCATTCTGCGACGTGCCGGTATGAGTATTTCTGCCGAATTTTCGGCTTGCTCTGGGCTGGAAACGCTATCTTCAGTAAAACGCATGGATTCTCAGGGTTTATCCGAATTTGGACTTATTGACCAAAAGTTAAATAATGGTACATTGTTGAACAGTTGGTAGATAACACTCTATCCGTACAAACCCCAAGGAAGTTAAATGGAACTCAATGGCGAACAACTCATAGCCGCATCGATCCCTGATGTCTGGAGAGGATTGAACGATGTTGATGTGCTTGCCAAATCCATTCCTGGTTGCGAAGAGATCAGCCGTATATCGCCAGAAGAAGTCCATGCCAGGGTGATGTTCAAGATTGGGCCTGTCAGAGCCCGCTTCTCGGGCAAGTTACTGCTCAGTGATGTGATTCCAGATCAATCCTGCTCTATGGCATTCGAAGGTTCAGGAGGCGCTGCCGGTTTTGCAAAAGGACGCTCACGCGTCGAGCTCAAAGCTGCTGAAGGTGGCACCTTAATTTCCTATACAACTGAAGCATCCATTGGTGGAAAGTTAGGTCAGATTGGCGGGCGCTTAATTAGCGCTTCCGCAAAAAAGATTGCAGATGACTTTTTTCAAAAGTTTGCAAAAGAATTAGGCGGGGAGACAGTGGCGCTGGAGTCTGGCGCTGGTAGTGAATAAAAAAGTAGTTCAAAAAATAAAATAGTAGTTAAAAGTAGAAATCAAAAGAGCCACAAAGGCTTACTTCAATTAGCGGTGGAGGAGACAGAATGAAAGCAGCAGCATTTGACTATGTAAAGCCAAAGGCTTTAAGTGATGCTTTGTCTTTGCTGGAGCAAGGCGGTGATGACGCGAGATTAATTGCTGGCGGACAAACACTTCTGGCTACGCTCAATATGCGACTGTCAGAGCCAAGCATCTTGATTGATATTACCGATGTTGCCGAGCTCAAGGGTATTTCTGTTGTAGGCGACAAACTGCGGATTGGCGCTTTAGTAACCCATACCGAAATCGAAGATTCTGCTTTAGTTGCAAAACACGCACCACTCTTAAAAGCTGCGGCGCCTCATATTGCGCATCGAGCGATTCGTAACCTAGGAACATGGGGCGGCTCACTCGCTTATGGCGATCCTGCGGCGGAATGGCCTGCTTGCAGTTTGACTTTACAAGCCACTATGGTGATTCATGGGCCTAGTGGCGAGCGCAAAATTGCTGCCAAAGATTTCTTTATTGATCTGTACACCACTTCGTTAGAGCCAGATGAAATTCTGGTCGCTACTGAAATTCCACTGGCTACTAGCAATCAAGTTTTTTACTTCCACGAACTAGCAAGGCGTCATGGCGATTACGCGGTCGCTGGTTTGGCAGCGGTGGCTGAGAAACAAGGGGGCGTATTAAGTCACTGCGCATTTACCTTCTTCTCAGTAAGTGCTACACCTGTAATGGCAAGTGCTGCGCAAGATTTGATCAATGGGCAGTCTTTAAATGATCAGTTGATTGCACAGGCGGTAGCAAGTGCGCGCGAAGAAATAGATGCGATTGCAGATATTACCAATAGTGCAGAAGCGAAGACCCATTTGATTGGTATATTGCTTGAGCGTGGTCTCAAGCACATGCTTGCCTAATTACTCAGATTGTTCGGAGATTTGAAAATGAGCTTGAAGAAAAAAGTATCGATGACGGTGAATGGTGTTGCTGTCAATGCAGAAATTGAGCCACGTCGTCATTTGGTTGATTTTCTCCGCGAGGATTTACATCTTAAAGGCCCACATCTCGGTTGCGAGCAGGGCGCTTGCGGTGCTTGCACCGTCAAGGTGGATGGTCAAATCATCCGCGGTTGCTTATATTTGGCAGTGCAAGCTGATGGCTGCGTAGTTGAAACGATTGAAGGTCTAACAAAAAGCGGTGCTCTGGCTGATCTTCAAGAATCGTTTATGCGCCATAACGCTATGCAATGCGGCTTCTGCTCTTCGGGGATGTTGCTGGCGGCTGCTGAACTGATTGAAAAGCAGCCTAAGGCTAGTCGTGAGGAGGTCCGCGAATGGATCTCTGGAAATTATTGTCGTTGCACTGGTTATCACTCTATCGTTGATGCGATTGTCGATGTTTTAGAGGCTCGTGCTAAGGGTCAAAAAATTAAACCTGTCGTTGCTCACGCTTAAGGGATAAGGGATTTAGGAAACGTATTATGAATAAGCCAAGCGATTTAAAGGGACTCGTTCTCGATCCCGTTACTAACGATCAACGCTACATCGGTAATAGCGAACCAAGACATAGCGCGCGTCGCTTGCTGGAAGGTCAAGGTACTTATATTGATGACATTCAATTGCCACGCATGGGCCACGTGGTCTTCTGGCGTTCACCAGTAGCCCATATGAAGATCGGCAAAATTCATACTGAGCAAGCGAGCAAGATGCCAGGAGTTCTAGCAATCGTTGATGGCGTTCAGATGGCAAAAATTTGTAAGCCTTGGGTTGCTACCCTAGGTCACTTAGCTGGTATGAAATCCGCACCTCAGCATGCTCTTGCAATTGATAGGGCTTGCTGGCAAGGTGAGCCGGTAGTTGCCGTGGTCGCAGAGACAAGGGCGCAGGCAGAAGATGCCCTGCAACTCGTTGATGTGGAGTGGGAAGAATTGCCTGCTGTGATCTCTATGGAGTCCGCGTTGGATCCGAAGACGCCATTGATTCATCCAGAATTGGGTGACAACTTGTGCTTCACCCGCAGCTTAGATGTTGGTAATGTTGATGAAGCCTTTGCGACTGCAGATGTTGTCGCTGAAGCTACTTTTGGTTTTGGGCGCCACACTGGCGTAACCCTAGAGCCGCGTTGCCAAATTGCAGATTACAACCCGGGTGAGCGTCGTCTGACCGTGTATCACTCGCAACAAGCGCCGCATATGATGCAAGACTTGTATTGCCGTCAGTTTGGTTTATCTGAATCCGATGTGCATGTAATTTGTAAAGACGTTGGCGGATCTTTTGGTATCAAGGTGCACGCCTATCCTGATGATTTTGCGACCGTCGGTTTGGCTATGATGCTGGAGCGCCCGGTGAAGTTTGTGGCCGATCGCTTGGAATCTTTTACGAGCGATATTCATGCTCGTGAGCACCGCATTAAAGGGCGAATTGCGGCTAATAAAGCAGGCGATATCTTAGCCTTTGAGATTCATGACCTAACGGGTATTGGACCATACTCCATGTTCCCCAGGACCAGTGCGATTGAAGGTAACCAAGTAGTGAACTTGGTTGGTGGTCCTTACAAGCACCAACATTATCGTGCGCATTTAGATGTGGTGTTTCAGAACAAAACCCCCACTTGCCAATACCGTGGAGTCGGTCATCCGATTGCGTGTGCAGTGACCGAGGGCTTGGTAGATTTGGCTGCTCAAAAGTTGCAGATGGATCCGCTAGAGTTTCGTAAGCGCAATGTGATTCCTGATGATGCTTATCCCTGTTCTGGAATCTCGGGCATCAAGTTAGAAGTACTCTCACACGAACAATGTTTGCGTACGATTGAAAAGATGATGAACTACTCAGCTTTGCGCAAAGAGCAAGCAGAGTTACGTAAGAAGGGTATCTATCGTGGTATTGGCTTTGCAACTTTAATTGAGCTCACTAACCCAAGCCCTGCTTTCTATGGAGTAGGTGGTGCGCGTATTGCGTCTCAAGATGGCGCTTCAGTGCGTTTAGATCCTAGTGGTGTAGTTTCCGTATTAGTAGGCGTTGGTGAACAAGGTCAAGGCACAGAAGGTATCTATGCGCAGATTGCTGCGGATGCTGTAGGTGTATCTATCAATCAAGTACGTATTGTTACTGGCGATACCGATGTCACCCCTTACGGCGGCGGTACTTGGGCTTCCCGTGGGGCTGGCGTTGGTGGCGAAGCAGTATTGCTGGCCTGCCAAGCATTGCAAGAAAATATTTTGAAACTGGCGGGTGCGATTTTGAATCGTCCGGTTGCTGAGTTAAGCGTGCATCGCAGTCATGTTTTGGATAAAGCAACTGGTGAACAGTTATTGCCCTTTAGTGAAATCGGCCGCATTGGCTATTTCCGGACCGATACTTTGCCAGCGGGCTTTTCTGCAGACTTGATGGTGACTCGCCATTACACCCAAAAAGATTATCCATTCATCTTTACCAACGGCGTACAAGCATCCTATGTGGAAGTAGATCCTGATACCGGCTTTGTGAAGCTCCTCAAACATTGGGCGGTAGAAGACTGTGGTCGTGTACTTAATCCGATGTTGGTCGATGAGCAAGTTCGCGGCGCGATTGTTCAGGGTATCGGTGGCGTGCTCTTTGAAGAGTGCCTCTACGATGAGAGTGGTTTGCTGCGTAATGGCAGTATGGCTGACTACCTTGTGCCGATGGCAAACGAGATGCCAGATATTGAGGTGGCTCACGTAGAAACCCCAACCCAATCTTCTAAGCTGGGTGCCAAAGGGGCTGGTGAAGCCGGAACTGCTGGTGCTCCTGGCGCAGTCCAAAATGCTATCAACGATGCTTTGCTGCCGTTTAATACTGTAGTGTTTGATCAGCCAATTACCTGTGAGAAGATCCTGCGGGCGCTCAAGAAAATCTAATTTTTCAAGGCTTCTCCTGACCTTGGTGCATAACCCCGAATGGGGGTTTGCACATCCTGTAACATCAAGTTTTTAGGCAAACCCTTTTTGGGCTAGTCTTTGGGTTAACTTGATACGGTAAAAATCGATATGTATTCATTAAAAGGTAAAACAGCCCTAGTGACAGGATCTACTAGCGGTATTGGTTTGGGTATGGCCATTGCTTTAGCAAAACAAGGTGCCAACATCATGGTCAATGGCTTTGGCGAAAAAGAGGAAGCGATTGCCAAGATCAAGGCCTGTGGGGTCGAAGTGGATTACCACGGCGCAGATATGAGTAAGCCTGCCGAGATTAAAGATCTCATTGCGCAAACGGAAAAACGTTTTGGCTCATTGGATATTTTGGTGAATAACGCTGGTATTCAGTACACCGCCAATATTGAAGAATTCCCAACAGATAAATGGGATGCCATCATTGCCATTAATTTAAGTTCTGCATTCCATACGACACATCATGCGCTGCCGGGAATGAAACAGCGTAACTGGGGCCGTATTATTAATATTGCCTCTGTTCATGGCTTGGTTGCGTCGACTCAGAAGGCAGCTTATGTCGCTGCTAAGCATGGCATCATTGGTTTAACCAAAGTCACTGCACTTGAAAATGCCCGCACTGGTATTACCTGTAATGCGATTTGCCCAGGTTGGGTATTGACACCATTGGTACAAAAGCAGGTAGACGCTCGCGCTGAGCGTGAAGGCATCTCTAATGACGCCGCTAAGACTGCCTTGGTATCGGAGAAGCAACCGTCTGGAGAGTTTGTAACTCCAGAGCAGTTAGCCGCGCTTGCGGTATTTCTCTGTGGTCCTGACGCCTCGGAAGTTCGTGGCGTAGCTTGGAATATGGATGGCGGTTGGGCTGCTCAGTAAATATTTATTACCAATAGCGCTAGCTTTGAGTAACTCTGCAGAGCTTACTCATCAGTGATCTTTTTATCTGCGATGATCTTGCCCCACATCGCAGATTGACTCGCAATGTATTTTTGTAAGTCTTCTCTGCTGCCTGGATTGGGCGTTAAGCCATGCTCGGCTAATTGCGTACTAGTGGCCTTATCTTTCAGCGCTGCTACTAGCGCTTTATTCCACTTCTCTAAAATGATGTCAGGCGTTTTTCCTGGTGCTACAAATGCATACCAGTTACTGGCATCAAATCCTGGATAGCCTGACTCTGCAATCGTTGGGACATTGGGAAGGGTGGGTGCGCGTTTTAATCCAGTGGTCGCAATCGGAATGAGCTTGCCATTTTTGATATAGGGATCAGCAGTCGCTAGAGCAGAGTAATAAGAAGAGACTCGGCCACCTAGAAGATCGACCATCGCTGGGCTGCCACCTTTATAGGGGACATGAACGGTATCAATATCAGCACGTACGTTTAAGAGTTCGCCCTGTAAGTGAGATGCAGAGCCACTACCTGTAGAGGCAAAAGTAATCTTGCCAGGATTCTTTTTGGCTAGCGCTATATATTCTTTAAAGTTCTTGACACCCAGCTCTGGAATTACCACCAAGACATTCGGGAAGGTAACCCCCATCGTTAAGGGGGCTAAATCTTTTTGGGGATCATAGGGCAATTTCATCAGATGCGGTGCGATAGACAGTGGTCCGATGGAGCCAAAGAGGATGACCGATCCATCAGTTGGTGCAGTAGCGGTATAAGCATGCGCAATGTTGCCACCAGCACCGGGCTTATTGTCCACAATCACATTTTGTCCAAGATCTTCACTTAATTTTTTGGCAATCACACGAGCTGCACTGTCAGCAGATCCGCCGGCTGCAAAGCCAACCACAATCGTGATGGTCTTCTTAGGTGGAAATTCCTGAGCGTAGACGCTAGAGATGTAAGTAAATGCTGTGAGTGTGAGGTAAATCAGTGTTTTGAAAAAAGATGGGGCAGGCATATATCGTCTCGTTTGGTTGCTGTTTTTTGCTTATTTTGCGCCCCAAACTGGGCGAAGTCACTATCGAAGTGACAATTTTGGGTAAGAATGATGGAATTTTGGCTACCCGAACAAAATCAGCAGAATCGTTTATAGTTACAGCGCATTCTTATATCTAGGAGATCCTTTCATGGCTTCAATTTTGACCTCATTGGGACGCACAGTATTGGCTGGTTTTGTGCTCCTCGTTTTAATTATTCTCGCTTTGGGCGGTAACTTTAGCTCTGCTGAATTGCCATTCATATTCCGTTGGTTGCACGTGATGTTTGGTGTGATGTGGATTGGTTTGCTCTGGTACTTCAACTTTGTGCAAATTCCATCTATGCCAAAAATCCCGGATGAGCAAAAGCCAGCCATTGGTAAAGTGATTGCTCCAACAGCATTGTTTTGGTTTCGTTACGCAGCACTCTTCACGGTAGTGACTGGTTTGATTGTTGCTGCTTTGAATGGCTACCTCCATCAAGCGTTTACATTGCAAGCACCATTCCGTGCGATTGGCTTGGGCATGTGGATTGCCTTAATAATGGCTTTCAACGTATGGTTCATCATTTGGCCTAATCAGAAACGTGCTCTTGGCATCGTAACTGTTGAAGCTGATGTCAAAGCAAAATCTGCTCGCGTTGCGATGTTGACATCCCGCTTGAACACAGTGCTCTCAGTGCCAATGTTGTTCTTGATGTCTGCACAATCACATAACACTACTTGGTTCGTGATCGTTTCATAATCACTCTGAGTTCGCATTAGTAAAAAGGCCCGCGATGCGGGCCTTTTTTATTCCCTAAAGGGTAAGCGTAAAAACGCTAGGCCAGAATAGCGGGCAACTCCTTAGTGAGGGCACCACGCTGTGCAGTCGCTGTGCCCATCAGTACAAATCCTAAAAGCTTGCCATCATCAGACTCAAAGCGCGCTTCTAGTCCGCCTTCAACGGGATTGGTTTTCCACTGCCCAGCGACACCTTTGGCTGGGGGCGAAACGATCGTAGCCAATGCCGGTGTTTTCACCATCACGGGCATTGCAGGATAGGTGAGGGCAGTACGTTGACCAGTCAGCGTCACTGCCAATGCTCGAGCTGCTTGCATGATCGGCATCACATAAGGCAGCACCAGACCTTCCACTTCAGCACAATCACCTAGTGCATATACATGGGGTGCATTGGTTTCTAATTCTCGGTTGACTTGAATGCCAATGCCGGTAGCTATGCCAGCTGCTTTAGCAAGATCAAGGCGAGGTTTTAGTCCCACAGCTGACAGCACTACATCGCTAGCAATCAGAGTGCCATTGGCTAAAGTGATATTGAGTTCATTGCTATTGCGATCGATGGATTGCACAGTGGTGTTGAAATGCCAACGCACTCCAGCAGCACTTAGTTTACTTTGCAAATCGTTTGCTGCCATCTCTGGAATCAAGCGTCCAAGAGCTTGAGGTGCCAAGTCAATGACATCGACTTCGTAGCTGCCTAGCACTAAGTCATTGGCAAACTCGCAGCCAATTAGTCCGGCACCCAAAATAGCGACTTTCTTTTTGCCTGAAATGGCATTGCGAAACTTTGCATAGTCTTCAAGATCATTGACAGTCAATACTTCATGAGCGGCATTGCCTTGAAGTGGGAGGTGAATCTGATCTGCGCCCAGAGCCAAGACGAGTTGACGGTAAGTGATCTCACCTTTACTCGTGTTGATGATTTGCTTGGCGCTATCGATCGCATGCACATCTGTTTCAGACAAGATGTTGAGCCCTAATTGGCTTGCCATAGCCTCTGCTGGAGTAGAAATTAATTGAGCTGCCTCTTTTTTTCCAGCTAGCGCAGTTGAGAGCATTGGCTTGGAGTAAAAGTATCCCGGCTCTTTTGTCACAAGCGTAATAGGAATCTCTTTATCGAGTTTCCGGATTTCGCGTATGACGGTATATCCAGCCAATCCGCTACCAACAATGACAATAGCAGATGAGGATTTCGAATTATTTTGATCCAAGCTGGACTCCCTAGTAATGCGTTAATTGTGGTGATGCAATGTAGATATCGAAATAGATTCGATGATTAAATCTGCACCATTTCAAAGTCAGATTTTGATACTCCACAATCTGGACACTCCCAGTTATCTGGTACATCCGCCCAAGCGGTACCGGGGGCAATCCCATCCTCTGGAAGGCCTTTTGCTTCATCATAGATAAAGCCACATACGATACATTGCCAAGAATTCATTTTGGTTCCTTTGATGTTGAAGGATGAGTTTAAATTTAATTCCGCTTTATTTCTTGCTGAGCCTCAACAGCTTGTTGCAGAGGGTATTTTGATATCATTCCAATGAATGAATATGCTATTATTAATCAAATTAATCGATAAGGAGGCGTCATGGCGTATTTACCGTCATTAAGACAGCTGAATTATTTGGTGGCTTTAGCTAAAGAGCTGAATTTCACTCGTGCCGCTGAGACCTGTTTTGTCGGGCAATCTACTCTCAGTGCTGGCTTAAAAGAATTAGAAGAGGGTTTGGGGATAAAGCTAGTTGAGCGTGATCGCCAAAATGTTTCTATCACTCCTGCGGGTGTTGAGGTTCTTGAGCGCGCTAAATTAATTTTGACGGCCTCTGAAGATTTAGTGGAGTATGCGGGTGCTTCGGGTAAGCCCATGACAGCAACCATTCGGTTAGGGGTGATTCCAACGATTGCACCATTCTTACTGCCTACAGTGTTACCAGAAGTTCGTAAACGATTTCCAGACCTTAAAATTACTTTGCGAGAAGATTTAACAGCGAACTTGTTATCTAGGTTGGCTGAGCATAAATTGGATTTCGCCTTAATTGCCTTGCCTTATGATGTCAGCGGTCTGCTAGTAGAAGAATTATTCGATGATCACTTTTGGTTGGTAGCTCGCGAGGGTGATCCAGCACTCAAAGGCAAAGAGGTTACTTTGCCTGCCAAAATGGCGGAGCGACTATTGCTCTTAGAAGAGGGGCATTGCTTGCGCGAGCATAGCTTGCAAGCATGCAAAAAAGCAGACATTCGGAAGGATGAGGGCATGGAAGCGACTAGCTTGTTGACCTTGTTGCAAATGGTTGAATCTGGTTTTGGGATTGCTTTGCTACCAGAGATGGCCGTGAAAAGTAGTCTGCTCAATAACAGCGATTTGGTTGCCAAAGCCATGGCTGCACCTGCGCCAAAACGGATCATTGCTTTGGTTGCAAGATCGTCTACTGCCCACCTCGCAGAGTTTGCTGCACTATCGGCTTGTATTCGGGAGCGCTTTGGTATCAATCTTCAAAAGTCAAAGTAAGCCCTGCACGAAATAGTAAACATTGTTAGAGTCACCCCTGTTGTTTCATCATTCATAAAGAAAGTATTTAATGTCCGGAAAAGAAATTATGTTTACCCCAGTAAAACTGGGTTCTATTCAATTAAAGAATCGCCTGGTCATGGCGCCACTGACAAGGATGCGTGCAGTAGCAGGTGACGTACCAAATCCACTGGCAAAGACTTATTATGCGCAGCGTGCGAGTGCTGGCCTCATCATTACAGAAGCAACGCAAATCTCCCCTTTGGGAATGGGTTATCCAGCAACGCCGGGTATTTACTCGCCAGAGCAAACGGCTGCCTGGAAAGAAATTGTTGACGCTGTGCATGCCAAAGGTGGCACTATCGTTGCGCAGTTGTGGCATGTGGGGCGCATTTCTCATTCTTCATTACATCCAGAGCAGGGCGTACCGGAGGCTCCTTCGGCCATTGCTGCATCAGGGCAAACTTATGGCGCTGATTGGAAGTTGCACGACTACGAAACTCCCAAGGCAATGAGCTTAGATGATATTGCGCGTCTTTTGAAAGAGTACACAGCGGCCGCTCAGAATGCAAAGCTTGCAGGCTTTGACGGGGTTGAAATTCATTCTGCCAATGGTTATTTATTGGATCAGTTCTTGCAAGATAAAACCAATCAACGATCCGATCAATATGGCGGCTCAATCGACAATCGTTTGCGTTTATTAGGCGAAGTGATTGATGTAGTCAGTAAAGTATTTCCCAGTGATAAGGTTGGCGTTCGTCTTTCACCTTATGGCACCTTTAATGACATGGCTGATAGCGATCCAGTGGCGCTATTTACTGCAGCAATCCAGAAGTTAAATACTTACAACTTGGCTTATGTCCATATGATTGAGCCACGCGCTACCAGTGCTGGTGGCGGAGATCAGGTAAATGAGGATGCGCCAGTGACTTCAGAGCTTTTCCGTAAAGCCTATCAGGGGCAATTTATCACTGCTGGTGGCTACGATCAGGCAATGGGCGAAAAAGTATTAGAAGCAGGTTTGGCTGATGCAGTAGCTTACGGTCGTCTCTACATCTCTAATCCAGATTTAGTTGAGCGCTTCCAAAGTAATGCTTCTCTGAATCCCTATAACCGCGCTACCTTCTATGGCGGTCAAGAGGCGGGTTATACCGATTACCCAACGCTCTAGAGCAATGACAGTAAGCGCATGAAGCTACTGAATAAACCCCACTCTTATCGGTGGGGTTTATTTTTTGTCTTCGGGGTCTTTGAGAAGGTCGTAGTGATTAGCTACTAGTAATAAAGCAAGCGAGGCACAACCCATTGCAAAGAATTGCCATTGATGCAACATAGCGGTGCCTACTACGGTCATCAAAATCGTCCATCCAACAGCCATCTTGGCTTTTTTAGAAAGCGGTTTCATCTTTAAAAGTCCTTAAGCGGGGGCTTTGATCTTATTGAGCATACGACGCAGGGTGTCGTCCTTAATAATGTAATGTCGCCACAAGCCAGCTAAAGCATGAATGCCAATCAGGAAGTAAAGTGAATTTCCTAAAAACTCATGGATTCCTTCAACGAGTTTTTTCATCTCCGGATTAGGGGTTAGTAGCTGAGGCCATACCAATCCAAAGAAATGGATTTCTTTGCCACCGTATTGGAAATAAAGCATGCCAAAGATGGGCGATATCAATAGCAGGGCATACATGAGCCAATGCATTGCTTGAGCAAAAGAAGTCAATATCGGTTTGGGGTTAGTAGGCTTAGGAACGCCATAAACCAAGCGAACCATGAGGCGAAGGGCCATGGCTAAAAAAATGAGCTGCCCAATCACACCGTGAACTGTTTTACAAAGTTCACGGGGCTCACTCCCTTTAGGAAACTGACCTTTTAATTCAATAGCAATAAATGCTGCGATGACGAGAAGGAATACAAACCAGTGAAGAAAGATGGAAGCAGGGTGATATTGTGATTTAGACATAGTAAGGCGTTATTGAGGTAATGATTCATCATAAATGATAATGACTCTCATTAGCAATAACAAGACTATGGGTAATTTCCCCTATTTCTGGGTATCCCAGGGTTAATTTAGCCTTACTTTGGCGCTAAGTTCGCTCAGCAGGCCTCTTTTATCCAGCAGAGATAGCCGTAGCGCTTCGACCTCAAAATCGAGTTGGCCAGGATGAAACTCATCATCATTTTGTAGGTGAATAACGTAAGTCCATACCAACTCGCGGCCGCGGTTCTTATACACATCAACAACACGTTTCATGATTACCGCCTATTTAGGGTGTAGCTTAATGATTGGTTGAAGATGGATTGGTGATGACCATCTTGGGATTTAAATTTTGTTTCAGAGTCATGAGATTGCGTGGTTCAATGCGGATCACGCCACCTCTCGGACTATCAATATCTGCTATTAAAAAGAAAGATATCGATGTCACAAAAGGGAAGATCATGAAAAGCCCTACATTTTTTCTAAAATTGCGGGCGCCAAAGCCAACCAACATGTTTGCACATATGGCAATTGCTGACATGAGGGCCCAGGCAGGATAGGGGATTCGATTCCACCAGGCGGCTTGTACATATCCTTGAGAATTTAAAACATCATTCATGCCTGAAATGACCAGGGCTATAGTGGGGCTTGGCTGTGAACGAGCGACCTCTAGCACTTCAACCCAGAGGGCATTCTGAAGTGCATCGGTCTTTTGCTGTATCTCCTGAACTTTATCTTTACTTTGTCTTGAGTAGAAGAGAATGCGCTGATCAAGGTATTGATTGAGGAGGTCCTTGGTTCTAGCGGAAGCCTTGCTCGGTAGAAGATCCGCCCTGAGATATTCAGTACCAATAGCATTGGCTTCACCTTCTTCGAGAGTCTCTCGATTGTCATGCCGGTCAATCGCCATTGAGAAAGTAAAGCCAATAATGAGTGCCAGTAAGGTCAGGGTTGCCGTTTGAATGACACCGAGGTCTTCTGAGGTTTCGGTGTCTTTCGTGCGAAAGCGACTCAGTACTGCGTTACCAAAAAGAACAGATAAAGCGAAGCACAGAAATGCAATCCCAAAGACTAAAGCGGGGTGGTTAAGGAGATAAGAAATTTAGAAAGTTCCCGGATACAAAATGTCTTTAGTCACATCCTGAATATCACGATGACCTGTAAATGCCATAGTGATATCTAACTCATTGTGGATGAGTTCAAGGCATTTAGTCACGCCAGCCTCACCCATGGCGCCTAGGCCATAGAGAAAGGGGCGCCCAATCATCGTACCGCGCGCACCCAATGCCCATGCTTTTAAAACATCTTGGCCAGAGCGAATGCCACCATCCATCCAGACTTCAATATCTTTGCCTACGGCATTCACAATGCTGGGTAGCGCTTGGATACTCGAAATCGCACCATCGAGTTGGCGACCGCCATGGTTTGAGACGATTAATGCATCAGCGCCTGAGTTTGCTGCGAGGCGCGCATCTTCTTCATCCAAGATGCCTTTGATGATGAGCTTGCCACCCCAGAGTTTTTTGATCCATTCAACATCGCCCCAGTTCAAACCTGGATCGAATTGCTCCGCAGTCCAAGAGGAGAGTGAAGACATATTGCCTACACCAGTAGCGTGACCGACGATGTTGCGGAATGTTCTGCGCGGAGTCATCACCATTCCTAAGCACCAGCGTGGCTTCGTGGCCATATTCATCATATTAGCGATCGTTAGCTTTGGAGGGGCAGACAAGCCGTTCTTTAAATCTTTATGACGTTGACCTAAGATTTGCAAATCGAGTGTTAAGACTAGGGCGGAGCACTTCGCTGCTTTTGCACGCTCAATGAGGCGCTCAATAAAGCCGCGATCTTTCATGACGTAAAGCTGAAACCAAAAGGGTTTGGTAGTACGTTCTGCCACATCTTCGATCGAGCAGATGCTCATCGTTGACAAGCAGAAGGGCACACCAAACTTTTCAGCAGCTCTTGCTGCCAGAATTTCGCCATCTGCATGTTGCATACCAGTTAAACCAGTGGGTGCTAGTGCTACTGGCATAGCCACCTCTTCACCCACCATCGTTGTTTTGGTGGTGCGATTGGTCATATTGACTGCGACACGTTGACGTAATTTGATTTTCTGAAAATCAGATTCATTCGCACGATAGGTAGACTCTGTCCAAGACCCTGAATCTGCATAGTCATAAAACATCTTGGGGGTACGTTTTTGGTGAAGAACCCGTAAGTCTTCGATATTGGTAATGATTGGCACTGTGAACCCTTATTGATTGCTCTTTTGGATTAGCATTTATCTAATTAAGCTCTATCTTAGCAATACCGAGGATTTGTTTCTACAATGCTAGGGTATACCTATTCAGAGCGCCTTTAATGGCTATCCATCCCTCACGATTGCATGCCTAAACTGACCTTTGCTACTGCTACTTATCTGTTGATCGCGACAGCCTTATGGGCTGGAAATGCGATAGCTGGGCGCTTATTGGTGGGCAGTGTTTCGCCGATTACCTTGAGTACGGTACGTTGGGGTCTAGCCGCTTTACTCTTACTACCTTTGGGTTGGCGTGTCTTTAAACCGGGAAGTGATTTATGGCAGAACAAGAAGCGTTTTGTGCTCTTAGGTCTCTTTGGGGTAGGTAGCTATAACGTTCTTTTATATCTAGCGTTACAAACTTCTACCGCAATCAATGTCACCTTAATTGGTGCCAGTATGCCAATTTGGATGTTGTTTATTGGTGCTGTGTTTTACCAAGTGAAGCCAAATCTACTGCAATTGATTGGTGCCATCGTTTCTTTGCTTGGGGTAGCGATTGTATTAACGAGAGGTGAGCCATCCACCTTGCTGGAGATGCAATTGGTTATCGGCGATCTCTTTATTATGTTAGCCACGTTCTTGTGGGCTACTTATAGCTGGATGCTTAGTAAGCCTGGTTCAAGCTCGGAACGTCAATGGCCTTGGGCAGATTTTTTGATGGCCCAAGTATTGGTGGGCCTGTTATGGACCGGACTGTTTGATGGCTTTGAGATTGCCACTGGGCATGCTTATCTTGATCTCAATCTATGGACTGGCTCTTTGATTCTGTTTGTCGCCGTTGGACCCTCACTCATTGCTTACCGTTGCTGGGGTATGGGTGTCAGTGGAGCGGGTCCTACCGTAGCCGCTTTCTTTGCAAACTTTATTCCATTGTTTACTGCCATCTTATCTGCAGCCATGTTAGGTGAGCCCCCACAGTTATTTCATGGCTTGGCGTTTGCCTTGATTGTGGCTGGGATTTGGGTTTCCTCTAAAACCACCAGCCCAAAAGGAAATGCTGCTTAGCCTTTTAATAAGCCGGAAGCAATTAAACCGCGCTTAACATGCGCGCGGTGACTCTCAGTGACATCTACTGCTGGCGGTCTCACGAGAGAGTTAGGAATTTGCCCAAGCTGTACTAAAGCTTCTTTAACGCAAGCCACTTCACTGGTGGGAGAGCTTGGCTCTTGGTTTTCAAAGACTCCATCCATGATTGGAATACAAAAATCACGGTGAATTTTTTGTGCTTTAACGGCGTCGCCATTCATTGCGGCATCAATTAACTCAACCCACTTTGGCGTGTCTATAACGCTGATACCAATTAACGCTCCATGAACGCCATGCAGCAGCATTCCTAGCAGTGGAGGTGAATCAAGTGCGGCTAAGACAGTGAGTTTGTCGTGCAATGCTTCCCAAATTTGTACATAACGAGTCACTGTTCCGCAGGCGGCTTTCACTGCAACCACATTTCGAATGGTAGAAATTTTGACCAAAGATTCTAGTGAGTAAGCGCAGCCAGATGGATCGGGGTATTGAAAAACAATCATTGGCAAATCAACCTGCTCATCCAACATTTTGAAGAATTGATAAGCTGATGCAGGGTTTTGAGCCAGTCTACGATATGGGCGCGCATCAAATGGATTGAGTACTAATAGTGCATCTGCCCCAGCTTCTTTTGCTAGAAGACCATCTTTAACGGCTGCAGGTCCTCTTCCTTCAATTCCGCTAATCAATATTTGTCCGGGGAGCAAAATTTCTCGAGCTAAATGCAGTACTTTCCTTTTCTCATCATCTGAAAGTTGTAGGATTTCTGCGAGCCCAGCATTTACTGCAAGCCCCTTGACCCCAGGTGTATGAGCGGTCTCTTTAAGGTGGCGGGCTAAGGCTTCATAGTCTACGCTCAGGTCGGCTTTGAAGGGTGTAATCGTTGCAGGGTAAAGGCCGCGAAGCACAAGGGATTTTTGATTTTCAGGCATTGCAGACCTTTAGGTTTTAAATAGGAGAGTGCTTTTAGGGCTCGATGATGTTGTAGCAAATTCTATAGTAAAGTTACTTTTTGTACACCAACAGTAAATAAAAAGGTTTATTTTGACCGACGTACTAGTAATTGGCGGAGGTAATGCTGCCTTATGTGCAGCGTTAATGGCAAGAGAGTCTGGGGCGTCTGTGACATTGCTTGAGTCTGCCCCCAAGGAATGGCGGGGTGGCAACTCTTCACACACTCGAAACATCCGTTGTATGCATGAAGAGCCTCAAGATGTTTTATTGGAATCCTATCCTGAAGATGAATATTGGCAGGATTTGCTCAAAGTAACTGGTGGCTTAACCAATGAGCCTCTAGCGAGGATTGCCATTCGTGAATCTGCAACTTGTCGTACTTGGATGCAAAGATATGGAGTGCATTTTCAGGCTCCTCTTTCTGGTACTTTGCACTTATCTAGAACTAACGCATTTTTTATGGGTGGTGGCAAGGCATTGGTAAACGCCTACTACCGAAGCGCTGAAAAGGCTGGTATTGATATTCAATATGACTCTGAGGTTACTTCAATTGAGCTTTCAGATAAACAATTTGTTGCAGCCCATCTTAAGGACGGTCGAAGAATTGCAGCAAAAAGTTGCGTACTTGCTGCAGGAGGTTTTGAATCTAATATTGAATGGCAGCGAGAGGCATGGGGCATTGACGAGCATGGCGCAAGTCCGGCGGATAATTTTTTAATCCGCGGAACCACCTTCAATAAAGGGGTTCTTCTAAAACACATGATTGCCGCTGGCGCGGATCAGGTTGGAGATCCCACTCAGGCACATATGGCAGCAATTGATGCGCGGTCGCCACTTTATGATGGCGGTATTTGCACCCGCATTGATTGTGTTTCTCTTGGTATCGTTGTAAACAAGCATGCCAAGCGTTTTTATGACGAGGGTGAAGATTTTTGGCCTAAGCGTTATGCAATTTGGGGCAGGTTAGTAGCCCAACAGCCTGATCAAATTGCTTATTCGATTATTGACTCGAAATCGATTGGTCGCTTTATGCCCCCAGTATTTTCCGGCAATGAATCTCATAGTCTGGATGAGTTAGCTTCTAAGCTTGGTTTGGACGCTGAGGTGTTAAAAAATACGGTACAAGAATTTAACGCGGCTTGTAAACCCGGCGAGTTTGACCATACGACTTTAGATAATTGCCATACCGAAGGTATAGCCCCTGAAAAAACACATTGGGCTACCACGATTGAAGTGCCCCCATTTTATGGTTACCCTTTGCGACCCGGTGTTACGTTTACCTATCTTGGTCTCAAAACCGATGAGACATCCGCGATATTTTTGAATGGCACTCGCAGCAACAATTTATTTGTGGCTGGAGAAATGATGGCAGGAAATATTTTAGGCAAAGGTTACACGGCTGGTATTGGGATGGCCATAGGGACTGCTTTTGGTCGAATAGCTGGTAGAAATGCCGCCTTTGCAGCAGGGAATGAATCAAGATGCAACAGTTAAATGACTTAATTCAGGAGGCCAGGCGAACTGGCATGAGCGATCAGGAGGGTGAAGTTGATCGCATCATGACAATCTGTAATGCTTGTAGGTATTGCGAGGGTTTCTGTGCAGTGTTTCCCGCTATGACAAGGCGTTTGCAATTTAATAAGGCAGATATTAATTATTTGGCAAATCTTTGTCATAACTGTGGTGCTTGCCTGCATTCATGCCAATATGCTCCTCCGAATGAATTTGCCGTAAATGTCCCGCAGGCTATGGCAGCTGTTCGCCAAGAAACCTATGTTGAATATGCTTGGCCCAAATCATTCGGTAGGCTTTATAAAAATAATGGTGTCATTGTTGCGCTTGCCTGTTCCTTGGCTTTGGCTTTCTTTTTGTGGCTATCAACAGCGCTCAGAGAAAATTCAAACGTAACCTTAAATGGAAACTTTTATGCCGTCTTTCCTCACAATGTATTGGTTTTAATCTTTGGTGCCGTATTTTCCTTTTCTATACTTGCGCTAGGGATTGGTTTTTATAACTTCTGGCGCAATATTTCTAAGACTGGTGCTTCAATTGCTGCTATTGGTGAATCAGCTCATGACGCCTTGACAATGAAATACCTGGATGGCGGACACGGGGAGGGTTGTAATAATGAGGATGATGGTTTCACGCTTTGGCGAAAGCGTTTTCACCACTTTACCTTTTATGGCTTCATGCTCTGTTTTGCATCTACTAGTGTTGCAACGCTATACCACTATGTTCTGAAACTAGACGCTCCTTATGCGTTTAATAGTCTGCCAGTGATTCTTGGTACGGTTGGCGGACTGGGTCTTTTGATTGGCCCAATTGGACTACTCTTTTTAAATCTACGTCGCAATCCCCTTCATGGTGATGCACGCCAAAAGCCGATGGACAGAGCTTTTATTTTGCTACTGTTTTTGATTGGCTTATCTGGCCTATTCTTACTGGTACTTCGAGAAAGTGCCTTGATGTCTTATTTGCTGATCATTCATTTGGGATTTGTGATGGGCTTATTTTTAACCATGCCCTATGGAAAATTTGCACACGGCATTTATCGTATGGCAGCCTTGTTAAAAAATGCAGTTGAGAAACGTCAGACAAGTACATTGAAGTTAGGCTCTGACTAGTATGTATTTCTAACTCCACAAAGAAGGCGAGAACTGTGATGAAGAAAAAATTCCTGCATTCTGTTTTTCTACTGACCTTAATGGTTCTTGGGATTAGCTCAACATGGGCTCAACCCTACCCCAATAGACCAATTAAGCTAGTGGTTCCGTACGCGCCTGGCGGTGGCACTGATATTACGGCGAGGCTGATTGCCAAGATACTTTCCTCAAGCCTGAATCAACCTGTTCTTGTTGAGAATAAAGCGGGTGCTGGTGGCACGATCGGTCAGGACTTTGTCTCCAAAGCTTCGCCAGATGGCTACACCTTATTGTTTAGTGCAGCTGGGCCCTTAACGGTTAGCCCATTTACTTACCCTAATTTGCCGTATGACCCAGTAAAAGGTTTTGAGCCAGTGATACTGATATCTGCTCAACCCTTAGTGTTGGTAGTTAATGCAGATTCAAAAATATATTCTGTTGCTGATTTATTGAGGGCCGGATCGGATGCCAAGGGCAGAATGAATTATGGATCCTTTGGGAATGGCAGCGCAGCGCATCTTGCCGGCGAGTCCTTTAAGATGGCGACGAAAATAGATATGACCCATATCCCATTTAAGGGAACCAATCCTGCATTAACTGCCTTGCTTGGCGGGGAGATTGATGTCTTGTTTGATACGGTGAGCACATCTGCACCATTTATTAAGTCTGGCAAGCTAAGAGCACTAGCGGTAAGCTCTAAAAATAGATCTGCGCTATTGCCAGAAGTTCCAACCCTCGTGCAGGCTGGGGTAAGTGGAGTAGATGCTGGTACTTGGTATGGAATCCTCGCCCCTGCTGGTACTGGGCAAAAAATTATTCAGCAATTAAATCAAGCGGTGAATGTCGGATTAGCCAATAAAGAAGTTGTCGAAATATTCTCCGCTGAGGGTACGGTGATCATAGGGGGCACCCCCGAGCAATTTAAAAACTTTATGGCTAGTGAGTTAAAAAAGAATGAGTTAGTAGTGAAGGCTGCAGGAATTACAGCCAATTAATCATGCTTTCATTAGTCTGCTTGAATTTTATTTGCCTTAATGACCTGAGCCCATTTTTCAACTTCGAGCTTAATCTTTTGTTCTGATTGCTCTGGAGTTCTGAGGCTGACAATAAAGCCAATGCCGGATAGTTTATTGCGCATCTCTTGATTACCGAGGACCTTGGTAATTTCCTGATGAAGTTTTTGAATGATCGATTTTGGGGTTCCTGCAGGCGCCATCAAAAACTGAATAGTTTCCCCTTCAAATTCGGGTAGTCCAGATTCTGCAACTGTAGGGATATCTGGTAGGGAAGGATATCTTGCGGAACTGGTTACTGCTAAGCCAAGCACCTTGCCTCCTGAAATTTGCTGGACAGTTGGCGGTAACACTGCAAAACCAATGGGCACATCATTGCTTAAGACTGCTTGAAGCGCTGGCCCACCACCGTTATAAGCAATGTGTTTAATGTCCAAATTGGCCTTTAGCTTTAGCAACTCGGCTGTCAGTTGCGGACTTGTGCCAGCCCCAGGCGATGAATAGTCATACTTACCTGGGTTTTGTTTGATTAAGGCCAAAAATTCCTTGAAATTTTTGGCGGGGAATGTGGGATTAACAACGATGATATTAGGTGAGCTTGCTGGCAATGAAATTGCCGCAAAGTCACGACTTGCATCATATCCAGAATTTGCAATAAGAGAAGGATTAATCACAAATGCACTACTGCTAAGAAGAAGTGTATAGCCATCAGGATTAGACTTGGCAACATATTGAATGCCAATGTTGGCACTTGCTCCAGGCTTATTTTCGATAAAGAATGTGTAACCAGTATTTTCAGTAATTTTTTGGAAGAGCAGCCTACCGAAAATATCAGACGGGCCGCCTGGAGCATAAGGAATCACAACCTTGATTGGTTTATTTGGGTATTCTTGTGCCATACCTATTGAACAGTACAACGCTAGAAAGGCAATGACGCCACAAAAACACTGCTGAATCTTCATGCTTGTCTCCGATGATTTTTATAGTATGGTATCAACTTTAACCATTAATACTCCATCTAAATAATTTCATTTAAAGACAACATGAGACTCATTACCTTTACTCGCGCTGGTTCAAATTATCCTGAAATCGGTGCTCGCTTGCCAAATCCCTCTGGAGATCAAATTCTGCCATTTGTCGATGTTGCTAAAAAGTTAGGAATTGCGGATTTCCCAGGCGATATGAAAGCCTTCTTGCAGGCTGGTAGCGAGGTGATGGAGCAGGCTAAGTCTTGGGTAGTTGCTGCAAGTGATTGCTCATCCCTTTTCATTAATCCAAAAACAATTACTTACCTACCCCCGATTACCGATGCAGAAAAGTTTCTCTGTGTTGGTAAAAACTATCGCACACACTTAGAAGAGCTCAAGCGCACTAACTTGATTAAAGAAATTCCTCAAGAGCCCACTTCATTTATTAAGCTTAATTCCTGTTTATCTGGTCATGAAGCCAGAGTAGTGCGCCCAAAGGGAATTACTCGCTTGGATTACGAGCCTGAGTTAGTCTTTGTTATTGGTAAAAGAGCCCTGGGGGCAAAAAAAGCTGAGGCTATGGATTACGTAGCGGGTGTCACCATCTTGAATGATTTGACTTGCCGCGATTTGCAATTACGTGAAGTAGCATCTGGTTCGCGTTTTTGGACAGGTAAGAATATTCCAGGCTTTGGTCCTCTTGGGCCAGAAATTGTCACGATCGATGAGATTCCCGATGTTTATAACTTGTGGATGACCTGTTCGGTTAATGGACAAGAGCGGATGCGCGTCAATACAGTGGATCAGATTTGGAAGATCTCAGATATTTTGGAGCACTTCTCGCGCTTTATTCCCATTGAAGCAGGGGACATGTTTTCTACGGGCGCACCTGGCGGTGTTGCTGTTGGCAAAGAAAATGCAGAAGATCTCTATTTAAAGCCCGGTGACGTAGTAGAGTGCGCCATCGATGGTATTTCTACGTTACGCACAACGATTATTGAATAGAGCATTATGAAGCGAGCATTGCCTCTGATGTTGGTACTTTTGTGTTGTACTACTCTTGTGTCATCATTTGTTAGCGCAGCCGATGTTTATCCCTCGAAGTCAATTAAAGTCATCGTGCCGTTTCCACCTGGCGGCGGCGCAGATACATTAATTCGTTTGATTGCTCCCACAGTCGGAGAATTATGGAAGCAATCTATCGTGATTGAAAATCGTCCAGGTGCAAGCGGCTTCATTGGTGCTGACTTGGTTGCCCAGTCTCCAGCAGATGGCTACACCTTATTGATGGGCTCAACTGCTGCCGTCACAGAAAAAAATATTGCACAGTTTTCTCCAGTAGCGCTTGTATCGGCTTCGCCCTATGTTGTTACTACTAACTCTGGATTGAATGTGACTTCAATCAAGGCTTTAATTGCCTATGCAAAATCCAATCCTGGAAAAGTTCGTTATGGCTCTTCAGGACCAGGTTCGGCATCGCACCTAGCAGGTGAGTTATTTGCTTCAATGGCTGGCGTGACATTACTACATGTTCCATACAAAGGAACTGGACAGGCTTTAACGGATTTATTAGCAGGGCATATTGATTTAATGTTTGGGCCTGCACAAACTGTGATGCCACAAATTGAATCTGGAAAGTTACTAGCTTTAGCGCAAACGGGTGCAAAGCGATCGGAAGCCTTGCCGAATATTCCCACTGTTGCCGAATCTGGTCTACCAGGCTATAGCGCAGTAGGTTGGTTTGGATTGTTCGCGCCTGCCAATACACCAAAATCGGTGCTGCAAAAGATCAACCAAACCGTGATGTTTGTTTTAGCTCAGGAGAGAATTCGGAAGGCTATGTTGGAGCGGGGAAGTGACCCTGCCAGTGGTAGTGCCGAGGAATTTGCTGCGTTTTTACGTCTAGACCAGTCAAAATGGGCCAAATTGATCAAAGAAAACAAGATTGCAGTGCAATAAATGCTTAAATCGGTATCATTTAGGGCTAACCACAGAAATCCCTAGGAAATTACTATGCCAGGCTTACTTCCCAATGTTGATCCAGATGGATTGTTAGAGTTTTCGGTTGTTTACACCGATCGCTCTTTAAATCACATGTCTGAAGAATTTAAACGTGTGATGGTCGATATTTCTAGTGTCCTCAAGGATGCTTATAACGCCAGCTCTGCAGTGATCGTTCCTGGTAGCGGTACTTTCGGCATGGAAGCAGTTGCTCGTCAATTTGCCAATAAACAGAAGTGTTTAGTGTTGCGCAATGGCTGGTTTAGCTATCGTTGGACCCAAATTTTTGACTTAGACCACATTGCTGACAATGTATCTGTTATCAAAGGTCGTCAATTAGAAGATTCTGCACAGGGTGTATTTGCCCCTGCACCGATTGAGGAAGTAGTAGCTTTTATTAAGAAAGAAAAGCCAGCCGTAGTTTTTGCTCCTCACGTTGAAACTTCTGCCGGCATCATCTTGCCAGATGATTACCTCAAAGCAGTTGGTGAAGCAGTGCGCTCTGTAAATGGTTTATTTGTATTAGATTGCATTGCCTCTGGTGCAATGTGGGTTGATATGAAAGCTTGTAATGTGGACGTCTTGATTACAGCGCCACAAAAAGGTTGGAGCAGCTCACCATGCTGCGCCTTAATCGCTTTAGGCGAAAGAGCCCGTGAGCGTATTGATACTACTCAAAGCAGTAGTTTTTCAATGGACTTGAAAAAGTGGTTACAAATCATGGAAGCCTATGAAAAGGGCGGCCATGTGTATCACACCACTATGCCTACCGATGCACTCAAGATCTTGCGCGGTGTCATGAAAGAAACACAATCTCTTGGCTTTGCTGCTTTAAAAATAAAACAAGTAGAGCTTGGTACCAAAGTTCGTGAATTACTCGTATCCAAAGGCTATCACTCAGTTTCTGCGAAGGGCTTCCAAGCCCCTTGCGTAGTTGTGAGCTACACCAAGGATCCGGATATTCAGTCTGGCAAAAAATTTATTGCGCTAGGTATGCAAACTGCTGCAGGTGTGCCACTGCAGTGTGATGAAAGATCAGATTTCCGTACATTCCGTCTAGGTTTATTTGGTTTAGAAAAGCTGGCTCATGTTGACCGTACTGTTGGTCACTTAGCTGCCGCCCTAGAAAAAATTACTGAGGCAGAAGCCCAGCCTGCATAAGGCGATTTAGTAAAACAAAAAGGCCGTCTGATGATGGCCTTTTTAAATGATTTATAACCTTCTTGGAGAATCGCATGATTTCTCGTATCGCTCGCTTTAGTTTGGCCACCCTTGTTTCAGCAGCGATTGGGTTATCTTCCATCTCCGCGATGGCTGCCGATTCTTCCACGGCTGCTGCTCCTACTTCAGCGCCTACTGCTGCTCCAGATGTGGCGCCAACCGATAAAGCAGGCGCAAAGAAGGCTAAAAAAGAAAAGAAAGCCGAGAAAAAAACCAAGAAGAAGTCTAAGAAAAGAGCTAAAGCTACAGAACCAGCAGCTTAGTAGTTTCTAGTCTCTTAGTTGAGGGGTTCCACTTCATTAAAGTCATCGGATGTTTTAGAGTCAGATGACTTTTTTCTTGGTGCATCGTTACGTACTAACAACCACATAGCAGCAATCACCAGCACCATTCCGCCAATCTGCATCAAAGTAATTGGCTCAGACAAAATAAAGTAACCCAAGAAAATAGTGGAGACAGGACCGAGGATGCCGGCCTGTGCAACGAGTGGTGAGCCTATGCGATTGATCGCAATCATCACGAGGAACATGGGAATTACTGTGCACAATCCTGCATTGAGAAGGCTGAGCCAGTAAATCTGTGCAGCCTGTTCAAACACAGCGCTAGGGTTATACAGTGAGGATTGAATCACGCTAAATACTGCAGACGCCGTGCTTGCGTAGACTACTAGGCGCACACTACCAATGCGCTTGACCATTTCGCCAGAGCCGATCATATAGATGGCATAACTACACGCGCTGCCAAAGACTAATATCATTCCGAGCCATGCGTGGATGCCCGTCGAGCTCGCATCTTGAATAAACACGACAAATACCCCAAGGTATCCCACCACAAGGGCGTACCACTGCATTCTTGAAATGTGCTTATTTAAAGCAAAGTAGGAAATGAGTAAAACAATCGTTGGTGTCAGGTAGAGAACAATGCGCTCCAATCCAACGGAGATATATTGCAGTCCCAAGAAATCAATATAGCTAGATAAAAAATATCCTAAGAAACCGAGGAAAAATAATTTGCCACGGTCTTGCCAAGTAATCGGGCTCATTGGTTTTCTGCGAGACTCCCACCAGTAGACGCTCCAAAACATTGGAAGTGCCATCAGCATACGTAATGCTAATAAAGTTTCTGCATTGGCCCCATAACCAAAAGCCAACTTTACCAATACAGCTTTACCGGAAAAGAGCATGGAGCCCACTCCGGCCATCAAAATGCCGTAGAGGTAACGTCGGTGATGATGTTCTGCGCTAGTGGATTGCATACGGTTTTATAACAGTTTATTCAGGAGGCTTCTCATCTCTGCAATTACTTCAGAAGGAGTTAACCCTATTGGGCCAACCCCTTTTTGTACTAGGCTATCGGCAGCGCAAGCATGGAGCTGAACAGCGATGCAGCTAGAGTCCCAAAGATTCAGATGGTGATGCACCCCTTGAGCAGCGATTGCTGTAATGCTGCCGGTCAATACATCACCCATGCCACCGGTGCCCATACCGGGATTACCGGCTTCACATTGAACTGCAGAGTGTTGGGGTCCCGCAATTAAGGTGTGTTGACCTTTGAGAACAACCATAGACTGAGTTAACTGAACTAATTGATGAAGCGAGCTGAAGCGATCTACTTGAATTTCTGCGGATGAAGATTTTAATAACTGGGCCGCTTCACCTGGATGAGGAGTCAGAATACTTTGACCTGGAAATTGTTGATTGCGTAGTTGAAGTGCACTGAGTAACTCAGTTGAGTCTGCAATCAGATTGAGTGCATCTGCATCAATAATCAACGGAACCTTGGGATAAGCTAGGCAAGCCTTGAGCCATTTAATCGCTAATGCAGAATTACCAAGCCCAGGTCCGATCGCAATGACATCAGGTTGGTTTTGATTTAATACCTCGCTAGGTTCATTGTTAGCCAGGCGAATCATGAGTTCAGGTTGATTGCTATCAGCGCGTGCAGACGCAGGATCAAGCATTTCTAATATGGTCCAGCCAGCACCAAGATGAAGGCAAGCATTTCCGGCAAGGAGGAGGGCGCCTGCCATTCCAGGTGCACCACCGATCAAGACGGCTTTACCAGCGTGACCCTTATGCTCAGCAGGCTCACGCTTGAGGCGCATGAGTGGGCCGAGTGGACTCAGCGCTTGGAGGATATCGAGCTTGCTAGGTGCTAAGGTCATGCCAGTAGTATCGCTCTGAATGCATTGGAATTTAGCTAATTGAGCTACTTTATTGGGTAAGCTTAGTCCGCTACCTTAGCGCCTTCAATCTGATGGCGTTGCAATGCTTGTGCCACAAAGCCGGATTGCTTGAGCTGAGTAATCACATCGCTTAAATATGCAGTGGTCAGTTCGTATTGGGGCCTTGCCTTCGGAATACCAATGGCTTGATTGATTGCCATAAAGCGACCTGGCAACATCCGCAATCCCTCATAGCGCTTGGCATCACTCTCTAGCTGCTGTTTTACGCCTGCTGCCACATTACCTTTGCCTGACATAAAGTCATCCACGACTGCTTGTGAGCTTGGAGCTCGGAGAAGAGTGGCATGTTTGATTTCTCGTGTGAGGTAGAGGTCATAGGCGCTCCCTTTGCCAACTACGATTTCATTACCAGCTACGTCAACTTGTTCATTTGTCTTGATGGGTGAGCTAGCTTTGACCATATAAGCACCTTCAATCTGGATATAGGCTGGCGTATAGCTAATATCAGCGCCTCTGACGGGATCAATTGCTACGAACACTAAATCAATCTCCCCAGTCTTCACGGCATCCACTGTATTGCCTGCTGTTTTGAATGGAATGAGTTTGACTGGTAGGCCAATACGCTTCCCGATTTCTTGGGCGATATCAACCGTCACTCCCTGGGCTTGGTGGCTCACAGGATTTTCATTGGCCAAAATGGGATTACCTAAGTTAATGCCAACACGTAGAGTGCCTGTAGGCGCAAACGAGGAAATCATGGAGGGATCAATAGTTTTCATGGGGCGATAGGACTGGCCAGAAGGTTGGCTATAGCTAGATTGTGAAATCCACAGTATTGCGAGGAAGAAAAGAACTTTGTTCATTCAGTAAGTATAAAAAAACCGCGGCGAACCGCGGTTTCATTTGCTATTGAAGAATTACTTCTTCGCGTCAGCTGCAGGGGCCGCTGCTGGTGCCGCTGGTGCAGCCGGAGCTGCTGCAGGAGCATCTTTTTTAGCATCTTCAATATGAACTGCTTCAGCACCATGCTTTTCACCGCCCATATCAATATTGCCATCGCCCTTGAGGAGTAAGTAGGCTGTGGCACCAACTAATACAAGTACCATAATGATGATTGAACGGTTGCTCATGGATTTTCCCTCGGTTTGGTTTAAATTCTGTCAATATTAACTCTACTTAGAGCCTCAGTAAATCCTCGCAAGCCCTAGTGGCTGATTCTCCTGGTTAAACTAGGTATTAATACTGAGAATATTGAGTGGGGCAGCACAAAGGATAAGATGATTTCACATAGATGTTTTAAGGTAGCAATATGAGTCCAAAGCTTCCCATTAATAATGCTCAAACCATTACTGAGTTTTTAAATCTTCACAAGAGTCAGACGTCTGAAGAAGATTCCGTTGATTCTTATAAGTTTGCTTTTGACGATGAAGCATTTTTGTCTCGCAGGGAAACGATCGGTATTCGCTTTGAATTGGAATTACTCAAGCCTGAGATACTACTAAAAGAACATGGCATAGACCATACGATTACAGTATTTGGTTCTACCCGTTTTGTCAGTCGTGAGCATGCAGAAGTATTCATCAAGGATGCTAAGACATCTACAGAGTTGGAGTCTACCAAGAAAGCATTACTTCATAGTCAGTATTACGAGTCTGCTAGAGACTTCGGGGCTTTAGTAGCGCATTACAACGCGACTCAACAACAGAGTTCTAACAAGCTACATATTTGTACTGGCGGTGGCCCGGGAATTATGGAGGCGGCTAATCGTGGTGCATTTGAAGCGGGTGATCAAACGATTGGTTTTAATATTAGTTTGCCAAGAGAGCAGCACCCGAATCCTTATATTAGTCCAGGCTTAAGTTTCCGCTTTCATTACTTTGCTTTACGTAAGATGCACTTCATGTTGCGAGCTAGGGCCATCGTTGCTTATCCTGGTGGCTTTGGGTCTTTTGATGAGCTATTTGAGGTGTTAACTTTGATGCAAACTAAAAAGGTAGTTAGCATCCCAGTCATATTAGTCGGCAAAGCTTTTTGGAATGAGATGGTGAACTTTAAGGGAATGGTGCAGTTTGGGGTGATTGATCAAGAGGATATGAAAGCGATCCATTTTGTCGAGACTGCCCAAGAAGCTTGGAAGATCATTCAAGACTGGTATCAATTGGCCTAAAGGCATTGTCGGCCAAAGTAAAATAGCCTAAAGACAATCGAATCCATTTATGAACCCTGCACAAACTAGCATTGCTAGCAATTTAGACCTACCCGGCTACCTCTTAGGTGGATTCATGTTATTGGTGGTGATGGTATTTCATGGTGTTTTGTTACTGCAGATTGCTAAGCGCTATGAAGTCAAAACTTTTCTGTATTTAGCTGAGAAAAAATATTCTACGGTTGCTGCCTGCTTTTACATCAGTGTATTTTGTTTATTCCTCACCCACATTACAGAAATTTTCATTTGGGGTATCGCACTGTTTGTATTGAAATTAGTGCCTACTTTAGGGCAAAGCATTTTGTTTAGTGGCAGCACCTATACCGCGATGGGTTTCATGGAAGATATTCTGCCAGATGGCTGGAAAATGCTGGCAGTCATCATTGCCTTCTCGGGGATGTTTTCTTTTGCATGGACTGCCTCTGTCATGATTTCAATGACCAAGAATTTTCGTCAGGCCTATACCAAGCTACACATGAAAAAACTCAATATCTCTTCTGAGATCATTGATCGCTTTGAATAAATCATGACGAAGGCTTGGGATGCCATCGTTATCGGTGGCGGTGCAGCTGGTCTGTTTTGTGCTGGTGTAGCTGGTCAGCTTGGCAAAAAAGTACTCGTTTTAGATCATGCGCCAGTTTTAGGTGAAAAGATCCGTATTAGCGGTGGAGGGCGTTGCAACTTTACTAATGTCCATAGCAGCCCTGCTAATTTTCTCTCGCTCAATCCTCATTTTGTGAAGAGTGCCTTAGCAAAATATCCCTCAAAAGAATTCATCAAACTCGTGACTGCTCATGGCATTCACTACCATGAGAAACATCAAGGGCAATTATTTTGTGATGACTCTGCCAAGCAGATTATCGAGATGTTATTCACTGAATGTGCCACAGGAAAAGTCGTAATCCGTAATCCCGTAGCAGTAGCGGCTGTTACAAAAGAGGGTGAGCATTGGCTCATTCATACCAGCGAGAGTGTAGAGAAAACTCATTCTGTAGTCATGGCGACGGGCGGCTTGCCTGTTCCCGCAATTGGTGCAACTGCTTACTCTCTTGATATTGCAAAACAGTTTGGTCTTGAGGTGGTTGATCCTAGGCCGGCATTAGTGCCACTCTCATTTACTGCAGAGACCTTTGGTAATCTGAATGAGCTTGCTGGGCTGAGTGTTCCAGTCCGGATCGCATCTGGCTCTAAAGGCTATCGTTATGGTGCATGTCGCTTTAATGAAGATGTATTGCTGACCCACAAAGGTTTATCTGGACCTGCGGTACTGCAAGCCAGTAGTTATTGGCTTGAGGGTGAGCCTATCCATATTGATTGGTTAGGTGCTATTGAGCGACCAGGTGGCTTTAACTGCGATACCTTATTTAATAATGAAGACAATCGTCTTAGGCTGACAGAAACCATATTGGCTTCAGTTTTACCCCAAAGGCTCGCCAAAGCTTTTGCAGAACAAAGAAATCTGCTGGGGCGTAAGTGGGCCGAGGTATCCAAGAAAGATCGTCAGGCCCTCAAAGAGCTCATCACCAATTGGGCTATGAAGCCGGCCGGAACTTTGGGTTGGAAAAAGGCTGAGGTCATGTTGGGCGGTGTAGATACAAAAGACTTAGATGGGCAAACGATGATGTCGCGCCAACATCCAGGTTTATATTTCATTGGTGAATGTGTTGATGTCACCGGGCACTTAGGGGGTCACAATTTTCAGTGGGCCTGGGCAAGTGGCCATGCTTGTGCTCAAGCTCTTTAGGTAGCCCCAGTACTAATGACTTTTCTTGAGTTTTTTCTTCTCACGCGAGCGAATATTCAATAACTCCACGGTGAGGGAGAATCCCATCGCGACATACACATAGCCCTTAGGAATATGCATACCCATTCCTTCTGCAATCAGTACCACGCCAACTACTGTTAAGAAGGAGAGGGCTAAGACCTTGATAGAAGGGTGACGTTGCACAAAGTCGCCAATTGGCTTGGCAGCAATCAGCATAATGAGAATCGAAGCAATCACGGCCGCAATCATGACGCTGATTTCATCGACCATACCTACTGCCGTAATCACACTGTCGAGCGAGAAGATAATATCGAGTAAGCCGATTTGTAATACAGAGCTGAGAAATAGAGCGGGAATCGACTTTTTGACCATATCGCTATCGACATTTTCAATTTGTGCATCGTGTTCGCCCACTTCTACTTCAACGTAGATTTCTTTAGATGCTTTCCAGATTAAAAAGAATCCACCCAGCAATAGGATGAGATCACGACCGCTAATAGAATGATCTAACAATGTGAAGAGTGGAGTGGTAAGACTCATTACCCATGTCAGGCTGAGTAATAATAAGATGCGGGTGGCTAAAGCAAAGAACAGGCCAAAGCGCCGTACTTTTTCCCGAATTTCTATTGGCAGTCTATTGGCAATGACGCTAATAAAAATAATATTGTCTATCCCTAGAACAATTTCCAGGGCGGAGAGTGTTAAAAAAGCGATCCAAGCATTGGGGTCACTTAATAATTGCAGGGCACTTTCGATCATTGCTTATTTCTCTAAATTGACTTTAAGGTAAAGTGTATCGAAGTCAAAGAAAAGTACCCATTAATGCCTAAGCCCATACTAATTATCAGGATATTGTTGTTGAGTATTGCCCTAGGATTGTCTAGTGGGGTGGCGTACGCAGCATATCCCGATAAACCCATCAAGATCATTATTGGCTTTCCAGCGGGAGGCCCTTTAGATGCCCATATTCGATTGCTCAGCGATAAGTTGCAATCCGTATTAGGCCAGCCGGTGATTGTCGATTACAAAGCGGGCGCCGGTGGTGCGGTTGGCGCACAATTTGTCATGCAGTCTCCTGCTGATGGCTATACCGTATTGCTAGCAAACACTGGAACGATGGTGATTAATCCAGCAATTTATACAAAGTCACCATATGACACCTTAAAAGATTTTCAGCCTATTGCGAGAACAGCGCAGCAACCGCTTGCATTGATTGTGAATAAAGAGGTGAGTGCAAATACCTTAAAAGAATTTATAGCTTATGCCAAAGCCAATCCCGGAAAGCTCAACTATGGTTCAGCTGGCAATGGTGGAATTTCTCATTTAGTACCCGAAATGCTGAAAAGTGAGACGGGTATTTTTATGGTGCACATTCCTTTTAAGGGCAGCGCCCCGGCTTTTACAGACTTGATAGCAGGACACGTGCAATTTATGGCAGAGTCTGTACCTCAAGCAGCCAACTATGCGAAGCAAGGCAAGGTTAAAGCATTAGCAGTTACAAGTGCTAAACGCAATCCTGCTCTACCGAATACGCCGACTGTATTGGAAACGGGCGTTGCCAATTTGGAGGTGGTGGGCTTTTATGGAATTCTTGCTCCTAAAGGAACGTCGCTCGATATCACTAATAAATTGAGTCAAGCATTTAAAGAGACTTTAGAGTCTCCAGATATTCAGAAAAAAATGATTGAACAAGGCGCAGATCCTGCTTATCTCAATGCCGATCAATTTACAAAGTTCCTTGCTGCTGAAATGCCGCGTTGGGCAAAAGCAGTAAAACAAGCAGGTGCAAAATTAGATTGAGTCTAACTAGTTGGGCTGATTTCTCATCCAATCGGCAGTATTGAAGAGGGATTCTTCTAGTTGTTTAGCAATATTGCCGTCAATGCCACACTCTTCAAGCGCACGATACATACATGCTAGCCATTGGTTGCGCTCTAGGATGCCAATCTTAAAATGCAGATGACGAGCACGCAGCATAGGGTGCCCATATTTGGGTGAATAAATGTCAGGTCCGCCCATCCAGCCTGTGAGGAAGAACTTAAGCTTTTCTCGAGAGCTGGTTGAATCTGGTGGATGGATAGCCTGAAGCTCGGCAAACTGGGGTTCTAGTGCCATGAGATCATAGAAACGATCGACCAATTCATCTACCTTATCGATGCCCCCAATGGCCTCATAAATACTGTGTTTTTCCATGGTATTGTCATTTTAATGCCATAAATTAGAAGGAATTGGCAGTCTGCCAATTTCGGTATAGAGTGGATATGAGAGATTTGATAAACCCCATATTGATAGGAGTTAAAAAATGGATGCACAAGAACTGCAAAAATGGCAACGTGAAAAAGCCAAAGAATTATTTGATTATTCACATACTTTACTAGAGGCTGCAAAAAAATTGAGTGAACATCACTTAGCTGAGATTGAGTGGGGCATGAAGAATGCTTTAGATAGTGCAAAATCTGCCGCTAAAAATGATTTGGCGAAGTTGAAGGATTTGCAAGATGAAGCAACAAAAGAAGCTGCTAAACGGGCGAACGCTTACCAAAAGAAAGTGAAAGCTGTCTTGAAAGACTTGAGTGAGGGTGCTGCTGATGAAACAGAGAAGCATCTTGAAAAAGTACGCGCATCACTGGTAACTTGGCTTGAAGATGCTGAAAATAAAATGCCAGCACATGCCGACAAGTTATCTAAAGTGGTTCACGAAATGTCTACTACTGGTCAGAATATGTTTAAAGAAGGGCGCCGTATTGTGAATGAAGTTGCGGATGCTGCAGAAAAAAATATTGATGAATTGGTTAAGAAAACACCATCATCGAAGAAAAAGTCTGACTAATTCTCCGTATATTAGCCAAAGAGCCGCCTCAATTGTTGAGGCGGTTTTTTTATTTCCAGCCTTGTACCCATAGCTCACTATTAGTGAGGTCACGCCAAGCAATCTGTGTCGTCTTCTTGCTATAGACGGCCTCAATCTCGACGAACTCTATTTTTTCATTAGGGGGTTCGGGAAGAATGACCTTGCTCACTAGAAAATGCTTTTGTTTGGCAATCGGCTTTACTGCAGTCCACTTAGTGAGTAGCAGTTTCTTGGGACTCAGTTTATTCATCTGAAATGCTACCTAGAGAGCTGAGCATTGATACTCTTGACCATTCATAATAAGTAGGCCAGTGGAGGGTGTAAATAATGTTCCTGATTGCTCAATTTGAGCGGGACATTGTTGAGCAAAATAGCTGAGATTACCTAGACTACCGCAGTAATCGAGCTTACCCCCTTTAAACGCCATTTGTGCTTTGCGAAGCACCATGGGGATTTTGGTTTCGCTGGCGGAATGACAAGTCCAAGTCGTATAGGTTTCTCTGTCGCACCCACTAAGTAAAGCCAATATCACAATGAGCAGCTGGGCATGGAGTACTTTTTTAGCAAATTTCATGGCGCTAGCTTACCCTGATTTATGACTTCATTCACTCTTTAAATTAGTATTAAGATTGTGCAATCTATTTGATAGTGGAGACAACATGAGTATCAATAAAAATATGAGTCGTCGTAGTGCCCTCAAAATAAGCCTTGGTGCTGCTGCCTTCACAACGGCGGCAGTCTCAGGTCAGACCCAGGCGGCTTCTATCAAAACTCCATTTATCGTTGGGCAAACTTATGTTCCCATCGCTGGCAGTGCAGAAGAGTTTCCTGTCAGACGTATTTATTGTATTGGTCGAAATTATGCCGCTCATGCTAGAGAAATGGGTTCTGACCCCACTCGAGAGCCGCCATTCTTTTTTCAAAAACCAACCGATGCCATTCAATTTGTGGCTCCCAATAAAATCGTCGATCATCCCTACCCAAGCTTGACTAAAAACTATCACTATGAAGTTGAGTTAGTCGCTGCAATCAGCAAGGGTGGCAAGAATATTCCAGTAGAAAAAGCGCTAGAGCATGTATATGGATATGCCTTGGGCCTGGATATGACCCGAAGGGATCTGCAGCGTTTTATGGGAGATCAGAAAAAGCCTTGGGAAATTGGTAAGTCTTTTGACTATTCTGCTCCTATTGGCTCGATCTTTCCTGTGGCGCAAGTAGGGCATTTTCAGAGTGGAAAAATTACCTTATCGGTGAACGGCGTAACCAAGCAAAGTGCAGACCTCAATCAAATGATTTGGTCAGTAGCAGAGCAGATCGCCAAGTTATCTGAAGCGAATGAGATCTTTCCTGGGGATATTATTTATTCAGGAACCCCAGAAAATGTAGGTCCAGTAGTCAAAGGGGATGTGATCCGCTGCACGATTGATCGACTACCCGATTTGGTGATCAAGGTAGTTTGATCCATTGCTAAAGAACCCAGAAGTGATGGGTTCCATCTTTGCCCAGTTGTTCCACTAAACCAAACTCCCAATCGAGGTAGGCCTGCATTGCTGCAGGATCTACGCTCGTCCCTTCATACGGACGTTTGTAGCGATCTAGTGGTGGGGAGGCCAGATGGTTGGGACCTTTCTCTAGCTCTAAGCCAGTGCTAATCCATGCGGCATTGCCACCTTCTAAAACGAATACTTCTGCGTTAGTTTGCACCTGAAATTCTTGTGCAACAAATAGACTTAATTCTGCAGGTGCGCTGGTAAGAACATAACGATTGGCTTTGGGAATCTTTTGCATCGCATCCGCCAATTGAGAGCGCAGGGCATACCAGCTACCAGGGATGTGACCCTTGACGTAATTAGCGTGCGTACTAAAATCTACCGCAATCGTATTGCTATCTGCTTTCAGCCAGTTCGCTAAAGTGATTGCATCAACCATCTTCACTTGAGGAAGGTTTGGTAAAGGTGGCTGCCATGGACCTTTCTCAGTGAGGGCGGCAGTGCTGACATCATCGAGAACATAAACCTCCCAAGCCATTTGCGCTAACCAGGAAGCAGGCATATTGGCTCGAACGCTGCCACCGCTAGGGTCTACTAAGACAATGCGTGCGCCGCGCACTGGAGCAACCATTTCTGTTTCTTGAACAAGTTGCCCACCAGGTACCGAACGAAATCCTGGAAGGTGGCCGGATTCATATTCTTCTGGGGTGCGAGTATCAAAGAAATAAGTTGTCCGCTCACTCTGAGATTTCCACTGATCTACATCAGCTATAGTGGCGCGTTTCACACCAGCACTATCAGCCACCCTGCGTGCCCGCTGCGCTGCTTCGCTGGTAGTGCCTTGGCTCACATCTTTAAATTTGCGAGTTTGACCCTTGTCCAGTTCTTGTCCCGCTAGAGTCCAGCCAATCGTACCATTGCGTAGTGCATTGACTTCATTGGGGATGCCCGCATTGATGAGTGATTGTGTGCCGATGATGCTGCGAGTTCTGCCGGCGCAGTTGACGATGATCTTGGTTTTGGGATTGGGTGCTAACTCTGGTAAACGAAGAACCAACTCAGCGCCTGGTACGCTGATGCCAGTAGGGATACTCATGGTGTTGTATTCATCAAAGCGACGCACGTCTACTACGACGACATCTGCTTGATTGTCGATGAGCTGTTTTACTTCTTGGGCAGAGAGGGATGGGGTATGGCGCTTTGATTCTACCAACTCACCAAAAGATTTACTGGGTACGTTTACATCCTTAAAGACTTCGCCATCTGCAGCTTTCCAAGCTTGCACACCACCCTCAAATACAGATACATCGCTAAAACCTAATGACAGTAAGCGTTGTGCAGCCAACTCTGCATAGCCCTCGCCATCATCGAGCGTCACAATCGGAATATTTGTGTTTGGTAGTTTTCCGTAAGCATCTATCTCAATACGAGAGAGTGGTAAGTTGGCAGCGAATAAAGGATGCTCGCGTGCATGTGGGTCTTCTTCACGGACATCTAAAAAAGCAATTTCCTCTTTGTTTAAAAGCTTATTGCGTACAAAGGAATAATGTTTTACTGGAATGCTCATATTGTCTCTACTGTTTTGATTAATCTAATTTAGCGCCGGACTTTTTAACTACTTCGCTCCAGCGCACAATCTCTTGGTTGATGTAATTGGCTAATTCAGGGCGGCTCATTTTTGGTACGGTAGCGCCCATACCAGCCCAGCGCTCTTTAATCTCAGGTGAGGCAAGCGCGCTTTGCACTTCTGCACTCATCTTATCGACAATCTCTTTGGGCGTGCCTTTAATTGCCCACATGGCATACCAGCTCGAGACTACAAAATTATTGATACCCAATTCTTGTGCGGTAGGTACATTTGGAAAAGCAGGGTTGCGTTGATTACTTGCAACCGCGACAGCAATAAGTTGACCGCTTTTAATAAACGGTGCTGCACCTGCTAGGGTGTCAAACATCATATCGACTTGACCGGCAACTAAATCTTGTAATGCTGGACCAGTGCCACGATAGGGAATGTGGGTGATGAATAATTTGTTTTGCATCTT
Source organism: Polynucleobacter sp. UB-Siik-W21 (assembly GCF_018687415.1). NCBI lineage: Bacteria > Pseudomonadati > Pseudomonadota > Betaproteobacteria > Burkholderiales > Burkholderiaceae > Polynucleobacter > Polynucleobacter sp. UB-Siik-W21. The sequence continues at coordinate 1,415,930 of NZ_CP061289.1, read as the reverse complement.
AAACAGCTCACCAGCTAAGTGTTGTGATGTGCCGTTGCCTGTCGATGCATAGTTGTATTTGCCAGGATGCTTACGAATTTCTTCAATGATGGATTTCAAATCATTTTTTGGAAACTTACTAGGGTTGACGACGACCACATGGGGAACGCTGCCGATGATGGCAATGGGCTCAAAGTCTTTGGTAATGTCATAAGGCAGGTTGGGGTACATGCTGGGTGCAATCGAGTGATGCACTGCACCAAGAAGCCAGGTATATCCATCAGGAGCCATTTTTGCTGCAACGCCAGCACCCAGGGTGCCGCCTGCCCCGCCGCGGTTATCTACCACGATGGAATCATTGAGCTGGGTAGAAAGCTGTTTGGCCAAAGGGCGCCCAAAGGCATCTACAGCGCCGCCTGGGGGGAAGGGGTTAATAAAGGTGATGGGCTTGTTTGGGGCGGGCCAGGAGGTGTTTTGAGCACTTGCCATCAAGGTGACAAGGGAGAGCAGGCTGGCAGTTGCTAAAACTAGGATTTTTCTGAGCATTTTGATGTCTCCAGGATATTTTGTCTGATTAAAGCATTTTGGCTGAATGACTGCTTCTAAGAGTTATCCCTGATAAAAATCGCCATTTTTAGTGCTTTTTATGGGGATATACTGACTTCGTTGTTGGTATGAATATTTATTTGATGAATGGGAGACAAGATGTCACAACACGATACATTGTTAACTGCTTTCGAAACATACAAAGCTGAGAACGAAAAATTTATTGAAAAAGGTATTAAGGCATCTGCAGCTCGCGCTCGTAAGGCCTTGCAAGAAATCGCTGGTGCTTGTAAGGAGCGTCGTAAAGAAATTACCGCTACAAAAGAAGCAATGGAAGCTAAGAAGTAATTCTTACCCCCAATTGATCTAAAAGCCTAGTCTAATCCACTAGGCTTTTTCTTTTAGATCGCCACACCAAAGAGGGTAAGTCGCATTGCTTGCTTGCGAATAGCGCAAGAGATTGGTATTCAGGGCTATTAGCCCAGGTATGCGCATCTTTCTTGCTGGGGAAATGCAACTCTACAAATGCGCTAAAGGCTTGAATGGATAATTCATTCCAAAACACTTCGGTGATCTCGCCACGGTGCTCAATACTGCCTTTGTACTGCTCCACGGTTTTACCTACCTGACTGCGGTATTGCTCAAAGGCGGCTTGATCACTGAGCTCCATTAATCCAATAACTTTGACTGCCATATACCCTCGTTTTTTGCTTTAAATGACTGATGTCAGCAGTGTATATTCGCGCTATAGTAAAAGCATGAACCAAGACCAATTTTTACAGCAACTCAAAAAGGCGGGTTATCCGACGCCAGTGGAAGTACAACAACCTCCTAATGGTCAACTAGGCAATCACACCCATCCATTTTCGGTACAAGCATTGATCTTAGATGGGTATATCGAGATTAATATCGCAGGTGAGACAAAAAAATACGAAGTAGGCGATGTCTTTCAGCTAGCCTTTGAACAAGAACATGCAGAGCGCTATGGGCCACAAGGCGTAAAGTATTTAGCGTCTCGCCAAACGGTCAACTAAGAAGCAACTAAGAAACAACTAAGGGCTTGCCTTGGCGTTTGCTCATTTGGCCAATCACTCTAGCGCCTAAGAAGTGGTGTTGGTTAAAGATATCCAATACTGCTTTAACGCAATCTGGACTGCAAGAAACGAGTAAGCCACCGCTAGTTTGCGGATCGGTTAATAAGGCACGCTGTGCTAAGGTGAAATCTGCTGGAATACCTACTTCGTCACCATAGCTTTGCCAATTGCGATCAGATGCACCTGTGATAATTCCCTCATCGGCAAGATGTTGTACGTTTGAGAGGAGTGGCACTTGGCTCCAGTCAATATGAGCGGTGCAACCAGAGCCCCGTGCTAACTCCAACATATGACCTGCTAAACCAAAGCCTGTTACATCGGTTAGGGCATGTACCCCAGCAAGCTTTGCTAAATCAGGACCTGCAGCATTGAGTTTGGTTGTGTTCGAAATCATTTCTCGATAGCCGTCTGGCCCAAGCAAATCCTTTTTCAAGGCCGCCGACAAAATACCGACGCCAAGGGGTTTTCCTAAAATCAGTACATCACCTGGCTTAGCGCTCGCATTACTCTTCACGCGCTGAGGATCAACAATGCCAATTGCAACCAAGCCATAAATCGGCTCCACTGAATCAATCGTGTGACCACCAGCAATCGGAATACCGGCACTACGACACGCTTCAGCGCCACCTTCCAAAATGCGCGCAATGGTTTTATTGGATAAGACTTTGATCGGCATGCCAACTAAAGCAAGTGCAAATAATGGAGTGCCACCCATTGCATAGATATCGCTAATTGCATTGGTTGCTGCAATCTTGCCAAAATCAAATGGATCATCCACGATGGGCATGAAGAAGTCAGTCGTTGCAACAATGGCTTGCGACTCATTAATTTGATAAACCGCAGCATCATCCGAGGTTTCAATGCCGATCAGTAATTCCTTGGGGAAGGGCAACTGAGGAACATTCTTCAAAATCTCTGCTAGCACCCCTGGTGCAATCTTGCAGCCACAGCCACCACCATGAGAGAGGGAGGTTAAGCGTGGTTCAAGTGTTTCGGCAATGGTTGTTTGTGTCATACAAACATTTTAATCCGTAAGAATGTTAGCGATTGAAGCTTCTTTTCGGTGGGCTGCTACGCTTAGCTGGCGCCTGACGAGCTGGAGCGCTTCCTGAGCCACCACCACGGGGCTTTCTGGATTGTTGGTGTTGTTGGCTACGCAGTTGTATGGGTTGGGCTACTGCGTTTGGATCTGGCTCAAATCCCGCAATCACTTCTTGAGGAAGTTTTTGTTTGATGAGTTTTTCAATATCCCGCAGCATCTGGTGCTCATCAACGCAAACTAAAGAAACGGCAACCCCATTAGAGCCAGCACGACCAGTACGACCAATACGATGGACGTAATCTTCGGACACATTTGGCAAGTCATAGTTCACCACATGCGGTAACTGATCAATATCAATACCCCGCGCAGCAATATCAGTGGCTACTAATACTGTTAATTTACCCGCCTTAAAATCAGCTAGCGCTTTGGTGCGCGCAGTTTGACTTTTATTCCCATGAATGGCCATGCTGGTGATGCCATCTTTTTCTAATTGGGTGACGAGCTTATTGGCGCCATGCTTGGTACGTGTAAATACTAGAACCTGTTTCCAGTCATTGCTCTTAATAAGATGCGCTAAGAGCGGATGCTTTTTGGTTCTATCAACGGGATGGATTAACTGCGCAATGGCTTCATTCGCACTATTGCTACGGGCGACTTCGATCAACTCTGGTGAGTTGAGTAAGCCATCGGCTAATTGTTTAATCTCGGTTGAGAAGGTTGCCGAGAAGAGTAGGTTCTGACGTTTCTTGGGTAAGGCAGCCAAGATCTTTTTGATATCGCGTAAGAAGCCCATGTCGAGCATGCGATCAGCTTCATCCAACACCAGAATTTCAATATCGTTGAGTGAGACACATTTTTGCGACATCAAATCCAACAAGCGACCTGGTGTAGCAACTAAAATATCAAGGCCACCAGCAATCGCTTTAATTTGGGGATTGGCGCCAACACCGCCAAAGATGACAGTTGACTTTAGGCCTGTGTACTTGCCGTAAGTAACCACAGACTCTTGAACTTGCGCGGCTAATTCGCGAGTAGGGGTCAAAATTAATACTCGTAACAGTCTTTTGCCACTCACTTTGGGAGTACTGCTGAGGCGTTGCAAGATAGGCAGTGTGAAGCCAGCAGTTTTGCCAGTGCCAGTTTGCGCTGCTGCTAAAAGATCTCCACCCTTCAGAACTGCGGGGATGGATTTCGCTTGAATAGGGGTAGGGCTGGTATAGCCTTCTTCTGCAATAGCGCGAAGAATGGGTTCTGATAAACCAAGATCTGTAAATAACATAGGGACCAATAAAGTATTGACCCGTATTCAACGTATTTAAAAATCGACTATCCCGGTCAATGGGGTGAGCTGCCACGCAAGCGCGTTTGCAGTAAGAGCTTCTATTTTAAGTCATTGACCTCAAAGAACTCACTTTATTGAATTAAGCCGGATTCCAGAGGTTAGGAACAACGGTATTGGCATAACCAGAGACAAACGATTTTTCTGCGCCAGTCACTGGGTCAAATACCGAGCGCTGAATTCTGCCGATATTGCCACCATACACATGAATGCTGATGGACGTTTGATGGAGATGATTGTTTTCGACAACGTGGATGTCATGCGTATTCGGTGAGACGGTATCCACGTAACCCGGAGGACAAATACAAGCTTTACTAGCTCTAAAGCCACCCTCTGCTTGACGATAGTAAGGAGTCCCTTTTTCTTCTCCGCGTAATTGACCGATCATGCCCCAGACGGTATGGTTATGTAAGGGTGTTTTTTGACCTGGGCCCCAGACAAAACTCACAACCGAAAAGCGATCCAATGGATCTGCATAGAGAAGATATTGTTGGTAATACTGAGGATGTGGTTTAGTAAATTCGACTGGTAGCCAATCGTCGACAGCAATGAGATTCTCTAAGAGCTTTTTGCCTTTAGTGAAAATCACTGCTTCACTTGGTTTTTGCTCAAGCAATAGGCTGAGTTCTTTAACGAAGGTGAGTAATTTTCCATCAGACATGGGATACCTTTTATTCAGCAGCAAATAGAAAATCAGGAAAGGCTTTGGGTTTCAAGGTATCAACATCCAGGCAGACGATATTAATTAAAGCGCTGGCAATTAATTCCAGTTCCATAGAAGCCTTTAAAGTGGCTCGTTTTGCGGTTTGTCGAACGCTAACCTGAGCTCTACTTCGGCGTTCAATGACTTGATCGATATGCAACATATCATCGAGGCGACCTGGCTTATGAAATTCCATCTGAAGCTCACGAACGGGCATCAGAATTTTGAATTCGGTGATCAGCTTGCTGGGGCTGAGATTTTTTTGAGCTAACCATTCAGCCCGACTACGTTCGAAGATATCAAGGTAGCGCGCATGATAGATAAATCCTGCAGCATCAGTATCGGCATAGCAGACCCGATGAGTGTAGATAAAAGTGCTTGGCAAACTCATTATTAGCGATTGGTTTTTAATTTATTTAGATAATATAAGCATCATATTACGATGGGGAATGCCTGCCTCATCGTAGGTTTGACCGGTAGCTACAAAACCCAGTTTTTCATAGAAAGGCATTGCTGTTAATTGAGAGTGCAAGATCAGAGAAGAGAAGTCTTTTGATTTGGCAGTCAGTAATAGCTTTACTAGTATCTCTCTGCCGATGTTTTGGCCTCGAAAGTTTGCCAAGACAGCCATACGCCCAATCTGGGCTTGCCCATTACCCAAATCGACTAGTCTTGCGGTGCCAACACATTGGCCGTCTTGGTGAGCCAGAACATGCATTGCTGAGGGATCGTACTCATCAAGCTCAAGCTCTTCTGGAACCCCTTGCTCTTCAATAAACACCTGCTTGCGGATGGAGTAAGCGGCTTCTGAGGCACGCTCCCAGGGCAAAAGGAAGATTTCTATAGTTTTCAATGGTTTGACAGTATGAAATGCAATGTGTAAATAGGTTTAATTTACCAAATAAGAAACTTTAATTAAACATGCCATGGTTACAATGCACTAGTGGCGTATCAAGCCCGAATCTAGTTCCATCGAACCCCCTCAATTAGGAGTTATCTTGAAGAAATCTTTACTTGCTGGTTTATTCGCTACCGTTGGTATTACTTGTGCAACTTCTGTTTTTGCGCAAACGCCTGCAAAAATGTTGCCCTTAGCTGCTGAAGTGATTGTGCTTAGCGCAACCGTGGATTCTGTAGATGTTAAAAAACGTATTGTTATCTTGAAAGATGCAAATGGTAACTTGGCACAGATGAATGTATCTAAAGCAATCAATGACTTGGATAAAGTCAAAAAAGGTGACGTGTTCTTGGTTGAGCATGCACAAGCGGTTGCGGTTGGATTAACTGCTGCTGCTAAAGATGCTAAGCCAGGCGTTTCTGGTGTGCGTTCTGTAACGATCGCTGGCAAAGGTTCTGCTAAGCCATTCGAAGAAACAACAGACACTATCTATGCAACTGTGAAGATTTCAACGATCGATCAAAAGACCCGTATCGTCACTTTCACAATGCCTAGCGGCGAGAAGCAAAAAGTGAAAGTAGATCCAGCAGTGTTAGGTCTTGAGAAATTCAAAGCCGGTGATGATGTGATCGTTGAGTTTGTTGACGATACAGCGATTGGTTTCGTAACACCTAAGAAGTAATCCTTTGGCCCCAGGTTCAAGACCTGGGGCCCATCCTTATCTTTCTTCATACAGATGTTCATCTGGCGAAAGAGATGTCGAGAGCAGGCCCTGAAAAATAAAGCGTTTTAAATTAAAAAAGTAATTTAGAAAATTAGTAAGAGGCAAATATGCAATTTGACTTTCACTCAACCCGCTCCATCCTGGTAGAAAGAGGCGGCACTCATCATCTTGCCAAGAGAATTGCCGAGCGGGGTGGAAAATCTGTACTAATCATTACTGATCCAGGAGTTCTATCCGCTGGCTTGCTTGAGAAAGCCTTACCTCAGTTCAAAGAAATTGGTTTGCCAGTGCAAATATTTTCTGATGTGCAGGCTGATCCGCCCGTATCAGTGATTGATGCTGCTGTAAAAGCAGCTCAAGATGCCAAAGCGGATTACATCGTTGGTTTTGGTGGTGGAAGCTCAATGGACGTAGCCAAATTAGTTGCCCTATTAGCCCCCGGTAAAGAAAAGTTAGCAGATGTCTATGGTGTAGGCATGGCGAAAGGGCCGCGCTTACCCCTGATCTTGGTTCCTACAACAGCAGGTACTGGTTCTGAGGTAACCACCATTTCTATTGTTACTGTTAGCGAGAGTGAAAAGAAAGGCGTCGTTTCCCCTCAATTGCTCCCAGACCTTGCATTGCTTGATGCCGAGTTAACGCTGGGACTTCCAGCCCATGTCACAGCTGCAACTGGTATTGATGCCATGGTTCATGCTATTGAAGCCTTTACAACCAAACGCTTAAAAAATCCTGTTTCTGATTGTTTAGCCAAAGAGGCTTTGCGTCTATTGGCCGGTAATCTTCATAAAGCGGTTAGAACTGGTAGCGATATTGATGCACGTGAAAACATGTTATTAGGTGCTTGTCTCGCGGGAATGGCATTTACGAATGCCCCTGTAGCAGGTGTACACGCATTGGCTTATCCAATTGGTGCAAGATTTCATGTGCCGCATGGCCTATCAAATGCATTAATGCTGGGGCCTGTGATGCGCTTTAATTTAGAAGCTGCGCACAGTATGTATGCCGAGTTGGGTCAAATTATCAAGCCTGGCTTACAAGGCTCATCCATTGAACAGGCTACTCAACTGGCCAACTATCTTGGCGGTCTTGCTGGTGAGTTGGAGTTGCCAAAACAATTAATTGAGGTTGGCATCACTGCAGAAGATGTGGATCAGTTGGCTGCAGATGCAATGCTGCAAACACGCTTATTACAAAATAGTCCTCGTGAGATTACTTTGAATGATGCAGCACTGCTTTATAGAGAGGCTTTATGAGCGATAAAAAAGCTAGCCCACCAGTACGCGCTGATTTTGTAGCATTTGAAGAGGTTCATTCTAGATGGATGGATAACGATGTTTATGGGCACATTAATAACGTGGTGTACTACTCTTTTTTTGATACAGCAGTAAATCGTTATCTCATTGAGCAAAATGTTTTGGATGTACTTAAAAGCAGCGCTATCGGCTTGGTGATTGAGACCCAATGCCAATATTTTTCACCAATTGCCTATCCCGACATGATTCATGTTGGATTGAAAGTGGCACATTTAGGAAATAGTAGCGTCAAATATGAAGTCGCCATTTTTAAGAATGAGGATGACCTTGCCTCAGCGATGGGGTATTTTGTCCATGTTTATGTTGATCGGAAGACTAATAAACCAACACCAATTCCACAGGATGTTCGCGAGGTGTTACAGAAACTTGTAAAAGTAGCTGAATGAATACATTCTTAACCGAAGTATTTAGATAGACATGGTTGGCAAAGCGCGCATAGAAGCATCAAGATTTTTTCCCAATAAGTCTATTTCTTAGCATTTGGGAAAAAGAGCTGTTCGCCACCAATTTGATAGCTCGCAATCACGTCCTGACCATTCTTGGAAATGAGCCAGTCAATAAACGCTTGTCCTTCAGCTTTTTTCACAGAGGGATATTTGGCGGGGTTCACTAACATCACGCCATACTGATTGAAGAGCTTGGGGTCGCCTTGAACTAGGATGGTCAGGTCGCCACGATTCTTAAAGCTCAACCAGGTTGCACGGTCTGCCAAGATATAGCCATTCATTGCTGAGGCGGTATTGAGGGCAGGGCCCATGCCTGAGCCAGTTTCTTTGTACCAACTCTGACTTGGTGAAACGGGAATGCCAGCACCTTTCCAGTAGCGAAGCTCTGCAGCATGTGTGCCACTCTTATCACCACGAGAAACAAAGAGTGCTTGGGCAGATGCAATTTTTTGGAATGCCGCTTGGATATCTTTGCCACCGCCAACTTTTGCGGGATCAGATTTTGGCCCAATCAATACAAAGTCGTTGTACATCACTTCATTGTGTTTGGTGGAGTAGCCTTCTTGGACAAATAGCTCTTCTGCTGGTTTGTCATGAACGAAGACAACATCTGCATCGCCACGACGACCGATATCTAACGCTTGGCCAGTACCAACGGCAACCACTTTGACATCTATCCCAGTCTTCATCTTGAAGATTGGCAAGATGAAACCAAATAGACCAGATTGTTCGGTTGAGGTAGTTGAGGAAACCACAACGCTCTTTTCTTGTGCGAGTGCTTGTGGGGCATTGAAAGAAAAAGCGATTAGTAAGCTAAAGAAGAGATTAGGAATCAGTTTTTTCATAAAACATACCAAAGAGTTGACTAGGCGGATATCATCTCATACATTAATACTTAATGAATATGCAAAAAATTACATATGCAAATTGAAGTTCGTCCATCTCTTGTCGTGCAAAGCCAGGGCAAAAACTCTGTGGATCTCATTTGGCTATCTCAACTCCTTAAGGACATTGAGAGTGGCAGCTCCTTAGTGGTAGCCAGCAAAAGGGCGGGCACCTCCTATCGGGGTGCTTGGGGCAAATTGAATGAGGTTGAGGCTACTTTGGGAATGCCTCTGATTGTTCGTACTAAAGGACATGGATCTAAGTTAACGGAGTTTGGATCTTTTCTCTTTAAATTTATTGATGACATGCAGGCTGGGCACTTGAAGTACGGCAACGCCTATCAAGAAGCCTTGATGAAAGAAATGAATCGCGTACAAAAATCAGAAAGCGCTCGCTGGAAGTTTTTGTCGAGTAGCGATTCGATTATTCAGCAGGCTGTCAGAGAAGTAAAAGGCTTTAATCTGAAAATTGCTGGCTCTGGAGAGTCTCTAGAAAGGCTTCTCAATAATGAGGCTGATATTGCTGGCTACCATGTATCGAATGAGCAGAGCTCAAAGGCCATTTATCAGCGTTTATCCAAAAGCGATATTCAAATATATCCAGTAATGAAGCGAACGCAGGGTCTGATCGTTAAAAAGGGGAACCCACGACACATTCGATCAATTGAGGACTTGCTCAATCAAAAAATTCGCTTCATCAACCGTCAAATAGGTTCAGGCACTAGATTAATGCTCGACACCTTATTGATTAATGAGGGAATTGATCCCTTTGAGATTAATGGTTACCTACAAGAAGAGTTCACGCACTCTGCAGTAGCTAATGCGATTCTGGCTGATAAGGCTGACGTTGGAATCGGAGTAAAAAATATTGCACTTGAAAATGGTCTTGGCTTTGTGCCTTTGCAAGATGAAATTTTCTTCATTGCCATGCACAAGGAGATGGTGTCTCAGCCTGAATCTTCAAAGTTGATTCGTAAAATTCGCAGCTATTCTGGAAATACACCAGGCTATATGGCAGTTAGCCTTAATAGACAGGTAAAGGACTGGCTTTGAGCGAGTTTGATCGAAGGCTACAATCTCTTTGAATATGTCTTTGCGCCTACTATCCCTATTCGCATCACTCCTGCTGTTTGCAAACTTTGCTTTTGCTCAGGGTGCAACGGTTGCTGTTGCTGCCAATATGAAAGATGCCTTTAGTGAGATTGCCGGTGCGTTCAAGGCTACTGGTAAATCAGAGTTGAGAATAGTCTATGGCTCCTCTGGTAATTTCACAGCTCAAATTATGAATGGTGCGCCATTCAATCTCTTGATCGCCGCTGATGAGTATTTTCCTCTTGAGCTTTATAAAAATGGCAAGACGATCAATGAAGGAGTTGTCTACGCCATTGGCAAGCTTGCCTTGATCGCCAAAACCTCTGCTGGCATTCAGCTAGTTAACAGCAAGGCGGAGGTCAGCAGAGTCATCATGAAGGCAAACAAGATTGCTATCGCAAAACCTGAGTTAGCGCCTTATGGAAAAGCGGCGATGGAATATCTCAAAGCAGAGGGCTTATGGGATCTGGCGAAAAATAAACTGGTCTATGCCGATAACATTGGCGTGGCTACAACATACGTAGTGAGTGGTGCTGCAGATATTGGCTTTACTGCTTTGTCATTAGTGAAGTCATCAGGGGTCGCAAAAGAGACCAACTTCATATTGGTCGATAGCAAACTCTATTCCCCCATTCAACAAAGAATGGTGTTGATCAAAGATGCCCCACAAGAGGCGCAAGATCTATATCAATTTATGCAGGGCCCGCAGGCTAAATCGATTCTGCGTAAATACGGCTTCACAACACCTACTGCACTGAATTGATTTCAGGTATTTGCGTCTCTTCTCAATCAATTCAAATGAGTCTGGATTAAGCCTATTACTTTTGCTTTGGATCAAATCCTAAAGGCTTAGGATGCCTCATTATTAAAGGGAATAATTTCGCTTTTGAATGAATGATATTCATTCTCATTTAAAGCTATAATCCCTTCTTAGCTAGCTAAAAAGCATATTGAATGAATTTAGATCAGGTCGACCTTGGTAACCTCTATCGGGTGAGTGAAGTGAATGCCCCCAAAGGCGCCCCTCAAATTAAGGGGCAGTTGGAAGATATTGGTTTTCTTCCCGGTGAGCAGGTTACCTTGCTACGCAAAGGTCTGCTGAAAAAAGGACCTTATCTAGTTCGAGTTGGTATTTCCACATTTGCCTTGCGTCAATCAGAAGCTCGGATGATTGAGGTTGAGTTAATTCCTCATGTCTGAATCCACCGTCCATTTTTTCCCCAACGAACCAATCGTCGCTTTATTGGGTAATCCCAATTGCGGAAAGACCGCATTATTTAATTTACTCACTGGCAGTCGCCAGAAAGTCGCCAATTATTCTGGTGTAACTGTTGAGCGTAAAGAAGGTCGACTAGCACTTGGGTCTGGAAAAAATATTCGTATCTTAGATTTGCCAGGTGCTTATAGTCTTTATCCAAGATCTTTGGATGAGCGTGTTACTTGTAATGTCCTCTTGGGCAGAGCAGAAGGGGAGAAACGTCCCGACTTAGTTTTGTGCATTTTGAGTGCTATGAACTTGCGTCGCAATCTACGCCTAGTATTAGCTGCGAAGCGCTTGGGATTGCCATGCGTTGTAGTACTCAATATGCTCGACATCGCTAAACGCCAAGGCTTGCAGATTGATACAGCTGCACTCTCTCAGGAACTGGGGCTACCGGTGATTACGAGTGTTGGCATACAGTCAGATGGCGCAGATGGTATCAAGCAGTTCTTATCAGAATTAGATTGGCGTAATCTCAATGCCTTGCGCACCGGTACTAGTGATGCCACCTTAGAAAATGTTGCTTCGCATATTGCCCATACAGAATCTGACAACGTGCAGGTACAGCGCATATTGCAGAACTTGGGTCTTGACCAAATTATTCCCGATCAACTGAGTGATCGCTTGGATGCAGTATTGCTACACCCAATATTTGGTCCGATGATTTTGGTTGCCTTACTCTTTTGCATTTTCCAAGCCGTCTTTACTTGGGCAACCATGCCGATGGAATTGATTAAGACCTCGATTGAATATCTTGGCACACAAATGAGTGAGGTTCTGCCAGACACCTGGTTACGTAGCTTGTTGATTAATGGCATCTTGGCTGGATTAGGTGGGGTTGTGATCTTTCTGCCGCAGATCTTGATTTTGTTCTTCTTTATTTTGTTGCTAGAAGAGTCTGGTTATTTACCCAGAGCGGCTTATCTCTTGGATCGTGTGATGGGCTCCGTTGGTTTATCGGGGCGCTCATTCATTCCCCTTCTATCTAGCTTTGCCTGCGCTATTCCTGGCATCATGGCAACGCGTAGTATCTCTAATGCGCGCGATCGTTTAGTCACCATCTTGATCGCGCCGATGATGACTTGTTCAGCGCGTCTGCCGGTGTACGCTTTATTAATCTCTGCATTTATTCCGGAACAGAAATTATGGGCCGGCATTGATTTGCAAGGCTTAGTACTGTTCTTGTTGTACTTGGCCGGTATCTTGGGGGCCATGGCTGTAGCTTGGGTGCTGAAACGATTTACTAGTGAGCAGTTCAGAATGAACGCCCTCATGATGGAGTTACCGAGTTATCACTTACCACGCTTAGGCAATTTAGCCATCAGTCTATGGCAACGCGCAGAAATTTTCTTGCGTCGTGTGGGCGGCATTATTTTGATCATGACCATTAGTCTATGGCTTTTATCGAGCTTTCCGCAGCCACCAGAAGGCGCAACTGGATCTCCAATTCAATATAGTTTTGCTGGCGTCATCGGACAGGCCCTAGCGCATGTCTTCTCGCCAATTGGTTTTAACTGGCAGATCAGCATTGCCTTAGTGCCTGGCATGGCTGCGCGCGAGGTAGTCGTGAGTTCACTTGCAACGGTTTACGCCTTATCAAGCTCTAGTGCTGATGCAGCAGAAGCATTGATTCCATTGATCTCTAGTGGTTGGTCGTTGGCGACTGCTCTTTCTTTGCTGGCATGGTTTGTGTTTGCGCCGCAGTGCCTTTCAACCATTGCTGCGGTTAAGCGCGAAACGGGCGGTTGGAAGATTCCAATCATTATGCTGAGCTACTTGTTCGGACTAGCTTACATTGCTTCATTCATTACCTACCGCATTGCGACTTTCTTCGGCTTAGCTTAGTCGTCCGCTTTCATTCTATTTGCTGCACCACCGCATATTTTGCTGCAGTAATATTCCTTTTGTAGTGATTAATTAGCAATTGAAATAATTTATTAAAACAAAAGGAGAAATGGATGAGTTCACGCCGTCAATTTATGAAAACCGCATCAGCAGCAGGTGCTGGTTTAGTAGCAGCTTCCACTATGGGTGTAATGCAAGAAGCTTCTGCACATCAAACTTCAGTATGGGGTGGTGAGCCATACAAGGGTCCTCGTGAAATGGTGAAGAACAGCAAGATCCTCTCCATCATGAATTCTGACGGTACAGAGACTTTAGGGGTTGTGACTCCAAAGGGCGTAATTGATGTCCGCGCTGTAGCCAAGAAGATGAAGATTGCCGCTCCAACTACGCTAGATCAGTTGTTGCAAGAAGGTAATGCTGCAGGATTTAATAGAGTAGTGGCTAGCGCAGATAAATCTGGTGTTCCTTACTTAAAAGAATCTGACATTACTTTTGGACGTCTATTTAAAAATCCAGGCAAGATTATCTGTGTTGGCTTAAATTTCCGTGCCCATGCCGATGAGGTTGGTCGTGGTTACCCACGCGTTCCACCATTGTTTAATAAATACAATAACACTCTGACTGCGCATAACAGCTTATTGCAGATTCCTCCGCCATCAGTGTCTTACAAGCTTGACTATGAGACTGAGCTTTTGATTGTGGTGGGCAAGCAAGGACGTAACATCCCTGAATCTGCGGCGCTCGATTATATTGGCGGGTATTGCACCTCTAATGACTTCTCCTCGCGTGACTTGCAACTAGATCTACCCAATGGTCAGTGGATGGTAGGTAAGACCTTGGATCAGTACGCACCAATCGGCCCTTATTTTGTGACGGCTGATTTAGTGGGTGACCCTAACAACTTGACGGTCAAAACTTGGGTCAATGGTGAGTTACGTCAAAACTCAAATACCTCAGACTTTATTCATAACACCCAAAAGATGATCTCCTATATCAGTACCTATTGGACTCTAGAGCCTGGCGATATTATCTTTACGGGAACTCCGGAAGGCGTAATAGCAGGGATGCCGAAAGACAAACAAGTCTGGCTAAAGAAGGGCGATAAGGTAGTCAGTTCAGTAGGAAATCTTGGTGAACTCAAATTTACCTTGGCATAAGCTAACTTAAAACTAAGTCTTACATTAGAAAAGCCACCCTAGGGTGGCTTTCTTTTTAAGTCAATATCAGTTGACTTGCTTAGACGGCAACAAAGGTATTTTCAAGTTTGCCAATGCCACCCATCTCAACCACTACGACATCACCATTGACTAAATACTTCGGCGGCTTAAATCCAATACCAACACCCACGGGTGTCCCGGTGGCAATCAGATCGCCAGGGTAAAGCGTAATACCGGCTGAGACAGTGGCAATCATGTTAGGAATACCAAAGATCAGATCTTTGGTATTGGAGTTTTGGCGTAACTCACCATTGACCCAGCATTTCACAGAAATATCTTCGGCATTGACTTCATCTGCGGTCACGACCCAGGGGCCCATCGGACAGAAGGTATCAAAACTCTTGCCAAGGAACCATTGCTTATGACGTTGTTGCCAATCGCGGGCCGTCACATCATTAATAGCGGTGTAACCCCAGACGTGTTTCATGGCATCCGCTTCGCTAATCCCTTTGCCGCCTTTACCAATCACAATCGTTAACTCTGCTTCGTAGTCGATACAGGTAGAGATAGCGGTTGGAATGATGACATTAGTATTTGGGCCTGTGACAGACTCTGGCGGCTTGGTAAAAAAAATGGCATGGCTTGGAATATCCTCGCCTGGTTTAGCGCTGCCATCAAATCCGCTATTAGAAAATTCTTTAGCATGCTCATGATAATTTTTGCCAACACAGAAAATATTTCTACGAGGTCTTGGAACGGGGGCGAGTAAACGAATATCACTCATAGCATGCGTCGCAATGGGCTTGGGTAATTTGCCAGCCAGATCTGATTTGAGGATGGCCACAATACCGTCTTCACTTACATCAACCCCTAAATCGAGCTCTTGTATAGTCTTGCCGTCAGCTGCTACGATTCCCACCCGAGTCTTGGAAGGCTCTTTGCTTAAAGAAAATGCTGCGTATCTCATGATTACTATCTCCAGTGGGGGTTATGTCTAGACTAACCCTAGTTGATTGTGATGATTCTTGTAGTAGGATAAAGAGCTTAAATAATAACGAAATTACGGTTTAGAGACAAAATGAGACAAAAATACCAAGTTAGCCGTTTGTTGAGCTGTATCGCATTATCTTGCTGGGTAATTTCTGCGTTTGCCCAGACCCCAGAGCCCTGGCCCACCAAGTCGATCACCATGGTCGTGCCATTTCCTCCGGGTGGTGTAGCCGATGCCGTAGGTAGACCAGTGGCTGAAGCGCTGTCCCGCATCTTGGGTCAACCGGTGATTGTGGAAAATAAGGCGGGTGCAGGTGGTGGTATTGGTATGGCGTCAGTGGCTAAATCAAAACCAGATGGTTACACCATCTTGATGGCTTTATCTTCCATTTCGATTATTCCCGAGGCTGACAAAGTAGTCGGGCGCGAGCAATCTTTTCAGTTGAATCAACTCAAACCGATTGCCCGTTTTACTGCTGATCCAACCGTATTAGTGGTGCGCGCAGATAGCCCTTGGAAAGATTACAAAGCTTTTGTAGCCGCAATGCGCGCCAATCCTGGTAAATACAACTTTGGTTCTTCAGGAAACTATGGAACTATGCACGTGCCAATGGAGATGCTCAAGTCTTCTGAAAAGTTCTACATGGTACATATTCCTTATACGGGTGCTGGGCCAGCGATTGTGGGCTTATTGGGCGGACAGGTAGATGCGATTGCTACTGGGCCATCCTCGATTGTTCAGCAAATTAAAGCAGGCAAGGTACGTGCTTTAGCTCATTGGGGTGATGGCAGATTGGCTAGCATGCCAGAGGTACCCAGCTTTAAAGAAATGGGTGTGAAGATTGAGTTCTCGCAGTGGGCTGGATTATTTGTGCCTAGTGCTACTCCTGACTACATCACCAATAAGCTACGTGAAGCTGCTAAGCAAGCCTCAACGGATGAGAGGGTACGCTCTGTGATTAATGGCGCAGGAAGCCCCATCCAATATCTGGATGCTCCCGAATTTAAAGTCTACTGGGATAAAGAATCTGCGCAGATGGGCGAGATCGTCAGAAAGATTGGTAAGGTGGAATGATGAAAAGAATTCTGATTTCATTGATGTTGCTCGGTATTGCGCAGGCTCATGCTGCCTCCGTGCAAGAGCAGATGGAGCAAGATCCTAAGGTTAAGGTAGCCATTGAAGAATTGGTGATTGCTAATCATATTTTGTATGACCAAAATGCAGTTGATGGCTATGGTCATATTAGCGTTCGTAATCCTGCCAATCCCAATACTTTCTTTCTAGCGAGAAGTGTTGCGCCGTCGACTGTTAAGGTCGAGGACATCATAGAGTTCGATATGAATGGTAAGGCGCTCAATGGCGACACTCGGGTTGCATATGGCGAACGATTTATTCATAGTGGCATTCTAAAAAATCGTCCCGATATCAATTCAGTGATTCATGGACATGCACCACCGATCTTGCCTTATGGTTTGACTGGAACCCCCTTAAAACCGGTGTATCACATGAGTTCTTTTTTGGGCGAGGGCGCACCGATATTTGAAATTCGTAATTTTGCAAAACCTAATCCAGATACCGATATGTTTGTCAGTAATGTGGAGTTGGGGAATGCCTTATCCCAATCAATGGGTTTGCAATATTTTGTTCTGATGCGTGGCCACGGTTATGCTGCTGGAGCAGACTCCATTAAAAAGGCTGTCTTTAGAGCAGTCTATGCGATTCAGAATGCCAGCATTCAAGGGGAAGCAATGAAGATGGGGCAGGTTCAATATCTCACCCCAGGTGAAGCCTCGATCGCCCAAGAAACGATCGAGAAGACCATTGGTCGACCTTGGCAGCTTTGGACCGAAAGAGTCAAGAAACCGCAATAGTTGTTAAACTGATGCATCATGAAGATGCAGTCAATTGTGCTCATGCCACGCATCCGATGGCATCTGAAGCACTTCCTCACGCAAGTAGTTGCCCTAATTATTCTGGCAATCATTCCAATAGCTGCTATGGCTATTTTGCAAGATGAGATTCAGGTGTATGACGATGAGATTAATGCCAAAGGTGAATCAAGCTTAGAGCTTCACGTCAACAGCACGCCTCGTGGAATACAGACACCGAGTTATCCAGGTGAGGTAATGAATAATAACGGTCTGCGTATTACGCCAGAGTTGGCCTACGGTCTGGGCCATGACTTAGAGGCTGGACTCTATATCTCGTATGTCAATTACGATAATAAGTTTCAGTATGCTGCGACTAAAGTGCGCATGAAGTGGTTGCCTTATCGTGAAGAGAAGGGCGATGATTTTTTTGCTGGGGTTAATTTAGAGATTGCTAATGTGCAGCCACAGTTTGATGAATCAAGATACAACGCAGAAGCCCGTTTTATTCTTGGCAAACATGTTGATGAATGGTTATTTTCATTTAACCCCATCATTGATATGCCACTTTCACAGCCGTATGTCCATCAATCGCCATACTTTTCAACCGCTACCCGCTTATCCAGAGAAGTCATTCCTGATTTAGCCTTAGGGGCTGAGTATTACTCTAACCTCAATCAGTTGGGGCAGCCTATTAATTATCAAAAAACCCAACAACTGGGATTCTTGATGATGTACTACGACGGTAAGCCAATCTCATTTCAGGCGGGCGTAGGGAAGGGTTTCTCCAATAGCACTGACTCGTTGACGCTGAAGGCTATTTTTTCAATTCCACTTCCCTAATACGCAACTAGCTTACTTCTGCTCGCGCTCTTCCAAGTTAGGACTCTCTTGAGCGCGAATATCGGCGGTATAGAATTTGCCGGTGTCAGTGAGGGTTACTTTCTTAAGGTAGCCACCTTTGCTGCCGTTACGTAATGGCCAGAAATCTACCGATACTTTATCACCTGCTTTTACGGAGCTTCTGGTCCAATTGCCCGCGCGAGTGAGGTTCCCAGGACTAGAAACTTCCAAAACCCAAAGTGCAGGGGTGTCGTTATCCTTGAGGGTGCCGGTGACAAAAATGCCTACGTGGGGATTGGTCCACTGCACTTCTTTGACAACGCCGGTAATGGTCATCACTTTGTCGCGATCAAACATCGTGGTGGCATGGTGCGCCAATGCTAGTGGTGACGCAGAAATGACAATCGCAAATGCTGCGAGTCTTGTAAATATTTTGTGCTTCAAGTCTTATCTCCTAGAAATTGCCTAAATTATTGCGGTGGTATGCGATTACCACCAACATCATATTGGACGGGCACAAAAATATCATTACCACGCTGATCTTTACCTGGAGCAAAAGAGCCCTCAAGGCAAACACCTTCGACAATGTCGAACTTACGAGCGCGTTGACGGAAGTAAATACGAGTTGTTTTCCAGGGCTTCGTTAATACATTGGGCGCAATGATTTCAATATCGTCGTGCAACTCATCTTTAGCTACCAAATGAATACTCTCGATGATACGCATATCACCATTATTAGGAACGCCTGCAGCTTCGCTAATGGCAATGTAGGCCTGAGGGACAACGCCAATGGTATCGATGACTAAGGTGTCGCCCTCCCACTTACCAATCGAGTGACCATGAAAGGTTGGATCTGGATCTTCAGGGTGAGAGCGCCCATCAGTATAGATGCGACGCAAGCGGTTGCCATCCGATTCTCCAAGCAAAGTGACTCTACCTGGTGTGAATAAGATTTCCATTGCATTATGAGTGACCAACATCCAAGCAGGCATAGCCTCGGGTAGGCAATTGACAAAAAGTGGAGGGGGCCTACCTGCCTTTTCTTCAGATAGTTGATACTGAATGAGTTCATTGGCAGCAGGAGTCCAAGGTGGCATATTAGTTTTAGCCTGCTTATCCTGATCTGAAATCTTTGGATTCCAGACACCACTCCAGTCTGGTAGTTTGGCGAGGTTTGCCCAATCTTTTGTGGTAGGTGGCAGATTGATAATGGGCTTGGTCGATTGGGCCAGCGTGCTGTGCGCAAGGCAAATTCCCAAACTGGTTACCATCATCAGGCAAATGACTTTTATTTTCATGTCCCCCTCTTTTCTTATGAAATTGCTAATACTGGTTCGAGTGTAAAGCCGATCCAGCGACCGCAAAAAATAATACTAATCCACAGTGTGAGGGAGATGGTGCCGGCAATACGAGCTGCTATTGGTAGCTGTTGATAGTTATTCCAACGATCAAGATTCTTGCCGATGATGAACTGAAAACACAGCATATTGATACCTGCTAAGCTAAGCAAAATTAGCTTCGAGATGAAATAAAAATTTTGACTGTAACTCAAAGCATTAGAGGCAAATAGAACGGCGCCTGTGATGATGGCAACCAAAAAAGCGATCCACGTAATAGGCAATAGGTCTTGACTAATTTTACTAATAGGGTGATTTAAGGCGCGTACCCCAATCAGACGCAGATCTACTAGCGCAATCGAACCAATAACTAATGTGATTGCAAGAACATGAGTAGCCTCAATCCATGGAAATGCGAATTCATTCTCTCGAATGGTTTGAGCTAAAGGATTGTTGTAAATCAGAATGAGGAAATCGTTCATATTTTTCTTTAGCTGTAAGCAATCCAACGACCGGCAGCAACAATGCCACTCCATAATCCAAGAGAGAGAATTGCCAAGAGACGAGTTTTAGTATTGACCTGTTCACTAGGCGTATTGCTGCAATACTTTCTTTGATAAATAAGGGTAATTAAGATGACTAATACGAGCATGACCATTTTTATTTGAAAAATGGGATTAGTTAAGGAGCGCGCTGGTTCGCTAATGATCATGATGCAACCAGTAATGAACAAGATAGGCAGCGCAGCCCAGACTAGAGGGTTGTAGCGCACAATTATCACTACAACTGATTCACTTTTGCCATATAGACCAAGAATACGAAGATTAATGAGAAGGGTGGCTATTAAAACTGAGGCAATGGCCAAAATATGTAGACTTTGCATTGTAGGCACTACCCAGAAATTATCCTGTAGCGCTCTGCTAAAGTGCGTGCTCTCTAAGTGGTAGCAAAAATCGATTAAGCCAGAGTTATACATAGTTCCAAACAATAGTTGAATATCTTAAAGATCAGTTTATATTACTCAAATAATTAAAAAATTTAACGGAGTCAAAATGATACGAATTCCTTTCTCGCTAGGTAGCCGCTTAAGATTTTTTGCTGCACTTGCAGCATTTATTTCTTTTACTCATCCTGTTCATGCGGCGGATCCCTTTCCCAGTAAGCCTGTCAAAATTATTGTCACGGCAGCGCCAGGTGGTACAACTGATATTTCATCGCGTGCACTCTCTGAGATTTTAGGTAAAGAACTTGGACAAAGTGTGATCATTGAAAACAAAGCCGGTGGCGCAGGAATCATTGGTATTCAAGCTTTGCTTGCAGCCCCTGCTGATGGTTACACCATGGCCATGGGCAATATTGGCCCGAATGCAATTAACTACAGCCTTTATAAAAGTCTTCCTTATAAGATGGAAGACATGGAGCCCATCACTGTTGTGATTGCTAACCCAAACGTGCTAGTAGTCAATCCCGAGGTGCCTGCAAAGACGGTTGCTGAGCTGGTTGCTTTGGCAAAAGCCAATCCGGGTAAATATTCCTTTGCATCTTCTGGCCGTGGTCAATCAATCCATATGTCTGGCGAGTTATTTAAAACACAAGCTGGTATCGACATTATTCACGTACCCTATAAAGGTGCTGGACCAGCATTGGCTGATCTATTGGCTGGCCAGACGAGCATGATGGTCGATAACTTGCCGAGCTCGATGCAATACATCAAGGCTGGAAAATTACGTGCTCTCGCAGTGACCAGCAAGAATAGAGTTGCAGAATTGCCTGATGTACCAACGATGATTCAAGCGGGTTATCCTAACTTTGAAGTCACTGCGTGGTTTGGTTTATTCGTTCCTGCAGGAACACCAAAACCTGTGATCGACAAACTCTATGTTGCTGTAAAGAAAGCACTAGACTCCCCAGAAATTAAACAGCGCTGGAAAGATTTGGGCGGCTGGGCTGTAGGTGACACACCGGCCAACACCAAGCTCTTTATTGCCGCTGAGAAGAAGAAGTGGGAGTTGGTTGCTCAGCAAGCCAAGATTGAGGCGGAATAATCTGAATGGTTAAACAGGCTCTACCCAAGATTCTTGCATTTGATGTATTTGGTACTGTGGTTGATTGGCATGGATCGGTTGCTAACGAAGCTGCCAGACTAAAACTGCCGGTTGATCCGAATGCTTTTGCAAGTGCCTGGCGAAATGGTTATAAGCCAGCAATGGCAAGAGTACGCTCAGGCGAATTAGGTTGGATCAAAATTGATGACTTACATCGCATGATCTTGGATCAGTTACTGATTAAATTCAACATTGATTCTTTGAGTGAAGCACAAAAGAAGGATCTCAATTTGGTTTGGCATCGCCTGCATCCCTGGGCAGATTCAGTAGAGGGTCTCACGCGCTTGAAGAAGCAATTTACGATTGTGACTCTATCCAATGGCAACCTCGGTCTATTGGCTGATATGGCTAAGAACGCGAACCTACCTTGGGATCTCATTTTGTCGGCCGAAGTATTTCGCCATTACAAACCAGACCCAGAAACCTATTTGGGTGTAGCGGCCACTTTTGATGTCAATCCAGAAGAAGTAATGTTGGTCGCTGCGCATAAAGATGATCTCAAAGCGGCAAATAAGTTAGGTCTGCAAACTGCTTTTATCGAGCGACCACGAGAGTTTGGACCCACTCATCAACGCGATGATTTGTACAAAGAAGAATGGGTAGACTATCACGCGAGTGATTTCAATGCACTTGCGGATCAACTAGCGGATTAATCCGCTTTAATATTTGCATCCTTAATGACCTTGCTCCACATATTGAGTTCACGATGAATACGTTTACTTGAGTCTGCTGGAGAAAGATAATTTACATAAACGCCAGCAGCTAGCATGCGTTCTTGAACATCAGGGCGCTGCAAAATGGTTTTGATATCTGCACTCAATTTATTCACGATGGCTGGTGGTGTTCCTGCTGGTGCTTCAATACCAAACATGCTCACCACGTCAAAATTTGGCAAGCCGGTTGCTTCGGTGACGGTCGGTACATCAGGCAACTGACTAATGCGTTTAGCAGTAGTCACTGCCAATGCCCTTAACTGACCTGCTTGGATAAATTGCAAAGCAGCTGGAACGGTTTCAGACATGCTGAGTACTTGTCCGCCAACCAGATCGGTCATAGCAGGGCCGCTCCCTTTATATGGGATATGCAGCATATCTAGTCCGAGTTGGTAACGGAACATTTCCATCGCGAGACGCTGTGGAGCGCCAGCGCCAGAAGAGGCAAAAGTGAGCTTGCCTGGATTAGCTTTCGCATAAGCGATGAACTCTTTCATATTTTTTACAGGTACTGATGGGTTCACCACAAAGACGAGAGGTACTACACCCACAATGGCCACTGGAGTGAAATCTTTTTCCAGGTTGTATTTAATCTTGTCTTTGTCTAAGTTTGTATTGATGGCATGGGAGGTGAGGGCGCCCATCAATAAGGTGTAGCCATCGGCTGGCGATTTGGCGACTAAGTCAGCGCCAATATTGCCGCTATCTCCAGCGCGGTTGTCTGGCACTACTTGCTGATTCAATGTCTTAGACAGCTCTTGTGCCATGATGCGGCCAATCACATCAGTCGCCCCACCTGGAGGGAAAGGGATCACTAGTCGGATTGACTTATCCGGATAGTTTTTCAGTGCAGCATCGCCTTGAGCGAGCACTGGGGATGCGATGAAGCTAGCGCATAGGGCTGCGCTAATCCAATAGGTCAGTTTTTGTCTCATTTTGTATTATTAGTAATGGGTTGAACTGCAAGTTTCCATTATCTACAGAATTTGGTTTTCTGCACTAGATTCAGGATTGAAGCCATTCTCTAATTACAATGAATGCATGACCCTAGAGCCCCATCAAATTGAGATCATTGGATATTGCGCTGCATTCTTAACCACGGTTGCGTTTTTACCCCAAGCAATTCAGTCTTGGCGCACCAAAGATCTTTCTGGAATCTCCTTGGGAATGTATTCCTTATTTACTGCAGGAGTGGGTTTGTGGCTGGTCTACGGTCTGATTATTGAAAAGTGGCCCTTGATATTAGCCAATGCCCTCACTTTTACTCTCGCCCTCAGTATTTTGTTATTGAAATTGCGTCATACTTCTAAACAACCGAAACAATAAAAATCCCCCCTTTAGAAAGGTAAGTCATGAGTTCAGCTTTTGTTATCGATCCTCCAGTGCAGATTTCTTTGCCAGTGACAGGTGACACCCGTCGCTTTGCAGTCAATCGTATTTATTGCGTCGGTCGTAACTATGCAGATCATGCGCGGGAGATGGGTCATGATCCAGATCGTGAGCCACCATTCTTTTTTATGAAGCCAGCAAACTCGATCGTGACGGATGGCAAAGATATGGCTTACCCCAATTTATCGAAAGACGTCCATCACGAAATTGAAATGGTCGTTGCTATTGGTAAAGGGGGCTCTAATATTGCTGCCGATAAAGCCTTGGATCATGTCTATGGATATGGCGTTGGCTTGGATATGACAAGACGCGACTTACAAGGTGAGGCAAAAAAAATGGGCCGTCCTTGGGATACTGGCAAAGCCTTTGACCAATCTGCTCCTTGTGGAGAAATTACGCCAGTCACTCAATGTGGTCATCCTAGCAAGGGCGCAGTCACATTATTAGTAAATGGTGAAGAGCGTCAGTCGGGTGATCTCAATCAACTGATCTGGAATGTACCTGACACCATTGCATACCTCTCAACGCTGTTTACATTAGAGCCAGGTGACCTTATTTTCTCTGGCACACCCGCAGGCGTAGGCCCTGTGAAAAAAGGGGATGTACTCGAGGGCAGTGTTGCGGGATTAAAGAATCTTAAAACCAAAATCGCTTAAGAATGTATTAAATGCCTCACTGAACGCAAAACTGCCGAATATAAAAACATGAATATCTTCAGAACCCTTGTAGTAGTTTCTACCCTGTCTTTATTGTTAGCAGCTTGCGCGAGTAATGAAGCCAGTGCGCCTAGCGTAGCAAGCACTACTGCACCCGCAAGCTTGTATACCAATGCAGCTCCTTTGGATTTACGTTTAAGTGCGTGGCCATACCCTTATCCAACCAAAGAATTTAAAACGAGTTTGCAAGGTGTTCCCGCCAGCATGGTCTATATGGATGTGCCGGCGGTAGGTAAACAAAAGGGTGCAGTGTTGCTCTTTCATGGCAAGAACTTCTCGAGCGATTATTGGGCGCCTACGATTGCAGGCTTAACGCAAGCAGGGTATCGCGTGATTGCCCCAGATCAGATTGGTTTTGGTAAATCTTCTAAGCCAAATGTCGCATATCACTTTGATGATTTAGCTGCCAATACCAAAGCTTTGCTCAAATCACTGGGTATCAAGCAAGTCTCGGTGATTGCAAATTCGATGGGCGGCATGGTTGGTGTGCGCTTTGCGCGCCTCTATCCACAGACAGTACAAAAGTTAGTCCTGGAGAATCCTCTAGGTCTAGAGGATTACAGCAAAGATATCCCGCCTCAGCAAAACGACAATTTACTCAAGTTAGAGATGGCCCAAACGGAGACGAGTTATCGTCGCTTCTTGCAAACGTATTTTCCGACTTGGCAGCCTGCTTATGAAAAGTTTATTGAAGTCTATGTTCGCGTCCAAAAAGGCTCAGACTATCCTGCCTATGCAATGACATCGGTGCTCACGTATCAGATGATTGCTGCAAAACCTGTTGTCGGTGATTTGCCGCAGCTCAAGATGCCGGTATTGCTAGTGATTGGTCAAAAAGATCGTACCGTATTTGGTAGGCGGTTTGCACCCCCTGAGGCAGTAAAAACTTTAGGTAACTTTCCGGAGTTGGGTAAAAAAACTCAGGCAGTGATTCCGAATGCAAAGTTAGTGCCGATTGAGAATGTTGGTCACGTCCCGCACGTAGAGGTTCCCGATCTTTTTGTTACAACAGTCGTGCAGTTCTTAAATCAATCTAGCAAGAATTAAGAACTAGTTACATCACTGTTTTGGGTTTTGCGCATTTAGAAAATGGCTATTCCTAAAGACCATTTTCTAGACTCTGAATTGCTGATTAACCGAGTTCTAGAGTCTCCTACGCTAGAATTCTCCTATGTATATGTTCCTACCTTTTCTGACAGCGTTGATCGGACTCTTCTTAGTCTGGTTTGAGAAGCGCTTTGCAGGTTTATTAATGTTGGCGATCACCGTACTCATTTTGATGGTTTGGTTTCGCTTTCATGCAACGAATCATCTCAATATCAGTCTGTAAGCATTGTGAGCAGACAATCCTTTCCTTCTTTAGCGGCCTTAGGTAACCAACTGGCTTTGTTGGCAGTGATTGGCACCTTGTCTTATGCCTTTGTTGATCAACTGTATTTTAGTGAGTTGCCTTGCCCGCTTTGCTTAATGCAAAGGATGGGCTTTGTGATTATTGGATTTGCTTTGGTGCTCAATATTCGCTGTGGTGCGCACTCAGCGCATTATGGCTGGGGCATGATGGGTGGCTTAGTGGGGATGATGGTTTCTCTGCGTCAAGTATTGCTCCACATTCTGCCGGGCGACAAAGGCTTTGGCGCAACCTTCTTAGAGCTCCATTTTTATACTTGGGCTTTCGTTGGTTATCTTGGCTTATTAGCGGGCTTTGCCATTTTGTTAATGCTGCCAAATCGTGAAGTACGTTCACGTTCTTGGTTTGCCAATACACTAGTCATTCTGTTTATTTTGATTGTTTTAGCTAATCTCGTTTCAACTCTACTCGAATGCGGCATTGGCGCTTGTGCTGATGATCCAGTCAAGTATGAGGGTTGGCTGTGGTTGCGCTCCCGATTTGGCTTTTAAGTGATGATGCCCACTAGGTTGGGCTTTAAGATGATGCGATTCTCTAAGGCAGCTAAGACCCTGCTTCTATTCATATGCTTCAGTGCAGTGACGCTCTTAGTGCAAGCACAAGCTCAAGCAGATCTTCAAAAAAGTACCCACTGGCCAAAACAATCTATTCGAATTGTGGTGACCTTTACTCCTGGTGGGGCGCCTGATATTTTGGCGCGCGTGTTAGCTGAAAGTTGGCAACAAAGTTTGGGTGTACCGGTCTTAGTTGAAAACCGTCCCGGCTACGGTGGCAACATCGGCGCTGATCTCGTAGCCAAGAGTGAACCTGATGGTTACACGCTCCTGATTGGCACGGTAGGCATCCATGCGATCAATGGTGCGCTTTATGACAAGATGTCCTTTGACCCCGTTAAAGACTTTACGCCCATTAGCTTCTTGGCTAGCACTCCTAATGTACTCATCGTTAATAAACAACTGGGCGTGAATAACTTGCAAGAGCTCATTGAACTTGCAAAAGCTAAACCTAATCAACTGACCTTTGGTTCTTCGGGTGTAGGTACTTCATTGCATATGTCCGGTGAATTATTTAAAGAGATGGCTGGCGTACAAATTCGGCATATTCCGTATAAGGGGCGCGCACAGTCCTTACCAGATTTAGTCAGTGG
This sequence comes from Polynucleobacter sp. UB-Siik-W21, assembly GCF_018687415.1. Taxonomy (NCBI): domain Bacteria; kingdom Pseudomonadati; phylum Pseudomonadota; class Betaproteobacteria; order Burkholderiales; family Burkholderiaceae; genus Polynucleobacter; species Polynucleobacter sp. UB-Siik-W21. The sequence continues at coordinate 1,389,087 of NZ_CP061289.1, read as the reverse complement.
TCGTATCTCCATGCTCTTTGATAACTTGTCATCTTCACTGCCTTTAATTAAAGCTGGTGAAGTGCAGGCTTTAGGTGTCACTACCCTCAAGCGTTCTCAAGCTGCCACTGACATTCCCACATTGGCGGAACAGGGCTTGCCTGGATTTGAGGCAGTTTCTTGGTTTTCTTTAATGGCGCCAGCGAACTTACCGCCTGCCGTTCAAAAGCGTCTCAATCAGTTAACTAGAAAAACGCTGAATAATCCTGAAGTTAGAACTCGTCTTTTGGCGGGGGGCTTAGATCCCGCCCCGGGAAGCCCCAATGAGCTTTCTAAATTGATTACCCAGGAGTCTGCTAAATGGAGTAGGGTAGTAAAGCAATCTGGAGCAAAATTAGATCAGTAGGGTGGCACTAATAACAGTGCTAATAAATAAGTTACTTTCTTGTCAGCTTGAGTGAATTTGAGGCGTTATTAATAGTAAGACATTGATAGTAAAGCCAGTAAAAACTAGAATATCAGTATCAAGAAATAGAAGACCACGTAGGACCAAATGGGGGGTCAATCATGAAACAGATCAATCAATTCAGTATCTTAGGAATCGCCATAGCTGCTCTACTGGCATTTGCTCCTGTAGCTGCTCAAGCAGGCAATGTGGGTTGGAATGTCTCAGTTGGCGGTGGCCATGGCGGTTACGGTGGTGGTTGGCGTCCTGCCGCCTACGGTCCTGGTTGGGGCCATGGTTACGGCCCAGGTTGGCGTGGTAATTGGGCTTATGGTGGCGGGTATTACGGCCCATATGCTAACTACTACTCACCTCCCGTAGTTTATGCTCCGCCTGTAGTCTACATGCCGCCTCAGCAACCAATGGTATTGGCAGCTCAGCCTCAGCCGGCAGTTTGGTATTACTGTGAAGCTAGCGGTAAGTATTTCCCATACGCACAAGAGTGTCCAGCAGGTTGGCAGATACAAGCAGCAACGCCACCTACGAGCAACACTCAACCAAGACGTCCACAGTATTGATGCTGTATTTATCCAGCTTATTTCAGAATATTTAAAGGTTTGTTATGAAACGATTTGCTCGTATCGCAGTATTTACTGTTTCTGTATTCACTTCACTAGCTGGATGCGTATCTGCGCCAACTGGACCTACGATTGCGATCATGCCGCGCGAAGGTAAACCGTTTGAGGTGTTTCAACAGGAAGATAAGCAGTGCCGTGAGTTTGCTGACAATGCTGTCAAAGATACCAGTAATGCTGCCTTAAAAGAAGGTGCTACCAGTGCCGCTATTGGTGCCGCCTTAGGCGCCGCTGCTGGTGCAGTGATTCAGGGTGGTAGTAGTCCGAACATTGGTACTGGCGCAGGTGTTGGTTTATTGGGTGGCGCTGCGATGGGTGCTATGAACTCAGCTGGCAAACAAAACCAAGCGCAAACTCAATACAACATTGCCTACCAACAATGTATGTACTCTAAAGGTAATCAGGTTCCTAGTTATGCGGCACCTGCCTCAGGACCGAGCTACCGCTAAGTTCCGCAGTAGTTTTACAGCTCGACTGGCGGATGCGTTTTCTCATAGCGCTCCGCCGTTCTTCTAAATAAGTAGAGTAGTAAGCAGCCAGCTAACCCTAGGCTAATGCTGTTGCCAGCCCAAAAGCCATTAGCACCTTGCAAGAATGTGGGCGTATTACCTAATACATTAAAGCCCATCAAGTAACCGCCACCAAGACCTACACCCCAGAGTGAGCCTGCATAAATGAGCATAGGCCAAAAGGCGATCCGATATGCTCGCAAAATAAATGCGGCAGTCACTTGCAAGGCATCAAAGATTTGATAAAAAGCAATAAACAAAAAGAGGGGTATGGAAAATGCTTTCACTTCCTCTGGTGGATCATATAAATCTAATAGCTGAATGCGGAACACCCAGACAGCTATACCAATCATGATGCACAAAGTGGTTGTAAAGAAAACCGAGGACCAACCAATTTCTTCAGCGCGCTCTGGCTTGTTAGCACCAATCGATTGAGATACTAAAGTCATCGTGGCAATCGAGAGTGAGAGTGGCACCATATAAATTACGGTTCCCATATTGGCCACAATTTGATGCCCCGCTAGAGCAGTAGTGCCTAAACGCGCAATAAACAAGGACATGAAGGTAAAGGAGGTTACTTCAATCAGATAGCTAAAGCCAATCGGCGTACCTAGCTTTAACAAAGTCCAAATGCGAGGCCAATCAGGTAGGCTAAAGCGCTCGAATATCTTGAAGGGTAGATAAAAGCGATCAAACAGTACAAAGCCTAGAGTCATTAACAGCCAAGACCAGTTGATGATGACGGTAGCAACCGCACAGCCTGGGCCACCCATCCCTTCAATGCCTAAGCCGCCATAAATAAACAGAAGATTTAAGGGAATCTTCAGACCTAATCCAATTAATTGCACCACGGTAATGACTGTAGGGCGGGAGACGGCGTTATGTAATCCCATGAGGATGCGCATACCCATACTTGCTGGTAAGCCAAGCGCCAAGATACTGAGATATAGCCTTGCCTTATCTTCAATATCAGAACTGATTTGCGAGATCGCCAATAAATGATCTGCATTGAGTAAGATAAAACAACCGAGAATAGATAAACCTAAAGCAAGCCAAGTTGCTTGACGAACTTCTTCGCCAATCTCGCTATAGCGTTTTGCGCCAAAAAGTTGCCCAGCGATTGGAGCGAGAGCAGACACGACGCCAGTGAGACCAACATAGATACTAATGAAGATGGCTGAAGCCATGGCTAATGCTGCTAGATCATCGGCAGAGTAACGTGCCGTCATTGCGGTATCTAAAACCCCAAAGGTAATGACTGCGAGTTGACCAATGAGCAGAGGACCGGCGAGTTTTAGTAGAGCGGGAACGTCCTCACGTAGGCGTGATAACTTAAAGTGCAGCACGCCTTATTCCGGAATTACTTCGTATAGACGCAAACGCTCATCGCGGTCAGCGGCGCGACGATCTTCCCAGAGAAGGCGAAGTTTCTTGTTATTAAGTTGCGCGTAGGCTTTTGCTTCAGATTGGTTATGCGTCAGCATCCAAGGGCAATCTGGATCATCACGTAAAGTCAGTTTAGTAAAGTAGTCAAATGAGGCTAACTGGGCCGAACCAATATTGCTGGTGTTAATGCATCCGCCGCCTGTAGGAACTACTTGCGCCAGACGAGCAGATACCGGACGATAGGTTTTAGCAAAGTTAATAGTAGGTAGCCATAGAGTCATGAGTAATACCCACATCAAGGTAGTACCTGATGCCGAGATAATCAAGCAGCGCCAGATTTCCTTAGGGGCGCGCGATGTTCTCCAGCGAACCACCGAGAGCCAGACGCCAGTAATCGCAAGTGCGACGATAAATGCAAGCCAATTCAATTGACCTTCAAAACCGGGAAGTAAGCGTGCAATATTGGCAGCGGTAGATTCTGGATAGCCAGTAACTTTTGCGAGCCAGATAATCCAAATGGCTAAGGCAATTAGGGTAAAGCTGAACATCGCAAACCAATCAATAAAGCTGATGATGCTGCGTTTAAGAATCGGTAAGCTAAAAGCAGCGATGATCGACAGGCTAGGAATCATGATCATCAGATCATGTTCATTTGCCTCGAGGCGGAATAGGACGTAAATCAAGGTACCAATAAATAAGCTCAGCGGAATACAAAGGTGGGGAGCGCGCCAAGACCCTGCTTCTTTAACGCGACCCCAGTGTCCTAAAGAGATCAATGCTAATGGCCATACCGGCCAGGCATAAGCCCAGAAGTTCACACTCAAAAAACTCAAGGACTCAAGCGATGGAGTAGAGCGTATCTCCGGCATATTGCGCCAGCCTTCTTGAGCAATATGGCGCCAGCCAGCTGGTAAGTCAGCCAGATACCAAAGCGCCGGCCAAATCGCAAAACCAATGAGACCTAAAACAGTACTGGTCAAAGTCCAACGAAAGCGTAACTTAGCATTACTAGCGATCACCGCAATGATGGTCGAGGTGACAACGATCAGACTTAAAGTGAGATTGCTAGATAGCGCTACGATCGCAATACCAAGGCCGGTCCATAAACCCCCTTGCCATGGTTTGTCTAATCCACGTACAGTGCCATAGAGCACGATACTAATACCCATTAGTTGCGCCATCATCGGCGTTGTTTCATGAGCACGCTGAGCAAGACCGACACAAGCCAAGAAGATTAACAATGCGCCATCGGCAAGCGTCATGCCATAACTTTTCAGGTCAGGCTGGCCACCCACTGCAAAAGCCATCGGTTGCACTTCACGGCGACGACCTAATAAATACGTGGCATACCAAATTGCCAGTGCAGCAGCAAAAAAGCAAATCGCGGAATATAAGCGTGCTGCATTTGCAGCGCCAATGAAGCCGCCAAATAATTTAATGAGAGTGGCGCCCATCCAGTAAGGCAATGGTGTACCTAATGAAACATCACGACCTGCTAAGTGAGGGACGAGCCAATCGATCGAGTTGCCGCGAAACAAAGTCCACATGCCCCCAAAACCAATCGCATCCTCATTCTTCCAAGGATCACGGAAGAAGAGACCTGCAAAACCATAAATCAAAGTCAACGCAAAAATAATGATGCGCGGAATCGATTTAGTAGCAGCGGCAGTGAGTTTGACCATGAACTTTATTTAAACAAAAACAAGCAATAAAAAAGGCAGCAAACGCTGCCTTGATTATCTCGCAGAGAAGGGCATTGCCATACCCTGCGAATATGAAGTGTATTAAGCCTTCTTCTTAGCTGACTTTTCGGCAGCTTTAGCTTCTGCAGCAGCCGCTTTTTTCTCAGCCGTTTTAGCAGCGCCATCACCGGCAGCCTTAGCAACCGCTTTGGTACCGAATTTCTGACGGAATTTCTCAACACGACCAGCGGTATCCATGATTTTTTGGGTACCAGTGTAGAAAGGGTGTGATTCAGATGAAGTCTCGATCTTGGCCAAAGGATATTCCTTACCATCTTCCCACTTGATTGTCTCTTTAGTAGACATAGTGGAACGAGTCTTGAAGCTGAAGTTATTGGAAACGTCTACAAAGACGATTTCACGATATTCGGGGTGAATGCCAGGTTTCATTTTGAGTCCTATGAGCGGGGAGCCGTTTATGTCGCCGTTTGATGATGGCAACTTAAATACTTTCCCAAGTTAAAAACAGTGATTGGTGCAACAAAGGCGAAATTATGCCATGAAATCAATAACAAAGCGCGCTTTTGGGGTCCAAAAGGGGCTAAATCACCCCCTAGACCCCTAAATTAGCCTCCGCGACGCATCAGGTCAAAGAATTCGCCGTTGTTTTTAGTCGATTTGAGCTTATCGACGATGAAGTTCATCGCCTCAATGTCATCCATATCAGCCAGCAATTTACGCAATACCCAGATCTTCTGGAGGTTCTCAGCTTTCACCAAGAGCTCCTCACGACGGGTGCCAGACTTATTGAGGTTAATCGATGGGTAAACACGACGCTCAGCCAGACGACGCTCAAGATGAACTTCCATATTGCCGGTACCTTTGAACTCTTCATAGATGAGGTCATCCATGCGGCTACCGGTTTCAATCAGGGCAGTAGCGATGATGGTTAATGAGCCACCTTCCTCAATATTACGCGCTGCACCGAAGAAGCGTTTTGGACGTTGTAATGCGTTGGCATCCACACCACCAGAAAGTACTTTGCCTGATGAAGGCACTACGGTGTTGTAGGCGCGTGCTAAGCGAGTAATCGAGTCAAGCAAGATGATCACATCTTTACCCATCTCGACCAAACGTTTTGCTTTTTCAATCACCATCTCGGCAACTTGAACGTGACGGACCGCTGGCTCATCGAAAGTGGAGGCAACCACTTCACCGCGCACCGAGCGTTGCATCTCAGTCACCTCTTCAGGGCGCTCGTCAACGAGCAAGACGATGAGAATCGCTTCAGGATTATTTGCGGCAATAGCGTGTGCAATGTGTTGCATCATCACGGTCTTACCAGACTTTGGTGATGCTACGATCAGACCACGTTGGCCGTAACCAATTGGGGAGATCATGTCGATAATGCGGCCAGTCAAGTTTTCTTCTGCCTTGATATCGCGCTCAAGACTGATTACCCGGTTTGGGTGCAAAGGGGTTAAGTTCTCGAACATGATTCGGTTCTTGAGGGCTTCAGGAGCCAAACCGTTGATCTTGTCGACCTTTACCAAAGCAAAGTAACGCTCACCATCTTTAGGGGTGCGTACTTCACCTTCTACGCTGTCACCAGTGTGTAAGTTAAAGCGGCGAATCTGCGCTGGAGAGATATAAATATCGTCTGGAGAAGCCATGTAAGAGGCTTCTGGAGAGCGCAAGAAGCCAAAGCCATCCGGCAAGACTTCCAAAGTGCCATCACCGAAAACGGTTTCACCAGCTTTAGCGCGTTTCTTCAGAATCGCAAACATCAATTCTTGTTTGCGCATCCGTTGCGTGTTTTCAATCTCCAAGCTAGCTGCCATTTCGAGCAGGGCAGATACGTGGAGGACTTTGAGTTCAGTTAATTGCATGTGGTTCTCGGGTGTTGATAAAAATGAATAAGGGAAATTTGTTTTGGGGTATCGCCGCGTTGATGGAGATCACGCAGATATGGGAAGACAGAATTTTGGAGTTTGCTAAAAGAAGGGGGAGGTAAATTACTGGAAAGGGGCGCTCTCAAGAAGGCGCTGAACTACTGTTAAATGCAATACTACACTAAAAAACGGGTCTGGCAAGAGCTAGAAATAGGTAAATACCACAGGCTCAACGGGTGAACCTGTGGTCTGAGATGATTTACAGATGACTATCAATAAATGCAGTCAACTGAGATTTGGCCAAAGCGCCTACTTTTTGAGCAGCTACAGTGCCATTTTTGAATAAGATCAAGGTCGGAATGCCACGAATATTGAACTGGGCAGGGACACCTTGGTTCTCATCCACGTTCATTTTTGCGATTTGCAGCTTGTCGCCATACTCACCGGAGAGTTCCTCCAGGATGGGACCAATCATTTTGCAAGGACCACACCATTCAGCCCAGAAGTCGAGCAGTACAGGTTTATCGGACTTGAGGACGTCTTGTTCGAAAGAGGCGTCAGTTACATATTTAATGCCGGCACTCATGAAAATTCCTTATTTAGGCTTATTTAGCTCCGCATTTAGCGAGTTGGTTAATTGTGGCGTTACAGAGCTTATATTAGCAATAAGCGAAACATTCTGCTCAAAATAGATAAATTACTCCATTCATGCTTCACCCATTCCCGACAATTTCCGATCAAAAGCAAGTGCAGCCATGGGCCATCACACCTGATGCTACTGCGCTGGAACAGTTAGCAAGGGGTATTTGGGATGGTGCGGCGCAAACCCAGCAGCGCCCCTTAGTGGTACTCAGCACTGCAGGTCCCCTCATCGGAGTGAGGGCAGCACTTGAAAAATATCGACCGCAAAATCTCAATCCCAAGATTGCATTCTTGCCGCAAGTGATTAGTTTTGCCGATTGGTTGGAAGCAGCGCCAGGCGCATGGAAATTTCCAAAAAAACAAACGGATTTAGAGCGATGGTTGGGTGTCTACACCACTTTGCGTAAACATCCAGAATTGCAAGCGTGGTTTAAAGCAGAGAGTGAAACTGGCGCATGGGGGTTAGCGCAAGCGATTGTGGAAGCGTGCGACACCTTGTCCAAAGCAGTGTGCCCACAATTACAAAAGCAAATCCATGCATTGATGCAAGAGGATCAAGCTAAGCAGAGCAATATTGGTGAAGTCTGGGGTGATCAAGCGCAAGCATTATTGGATATGACCGTCGCCAAAGTCTATTCCGGGATGGCGCGAAAAGTGGTTGATCAAGAAACTAAAGTCTTGCTCACTTTCTGGCGCTATACCACGAGCATGAGTGATCCAGTATTTCGGAATCAGTTTGCAATGGCGGCACACCTTGAAGCTATCGCAGCCGCTCAAGAAGTAAATCAAGCAAGACCTCTCATTTGGGTAGAGACTGCCGATCCCACGCTAATTGACCAAGAGATTATTGGCAACTTACTGAGTGAGTATGCCCAATATGCGCCCGTTGTAGAGGTTAAGATGAATTGGCGCGATGTGGGCTTGTGGTCAGAAGCGATTGACATTGAAGATGACCTGCAGGCAAAGGCTCAGGCATTAAGCAATGCCAAACGCACACAAAGCAAAGCGTGGCGTCTGATCTCAGCGAAATGCTTTGAAGAACTGGCTTGGGCCGCCGCTAAAACCATTGAGCAACATCTCATCGATGGTAAGACCAAGTTAGCACTCGTTGCGCAAGATCGTTTAGTAGCGAGAAGGGCGCGAGCACTGCTGGCAAGATTGGGTCCCGCACTGAATATTCGTGATGAGACTGGTTGGAAGTTATCGACAACGCGTGCAGCGGCAGCCTTAAATAGTTGGTTGGAGCTCATCAAAGCGCCTAAGGATGGACCAAGTGCAAAAGCATTACTCGAGTTTTTACAGAATCCCTTTTTTGATCTTGGAAAAGTTCTCAACCGAGATCCAGATACCTGCACTGGACTCATTGCAGAATTAGAAGATATCTTGGTAGCAAGCAAGGCCGAGTCTGGTTGGAAAACTTTCCACCTAGCTATTGAAGGCGCGCAAGATAATGCGGCCAAAACTTTAAGCAACTTGCCAAGCGCTGCTTTATTGGAGTTATTGCAGTTTGTCAGAGAGCGACATCATGAATGGCTGACGCTCAAGGTTGATTGCAATCAGGCTTATAGGCTGTTGCAAACCAATCTTCAAGATACAGGTATGGCGCAAAGCCTTCATCAAGACTCTGCTGGTAAGCAACTATTAGAAGTACTCAAGACATTTGATTTAAGTAAGACGCAGTATCAAGCAGCATCCATTCGTTTAAGCGAGTGGCTGAGTTTGCTCAAAACCGTGGTTGAAGGTGCAAGTTATCAAGAAGTTGGCAAGGAAGCTCAGGCAACTCTCAGCATCTTGCCACTGAGCTCAACGCGTCTGCGTGACTTTGAAGCAGTCGTAGTGGCAGGTTGTGATGAACAGCAGCTGCCAGCATACTCAGAGCCGCCCTTATTTTTCTCAGATGCGCTCAATCAACTCTTAAAGACTTCTACCGTTGCAATGCAGTTTGTGCAGCAGGCGCGAGATCTTTCTCAACTGTTAGTGTCATGCCCCAAGGTTGATTTGCTTTGGCAAAGTAAGAGTAATAACGGAGAGCCGCTGAGACCAGCAGCATGGCTACAGCGCTTGCAAAATCAGCTTGGATGGCAGGCTATTCCCACACAGCTCAAAAAGCGAGCCTTTCAATCTAGTCCGATGGATATGGCAGTTGCGCATTTTGAAGAAGCATTGCCCATGCCCTTATCGATCAGTCCGAGTGCCTATAAGGCTCTTCGCGATTGTCCATATCGCTATTACGTGCGTAGCTTATTGGGCTTAAGAAAGAACAAAGGTTTTGATGAGGGCTTTGATGCTTCCTTAGCAGGGCAGACCTTGCACAAATTACTCAAGCGTTTTTATCAAGCACTGAAAACTCAAGAACACACCAATCCGGCCATCAAGACAGATCAAGATCAAAGACGCGTCTGGATGGAAAAGAGTCTTACCATTCATTCGGAACAAGAGTTTGCTGCTTTGATTGAAGGCGATGCCAGAGTGATGGGTACATTGCGAGATTGGCAAAAACAAATCCCAAGTTTTATTGAGTGGCAATTGCAACGCGAGCAAGCGGGCTGGCAATATTTTGACGGCGAAGTCAAAGTTGGCTTTGATCTACCATTTAAAGATGCCGAAGGCGCTCCTAAAACGATTCGCATTGAGGGCTTTGCAGATCGCTATGACGTACAGGTCGGTGATAACGCGCTGGCCTCAGTGATTGATTACAAAAATCAACGCTTTGAGAGAGTCAAAGTACGCGCGGAGCATCTTTTAGATGACCCGCAATTATTGATCTATGCCCGTGCTGCTAACGAAGAGCAAGAAAATCATAAGCTCACGGGTCATGTAGTTCAGCAGGCAGAGTGGGTGGCGCTAAAAGCTGATCTTTCCAAGGGTGACCACAAAGCATTACGAGGTCAAGAGGTAGTCGATATGCCAGCCATGATGCAGCAGTTTTCTGAGCAAATCACAGAAGATATAGAGCAACTGTGGGCTAAAAAGCCCATGCAAGCATTTGCGCCTGAAGGGGTGTGTCAATACTGTGAAGCGCGGGGCATTTGCAGAAAGGGGATCTGGTGAGTGATCCGCTAAATACGCAGCTCAATGGGCAGATGAACATACTTCCTGAGAAGCAAGCTTATTCAGAAAAGCTCGCCTGTGACCCCCAGCGTTCAGTCATTGTTTCTGCCTGCGCCGGCAGTGGTAAGACATGGTTACTCGTAGCAAGAATGGTGCGACTCTTGCTTGATGGTGTGAAACCTCAAGAGATTCTTGCATTAACATTTACACGCAAAGCGGCACAAGAGATGCGTGATCGCTTATATGGATTGCTAGAGCAGTTCTCAAAAAGTGATGACACCTCTTTAACAAAGGAGCTCATCGCTAGAGGTATGGAGCTAGAGCAAGCGGAGCAATCTTTAGCGAAGGCTAAAGCACTTTATGAGCAAGTGCTAGCAAACCCACAGCCAATTGTGATTGATACCTTTCATGGTTGGTTTGGTAGATTACTCGGTGCAGCGCCGGTTTCCTTGGGGATTCAGCCAGGATTTAAGTTGCGTGAAGACGCCAAGCGCCTGCAAGAAGAGTGTCTTGATGATTGGTGGGGTGATCTCACACCAGAACTCAAGGCGCATTATGACGTCTTGCTGAACCATCTTGGCTCACACGAGACACAAAAGCTTTTAATGGGAAGAAGCAGTCTCTTTAAACAAAGGGGAGCATGGACTTTTTTTGCGAAGGATTGCAAACAAACCGGTAATAGTTCAATAGAGCGTTTAAAGCAAACGCTACCCAAACTCAATTTACCTAACCCATTAATTGCGCAGTGGGATGCGCCAAGCGCATTAGCTGATCTGGAGTTTTTAGCGCATTGCCTGAGGAATAGCAGTACAAATGATCAAAAGCTATTACCCAATCTATTGCCAGCCATTGCATGTAAGCAGCGTAGCGGCAATGTGCTGGATATTGCTGCTACCTTGCAAAGTGTCTTCTTAACAAAAGAGCCAGTGAAGTACCGAGCTGGCAACGATAGCGCTTTGAGCGCATTACAAACCTTTTTAAATAATGAAGGGATGTCCGACCGAGTTAGTGAACACATCAGCTTTAAGCAGTCTTGGGGTCACACTTTTGAGGAATATCTCCTCTGGCAGGCAGAGCAGGATGTCTTTGCCATGAACGAGGCCTGGTTTGCGCTCAATCAATCGATGATGGCGCACGCTAATGCCGCAAAAGAAAATATGCGCGTGCGTGACTTCGATGACTTAGAGATTGGCGTGAGCATGCTAATGGATGATTCCGCTAACGCTGCTTATCTACAGTCGCGCTTAGACGCTAAATATAAACAAATCCTGGTGGATGAGTTTCAGGATACCAACCCATTGCAATGGCAAATTTTGCGAGCATGGTTAGCAGGCTATAGCGAAGGTGATGAGAAGCCTAAAGTGTTTATTGTGGGTGATCCTAAGCAATCGATTTATCGTTTTCGTCGTGCGGACCCAAGATTATTTGTGAGTGCAAGAGCGTTTTTGCATCAGAACTTAGGCGCAGCTTACATAGAGCAAGATAAAACACGTCGTAATGCAGATCAAATTAATACAGCGGTCAATATGATCTTCCAGAGTGAGCAGATTCCCCCAGAATATCCATATACCAAACAAGAAACTCTGTGGTCTAGCCCAATAGACCATCAGCCCACAGAGACTTATGCCAAAGAGGGTGAGATTTATTTACTTCCTTTAATACCATATGCAGAAAAAGTTGAAGCAGTACGAGAGGGCAGTGCTTTTGATAAAGCGATTGCAGACTCTAGCGAGACGGTTGCAGTGGTTCAGCGTCAACAAGAAGGTGCATTGGTTGCTCGTCTCATTAAAGAAATTATCGCCACCCGTAAAGTGGTAGACAAAGAGGGGGGTAAAGAGTTTTGGAGAGAGGCAAGAGCAAGTGATTTCCTCTTATTGGTCAAGCGCCGTAAGTTTTTACCTCAATATGAGCGGGCGCTGCGTGAAGCAGACCTTGCGTATGAGAGCTCGCGCTTAGGTGGTTTGTTAAATACACTTGAGATCGATGACCTGATTGCTTTATTAACTGTGCTAGTGACCCCGCGTCATGATTTGCCATTAGCCCAAGTATTGCGCTGTCCTATCTTTGGCTTTACTGAAAAGCAAATGCAGCAGTTGGCCGTTGCCATGACATCAGGTCAATATCGTTCCTGGTGGGATGCTCTGCAAGATAGTCAGGATGCAAAATTACAGTTTGCAGCGCGTTATCTCCAGCACTGGCATTTACTCGGTGAGCGTCTACCAGTGCATGACTTATTAGATCGTATTTACCAAGAGGGTGATGTGCGCCTCAAATACGCCGCCGTCTGTCAGGATCTTGATCGTCCACAGGTATTGGCAAACTTAGATGCCTTTTTGGAAGTGGCGCTGAATCAAGATGGTGGCCAATACCCAAGCCTGAGTCGTTTTATTCAAGAAATTAATGCCAAGCGTCGTGGCGATGATGATGAAACACCTGATGAGGGTGATGTTGATGCGGCAAGTGATGACAATTTAGTCGACATTGATGAAGAAAGTGAGATGTCAGAAGAAGATCGCCATAAGCGTGTGCGCTTGATGACGATCCATGGAGCAAAAGGATTGGAATCTCCTTTTGTGATCATGTTAGATGCCAATAACACCGATACCAATGTAGACTACAGCGGGGTATTGATTGATTGGGCGCCAGAAGAAGAGAGTCCTTCCCATTTATCCCTCTTTACTTCCAAAACATTAACTAGCCCTCGCGCTGAGATCAACGAAGAAGAAAAGCGTATTGGCGAAAATGAAAACTGGAACTTACTTTATGTGGCGATGACCCGTGCTCGCCAAGGTTTATGGATTAGTGGTGATGCCCAGAAACCCACTAAGAACAATCCCGATGGTTTAGATAAAGCATCTTGGTATGGCAAGGCCAATAGTGCTGAGTTAACGATTTATCAAGTTAACCAGGATCAGGTTGATAAGCCTAAAGATGTAGCAGTTAAACCAAAGAGCGCTCCAGAAAGTGCCGTTGAAGATTTTGTCTTGGAGTGGAATCCGGCCCAAGAAAGTCATACTCAATTACTACGTGATATTCAGGATGGCATCACAGTAGAAGTATTTGCTGGTGAAGGTGAGCAAATATCAGAGCCTGATCCAGAGATCTTAGAGGAAGGTACACATTTTCATAAACTGTTGGAGTTTGTTACTGCCGACTCGACTAAAGCACAAGCAACACAGATGCCAAGCGAGCAAGAGGTGATGAATTGGCTTGGTATAGATCAAGCCCATGCCCAGAAAGTGATCGAGCGCGCCCAGACAGTATTAGAAGCGCCAGAGCTCAGCAAGTATTTGACCTCAGGTCAATGGATTGCCGCGTGGAATGAGTTAGATATTGCAAGTAAAGAAGGTAAGAGCTATCGCATGGATCGCTTGGTCGAGTTAGATGACTACATCGCCATCATCGATTACAAGCTCACCATTCCAGCAGTGGGAACTGAGAAGCATGAAAAATATCGCGAGCAACTTCAAAACTACCGGGCTGAGTTAAGTCGTATCCGCAAGGACAAGCCTAATAAGGCTTATTTAGTTTCATCAGAGGGCAGGATCCACGAAATTCGCTAGGCTAAATAGCCCGTGAAGCCCCTTGAATTGCACCCAAAAGCCCCCATATAGGAGGGGAATAGCAAAAATCCCGAAACTAGGGATAATGAAATTCGCAAGAAACATCCTATAAGGAGTCATCATGAAAATGCGTAATCTAATCAATGTACTTGCTGGTTTATTTGCCGCTGCGGTATTGCTTGCTAGCAATCCCGTATTCGCTGAGGCATCTTTGCCAGAGATATATCAAGCCGTGCAATCTGGGCAGTTGGCTAAAGCTGATGCCATGATGAAAGAGGTTTTGCAGAACCATCCTAATAGTGCCAAAGCGCACTATGTAGCTGCTGAGCTTTATCTCAAAGAAGGTAAGCTCGATGCCGCACGCAATCACTTTGTCAAAGCAGAAAATCTTGCGCCAGGATTGCCATTTGCTCAACCGGAGTCTGTACAAAAACTCCAAGTGCAACTCGCTAGTGGTGCAGCAGGCTCTGCCGCTGCTCAAGGCTCAATTTTTAGCAATCCAATCTTTTGGGGTTTGATTGCGATCTTGGTAGTAGGCATCATTATTGTGATGAGACGTCGTAAGGCTGAGGCTGTGCAGGTCTACAACGCACCTAGCGCTGGTTACCCTGGTACTCCAGGCGGTCCTCCTGCTGGTTATCCAGGTGGTCCTGGCTACCCTGGAGCTCCAGCTGCAGGTGGCATGGGAAGTGGCTTGATGGGTAGCTTGGCTACTGGCGCTGCTTTAGGTGCTGGCATGGTTGCTGGTCAAGCCTTAGCAAACAATCTCATGGGCGGTCACGATGGCGGCCATTCCAGTGCAAACCCAAATCCGAACCTCACTCAAGTTGGTGGCCCCGCATCTTTAGATCCTAACTTTGGTGTGAATGACGCCAGCTCTTGGGATGATGGAGGTTCTAGTTCTTGGGATGACGGTGGTGGCGACTTTATGAGTGATGTCTGATTGCATGGGAGCATGGCAATAGTAAGCGCCTAATAAAAAACCACCGAGATTCGGTGGTTTTTTATTTGAAGCAACAGTCATTAATATCTAACAAGCCTTACTTAATCATGCCTGCGTTCTTAGCATCTTCCATAGCTTGAGCTGTTTTCTCTTTTATGAAAGCAGGCATCTTGGCTAACGGTACATCTACCAATACAAATCCAGACTCTTCCAGTTTCTTTTTGGTCTCAGGATCGGCATTGAGCTGCGCAAAGTAGTCAGACATCTTTTGCTGTAAGACGAGTGGCGTAGCTTTTGGCAAAGCAACGCCGCGATAAGCACCGTCAACCCAGTTCAGACCCAGTTCTTTAAAGGTAGGCACATCTGGTAGCGCAGGGTTGCGTTTTTCAGTGGCGATCGCAAGAGTACGTACTTTGCCTTTTTGCTGAATCGCTAATGGCAGGTAACCCATCGCGCCATCGACGTGCATCCCAATTAAAGCGGTAATCAAATCACCGGTACCTTTAAAAGGAACGTAATTGATTTTGACGCCCGCCAGTTTGTTCAAACGCTCCACTGCCATGTGGTTCGCTGAGAACTGGGCTGAGCCTGCTAAAGACATCTTGCCAGGCTCTTTTTTAGCTGCCGCAATAAATTCTTGATAAGTTTTGTAGGGACTATCTGCAGAAACCATTAAGGCATCGGGCGTGAAGTGATAGTAGTAGATGGCATTAATGTCTTCAGTCTTGTACTGAATGCCTTCTTGCAGAGGTTGCAAGATCGTATGGGGAATATTGACACCCACTACCGTAGTGCCGTCAGCAGGATAAGTATTCAGAGCACTCCATACTAGAGCGCCACCAGCACCAGCACGGTTAATCACCACCATCGGTTGTTTAAATTTCTTGGCAGAGATTTCAGCTTGGTAGCGTGCTACTAAGTCAGACTCCCCAGCAGGTGGGAAGGGGATGATGTACTGAATCGTTTTGTCTGGGAAAGGTTGGGCGCCTGCTCCCGACAGCAATCCAAACGAAATAAAACAAGCACTTATGAATTTAATTAACTTCATTTAGAGATCTCCTCGATAACAGCATTCGTCACATCACTCATCATGGCAGTGCCACCTAAATCGCGGGTATGTAACTTTGGATTGGCGGTCACCTTTTCAATGGCGGCCATTAACTTGGCACCTAAAGTTTTTTCACCCAAGAAGTCGAGCATCATCACGGCAGACCAGAAGGTGCCAATGGGATTAGCGAGACCTTTACCCATGATGTCAAAAGCAGAACCATGAATCGGTTCAAACATTGAAGGGTAGCGACGCTCTGGATCAATATTACCGGTGGGTGCAATGCCTAGGCTGCCTGCAAGTGCAGCAGCTAAGTCACTGAGTACGTCAGCATGCAAATTAGTCGCCACAATGGTGTCTAAAGACTCAGGGCGATTGACCATGCGTGCGGTAGCAGCGTCGACTAATTCTTTATCCCAAGTGACATCTGGAAAATCTTTAGCAACGATATTAGCGATCTCATCCCACATCACCATACCGTGGCGCTGCGCATTCGATTTGGTAATCACCGTGAGATGCTTGCGAGGGCGTGACTGCGCTAACTTAAAGGCGTAACGTTGCACACGTTCAACCCCAACACGGGTGAGGATGCTCATATCGGAAGCCACTTCAATCGGATGGCCTTGGTGTGCTCTGCCACCTAAGCCAGAATATTCGCCTTCGGAGTTCTCACGCACGATCACCCAATCGAGTTGATCCGGTTTGCAATTGCGTAGCGGAGTTTCAATACCAGGCAGAATGCGAGTAGGGCGCACGTTCGCATATTGATCAAAGCCTTGGCAAATCTTTAAACGCAATCCCCACAGCGTAATGTGATCCGGAATCTTTGGGTCGCCAGCTGAGCCAAACAAGATGGCATCTTTGGAGCGCAAAGGATCAAGACCATCCTCGGGCATCATGATGCCGTGCTTACGGTAGTAGTCACCACCCCAATCGAAGTGCTCAAACTCAAAAGTGACTTCAGGATGTTTTTTGCTTAAAGCGTTTAAAACCTTTTCGCATTCAGGAATAACTTCTTTGCCAATTCCATCGCCTGGAATGGATGCAATTTTGTACGTCTTCATGTGTCTCCTACTGTTTTTTATATAAGCTACTTCAGCAGTAACTTCTAGAGCCATTATGCAATCGCTTGCCCCTAAGTTTCCTTAGGGCGAACTCGGGTATGCCCATAAAAAGAGGGGTGAAATGGCGCCCATAGCCCCAAAACAACAAAAACGACCTCATTTTTACGGTTTTTACATATACTGTATAAACATACAGTATATTAATGACTATGACGCAACAAATGAGCTCCCCAAAAGTAACTCTTAGCCAGGCTCCACAAGCCTTAGCCGGTCATTTTGCCGCCTATGAGTTCAAGCTCCTGAGTCATCGGATTTCTGCTGGGTTCCCCAGTCCAGCGGCAGATTACGCTGAGGATGGCTTAGATCTCAATCATTACCTAGTACAAAACAAACCAGCCACCTTCATGTTCACTGTGAAGGGGGATTCGATGCTGGGTGCGGGGATTTGCGATGGCGATAAGGTAGTTGTGGATAAAGCCCTCAAACCAAAACACAAAGACATTGTGGTAGCAGTGGTAGATGGTGAATACACCATCAAGCGCCTCTATCAATTACGTGGCCGCATTGAACTTCAACCTGAAAACCCCAACTATCAACCTATCACCTTTAGTGAAGGTAGTGAGTTGCAAATCTGGGGTGTTGTCGTTGGCGTTGTGCGTAAGTACAGCAATGCCAGCACAAGATATAGCAAAGGGAGTAAGCAATGAGTACCTATTCACCATCAAACTCCTTATTCGCCTTAGTCGATGTGAATAACTTCTATGTTTCTTGCGAACGGGTGTTTCAGCCTAAGTTAGAAGAAGTGCCGATGGTGGTGCTCTCAAACAATGATGGTTGCGCGGTAGCGCGTAGTGCCGAAGTCAAGGCCTTAGGTGTAAAGATGGGAACACCTTGGTTTCAGATGCAAGATCTGGCAAAAAAGCATGGCATTCAAGCTTACTCATCAAATTACACTTTATATGGTGATATGAGTAACCGCGTAGTGCAAGTATTGCGCAGCTTTACACCTCATCTTGAGGTTTACAGTATCGATGAGAGTTTCTTGCAAATTGAGACTGTCTTAAAACCATATCAAGACACGATTGAGTTAGGTCAAAAGATTAAACAGCAGGTCAAAGACACCACTGGCTTGCCAGTGTGTGTTGGGATTGGCGCGAGTAAGACCTTGGCTAAGCTGGCCAATCACTTAGCTAAAAAACACAAACAGTTTTCCGGTGTGTGTGATGTCAATGCTATGAATAAAGAAGAGCTCTATCAGTGGATGAGTGAGACTGAGGTAGGTGAGGTGTGGGGTATCGGCAGGCAAATTGCCAAGAAACTCAAAGCACAACACATTCATAGCGTGTTCGATCTCTTGCAAGCTTCACCACAGGCAATGCGTCAGCAGTTTGGTGTGGTGACGGAGCGCCTTTGTTATGAACTGCGAGGTGTCTCTTGTCTCAAGCTAGAAGAAGTGGCGCCAGCCAAACAGCAAATCATTGCCTCCCGTAGTTTTGGTAAGTTGGTCACGAGTCAGGCAGAGCTGGCCCAATCCGTCGCCACCCATGCAGCGCGGGCAGCAGAGAAGTTAAGAAGCCAAGACAGCGTGACGGGGGCGCTTACGGTATTTATTCAGACAAATCCGTTTAAGCAACATGAGCCACAGCATCATCAAAGTGTCACGATTCCACTATCAGATGCAACAGATAACACGCTGACGTTAACCAATGCAGCACTAGCAGGCCTTCAGCAAATTTATCAGCCGAACTTTCGTTACAAGAAGGCGGGCGTCATTCTTAATCTGATTAGCGATAAGCCAACGATTCAGCAATCCCTCTTTGAAGATATAGAAAGTAAAGGTAAGTCTGCACACCTCATGAAAGCTATGGACCAGATCAATACTCGTTTTGGTAATGCGGTAGTCAGATCTGCAGCTGCCGGTACAAACGGCAGCAAGCAAGTATGGCAAATGCGCTCAGGAAACAAGTCACCAAACTACACCACCCAGTGGGATGAATTACCAGTAGCTCGTTAAGAAAAAGAGATGAAAAACAACAGTAAAACTAAGTATTTATTACTAGCTCATTTCATGAGCTTTTGAACCACTAATCTTAATAGATAGCAGCACATTTACAAGGTAAAACCACTCTAGGAGCAAGCAAATGGACTTATTAAATAACTTCAATGGTATCTCACTGGCAGCTGTCATGATTCTGTCTTATTGCGCTGTATTGAAAAACACTAAGCGTCATGAAAGTGCCACAAAACAGGCATTAAATCGCAGTTCCCGCTAAGGGATTAGTTGAAAAAATAATAGTTGCAGCAGGTTTTTTGAGGGAATAAGGAAATCACGGACTCCTTATTCCCTAATTCTTTTTAGACTTTGCATAATGACTGCATTAGTAATCAAAGTCACAATCATCATCGTAAAAACGATAATCTAATAGGATGTCTTTACGCGTCTTATGTTGCCAATGCAGCCGGTCTTTTAAAGCGTCATATTTAATGGTGTCGGCATACTCATTAAAGTAGTCGTCATCTTCAGAGTGATAGTGGTGAATCCGCATCATTACCTCCTAGCGTTGTTAGGTTTTTGACCCAAAGACTGAGGAGCAATCTAAAAACAAGCGGTAAACAAATCAGTATTTCGCTCCGCAGATCTAATGCTTGTGCGAAGTCTGAGTAAACTGTGATGACATGTCTATCAAAAAGTAGAATATTTTGTATAAAACTCTAAATCATTGCCAAAAAACGACAGCGATCAAAGTGAAAGTAGTTGGTAGGCGACTATGACTCTTGAGAACCGACTGTCTCAGGATGTCAATCCTTGCTTTGAATGTGGCCAATGCTGTCAGCATTTTCGGGTGAGTTTTTACCATGGAGAAATCGCAGGTAATGACACTGGAGTCGTTCCAGGAGAGTTGACAACAAAGCTTACAGACCACTTAGCCTGTATGAAGGGCACTGAAAAAGGTGGAGCGCCTTGTGTCGCGCTACGGCATACCCAAGCAGAAGGCTGGCGTTGCTCTATTTATGAACAGCGTCCCAGTCCTTGCCGAGAATTTAATATCCTCAACGAGGATGGAACACCTAACCCTGATTGCTTGAGACTACAAGAGGTCGCTAGACAACGACGTACTAATCGTTAACTGAGTTAAGTAGTGTAAATTCAAGTTTAGTAGGTGCCTAGCCACTAGCTTTGGGTATCAGCAAATCAAAAGGATGAACCTTGAAATTTTTTTTAACTGCATTGGCTTTACTCTGCTCTTCACTCGTATGTGCGGACTATCCCGAAAAGTCGATTCGTTTAGTGGTGCCATTTGCTACAGGTGGCACCTCAGAGATCATTGCGCGCTCTGTGGCTAGTAGTCTCAGTAATAGCTTGGGCCAATCTGTGTATGTTGATAACAAGCCTGGTGGCGCTGGCAATATCGCTATGGAAGAGGTCAAGCGCGCTAACCCCGATGGCTACACTTTGATATTGGGTCACGTTGGAACCTTGGCCGTGAATCCCGCACTCTTTGGTAAAAAACTTCCTTACGATCCCAATAAAGATTTCGCGCCAGTAAGCTTGGTAGCAAAAGTTCCGAACGTGATTGCGGTGAGCGAGAAAAGTAATTACAAGACTTTGGCTGATCTCGTGGCAGACGCCAAAAAGAATCCGGGTAAGATTAATTATGGATCTGCAGGTAATGGAAGCGCTGGTCACTTGGCGATGGAATACTTTTCTTCTGAAGCCGGAATTGATCTAGTGCATGTACCTTATAAAGGCTCTGGACCAATGCTTACGGACCTCATTGGCGGTCAAATTCAGGTAACCTTCAACGGCTTACCTTCATTAATGGGGCAGATTAAAGGTAATACCTTAAGACCATTAGCGATTGGATCATCCGAGCGTTCAAAGGTATTGCCAAATGTACCCACTATTGCAGAGTCTGGTTACAAAGGATTTGAGACTTCGCAGTGGTATGGAATTATCGTGCCCGCCGGTACACCACAACCAGTGATTGATAAATTGCAAAAAGAGATCGCCAAATCACTGAAGTCAAAAGAAGACTCTAAGAAGATGCTTGAAGATGGAGCGGTTTTATTGGGAGATACACCCGCTCAGTTTGGTGCCTTCATCAAGACTGAGCAGAGTCGTTGGGCCAAGGTGGTTGAGAAAGCAAAAATCACGGTGGACTAGCGCGAGTAATGGTGTGGCTCAGGCTTACCTCGGCTTACTCTGGCTTAATCCCTGACTTCTTAATCAATGTAGTCCAAAGCTCAATTTCAGACTTTAAGAAATTGTTATAAGCATTCACACCCAAGGGTGGAATCACAAAGCCCACGGACTCTATACGCTGTTTGACTTCAGGGGTTTGCAAAGCCTGGATCATGGCGGCCTCTAACTTATCTAAGACAGGTTTGGGCGTTCCTTTGGGAGCACTAATCCCAGCCCATGAGAGCGCCTGAAATCCTGGGTAACCACTTTCTGCCACGGTAGGCACAGTAGGATAGAGCGCATTGCGTTGCAAACTGCTCACCGCAATCGGGCGTAATTTACCTGAGGCAACATAAGGCAAAGCCGCATCTTGATTAATAAAGATCATCGGGATTTCATTGGCGAGGATGGCGTTCATGAGTGGGCCACCACCACGATACGGAATACCAACAATCGGTAGCGGATTGCAGTTCGTTTTATTCTTTACATCAGCGCAGGTGTTGGTTGCTTGACGCAGTAGCTCCATTGCCATGTGACCTGAAGATGCATAGGTATACCCGTAGTCCAGCTTGCCAGGATTCTTGCGTGCAAAATCAACAATATCTTTGAGTGTCTTAAATGGACGATCTGGGTTGACGACCAACACATTAGGGCCTAAATCAATTAAAGAAATATGGGCAAAGTCTTTTATAGAGTCATATTTGAGGTTGGGATCCAAGCCATGGGCAACCGCGTTTTGACCCACGCCAGTCATGACTAAGGTATAGCCATCAGCTGGTGCACCAGCAGCTCTCTCAGCGCCAATGACGCCACCACCACCACCGATGTTCTCAATTACAAAGGCTTGCTTCAATATCTTGGTTAATTGTTCTGCAGAAATTCGCGCCATCAGATCAGTAGTCCCACCAGGCGGAAAGGGCACGATAATTTTGACGGGCTTGCTTGGATATTCGGACTGAGCGAATACTGGAAGATGACTGGCGCATAAGAGGGCGCCAATCAGAAATGCCTTATTTAGCTTGGTGAACATAGTAAAGAAGGAATGCCCAGTCATTGATAGATCCTTGTGAATAAATATCTATATTAGTGTTGAAAGCTAGGGTAATTAATTGGCTGCCAGAAAACAAGTGCAGGTATACCCTTTCCTTCATATCAGGCATTAATATAGGGCTATTCAAACGAGTGCCTAAAACAATGTCCAAAAAGACCAAAGAATCCCTGCGCAGTGCCCGTTGGTTCGAGCCCGATGATTTGCGTTCATTTGGACACCGCTCGCGCGCCATGCAAATGGGCTACGGTCCTGAGGATTGGTCTGGCAAGCCCGTGATTGCCATTGTGAATACTTGGTCAGACATCAATCCTTGCCACACGCATTTCAAGCAACGCGTGGAAGATGTCAAGCGTGGTATTTTGCAAGCCGGTGGGCTTCCAATTGAACTGCCAGCAATTTCGCTTTCAGAGACATACGTCAAACCGACCACCATGCTCTATCGCAATATGCTCGCGATGGAAACCGAAGAGCTGATTCGCTCTCATCCGATCGATGGTGCAGTACTGATGGGTGGCTGTGACAAAACTACTCCCGGTTTAGTGATGGGCGCATTATCTGCTGGACTACCATTTGTTTACTTGCCTGCTGGTCCGATGCTGCGCGGTAATTGGAAAGGCAAAGTGTTAGGTTCGGGTTCTGATGCCTGGAAGTATTGGGATGAACGCCGCGCTGGTAATATCTCTGAAGCGCAGTGGCTCGAAGTTGAAGGTGGCATTGCTCGCAGTCATGGAACTTGTATGACGATGGGCACTGCTGCAACGATGATGGGTATTGCTGAAGCATTAGGTCTCACATTACCTGGTGCATCCAGTATTCCGGCAGCTGATGCCAGTCACCCACGCATGGCTGCAGCTTGTGGCAGAAGAATTGTCGAGATGGTATGGGAAGACCTCACTCCTGCAAAAATCTTAAACAAGACAAGCTTTCTCAATGCTATTAATGCAGCGATGGCGATGGGTTGCAGTACAAACGCCATCATTCATTTAATTGCGATGTCGCGGCGTGCCGGTACAGAATGCACCGTGAGCTTAGAAGATTTTGATTTGGCCAGCAGAAAAGTTCCAGTGATAGCCAATATCCGTCCTAGTGGCGATCAATATCTGATGGAGGATTTTTATTACGCTGGTGGCATGCCTGCATTACTCAAACAAATGGGCTCTCATCTCAACCTCAGTGCGATGACGGTCACCGGTAAGACGATTGGTGAGAATATTCAAAACGCAGAGGTGCATAACGAAGACGTTATTAGACCGCTGGGTAATGCAATCTATCAAGAGGGCGCGCTCGCTGTACTCAAAGGCAATATCGCTCCGGGTGGCGCAGTGATTAAACCCAGCGCCTGTGCTGAGAAGTTCTTAAAACATACTGGCCCAGCCTTAGTATTTGATAGTTATCCCGAAATGAAAAAAGCTGTTGAAGATGAAAATCTTGACGTCACTGAAAACCACATCCTCGTTCTCAGAAATGCCGGGCCTAAAGGTGGACCAGGTATGCCAGAGTGGGGCATGTTACCGATCCCGGTGAAGTTAGTAAAACAAGGCGTGCGCGACATGTTGCGTTTATCGGATGCACGCATGAGTGGTACTAGTTATGGCGCCTGCATATTGCATGCCTCACCAGAGTCTTATATCGGCGGTCCATTAGCCCTCATTAAAACGGGTGACCTTATCACTGTCGATGTGCCTAATCGCAAAATTCATTTAGAGATTAGTGATGAGGAGCTGGCTCACAGAAAAGCCAAATGGACACCACCAGTACCTCAATATGAACGTGGTTATGGTTGGATGTTTAGCCAACACATCTTGCAAGCAGAAGACGGGTGTGATTTTGACTTTCTGGAAACTGGCTTTGGGAAGCCGGTTCCTGAGCCAGATATATTCTAGTAAGGCAAAGGAGCCTTCATTGAGGCGTCCTATTCAATAGAATGCTTATTAGGGTGCATGCACCTATCTAAGCATTTCATGCACTAATACAGTCAATTTCCTGAAAATCCAAGCAATCACCTTTATAGAATCGAAGATGCCCAGCAATGCATGCCATTTGCAAAGCTTTGCTACACTGGAAAAAAGTACTACCAAAACTAAGGAGATTAAGCATGAAATCACGCATTTCTACATTGCTGGCAGCATTTGTCATTGGCCTTTCTGCCGATGTGTCTGCAAAAGATACTGTCAAGATTGCCTATATTGGGCCTTTAACTGGGGGCGTTTCAGCCAATGGTATTGGTGGACGAAACTCTGCTGACTTAGCGGTTCGACTCAAAAACCAAGACCCCAATGCGAAATACAAATATGAATTGGTGTCAGCTGATGATGAATGTAAGCCGAACGTAGGCGTACAAGTGGCTACCAAGATTGCTTCGGATAACTCGATTATCGCGGGCGTGACTCACTATTGCTCAGCAGTAGCGATGAGCACCGTAGACGTTTATCACAAGTTTGGTTTGCCAGTCATGGTGTGGGGCGCGGTGCTTCCAGAAATCACCTATGGCAATGACTACAAAGAAATTCATCGCGTGAACGGCACGATGATTAACCAAAACGAAGTTGCAGCAAAGTTTTTAACTGGCCTCGGTTATAAAAAGTGGGTGATTATTCATGACACTACTGATTACGGCAAAGGACATAACAAGTACTTCAGTCAGTACCTCAATAAAAATGGTGGACAAATCCTGGGTACATTCGGAGTGACAGCTGATCAGCAGGACTTCACTGCAGAGCTCACCAAGATCAAAGAGTTAAAACCAGAAGTGGTTTACTTTGGTGGCCTGACACCCATTGGTATTCGTATTCGTACACAAATGGATCGCTTAGGAATTAAGGCGGTCTTTGAAGGTACCTCTGGTATTAAATCTGACGCCTATATTGAAGGCTTGGGCAAGCTCTCTGAAGGTTCTCTCTCTTTTATCGAAGGCGCTCCTTGGGAAAAATTACCAGGCGGTCTTGAATTCATTGCTAAGTACAACCAACAAAAATATCCAGATGCACCTGAGGCTTATGGTCCATTTGCCTACACTGCTGCAAACCTCATCATGGCTGCAATTGAAAAAGCAGGTCCTGATCGTAAAAAAGTGATGGCAGTATTAAATAACACTCAAAACGTTGAGACTGTGATCGGTAAGGTTAGCTTTGATGATCACCGTCAAAACATCGTTCCTCTGATCTCTAAATATGTTGCCCAGGATGGTAAGTGGGTCGTGTGGGAAGATAGTCAGTACGCTAAGGGGCAACGTAAATTAGGTCAATAAGCTCTTTTGATTTTTTACAGAAGTCAAAGAGGGTAAGCTTGCATGTCATTTGATATTTTTTTGCAGTACCTACTCAATGGTTTGATGTTAGGTGTGATTTATGCAATTGTGGCGGTGGGTTTTACCCTCTACTTTGGGGTACTCGATGTCATTAAGTTTTCGCATGGCGATATTTTGATGGTGGGGGCCTTTGCTGGCCTCACCACCTATATTGGTATCGCGGGAACTTTTGAGTCTCCCTGGTTACAACTGCTGATACTAGTTTTAGTCAGCCTCTCAGTAGCAGCATTTTTGGGCGCTGTTATTGCCCGCTATCTCATCTTGCCTTTGCAAAAGGCGCCCCCGATTAATACTTTGCTCGTGACCCTAATGTTAGGTCTGGCATTGCGTGAAATGGTTCGCCTGTTCTATCCCAATGGCTCTAATCCAAAACCTTTCCCTCGATTGCTGCCAACCGATGGTATCGCTTTAGGGGAGTTCACTTTGCGCTCTGATAGTTTGATTCTCTTAATAACAGGGATCATTACCATCATCGCGGTTCAAAGACTCATTACCAAAAGCAAAATTGGTTTAGCGATCCGAGCGGTTGCACAAGATAGTGAGACAGCACGCATTATGGGAATTAATTTTCACCAGATTGTGCTAATTACTTTTATGCTTGGTTCAGCGCTAGCTGCTTTAGCGGGCCTGATGAACGGCCTGTATTACAACGAAGTGAACTTCGGTATGGGTTTGCTGCTCGGGGTGATTGGCTTTTCCGCTGCAGTTGTTGGCGGTTTAGGTAATTTTTATGGAGCTATTGTGGGCGGCTTCTTATTTGCTGCCCTTCAAACGGTTGGGGCGGTTATGTTGCCCGCGATTTTGCCTAGCGTACCTAGCGCCTATAAAGATGTATTTGCATTTACGGTGATCATCATCATCATGGGATTAAAGCCAACCGGCTTGATTTCTGAAAAATCAAGTGAGCGGGTGTAAGTATGAAGTTATTAATCTCTAGTTTTATTGTTTTCCTCATTTATAGCCTCTTATTGTTAGGTGCTGAAAACCAGTTAGAAGTAGGTATTTTGGTGGCCGTCGCTTTTATCGCAAGCGTAGTGGGCAAGAAGATGGGCTTGATGGATCGCCTTGCTAATGCAGTGAGTCAACATCCTCATTTTCCGGCAGTTGCCTCTGTGGCTGGTGTCTTGATTGCGATGGTGGTGTTTTATAACTCCCACTTTGCGCTGTTGATGTTGGCAACGGTCTTGATTTATTCCATTGTGTGTTTGGGCTTAAACATCCAGTTTGGCTATGTGGGGATTGTTAATTTTGCGGGTGCTGCCTTTTTTGGCATTGGCAGCTATACCGCTGCAGTCTTAGCCACACATACAGCACTGCCTCATTTACTAGTCTTGTTTATTGCGGCGGCAGTCTCTGCCTTAATTGGTTCAATCTTGATTTACCCTGTGCTCAGAACACGAGGTCATTACGCCGCTTTAGTGACAATTGCTTTTGGAATCTTGTTCCGTAATTTTTTAGAGGTGAACGATACCTTAGGCGGACCGCAAGGCTTAAAAATTCCGCCATTGACAATCTTTGGTTGGAATCTTTCTGAAGGTATTCAGATTGGAGGAATTGAACTCTCCTTCTATATTCCGTACTTGCTCATCGCTTTGATTTTGCTCATTGCCGCTTTTCGTATCACCAGAAATTTAGAGCGCTCCTGGATAGGCTTGAGTATGGATATGGTGCGCACCGATGAGATTGCGGCCTCAACCTTTGGGGTCAATATTGCCCATTGGAAAATCGTCGCCTTTACTCTTGGCAATTTGCTGGCCGGCCTTGCAGGCGCCCTATACGGAATGATGACAGCTTATGTCGCGCCCAATAACTTTACTTTTGCAGACTCGCTCATTCTGGTCTCGATTGTGATTTTGGGCGGCATTGGAAATCCTTGGGGCATTATTCCAGCGGCAGCCATTGTGGTTATCCTTCCAGAGAAGCTGCAATTTATTCAGGAATACCGTTTCTTGTTATATGCCATTGTGGTGATTTTGATTTTGCTCTTTCGCCCAGATGGCCTGCTTCCTAGAAGAATTCGGAACTACTTCCCAGGCAAGAAGGTGGGGGAGTCAGAATGAGCGCTACGATGAATGCTTCCAAAATTTTAGAAGCCAACAACCTGACTATGCGATTTGGTGGGGTTACTGCGCTAGATGATCTAACCATGCATGTCAATGAAGGTGAAGTCCTAGGTCTATTAGGCCCAAACGGTTCAGGCAAGACCACTTTTTTTAACGTCATCACGGGCCTATATCGCGCGAGCTCTGGGAACGTGAGTTTTCGGGGCGAGAATATCACCGATGCGACTGCGCAAGAAGTCTATCTGCACGCGATTACCAGAACGTTTCAGCGCTCCCGTTTGTCATTGCCTTTGACGGTATTTGACAACATCGCGATTGGTGATAATCGCAGGCTAAATACCGGACTGATCTTTAACTTGTTTGCCCGCGATCGATTTGAAAAAGAGTATGACCACGTTGTCGAGCAAGTCAGCGCTTTGCTATTAACGTTTAACCCCAAACTAGCAGCCAAAATATTTGAGCCTGTAGCTAGTCTGCCAATGATTGATCGGCGCCGTATTGAAATTTGCCGAGCCTTAATCAGTGAGCCTGATCTCTTGTTATTAGATGAGCCATCAGCGGGTATGACCCATGATGAGACTGCAGAGGTCATGAATGATATTTTGCAGGTCCGCAGCAAAATTAAACCATTTACGATTATTTTGATTGAGCACGAAATGAGCTTGATTCAGCGCATGACTGAGCGCTGCATTGTGCTCAACTACGGCAAGAAAATTGCCGAAGGCACTTATGAAGAAATTGTTAGCAACCGTGAAGTTCAGGTTGCCTATCTGGGGCAGGAATAATCATGGCCTTATTAGACATCGATCACATCTATACAGCCTACGATCGCATTGACGTCTTAGAGGACGTATCGATCAAGGTCGAGCGCGGACAGATCACGTGTATCTTGGGTGCTAATGGCGCTGGTAAATCCACCCTGATTCGTTCAATTTTGGGTTTAACGCCAGCCAATCGTGGCAAGATTATTTTTAACGACGCTGATATCACTCATCTGCCCACCCATCGCATTATTGAACAAGGTATCGCTTGCGTACCTGAGGGTCGCCGGGTATTTCCTCGGATGACGGTTGATGAAAACCTCTCGGCAGGCGCTTATCTCGTGAGCGATCAAAAAGTCATACAAGAGCGCCGCGAGCGGGTGAAGACTTTATTTCCACGCCTGGCAGAACGCGCTAATCAATTAGCGGGAACTATGTCTGGCGGCGAGCAGGCGATGATAGCGATTGGCCGCAGTTTAATGAGTTCTCCCGAACTGCTCATTTTTGATGAACCCTCTTTAGGACTCTCACCTTTGTTTGTGAAAGAGAATTTCAAGATCATCAAAGAGATTAATCAAATGGGCACTACCGTATTACTCGTTGAGCAAAACGTGCGCCAAACCCTAGCGATTGCCCATCGGGGTTATGTGATTGCTAAAGGGCAGGTGGTTGCTCAAGGAAGCGCTACTGAGCTGGCTGAAAATGCAGAAGTCCAAGCGGCTTATTTTGGCTAAACACCCTTAACCACTTCAGTTTGAGTAAAACAGATAATGACTATTCCTGATCCGATTGCATTAACCCAAGAGTTAATTCGTTTTAATACAGTCAATCCCCCAGGTAATGAAGACCAAGTCTGTAATTACCTCGCATCGATCTTAGAGTCTGCCGGTTTTGAATGTCGCAAAATTGAGTTTGCTCCACGGCGCATGAGTCTGGTTGCCAAAATTGGATCTTGCAGCAATGACAATCCCAGCATCTGCTTTACTGGCCATGTGGATGTTGTTCCCTTAGGAGCGCGTTCATGGAAGCATGAGCCATTTGCCGGCTTGATTGAAGATGGCAAATTATTTGGTCGCGGCTCTAGTGATATGAAAAGCGGTGTTGCCGCATTTGTGGTGGCAGCGATGAAGACTGCCCAGGCTGCTAAAGCAGGTAGCGGTGTGAGTTTGATTATTACCGCAGGCGAAGAGACAGGTTGTGAAGGCGCCTTTCATTTAGCAGCCAGTCAAGAGATCCTCGAGTTTTTAGGACCAGCAGGCTCTTTTGTAGTAGCTGAGCCTACTGCCAACGAGCCACTCATAGGTCATAAAGGGGCATATTGGCTCAAGGCCTCAACCGAAGGCATTACCGCGCACGGATCGATGCCAGAGCGTGGTGAGAATGCTTTTTATAAGTTAGCCAAAGCAGCATTAACTTTAGAGAAATTTACCTTTGATACACCAGCGCATCCCTTGATGGGTCAGGGCACCTTAAACGTAGGCACTGCGAAAGCGGGTTTAAATATTAACTCTGTACCTGATGCCGCTGAAATGACTTTAGATATCCGGACAGTGGCAGGGCAAAGTCATGCGCATATCTACGGTTGTCTTTGCAAAGCATTGGGGCCGATTGTGCGTCTCGATACTATGATTGATATCGAAGGGGTCTATACCCCTGCGAGTGATCCTTGGATGGCAAGCGTGTTTGATCGCTGCGAAAAGATCAATGGCGTGCGACCTGTTGAAAAAACAGTTTCGTACTTTACTGATGCTTCAGCCTTAAAGCCGTTCATCGGTAACCCCCCGACAGTAATTCTAGGCCCTGGTCAGCCTGAGATGGCGCACCAGACCGATGAGTTTTGCTATGTCGACAACATTACTGACGCCACCCAGCTCTTTGAAGATCTGATTATGGATTGGCAAAACATTAGGAAATGAATATGAGTGAGCAACATAGCAAACCCCTTGGTTTAATTGCAGCGGTCAAGCAGATCAGCGAAGGCAAACTTGACCCGCAAACTTTATTAACGCAATCATTTGAGTTAGCCAATCAACTAGAGCCTAACTTAAAAGCCTTTGTTTCCAGAAACACTTTAGAGGATTTAAAAAAGGCGATTGCGCCTGGACCTTTGTCAGGTATTCCGATTGGAATTAAAGACATTATTAATACCCAAGATTTAATCACCACCAATGGTTCACCAATTTACGCCAATCATCGTCCCCAGGAAGATGCGCCGATTGTGCAAAGAATTCGGGCATTGGGTGGGCTGATTTTTGGTAAGACTGTGACGACCCAATTTGCATGGAGAACCCCAGGGCCAACAGTGAACCCTTGGAATTCGGAACATACTCCAGGAGGCTCTTCTAGTGGATCTGCCGCTTCAGTAGCGGCCGGTATTCTGCCGCTTGCCATCGGCTCTCAGACAGTAGGCTCGATTGTGCGTCCGGCAGCGTTTTGTGGCGTGGTGGGCTTTAAGCCTAGCTTTGGATCAATCATCAAAGAAGGTGTCCACCCGTTTGCTTACTCTTTAGATCACATTGGATTTTTTACTCGCTCAGTTGAGGACGCCGCTTTTGCGTTTCAATTGCTCAAAGATGGCAGCACCAAAACAGCCCAAATTGTCATACCGGATTTAAAGTTGGCGCATGCGCCCAAAATAGCATTACTTAAAACACCGTTTGATCACTTAATGAGCGCCGAGCAACAGCAAACGCTACAGTTTGCAGTCGAAAAGCTAGAGCAGGCTGGCGTGAGCGTAAAAACAATGGAGATCCCAGCGCAATACTGGGAGGGCATTGATCAAATGCCAACGATCATGGGCTTTGATGTTGCGCACATTCATCAAAAACACATGGAAAACAATCAAGAGCTTCTTTGTGAAAATATTAAAGAGACCGCCACCAAGGGAGCAGAATATTCCCAGGCGCAATATGAAGCGGCCTTAGCAGTGCAAAGCAAATTACGTCACTCTGTTGGTGAGTTATTCAAAGACGTTGATGCTCTTTTATTAGCCCCTGCAACTGGTGAAGCCCCCAAAGGCTTGAGCTGGACCGGTGATCCTTCATTCTGCGCCCTAGGTAGTCTTTTGGGGATTCCGGCGATCAATATTCCAGCAGGTAAGTCTGCCAATGGGTTGCCTCTAGGAATTCAGCTGATGGGTAATTACAAAGCAGACGAGGCTTTCTTGAAGGTGGCTAAGTTTACTGAAGAGGCTATTGGCTCTCGTTGAGCAAAAGCGCTTTAGGCTATCTTTGATGAAGCGTTTATGATGAGGCAATGAAAACACGTTTGCTTCGCTTGCTTTGGGTATTGCTTGGATCTTCTGTCGCGATTTCTCTTGCCTTGTGGGTGACAAAAACCAACTCCCCACTATTGTTAGCCTCATTGGGCGGCACCACACTTTTTTTATTTGCTCTGACTACCGCGCCTGCTGCGCAGCCCAGAGCAGTCTTTGGTGCGCATCTTATTAGTAGCCTAGTAGGCATCTTGGCTTATCAATTATTTGGCGATGCTTTTTGGGTCTACATTATTGCTTTAGTAGTAACGATCGGCATCTTATTGGTGGTGAGATGTGTTCATCCACCCGCAGGTGCAAACCCGCTCATTATGATTCAGGCCCATGCGAGTTTTATTCATCTTGGTGTCACGGTATTACTCGGTGTCACTATTATTTTTGTAGTTGCTTACATCTGGAGCCGACTAGGTTTGGGAGTCAGAAAGTATCCAATCTCTTGGACCCAACCATCGCCACCTTCCTTAAATTGGAGCATCTGGGACCATTGAATTTTCTGAATAAAAAATGGTCAAAAGTTTTTAGATCTAAAGCCTTTGGGAATTCAAATAATGCTATTCTGATACAAGGTATTTTTGGCGCTGCTTATTTGTTATCCCTTATGTAAGCTTTTAAATCTATTTAATTAAAGGAAGTACAGTGAAATCATTATTAGCAATCGTATTGGCATCTATTTTTTCCCTGGCTTTTGCTCAGCAAAAAATAGCCATTATCCAAACCGATCAGATGCAGCAGGCAGTTGCGCGCGGCGCGATCATTTGGGACGTGCGTGATGAAAAGAGTTATTTAGAAGGCCACATCCCAGGCGCAATCAATATTGGTGAAGTCGGCGGCACACTTCGCGATCCAAATAAGGAAGACTACATTCCTACAGAACAAATCCAGAAGCTCTTTAACAGTGCCGGATTAGATGTGAATAAAGATGTTGTAGTTTATGGTGCGCGGGGCAATCCCTATGCTTATTTTGGTTTGTACACTATTAATTACTTTGGTGGAAAAAATGCGCAGATTTATCACGATGGTATTGATGGCTGGAAGCAAGCGGGTTTACCAATGCAAAAAGAGCGCCAAGCCTTACCACCGGTATCCGTCGCACTAGTAGCTCAGCCTCAGTTAGTAGTTAGCAATGAGGAGATGCTCAAGATTGCTCAATCAAAGTCAGTACAAATTATTGATGCCAGAACTCCCGATGAATTTTCGGGCAAAGATGTCAGAGCTATTCGCGGTGGCCATATTCCCAATTCCATCAATATTCCTTTTGAGGACAACTGGCAAGATCCGGCGACCGCGATTAAGTTGGGTAAAAAACAGGTTGCTGATAACTCCGGTATGGCACTGAAAAATCAAACAGATCTTAAAAAACTGTATGCCAATCTCGATCCTGATAAAGAGACAGTGGTGTATTGCCAAAGCGGGGTGCGCGCTGCTGAAACGGCAGTGGTATTAAAGACTTTAGGCTTTAAGAAGGTCAAAGTATATGACTCAGCTTGGCTAGGTTGGGGTAATAACCTCAAAGCGCCTGTAGCGGATGAAACTTTCTTAAATGTGGGCGCGCTCAATGCCAAGATGGCTGCAATGCAAAATAAAATTACCCAGCTAGAAGAAGCTTTGAAAAATAAAAGTAATTAGTGAACCGGAGCAAAAACCATGGCAGAAAAGCTCATTGCAAATCATTCAAGTCTTACTTTAGCTGATG
Organism: Polynucleobacter sp. UB-Siik-W21; assembly: GCF_018687415.1. Taxonomy (NCBI): domain Bacteria; kingdom Pseudomonadati; phylum Pseudomonadota; class Betaproteobacteria; order Burkholderiales; family Burkholderiaceae; genus Polynucleobacter; species Polynucleobacter sp. UB-Siik-W21. The sequence goes on along the minus strand of NZ_CP061289.1, from coordinate 1,355,916 downwards.
CTGAACGGATCATTGATGAGGCTCTAAGATTGCGTTCAAAACATCAACTTTTGCCATTGGCAGTGGTGGTATTGGATTCTGGTGGGCATGTAGTCTCTTTTAAAAGAGAAGATGGTTGTGGTATCTTGCGTCACGATATTGCCATTGGTAAAGCTTGGGCATCTCTTGGGATGGGAATGCCAACTAGAACTATCCGAGATAGATTATCTGATCGGCCTAGTTTTCAAGCAGCTTTATCAGCTGCATCTGGTGGCAGATTTATTCCTACCCCAGGCGGTGTGTTGATTGTGAATCAAGACAGAGTAGCAATTGGCGCCGTTGGAATTAGTGGTGATGCATCAGATAAAGATGAATACTGCGCTATTGAGTCCATTAAATCGGCTGGCTTTATTGCGGAGCCGCCGATGCCAGCAGAAAATTGGAATGACGGAAAACTATAAGAGATCGTAATGAAATTGATGCAATCGCTGTTATGGGTGTTGGTATCTTATTTGGCCGTCTCGGCGAGCTTTGCTCAGACCGCAGGCCCATCTTCTACATACCCCGTTAAACCAATTCGTTTAGTAGTGCCGTTTCCTGCAGGTGGTCCTACCGATCAATTTGCAAGACAGTACGCACAGGCTTTGTCGACTCAATTGGGAAAACCTGTAGTTGTCGATAATAAAAGCGGAGCCAGTGGCGCAATTGGAAGTTTAGAAGTGAAAAACAGCGCCCCAGATGGATATACCTTGTTATTTGGAACTGCTTCTACTCATGTGCTGTACAGCTTAATTAATCCAAAGCCTCAGTATGATTCCATCAAAGACTTTACAGAAATTGCCGTGGTTGGGGATGCGCCTATTGTGTTTGCAGTAAGCCCAACAACCAAAGGGGGCTTGAAAGAGTTCATTGAATATGCACGTATCAACCCAGGCAAGTTGCAATATGGGTCAGCAGGAGAGGGAACGTATTTGCATATTGTCGGAGAGCGCTTGAAGTATGAATTAGGCGGGCTAGATATCCAGCACATTCCTTTTAGAGGAAGCGCGCAAGCAATCCCTGCTTTGATTGGCAATCAAGTCAATATGACGGTTGACACATTAGGTTCATTAATTCAACAACATCGTGCTGAAAAGTTAAGAATTGTTGCAATTGCGGCCTCTAAGCGATCTCCTTTGATTCCTGATGTGCCGACCGTAAATGAGGTAACGGGCTTAAAAGATTTCCAAGCGGCTTTATGGAATATTGTCTCAGCACCTGAGGGTCTGTCGCCTCAAGTGAATAATACCTTGATATTGGCGACAACTAAGGCTCTCAAAAACCCAGAGTTATTAGAAAAATTAAACTCAATATCCATTCAGCCCATTACCAATCTCACGGGCGTTGCCGCCACTGGATTTATTGCCAAAGAACTCGTTAGTTTGCGACCAGTAGTGCAGTCGGCTGGACTTAAAAAAGAGTAATCCCGCCTGCAGATTATTTTTCTAAAGTAATACCACCCTTTTTAATAATCGCAGTCCACTTCTTAATATCAGATGCCATCAAATTATTGAGATCTTCTGGTGGACCAATCATCGGTTCTGCCCCAAGCTCTGAAAACTTCGCACGCACTGTGGGGTCAGACAAGGCTTGGTTCACATCCTTATTGAGTTTATCCACAATAGATTTTGGGGTGTTTTTGGGTGCAATGAGCGCAAACCAAGCAGCAGATTCATAGCCTTTGAGGCCCGCTTCAGCGGCGGTGGGCACATCGGGAATAGCGGCTAAGCGTTTATTAGAGGCAACCGCTAGTGCTTTGACGTTGCCACTATTAATTTGTCCAACAACATTGGGAAATAACTGAAAACTCGTTGGAACGCGACCAGCTACTAGATCAGTCACCATATTGGCGGTAACACGATAGGGCACATGCAACATTTTGGCACCAACAAGTTGTTCGTAGTAGGCACCAGCTAAGTGCTGAGAGCTACCGTTACCAACAGAACCATAACCTACGTCAGGATTTTTTCGTACATAGTCATTTAACTGACCAAGAGTATTGATATTGAGGGTTGAGCTCACCACAATCACATTTGGCAACACTGCAAACACAGCGATGCCTTGAATCTCTTTTTCAGGGTCGTAACCCAGATCTGGATTTAAGATTTTATTAATCGCCAGGGGGCCAGAGGTGCTAATTCCAATCGTATAGCCGTCTGGTTCGGCTCGCACCAGCGCTGCAGTTCCAACATTACCGCCTGCTGCCGGGCGATTATCAAATACAAAACGGGTGCCAGTATTGTTACTCACCTTATCTAGTAATACACGAGTTACCACATCACTAGCACTGCCAGCAGAAAAAGGCACGATTACTGTCACGGGTTTATTGGGATAATTTTGGGCAAAGCTACTTGTGCTGAAGAAGCAGGTAATCAGACTAAAAAAAAGTGCAGTAAAAATATTAGTGCTTGGCATCATGAACCTTTCCCGTGGTGGAGTCAAAGCGCTCTTGCATTACTTCTTCTAAGGACAAACTGGCTTTCGTATGTGCTCCACCGCCGCGTAGACAATATTCATCAGGCAGGTGAGGAGACTCCGGTTTCTTGCCATTGGCATAAGCCTTCGCATCTTCTAATAAGATTTTTCTAAAACGAATGATGCCAACATCAGTAGGTGATAGATTTTCTTTGGTGCGGTCAACAATATAGCCCTGACTTTCTTGAGCCATCTGGTCTTGCTCAGCAATTCCTGAAATTCCGGTAAATGTAATTGTTTTTTGCTCTTCACGACTCATCAGATATTGATTGCTGCGGTTGCGCAGAGGGACATAGCCTGGGCCTAGTTTTGCAAATTGCCCATAACCACCTTGGATATATTTTTTGCGTTCTTCATCAGGAATGGGATGTTCTGGATGCCAAGCATAGACATACATCCAACAATGATGATCATCGATGGGCGTCCAAGAGTAACCATAGTAGGTTTCATTGGGCATTGCTGAAGGAGTGATGGAATGGGTTGGCAACATGTATTGAGTAAGGCGCCAATAGTGGTCTCCTGGATCAGCATTTCTAGCGCCACCAATCAGAAAGCCCACGGCATGTTCAATGATCTTAAAACGGGGGGCTGGGTCATTGCGCAACCAGCGGATGCGTTTCTCATCAGCAGCAATATTCGTAGTGTCGTCTTTAAGAAATGCTGGGGCTGGCATATGTAAAAACGAGAAATGCGCAGTATCTAATGCGCCCTCCATCGAATGCACCCAATTGCACTCGATTAAGCGTTTAGTGACATAGCGTTGATTAGGGGGAACAAGGCCAACTTCAAGTTGAGGAACGTCTTTGGGTTGTAGGTCTGAAGGACCCATATAAGCCCAAACCATGTCAGCAAACTCTTGCGTGGGATACGCTTTAATTTTGATCTTCCCATGATAGGCAGCATCTTTAGGGACATTGGGCATATCAATACAGTTACCGTGAATGTCGTATTTCCAGCCATGATAAATACAGCGAATGCCACACTCTTCATTTCTACCAAAGAAAAGGTCTGCGCCACGATGGGCGCAAAACGGTTCGATTAAACCGGTTTTGCCATTGGTATCCCGAAATAGTAATAGGTCTTCACCCATGACCTTGACGCGAATAGGAGGGCAATCTGGCGCTGCTACTTCTTCTGAAAGAGCTACCGGATGCCAATGGCAGCGTAAATAATTACCCATCGGCGAATTGGGTTCACTAGTGACCAGAAATGCATTATCTTGCGCGGAAAGCATATACCCTCATCTTCAGCTTATGGTTCAAAGCTTATCGTTCGAATGATCTTAATACAAAAAATTAGTTTTGATGCCTTTGTGCTGCAGAGTAAAGCAAAACATACCTTGATTCATGCGATGCCGATTGTTGCATGCTTGGTAATCCAAGAAGGCTGGGATACAAAATCAAATGACTTAGCTAGAAGAAGCTTTGAAAAATAAAAGCAACTCATCTGAACCTCGCTTATTAATCAATCTGTGCCTTTGAGGTTCTGACAACTTCTCCCCATTTCTGAATATCTTTTTTAACGATTAAGGCAAATTCGTTGGGTTGCGTGATAAAAGGATCGGCACCCTGAGAATTAAATTTCTCAATGACTTCAGGATTTCGCAGAACCTCCGCTACATCTTGATTGATTTTGCGAATGATATTGGGCGGCGTTTTTGCTGGGGCAAATAAGCCAAACCAGGGAGTGACATCAAAATCCTTAAAACCCGATTCTGCAATAGTTGGAATGGTAGGAAAGTTTTTGGATCGCACACCACTAGTCACAGCAACTGCTTGCAGAGTTCCAGACTTAATTGATCCTGCAACCGAGGGTAGGCTAGTAAATACGATATCAATTTGTCCACCCATCAAATCTTGCATGGCAGGAGCAGCGCCTTTATAAGGAATGTGCTCCATCTTAATGCCGGCAGTGGTATTGAACATTACGCCCAGCAAATGATTGACTGATCCATTACCGGCAGAGCCAAAAGTGAAGATCTTTGTTTTACCCATCTCCGCTAATTCTTTGGCTGATTTAAAAGGCGCGTTGGGTTTGCTGGTGAGGACAAAAGGTAAAACTGCAAGTGTGGCGACGGGGGTGAAGTCCCGTTCTACATTGAACGGTAAATTTTTATAAAGGGCGCCATTAATGGCGTGAGAACCTGCGTAACTCATGAGCAAGGTATAGCCATCTGCAGGAGCGAGAGCGACAAACTCCATTCCTACATTACCGCCAGCACCTGGGCGATTTTCAACCACTACCGATTGTTGCCACTTTTCACCTAATTTCTGAGCCACAATTCTTGCTAAGGCATCTGAGGCGCCGCCAGGTGTTTGCGGAACCAAAATCTTCACGGGCTTGCTAGGGAACTCATCTGCCTGCAGCTCTGAGATAGGTCCACCAATAAAAAGGAAAGGTAGAACAGAGAAAATAACCTTTTTTAGTATTCCTAATCTCATGTAGTATTTCCTTTAGCAGGTGCTTAACTGGTTGATTTGAATCAGTATACTCAAAGTAATTGAGAAATAAAGAATGGGGAAATCACTCCTTTATTCGAATTCTATGCAGTGATTATGGAGTCCCTAAATGGCTAATATAACGATCAAAAAAATTTCTGGTGCTTTAGGTGCAGAGATTAGTGGCATTGATTTGAATCAGAAACTTTCTTTAGAAGAAATTCATTCGATTAAACAGGCTTTCTTAGATCACCAAGTAATTTTTTTACGTAATCAAGATATTGACGCAAAACATTTTCTCAATTTTGCTCGCTTAATAGGTAAGCCCATTAAGTATCCTTTTGTAAAAGGACTTAATGAATTCCCCATGATTATTGAAGTGAAAAAATTAAAACATGAGAAAGTTAATTTTGGCGGTATTTGGCACTCGGACACTACCTATCTCAAGGTTCCCCCCAAAGCTTCTATGCTGCTTTCTCAAAAAATTCCGCCTTACGGAGGTGACACAATGTTTGCCAATCAGTATTTGGCTTATGAGTCCTTATCTAGCACGATGAAACAATTGCTCGATGGCCTGATTGGTATTAGCAGTTCAGCTAAGGCAGATGTTTCTAAAACTCGAGAAGATCGCATCAAGAATGATGGCAGCGCAAAAGCGAATGAAGTGCTACTAGCCGAGCATCCCATCGTCAGAACTCACCCGGAAACTGGTCGGAAATCCCTATTTATTAATATTGCTCATACTATTGGCATCAAAGGGATGAGCCCAGAAGAAAGCCAGCCTTTACTGAGCTTTCTCTTTGAGCGCCAAATCAAGCCTGAATTTACCTGCCGGTTTTCTTGGACTAAAAATGCCATTGCGCTTTGGGATAACCGCTGTGTATTGCACAACCCAATTAACGACTATCACGGCTTTGAAAGATTAATGCTCAGAATTACCTTGCAAGGTGACAAGCCGGCCTAAGTGATCTTGCAATGCCCTTGAAATTAGCAAAATCACCCCCAAATACCTAAAAGTTCATATTTTTATGGGATGCCAAAAATGACTGTTGCTACTAAAGAAACCTTAGGATTTCAGGCGGAAGTAAAGCAACTTCTGCAGTTGATGATCCACTCCTTATATTCCAATAAGGAAATTTTCCTGCGCGAGCTTATATCAAACGCCTCAGATGCTGCCGATAAATTGCGCTTTGAAGGCATTGCTCACCCTGATTGGTATGGCGATGATCCAGAGCTCAAGATCAAAGTGGAATTTGATAAGACTGCCAGAACCCTCACCGTTACCGATAATGGTATTGGCATGAGTCGTGAAGAGGTGATTAGTAACCTGGGCACGATTGCCCGCTCTGGCACGAAAGAATTCTTTTCCAAGCTCTCAGGTGATCAGCAAAAAGATGCTGCCTTAATTGGTCAGTTTGGTGTGGGCTTTTATTCGGCCTTTATCGTTGCCGACCGCATCACGGTAGATACCCGTCGTGCAGGTTTACCAGCTGCTGATGGTGTGCGTTGGGAATCGGATGGTTCTGGTGAATTTACGATTGAGCAAATTGATCTGCCACAACGTGGTACCAAAATTACCTTACATCTGCGCGAAGGCGAAGATGATTTCCTCAATAGTTATCAGCTCAAGTCCATTATTCGCAAGTATTCAGACCATATCTCTTTGCCGATTCAAATGCGCAAAGAAGAGTGGGATGAGGAGAAAAAAGAGCAAGTCATCAAAGATGAGCTTGAGAATATTAATCAATCTTCGGCACTTTGGGCTCGTAATAAGTCAGACATTACTGAAGAGCAGTACAACGAGTTTTATAAGCATCTTTCACATGATTATGAGAATCCGCTGTGCTACTCCTTAAATCGCGTAGAGGGTAGAAGTGAATTTACCCAACTGCTTTATGTACCCAGCAAAGCTCCATTTGATTTATGGGATCGTAATAAGCGCGGTGGCATCAAGCTTTATGTAAAACGCATTTTTATCATGGATGATGCTGAAAAGCTCATGCCGATGTATCTGCGTTTTGTCACGGGCGTGATTGATTCAGTCGATTTGCCGCTAAACGTCTCCCGTGAAATCTTGCAAGAGTCGCGTGACATTAAAGTCATTCGTGAAAGTGCTACCAAGCGAGTACTGAGCATGCTCGAAGAATTGGCTAATAGCGACGATGAGGCTAAGAAAGAGAAATATCGCACTTTCTGGACCCAGTTTGGTCAAGTACTCAAAGAAGGGGTCGGCGAAGATCAAGCAAACCAAGAGCGCATTCTCAAGTTACTTCGCTTTGCAAGCACCCAGACTGATTCTGCTGAGCAGACCGTATCCCTAGCGGAGTACATCTCTCGTATGAAAGAAGGCCAAGATAAGATTTACTTCGTCACTGGCGAAACTTTTAACGCAGCTAAAAATAGCCCGCATCTAGAGATCTTCCGCAAGAAAGGCGTTGAGGTGCTCTTGCTATCGGACCGTGTCGATGAGTGGATGCTTTCTTTCATCACTGAGTTTGATGGCAAGCAATTGGCATCCGTTGCCAAGGGTGGCCTCGATTTAGGAAGTCTGAGTGATGAAAAAGAAAAAAAAGAGCATGAGGAGACTGAGAAGCAGTTCAAAGACTTAGTTGAGCGCATGAAAAAAGTGTTAGAAGAGAAGGTTAAAGATGTACGTGTGACCTTCCGCTTAACAGATTCCCCAGCGTGTTTGATTGCCGATGAAAATGAGCTATCTGGCAACTTGCTACGCATGCTCAAAGCAGCAGGGCAAAATGCTCCTGATATGAAGCCCATATTGGAAATTAATCCGGAGCATCCATTGCTAGCAAAACTTAAAAGCGATGATCAGCATTTTGATGATTGGACCAATCTCTTGTTTGATCAAGCCTTATTGGCAGAGGGCGGCCAACTCAATGATCCAGCGAGTTTTGTAAAGCGCATGAATCAACTGCTGTTAAATTAAATCAATCACACCCCCATCAGCGATGATGGGGGTAATAATTGGTTGGGAGCCACTAAAGAAACTCGGCTTGACTTGGTATCTATCTAGCTTAAAGCAACTAGTTGGGACCAGATTCCTTTCTTTCCTACATCCGAACCATCCGCGATCCCTTTCTATTGTCTTCCCAAGCCTCTACGCTAAATCTTTCTATGTAGAGGAGGGTTCAGTTTGCAAGTTTCTGTTGAGTGCACCCATAAGACATTGCGTCTGTTTAAGATCCAGCTAGATATCCGAACTGTTCTAGTTTTAGCCATTATTTGGATGATTTGGGGAATATTTAGGATTTTGAAGATCTTCTAGATTTCTGGATTTTTTAGTCCGCCCCTCAGTTAGAATGTTTTTAATAGCAGCAAAATAAGCTGCTTATCTCATTTCAATAAAAGGGGTAGCTGTGCAAAATCAAGTTAAACAAAGTTGGAAGAATCAACTCACTAAAAAAATCGTCGCCACTAGTGTGTGCGCGTCTTTGGCATTGACTCCTCTCATCAGTAATGCCTGTACAAGCTTTTTGCTCAAAGGCAATGACAACGGTTACGTGTATGGCAGAACGATGGAGTTTGGTTTAGCGCTCAAGTCGCAGCTCACTCTCATTCCTAAAAATACGGCTATGCAAGGTGTGGGCGTTGATAGCAAACCCGGTACCGGTCTCAATTGGACGGCTAAATATACCGCCGCTGGTATGAATGGTTTGGGTTTGCCAGTACTCGTTGATGGTATGAATGAAAAAGGTTTGGTCGGTGGCTTACTCAATGCTCCCAATACCGCGGTATTTCAGGCGGTGCCAGCAGCCGATTCCGCTAAGAGTATTGCGTCAGTGCAGATGCTCACTTATGCCTTGACTAACTATGCAACGATTGATGAAGTCAAAGCCGGCTTTCCAAAGATTTTGGTGAATCGCTCCATCATTCCGGCATTTCATAATCAATCAGCACCTGTCCGCATGACCTTGCATGATGCGCTGGGTAAGAGCCTAGTCATTGAGTATCTCAAAGGCGAGTTAGTGATGACCGATAACCCAACTGGGGTGATGACCAATGATCCTGCCTTTCGTGAGCAACTCAACAATATTGGTAACTACGCAAATCTGACTAATGTAGAGCGCAATGCTTTGGTGATTAATGGCGCTAGTTTTGTTCCACCAAGTTCCGGTAGCGGTTTGCATGGCCTACCAGGAGACTACCTCAGTCCGAGTCGCTTTATTCGTGCGCTATTTTTAACCAAGTCCGTACCAACCACTTACTCGACTGCGCAGCATACCAATACCGCTTGGCATATTTTGGGTAGCTTTGATATTCCTCCTGGTGCGATTAGTTTGCCTGCAAGCAATGCTTATGGTGGGGGGGCAGGTGGTATTGAGATTACAGAATGGTCTGTGGTTGCTGATAATAAAAATCGGATGTATTACGTCAAGATGTTTGAAAGCACCAATGTGTTGGCGTTTGACTTTAAGAAGATTGATCCCAATGCCAAAGAGGTGCAGTTTTACGATCTCAATAAACCTCAGACCTATATTCCCATCAATTAGGGATGTTTGATCTCACTTCGTAATGGCAGTAATGGCAGGCTGGGGGTGGATGAGCCAAACCCCCGGCACTGGCAGAAATTGGGTTTGGCTGCTTCGTTCCCGACCTGTTTTTTCTAACCGCTACAACCCTTGTAGCATAAGGCTTCTATGGTAATTTAGTGCCCTCAAGAATGCAAGAATTATTTGACTGGAAATGTGGCTAGTACCCCAAAAGTGACACAGTAAGGTGACACAAGACGCGTTTGGATTTCAATATAGCTTTAATCCCATTAATCTTCAAAGGGCTCTCTAGTCAGGGGAAGACTTTCTAGCTTGTCTTTTGGTGCGGGGATTGCAGACCTTCTATGCCTTTCTTCATCGATTGAGGCGGCTGTAAAGTCTCTAACACGCTCCAGTTCCTGTTTCTTGGCATCTGCCAGCTTCGATGCAGGAATGACCTTCCCATCCCTAATGAGTCGTTCAAGCTGAAATTGCTTGAAGGTTTGGTTTTTTATAGTGCCCGCATATTCGACATCGCCAAGACTGCGTTTATCTTTACTCATACCCAATATGTTCACCCCGCCCACCCGGTACCCACACAAAATAGGGAATGTTGATCTGTATACCTGATCACTGTTTTGTAACCGTTTTTAAAATTTTTTGTAAAGTGTGTCAAAGATTTGACTAGAGCTTGGCTTTACTTAGGAGTTCTGCAGTCGTCTTTTCTAGAGCTTTGGCAATTTTTACAAGGTTGATTAGGGCCACGTTATGTTCACCACGCTCAATTCCACCCATATAGCTTCTATCAATTCCAGCTTCATCAGCTAGAGCCTCTTGAGATAAACCAGTTTCAAGACGAAAACCACGTATTGCTCTGCCAAGGGCGGTTAATTCTTTGCTTCCAGCGTGGGTTTTTGAGGGTCTTGCCATAGGCAGCATGTTTGCCTATTGACGTATTTAACACCACGGGATATGGTAACCATAAAAGGGTAAGTAAATGAAGATATTTTTTAGAAGAGTGACTTATTGCACTTTATTACTTCTAGCTGGCTGTCAGTTGGGTGTAATTTACAGCTCTGATCCGCCCGGGGCTTCTCTCTATCAGGGCAATGTTGGCTTTGGTCAGATGCCTGTAAATGTTAATTATAGAGTTACCTTAAATGGACCATTTATGACAACTGGGTGCATGACCTTGCAGCCAGTTACAGCAATATGGCCAGATGGGAGTCGTAAAGAAGTGAGCAATATTACTGCCTGTAAACAAAATGGATATTCGCAGGCAGTATTGATAAAAAGAGATCCTGCGTCTAAATCAAGCATTGATGAACAAGATGTAAATGATGCTGCTATCTGTAAAAAATATGGATTTAAAGAAAAGACAAACGAATATGCAACATGTAAAATGCAAATAGATCAAGCTAGGAAAGACGCAATTATTGCTCAGGCAAAGTATGCCCAAGATGAGCAAAGATATAACGAGCAAATTGCGGCTTACAAGAAGCAACAGGATCGGGCGGCTGGACTAGCCCTTATGGGGATGGGTTTAGGTATGGCTTCCAATGCTCAACCAGGAGGATATGCATCTCAACCTCCAATAGCTCCAATTGCACCTACAAATTTAAATAGAACATATATGCTGCCAGGCGGGAAAATTATGAACTGTTCAACAACTGGCTCAATTACTTCATGCCTATAGTATGAGCCGCATTTCTTCTTATCAATTACTTCAATGTTCAAGCTGTGGGCAAAAACACATACTGGCTAAAAGTAGGTCTATTAATTTAACCTTTGACCCACCACCAAAAAGTCACAAACCGGATGATTTTCAGGTATGCCAACGCTGCTCTGAACAGAAACCTCTAAAAAACTTTATTCCTCTTGGAATTTTGCAGGTGCCAGCGTCGGATAGTACGCCAAGATGGTACAAACCAATCCGAAGATTCTTTGATAAGAGTTACAAAGAGCCAGAACCTCACCCTACGAGGTTATACCCAGATCTTGATAAAACACCTTTTGATCCTGAGAATTATTACCCCGCATGGATAAGAAAAAATATGCTTGAGGATGATTATCCGGAATGGTATCGAGAGCTTGCTAGTTTGAAGTAGCTTTTGGTCTTGTGAAGTTGGCTAAGAAAGTGGGCGAGAGAATTAAACAGGCTTAACGGTCATCAGGCAGTTTTGCTACCGCAATATGGGTTTTTAACCACCATGGCTGATATTGAGCTTATAACAGCCGTTCAAATTAGCCTATTTTGAGGTTCTTGACGGGCAGAGAACGGCCATGAGCGGTCATTGCAAGCATTGAGTACAGATAGCTTAAGTCCTATGGGTTCACTAGAATCCTCAACTGCTCAGAGAATTAAGACTTGCGGCATATTAAATTTAGGAGCCCAAATTAAGGAATTGCCCCTTTGCTGTACCCATACTGCTATATACATAAAAAGCTCTAATGGAATAATTATTTAATCGTTTGATATGCAACTCATGTCGTTTAAGGTTACATCTTTAATGAATGGCATTTACATTAAAACCTTACTCAATAAAACTATGAAAAAAAGAAGAAATTAATGATTAAATTTATTAAAGCAATTGCAATTTTATTTATTGCCTCCTTGTCCGTGCCTTTGGTATTTGCAGCACCCAACGATCAGAAAGCAAAATCATCAAAGTCTGAAATTAAAATAATTTATGACGCCTTTGGAAAGCAGAGTGCCTACCAAAAGGATTGGGGTTATGCGGCTATTATTGAAATAGGTGGAAAACGCATTCTTTTTGATACTGGTAATAACGGCGAAACTTTCAAACATAACGCCAAAGTTGCTAACGCAGATCTCTCAAAAATAGACTTCGTAGTGCTGTCACATCGCCATAGTGACCATATGGCAGGACTGAATAAAGTCCTTGAGGCAAATCCAAAAGTCAAAATTTATGCTCCGAGAGAAGGGTTTGGTATCTACGGCTCTTCCTTACCCAGCTCCTTCTATCGTAAAGATGCAGAACTACCAAATGAGTATCGTTATTACGATGGATCGCCACCTGAAACCATGAAATTTGGTTCAGCTTGGGAGAAGGCTAATTTTCAGGTAATTGATCAGACTACGGAAATTGCCCCGGGAATATGGGCTATTGCACAGGTATCGGATGCTCCAGGCACTAAAGAAATGAAAGAGCTCTCTTTAGCAGTTGATACACCTAATGGACTAGTGATCCTTGTGGGTTGCTCACATCCTGGCATTGAGAATATTGTTCAGGCGGCTGCAAAAATTAATCCTAAAATTCATTTGGTAGCTGGAGGATTCCACTTGGTAACAGCTCCCGATGAAACGATAGCTAATGTAGCAATTGCTTTGCGTGATAAATGGAAGGTTAATTACATCGCCCCAGGTCATTGCACTGGGGAGCCTACATTTAATGCCTTACGCAAAACTTTCGGGGATCATTATGTATATGCTGGTCTCGGCGCTGTAATTAAGTTGGAGGCAAATGGAGTTATTGAAGGCGTCTCAATGAAGACGATGCTTTTCCAGACTGATGACTTAGGACTTTATCGTCAGCTTGCTGCGGAAAGCCATGATGCAATTCATAATCATTTTGCCTATGGCCATCATGAGCATTAATGTCAGCACTTTTAATGTCATTTAAAACGACAAAAATTTTAAAAGCATATCGACTAAAACTGTGACGAACTATAACTATAGTATGACTATTATCCTGAGGAATAACCATGACATTACGAATTAACGATCTATCGCCGAACTTTACAGCAGAATCGACAGCCGGCAGTTTGACTTTACATGACTGGATTGGCGATAACTACGCTATTTTGTTTTCTCATCCAAAAGACTTTACGCCGGTATGCACAACGGAATTTGGTGCGGTAGCAAGACTGGCTCCCGAGTTTGCCAAACGAAATACTAAGGTAATGGGTATCTCTGTTGATAGTGTAGAAGACCACCATAAATGGAAAAAAGATATTGCTACTTTTGCTGGAGTACCTGCAGATTTTCCAATAATCGATGACACTTCACTAAAGGTTGCCAAGCTCTATGATATGTTACCGGCTGATGCCTATTTGCCCGATGGCCGCACTCCTGCTCATAGTGCAACTGTGCGCACTGTATTTATCATTGGGCCAGATAAAAAGTTACGCTTAACGATGTCTTATCCAATGTCTGTTGGACGTAATTTTGCTGAAATTCTTAGAGCCTTAGACGCTATTCAGATAACGGATGGTGTTCCATTAGCAACGCCAGCAAACTGGGTTCCTGGCCAGGATGTAATAGTGGGACTGGCTCTAAATGATGAACAAGCGGTAGCTAAGTATGGTGAGCTTGATATCAAATTGCCATACGTACGCTTTGCTAAGTCGCCTAAGCATTAATAAAGTTTTTCACCTTACTTAAACCACCTTCGGGTGGTTTTTTCATGACCGTCTGCTTTGGGTCGGGTAGAGTCTTTGAAGCCTAGTTCAGGTGAGGGGCGGTTACACAGCGAGAAGCAGTCAGTCAAATGCAGGCTTAGCTAGTATGCGTTAGGGGTGCTTTTTGTATAGCCCAGTTATCACCGTCCTTTTGTTCATTTTCTGGGGTTGATTCCTAGGCTGATGGCCAGTTCGTTTAATTCAGCAAACTTCTTTTTTCTTTCTGCCCGTGCTTCAAGAGTTTCGCTGCCATTCTTGGTATTTGCGTTCCGAATCGCTTCAATTCCTTCTTCAGTGCGGGGTCCTGTTGATGCTCCGGAATGCCACTTGCAACGGGATGTTTTACTTGTCTTTAGGGCTACGTGACCACACTGTTGTTTTGTTCTTGAACTAACTCCTACGCATCTCCGACATTTAATTTTGCCGCCCGCCGTGACCAATGTGAGTTCTGGATTTGTAATTTGACATTTTTTTGAACGGCGCTGGAGACGCGCAGTTATAGTGTTTTGTTCTAGATTCAGATTAGTCATGGTCGGGATTTAATGTGTTCATAAATGCACCCCCAAAGGGTGCTTATTTATATATAGGCGCTTGCCCGTAAAAAAACCAATAAAAATAAGGGGTTAGAAAAAGCAAGGGCATGCCCTTGCCTGCCCGTATAAAACCAAAAGCTTGATACTTCAAGGGTTCCAGACGTTTTACTTGCCCTTTCATTTGCCCGTTGCCCTTATAAGGTTGTGACCTTCTTACCGCTTTCGGTTACGGTCATCACGCCTCGGTTAGGTATTGTGATGAGCCCCTCCCGATTAAGTTGCTCGAGCTTTTCTAACAATGCCTTCTCTGCTAGACCGAACTTCTTCTTGACACCACCGTAAAGCCCTTTGAACTGGGTTTTAGATAGTTTGCAAACCTCAATCTCCTTAAGTAGGTCGTTTTGTTGATGATCTTCTGCAATGACATCAAACAGTTCTAAGGAGCCATCATCCCGCCTTGCAAGAATCATGGGTTCTGCTGGCTTTCCGTAGTTTGATTTGACTGATTGAAGCGTAAGAAGCGGTGGGAGGGCCAATGGGTTGCCATATAACTTTCGTATTTCAGGCTCCAAGAGGGTATTTAGCTGAAAGACCAATCGCACCCCATCAATAAATGCGCTTGAACCCCGAGCATTATTTTGATTACCTCCAGCACCAGCGCCCTTATTTACATGGTGGAGACATAAGACGGTTGTGTTTAGTTGGTCTCGAATTTGTTGAAGTGCTTGAACAAACCTCGTTGCATCTGCTGCGAAATTCTCATCCCCACCCCTAAAACGTGCAACAGGGTCAACAATTACCAAACCAATATCTGGCCCCACCTGGCTATTAATTTGCTCGCAAATTAGGCTTGGTATTTTGGTAATATCAATTTCGCCTTTATTGTTTTTTTCGGTAAAGAGTTCAAATGAATCTGCTAAATCAATAAAGTGAAGATTTTGGTTTACTAGAGCTCTTGCTTGCGACGATAGACCAGATACCGCTTTGTGTAGTCGACGTTGTAACTCTGAAGCATCATCTTCGCCGCTGATAAATATAACCTTAGCCGCTGCCTTTGGTTGGTACTTGCTAAATAGATGTGTACCTGAGGCAATACTAACGGCCGTGTGCATTGCAAAATAGGACTTTCCAGTTCCGCCTGCTGCGACAACCGCTGCCACAATCTTGCTTGGTAGAAAGTCTTGGATAACCCAATCCCTTTTTGGTGGTAGTGTTGCTAGAAGACCTGCTGCAGGTATTAGATTAAAGCGCTCGGCATTGCTTGCATGAGTTTGCCCCCGTATTGGCTCGCAGTTTGAGTTGTTTCTCAGGTGGGTATTCCAAATACTATTATGGGTCCTCTCGACCTCGTCTGATGGCAGGGGAGCGCTTAGTGTTTGGTTCCACTGATTGGCTTGGTCATACGTCTCAGTTCTTGTTAACCCCTTTTTAATAAGTCCACCTACTAGAGAAGCAAGATGCTTATTACGAGAACCCTCTGCTGCTCCGCCTTGAAGAATATTTTGCAGTTGAGATTGAACTATTGATGATTGACTTCTAGTCTGAGCTAAAAACTTAGGCGTTTTTAAGTTTGACGGATCAAGCAGACTTCCCATTAAAACACAGCAATGCGCATCGTTTGCCTTCTCTGGTGGGTAACTAAACCAGTAATAAGCGCGTGAGATATCAGAGCAGGCCTTGTCTACAATTAATGCCAATTCCGAATTAAAGAATAAAAAGTTATCGCGAACAGATACAAAGTCATTGGCTGGTATCTCCTCCCTAAGATGAATCACTAGTCTATATCTTGGATGGTCCATTGTATGTGACCAAGTTGTATGCACAACTCCAAAGTATTCGCTTGTTAATGCGATGATGTCATCAAAGGTATATCCTTTTGGTTCATCAATATCAAACACTAAAGCGGAGACTGATTCAATGTTTCGGTTTGCCCTTTTTTGCTCAGGTCCTAGTTTGTAAGGCCCAATTAACAGCGTATCTTTTTCAATTGATTCTATTGGTGTGCTTAATTGCCTCGTGATATTACGCAGGGACTTGTGCGCCTGTTTTGCGGTAATACTTTTAATGTTATTAAAGAGGGCAAAGTCGCTTTTAATACTAAGATTTTCTTGGAGGTTGGCGTGCATCTTAGTTGCCTCCTTCTTTGTCTAACAAAATATCCTTGCCTGTCATTTCTGAAAAGACCTCTACTAAGATCGCAATTATTTGATCTTTTTTTAATTGCAGTGGATATCGGTCTTCTGTAAAGCGATCAATGATTTTTTGTAAAAAGTAGTTATTCTGCATTTGACCAGCTGGGTACTTCTTTGTTGGAACGATCAGGCTGCATTTACCAGTATTAACCTCTGAAATGAAGTTCAACTGAATGATCCAATGCTCATCTTCAGTCTGCGGAATACCAATGCCGCTCAGTTCGTCGTTATGGAAGATTCCATTTAAGGTTAAAAAGTCGATGCGAGTTGCAACCTCAGTTCCTGAAGTAGTTTTACTAATTGAGGAAGTTGCTTGCAGTTGTATTGCTTTAATTGAGTTCATGGACATGACCGTTTTATTCGTGCCCAGTTGCTGTTCAATTGATAACCTGAGGATTTGTAGTGGCTCAGTTGGAGTAATACCAAAAATTTTGTGCTGCGTATTCATGTTTTTTCCTAAATGAATAGCGTTCTGCACAGGCGTGCAGAAGCAAATAGTTATATAAAAGATAATTTGGCCGTTAGTGGCCAGCTTTTGACAGGACCTGCAATGTAGGCGCAAGTAGTTATCTGATTTGGCACCGGTTTAAAGTCGGGTGAAGGACGGATTCAGACTGTCTACTGCTTGAGGCACGTATTCAATTTGTCGCGTGCATTTTTATTTTACCAAAAGTGTGAGTATTTACAATTAGTTTGTATCAGTTTTTATAGTTACTTTTGGTACTAAAGGTTCAGTTTGCATAACTCGTTAGGCAGCCTTAGATCTCGGTATTTAATGAGCTCAATTGCTGCCTTGATACTAGATGTAGTTCTATGTGAGTAAATCTTTGCCCCAGTACTACCTTTGATTTCATGTCCCATGATTGCATCAATGGTAGGCTCGGGAACATCATTTTCAGCCAACTGGCTTCTAACTCCGTGCCTAAAAGAATGGAAGTCAAGACCTTGCGGTAGTTCAAGCTCCTTTCTAAACTCCCCAAACCAGTTAGAGTAGTTTCCGCCAGGTTTGTTTTTGCGAAACTTCAATTTTGACCAAAGTTGTGTGTCGTTCGCCATTACTGTTTTTTGGACATAATTTAAAAAACCAAGACGAATTACCTCGCTATGAATAGGTATTTTTCTTATTGCGGCTTCTGTTTTAACTTGTTGACCTGCTCCAGCGTTTGAGATTGAGATTGTGGGTATTTCGCAGTCGAGAGCGATATCACTTGGTTTAAGTTGTGCAAGTTCGCTAAGTCTTGCCCCAGTAAATATCGCTAATATTGGAAGCCAGTAGGCAGCATCCCCTCCGCATCTCCAGTCTTTTGGCAACTGGTAACTGGTGAATAACTCATTTGAAAAGAGCTTATTAAGTTCGGATACATCCCACGGCCTCCGTTTTTGAGTGGTTTGAGAGTGGATCTCTATCCCCTCCCAAGGGTGTCTATTAATAATTTCTAGGTCTCTGTAGGCATATTTCAGTAGCGATTTGACCCAAGTAAGTCGATCCCTTGCAGTTTTACTTGTTGTATTACGTTCTGGTTGTTGTAGCCAGGCTCTGAAGCTATCGCCCTGAGCTCTAGTTAACTCTTGAAGTATGGGGTTCTTGGTTTGCTCCTCAAATAAGATTAAAGCTCGCATGCATGAGTTAATCGCATCGCTGCTACGTGGTTTAGATTCTTTCCATCGCTGATAGATGTCTCGAAGGTAGTATGCGGTTGGGGTGCGTTTTGTAGGCGCTTGTTCCGCCGTTGTTTTTTGGGCGGGTGCAATTAGACCTAAAATTTCTGCTCTTTTGATTGTTCCTAGCGTAACTGCTTCCCTGTAGCTGCAAGAGCCCAGCGACAGAATGATCTTCCCACTTTTATATTGCTTTTGAAGTTCGTGGTTTATCGGCAGTACTACTCTTAGATAGTGAGAGCTTCCTCTTTGAAAAATACCGTTTGTATTGGCCATGCATTACCCCAGTAAAAAGCAGTTAATGCCTCTGGGGTGACACAGCTAGGTGACACAAATCCTTGTTTGATTAAACAAAACTCAACACAAACAAAGACTTAAAAATCAGGTGGATGAGCCAAACCCCCGGCACTGGCAGAAATTGGGTTTGGCTGCTTCGTTCCCGACCTGACCAGGTTATCCAACCCACCATGCGGGGAGGCCCATCCTCTTCCATTTTAGCTTGTTAGAATGTAGGACATGACAGCACTGGCATTAGCCCGTTCGTGGCGCCCTAAAACATTCTCCGAATTGGTGGGGCAAGACCATGTGGTGAAAGCCTTAACCCATGCTTTAGATCAGGGTCGCTTGCATCATGCGTGGCTCTTTACGGGCACTCGTGGAGTCGGTAAGACCACGATTGCACGCATTATGGCTAAAGCGCTCAATTGCACAGGATCGGACGGATCGGGCAAGATGACATCAGAGCCTTGCGGCAAATGTCTATCTTGCTTAGAGATTAATGAAGGTCGCTTTGTTGACTACATCGAGATGGATGCAGCGAGTAATCGCGGTGTAGATGATATTGCTGCACTTCTGGAAAAAGCAGCCTACGCACCGAGTAATGGTCGCTATAAGGTTTACATGATTGACGAGGTGCATATGCTCACCAATCATGCCTTTAATGCCATGCTCAAAACATTAGAAGAGCCCCCAGAGCACGTTAAATTTATTCTGGCTACTACGGATCCACAAAAGATCCCTGTGACCATTTTGTCGCGTTGCTTGCAGTTCAATCTCAAGCAAATGCCAGTGCCACTCATCGTTGAGCACTTGGAGAAAGTACTCGCTGCAGAAAAGGTTACCTATGAAGTTAATGCACTGCGTGTTTTAGCAAAAGCAGCGCAAGGCTCGATGCGCGATGCTTTATCACTCACAGATCAAGCAATTGCTTATGCTGCTGGTAAGGTCACCGAAGAATCGGTGCGCGGTATGCTCGGCACATTAGATGATGCGTATCTCATTCGGATTTTAGATTGCATCATTGCCAAAGATGGCGCAAGCCTTTTGGCAGTTGCTAATGAAATGGGTGAGCGCAGCATGTCTTTCTCATTGGCGTTACAAGATTTATCTAGCTTGTTGCAAAAAATTGCAGCAGCCCAAGTCGTGCCAGAGTCTGTCTTAGAGGATTGGCCAGAAGCAGGTGAGATTCGTCGCTTAGCAGGACAACTCACCAAAGAAGAAGCACAACTCTTCTACCAAATTACGATTACAAGCCGTCCTGACCTATCGCTCGCACCCGATGAGCAAACTGGTTTTGCCATGACACTTTTACGCATGCTGGCGTTTCGTCCGGGAAGCAGCAATAGCGGTGGTGGTGGAGGTTCTGCGCCCACACCTTCAGCGCCATCGGCCCCACCAGTTAATACTGCCCGTTCATCCTCTGTAGCTTCTGCGCCTGCCGCTAAAGCAGCGCCAGCATCTGCAAGTGCTAAGTCGGTTGCCTCTGCTCCTGCTCCTGTTGCTGCTAGCGTAGTTGGTAACCCTGCTGAGCGTCCCGATTGGCATAGCTTGATGCGTCAGTTACCAGTCAAAGGTTTAGTGCAGCAATTGGCATTTCAGACAGAGTTACAAGATTGGGCAGATTCCCCTGCGGCTGTGAAAGCAAGCATTCTGACTCCAATGCCGCAGTTAGCTTCCGAGGCTTCTATCGCCCGCCTAGCTGATGCACTGACTGCGCACTTCGGTAAAACAGTCAAGATCGTGATTGAAAAAGGTGAAGTAGAAGGCAAGACGGTTGCCAAAGTAGATGCACAGATTCATCAAGAGAAAAGAATGAACGCCGAGCAATTGATTGCAGCCGATCCTTTTATTCAGCAATTAGAAAAAGAGTTTGGCGCTAAAGTCGTTGGTGGCTCAGTCAAGCCACTGTAATCTGGCCTCTTTAAATTCATTCATAAGTATTAATCATAGTAAGCAACATAAGTAATCAACATAAGCAATCAACATAAGTACTGAGGAATAAAGCGATGATGAAAGGTGGACTTGCTGGTCTCATGAAACAGGCTCAGCAGATGCAAGAGAAGATGAAAGTAGCGCAAGAGCAATTGGCTGCGCTAGAAGTCACTGGTCAAGCGGCTGGTGGCTTAGTCAAGGTGACCGTCTCTGGTAAGTACGAGATCAAACGGGTGCAGATTGATCCAGGCGCAATGGATGACCGTGAGATGTTAGAAGACTTAATCCTTACTGCTTATACAGATGCGTTTAAGCAAGTAGAAGCGGCTAGCGGGCAACTGATGTCAGGCGCTACTGCTGGCATGCCAATGCCTCCGGGCTTTAAGTTGCCGTTCTAATTGACCTTGTTAGTTTTTTCTTCACTACCTAAATAGATGGCGCGCATAGAAGCACCTCAAGATGCACTCGGTCGCTTGATTGAGGCATTGCGGGTATTGCCTGGAGTAGGCCCTAAGTCTGCTCAGCGCATGGCCTTTTATTTATTACAGCATGATCGCAATGGCGCAGCAGTGCTTGCTCAATCATTAGGCGAAGCGGTCGAGACCGTTGGTCACTGTGCCCGTTGTAATACTTTTTCAGAAACACAAATCTGCAGCACTTGCTCTGATGGTCGTCGTGACCCATCACTGCTGTGTATTGTAGAAACGCCTGCTGACCAAGTGATGGTAGAGCAGACTTTGAGTTTTAAGGGTAACTACTTTGTCCTCATGGGTCGCATCTCACCACTCGATGGTATGGGCCCTAATGAAATTCATTTTGATCGCTTACTCAATCGTATAGAGAACCCAGATACTAGTGTGCCGATTCGAGAAGTGGTGCTAGCAACGAACTTTACGAGTGAGGGCGAAGCAACAGCCCATTACATTGGTGAAGTACTCAAAGCTAAAGGTATTAAAGTCACGCGTATCGCACGCGGTATTCCGGTGGGTGGGGAGCTCGAGTATGTGGATGCAGGTACCTTGGCCAGGGCTCTCATGGATCGTCGTTAGTCTTTTATTTCCTAAATTCCTCAAATGCCAAAAGGTTGCAAATTGCAACCTTTTGTGTTAAATTACATCTATATTTATTGAGGGGTAATTATGGCTATAGCTATCAAGTTATCTGATCTTTTAGTAGAGGATGCAAAGCCTTATGCACAGGCAATGCATCGCTCCGTTCCTAAGCAGATTGAGTATTGGGCTCGTTTAGGTAAAGTCGCAGAGGAGAATCCTGACTTACCAGTTCATATGTTGCAGGATATGTTAGTCAGCATCGAAGAGGTGAAGGTTGGCAATCTAAATCCCTATAAATTCGGATGATTGTATTTACGACACCTAGATTTGATAGGGCTATTAAGAAGATATCGCCTGCTGAGAAAAAGACTCTTGATGATACCGTTAAGAGCATAGTTGCTGACCCATCTCAGGGTGAGATGAAAAAAGGCGATTTAACAGGTATCCAGGTATTTAAATTTAGACATCTAACGCAGCAGATGTTGTTAGCTTATTCCGTCAGTCTTGATGGATCTAAGCTTGTGCTGATGGGGTATGGGGTTCACGAAAACTTCTATCGTGATTTGAAGCGATAAGCATTAAAGCAAGCGTTGTTCCGGTACGAATAAGTTCGCAGCTGTATCGCCCCTCTATCACTCTCTGAGCCCATCGCCTAGGGGGAACTACTTAAATACCCTTTGGGATAGATGCATTAGAGTCAACTGATTACAAATAAGTAGTTTAATCAGGGAGATGACTCATGCGTAAATTTCAGTCCACCAAGGTCTTAGTCGCCAGCTTAATGAGTGCTGGTTTGATATTGACCTCGAATATGACTCAGGCACAAGTAGGCTTTCCGCCACCGCCACCAAAAGTGAGTCCTGCAGCAGGTGTGATTGATATGCACGTGCATCCTGATCCAGATGTATTTGGCAGAGCTTTAACTGATTACGAGTTAGCCACCATTGCTCGTCGCAAAGGCATGCGCGGTATTGTGATTAAAAACCATGTGGTCACTACCAATGATCGCGCCGCTTTAGTGATGCAACAAGTCCCCGGTATTGAAGTGTGGGGCGGTATTGTTCTGAATAAATCCGTTGGCGGTGTGAATCCTTCTGCAGTTGAGTGGATGCACCGGATGTCTGGTGGTCGTGGCAAAGTGGTATGGCTACCTACCTTTGACTCTGATAAGCATGTTAAGACCTTAGTTGATAAGAACCAATCTGGCATCGTGGTTGCGCCCAATGGCCAAGTCACACCAGAGCTTGAAGAAGTATTAAAAATCATTGCTCGTGAGGATTTGATTCTGGCGACAGGTCACATCTCTGCAGAAGAAGTAGTGGCAGTAGTCAAGCGCGCAAAAGAATTGGGCGTGAAAAATATTTTAATTACCCATGGCCTAACCAATATCCCAGGCCTATCTTGGGAGCAAGCTAAGCAAGTCACTTCCATGGGCGCCTATATTGAAATTTGCTACCTGCAATTTATGACCGGTCCTACAGCGCAGTACAAATGGATGACGCATTGGGAGAAGGTCGATGCCACCGTGGTTGCTAAAGCGGTCAAAGAAATTGGTGCAGACCATTTAGTACTTTCAACTGACTTAGGTCAGCAAGGCATGATGACTCCACCAGATGGTGTTGAGAATGAAATTGCAGCAGTTAAAGCTGCAGGTGTGTCACAAGCAGACATCGATAAGATGATGAAAAAGAACCCAGCAAAACTATTGGGTCTCAAAGACTGAGGCGCATCCTCCGCCAGGCATGACACTTTTGTCATGCCTGAGACATAAAAACTAGGTAAATTACTCCTTTTTGGGGATAATTTGGGCTACGCCACACTGGGGTTTTAATCTTCGGTGTGAAGGTCTAGTTTTCTCTATCGGTATGTAGCCAGTGTATTGATGCACTGGCACCCAAAGACATCGCGAATGATCCGCAAGTTTTATTTCCTTCTCCTGTTGAGCATTTTGTGCACTTTTCTTGGAGCTTCTGCGTTTGCGCAGAGGGCAGGGTCAGGCGCTGACCAAATTGCCAGTTTTGCTAACGACCTTTCTTGGTTACCAACTGAAGGTGAGATTTTTGGTCTGCCCGTCAATATTCACGGTCAAAGCACTTATATCAATCAGCGTTATAACAATTTCACCTCCAGCTATTCAGGTCTTAATAGTATGAGTGCTCTGAAGTCAATGAGCTACACCTGGTCTGGTACTTTGTTCTTTGGTGCGCGCTTGGCACCTGACACCGATTTTTATTTCAACCCAGAAGTGGTTTCTGGTGTGCCATTCTCTGGCCTAACGGGTCTTGGCGGTTTTACAAACGGTGAGGCTACCAAAGCAGGCGGCGCTCAAGCCAAGTTTTATTCTGCACGTGCATTCTTGCGTCACACCATCAACCAAGAGGGCGATAAGGTGGTGCTTGAGGATGATGCGAATCAAATTACGCAAACCGTCAGCAGCAATCGAGTAGTGATTACTGCCGGTCAATTTTCTACTTTAGATATTTTTGACGATAGTCGTTACGCAAAAGATCCCCGCATCCAGTTTATGAACTGGGGCAATATGACTTATCTGGCCTATGACTATGCTGCTGATGCGCGTGGCTATAGTACTGGCCTAGCAGGTGAGTGGTATTTAAATAATTGGGTCTTGCGTGCCTCACGCATGTTGGCGCCAAAAAACCCCAATGGTCGTGATCTCAATTGGCAAATCTTTAACACCTACGGTGACCAGGTGGAAGTAGAGCGTCAGCACCATATTGCTGACCTGCCAGGTAAGGTGAGCGTCTTAGCCTATCGCAACAGAATGATCTTGGCGCGCTTTCAGGATGCAACTAATTATGTGATTGCCAATAATGCGCAGGGTACGCAAGCGATTAACAACGTACGCAATAACTACCAATACAAAACGGGTGTTGGTATTCATGGGGAACAAGCGCTGACTCATGACTTGGGTATCTATGGCCGCGCATTCACATCCGATGGTCATACAGAAACGATGTCTTTTACTGAAGCCGATAACTCTCTCTCAGTAGGCATGGGTATGAATGGCACTTCTTGGAGTCGTCCAAGCGATAGCATCGGAATCTCGATGATGCAAAACGGCCTATCGAGTTACAGAAGAGGCTATCTACAAGCAGGTGGCGTGTCTTACTTTATTGGTGACTATGCGAGCGCATCGCAGACTATTTCTTATCGCCCAGAGCGTATCGGCGAGGTGTACTACAACGCCCTGCTTGTGAAAAATATTCTTGGCGGCGTGAACTTTCAGCATATTCAAAATCCTGCCTATAACTCTGCCCGCGGCCCTGTAAATATCGTGTCTTTCAGGATTCATGCTGAGTTTTAAGGGTTTGGCGGGGTGTGGACGTCCTGAAGACTTCATTATTATCTTTAGAATCAAAGAGATAGCAATCGTCAATAATTCGACATTTGCGTTTTCTACCCTATAATCCTCTAAACCCCCTGTAACAGGTAGATGCGTGATCAAAATCTGCATCAGGGGCTATAAAAACAGCATTATTGATCTAGAGGCGGCCGCATTTGTTGATTCACGGCACAAGCAAAATTAGCGCAGTATTCATAGTCAAAAGAATCACTTTTGCTCTCTTTGCTTCTGCTTTTTCTGCCGCCTTTGCTCAGTCTACTGGTAGTGATACTCCGCCAGCAAGTGTCACCGTCCAAACCAGCGATGCACCATTAAGTACTCCGCCCTCAATTGGTGCTCAGTTAAGCGGTCAAGACAAGCCTTCAAAAGCAAATGAATTATTTGCGCCAGTAACAAAAGCCAATACACCCAAGATTTATGCCAAGCCTGTTGCAAGCGGTCCCACTGAAATGGATCTGCGTCAGCTTTGGAATGAACTCAAGATAAATAATCCGCAATTATCTTCTTTGCGTGAATCGTATTTATCTGCCAAGGCAACCGTACCACAGATTGCAGCACCAGCCAATCCTCAAGTTGGACTAGTGTGGTCAGGCATGCCAGTAGGATCCCCATTAGCTTTGGGTGCTGCAGGTACTAATCCTAACGTGAGTAATAACAATGCCATCTCGATTGCACAGCCGTTTCAGTTTCCGGGTAAGCGAAGTTTGGCAGCCAATATTGCCGACACCAATGCTGAGGCATTGCTAGCGCAGTCTGAAGCAACGTATTTGCAATTGGGTGCGCAGCTCTCAAGCTTGTACTACAACGCACTCGCTGCACAAAAACAATTGCAAGTTCTCAAGGAGTCTGTAGTTCGCCTAGAGATGGTTAAGAATGTTGCCAAAGCACGTTATGCAAATAATGCTGCCGCTTATGTTGAATACCTGAATGCGCAAGTTGCGCAAAGTGCTGCCGAGGCAGATCAATTCAACGTTGACCGTCAGCTTCAAGTAGCGATCAACAACATCAATACTTTAGTAGGTCGACACTCTCGAGAAAAGTTGGTGCTGCGGGGTGATGTACGTCGCGCAATGACCGGCGTACCAACATTAGTGGAGTTAGAGGACTATGCAGAGAGTAGTCACCCAGCCTTAAAGAGTTCTGCCTTGCAGTTAGATGCAGCGCGTAAGGGTGTGGACCTTGCCAAGAAAGCGTACTTGCCAGATTTTCAGGTGATTGGTTCCTCCTATACGCCACGCGGTCCCTTTGCATCGAACAACGGTGCCTTGTATTACCAGTTTGAATTAGACCTGATTATTCCTCTATATTTCTTTACCAAAGAGAAGTATGGGGTAGAGCAGGCGCAGCGCAATCAAGCCTCTGCTGAAGCTGGCAACATTTCTAATCGCCAACAGATTGTTTTGGCGGTCAATACCGCTTATGCTGCTTATGAGCAGGCCAAGGTTCAAACCCAGTTTTTAAAAGAAAGACAAGTCCCGCAGGCGGATGCAGCATATAAAGTAGGCTTGGTTCAATATTCCAATAATGGTCAAGGTTTTAATGATTTGTTGACTGCCCAGACACAGTTGCGTAATTTAGAGGTGCAGTTGGCTTTGGCTGAGGCAAATCTAATGCAGGCCCAGGCAGTATTGCTGGTATCTGCTGGCAAAGAACCTTTTTAAGGAGTTGTTTTGAAGGACAAGTTACTGAACATCCTAAAGCGCGCTACTGAAGAGGCTAAGAAGCTCAAGGACAGGTTTGTCGCTCGTATTGAAGCTAATACGAATGAGATCCATCGCTCTTACTGGGCATTGCCATTAGAGACTCGCGCTCGCCTGCGCTTGATATTGATTTGCGTATCTATTCTGATGCTCGGTATTGTGATTGGTTTGTTTGTGAACGTGAACCGTCCAGTCAAATTGGAGAAGAGTAGCAAATCACTGTCGATTGAAAGTACTGGCGCAATGGAGCTTAAGTTGCCAGGCGTGGAACTCAATCCCAGTATCTATGTATTCCAAGATGCGCAAAAAGTACAAGTTCCGGTCGAGCTTAAGGTTCCTGGTCGTTTAGCATTTAATGCTGAAAAATCGAAAGTGCTCTCCGCTAGGGCTCCTGGTAGGGTGGAGCGCATTTACGCATTTGATGGTGCTCAAGTGGAAGTGAGCTCGCCAATTATTGAGTTGTACAGCCCCGAGTTCCTCTCGGCACAACAAGAGTATCTGCTGTCATCAAAAACGTCCAAAGTGCTGGAAGCCAATAAGACAATGAGCGACCTGTTGGGGGATGCTCAAATCACACAACAGGCTGCCGCAAACAGGATGCGTAATTTAGGTGCGAGTGATGGCGATATAAAGTCTTTAGATAAGACAGGAAAAACTCAATACAACTTGGTCATGCGCTCACCATTACAAGGGGTAGTCGTCAAGCGCGCTGTTGATCCCGGCTCAATTGTGAATGCGGGCGATGTCTTGGTAACCTTGGCTAATCCTAAAGAGCTATGGTTCTTAGGTAATGTATACGAGCAAGATATTCGTAAGATTCAAAAAGGGCAGACGATGATTCTGCGCTCAGAGTCCTATCCAGACAAAGAGTTTGTTGCTACCGCTAACTACATTGCGCCGGCGATTGACCCAGAGACTCATGCTTTGTTGATTCGCTGCGATGTTGAAAATCCTGATGGACTATTGCGCCCAGATATGTACGTTAATGCCCGACTCAAAACGGGTGAGTCAGAGGCAGTCGTCGTTCCGCAATCAGCAATTGTACGGGTACGTGAAATGCGTTACGCCATCATCAAAACGGGTGCAGATACTTTCCGTCGCTTTGCTGTAAAAGGGTATGACCTCGATGGTAAGCGTTTTGCAGTTACTGAAGGTCTAGAGCCTGGTATGAAAGTGTTAACTGATGGCGCTGTCTTACTGAACGACCGTTTTGCTAAGCAGGAGGAATAATTGAGTTTTGTTACCTCCTTCATTCGGGGAGTTTTAGATAAGCGCGTCATTATTCTATTTGCCGCAGCGGTGCTGTTGGTGCTCGGTTCATTTAGCTTAAAACAGTTACCGATTCAGCCATATCCTGGCGTTGCGCCGCTGACGATCCAAGCGATCTCTCAATGGCCTGGTAGAAGTACGACTGAAGTTGAGCAACAAGTTACCATTCCGGTTGAGAATGCTTTAGCGGGTATTCCGGGTGTAAAAGCATTTCGCTCGGTATCTCTTTTTGGTTTATCGGTTGTCACACTTAAATTTAATGACAACGCTGATCCGTTTAAGGTGCGCCAAATATTCATTACCAATTTAGGTAATGTCACGTTCCCGCCAGGCGTGAGTTCTAGTGTTAGCCCAGATTCAGATGCGACGGGTGAGATCTTGCGCTATCAAGTGACTTCTGATTACGCATCGCCTACTCGCCTCAAGACCTTACAAAACTACGAAATCTACAAAGAACTCAAGCAGACCCCAGGAATCGCTGATGTATCTTCGTTCGGTGGCAAGGTGCGTCAATATCAAGTGATTGTGAGTCCAGAGAGTTTGCAGTCCAAGGGCGTTACTGTTCCACAATTAATCGAGGCTTTATCTAAGGCTAACGACAATACTGGTGGCGGTGTACTACCTAGTGGTGAACAGCAATTTGTGGTGCGTGGTGTGGGCTTATTGAAAAATATTGAAGATATTAAACAAGTCATCATCGCTGTAAATAAGGGTATGCCTGTGCGCATTGGCGATGTGGCAACAGTACAGATTGGTAATGCACCGCGTTTGGGTCTCTTTCAGTTTGATAGCAATCCAGACTCAGTAGAAGGTATTGTGTATTTACGTCGGGGTGAGAACGCCTCTGAAGTCTTGGCTCGCGTTCGTGAAAAAGTTACCAATATCAATAATCACATCTTGCCACCTGGTATACAGGTAAAACCATTCTATGACCGTCAAGTTCTTCTTGACATCACTGTAGGCACGGTTAAACACACCATGTTCTTTGGGATCACCATGGTCTTGGTATTACTCTATGTATTCTTAGGTAATCTACGCGCAGCTGCAGTGGTTGCTGCAGTGATTCCGCTGGCACTGTGTTTCTCATTCATCATGATGTATCTCTTTAATGTGCCAGCAAACCTGATTTCATTGGGGGCGATTGACTTTGGTGTGATTGTGGATGCAGCCGTGATCATCACCGAAAATGTGATGCGTCATATGGAAGAGGGTGGTAAGCGGGTCAATCAAAGCATCATTTTGGCAACGAGCGAAGTTCAACGTGCCATGGTGTATTCAACTAGCATCATCATCGTAGCCTACTCGCCCTTGTTTTTGATGGGTGGTGTTGAGGGCATTATCTTTAAGCCCATGGCCTTCACGATGGGCTTTGCTTTGGTTGCTTCAATTATTTTGAGTTTGACCTTCCTGCCGGCCTCAATGTCCTATGCCTTTGGTGAAAATTTTCATCATGAGCCACCAAAGTTTATTTCCTGGATGCTCAAGCGCTATCGCCCCTTGCTGCGGAACTGGATGGATCATCCACGCCATGTCATCGCTGTTTCTATTTTCATCCTTGGGTTGACTTTATTGAGCGCAACCCGTTTGGGAACCGCCTTCTTGCCAACGCTTGAAGAGAACAATATTTGGCTACGGGTGACTCTGCCGAATACAGTAGATCTGGATTACTCCATTAAAGTCGCTAACCAGTTACGCGAAACCTTTCTAAAGCAGCCTGAACTAGAAAAGGTAGCAGTCCAAATTGGTCGACCAGATGACGGCACAGATTCGACGGGCGTATTTAACCAAGAGTACGGTCTGTATTTGAAAGCACCGGAAGAGATGCCTAAAGGCACTAATAAACATCTCTTGATTAAACACTTGCAGGCTGAACTCGATAAGATTCCTGGCGTGAATTACAGTTTCTCGCAATATATTCAAGATAACGTCAATGAGGCGCTCTCTGGCGTGAAGGGCGAGAACTCCGTCAAGATCTTTGGATCCGATCTCGAAGTCTTGAGTCAGAAAGCCCACGAAGTCGTGGCGCAGCTCAAGAAAGTACGCGGTATCGAGGATGAAAATATCCTCAAAGAATTAGGTCAACCTACTTTAAATATTCAAATTGACCGCGATAAGGCTGCGCGTTATGGCGTCAATGTAAGTGATATTCAGACGGTGGTGGCTAACTCCATTGGTGGTGCACCCGTTACTAATTTCTTGGAAGATGAGAAAACTTTTGGTATTGCGGTACGTTTGAATGAAGCTAGTCGTAACGACATTCCGGATGTTTCTAATTTATTGGTAGATACGCCAAACGGTCAAAAAGTACCCTTGGCAATGGTTGCCAAAGTACAGCTCACCGATGGTCCTTTCTTTATTTACCGCGAAGCAGGTAAGCGCTACATTGCGGTGATCTTTAGTGTGCGTGGTCGTGATTTAGGTAGCGCTGTCGAAGATGCTAAGTACTTAGTGGAAAAGAACATCTCCTTGCCTACGAATTACATGATTGCTTGGGATGGTCAGTTTAATCAGATGAAGGCAGCACAACAAAAATTAATGGTGATCATTCCATTAACTCTGGTGGCAATCTTCTTATTACTTGTGACTGCCTTGGGTAATTTCCGTGACGCAGTCATTGTATTGATCAACGTTCCGTTTGCTGCTATTGGCGGCATCATCGCTTTGCATCTTGGTGGTGAAACCTTGAGTATTTCTGCGCTATTTGGGTTCTTATCACTGTTTGGAATTGCAATTCAGGATGGCGTGATTCTGATTTCTTATATTAATAAAACCGTAGCGGAAGAGCATGGCGCCATGAAGGATGCGATGGTTGATGGCGCAGCATTACGTGTGCGCCCTGTGTTAATGACCGCAATGTTAGCGGGACTTGGTCTCTTGCCGGCTGCCTTGTCACATTCAATTGGTTCTGAAGCACAGCGTCCGCTTGCTCTGGTGATTGTGGGTGGTATGGTGACTACAACAGTCCTCACTTTATTAGTGTTACCAGTGATTTATGCAGCCATGAGATCACGCGGAAAGCACAAGCCAGGACTGGTGTAGTGATGTCTAAACAACCCCATATTCTGGTATCGAATGACGATGGCTATTTAGCTCCTGGTTTATTGGCTTTAGTCAATGCGGTGCGCCCTTTAGGTCGTATTACCGTGATTGCTCCAGAGCAAAACCATAGCGGCGCTTCGAATTCACTCACACTTTCAAGACCGCTCTCGATTCATCGTGTGGCTGGCGGTGAACGTGACGGTTTCTTCTTTATTAACGGCACCCCGACTGATTGTGTCCACGTTGCAATGACTGGTTTCTTGGATGAAAAACCTGATCTAGTGATCTCAGGGATTAACCAAGGCGAGAACATGGGTGAAGATGTGCTGTATTCCGGTACGGTAGCTGCGGCAATTGAGGGTGTGATGTTTGGTGTGCCTGGCATTGCCTTCTCCCAAATTGATCGGGGCTGGAATCGTATTGAAGATGCCGCTAAAGTAGCGCATGATGTCGTAGTGCAGATGTTGGCATCCAAGCTCTCGCATAACGATGGCACTGCAACTTTACTCAACGTCAATATTCCGAATCGTCCTTATGCAAATCTCAATCGCTGGCGTGTGACCCGTTTGGGCAATCGCCACCACTCTCAGCCAGTTGTCGTGCAAGACAGCCCGCGCGGTGAGAAGATTTATTGGATTGGTGCGGCAGGCGAAGTGAAAGAAGGTTCCGAAGGGACCGATTTTCATGCGATTACTGATGGTTGCATTTCGATTACCCCTATGCAATTAGATTTAACGCATCACGCGCGTTTAGCGGCGATGCGAGCGAATGGTTGGGATCGCGCTTGAAGGCACCCACCGAGCGATTTGCCGCCTATCGGCAAGCACTAGCAGCAAAAGTACATGCTGCCGGTGTAAAACATGGCAAAACATTAGAGGCGATTGCTACTGTTCCACGTCATGCATTTATGGACGCGGGTTTGCACGCGCAAGCTTATGAAGATACGGCATTACCAATTGGGCACGAGCAAACGATTTCTAAGCCATCGGTTGTGGCGCGCATGATTGAGTTGCTGCATAAACCCAAACACCCCCTGGGCAAAGTCCTGGAAATTGGTACGGGTTGTGGTTATCAAGCAGCGGTGCTGAGTTTATTGGCCGATGAGGTTTATTCCATTGAGCGCATTCGTTCGCTGCACGATCTGGCTAGGGCAAAACTGCGCCCATTTCGGATTAATAATTTACGCCTGATTTATGGCGACGGTATTTTGGGTTTGCCACAAGCCGCCCCCTTTGACGGGATTATTTTGGCAGCGGCAGGTTTAGGGATTCCTGATGCCTTGCTGGATCAATTGGCTATCGGTGGACGCTTGGTGGCTCCGGTTGCTAAAAACGAAAAAGAGCAACAACTGGTGATGGTGGAGAGAATGAGCTCCCAGCGCTATCAAAGAACTGTGCTGGACGGGGTCTTTTTTGTCCCCTTACAATCAGGGGTAGTATGAAATCGCGACTCGTTAATCCTATCTCTCATTCCATGACTAATGTATCTAGCAGCTTTCTGATCGCAATCCTGTCGGCATCTGTAGTGCTGATCGCAGGATGTTCTACTCCTCGTACTAAACCTGCGAATGTGACTGATCGCTCTGGGGGGTCTGTTGCGTATGAACCAGCACCTCCTGGTTACTATCGCGTCAAAAAGGGTGACACCTTAGCGCGTATTGCTTTGGATCACGGTCAGGCTCCACGGGATGTAGCGCAGTGGAATACTGCTGCCAATCCAGGTTTTAATCCCAATGTGATTGAAGTGGGCGATCTGGTTTTGGTTAAAGCGCCAGCCAGTGCTAAGCCCGCTGCACCTCTTGAGAAAAAATCTGTAGATGCCCCTGCTTCAGCAGAGCCCGCTAAACCCGAAGTGGTGGCAGAGCCTGGCATTCGTTTATCTTCACCCGCCAAAGGTAAAGTGACGAGCGAATTTAATGAAACCAATAAAGGGATCGACATTGCTGGCAAAGTAGGCGAGCCTATATTGGCAGCCTCTGATGGCAAAGTCGTTTATGCCGGCAACAGTTTGCGTGGTTATGGCAACTTAGTCATTGTGAAGCATGACAACACTTATCTCACGGCTTACGCACACAACAGCAAACTCTTAGTGAAAGAAGGCGATAGCGTGCGCAAGGGTCAGAAGATTGCCGAGATGGGGGATACCGATACCAATTCTCCTAAGCTCCATTTTGAATTACGCGTCAACGGCAAGCCAGTCAATCCAACGCCGTACTTGCAGTAAGCCTGCGGCGATAGGGCAATAGGCTATGGCCACCGTTCTTGTCTTTGATATTGAAACGATTCCTGATGTAGCAGGTTTGCGTCGTCTGGAAGATTATTCAGATTCGATGAGTGATGCCGAGGTTGCTGCTAAAGCCATGGCTGAGCGCGCCGCTAAAACTGGTAGTGAGTTTCTGCCCCTGTTTTTACAAAAAATTGTTGCGATCTCTTGTGTGATTCGGAGAACGACCAAAGAGGGTACACCGCAAATTAAAGTGGGTACCTTAGGCACACCCCAAGATGATGAGAAGGTATTGGTGCAAGCCTTCTTTGACTTAATTGAGAAGTACACGCCGCAACTGGTCTCTTGGAATGGAAGTGGTTTTGATTTACCCGTCTTGCACTATCGCGCGCTTGCAAATCACATTCAGGCGCCACGCTATTGGGAAATGGGTGATAGTCAAGAGGCTGATAGCCGTGACTTTAAATGGAATAACTACATCAGTCGTTATCACATGCGTCACCTTGACATGATGGATCTTTTGGCTAAATTTAATGGCAGAGCCAATGCGCCATTAGATGGCTTGGCAAAGCTCTGCGGCTTTCCAGGCAAGATGGGTATGGATGGCAGTCAAGTATGGCCTGCTTATCAAGAAGGCAAGATTAATGATATTCGGCGCTATTGCGAGACCGATGTTGTGAATACCTATCTCATGTATTGCCGCTTTCAATTACTACGTGGCGGATTTTCTCTTGAGGAATACCAAGAAGAGATTGATTTTGTGAAAGCTTATCTAGAAAAAGAAGCTCGAGAGCCAAACGGTAGTCAGTGGCAAGAATATCTCCAAGGTTTTGCGCCGGATGCGTAGAGGAGAGAAGCCAGTCAATCTTGAAGTGACTGAGCCAGTAAGAGTTGAAGCACTTGATTTAGACGCCCAAGGGATCGCCCGTTTAACACCCAATGAAGCAGAAATAGAACAAGGGCAGAGCGGTAAAGTCATCTTCATTCAAGGTGCACTCCCTACCGAGCTCGTCACCTACACTATCACTAGCGATAAAGCCCGCTTTAGTAAAGCCAAGGTACGCGACATTCTCAAGCCTGCAGTCTTTCGAGCAGAACCCAAGTGCGCAGCCTTTGGCGTCTGTGGGGGCTGCACAATGCAGCACTTAGATATTCGTGCGCAAGTCGCCATGAAGCAACGTGTGCTCGAAGATGATTTGCGCCACATCGCTAAAGTACGGCCCGAAGAAATTTTTCGCCCGATGGGTGGCCCCACTTGGGAATATCGCCATCGTGCCCGACTCAGTGCAGTCAATCGCTCAATTAAAAAAGGGACTGTACTCATTGGATTTCATGAGGGGAAAAGTAGCTATGTTGCTGACATGCTCGCTTGTGAGATCTTGCCTCAGCACGTATCTGATCTCTTGCCTGAGCTGCGCAAATTGGTCATGGGCTTATCGATTGTTGATCGCATGCCACAAATTGAAATTGCTGTCGGCGAGCCAGCAGATCCCCATTCTGATGACCCTAAGCAAAACAAGCCCGTTACTGCTTTAGTCTTTCGGAACTTGCAGCCTTTAACAACAGCAGATGAGCAACTCCTACGAGCGTTTGCAGATGAACATCAGGTTTGGATCTGGCTACAACCCAAAGGGATTGAGACGGTTGCTCCGTTTTACCCGGAGACCGGCAAGCTTTGCTATCGTCTACCCGAATTTGAAATCGAGATGCCATTTAAACCTACGGACTTTACGCAGGTTAATCACATGATGAATCGCACTTTAGTGAGTAGAGCGATTCGCTTGTTGGAGGTCAAAGAAACCGATCGTGTGCTCGACTTATTTTGCGGGATTGGTAACTTTACCTTGCCGCTAGCGCGCAAAGCAAAACAGGTTTTGGGGATTGAAGGTCTAGAAACATTAACGACTCGCGCTAAGGCTAATGCCGAACATAATGGCTTAGCAAGCAAGGTCCGATTTATGCAAAGTGATTTGTTTGAAGTCACCACCGAAACCATTGCATCCTGGGGCAAAGCAGAGCGCTGGTTAATGGATCCGCCGCGTGAAGGTGCGATGGAAATGAGTAAAGCGCTCACCCAATTGCATCTGCAGAAAAGTGATTTGCTGCCAGAGCGTATTGTGTATGTCTCCTGCAACCCTAAAACTTTAGCCAGAGATGCAGACATCTTGTGTCATCAGGCCGGCTACACCCTCAAGGGGGCGGGTATCGTCAATATGTTTCCACACACCTCGCATGTCGAGTCAATCGCTGTCTTTGAGCGCTCAAAGGTTCTCTAAATCCCTGATTTAGAGATTTTTTTAGCTATTCCAGCGCCAATGTAGTGCATTGCGCATAAATGCAGTGCAGTGGAGTGAAAGAGCTGCCTTTCAGGAGCGTAGATTGTAATCGTGCAGTGAAATATTGCTGTTAACGACTGAAAATCCCTGGAGCGCATCATGAAAACCTCAGATAGTTTTGCAATCCTATTGATTTTGATTGCACTCGCTTTTGCGGTGAGTATGTTTGTAGCTAACTAATTTCTACTGACAAATCAGTAGAAAAGCAGTGATTAAAAAAGGCGCCCGCAGGCGCCTTAAGAGGACATCACACTAAAGTTTTTAGTCGCGATCGCCACCAACAATACCCAAGAGGGCTAGCAAGTTGGTAAAGACGTTGTACACATCTAAATAAATAGCCAAGGTAGCCATGATGTAGTTAGTCTCACCGCCGTTAATTACTCGCTGTACGTCAACGAGGATGAAGGCGGAGAAGATTGCGATAGCCAGCACCATCACAGTCAACATCAAAGCAGGCAATTGCAACCAGATGTTAGCGAGTGAAGCCACGATCAAGAGCAATACACCCACCATTAACCATTTGCCCATGCCAGCAAAATCACTCTTGCTCACAGTAGCAATAGTTGCCATAGTGGCGAAGATAGCTGCTGTACCGCCAAAGGACAACATGATGAGGGTCGCACCGTTGCTGTAGCTATTGAGGGTGAAGCCAATCAGGCGGGACATCATGATGCCCATGAAGAAGGTAAAGCCTAGGAGTAGGAGTACGCCCACGCCAGTTTCTTTATTCTTCTCAATGGCCCAGAAGAATCCAAAAGCCACCGCCATGAATACGATAAAACCTAAGAAAGGGCTGTCAGAGAATAGGTTAAGACCCATCGCTACGCCTAGCCATGCACCAATCACAGTTGGAACCATGGACAGGGCCAACAGGGCATAGGTATTGCGCAGCACGCGGTTGCGTATCTGGACGTTGCTAATTGAGCCGGTCTGGCCAAAGCCGTAAGAGTTCAGATCACTCATATTGACTCCTTCATTTTCATAGTTGTAACAAGAGCCCATCAAGGGCTGTTGACAGTAAGTATAGACAAAATGCCCCAATTTCAAGCCCCCCAGGAAAAGACCTACTAATTAAGGGCTTATGTCTTGTAAATTCAAGGGCTTAGCCCTACAGATATAGGGGTAAATACGGTCAGGCAATGTATAATTCGGGGGTCGTTGAGGTAGAGAAGCTGTTTAAGTGGAATTTAAGCCTAAATCAGCCCTACCCAACAAAATACCTTTGAAATTACTACTGGAGTCTTGAATGGCAATTGAACGCACCCTTTCTATTATCAAACCTGATGCTGTCGCTAAAAACGTCATCGGCAAAATCTATGACCGTTTCGAATCCGCTGGTTTGAAGATCGTTGCTTCCAGAATGGCGCATTTGTCACAAACCGAAGCTGAGCAGTTCTACGGCGTTCACAAAGATCGTCCTTTTTTCAAAGATTTGGTGAGCTTCATGATTTCTGGTCCAGTCATGATTCAGGTATTGCAAGGCGAAGGCGCGATTGCAAAGAATCGTGATTTGATGGGTGCCACTGATCCAAAGAAAGCAGACAAAGGCACTATCCGTGCTGACTTTGCTGACAGCATCGATGCCAACGCTGTTCATGGTTCTGACGCTCCTGAAACAGCTGCTGTGGAAGTTGCATTCTTCTTCCCAGGCATGAATGTTTTCAATCGTTAATTAACACCTATTGATTCATAAGTAGGCGCATTGACCTCCCCGCGCGTAAATCTCTTAGATTTTGACGCTGACCAAATGGCAGCGTATGTCGCGGGGTTAAATGAAAAGCCCTTTCGGGCGAAGCAACTCATGCAGTGGATTCACCAACGCGGTATATCCGACATCAATGACATGAGTGATTTAGCAAAAAGCTTTAGAGCGACATTGCTCGATAAAGCCCAAGTCCTCTCGCTTCCCGTGATTAAAGATGAGCACGCGCACGATGGCACCCGTAAGTGGCTGTTAGATGTGGGTGCGGGTAATGCGGTCGAGTCTGTTTTTATTCCTGAAGATGATCGCGGCACGCTGTGCATCTCTTCTCAGGCAGGTTGTGCAGTCAACTGCCGCTTTTGCTCCACTGGACGTCAAGGCTTTTCTCGCAATCTGACTTCCGGTGAAATCATTGGCCAACTTTGGTTTGCTGAGCATCTCTTGCGCAATGATCCAGAGGCTGTGCGCAGAATTGAAAAATATCCAACCCCGGGTTGGGAACACACGGGTCGTGTGATCTCTAATGTAGTGATGATGGGTATGGGCGAGCCATTGCTGAACTATGACAATGTAGTCTCTGCACTGCGTTTAATGCTCGATGACAGAGCATATGGCTTATCGCGTCGTCGCGTTACCGTGTCGACCTCAGGCGTTGTGCCCATGATTGATCGTTTGGCACAAGATTGTCCAGTGGCATTAGCAGTGTCATTGCATGCGCCGAACGATGCCTTACGTGATCAATTGGTGCCGCTTAACCAAAAATATCCCTTACGCGAGTTACTTGATGCTTGTGAGCGTTACTTACCATTTGCGCCCAGGGATTTCCTGACCTTTGAATACTGCATGCTCGATGGTGTAAATGATTCTGACATCCAGGCAAAAGAATTAGTGCGTTTACTCAAAAACATCAAGTGCAAAATTAATCTGATTCCATTCAATCCATTTCCAGAGTCTGGTCTCAAGCGCTCCTCGGCTCAGCGCGTGAATGCCTTTGCTAGCATTCTGTTAGATGCGGGTATGGTGGCAACAGTCCGCAAGACTCGGGGTGATGACATTGCTGCCGCCTGTGGTCAGCTAGCCGGTGATGTAGTCGACCGCACACGAGTGCGCGAACGGGCTGTGCATAAGACTGAGATTGAGCTTACTGAATTAGAGTCTGATGAAGAGCCCGTTGCGTACTCCAATACGCAGCCAATAGAATGGCTTAAAAAGTTAAATTAAAGATTGGATCCTCATGAGTTCTGATAGTTCTTTGTCACCACTACCGAATTTACCTTTAGGTCCAGCGCCTAAACGGGCAACCCGTCAAGCAAGCGTTGCTTGGAAAACCAACATCATTACTGTCGGTGGTGATGCGCCAGTGCGCGTGCAATCGATGACCAATACGGATACGGCTGATGCAGTGGGTACAGCGATTCAGGTGAAAGAGTTAGCACGTGCTGGTTCGGAGATGGTGCGTATCACGGTGAACACGCCGGAGGCTGCAGCAGCAGTTCCTTATATTCGGGAGCAGTTGGACAAGATGGATGTCTTAGTGCCATTGATTGGCGACTTTCATTACAACGGCCATACTTTATTGAATGATTACCCAGAGTGCGCTAAAGCGCTCTCGAAGTACCGCATTAATCCAGGTAATGTGGGTAAGGGCGCAAAGCGTGACCCACAGTTTGCGCAAATGATTGAAGCAGCGTGTAAATACGATAAGCCCATTCGGATTGGTGTGAACTGGGGGAGTTTGGATCAAGACCTATTGGCTTCCATCATGGATAGCAATGCGGCCTTAGCCAACCCGAAGACAGCGCAAGAGGTGATGATTGAAGCCTTGATTCAATCTGCTTTGCAGTCTGCAGAAAAAGCCGTTGAGCTTGGCATGAACCCTAATCAAATTTTGTTGTCATGCAAAGTGAGTAATGTGCAAGACTTGGTGGCGGTATATCGTGATCTTGCACGTCGCTCTGATTACCCATTGCACTTAGGGTTAACTGAAGCGGGCATGGGCAGTAAAGGCATTGTGTCCTCAACCGCAGCAATGGGCATTTTGTTGCAAGAGGGTATTGGCGATACGATTCGGGTTTCATTAACACCTGATCCTGGTGCTCCTCGTGAAAACGAAGTGATCGTTGCACAAGAGATTTTGCAAACCATGGGCTTGCGTAATTTCACACCCATGGTGATTGCTTGTCCTGGTTGCGGTAGAACCACGAGTACGACTTTCCAAGAGTTGGCCGCCGATATTCAATCCTATTTGCGCCAACAGATGCCAATTTGGAAGAAATCTCACCCTGGCGTGGAGAATATGAATGTGGCAGTGATGGGTTGCATCGTGAATGGCCCAGGAGAGAGCAAACATGCCAATATTGGGATCTCCTTACCGGGAACAGGCGAAACGCCAGCAGCTCCGGTGTTTGTGGATGGCGTTAAAGTCAAGACCTTGCGTGGCGAAAATATTGCCCAAGATTTTCAGGTCATCGTCGACGACTATGTCAAACAAAACTACGCTACCAAGAATTAATCAAGCTAAATAAGTAGAAGAATAAGAAGAATGACTGACCAAAGTAAAGACGCAAAAGCCCAAGCAGCGCAAACCAAAGTTCAGAAGATGAATGGCGTCCGTGGCATGAATGATTTGCTGCCAGCTGATGCTGCGCCGTGGGCTCATCTTGAGCACGTCTTGCGTGATTTAACGCGCGCCTATGGTTATGAGTTTTTGAGAACGCCAATTGTGGAGGCGACTGCGGTATTTCAGCGAGGTATTGGTGAAGTGACCGACATCGTTGAAAAAGAAATGTATTCCTTTGAGGATCGTCTCAATGGTGAGCAACTCACTTTGCGTCCTGAAGGTACTGCTGCACTTGTGCGCTCGGTGATTGAAAATAATTTGCTCTACGAAGGACCTAAGCGTCTTTGGTATACCGGCCCGATGTTCCGTCATGAGCGTCCACAGCGTGGTCGCTATCGTCAGTTCCACCAGTTTGGGATTGAGGCGCTGGGCTTTGCTGGTCCCGATATCGATGCTGAAATCATTCTCATGGGGCAACGTCTGTGGGATGAGTTAGGTCTGAAGGGTGTTCGCCTGGAGATTAACTCTTTAGGTCAAGCCAATGAGCGCGCTGAGCATCGTGCCGCCTTGGTGACTTACTTTGAGAAAAATCAATCTCAGTTAGATGAAGATTCACAGCGTCGTTTACTCACCAACCCTTTGCGTATTTTGGATTCTAAAAATCCAGAGATGCAAGCCTTGATTGAAGGTGCCCCCAAGTTATTGGATTTCTTGGGTGAGGCATCGCTGGCGCATTTCAATGCAGTGCAAGCCTTAATTAAGGCGAACAATATCCCTTGCAATATTAATCCGCGTCTAGTACGTGGCTTGGATTACTACAACCTCACCGTATTTGAGTGGATTACCGATGAGTTAGGCGCGCAGGGTACGATTGCGGGTGGTGGTCGTTATGATCCTTTGATCGAGCGCATGGGTGGTAAAGCAGCGCCAGCTTGTGGATGGGCTATGGGTATGGAGCGTGTTCTGGAATTGATGAAGGTGTCTGGCTCCTTGCCTGAAGCCCAAGCCCAATGCGATGTCTTTGTTTTACATCAAGGTGGCGAGACTTTAACTACCGCCATGATCATTGCCGAGCGTTTACGGAGCGCTGGTATTGACGCTATCCTTTTCTGTCCTCCAGATGGTCAGTCTGCCAGCTTTAAGTCTCAAATGAAGAAGGCTGACGCCAGTGGTGCTGCCTTTGCCGTCATTATCGGCCCTGATGAATTAGCCAAAAATGAGGCGCAACTCAAAGACTTACGGGGCACAGGTGAACAGCAGTCTATTCCCCTAGAAGGTGTACTGGAAGCAGTAATTGACGCTCTGGTAGGCGCCTCCGAATAGAATGGCTTAGTAGTCATTACATTCATTAAGAAATGAAGAACGAAATTAACCACGAAATCAGCTCGGATTGACATGCCTTTAGATCTAGAAGAACAAGAACAGTTAGACCAACTCAAAGCATTTTGGCAAAAGTATCGCAACCTGATAACGGGTGTGGTGACTGCGGCTTTATTTGCTTATGCCGCCTATAGCGGATATCAGTGGTGGCGTAATAGTCAGGCTCTCGAAGCTTCGAAGTTATACGAGACCATGGTGGGCGCGATTACTAAGGGCGATAAAGATCAAACCTTGCGTGCTGCGGATGATTTGCAAAAAGACTATGCTCGCACCCCTTATGCACCGATGTCGAGTTTAATTGCGGCGCGCATCGCAGCGGATGCTGGTGACAATGCTAAAGCACTAGATTATTTACGCTGGGCTGCTAAGAATGCTTCTAATGATGGCTATCTCGCTTTAGCTAAGTTGCGTTTGGTATCGCAATTGATTGAGCAAGGTAGTGAAAAGGATTTTGCTGAAGCCGATCAAATACTCAAAGATAAGCCGGTAGCTGGTTTTGAAGCCCTATGGCTTGAGCGACGGGGTGATTGGTATTTGGCGCAGAAGAAAAATGCGGAAGCAAAAGCCTGTTATCAAGATGCTTGGAAAGCATTAGATCAAGCAAAAGAATTTCCTGAAGAGGCGCGTCGCCTCCTGAAGGTGAAGTTAGATGCTGTTGGAGGAGTTGCTCAGTGATGGTCGCAATGAAGGTTTCAGTGAAGCGTGCAGGAAAACTCATTAGCAGCGCCCTGCTGATTGGGGTGGTTGCCACTGCTTTGGTCGCGTGCTCAGGTAGTTCTCGTGTGCGCAAGCCTGCAGAACTGGTGTCAGTTACCAACCAATTCGATTTGCAGCCGGTTTGGTCTACGAGCGTTGGCTCATCAGAAACCTTTAACTTTCATCCGGTCGTGGCGGGTGATGCAGTCTATGCAGCCTCACATCGTGGCAACCTAGCCAAAATTGATTTGGCAACCGGCAACAAAGTCTGGGAAGCATCGGTTCCTGAACGTTTGGCGATTGGCCCTGGTTCAGATGGCCGCGTTACCGTTGCTGTGAGTATTAAGGGTAATGTGTATGCCTATGATGATAGCGGTAAGCCTTTATGGAATGTCAATGTCGGTAGCGAAGTATTGAGTGAGCCGGTAGTTGCCGGTGGCGTGGTAGTCATTCGTGCGCTGGACAACCGCTTTATTGGTTTGGATACCCAAACTGGCGTGCGTAAGTGGATCTATCAACGCCAACAATCAGCATTGTCCTTGCGTGTTGGCTATGGCATGTTGCCAATCAATAATGAAGTGATCGTGACCGGTTTTGCTGGTGGACGCTTTGGCATGATTGCAATGGCTAACGGCGGTTTAGTTTGGGAAACCCCAGTGTCCTTTCCAAAAGGCTTCTCTGAGATCGAGCGTTTGAATGATGTGACTGCCAAGCCGAGCATGCAAGGCGATATTATTTGCGCTGTCTCCTACCAAGGCCGCATTGGTTGTGGTCAAGCCCGCACTGGCAATCTCTTGTGGTTTAAGGATTACTCGAGCTATACCGGCACTGCTCAAGGTACTGAATTAGTCTTCTCTGCCAATGAAAAA
Organism: Polynucleobacter sp. UB-Siik-W21; assembly: GCF_018687415.1. Classification (NCBI taxonomy): domain Bacteria; kingdom Pseudomonadati; phylum Pseudomonadota; class Betaproteobacteria; order Burkholderiales; family Burkholderiaceae; genus Polynucleobacter; species Polynucleobacter sp. UB-Siik-W21. The sequence goes on along the minus strand of NZ_CP061289.1, from coordinate 1,313,291 downwards.
TCGTATGTCACTGCTTTTGTCACTAAGGACGGTACTCAGGCTTGGGAAAACACCCAGCTGACTTTCCGTGATGTCGGTGAGCCTTTAGCAGTGGGTAGAGTATTACTTATGGGTGACGCGCAAGGTTATGTGCATGCATTTTCTCAGGCGAATGGCGAGATGGTCGCACGTATTCGTCACGATAGTAGTCCAATCTCAGCCGCCCCTATTGCCGTGGGTGGCCTCATCTTGATTCAATCTCAGGGTGGAAAAATTGCAGCGTACAGTCCAAAATGAATCCAGTCATCACTATTGTCGGTCGCCCCAATGTTGGGAAGTCGACACTTTTTAATCGCTTAACGCGTTCACGTGATGCCTTAGTTGCAGACTTTTCTGGTTTAACGAGAGATCGTCACTATGGCAAAGGCCGTATTGGCGAGCGTGCATTTATTTGCGTGGATACCGGTGGTTTTGAGCCGGTTGCAAAGACCGGCATTGTTGCCGAGATGGCCAAGCAAACGAAACAAGCGGTCGCTGAATCTGACATTGTGATTTTCTTGGTAGATGGTCGCCTTGGTATGGCGCCACAAGACCGCGTGATTGCCGACTTCTTACGTAAGACTGGTAGGCCCATCATTCTGGCTGTGAACAAAACCGAAGGTATGCAAGCAGGGGTTGTCACTGCAGATTTTCATGAGCTTGGTTTGGGTGAGCCGTTCCCGATCTCTTCTGCGCATGGTGATGGTGTTCGTGGCCTGATTGACGATGCACTTGATTCATTAGGTATCGCTGAGTCAGACGAAGCAGAATTAGCGAGCGATCCAAATCGTCCGATGAAGATTGCAGTAGTAGGTCGTCCTAATGTGGGTAAGTCGACCTTGATCAATAAATTGATCGGTGAGGAGCGCGTCATTGCATTCGATATGCCAGGAACCACCCGTGATGCGATTGAAGTTCCGTTTGAGCGGAATGGCAAGCCGTATATCTTGGTGGATACGGCAGGCTTGCGTCGCCGTGGAAAAGTCTTTGAAGCGATTGAGAAGTTCTCTGTGGTTAAAACCTTGCAAGCGATTGCTGATTGCAATGTGGTAATTCTGATGCTCGATGCTCAGCAAGATATTTCTGAACAAGACGCGCATATCGCAGGATTTATTGTGGAAGCAGGGCGTGCACTGGTAGTTGCCGTCAACAAGTGGGATGGCATCGATTCATACGTCAAAGAACGTGCCCGTTTAGAGATTGCGCAAAAGTTGCGCTTTCTAGACTTTGCTAACGTGCATCCGATTTCTGCGAGAAAAGGGACTGGCTTAAAAGAGCTCTTTAAAGATGTGGATGCTGCTTATGCAGCGGCCATGGCGAAATTGCCAACCCCACGTTTGACCCGCATTCTGCAAGAGGCAGTGGAACACCAGCAGCCAAAACGGGTTGGTATGGGTCGCCCTAAATTGCGTTATGCACACCAAGGGGGCATGAATCCTCCGATCGTTGTGATTCATGGAACATCATTGAGTGGCGTGACTGATAGCTATAAACGCTATCTAGAGGGTCGCTTTAGGGATGTCTTTAAGCTGCGCGGTACGCCTTTACGGATTCAGATGAATACCGCCAAAAACCCCTACGTCGATGCAGATAAAGGTAAAAAGGGCAAAAAGCGCTAGTTTGGGATAAGCTTTTATCTTGGAAGTAATCAAGCCTTGATTTCTATGTAATTAAGCCCAATATAGATAGCTAGGTAACAACAGTTTTAGAGGTATTTAGTAAAAAAATAATCAGCAAAAAGCAAGACTCCCAAAATAAAGCAAGTCAAAAATAAATAAGGAGCAGTATGAGTAATAACAACCCCAACAAAATCCAATTACTGCAGGATCCGTTTTTAAATGCACTACGTAAAGAGCACATTCCTGTTTCAATCTATCTTGTGAATGGTATTAAATTGCAAGGCAATATCGAGTCATTCGATCAATACGTTGTACTTCTGCGCAATACCGTAACGCAGATGGTTTATAAACATGCAATCTCCACGATCGTTCCTGCTCGTGCGATTGATTTCCGTGTAGAAGAAGCTAGCTCTGTATAAAACTGGTGTAGATGCGGCGCGCGCCGTTCTGGTTGGTGTAGATACCGGACGCGAAGATTTTGCAGACAGTATGGCTGAACTCAGCCTCTTGGCTGATAGCGCTGGTTCTATTCCCGCAGCGAGCGTCATTGCGCGAAAGGGTAGAACCGATCCCGCTTTATTCATTGGCTCTGGAAAGGCGAATGAGTTAAAGCGCGTGATGGAAGAGCATGACGCTGAATTAGCTATCTTCAATCATCCTTTATCCCCGACGCAGCAGCGGAACTTAGAGCGTCATATTGGTCGTCATGTGATGGATCGCACGGGTTTGATTTTGGATATCTTTAGTCAACGCGCGCAAAGCCACATCGGTAAGACCCAGGTCGAACTAGCGCAAGTGCGTTATCGCATGTCTCGCCTCGTGCGCGCTTGGAGTCACTTAGAGCGTCAGCGGGGTGGTATTGGTGTCCGTGGTGGACCGGGTGAAACCCAGATGGAGTTAGACCGCCGGATGTTGGCGACCAAAGCTAAGCGCCTTGAAAATGAATTAGAAAAACTACAGCGTCAGCAAAGAACCCAAAGAAGGGCGCGCAATCGTCAGGATGTGTTCTCCGTTTCCTTAGTGGGGTATACCAATGCTGGTAAATCAACCCTGTTCAATGCGTTGACCAAGGCGGGAACTTATGCTGCTGATCAGCTCTTTGCCACCTTAGATACCACTTCTAGAAGAGTCCATTTAGAGGGGGTAGGCTCAATTGTGGTGTCAGATACCGTCGGATTTATCCGCGATTTGCCACACCAGTTGGTCGAGGCCTTTAGGGCTACTCTGGATGAAACGATCCATGCCGACCTGATATTGCATGTAATTGACGCCTGCAGCCCAGTTGCTAGGGAGCAAAAAGCGGAAGTTGAGGCGGTTTTACAAGAAATCGGGGCTGACGACATCCCGCGCATTGAGGTGATGAATAAGATCGATTTAATGCCTCAAACCTTCACCCGCGGGGCGGTTTTAGAGCGCGATAACCAAGGTTTTCCGAGCGAAGTTTTCCTCTCAGCCCAAACAGGCTTAGGCCTTGATTTAATGAGGTCAGCCTTGGCGGAATGCTCCCAAATGACTGATAAAATGAGGAGTGAACACAACCGTGCTAAGACCCAACTGGCCCCGGACGAGTTTTTAGCACCTTTACCTGAACGACCAGAGTCATCCGAATTTAATCCGATTCCTAACCGAAGCTACTTTTCTAATGATGCGTAAATTTTTAGACCTTTTTTCGGTCAATGATCCAGGTTGGGGCAATAGCCACAACAACGGATCCAAAGATTCCAAGGATGCCAAAGAAGGGCAGGGCAATGAGCAAGCTCCAAAAGTAGAGCCTGATCAAAATCCACCAACAGGTCAGCCAAATAAGCAGCCAACCAAGCCAGATGGTCCACCAGATTTGGATGAGTTGTGGCGCGATTTCAATGACAAGATTGCCGGTATCTTTGGCGGTAAGAAAAAGCCAGGTACGAATTCAGGCGCTTCCGCTAAAAAACCCAACAGTGGCGATATTCCTCCGCCATCTCAGCGTGGTGGCAACGGTGGTGGTTCTGCTGGACCAAACTTTAATTTCACAAACCCCTTTAGCTCCAAGAGTGGTCCGCTAGTAGCGCTGGCGATCTTCCTCTTCTTTTGGGTGTGCAGTGGTTTTTTCATTATCCAAGAAGGTCAGGCGGGAGTTGTTCTGAGTTTTGGTAAATACGACTACACCGCTAAGCCTGGTATTAATTGGCATTTCCCATGGCCACTCCAGTCTGCTGAAACTGTCAATCTCTCGGGCGTGCGCTCCGTTGAAGTGGGCCGTCCGGTATTGATTAAAGCGACTAATCAAAAAGACTCTTCGATGTTGACTGAAGATGAAAACATTATTGATGTGCGTTTCGCTGTGCAATACCGCTTAAAAGACCCAACTGATTATTTATTTAACAATCGTGATCCTGATGCTGCAGTCATTCAAGCTGCTGAAACAGCTGTGCGCGAGATTGTTGCTCGTAGCAAGATGGATACTGTTTTGTACGAAGGGCGCGAGAAGATTGGTATTGATCTTGCCAATTCGATTCAAAAGATATTGGATAGCTATAAGACAGGTATTTATGTCACGAGCGTTACGGTACAAAACGTACAGCCACCAGAACAAGTGCAAGCTGCATTTGACGATGCGGTGAAAGCTGGTCAAGATCAAGAACGCTTAAAGAGTGAGGGCCAGGCTTATGCCAATGACATCATCCCGCGCGCTAAGGGTACTGCAGCTCGCTTAATTCAAGAGGCAGAGGGCTATAAGGCTCGTGTAGTAGCTACTGCAGAGGGTGATGCAACTCGCTTTAAGCAAATCTTGGTGGAATATTCAAAGGCGCCACAAGTGACTCGTGATCGCATGTATATCGATACGATGCGCGAAATGTATAACAACGTGACTAAGATTTTGGTTGATACGACCAAGAGCAATAGTTTGTTGTATTTGCCGCTCGATAAGATTGTTGCGCAGGTCAGCGCAGAGACCGCGCAAGCTACTGGCGCTCCTGTTAATCAAGGCAACACAACTTCTACCAGTACCCCAACCGGTTCTGTCACAGTGGGTGGAGCAACAGGGCTTAATAATCCTGCGCCAACTACTGCGGCGCCCGGAGCAAGCCCAAGCTCTAGTAACGATAGGTCAGCGGATAAGCGCGATGGCTTGCGTAGTCGTGATCGGGAGAGCCGCTAATGAATGCTAATCGTCTGATCGTCGCTGCGGTTGCATTTATTGCGCTCATCTATGTACTATCTTCCAGTATCTTTGTTGTGGATCAACGCAAGTTCGCCGTTGTGTTCTCTTTTGGTCAGATCGTGCGCGTGATTGAGAAACCGGGTCTGCAGGTGAAGTATCCAGGTCCATTTGAGAGTGTGCGTTTCTTTGACCGCCGTATTTTAACAATTGATAATCCAGAGGCAGAGCGCTTCATTACTGCTGAGAAGAAAAATCTGCTCGTAGATTCTTATGTGAAGTGGCGCATTGTTGATCCTCGTAAATTCTTCATTAGCTTCAAAGGTGATGAGCGCCTGGCGCAAGATCGCTTAACGCAACTAGTGCGATCCGCATTAAATGAAGAGTTCACCAAGCGCACAGTCCGTGAATTGATTTCTGATCAGCGTGAAGAAGTGATGCAAGGTATTCGCAAGAAGGTCGCGGTTGATGCATCTGATATTGGCGTAGAAATTGTGGATGTCCGCTTAAAACGTGTTGACCTCTTGGCTGAGATTAGTGATTCAGTCTATCGCCGGATGGAGGCTGAGCGTAAGCGTGTAGCCAATGAGTTGCGCTCTACTGGTGCAGCAGAGTCTGACAAAATTCGCGCTAATGCAGAGCGTCAACGCGATACGATTTTGGCTGAAGCCTATCGTGATGCTCAAAAGATCAAAGGGGCGGGAGATGCTAAGGCCACCTCACTCTATGCCGAAGCATTTGGACGTGATCCACAGTTTGCGCAGTTCTATCAGAGCTTGGAGGCCTACCGTAACTCTTTCAAGGATAAGAAAGATGTGATGGTGGTGGAGCCGAATGGTGAGTTCTTCAAGTTTCTGCATAAAAAATAAGAAAGCGAATCATTCAGATCATGAATCGTTGGTTACTTCCTGAAGATATTGCAGACGTTTTGCCAGCTGAGGCTCGCAAGGTAGAGTCTTTGCGTCGTGCCATCTTGGATCTTTATCAATCCTATGGCTACGAACTAGTGGCTCCTCCAATTTTGGAGTTTTTGGATTCACTCTTAACTGGCACAGGTTCTGATCTCAATTTGCAAACTTTCAAATTGGTTGATCAATTATCAGGTCGCACCTTGGGCTTGCGTGCGGATATCACTCCGCAAGTCGCGCGTATCGATGCGCACTTATTAAATCGGGCAGGTGTTACTCGGCTTTGTTATGCAGGCTCGGTTGCGCATGCACGCACCCCCGTAGGTAGCTCATCGCGCGAACAATTGCAATTGGGTGCAGAGATCTATGGCTGCGCCAATTGGGAAGCGGACTTTGAAGCTATTACCTTATTGCTCAAGACTCTGGGTGTAGCTGGTCTCAATAAGGTGTATTTAGATTTGTCACACGCTGGCATCTTGACTGGTATTTTGGCTGATCAAAAGCTCGCTAAAGAAACCATTGAAACTTTATATGGCCTTTTGCAGACCAAGGATCGCCCTCGTTTACAACAATGGGCAACCTGTTTGCCTGCCAAGATTGCTGACGCTTTGCTCGCATTGACAGAATTAAATGGTCCGTGCGCTGAAGTGCTAGCTCAGGCAAAGCAGGTGCTACCGAAGCATGCTGCTATTGATCAGGCATTAGCAGACTTAGAGCGGATAGTTTCTGCAGCAAATGCTAATGTAGGTATAGAGCTCAGCATTGACCTAGCTGATCTGCGTGGCTATCAATATCACAGCGGTGTGATGTTTGCAGCTTATGTAGATGGCTTGCCACAACCGATTGCTAGAGGCGGGCGCTATGACCAGGTGGGTCAGGCCTTTGGTCGCTCCCGGCCTGCTACTGGATTTTCCTTGGATCTACTCACATTGGCTAGCTTGTCACCTTTACAGGTTCGTAAATTCGCTATCCTTGCACCTTGGGTTCAAGATGCGGCCTTAGAAAATGCCATCACTGAATTGCGCAATCGTGGTGAAGTAGTGATTCAGGTTCTCGCCGGAGAATCCGTTGAGGCAGCTGAATATGAATGTGATCGAGCATTGGTGAAGCAGGGTAACTCTTGGGAAGTAAAGAAGAACTAAAGTCAGTAGCAATCGATTGATTAATCAAGTAATCACTTAACCTAATTTGTCATTATCTTTTTGGATTTCAATATGTCTTCAAAGCAGCAAGCAAAAGGTCGTAACGTCGTTGTCATTGGCACCCAGTGGGGTGATGAAGGTAAAGGTAAGGTAGTTGATTGGTTAACTGATCACGCTCGAGCAGTCGTGCGCTTTCAGGGTGGTCACAATGCTGGTCATACCTTAATCATTGGTGGTAAGAAAACGATTTTGCGTTTGATTCCTTCTGGAATCATGCATAAAGAGGTGATCTGTTACATCGGTAATGGTGTGGTGCTGTCACCAGAGGCGCTCTTTAAAGAAATTGGCGAGCTTGAAGATGCCGGTTTAGATGTCCAATCCCGTCTAAAAATCTCCGAAGCCACCACTTTGATTCTCCCGTACCACGTAGCAATTGATCATGCGCGTGAGAAAAAGCGTGGGGAAGCCAAGATCGGTACAACCGGGCGTGGTATTGGCCCAGCTTATGAGGATAAAGTGGCACGTCGTGCTTTGCGCGTCCAAGATTTGTTCTATCCAGAAAAGTTTGCAGCGCAATTGCGTGAGAACTTGGAGTATCACAACTTTATGCTTACCAACTATTACGGTGCTGAGCCTGTCAACTATGAGAAGACGCTTGCTGAAGCGATGTCTTATGCAGAGCGCATCAAGCCAATGGTAGTCGATGTCTCTAGCGCTTTATATGCTGCTGAGCAAGCCGGTCAAAACCTCTTATTTGAAGGTGCGCAAGGTACCTTGCTCGATATCGATCATGGAACTTATCCATACGTGACTTCTAGTAACTGCGTAGCGGGCAATGCCGCGGCGGGTTCTGGTGTTGGCCCTGATTCACTGCAATATATCTTGGGTATTACGAAAGCCTATTGCACGCGTGTTGGTGCGGGCCCATTCCCAAGCGAGCTCTATGATCATGACAATCCAGCAAGACAAGATCCTATTGGTATTCGTCTTGCTGAAGTTGGTAAGGAATTTGGTTCTGTTACCGGTCGTCCCCGTCGCACTGGCTGGTTAGATGCTGCTGCTTTGAAGCGCTCGATTCAGATCAATGGTTTGTCAGGCCTGTGCATTACCAAGCTGGACGTGCTCGATGGCCTCGAAACCATTCGCTTGTGCGTGGGCTACAAGCTCGATGGCAAGAAGTTAGATGTATTGCCGCGGGGCGCAGAGTCAGTAGCTCGATGTGAGCCAATCTATGAAGATTTCCCAGGCTGGAAAGGCACCACTTTTGGGATTCGGGAGTGGGATAAGCTACCTGTAGAGGCGCAAAATTTCCTGCGCCGTATTGAAGAAGTGGCTGGTAAGCCAATCGCAATGGTTTCTACAGGACCAGAGCGTGATGAAACCATTCTTCTCCAACATCCCTTTCAGGATTGATGGAAAATATTTGATTCAGTAAGGAAGTGAGAAACGAAGTAAGAAACGAAGTAAGAAACGAAGTAAGAAACGAAGTAAACCCAATTTTTAACTTTTGCATAAGAAATGAATCACATGACTGCGCGTACTACCTGTAATGGCCTTCAAGTAGCAACCCCCTTGTATCGTTTTATTGAAGACAAAGTACTTCCTGGAACTGGCATTAAGAGTGCTGACTTTTGGAAGGGTTTTGATGAAATCGTTACAGACTTAACTCCAAAAAATGAAGCTTTACTGGCAAAGCGCGATCGTTTACAGCTTGATCTAGATAAATGGCACAAAGCCAATCCAGGCCCAATTAAAGATATGCCTGCGTATCGCAAATATTTAAAAGAAATTGGTTATATCGAGGATGTTCCTGCCACGATTAAGGCTACCACTCAGAATGTGGATGATGAGCTAGCTCTCCAAGCTGGCCCTCAGCTTGTTGTTCCAGTTCTCAATGCGCGCTATGCCTTGAATGCTGCTAATGCCCGTTGGGGATCTTTGTATGATGCTTTATATGGCACAGACGTGATCTCTGAAGCAGAAGGTGCCACTAAGGATGGCGCTTACAACCCGATTCGAGGTGCAAAGGTAGTTGCCTTTGCCCGTCAGTTTTTAGATGAATCCGCTCCTTTGGCTGGGGCTTTATATCGCGATGTAGTGGCCTATAGCGTTGTAGATAAAAAACTGTCCGTGAAATTAAAAGACGGTAGCACTACTAGCTTGGTTGATGAAAAACAGTTCGTGGGCTATCAGGGCGATGCTTCTGCACCATCATCCATTTTGTTGCGCAATCATGGCATTCATATTGATATTGAAATCGACAGGACTAAAACTATTGGTGCTGCTGATCCAGCCGGAGTCAATGATGTGGTGCTCGAGGCAGCACTCTCAACCATTTTGGACTTAGAAGACTCAGTAGCCGTAGTTGATGGCGATGACAAAGTACTTGCCTATGAGAACTGGTTGGGTATTCTCAAAGGCACCTTGGTTGAAGAAGTCAGTAAGGGTGGTAAAACATTTACCCGTAAACTGAATCCAGATCGTCAATATAAAGCAGGCATAGGCGCAACCAACGCAAAAGATGGCATTGTGACGCTGCATGGCCGCTCACTCTTATTCCTTCGCAACGTTGGTCACTTGATGACTAACCCAGCCATCATTACTGGCGAAGGTAAGGAAATCTACGAAGGTATCTTAGATGCCGTAGTCACCGTATTAATTGCTTTGTATGATATCAATCGCCCAGCAACTCAGGCCATTGGCAATACACGCAAGGGCTCTGTCTACATTGTGAAGCCAAAAATGCACAGCGCAGAAGAAGTGTCGTTTGCTAGCGAGCTCTTCGGCCGTGTTGAGAAATTACTGGGTTTACCCGAGAACACTGTCAAATTAGGCATCATGGATGAAGAGCGCCGTATGAGCGTCAATATTAAAGCTGCTATTGCTGCAGCTGGTGCTCGCGTTGCGTTTATTAATACTGGGTTCTTAGATCGCACCGGTGATGAAATGCATACCGGTATGTATGGTGGTGCCATGGTTCGCAAAGGCAGAATGAAGATTGCTAAATGGTTCGGAGCGTATGAGCGCCGTAATGTATTGGCAGGCCTAGATTGTGGTCTACGTGGCCGTGCACAGATTGGTAAGGGTATGTGGCCTGCGCCAGATCTGATGAAGGAGATGGTAGAACAAAAAGGGGCGCATCCTCTAGCCGGAGCCAATACGGCTTGGGTACCATCACCTACTGCTGCCACTTTGCATGCCATGCACTATCACCAAGTTAATGTGGCCAAGATTCAAGAAGAGATGGAGAAAGAAGATACTGCAGCCGAGTATGAGGCTTTAACTGACGATCTCTTGACTGTGCCAATTGCGCTCTATCCTGATTGGACTAAAGAGGAGATTCGCGAAGCCCTCAATAATAATTGCCAAGGTATCTTGGGTTATGTAGTGCGCTGGATTGACCAAGGCGTAGGTTGCTCTAAGGTGCCTGATATTTATAACGTAGGCTTAATGGAAGATCGTGCAACTTTGCGTATTTCTAGTCAGCATATTGCTAATTGGTTGCTACACAAATATGTCACTAAGGCTGAGGTACAGGAAGCAATGCAACGCATGGCTAGCATTGTTGATATGCAAAATGCAGGCGACCCTTTGTACAAGCCAATGATGCCAAACTACAAAGACTCTTATGCCTTTAAAGCTGCTAGTGATTTGATCTTCAAAGGTCTAGAGCAGCCTAATGGCTACACTGAGCCACTCTTGCATGCATGGCGTTTGAAAGTGAAGCAGGCGCAGGCGAAGTAATTCGCATTTGCCCGTAAAAAGAAATGGATTTGTCGCAAGGCAAGTCCATTTTTTATTTACCAATTGCATAAATAAGTATGTTTAGTTTCTTAAATCCTTTCTCTCACTTAAAACGCTCAAGCAAAGTCTTTCCATTTCAATATCATGATGGTGGCAGAGGTGAAGCTGGCTTTAAAGGTAGCGCTGGCGACTGCGTTGTCAGATCGATTGCGATTTCAGCGAATCTTCCTTATCTACAAGTCTATCAAGATCTGGGTGAGGCTAATGAGCGATACGCTAACGAGCGAGATAATAAGCTATCAATACATCTTGTCCGCAGGGGTTCATCGCCGCGGAACGGTAATCATCGCAATGTGTTTCATGATTACATTTTGAGTCATGGCTTTGAGTGGGTTCCCACCATGAGAGTAGGAGCAGGGTGCCAGGTTCACCTCAGGCCCGAAGAGCTTCCATTAGGCACTTTGATCGTTAAGGTCTCCAAGCACCTCACGACTGTGATTAATGGCGTGATTTTCGATACTCATAACCCATCTAGAGGTGGCAATCGTTGTGTATATGGGTATTACATCAAGAAGATTTAATGCGACTCCGGCTGTACTTTTGTCCCCAGGCTTTTTTGTAGGCTTCAGTCATTCCGATCATGACCGAGGTGGTCCAGGCGATTGAAAAGAGACCGGAAAATGCAATAAAGAAAGCCAAGCTTTTCCAGCCTGCAGGTAAGGAATCTGCGGCAAATCCTACGGTGGTATAGCAACTACCTGCAAATATCAAAGCCTCGATTCCATTCGGAATCAAATTGAGTGCAATTAAGTAAACAGACCAAATCACAATTTCACAAATGTGCACGCAGGCAATCAAAATAAATGAGGCATAAAAGTGTATAAACACTCGGTTATATTGCCCCTGACTTTGATTCTTTTCGGTCCTTCTATCAAAGCGCATGATGATGTGATTAATGCAGCTACCATGAAAGACCAGAATCGCAATCAGGCCCAAGACTCCAAAGAAAACATCCGTGATAAGCGGTATCACGGGGATGCCTAGTACGGCTGTTTGTAGAACTGGTTCGGCAAATGTAGTCATGATCTAGGCAGGTAAGGGGTCGGCAGGATTGGGATTCAAGGGGGATAATGGCATATTGACCAGCGCGTGTAAAGCAGACCTTGAACCAGCCATCTAATCTTTTTGAATCCCCTAAGCGAGAGCGTTTTTTTCTCTTTGCATTAGCCGGAATTCAGTTCACCCATATCTTGGATTTTATGATCATGATGCCTTTAGGGCCTCAGTTCATTAAAGCATTTTCAATCAATACTCATCAGTTTGGCTTATTGTTATCTTCCTATACTTTTGCGGCAGCAATTGCGGGAATATTTGCAACTTACTATGTCGACCGCTTTGAGAGACGGCAGTTACTCCTACGTTTATATGTTTGCTTCATCATTGCAACAATAGCCTGTGGTTTTGCACCGAACTACCATTTACTATTTATTGCGCGTGCTTGTGCAGGGGCCTTCGGTGGGATCTTGGGTTCACTTGTTCAAACTATCGTGGCTGACTCTATTCCGTTTGAACGTCGTGGCAAAGCCTTGGGTACTGTGATGGCCGCATTTTCGGTCTCGACCGTTGCCGGCGTTCCCTTGAGTTTATTTTTAGCCAATCACATCGACTCTTTAGGTTGGCGTGCGCCATTTATGTTTATTGGTTTGATCTCCACTCTCGTTTTGTATATTGGTTATCGCAATATTCCCAAGATTTCAGGGCATCTTCATCATGTTCATGAGGGAAGTCGTTTTAGACAAATCTATGACATCTTGATTGCCCATCACCACTTGCGTGCTTTTGTGTTCATGGGCCTAATCATGTTGACGGGATTCTCAGTGATTCCATATATCGCGCTATATCTCACTGCCAATGTGGGTGTGGCTGAGTCCTATATTTCTCTGATCTATTTATGCGGTGGGGTGGCAACCTTAATGAGCTCCCGCTTGATTGGTCATATGGCAGATAAGTATGGCAAAGTACGCGTATTCAGAATCCTAGCAATAGTCAGTTTGATACCGCTGATCGTGACGACCAATTTAGTCCCCGTCCCTTTATGGGTGGTGTTAATTAATTCCACATCTTTCTTTATTCTCATCTCTGGGCGCATGATTCCAGCCATGGCAATGGTGAGTCAGTTAGTCGAGCCCAAGATTCGGGGAACTTTTATGAGCCTGGTAGGTTCAGTTCAAATGCTTGCCTCAGGCATTGCCTCGGTACTGGCTGGGGTAGTGGTAACTATCACGGCTGACGGTAAGATGGAGCACTACAACCTGGTTGGATATGGGGCGGTAGCCTGTGGCTTGCTCACGTTCTGGCTGGTAGGATATATTCATTCGGATACCAAAACGAAGAACGCCTAATGAATCCAATAGTCAGTAATAAATAAAGGAGCACACATGATCGAATACAAAAGACCCGATGGGCAATCAGTCAATGGATACTTGGCAGAGCCTGCAGATCAATCTCATGCTCCAGGGGTGGTCGTTATTCAGGAGTGGTGGGGGCTTGATAGTGAGGTGAAGGCTGTAGCCGATCGCTTGGCTAAGTCAGGGTATCGTGCACTAGTGCCTGATTTATATCGCGGCAAACTCGCTCTAGAAGCTAAAGAAGCAGAGCACCTCATGGGAGATCTGAACTTTGGTGATGCAGCGGGTCAAGATATTCGTGGCGCCGTTCAGTATCTCAAGGCTACTGGTAGCAAAAAAGTAGCAGTCACTGGATTTTGTATGGGCGGTGCATTAACCGTACTATCCGCCTGTCATGTTCCTGAGCTTGATGGCACGGTGGTCTGGTATGGCTACCCTCCGCTGGAATATGTAGATGCCAAAGCGATCACAAAGCCAATGATGGCGCACTGGGCTAGCCATGATGATTTCTTTGCCATCTCGGGCGTTGATCAACTAGATACAAAGTTAACTGAGGCGAATATCCAGCATGAGTTCTATCGCTACGATGCTAAGCATGCCTTTGCTAATCCAAAGGCGGATAGTCGCGGTATGCCACCATTGCAATATAACGAGGCTGCAGCAAACTTAGCTTGGGAAAGAACCATGGCATTCTTAAAAAAGAACTTGGCTTAATTGAAAAACCTTAATTTAAAAACTTTAATGAATTTGTCATGCATCTCTTTTCAGAAAACCTGGCAGTAGAAGTCTCCACTTATTACCGTAACCTAGTTTTAGGTCATGGCGTTACGCCTAAAGTCTTTACCTTAGTCAATAGCGATGGTGATCAATATCTATTCTTCATCGACGACCTACAAATGGAAAGAGCAGAGGAAGATCAATTCCTGGCATATATCGTCCAGCAACATGATGCAGTGACTTATGCTCGCGGTACCTTAGTCATCGTGGATAAGACCCAGCAATTCATCGAATTTGCCGTAGTGGATAAGGATGATGAAGAAGCGATTGTTTGCTCTGCAGAACTCACCCGCGACATGGAAGATAAGCCTATTGGTTTGACAGAGTTTGAGAAGACCCTAGTGAAAAGGAAATCCATTGTCTTTGGCCAGCTCTACGATCCTGTAAAACTCTCCGAGGAAAAAACAGACGATTTTGAAAGTCTTTGGGAAGAAATGAAGGGGAAGATTCTCCATAGAAACATGGGAATCTAAGCGCTATTGAATTTAGGCTGATTCGTCCCCATATAAGAGTTATCAGGACTAGTAGGAGTGTTTGGTGCCCAGGAAGTACGCTGAACTATTTCCTTAAACCCATGTAAAATAAGGCTTCTAGGTTAATTCGGTTATAACATCAGGTTACAAATCGGGTTACAATGGCTAAATTCCTTATTTACGGTCAAGAAATCATCGTGCCTTATCTAGTCTACAAAGGTGTTAAGAAGAACACACCCTACTATCAACGTAGAGTTCCCTTGTCCCTAGTTGCTCGGTTTGGCAAGAAGATCATTAAGCAAAAGCTAGATAAGAAGGACGGCGTATTTGCTCGTCAGGCAACCAACTTAGCAGCTTGGCATGATCAGCTTTTTGCATCAATGATTGCTGACCCCAATATCGTATTACCGGTCAATAAACAGGCAGCAGAGGGCTTGCTATTTACTTATGGACTCAAACCTGGTGATGGGCAGGTAAAACTGACTGCCCTACAAAATGCGGGTTCTGAATTTACTGACCAGCCACATTTAATTGACTTTGATGCTGATTACATGGAAAAGGCTGAGCGAGGTACTTTAACTGACATAGATAGGCTGGCAATGCAGGCCTTACATAAACCCTTGCCTGTAATGTGTTCTGAACTGTGGGACGCTTATTTAAAGGACGAGCAACGAACTGACAAGTGGATCAAGAAGCACAAGATGTACTTCGATCGTTTTATTAAGATGGTCGGCGACCTTCCAGTTGAAGCTTTGAGCATAAAGACTGCTAGGGCTTACCGTGATGAACGAGAGCGTCTTAAGCTTAAAAGTGAGACTGTTCAAAAGGAAATCAAATTCATTAAAGCCGTCCTAAACAAGGGAATGCGTGAGCTTGACATCAATATTCGCAATCCCTTTGATGGTGTCAGGGCTAATAAGCTGGGCAAGGATTCGGTTAAGCGGGAAACACTAAATATTGCCGGGCTAAAAAAGGTGATAGCCGTATGCAAGAAGAAGGGAGACGACTTAGCTTTGATTCTTCTTTTAATCGCCTTTACCGGAGCTAGATTGGGTGAAATCATAGGTTTGCGTCTTCAGGATATTCGCTTAACAGGCAAGCTTCCATCCATACGTATTACAGAATATGGACAAAGGACGTTAAAGACATCCAATTCAGCGAGAGAACTGCCGCTGCATCCTACGGTTTTGCCTTTACTGAAGCTCCAATGCAAGACTGTCACTAAGGAAAAGAAAAAAGTCTTATTTCCAAGGTATGCCGATGGAATATCAATGCCTAGCTCGGACACAGCATCCGCAACGTTGAACAAGCGGTTAAAGGGCATGATCACAGACAAGCACATTACCAACCACTGTTTTAGGCATACATTGGAAGATCGGATGCGTAACGCTGATATTCCTAAAGATCGTCGTGATGAATTTTTGGGACATGCAAGGCAGGACTCTGGCGATCATTACGGCGAGGGACGCGCTTTGGAATTTAAGAGGCGAGATTTACTTAAGGCAATGCCACTTTCCTTGGGTTAGCCCCAAGATTTATTTTGCTTAACTGCCAAAATTTGGGGCGGAAACCACGGGATATTTGCATTAGTATTAATAGAGGGCGAATTTTTCTCGAAACGCGTATTAGTAAGAGTGAAGGGCGCTTTTCTCTAAAAAGTTGCATAGGTAGTATTGAAGGTTGGATTTAACCTTCGTATAGGTCGGCTCAACTGGCGACCCTAAACAAATAGTTAGCTTGAACGGTTCGCGGTGACGCCCCGTTTATTTAGAAGTACAGCGACATGCCCCGAAGAACCGGGCCGTTGCTCATAGCGCTTTGTCAAAAGCTGCAAACCAAAAAACATAAATCACGACCTCTTTATTTGCGAGGTCTTTTGAACATTGACTAAATGAAAGAATGACTAATGGACAGCTCCATCTATTGCAATCAGCTATTGCTGAAATTGCTTCCAAACCCAAATGATTACCTAACAATTCCAACAGGCCTTCAAAAAGAACGTAACTTTATCTTTTGGAAGCTGGTCTGGGATGATCGCAAGGGAAAGTTCAAAAAAAAACCAGTTAATCCCCAAACTCTGTGCTTTGGTGGTCAAAATGATCCAGATTGTTTTATTGGGTTCTCGCAGGCTTCTTTAGCCCTAGAAAAAGAATCTAAAAAGCTGCTAGAGGACAGAAAGTTTCATGGCATTGGCCTGGCTTTTTCCGGCAATGATCTTATTGGCCTTGATCTTGATCATGTTTACGATCAAGCTGGGAAGTTAAAGCCCTTTGCCGCACAGATTCTTAACAATACTCAGGGGTTTGTCGAGAAGTCAGTTAGTGGTAATGGCTATCACATCATCACCCGAACAGATTTAAATTACCAAAACTTTAAAGATAAACAAACAGGGTTTGAGATATTTCGTAGTGATATGTTTATTGCTTTAACCGGTAAAGAAGATAAGGAATTCTCAGCCTCAATCTTCCCAACCTCCTGCGTTGATTTAAGCGTTATCAGGTCCTATGCAGAAAAGGCTGAGCGTGAACACCAAATTAGGATGGATCGGTTTGAAATAGACAGCCTAAGAGACCCTAATTTGTCTATTGAAGAGCTTCGGGATATTGTGATGTCAATTAAGGCGCCCGATACTGGGCGTGATTTTTGGCTACGAATTGGGATGGCAATTCACCACCAAGGCAAAGGTCACGAAGAGTACAAAGACATTTGGGATGACTATTCACTGCAGAACCCTGACATTGTTGGAGAATATGCTGGTAGCAATGTGATTGATGCTGAATGGCGAAGTTTTAACAGGGAGCCAAGTAGGGTAGTTACGCATGCAACCCTACGTTATTACGCAAAGAAGTATCCAAAAAGTATTGAAATAGCTGACGAAGAATTCCCTGAGCTAGATTATTCAACTGAAGATACTGAAGCAACAGAATTCGTTATTGACGGTTTTATAGCTGAAGGCATGTTTATGTTTGCAGGCTCAGCTGGGGTTGGTAAAACAACGCTTCTCGTACCTTTAGCGGCTGCAGCAGCCCATTTATGCGCACCAGATTACGAATTAAAACCCGCTCTTCGTCGTAAAGTCATCTATCTCACTGAGGATGCAAAGCAGGTAAGGAGGATTCTTTATGGTCTTAGACTTCATTATGGTGTCAACCTATCTGATGCTGAGTTTAAAGAATGGTTCAAGATTATCGAAACTAGAAGGTCAAGTCCAGAGTCGATAGCGGCGCTTATTCGCAGGTTGGCTAAAAAACATACGGTAAGACAGCAATGCGTTGACGGTCTCTTTATTGACGTTGGTCCGTTAGTGGTTCCAGATACGGTAGCTGCAACCTTTGACTTAGAGGATGAAAATAATAATTCTCAAGTATCTAAATTTGTTGCACACATTAAAGTAGCCTGTATAGAAACGAATACAAGTCTATGGGCAATTGCTCACCTTGCTAAGGGCACCAATAAGGCTGATATAGAAAAAGCTACTCCACGAGGCGCTAGTGCGTTTGAAGGTGATGTCAACGGTACTGGATATATTTTTAACGAGGGTGTAGCTGACGCTCGGTACATGATGCTAGGTAAGACTAGATATAGCCCAGAGTTCAGGGAGCTTGTTTTTAGTAGCTCTCTTCACTCGATGCAAGTTCAAAACCGCCTTGGGCAAACTATTAATGAACCTTACCGAGTTGGGATAGCTCATAAATCTTCTAAAGAAGAGAGGATAGGGCAGAAATTACAAGTTAAAAGTACGGTACTGGAGCAAGAAGTAATTCGGGCCATTCAAAGCTCGCCAGAAAGTTGGGCGACTAGAACCTACTTGAAGGAGTCACTTGAGTATAAGAGTGGCCCAAAAGCTAATCAGCTTAAAGCGGTAATAGATTTACTGGTAGCGCAGAAAAGAATTGAGGTGAAATTAGTAACACCCTCAATGAGGTCTGAATACGGACTACCCAATGCAACTACACATGTATTAAAGGTCGTCCAATCAGCTGCAGCTGATTTTCAGGTATTTCCCCAAGAGAGTTCCGTAGTAACTACTCCTTAGGAAATAAAGATAGTGGTTGCTACGAAGGTGAATAAATTTTGAAGCAACTACCTTTGAACTAACTCAAGCTGCTATGGGGTTTAAGACCCCCATAGCATCTCTGGGCTTGATCTATCTCATAACTACTCGAGATGATATGAGATGCAATGAAATTAAAGGAATAACAAAATGAATCCAGTAATTGAATTTACTCCCGAACAAACTGCTGAACTTAAGACTATCTGGGAATCACAGAAAAACGAGATAAGACCAGATGACTTCACCTTTATTAAGGTGAAGTTGGGAAGAGCTCAAGCTAAGCTGACTAAGAACCAAACATATCGCATGACGATGACATTGGCGGAGTCTGGCTATGAAGACATACCAGAATGGTTGCTAACCATTCTTGACCCAAATTAACTTGAAGGAAAATCTAAATGACATATATAAAGCCAAAGTACAAAAGTGAATTTTGTGGCACGGTTGTTGAGCTAGGAAAGGGCGGTGCAACAGAGAGCAATATAGCTGCTGAGTTGGGTATAGGTCTCGTTCAGCTGCGGCAATGGGTAAAAGCCAAGCCAGCGTTTGGTGAGGCGCTAGAAGTCGCTTTAACGGCCAGTAAGTCTTTCCATGAACGTAGGCTCCAAGAGTCCTATGAGAAAAAGGACGGAAACGCCTCCCTGATCATTGCACTTCTTCGAGCCAACTGGCCTGAAAGTTATCAAAGTAGTCAATACAACGGATCAGCTAAATCAAAAGGTGGCAAGCAGGAAGAAGTTGACCCAGGTTACTATCAGCGTGAAATAGACGAGCTCATTCGGCAACTTAAAGCAACATAAAAAAGGGCTGAGCTTGAGGTGGGTCTTGACATTATTTGGCTCGCCTCATAAGCCACGGCTTCTTGTTACTAAGTTGGGTTTCTAACACCTAAACCCACAGCTTCTAATCATCAATCTAAGCAGTAAAACGGCAATCCCGCGGCATTCCAAACCGCAGGATTGCCTTCCATTTCATTAAATCAAAAAGGAGACTCAAACTATGGATAAAAAACAATCTAAAACAGGCCGTAACCGCAATAAACTGACCACGAATACCCAAGTAACCGACATGGCTCTAACGCTCTGGGAATGTTCTGAATACATCACTAAGACCATGCTTAGGACTAACCTAAATTCCTACTTTCGCGATCGAATTGTTCGGATTACCCAGCGATTGGCCAAAGAAGCTATTGGATTAGGGGTCGACCTTAATACACCCAATCAAAAGGCCTTTGAGACGTCCAGTAGCACTAAAATGATTGCTAGGCAGCTCGGCCTATCTGAATAGTTAAATTGCTTTGCATTCCGACGGCTTGGCAGTGTAGGATATTGGATATAACTTTAATAATTAACAGGATCGGCCCATGGGCGTTCGTTTTTTAACAATGCTTGCTTTGTCATTTTGTCTTTTTGATGAATTAACCGCCGCCGAAATTTATCGGTACGACCTCCCGGCTAATAGCAGCCCTAACTGTAAGTTTGTTACTTATTCTGGACAGGCTGGGTATGACTTTAGTAAAGACACTGGGGTTGTAAATACTTGGGATGGAAAATGTGCCAGAGGATATCTTCAGGGGTATGGTACGTTAATAGAGGTAAGGACTACTGGCCATACCATCACCACAAAAGCAAATTTTGATAATGGTATGCCTCATGGCCCCGGTTCAGTAGTGGATGAGACATCTAAAAGTAAGACAGTCTTCTTGGGCACATTTAAGGATGGCTTCTACTCACAGGGCACCCAGACGGTGGAGGGTATCTCTACAGGTATAAAAATAGTATATGAGGGAACCTTCTTAAATAATCGAAGATCGGGCGACGGCTCTTATCTATATCAGTCTCGTGGAGAGAAGTGGAGGTATGTTGGCAAGTTTCTAGATGGCCGAATCAACGGGTGGGGAACAGAAACAGTATATGCAAATGGACCTAATGACTATGACTACACATGGACAGGCCAGTTTGTGAATGGAAAAAAAAATGGAACGGGTCGATATTCGACAAACAAGGGCCACTATGGAACGGCGCAGTGGGCAAATGATGTTGAAATTGATAGTCAAGCTGATGCGCCAGCTCAATTAACACCTCAGCAGTTGCGTGAGATTTTTCCACCTCAACCCAAAATAGTACCTTTCAGCTGCACTACCTATGGTGGGGTGACAAGCTGTCAATAGTGCTCATATGATTCATAGCCTTAAATTATCTCTATTTGTTTTGCTTGGGTCGACAATCTTTGCCTGCTCTCCGAATATGGAATCCGCATCTTTCAATGTTTATGTCTATCCCGATGGCGATAGAACTGAAATTTCTTTAGGTCAAGCTAGGGGATTAAGCCAGTGCCAGAGTATGGCCTGGTCATTTAGGAATCAAAAGAATTTAGGTAATAACTGGAGCTATATTTGTTGCCTCCAAACAAATACAAGTTCTTGTGCATCAAAACACAAATAGGCTGTATATGAAAATTAGCTTTCCTTTCATAGTTCTAATAAGTGGTTTACTGGCTGGATGCCAATCTATAGGCGAACACTTTAATTGCATGGCAGAGGTAGACAAGACTGTTCCAGCCCAAATTCAGCAACGGTATGTAAGAACTGATACTAAATGTACAAAGAGTAGCGAGCAAAGCTTAACAGGACCCTTTGGCGTTTCTTTAGGCACTGTCTATAACCCAGCACAAGGCGATGTGAACTGCTCATCAATCCCAATTTATGAGAATATTGTGCTTAATCAAGCCCAAAGAGATGCGGCTTACCAGCAATGTAGAAATTTTCATGACAGCAATAGAAGTTCAAATAGTATTTTAAGAGCTGGCGATGTGATGTCGATGAATGATGCTAAGACTATTTGCACAAACAATGGTTTGAAAGAAGGCACTGCTCAGCATACTTCATGTATTTTAAGGACTGTTCAGGGGCGTTAGTTCAATCTATTGGGCATCATAAAATTAGTAGATGTTATTAATTACTCAAAGAAAGAGGAATCTATATGAAGAAAATTACACCCCAGTTGATTGCCTTGGCAGTATTAATTGGCACTTTCATAGGTAGTCACTTATTTGATTTTTCAGAAATGAGCTATCTAGATCTTTTAAGTCACAAATATGTACTGAATTTAGTTGTTATTGGTACGGCGTTGGTAGCTGGATACTATGTTAAAAATTATCTGATTACCTTAGCTGGCGCTAGTTTCGTACTACTAATTTATTGCCTAGCTTTTATCTTTGAATCTAAAGAAGTAATTTCAGCATTCTTTTTTGCTGTTTATACGGTGTTCTTAGGAGTTGCTGCACTAGCAAATATTTTTAGATCAATTGCCAATGGATTGGTAGCAAATAAACCTAAAGATCAATTTATATGGAAACAGTAACTGGATATATTCTTATAGGTCTTGTGGTTGGAGCGTTATTTTGGTTTGTTAGTACATTCAATGAAATGAATAGTGATATTAGAAAGATTAAAGAAATGTTAGAGGATCTAACTAGAAGGTCTTGAGGGTGAATCAAGATCTATACGTTAGATCCTTCAAGATCAGATGCTAATAATTAAACACGATCTTTATAGATGATAAAAATACTCTTCATTGTATTTCTCGTAATTGCTAGTCCTGCATATAGTCAATTATGGGAAGCTGTAACTTCATCGGATGGTCAAAATATTTATTCCTATGACCCAGCTTCCCTTAAACGGGAAGGTGACATAGTGACTTATTGGGAGCTAGTGGACTACTCAACTCCATGGAAATCAGGAAACTTAACTATCGTCTCATCAAAAACAAAAGTCGTTCAAGATTGCAAAAATAATAAATTTAAAATATCGGATTTGATTGATTATGACGGTCGCAAGGGCAAAGGCAATATCGTCAATGTTGAAATGCATAGAAAAACTGATTGGTTTCAGGGTGCAGAAGGCACCGTAAATGATGAGATGATGAAGCTTGTTTGCAAGGGGAGTCCGGGATGAGAGTGCTTATATTTTTTGTGTTTTCGATTTTTAGTCTATCGGCGCAAGCGGATTCTTTAAAGCCACTAAATAAGATAACCTCCAAAAGTAATTTTATGAATGAGGACATGGTAACTGTTAGCTATGTGTACCTTAGATGCGGAGCGGCTTACTCTGTTATGAGCGGTATTGGTGCAGAAAAGATGAATATGCCAAAAGCCAAAACGGATCAGCTGGCAGAATACTCAACAGATTTTCTACAGGCTGCTGTTCAATTAGACGAATTAAAGGAGAGCACCAATAAATCAAAGAATAAACTTTCTAAGCAAGAGCTTTTTAAAAATGCATTAGCGAGACAATTGAGGCTTATAGATTTGTACTGGGTAGACCTTAAAGATAATAAGGACAAAACAGGAGATCATTTTTCTGGAAATTTTCTTTCTGATGTCCAATTTTGTTCATCATTAGGTAAATAAGAATTTGATGAAGAAAATTATTCACCACAGATTTTTTAAGAGAGTTTTCTTAGTTGTTAGTATGGTTACGCTTGTAATTTATTTAGCGTATCAATTAATTTATCCGACGATGATTTGTAAAGGGCAGTTTAATAAGGTAAGAGTTTGGACTAATGGATCAAATAAAGAAGTAACTAAATTGCTTGACGATGAGCATTTAGAGGTTAGCTGGTCACTTTTATTCAGTAGGGGTGCAATAATTATTAACGAGGATAGATTTCCTTTATACAAAGAGCTTAATAGTAAAAACAATTTTGCCAAATCCACTGCTGTAGGATATGAGGGCTCTTATTCAACTGATTTTTTGCAGCACATCAGATATGACTTTTCCTACAATCAAATTGCCAATCAACTTTCAGTTAGCTTTACCGGAAAAGGTGATCATATTTTAGATGGCGATGTTGGGATGGATGATCTAAAGGCTAACTTTATTGGTACCTGTCAACGTAAATGGTTTTAATCTAACATGTATAAATATGGCCTCGCGTTTTTACTCATAATTTTGCAGGGATGCTCTATTTCTGAGAATGAATATTTTTGCGAGTCCTATCATCCAATGAAGTTTAGTAAAGATATTAGCTATACTCAGCAAATCATTAAAGTGTCGCCTAACGAGATTTGTGTAAATTGGAGGGGCAATACTCCAAGTTGCGCTAAGAATGGTGCAACTAGTACCGAAGCTTGGATTGAGAATGAAAGTACAGAATCAAAAAATAGAGACTCATTTCGGGCTCAATTTGACGGTGATGTAGTAACTCTGGTCATATCTGAACTAGTTATGCCCAAAGACCCCGCAGGCATCACCATAACAAAGGCTGTTGACGGTCTTTATTTTGCGTACAAAGGGGTCGAGCTTAACCAACCACTGCCCTTGAAGTATGACACTGAAGATAACCGCAAGACATGGGCCTTATATGCGATTACAAATGTAGAATATTGGGGTGGTCGGTGGTTTAGTGACTATGAAAGCTTCATGGTTGGTGGTGATACCTATAAATCTTGGCATGCAAGAGCAAATGACGAACCCTCTTATGAGTACATATTTAATACCAAAACGTTGACGTTAAAATCAAGGTCACTAACTGACGACTTTGATTCCTCTCATAGGTTTGAGTGCCAAATTTGGAAGAAACAACACTGGTGGCAGTTTTGATTATTTCGGGCTGCAAGGACACAAAGAAGTGCAGTCTACGGTATAAATTTAGTTTGCCTTCGTGTCGTTAACCAAATTTATTTACTTTAAGGGGTTGTTAGTGCGCTGACTGAATGCCCAATTTTGTTCATCATTAGGTAAGTAACCGATATTTAAGAAGTCCAATAAACACTCTAAAAACATTAGCCAGTACCGTTTTAATCCGTATGAAATATTACAAAAATTCGTAATAGACTTTTGTAAATACTTGGTTTACAGTCATTTATGAATCTTGTAAATATCCAAATACAATGTAAATGAGGAGAGTGGAATGTTATCGAATACAAAAAAGATTTTTGTTGTAGTGGCATTACTGTCACCATCTCTTGCTATGGCATTTTGTAGTGCTCCAACATATGGAAACAATAACCAAATGAATCAAATGGCACAGCAAATGTATCAACAATGTATAAATCAAGAAAAACAAGCTGAAGAAATGGAGCGGCAAAATAATCGAATGCGACAACAACAGTGGCAAATGCAACAGGAGCAGCAAAGACAGTCATTAAATAACTATCAGCAGCAACAACAATACCAACAATATCAGCAAAGATAAACATAAAAAAGCCACTTATACAGTGGCTTTTTTATAGGTAGCTTTTTTGTTCTCTTGCATTGTCTCTTATTGGTCTTATGTTCAGTCGTTTATAAAAAATTATCCTAGCTTACTTCTTGTTGGAGCCTCTGGATCGATGGGGTGGGGTACCTGAAAAGTCGGGTATCGGGTCTCATAGAAGAGCCCCACGCCGCCCGGGTTACATTTGGGTTACAACTGTTTAGAATGGGTTACAAATCAGGTTACAAAGATATTGCTTAGATGAAGTAATCAATATAGAATATGGCTTTGGTGTTAACTTAGAAGCAGCAGTGGTGCCCAGGAAGGGACTCGAACCCCCACAACCTTACGATCGCCAGCACCTGAAGCTGGTGCGTCTACCAATTTCGCCACCTGGGCATGCCTCTATTATAGAGGGATGGGTGTTTTTGGGCTATTTCAACCCCATTTTGGCTTTTTCCCTTCAGACTTGATGGTTTGATACAGTAGCCTTATTCATAACAAAAATAGATATCAGTAGATATATAGATAGGGCATGTATTGCCGAAGGAATTAAATGCGTAAAGCAAAAGACTTGGTGCCCCGCGAGGCTGATCGTTTAGGGACAGTTCAAGGGCATCGAGATGGATTTGGATTTGTTATTCCCGATGATGGTGGTGAAGATATTTTCCTCTCCGAAAGAGAGATGTCCCGTGTCATGCACGGCGATAGAGTCAATGTCAGAGTATTGGGAACGGATCGTCGTGGTCGCCCTGAAGGACAGATTATTGAAGTCGTTCTGCATGCCAATAAGGTCGTAATCGGCCGCCTCTTAAATGAAAATGGTGTTTTGATTGTTGCGCCTGAAGATAAGCGTATCGGTCACGACATTTTGATTCCACCCAAGGGTCAAGGACAGGCCAAGTTAGGCCAAGTCGTTAGTGTTGAAATTATTGATTATCCAGATAGCTATCGTCAGGCAGTAGGGCGGGTTGTTGAGGTCTTGGGTGAGATTGATGATCCTGGTATGGAAATCGAAATTGCAGTGCGTAAGTACGGCGTACCCCATGAGTTCTCCGCCGCTGCCATGAAAGAAGCCGCTGCATTACCTGATGCAGTTCAGCAAGAAGATTTAGAAGGTCGCGTCGATTTACGTGATGTGCCATTGGTCACCATTGATGGTGCTGATGCCAGAGACTTTGATGATGCTGTTTATTGCGAGCCAGTCATGTATGGCAAGACTAAAGCTTGGCGTCTCATCGTCGCGATTGCTGACGTTTCGCATTACGTTAAACCGGGACATCCCTTGGATGACGAAGGCTTGCTGCGGGCAACCTCTGTGTACTTTCCAAGACGGGTCATTCCGATGTTGCCAGAGAAGATCTCGAATGGTCTTTGCTCACTCAACCCCAATGTTGATCGCCTCTGTATGGTGTGTGACTCGGTGGTGGATAACAATGGCATTGTATTGGCCTACCAGTTTTACCCAGCAGTCATGCATTCTGCGCAACGTTTTACCTATGACATTGTTTGGGAAATTCTGTCTAATAGCAAAGGTCCGGAAGCAGCACGCTTTACCCAGTTCCGTCCGCTCTTAAGCAATCTCTACTCTTTATTTAAGATTCTGTTGTCGGCCCGTGAGAAGCGTGGCGCAATCGAATTTGAAACTACGGAAACGCAAATCATTAGCAATGAACTTGGTAAGATTTTGCGAATCGAGCCGCGCCTGCGTAATGATGCTCATCGATTAATCGAAGAGTGTATGTTGACTGCTAACGTGTGTGCCGCAGACTTCATTGATAAAAATAAACATCTCAGCTTGTACCGTGTTCACGGCGAACCTTCTGAAGAGAAGTTGATGACCTTGCGTCAGGTATTAAGAACTTCAGGGCTATCTTTGGATGGTGGTGAAAAACCAAAACCTCGTGATTATGCAAAGTTGATGCGGGAGATTAAAGATCGACCTGATGCCAATATGCTGCAGTCAGTTGTATTGCGATCAATGCAGCAAGCGATGTATCAACCAGATAACGAAGGCCACTTTGGTTTGGCATATCCAGCCTACTCGCACTTCACCAGCCCGATTCGTCGCTACCCAGACTTATTGACCCATCGAGTTATTAAGTCAATTTTGCAGAAGAAGCCATACACGCCTGTTTTGCCTCCAAAAGTACCACTCAATTTGACCTTACCGCGTAAGGGTAAGGGAAGAGAGAATGCAGTCAATGCCAAAAAATCCCAAAGCGATGCGAAAGATATTGCAGCGAGAGGCGCTAGAGCGCCAAAAGGGGCTAACGCAGCATTACCAATTTGGGGTCAGCTAGGGGTTCACTGCTCCTCTAATGAGCGCCGCGCTGATGAAGCCTCGCGTGACGTTGAGGCATGGCTCAAGTGTTATTACATGCGAGATCATCTTGGTCAAGAGTATGCGGGTACGGTAACCGGGGTTGCTAACTTTGGATTATTTATTCAGCTAGAGAATCTTTTCGTTGAAGGTATGGTTCACGTTACTGAACTGGGTGGCGATTACTTCCAATACGATGAAGCCCGTCAAGAATTACGTGGTGAACGGACTGGCATTCGTTATCGCTTAGGTGATCGTTTACATGTATTGGTGAGCCGTGTTGACTTAGATGCTCGCAAGATTGAATTCAGTCTCGTTAAGAGCTCCGGTGCTGAAAGTGGTGGATCTTCTAATCGCCGTCAATTATTATTGGCTGCTGATACTGGTCGGCCTAATAAAAAGGCGGCACCTAATAAGAGTAGACCTGCTCATAAAGCGCCTCAAAAGCCCAGTGGGATCAACGTTAATGCTGCAAAATCCGCTGGTACCTTGGGCGCAACGCAGTCCAAAAGTAAAGCGAGTCGTAAAAACGGTAAGGCAAGTAAACCCGGTAGATCAGTCGGCAAGCCTGCAGGCACAAAACCGCCAGTACGTAATACCAAGGCCAGACGTAAATAATCAGCATATAAAGAACAAGCACAGAGATGAAACAAATATTAGTAGGATTTCATGCGGTGCAAGCGCGTTTGCGTGTTGACCCCGATAGCCTAAAGTCGGTGTACTTCGATCCTAGTCGTCGCGACCGACGCATGGGAGATTTTTTGAAGCAAGCTGAAGAGATTTTGGGCGAACGATTGCATGCAGCAGATGCTGAGCGTCTTCAAAAGTTGACTGGCCACGACCGTCATCAGGGTGTGGTTGCTTTAGCTGAAAAAATGACCATAGCGCGTACCATTACCGAAGTGATTGAAGATGTCGAGGGCACCCAAGCTAAACCATTGTTTTTAGTGCTCGATGGCGTGACAGATCCCCATAACTTTGGCGCCTGTTTACGTGTTACTGATGGTGCAGGGGTAGATGCGGTAGTCATTCCGAAAGATCGTTCGGCTTCGATAAATGCTACCGTGAGCAAGGTATCAAGCGGTGCCTCTGAAGTCATGCCAGTGATTACTGTCACCAACCTGGTTCGCAGCATGAAAGAGATGCAGGAAGCGGGCGTTTGGTTGATTGGTACGGATGATGAAGCTCAAAAGTCGATCTATGACATCGACCTTACTGGCTCTATTGCTATCGTGATGGGTGCTGAAGGTGAGGGCATGCGCCGTCTTACAAAAGAAACCTGCGATGAGCTCGTCCGTATCCCAATGCAGGGTGTGGTCTCCAGTTTGAATGTTTCAGTAGCAAGTGGCGTATGCTTGTATGAGGCATTAAGACAGCGCCTTGCCAAATTAAATAATAAAGCTGCCAAGTAGTTGTTTTTCAATAGTAAAGGGGCTTATATGAAATGCAATATTGGTCACACTGACCGTGTTTTGCGTATGACTGTTGGCGTCACCCTCATGGGTTTAGCAGGTTTTGGTATCACTGGCCCGTGGGCTTGGATTGGAATTATCCCCTTGCTAACAGGGATCTTTGGTTATTGCGGGGCTTATACCTTGCTCGGTATCAATACAGCTAAGAAGTAAATTAAACATATGTAAAGCTACTGCTAGCGAATTATTTTGCTAGCAGTGCTTCCAGCTTTTCGGTATCGATACAGAAATTGCGTATACCTTCTGCAAGTTTTTCTGTTGCCATCGCATCATTATTCAATTGCAGCCTAAAGCTAGATTCATCTAGTTTAAGTGGCGTTATATTCTCAGCACTTAATGCAGCGTGAGCATTGGCACCATCCAATTTCTTACTTACTGTGGCAGTACCTGCACGCAAATCAGCCAATAACTCAGGGCTAATCGTTAAAAGATCGCAGCCGGCAAGCTCTAGGATTTGACTGGTATTGCGAAAGCTAGCACCCATAATCTCGGTTGGAATACCAAAGTGCTTGTAATAATGAAAAATCCGCTTTACTGAAGTCACACCGGGATCATTGGCACCACCATTGTGGGCATCACTCCAATTGCTTCCGAGTTTTGCCTTATGCCAATCCGTAATCCGACCAACAAACGGTGAAATCAGTTTTGCATTGGCTGCGCCACAGGCCGCCGCCTGAATCAGCGAGAAGAGTAGAGTCATATTGCAATGAATGCCATCTGCCTCTAATTGTTTAGCAGCAGCAATACTCTCCCAAGTTCCAGCGAGCTTGATCAGAATGCGCTTGCGATCAACGCCCTGAGATTCATATAGGGCAATTAAGTGTTTTGCTTTAGCAACTGTGGCCTTGGTATCAAACGATAAACGCGCATCCACTTCGGTTGAGACACGACCAGGCACGATTTTTAAAATCTCCAAGCCAAAGGCAACCAAGATGTTATCCACCAAATCAGTAACGCTTAAGCTTGGGTGAGCTGCCTTCACCGCACTCACCAAAGACTGGTAATTACTTTGCTGGGCTGCCTTCAGAATGAGGGAGGGGTTAGTAGTGGCATCTTGAGGTTGAAACACTTGCATACGCTCAAAATCGCCCGTATCGGCCACGACGGTAGTGAATTTTTTGAGTTGCTCGAGTTGGCTGGGAGCGGAAGAGGCGCTATTCATGGCTGGATGGCTCTATTTAAGGGGTCTGCTTTAGTAGATTTCTTGTGAATATCATATGATAGATGGATTAATTACTCAGTTCCAGTAAAGGTGTTTGGTGGATATATGAATCAGGATCAACTCAAGCAAATGGTGGGCGAAGCTGCTCGAGACGAGGTACTAAAGCTACCCGCTGGACAAATCTTGGGTGTAGGAACAGGTTCGACCGCTAATTGCTTTATTGATGCCTTAGCTCCACATAAGGATCACTTTTCCGGAACTGTTTCTAGCTCCAATGCTACGACTGAGCGATTGCTAAAGCATGGTTTTAAGGTACTCGACCCTAATGATGTACTCAGTCTGCCAGCCTATGTCGATGGTGCCGATGAAATTGATCCTGCTGGCCATATGATTAAAGGTGGGGGCGGTGCGCTGACTCGCGAAAAAATTATTGCCTCCATGGCAAAGCAATTTATTTGCATTTGCGACTCTTCTAAGCAGGTTCCGGTACTTGGTAATTTTGCTCTCCCAGTCGAAATCATTCCGCTAGCCAAAGGTATTGTCAGTAGAGAGCTGGAAAAGCTTGGCGGCAAGGTGACTTTGCGCTTAGCTAAACATACTCGCTCTGACCTCAATCAAACTCCAAGTGAGCCCTTTGTGACCGATAACAGCGCTTGGATTTTGGATGTCGCTGGTTTGCACATTGCTGATCCCATCACTATGGAGTCTCAGATCAATCAAATTGCTGGCGTAATTACGGTCGGCTTATTTGCTAAAGAGAAAGCCAATGTCTTGCTGGTCAGCAACGCCTCTGGTGTTAGCCGCATCGCACTCTAATCCGTAAAGAGGAAATAAAAAACCCGACGGGGCATCCCCATCGGGTTGTTTGCCATGGTTTGCATGGCGCAGGCACTCGGAAGGTATTTAGTTCCTTAGCCTATGAGCGCATAGATGCGCTCATTTTGAAGTGGCTTTCGCCAATGTAGCAAGACACTATATCTGCCTCACTACGATTACATCCTATGCCTGTACTTTTACTGTGTCAACAACAGAAACTGTATTTATAGAAATTTATTTTTGCTGTATTGCAATACTTATTCGGCAGGCGGTACATAGCCTTGTGCCATATCTGCACCACCTTCAAAGAAGTATTTTTCTACTTGCTTTAAGAGGTACTGGCGTGCACGTGGATCTGCCATATTGAGGCGATTTTCATTAATGAGCATAGTTTGATGCTTTAACCAAGCAGCCCAAGCTTCTTTAGAAACTTGATTCCAAATCTTTTTGCCTAAGTCACCAGGAAGTGGAGCGAAATCCAAGCCTTCTGCCTCTTTATTGAGTTTGATGCATTCAACCATCCGTACCATCTGTAGTGCCTTTCTTATGTATCTCTTTGTTCTTATAGATCTTTAGTTAAAACCATGGACTTACGGTCCCAGTTATAAATTTGCTTTCTTTCTTCTGGCAGGTCATCCACCGTGGCCCTTTTAAAGCCCCGCTTCAGAAACCAATGCTCTGTTCTCGTCGTCAGAACAAATAATTTTTTAATGCCTTCTTGTTTAGCACGCATCTCAACCCGTTTTAGCAAACGCTCGCCATCACCGGAGCCTTGCACATCAGGATCTACTGCAAGACAGGCTAATTCACCAACACCATTGGGGAATGGGAACAGGGCAGCACAGCCGAAGAGTACGCGGTCATGCTCAATCACTGAGAAGCGCTGAATGTCACGCTCAATCACGTCTTGACCGCGGGCAGCCAAGATCCCTTCTTCTTCTAGCGGCATAGTGAGTTGCAAGATACCACCGACATCATCTTGATTGGCTTCGCGTAAATTCTCAATATCAGAAGAGGCCAGCATCATGCCAATACCGTCGTGGGTAAAGAGCTCTTCCAATAAGGCGCCATCCTGGTTGCAGGGCAAGAAGTGAACCCGACTTACCCCAGCACGAATCGCTCTACCAGAGATGTTGAGCAAACTCTTCATGCCAACGTCGAGATTTTTGTTCTCTACCATATAGTCTTGCAACTGAGGCAAGGAGAGTTCTGTAATCAGATCACCTTCAGCATCGTGTAGACCTTCATATGGACTTAAGAAAATCAACTTATCCGCTTTGAGCGCTGCAGCAGTAGAAGCTGCTACATCTTCGTAAGCTAAGTTAAAAGCTTGACCTGTAGGTGAGAAGCCTAACGGAGAGAGCAACACAATCTTGTTGCTATCGAGTGATAACTTAATTGAAGTGGAATCCACTTTACGCACTAAGCCGGTATGGATGTAATCAACCCCTTCGACAACGCCCACTGGCATCGCTGTAATAAAGTTACCAGAGATAACAGAGATACGAGAGCCTGCCATCGGAGTGTTTGGTAAACCACGGCTAAATGCCGCTTCAATATCGAGACGCAATTCTCCGGCAGCTTCTTTCACGCACTCTAGAGCAGCAGCATCGGTAATTCGATAGCTATTCATGGCGCTCTTGCCAAACTTACTCTTAATTTTGCGCAGCATGAGCTGCTCTTCAATCTGTGGACGAATGCCGTGAACCAAAACGATTCGCATACCCATGGCATGCAACATCGCAATATCTTCGATGAGATTCTCAAGACCAATTTCTTGAACAAGCTCGCCAGCGAAGGCTATCACAAAGGTCTTTTCGCGGAAGCTATGAATGTAGGGTGCAACATCGCGCAACCACCCTACGAAGGGGAAGTTGGAGGTAGATTCTTCGGCGGTTGAGGCCTGGTTTGGTGCATTTGTCGGCATAGTGAGAAAATTATAGGGTGCAAGAGCCTATAAACCAACAAAAACCCAAACCCAGCTCCAAGCCTGTGCCTGCTTCCAACACCGGACGCAAGCTTGAAATCCGCTTTCCGGAAGAATTGCCGGTCTCTGGTCAACGTCAGATCATCAAGGATGCCTTGCAAAGCCATCAGGTGGTCATTGTGTGCGGCGAGACAGGCTCAGGCAAGACCACCCAGCTACCAAAGATCTGCTTAGACCTAGGGCGTGGCACGATCAATGGTGGCAAACTCATTGGCCATACCCAGCCACGACGGATTGCTGCCACCGCTACTGCCAAGCGGATCGCCCAAGAGCTTGCTTCGCCCATTGGTCAAGATGTGGGTTACCAAGTGCGCTTTGCTGATAAGACCAGCAACACCGCTTCCATTAAGCTGATGACAGATGGCATCTTGTTGGCCGAGACGCAGCGCGACCCACAACTCAAAGCTTATGACACGCTCATCATCGATGAGGCACATGAACGTAGCTTAAATATTGATTTCTTATTAGGCTATTTAAGGCAGTTATTGCCCAAGCGGCCCGATCTCAAACTCATCATTACCTCAGCCACAATTGATGCCCAGCGATTTTCTGAGCACTTTGCCACCAATGGCAAAGTAGCACCGGTGATTGAGGTGAGCGGCAGGTTGTTTCCGGTAGAGCAAAGATATTCACCGCTCGAACCAGATTCAAAACCTGATAGCAAGAAAGAATCCAAGACCGCAAAAGAAATTCCAGATGCAGTCGCCGAAGAAATTACCAAGGTCTGGCGAGAGGGTGCTACAGGCGCTGGAGACGTTTTAGTTTTTTTGCCAGGCGAGCGTGAGATACGAGATTGTGCTGAAACACTGCGCAAAGACCATGTCTTGCAGCAACGCTTTCATCCAGAAGTGCTGAGCTTGTTTGCACGTCAATCTGTGGCCGAGCAAGAGAGAGTCTTTAGCCCTGGAAACGGTCGTCGCATTATTTTGACAACCAACGTTGCTGAGACTTCTCTGACTGTTCCTAATATTCGTTACGTGATTGATAGTGGATTAGCAAGAGTGAAGCGCTATTCCTATCGTAATAAAGTAGAGCAGTTGCAGATTGAGCCCATTTCACAAGCGGCGGCTAATCAGAGAGCAGGGCGTTGTGGTCGTGTATCGGATGGTATCTGTGTGCGCCTCTATAGCGAGCAGGATTATCATAGTCGTCCCAAATTTACTGATCCTGAAATTTTACGCAGTTCACTAGCTGCAGTATTGCTGCGGATGAGCTCACTACGCTTATCCAAAATTCAACACTTTCCATTCATTGATAAGCCATTGGGCAGAGCGATTGCTGATGGCGTACAACTTCTAGATGAGCTTGGCGCAATAGAGTTTGATGATGCTCAAGTTGGCGATGGTAAGGATATCAATCATAGTTTTAAGCTAACGCAGATTGGTAAACAGTTAGCTGATTTGCCGCTAGATCCTCGTATTGGCAGAATGCTCTTGGCTGCTAAAGAGCAGAATGCCTTGAGAGAAGTCACCATCATTGCCTCTGCCTTGGCTACACAAGATCCACGTGAACGTCCTATGGACCAAGGGGCTGCAGCAGATCAGGCGCACTTGCAGTTTGCAGATGAACGCTCTGAGTTTTTGAGTTTTGTGAAACTCTGGGATTGGTATCAGGACGCCTTACAGCATAAACATAGCAATCGACAGTTAGAAAATCTGTGTCGCAGTAAATTTCTATCGCCTCGGCGCTTGCGTGAATGGCGTGATGTTCATGGTCAGTTGCATACCATGCTCAGCGAAAAGGGCTGGAAAGACAATAGCCTCGCTGCAACCTATGAACAAGTTCATCTCTCTTTACTTACTGGCTTATTAGGCTATGTGGCTAAAAAAGAGGAGGATGAAAAATCACAAGACCGTAATAGCAAGACAGGTGGTTACGTTGGGGCTAGAGGTATTCGTCCCTTTATTTGGCCTGGTTCGACCATTGGTAAAAAAGCTGGTGCTTGGATCTTGGCTGGTGAGTTGCAAGAGACCACTCGCATGTATGCTCGCACCATTGCCAAGATAGAGCCGCAATGGGTAGAAAAAGTAGCGGCTCATCGACTCATTAAATCCTTGAGCGACCCCTTTTGGGATAACCGCCAGGGTGAGGTATTAGCATTTGAGCGTGGCACCTTGTATGGCTTGCCGATCTATCACGGACGCCGGGTACGCTATGAGCCACATAATTTTGCAGAAGCCCGTGAATTATTTATTCTCCAAGCGCTTGTCCAAGAAGAAATGTTTGGGCGCATGGATACGCCAGCACTGCAACGCGAGACCGAAGCAGACGCTAAGAAAAAATATCCTGGTACGTTTGGGTTTTTTTGGCATAACCGGCGTCTGATTAAAGAAATCGAAGCGCTTGAGCACCGCTCACGTCGCCCCGATGTTTTGGTAGATGACGATTTGCTCTTTGCCTTTTATGAATCTCGTATCCCTAAAGGCATTTGCAATCGAGAAGATCTCAGGGCCTGTCTCAAAAAGATTCCTGACCTCGATACACAGCTTCGTTTAGAAAAAGCTGACCTCATGCGCCATGAAGCGGCAGGGATTACCGTAGATCGCTATCCCAAAGTGATGAAGGTCGGTGGAGCAGAGCTCAATTTAACTTATCACTTTGAGCCCGGTAGCCCCAAAGATGGAGTGACCTTAGTAGTTCCCTTGGCACAACTCAACCAAGTGGATGGTCGTCGTTGTGAATGGTTAGTGCCCGGTATGTGTGAGGATAAAATTCTGCTCTTACTAAAAACCTTGCCACAAAAAATTCGGCGTCATTGTGTGCCATTACCAGACTATGCAAAATCGTATTTAGAGCGAAAGCTTGAGGCACAGCAATTTGGAGTGGGTGATTTTCTCGATCAACTCATCGATGATATTCGCAAAGAGCGTGGTCTAGAAATCAAAAGAACTGATTTCAGACCCGAGGCCTTGCCGCTACATTCATCGATGAACTTTCGTTTAATTGATGAGCATGGACGTCAGTTAGAAGTAGAGCGTAACTTAGCGCGCTTACGATCAGAATATGGACAGACTGCCCGCGATGCCTTTCAGGCAGTTGCTCAGGAAGTAGCTCAAGCAGAACTGGGGATTGAGCCGTTGTCACAAGCCAGCGCTAAGTCCAAAGCAAGCATTCAACCAGATGGAGCTAGGAAGGTCGAGCAGAGTGGCTATCGAAGCTGGGAGTTTGGAGAGTTGCCTGAAACCTTAGAGATTCAAAAAGGCAATAAAACTTTATTTGGATATCCGGCGCTGATTGATCGTGGCGAATACTGCGATCTCGAGGTATTCGATGATTTGCTGGAGGCTCGAAAGCAACATATACAAGGATTACGTCGTCTATTTGCCCTGGGCAATAAAGATACGCTGAAAGCATTGCAAAAACAGTTGCCCGGTATTCGCGAGCTCGGATTGCTGTTTATCAATGTTGGATCAGTTGAAGGCTTGATCGATCAGATACTCAATCTGGCGATTGAGCGCGCGTTCATGACTGAGCCTCTGCCAAATAATGCTGAACAGTTTGCCGACCGAATGCAAGCAGGTAAACCCAGACTAGCACTGATTGCCCAAGAGATTTCTCGTCATGCTTTGGCAGCTTTGCAAGCTTATGCAGATTTGCAAAAGAAGATGGCGCAAGCCAAAGCAGCATCATCCAGTGCTTATGCTGATATTCAGTCGCAAGTACAGGCTCTCATCTTTCCCAAATTTGTAGCTGACATTCCCTATGCGCAATTAGTCCATTTGCCACGATATTTAAAAGCGATTGCAATGCGCATTGATAAGATGCGTGCCAATCCCTCTAGGGATGCTCAATGTCAAAAAGACTGGGAATCAGTGGCAAGACCATGGCAAAAACTCCTTCAGGGGAGTAAAGGTGCAGCTGCATATGCTATGAGTGAAGATCAGGCTTTGGCTGATTTTCGTTGGCAATTAGAGGAGCTCAGGGTGGCCTTATATGCCCAGGAGCTCAAAACACCGACCCCCATGTCCCTAAAGCGCTTGGAAAAAGTTTTGGCGAGCTTGCGCTAGATCAATTCCACTGCTTATTAGGGGTCTTTTGACTCTCTCCATTGCTTACAATGTGGTTTATGCACAAATTTATCAAGATTAGAGCTTTTCGCACTATTGCCGTTTCAGTTGCCTTTGCTTCAATACCCTATCCAGTATTCGCTGAAATGTCCGCAACTGGAGTGGTGCCAGCATTACCGGCACAACCTAAACTAGCAGTGGTGCTCAATTCAGGTGAAGCTACGGTGAGTTTGATAGATATGCCAAGTCGCCGTGTTATTAAAACCACCTATATTGGCAAAGAGCCGCATCACTTGATGATGACGCCTGATCAAAAAACTTTATTGGTTGCCAATGCAGCAGGTAACGATGTCGTGTTGATGAATCCTATAAGCGGTGAAATCACTGGGCGTATGCCCAATATTATTGACCCATACCAAATTGGCTACTCTCCAAACCACAAATGGTTTGTAGCTAATGGCAATCGATTAGATCGCGTTGATATTTATGCAGCGAATGGCGCTGATCTGAAATTATCCAAGACCGTAAAGTTGGGAAAGACTCCAAGTCATATTGCGTTCACTGCCGATAGCAAAATTGCCTTCATCACATTGCAAGACTCTAATGAACTGGCAGCGATTGATCTTGAAACTCAAAATGTATTGTGGGTGATGCCTACTGGCAAAGTGCCTGCAGGTTTGTGGATGACACCTGGCGACCAATATCTTTTGGTTGGTATTACCGGCGAAGATTTCGTACAAGTGATTGACTGGAAAGCTCGCAAGGAAGTTAAGCGAATCTATACCGGCAAGGGTGCACATAACTTCCGTCCTTTAGGGGATAAAAAGTATGTCTTTGTAAGCAACCGCATTGCTTCTACGATCAGCTTGATCAATATGCAAACTCTCGAGAAGGAGAGTGATATTACTGGTCTTCCGTCTGGTCCAGATGATATGGAAATTACTCCTGACGGCAAAAGCTTGTGGGTGACTTTCCGTTTTGCAAAAAAAGCGGGGGTAATTGATATACCCACGATGAAGTTGGTGAGCGTCATCCCAGTGGGAAGATCTCCTCACGGTGTATTTTTCTACCCTATGGCTCCATGGGAGTAAGGGGAGTTCTTTGATGAAACGTAATCACATCGTTTACCGCATCGTTTATCTAACAGCCGCGCTCTTGCTCGGCTGTTTTTCATTCGGCTCTAGCGCACAGACATCCAGTTGCAACAAGACAGTCTATTTAACATTTGATACTGGCAATATGTCAGTTGCGCATCAGGTTGATGAGATTTTGAAGCATCAAAATATCAAAGCCACTTTTTTTCTGGCGAATGAAAAAACCTATCGTGGTGATTTTGCATTAGATGATGCCTGGAAACCCTACTGGCAAGAACTGGCCAAAGAAGGTCATCACTTTGGTAGTCACACATACGACCATCTATATTTTGTCAAAGACGGCCCCAAAGGTGAGGTTTTTGAAAAGTCACAATTTGGACCTAAAGCTGGCATGACGGTGCTTTATAACGAAGCCGCGATGTGCAAGGAAATTCGCAGAGTAGATCAACGCTTCCAAGAGATGACGAATCAACCATTGCAAAAAATCTGGCGTGCTCCTGGAGGTAAAACCTCACCAACTTTGATCCGGATGGGGGAGATGTGTGGCTATCAACACATTGGCTGGGCCCCCGCTGGTTTCTTGGGAGATGAGCTTCCTTCTGATAAGTACCCTAATGCTGGACTCTTGCAGAAGGCGAGTCATGATATTCGGGATGGCGACATCACGATGGCGCACCTTGGTATTTGGTCCAGAAAAGATCCCTGGGCACCCGCAGTGCTAGAGCAATTGATCATTAATCTGAAGCAACGCGGCTTTTGTTTTGGTCTATTGCCCGCGGCGCACAAAAAATCTGCAGATCAGTCAAAATAAAGCATGGATTTAAACTTTATCACCTCTGCAATCTCAAACGCCTATGGCAGTCTGCAAGAGTGGATTTTTTCGACCCTGGTAGGGCCATTGTTGTATCAATTGGATCTGATGTCGTGGGCCGAGGATGTATTTGATGGCATGGATTGGTTTCTGTTTGGCTGTATTCAAATCTTTCTTATCATGGTTGTGCTCCGCACTTGGGAACGCTTTCATCCTGCAGAAGCGCAAGATCGCTTTGCTATTTCAAGCAAGGCGGATATTTTCTACACCTTGTTTCATCGCCTGGGGATTTTTCATGGCTTGATCTTCATTGCCTTATCTGGATTTTTCTTTGAGGTCGATTCGATCTTGCACGATTTTCGGTTTGATCGTTTTAATGTAGAGTCTTGGTGGCCTGGAGTTACCTCGATACCAGTGGTGAGCTTTCTGCTTTATCTGATCTTGCTTGACTTTGTCGATTATCTTTACCATCGTGCAGCCCACTCGTTTAACTGGTGGTGGCAGTTGCATGCCTTGCATCACAGTCAAACAGTAATGACGGCTTGGTCTGATAATCGTAATCATCTGTTAGACGACATCATGCGTGCAGTATTTATGGCATTTTTTGCACTCTTGTTTGGAGTATCTCCTGGTCAATTTATTGCACTCGTGGCACTGAGCCAATTTATTCAAAGTTGGCAGCATGCCAATATCAAGATTCACTTAGGACCTGCGCGCTATCTCTTAATTTCACCGATGTATCACCGCATGCATCATGCCGTGGGCTATGGTCATGAAGCCATTGGTAAGCCTGGAGTGCTGGGCGGCTGTAACTTTGGCATTCTTTTTCCCTGGTGGGATATGTTGTTTAGGACGGCGATTTTTCCTAAGACGGTTTATCCCACAGGCGTGCGAAACTTAACGGTTTCGCAAAATGTCATTACTCAGCAGTGGCAGTGTTTGGTACACGCATTCAGAGAGTTATTACCAAAGTAAACATACCCAAGGTATGTCATAGGAGTTTTATGGTTGGATTGCAGCAAGTATTTAAATCGTTTGGACTTGCACTGGTGGGAACGATGCATCCACGCATGCTGTGGCTCAGTCTGCGACCATTTCTGATTGTTTCTGTTGTATGGGGTAGTCTCATTTGGCTTGCTTGGACCCCAGCGCTGGAAGCATTGAGTATTTTCCTCACGACTTCCATGTTCACGAGCTGGATCCAGGAAGGTCTGATTTGGGCTGGCTTTGAAAATGCCAGAGCTTGGATCGCGCCACTATTTTTTGTTATGTTGATCATTCCTCTGATCACGATCAGCCTCTTAGTGTTTATCGCCTTCTCAACCGTGCCAGCAATTGTTAGGATCGTAGCTCGACAATCTGCGTATCATGGTTTGGAAGCAAAGCGTGGCGGTGGACTCTTTGGTAGCTTGATGTATACCTTATGGTCTGCGCTGATCTGTTTAGCGTTAGTGATGCTGACCTTGCCAGTGTGGTGGGTTCCTCCGCTCGTAGCTGTGTTACCACCGCTCTTATGGGGTTGGTTGACAATGCGCCTCATGTCATATGATGTCTTAGCTAAGCATGCCAGCACCGAAGAGCGCGATCTTCTAATAGAAAAATATCGATGGTCATTACTCACTATGGGTGTGATCTCGGGCATGCTCGGCGCTGTACCCACATTCTTCTGGGCTACTTCTGCGTTAGCCTTGGTATTGTTTCCAGTAGTGAGTTTTGTAGCCCTTTGGGTGTACTCTCTCATTTTTGTGTTTGCTGCTTTATGGTTTAGCCATTTTCTATTAGATGCGCTGCAAACGCTGAGACAAGAAGAATTAGAAAAATCATTAACAGTAGAAACCCGCTTAGTAGATTCGGAACTTCCATACCATGGATGATGTCATCAAAACAGTAGCAGTGGATGCCT
The DNA here is from genome assembly GCF_018687415.1 of Polynucleobacter sp. UB-Siik-W21. NCBI lineage: Bacteria > Pseudomonadati > Pseudomonadota > Betaproteobacteria > Burkholderiales > Burkholderiaceae > Polynucleobacter > Polynucleobacter sp. UB-Siik-W21. The sequence goes on along the minus strand of NZ_CP061289.1, from coordinate 1,273,234 downwards.
CGACAGAGGTGGTCACAAGAAGATTCGGCTTAATCGTCATCGGCGACGAGATCTTGTCAGGTCGTCGTCAAGATAAGCACATGAGTAAGCTCATTGAACTCCTCAATGAACGGGGCTTGAGTCTTTCGTGGGCAAAGTATGTTGCCGATGATCCAGAGCAAATTACAGCAACCCTCAAGCAAAGTTTTGCCAGCGGCGATGTGGTGTTTAGTACGGGCGGCATTGGTGCGACTCCAGACGATCATACGCGCCAATGTGCTGCCTTAGCACTAGGTACAAAAACCGCATTGCATCCGAAGGCGCAAGAGCTCATTGCTGGTCGCATTCAGTCTATGGCAGAGGGTGATCCAATCAAAGCCGATTTGAATACTCCAGAAAATCAACACCGCTTCAAGATGGGTGAGTTTCCACTGGGTAGTGACATCATCCCAAATCCCTATAACCAGATCCCTGGCTTTCGGATTCGGGAACATCATTTTGTTCCGGGCTTTCCGGTGATGGCCGCCCCCATGATGGCTTGGTGTCTAGATACCCATTACCAAGATCTCTTTCATCAAGAAAACTGGGCAGAACAAAGTTTCATTGTGCCCAAGGGTATTGAGTCCACCTTAACCCCGCTGATGGAACGCATAGAAGCTAACTTCCCAGGCGTGAAGGTCTTTAGCCTGCCGTCTGTGGGTGATGCTACTAAGGGTGGTGTGTATGCCCAGCGGCATATTGAATTGGGTATCAAGGGCAATGCCAATTTATTAGAAAATGCCTGGATTGCCCTAAGAGCGGGCACCCAAGAGCTGGGCTATGAGATTCATGAAATTTCTTAGGTCAATTTTGCACTAAAGTAGTGCAAATATCCTTTTTAGAGTCGATCAAAGAGCTAATCAAGCACTTAATTAGTGCAATAATGAGGATTCCCCGTTGTTTGCTTCAGTAAATTAGATACATCCAATAGGCATGTTGATGCCTGGAATGAACAAGGGTGTATGCCTTAGGTTTGAATTCCGAGTTTTGTTTATAGAGGAGATTTGCATGACGAAGACCGTCGCTGATGTGATGAAGTTAGTTAAAGAGAAAGAATGTACTTTCGTTGATTTCCGCTTTGTAGATACAAAGGGTAAAGAGCAACATACGAGTGTTCCTATCTCTGCTTTTAACGAAGATAAATTTGAGAGTGGTCATGCATTTGACGGCTCCTCTATCGCTGGTTGGAAGGGTATTGAAGCTTCTGATATGTTGTTGATGCCAGATCCAACTGCTTGCTATATCGACCCATTCTATGAAGAGCCTACCTTGGTAATCACATGTGATGTGATCGAGCCATCAGATGGCAAAGGCTATGACCGTGATCCACGTTCTATTGCAAAGCGTGCTGAAGCGTATTTGAAGAGTTCTGGTTTAGGTGATGCAGCTTACTTTGGTCCAGAGCCAGAGTTCTTTATTTTTGATGGCGTGCGTTGGGGTGCTGACATGCAGGGCTGCTTCGTGAAGATTGATTCCGAAGAAGCGCCATGGTCATCAGGCCTTGAAGTTGAAGGTGGTAACACTGGTCACCGTCCAGGTAAAAAAGGCGGCTACTTCCCAGTTGCTCCAGTAGATACATTCCAAGATATGCGTTCTGAAATGTGTTTGATTCTCGAATCATTGGGCATTCCGGTTGAAGTTCACCACCATGAAGTTGCTGGTCAAGGTCAAAACGAATTGGGTACCAAGTTCAGCACATTGACTCAACGCGCTGACTGGACTATCTGGCAAAAGTATGTAGTACAAAATGTTGCGCATGCATATGGCAAGACTGCAACCTTCATGCCTAAGCCAGTAGTTGGCGATAACGGTTCTGGTATGCACGTGCACCAATCTGTTTGGAAGAATGGCGAAAACTTGTTTGCTGGTAATGGTTACGCAGGTTTGTCAGAGTTTGCCCTCTACTACATCGGCGGCATCATTAAGCACGCTAAAGCATTGAACGCTATTACCAACCCAGGTACAAATTCATACAAGCGTTTGGTTCCAGGCTTTGAAGCCCCTGTAAAGTTGGCATACTCAGCACGCAACCGTTCTGCTTCTATTCGTATTCCACACGTTCCAAGTCCTAAGGGTCGTCGTATCGAAACCCGTTTCCCAGATCCATTGGCAAACCCATACTTGGCATTCTCGGCCTTGTTGATGGCTGGTTTGGACGGCGTCCAGAATAAGATTCACCCAGGTGAAGCTGCTGACAAAAACTTGTATGACTTGCCACCAGAAGAAGATGCAAAGATCCCAACCGTTTGCGCAAGCTTGGAAGAAGCTTTGGCAGCACTCGAAAAAGATCATGAGTTCTTGACCCGCGGTGGTGTATTTACAGAGTCTATGATTGATGCCTATATCAATTTGAAGATGGAAGATGTCACACGTTTCCGTATGACTACCCATCCAATCGAATTTGATATGTATTACTCCCTGTAAGCGAAGGAAAGAACTTGAGCGCAGGTTTGTTGCGCAATTCGTTCAAGGGAGCAGCTTCGGCTGCTCCTTTTTTTCCGACATTGCTCGATCAGATGCCCAATGCCATCGTGGTTTTTGAGGCGGAGAACCAACAATTGGTTTATGTGAATCCGGCTGCCGAGTCAGCTTTGGATCTCTCGCGTAAATCACTTGAGGGTCAATCTGTGTTCGACTTATTTGGTGATAACACGGCTCTGAATAGCATGATTACCGAAGTGAAGCTCGGCCATGTATCGGCTCAACGCCAAGAGATGGTCTTGCATTCCTTGCCAGGAAGTATTCACCAAGATTCTATTCCAGCTCACGTGGTAATCGCGGCCTTAGAAGATCCCGTTTTGATCATGATGGAATGGTTCCCCATTGATCAACAGTTGCGTAGTGAACGCGATGAGCGTGTGACGCAGCAAGTCGAAGCTAATAAACAGCTCATGCGCAATTTGGCACATGAGATTAAAAACCCATTAGGTGGTATTCGTGGGGCAGCTCAGCTCTTGGAGTTTGAGTTGTCTGAAAAAGGTTTGCATGAATACACGCAGGTCATTATCAAAGAGTCTGATCGTCTACAAACTTTAGTAGATCGTCTTTTAGCACCGCACCGTAAGGCTCATATTATGGAGGCCTTTAATGTCCACGAAGCACTGGAGCGAGTGCGGAGCTTGGTGTTGGCAGAGTTCCCTAAGGGCTTAAGGATTATTCGTAACTATGACACTAGCTTGCCTGATGTTATGGGGGATCGTGAGCAATTGATTCAGGCAGTACTTAATATTGTGCACAACGCAGCCCAAGCCCTTTCTGAAGAAATTACCCAGGGTGTTGCACAAATCGAATTAAAAACCCGGGTCGCTCGTTCCGTCACGATTGCGAAGCAACGCTATAAGTTAGCGATGGATCTGCACGTGATTGATAACGGCCCTGGTATTCCAGAAGAAATTATTGAACGCATCTTCTTCCCATTAGTTTCTGGGCGAGAAGGGGGTAGTGGTTTAGGTTTAACTTTAGCGCAAACCTTTGTTCAACAACACCGGGGCTTTATCGCTTGCGAAAGTCGCCCTGGACGTACCGATTTTCATATTCAAATTCCATACCGTAGGCAGGAGAAAACATCATGAAACCAATTTGGATCGTCGACGATGACCAATCAATTCGTTGGGTTTTAGAAAAAGCCTTAGCGCGAGAGAACATTCCGCATAAGAGCTTCTCTAACCCAAATGATGTGCTCAATGCCCTAGAGAAAGAGACCCCACAGGTGTTGATTTCTGACATTCGCATGCCGCGCGGTAATGGCTTGGATTTATTGCAACATGTCAAAGCGAGTCATCCCAACTTGCCCGTCATTATCATGACGGCTTATTCGGACTTAGATTCTGCGGTATCTTCATTCCAAGGCGGTGCATTTGAATATCTCACCAAACCGTTTGATATCGAGAAAGCAGTCGAGCTGATTCATCGTGCAGTAGAGCAGGGCATTCGCAGTGAGTCAGGCAACAAGGAACTTGGCGCTTGGAGACAAGAATCCACCGAGATTATTGGTCAAGCACCTGCAATGCAAGAGATCTTCCGTGCGATTGGTCGTTTGGCGCAATCCCATGCAACGGTCTTAATCACCGGTGAGTCTGGTGCAGGTAAAGAGCTGGTAGCCCACGCTTTGCATAAGCACAGCCCTAGAGCAAAAGGTCCTTTTATATCCTTAAGTACTTCTGCTGTTCCAAAAGACCTGCTTGAATCAGAGTTATTTGGTCATGAGCGTGGCGCTTTCCCAGGGGCGCAGACCTTGCGTCGGGGCCGCTTCGAGCAAGCAGACGGTGGCACATTGTTCTTAGGCGAGATTGGAGATCTACCATTCGACTTACAAACCAGACTCTTGCGTGTTTTGACCGATGGTCATTTCTATCGCCTCGGTGGCCAAGATCCGATTAAAGCGAATGTTCGCATCATTGCATCTACCCATCAGAATCTTGAGCAGCGAGTTGCCGCAGGATTCTTTCGCGAAGATTTGATGCATCGTCTTAATGTCATTCGTTTGCGCATGCCATCCTTACGTGAGCGTAGTGAAGACATTCCGATTTTGGCAAGACACTTCATGCTCACTTGTGCAAAGTCTTTAGGAGTCGAGCCTAAAAAACTGTCAGATGAAGTTCTGAAAGAAATGAGTGCGATGCCTTTTCCAGGCAATGTGCGTCAGCTTGAGAATCTCTGTCACTGGTTAACTGTGATGACCCCAGCCAGCGTCATTGGTGTAGGTGATCTTCCTGCAGATATTGTTGCCCAGGCTAGCGAGCAGCCTCTGGTGTTGCATGGTGAATCGTCGCTAAGCAGTCCTGCAACAGCTAAATCTAGTTCTGGTGATTGGGAGAGTGCTCTTGGTCGCTTGGCGGTCAAAATGCTACAGGATGGTGATAAAGAGGTTTACGATGCACTATGCTCACGTTTTGAGAAAGCGGTGTTGATGGCTGCCTTGGAGGTCACGCGGGGTCGTCGGGTTGAAGCCGCGCAGCGTCTGGGCATTGGACGTAATACCATTACCAGAAAATTGCAGGAACTGGGGATAGATGACTGATTCAATCCGAATTGCGGCGTGGAATGTGAATTCCTTAAAAGTTCGCCTGCCACACGTACTTCGTTGGTTACAAGATCAGGAAAAAAAGAAACAGCCGATAGATGGCTTGTGTTTGCAAGAGCTCAAACTCACGGATGATAAGTATCCCCATCAAGAGCTAGAGGCAGCGGGCTATCTGAGTCTCGCTGCCGGTCAAAAGACTTACAACGGTGTTGCCATTATTGTGCGCAAGGCTGCTTTGGCCTCGATTGCTTCTGATGCAGTCACTACGTTTTTAAAGCCCACCAGAAATATTCCTGATTATGAAGATGAGCAACAGCGTATCTTGGCGGCAACGATTCCATTTGCTGGAATGCAGCCTATCAGACTGATCTCAGCTTACTTTCCAAACGGACAGTCGCCAGATAGCGATAAGTTTGCCTACAAATTGAATTGGCTACATTCATTACAGACCTGGCTTACTCAGGAGCTGCAACAGAATACGCGTTTGGCTCTCTTAGGTGACTTCAACATCGCTCCAGCAGATGAAGATGTGCATGACCCTAAAGCATGGGAAGGGCAGAATCTGGTGTCCCCTCCAGAGCGTTATGCTTTTCAGGAGCTCTTGAAGCTTGGCATGAGCGATTCCTTCAGAATGTTTGAACAAGCACCTAAAACATTCAGTTGGTGGGACTATCGCATGATGGGCTTTAGAAGAAATGCTGGCATGCGTATCGATCATATTTTGCTAAGCGATGCTCTCAAAGAAAAGTGTAGTGCCAGCGTCGTTGATAAAGAGCCTAGAGCCTGGGAGCAGCCATCAGACCATGCCCCAGTGATTGCTGAGATCAAAAAAGCGTAAGAGCTGAATTCATCGTATCCAAAGCAAGTTGAATGGTGATGAACCCATGATGCCTATTTTGTATTCTTATCGACGATGTCCTTATGCCATGAGGGCACGTATGGCCTTGAAATACTCTGGCATTCAGTTTGAGCACAGAGAGATTGTTTTAAGAGATAAGCCCAAATCAATGCGGCTGTTATCGCCTAAAGCTACCGTACCCGTTTTTTGTGTGAACGACTTAGTGATTGATCAAAGTTTGGATATCATGCGATGGGCTTTGGATCAATCGGATCCAGATGGCTGGAAGACTGTGGATGAGCAGGCTGCGCAATCTTGGATTGAGAAAAATGATGGCCCCTTTAAAAAACGATTGGACCAATATAAATATCCGAATCGATATCCTGAGCTTGATCAAGGAGAAGTTCTTAGTGAAGTAATGGACTTAATGTTAAAACCTATGGAGGATGCACTACGGTCAGATCAATACTTGTTAGGCAACCGAATGACTTGGGTAGATATAGCTATCTTTCCGTTTATCAGACAATTTTCTATGGTCAACCCAAAAAGCTTTGAGGAAATGCCATTTCCCAATACCAAAAAATGGTTACACGATCACATTCAATCAGACTTATTTAATGCTGTGATGGAGAAGCATTCAGCTTGGATTGATTCAGAGATCAAGAAGACTTAGCTTAATCAAGCGAAGGTTTTAGTATAGTTACAGGCATTCATCCTATTAATAGAAAAATGTAGTGATAAGGCATTTATGAAAACATCAATCACCTCTTTAGTCCTTGCTACCTTGTTGGGATTGCTATCTTTAAGCGTATACGCTGATCTTCCTGTTCCCCCGTTTTATGAGGAAGTGATTAAGATGAGTCCTCAGGGCAAGCTGGGACAAATCCTGAAGAAGGAAAAGATCAAAACTTCGGTGAAGGGTGCGCAGGCTTGGAGGATTGCCTATATTTCCTCTGATATTGCAGAACGTAAGACGATCGCAACGGGTTTGATCGTAGCCCCTATTGGTCAAGCTCCCAAAGAGGGAAGGCCGATCTTGGCGTGGGCTCACGGCACAACAGGGTCAGCTCAAAATTGTGGCCCATCACAAATTACCAATCCCGCCTCTCCCTTGAACGAGTATTTCTTAATGGATGGGAACTCATGGACTGATTATGGTATTCCAAACATAGAGGAATTTATTAAAGAAGGCTACGTCATAGTTGCTACCGACTATCAAGGTCAAGGTGGCGGCAGTAAACACCAGTATGCTGTTGCTGGAACTAATGGTAGAGATGCCATCAACTCTGCAAGAGCGGCTAGCTCTATGAAAGAAGTTGGCGCTGGTAAGAAGACGATTATTTATGGCTGGTCACAAGGCGGTGGAGCAACAATTGCGGCTGCAAGTCTGCCGGACTATCAGGCTCTGAAGGGTACTGCTGCAGATAATTTGCAATACCTTGGGTTTGTTGCATTGGCGCCAGATGATATAGCAGCAATGCTTCCAAAATTGCCGGCTGATGAGTCGAGTGCTAATAAGCTGATGAATGAATTTACTCAGGCCAATATTCCGAATGTGTTTTTATTTGCGCATTATGTAATGGGCTTGTGGGGTGCCCAAGCCGCCAATCCTAATCTGAAATTAACAGATATTTTGACTGATGAAGGTGCAAAAGTAGTTAATCGGTTGGCCAGCAATAAATGTGTTCATGTGATGGCTGATACCTTCAACTTTGCTTATGGAGATCAATACAAGTCCCTCTTGAAGCCTACGGCTAGTAACTCCTTGGCATGGATAAAAGCATTTATTGATGGAAGTGTGAAGCCCGTGAAGCCGGTAGCACCAGTGGTGATTTATTGGGGCACAAAAGATACCGCTGTTCCACCTATCATGCATGAGCTCTATCAAAAGCAGATGTGCGCCATGGGTGCAAATGTAGGAAGAAACCAGTTACCTGGCGAGCAATCTCACTTTACAACTCCCGGTGTTTCAGCGCCAATGTATCTTGTTTGGGTGAAGGACCGCATTGCAGGTAAGCCATTAGAAAATGCATGCCCGCAACTAAGTCAAAAGTAATAATTTCAGCTCCTATAAGCTTACCTATTAAAACCACCCTTAGGTGTTTTTCATTTATCCAGTGCTTGCCTTGTCATTAAGCTAAACCACCATGACGTAATAAGGCATCGATACTTGGCTCCCGTCCGCGAAAGGCTTTGAAGGATTCAGCTGCAGGACGGCTACCGCCGACTTCTAAAATTTCTTCGCGATAACGTGACCCTGTCTTGGGATCAAGTACGGAGCCCGTGAGTTTGGCCGCCTCTTCAAAAGCGGAGTAGGCATCAGCAGATAGAACCTCAGCCCATTTATAGCTGTAGTAGCCAGCTGCATAGCCACCAGCAAAGATATGGCTGAAAGTATTGATCCACCGAGAGATCTCAGGCTGTGGAATCACATTAAAGTCAGCGGCAATCTTGCGGGAGAGTTCAAGCACAGCCTGTCCCTGCACACTCTTTGCATCAAAGTGAGAATGTAAGCGCCAATCGGTTAATGACATCACAATTTGACGTAAGGTCATTAAGCCATTTTGAAAATTCTTGGCAGCTAAAATCTTTTCAAATAATTCACGGGGCAATGGTTTGCCTGTTTCAACATGCGCAGTCATTTTCTCCAGGACTTCCCATTCCCAGCAGAAGTTCTCCATAAATTGACTAGGCAATTCCACAGCATCCCATTCAACGCCATTGATTCCTGAGACGCCTAGAGCGCTCACTTGAGTTAACAGATGGTGTAGACCATGACCACTTTCGTGGAATAGGGTAATCACATCATCATGGGTAATCGTGGGTTGACGCAATATGCCATTGACCTTCACTGGCGGTGCAAAGTTGCACACTAAATACGCAACCGGTATTTGAATTTCACCATTGGGTAGTTCTCTGCGGCCGCGGGCATCATCCATCCAGGCGCCACCACGTTTACCAGAGCGTGCATAAGGATCAAGGTAAAAATAAGCCACGATATTGCCTTTGGCATTCTTCACGGAGAATGACTGGACATCTGCATGCCAGGTTGGCAAGTCAGCCGCCTCAATCTTGACACCGAAGAGCGTTTGAATCACGCCAAATAATCCATCCAATACTTTAGGCAGTGGGAAGTATTGCTTAAGCTCGTTTTCAGAAAATGAATAGCGCTCTTGTTTCAAGCGTTCAGCTGCAAATGCCGTATCCCAAGGCTGAACACCATCAATGAGACCCAGTTCAGTTTTCGCAAATGCACAAAGCTCATCCCAATCCCGTTGGGCATACGGTTTTGATTTATTGGCAAAGTTTGTTAAGAAGAGATCTACTTCATCAACCGTATTAGCCATTTTGGGAGCTAAGCTCAGCGCTGCGAAATTAGCAAAGCCGAGCATGCGCGCTTCTTCATCACGCAGGCGCAATTGATCAAGCATATTCTGAGTATTGTCCCAAGCAACATTGCCCTTGGCGTATTGCGGACCAAGCTCAGAAGAGCGGGTGACATAAGCTTCATACATTAGGCGGCGTAGTTCTCGATTTTCGGAGTACTGCATGATTGGGTAATAGGAGGGGAAGTGCAGGGTAAAAGCCCAACCCTTTAAGCCCTTTTGTTGGGCGGTATCGGCTGCTGCTGCTTTAACATCTTCTGGTAAACCGATGAGATCAGATGCATTGCTGACAAGATGAACGAAACCATCGGTTGCATCTAAGACGTGATCTGAAAACGCTTTTCCTAAAATAGCCTGCTCGTCTTGGATTTGAGCAAAGCGGGGTTTATCGGCATCATTGAGTTCAGCGCCACCAAGCCGAAAGTCTCTTAATGAGTTCTCAATCACTTTCTTTTGCGCGCGATTAAGCTTAGTAAACTCAGGACCTTTGCTGAGCTCTTTAAATTTTTGATACAGCGCTAAGTTCTGTCCGAGGTTAGAAAAAAATGCAGTCACGTCTGGAAGCATCGCTCCGTAGGCAGCTCTTAACTCAGGAGTATCCGCCACACTATTGAGGTGAGAGATCACGCTCCAAGATCTTCCTAAGGATTCTGTTGCATCCTCTAATGGTTCAGCAAGATCATCCCAGGTTGCAAGTGTATTGGGATTAGTGGCAAGATCCACTGCATCTTGAGCGTGTTTGAGTAGAAACTCAATCGCTGGCGTGATGTGTTCTGGCTTAATTTCAGAGTAAGCGGCAATACCCCGACCAAAAGTCAGGAGTGGATTATTTTGTAATGCAGGTGGCAGGGATGCAGAGAGGGATGTATTCATCCCTCTAGCTTAATGGATCTAGGGCTTGGCTGCTTTTTCAGCTGCCTCTAAAGTGTTCATTAAGAGCATGGTGATTGTCATAGGGCCGACGCCACCAGGAACGGGGGTAATCCAGCCGGCGATATATTTGGCCGCATCGAAATCCACGTCGCCGCAAAGCTTCCCGTCGGGTAGGCGATTGATGCCAACGTCAATTACTACGGCACCGGTTTTGACCATATCTCCAGAAACCATTTTGGGTTTTCCGGTAGCTACTACCAGGATGTCGGCATCTTTAGTGTGGTGAGCCAGATCCCGTGTTTTGCTATTACAAATAGTCACGGTTGCCCCGGCTTGTAATAACAACATCGCCATGGGTTTGCCGACGATATTGGAGGCGCCAACAATCACTGCCCGTGCCCCTCGAATAGGGTAATCAATACTCTCCAGAATCTTCATGCAACCATAAGGAGTGCAGGGTTTGAATGCAGGTTGGCCGACCATTAAAGCGCCAGCATTGGCTACATGGAAGCCGTCCACATCTTTTTCTGGGGCAATAGCTTCTAGTACACGCTCAGAGGCAATGTGTTCCGGTAGAGGTAGTTGCACCAAGATGCCATGAATCGCAGGGTCAGCATTTAAGGTAGCAATACGAGCCAGTAATTCTTCTTCGCCTAATTCGGCGGAGTAGCGCTCTAATACAGAATGAAAACCTACATCTTCACAGGCCTTCACTTTATTGCGGACATAGACTTGGCTAGCTGGATTGTCACCCACAACGATCACGGCTAAACCAGGGCGAACACCTTTAGCAGTAACGATCGCACCACGGGCAGCAATTTCTGCGCGCAGTTTTTTAGAGAGGGCGTTTCCGTCGAGTAATTGAGCAGGCATTACAGGTGAATATTAAAGTAAGGATGAATACATTAATTCGGTTGTGGGTCGGACAAGGCAAGGCGTAATAGGTCGGCAACTGTATTGACGTTGAGCTTTTCCATAATGTTGGCGCGGTGTGCTTCAACAGTTTTAATGGAGATGCCAAGGTCATCTGCAATCTGCTTATTCAGGCGCCCAGCAACAATACGCTCTAACACTTGACGCTCACGCCCCGTCAGCTTGCTAAGTAAACTTTGGGTAATCTTGCGCTGGCTTGCTTGTGAGTAATCCACGCGTGCTTTAGCGAGCATGCGATCGACTAAGCTGCAGAGATCATTTTCTTTAAATGGTTTTTCAATAAAATCTACTGCACCACGTTTCATAGTGGAGACCGCCATAGAGACATCGCCATGACCTGTGATGAAGGCAACTGGCATCGGTAAATTTTCACTAATGAGACGCTCTTGTAATTCGAGGCCAGACATACCGGGCATGCGCACATCCAAAATAGCGCAGGAGATAGTGGACTTATCAGTACTCTGTAACGATTGCAAGAAACGTTCAGCACTGGCATGACAACGCACTATATAACCATTGCTTTCCAGAAGCCAGGTCAGAGAATCACGCACTGCTTCGTCATCGTCGACAACGTAGACAACTTCTGCCTGGGTTGGTTTGGTGCTGGTACTAAGGTTCATATCGGGTCTCGCAAGGTGATTCAATTAGTGCAATGATTAAACATTACCCGAAGTTTCAGGAGATTCCAGGGGTAGAAGTATTGTAAAGGTGCAGCCAGCCAGCTTGGTATGTTCCGCATCCATGATATTGACCGCCCAAAGTCGGCCATGGTGGGATTCAATAATAGAGCGGCAAATATTGAGACCCATGCCCATGCCATCGGATTTAGTGCTAAAAAAGGGCTCAAACATGCGTTGGGAGACTGATTTTGGGATTCCAGCTCCGCCATCACTCACCTGAATACGCAGCATTGCTGGAAAAATACTGGTATCCAGATCAGCGCTGATTTTGACGGGAGCAGCGGACCAACGAGAAGAAAGGGGATAAGCCTCCCTCGTGCTATCTAGGCCATTTTTCAGTAGGTTGACTAAAACCTGCAGGATTAAGACGGGATCAACATCTACCGCAGGAAGGTTTTCACTGATTTGAGAAATAATGGTTAGGCGATGGCGATGCGCCTCAATTTCGACTAGCCCAACAGCATCGTTAATAATTTCGCTAATGGCAGTCAATTTACTTTGCGGCTCGCTGCGTTTTACAAATCCTCGAATGCGCTGAATGATGGTGCCTGCGCGATGAGCCTGTTCAGATGCTTTCTCAAGCGCTGGCAGGATATCTTTGGTGAGTACGGGATCTAGATTACCTTCTAAACGTTTAGCGACCCCCATGCAATAGTTGGAGATCGCTGAGAGTGGTTGGTTTAACTCATGCGCGAGAGAGGATGCCATCTCACCCATCGTAGTTAAGCGGCTCGTAAACTGCATACGCTCTTCTTGCTGGCGTGCTAAATCATCTGCCTCTTTACGCATCGTAATATCGGTAGCAATCAAGAGTTGCGCAAGGCGCCCATCAACCCAGGGAATAAAGCGCCTTCTGACTTCGTACCATTTATTACTGCCGTCACTTAATTGAATTTCTTCCGACTCAGACTCTTGATATAAAAATGAGGTCGGAATGCCTGGAGGGGAGTCTTGTAAATCTTCCGCGACATCGTGCAAGGTCTCCAGGTTATTCGCATTACCTGCTAACTGAAAGTGACCCTTTGAGTCATCCCCAAAATTTTCTCGGTAGAAGCGATTGGCAAATAAGAGATGATCGTTTTCAAGGTCAAGCACAGAAACGGCAGCATCCAAACCCTCAAGCACAGTAACAAAGCGTTCCTGTGATGCAGCCAACTCTTCTCGGATCTTCTTCGGTTCGGAAATATCAATTAAGGAAGTAACCCAACCCGTTTGCGTTCCTTTTTCATTAATGAGGGGAGCAATAAAAGTGCGAGTCTCAATCAGAGAGCCATCACGGTGCAAAACGACTCCCTCAATACCAGTTTTCATCCCCGATTCCATTTTCAGGGCGCGATTCATTTTTTCTACGAGCTCATCGCGTCTAGAGTCGGGCCAGAAGGGGAAGGGCGGCATCAGGCCAATCAGTTCTTTTGACGACCAGCCAGTCATCTCACAAAAGGCTCGGTTCACATAGGTAATGCGCTTTTCCATATCGTGCGCACGGATGCCGACTGGTGTGGAATTTTCCATGGCATTACGAAAGCTGGTTTCAGTCCGTAAATTAGCCTCAGCTTCTTGACGCACTTGCATCTGCTTAAGGACAGACCACAAACTCCAAATAACGAAAGCAGAAAGACCTAAGACCACACCAATTAACATTCGGAAAGTCAGATTGGTCGGTGGAGGATAGGTGTCAATTCGTAAGACTAGGTTTGGACTTAATACGCCGATGTCTAAACTCGTTTGATTGCTAAAAGCTCTTTTGGGTGTATCTCGATCGGAGGATATGGATAAGACCCTGTCGTTATCTGTCAGCAAGGTGAAGCGATAGTGTGCTTTGAGCTCATTGGGGATGACATCTAAAATGCCCTGGGTGGTATACAGTGCGGCTAAGAAACCGATGGCTTGACCACCAACAATATTAGGAGCCACTTGCCAGAAGACGGTTCTTCTATCCTTGGCGAGAGATTCCTCGCTCGGTAAGTTAAGTGAAATGAACTGACTAAAAGCAGTCCTGCTCGTCACTCGGCTAAGCTCTATTGCATTTGTGAGGCCCTCATTTACTGCCCGCTCATTTTGTGTTTTGCTAATCCAGTCAGTTTTAGGGTTGTTTGCTGGGGCGGTCCATTGATAAGAGTTATCAGCATTAAGCCAAATGATTTTGACAATCTCATGATTATTGAGCACTAAATCATCGGATTGCTCGCGCACTAGTTGTTTTAACTTTGCATCTTCGCTACTCGCAGCAATTTCACGATTAATCGTATTTAAAGAGTCAGCATTGTTTACAAAGCGTAATTGAATACGTTGTTTGGCAAAAGAGAGCTCTCTAAATAGGGCAGATTCTTGTTGTCCTTTTTCCTGCAAATGGAGCGTACCCAAAATAATGCCCATTACTGCGGTAAACAGCACGATTGCTAGCAGGGGGGTGTAAACGAGCCTAAATCCCCGGATTTTGCGTAACCAGTTAACAGGGGCGAGGAGCAATCTTAGAAAAGCAGGATATTTCATAGGAATTAACCCATTTTGCCCTATGAGGATGCCTAAACAGGAATTTAGCCGATCCTATGTGATTCTATTTGCGATGCAATAAAATCTCATATTATGAGAAATATTATCATTATGTGGAAAATTGCTTGTTTACACCCATATACCTTCCTAAAATGTTGTCTATAAAGTAAATAACTATTGTTGATTTGAATGAATTAAACGAAATAACTATTGGAGATAAGTTATGGCCGCAGTTCCTGAGCAAGTGTTAGGCAAACAAAATCTTCAGGATGCTGATCCTGGCGAGACACAAGAGTGGTTGCAGGCCTTAGATGGTGTCATCCATAACGAAGGTCCGCAGCGTGCTGCTTATCTCATCGATCAACAAATTTCTCATGCACGAGTCAATGGTGTAGATCAACCCTTCCATGCAGAGACGCCTTACATCAATACGATTCCCGTTGAGAATCAAGCCCGCTTGCCTGGCGATCAAAATGTTGAACACCGGATTCGTTCCTATACCCGTTGGAATGCGATGGCCATGGTGCTGCGTGCAAATAAAGACACCAATGTTGGTGGACATATTTCTTCCTTCCAGTCAGCTGCTACTTTGTATGACGTTGGTTACAACCATTTCTGGCATGCCCCATCACCAGAGCATGGTGGCGATCTGATCTTTGTCCAGGGACACTCCGCCCCTGGCGTTTATGCCCGCGCTTATATGTTGGGTCGTTTATCAGACGGTCAACTGGATAACTTCCGTCAAGAGGTTGGCGGTAAAGGGATCTCTAGTTACCCGCACCCATGGTTGATGCCAGACTTTTGGCAGTTCCCAACGGTGTCGATGGGTCTTGGTCCAATCATGGCGATATATCAAGCACGCTTCATGAAATATTTAAGAGACCGTGGCTTTATTCAAGAGCAAGGTCGTAAGGTTTGGGCTTTCTTAGGTGATGGTGAAACGGATGAACCAGAATCTTTAGGTGCCATCGGCATGGCTGGTCGTGAGAAGTTAGATAACTTGATTTTTGTAGTGAACTGTAACTTGCAGCGCTTAGATGGACCAGTGCGTGGTAACGGAAAAATTATTCAAGAACTCGAGAGTGAATTCCGCGGCTCTGGCTGGAATGTCATCAAAGTCGTGTGGGGTGGTCAGTGGGATGCTTTATTTGCCCGTGATAAGAAGGGTATTTTGATGCAACGTCTCGGCGAGATCGTTGACGGCCAATATCAAACGATGAAGGCCAAGAATGGTGCTTATGTCCGTGAGATCGTATTTAATACCCCAGAACTCAAAGCCCTAGTCAGCGACTGGAGTGATGATGAGATCTGGCAACTGAATCGTGGCGGCCATGATCCCCATAAAGTGTATGCAGCATTTCATGCGGCGGTAAATCATAAAGATCAGCCAACGGTCATTTTGGCTCACACCATTAAAGGCTACGGTATGGGCGGCTCCGGTGAGGCGATGAACATTGCACACCAAGCCAAGAAAATGAATGATGACGATGTGCGTCGCTTCCGTGATCGCTTTGAGATCCCGGTGAAGGATGAGCAACTCGACGAGATGCCCTTGGTCAAGTTTGCTGAAGGTAGCCCTGAGCTTGAGTATATGAAAGCCCGTCGCCAAGAGTTGGGTGGTTATTTGCCGCAACGTCGTGCGAAAGCCGAAAGCTTGCCGGTACCTAAATTGGATGCATTTACACCCTTACTAGAAGCAACCGCTGAAGGCCGTGAGATTTCTACCACGATGGCTTTTGTTCGGATGCTCAATACGGTGGTGCGGGATAAGACGATTGGCAAGCGCGTTGTGCCTATCGTTCCCGATGAGTCACGGACTTTTGGTATGGAAGGTATGTTCCGTCAATTGGGTATTTGGAATCAACTGGGTCAGCTATATACGCCAGAAGATCATGATCAATTGATGTTCTACAAAGAGGATAAGACTGGTCAGATCTTGCAAGAGGGTATTAATGAGGCGGGCGGTATGTGCGATTGGATTGCCGCCGCAACTTCTTACTCTACCCATGGCGTTCCCATGTTGCCGTTTTATATTTTCTATTCCATGTTTGGTTTCCAGCGGATTGGCGACTTAGCATGGGCTGCAGGTGATATGCGCAGCCGTGGCTTCTTGCTCGGCGGCACTGCAGGTAGAACCACCTTGAATGGCGAAGGCTTGCAACACGAAGATGGTCATAGTCATCTGTGGAGTGCTGCAGTTCCAAATTGCATTAGCTATGACCCAACTTTTGCGTTTGAGTTAGCAGTAGTGATTCAAGATGGCATGCGTCGTATGCTCGAGGTTCAGGAGGACGTCTATTACTACGTCACCTTGATGAATGAGAACTACACTCATCCAGCAATGCCAAAAGGGGCAGAAAAAGACATCATTAAGGGCATGTATAAGCTTAAGTCGGTTGGTGACGCTAAGGCAAAATTACGTGTGCAACTGCTCGGTTCAGGAACCATCTTCCGTGAAGTGATTGAAGCAACTGAAATCTTGCACAAAGATTGGGGAGTGTCATCTGACTTGTGGGGTTGCCCAAGCTTTACGGAATTAGGTCGCGATTGGAATACGGTTCACCGTGCCAATCTCTTGAACCCGACCGCAGCACCAGCACTCTCACACGTTGAGAAGTGTTTAAAAGATACCACGGGGCCCGTCATTGCTGCTACAGACTATGTGCGTATGTTTGCTGAGCAAATTCGTCCGGCTATTCAGCATATGGATCGCCGTTATGAAGTATTGGGTACAGACGGTTTTGGTCGCTCCGATACCCGTGAAAAACTCCGCGACTTCTTTGAAGTTGATCGTCGCTGGGTAGTGATCACTGCTTTGCGATCTTTGGTTGATGCTGGTCAGCTTGATCGTCAAAAATTAGCTGAGGCCATCAAAAAATACGGCATTGACACTGCTAAACCAAACCCAATGACGGTTTAATACGAGATTAATTCATGAGTCAAATTATTGAAATCAAAGTACCGGACATTGGTGATTACAAGGATGTGCCGGTCATCGAGGTCCTGGTTAAAGCAGGTGACAAGGTTGAGAAAGAACAATCTATTGTTGTGCTTGAGTCTGATAAAGCCACGATGGATGTGCCATCGTCTCACTCTGGTGTAGTGAAAGAGGTGAAGGTCAAAGTGGGTGATAGCCTCTCTGAGGGCGCAATCGTCATGACCTTGGAAGAGGGCACAGCGGTCTCGGTACCTGCTTCTAATCCTGCTCCTGCAGCAGCTAGTAAAACTGCGTCTGCACCAGTAAGCGCGAGTAGCAGTGGTAGTAGCGCTCCAATTGAAATCAAAGTGCCTGACATTGGTGACTATAAAGACGTGCCTGTCATCGAAGTGTTAGTGAAGGCAGGCGATCGGATTGAGAAGGAACAATCTATAGTTGTGCTCGAGTCTGATAAAGCGACGATGGATGTGCCATCATCACAAGCCGGCATTGTTAAAGAAGTGAAGATCAAGGTAGGTGATAACCTCTCTGAAGGCTCAGTGGTACTTATTCTGGAAGGCGGATCAGGAGCTGTTACGGCACCTGTAGCTGCAGTATCTGCACCAGCAGCACCAGCTATAAAAGCGGTTGAACCACCGATTGCAAGAGCGCCAGCGCCTCCTCCAAAGAGCAATCCGCCGCCTCCTGTGGATGGAGCTATGAGTCACGCTAGCCCTTCAGTGCGTAAGTTTGCACGTGAGCTTGGCGTAACGATTACCCAGGTAAAAGGTTCCGGTCCCAAAGGACGCATCACTCAAGAAGATGTTCAAGCTTTTGTCAAAGCGGCGATGAGTGGTGGTGCTGGAAGTTCTAGTGCAGCTGCAGCCTTAAGTGGTGGAAGCTTGGGTGGTCTGAATTTGATTCCATGGCCGAAAGTGGATTTCACAAAATTTGGTGAGATTGAACGTCAACCACTCAATCGTATTAAGAAACTCACTGCAGCTAATTTGGCACGTAACTGGGTCATGATTCCTGCTGTGACTTATCACGAGGACGCAGATATCACTGATCTAGAAGCCTTCCGTGTCATGACCAATAAAGACAATGAGAAGAAGGGCGTCAAGATCACCATGCTGGCTTTCTTAATGAAGGCTGCGGTCGCTGCGTTGAAAAAACATCCTGAGTTCAACAGCTCACTCGATGGTGATGATTTGATCCTCAAAAAGTATTTCAATATTGGTTTTGCTGCAGATACTCCAACGGGTTTGGTGGTGCCAGTCATCAAAGACGCTGATAAGAAAGGGATCTTTGAGCTTGCCAAAGAAACTTCTGAATTAGCAGCACTTGCCCGTGAAGGGAGGTTGAAGCCAGATCAAATGCAAGGAGCGAGTTTTACGATTTCATCGTTAGGCGGCATCGGCGGAACTTCTTTCTCACCTATTGTGAATGCTCCTGAAGTGGCGATTTTGGGCGTGAGTAAAGCAGCAATGAAACCAGTATGGGATGGTAAGCAGTTTGTGCCACGTCTTATTTGCCCCTTGTCACTTTCTGCAGATCATCGTGTGATCGATGGAGCGTTGGCAACACGCTTTACTGTCTATATTGCTCAACTACTAGCCGACTTCCGTCGCGCTACGCTGTAAGGAGGATCTATGGCTAAGCAAATGATCCTCGTTCCGGATATTGGTGATTACTCAGATGTGCCGGTGATTGAAGTATTAGTAAAAGTGGGTGATGTGATTGAGAAAGAGCAGCCATTGCTTGTACTTGAATCCGATAAAGCAACTATGGAAGTGCCTGCAGACGCTGCTGGAACAGTGACTAGTATCTCAGTGAAGCTGGGCGATAAAGTGAGCAAAGGTACTGTAATTGCTGAGATTGAAGCAAGTGCTGCAACGGCAGCGCCTGCTGCAAAACCAACTCCTTTGGCACCAGCACCTGCTGCGGCAACAGCAGCCATTGCTCCTGCCCCAAAAGCGGGTCAATACAACGGCAAGGTTGATCACGAATGCGAGGTACTAGTGCTCGGTGCCGGGCCTGGTGGTTACAGTGCGGCATTTCGAAGTGCGGACCTGGGTATGAACACTCTATTGATTGAGCGTTACGCTACTTTAGGTGGTGTGTGCTTAAACGTAGGCTGTATTCCATCTAAAGCATTACTCCATACAACCTCCGTGATGGATGAAGTAAAAACCATGGCAAAGCATGGCATCACATTTGGTGCGCCTAAGATTGAGATTGATCAATTGCGTGGTTATAAAGAATCTGTCATCGCAAAGTTGACTGGTGGATTAGCTGGTATGGCTAAGGCCCGCAAAGTAAAAGTAGTGCGTGGTTTAGGCCGTTTTTTGGATGCAAACCATGTTGAAGTGGAGTTAACAAATGGTGCTGGCCAAGACCTCACTGGTCAAAAGGAAGTTGTGCGTTTTCAGAAGGCGATCATCGCTGCAGGTAGTCAGCCAGTGAAGTTGCCTTTCTTGCCAGAGGACCCGCGCATTGTCGATAGTACGGGTGCGCTGTTACTGACTAGTATTCCAAAAAGAATGTTGGTAATTGGTGGTGGCATTATCGGTTTAGAGATGGCGACTGTTTATAGTACTCTGGGCTCACGCATCGATATTGCAGAAATGATGGATGGCCTGATGGCTGGAGCTGACCGTGATTTGGAGAAGGTCTGGGAGAAGTTCAATGCCGGACGTTTTGAAAAGATCATGCTCAAGACGCGCGCTGCTAAAGCTGAAGTGAAGCCCGATGGAATTCAAGTGAGCTTCGAGGGTGAGAATGCACCTGCGCAGCCACAGACTTATGACTTAGTGCTCGTTGCCGTGGGACGTACGCCAAACGGTAAGAAGATTGCTGCAGATAAGGCAGGCGTTCAAGTGGATGAGCGAGGCTTTATTCCGGTCGATAAACGAATGCGCACCAATGTTGCCAATATTTTTGCGATTGGTGACTTAGTGGGTCAGCCGATGTTGGCTCACAAGGCAGTGCATGAAGGTCACGTTGCCGCAGAAGCTGCAGCAGGTGAGAAGTCTTACTTTGATGCTAAACAAATTCCATCGGTTGCTTACACCGATCCTGAAGTAGCTTGGGCTGGTTTGACTGAAGAACAATGCAAGGCACAGGGTATCGCCTATGAGAAAGGTTTATTCCCATGGGCAGCTAGTGGCCGTGCGATTGCTAACGGTCGTGATGAAGGTTTTACGAAGCTCATCTTTGACGCTAATACGCATCGCATTATTGGTGGCGGTATTGTAGGCACTCATGCCGGTGATTTGATTGGTGAAGTTTGTCTTGCCATTGAGATGGGCGCTGATGCTGTAGATATTGGTAAAACCATTCATCCACACCCAACCCTGGGCGAGTCAGTCGGCTTGGCTGCCGAGGCGGCGCATGGCCATTGCACGGACCTACCCCCAGTGAAGAAGAAGGCTTAAAAATACTAGCCACTCTGAAGCAGTATCCAAAAAAGCCCTGAGAGATCGGGGCTTTTACATTTGTGACACCAGTGAACAGGAATCTTATGAAATGAATTCTGCTCTAAGCTCTCGAATGCGCTCATCCACATAGTAGCCACCACATTCCGTATATCGAAGGTATTTAGATCGACAATGCTTACATTCGTACACGTCAGACTTGTTGTAAGGATGAAAGGTGATGGAGATGGGGGCATCCTTAGACCAGATCGTGGTTCCTTTGGGATGATCTTCCTCCCAGCACTCTGGCGCATTCTCGATCCTCAGGGTTCCTATGCACTCTAGAGAATTAGTGATGAATCCACCCGGGATGCTTTCCCAGCCTTGGCAGTTGAGCGACTGACAGTCAGAACATTTATCCTCAGGATCAAAACTCTGGGCAATGAATAATAATTCTTCTCGATTGAGGCTTTTGGTCATTTCAAGGCTTTTTATATAGAAATGCGCTGAGTGAGGGGTATGTAAGGTATATTTTTACTAAAGAATAGATCTTAGCCTATGCCTTATTTAGCTAGGCAAAGAAAGAGGGAATATAAAAAAATGAAGAGACAGTTATTTCTGGGGATTAGCCTTTGCTTATTGCTATCAGTGCTCAATGTAAAAGCTCAGAGTTCATATCCGTGCCCAACCATTAAATTTGTCTCGCCATATCCACCCGGGGGGACAACTGACATCTTGGCAAGAATGCTTGCGCCAGGAATTGCTAAACAGCTCGGGACAAATGTCATAGTCGAAAACAAAGGTGGAGCTAGTAGCAATATTGGAACAGAGTATGTGGCGAATTCAGCCTCAGATGGTTGTACTTTATTGCTTGGAAATAATACTGGGGTAGTCATTAATCAGAATTTATATAAGTTAAGGATCAATCCTTCCAAGGATTTGGCAGCAGTTGCAGAAGTAGCATCAGTACCTTTGGTTCTCTATGTGAATGCTTCGGTACCTGCAAATACTCTTGGTGAACTGGTGGAGCTGATTAAAAATAATCCAGGTAAATACAGCTATGCATCTGGTGGGAGCGGTAGTCCACAACATTTGATGGCAGAAATGCTCAAACTTGAAAAACAATTGGATTTGACGCACATACCCTACAGAGGGCAGGGGCCAGCAATGGCTGATGTACTTGCTGGACAAGTGCCGATTGCCTTTGAGACAACCACCACGATTGCTGCACAGATATCATCCGGGCGCATCCGGGTATTGGCAACAACGGGAGCTGTTAGGCCAAAGAACTTTCCTAACGTACCCACCATGAAAGAGCTTGGCTACAGCAGCTTTGTGATTGAAAATTGGTACGGTGTGTTTGTGGCAGCTAAAACGCCATCCGTTTTAATTTCAAGATTGAATAAAGCAATTAACGCGACAATGAAAGAGCCGGAAGTAGCAGCCAGTCTTAATAAGATGGGTTCTAGTGATGTGGCGGGTACGCCAGAACAATTTACACAATTTATTAACAGAGAGATTCCTTACTGGGAGTCTTTGGTGAAGCGCACAGGCGCAACAGTCGATTAAACACTTTACAAGGAATGCAACATGAATAATGGTTATGAAATTCGCCCTAGAAAAGAAGCCTTTAAAGAGGGGATCGTAGCCCTAACAGGATTGGCAACTTCTGTTGTTAGTGATGTATTGGGTAGGACGATTGGCGCAGTCAATATATTGCCTGTAAACAAGTCGCCAGTTTCTGTATGTGGCAATGCTGTCACAGTAAGTGTGCGGTCTGGTGATAACTTGATGATTCACAAAGCCTTACAAATACTTCAACCTAGTGATGTATTGGTGGTTGATGGGGGTGGCGATGTCTCCCGCGCTTTGTTTGGTGAAATCATGATGACGGTTGCCAAATCAAGAGGGGCTATTGGTGTAGTCTTTGATGCTGCGATTCGGGATGTGGAAGCCTTTGAGAAACATCATTTTCCATGTTGGGCACGTGGTGTCAATATGCGGGGCCCTTACAAGGATGGTCCCGGCAGTATCAACGTCCCAGTGTCGATCGGGGGGATGGTTGTTCATCCTGGTGATGTGATTTTGGGTGATGGCGATGGAATTATTGCCTTAGCTCCTGAGTTGGTGCTTGAGGCCGCTCGCTTGGGTAAGGAAAAAGAGACTATTGAGCGTAAAACAATCCAATCGATTCATGATGGCAAATATGATGATGCTTGGGTGGATGCCAGCTTAAAACAAAAAGGCGTCTTATGAAGCTTCGCTTTATTTTTGCAAGTCTATTAACTGCAGTGTCGCTCAATTCATTAGCCGCATATCCCGATAAATCGATTAAATTTCTCGTGCCTTGGCCGCCGGGTGGTGCAACTGATCAAGTTGCGCGCATTCTTGCATTACCTCTGACCAAGGAGCTCGGTGTTTCAGTATTTGTTGAGAATAAAGGTGGGGCAGGTGGCAATATAGGAACTCAAGCTTTTCTGCAAGATAAAGCTGATGGCTACTCAATGTTGATGGCAACAAGCTCAACGAATGCGGCAGGTCCCCACTTATTCTCTAACCAAGGATTTGACGCTGCCAAAGACTTCACTCCAGTAGTATTGGTATGCACTATTCCCAATATCATGGTTGTACCTGAAGCATCTCCTTGGAATGGCATGAAAGATCTCATCTCTGATGCTAAGCAAAACCCGGGGAAGTTTACTTATGGCTCTGCCGGTATTGGCGCGTCTCAACATTTAGCGGGTGCACAATTTAAAACGGTCACTGGTCTAGATATACGCCATGTCCCCTATAAGGGTAGCGGTCCAGCTGCGATAGATTTGATGGCTGGACATATCGATATGATGCTTGATACAGGTTCATTGAATAATATCAAAGCTGGCAAGTTAAAAGCCCTTGGTGTTGCTGCTGATAAACGCATCCCTGAATTGCCGAATGTACCCACCATGAAAGAGGCTGGGGTACCGATGGTTGCCAATGCTTGGTATGGTGTGATGTTGCCTGCTGGCGCGCCTAAAGATGTTACAGAAAAACTCAATGCAGCATTTAATAAAGTCTTAAAAGATCCTGAAGTGCGGAAAAGTCTTCAAGGAATTGGTGCCCAGGTAGATGGTGGCTCAGTAGCAGAATTTACAAAGTTCTCACAGTCTGAGATTAAGCGTTACGAAGGAATTGTGAAAATGTCGGGGGCTCCTAAAGAGTAATGTCTATGAGAAAAATCATTCTCAGCTTTTTCGCTGTAAGCAATCTGCTGTTTGCTAGCAATCTGCTAGCTCAGGACTACCCCAATAAGCCCATCAAGGTTTTAGTTGGATATGCTCCTGGAGGTGCCGTTGATTTAGTTGCTAGAACTCTAGGACAAAATTTGTCAGCTTCCATGGGGCAATCGATCGTTATCGAAAATAAACCTGGTGCTGGCACTAATATCGCTGTTAAGCAATTGATTGATAGTCCAGCTGATGGCTATACCTTGATGGTTGCTGCCAATGCTTTGGCAGCTAATATGTCCTTGTATAAGCCACAACCCTTTGATATCGATAAAGACATTACGCCAATTGCCATGATCGGACGTGTGCCCGTAGTCATTGCCACTTCTGCTGATAGTAAGTATCAAAAAATATCTGATTTGATTAAGGCTGCAAAAGCGAATCCAGATTTCATTACGTACGGAACACCAGGTAATGGCGCAACACCTCATATGGCTATGAAATTTTTCGAGCAAGCCGCTGGAATTTCTTTAAAGCACGTGCCCTATAAAGGTGGCGCTCCTGCGATTACTGATTTGATTGGGGGTCAATTGGATTTGGTTGCGGTCAATATGTTGGAAGTGGCTCCTCATGTGAAAAGTGGCAAACTCAAGATTGTTGCTGTCATGAGTGCAAAGCGTTCCCCATTATTTCCGGAGATACCTACGGTGGCAGAATCGGGTTTCCCAGGTTTTGAAGCTTCCGTTTGGTACAGCTTAATTGCGCCCGCTAAGACTCCAGCCAGTATTGTGAAGACGCTCCATAGCCAAGTGGAAAAAGCATTGCAATCTAGAGAGATGACAGAGCGATTAGGTTCTGTTGGAGGAGAGGTCAGCCCAGGAACCACTGCTCATTTGACTGCTTATTTAAATTCAGAACGAAAGCGATACGAAAAATTGGTACGTGAAGCTAATATTCAGCCAGATTAATTCAGGGTCAAATAATGAAATTTGGGCGAAGTTGCAGGCTGATTCTCTCATCACTGTTTTGCTTGGTGCTGCTTGCTTGCGCTTCATCGCCCAAGGACATCCTTGCGCCGCAGGGAAGTCTGCGAATGGGCTTATATAAAGGCTCGCCAACCTCGATTCTGCCAGCCAATAGTTCGAATCAGGTCCGAGGTATTGGCTATGAGTTGGGGCAGAGTCTCGCTACTCAATTAGGTGTCAATTACACCCCGGTGGTGTTTGAGAAGAATGCGGATGTTCTTTTGGCTGTAAAAAATAATGAGCTAGATTTGGTCTTCACGAATGCTAGCCAAGATCGTGCCAAATATATTCAGTTTTCCAAAACAGTCGTTCGGATTGAGAAAGGGTATTTGGTGAGTCCCCACAGTAGTATCCGCTCTCTAGCAGATATCAATCGCTCGAACATCAACATTGGCTTCAGTGTGGGAAGCAATTCTCAAGCGGAGCTCCCATCACTGATTCCTAATGCCAGTTTGGTGCAGACAAGCTCAACTACACAGGCAATTGAATGGTTAAAAAACGGGAAGATTGATGGTTTCTCTACCAATAAAGCAATTCTATTTGAAATAGCTTCCTCTGTTCCGGGGTCAAGAGTATTGCCCGATGTTATCGGATATGAAAACCTAGCCTTGGGCACACCATTGGCACGTCAAGAAACTGCTCAATACTTGAATCATTTTATAGATCAAATGATCTCTACTGGTAGGCTCAATTTATTTATTCAACAGTCAGGCATTCAAGGCTTGGCTCCGAACTAACGACCCGTTACTCTACAAAGGGAAGCAATAAATGATTATTGATTGTCATGGCCACTACACTACGGCACCAAAAGCATTAAAGGCTTGGCGAGATGCCCAAGTCGCTAATTTAAGTACACCGCATTTGGGTCCCAAGGTATCTGATTTAAAAATAAGTGATGATGAAATTAGGGAGTCTATCGAAGAAAATCAACTCGCTCGAATGCGAGAGCGGGGCATTGATGTCACAATCTTCTCACCCCAAGCGAGCTTTATGACTCACCATATTGGTGACTTTAATACCTCGGCAACATGGGCAGCCCTTTGCAATGAACTTTGTTATCGAGTGACGCAGCTTTTCCCGAAGCACTTTGTAGGTGCCGCAATGTTGCCGCAGTCGCCAGGAGTGGATATCAGTACTTGCTTGCCAGAGATGCGCAAGTGCGTTAATGAATATGGATTTGTGGGTATTAATCTCAATCCCGATCCTTCTGGGGGTCATTGGCGAGATCCGCCATTAAGTCACCCCTATTGGTATCCAATCTATCAAGAAATGATTGCCTTAGATATACCAGCAATGATTCATGTCAGTACCAGTTGTAACGATTGCTTTCACACCACTGGTGCACATTACTTGAATGCTGATACAACCGCTTTTATGCAATGCCTGACTTCAGATTTGTTCGCACAGTTTCCACAGTTGCGTTTCTTAATTCCCCATGGAGGTGGAGCGGTTCCCTATCACTGGGGACGCTTTCGAGGGCTGGCGAAAGATATGGATATCCCTGACATCAATCAAAAACTGCTAAATAATATTTATTTTGATACTTGTGTGTATCACCAGCCAGGGATCAACCTTCTTACTGAAGTCATCCCAGTCAAAAATATTCTATTTGCATCCGAAACATTTGGAGCCGTGAAAGATATTGATCCAGTTACCGGATTTTATTTTGACGATACCTGTCGTTACCTCAATGCGGTTGATGGCTTGAGCAATCAAGAGAAGGAAATGATTTTTGAAGGTAATGCACGTCAGGTATTTTCCAGAATCAATAACAGAATTCCAAAATAAGTGAGGATATGATGACATCCGAGGAGTTTGATCGGCTATACAGAGGACGGCTAGAAAAATTAGCAACCTCAAATTTAAGTGATGCAATGGATAAGTTGGGAATTGCAGCTGCGGTAATTGGCATTGTTCCTCAATGGGGTAAGACCAAAGTAATCGGTAGGGCAATTACGATCCGTATGATTTCTGCAGGTGCTGCACAAAGTAAGGCGCATCTCGGGGTTGATGCCATCTTTTCGGCATCGCCTGGGGATGTCATTGTGATTGACAACCGTGGGGATCTGAACAACAACTGCTGGGGTGAGATTCTCTCAATGGGAGCGCTGCAAAAAAAGATCTCTGGTGTAGTAGTGGATGGCGCAGTCCGTGATGTCGATAAGTGTGAAGAATTTGGCTTTCCGGTTCATGCCCGAGGTACGGTTCCGATTACTGCCCGAGGTCGCATTGTTCAAGAGGCTTGGAATATCCCCATTAGAGTTGGAAACATATCTGTTTTACCGGGTGACGTGATTGTGGCGGATGTTAATGGCCTCGTAGCAATCCCTGCAGCTAAGCTCAATACTGTATTAGATGAGGCGGATGCTATTGCCATGAAAGAGTTGGCAATGGTCGAAGCATTAAGATCAGGGCAGTCGATTATCGAAGTTGATCAGCAATTTAATTATGAACAGATGTTAAAAAGTGAGACTTGATATGAACACTATATATATTGCTAAAAGAAACTTAATACAAATTGTTGGCTTGATCTGCTTTGGATTCAGCGCCCCTTTAGCCTATGCCCAGTATCCATGCCCTGTGATCAAAATCATTTCTCCTTATCCGCCAGGAGGAGCCAGTGACGTTCTCGCAAGAATGTTAGTTCCTGGACTGTCTAAACAATTAAACGTCAGTGTGATTGTGGAAAATAAAACTGGTGCTAGCGGCAACATTGGCACTGAGTTTGTGAGTAGTGCTACTGGCGATGGCTGTACTCTATTACTGGGAAATAGCACTGGTGTTGTTATTAATCGGAATTTATATAAACTGCGTAATGACCCGATTGTGAGCTTAAGACCTGTAGCCGAGGTAGCTGCCGTGCCTATGGTTTTGTATGTCAATTCTTCTGTGTCTGCTAATTCAGTTTCTGAGCTGATTGCTTTGATTAAAAAGGAACCGGGTAAATACAGCTTTGCATCTCCTGGTAGCGGGAGTACTCACCATCTCTTAGGTGAGTTGCTTAAGCTTGAGCAAAAGCTGGATATGACGCACATTCCCTATAGAGGATCTGGACCGGCCATTGCCGACGTCTTGGCTGGACAGGTGCCAATGGCATTTGAGTCAACGGGAGCCATGGTTCCTCATCTTAATAGTGGCAAGGTTAGGGCTCTTGCAACGACTGGAGCGGTCAGGGCGAAAAACTTACCAGACGTACCTACAATGAAGGAGCTTGGGTACCCTAAATTTGTTGTTGAGAATTGGTACGGCATCTTTGTCCCAGCAAAAACGCCAACCCCTTTAGTCAATACCCTGAATAAAGAAATCAATAAAGTATTAGCTTCAGCGGAGGTGGCGGAAAGCCTTTCTAAAATGGGCTCTTTGAACGGTGAGCAAACTCCCGAGCAATTTGCCGCATTCATTAAGAAGGAAATTCCTTACTGGGAGCTTCTGGTTAAGCAGTCTGGGGCTACTGCTGAATAAAGATCCTTTAAATCTAGTTCTTTTGCGCTGCAATAAAAGTGGGCTCTCTCTGAATATCCTGGTCTGTGAGATGATTTGAAACATGTCTAAGGTAATTCGACTTCTTCACGGTGAGTTTGGTCGCGTGGCGCTTCTGGAAATGGATGCGCCTCTGGTAACCCATGCACATCATCATTGCCATATTTTGTGCAAAGTGGGCGGTCCAGATACTGCTTTTCAGGTGAGGGGAAAAAATTGTCCTCTAACTGACAATAACGCAGTATTAATTAATGCCTGGGAAGAGCATTCCTATCTCCATCTCCCAGTGGGTGGAAGTAATCCGGTTCTGTTGGCCCTTTATCTGGAGCCAAAGTGGTTGGCCTCCTTTAGTAAAAAATTCTTGGCAAGTAGTCACCCTCGTTTTTTTATGAGTAACCTTTCTACATTGGGCGCACATCAAAAACAAGCTTTAGAGAAGATTTCCATGGAGTTGTGGTGGTCAGATCAAATCACCCATGACCAGCTTGAATCTATGTTGCTAGAGTTAACGTTAAGCTTTATGGAGAACGCCGATGTGATTACTTCTGGGGATTTACGTAATACTGGTAATACCCTGGCCTTTATGGATCCTCGCATTCGTAAGGCGATTCACCTCATGCGAACGTCCCCGCAAGGCTTTACCGATATTTCAACCGTTGCCCAGAGCGTTAATCTATCAAGATCACATTTTTTCGAGCTGTTTCGGCGTTGTACTGGCTTGTCACCAGTAGTATTTGCCAATGTACTGAGAATGGAATTCGCATTTGATGCTCTTGCAGATAAGGATGAGAGCTTGATTCACATTGGCGATGAATTGGGATTTTCTGCTCAAGGCCATTTCACTCGTTTCTTTAAGCAGCATCAAGGGGTTACTCCAAGCCTCTATCGTCAGCAGGTTGAAAAGGCGCCAAAACTGGACTCCTAGGGTTTACCTGATGTACAAAATCAGACTCTAAGGTAAGTCGTAGGACTCTCGGGTAAGCATTCTATTCAAGGGCTTATTAAGCTTCCTTCAGCTTTTGTTGCTTCATATTTTGCTGAAAAGAAACCCTTGGAACAAACAACACATTATTTAGGAAAAGCCAGCCAGCGTGTAGAAGATTCTGCATTGCTAACTGGAGGTGGCCGCTTTCTCGATGACCTTCCTTTGCCGGTCGGTACGTTGTACGCAGCTATCGTGCGATCTCCAATTGCACATGGAAAGATCTTATCTATTGATGTATCTCCTGCGTTGAAGATTAAGGGGGTGCGTGGAGTTTTGACTATTGATGATGTGCAAGCATGGTCTAACCCTTTAGTGGTTGCTGTCAAATCGCCAATGCGCCTATGGGTTTTAGCTCATGAGTTTGTGCGCTATGTGGGTGAACCAATTGCAATCGTCATTGCAGAATCTAGAGCCCTTGCAGAAGACGGCGCTGAAGGAGTTGTCCTCAATATCCAGCCACTACCAGCAGTAGTTAATGTAGATGAGGCTCTCAAAAGTGACTCCGTCATTTTGCATAAAGATATTGTAAATAATTGCGTCTCAGATCGTTCATTTTCATATGGCGATCCGGATAGCGCTTTTCAGGCTGCATCAAAAGTTATTGAGGTTGATATTCGTTACCCTCGCAACTCTTGCACTCCACTAGAGACTGGTGGTGTGGTGGCTCAGTGGCGTCCAGCAGATGGAAGTTATGAGGTAACTTCAAATTTTATGGGACCCTTTTCACTCCACGTAGTGATGGCAGCCGCTCTGAAGGTGCCGGGAACAAAATTGCGCCATCATGTCCCCCCTGATTCGGGTGGAAGTTTCGGCGTCAAACAATCAGTCCTTCCATACGTCATTCTTTGCTGCCTAGCATCTCGCAAGGTAGGTGCTCCAGTGAAGTTTATTGAAGATCGACTCGAACATTTGCAGGCTGCCACCTCAGCAACATCAAGGCATACTCATCTGCGAGCCGCTGTAGATGCTAATGGAAAAATATTAGCCTTAGATTATGACCAGATTGAGGATTGTGGTGCTTATCTACGCGCTCCAGAGCCTGCAACGCTTTATCGTATGCACGGCTGTGTAACTGGCCCATATCAGATTAGCAATTTAAAAATTCGTAATCGCGTAGTGCTAATTAATAAGACGCCAACTGGATTGGTTCGTGGTTTTGGTGGCCCGCAAGTATATTTTGCGCTTGAACGTTTAGTACATAAGATTGCAAAGCAGTTGGGCAAAACTCATCAAGAAATCGCTTCATTAAATTATGTGCAAAAAGATCAATTTCCATATCGAGCAGCAGCCGGTGCGCTATTGGATTCCGGAGATTATCAAAAAGCTCTCGACACTCTTCAAGCTTCGCCAGAATTCAAAAGGCTTCTAAGTCGCAGGGAACAGGCTCGCAAAGAAGGGCGTATGTATGGTATTGGCATTGCGTCTATCGTAGAGCCATCGGTATCCAATATGGGGTACATCACTACAGTGTTAACGCCTGAGCAGAGAGTAAAGGCAGGACCAAAAAATGGTGCCATTACTTCAGCAACAGTGAGTGTAGATCCTTCTGGAAGTATCTCCGCTAATATTGCTTCTGCACCTGCTGGGCAGGGCCATCAAACGGTCATAGCCCAATTACTGGCTGATGTATTTGGAGTCTCTCCATCCCAAATCCAAGTCAATGTTGATTTTGATACTGCAAAAGATGCCTGGTCTATTGCAGCTGGTAATTATTCGAGCCGGTTTGCTGGGGCAGTTGCGGGAACCGTTTTTTTGGCGGCAGAAAAACTGAAAGTACGGATTGCGGCTTACGCTGCACACGTTCTCAAGGTCAAGCCTGATCAATTGATATTTGCCAATGGCCATATCTCAGTCATTGGTCGAGAAAATGATGCAATTCCATTTACCAGAATCTGTGGGAATTTTCATTGGTCTCCTGGCTTAGTTCAGGAGGCACTTGGTAAAGATGTTTTACTAGCACTTCAAGAAACTGAGTTCTGGAGTGCTGATGTATTGCAGGCGCCTGATGAACATGATCGCATTAATACATCTGCTGCCTATGGATTTGCTTTGGATGCTTGTGGCATTGAGATCGATCCGATTAGTTGCTCACCTAAAATTGATGGATATATTTCAGTTCATGATGCTGGAAAAATTCTCAATCCAGCGCTCGCAGACGGCCAAGTTTATGGGGCATTTGCGCAGGCTGTTGGGGCAGCCCTTTTAGAAGAGTTTGTCTACAGCAGTGATGGTAATTTCTTATCAGGTACATTTGCAGACTATCGTTTGCCTACTGCGAGTGATATTGTTGCCCCAAAAATTTACCACCAAGAATCGCCTAGTCCGTTTACACCACTAGGATCTAAGGGAATCGGCGAGGGAAATAGCATGAGTACCCCAGTTTGCATAGCCAATGCAATCTCAGATGCTTTAGATATTGAAGATATCGTATTGCCTGCAACTCCTAGTCGCATCCATGCGCTTCTGGTATCAAAGGGTGATCTTCCACAAGATAGGATTGTCCTCAGAACCTCTTCCTTAGAAGCGAACTCTGATTACCCGCTAAAGGCTCAAGGTGAGGTAAAGCTGAATGTTGCACCAGATGAAATATTTAATGTCTTGCTGAACCGTACTCGTTTGCAAAAGGTGATACCAGGTTGCGAGTCCATTACTGAATCGGCTATTGCCGATGGTATACGTTTTGACTGTATTGCCGTGGTTCGAATTGGGGTGGCGAAAGCAAAATTTAATGCCCTTGTAGATATAACTAATATCAAAAAGCCTACCAGTTTTTCGCTTGGCGGAGAGGGTCGGGGTCCACTAGGGATGGCACTCGGTATGGGTCAGGTTGTACTGAGCAGTGAAGCTGGAATGACAATATTGAAGTATGACTACCAAGCGCAGGTTTCAGGTAAGTTAGCGGCTATTGGAAGCCGCCTACTGGAGGGGGCAATTCGCTTGGTGTTAGATCAGCTATTCCGAGCACTTGCAAAAGAAGCGGGCGCTAAACCGGAGAGATTTTTGTCATACGTACAAAATTTCTTCAGAAGTTTATTTGGAGTTCGTAAATGAAGCCGGCTCCTTTTCAAATGCACTTTGCGCAATCACAGGATGAAGTTCTCAAGCTTCTAGATCTGCACGGAGAGGACGCTCGGATTCTAGCTGGTGGACAAACCTTAGTGCCAGTATTGGCAATGCGAGTTGCCAATCCAAAGCATCTAATTGACATCAATCAAATTGAAGAGTTTAAGCGTTATCACGTTATTAACGGAGCTCTTCATGTGGGTGCTGGTGTGAGACAGTCAGAGCTAGAAGATTGGGGCGATCTTTCAGAGGTGCAGCCCTTATTGAAAATGATGTTTCCATGGATTGCACACACTCCGATCCGTAATCGTGGGACTATTTGTGGATCGATAGCTCATGCCGATCCTAGCGCTGAATTGGTATTGGCTCTAGCCACCCTGGGTGGTTCGGTCCATCTAGCAAGTAAGCAAAGAAAGCGAACCGTAAAAGCAAATGATTTTTTCTTGGGCGCTCTTCAGACGAATCGCCATTCTGATGAATTGATTACATCAGTTCAGTTTCCAATCAAGACCAATAGGGTTGGCTATGGATTCTCTGAGTTTGGCTATCGTCATGGGGACTTTGCCGTTGTAGCCGTAGCCTCGATCAAAGAGGGAAGTCATTGGACTGTCGGATTTGGTGGCATAGATGACACGGTTAAGGTTCATCGTTTTTCTGCTGATTCATTAGATGATGCATGCCAGGCAATCGATCAACTTGCTTCGACTCTTGAGGTTAGGGAGGATCCAACTGCAACGTCGGGTTTGCGCCGGCATCTCATGAGGACTTTAGGTAGAAGTTCATGTCAACAAGCTTTTGAATTTAGAAATGATGTGATGGTATGAAAGATCATTTAATCAAATTAACCTTAAATGGAATGACTCGTGAGGCTAGCTGTGACTCACGGACGACATTATTAGATTTCATTCGCCATGACCTTGGGGCTACAGGGACACATTCAGGATGTGAGCACGGAGTCTGTGGCGCCTGTACCGTGGAGGTGAATGGTCAAATTGTGCGCTCTTGCCTCATGTTTACATGCCAAGCAGAGGGTACAACCATTAAAACAGTTGAAGGTATTGCCAATAACGAGGGCATGTCTGATTTGCAAATTGCCTTTAGAAAGCATCATGCATTGCAGTGTGGCTTTTGTACTCCAGGATTTTTGATGTCTGCAGAAGATTTGCTAAGGAAAAATCCGCGTCCAACGGAGCAGGAGGTACGCGAAGGCTTGTCCGGTAATTTATGCCGTTGTACTGGATACGTGGGAATTGTTGAAGCTGTATTAGAGGTTGCATCATTCAGGGCGCAAGCAAATGGAGGTCAGCATGCTTGATCTAGGTAGAACATTTTTACAGGCAGTTGAGCGCGAGCCATCCAGGCTAGCAATAGTTGATGGTCAAAAGCGATATTCATATCGGGAATGGTCTCACCACATTGGCGCAATCCAACAGTTTTTTTATGAGCGGGGCTTAAGTCGAGGTGATCGAATTCTGACGATTTTGCAAAATCGCTATGAGGCAGCAACCATTCATTGGGCATGTCAAATGGCAGGAATAGCTATAGTCCCCTTGAACTGGAGATCGAAGTCTGAGGAGATTGATTATTGTGCTCAAAATGCTGATGTTAAGTTAGCATTTGTAGAAGAGATATCGCTAGAAAACTATCTAGAGTCTGAGACTAGCAAAGCAGTCCCAGTAATCTTATGTTCTGATCATAGTGCATCTTCACGCCATATTTATTTTGATCAGATTGTTCGTGCAGAAACAGATCCTCATGCAAATGGGCATACCGAAGATATTTCGGTCATGCTATATACATCCGGCACTACCGGTAAGCCCAAAGGCGTTCCCAGAAAGCAACGTGCAGAGCGGGCTGCAGGTATAGCCCACGTAGCACAAAACCAATACGCGATGGGCGAAGTAACTCTTGGTGTAATGCCGCTTTATCACACGATGGGAGTGCGCACCTTACTCTCATTATGTATTGTGAATGGAACCTATGTTGCTGTCCCACGTTGGGAAGTCGATAAGGCATTGGATTTTATTGAGTCTGAAGGGGTAACGCACCTATACTTAGTTCCAACGCTTTATCACGATATGTTGCAGTCTAAAAACTTTCATTCAAATCGAGTAAGGTCAGTTAGAAAGCTAGGATTCGCAGGAGCACCGATGCACGATGCGCTTTTATTAAAACTGAATGAATCCTTCAGGCCCTTATTATTTGTGAATCATTATGGTTCTAGTGAAATTTACACCTACACCATCAACCAGGATGCAGTAAAAAAACCAGGCTGTGCTGGCAAGGCAGGTCTAAACGCTCGCATCAGAGTAGTGAAATTAGATCAGGGCTCACAACAAACTAAGCCAACAGAGTTGGTCGTTTCTGGGGAGGAGGGTCAAATCATTTGCGACCTTTCTGGAGATGAAGCATTCGAGGGTTATTGGAAGCGTCCAGATGCTGATCAAAAGACGATCCGCGAGGGCTGGTACTTTACTGGTGATACTGGTTACTACGATGTTGATGGCGATTTATTTGTTACCGGTCGCGTCGATGACATGATTATTTCTGGCGGGGAAAATATTTCCCCCGTTGAGATTGAATCTATTTTATCGCTGCATCCATCAGTTGGAGAGGTCGCTGTAGCTGGCCTAAAAGATGAGCGTCTTGGACAAAAAGTAGTGGCATTTATCAGAGCCTCTGGTTCGGTAGATTCAGATGCATTGGATCAATATTGCCGTGGCTCGGATTTAATCAACTTCAAACGTCCACGTGAATATATTTTTGTAAAAGAGATTCCCAAGTCGCCAGTGGGAAAAGTATTGCGACGAATGTTAGTCGCTGGTGAATATGAAAGAGCGTAATTTTTTAACTAGAAAGACTGTATGGCAACTATTTTGAAGCATCCTTTTAGTAATATTCTAGATAACTTAGATGGTTTCTATGTGGAGATTGATGAGGCTCATCAAAGGGCTGATATTGTTCTCAAGAGACCGCCGTTTAACGTCATTCAAATGCCCCAACGAGATCAGCTACGGGCTACATTTGAAGCGCTTGACTCGGATAATCGTGTTCGCATTATCGTATTGCGAGCGGAAGGCGAGCATTTTTCTAGTGGTGGAGACATTAAGGGCTTTCTTGAGGCGACACCTGAACATGTTTCTAAATTAGCCTGGAATATTGCTGCGCCGGCTCGATGTACAAAACCAGTCATTGCTGCAAATCATGGTTATTGTTTTGGCGTCGGCTTTGAACTATCGCTTGCATGTGACTTCCGGATCGCTGCCGAATCTACTTTGTATGCTTTACCAGAGCAGAAATTAGGCCAAATTCCTGGTTCGGGTGGTTCTGCGCGCTTGCAAAAAATGGTCGGCATTACAAGAACTAAGGATATCGTTATGCGTTCTAGGCGCATCAAAGGACAACAAGCATATGAATGGGGCGTAGCTACAGAGTGTGTTCCAGATGCAGAACTCCCAAATGCAGTTGCCAATCTAGTGGAGGAATTACGGGCATTTTCTCCGATGGCACAAAGAACAGCAAAGAAGATGCTCAATGAAACTGAAGATTGTTTATTAACTACTGCAATCGAAGTTGAGGGCCATTGTTATAGCCGTCTACGTAATTCAGAAGATTTTAAAGAAGGGGTTGAAGCTTTTCATGGAAAGCGCCAGCCTAATTTTGTTGGGCGTTAATTTTTACAGGAGAGGTAAATGATGAAAAATCAATTTAAAACAAAGCAAATCGCTATTGCAGTCGCATTGAGTCTGGGCAGTTCTTTAGCTTTAGCTCAGTCTGGCCCTATTAAGATTGGGGTAGTCACGCCTTTGTCGGGAACTTATACGCCAATTGGTGAGCAGGTCAAGATGGGATTGGATTTAGCCGCCAAAGAAATTAATGCTGCAGGTGGTATTAATGGACGTAAGATTGATCTTATTTATGAAGACGAGGAAGCGAATCCAGCAGTTGCGACCCAAAAAGCAGAGAAGCTTTTTCAGGTAGAAAAGGTTGAGTTTCTAACGGGAACGGTTAATTCAGGATCAACTTTGGCAGTTGGACAGTTAGCCGAGCGAAATAATAAGCTGATAGCTACTACTGTTTCATTTGCTGATTCTATTACTGGTGATAAGTGCTCACCAAATGTATTTCGTGTGAATGCTCGTGCAGGTATGCAATCTGCTGCTTTGGCTGCATGGGTCGATAAAGAGATTCCAAAAGCTAATATTTTCTTCATTGGCCCTGACTATGAAATGGGACGTAGCACGGTTTCCGCCTTTAAAAAGGCTTCTACTGAAAAAGGTGCTAAAGATGTTGGCGAAGTGTTTGCCCCATTGGATAATAAGGACTACTCACCTTATTTTGGCCAAGTAAGATCTGCAAAGCCCAATGTGATTTATACCTCAGTAGCTGGCAATGACACTGTTCGCTTATTTACTCAGATGGATGAGTATGGAGTTAACAAGGGCGTGACGATTGTGGGCGCATCAGGTACTGTTACCTCACAAAATATGGGCGCCATTGGTAAGTCTGCAAATGGATTTGTAACCGGCGTTGGTTATTCCCCTAAATTAGATAATCCAGCAAATAAAAAGTTTGTAGCAGATTTCCAAAAGGCCTATAACAAGCTCCCAGATCTTTATGGTGCAGATTCCTATGGCCTCTTATATTTCTATAAGACTGCTGTAGAGAAGGCCAAGTCTACTGAGACCGATAAAGTGCGGGCGGCAATGAACGATCTCAGTTGGCAGACCCCTCAAGGTACAAAAAAGATGCGTGCGGGCGATCATCAGGCTATGCAGGATATGTTTGCAGTACGCGTAGAAAATGGTGAGTTCAATATCGTTGGACGTGTTCCCTCTGATCAGGCTATTGGCCCTGATGTTTGTACACGTTTTTAATGAATCAACGAATAACCCTGCACCCTTAAAAGGGGTGCAGGGTTGTAATGAATTCTGATTTTAATTTAAGGAATGCTTTTCTCATGTTAGAAAGCTTGCAATATATTTATGCGCCTCAGATAGTCAATGGACTGTCAATTGGTGTCGCTGTGATCTTGATGGCTTTGGGTTTGACGATTATTTTCGGCTTACTCGATGTCATTAATATGTCCCATGGTGAGTTTTATGCAGCTGGCGCATTTATCAGCGTAAGTCTGATGGCAATCGGTGTTTCATTTTGGCTATGTTTAGTAATCGTCCCGATACTCTTGGTGCCTATTGGTTTTGCCATGGAAAGACTGCTGATTCAAAAAGTATTTCATTACAAAGATCGCCACATTCTGACCCTACTGCTGACGTTTGGCGTCGCTATGGTTCTGGAGGATGGATACAAGATCATTTGGGGGGCAAACCCGATCAAGCCTAGTGCGCCAATATCAGGTGCAAGCGAATTATTGGGGGTGATGTTTCCAAACTATCGTCTATTTTTGATGGCATTTGGGGCGGTGCTTATTTTCTCCGTTTGGATGCTCATCTATAAAACTCAGATAGGTGCAATCGTGAGGGCAGCCGCCTATGACAAGGATATGAGCTCATCATTAGGTATACCTGTTATGCGAGTTTATGCACTGACATTTGCATTCGGAGTTGCTCTAGCAGGCTTGGCAGGTGTATTGCTTGCCCCAATTTACTCGGTATTTCCGACAATGGGCCGAGATTTCATCTTGTTGGCATTCAGTGTTGTGATTGTTGGTGGGCTTGGTAGTATTAAAGGTGCTGTGATTGCCGGTCTTTTGCTGACCCAATTGCAATCGCTTTCTTCCCTGTTTATATCACCTGTTTGGTCTGACCCATTGGTATTTACGGTGATGGTTTTGGTTTTAATGTTTAAGCCAAGTGGTTTATACGGAGGCATGAAAAATGCTTAATCCGCAAGCAAGGGCAATTCGTTGCATTGAGTGGCTTTTACTAACCTCATCCCTCATTTTGTTTGTAGTTGGCACCCTGTTAGGCGATACTTTTTTTCTCAGATTGGCAACAGAAGCATTAATTTTTGGTGGATTAGCAATGTCTGTGGACCTCTTGCTTGGAATCGTTGGATTGTTATCGCTTGGTCAAGCTCTCTATTTTGGTTTTGGCGCTTATTTATCTGCATTGGTTCTGAAAGAAATTTCTCCATCTTTCTCATTGGCAATTTGCGTTGTGATTTTGTGCTCTACTTTACTTGGGTGGATTGCTAGTTTCATTGCATTAAGGTCTAAGGGAGTCTACTTCGCCTTAATTACTTTTGGACTAGCTCAGGTAGCAGCCAAAGTGGTCTACAACACTCGAAGCCTTGGGGCCTCAGACGGCATGATGGGAGTGCCCATTTTAAGTATTTGGACTCCATTTGGATCTCTGGATGCCGCTGATCCAGGAACATTTTTTGTGATTACCTTTCTGACCATTGGCGCCCTCTATGTGATCTTGAAGTATTTCTTAACAACGCCAATGGGATCTCTTTGGCACGCTATTCATTCGAACGAGGATCGTTTGGCATACGTCGGTTATGAATCGAAAGGTCCAAAACAAGTTGCCTTTGTGTTGGCTACGGTGGTTGCTGCAGTCTCTGGTGCACTTTATCCAATGCTGAGGGGCTTCGTTTCTCCTGAATTGATGTTCTTTAGTGTTTCCGGAAATGCTGTAGTGACGGTTGTTCTAGGGGGTGTCGGTACTTTAATTGGCCCAATCATGGGCAGTGTTCTGCTCACTTCATTTAAGTCCGTTATCGGTACTTGGACTGCACATCATCACATCGTGATCGGATTCATCTTTGTTGTCATTGTGATTGCGGCACCCAAGGGGCTAGCCGGTCTATTCACAAAATATTTTGGCAAAAGGGGGTCTGATGAATAAGTCTGAAGCTATTCTTAAAGCCAACAATTTAAGTAAACGATTTGGAGGTCTTGTTGCTGTTGATAACATCAGTTTTGAAGTGGTGCCTTTTGGGGTTACTTCAATCATTGGCCCAAATGGTGCTGGTAAGAGCACCTTATTTAATCTGCTCAGTGGTACTTTTAGGCCAGATTCTGGCTCAGTACTTCTGAATGATCAAAACGTGACTGGCATGAATCCAGAAGAGAGATTATTTTCAGGCATGGCCAGATCTTTTCAGATCACCAATCTCTTTTTTGATCTCACAGTTATAGATAATCTACGCCTTGCTAGCCAAACATTGCATCCGCGATCCTATTTATATTTACCTTTGAGTAAATGCGAGCTTGCATTGGCAAGGGCCGATGAGTTGTTAGTAGAGTTTGGTTTACTAGATTCCCGTAATCAATTGGCGGGAGCTCTCTCGCATGGTCAACAAAGACGATTAGAAATTGCGGTAACGCTCGCTACTAGACCGAAACTGTTGCTATTAGATGAGCCTACTCAAGGGATGTCTCAAGGGGATACCCAAGAAACAGCTGAGCTTATCAAGCAATTGGGATCAAAAATTACCGTCCTCTTAATTGAACATGATGTTGATTTGGTGATGGATTTATCGAAGACGGTAATTGTGATGGCACAGGGGAAAAAATTAGCAGAAGGGAGCCCTCAGGAGGTTCGCTCTAATCCGCTTGTACAAGCCGCATACTTTGGTGAGGAGACAGCATGATTCTAAAAATGCATGATGTTCATGTCAGTCTTGGGTTGTCGCATGTCTTACAAGGAGTCAATCTTTCTATTCAACCCGGAGAGACTGTGGGCCTATTCGGAAGAAATGGCGTCGGTAAGACTACGATAGTGAAGACCATCGCTGGGTGGTATAAG
Source organism: Polynucleobacter sp. UB-Siik-W21 (assembly GCF_018687415.1). Classification (NCBI taxonomy): domain Bacteria; kingdom Pseudomonadati; phylum Pseudomonadota; class Betaproteobacteria; order Burkholderiales; family Burkholderiaceae; genus Polynucleobacter; species Polynucleobacter sp. UB-Siik-W21. The sequence goes on along the minus strand of NZ_CP061289.1, from coordinate 1,233,183 downwards.
CCTACATTGGGCGAGATCTACTTCGAAAATCAATCTATCAACAGTCTTCCGCCCAACGAAATTACTCGACTTGGTATTGGCTTGGTTCCTGAGGATCGTAGGATATTTCCTGGTTTAAGTGTGGAGGGTAATCTGCAGCTTGGACTCATGCAAGTTCCACCATCTGAACGACAGAAAGCTGAAGAGCGACTTGAATTAGTTTTAAAAAGATTTCCGCGATTAGGGGAGAGGCGATCTCAACCTGGGAATACTTTATCTGGTGGTGAGCAACAAATGCTAGCAATGGGAAGGGTACTAGTGGGTAATCCCAAATTATTACTGATTGATGAACCAACAGAGGGGCTGGCACCCATGATTGTTACTGAAATCTTTAGATTGATGGAGGAACTCAAAGCCCAAGGAGTTGCCATTCTGTTGATTGAGCAAAATATTCATAAGGCTATTCACTTGTGCAATAGACACTATGTTGTCGAGCGAGGAAAAGTAGTTTTGGAAGGTAATTCCCAGAAACCTGAAGATCGAGCAGAGTTGATGAAGCGTGTTAGTGTCTGATAAATTAAGAGGGCGTATTACAAGAGTGCAAACAGTAATTATTTTTTCTTCGATGTCTTACCAGCAGAGCTTACAGTTTTTGTTACGGTATCGGCAGCAGTATTGAGATTCGCTTGTGCAACATCAACAGCATGCTTTACCGCTTTATGACTAGTTTCAAAAACCTGATTTGCAGAAGCAATGGCTTGTTTGATTGTTTGAACGGCAGCATCAGAACCTGCGGGTGTATTTTTAGCCCACTCTTCAACTAAAGCATCCATTCTCTTTTGGCCAGCAGAAAATTCTTTTTCCGCAGACTTGGTGAAGTTATCTTGAGTTTCATGAGCTAACTTATATAAATGGTGACTATAAGAAATAATTTTTTCTGCGATCGGCTGAACGGTTTCAGCTTGATGGGCAAGCAGTTGCTGAATATCTTTTACTTCTAATGCTTTCTTGGCATTGTTCACGCTATCACTCAAGCTTTGTTTAGCAATGGCTAAATTGAGCTCAACTAATTTCTCGATACTTTGGAGGGCTTGATTTGTGAGGCCAGTCAAGGTTTCTAAATTGGCTTTTTGTGCCGCTGCGATTTGTTCTGGCGTTAAGTTCATCTTTGCCTCTTTCTTTGGGTGCACTCTTACTACTATGATCTTGCTGACCTGAAGGGTCAATAGCTGATTTTTGCTTAATTAAATGGCTTAAATAGTGAAAAGCATCATAACCCAAGGATTTAGCTTCCTTGAGAACCGCTGATGGCTTTTAGAAAAAGCCTAAAATCGTGGATTAGACAAAAATCTCAATATTTTCAGTAAGTTATCCATGAAGCTTGGTTTAGACAACGTCATTGCACCCATTTTTGTATTAATTTGGAGTACGGGGTTTGTGATTGCACGTTTGGCTATGCCTTATGTAGAGCCTGCCACCTTCCTATTTTGGCGCTTTGTGGGTGTGATTGCCGCAATGGCTGCTTTGAGCCTTGTGTGGCGCATCTCTTGGCCTAGCTGGTCGCAAATCAAGCATATCGCTATCGCAGGAATACTTTTACAGTTCGGCTATCTATTAGGCGTCTGGTTTGCAGTCCGCCTTGGAATGACTGCAGGTTTGGCGGCAATCATCGTTGGTCTGCAACCGATTTTGACCGCCTGGTTTGCTGCTTGGATTTCGGAGACGGTGACGCCACGCCAATGGATTGGTCTCTGCTTTGGTTTTGCAGGCGTTGCCTTGGTCGTGGCTGAAAAGATTGGCTTTGCCCATATCCCTTTGGCTAGCTATCTGCTAGCGTTTACAGCATTACTCTCGATCACCTTTGGAACTCTTTATCAGAAAAAATACTGCCCAGTATTTGATCTTCGCGCTGGGTCTTCTATTCAGTTTGGTGTTTCAGCCGTGCTATGTTTCTTTTGTATGTATTTCTTTGAAACAGGCGTCATGGTTTGGAATGCCTCTGTAGTGGGCGCTTTGTTATGGGCCATTTTTCCTGTATCGATTGGCTCCATTAGCTTGTTATTCATGATGATCCGTAAAGGGGCGGCAACCAAAGTCACGAGTTTGCTCTATCTAACCCCCCCGACAACTGCATTGATGGCGTGGCTCTTGTTTGATGAGCCATTCACACTCCTGATGGCTCTGGGCCTCTGTTTGACAATGACTGGCGTAGTGCTGGTGAATCAGCGTCAGGCGAACACGGTAGCGACTATTGCAGAGTAGGGGCTCAATAGGGGTAGATTGGGGGGTTAACCAAGATGGGGCGCAGAAATCCGACTCCCTTTTAGAAATTAATTATCATTCCGTATGTTGAAAGTTTTGGAAGGTATTTTTGGGATGCATTTATATCGTTTTTGGCTCTTTGTCTTAGCCTTGGTTTTCGGCTATGGGGCACTCGGTGTTGCGTCAGCTATTGCCGCCAGTAAAGACAAAGAAAAGCAAACTCAAGCCCAAACCAAAACTACTAAAGTGGTGGTGAAGTCTCCTAAGAGACCGAAGACTGTTCGCGTTACTGTGACGCGTTCTACTGCACCAGCAGTTGCTGGACCCCCTTCACTGGCTACCGCGCTAGGTTTGCGTGGTCAGCATGATGATCTCAGCCTGAAGTCCAGCGTAGCTATGGTAGTCAATCAAGATACCAAAGAGGTTTACTTCGAAAAGAATCCTACCGTGAGCTTGCCAATTGCATCCATCACGAAGTTGATGACCGCCATGGTGGTACTTGACTCCAAGTTGCCTCTTGATGAAACCCTGGTGATTAATGCAGATGATGTGCATATCTATCGCACTTCACGTCTAGCTGCAGGCACCGTTTTGACACGTCAAGAAGCCTTGTTGTTAGCGTTGATGTCCTCTGAAAACCGCGCTGCCTATACCTTGGGTAGAAATTACCCAGGTGGTATCACAGCCTTTGTGGATGCCATGAATCGGAAGTCTAGAGAACTGGGCATGGAGCATTCTTATTTTGCCGATCCCACAGGCTTACTTAGTGAGAACGTTGCGACTGCTGAAGATTTAACTCGCATGCTCAATGCAGCATATCAATATAAGTTAATTCGTGAATATTCCACTTGGCCAGATTTAACGATGGTGATTGCAAAGCGCCCACAAAAGTTCTTGAATACCAATCGATTAGTACGTTCTGGGGACATGGATATTGGTTTGCAAAAAACAGGTTTCATAAATGCCGCTGGAAAATGTTTAGTGATGCAAGCGCGAGTGAACAACACCCCGCTATTATTGGTGTTCCTCGATTCTGTAGGAACACAATCCCGTTTTGCTGATGCAGTGCGTGTGCGTGACTGGTATGAGCGCATGCCTTCTGGCACGCAACCCATTCGTCGCTTAATGTAAGTTGAGTTGACTAGGCAGATGAGCCTGGCTCGGCAGACTTAGGCTTAAAGCCCATGCCCTTGGAGATTTGTAGAGCAGTGTCTTGTAATGATCTGAGCCAATCTGCTTGAATACGATCGGTTGGGGCGCTGAGTGATAAACCGGCAACCAATTTACCAGTGTCATCCAGAATGGCGGCAGCAAGACAGCTCACGCCAAGCTCTAATTCTTCATCATCCCTTGCACTACCCACTCTGCGAACGTGATTGAGTTCGGACTCGAGTTTAGCTAAATCCGTAATGCTGTTGCGAGTGTGACCTGAGAGACCCGTGCGAGTGACGTAGGCCCGTACTTGATTGGCGTCATCACTGGCTAGGAATAGTTTGCCAACAGAGGTGAGATGGAGAGGGGCGCGTCCACCAATGGCACGAACCACCTGCATGCCTGAACGCTCGCTGTAGGCACGATCAATATAAACAATCTCATCGCCTTGGCGAACCGAGAGATTGACTGTTTCGCCAGTGAGTTTGTGTAGGGTGCGCATCGGTACTTGAGCGGCTTCACGAACCGATAATCTTGCTTTCACTAGATTGCCCAGCTCCAAGAGCTTTAAGCCAAGGCGATAGGTGCCACCATCGCCACGCTCAACCAATCGGCAGGCGACCATGTCATTTAAGATGCGGTGGGCTGTGGAGGGGTGTAAGCCCGTTTCCGCAGCCAAGTTTTTAAGGCTGCTAGATTCTTCATGAACCGCTAGGGCATCGAGCAAATTCATCATGCGCTCCACCACCTGGATCGCTGTTTTAGCAACTTCCCCGGTATTTTTAGAGGTTTTGACAGTTTTACTTGTGCTCATAGGAATGATTGTAGCGATTTCATGCCATATTGCATATTATGAAATGAGATTATATGAAGGATCAAGGCGATAACCCCTAGATGGGGTAGCCATCATTCATCTAAGACTGCTTAGTGGTTTCTTAAAGCTTTAGCGCACTCATTGACGAGGTCCGGGCCACGATAAATCAAGCCGCTATAGACCTGAACCAAACTAGCCCCAGCAGCTATCTTTTCCTTAGCATCGGCACCACTCAAAATGCCGCCAACGCCAATGATGGGCACTTGATTGCCCAGTCTTGCCTTGAGTGCTTTGATGACGATGTTGGATGCCATGCGAACTGGTGCACCGGATAAGCCACCGATTTCTTGACCATGCTCCATCCCTTGCACAGCATCGCGAGCAATGGTGGTGTTGGTAGCAATAACGGCATCTATACCAAACTCCATTAAGAGGTCAGCAATGAGATTGATATCGCCATGATCCAGATCGGGTGCGATTTTCAGAAAGAGTGGCTTACGCACACCAAAGCGATCACTCAAGCGCTTGCGAGCCTCATCCAGGCTGCCAAGTAAGGCGCGTAACATTTCTTCGCCTTGCAGGGCACGCAGATTTTGCGTGTTTGGCGAAGAGATATTCACGGTGATGTAGGTAGCAATTTCATAAACGGCATCCATCGCTAATACGTAGTCGCTAGCTGCATCTTCAATCGGTGTAATGGCATTCTTGCCAATGTTCAAACCTAAAACGCCACCGCTTTGCCAAAAGCGTGAGCGACGAACTCTTGCTACGCAAGCCTCAACACCATCATTGTTAAAGCCCATACGATTAATAATGGCCTGAGCTTGCGTCAAGCGAAACATGCGCGGTTTTGGATTTCCTGGCTGAGGGCGGGGAGTCACTGTGCCGATCTCCAGAAAACCAAAACCTAGGGCAGCGAGTGCATCAATATGCTTGCCATCTTTATCTAAGCCTGCAGCAAGTCCCACTGGATTGGGAAAGGTAATACCGCACAATGTACGTGGATCTGCAAGCGGTTGAGTTAGAAACTTTTCTAGCAGACCCCAGCGTTGAGCACGGTCTAAATTCGTCAGCGTGAGATTGTGGGCTTGTTCTGGGTCAAGGCAAAAGAGCCAGGGGCGCAAGAATGAATAGCGATCGATCATGAATAGATATTATGAACCAGTCAGGGCTTGCCAATGATCGTCAATTAAGCCTTCCATGGGTTGGTACTTCGCCTTATAGGACATCTTCTCACTATCGTGAATGTAGTAGCCAAGATAAAGATAAGGTAGGTTGAGTATCCGAGCCTGTTCGATTTGCCACAGAATGCTGTAATTACCAAAGCTAGCAGAGCTATCGGCAGTATCGTAGAAGGTATATACCGAGGAGATGCCTTGTTCCAAGATGTCAATCATGCTCACCATGCGCAGACGTCCGGGGTGTGGATCGTGAGGGCCATCTCTAAATTCAACGATACGAGAGTTGACTCGACTTTGCAATAAAAATTGCATGTATTGATCTTGGTCATCGTTATCCATATCACCACCAGCATGACGTTCATTTTGATAGCGTTGATAGAGTTGGTAATGTTCTTCTTGATAGCCTAAGTTCAAAACAAACGCTTGTAGATCTGCATGCTTTTTCCAGGCGCGTCGTTGACTGCGTGTTGGCGTAAATGGATTCACTAAGATACGGGTGGCAATACAGGCTTTGCATTCATCGCAATAAGGGCGATAGGTGTATAAGCCGCTGCGACGAAAGCCTGCATTTAATAGTTCGTTATAGACGTCTGCATGAATCAGGTGTGAGGGCGTGGCTACTTGGGAACGCGCAGTTTTATTAGGCAGATAGCTGCATGGATAAGGTGCAGTTGCATAAAACTGGAGGGCGGTGAGGGGGAGTTCTTTGAGCCGGGTCATAGCCAGTGGGTTAGGATGTTTTTATCAAAGGTCCAGGGTTTATCAATATTAGTTTGATTTAAAGATATTTGCAGTTGTCCCAAGAATACAGCCCTGGATATTGGCGCAGCCCCCAAAGAGCTTAGGTGGGTGGTTTCTTGTTGGCAGTCAATCATGGCTACTTCATTTTGGATGCACCAAGCGCTTAAGGCAGCCAATGCTATTTTAGAGGCGTTGGGTTTACGACTAAACATCGACTCGCCAAATACCATGCCACCTAAAGCTACGCAATACAAGCCGCCAACCAACTCACCTTGTTCGACTAGGGCAATGCTATGGGCATGACCTTGCTCATGAATGGTGGTGTATGCATCCATGATTTCATGGGTGATCCAAGTGCCATCCTGGTCTTTTCGAGAGCTAGTGGCACAGGCCCGAATCACAGCACCAAAATCGGCATCCACCAATAATTGACTATGCGTGTCCCGACAAAATAGGCGAATACTTTTTCTTAATGATTCGCTGCACTTGAAATGGCCAGGCTTTAAAACCATCCGCGGATCAGGCGACCACCATAAGACGGGTTGCTCATTGGAGTACCAAGGAAAAATACCGAGTTGATAAGCTTGCAGTAATTGATCTGGATAAATACGCTCACTCACTGCAATGAGCCCTGGAACGCTCGGGTCAGGATCTGGCGTTAGTAGCGGGTTTGGAAAGGAGTTGTGTGGTCCTAGCCAAGTAATTTGACTCATGTGGCGTAATCAAATTCTCTCTGAAGGCAACACATCACGACTGCGCACATGAAACTCACCATTCAATATGCCAGCAGCGCGATCAGCAAAAAACCACTCTAAGGTTTGTTTGACTGTTGGAAAGGCTAACTCACTCCACGGAATTTCATGTTCATGAAAGAGTGCTACTTCAAGGCTTTCTTCGCCAGCAGAAAATTCTGGTGAAGTCATGGTGGCAAGATAAAATAAATGGACTTGTTCGGCATGTGGCACATTGAGTAAAGAATACAGTGGGCCCACTTCAACCACAGCGCCAGCCTCTTCAAGTGTCTCTCTGATGGCGCCATGGCTCGTACTTTCGCCTAATTCCATAAAGCCAGCGGGAAGGGTCCAGTAGCCATGGCGTGGTTCAATCGCACGACGGCATAGCAATACTTGCTTGCCATAAACCGGAATACTGCCCACGACATTTCTGGGGTTCTGATAATGTATGCTCCCGCAGGCTTCGCATACATGACGCTCACGAGAATCATCCGCCGGAATTTTGACTGTCAGGTTCGCAGCGCAGTTGGAACAATACTTCATGCAGACTTTCTAAAAGTGGGCCTTGAGAGTGCCTCGCAAGGCATTGCTAAGCATAATCTCATCAGCCATTGAAACATCTTTAATAGTCAGGTTGGCTTCACGGGCATTAATTTGGGGATCGTCTAGCAGGGCGGCACGCATCACACCGGGCAATAGTCCCGCAGATACTGGAGGAGTGAGCCACTCTGAATGATCTTTGGGTTTAATAAAAATGCTCGTTCTGCCACCTTCAGTAACAAAGCCCTGTTCATTTATAAATAAGGCATCAAAGCCACCGAGTTTGACTGCCGTTTGCCAAGCAGCATCGTAAAGAATGCGATGGCTGATCTTGTGACGTAATAAGGCATCCCCAGAGAACATGGTGCATTCTGAGGAAAGAATATCTTGAGCCCAGAAAATTTTGACTGGCACTTCTAGCGCATCAAGCGCAGCAGAAGTGATAGAGAGTGCGCCATTGGCAGCGAGATCGAGTCGTAATCTCAAAAGAGAATGTTGATCAAGGGATGCACAGGCATTTAAAACAGTTTCTGTTGTATTGCCTCTCTTGAAGGGAATGCCCAAAGCAGAAGCTGAGGCTTGCATACGATCTAAATGTTGCTCTAATCGTTTTGGCTTACCCTGTTCTACAGCAATCGTTTCAAATAATCCCGTAGCGCTTGGAAGATTCATTAAGAAAGCAGACTTGATACGGCATTCTTGCCATTCTTGTTGAGCTTCAGAATCAATCGTGATGCCCGCGCCCACTCCCAAAGTAAAAGTAGCGGCATGAGATAGATGATCCTCTTCAATCTCTACAGTTCTAATAGGCACGCTAAACGCAAAGTCACCACTAGGATCTAGCCAGCCTAAGGCGCCACAGTAATAACCACGATCTTCGGGCTCAAGCTCTTGAATAATTTCCATGCTGCGTTTTTTAGGTGCGCCTGTGACTGATCCACACGGAAAGATGGCATGCAATATATCGCTCAGCCCGATAGCGGGCTTTACTTGACCTTGCACAGTAGAGGTCATCTGCAATACATCGCCGTGCCTTGCTACTGCAAATAAGTTGGGAACTGTCACTGTGTTTGGTAGAGAGAGGCGACTGAGATCATTGCGCAAGAGATCAACAATCATCACATTCTCTGCCTGATTTTTAGGATCATCTGACAAAGCACTAGCAGCTTGCGATAGTGCGCTTGCAGTCCCTTTCATGGGCATCGCTTTGAGTATGTCACCTTTGCGCTCAATAAAGAGCTCAGGTGACTGTGACAAAAGGTAATGTGAGCCTTGTTCAATATAGGCACCAAATCTCCCAGGCTGGCGCTCACGTAAGCAACTGTAGAGCGCTAGCGGTGCCCCATAAGTTTTCCCGGTAATGCGGTAGGTATGATTAATTTGATAGGTATCGCCATCACGGATGTATTCCTGAATCTTGGCAAGATCCGTAGAAAATTGTTTTTCAGTGATGGATTCCTGAATATCTAAGACTCCAGCCATTCTTGCAGACTCTTGCAGCTGACTTAATTTTTGAGAAATGACTTGATCAATATGCTCTTTAGACAGTTTTTTGAAATCTTGAAAAGACCAAGCTTCAATCAGGGGGTGAGGGTCACCCGTAGTCTTTCGATAGGGTAATTTGTGGATCAGCCTGCCCATCTCATAAGCAAAGGCAGCAACCACATACTCTCCTTTGCTAAGTGCATGGGATATTTCACTTAAACAATTTTCAATAGCCTTGTGATCATCGGCTTGATTCTCACTAGGGAATACGCACCAATATTGCGATGCAGCCTCATAAAACCGACTAGTGGGATTAGTCGCCGTGCTTTGCGCATCATCGAGCAAAATCATGGCGACTGGTTTGTTTATTTCAGAATGGTGGCAGATTCAATCATGACTGTTTTGGTCGGGACATCAGCCATTCTGCCCATGCGTGGTGCAGGCGCAACCATGGTTGGCACTTTACGAATGGCATCAATAGTTTGTGTTCCAGAAATCACTTTGCCAAAGACGGTGTAACCGTTACCCATCGCATTCGGGAAGTTGAGGCTTTCATTATCTTTCACATTAATGAAAAACTGTGCAGTAGCAGAATCCGGATCTGAAGTGCGAGCCATAGCAATGGTGTAAGTATTATTTTTCAGACCATTATTTGCCTCTGATACTACTGGCGCATCGGTTGGCTTTTGCACAAGGTCAGGAGTAAAGCCGCCACCTTGAATCATGAAGCTATCAATGACTCGATGAAAAATGGTACCGTTATAAAAACCACTCTTCACATAATTTAAAAAGTTAGCAGTAGTCTTAGGCGCCTTGGCATCGTCCAGTTCCACCACAAAATTTCCTAGCGTAGTTTTAAATTCAACCTTTGGCCCAGCAATTGCCGCTTGACTTGCAAAACAACTGGCGATGAGAATGAGACTAGCAAATAATTGACGCATATTGACTCCTTAATTCGTTCAGATTGATAAAGCTGATTGTATTGTGCAATCAAATGCTACAGCGGGATTGCACTAGGAAAGCAAGCCATTAGGGATGGTTCCAGCATAGGCGTAAGAGGCTTCCTCAAACATGCCGGGTCTTTTCAGGTAGTCAAGTACCCAGTCAATCGTATCAACACCCCAAAAACAATGTTGATTCACAACTAAGACAGGAACTCCAAAGGCGCCATCTGCTTTTGCTTGTAGACCATTGCTCATTAATTGCGCTTTGATTTCAGGGCTGTTGGGTTTTTCAGTATCTGCTGGTAAGCCTAGGTAAAGGCAAAATTCCGACCAAGAAAGGTTGGGATCTTTGCCTTCAATCCAAACATAATCAAATGCCCGCTCTACCATCTGCCAATCGGCTTGCTTTTGTAAAAGTAGGCGCTGCGGTGCCACAGTCAGAAAAGGGTGGTGCTCTGGAAAGCGCAAAGGAATGCCGAGTCGCTCCGCTTGCCAGATACAAAACTGATATGTGTGAGGTCGCTTAGCAGCAACTTCTCCCGGACCTATGTTCTCAGTTGCTCTTAGTAGGCCGCCAAGTAAAACGGGTACTGGGGTGATATTGAGCTGATCCTCGAGACGATGCCGTTGTTTGACATACAAATAGGCAAATGGAGAAATAATGTCATAGTAAAAAGTTGCGGGGATCTTAGTGCTCATTTGTGTCTTCGCTCTCGAGAGTTACTTCTTTTGATGCTCAGCATCGAGTTGACGTAAAAAAGCCATCTTTTCTTTAATTTGACTTTCCAAGCCACGCTCAACCGGTTCATACCAATGGGGTTGTGTCATGCCTTCGGGCAAGTAGGATTCACCGGCAGCATAGCCATGTGGCTCATCATGCGCATAGCGGTACTCTTTACCATGGCCGAGTTCTTTCATCAGCTTGGTGGGTGCGTTGCGTAAATGATTGGGCACAGATTTGGATTGGTCATTAGCAACGTAGGCGCGCGCAGCATTAAATGCTTTATAGCTTGCATTACTTTTAGAGGCTACCGCCAAATACACCACAGCTTGGCCTAGGGCGAGTTCACCCTCTGGCGATCCTAGTCTTTCAAAGGTGAGAGCGGCATCATTGGCTAGTTGCATCGCACGAGGATCAGCCAAGCCAATATCTTCCCAAGCCATACGAATAATGCGCCGCGCTAAATACCGTGGATCAGCACCACCATCGAGCATACGGCAGAACCAATATAGCGCAGCATCAGGGTCGGAGCCTCTGACAGATTTATGCAGAGCAGAGATCTGGTCGTAAAACTGATCACCACCCTTATCAAAGCGACGCGCTTGCATAGTCAAGGCGTTTTCAATAAAGACTTGATCAACAAGCTTCACATCGGAATCTGGTGTCAGCACGGCATTGCGGACTTGCTCGACTAAGTTGAGGAGGCGACGGGCATCGCCATCGGCGTTATGAATGAGTGCATCAATTGCTGTGGCATCAAACTCAATATCAGGCATTGCATGTTGATGTGCGCGCTCAAATAGTTTCTTAAGCTCATCAGCACTTAAGGATTGCAGAACATAAACCTGCGCTCTAGAGAGCAGTGCTGAGTTCACTTCAAAGGAGGGGTTCTCGGTAGTGGCGCCAATGAAGGTGAATAAACCAGATTCAACATGAGGCAAAAGCGCATCTTGTTGGCTCTTATTAAAGCGATGAATCTCATCGACGAACAGAATCGTTTGCTTGCCGTATTGCGCCATACTGTGTTGAGCTTGCTCAATTGCTTCACGAATCTCCTTCACGCCAGCCAATACAGCGGAGATAGCAATGAACTCACGGTCAAATGCTTTTGCAGATAAACGGGCCAGCGTTGTTTTACCAACACCAGGCGGCCCCCATAGAATCATGGAGTGAGGTTTACCAGAGGCAAAGGCTAAGTTAAGTGGTTTGCCCGCAGTTAATAAATGAGTCTGTCCAATGACCTCATCAATCGATTTTGGACGGAGTGCTTCCGCTAAAGGAGGAGGTGGCGTGCTATCAAAAAGACCGCTCATTCCATTAGGCTTGGATGAAAAGAATCACAATAGCTGCCCAAGTTAGGCAAGCAGCAGCAACATACGTTAAGCGATTGCGCATCGCCATGAACGCCATACGAGCTGCTTCATCTGAAAAATAGTAGTTGTAAGTATTCTGATCGATATTACGTTGAATGACCAAGGTTGATGCCATGATCAATAAGCCAACCGGAATATAAATATGCAAGGCTACCCAAGCTACTAATGCAGGGATCACACCCCAAACCCAAGCGTTGCGGTCTATCCAGCGGTCACCAGAAGGCGCCTTGCCTAAGGTATGCAAACTAGCGCCCCAATGTAATGCACCCATAAAGGAAGTAATGACTGCGCCATAGCCTGCCAGCGACTCTGCACTCAAATAATTCAAAGGAGTTGGAGCCAGCTGTACTAATAGTGCTAGACCCACAAAAGGAATCAAGCCCGCGTAGCCAAGTTTGAGTACGAGCGGTGGAATAGGATTGGCAGAAGGGTTCACGGGAGTTTGCTTAGGCTAAGAGAAATGAAGATATGAAAAATAAATCAATCAAAATTATTGATCGTAGGTGTAAACGCCGCGACCGGTTTTGCGACCAAGATAACCAGCGGCAACCATCTCACGTAGTAGTGGGCAAGGGCGATATTTAGAATCACTAAAGTTTTCAAAATACACCTCCATGACTGCGAGGCAAGTATCCAAACCAATTAAGTCTGCTAAAGCCAGTGGGCCTATCGGTTGATTGCAGCCCAGTTTCATACCGGCATCTATGTCTTCAGGACTCGCTAAACCCTCTGACAGCACGAAGAACGCCTCGTTAATCATTGGCAATAAGATGCGATTGACGACAAAGCCGGGTGAGTTCTTGACGGTTATTGGCTCTTTGCCAATGCGTTTTGCCATTTCAATAACGGCGGCATGAGTTTGGTCGCTAGTTTGCAGACCACGAATTACCTCAACTAACGCCATCAAAGGTGGCGGGTTAAAGAAGTGCATGCCGATAAAGCGTGTTGGGTTGGAATCTAAGGCTGCCAGCTTAGTGATAGAGAGCGATGAAGTATTGGTGGCAATGATGGTGTCCTTGCTCACTATCTCGTCGACTTGCTTGAGAATTTTTTCTTTAATCGCTTGATTCTCAGTAGCAGCTTCAATCACAAGACTAAGACCTTTGAGGTCAGCGTAAGAGGTGCTACCTTGAATCCGTTTGACTGCAGCCACTTTGGCATCTGCAGTCAGCATTTCTTTTTTAATGAGCCGATCTAAACTTTTGCTGATGTGATCTAGGCCACGTTGAACAGCAGCATCATTGATGTCTACCATGACGACCTTTAGACCAGCAACAGCGCAAACTTGCGCAATGCCATTGCCCATGGTCCCTGCACCAATTACACCAACCGACTGAATCTTCATCTTATTTCCTTCTTTGATACTGGGTTGATCCAAAGAGCTGCTCTCTCGCCTTGTCATCATGCAAAGGTTTGCGTAATGCGGTGAGTACTTCACACCCGCGCTGTACAGCAGGCCGTTTACCAATCATCTCAAACCAGCGTTTGAAATTGGGGTAATCGTTGATCTCGATCCCCTGATTTTTCCAATTGCGTGTCCAGGGGTAAATTGCCATATCAGCGATTGAATACGTTTTACCGGCAATATAGGGATTATCTTTCAGTTGAGTATCTAGCACCCCATAAAGACGCTTTGCCTCATTGGTATAGCGATTGATGGCATATTCAATTTTCTCAGGGGCATACAAGCGAAAGTGGTGGTTTTGGCCAAGCATAGGGCCTAGACCACCCATCTGGAACATGAGCCATTGCAAGACATCGTATTTGCCACGAATGGTCTTAGGTAAGAACTTGCCAGTCTTACTGGCTAGGTAAAGCAAGATGGCGCCGGACTCAAAGATGCTGATGGGCTTGCCATCTGGACCGTAGGGATCAACTAATGCAGGGATCTTATTGTTAGGGCTGATTTTTAAAAAATCAGGGGTAAATTGATCGCCAGCGCCAATATCAATTGGGTGCGCAATCCAATCACGACCTAAGCGATAGCCACATTCCTCTAGCATGATGTGCACTTTATGGCCATTGGGAGTTGGCCAACTGTATACATCAATTACCTTTTTTGCGGCGTTTGATTTCTTGATTGTCATGGATCTTCCCTTGATTTTTATAAGGCTTGTAAACGTTCTAAGGCAGTAGATAAGGTTTGCTCTTGCTTAGCAAAGCAAAAACGAATCACGCCTGACTCCGTAGGCTGTTCATAAAATGCTGAAACTGGAATGGCAGCAACACCAACTTCAGTAGTTAACCATTTGCAAAATTCAGCTTCTGGTAATTTAGCTTCAGGAATATTCAGCGCCGTGTAATCAACGCATTGAAAGTAAGTCCCCGGTGTTGGTAGTAACTTGAATTTTGTTTTCTCTAGTCCTGCTTTGAAAAAATCTCGCTTGGCTTGATAAAAAGTAGGGAGGTTCAAGTAGTGCGATGCCTCGGAGAGGTATGAAGCTAAACCGTATTGCATGGGTGTGTTCACAGTGAAGACATTGAACTGATGAACCTTGCGAAACTCTGCTGTCAGTGGGGCGGGTGCTGCGACATAGCCTACCTTCCAACCAGTGACGTGATAGGTTTTACCAAAACTGGAGATTAAAAAACTTCGTGCAGTTAATTCAGGATGGGAGGCAACACTATGATGGTGAGCGCCATCGTAGACCATGTGTTCATAGACTTCATCACTCAAGACAAGAGTTGAGGTGTTCTGTAACAAGCTTGCTAGACGATCTAAATCAGCCTTCTGCCACACCATGCCAGTGGGGTTATGCGGCGAATTGATCATCAGCAGTCGAGTCTGAGGATTGATTGCTTTTTGCAGTGCATCCCATGGGATGTTGTATGAAGCAACCTGTCCATTAGCATCACGTACTGCCTCTAGAGAAACCGCAATCGTTTTGCCACCGGCTAATTCAATCGAAGGCCTATAGCTATCGTAAGCAGGCTCGATGATGACAACTTCATCACCAGGGCTCACGCAAGCCAGAATGCTTGTCAGAATTCCTTGTGTGCCACCAGCAGTGATAGTGATTTCAGATTCAACATCATATTGATGGCCATATAAGTTTTGAATCTTCTGTTGAATACCATTGCGTAAATCGGGAATCCCAATCATGGGTGGATATTGATTGTGATCAGCCAGCATCGCTCCATTCACTTTGGCAATTAAATTGCGATCGCAGGGAAAGTCCGGAAAGCCTTGACCTAAATTAATAGCCTGATGTTTGGTGGCAAGCGCAGACATCACCGTAAAAATCGTTGTACCGACATTCGGAAGTCGGCTTGGAAACGATGGGGTGGAAGGGGTAATGTCTTGCGAGCTCATAAAGTCAATAGAGAGTGGTTAGATGATCGCGAAAGCGCTTTTGTGCGCATAAATCCGGTAATCGCTAGAATGGAAGAAATACATATACAAATTGTGCCATGTTGATCGTACTTTCTCCCGCTAAATCCTTAGATTACAAGACCCCTGTCAAGGTCAAGGCGCCCACCTTGCCTGAGTTTGTCTCAGAATCTGCTAAGTTGATTGCCGAACTCCAGAAGTTAGCCCCTCAGGACGTCGCCAAACTGATGGGTTTGTCTGACCAACTGGCTACCTTAAATGTGGGGCGCTATCGAGATTGGTCTAAAAAATTCACGGCTGAAAATAGCAAGCCAGCGATCTATGCATTCGATGGCGATGTTTATGATGGTTTTGATGTCAAAACGCTGAGCGCCAAGGCGGTCGATTTTGCCCAAGACCACATTCGTATTTTGTCTGGCTTGTATGGCGCCTTAAGGCCGCTTGACTTGATGCAAGCCTACCGCCTGGAAATGGGCACCGCTTTTAAGAACGCCAGGGGAAAAGATCTATATGCCTTTTGGGGCAGCAGGGTGACAGATTCCCTAAAGCAGATTTTGGATCAGCAAAAGAAGCCCGTTTTACTGAACTTGGCTTCTGAAGAGTACTTCAAGGTCTTGCAGCCCAAAGAGTTGGGTTGCCAGGTGATAGCCCCCGTCTTTCAGGATGGCAAAGACGGTAAGTACAAGATTATTTCTTTTTATGCGAAGCGTGCTCGCGGCTTAATGGCTAGGTATGTGGTGGAGAATCGTATTACCGATCCGGCAGATTTAAAAGGTTTCAATTTGGATGGTTATAAATACTATGCTGCAGAATCTAAGCTAGATAAACCCATTTTTAGACGGGCAGAGAAAAAATAATGGCCGTACATCGCACTAAACCTTCTCAACGCAGTTCCCCAGAAGTAGAAAAGCTGGTGGCCGATGCTATCTCTCTAGCCGCTTCAGGTAGTCAGATTGAAGATCGTTTTTGGGAGGAGCGCTTGAATGTGCGCTTGATGCGTTTGCTTAAAAGTCAAAACCAAAATGTGATTGATGCCGCCTTGGATCAAACCTTTCGTATCAATACCGTAGCGTTTGAAGTCCTAGCGGATATCGCTGAAACGCTTGCTGAGTCCCTCAAGATGGAGCACGAAGGCCAGGAGTGGGATGTGTTGTTATTGGCTATGCCCATCGTAGCGCATACCCGCTATCAAATTCCTTCGGGTCCTTTGCCATCGAGCATTATTGAAGCGACTGCTGGCGCATTAAATGCCTCAATCGCTGCTACCGATACGCGTTTAGCGATTGTTCCTTGGCTCTACAGCATTGATCAAATGCCGCATTCTCATTGCCAAACACGTGTGTTAACTGAAGCATTGGCAACTGCGGCCATCTCTGGCAAGGATGTCAAACTCGAGTTGCGCGATATGTCGGAGACGATTGCAGTTCTGGCTGATCCGCGTTTCATTATTGCTGCACTGAGTGCACCTAGCGGATCACCCATTTTTAAATGGCAAGAAGAATCGCCGGCAAGACAGGAGCGTGGTGTCAGTCTCATTGGGTGGCAAAACGCTATGCAAGAGCCACTCGCAGCAATGCTGCCTGGATGTGAGTTTGAGCTCTTGTTACCGGAGGCCTACTTTACTAACTGCCGTTTGGCAGATAAACATGTGCGGCCATTAAGCATTCGTGCTGGTGTTAACTTCCTCGAAAGCACGCTAGGCATCTTGCCTGCTGGCTTATCTTGCGTGGTTGGTGCCTTTGGTGAAGAGCAGGCCGATGAATACCGCATCTCCTTTAGCGTCAAGGGTTCCTCCGAAATTATGTATGGTGTGATTTGGCCTTTATATGATCGTGAGAGCGTGGCGAGTGATGCCTTAAATGATTTATCGGATGACGAGAGCCCGATTAAAAAAATCTGTGATGCCTTGCATGACGCAGGAGTAGAAGATGTATTTCGTCATGCGATGCTATTTGACCCAGAGCTCTGCGACGATTGCGGCGCGCCTCTTTTTCCAGATCGATCTGGTGAGGCCGTGCATGCAGAAATGCCGGAAGATACGCCAACACAGCAACCACTCTTTCATTAAGTGGTTACAACAAACTCGAAGATATCAACCGAGTAATAAAAAAGAAAAAAGCCGAGGATCTCTCGGCTTTTTTCTTTGATGCTATTAAAACTTAGTTCTGAACAAAAGGCTCTGCACCAGCAAACAAATGGGGCAATTTGCCAGATTTCATTTCAGCTGTTTGGCAGAAATCAGCTAAGCGATTACCCGTCTTGATATTAAATAACATGGCTTTATTGCCAAGCACTACCAGGTCATGCCCAGTGTCAGTGTTCTTGTAACGCAAGCTACCTGGCAATGAGGTTTGACGATTCAAGTCGTAAGTCTTGGCTTCCCAAGTCAGACGAACTTTCTCGAGAGTGCCAGTTGTTTTGAACTGCTTACTCTCGCTGCAAGTCCACGTAAATACTTCTTCACTAGCGCTCACATTTGTAACGCCAATGAGGGCGGCAAATACAAAGCTTAAGGACAGAAGAGATTTGTTCATGTATTTTCCTAAGAGGATTAAGAAAGCAAGTGCTTAACGCCTGCTTGCTCTTCAAGCAATTCATTTAAGGTGTGATTCATGCGCTCGCGTGAGAACTCATCGATCTCTAAACCTTCGACCATTTTGTACTCGCCGTTTTCACATGTCACTGGGAAACCATAAATCACTTCAGCTGGGATACCGTATTCGCCTTTAGAAGCAATTCCCATGGTGACCCATTTGCCATTGGTTCCGAGCACCCAATCATGAACGTGGTCAATTGCCGCATTGGCTGCGGAAGCTGCAGAAGAGAGACCGCGTGCATCAATAATCGCCGCACCACGCTTACCCACAGTAGGAATAAAGACATCTTTATTCCATGCTGCATCGTTGATTGAATCTTTCACTGACTTGCCGTCAACCGTTGCAAAGCGATAGTCAGGGTACATGGTTGGGCTGTGATTACCCCAAACGACTAACTTCTCAATGCCAGCAACGGGTTTATTTAATTTAGTAGCCAATTGCGAGAGCGCGCGGTTGTGATCAAGGCGCAACATCGCGGTAAAGTTTTTCGCAGGAATATCTGGTGCAGATTTCATGGCGATGTAAGCGTTCGTGTTTGCTGGGTTGCCAACCACCAATACCTTGACAGTCTTTTTGGCAACTGCATTGAGTGCTTTACCTTGGGCAGTGAAGATCTGTGCGTTAGCGGAGAGCAGATCTTTGCGCTCCATGCCGGGACCACGGGGACGTGCGCCAACCAATAGGGCGACATCAATCTCTTTAAATGCGGTCAAGGGGTCAGAGTGAGCGGTAACGCCAGCCAAGAGTGGGAATGCACAATCTTCGAGCTCCATGATCACGCCACCCAATGCTTTTTGCGCTTTTTCGTCTGGAATTTCGAGTAATTGCAGAATGACGGGCTGATCCTTGCCCAAAAGGTCGCCATTGGCGATGCGGAATAAAAGGGAATATCCGATTTGACCGGCTGCACCGGTTACGGCGACACGCATTGGGGCTTTTGCCATTACTAATAACTCCAGAGGATGGTTAAGAGGTTAATTAAGGAAACTTTTCTATTATCCATTCAAGTGTAGGAACTTTCGCTTTACACTGTCAAAGATGTCTTATACAAGACTAGAATTACACTTAATTTTATCCAATTGCTTTCCGCTGGAGCCGATTTGTCAGAAGTAAATTTGCCGATTGCCTCTTTTAGCCCTCTGTACGAACAGATTAAGGCAATGATTTTGGCTAGCTTGCAAGCCTCTGAGTGGCTGCCAGGGGAGGCTATTCCCAGTGAAATGGAGTTAGCGGCTCGCTATGCCGTTAGTCAGGGCACGGTTCGCAAGGCGATAGATGAGCTGGCTGCACAAAATTTATTGGTGCGACGCCAGGGTAAGGGCACCTATGTAGCCACCCACCAAGAAGACGATTGGCAATACCGATTCTTACGCTTGGCACCTGATTCTGGTGAGAAATTTCATCTCACTAGCCGATTCTTGGTTTGCCAGCAGACTAAGGCAAGCGCCTACGTCGCCAGTTTGCTGAAATTAAAGGCAGGTGACACCGTCATTTACATTGATCGTGTTCAGAGTTTTGCTGGGCAAGCCATTGTTTATGAAGAGATTTGGCTGCCTGGAGCGCGCTTTAAAGATTTAAATCTGGATACTCTGAATGAATGGCATGGGCCAGTTTACGCTCTATATGAGAGCCAGTACGCTACTCACATGGTGCGCGCTGAGGAAAAAATCAAAGCAATTGCGGCCGATGAGACTCTGGCTAAGCACCTCCAATTGGCAGTAGGCGCCCCATTGCTTTCGGTAGAGCGGGTGGCGTTCACATATGGCAGTAAACCAGTAGAAATTCGACACGCAAGATACGACACCGCTGAGCAACATTACGAAAACAAATTGAACTGAACTTATCCGTAAAACCCCCTTTAAACCCCTATAAACCCTTAAAAACTCCCAATAGCCTCAAGGTTTCCAATAGAATATGTTGCGACACAACAAAATCAAACTGAACCTCCACCTAAAGATAGAGATTACCCATGGTTGAAGCACAGCAAAATGTAAAAAAAGATCGACAGGTTTATCGCAATATTGGTCTGGCCCAGTTGATTAAATATCGCCTGCCTTGGGCCGGAAAAGTCTCCATCCTTCACCGTATTAGTGGGGCAGCCTTATTCCTCTTGTTGCCATTCATTTTGTACCTCTTCGACCAAAGTCTGGCTTCTGAGGTGAGCTATCAGAAATTTCAAGCCTTCACCAGCAACATCTTGGTAAAAATCATTTGCCTCGGTTTGATCTGGTCTTTCTTACATCATTTCTGTGCTGGTATTCGCTACCTCTTGCTCGATTTAGAAATCGGCGTAGAGAAGTCTGAGTCCAATCGTTCCGCCATCATCGTGTTGGTGCTTGGTATCGCTCTCACTGCTGTAGTGGGTCTCAAATTGTTTGACTTGTACTAAGCGCTCATTATTTAAGGAAATTTCATGCCTATTTATCAAATTGGACCAAAGCGCTTAGTAGTTGGTGCTCATTACGGACTTAAAGAATGGATCATCCAACGCGTTACTGCGATTGTGATGGTGGTATTTACGGTTGTCTTGCTAGTCGACTACTGCGTAACTGGTAGTGCTAGCTACGAGGGTTGGGCTGGTCTGTTTAGTAATCAGTTCATGAAGTTGCTGACTTTTTTGGCTTTCTTTGGCTTGTTCTATCACGCTTGGATTGGCGTGCGTGACATCTGGATGGATTACATCAAGCCCGTCAGTATTCGTTTGACACTGCAAGTGTTAACCGTTCTATATCTCGTAGCCTGTGCGGCTTATGCCGTTCAAATTTTGTGGAAAGTGTAATTCGATGACTGCGATTCAAAAATCATTGCCACGCCGCCGTTTTGATGCGGTCATTATTGGGGCGGGTGGCTCGGGTATGCGTGCTTCATTACAGTTAGCGGAAGCCGGCCTCAATGTGGCGGTATTAACTAAAGTCTTCCCAACCCGTTCACATACAGTAGCTGCGCAAGGTGGTATTGGTGCTTCATTGGGTAACATGAGTGAAGACAATTGGCACTATCACTTTTATGACACCATCAAAGGATCTGACTGGTTAGGTGACCAGGACGTGATCGAGTTCATGTGTCGTGAAGCGCCAAAAGTGGTTTATGAGTTAGAGCATTTCGGTATGCCTTTCGATCGCAATCCAGATGGCACGATTTATCAGCGTCCATTTGGCGGTCACACCGCAAACTACGGCGAGAAACCAGTACAACGTGCTTGTGCTGCCGCTGACCGCACTGGTCACGCCATGTTGCATACCTTGTATCAACGTAACGTCCGCGCTAAAACGAACTTCTTCGTAGAGTGGTTAGCGCTCGACTTGATCCGTGATGACGAGGGTGATGTGGTTGGTGTTACTGCCCTTGAAATGGAAACAGGTCAGGTATACATCTTGGAAGCCAAGATTGTGATGTTGGCTACTGGTGGTGCAGGTCGTATTTGGGATGCATCGACTAATGCCTTTATTAATACCGGTGACGGTATGGGACTTGCAGCTCGCGCAGGTATTCCATTGGAAGATATGGAGTTCTGGCAATTCCACCCAACTGGTGTAGCTGGGGCAGGTGTGTTGTTAACTGAAGGTTGCCGCGGTGAAGGTGGCATCTTGCGTAATAAAGATGGCGAGCGTTTCATGGAACGTTATGCGCCAACCTATAAGGATTTGGCTCCACGCGATTTCGTATCGCGGTGTATGGATCAAGAAATCAAAGAGGGGCGCGGTTGCGGTCCTAACGGTGACTATGTTGTGCTGGATTTGACGCACATTGGTGCCGAGACCATCATGAAGCGTTTACCTTCGGTTTATGAAATCGGTATGAACTTCGCAAACGTTGACGTCACTAAAGAGCCAATCCCTGTTGTGCCAACGATTCATTACCAGATGGGTGGCATTCCAACCAATATCAATGGTCAAGTGGTTGTTCCAGCAAATGGCAAACACAATGAAGTCGTTCATGGTTTGTATGCCATTGGTGAGTGCTCATGCGTTTCTGTGCACGGCGCAAACCGCTTAGGTACTAATTCATTACTCGACCTCTTGGTATTCGGTCGTGCAGCAGGTAACCACATCGTTGGTTTGAATCTTAAGAATCGTGAGTTCAAGAAATTACCTGCGAATGCGGGTCAGCAAACCTTGGAGCGTATTGCGAAGTTGGATAACTCTCATTCTGGCGAGTATGCACAAGATGTCGCTAACGATATTCGTAAAACGATGCAGAAATACGCCGGTGTATTCCGTAACCAAGAGTTAATGGATGAAGGAGTTCGTCAAATGGCGAAACTCACCGAGCGTGCAAAGAACTTGTGGGTTAAAGATAAGTCTGAGATTTTTAATACCGCCCGTATTGAAGCTTTGGAAGTGGCTAACTTGGTTGAGACAGCAAACGCAACCATGATTTCTGCGGCAGCTCGCAAAGAAAGTCGTGGCGCACACTCGCATGACGATCACCAGCATCGCGATGATGACAACTGGATGAAACACACTCTTTGGTATAGCGAAGGCAATCGTTTGGACTACAAGCCAGTCCAATTGAAACCATTGACTGTTGATTCAGTTCCTCCAAAAGAACGTACTTTCTAAGTAAGAGAGATAGAAGATGAGTGATATCCGTATATTTGAAATTTACCGCTACGATCCAGATGTCGATGCAGCACCACGAATGCAGTGCTATGAGTTAGAGCTTACTGGTGAGCGTATGTTGTTGGACGCCTTGATCTCTTTGAAGAAACAAGATGAAACCATCTCGTATCGCCGCTCATGCCGTGAGGGTGTATGTGGTTCAGATGCAATGAACATCAACGGTAAAAATGGTTTGGCTTGCTTGACCAATATGTTGACTTTGCCTAAGGTCATCACATTGCGTCCATTACCTGGCTTGCCAGTCGTACGTGATTTGATCGTCGACATGACTTTGTTCTTCAAACAGTATTTGTCTATCAAGCCTTATTTGGTAAACGACAATCCACCGCCAGAGAAAGAGCGTTTGCAGAGCCCTGAAGAGCGTGAAGAGTTGAACGGCTTGTATGAGTGCATTCTGTGCGCATCTTGCTCAACCTCATGCCCCTCTTTCTGGTGGAATCCTGATAAGTTTGTGGGCCCTGCAGGTTTGTTGCAGGCCTATCGCTTTATTGCTGATAGTCGGGATGAAGAGACCAGTCAGCGCTTGGATAACTTGGAAGATCCATACCGCTTATTCCGTTGCCACACTATTATGAATTGCGTGGATGTATGTCCTAAGCATTTGAATCCAACTAAGGCGATTGGTAAGATCAAGGAGTTGATGGTTCGTAGGGCAGTATGACCCTCGGTAATGCAGAGTTATATCGCTTAAAAAGTGATGCTCGCAGGGGCTTGCTAGAGAACGATTTAATTCTGCAGCGTTTCTTTGAGCGTTACGGCGCTCAGTTAAGCGTGGAAGATGGCAAAGTATTGAGCCAGTTATTGGCCTTAGATGACAATGACCTGATGGATTTATTAATCGGTCGTAAAGATTCGGTGGCTGGACTGGAGCAGGAGATGCAGTCTGACTCCTTTAAAACAGTTTTACAAAAGCTGAGAGAGAGGTAATTCAGTCTTTTGGTGCAAGTAGTAGTGCAAGCGTGTGATCGAATAGTGTATTAATCATAATTTTGAATGACTAAGGATTAGAAATGATTGAATCGGACATCAAGGCAAAACTCTCGTTTTCGGATGGAACACCAGATATTGATCTGCCAATTTATAAAGGCACGGTTGGTCCTGATGTCATCGATATTCGCAAGCTCTATGGTCAAACTGGTAAGTTCACTTACGACTCAGGCTTTCTATCTACCGCATCCTGCAATAGCAAAATTACCTACATCGATGGTGACAAAGGCGAGTTGCTCTATCGTGGTTACCCGATTGATGATTTGGCTGCGAACTGCGACTTCTTAGAGGTTTGCTACCTTTTGATTAATGGCCAATTGCCCAACGCGACCGAGAAAAAAGATTTCGATCAAATGGTGATTCACCACACCATGGTCCACGAGCAAATGCAATTCTTCTTGCGCGGTTTCCGTCGCGATGCCCATCCCATGTCTGTGTTAACTGGTTTGGTTGGTGCCATGGCTGCGTTCTACCATGATGAGATTGATTACAGCGATTCCTATGCACGTGAAGTGGCGCAGATTCGTTTGATTGCGAAGATGCCAACCTTAGTGGCAATGTCGTACAAGTACTCCGTAGGACAACCTTTTATCTATCCAGATAACTCTTTGTCATACACCGCAAACTTCATGCGCATGATGTTTGCTACGCCGTGTGAAGAGTACAAAGTAAACCCAGTTTTAGTTCGCGCTTTGGATCGCATCTTTATCTTGCATGCAGATCATGAGCAAAATGCCTCTACCTCAACCGTTCGTTTGTGCGGTTCTTCAGGTACCAACCCGTTTGCCGCTATTTCTGCTGGCATTGCTTGCCTCTGGGGTCCTGCCCACGGTGGTGCTAACGAAGCTTGCTTGCAAATGTTGAATGATATTCAAGCACAAGGCGGCGTGGATAAGATTCATGAGTTCATCGCCCAGGTGAAAGACAAGAACTCGAGCGTACGTTTGATGGGCTTTGGTCACCGCGTTTACAAAAACTTCGATCCACGCGCTAAATTAATGCGTGAGACTTGCTATGAGGTTTTAAATGAACTCGGCCTGCAAGATGATCCATTGTTCAAGCTAGCGATGACCCTAGAGAAGATTGCCTTGGAAGACGAGTATTTTGTGAGCCGCAAGCTCTATCCAAACGTGGACTTCTACTCAGGTATTGTGCAGCGCGCACTGGGTATCCCAACGGATATGTTCACTTGTATTTTTGCGTTAGCAAGAACAGTTGGCTGGATTGCTCAGTGGGAAGAAATGATTACGGATTCCGAGTACAAGATTGGACGTCCACGTCAGTTATATGTTGGTGAAACTTCACGTAAGGTTCCTAACATTTCCGTTCGTAAATAAAGGTTTTAAGGGCACTCATGTCTCGTACGCTTTATGACAAATTGTGGGATGACCACGTTGTTTACTCGGAAGGGGATGGCACAGCCACGATCTATATTGACCGTCAGTTGCTCCATGAGGTAACCAGCCCTCAGGCATTTGAAGGCTTGAATCTGGCTGGTCGTCCGGTATGGCGCATCTCCGCCAACTTGGCTGTTTCGGATCACAACGTTCCAACCACAGACCGCTCGGCAGGAATTGCAGATCCTATATCTAAGCTGCAAGTCGACACCTTAGATCAAAACTGTGATGCATTTGGTATTACCCAATACAAGATGAATGATGCTCGCCAAGGGATTGTTCACGTGATTGGACCAGAACAGGGTGCAACCTTACCTGGCATGACTGTTGTCTGCGGTGATTCACATACCAGCACGCATGGCGCATTTGGTGCCTTGGCATTTGGTATTGGCACATCGGAAGTGGAGCACGTCTTGGCCACTCAAACCTTGCTCATGAAAAAGAGTAAGAACATGTTGGTGCGGGTAGATGGCCGTTTGCAACCCGGTTCTACAGCTAAGGATATCGTCTTGGCGGTGATCGGTAAGATTGGCACTGCAGGTGGCACTGGTTACTGTATCGAGTTTGCTGGTGAAGCGATTCGGAATTTGTCTATGGAAGGTCGTATGACCCTCTGCAATATGGCGATTGAAGGTGGCGCAAGATCTGGTTTGGTGGCTGTGGATGAAACTACGATTGAATACATTCAAGGTCGCCCTTATGCTCCTCAAGGTCAAGCCCTATTGCAAGCAATGCAGTATTGGAGAACATTGCATTCGGATGCAGATGCCCAGTTTGATGCGGTAGTGGAATTGCGTGCAGAAGAAATCGCTCCACAAGTCACTTGGGGTACCTCTCCTGAGATGGTGCTTGCTATCAGCGACCGTGTTCCTGATCCGGAAAAAGAGCGTGATCCAAACAAGCGCTCTGCGATGGAGCGTGCTTTGGAATATATGAATCTCATTCCGAATACGCCACTGAGCAGTATTTCTGTGGATAAAGTATTTATTGGTTCCTGCACTAATAGCCGCATTGAAGATATTCGGGCTGCTGCAAAAGTGGTGGATCGCATTGGCAAGAAAGTAGCTGCTAATGTGAAGCTGGCATTGGTAGTTCCTGGTTCTGGTTTGGTGAAAGCCCAAGCAGAGCGGGAAGGCTTAGATCGCATTTTTAAAGCTGCTGGCTTTGAATGGCGCGAGCCCGGTTGCTCTATGTGTTTAGCCATGAATGCTGATCGCTTAGAGCCTGGTGAGCGTTGTGCCTCTACATCGAATCGTAACTTCGAAGGTCGTCAAGGTAATGGCGGTCGCACCCATTTGGTCAGTCCGGCAATGGCGGCTGCTGCGGCGATTGAGGGCCATTTTGTTGATGTTCGTAAGATTTCATAAAGGTAATCCAGATGAAATTTTCTTCAGTCTCATTGATTTCTCGATTAGCCATCGTTGGCATTGCAGGTGTGATCATCTCTGCTTGCAGTAATACCATGGAAGGCATGGGCAAAGATTTGCAAACCATGGGTAGCGCCATGGGCGGATCCGGTGCAAATTCTACTCAGCAGAATCAATCTCAAACTAAGGGTAAGGACGTTGTCATTACCCCTGTGAAGTAAACAAAAAATATAGATAGAGTCAGAGTCATGGAAAAATTTACGGTATACAAAGGTTTAGTTGCTCCACTAAATCGTGAGAACGTGGATACCGATGCCATCATTCCGAAGCAGTTTTTAAAGTCCATCAAGAAAACGGGCTTTGGTCAGAACTTATTCGATGAATGGCGTTATTTAGACCATGGCGAACCTGGTCAAGATTGCAGTACTCGTCCAATTAACCCTGACTTTGTGCTCAATCAGCCGCGCTACAAAGGCGCCGGCATTCTCTTGGCTCGTAAGAATTTTGGTTGCGGTAGTTCGCGTGAACATGCGCCATGGGCTTTAGACCAATTTGGCTTCAGGGCCGTGATTGCCCCTAGCTTTGCCGATATTTTCTATAACAACTGCTTCAAAAATGGTGTTTTACCCATCGTTTTGACCGAAATGCAGGTAGATCACCTCTTTAACGAGACGATGGCTTTTAGTGGTTATCAACTGACAATTGACCTAGACGCTCAACAGGTTATCGCCCCTGACGGCAGCGCCTATAGCTTTGAGGTAGCCCCCTTTAGGAAGTATTGCCTCCTCAACGGTTTGGACGATATTGGCTTAACTCTGCGTCATGCAGATAAAATCAAGGCTTATGAAGCTGAGCGCATCCTCAAGATGCCTTGGCTTGCGACACAATTGCCGTAATTCGTTGATTTAAAGGCCTTTCATGAAAATTGCAGTTCTCCCGGGCGATGGGATCGGCCCGGAAATTGTTGCTCAAGCCGTTCGCGTTCTTCAAGCGTTAGGCCCAAAGTTTGATCTAGAGGAAGCTCCTGTGGGTGGCGCTGCCTATGACGTGGCTGGACATCCTTTGCCGCCAGCGACTTTAGAGTTGGCAAAAAAAGCTGACGCTATTTTGTTTGGCGCAGTCGGTGATTGGAAATACGACACGCTTGCTCGTGAACTTCGCCCAGAGCAGGCCATCTTAGGATTACGTAAACACTTAGAATTGTTTGCTAACTTTAGGCCAGCGATTTGCTATCCAGAACTCACAGCAGCATCCAGCCTCAAACCTGAAATTATTGGTGGCTTGGATATTTTGATTGTGCGTGAACTCAATGGCGATATTTACTTTGGTCAACCTCGCGGTATTCGTAGCTCAGAGTTGCCATTATTTAAAGGTGCTCGTGAAGGTTATGACACCATGCATTACAGCGAGCCAGAAGTAGAGCGGATTGGTCGCGTTGCATTTGAAGCGGCACGCAAGCGCGGTAAAAAAGTGTGCAGCGTGGATAAAGCGAACGTATTAGAGACTTCGCAGTTGTGGCGCGAAGTCATGATTCGGGTTTCTAAAGACTATCCTGATGTTGAGTTATCCCACATGTATGTCGATAACGCAGCAATGCAATTGGTGAAGGCGCCTAAAGCATTTGATGTAGTCGTGACCGGTAATCTGTTCGGTGACATTCTGTCGGACGAAGCAGCGATGCTCACAGGCTCGATTGGCATGTTGCCTTCTGCGTCATTGGATAAGAACAACAAAGGCTTGTATGAGCCAAGCCACGGCTCTGCGCCTGATATTGCTGGTCAAGGGATTGCTAATCCTTTGGCAACGATTTTGTCTGTAGCCATGATGTTGCGTTATTCCTTGGGTATGCCTGCAGAAGCTGACCGGATTGAAAAAGCAGTACAAAAAGTGTTGGCACAATGCTTACGTACTGCTGATATTTATACAGAAGGCACTCAAAAGGTATCTACTGTACAAATGGGTGATGCAGTAGTTGCGGCACTCGCTGGATAAATAAGTCAATATTTTCACTAGGTAGTTAAATCATGGCAAATACAAAAACACCGTTGGTAGGTTTAGTTGGCTGGCGCGGAATGGTTGGCAGTGTTCTGATGGAGCGCATGCTCGCCGAGAAAGATTTTGATTTGATCGAGCCGATTTTCTTTAGCACGAGCCAAGTAGGCGGCGAAGTTCCCTTGCTCAATGGTAAAAAAGTCACCAAGAGTGAAAGTACTTTGCAAGATGCCAATGACATCAAGGCATTGTCCCGTTGTGACATCATTTTGACTTGCCAGGGTGGTGATTACACCAATGAGATCTTCCCCAAGCTGCGTGCGGCTGGTTGGAGTGGTCACTGGATTGATGCTGCTAGCGCATTGCGCATGAAAGATGATGCTGTATTGATTCTCGATCCAGTGAATCGTCCCGTGATTGATAAGGCATTAGCTGCGGGTGGAAAAAATTGGATCGGTAGTAACTGCACAGTCAGTTTAATGATGATGGCTATGGGTGGTTTAGTGAAGGCTGACATGGTTGAGTGGATTAGTGCCATGACTTATCAAGCAGCTTCTGGTGCAGGCGCTCAAAATATGCGCGAGTTACTATTGCAAATGGGTGCTTTGCGTGACAGCGTGGCTGCAGAATTGGCAGATCCATCTTCCTGGATTTTGGATATTGATCGTAAGGTGACTGAAACCTTACGATCACCCGATTTTCCGAAACAGAATTTCCGTAATACTGCTTTAGCTGGAAGTTTGATTCCGTGGATCGACGTACCTCTCGAGCTTGGGCAAACCAAAGAAGAGTGGAAGGGTGGCGCTGAGTTCAATAAGATCTTAGGTCGCCCTGCATTCCGGACTCCTGGCAGCATTCCAGTTGATGGGATATGTGTGCGGGTTGGAGCGATGCGCTGCCATTCCCAGGGCTTGACAGTGAAGTTGAAGAAAGATGTTCCCCTCCAGGAGATTGAAACGATCTTGGCAAACGATAGTCAGTGGGTAAAAGTCGTGCCTAATGATCGTGAAATAACTGAGCGTGATTTATCGCCAGCAGCCGTTAGCGGTACCTTAACAGTACCTATCGGACGTTTGCATAAATTGGCGATGGGTCCAGAGTATTTAGGTGCATTTACCGTCGGCGATCAGCTATTATGGGGAGCAGCTGAGCCCTTGCGCCGCATGCTCAGAATCTTACTGGAGAGGTAATTACATAGATGCTAGGTCTTGACCAATCGAGATTGCTCAAAGTAATTTGCTTTACTTTGCTCAGTTGGTCCTGTGCGGCCAGCGCGATTCATTTGGGCGTTCCTAAATTACAGTCAGTACCTGGTGAGCCCTTACGCGTTGAAATTCCCATTAGAAGTGGAGTGGACGAAAAGGATGCATTGCCATCCCTTACTGTTGAACTTCCAGGTAAGACGGCCTTCGAAAAACTGGGGATCTCGCAAAAAATTCTGGATTTGAATCCGCAAGTAATGATTTATCGAAATCGTCAAGAGCAGTTGATGGTTTTAGTAGAAACCGTAAATCCTGTACCAATCACTGATGATCCATTCCTAGATGTCTTAGTGAAGATGAATTGGTCAAGTGGAAGTCTCACTAAAACATATACCTTCCTCTTAGGTGATACGCAGAAGGTGACTGTAAAACCCGGTCAAAGTCTTTCTGAAATTGCCACCATCATGGCACCACGCCTAGAGGGCGCTAGCTTAGATCAGACCATGCTGGCTTTATATAAAGCAAATCCTGATGCGTTTGCCAGCGGTAGTGTGAATAGATTAATTTCTGGAGCCGAGCTGAATAAACCAAGTCAAGCACTCTTGCGCTCCATTAGTCCTGTTGAAGCCAATCAGTTCGTGGCTGATGCTAATGAGCAGTGGCGCTCTGAGAAGGGTGGTAAAGGCGATAAAGGTGTAGATGGTTCTAGTAAGG
This sequence comes from Polynucleobacter sp. UB-Siik-W21, assembly GCF_018687415.1. Classification (NCBI taxonomy): domain Bacteria; kingdom Pseudomonadati; phylum Pseudomonadota; class Betaproteobacteria; order Burkholderiales; family Burkholderiaceae; genus Polynucleobacter; species Polynucleobacter sp. UB-Siik-W21. The sequence continues at coordinate 1,203,048 of NZ_CP061289.1, read as the reverse complement.
GTGGAAAAAATAAAGCTGCTGAGAATGCTGCAAAAGATCGCTTGAAAATTGGCTCCAGTGCAGAAGGTAGTGCTGAGGAGCGTCGTTACACAGAAGACTTAGTCGCACAAGAAAAAGAACTAGAACAAGCTAAAGCGCGTGTTGCAGAACTGCAAAAGAATATTGCTGACTTACAGCGCCTCTTGGAAAAATCCAAAGAAAAAAAATCAGCTGAAAATAATTATGGCTTGGGTGGTTTTGGACCAGCCGCTTTGGCGATCGGTTTAATTGCATTCACTGGACTTTTACTTTGGGTTTTGGCGCGTAACGCCCGTAGCTCAGAATCGGCTTCATTTGAGGAGAAAGATCTAGACCCCCAGAAGCCTACCCCTGCACCCCATTTTGAAATGCCTGAGCGTGCCAAGACATTATTTTCAGGGATCGATCTTGATCTTTCTAAACCACCGAAAGAGCCGTCTCCCGAAGTTGCGCCAGACAACAATCCTTTGACAGATACCTTGCGTGTCAAACTGAATCTGGCTCGCGCTTACATCACGATTGAAGATTTCTCGGCAGCGAAGAAGTCTTTAGAGGACATTATTCGTTCTAGCAGCTCGGTAGATCCAGCCATTACGATTGAAGCGCAAGGCTTATTGTCAGAACTTTCACATCGTCAGACTTAGGTGTGAGCGATGCGTATAGCGCTCGGTCTCCAATATGATGGTAGTCCTTATGCTGGATGGCAAGTTCAGCACAATCAAAATACCGTACAAGCAGAACTAGAAAAAGCAATTACGGCTTTTATTGGTGAAGAGGCCAAAGGCTTTCCGGTACAAACCATTACTGCCGGTAGAACAGATGCTGGAGTTCATGCTCTCGGACAGGTAGTTCATTTTGATGCTCAGGTTGAGCGTGAAGATTTTTCTTGGGTGAGGGGGGTGAATTCTTTTTTGCCCGGATCTATTGTGGTGAATTGGGCTAAGGTCGTCCCCGAAGAATTTAGTGCCCGCTTCTCTGCATTTGAGCGAACCTATATTTATGCATTGCATGCAGGCCCTTGCCGTTCACCCATGATCGATGCGCGTGCAGGTTATGTGATGTTGCCACCGAATCAATGGTTCGATCTAGATGCCATGAAAGAAGCAGCCCAATGTCTCATTGGTGAACATGACTTCACATCATTTAGATCTTCCGAGTGTCAAAGCAAGACCCCAGTCAAAACGATGTATGCGATTGACATCATTTCTGCAGAACCTTGGTTGTATTTTGTGATTCGTGGTAATGCATTCTTGCATCACATGGTACGTAATCTGGTCGGTAGTTTTTTGCAAATAGGGCGGGGTAGGCAAAAGCCAGAATGGATGGCGCAACTATTAGCTGCAAAGGACCGCCATCTTGCTGCACCTACCTTTATGCCGGATGGCCTGTATTTAAGCAAAATTGCTTATCCACCGGAATTTGAGATTCCTGCCCCTTGGCTAAAAAACTCTTGGTTGCCAGATCGGGTCACCGGGAAATAGGCTCCCGAAAGCCTTATCATTGATCTATGGGCTTATTGACACACTCGCCGGGGCGGACCCGGGTCAAAATCTGTGGTTTAAAGACCTCAGCGGATATTGATGCTGCTGTTTCGGCTGGAGTCGATGCCGTTGGATTTGTCTTTTACCCTCCCAGTGCCCGAGCCGTAAGCCCTAATATTGCCGCCCAACTGATTTCTAGGCTCCCAGCGGGGGTAGACGCGGTTGGATTGGTAGTCAATGCTTCAGATGAGGAGTTTGCCGCTATCCGCGCTGCGGCTGCAATCACCTTATGGCAGTTTCATGGGGATGAGACCCCGCAAAGATGCGTGCAGTTGGCACAAGGCCAGCCTTGGATAAAGGCGGCGCGTGTAGGAGCCCAGTTCGCTTTTGATGATTTTTCCCTACAATATAGGGATGCAAACGCTTTTCTGCTGGATGCTCTCGTTGAGGGTTATGGTGGCGGAGGCGTTCCTTTTGATTGGCAAGGAATTCCACAAACATGGGTAAGCGAAAACGCGCCTCGGGTCGTTTTAAGTGGTGGATTGAACACGCACAACGTGGGCGAGGCAATTGCACGCCTGCATCCTTGCGCAGTTGACGTCTCTAGTGGCGTAGAAAGCAGCAGGGGTGTCAAAGATCCTGCGCTCATGGCTGATTTTGTAAAAGCAGTGCGCGCAGCAGATGCGAAAGCATCATCCCAATAATTTGCTGTAGATAAATCAAAAGAGGTAGCTATGTACGACAAGCCAGATGCACGAGGACACTTCGGTCCTTATGGCGGTGTGTTTGTTTCTGAGACATTGATGTATGCATTAGATGAGCTCAAAGAAGCCTATGCAAAATATCAACATGATCCTGAGTTCATTGAAGAGTTCCACTACGAACTGAAACACTTTGTCGGTAGGCCTTCACCGGTCTATCATGCGAAGCGTTGGAGCGAAATGCTCGGCGGCGCACAGATCTATCTCAAGCGTGAAGACTTAAACCACACTGGTGCCCATAAGATTAATAATGTCATTGGTCAAGCGATGCTCGCCAAGCGCATGGGTAAGCCACGCATCATCGCCGAGACAGGAGCAGGGCAACACGGTGTTGCTACTGCCACGATTTGCGCGCGCTTTGGTCTGGACTGTACTGTGTATCAAGGTTCTGTAGATGTAGCGCGTCAAGCACAAAACGTATTTCGGATGAAGTTACTAGGTGCCAAGGTAGTTCCCGTTGAGTCTGGAACCAAAACCTTAAAAGATGCACTGAATGAAGCGATGCGCGATTGGGTGACCAATGTAGATAACACTTTTTACATCATCGGTACCGTTGCAGGTCCGCATCCTTATCCGATGATGGTGCGTGATTTCCAAAGCGTGATTGGTGAAGAGTGCAAAGTACAAATGCCAGAGATGACTGGTCGTCAACCAGACTTTGTATTAGCTTGCGTTGGCGGCGGCTCAAATGCTATGGGTATTTTCTATCCCTACATTGATTTTCCGGAAGTGAAATTAGTCGGTGTAGAGGCTGCAGGCCATGGTCTGGGTAGTGGTTTACATTCAGCAGCACTGTGTGTTGGTAAGCCAGGTGTATTGCACGGTAATCGCACTTACTTGCTTCAGGATGAGAATGGTCAGATCTCGGAAACGCATTCTGTTTCTGCTGGCATGGACTATCCAGGTGTTGGTCCTGAGCATGCTTGGTTGAAAGATTCTGGTCGTGCTGACTATGTGGCTATTACGGATGAAGAAGCACTCAAGGCTTTCCATGACTGTTGCCAAATTGAGGGCATCATTCCTGCGCTAGAGTCTTCCCATGCGATTGCTTATGCCTGCAAGCTTGCTAAGACTTTGCCAAAAGATAAAACCATCTTGGTCAATCTCTCAGGCCGTGGCGACAAGGACATGCACACCGTTGCACAAGCAACAGGATCAGAAGGTTAATTAAAAAATAGCATGTCAAAAATTACTGCACTCTTTAAAGAGTTAAAAGCAACGGGTAAAAAAGGCTTGATTCCGTTTATTACGGCTGGTGATCCCGATCCTGGAATGACGGTAGAACTCATGCACGCATTAGTGCGCGGTGGTTCCAGCGTCATTGAATTGGGTGTGCCATTCTCTGATCCAATGGCTGATGGCCCTGTCATTCAAAGATCATCTGAGCGTGCATTAACGCATGGCGTCACTTTGCATTCTTGTTTAGAGATGGTCAAAGAGTTCCGTAAAAAAGATGCGACTACTCCAGTGGTACTCATGGGCTATGCCAATCCTGTTGAGCAAATGGGTACAGAACGTTTTGCAACCGAAGCTAAAGCAGCGGGTGTGGATGGTGTCTTGGTGGTGGATTACCCGCCAGAAGAGTGCGTTGACTTTGCAGCACGTATGCGCGTTGCGGGAATCGATCCCATTTTCCTATTGGCACCAACTTCATCACACGAACGTATTAAAGATGCTGCCAAGATCGCCTCTGGATACATTTACTATGTATCTATGCGCGGAGTAACTGGGGCCTCACATCTGAATACCCAAGATGTCGCTAGCATCATTCCTAAAATCCGCGAAGAGACTGATATTCCCATTGCGGTGGGCTTTGGAATTAGCGATGCTGCGAGCGCTAAGGCAGTATCTGCTAGCGCTGATGCGGTGGTCATTGGTAGTCGGATTATTCGTCTTTTGGAGGATGCGCCCCCAGGGCAGGCGGTACAATCACTGGAAACCTTCATTCGTGAGATTCGAGACGCATTGGATAGTCAAAACTAATGAGCTGGATAGATAAATTACTCCCTCCCCAAATTCAACATACTGATCCTGCGAATCGCAAATCAGTACCAGAGGGATTGTGGGTAAAGTGCCCTAGCTGCGAAACGGTTCTCTACAGCACGGATATCGAAGCCAATCTTTCAGTCTGTCCAAAATGTAGTCATCACATGCGTATCGGCGCACGTCAGCGTCTAGATAATTTACTCGATCCAAAAGGTCGTTACGAAATCGGTGCCGATATCTATCCAACTGATCCCCTGAAATTTAAAGATTCTAAAAAGTATCCAGATCGCATTAAAGAAGCAAATGACGCTTCTGGCGAAACGGAAGCTCTGATTGTGATGGTTGGAAAAATTGAAGCCATTCCAGTAGTCGCAGCTTGTTTTGAGTTCCAATACATGGGTGGCTCCATGGGCTCCGTGGTAGGTGAGCGTTTTGCACGCGGTGTGCAAGAAGCCATCAATAAAAAATGTGCCTTCATTTGCGTAACCGCTACTGGCGGCGCTCGTATGCAAGAGAGCTTGCTGTCCTTGTTTCAGATGGCGAAGACTAATTCGATGTTGACCTTGTTGTCTAAAAAAGGTTTGCCTTATATCAGCGTATTGACCGACCCAACCATGGGTGGCATCTCCGCTAGTTTTGCTTTTATGGGTGATGTGGTAATGGCGGAGCCAAAAGCCTTGATTGGTTTTGCTGGCCCGCGCGTGATTGAGCAAACCGTTCGGGAAAAATTGCCAGAAGGTTTCCAGCGCTCTGAGTTCTTAATGCAAAAAGGGGGCATCGACATGATTGTGGATCGCCGTCAAATGCGTGGTGAGATTGCGCGACTCTTAGCACTCTTGCAGAAACTTCCTGAGCCTGCGATCGCGGGTAGCGCAGCTGTCTAAGCGCTTGAGCACAGCACACCAAGCCCCAATTCTTTTCACCAGCCTCGAGGCTTGGCTGAGTCACCTCGAAACCGCTCATCCCCTTGGTATCGATATGGGTCTTGAGCGCATTAATCGCGTTAAGGCTGCACTAGACCTTCACTTTGATTGTCCAGTTATTACTGTCGCAGGTACGAACGGCAAAGGTTCTACCTGTGCCTATCTAGAAAGTATCCTGCTGGCTTCTGGCTATCGAGTGGGTTGTCACACTTCACCCCATTTACTCAGTTTTAATGAGCGCGCTCGCCTTAACGGCGAAGAAGTGAAAGATGGTCTTTTGTTAGAACACTTTGTAGCGATCGAACAAGCCCGCGTGAGTCTGGTTGATGCACCAACGCTGACCTATTTTGAGTTCACCACTCTGGCGATCATGCATTTGTTTGCTAAAGCAAATTTAGATGCCGTGGTACTTGAGGTGGGTATGGGCGGTCGTTTAGATGCCGTCAATATTGTGGATGCAGATTGCGCCATCGTGACAAGTATTGATATTGATCATGCGGATTTTTTGGGTGATACGCGTGAGGCAATTGCTTTGGAAAAAGCCGGGATCTTTCGCCCTGGCCACATTGCTGTCTGCGGTGACCCCGTGCCGCCACAATCTTTAATTGACTATGCAGAAAAGTTGGGTTGTGATCTTTGGTTGCAGGGTCGGGACTATAACTTCCAGGGTGATAAACAGCAATGGGGTTGGGCCGGCCGTAATAAACGCTTTAGTGGGCTTGGTTACCCAGCACTGCGCGGTGCTAATCAGATTTTGAATGCTTCTGCTGTGATTGCTGCCTTAATGGCTTTGCATCAACGTTTGCCAGTCAGCGCGCAGGATATTCGCAATGGTTTTGCCATGGTCGAGTTACCGGGTCGTTTTCAGGTTCTACCAGGTCAACCGACGGTGGTCTTGGATGTTGCTCATAACCCCCATGCTGCCGCCACTCTAGCTCAGGGCTTAGACAAAATGGGCTATCACCCCTATACCTATGCCATTTTTGGCGCTATGGCTGATAAAGATATCGAAGGCGTGATAAAGCCTTTGCTGGACATCGTGGATTTCTGGTTTTGTACGGATTTGCCAACCCCTCGGGCAGCGTTGGCAAAAACCTTAGCCCAGCAACTTGAGGCTCTGGGAGTAAAGCCAAAAAATGGGGCTGATGGCGGTATCGAAATCTTCGAAAATCCAGCTTCAGCGTATCAAAAAGCGCTATCTCAGGCTGGTGAGGGTGATAGAATTGTGACCTTCGGATCCTTCTATACTGTTGCAGGCGTAATGGCTTATCGAAACAACCAGGCGCATTGATCCATGATTCGTTTACCGAGCTTTTTTAAGCGAAAAACTCAGGCTGATGACCTTGAATTGGGTTCAGCAAGGCGTCGTTCTGCTCAGCGGACCGCTCCCCGTAGTTTCCAACGAGCCCTTGAAGCTGAAGAGCTTGCCCTCACAGAAGATCCAGAACAACAAAGAGCGCGCCATCGATTGATTGGCGCGGCAGTATTGGTTCTGATTGCCGTTGTTGGTTTACCTCGCATTCTCGATAGTCGGCCAAAGTCTGCGCCTAACGATATTGCAGTCAATATCGTTACGAGTTTGCCAATTCCTGGTATTGAAGCAAAGCCGGAAGCCAGAACTGAAGAAAGAGTAAAAGTAGACGCCCCAGTGGAGTCTGCTAAAGAATCCGCAGCTGCTCCCGAAGTAAAGTCTGAAGCAAGGACAGAACCTAAGTCAGAACCTAAGTCAGAACCTAAGTCAGAAACAAAGCCTGCTCCTGGTAAGGCTGCTGGTCTAGGATTGGCAACAGGAGAAGAGGTAGTTTCTGCCTCTAGTGCTAAAGCAAAGACGGATGATGCGACCAAAGACAATGTCAGTAGTGCTAATGGTGCGAGTGCGGCCAATGGCTCTGGCAAGTTCATCATTCAACTTGGCGCATTTGCATCTGAAGATCGCACTAAAGGCTGGGTTGCTAAACTGAAAGATCAAAAGATTCCAAACTACGTGTTTAATAAAACAAGTAGTGATGGGACTAAGCTCTATGTTTTGCGAGCCGGTCCATTCGCAGATAAAGATTCTGCAGAAGCAGCAGAAAAGAAAACCAAGGCAATGGGTCTTTCACCAAGACTTGTTGAGACTGGTAAGCAGTAATGGAATACTTATCCACCTTAAAGCTAACATCGGTGGATTATTTCACCCTAGTGGTACTTTTGGTGTCTGCCCTAGTGGGTATCTCACGCGGATTATTTAAAGAAGTTCTGGCGCTTGCTTCTTGGTTCGTCGCTGCTTGGGTGGCTTATCACTACAGTAACTATCTTTCTACTGAATGGCTTTCAACCTTTCATCTAGACGAATTGCTCAGCCTTGGTTTGAGTTGGTTCATTCTGTTTGTATTGACTTTGATTATCTGTGGATTGTTCGGTGGCTTAGTGCAAAAGATTATTTTGTCAGCAGGCTTAAGTTTGACGGACCGTTTTTTAGGCTTGGCGTTTGGTTTATTACGCGGTGGCTTGATTGTGGTGGTACTTGCCACCTTGGCAGCCTTGACTCCTATTCCACAGAGTGTGGCATGGAAAAACGCACTTACCAGGCCGACCGTTGATATGGCTACTGGATTAATTAAAGGTTGGTTGCCAACCGATTGGGCAAAGCAATTGAGTAATACAATGCCTAAAATCACCCCAACCATTACTCCTACATTAACAATAGGAAATTAGAGATATGTGCGGCGTCGTCGGAACTGTTTCCCACTCCCCAGTCAACCAACTTCTCTATGATGCTTTGTTGCTCTTGCAGCATCGCGGACAAGATGCTGCCGGCATTGCGACGATGAACGGTAATTCGTTTACGATGCATAAAGCCAATGGCTTAGTGCGAGACGTGTTTAGAACTCGCAATATGCGCAGCTTAGTGGGTAATGCTGGTATTGGCCAAGTACGTTATCCCACCGCTGGTTCAGCAAGTAGCGAAGAAGAAGCGCAACCGTTTTATGTCAGCGCGCCTTACGGCATTATTTTGGCTCACAACGGCAACCTCACCAATGCTCCAAGCTTACGTGTAGAGATGGCTTATCGAGATCGTCGCCACATTAACACCAGCTCAGATACCGAAGTATTGCTAAACGTCTTAGCAGATGAACTCCAAAAAGAAACAAATAGTGCTGCCTTGGATGAGGGCGCGATGTTTAATGCTGTCACCGGCGTAACAAGTCGCGTTAAGGGTTCATACGCCGTAGTCTCTTTGATTGCTGGCTATGGCTTGCTAGCATTCCGCGATCCATTTGGTATTCGTCCTCTTTGTATTGGGCGGATTGATACACCGCAAGGTCCAGAATGGATGGTAGCCTCTGAATCCGTTGCACTGGAAGGTCTCGGATTTACCTTTGTGCGGGATGTTAATCCTGGTGAAGCCATCTATATTGATTTAGACGGCAACTTCTATGCGCGTCAATGCGTACCGAATGCTGTTCTGACGCCTTGTATTTTTGAATACGTCTACATGGCTCGTCCAGACTCCACCATCGATGGAGTCACGGTCTATAACGTGCGTATGCGCATGGGTGATTACTTGGCGGAGAAGATTCGCAAAGAGACTAATGTCGATGAAATTGATGTAGTTATGCCGATTCCGGATTCTAGTCGTCCTGCAGCAATGCAAGTGGCTAAGAAATTAGGCGTGGATTATCGCGAAGGCTTCTTTAAGAATCGTTATATCGGTCGTACTTTCATCATGCCGGGACAGGCTGTGCGTAAAAAGTCTGTTCGTCAGAAACTCAATGCCATGCGGATTGAGTTTAAAGATAAGACTGTCTTGATCGTGGATGATTCTATTGTCCGTGGCACTACCTCATTTGAGATTGTGCAAATGGCACGCGAGTCTGGCGCTAAGAAAGTGATCTTTGCCTCTGCTGCACCTCCAGTGCGCTTCCCGAACGTCTACGGTATTGATATGCCAACGCGTAGCGAGTTAGTTGCCTATGGTCGCACTGATGAAGAAATTAACAAGATGATTGGCGCCGACCAACTCATCTATCAAAGCGTTGAAGATATGAAACAGGCGGTAAGGGATATCAATCCCAATCTCCATAATTTCGAAGCCTCTTGTTTTGATGGGCATTACATTACTGGCGACATTAATGAATCGTATTTGGATGCCTTGGAAGCGCAGCGTAATTCTTCTGCTGCACAGGCAGACCGTCAGCGTGATTCAAGCGACTTTGCTCGCTCCCAGCTCCACCTACATTTGGCTACCGAAGACTAAAAAGCGACAAGAATTGCCTCACTCGAGGCAATTCTGCAATTCGGTGTCAAAATAGCAGTATGAAGAGCAAACCTACCCGCAAAAAACCTGATTTTTCTAAGCTAGCGCTCGAGACCTTAGCGGTCCGCGCTGGTACTCGTCGCACAGCTGAATATCAAGAGCATTCAGAGGCCATGTTTCTGACTTCCAGTTTCTGTTTTGATAGTGCTGAGTTAGCGGCTGATGGCTTTGCCCATGCGGACCAAGGTTTTATCTATTCACGCTTTACCAATCCAACTGTCAGTATGTTCCAAGATCGCTTGGCCGCTTTAGAAGGTGGTGAAGCTTGCATTGCAACTGCTTCTGGTATGTCTGCCATTTTGACGATGGCGATGGCGCATTTGCAAGCGGGCGATCATGTAGTTTGCTCACGTTCTGTCTTTGGTGCAACGATTCAGTTGTTCACTAACATCCTTGGCCGCTTTGGAATTACCACTACATATGTTGATTTGGCAGATACCAAGTCATGGCAAGCTGCTGTCCAGCCAAACACCAAACTGTTTTATCTTGAGACCCCATCAAATCCTTTGACTGAGATTGCCGATATCAAAGCGATTTCTAAGATTGCCAAGAAAGCAAAAGCCTTATTTGCGGTAGATAACTGTTTTTGCACACCAGCTCTCCAAAAGCCATTGGCTTTAGGTGCTGATGTCGTGATTCATTCAGCAACCAAGTATTTAGATGGTCAGGGTAGAGTGGTTGGCGGTGCGATTGTGGGCAGCAAAGATTTTGTTATGGGTAAGGTATTCCCATACGTTCGAACCGCAGGACCAACACTGTCTGCTTTTAATGCTTGGGTGTTTCTCAAAGGTCTGGAGACACTTGAGCTTCGTATGAAGCAGCAGAGCGAGAATGCCCTTGCATTAGCGCAATGGCTCGAGAAACAGTCTGGTGTTGAACGCGTCTACCATCCAGGCCTTAAATCACATCCGCAACATGCTTTGGCAATGCGCCAACAAAAAACGGGTGGGGCTATTCTCTCCTTTGTTCTCAAGGGCGGAAAAAAAGCGGCTTTCAACCTAATCAATCAAACCAAGCTTTGCTCTATTACAGCTAACTTAGGCGATACCCGTACCACGATTACTCATCCAGCGACGACAACGCATTGCCGTGTAACGCCAGAGGCTCGCAAAGTTGCAGGAATTACAGATGGCTTAGTACGTATTGCAGTAGGCCTTGAGAATATCAACGATCTTAAAAGCGATCTTGTTGGCGGCTTGAAGAAGTAAGGCATTCGATTCTTATGAGCTTTGCTGACGCAACCCAGTTCTGGAATGAGCGCTTTGATAAAGAAGAGTTCATCTTTGGAAAAGAGCCGAATGAGTACCTTGTTGAAAAGGCAAATCAGTATCTCAAGACTGGTGACAAGGTGCTTTGTATTGCTGATGGCGAGGGTCGCAATGGTGTCTGGCTGGCAAAGCAAGGTATGCAGGTGGTTGGCTTTGATGCATCGGATATTGCGTTAGCTAAAGCAAAACAGTTTGCTAAAGATAATCAGGTAGAAGTTGAATATTCATTCTCCGATACTGATAGCTTTATATGGCATGCTAATACTTATGATGCTGTCATCGGAATCTTTATTCAGTTTGCTGATCCGGCAATGCGTAAGCGGATCTTTCAAAAGACTTACGAGACTCTGAAGCCAGGTAGCCTCTTTATTCTGCAGGGTTACACACCTAAGCAGTTGGAATATAAAACGGGTGGCCCATCATTGATAGAACATCTCTATACAGAAGAGCTGATTCGCGATTTAGCTCAAGACTTTAATATCCTGGAGCTTCATTCTTACGAAAAAGCATTATCAGAAGGTCCAAGACATACTGGTATGTCTGCCATACTCGGTTTGGTGGCTCAGAAGCCCATTTAGTAATGACTAATTACTGAAGCGCCTTGGGTCGTTGATTGGGCGCAGTGGCATGATGTGAATCTTGCCCCCATCAATTTCAATATAAGACTTATTGCCAGCCTCCAAAGATAAGCGTTTTACCTCAGCAGCAGATGCTTCCCAAGTAATGACATGATTCCCTGCGAGTGTGCGTAGTTGAATGACGGCAATCTGACCTAATGAACTGATGTGCTCCACTTTGGCTTCAATTGCTGTTTTACTGGGTGTTGCATCAAGGCTGATGCCATCTGCAGGGATGACCCAAGCAACGGGAGTGTGCGGGGGGATCTTGCCCTTATCAACCACATTAAATATCTGATTACATCCACTCCAAGTCAGTTTGCCTTCAGTAAATACGCCTTCAAACTTATTATTGATGCCTACTAGCTCTGCAACGCGAGAATTTCTAGGTCTTTCAAAAAGAACCTGGGGTGGAGCAGTCTGCAGTCCAACACCTTGGTCGATGACAGTAATACGATCTGCTAATAAATCGGCTTCGCGAAGATCATGAGTCACCAACAGAATCGGAATATTTAAATCTTTACGCAGTTCAGCTAAGGTTTTATAGAGACCTTGGCGTGTTGGCGCATCTACCGCAGAAAAAGGTTCATCCAATAATAAGATCTTGGGTGATCTTGCCAAGGCTCTTGCTAATGCCACCCGTTGTTGCTGACCGCCAGAGAGTTGATTGGGCATGCGAATGGCTAAATCACCAATACCCATGCGGTTCAGCCATCGTTGTGCTTGTACTTTACGCTCCGTAACATCAGCCACCGAGTTATATAGTGGTATGCAGACATTCTCGAGCGCAGATAAATGTGGAAAGAGGGCGTACTGCTGGAATAAGAATCCGCAAGAGCGTTGGGCAGGGCTGAGTGAGGTAGTAATGCCCTTCACTTCATTGGCTTCAAACCAGATTTCGCCGCCACATTCGATTTTTCCCGTTTCAGCATTATTAAGGCCAGCAATAGTTCTTAAGGCGGTTGTCTTGCCGCTACCTGATGGTCCGACCAAGGCATGGAGTTCTCCGGGGACGCATTCGAGACTGAGTTGCAAAGGGTTAGGCGTGGTCTGAGAGAGCTTAATTTTGAACATCAGCTTCTCCACTTTTTAGCACGCGAGGGGTGACGACTAAACACGCCATATGAAATGGCAATGGCAATTAGCGAAGTGGCTAGCAAGATGAATGAGAGTGCGCCAGCGCCAACGGTATCAAAACTTTGGACTTTGTCGTAAATGGCAATCGAAACAGTTTTAGTTTCTCCTGGAATGGCACCACCGACCATCAGGATGACACCGAATTCACCAAGGGTATGGGCAAAAGTCAGAACAGCTGCACTGGTAATGCCGCGCCAAGCTAAAGGTAATTCAATGAGGCGAAAGATTTGCCACTGAGAGAGACCGCTCACTTGAGCTGCTTCCCGAATTTCTGGATTAATTGCCTCAAACGCGCGCTGGATTGGTTGAATGGCAAAAGGCAAGTTAACAATCAGTGAGGCAATCAAAATTCCAGTGAATGAAAACACCAAAGGAATACCCAAGATACTTTTGCCACCCAGGCCAACTAGAAGGTAGTAGCCTAAAACGGTTGGCGGCAGAACCAGAGGAAGAGCTAGAGCGGCCTCAATCCATGACCTGGCCTTGCCCATGCTTTGCAGATGATGTGCTACCCAAACTCCAAAAGGAAGAATGAGGACCAAAGTCCAAATAGCTAGCTTTAATGAGAGGATGAGTGCTTCCATGTCCATCGCTGGATTGTATCGTCAGACGCTCTAAGGGTATCTCACTATATAAATAGGGTGGATATAAGCGTTAAATATGCTTTTATACGCATATATTCATATTAATAGACCGCATGAAAGCAAGAGCTCAAAAAGCGACAAAGAACCTAACTCCAAAGCAAATGGAGGCGGTATTTTTAAAGGTAGCCGCTTATTTCAACGTGCTATCAGAGCCTTCTCGCCTGCGGATCATGTATGCAGTTTGTAGCGGGGAAAAATCGGTCTCTGAAGTGATCGAATTGTGCGGTTCAAGTCAGGCCAATGTTTCAAGACATCTTTTGGCATTACACAAAGCAGGCATTTTGCTCCGGCGTAAAGAAGGCGTAACCGTCTATTACTCAATAGCAGATAACGCAACCGTAGATATGTGCCAATCAGTGTGTGCCAAGATTGCTGAAGGTATTCATTAATGACAGAAAAAGATGCTATATCAAACAAGCAAATTGAACTGCGTGCTGAAGATATCTCTGCAGTGGAGAAGTCTGCCCATCGAGCTCGTTTAGTCAAAGCGCCAGAACACTTTGTCTCTCAGGACTTAATTGCTGATATCAATGCCAATGGTATTGATGAAACCCGTCGTGGCTTTTTACGCAAAGGCTTTCTATCGGCTGTCGGTGGGGCAGCAGCAGGCTTGACCGCACCAATGGCTTTTGCAGTCGGCGAAGGTGATCCTGCCATTTTGGAAAAGCAAGAGTGGCAAACCACCTTGGGAAAAAATGTCGCCACCATGCCTTACGGTGTGCCTTCAATCTATGAAGCTAATTTAATACGACGTGAGTCACCTGGTTTGACGCGAGTAGCAGCTTCCTCAGTAGCATTTACTCCGCTGCAAGGTTTGTTTGGAACCATTACTCCCAATGGTTTGCACTTTGAGCGCCATCACCAGGGTTGGTACAACCTGAATCCAGAAACCCATCGCTTGATGGTGAATGGCATGGTCAAAAATGCGCGCGTGTTCACCATGAATGATTTAATGAGACTGCCATCAGTCTCCCGTACCCACTTTATTGAGTGCGGCGCTAATACCGGCCTAGAGTGGGGCAACGTCGCTGTGCCAACAGTGCAGTATACCCATGGCATGCTTTCTTGTTGCGAATTTACGGGTGTGCCACTCAAGGTATTGCTTGAGGAATGTGGGGCAGATCTGAAAAAAGGAAAGTTCCTGCTTGCTGAGGGAGGTGACGGATCTGGCATGACTCGCACGATTAATCTAGAGAGCTGTTTGGAAGATACGATCGTAGCCTGGAGCATGAATGGCGAAATGTTGCGCCCAGAAAATGGCTTCCCATTGCGTCTAGTAGTTCCGGGTGTGCAGGGTGTTAGCTGGGTGAAGTGGTTACGCCGTTTAGAAGTAGGGGACATGCCTTGGAATACCAAAGATGAAGCGGTTCACTATATTGAATTGATGCCAAATGGTATGCATCGCCAATATGCCTCAATTCAGGAATGCAAGTCTGTGATTACCACGCCATCTGGCGGTCAGCAGTTACTCGACAAAGGTTTTTACAACGTCAGCGGTATGGCTTGGTCAGGACGAGGAAAAATTAAACGCGTTGATGTGTCATTTGATGGTGGCAATAACTGGCGTACTGCACACCTAGAAACACCAGTCCTCACAAAATCCATTACCCGCTTCAATATCGACTGGGTTTGGGATGGATCGCCCGCAATCTTGCAATCTAGAGCGGTGGATGATACTGGCTATATTCAGCCTTCGATAAAAGTACTGCGTGATTTACGTGGTAATCGCTCGATTTATCACAACAATGCAATTCAGTCCTGGAAATTAGACTCCAATGGCGAGGTGAGCAATGTCCAAGTTGGATAAATTATTTGCTCGTCTAGCGCTATTAGCCCTTGCGGTATTTTCTTCCCAGCTTGCCTATGCGCAAAGTTCACAAGGCGCTACTCAGTATTTAGGCATCGGCCGTAATGCCACACCGGCAGAAGTGATTGCATGGGATATTGATGTTCGTCCTGACTTTAAGGGTTTGCCGAAGGGATCTGGCTCTGTAGAACAAGGGCAGGCAATTTGGGAATCTAAATGTGCTAGCTGTCATGGCGTCTTCGGGGAATCTAATGAGATCTTCACCCCAATCGCTGGCGGAACGACAGTAGATGACATCAAAACTGGCAAAGTTGCGTCCTTGGCGGATCGTAAGCAACCACAGCGTACTACCTTGATGAAAGTTCCCACCGTTTCTACTTTGTGGGATTACATCTATCGCGCCATGCCTTGGAATGCACCTAGATCTTTAACGCCGGATGAAACCTATGCACTTGTTGCATTTATTTTGAGCTTGGGTGAAATTGTTCCGGATGATTTTGTCCTGAGTAATGCCAATATCGCTGAAGTACAGAAAAAGATGCCGAACCGAAATGGCATGACTAGAAATCACGGCTTTTGGAGCGTCAATGGTAAGCCAGATGTGAATGGTTCTTCATGTATGAGCAATTGCATCAAGTTTGTGCAAATCGGGTCTACGCTCCTTGACTTTGCCAGAAATGCCCATGGCAACATTGCAGAGCAAAATCGCCTCTATGGTCCATACCGAGGTGCAGACACAACCAAGCCGCCAATGGATAAGTTACCCGGTTCTGCGGGTGAGGGCTTGGCCCATGCCGCTGATACCCATGCTGCATCTACAAAAGGGCCAGCAGCATTATTTAAGAATGAAAACTGCTCTGCTTGCCATGCGTCAAATGCGAAGTTAGTAGGCCCATCGATTGCCGATATTGCAGCAAAATATAAAGACCAGAACGGGGCTCAGGAGAAGCTCATGGCTAAAGTCAAAAATGGCGGTTCAGGCGTGTGGGGAGCAATTCCGATGCCGCCACAGCCACAGTTATCCAATGAAGATAGGGCAATACTTGTGCGCTGGGTACTTACGGGACAATAGTTTTGCAGAGGGTTTTTTGAAATACCGCTATATTTGATACTAAGAGTAGATTATTTAAGGAGTTTTTATGAATCAGCAGCGACGCAGTTTATTGAAATATTCAGCTGTTTTTGGCTTGATGGCTTCTGCGGGTCTTATCAGCGTAGCCCAAGCGCAAGAGTGGAATAAAGCCGCTTTTGAAGGCAAGAGCTTAGATGATGTATTCAAAATCTTAGGCGCAGGTAGCCCAGATAAATCTGCTGCCGTCACTTTGAATGCTCCTGATATTGCAGAAAATGGCGCAGTAGTTCCCGTTGGCATTACAACTACTCTCAAGGCAGAGCAAATGGCTATCTTGGTTGAAAAAAACCCAAGCTCCTTGGCTGCACAATTCTTCATTCCTGCTGGTACTGAGCCGTTTGTAACTACTCGTATCAAAATGGGTCAAACCTCCAATGTCTATGCTTTGGTAAAAGCGGATGGCAAGTGGAGCATGGCCGTTAAGGAAGTAAAAGTCACATTAGGTGGTTGCGGCGGTTAATTGCCGCGCTTAATTACTCTAAACCCCATTCAATACTATTAACGAATCACTAGATACAAGAGGAAAACATGGCTGATCCAATGCGCGTTAGAGCTGCTGAGAACGGTGGAATTGTGGATGTAAAAATTTTGATGAAGCACGATATGGAATCTGGTCAGCGTAAAGATGCTGCCGGTAAAACGATTCCTGCATGGTTCATCAGCACAATTAATGTCAAAGCAAATGGTAAAGATGTATTGAATGGTCAATTTGGTCCAGCAGTTTCTAAGGATCCATTTTTGAACTTCAAATACAAAGGCGCCAAAGGCGACAAGATTGTAGTGAGTTGGGTTGATAGCAAAGGTGACAAGCGCACCGATGAAGCAACTGCTTCTTAATGCCAAATATCTTTGCCATCTTTATAGTTTTGAAAGGGTAATAAATGCAGCGTAAATTCACCTTAGGCTTAGCCTCAGGAGTATTGGCAACAATCTTGTCAATTTCATCTTCATCGTATGCGCAAAATGCAACAGATGATATTGCAAAGTATCGCGAGATGATTGCAGATGGAAATCCTTCCGAGCTGTATGAAGCTGCGGGTGAAGAGTTATGGAAAAAACCAGCCGGTCCTAAAAACGCCACACTTGAGAAGTGTGATTTAGGTCTAGGGCCTGGAGTTGTGAAAGGTGCAGCAGCACAACTGCCACGCTACTTCAAAGATACTAATAAAGTTCAAGATCTTGAGTCACGCTTGATGACGTGTATGCAAAAGCTACAGGGTCGTGACCTGCAAGAAATAGTTGATGCCCCCTTTCAAAAGGGACCTAAGAAGGATATGGAGGCGATTGTGGCTTACGTAGTCACTTTATCTAAGGGTGACAAGATTAAAGTGAGCACGAATCATCCTAAAGAAAAAGAAATGTATGAGCTTGGTAAGCGTGCATTCTATTTCCAGGGTGGTCCCATGGATTTTTCCTGCGCGTCTTGTCACGGTGAGGATGGTAAGCGGATTCGCTTGCAAGACCTACCCAACATCACTACACAAAAGGGTGCTGCTTTGGGTTGGGGCTATTGGCCAGCATATCGCGTCTCAAGCGGACAGTTTTGGACCATGCAACAGCGTTTGAACGATTGCTATCGTCAGCAGCGTTTCCCATTCCCGATTTATGGCTCTGATTTGACTGTAGCTTTGTCGATGTATATGGCAAAGAATGCCAATGGTGGAACAGTTGAAACTCCTGGTTTGAAGCGTTAATGGATAAGAGACAGAGAATATGAATATGAAGAACATCAAATCCCTCTTAGCTATTACTACTTTTGCAGTAGCAGCATTCAGCATGCAAGACTTTGCAATCGCTCAGCAAGCGAATGACCTTAAATTCAATAAGATGATGAAGGATGGCTTTAGAGCAGATGGTATCGCTGGCTTGGATCGTATTGATCAAGATGCAACCCAAAAGTTCTGTTCTGATCCTGTTTTCTCGACCAGCAAGCAAGGCGAAAAAATGCGCGAGAAGATTCAGAAGATGAATATGGATTCAATCAAGCAGCCTTCTGACGGTAAATATATTGGCGATTGGAAGAAGGGTGAAGCGATTGCACAGAGCGGTCGCGGTGCAACCTGGACTGACAAAGCAGATACCCCAGTCGGCGGTGGTTGTTATAACTGTCACCAGATCGATAAGAAAGAGATTTCTTATGGAACGATTGGACCCACTCTCTGGAACTACGGCAAGCTCCGTGGCTACTCACCTGAAGTGGTGACCTATACCTGGAATCGCATCAATAACTCTAAGGCCTATAACGCATGCAGCAATATGCCGCGTTTCGCCCACTTCAAGCTCTTAAATGAGCAGCAAATTCAGGATGTGATGGCTTTACTGCTGGATCCTGCCTCTCCAGTCAATCAGTAAGTCAATAGAAAAAATAAAGAACAGGCCGACAGGCCTGTTTTTGCAAGGGGAACTTTATGTCTTTAAGTCGTCGTGATTTTTTGCAAGCTTTGGCGATTGCATCTGCTGGTGGGATGAGTTTGCAATCCAATTTTGTGAATGCACAAACCGCTGCCCAAAAATTTTACGATCTACCTAAATTTGGTAATGTCCATTTTCTGCATTTCACAGATTGCCATGCGCAGTTGTTGCCAATCTATTTCCGTGAACCCAATGTGAATCTTGGTATTGGCACTCAAGAAGGCAAGACTCCACATTTAGTTGGTGAATACTTCTTAAAAGCGAATGGTATTGCCCCAGGTACTCGTGATGCTTATGCGTTCACCTATTTAGATTATGTGGCTGCTGCGCAAAACTACGGCAAGATGGGTGGCTTTGCTCATATGGCTAGCTTGATTAAACAAATGAAAGCCACTCGCCCAGGAGCGCTACTGCTCGATGGTGGGGATACTTGGCAAGGCTCTGGTACTGCACTCTGGACGAATGGTCAGGATATGGTGGATGCTGCCCTTGCCTTGGGTGTTGATGTGATGACGCCGCATTGGGAGATGACCTTAGGTGAGAAGCGCGTGATGGAAATTGTCAATGGTGACTTCAAAGGTAAGGTTTCTTTCATTGCACAAAACATCAAGACAGCGGACTTTGGCGATATAGTATTTAATCCCTATGTCATGAAAGTACAGAATGGAATACAAGTTGCCATCATTGGCCAAGCGTTCCCATATACACCAATTGCAAACCCTCGCTACTTCACTCCTGATTGGACTTTTGGTATTCAAGAAGAGAATATGCAAAAGACGATTGATGAAGTGAGGTCAAAAGGTGCCAAGGTTGTGGTTCTTCTATCCCATAATGGTATGGATGTGGACCTGAAGATGGCATCCCGAGTGCGGGGCTTAGATGCCATTTTAGGTGGCCATACCCATGATGGCGTTCCTATTCCAGTCAAGGTGAAGAATGCTGGCGGCATCACTCTAGTGACTAACGCTGGCTCAAATAGCAAATTCTTGGGTGTCTTAGATTTTGATGTGAAGGGTGGCAAGCCAGTTGATTTCCGTTACAAGTTGCTGCCTATCTTCTCCTATATGATTCCTGCTGATCCAGCCATGAATAAGTTAATTGCTAAAGTGAGAGCTCCATATGAAGCGAAGTTAGGTGAAAAGTTAGCTACCACAGAAGGTCTTTTATATCGTCGCGGTAATTTCAACGGTAGCTTTGACCAGCTGATTTTGGATGGCCTCATGGCGCAGAAGAATGCAGAGATTGCTTTCTCACCAGGCTTTCGTTGGGGTACCAGTCTGTTACCAGGCCAGCCGATCACCCGCGAGAACTTGCTTGATCAAACAGCCATTACTTATCCATACACTACTGTCACTAATATGACTGGTGAGACTATAAAAACCATTCTCGAAGATGTTGCGGATAATTTATTTAATCCTGACCCGTATTACCAACAAGGTGGCGATATGGTGCGGGTTGGCGGCATGCAATACACGATTGATCCTGCTCAAAGTGCAGGTAAGCGTATTACCGATATGCGACTTCATGGCAAACCCATCGAAGCCAATAAGACCTATAAAGTTGCTGGTTGGGCACCGGTAAGCGAAGAAGCAAAAAATACTGGTGGCGAACCAATTTGGGATGTAATGGAACGTCATTTACGTGACGTGAAAGTTGTCAAAGCAGTGAAGCTCAATGAACCTGTCATTAAGGGTGTTTCGAATAACCCCGGTATGGCATCGATCTAAATTTAATCTTGAAAGCTTTTGCAATGAAAAAAATTCTTACCCTGATTTTTGCATCATTGATCTCTATTGGCTTTACATCAATGGCCCAAGCCCAATCAACCGGCTCAACTAAAGTGGTGTATCACATTGATGATGCTGAAGCTCAAGGTTTAAAAGGCTTGCGCAATATTCGCAATCATTTAGATGTATCGCCACAGACAAGCATTATTGTGGTGACACATGCCAATGGCGTTGACTTGTTGATGGAAGGTGCTAAAGATAAAAAGAATGGCACAGAATATGCCCCATTGGTTGGTGCATTGAAATCCCGCGGTGTGAAATTTGAAGTTTGTGAAATTACTCTGAAAAATCGTAACCTGAAGAAGGATCAATTCACCCTTGACGCGGATTTCACACCATCCGGTGTCGTGCGGGTTGCAGATCTGCAATATAAAGATGGCTTTGCATATATCAAGCCTTAAGGATCATGAATAGCTTCAATAGCTATATTCGGTTTGTAAGCCATTTGATAGGGATCCTAATAGGATCTCTCGTCTTTAGTAGTGTCGCTTATGCACAAGCAACTAATCCTGTTGATGCCATCCAACTGAAGCCGGTGCAAGTGGCTCCCCATACTTATTTTGTGCAGGGTTTTGCGGAAATGGGTAGTAGTGCCAATCAGAACTTTATTTCTAATGCGGGCTTTGTGGTTACGCCAGGTGGTGTAGTAGTGATGGATGCATTGGGCTCGCCGATCTTGGCGCAAAAGCTCATTGCTGAGATTAAGAAAGTGACCAAGCAAAAAGTGGTGGCAGTGATTGTGAGTCACTACCATGCCGACCATATTTATGGCTTGCAAGAATTTAAAAAGATTGGCGCCAAGATCTATGCCCAAGGTGAGGGCAGAAACTATCTCTCTTCTGAGACAGCGAAGCAACGTTTGATTGCCTCCAGGATTGACTTTGCACCTTGGGTGAATACAAATACTCAGTTGATATCGGCAGATGTTTGGATTGATAAACAATCTAAATTGAACATTGGTGGGGTGGAATTTTTGATTAGTCGAGTCGGTCCTGCGCATGCCCCAGAGGATTTGATGGTGTATGTTCCCTCAGAAAAAGTCCTCTTTGCTGGCGATCTCGTCTTTCGGGGCCGTATTCCATTTGTGGGCAATGCTGATAGCAAAGGTTGGTTAATTGCCTTAGATGAGATTGCAAAACTCAACCCCAATGTTGTGATTCCTGGCCATGGCGGCTTTTCGGTTAAGCCCAAGGAAGACATTGCTTTTACAAAAAACTATTTGAAGTATCTGCGCGACTCAATGGCTAAGGCCGCTATCAATATGGATCCTTTTGAGGAGGCGTATCAACAGACGGATTGGTCAGAATATGAAGGAATGCCCTTATATAGAGCTGCCAACCGCATGAATGCCTATAACGTTTATCTGTCGATCCAGGCGGAGTAGGGCAATTTTGGCTATTGGGCCTTAAAATAGAGAATTAATGCTAAATCCTTGATTTGTAATGAAATTGATTTTTATCCAAACCCTCTCAGTAGTAGCTCTGAGTGCACTAGTGAGTGCACCAGTATTTGCTGCGCCCGATTTGGCAAACGGTAAAACCATTGATCAGCAAAAATGCTATGCCTGTCATGCTAAGAAATCCGGTTTTAGTAATGGCGACATGATTTATACGCGCAGCGATGGCAAGGTGAAGTCGATGGCCAATTTGAAGAAGATGGTGGGCCTTTGTAATACCGAGCTTCGCCTAGATCTTTTTCCTGAAGATGAGGCTGATGTTGTTGCCTATCTCAATCAACAGTTTTATAAATTCAAACCTTAACTTTTTATATAGTCGCTATGGATGTTGTCGATATCAATTCATTAAGCAAGTCAGTCCTTTGGGCGACTTTTGCTATTACTTTTTTGCTTGGTGCAGTGATGCAAAAGACTGGCTTTTGCAGCATGGGTGCAGTATCTGATGTATTCATCATGTCTAGCTGGGAGCGCTTAAGGCAGTGGTTTTTAGCTATTGGTGTAGCTATGATTGGTTTTGCCTTAATGTCTTATCTGGGCCTAGTTGATCCTCTGAAGAGTTTTTATACCGGCAATAAGTTTTTATGGCTCTCTACGATAGTAGGCAGTATTTTGTTTGGCTTTGGGATGGTCTTAGCGTCTGGTTGCGGTAGTAAGACTCTAGTGCGGATTGGTGGCGGTAATTTGAAGTCTGTAGTCGTCTTTATGGTCTTAGGTTTAACTGCCTATATGACGATGCGTGGCTTTTTGGGTGTCATTCGGATCAATACTTTGGATACCATCTTCATTGCATTTAATACGCCACAAGATTTGCCGAGTCTTCTGAGCGCTCCATTGGGAATGGCACGCTCACATCTTCATCTGGCTTTGGGTTTCATGATCGGCTTTGCATTCATTGCTTATGCGCTTGCTAGCAAAGCATTTTGGACTGCTAATAATTTATTTGCTGGGGTAGCGGTAGGTCTTGCTATCTGTGCAGTCTGGTGGGTATCTGGCAATCTAGGATATGTTGCTGAGGATCCCAATACGCTTGAGGAAGTGTTCTTAGTCACCAACTCTGGTCGCATGGAGAGCTTATCTTTTGTAGCGCCATACGCATATTCTCTAGACTGGCTCATGATGTATAGCGATACCTCTAAAGTATTGACGGTTGGCATTGTTGCAGTAGTGGGGATGATCTTGGGTTCAGCATTTGTCTCATTAGCCACAAAATCTTTTCGCTTTGAATCCTTTCGGGATGCCGAAGATACTGGCAATCATTTAGTGGGTGCTGCATTGATGGGGTTTGGTGGTGTTACTGCCTTAGGCTGCACTGTAGGTCAGGGTTTAAGTGGCATCTCTACCCTTGCAGTCGGCTCTCTGTTAGCTCTACCAGGTTTTATCTTTGGTGCCTACTTAGCACTCTGCTATCTCAAAATGCGCCATGCTCCTAACCCTTGCGCTTAATCAGACTAGACAAAATACATGCAAATTGATTGGCTCTCATTCACACCCATTCCTTCTTTGTTAGGGGGAATAATTCTGGGTGTTGCAGCAGCTCTTTATGTATTGTTTCATGGTCGAATTTTAGGTATCAGCGGAATTATTTCCGGTCTCTTACATCCCATGTCAGGCGATCGCGCATGGCGCATGGCTTTGATTTTAGGATTACTCACCGCTCCATTATTGGCAGCATTATTTTTTGAAATACGTCCTATTGTTGAGGTAGAGGCTGATTGGCTTGCGGTAGTTATTGCCGGTCTTTTGGTGGGCTTTGGCACTCAATATGGCTCTGGTTGCACCAGTGGCCATGGTATTTGTGGACTCTCGCGTTTATCACCCCGTTCTTTAGTGGCTACGGTCTCGTTTATGACTGCTGGCTTTTTGATTGTTTTTGTTCTGCGTCATGTGATCGGAGGCTGATGTGAAAAGGCACTTCGGTTTGTTGAGTCAATATCTCATTGGCGTCCTCTTTGGGATGGGCTTGATTATTTCCGGCATGAGCAATCCACAGAAAATCTTAGGATTTCTGGATTTAGCAGGAACGTGGGATCCATCCTTAATATTTGTCATGGCGGGTGCTGTGATTGTGGGTCTCGGCGGCTTTTATGTCGTCAGCAAAAGAACAGAAGCCTTTTTTGGTGACGCCTTGCATATCCCCCAAAGACGAGACATCAGCAAACCTCTCATCATTGGCAGTCTGATATTTGGGGCAGGCTGGGGGATGGCTGGATTTTGCCCAGGCCCAGCCATCGTTGCTCTTGGTGCTGGCCACTTGAAGGCGCTGGTATTTGTGCTTGCGATGTTGGCTGGAATGGCGCTTTGCGACCGGTTCTTTGGCGCCTATAAACACGCGGTCTAGTTCGGCCTGATTTAGAATCACTCCTATTCATAGTGTTAATTCTTAATTGAAGAGGGTGTCATGAGTCTTCCTATTACTTGTCATAACGATCAATTCGGCACACTTGGTCAAATTGATCCAAGCCATCTTGCTGAAATTGCTCAGCAAGGCTATAAAAGCGTCATCAATAATCGCCCTGACGGTGAAGGCGGTCCTGATCAGCCAAAGAATGCTGATATTCAAGCTGAAGCAGAAAAATTAGGCTTGCAATACGCCTACTTGCCAGTGGTGCCTAGCGCGATGACTGTTGAGCAAGTGAGAGAGATGGCACGTTTGTTAAACACGATGCCTAGTCCAGTTCTTGCATTTTGCCGATCAGGTGCTCGATCAACCAATTTATATCAACTTGCATTGCAAGTGAAATAAATCCACAGTACTGCATCACAATGCGCATCGCCATCCCAGAGGAGCGAAAGCTTGTTCATGAAATGATTATGCCCATTCGTTGGGGTGACATGGATACTTATGGACATGTTAACAACACTGTGTACTTTCGGTATATGGAGCAAGCGCGTGTTGAATGGATTACTTCAATGGGTTATCAGGTAGCCCCTGGGCGTGAGTCGATGTTGATGATGAATGGTTTTTGTAACTTCTATAAACAACTCTCTTACCCAGGTGAATTGATCCTCAAAACATCGATTGGCGCTATCGGTAGAACCAGTATGGATGTCTATACCATCATGTCTTTGACCACTACGCCTGAAGAAGAGGCTGCGATTGGTGGTGCTACGATGGTTTGGGTAGATCTCACTACCAATAAATCAGCGCCTTGGCCTGAACACATTTTGCAGAAGATTAGCTAACGCTGCGATATGCAACCTAGCAATCCGCATATTTTAAAGTTAGATCAATTTCTGACGGAGTTAGATCGTTTTGATCTCATTATTGATGTCAGATCACCCGCTGAGTTTGCTCTCGATCACATTCCAGGCGCTGTCAACTACCCCGTTTTAGATAATGAAGAACGCGCCAAGATTGGTACTTTGTATAAGCAAGTTTCTCCTTTTGCAGCAAAGAAGCTGGGTGCCGCTTTAGTTTCTCGCAATATTGCTCATCATCTAGAAGACTATTTATTGGAAATGCCCCGTGAATGGCGACCATTGATTTATTGCTGGCGCGGTGGTGAGCGTAGCGGGGCGTTTACTCATATCCTCAATCGTATCGGCTGGAAAGCGATGCAGCTAGAAGGTGGTTATCAAGGATTCAGAAGAACTGTGATCGATGGATTAGAGGCTGCAGCAAAGCAATTCTCTTTTCATGTGATTTGTGGCATGACGGGTAGCGGTAAAACAAGAGTGCTTCAAGAAGCGCAGCAGTATGATTCTCAGATCCTAGATTTAGAAGACCTCGCGATTCATCGTGGCTCGGTTCTAGGCAATGAGCCCAATATCGAGCAGCCTTCACAAAAAGGTTTTGAAACTGCGCTTTGGAATGCGCTGCGCTCACTAGACCCAACTAAGCCCGTGCTCGTAGAATCAGAAAGTAAAAAGGTAGGCGGTGTTCACATCCCCGATGCCTTGATGGAAAAGATTCGCAATGGCGCCTGCATTGAATTGAGATCAAGCACCCAAACACGGGTGTCATGGTTGATTCGTGAATACCATCATTTTTTAAGTGATACCGATAATTTCAAGCGTAAATTAGCACTACTCACAGCACATTATGGAAAAGTGCAAATTGCCCAATGGAATGAAGCAATTGACGCAAAGCAGTTTCCATCTTTAGTTGAAGAGTTGTTGGTCATGCACTATGACCCTTCCTATCAATCCTCGATCGTGCGCAACTTTCCTCAATATAAGATTGAGAATTTTGTACAACTTGAGAATGACAGTGATGAGGCCTTTGCTAAAGCAGCAAAGGCCATCGTGGCGAAGCTAAACCTAAATTAGCTAAAAGCTTGAATGCCGGTTTGAGCACGACCCAAAATGAGAGCGTGAATGTCATGTGTACCTTCGTAGGTATTCACGACCTCCAAGTTCATCATGTGACGCACCACGCCATACTCATCAGAGATGCCGTTACCACCATGCATATCACGTGCCATACGAGCAATCTCTAGAGACTTGCCACAAGAGTTGCGTTTCATAATGGAGGTAATTTCAGGAGCAGCGATGCCTTCGTCTTTCATGCGACCTAAACGCAAGCAACCTTGCAATCCGAGTGCAATCTCGGTTTGCATATCCGCTAATTTCTTTTGAATCAGTTGATTGGCAGCCAAGGGTTTGCCAAACTGCTTGCGATCTAAGGTGTATTGACGCGCTGCATGCCAGCACCATTCAGCTGCACCTAATGAGCCCCAAGAAATCCCGTAACGTGCAGAGTTTAAGCAGGTGAAGGGTCCTTTCAGGCCAGTGACTTCTGGGAATTCATTTTCAGCGGGCACAAACACTTCATCCATCACAATTTCACCGGTAACAGAAGCGCGAAGACCCATCTTGCCACTGATCTTTGGAGCGCTTAAGCCCTTCATCCCTTTTTCTAAGATGTAGCCGCGAATAACGCCTTCATCATTTTTAGCCCACACTACAAATACATCAGCGATTGGGGAGTTGGAGATCCACATCTTGGAACCCGTCAAAGAAAATCCACCGGGTACTTTCTTAGCGCGAGTAATCATGCCGCCAGCATCAGACCCATAGTTTGGTTCAGTTAAGCCAAAGCAGCCAATCCATTCGCCCGTGGCTAATTTAGGTAAGTACTTTTGCTTTTGTGCTTCACTACCAAACTCATTGATAGGCACCATCACTAAAGAAGATTGCACGCTCATCATGGAGCGGTAACCAGAATCGACCCGCTCGATTTCACGAGCAATCAATCCGTAAGAGACGTAATTTAAATTGGCGCCGCCGTATTGTTCCGGAATGGTGATGCCTAATAGACCGAGCTCACCCATCTCACGAAAGATAGAAGGGTCAGTAGTCTCATTGCGATAGGCATCCAAAATGCGGGGCATGAGACGCCCTTGAGCGTATTCTGCGGCAGCATCACGGATCATGCGCTCTTCTTCAGTTAACTGGGTATCAAGTAAGAGGGGGTCTTCCCAATTAAAGCTGGCTTTGCTCATGTTTCTGGTTGTCCTATAGATTGTTTTCTGACCGCCTCCTGCGTAAGTTCAAGAATGCGGATATTCTTCTTTCTATTATCCATTTTTCTTGACTTATGGACTCGCCGAGACGACACCATCGCTATTACGACCTGATTTTGGCTGCCTTTGTGGTCGTGCTACTGTGCTCGAACTTTATTGGTGCTGGTAAAGCGGCAGTGGTGAACTTGCCGTATTTTGGTGAATTGACCTTTGGCGGCGGTATTTTGTTTTTCCCGATCGCCTATTTCTTTGGTGACATCCTCACGGAAGTTTATGGTTACGCTTATGACCGTCGAGCTGCTTGGGCGGGATTTGCTGCCTTAGCATTTGCAGCCATCATGGCACAGATCGTGATTGCGTTACCAGTGGCACCCGGCACTTACATGGCCAACTATCAGCATGGTTTAGAAACCGTCTTTGGTAACTCTTGGCGTATTGCCTTGGCTTCCATGTTCTCATTTTGGTGCGGCAGTTTTGCCAATAGCTTTGTATTGGCCAAGATGAAAATTTGGACTCAAGGGCGTTTTTTATGGATGCGCACGATTGGTTCGACTGCAGTGGGGGAGATGGTTGATTCTTCATTCTTTTATATGTTGGCTTTTTATGGCATCTGGCCAACCCACGAAATTATCCAGGTAGCCTTAGCTCAATATGCTCTGAAAACGGCCTGGGAGGTTTTGGCGACACCTTTCACCTATTGGATCGTCAATTTCCTCAAGCGCAAAGAGAATGAGGATTATTACGATATCCACACGAATTTCACCCCATTTAGGGTCAAAGTCTAATCAGCACTTGATTTAAGGCTTTCTTCGCTCTAAACCGTTAAAATATCGGTCTTTGCTCCCAATACTGGGGGTATCTATTGAATTGAATTTCAGAAAGCTAGAAAACATCCGTGTTGTCCGCATCTAATATCACCATGCAGTTCGGGGCGAAGCCCTTGTTTGAAAATATTTCCGTGAAGTTTGGCGGTGGTAATCGTTATGGCCTCATTGGTGCCAACGGTTGCGGTAAGTCTACCTTCATGAAAATTCTGGGTGGCGAGTTAGAGCCAACTAGCGGTAATGTGAGCTTAGACCCCGGCATTCGTTTAGGTAAATTGCGTCAAGATCAGTTTGCTTATGAAGACGTGCGGGTACTCGATGTAGTGATGATGGGTCATGAGGAGATGTGGAAAGCTGCCGCTGAGCGTGATGCCATCTACGCCAACCCAGAGGCTACTGACGAAGACTACATGAAGGCTGCTGAGCTCGAGGGGAAGTACGCTGAGTATGGTGGCTATACCGCGGAAGCAAAAGCGGGTGAGTTGTTATTGGGTATTGGTATTCCGATTGAGCAACATGATGGCCCCATGAGCAACGTTGCTCCGGGTTGGAAATTGCGTGTCTTGCTTGCTCAAGCTTTGTTCTCAGATCCAGATGTCTTGCTCTTAGATGAGCCAACCAATAACTTGGATATTCACTCCATTCATTGGTTAGAAGATATTTTGAATGAGATCAAAAGCACGATCATCATCATTTCCCATGATCGCCACTTCCTTAATGAAGTTTGTACGCATATGGCCGATATGGACTATGGAACCTTGAAGGTCTATCCAGGAAACTACGACTCCTACATGCTGGCATCGGTTCAGGCACGAACACAACAGTTAAGCAATAACTTGAAAGCTAAAGAAAAAATTGCCGAATTAGCAGCTTTCGTAGCCCGCTTCTCAGCAAATGCTTCTAAAGCACGTCAGGCAACTTCACGCCAACGTCAGTTGGAGAAGATTGAAGTTGTTGAAGTAAAGCCATCCTCACGTCAAAACCCATTCATTCGTTTTGATACTGAGAAAAAGCTGCATAACATGGCCGTCGAGTGCAATGCACTCACTAAGGCCTATGACCGCGTGATCTTCAAGAACTTTAAGTTAGGTGTGCGTGCTGGCGAAAAAATTGCCATCATTGGTCAAAACGGAGCAGGTAAGACAACACTTCTAAAAACTATTCTCAGCAAGCGCTTCGATGGTATCAGCGCGGATAGTGGAGATGTGAAGTGGGCAGAGAATGCGAACGTCGGCGTAATGCCGCAAGACAATACGGATATGTTTGCTAAAGATGAGCTGCTCATGGATTGGATGAATGAGTGGCGCAACACTGGTGACGATGATCAAGTCATTCGTGGCACTTTGGGACGCCTCTTATTTTCCGGTGACGATATTGGTAAGTCAGTAAAAGTCCTTTCCGGTGGTGAAAAGGGCAGGATGATTTGGGGCAAACTCATGCTCCAAAAATATAACGTGCTAGCAATGGATGAACCAACCAATCACATGGATATGGAATCGATTGAAAGTTTGCAAATTGCGCTTGAAAAATTTGATGGCACTTTAATCTTTGTTTCTCACGACCGTGAATTTGTTTCTGCTTTGGCTAACCGTATTTTGGAAGTGAAGATGGACGGTACGGTCGTCGATTACTCGGGCACTTATGAAGAATATTTACGTAGCCAGGAGTTAACTGGCTAAGTGATCGCCTTAGTAATGTATATTTAAAAAATAATAAGCCTGCGAAGATTACGCAGGCTTATTTTCTTTGGCCTGTCGCTGAAAGCGGGTAGCAGTACCATCCTCGCGGATGCGCTTCCACACAGAGGCTTTTTCTGCATCAGAGAAAAAGACCCAATTACTCACCTCATGCAAGGTACGACCGCAGCCTTGGCAAATCTCATCGTAGAGAGTCGTACAGACACCAATACAAGGTGAATCTGATTCATCATCTCCAGTTGATAAGGAGTGCGATCCATCTTGCACTTGGGGAGATTTAGGTTCGTTGCTTCCAGAATTCATGGAACTACTTTAGTCGATTTCAGCGGACTATGCTCGGCAAGCTCATCGACATAGGCACCAATGCCTTGGTGCTCACGATCTAGGAAATGTCCAATAGCCTTTGCAAATCTTGGGTCTTTAATAAAGTGGGCAGATTGCAGGGTGGTGGGTAAAAATCCGCGTGCCATTTTATGCTCCCCTTGTGCACCCCCCTCAAATATCTGAATCCCTTCTTTAATGCAGTATTCAATTGCCTGGTAATAAGCAGTCTCAAAGTGCAAACAAGGGATGCGTTCTAGTGCACCCCAATATCTGCCATAAGCTTTGGAAGATTGTTGATCAACCACTAGCAATGACGCAGCTATCGCAATTCCATTGCGCTCAGCCAGTATGAGGTGCAAGTTCTCTGGCATCTGCTTTACCCAGAGCTTGAAGAATGATTCGCTTAAGTAGGGGCTCGAGTGGTGTTCTAAATAGGTATTTTGATAGCACTCAAAAAAGAATTCCCAATCTAGATCGCTTGAATCTTTTCCAGGTACATGCCTAAACGTAATAGCCTCTTTTGCGACTTGCTCACGTTCACGACGAATATTTTTACGGCGTTTCATGGTGAGCACAGATAGAAATTGCTCAAAGTTCTGAAAGTCTTGGTTATGCCAGTGAAACTGTACCGAATCTCGTAATAAGAAGCCTTGCTCTTTTAGATGATCTGCCTCATCAGGCATTGGAAATAGAATATGCGCCGATGAAAGATCATTGTCTGTCAACAAAGATTTGAGACCAGCAATCAATACCTTCTGAATTTCGGTAGCACTTGAGTCAGATCTACATAAGATACGTGAGCCCTGTACAGGGGTGAAGGGAATGGCGCAAAGCACCTTTGGATAATAGTTCAGGCCCTGTTGCTCGTAAGCCTGCGCCCATGACCAATCGAAGACAAACTCACCATAGGAATGCCGCTTTAAGTAGAGCGGCATTGCACCAACTAATCTGTTAGCTTGTATTAAAACTAGATGGACTACTTGCCATCCCGTATTGTCACCAACGCAACCGGTCTCTTCGAGGGCGCTTAAGAATTCATATCTCAGAAAAGGGCCAGCATCGACACCGAGGAGGGCATTCCAATCTGCGGCAGATACATCAGATAGATGATCTAGTATTTCTAAAGAGTATTGTTCAGAGCCTGACACTGTTAGCGTTGAATGAATTCAATTTTGTAACCATCAGGATCTGTCACAAAAGCAATGATGGTATCTCCGCCCGCAACGGGTCCAGCTTCACGGGTGACGTTACCACCTGCCGCTTTAATCTTGTCGCAAGTAGCGTAGGCGTCAGGAACACCGATGGCAATATGACCATAGGCTGTACCCAAGTCATAAGAATGAACCCCATGGTTGAAGGTCAACTCAATCTCAGCCTGCCCATCGGCATTGCCTTTACCAAAGCCCACAAATGCCAAGGAGTACTTTTGCTCTGGACGCTCGGTAGTGCGCAATAAATTCATGCCGAGTACTTTGGTGTAAAAATCAATTGAGCGCTGGAGGTCGCCAACGCGTAACATCGTGTGTAGCATCATCATGATTTACATCGCTCCGTAGTTAGGGCCGCCACCACCTTCGGGGGTAATCCAAACAATGTTCTGACTTGGGTCTTTAATATCGCAGGTTTTGCAGTGGACGCAGTTTTGTGAATTAATCTGTAAGCGTGGTTGACCATCTGCTTCAATGTATTCATAAACGCCAGCAGGGCAGTAGCGTTGCTCTGGACCCGCATAGGTTTTGAGATTGAGGCTGACTGGAATCGTCGCATCTTTTAAGGTGAGGTGAATCGGTTGATTCTCAGCATGGTTCGTATTAGAAATAAATACTGAGGAGAGACGATCAAAGCTGATTTTGCCATCGGGTTTTGGATAATCTATTGGCTTGTGCTGCGCTGCTGGCTCTAAGCACTCATGATCAGCATGTTTGAGATGCACAGTCCAAGGCATATTGCCACCCAGCACTTTTTGCTCAAGACCAACCATCAGCGTTCCTAGGTAGAGTCCTTTCGACATCCAAGCTTTGAAGTTGCGCGCTTGATTGAGCTCAGTATGTAACCAGCTGTTTTGGAAAGCAGCTGGATAGCCTGCCAAAATATCGGCAGAACGATTGTCATGAAGTGCTGCAACTGCAGCTTCTGCAGCCAGCATGCCTGTCTTAATTGCAGCGTGGCTACCTTTAATGCGTGAGGCATTTAAGAAGCCAGCATCGCAACCAATCAGTGCGCCACCCGGAAATACGGTTTTAGGAAGACTATTCAAGCCGCCGGCAGTCAGCGCTCGTGCACCATAAGCAATTCGTTTACCACCTTCAAACGTGTCACGAATCTTCGGATGTAATTTATAGCGTTGGAATTCTTCAAAGGGTGAGAGGTAAGGGTTCTTATAGGAGAGGCCAACTACCAAACCAACTGCAACCTTGTTATCAACTAAGTGATAGAGAAAGGAGCCACCATAGGTGTCACTTTCTAATGGCCAACCAGCGGTATGCACTACCAATCCAGGCTTGCTCTTGGAAGGCTCAACCTCCCAGAGTTCTTTAATGCCGATGCCATAACTTTGAGGATCAGAATCTTTATCTAAGGCGAACTTAGCAATTAACTGTTTACCAAGGTGGCCCCGAGCACCTTCAGCGAATAGGGTGTATTTGCCACGCAATTCCATACCTAGCTGAAATTGATCGGTAGGCTTACCTTCTTTATCTAAACCCATCGAGCCAGTGATCACGCCGCTGACTGCACCTTGTTCGTTGTACAAGATATCTGCTGCTGGAAAGCCTGGGAAAATTTCTACACCAAGTGCCTCAGCTTGTTCACCTAGCCAACGGGTTACGTTAGCCAAGCTCACAATATAGTTACCCTCATTTTTAAAGCATTCGGGCAAGATCCAGTTGGGAACTTGATATGAGTGATCTGCACTTAAAAATAGAAATTGATCTTGCGTGACTTCCGTAGTGAGTGGCGCCCCTAATTCTTTCCAATTGGGAAAAAGTTCGTTTAACGCTTTAGGGTCCATGACAGCGCCAGACAAAATATGAGCACCGATTTCAGAGCCTTTTTCTAAAACACAAACGCTGATGTCATTGCCAGAAGCATTCGCAAGCTGCTTGGCTTTAATTGCTGCTGAAAGACCGGCTGGACCACCTCCAACAATAACCAGGTCGTAATCCATGGATTCTCTGGCCCCGAATTGTTCTAGTAGCTCCACCTGGTTCATGCAATTTCTCCGAGATTTCTTAAAAATAGGGTATTTCAGCCCAGATAGTTTAGTTCTAAGTGCTAAAAACCAATTTAGTGCCAGGACTATCAATGCTTAAAGCCCGAGGCGTTATGATTACTTTTTTACCCTTTTTGGCAATATTAGGACAAAAGTTATGAATAAAACTTACCCATCGGCGGTAGATGCCCTGCGGGATATCTTGAAGGATGGACAAAAGCTAGCGGTTGGTGGTTTTGGTCTTTGCGGAATCCCGGAGGCTCTGATCCAGGCGGTGAAAGATCTCGGGGCCCAAAATTTGACTGCCGTATCGAATAATGCAGGGGTGGATGGTTTTGGTCTTGGAATACTGCTGAATTCACGTCAAGTAAAAAAGATGGTTGCATCCTACGTTGGTGAAAACAAAGAATTTGAACGTCAATTTCTAGCTGGTGAGTTAGAACTGGAGTTCACGCCACAAGGAACTTTGGCCGAAAAATTGCGCGCTGGTGGATGCGGCATTCCTGCCTTCTACACCAAGACGGGTGTTGGCACCTTAGTTGCTGAAGGCAAAGAGGTAAAAGAATTTGATGGCGAAAAATACATTATGGAGCGCTCTATCGTTTCTGATATTTCCTTGGTGAAGGCTTGGAAAGCGGACCGTTCAGGAAATTTGGTCTATCGCCATACCGCTCGTAATTTCAATCCAGTAGTTGCGATGGCAGGAAAGATCACGGTTGCAGAGGTAGAAGAGATTGTTGAGAACGGTGTCTTGGATCCTGCTGAGATTCATACTCCAAGCATCTATGTGCATCGCTTGGTTATCAATAGCACCCCTGAAAAGCGTATAGAACAGCGCACACTTTCAGCGACTCGCTAGTTATCTAAAAGAATAATCAAAAGAATTTAGGAAGATCAATATGCCTTGGAATAGAGATGAGATGGCGGCAAGAGCCGCTAAACAATTAAAAGATGGTTTTTACGTGAACTTGGGAATTGGTATTCCCACTCTAGTGGCTAACCATGTGCCAGAGGGTATGGAAGTTTGGCTACAGTCTGAAAATGGTTTGTTAGGTATTGGACCGTTTCCAACAGAAGATCAGATTGATGCTGATTTAATTAATGCGGGTAAGCAGACTATTACGACCTTACCGGGCTCATCGATTTTTTCATCAGCTGATGCCTTTGGCATGATTCGTGGCGGCAAAATCAATATCGCTTTTTTAGGTGCCATGCAAGTGAGTGAGCATGGCGATATTGCGAATTGGATGATTCCAGGAAAAATGGTGAAGGGTATGGGCGGTGCCATGGATTTGGTTGCTGGCGTGAAACATGTCGTAGTACTCATGGAGCATGTAGCCAAGAAAAAAGATGGCACTGAAGAGCTTAAAATTTTGCCAAAGTGCACCTTGCCTTTGACAGGTGTAGGCGTCATTAGTCAGATCATCACAGATCTTTGTGTTCTTGACATCACCCCTCAGGGTTTGAAGTTAATCGAATTGGCTCCTGGCGTTACAAAAGAGGAAGTGATCGCCAAAACAGGTGCCCCTGTTGATACAACGGGTTTCTAACTACCGTCATCATTTAATGGAATAATGGGTTCACCATGTCGGGTTCCCATCATTCCAGCCACTCAAAACCGCAGAATTTATCTGGGGCAGACACTTCTCTGCATGCGCATAAAAAAGGGGATGCTAAGCATTCTCATAGCAAAGAAGTCTCCAATCAAAATCTCCTCTTCATTGCCTTAATTCTGACCTTAGGTTTTTCTGGGGTTGAAGGTGCAGCGGCTTACTTTGCAAATTCCTTAGCATTGATCTCAGATGCGGGTCATATGGTGACCGATGCAGCTGCCTTAGGCTTGGCACTCTTGGCGCAAATTATTTCTCGCAGGCCGCCCTCCCCAAAACATTCCTTTGGTTTCGGTAGAGCAGAAGCTTTAGCAGCATTTGTGAACAGCATTGTGATGCTGGCCTTAGTGGCTTGGATTGTGTTTGAAGCCATTAGTCGCTTCTATGATCCCCATAAGGTGGATGGACTAACGGTTACCGTTGTGGCTGGCATTGGCCTTGTCATGAATATCGTAGTGGCTTGGGTCCTCTCACGCGATAAGAAGAGTGTGAACACGCGTGCAGCATTAGTCCATGTCATGGGTGACTTATTGGGTTCCGTCGCAGCACTGATTGCTGGTGTTGTGATTCAGCTCACCGGTTGGATGCCCATTGATGCGATTCTCTCTATCTTGGTCTCATTACTCATCCTCAAGTCAACGATCTCGATTCTGCATGAGTCCTATCACTTCTTAATGGAAGGTGTGCCACTGCATATTGATTATTTAGAAGTAGGTAAAGATTTAAAGAATGTTCCTGGTGTATTGGCTGTACATGATTTACACGTATGGGAAATGACACCTAGCTTTCCTGCGCTGATAGGCCATATTGAGATAGCAAATATTCGCGAGTGGCCAGAGATTATGGTCAGAATTAACACCATGCTCTTAGATAAGCATGGGATCGATCATGTCACCTTGCAACCAGAAGAGGTGGGTGACTTACATGATCATGACGATGCTTCTGAATCCCATCAATCACCCCAGAGTACAAACGTCTTGCATGATGGCGATACTTTCTTTGTGCAGTGCTCTAGTGGTGATGCGCAGCATCGTATGGCATATCACACATGGGGCGACCCCAATAACTCTAAGGTATTGCTTTGTGTTCATGGCCTAACTCGGCGCGGGAGCGACTTTAAAACCCTTGCGCAAGCGATGTGCAAAGACTATTACGTAGTTTGTCCTGACGTCGTTGGTCGCGGCGATTCAGATCGATTAAGTAATCCGATGCTGTACGCCATTCCACAATATGTTGCTGATATTACTGAGCTTGTTAAAACATTAGGTGTATCGCAGGTCGATTGGTTTGGTACTTCAATGGGCGGCTTGATCGGTATGGTCTATGCCGCGATGCCGAAGTCTCCTATTCGGAGAATGTTGATTAATGATGTCGGACCCAAAATTGAGCCTGAAGCAATCAAGCGTCTAGGCTCTTATGTCGGTCAGCCATTTGCTTTTGCTAATCGTGCTGATGCGCTGACTCGTTTGAATCAGATCTGCGCTTCTTTTGGCGTTCATAGCCCTGAAGAGTGGGAGATTTATAACGGACCCATGTTGATTCAGCGCGATGGCGTGTGGATCATGCACTATGACCCGAATATCTCGGTGCCGTTTGCTGCTGTAAACCCCATCATGGCGAAGGCTGGCGAGATGGCGATGTGGCATGCCTTTAAGCAAATTCATATTCCGATGCTGATTGTGCGGGGTGGCGATTCTGATTTGCTATCTGCAGCAACGGTTGCCGAAATGTGTAAAGTTAATCCACATGCACGTAGTATTGAAATTCCCAATGTTGGTCATGCACCCGCATTTGTGAAGCCAGAGCAGATTGCTTTAGCAAAAGAATTTTTCAGTTAATCTTTTTTAGTTCATTTTTTTGCCTATGGCAAATCCTCCTGCCTCTCTAGCTAAAACCGAAAAAGTGGCTCTATTTCAGGATGCCTGGTTTGGTGAACCTGCAGAGTCGCATGCAGATGGTGTTTCACAAATTCTGCAGTCCCTGAATTTAGACGAAGCCACTTTAATTGCAGCAAATAATATTGCTCGCACTCATGGTAAAGAGGCCCTCATCAAACTGATTGGTGAGGAGTCGGCCAAACTCCTGATTGGCTATCGCGGTTTGCGACATGCACAAGCAAAACTGGTTCGCGAAGATGGCGGTCTGAGTGTCTCTGGTCAAGAAGAAATGTTACGCAAGATGCTCTTAGCATTTGGTGATGACTTACGTGTAGTACTGATTTATCTCGCCTCGCGTTTGCAAACTCTCCGTTGGGTTACACAAGAACAACTGGAAATGCCAGGCGCTTGGGCCCAAGAGATTCTCAGTATTGATGCATCTTTGGCAAATCGTTTGGGTATTTGGCAAATGAAGTGGGAGATGGAAGATCTGGCCTTCCGCGTTCTATCGCCGTTGGTCTACCGCGATATTGCCAAGATGCTGGATGCAAAACGCATAGAACGACAGGCCTTTATTGAACGCATTGTGCGTGAAATTAGGGAAGAGTTAAAGGCTGCCCATATACAGGGCGAAGTCTTGGGCAGGCCAAAACACATCTACAGTATTTGGAAAAAGATGCAAGGCAAGTCTCTTGACTTTGCTAATCTGTATGACGTCAGGGCATTTAGAGTTTTAGTAGATGATGTCAAAACCTGTTATGCCGTTTTAGGCATCGTGCATAACGTCTGGCAACCTGTGCCACGCGAGTTTGATGACTACATTGCAAGACCTAAGCCTAACGGCTATCAATCGCTGCATACCGTAGTGATGAATGAAGACGGCACTGCATTTGAAATTCAGGTGCGCACCCATGAGATGCATCAGCAGGCAGAGTATGGCCTAGCTGCTCACTGGCGTTACAAAGAGGGCGCTTATGTTGGTATGGCTACACCACCCAATCTTCCGAAGCCTAACAAACCGAGCATCCATCATCAGCTGGGTACCCATAGTGCAGAGGTAGCCTATGAAAGACAGATTGCCTGGGCTAGGCAGCTGATCTCTTGGAAAGAAGATGCTTGGGATCAGCTCAAGCATCACGAGATTGATGATCATATTTATGTACTCACGCCCTTAGGTAAAGTTATTTCTTTAGAGAAGGGCTCAACCCCTATTGATTTTGCTTACGCGGTTCATACCAATTTAGGTCATCGTTGTCGCGGAGCACGTGTTGATGGTGCCATGGTTCCCCTGGAAACTGCATTACAAAACGGACAGACTGTTGAAATCATTGCAGTCAAGCATGGTGGCCCATCGCGCGATTGGATTAGTCCAGATAAACACTACATACGGTCTCAAAGAGCGCGTCAACGCGTACGCGCTTGGTTTAATGCACTCGATGATGAAGAGGCCGGTCAGATTGTAAAAGCTCCCGATAGTAAGTCTGATATCGCCATTGATCCGAAATCTGCTGCTCCAGAAATTATTCTGCGGAGCAGTAGTCGTAAAACAGGGCAGAGTGGTGATGTTTTAGTGGTGGGGGTTGATTCTTTATTAACGCAATTAGCGCGTTGCTGTAGGCCCGTACCACCAGACTTGATTGCAGGATTTGTGACCCAAGGAAGAGGGGTGTCGATTCATCGACGTTCCTGCAAAACGTTTCGAGGGCTTTTAGATCGAGCGTCTGAGAGAGTGATTCAGACGGCTTGGACTGCATCAGCTGCCGACCCTGTGGTGAATTCTGAGCAAAAGCGCGTCTTCCCAGCAGATTTAGTAGTGAGCGGCTTGGATCGACCTGAGCTCATGAGAGAGTTGTTTGAGATTCTGACTCGCCAAGGTGTTCATGTGATTGATTTACGCAAATCAGCCAAAAAGGGCTTGGCACAGATCCTTTTAACCGTTGAAGTCAAGGATTCTGAAGTCTTGAGAGCAGTTCAAAATAGCTTAGAAGAGGTCAAAGGGGTCACCCAAGTGCGTCGCCGGTGATAAACTCTCAGGCTGTATAGGCTCGTAGCTCAGCTGGTTAGAGCACCACCTTGACATGGTGGGGGTCGTTGGTTCGAGTCCAATCGAGCCTACCAACGAATAATGACCCAGAGGCGCGGTTGCCCATAAGCTACCGCGCTTTCTTTTTAAGATGATGTAGTGAAGCTGAAGTTCAGTTAATAAGATGGAGTTGTCATGCCAGTAGTTACTCTGCCCGATGGATCAAAACGTGAGTTTGATGCTCCCGTTCGTGTAGCGGATGTTGCCCAAAGCATTGGTAGTGGCCTTGCCAAAGCTGCTCTGGGTGGCATCGTCGATGGCAAGATGGTTGATACCAGCTTTATGATCAATCAAGATAGTCAGCTCGCCATCATCACGGATAAAAGTCCAGAGGCATTAGAAATTGTTCGTCACTCTACAGCTCATTTGTTGGCCTATGCTGTTAAAGAACTCTTTCCTGAAGCGCAAGTGACGATTGGTCCAGTAGTTGATAGCGGCTTCTATTACGATTTCTCTTATCACCGTCCATTTACGCCAGATGACTTGGTGGCACTTGAAAAGAAAATGACTGAGCTTGCTAAAAAAGATGAGCCAGTAGTACGCAGCGTTCTGCCGCGCGATGAAGCGGTGAAATTCTTCAAAGATCAAGGCGAGCATTACAAAGCTGAAATTATTGCCAGCATTCCGCAAAATGAAGATGTATCTCTCTATGCTGAGGGCAAGTTCACTGATTTATGTCGTGGACCACACGTACCATCCACTGGTAAGTTGAAGGTATTTAAGCTGATGAAGCTTGCTGGTGCTTATTGGCGTGGCGATAGTAAGAATGAGATGTTGCAGCGTATTTATGGTACTGCTTGGTTGCGCAAAGAAGATCAAGATGCCTATTTACATATGTTGGAAGAGTCTGAGAAGCGTGATCATCGTCGCCTCGGTAAACAACTGGATTTATTCCATTTCCAAGAAGAAGCTCCCGGTTTAATTTTCTGGCACCCAAAAGGCTGGTCCATTTGGCAAGAGGTTGAGCAATACATGCGTCGCGTGTATCAGAACGAGGGCTATCAAGAAGTCAAAGCCCCGCAAATCTTAGACCGCACCCTTTGGGAAAAATCCGGTCACTGGGAAAACTACAAAGAGAATATGTTCACAACGGAGTCAGAGAATCGCGCTTATGCCTTAAAGCCGATGAACTGTCCGGGCCACGTTCAAATTTATAACTCTGGCTTGCATAGCTATCGTGAGTTGCCATTACGTTTTGGTGAGTTTGGGCAATGTCATCGTAATGAACCATCTGGTGCCTTGCATGGTTTGATGCGGGTGCGGGGTTTTACGCAAGATGACGGTCATATTTTCTGTACCGAAGATCAGATTCAGTCTGAAGTGGCTAATTTTGATAAGGCAGTGCGTGTTGTGTACCAAGATTTCGGCTTTACCGAAGTAGCGGTGAAGTTGGCTTTGCGTCCTGCCAAGCGAGTTGGTGAAGATGCGATCTGGGATAAAGCGGAAGAAGCT
This sequence comes from Polynucleobacter sp. UB-Siik-W21, assembly GCF_018687415.1. Taxonomy (NCBI): domain Bacteria; kingdom Pseudomonadati; phylum Pseudomonadota; class Betaproteobacteria; order Burkholderiales; family Burkholderiaceae; genus Polynucleobacter; species Polynucleobacter sp. UB-Siik-W21. Next base: position 1,162,776 of record NZ_CP061289.1, on the reverse strand, counting down.
TTGCGTGGCGCCTTGAAGGCTTCAGGTCAAGAATGGGAAGAATTGCCAGGCGAGGGTGCTTTTTATGGTCCAAAGATCGAATATCACCTCAAAGACTCAATTGGCCGAACTTGGCAATGCGGCACGATTCAGGTGGATTTTTCAATGCCAGCCCGTCTTGGGGCTGAATATGTGGCCGAAGATAATAGCCGTAAGACCCCAGTGATGCTCCATAGGGCAATTGTGGGTTCTTTAGAGCGTTTTATCGGTATTTTGATCGAAAACCACGCTGGAAACATGCCGGTTTGGCTTGCTCCGACCCAGGCTGTAGTCCTCAATATCTCCGGAAATTCTGCTGCATATGCACAACAAGTGCAGCAATTGCTGAAAAAACAAGGGTTTAGAGTGGAATCGGATTTGCGGAACGAGAAGATTACGTATAAAATACGCGAGCACGCATTACAGAAGATCCCATTTTTGCTGGTTGTTGGTGATAAAGAGTCTGAAAGTAATACGGTGGCCGTTCGTGCCCGTGGCGGAGTGGATTTGGGTGTAATGCCTATTGATGCCTTCGTTGCCCGACTCCAGCAGGATATATCCCAAAAAGTCGGACCCGAGCCTAGCTAGGGGTAGAGCGGTTTTTTATTGTTTTTTTAAAGGAATTAAGAAGATCGCTACTGAAAAATTGCAGCGCATTAATCGGGAAATTACTGCTCCTGAAGTGCGTTTGATTGGAATTGATGGAGAGCCCATCGGTGTAGTTAAGTTGAGTGAAGCCTTGGCAGCAGCAGAAGAGAAAGAGACCGATTTGGTTGAAATTGCTCCAACAGCTGTACCACCTGTAGTCCGGATTATGGACTTTGGCAAATTCAAGTACCAAGAAGCGAAGCGGATGCACGAAGCTAAGCTGAAGCAAAAAGTGATTCAGGTGAAGGAAGTTAAATTCCGTCCCGGCACTGATGATGGTGACTACGGTGTGAAGCTACGCAATTTAATCCGCTTTTTGGAAGATGGCGATAAAACAAAGATTACGCTGCGCTTTCGGGGTCGTGAAATGGCCCATCAAGAAATCGGAGCAAGAATGTTGGAACGTTTGAAGTTGGACCTACAAGAGTTTGGTCAAGTTGAGCAGTTTCCAAAAATGGAGGGTCGCCAGATGGTGATGGTATTAGCCCCCATTCGTAAGGCTAAGTAACCAGGTTTACCTGGTTCTGATGTAGCGAGGCACCCTTAGTTATTACTGAAGGTGCTGGTAGTGAGAAGTGCTTCTGGGTACAGGAAGAGTAACCGTCGGTTACCACCTATGTTGCACAAGTAGAAGAAGGGGTGCTTTATGCCCAAGATGAAGAGCAAGAGTAGCGCGAAGAAGCGCTTCACGGTTCGCGCAGGCGGAACGATCAAACGAGGTCAGGCTTTCAAACGCCACATCCTCACCAAGAAGACCACTAAGAACAAGCGTCATTTGCGTGGTTCCACAGAAGTTGCGAAAGCTGACGTTAAGTCAATTCGCTCTATGCTTCCTTACGCTTAACCTCTGACTAGATTAGGAGAATTCAATGCCAAGAGTCAAACGTGGGGTTACAGCAAGAGCCCGTCATAAGAAAATTACTGATGCCGCAACAGGTTACCGCGGTCGTCGTAAAAACGTATTCCGGATTGCTAAGCAAGCGGTTATGCGTGCTGGTCAATATGCTTATCGTGACCGTCGTAACAAGAAACGTGTATTCCGCGCTTTGTGGATTGCTCGTATCAACGCGGCAGTTCGTGAGCATGACATGACCTATAGCGTATTCATGAATGGTATGAAGAAGGCTGCGATCGAACTCGACCGCAAGGTGCTTTCTGATATGGCCATTGCTGACAAAGCGGCTTTCGCTGCTTTGGTTACTCGGATCAAATCCGTAGTAAGCGCTACAGCTTAATTCTTAGTTTCTAAAAACTAAGCTGCAATGGTTTCTCTCGACCAAATTGTCGAGGATGCTAAACGTGATTTCTCAAGAGCTGCCGATTCGGCGGCTCTTGAGGACGCGAAAGCCAAGTATCTCGGTAAATCAGGTGTTCTCACCGAGCGTCTCAAAGCGCTTGGTGGAATGTCGCCTGAAGAGCGCAAGAGTGCTGGCGCCCAAATTAATCAAATCAAAACCCAAGTAGAGGCTGCATTACAAGAGCGCCGTCAAGCTTTAGCAGATGCCGTATTGCTCCAACGTTTAGCCGCTGAATCGATTGACGTCTCCTTACCAGGGCGCGGTCAGGCGGTAGGTAGCTTACATCCCGTTATGCGGACTTGGGAGCGTGTTGAGGAGATCTTTCGCTCCATTGGTTTTGATGTGGCTGATGGCCCTGAAATTGAAACTGATTGGTTTAATTTCACAGCACTCAACAGCCCAGAAAATCATCCTGCGCGTTCAATGCAGGATACCTTTTATATCGACGGCAAAGATGCTCATGAGAAGCCTTTGCTATTGCGTACTCATACCAGTCCAATTCAAGTGCGCTATGCAAGTGAGCATGTCAAGAAATATGCCAACGCTGATGTGATGCCACCGATTAAAGTGATTGCCCCTGGTAGAACCTATCGAGTGGATAGTGATGCAACCCACTCACCTATGTTTCATCAGGTTGAAGGTTTATGGATTGCTGAAAGTGTTTCATTTGCAGATCTTAAGGGCGTCTATACCGATTTCTTGAGAACCTTCTTTGAAACAAACGAATTACAAGTGCGCTTTCGCCCTTCGTATTTCCCATTCACGGAGCCTTCTGCAGAAATTGATATGGCCTTTGGCAGTGGCAAGCTTGCCGGCCGTTGGTTAGAGATTTCTGGTGCAGGGCAGGTTCATCCGAATGTGTTGCGCAATATGGGCATTGATCCAGAGCGTTACACCGGCTTTGCCTTTGGTTCTGGTTTAGAGCGTTTAACTATGTTGCGTTACGGTATAGATGACTTACGCCTCTTCTTTGAAAACGATTTACGTTTTTTAGCGCAATTTCCTGCATAAGAAAAATAATCCTTATAAAAACATATGCAATTTTCTGAATCTTGGCTCCGACAGTATGTGAATCCAGCGCTTGATAGCGATGCTTTGGGTCATGCTATGACCATGGCAGGTTTAGAGGTTGAAGAACAGCATTCAGTAGCGCCTGCATTTACGAAGATTGTGGTTGCCCAGATTTTGTCTGCCGAGCAACATCCCGATGCTGATCGTTTAGGTGTTTGTAAGGTAGATGCTGGTACGGGTCAAGAGTTACAAATTGTTTGTGGGGCGCCGAATGCGCGCGCTGGCATCAAAATTCCATGCGCTTTAGTTGGCGCTGAATTACCTCCAGCAGAAGCAGGTGGTAAGCCTTTTATGATTAAAGTCGGCAAGTTGCGTGGGGTAGAGAGTCAAGGCATGCTGTGCTCAGGTCGTGAGCTTGGTCTTGGCGATGATCACGAAGGTATTTTGGAGTTGCTAGCGGATGCACCAATTGGTGAAGATATTCGCAAGTATCTTGACTTAGACGATCAAGTCTTCGTCATTAAGTTAACCCCAAATAAAGCGGATTGCCTCTCCTTAATGGGTATGGCAAGAGAGGTCTCTGCGATTACTGGAGCCCCCCTTTGTGCGCCTAAATGGAATGCGCCAGTAGTATCAATTGGTGACAAGCGTAAGGTTACTGTAGAGAGCAAAGAGCTCTGCGGACGTTTTGCTGGTCGCGTGATTCGTGGCGTCAATCCTCAGGCTAAAACACCTGATTGGATTGTGCAGCGTTTATCACGTGCCGGCCAAAGAAGTATTTCTGCATTGGTTGATCTCTCTAACTACGTGATGTTAGAGATGGGTCAACCTACACACGTATTTGATATCGATAAGTTAGAAGGTGATATTACTGTGCGCTGGGCTAAAGCTGGCGAAACACTTGAACTCCTCAACGGTCAAACAGTAACCCTCGTTGGCCCCGACTCTGCAGGTAAGCTGCAAGAAGCAGGTGTGGTTGCCGATCAAAAAGGTCCAGTAGCCTTAGCTGGAATCATGGGTGGTAATCATTGCGCTGTGAGCGATGAAACCAAAAACATTTATGTAGAGGCAGCATATTGGTTGCCTTCAGCCATTCAAGGGCGTGCCCGTCGCTTCAATTTCAGCACTGATGCTGCCCATCGTTTTGAACGTGGCGTAGACCCGCAAAATACGGTCAATTGTCTTGAATACCTCTCTTCCTTAATTCTGGAAGTCTGTGGCGGCCAAGTTGGCCCTGTAGATGATCAAGTGCTGAATGTACCAGAACGTAAGCCAGTCAAAATGCGTTTGGCACGAGCAGAAAAAGTGATTGGCATCCCCCTCACTAAAGAAGTAGTTGCAGATGTATTCCAGCGGCTTGGTTTTGAATTTAAGCAAGAAGGGGATGTATTTGAAGTTACGCCTCCTAGCTATCGCTTTGATATTGAAATTGAAGAAGATTTGATTGAAGAAGTTGCTCGGATGTACGGCTTTGAAAATATCCCTGATCAGCCACCGATAGCTTCACTCACGATGAGCGCTAAAGCTGAAGCAAAGCGTGGCATTCATTTATTACGTCAGCGCTTAGCGTTGCAAGGTTATCAAGAAGCAGTCAATTTTGGTTTTACTGATCTCGAAAGCGAGCAGCGCCTAGCTGGCGCGCAAGAGCAAGATGTGATTCAGGTTCTCAATCCTATTGCCAATCAGTATGGCGTGATGCGGAGCAATCTTTGGGGTGGTTTACTGGCTAACCTCAAATCTAATTTAAATCGGGGAGCAGGGCGAGTGCGCCTGTTCGAGACGGGTCGTGTATTTAAGCGAGATTTCAAGGTTCAAGAAGCCTCTGGCGAAGTAGCAGGCTTTCATCAGCCCCAAAAGATTGGTGGTTTAGCTTATGGGTCATCCGTTCCAGAGCAGTGGGCGAGCATGACGAGAGCAGTTGATTTTTTTGATGTCAAGGGCGACCTAGAGCGTGTTTTAGACCCATTACATTTTGTAACTGAATCAGCCCAACATCCTGCTTTACATCCGGGGCGCAGTGCAAAAGTATTGATTAATATCGGCAAAAACACGATTGAGGTTGGCTGGATTGGTGAGTTACATCCAGGTTTACAGCAGGCGTATGAACTTCCTCAAGCACCTGTGTTATTTGAACTAGATTTAGAGTCTATACGTGAACTTGGGTTGCCTGCACCAGAGGAGTTGAGTAAATTTCCCGCAGTGCAACGAGATTTAGCGCTAGTAGTGAAGCAAAGCGTTTCTGCTCAGTCCTTACTAGATGCAATGACTTCAACAAAACAGAATTTTGTGCGCTCTATTGAACTCTTTGATGAATTTAAGCCTAAAGCAGGCTCAAGCAGTATGGCGGATGATGAAAAGAGTTTGGGATTTCGAGTGACTTTACTCAACCCCCAGGAAACATTACAAGACCCTCAAATTGATGCTGTTATGGCTGCATTATTGGGTGCAGTAGAAAAAAAATGCACAGCTCGTCTGCGCTAGGTTTACTATTACAGTTATCAAGAGAAATATCAAGATACAAAGTTACATAAGAGACTATCAATGAACGAATTACTTGCCAGCGATACCGTTACCAAAAACGAACTTTCAGAAGCGCTCTTCGATCAAGTGGGCTTAAACAAACGTGAAGCAAAAGATATGATCGACGCGTTCTTTGATCGTATTGGTAAATCACTTGAGGCTGGTACTGAAGTAAAGATTTCTGGCTTCGGTAATTTTCAGTTGCGTAATAAATCGGCTCGTCCTGGCCGAAATCCAAAGACAGGTCAAATGATTCCAATTGCTGCTAGACGTGTAGTTACCTTTCACGCAAGTCAAAAGCTTAAAGATGTAGTGGAGTCGCATGCTCGAGAAAACCGAGTTTGATGCTAGCTCGGCACTCCCGAGCTCTCAACTTCCCCCCATTCCAGCCAAGCGCTACTTTACTATTGGTGAGGTAGCTGACCTCTGCGGCGTGCGTTCACATGTTCTCCGTTACTGGGAGCAAGAATTCTCTCAGCTGAGCCCGCAGAAGCGTCGTGGTAATCGTCGCTACTATCAGCACCATGAAGTGGTATTAATTCGTAAAATTCGTGCCTTGTTGTACGAAGAGGGCTTTACTATCAGCGGCGCTCGAAATCGCCTTGAAGAAGCGCGCGGAGAACTCCGTTTGCGTGATGAATTGCAAGCCGTTCTGCAAATTCTGTCTAAATAGATACTGATACAATTTTGTCTTTCGTCGGGGCGTAGCGCAGCCTGGTAGCGTACATGCATGGGGTGCATGTGGTCGGAGGTTCAAATCCTCTCGCCCCGACCATTTATTTTTTTAGTCTTTTAATGTATTCCAATATGAATCCATCAAACCCCAGCTCGCAAAATCACAATAGAACAATTTACTTTGGCTTGGACATACCCTTTTTGGATCATTTGGGTGTAGTGCCTGAATATGCAGAAGCAGGCAAAGTACGAATTAGCTATACCGTGAAGCCAGAACATACCAATAGCTTTCATGTTGCTCAAGGCGGCCTCATCATGACTCTTTTGGATTTTGCGATGGGGGCTGCCGCGCGAACCGCTTCAAATCATGAGTTAGGTGCAATTACCATTGACATGACTACCAGTTTCTTAAGGCCTAGCTTAGGAAAAATCATCGTTGAAGGCAGCCTTTTGAAAGCCGGCAAGTCTATTAACTACTGTGAGGCTGTTGCTCTGAATGAGGCTGGAGAGATCACCGCGAAGGCTAGCGGGACTTTTATGTTGAGAAGGTAATATTCACCATAATTAATAATAGTATTTATAATGATTGTGTTTAATTAATAACTATTATTACTATAAACCCTTGATAAATATGGGTCTATATTCATAATCCATTTATATTTCTCCATTAAGAAGTTTATCTATATAATAAGGACACGAAATACATTATCAATAAGATATTTCTAATAACCTATTATTGGAGTAATCAATAGATGTCTTCTTATAAAGAACTTTTAGCTCAACGCGAGCAATTAGATAAGCAAATTAAAGAAGCAATTAACCGTGAAAAAGCCGACGGAATTGCAAAAGCGAAGCTCATTATTGAGCAATATCACCTAACTGCCTCAGACTTATTTAGTCGCAAATCAGGCGGTAAAAGTGCTGGTGGCAAGGTAGCACCTAAGTATCGCAACCCATCGACCGGTGAAACTTGGACAGGACGCGGTAAGGCTCCCAAGTGGATTGAGGGTAGAGATCGCAGTAATTACCTCATTTAAGTGGCTTGGTAAGTCAGTAAGCTACTGAAATGATTAAAAAAAGGCCGCTTCAGCGGCCTTTTGTATTTTTGTATTACTAGGCACATTTCCTAGCTAAAGCCTCCAGAAAGAGCGGTTCCAACAGCTCATGGCGACTGCTCTGGGCTAATGAGGCTTCTAGGTCAGGATTTGTGGCTGGGTAGCCAATAATCAGGGGGTTTAGGTCTATCAAGCCATTTTCAAGCTCTTCTTTAATGGATTCTGAGAGTGGTGACCTGTTTCCGTGGTTTTCGTCCGCTAAGGCAACTACGCCAGGGTGAAGCTTAATAAAACCTTCATCTACTAGTATAGGAATGCGCTGTGTGTCCTTGTTTTTACTAAGATAATGGATTAAATGAACTTGCTCAACTGGCGGGATTAGCGCGTCCAGGAAGATTAAATCCGGTGCTATGGAAACCGCCTTCATTAAGCCTTCTAAACTATCTACCGCCACCTCCATATGGACTTTGAGGTGCCAATCTTGAATGGATTGCAATAACTCCTCACTATTCTCAGTTCTCCTAAAAATACCCATAGCGATGCAGTTTTGGGTAGTTTTCTGCCGCATAGCCCGTTTTCTTCTCTGAAGTTGCTGCTCAAGTGAGCTAGCGAGAATGCGGCGATGGCCGCCACGGGTCTTCCAGGCGATTAATTCGCCTAATTCCACCATTTTTTGAACAGTTCCTAAAGAGACCTGTAGGACTTTGGCGCTTTGCCTAGTACTGAGATATTCCATTTCTGGCGTAATTGCTTTCATATTCCCCTTAATTTCATTAATTCACTTGAAGATTTAGAGAATAAAAATCAATTCGAATTCTATCTGTCCGTAGTTATTGAAAGCTGAGTAGGAAAGTTCTTATTCATTTCTGATTTATGGGGGGAAACCCCGAAATCCTCTTCATCAGGGAAAGTCCTTTATCCAGCAATGGGCAATCGTGTTAAATTACTGCTGTAGTGTCTGTATATGCACAGAGCAATTCGTGAAACGGTAGAGCCGCGTAACGGAAGGTTATAACCACAGTTTTTAATCGGGAAACCCGATGAAAGGTGAGCATCATGATGCAGGACCAAAGGGATAATTCCTATCTCTTCGGCGGAAACGCCCCCTATGTAGAAGAACTCTACGAATCCTACTTGCACGATCCAGCTTCTGTTGCTGATCATTGGCGAGATTATTTTGATAACGTGAAACAAGTCCCTGCTGTGGATGGTTCATCTCGAACCGACATTGCGCACGGACCGATTGTTGCGTCATTTGCTGAACGGGCTAAACAAGGTCCTATCAGAACAATATCTGATTCAGCTGACTCAGAAATGGGTCGTAAACGGGTTGCAGTCCAACAGTTAATTGCGGCGTATCGTAACGTCGGTAACCGCTGGGCCAACACTGATCCCTTAAAGCGGACAGAGCGCCAGGATATTCCTGAACTTGATCCAGCTTTCTATGGCTTTACTGATGGCGATATGGATATCGTCTTCAATACCAGCAATACATTCTTCGGAAGAGCTGAAATGAGCTTGCGTGATTTACTGCAAGCATTGCGTGAGACCTATTGCGGCACGATTGGCGCTGAATATATGTTCATCACTGATCAAAAGATTAAAAAGTGGTGGCAAGAGAAGCTGGAATCGATTCGCTCAAAGCCCTCATTTAATGTTGATAAAAAGCGTCAGATTTTAGATCGCATTACTGCTGCTGAGGGCTTGGAACGTTATCTTCAGGCGAAGTATGTTGGTCAAAAACGCTTCTCTCTTGAGGGGGGTGAAAGTTTTATTGCCTGTATGGATGAGTTGATTCATGAGGCTGGTGCCAAAGGTGTTCAAGAGATTGTGATCGGCATGGCTCATCGCGGTCGTCTGAATGTTTTGATTAATACTTTAGGAAAAATGCCTAAAGACTTGTTTGCTGAGTTTGAGCATAAAGGTCCTGAAACCTTACCAGCTGGTGATGTGAAGTATCACCAAGGTTTTTCAAGTGACATCTCGACACCAACCGGTCCAGTGCACGTTTCTTTGTCTTTTAATCCCTCTCACTTAGAGATTGTGAATCCTGTAGTGGAGGGTTCAGCTCGTGCTCGCATGGATCGTCGCGGGGACGTATTAGGGCAGCAAGTACTTCCTGTCCTAGTGCATGGTGATGCTGCCATTGCTGGTCAGGGCGTGATGCAAGAAACTTTAGCGATGGCTGAAGTGCGTGGCTACTCGACTGGCGGCACAGTTCACATTGTGATTAATAACCAAATTGGTTTCACGACTTCAGATCCGCGAGATTTGCGCTCTAGTTTGTACTGTACGGACATCATGAAAATTATTGATGCGCCGGTATTGCATGTGAATGGCGATGATCCTGAGGCAGTCGTATTAGCAACTCAGTTGGCTATCGAATTCCGTACACAATTTCATAAAGATGTGGCAATCGATATTGTTTGCTTCAGAAAACTGGGCCATAACGAGCAAGACACTCCCTCGATGACTCAGCCCTTGATGTATAAAATTATTGCTGCGCATCCTGGTACACGCAAGCTATACGGCGATAAGCTAGAGGCAGAAGGAACGCTACCTGTTGGCACGGGAGATCAGATGGTCAAGGATTACCGAGCTGCGATGGATGCTGGTAAACAGACCTCTGACCCAGTCCTGAGTAATTACAAAGGCAAGTTCTCAGTGGATTGGTCACCATTTTTGAATAAGAAATGGACCGATGAAGCTGACACAGCGATACCGCTAACGGAGTGGAAGCGCTTGGCAGAACGTGTTTCAACTGCCCGCGAAGGTTTTAAAGTGCATCCCTTGGTTGAAAAGGTATTAAATGATCGCGCTGCAATGGGTCGCGGTGAAACGAATGTCGACTGGGGTATGGGTGAGCATATGGCCTTCGCATCCCTTGTTGCCAGCGGTTATCCAGTGCGTTTATCTGGTGAGGATAGTGGTCGTGGCACCTTTACGCATCGCCATGCAGTTTTACATAATCAAAATCGTGAGAAGTGGGATACCGGTGTTTATATTCCCTTGCGCCATATTGCAAAAGACCAAGCACCATTTCTCGTGATTGATTCCATTCTGTCTGAAGAGGCTGTGCTTGGATTTGAATATGGGTATGCTTCCGCTGAACCGAATACGCTGACGATTTGGGAAGCACAGTTTGGTGACTTTGCTAATGGCGCTCAAGTGGTGATCGATCAGTTCATCGCCTCTGGCGAAGTGAAGTGGGGTCGTGCCAATGGCTTGGTCATGATGTTGCCGCATGGTTATGAGGGCCAAGGTCCAGAGCATTCTTCTGCGCGTCTTGAACGTTTTATGCAGTTATGTGCTGATACCAATATGCAGGTCATTCAGCCAACCACAGCATCACAGATTTTCCATGTATTGCGTCGCCAAATGATTCGTCAGTTCCGCAAACCGCTGATCTTGATGACGCCTAAATCATTGCTGCGCAATAAAGAGGCTGCATCACCTTTATCTGAATTTACAAAGGGTGGATTTCAAACAGTTTTGGGTGAGCGTGATGACGCGATTGACGCTAAACAAGTAACTCGTTTAATTATGTGCTCTGGTAAGGTCTACTACGACTTAGTGAAGCAGCGGGCTGAGAGAAAGATTGCTGATGCAGCGATCATTCGCTTGGAGCAGTTGTATCCATTCCCGCATAAAGCACTAACTGCTGAGTTGAAGAAATATCCAAAATTGGAAGAGGTAGTCTGGTGTCAAGATGAACCACAAAACCAGGGCGCCTGGTTCTTCGTACAACACAACATCTTAGAGAACATGTCTGATGGTATGAAGTTAGCGTATGCGGGCCGTCCTGCATCTGCTTCGCCGGCTTGTGGATATGCTCATCTGCATCAAGAGCAACAGAAGTCTCTTCTCAATACGGCATTTGCCAAATTAAAAGGTTACGTGATTACGAAATAATCGTCTTCATTACTCATATACTTATAAACAGGATTAATCATGGCTATTTTTGAAGTTAAAGTTCCCCAACTCTCCGAGTCAGTTGCTGAAGCAACTTTATTGCAGTGGAAAAAGAAAGTCGGCGACGCAGTGGGTCAAGACGAAATCTTGATTGAAATTGAAACCGATAAAGTCGTACTTGAAGTGCCATCACCATCTGCAGGTGTTTTGACAGAAATCATTGTTGCCGATGGCGGCACTGTTGTTGCTGAACAATTGATTGCAAAGATTGATAGCACTGCTGTGGCCTCTGCTCCTGCTGCTGCAACTCCAGCTACACCTGCCGCCGCTCCTGCGAAAGCTGCTGCACCTGCTAAATCTGCTGGCGCAGCAGCTGCTCCTTCAGCGGCAAAGATCCTCGCTGAAAAAAATGTCAGCGCTGCGCAAGTAGCTGGCTCTGGTCGTGATGGTCGTATTACCAAGGGCGATGCTTTGAATGCCACTGTAGGCGGAACAAAGTCTGCTGCCTTGCCGAATGTATCTATTCCAACTGGCGATCGTCCAGAAGAGCGCGTACCGATGAGTCGCTTGCGTGCTCGTATTGCTGAGCGTTTACTGGAGTCACAGGCCAACAATGCCATCTTGACCACCTTCAACGAAGTCAATATGGCCCCCGTGATTGCCATGCGCAATAAATATAAAGACCAGTTTGAGAAAGTTCATGGCGTGAAGTTAGGCTTTATGTCTTTCTTTGTAAAGGCAGCTACGCATGCTTTGAAGAAATTCCCATTGCTAAATGCTTCTGTTGATGGCAACGATATTGTTTACCACGGTTACTTTGATATTGGTATCGCAGTGAGTTCGCCCCGCGGCTTGGTAGTGCCTATTTTGCGCGACGTTGACCAAATGAATCTGGCCGACATTGAGAAGAAAATTGCAGAGTTCGGTACCAAGGCTCGCGAAGGCAAGTTGTCGATTGAAGAGTTGACTGGTGGCACCTTCTCCATCTCTAACGGTGGCGTGTTCGGTTCTATGCTTTCCACCCCAATCATCAACCCTCCCCAATCTGCCATTTTGGGTATTCATGCGACTAAAGATCGTGCTGTAGTTGAGAATGGTCAAGTGGTGGTTCGCCCCATTAACTATTTAGCTCTGTCTTATGACCATCGCATCATTGATGGTCGCGAGGCGGTGCTTGGTTTGGTTGCCATGAAGGATGCTTTAGAAGATCCCTCACACCTTCTCCTTGATTTATAAGAAGGGAAGATCATGAGCCAAGCTTTTGATGTCCTTGTAATCGGTGGTGGCCCGGGTGGCTATATCGCCGCAATTCGTGCAGCGCAACTGGGTTTTAAAGTAGCCTGTGCTGAGTCAAATGCCTTTGATGATCCTAAGGGTGAGCCCCGTTTAGGCGGAACTTGTTTGAATGTCGGCTGTATTCCTTCCAAAGCCTTGCTGGCGTCTTCTGAAGAGTTTGAGAAGATCAGTCACCATGCTGCTGATCATGGCATCAAAGTGGGCTCTGTCAGTATTGATTCTAAAAAGATGATTTCTCGTAAAGATGAGATTGTTACTAAGATGACTGGCGGTATTCAGTATTTATTCCGCAAGAACAAGATCACCTTGCTCAAGGGCCATGCTTCTTTTGAGGGTAAGGGTGCCGACGGTTATCAAGTGAAAATTGATGGCAAGGATAAAGAAACGGTTTCTGCCAAGAACGTGATCATTGCTACTGGATCTAAAGCACGTCATCTGCCTGGTTTGCCTGTAGACAATGTATTGATCTGCGATAACGAAGGTGCATTGAAGTTTGATTCTGTGCCTAAGAAATTAGGTGTGATTGGTGCCGGTGTGATTGGTTTGGAACTGGGCTCTGTATGGCGCCGGTTGGGCTCCGAAGTCACTGTGCTAGAAGCATTGCCTTCATTCTTAGCTGCTTGCGATACCGGTATTGCTAAAGAAGCGCAAAAACTGTTTGTGAAGCAGGGTCTGAACATCAATATGGGTGTGAAGATCGGTGATGTGAAGGTCGATAAAAAGGGTGTTGTTGTTAACTACACTGATAGCGCTGGTAAAGCTGCAAAATTGGAATGCGATCGCTTGATTGTTTCTGTTGGTCGCATACCGAATACCGATAAATTAGGTTTGGACAAGATTGGCCTCAAAGTAGACGAGCGCGGTTTTATTCCAATTGATGACCACACCTGCGCTACAGCAGTGCCTGGCGTTTACGCTGTGGGTGATGTTGTTCGTGGCCCCATGTTGGCCCATAAAGCAGAAGACGAAGGTGTCCTGGCTGCTGAAATCATTGCTGGTCAAAAACCACACATTGATTACAACTGTATTCCGTGGGTAATTTACACAGATCCTGAAATTGCTTGGGTTGGTAAAACAGAGCAGGCTCTCAAAGAGGCTGGCATTGCTTATAAAGCGGGTCAATTTCCATTTGCAGCGAACGGTCGTGCATTGGGTATGGGTCGTGCTGATGGTTTCGTGAAAATATTGGCTGATGCCAAAACCGATGAGATTCTTGGAGTACACATCATTGGACCAAACGCTTCCGACTTAATTGCTGAAGCTGCGGTTGCTATGGAATTCAAAGCGGCAGCAGAAGATATTGCTCGCATCTGTCATCCGCATCCAAGTTTGTCAGAGGTGATGCGCGAAGCAGCATTAGCGACAGATCAACGTGCACTCAATATGTAATTGAAAACCATTGAGTATTACCATCAAGAGTTAAAAGCCCGCGGGTATCATAGTGATCCCGCGCAGCTTCGCGCTGTAGAGCGTTTACAGCAGTGCGAAGATGAATGGATTGCCTATAAAGAGATCCGCAGTAACAATCTCAAAAAAGCGCTGTTTAGGCCTGCCTTGCCGCAAGGGCTTTATCTCTGGGGTGGCGTTGGACGTGGCAAATCTTTTCTCATGGACTGTTTTTATGCAGCCTCCCCAATAGAGAAAAAGATTCGTATTCACTTTCATGAGTTCATGCGAGAGGTGCATCGAGAATTGCATGAGCTCTCAGGATTGGCAGATCCGCTTGATGAGCTAGCAAGGCGTATTTCCAATCGCTATCGCTTAATTTGCTTTGATGAGTTTCATATCAATGACATTGCTGATGCCATGATTTTGTACCGCTTACTCAATGCGCTCTTTGTGGATCGCGTGCAATTTATCATGACGTCGAATTATCGGCCAGATCAACTGTATCCAAACGGCCTTCACCGCGATCGCTTGCTGCCCGCAATCAAACTGTTAGAAGAGAAGTTGGATGTTCTGAATGTCGATGCGGGTAATGATTACCGCCGCGTGCAAATGGCTCAAGTTGAAGCGTACTTAACACCTGTTAATGCGCAAACTCAGGTTACCCTGGGTCAAATGTTTCAAACCCTGATAGGTAATCAAAAAGAGGCGCGTAACCCTGTCTTATATATCGAGTCTCGTGAGTTACGACCGCTCCATATGGCTAACGGCGTAGTATGGTTTGATTTTCAAGTCCTCTGTTGTGGTCCACGCTCTCAAAATGACTATCTTGAGATCGCCAAGCAGTTTCATACGGTGATTTTGTCTGGGGTGCCTTATATGCCACCCAGAATGACCAATGAGGCACGACGCTTTATTTGGCTGATTGATGTCTTATATGACCATAAAATCAAGCTTATCATGTCTGCTGAAGTCCCAGCGCCAGATTTATACACAGAGGGTCAAATTACCGCTGAATTCTCCAGAACCGTGTCCCGTTTGATCGAGATTCAGTCTCGTGACTACTTGGATGCGCCTCGTCGGCTCATTGACACCAGCTTGACCTAAAATAGGGTCATGAGTAGCTTTTCTACCTTAAATGCCGATTTGCACTGCCACTCAGTAATTTCTGATGGCACTTTAACTCCTGAAATATTGGCAGAACGTGCCAAAGCCAACGGAGTGAACTTATGGGCGCTGACCGATCATGATGAGTTGGGTGGTCAGCAGCGTGCCAAAGCAGCGGCTAGTGCTCTCAGTCTGGATTATTTAGCTGGCGTCGAAATTTCAGTGACCTGGATGGGGCAAACCATCCATATCGTTGGCCTTGGGATTGATGCGGACCATGTGGGCATCATTGAAGGTTTGCGTCGTACTCGTGATGGTCGTGGCAATCGCGCGAAGTTAATGGGCGAGCAATTGCTCAAAGTGGGTATACCGGGCGCATACGAAGGTGCATTACATTACGCTGGTAATCATGAACTAATCTCCCGAACCCACTTTGCTCGCTTTTTAGTTGAGCAGGGTGTTTGTAAAGATACAGAGCACGTCTTTAAAAATTATTTGGTTGAAGATAAACCTGGCTATGTGCCGCATATGTGGGCCAAGCTAGATGATGCAGTAGCATGGATTAAGGCTGCCGGTGGTGTGGCAGTGATTGCGCATCCTGGTCGCTATAACTTCAATGCCATGCAAATGGACGAGTTATATAAACACTTTAAAGATATTGGTGGTCTCGGTATCGAGGTGATTACCGGCAGTCATAGCCCAGATCAATATCTGACCTATGGCAAGATAGCCCAGCAATATGGATTTCTGGCCTCACGTGGATCAGATTTTCATGATCCTGACGAAAGTCATATTGATTTAGGCACCTTGCCCCATTTGCCTGAGCACTTGACGCCAGTTTGGTCAGTGTTTCACTAATACAACTTCACAATAAAGATAAAGAAAAACGATGTTTGCTGAACGTGTTTTATCCGGTATGAGGCCTACGGGCAATTTACATCTTGGCCATTACCACGGCGTATTAAAAAATTGGGTGCGCCTGCAATCGGAATATCCCTGCTTTTTCTTTGTTGCGGATTGGCATGCCCTCACTACTCATTACGAAACCCCCGATGTCATTGAGCAATCTGTTTGGGATATGGTGATCGATTGGTTGGCTGCTGGTGTAGATCCCAATCAAGCCACTTTATTCATTCAGAGCAAGGTCCCCGAGCATGCTGAATTATTCTTATTGCTCTCGATGGGAACTCCTTTAGGCTGGTTAGAGCGGGTGCCGACTTATAAAGATCAGATCGAAAAGCTCAAAGAAAAAGACCTGCAAACCTATGGTTTCTTGGGCTACCCCTTACTCCAAGCCGCCGATATTCTGATTTATCGGGCTCAGCATGTACCCGTGGGGGAAGATCAGGTTCCTCACGTAGAAATGACTCGTGAAGTTGCACGTCGTTTTAATTATCTTTATGGTCGTGAGCCTGGCTTTGAAGAAAAAGCACTCGAAGCGGTGAAGAAATTGGGTAGTAAGCGCGCCAAGATGTATTTAGAGTTACGCATTGCATATCAAGAGCGCGGTGATGATGAAGCCCTAGAGCAGGCCAAGGCACTACTGCAAGAGGCGCAAAGTTTGTCGATGGCTGACCGCGAAAGACTCTTTGGATTCTTAGAGGGTGCACGCAAAATCATTCTCCCAGAACCACAAGCTTTATTAACTTCTGCTTCCCGTATGCCTGGTATAGATGGTCAAAAAATGTCCAAATCTTATGGCAACACCATTGGCATTCGCGAGCTGCCCGAAGAGGTGGTTAAGAAAATTAGAACCATGCCTACAGATCCTGCTCGAGTCCGCAGAACAGATGCTGGAGATCCAGCGCGTTGTCCTGTATGGCAATTGCACACCGTCTATTCAAATGAAGAAACTAAGCAATGGGTAGACCAGGGTTGTAAGTCTGCTGGGATTGGCTGTCTTGAATGTAAGCAACCGGTCATCGATGCAATTTTGGCTGAACAGCAACCGATGTTTGAGCGTGCCCAAAAGTATTTGGACGATCCAAGTCTTTTGCGTTCGATCATTGCTGATGGTTGCGATAAAGCACGAAAAGTCGCCCAAGAAACTATGCGTGAGGTCCGCGAAGCAATGGGTCTTGCGTACGATTGAGATCTTGCTTGACAGCGCAGCATGATGCTCAGCTAAATGCCTCCCCTTGGGTGAGGCGCTTTGCCTCACACATTCCTAAAGAGGGTTTGGTATTAGATCTGGCATGCGGTGCAGGTCGCCACGCTACTTTCTTAGCTGACATGGGCTACTCCGTGTTCGCTTTTGATCAAGATATCGCTTTGATTAAGCAAAAAAAGCACCCCCTAATTACAAGTAAAGCTTTCAATTTGGAGGTGGAGGAGTGGCCTTTAGAGGGTCTCGAATTTAGCGGTATTGTGGTGACTAATTACCTTTACAGGCCCCATTGGGATCGTCTACCCCCAATGTTAGCTAATGGCGGTGTTTTGATCTATGAAACCTTTGCCCTTGGCAACGCCGAATTTGGTAAACCATCCAATCCAAATTTCCTTTTAAAAACTGGGGAATTACTGGCTTTAGCAGCTCGCCATGGCCTAAAAGTCATTGCCTACGAGGATATTTATATAGATGAACCCAAACCAGCCATGGTTCAGCGCCTTTGTGCTCTAAAAGAAGGGTGAAAAGGACGCATTCCGTTACAATTTCAAGCTTAAGACAGTTATCAATCGGTATACATTCGGTGACAAATCCAGTTCATTCCAAAACTAGTAAAAAGACCATTTCAGGCAGCATGCCCGCTATTGTTACGCCGATGTTTGACGACGGCAGTTTGGACTTTGCTAGCCTCAAATCTTTGCTTGATTGGCATGTTACCGAGGGAACTGATGGAATCGTCATTGTTGGCACTAGTGGTGAGTCGCCGACCGTCTCTGTAGAAGAGCATTGCGAATTAATTCGAGTAACGGTGGAACATATCGCAGGACGTATTCCGGTGATCGCTGGTACTGGTGGTAATTCCACAGCTGAAGCAATTGAATTAACAGAGTTTGCTAAAAAGGTTGGTGCTGATGCCAGCCTTCAAGTAGTTCCTTACTACAATAAGCCTACGCAAGAGGGTATGTATGCCCATTTCAAAAAGATTTCTGAGGCTGTAGATTTGCCAGTCATTTTATATAACGTACCTGGACGCACAGTGGCTGATTTATCTGGTGATACTGTGGTCCGTTTGGCGGCTGTGCCAGGCATCATTGGCATTAAAGATGCAACTGGTAGTCTAGAGCGTGGCACCTTATTGATCAATGATCTCAAGCGAGCAGGTCACAGTGATTTCTCGGTATTCTCCGGTGATGACTTAACGGCTGCGATGTTGATGTTGATGGGTGGTAAAGGCAATATCTCCGTCACTGCTAACGTGGCACCTCGTCTCATGCATGAGTTGTGTGTTGCTGCGATGTCGGATGATGTTCAAAGAACGCGTGAGATTCAATATCAATTAATTGCTGTGCATAAAGCCATGTTTACCGAGGCCAACCCAATTCCAGTGAAATGGGCGCTTCACGAAATGGGTAAGATTACCGCGGGTATTCGCTTGCCCTTAACCCCTTTGAGTATCTCACTAAGAGAGCCATTAAAGGCAGCATTAAAACAGGCTAACTTACTATGATGAATTTGCTTTTGCTCTCTCGCCGATGGTTGTCTTTATTGGCTTTGCCGATGGCTGCTCTCGCATTAATTTCTTGTAAGTCGGTTACTAGTAACGATACGGTTGACTATAAGAGTTCTGGAGCCGTTCGTGGTCCTAATTTGTCCTACCCACCAGATTTGATTACCGCCCAGGCTGACCGCCGTTATATTGTTCAAGATGGTACGGCCACCATGTCTGAGTACAACGCAGCTGTTAAAAAATCAGCACAAATGCGAACCAATGTGATGACGGGCATTCCAGGCATGCGCATTGCGAAAGATGGCGAGCGCAGGTGGCTGGTGGTAGAAAAACCTGCGCCTGAACTGTATCCACAAGTAAAAGATTTCTGGCAAGAGAATGGATTCTTACTAGTAGTGGATTCGCCTTCAACCGGCATTATGGAAACCGATTGGGCTGAAAATCGTGCAAAGATTGCGCAGGATTGGATTCGTTCGACCATTGGTGGTGCGCTAGATTCAATTTATGACACTGGTGAGCGCGATAAATATAAAACCCGTTTAGAGGTCACCAAGCCTGGTGAAACAGAAATTTATATTACTCAACGTGGTGCGATAGAAAAATGTACCACTGATACAACTGGCGCTTGCATCTCTACTATTTGGACATCTCGCCCTAATGATCCAGAGCTTGAAGCTGTCTTCTTGGCACGCCTAATGGAGCGCCTAGGGATGACTCAGGAGCAGGCTAAGGCCATGGTTGCTGCTCCATTAGGCCCTAAGACGCCTAAGGCGAAGTTTGTACAAGAAGGTAATAACAAGGGTTATATTGAGTTGAGCGCTGGTTTTGATCGCTCATGGCGCGATATTGGTTTGGCACTTGACCGCTCCAACTTCACCGTTGAAGATCGTAACCGCTCACAAGGCGTGTATTTTGTTCGCTATGTGAACGCTAAGGATGTGGGCGATTCCAAAGGATTCTTCTCGAATCTTTTTAGCAGTAAAGATGATTCAAAACTGCAGGCTAAAAAATACCAAGTGATCGTGAAGAGTACTGGTGAGAATTCTTCTAACGTCTATGTTCAAGACGCTGATGGTAAGCCTGAAAATACACCCGCTGGCTTCCAGTTATTGACACTGCTGACCGAGCAATTAGCTAAATAGGAAGCGCACGCTTTTTAATTACTACAGTTCATTTTTGACTCAATAAAAAAGCCGCTTTTCAGCGGCTTTTTTTCTTCATGAAGAAGATTACTTCTTAGCGTCAGCAGCAGGAGCGGCTGGAGCAGCAGGGGCTGCAGGAGCGGCAGGAGCGGCAGCAGGAGCTTCAGCAGCAGGAGCAGCAGGAGCTGCAGCAGCAGGAGCTTCAGCAGGTTTTGCTTCTTCTTTTTTACCGCAAGCGGCCAAAGCGATAGCTAACATTGCAGCAAATACGAGTGACTTCTTCATTTGTAATTTCCTCTAAAAAAATTAAACACCAATTATCGATAATTGTTGTGGGAGATACCAAGGGCAAATCCCTAGGTAGTTTCCTGTATTTATTATAGCCATACCTGATTAATCTTCGAAAATCAGCCAACCAGCGAGGTAGGCTTCGTAAAGACTTGTTTTGCTGCTATTTTTAAGCCGGTTAGTTTGCAGTCTTTTGGCGGATGATAGGTCGTTCCAGGCAGATATGATCTCGATGGTTTGATCTTTTGTGACATTGTCACCATTGCAAAATACTTGCTTGCCAAGGCTCAAAATACGGCTTTGGGGGCTTGGAATGAGTGATGTATTAGCCAGCTCCTTGAGGAACTGGCTTTGGCTTAAGGGCTGCTTGGGGCCATCAAAAAATGCCTGCTGTTTGGGTTCGGATAGGTATGCGGTGATGCCAGGTAAAAATCGATCAATTTGGTTCAAGTTCAGGCTAGCCAACTGTTCACGTAATTGTTTGATGAGTTCTTGTGGAAGTTGCTCAGGGCTGGCGGTTGACCCCTGTTTTGGGTCAGCAAATTTACGATCTAAATCGGGAATGTCTTCCAAGGATTCGGCGAGTCGCCATAAACCCTCTTGAAGCAACTCTTTAAAGCTAGGAGAGCGAAACCCTACAGACCAGGTTTGACAGCCAGCATCTAAAGCGATCCCATCATGAGCCACATGGGGCGGGAGATACAGCATATCGCCGGACTCAAGCACCCACTCTTGTTCGCATTGAAAATTCTGCAGAATCTTCAGCGGCAACTTAGTATCGAGGCTTAAGTCTTTCTGTTGAGAGATGCGCCACTGTCTTCTTCCCGACATTTGGATGAGAAAAACATCATAGGAATCAAAATGGGGTCCCACACCTCCGCCAATGCCAGCAATACTGATCATCAGGTCATCTAAGCGAGCATCAGGTACAAAGCGAAACCAGGAAAGCACTTTTGCGGCTGCGGGATGATGCGCTTCCATACCTTGGAGCAAAAGTGTCCAGTCCCGCATATCGAGCTTAGGTAAGGATTTTTTTTGGAAGGGTCCCTGATCAAAGCGCCAAGGCTTAGATTGAATGAGGCGAGACTCTACTTCCTCTTGAGCGGCAAAGTGAACTAATTGTTCATAAGAAATCGGGCTTTCTAGGGACTCCTCGTTTTGAGAGCAAAGCGCAAATGCTGGAATCGCCCCCCGAACAAGCAAGGGCTCTTTATGCCAATACCGTTTCATGAACTGCTGAGGGCTCATTCCGCCAAATAGGGCCCAGGACTCATTTAAAGGGAGCTTTTGGGGTGCTTGGGGCGGCTGATAAGGCTTGCTCAAGTAAAATGAATTCATAAAGTAAAGGCTAGTGTTAAATCATTAAAAAAACGAATGTACGACAAATTGCGCATGAAGATTGAAAAAAATACTATCGTATCCCTTCGATATAAATTAACCGATGCTCAAAATAATGTCATCGAGGAGCCAGATGCTCCGATGGTATACCTGCACGGTGGCTATGAAGGCACTTTCCCCAAAATTGAATCGATGTTGGACGGTCAAGACATTGGCTATGAAGCCACTATTCAATTAGAGCCTAATGAGGCTTTTGGCGAATATGACCCAGAGCTACTGAAGATAGAACCACGTACGCGCTTCCCAGAGCCATTAGAAGTAGGCATGCAATTTGAAGGCGTTCCAGATTCTGATGCAGACGAAGAGTCTGAAGATATCTCTGCATCTGCTGATGATGCAGACGAAACTGACGATGAACCTTTGATCTATACCGTGACTGATGTGGCTGATAACCAAGTTGTTCTAGATGGGAATCATCCCCTGGCAGGGATGGCTCTTCGCTTCTGGGTGCAGGTAGAGGATGTGCGCGCAGCGACTGATGATGAAATTCAAAATCGCTATCCCGAAGGAAGTGAGAACTTCACTTTTGGTATGCCCAATGAGGACGCAGATGAGGAAGATTTTCTTGAGAAAGCACTGAGCTTAAAAACTCAGGCACCACGCACCTTGCATTAATCCGCAAGATAGAACATTACTCTTTAAGCCATTCCTTGATGGCATCCAGATCGCGCTTGGTATCGCTGTTGGCAGGAGAATCTGTCGGAAGATTGCTTAACTTGGCGAGCGCCTTTTCAAGCTGAGCAATTTTGTCCTCTTGTTCGATCGTGGCATCAATTAAACCCTTGAGCGCCATCGATACTGGGTCGTCTACATTGGGCGTGACACCATAAGCAGAAAAATACTCTTTCGTTTTGCTATCTGCGCTTTGAGGCAGATCAGGATGCAAGATGCGTGCAGGGATGCCCACTGCAGTGGCTCCTGGAGGAATTTCTTTTAAGACGACGGCGTTTGATCCAACGCGTGCACCATCGCCCACAGTAAATCCACCGAGTACTTTTGCACCAGCACTCACCACTACACCTTTGCCCAAGGTGGGGTGACGTTTCACTCCTTTATAGAGAGAGGTGCCACCTAAAGTCACGCCTTGGTAAATGGTGCAGTCATCACCAATTTCTGTAGTCTCGCCAATCACAATGCCAAGACCATGATCTAAAAAGACGCGACGACCAATCTTGGCGCCCGGATGAATTTCAATGCCGGTGATAAAACGTGACAGCATCGATAGAACCCGTGCAATCCACTTCAGACCTAGGTTCCATAAAAAATGAGAGATACGGTGCAGCCAAACTGCATGTAAGCCTTGATAGCAGGTGATCACCTCGAGACGGTTTCTAGCTGCGGGGTCTCGGAGGATGATGGAGTCGACTTGGTCGAAGAGTGAATTAAACATGGCTAGATTTTAACGGGGCTGGCTTATTTTCTCAGGAGCATCTGTTTGGCAATTCCGCGTAAGAGATCGATTTCTTCCTGATGGAGGCGGCTACGAGCAAATAAGGCCTCCAAGCGGGGCATCAGCTTCTTAGGATTGGCGGGATCAAGATAGCCAATAGCCTCTAGGCCCTGACGCCAATGCTCCAACATAGCAGCCACCGCAGCTGGATCAGCATAGTCCGACAAATCCCGACTATTGCTTGAGTCCTGCGAGATGCCTGCTAAAAACGCTTCTCTCAGCGTGTAGGCGCAGACCATCAGCGCTTGCGCAAGATTTAAGGATGGGTAATCGGGGTTGGCTTCCAACCAGACGCGATGAGTACATAAGGAAAGATGATGGTTTTCTAAACCCGTTCTTTCGGGACCAAAGACAAGAGCGACTTGCCCCTCATTGCGAACTGTTTCGGTAATCAGGCCTCGTGCGGTTTCCCAATCTATGGCGGGAGGGCCAAACTCACGTTCACGGCTAGTAAGACCCAGAACAAGTGAGCAACCCTGCACAGCGCTATCAAGAGAATCTGACTCTTGTGAAGATTCGAGTAGGTCAGCAGCGCCGCTAGCCAAGGCAATTGCCTCAGCCTGATTAGCTATACCTGGAATTTTTGGCTTAATCAGATGGAGATCGTGAAAGCCCATGGTTTTCAGGGCTCTTGCTGCCGAACCCACATTGCCAGGGTGGCTTGTTTCTACGAGAACCCAGCGTATCAGGTGGGCTTGGTCGATTTCCATGAGTTTCTTAGCTGTTTAGTCAGGAGGAGGGTAAATTGCAAATCGTTTAGAATCAGCGTATTAGCTTCGTATTGTCGTGCAGTTTTGGCAATGTGACAGGCTCGTTCTTATTTAATTTGTCCATCAATACTATGCATCCCATGTTAAATGTGGCCGTAAAGGCTGCCCGTCGTGCTGGAACCGTGATTAATCGCGCCTCTCTCAATTTAGAGCGTCTCCAAGTCGATCGTAAACAGCACAATGACTTTGTAACTGAGGTGGACAAGGCCGCAGAAGCGGCCATCATCGAAACCCTGAGCGAGGCCTATCCAACACATGGATTTTTGGCTGAAGAGACGGGTGAACACAATGTCGATGCAGAGAACGTCTGGATCATTGATCCATTGGATGGCACAACTAATTTTATTCACGGCTTTCCGCAGTATGCGGTGTCAATTGCTTTAGCAGTCAATGGCGTAATTCAACAGTCTGTTGTCTACGATCCAACTCGCGATGAACTATTTACTGCAACTCGAGGAGCGGGCGCTTATTTGGATCGCCGGCGTTTACGGGTTGGTGCACAAGATCGTTTAGCGAATTCTTTGATTGGTACCGGCTTTCCCTATCGAGAAGATCAAGACCTCGAAAAATATCTCAACATATTTGCAGAGATGTCTCGTCAGTGCGCAGGCTTACGTCGTCCTGGCGCAGCTTCATTAGATTTAGCTTATGTTGCTGCGGGTCGTTACGATGGTTTCTTTGAGAGTGATCTGAAGCCTTGGGATATGGCTGCAGGCGCTCTGTTGATTACTGAAGCCGGTGGCTTGATTGGTAATTACCGCGGTGAAGAGGGATTTTTAAAGAGCGGCGAAGTGATGGCTGCAAATCCACGTATCTACGCGCAAATGGTGCAAACGCTTTCTAAATATTCTGCTTCTTAAGATTTAATCAAGTCGATAGCGCGCACGCCTTGAGCATTAATCATGAGTGCACTCGCTCTCGGGCGAGCACCTTCCGGATGATCTAAGTCCCAGTCAGACAAAACCCAGCGTTGCCAAGATTGTTCGCCTAATTGCTCTTGATGATGAGCGGGTAAATGGGTATGTCCATGTATCAGCTTATCGCCTGAATGACTGCGTAGTATTGCGGCACAAGCTTCTTGAGTGACATTCGTTTTAATCTCATTCTTCTGATAGGAAGCTCTCGCATTGCGTTGATATTGCGCATGACTATTACCCCGTAAATGATTGGCAACGGAACGGCGCCAGGCCAAGGGGAGACAGAGGAATCCTTTTTGCAACCAAGGTTTTCTAGTCAAGCTACGAAATATCTGATAGCCCACATCTGCGGTACATAGAGCATCCCCATGTGAGAGCAGGTACTTTTGGCCGGCAAGTTCCACCAGCGAAGGATCTGACAATGGAGTCATGCCAGTTTTTTTCAAGAAGGCAGGACCCACTAGAAAGTCACGGTTGCCATGAATGTAATACGTTTTGGTTTTGGCAGAAAGATTCGCGAGGGCGCGTTTTACTTCTTGTTGAAAAGGCGAATGCGCTGAAGCATCATCGCCAATCCAGTATTCAAAAAGATCGCCCAGAATAAAAATAGCTTCTACCTGAGAAGCATCTTTTTCACAAAAGTCAAAAAAGCGTTGAGCCGTCAAGGGCATTGACGGCGTCAAGTGTAGGTCTGAGATGAGCAGTGCGCTCGCGTATTGCGGGATCATTCCTCGAGAACAGAGGCTTTCTCAATCACAACATCTTCTGCTGGTACATCTTGATGAAAACCAGAATTACCAGTCTTCACTTTGCGAATCGTATCAACTACATCCATACCCTCAGTGACTTTGCCAAAGACAGCATAACCCCAGCCTTGCGCATTTTGAGCAGTATGGTTTAGAAATTCATTGTCATTCACGTTGATGAAAAACTGCGCAGTAGCAGAATGTGGATCGCTCGTGCGAGCCATCGCAACGGTGCCAAGTTCATTCTTGAGGCCATTGTTAGCCTCGTTCTCAATTTCTGCACCAGTTGGTTTTTGCTTCATGCCAGCGGTCATGCCACCACCCTGAATCATGAAGTTATTAATCACCCGATGAAAGATTGTGCCATCGTAGTGACCGCTCTTTACATACTGCAAAAAATTTGCAACGCTTTTTGGTGCTTTAGCTGCGTCAAGAGTGAGGGTGATATCGCCCTGATTGGTTTTAAGGAGAACCTTCGCCATTGTTTTATTTACTTTCTGGAGAGTTAGTGGATGGATTGCTTGAAGAAGAACTGGGGTTTGTAGGACCTCTGGTCTGTGGTTTTAATAAATTGAGTAGATATTTAGCGCGATTGGCATACAGACGCTGATTGAGTTGGGTATTAGCGGCAGCATCCTCGTAAGCCTTAGCACCCAAGCGCACATAGACTTCACCTAAGTTCGCTGCAGCAGTGCTGTAACTAGGACGCAGCTTCAGTGCGAGCTCTAAATAGTCACGTGCTTCAATCCATTTATCTTGATTCGCGACGATCGCTGCAAGATTGTTATAAGGCTCTGGCAGCTCTGGAAATTGTTGAGTAATTTCAATTAAAGTTTTCTTTGCCCCATCAAAATCACGTAACTCAAGTTGCAAGCGGGCCTTGATATAGCGTAGTTGGACATTACGAGGAGTCTTTTTGAGGCGAGTATTAATTAAATCTATCGCATCTTGATACTTTCTCGCCTTCACTAATTTTTCTATATCCGATGGCACTGCATTTTTAGTCACCGGATCTGGCTCAATAATCAAGAAAGATAAAAAAGGCACACCAACGGTTTCAGAGAGCTCTGGATTTAATGGATCGTATGGAGCATCCGTGGAGAGTCTGGGAGGATCGCTGGGTCCATAGCCGCCCAGGTAGGCTTGAGTTTTAGCTTGTGGAGAAGTTGCTTCTTGCCTATTGACGGCGGCGATTTCAGCATTTGCCTGCTGTTGGGCAGGGGTACTGCACCCAGTCAGTAATAAAAAGCTCAGGGCAATAGCAATTGCTAGAAAAGTGGTGACGATTGGTGCTTTGAGGGTTGCAAACATAAGGGAAGGGGTGAAAAACTGGCTCATTCGATATACTCAGCGCTCAGTCTAACAAATTGGCGCTACTTGCCTCACCTTTATAGCCCTATGCTGCAAATCTATAACACCCTAAGCCGTTTTAAACAGGTTTTTAAGCCCATCGAACCGGGTAAGGTGAAGATGTATGTCTGCGGCATGACGGTCTATGATTTTTGCCATATTGGCCACGCCAGGGTCATGATCGTCTTTGATATGGTTGTTCGCTGGCTCAGAGCCAGTGGCTACGAGGTTCTCTATGTTCGCAATATCACCGATATTGACGACAAAATCATTAAGCGTGCTCTAGAAAATGGCGAGCCGATTACAAGCTTAACCAATCGCTTCATTGCTGCCATGCATTCTGACTCTGATGAGTTAGGTTTAATGCATCCAGATCAGGAGCCGCGTGCTACGGATTACATCAAACAAATGCAAGGGATGATCGGCAAGCTTATTGAAAATGAATTGGCGTATCAAGCAGAAGACGGCGATGTCAATTTTGCAGTTCGTTTACTGCCCCGTTACGGTCAACTGTCTGGCAAATCTCTCGATGAACTCAATGCAGGTGAGCGCGTTGCAGTAGGAGGAGGTAAACGCGATCCATTGGATTTTGTATTGTGGAAGAGCGCTAAGCCAGAAGAGCCTGCAGATACCCGTTGGAAATCCCCTTGGGGCGAGGGCCGACCAGGTTGGCATATCGAGTGCTCAGCCATGTCATGCGACTTACTTGGCGAACACTTTGATATTCATGGTGGTGGTGCCGATTTGCAGTTTCCGCATCATGAAAATGAAATCGCCCAAAGCGAAGGGGCTTTGTACGGGCAAAATCGAAAAGAGGATGATGCTCCTTTTGTGAACTATTGGATGCATAACGGCCATATTCGAGTGAACCAAGAGAAGATGTCTAAGTCATTGGGTAACTTCTTCTTAATCCGTGATGTCTTAAAAAGTTTTGATCCCGAAGTTTTGCGATTCTTCATGCTGAAAGCCCATTACCGCAGTCCCATCAATTATAGCGATGCGCAACTAGAAGAGGCGCGTGCTGGCTTGGTGCGCTTATATACCGCCTTAGCACAGGCACCCAGCCTAGTAAACGTCGTGCTTGATCCCAATAATTCCTGGTCAAAGCGCTTTGCCGATGCCATGAATGACGACTTCAATACATCAGATGCGATTGCGGTGTTGTTTGATTTGGCAAGTGAAGTTAATCGAGCTCAAGGTGATGAGAGACAGATGCTCGCAAGCACCCTCAAATCTTTAGGTGGCGTTTTGAATTTCTTGCAACGAGATCCAACCACATTCTTGCAATCGGGCACTAAAGACGTGGGTGGCTTCAGTCCCGAGCAAATCGAAGAACAAATTGCTGCTCGGATTGCGGCTAAGCAAGCAAAAGATTTTGCTAAAGCCGACCTTATTCGTAAAACTTTATTAGAGCAGGGCGTTGTCTTGGAAGATAAGCCTGGCGGTCTCACAGAATGGCGGAGGGCTTAATGGCGTCCGTTAAAGAAGAATCCATTCTCAAAGAAGTTGCGCCTGATTATTGGGAGCAGGCTTGTCGTGAGCTGATGAAGCATGATCGCATTATGAAGAAATTGATTCCCAAATATGGATCTGGTTTTTTAGTTACTCGGGGCGATGCATTTACAACGCTTGCTCGTGCGATTGTTGGACAACAAATCTCCGTAGCTGCTGCCCAAGCAGTGTGGGATAGGGTGCTTATCGCTAGCAAGAAAAAAGTGAACCCAAAAAATATCTTGGCGCTCACGGTGGAGGATTTAAGGACAGCTGGCTTATCAGGTCGCAAGGTCGAGTACATCCGCGACTTGGCCGATCACTTTGATTCTGGTCGTCTCCATGCCAATCAGTGGAAAGGTATGGACGATGAGAGCGTGATTAAAGAATTGAGCGCAATTCGGGGAATTGGACGCTGGACCGCAGAAATGTTCCTCATTTTTAATCTGGTTCGCCCTAATATTCTGCCGCTAGATGATGTTGGCCTCATTAAGGCAATTTCCCTCAATTACTTCAGTGGTGAGCCTGTTAGCCGCCATGAGGCAAGGGAAGTGGCGGCTAATTGGGCCCCATGGCGTACGGTTGCTACCTGGTATATGTGGAGAAGTATCGATCCCATCCCGGTTGAATATTAAAATCAGACTATGAAAACGACTTTCCTAGATTTTGAGCAGCAAATCGCCGAATTAGAGTCAAAGATTGAAGAGCTGCGTTTTGTGCAAGATGAATCATCGGTAGATATCTCCGATGAGATCAAAACGCTTTCTGAAAAAAGCCTGCAACTCACCAAGGATGTTTATGCCAACTTAACGCCTTGGCAGGTGTCGCAAGTTGCGCGTCACCCGCAACGTCCGTACACCTTGGACTATGTTGACGCCTTATTCACTGACTTCCATGAACTCCACGGTGATCGTACGTTTGCAGACGACCAATCGATCATTGGCGGTCTAGCGCGTTTTGATCATCAGCCATGCATGGTAATTGGTCATCAAAAAGGTCGCGATACTAAAGAGCGTGCCTTGCGTAATTTCGGTATGAGTCGCCCTGAGGGGTATCGCAAAGCCATGCGCCTTATGCGCCTTGCAGAAAAGTTTGGTATTCCTGTATTTACTTTCGTAGATACACCAGGTGCATTTCCCGGCATCGATGCAGAGGAGCGCAATCAATCTGAAGCGATTGGTCGTAACCTCTATGTGCAAGCTGAGCTTGAAGTACCGATCATCGCTACGATTATTGGTGAAGGTGGTTCGGGCGGCGCTCTGGCAATTGCCATGGGTGATGTTGTCTTGATGTTGCAGAACTCTACTTATTCTGTCATTTCTCCAGAAGGATGCGCCTCTATTCTTTGGAAGACCGCTGATAAAGCCTCTGAGGCTGCTGAACAGTTGGGCTTAACTGCGCAACGCTTGAAAGCCCTGGGCTTAATCGACAAGATTGTGGCTGAGCCAGTTGGTGGGGCTCATCGGGATTACGATGTCATGATGAGTAACATGAGCAAAGCCCTTGCCGAATCGATCAAAACTTTTGATGGCATGAAGGCAGACGCATTACTTGAACGTCGTCATGCGCGTCTAATGAGTTATGGCAAGTTCAAGGAAATCACAGCCAAGTCTTAAGTCTACAAATCGAATTGCGGTCGCCTTAAGTGGTGGCCTCGATTCGGTTGTATTACTCGACACCGTTTGCAAAGCGCAAGCAAAAAATAAAAATACCGAAATTTTTGTTTTCCATATTCATCATGGTTTGCAAAAACCTGCAGATGACTGGCTCATCTTTTGCGAGAAGCTCGCTCAGAAATACAAAGTTCATTTTGACTTTCGCTTACTTCATCTAAGTCAAGAAGAAGGCAATATCGAAGCTAGGGCAAGAGCAGGGCGTTATGAGGCTTTAGCGGATCTCTGTGAGGAATATGGCATTGAAGATTTACTGCTAGCGCATCATCTGAACGATCAGGCAGAAACTGTTTTGTTACAACTCTTACGGGGTGCCGGGGTGGCTGGTCTATCGGGCATGTCCGGTAATAGGGAGATCAAGGTTGGCAGCAATACTGTCACCCTCTGGCGTCCACTGCTGAATCAAAGTAGAGCGGAATTGGAAACCTACGCTAAAGAACATAAGCTTCAATGGATAGAAGATCCTAGTAATCAAAATCGTCAATTCAGACGTAACGCGATTCGCAAAGATATCATTCCAAGGCTGGTAAAGATTCAGCCAGAAGCGATTGTGAATTTGGCACGCAGTGCAAATCTATTGAGTGATGCACAAATATTGTTAGATCGCCTAGCAATTCAAGATGGTAAAGATATTCTTTTAAAAGACTCCCTGAAAACAAAACCACTGTTGAGTTTGGCTAAGTTAGACCAAGCAGCAGCAAACAATATTCTGCGCTATTGGCTAAGGCTGAATGAATTAGCCATGCCATCCCAAGAGCGGCTTGATGCTTGGTGGCGTGATCTGCGTTCTGTGAAGAGTGATGCTCAGCTTGAGTGGGCTCATGATGGCAAAACCATTCGGCTGTGGCGCGATCAATTGCAAGTTGCTAGCCCTAGTTCAGGGCTGTGGGTTTTTAAACCCATTGCATCTAGAAGTAAAAATCTGGGCTTGCCGGCTGCCTGGGTAAAAAGTGCTCAAAAAGAAGGGCGTATTCATACTAAAACCAGGTCGGGTTCTGAAAAGCTACAAATTAAACCCAATGCTCCGCGAAAAACCTTGAAAAATCTCTTTCAGGAAGGCGACATACCGCCTTGGCAACGCAATGCGCCTCTGCTGTATATCGACAATCAACTGATTGCGGTTGCTGGTGTAGGCCTTAGTCATCCGCACTTAGTAGATTCTGGAACACGCGTTTTGCCCGAGTGGCAAGAGAAGGCTTTGTAGGTTCAAAACCCTGTAAAATAAGCTTTTTTTAGATCCTCGGGTAGTTAATTCCCGCTTAAAGAGAATTGAATAGACGGTTTTATGGCTCTTATCGTTCATAAATACGGTGGCACCTCAATGGGCTCGGTTGAGCGCATTGCGAATGTCGCTAAACGCGTTGCCAAATGGATGCGTGCTGGCCACCAGGTGGTCGTAGTACCTTCGGCTATGTCAGGTGAAACCAATCGCTTGCTCGGTTTAGCAAAAGAAATTAATCCCGAGGCAAATCCCCGCGAGTTAGATCAAATTGCCTCAACGGGTGAGCAAGTCAGCTCTGGTTTGCTTGCCTTAGCGTTGATGCGCGAAGGTATTGATGCAGTGAGCTACGCCGGTTGGCAAGTTACTGTGCATACGGATTCTGCTTTTACCAAAGCCCGCATTAAGAGCATTGATGATAAAAAGATTCTGAATGATCTTAATGCAGGTCGCGCAGTAGTCGTCACTGGATTCCAGGGGGTGGATTCAGAAGGAAATATCACTACTTTAGGTCGCGGTGGTTCTGATACTTCCGCGGTAGCGATGGCTGCTGCACTCAAAGCCGATGAGTGCTTGATCTATACCGACGTCGATGGCGTATACACCACTGACCCACGCGTCTGTGAGGATGCGCGTCGCTTAGATAAGATTACCTTCGAAGAGATGCTAGAAATGGCTAGCCTCGGTTCTAAGGTATTGCAAATTCGTTCAGTTGAGTTTGCCGGTAAGTACAAAGTTAAAACCCGTGTTCTGTCATCGTTGACAGATCCATTGATGCCCTTAGACCAAGAGATGAAGTCGGGCACCTTGATTACATTTGAAGAGGACAGCACTATGGAAGCCGCAGTTATTTCCGGCATCGCCTTTGCGCGTGATGAAGCGAAGATTACCGTGTTAGGAGTTCCTGATCGTCCAGGTATCGCCTATCAAATTCTGGGTCCAATCGCTGATGCAAATATTGATGTGGACATCATCATTCAAAATCAATCTGTAGATGGTAAGACTGACTTCACCTTCACAGTTCCAAGAGCTGATTATCAGAAGGCTTTGGATATTTTGAAGAACACAGTTCAAGCACATATCGAAGCAAAAGAAATCTCAGGTGATCCTAAGGTTTCCAAAGTTTCAGTTGTGGGCGTTGGCATGCGTTCCCATGTAGGCATCGCTAGCAAAATGTTCCGCACCTTGTCAGAAGAGGGCATCAATATCTTGATGATCTCCACAAGTGAAATCAAAATTTCAGTAGTGATTGACGAGAAGTACATGGAGCTAGCAGTACGCGCCTTGCACAAGGCATTTGAGCTCGACCAGAAGTAAACCAATCAAAAGGGCATTAAAGCCCCTCAGAAGCGGTTATCCGTTAAACTGTGTGGCGTTGTGGTATCAAAAGAGCTGTAAAAAGTACGGAGACGTGGCCGAGCTGGTCGAAGGCACTCCCCTGCTAAGGGAGCATCGGGGCTAAAACTCTGATCGGAGGTTCGAATCCTCTCGTCTCCGCCAGTACTTTTCAAATAAACCCAGTAAATTCAATGAGTTACTGGGTTTTTTGTTTTCATAAATTCCTTAAATTATCACAAATCCAACAGTTTTTTACAAATTATGTTGCTTCGCACCAAATAAATGTTGCAACACAACAAAATATTTCTTACAATGGTGCATCGCAACAAGTTATACAACCATCTACTAAATAAAGGATTAACCATGTTCCAGAATCAATTAAACGATCAAATCGCTCAAGCTCAAGCTAAAGCTGTTGAAAACGCTAAACATTTGGCACAAGTTGCTGTTGAAAGTGCGCAAGAATTAGCAGAAATCAACCAAGCTGCTGCTAAAGATGCATTAGCTGCTGCACAAGATACAAGCTCACAATTGTTGGCAATCAAGGATCCACAACAATTGGCTAAATTAGCTCAACCTGAAACTGCTCAAGAAGCTGTTAAGTATGCAACTGCATACCAAGCTAAAGTTAGCAAAGTTGTTCGTAACGGTAACAAAGAAGTTGCTCAAGTGATTGACGCTTCAATCGATGATGCACGTGATGATATGGTTAACTTTGTTAAAGAAGCTACTAAGACAGCTCCTGCTGGTTCTGAGGCATTTGTCGCTGCATTCAAAACTGCATTTGAAGCTTCAGTTCAACAGTTTGACCAAGTTCGCGCAACTGCAACTGATGCATTCGCAAGCTTTGAGAAAAGTGTTGACGCTGCATTGGCTAACATTCAAGGTCAATACGCTGTAGCTAAGCCAGCTGCAAAAGCACGTAAAGCTGCTTAATTCTTAGACTTACTTGCTTCAATAAAAAACCGCCTTCGGGCGGTTTTTTATTTCTCTGCAATAAGCTGCAAAGCTATATGCAGCAATGCATAGCAGGCTCTAATAGTTGATACCGTCAACCGCTTTTAGGTAGCCTTTTAAATATTGCGGTGGAACATATATCACCGTACTGATACCAGCCTTTGAGGAGAGGGTCAGTTGAAAACCGTCCTTCACACGTTCCTTTAAAAAAGCATCGGTCAGATTAATTGACACTAATTCCTTGAAAATGCATCCTCTGGCCTCACACAGACCAGCCTCTTTGGAGATCGCCTTAAAAGTGGTAACTGGTCCATTGAGCAGGGTTGCAGAATCGTAATTGCGCATTTGTGTGAAATAAGTCAAGTGAACCTGGAGTTCATAGGATTTCACTCCTTGCTGGGTTTTCTCGCTACGCAAGTTAAACATTACATAGGTATTGGATTCATCCATCGTATTGATCGATGGCCCTACATAGGTCTTTCCACCAGAGGTATTAGGGGTGACTATCGTAGATTGATAGACATCATTGACCTCCCAAGCGCTAATCTTTTTATCGTTATTGGCACAGGCGATTAGCCCACAGCTGATTGCTAGTAATAATGCAAAACGGTACATATTTAGCTCCTTAGATCCCAAATCATACTATCGTCTGCCAGCTTCCCTGACCATTCTCTTCAAATCAGGTTGAAGACCTTCGTTTTATCAAGTTCAGCCTTTTAGTTCAAAACCTAGGGTTTGTCATGATCAATTTACTAAACTTCACAACTTCACAACTTATGAAGTTGTGTTATAGTCTGATGACTGGGAGAGGAAATGAAGAGACAAATACCGAAAACACATCAAGCCTTGGAGTGGATAGGGAAGGGCATGAGCGCAGCTCAGGCCGCTCGAAAGATGGAGATTTCAGAGTCCAGTGTGTATGCCGCCCTCAGAAAAACGAAGGCAAAAGATATGGGTTGTTGCCCAACGTGTGGTCACAAAATAAGGAACTAAGTTGAAAAAGACTCTATTAGTTGTTGTTACTATTTCAGTCGCTGCCTTTGCATATGCAAATGCCGCATCTGATTCCTCTGCATTAGTAACTCAGCAGTGCAAGATTTCTGCGGAAGCGGTGTCTACATTGAAAGGCCTGCAATACGGCAATACTTCAATTCGTAAAGATGTTGCTAGTTTGATTGATCGTCACTTGAAGACTCAGGAAAATAGAGAGAGCGCTCATAAGAAGTTGAGCTTGATGGTTGACGACAAATCTACTGACGCCAGCGTTCTTGAAGTGAAGTACTGTTCCTAATTCTGGACAGGGCGGTTAAAAAAACCCCGCGCTAGGCGGGGTGTGAATAGTTGACACAATTTTTATCTAGTTAATTCTTGAGAGTGGATAAAAAGTCTTTAATTACTTTATTCTGAAAAGCATTTTCATCTGGAGTTGCGCCAGCCCCAGACAAGTGACCCATTGGCAGACGATCATTGATTGGCATGTACTTGGCTCCAGGAATGAGTTTTGCTGAAGACTTGGCATCTGACTCTGGATTAAGCAAGTCACCGGTACCTGCCAATATTAATGTTTTAGCTTTAATAGATTTCAGTGCCGCTGCCGTATTATTGTCGAAGCCTTTAGTTTGTCCTACGTCATGACGGTCATAGGCACGTGATTGCCAGATCCAGTCATTAGCATCCATTCTTTTCCAACCAGCATCTTGCACCTTTTTAAGGTATTCAATTTCTGCTGCAGGCGTTGGATTTAATTGTTCCTGATAAGCGGGTGTTCTGACGATTACTCCACTTAACCAGCCAGACCATAGACGCATGCCTTGCTCCACCGGTTTATCGTATTTGCCGCCTTGGTAGCCAGGGTCAGTCATGATGCTTTGACGGAGCATCTCTAGTACGCCGGTAGTCCATGCTGGGGTTTTGGCTAAAGGAATAATCGGGATGATTGCTTGCATGGCATTTGGGTAGGAGACGGCCCACTGTAAGGCTTGCATACCACCCATAGAGGCTCCGATTACCGCAACTAATTTTTTAATACCAAAGTGATCTACAACCAACTGATGTTGTGTGTTGACCATATCCCGTATATTAAATTCTGGAAAGCTAACATTAGCTTGTGCTTTGCTATTGGATGGCGAGGTACTCAAGCCATTACCAATAGCATCAGTGCAGATGA
This sequence comes from Polynucleobacter sp. UB-Siik-W21, assembly GCF_018687415.1. Taxonomy (NCBI): domain Bacteria; kingdom Pseudomonadati; phylum Pseudomonadota; class Betaproteobacteria; order Burkholderiales; family Burkholderiaceae; genus Polynucleobacter; species Polynucleobacter sp. UB-Siik-W21. Next base: position 1,127,330 of record NZ_CP061289.1, on the reverse strand, counting down.
CAAAGTACTTGTCAGTATCTAATGCTTTACCGGGACCAATCAGGTAATCAATGCGATGATGATTTCCGCCAATGGCTGTCACCATCAAAATGGCGTTACTCTTACCGGCATTCAGGGTGCCTTGTGTCGTATAGGATAAATTAAAGTCTTGAATGATGGAGCCATTCTCTAGTTGAAAGTTGCCCTCAGAATAGAGTTGATGAGCCGGTTCAGTCGGCTTATGGGCTAGTGCATTGAGTGAGGTAATTGTGAGGGCGAGCGCAACGCCCTTCATAATGGCTAAATACATACTTGTCTCCTTTTATTATTATTTATTTATAGCAGGATTTTCTGATGACCCAGGCATTTGAGTGTGCAGAGTGCGGTAATCCTAGATTTTTAATGGGCTCCTGTCAGCATTGTGGGAGCACAGAGTTACCCAGCGTGTTTGTAGATGTCACCGAATTCAATATTAAGCAGGGCTTTCCAAATGTTGAAGAGGCCTTGGACCATTTAACTGAATATCTGAGAGCTGCTTATGAGCTTGGTCTGAAGGCGATCGTTTTAATACACGGCTATGGCTCATCTGGTGAGGGTGGTTGTATTAAATGGGCGATTCATGCGGCGCTCGAAAACAATCGGTTTGCTGATCGGGTTGAGGAGTATTTCTATGGGGAGAATGTTCCCTATGCAAGCCCAGCTTGTCAGGATTTATTGAAAAAGCGCCCAGGTTTAAAACGGTATTTAAGACACTTCAAGGCTGGCAATGCAGGTATGACAGTTTTATTGCTAGGTTCTGCCCCTAGAAGTACTTAGAATAGACAGGTATCTAGGAAACTCTTATGACTACTCAGAAATCACAACACGCCATTCCTCAAGAAGCATCAGCTTCTAGCGCAGATCAATTAATCGGTGAATTTAAATCTCTGATGGCCGATGCTGAGGCTTTAATTAAGGCTACTGAAGATCATCCCAGTGAGACAATTAGCGCTATTCGCCATAAGGCGCTTGAAACTATCTCAGGCGCTAAGGAAAGTCTATCAAATCTTGAGGGGACTTTGACCGAAAAAGCTAAGGTAGTTGCTGAAGGTGCGGATGATTTCGTGCATCGTAATCCGTGGGAGGCAGTTGGTGTTGCTGCTGGCTTAGGCTTATTAATTGGTCTTTTGATCCGTCGTCGCTAGGTTTGCATGTCTCAAGAAAATTTACTCTCCTCCATTAAAAACCTTGCCTCAACGGGTGCATCTATTGCGCAAACTCGTTTAGAGCTTTTGTCGGTTGATGTGCAAATTGCCAGAAACAAATTGATCAGCCTGCTGGTAATGATTGTGAGTGCCTTATTCTTTTTATTCTTTGGCTTGGTAATGTTGGCTTTACTCATCGTCATCTATAGTTGGGAATCTGATCGGATGCTAGCTTTAGGCTTGCTCACTACGGCATTTATCTCCATCGGCTTAATTTTGGCGCTTGTGATTATGCAAGCGCTACGCAATATGCCTAAGTTATTCGAAGCATCGATTGCAGAATTTGCTAAAGACAGGGAAGAGCTTTCGCGCTAAGGTATGAGCAATACTCTCAAAGCCCTAGAGGCTCGTCGTCAAGAGCTTCAAAAAAGATCCAGCCATGAGCGCCTTGAATTTTCTCAGCACTTTAAGCCTTGGGAGAAGCCACTCTCATGGGCTGATAAGGGTGTTGATGCCTTTCACTTTCTCAAAGATAACCCATCACTATGGACGAGTGCCTTTGCGGCCCTGGCTCATTACAGACCTAAATTGGCTAGCAAGGTTTTGGCTGTTGGTTGGGGTGCTATGAAGTTGCTCAAGAGTGTCAAGCGCTTAGTCTAGGTCAAGATTTAGCTAATCAATACAGATTTATTCAGTATTCCATGTTGATTCAGAATAGCACTGCCATTGAGTGCGCCTATTTCAAGCAGCGTAATCGCACCACAGACAGTAAAGCCAGCATTGCGAATCAGCTTATCAGCAGCTATTAAAGTACCTCCAGTTGCCAGTACATCATCAATCATCAAGACCCGAGCATCTTTTGGCAGAGTTGACTGCTGAATTTCCAAGGAGTCTGAGCCGTATTCCAAGCCATAAAACTCTCGATGGGTCACTAAGGGAAGTTTATTGGGCTTTCTGGCGAGGGCTAGGCCTTTATGGGCATGATGTGCAAGGGCGGAGCCAAAAATAAAGCCTCGCGATTCAATCCCTAAAATATGGGTATAGTCAAATGATTGGGCTAATTCATTGAGCTTCGCAATCGCTTCTTTGAAGGCTGCTGGGTCTGCTAATAAAGGGGAAATATCTCTAAACAGAATTCCAGGTTTCGGAAAATCGGGTACACCGGGTAGATAATCTAATAAATTCATATATGGCAGACATGAAAACGAATTACCTCATTATTACCGCATTAGAGAGTGAGCTCAAGCGCGAGGTGCTCCCGTCAGGCGTTGAGATTATCTACTCTGGGATTGGCAAAATAAACGCAACGATCGCCTGTGTCAAAGCAATGCATCAATATACGCCTAATCAGATTATTAATTTTGGGACCGCTGGAAAGGTGAACCCTCAAATTCATGGCTTAATAGATATCGGCAAGGTCATTCAGCGTGATATGGATACAGAGCCGCTTGCTCCTCGAGGCCAAACCCCGTTTTGTAATAAGCCATCAGAATATCTCTCATCTGGAAAATTTCTATGTGGTACTGGCGATAGCTTTGTGACTGCGCGGGATCCTTGGCTCAATAGCCAAGGGGTTGATGTTGTCGATATGGAGTTGTTTGCGCTCGCAGCGGTAGCGCATCAGCATCAGATTGTATGGAGGTCATTCAAATATATTACTGATGATGCTAATGAAAATTCTGGTAATGATTGGCAAGAAAAAGTAAATCACGGGCAGGAGCTATTCATTGACAAACTCAAGCAAATAATGAGTTAAGCCTATCAATAGGATTTGTATGAATACTCCAAAACCTTGGCTAAAAAACTATCCTGCAGGAGTCCCGCAGGAAATTGGCGACCCTTCTCATGCATCCTTAACCGAATTCTTAGAAGAATGCTTTGATCGCTTTGGTAATCGCAAGGCAGTGGAGTCCATGGGCAAGTTTTTCACGTATGGCCAAATTAATCGGCTATCGAAAGACTTCGCTTCCTATCTTCAAACCCTGGAATTAGATCGGGGAGCACGGGTAGCCTTGATGTACCCCAACGTGATTGAGTATGTGATTGCGATGCTTGGAACACTGCGTGCGGGCTATACAGTCGTCAACATTAATCCACTCTATACCTCACGAGAGCTTGAGGCTCAATTGCAAGATAGCGGAGCTAGCGTATTGGTGCTGATGGAAAATTTTGCCAATACATATCAGCAAATAGCAGAACGGTTGACTTTAAAGCAAGTCATTGTTAGTAGTCCCGGGGAGCTCTTGGGTTTAAAAGGACATATCGTCAATTGGGTAGCCCGGAATATCAAAAAGATCGTGCCAGCATGGAATGTTGCGCACACCAACTTTAAAGACGCCCTGACCATAGGTAGTCGACATCCATTTCATCGACCTGAGATTGGCCTGGATGATATTGCCTTCTTGCAATATACCGGCGGCACTACTGGAACCTCGAAAGGGGCAGTTTTACTCCACCGCAATATTCTTTCTAATGTGATGCAAATTGAGTCTTGGTTAAATCCGGGTCTCAAACATAAATCAGATCAACAACTGAGTTTTTTATGTGCGTTACCCATGACCCATATCTTTGCCCTCACAGCTTGTGCTCTTTTGGGTATAGCTAAAGGGGCCTTATTAGTCCTGGTAGCAAACCCGAGGGATATTGATGGCTTTATTAAGTTGCTGATCAAGCATCCCAAGATCAATATTTTTCCAGGCGTCAATACACTCTTTCATGCATTGATACATCGTCCCGAGTTTAAGAAGGTCAAGCTACCCCATTTATTGGTCACTATTGGTGGCGGTATGGCGGTGCATAAGAAAACTGCCGATCACTGGCAGGCGCTGACAGGTTCGCCCATTGCCCAAGGCTATGGCTTATCAGAAACATCACCCGTAGTTTGCGTCAATAGCCCTTTAGAGAAACACTTTACAGGACATATTGGTGTGCCCATGCCCAGTACAGACCTTGTGATTCTGGATGATGATGAAGTAGAACTACCCCAGGGCACTCCCGGTGAGATTTGCATTAAAGGGCCACAGCTGATGGCGGGCTACTGGAATAAACCAGAAGAAACTGCGCACTGCATGACGGTTGACGGCTACTTTAAATCTGGTGATATTGGCCTGATTACTGAGGATGGCCATATTCAAATTGTTGACCGAAAAAAAGACATGATCGTGGTTGCCGGCTTTAAGGTTTTCCCAAATGATGTGGAAGATGTCTTATCTCAAATGCCTGGCATTAAAGAATGCGCAGTGATTGGCGTTCCTCACCGCAAGCTTGGTGAGATTGTCAAAGCTTATATCGTCAAATCAGATCATCACATTACTGAAACAGACGTTTTGCAATATTGCAAAGAGCATCTCACTAGCTACAAGAGACCAAGAAAAGTAGTATTCATTCACGAGCTCCCAAAATCTAATGTTGGGAAAATTCTCAGGCGCGAACTCAGAAATATTTGAGGAAAATTACTTGCTAGGAGTTTTGCCCACCATCTTGGCAGCCCTTAAGAAGTCAAAGTCCACGCCTTTATCCGCTTGTGTAACAGTATCGAGGAACAGCTTCTTGTAGCCACGCTCTGCGGTTGGCGAGATGACTGGATTTTCTTTGGCGCGTTTTTCTAATTCTGCTTCAGAAATCAAGAGGCTAATCTCCCGGTTTTTGACGCTGAGACGAATGCGATCACCATTACGGACATGGGCTAAGGGGCCGCCAATCGCAGACTCAGGGGTGACGTGCAGCACAATCGTGCCAAAAGCAGTGCCACTCATACGGCCATCCGAGATACGCACAATATCTTTAACGCCAGCACGAGCCAACTTCATCGGAATCGGAATATAGCCAGCTTCGGGCATTCCAGGTGCGCCTTTAGGGCCAATATTTTTTAGAACAATAATATCGTCGGCAGTGACATCCAAATCTGGACTATCGATGCGATTGGCTAGGTCTTCTGAGTTTTCAAAGACTACGGCTCGACCTTCATGCTCCATGAGTTTTTCATCTGCAGCAGATTGCTTAATAATAGCGCCACCGGGAGCAAGGTTGCCATGCAGAACGGCAATGCTGCCACGAGGATAAATCGGATTACTCATTTTTCGAACGACATCTTGCTTGAAGCTTGGCGGGCCCGCATCGATTTCCTCGCCCAAGGTTCTTCCCGTTACAGTCATCGTACCCAGTTTTAAGAGTGGTTTAAGTTCACGTAAAAGCGTAGTCATGCCACCTGCATCATGGAAATTTTCCATGTAATGATCACCGGATGGTTTTAAGTCAACCAAGACCGGGGTCTCATTACCCATTTTGTCGAGCGCATCAAGATCAATTTCTAGACCCATGCGTCCAGCAATAGCTGCTAAATGAACAATGCCATTCGTAGAGCCACCAATCGCCAGCAATACCCGCATCGCATTTTCAAAGGCATCTGCTGTCAAAATCTGATCAATCGTTAAACCATCTTTGGCCATCTGTACTGCGCAGGCACCAGTTTCTTCAGCAACCCGAATACGGTCTGCAGTCACAGCAGGAGGTGTGGCACCCCCAGGCACTGTCATGCCAAGTGCTTCGGAGATACACGCCATGGTGCTAGCGGTACCCATCACAGAACAAGTGCCGACGCTGGCGACCAGTTGATCGTTCACTTCATCTTTTTCAACTTCATCAATCTCGCCGGCGCGGAATTTACCCCAGTAGCGGCGACAGTCAGTGCAAGCGCCAACCCGTTCACTCCGATGAGAGCCCGTGAGCATAGACCCAGTAATCAGTTGAATAGCAGGTAAACCTGCTGAAGCTGCGCCCATCATTTGGGCGGGAACAGTTTTATCGCAGCCGCCAATCATCACAACGGCATCCATCGGCTGTGCTCGCAGCATCTCCTCGGTATCCATCGACATCAAGTTACGTAGATACATACTGGTTGGAGCCGCAAAACTTTCATGAATGGATATTGTCGGAAATTCCATGGGCAAACCACCAGCCAACATCACACCACGTTTTACGGCCTCGAGTAATTGCGGCATATTGCCGTGGCAGGGGTTGTAGGCGCTACCGGTATTAATGATGCCAATGACTGGTCGATCTAAAGCGCTATTGGTGTAACCAGCCCCTTTAATAAATGCTTTGCGTAAAAATAATGAGAAGCCTTTATCGCCATAACTCGTTAGACCTTTGCGCAGGCCTGTTTCCGATGGAGTTTTGTTGTCTTTTGGTTTGGAACTCATGCTTGTCTCAAGGGTTGATGATTAAAAGGCTGTTTTGCTCATTGTAGCTATTTGGGCGCAGTATGGCCTAGGGGTTGCCGCCCCAACGGTATTGCCAGGAGATGCCAACAGCGTTGTAGCTCGTATCAGTGCGTGAGTAGACTCCCTTGCTACCAGTGATTCGAATTGAGTTTTGCTTATCAATTGGATAGGAGAGGGTGCTACCAAAGCGCCAATTTTCTTGTGTACCGTTAACGGGAATCCCATTGACATAAGTTTGACCGCCAGTGAAATAGGTGGCATCAGCAGAGACCCATGCCGTATTGGGGAAGTAATAAATCACATGGGTTTCACCAGAGTAGATTGGGCTTTGTGAAAGGGTGTTATTACCTAAATAATTAGTATTGCTGGTGTAAATGGTTCCATGCTAGCTAACTCTAGCCTCCAAGGTCCTAGTGCTTGGGAAAGTCCCATGGCTGGCTGAATCAGGGAGCGATTGGCACCAACATTAATCATCTGATTGCTGTTGTACTCACCCCAGGGAATAGTGGCAGCGATACTCGCCCCAATGATTAAGTTCTGTTGATAGTCTCTGAACTGACTGTTGGATAGTGCAGGCGCGCCATAGAGATTGACAGAGGCTTTGATCATGGGATCTGAGAGTCCTTCCGCTGAGGCATTTATCGCTTGGCCACCAACATGACCTGTACCCGATAGCTCCCCATAAGGCAGCGCCAAGGTAAGTCTGCCAGATTGTCCGGCGACATCAATCACGTGAGTCAGACTAACTGCTTGAGTATGGAGGGTGTAAGAGCCACTTTTGGCCTGCGCAATACCGCCGGTGACAAAGTTCATGCCAATAGGCGCATTAGAGTAAGCGCGGGCTTCTATTTCTTGGGCTTGAACATGAGCGATAGAAAAAGATAAAACAAAGATCAAGCAAAGGCGGGCAGCTAGCACTCGCAAGGATAACTGCCTTAAATACAAATTATTTACTTTCTGAAATGCGGCTGCCGAAAAATAAGCTCAGTACATTTTCTTTGCCCATCATCATTTGCATAGCAGTAAAAATGAGATAGGGCCACACTATCAACCAATAGACCAAAGCCATTGCAATAACGTGTAAGGGGTCAGCTTGTCCAAAAGCAGCCATGGAAGCTAGAAAATTTTTGCCATGAATGGCGCCATCAATCCCAGCTTCGAGATAGTTTAGAGATAAAACAATCGCTAGATAAATGAAGGATTCAACAAAAAGTGATTTCAGAATGCCATAAGTCTTATTCACTTTGATCGGGAAAATCGCTTGGCCAATCAACATAAATTTTGCCGAAAGCCCAGCCTTGATCAGTGCTAGGCCAAAAATAGTCAGCGAAATAGGGCGCTCATGTAGTGAGGTGACGCCCAAAAACGTGAGAGAGCAAAACCAAATGCCAAAATAAATAGAAAGGGCTAATGCCTTTTCAGCTTCACCTATCAATCCTTGCAGCAGGCTACGTTTAGGATCAGTTGTAGCTGGTGTATTGGTCATGAGGGCAATCTATAGGACTGCGATTAAGCATTACAACAAGATTCGCCACTTGAGCATGCAGAGCTCACTTCAACGGGTGCAGGTTCATTGGTATAGCGAGCAATATAGGCCTTCTTATCTTTTAAGGCCAGCTTGATCCATACAAAGTGTCCTGAGCCGGGTGCAACAGTAATAGGCTCTCCCTGCATATTCCACATCGCATCTAAAACCATATCTTGATTGCCTTGAGGTTCGATGACTTCGAGTTTGTCGCCAACAGAAAAACGATTCTTGACGTCGATCTTCACGCGACCATTAGACTGATCTATATCGAGAGTTTCACCGACGTATAAGCTTCTGCCTGAGAGCGAGTAACCTCGCATATAGAGTTGATACTCTTTATCGTGGTGGCGTTCATAGAACCCATCGGTATACCCACGGTTGGCTAAGCCTTCAAGATTACCAAGCAATATTTTGTTGAATGGTCTGCCTGCAACAGCGTCATCAATCGCTGAGCGATAAGCTTGGCAAGTGCGAGAAACGTAATAAGGAGACTTGGTGCGACCTTCAATCTTAAAAGAATCTACACCCATCTTAGTGAGCCGTTCAATATGTTCAACCGCTCGCAAGTCTTTGGAGTTCATGATGTAAGTACCATGCTCATCCTCTTCCATAGGCATCAATTCATCCGGCCTTCTGGCTTCTTGGAGCAATACAACATCACCACTTTGATTTTGTTGTCCTGGTTTTACTTTATAGTCCCAACGGCAAGCATTAGTGCAAGCACCCTGATTCGAATCACGATGTGACATGTAACCTGAGAGTAAGCACCGTCCAGAGTAGGCAATGCATAAAGCACCATGTACAAAAACTTCTAGTTCCATTTCTGGACAGTCTTGACGAACCTCTTCAATCTCATCGAAAGAGAGTTCGCGAGACAAAATGACACGACTAATGCCAACTGAACGCCAAAATTTTGCAGAGGCACCATTTACCGTATTCGCTTGCACAGACAAATGAATTGGCATGTCTGGCCAGGCTTCTCTAGCCATCATGATCAAACCAGGATCTGACATGATGAGAGCATCTGGTTTTAGCGCTACAACTGGAGACATATCTCGAATATAAGTCCGCGTCTTTCCACCATGAGGCAATAAATTAGAAACGAGATAAAACTTTTTTCCTAATTCGTGGGCAGTATCGATACCTTGTTTAAGAACTTCAATCTTTCCGAAGTCATTATTACGAACGCGTAAGGAATAGCGTGGCTGACCTGCATAAATAGCATCTGCTCCAAAATCAAAAGCAGTTTCGAGCATTTGGAGGCTGCCCGCGGGGGCTAGTAGTTCTGGCGTTTTCATCATGGGGCTATTTTAATGCCTGCTTAGCCCATTTGCTTGGTGAGAAAGTGCCCTAAATGTGCTTAAAAGGCCTCATTTAGGGGTTAATTCAGATGCTCAGCAGTTTATTCGTCTGCGATGGTGTTACGTAAGACGCCAATAGACTCAATTTCAATCTCACAGATATCACCTGGCTTCATAAAGACAGGAGGTGTTCTTGCGTAACCTACGCCAGCAGGAGTGCCCGTGATCACAACATCTCCTGGCTCTAAAGTCATACATTCAGAAATCAACACAATAGTCTCTGCAACACCCCAAAGAAAATCTTTGGTATTGGCGTTTTGCATCACTTGACCATTTAAGCGTGATTGAATATTGAGACCATCACATCCTAGGGGAAGTTCATCTGGCGTCACTAGCCATGGACCGAATGCACCCGTTTGATCAAAGTTTTTACCAATCGTCCACTGAGTAGTTTTACGTTGGTAATCACGAATGCTGCCATCGTTGAAGATGCTATAGCCAGCAACGCAATCTAAGGCATTGTCTAGTGTTAGGTGACGCGCTTTCTTGCCAACAATAAAAGCCAGCTCAGCCTCGTAATCGAGTTTGTCAGATACCTTTGGTCGAATTATCGGACTTAAATGCGCTGTCATGGAACTTGGGCCGCGCATAAAAAAGCTCGGGTATTCAGGTCTCGCGTTACCACCTTCTTTTGCGTGGTCAGCATAGTTCAAGCCCATGCAGACAATTTTCCCCGGTCTTTCAATGGGAACCTTAAAAGAAATCTCTTTGAGGTTGCCGCCGATTGCTTTGGAGTTTTTAAGTGCCAAGTCTGCTCGCTCCAATTGCTCTGGAGATTGAATGATTTCTTGTAAGTTATTCCGAATGAGTGGATCTGTGGCGCACAGATCAATATAGGTATCGTGACTACCTTTTGAGAGGGCGCCAACACTCTCATATCCATTTGGACCTCTAAAGCCAAATAGCCTCATATCAATATCTCCAATTTCATTGTTTGATTTCTATCTAAGTCATGCAGTATAGGACAGCCTTCATGCATTAAAAGGCCGACTATTCACCCATTTAAAGGCCTCCTAGCCTATTAAAGTATGATAACTTTTCAGTCATACGCATGAATATTATTAATTATAAGAAAGCATAAAAACATCATGGATACACCAAGCACGCTGCTCAATGGTGGCCAGATCCTGGCAAATGCTTTGGTAAGGCAAGGGGTGGATATTGCCTTTGGTGTGCCAGGTGAGAGTTTTCTTCCCTTATTAAATGGGCTGGTAGATCATCCCAAGTTTCGATTTATTACTTGCCGACAAGAAGGTGGTGCTGCCTATATGGCAGAGGCCTATGCAAAGTTATCCGGTCAGCCAGGTGTATTGATGGTCACGCGTGGACCAGGTGCATCAAATGCCATGATTGGCATGCACACTGCTTATCAAGATTCAACGCCCATGGTTTTATTGGTAGGTCAAGTGGGCACTGATATGGTTGAGCGTGAAGCCTTTCAAGAAATCGACTATCGCCGCATGTATTCAGAATGTGCAAAGTGGATTGGTAGTATTGATCGCGTTGATCGCATTGACGAATTTGTTTCGCATGCATTCCACGTAGCACAGGCAGGTCGCAAAGGACCTGTAGTGTTAGCTTTGCCAGAAGATGTGTTGTATATGACTGGCCAAGAAAACCCTGTGAAGCCTGCACATATCGTTCAGCCAGGCTTAGATGGGAATGTTTTTCAACAGGCAATGCAAGCTTTTGCATCAGCCAACAAGCCTATGGTCATTGCCGGTGGGGGCAATTGGAATAGTGCTGCCTGTGAGGACTTGAGAAGCTGGGTCAATAGAGAAGGTGTACCGGTGGCGACCAGCTTTCGCTCACAAGATGTCATTGATAATCTAGATCCAGCGTTTGCAGGTGATTTAGGTATCGGTGCCAATCCTGCCTTAGTGAAGCGGATTCAAGAGGCTGATGTTCTTTTGGTGATTGGTGAGCGCTTAGGAGAAATGACAACGGCGGGATACAGCTTATTGTCTGTTCCGCAAACTAAAGCAACATTAATTCACGTCCTCTCAGGACCCGAAGAGTTGGGTCGCGTTTATCGCCCAGACTTTGCCCTTAATTGCAGCCCAGAAAATTTTTGTGCAGCACTCAAGATGGTAAAGATGGCTAAGAATCATGACTCAGCAGTCATGAAGACGGCGCATGCTGAGTATTTAACATTCTCAAGCCCGGTAACTGTTCCTGGTGATCTGCAGTTGGCGCAGATTATGGCTTCATTACCAAGCTCTATTCCACGTGACTCAATTATGACTAATGGCGCCGGTAACTTTGCTACTTGGGTGCATCGTTTTTATCCCTATGGCCCTTATAAAACGCAATTAGCTCCAGCCAATGGATCCATGGGTTATGGACTGCCAGCAGCAATTGCTGCCAAAATAACCAATCCTGAAAAGGTGGCGATTGCAGTTTGCGGTGACGGTGATTTCATGATGAATTGCCAAGAGCTGGCAACGGCAGCACGGTATGACGCCTTTCCAATTGTTTTTGTGGTGAATAACAATATGCTCGGAACAATCCGCATGCATCAAGAGCGAGAATTTACCTCTCGCGTGATTGCCACAGGCTTAACTAATCCAGATTTTGTGAAGTTTGCCGATAGCTTTGGTATGCCAGGATTTAGAGTGACTAAAACGGCAGAGTTTGCGCCCGCATTTGCAAAAGCGTTAGCAAGCAAGAAGGGTGCATTAATAGAATTGGTGCTCGACCAAGAAGTGATCTCGCCAAGCAAGCTACTTTCCCAATTAGGAAAGTAGCAGGGTCAATCTACCTTCGCTCCAGAATCTTTTACAACCTTAGTCCACTTCGCAATTTCATTTTTGATGAAGTTTGAAAATTGGGCTGGTGTATTGCCAACCGGTTGTGCACCCATGGCTATGTATTTCTCTTTGACTGCGGCACTATTGATAGCAGCCATCAATACAGAACTATCTTTATTTAAAATATCGGCAGGCATATTTGCAGGGCCCACTACTCCAAACCAAGAGGTAGCTTCATAACCTGGGAGGTTTGCTGCTTCAGCAATGGTTGGCAAATCTGGGAATGCAGGAGACCGTTTAGCGCTCGTCACTGCTAATGCTTTTAAACGTCCAGCTCGAATATAGTTAATCGAAGACGGTAAGTTATCAAACATGATGTCAACGTTGCCGGCCATGAGATCAGTCACCGCTGGCGGGCTTCCTTTGTAGGGGAGGTGAACCATATAGGTTTTAGTCATTGATTTAAACAGCTCGCCAGCCATATGGATGGAGGTACCGTTACCGCTCGATGCCATATTGACCTTGCCTGGATTGGCTTTGGCGTAAGCAATCAGATCATTTACGCTATTGATGTTGTTCTTAGACGCAAATTCTGGATTGAGCACTAATACGTTAGGCAACTCGGCGACCAAGGTAATCGGTGTGAAATCCTTAATCGGATCAAATGGTAATTTACCGCCACCTTGTGTGTAGAGCGGCAGGTTGATGCCATGTGTACCTACTGATGCCATGAGCCAGGTGTAACCATCAGGAGCAGATTTAGAAACAATCTCAGCACCGATATTGCCGCCGGCACCGGGCTTATTGTCGATGATGACATTCCACTTAGCAGTACTTAACAGTTCATTTTGGAGTGGCCGAGCAATATTGTCAGTTGCGCCACCAGCCGGGAACGGAACAATAAAACGGATTGGCTTATTGGGGTAATCAGATTGCGCAAAAGACGTTTGCGACCCTGCAAAGAAGGTAGCAATGATGATGCAGCACTGCATTGCACGGATAAACGCGTTAAAAGGGCTACTTTGAATCATTGCCATCTCCTGTTGATGAAAATCATTCTGATGATGATTTTTAATTGCTTAATTTAAGCATAACAGAGCAAACTGAGGGGATCAAAATGAAAAAGGGCCTAGATTTCTCTAGACCCTTCACTTATTTGGCTCCTCGACCTGGGCTCGAACCAGGGACCTACGGATTAACAGTCCGGCGCTCTACCGACTGAGCTATCGAGGAATAAGCCGATATTATAGCAAGATGAAATCACTTCTTCCCACTTCTATCCGTATCCCTAAGGTACTGACCATTGCTGGCTCGGATAGCGGCGGCGGAGCAGGACTTCAGGCCGACCTCAAAGTAATCACTGCCCTCGGTGGCTATGGGATGTCTGTGATCACAGCTATTACAGCTCAAAACACTTTAGGGGTTACGCGTATTCAGGATGTCGACTTAGATGTCGTGGAGGCTCAAATCGATGCTGTTTTATTAGATATTGGCGCTGATATCGTCAAGATCGGTATGTTAGCTAGCCCAGAAATTGTTCGCACTGTCGCCAAAACACTTCGCAAGCATGGTGTCAGCAGAATTATCTTAGACCCTGTATTGCGCGCAACCTCAGGCGCAAGTTTGGGTGGTGACGATACTGCTCAGGCAATGATGCAAGAGTTATTTCCAATGGCAACACTGATCACTCCAAATTTAGATGAAGCATCTTTACTATTGGGTCACGATATTACTGGCCCAAATGAATTTCAATTCGCAGCACAAAAATTACTCGAGATGGGTCCGCAAGCAGTTCTGATTAAGGGCGGTCATCTTGATGCAAGCCACACTCAAATTACTGACTATTTAATGTGGCGCACGATTGAAGATAGTCTTGAAGTGGTTCAGTCAAAAGAGTTCAAACACTATCGCGTGAATACTGCAAATACTCACGGTACCGGCTGTTCTCTTGCTGCGGCGATTGCGACTTATTTAGCGGATGGTCATGATTTAAGTCATGCGGTTGCCAAAGCGATTGCTTATGTTGAGGCAGGACTAGAAGCGGGCCGCTTCTTGAGTATTGGGAAGGGTCCTGGCCCGCTTTGGCATATGCACGATTTTTATCCAACTGCTTTGCCAAATGAAGAAAGTAGTTAAGCCCAATAGCTGCTATTGAGATTTTTGCTGACTTATCCGCATTGCTTAGCCTAAACTTTTTATAAAAATTAAATATAAAAGTTATTTTCGATACTTCTAGGCTATTAGCTATAGAGGTAATACGATAGCGAGCATGTTATTTTCCTCGTCTCCCTTTTTGGAATTTTCGAAGTCTACCCGCAAGATTAATAAGCGCTACAAGATCAATGATTGTAAAGAGCTTCTGGTACTGGAGGCTGTGTTAGGAGCTTATTCTGATGGTGTGGAATTTTCGGTTTTAGATCTAATCTTGCTTGGTGATATTGCTTCACAAGCTACCCTTCATTCCATTATGAAGACTTTGATCTTAAAGAAGATGATAAAGACCGAGACTTGTAAGCGTGATGCAAGACGTAAGTATGTATTGCCCACTAAACAGGGCTTATCCTGGCTCAAAGATAAAGACGAATTATTAGCTAGTTCTCAGAATCGATGAGAGGAAAATAATTGTACAGATTACTCGTTCGAAAGTCTGTAGCTTCATTGATTTTATCTCTTGGGTTTACAGCTCAATCACAAATGGCGCTCTCGCAAACATCTAAAGGTGAAGCTGTCACTTGCTACAAGAATGTCATTAAAGAGCCATTTGCTTTCTACGGCAATCCTGGAGATGTATTTACCCTCTATGACAACTCTACTTGGAAAGTGGCGTCCGGCGGACAATATGAGTATGTTCCGGTTCGCTACAAAGATGTTTTAATCTGTCCTGCTGTGGGTAAATTGTTGATTGGCAATAAAGCTTTATCAATTTCTAAAAACTAAGTTTGCATTAATGCTTGCAGGTGTTTGACGGCAGCCTTAGGATCTTTGGCTTGTGTGATAGCTCTCACCACCGCAACAGAACCTACGCCACTCTTAGCAACCACATGAATGCTTTCTTGATCGATGCCACCAATGGCAACTAATGGATAGTGACTCATCAATTTCGCATATTGATACAGTCTGCCTAGTCCTTGTGGTGCCGTGGGCATTTTCTTCAGGTTAGTCGCGAAGACTGCGCCCATCGCAATATAGCTAGGACAAAAACGGTCTGCATGAGCTAACTCAGCATAACCATGAGTGCTTAAGCCCAGTCTTAAACCTGCCGCCCGAATTTTTTCCAAATCAGCAGTGTCTAAATCCTCTTGTCCGAGATGCACTCCATAAGCCTGTGCATCTATAGCCTCTTCCCAGAAGTCATTGATAAAGAGTAAGGTCTTGCTGCCTTCAACCGCTTTGACAGATTCTTTAATTTGTTTTCTGATTTTGTAGCGATCTTCAGATTTAAAGCGCAATTGCACAGTCGGCAGTTCAGCTTCAACCATACGCTTTACCCAATCAGCATCGGGCATGACACCATAAAGTCCCAAGCGCTTCGGACATTCTTTAAAAGCATTTGGATTCATATTGCGCATCCAAGGCAATAAGTCGAACTGCTCTGGTCTGCTGGGCCACTTAAACGGATTAAAACCACCATCATGCAAGGTCATGCGTGACCATGCTTTCCCTAAGACTTTGGCATCCGATTCAATAAAGCCCATTTCAATAGCAGCAAGTGCGCCAGCAAGTTCGTAATGATCAGTTGCAGCCTCATTATCAATGCGTGGAGGAGGTAAGCTCATGGAAAATTGTGGCAATGGAATACACAATTCATCGCCTTTATGCGCTTGAATAATCTGATCGGCAAGGTCACGTACTAGACTCATGGATTAGTCTCTAGGCTTGATGCCAAAAAGGTGTGCCAACTAAAGGGGTGCTTGCCTGGGCAGACTCTTGCGGTTTCATGGCGCCTGACAGGTAAGCGGTACGACCTGCATCTACAGCCATCGCAAAGGATTTAGCCATAGCCACAGGATCATTTGCAAGGGCTACAGCAGTATTCAGTAGTACGCCATCAAAACCCCATTCCATTACCGTGCAAGCATGGGAAGGAAGCCCTAATCCCGCATCCACAATCAATGGCACCTTGATACGGTCACGCAATAATTTCATGGCATAAGGATTCAGTGGGCCTTGACCAGTACCAATAGGCGCAGCCCAAGGCATCACTGCTTGGCAACCTACATCCACCAAACGTTGGCACAAAATCAAATCTTCAGTGCAGTACGGTAACACCTTAAAACCATCTTTAATTAAGGTTTCTGCTGTTTGCACAAGGCGCAACGTATCGGGTTGCAAAGTGTAGTCATCGCCGATGAGCTCTAACTTAATCCAATCACTCTCAAACACTTCGCGCGCCATCTGGGCAGTAGTAATGACCTCTTGCGGACTATGGCAGCCTGCTGTATTTGGTAGAACGGGTACTGACATTTTCTTGAGCAGATCCCAAAAGCCGCTATGGGCTTCAGTAGTGCTAGTACCCTGGCGACGCAAGCTTACGGTAATCATCGCTGGATTGGCCGTCTCTACTGCATTCTCGAGCACCTGTGGAGAAGGATAGCGTGAGGTGCCTAATAGTAAACGGCTGGCAAAGCTCTCGCCGTATAAAACGAGGGCATCAGCGCTATTCAGATTATTGGGCAATGGTGCAGTCATGAATAGTAAATAGGGGATTAGCCGCCAGTGACTGGGGCAATGACTTCAATCTGATCATTTTCATTGAGGGGAAATTGATCGTATTTCGTTTTGGGTACAAAGTTCAAATTCACCGCAACTGCATAAGGCGGTTTTGCATTAATCAAGGACAGCGCATCTGAGATCATACTCTGACTCGGAAGCTCATATTCGATTTGGTTGACGATTACACGCATACACTTGCCTCATGATTGCTAGTGTTACTGGTAATGCTCAAACCCAATTCGAATGCAGTATTGCTTTGACCAACTTCTAAGAGCTCTAATGTGGAATCTAGCACAGCTGGAGATATCATAAATCCATGGCGGTAGAGACCATTGATCATGATCAAATCTGATAAGCCTTTATCTTTCTGCACCCAAATTTCTGGCAAGTTATTTTTCAAAGTAGGGCGACATTGGGTTGCCATCTCTAAGATGCGGGCTTCAGCAAAGCCGCTATGCACGGTATACACCGCACTGAGTAACTCCATCGCAGAGCGCACACTCATCTCCGAAAGATCATCAGACTCAATCTCCGTTGCACCTACAACGTAGACGTCATTCTCTTTAGGGGCGATATAAATGGGGTAACGAGGATGAATCAAGCGAGTAGGTCTGCGTAATTTGACCTCTGGGGCAAAGAGTCGCACCACTTCACCGCGTACTCCTCGCAAGCTCTTGCCAGTTGAGGTCCAAGCATCTTTGGCGCCATTACCACGGCAATCAATTACACATTGGTATTGACTGTCATTACGCAATTGCTCCGGATCTACCGCAGTATTCCAAAGACAATTGACTTTCAGAATAATTAATTCTTGTAATAGAGCATTCAGTAATTGACGATTATCGAGTTGACCTTCGCCAGGTAGATATAAGCCTTGTATAAATCGATCTGCGACACCAGGTTCAAGTTTGCGTAACTCTGCACTATTGAGTTTTTGCGGCAGCGTTAATTGAGGAATGTGACGACAATTCTTTTCAAGATGATTGGTAAAGCGCTCGGCTTCATTAGCATCTTGTCGATGCCACAAAATTAAAGTGCCATCTTGCTGAAAATAGACTGGATTAGAGAGTTCGCTTATGAGCTGTTTCCAGCGTGGCAAGCTATGAATACCCATGCGCACCACCGAATCCTCGGTAATAGCAGACTCAGCCAATGGGGCCAGCATGGCAGCAGCAATACGAGCAGCTGCACCGCTTGCATCAGAACCACCTTGATCAAATAAATCAACTTGCGCTCCACGCTGAGCAAGCGCTACCGCCAGGAGCCGACCCATGAGGCCGGCGCCGACGATGGCGTATTTGCTGGACATAGACAAAGCTTGATTCATCGTAGTTACTGATAAATTTCGCTTCCGCGCTTGCGGAACTCTGCAGACATTTCTTCCATACCCTTAGCGGCGTCGGTCACTTCTGCAATCGGAATGACTTTAGAGCCTTGCTTGGGGTTGCCATCAGCGTCTAATGTAGCAGCATAGTCACGCACTTCTTGTGTGATTTTCATCGAGCAGAACTTCGGACCACACATTGAGCAGAAATGCGCAATCTTGGCGCCCTCAGCAGGTAAAGTAGCATCGTGATATTCACGGGCACGTTCAGGATCTAAGCCGAGATTAAATTGATCTTCCCAGCGGAACTCAAAACGGGCTTTCGACAAGGCGTTATCGCGTACTTGAGCACCAGGCAAACCTTTTGCAAGGTCAGCACCATGCGCTGCAATCTTATAGGTGATGATGCCTTCGCGCACATCTTCTTTGTTTGGCAAACCTAAATGCTCTTTCGGTGTGACATAGCAAAGCATCGCTGTGCCATACCAGCCAATTTGTGCTGCACCGATGCCGCTAGTAATATGGTCATAACCAGGGGCGATATCGGTAATCAATGGTCCGAGGGTATAGAAGGGAGCTTCTAAGCAATGCTTGAGTTCTTCAGTCATATTCTCTTCAATGCGCTGCATCGGAACGTGACCAGGACCTTCAATCATCACCTGCACATCATGTTTCCAAGCCTTGGCAGTCAGTTCGCCGAGAGTATGGAGCTCACCAAACTGGGCTGCGTCGTTTGAGTCAGCGATGCAACCAGGACGTAAGCCATCACCTAAGCTAAAGGAGACGTCATAGGCCTTCATGATTTCGCAAATCTCATCAAACTTGGTGTAGAGGAAGTTCTCTTTGTGATGAGCCAAGCACCATTTAGCCATGATGGATCCGCCACGGGAAACGATGCCAGTGATTCGGTCAGCTGTCAGCGGTACGTAACGCAGTAATACACCAGCGTGAATTGTGAAGTAGTCCACACCTTGTTCAGCTTGCTCAATTAAGGTATCGCGGAACATTTCCCAAGTGAGATCTTCTGCGATACCACCAGTTTTATCTAAAGCTTGGTAAATCGGTACTGTACCAATTGGAACTGGTGAGTTACGAATAATCCACTCACGGGTTTCATGAATATGTTTACCAGTAGATAGATCCATGATGGTGTCAGCACCCCAACGAATCGACCAAACCATTTTCTCTACTTCTTCATTGATTGAAGAAGTCACAGCAGAGTTACCTAAGTTGCCATTGATTTTCACACGGAAGTTACGACCAATAATCATTGGCTCTAATTCTGGGTGATTAATGTTGGCTGGAATAATGGCGCGACCAGCAGCAATCTCAGAGCGCACAAATTCACCGGTGACGATGTCAGGCAGATTGGCGCCATAGCCTTTACCGGGATGTTGTTTGAGTAATTGCTTATATGCAGGATCTTTACGAAGTTGCTCTAGACCCATGGATTCACGTAAGGCAACGTATTCCATTTCTGGAGTAATAATGCCTTTGCGGGCGTAATACATTTGACTGACGTTATTGCCTGTCTTAGCAACCCGTGGCGCACTTATATGCGCAAAACGTAAGTTTTGAGTTGCCTCATCTTGGGAACGCGCAACACCATACTCAGAGCTGGGTCCAGAGAGTTGTTCAGTGTCATTGCGTTCTTTAATCCAAGTCTCACGCAATCTTGGCAGACCTTTTTCCAGATTGATAACGATTTCTGGATCGCTGTATGGGCCTGAAGTGTCGTAAACAGGAACGGGTGGATTAGCAACCAGTTCTTCACCAACCCGAGTTGGTAATTGCTCAATCATGCGTATCGGTGCTTTGATATCTGCACGTGAACCTTGTAAATAGGTTTTGGTAGATGCAGGATATGCAAATTTTTGACCGAAGTCGCGTTCTAAGCTCTTGAGGCTCGGAATTTCATGTTTAGTGGTTTTGGGGCTAGCTGTACTCATGTCCATCTCCTAACTGTTTTAGATGGACGAAACCGGGTGTCGGTCTGATGTAACTCCCCACGCCAGCATTACCTGGATCGGGTTCTAGGGTCTTTCTCAGCGCCTGTGAGCAAAATCTGCTCTAAGGGCACCCCTGTTTCATCCTTAAGGAAGATTTAACCACGAAAAGCCGCTTTGCTGCAGGATGCTGTCCAAGAGGGGCAATGAGGGGTCTAAAAGGCTATTTATTGCGTCGCAAAAGGAAATCGGCAGTCACAAAAGCAGCATCGCTCGTGAATTCATCGGCAAGAATACGGGCAGCGGCTTCCGCAAAAGAAACGTTAATAAAGCCACTCACTTCACCATCATGATTGGTAGGAATGAAATTATCGGCTAGCACCAGGTCATACACATAGAGTTGCTCATCATGAAAACCGCATCCTGAAAGCGGACGACGCATATGAATGCGAGTTATGGGCTCAATCGCATCGGCAATTTGCGCGGGCACTCCGGCTTCTTCCCAGAGTTCACGTCGCGCACAGACCCAAGGGGTTTCATCAGCAGAGATTCCGCCGGCAGCCATGTTGTCTAACCTGCCTGGATCGGTAGCCTTATTTTCACTGCGCCTGCCCAACCAAATTGTCTGGCTCTTGGTGTAACCATTGATATGGGTTGCCATACTACGAAATCCAAAAGTACGAAAAGCAGCTCGCTCCAGACTAAAGTATTGATGACCGTTTTGATCGACCCAAGCAAACTCTTCGTTTCGCCATCCAGGGATAAAGCCACCCAAGCGCAGGTGGTTCGCTAGCTGATTTAAGCTCATTGATACATCTTTAGGCTTGCCTAAGTGAATACTTAAGCGATCATTACCCATCGAAATCAGTGGAACAGCTTGTTTCTTGAGAAGCTCTTGCAGGTAAGGAATAAATTCAGGATTAAGGTAGCCAATAGCCTGCTCCTCACTAGCGCCACGAGCAAAATAAATTGGTAAGTAATCAGCGGGAGCAGAGCGCGCCGTATTCTGGAGCATTTCCTCAAGGGCGGCGATGGTGCTATTAGATAAGGCAGTCATTCGTTGAAGTGTAAGGGAACTTGACTTCCTCCGCCGCAATTTGTCAAGACTTCCTAACACAAAACTGAGAAGCAATAGGAATACGCATCGCAAAAATTTGCAGAAGAAGACATGCTGATAATTTAAGCAAGCTAGGTCGGTCTATATAAATCTGCGACTTACGAAAACTTTTGCCGATTTATCCACATTGCCTGTGGATAACTCTGAATACATTGTTGGTCCCGCCGACAGGAATCGAACCTGTATCCCACGCTTAGGAGGCATGTGCACTATCCATTGTGCTACGGCGAGTAGTAAAACTTTTTCCTTAATGATTAAAGAATGATGCTAAGGAAAATTTGACTACATTCATATTTACCAATGATTGCTTAACTGCGAACTTCACTACCAACCGCATAAAGCCCACACTTGATTGCTAATGGCGATCATCATATCGGGTGCATAGTATGCAGAAAAAATGATGAGTAATACAAGCAATGCGAAGCCATAAAAAATCCACTTCCTTAAAGCTAGCTTAAGCTGCTTAAGCATTGGCGACTCTGGCAATGGCACGCTCTTTCACTGGTAAATTGACTAAGAACGCAAATACTCCTAATGCAATCGCAATCTGCCAAACAATCAAGTAAGAGCCTGTGCGATCAAACAAATATCCCCCTAAGAAAGCACCACAAAAACTACCCAATTGATGAGAGAAAAATACTAAACCTGAAAGCATTGTCAGGTATTTAACACCAAAGATTTGCGCCACAATGCCGTTGGTTAATGGAATTGTCGAAAGCCACAAGAAACCCATGATGGCAGCAAACACATAAGTGCTCATAGGACTTGGTGGGATCAATAAAAATGCAGTGATTGCAAACGCACGACCTAAATAGATTCCTGAGAGCAGATAACGCTTTGGAAAGCGTTGCCCAAAATATCCAGAGCCATAGGTACCAAAGATATTAAATAGTCCAATTAAGGCAAGTGCAGTAGTGGCAACTGCAGGTGCGCCTACGGCAGGATAAATAGAAGATAAATCTTTAAGGTAGGGTGCTAAATGAACTGCAATAAAGACCACTTGAAATCCACAAACAAAATAACCTAGGGTCAATAATTGAAAGCTCGGATTATTGATGGCCTCTTTTAAAGCTTCTTTAATGGTTTGATCACCTAAGTTATGGCTGTGAACAAAATTCTTCTCACGCAACATAAACGCCGTCGGAATCATCAGGCTGGCCATTAAGCCCAACATTAAGAGCGCGTCTTGCGCACCGAATGCGCTTAACAATCCTTGTTCTGCGGGGATCATCAGGAATTGACCAAACGAACCTGCTGCTGCTGCAATGCCCATTGCCCAAACTCGTTTATCGGCAGGCACGTTACGACCTAAGATGCCATAGACTACGCTGTAGGTGGTTGCAGTTTGTGCTAAACCAATGAGTAAACCGCCCGCAATGGTGAAATTAAGTGCATCAGTGGAAACAGCCATGCCTGCTAAACCGAGCGCATAAAGTACGCCACCAGCAATCATGATTTTGAATGATCCGTAGCGATCTGCTAGTGCCCCTGTGATTGGTTGTACAGCGCCCCAAATGAGATTTTGTAGGGCAATCGTTAAGGCAAAAGTTTCACGACCCCAACCATTGGCCGTGGTGATGGGTAAATTGAATAAGCCAAAACCATGACGAATACCCATGGAGAGTGTGACCATGAGCCCACCAAAAATAAGGACTTGTTTCATGGTGAGAGAGGGTTTAGAGATAGCGGTCATTAAATGATTCCCTTATTGCGAAGTGCGGCGATTGATTTGTCATCCATATGGAGTCGCTCTTGAAGTACTTCTTGAGTATGTTGCCCGAGAGTGGGCGGAGCCATACGAACTTCAGTAGGTGTTTTGGATAGTTTCATAGGGCTAGCTACTAATTTCATATTGCCAACCGTTGGATGCGGCACATTAATTTGCACATTGCGTGCAATTACTTGTTCATTTTCAAATACTTCTTTGAAATTATTAATCGGACCGCAAGGCACATTGGCTTGCTCCAGCAGAGCAATCCATTCGCCCTTAGTCTTCTTGCGTGTCATTGCCTCTAATAATGGAATCAGTTGTTTGCGATGTTGCACACGTAGGGGGTTGGTTAAAAAAAGTGGATTGTCTGCTAGATGAGCTTCGCCCCCTGCGTTAACAAAATGCCGATACTGGCCATCATTACCTGCTGCTACGATCATCCAACCATCTGAGGTGGGGAAGGTTTGGTAGGGAACAATGATCGGAGAAGCATTACCCCAGCGACGAGGAACCTCACCTGAGGTTAAATAGGCGCTGGAGACATTGGCCATCACAGCGATTTGTGTATCGAGTAAAGACATGTCAATGTATTGACCTTCACCAGTGTGATCACGATGTACTACTGCAGCCAGGATTGCCGTTGAGGCATACATGCCGGTAAAGATGTCGGCAATCGCAACTCCCGATTTTTGTGGGCTGGCCCCTTCAAAGTCATCTGCTTCACCAGTCACACTCATGAATCCACCAATGCCTTGAATAATGAAGTCATAACCAGGTCGATGTGCATAAGGGCCGGTCTGACCAAAACCCGTAATAGAGCAATAGATTAAATCTGGCTTAATCTTTTTTAGGCTCTCGTAGTCCAAGCCATATTTGGCGAGGTCGCCCACTTTGTAGTTTTCGATTAGCACATCGGATTCGGCAGTCAACTCACGAATAATCGCTTGGCCTTCCGATTTGCTGATATCAACCGTAATCGAGCGTTTATTGCGATTGATGCAAATAAAGTAGGCAGACTCGTCAGTTTCTTGACCATGAGCGTCTTTGGCAAAGGGAGGGCCCCAGTGGCGGGTATCGTCTCCAGCGCCTGGGCGCTCAACTTTAATAACGTCCGCACCTAAATCTGCGAGATTTTGAGCGCACCAGGGACCCGCAAGCACCCGGCTGAGGTCTAAAACACGAATATGACTTAAGGCTCCCATGCCCCAATTTTGGCATGGATGACAGGGGAATTCGGGAAAAGTTCCGACTTAGGCTCAGACATGACTACAATTTGCGCGCATGGCTACCCGTAAAACTTCCGAATACAGCGAATCGTCGATTCAGGTCCTCAAAGGACTAGAACCAGTCCGTCAGCGTCCTGGGATGTACACCCGAACTGACAATCCTTTGCATATCATTCAAGAGGTCTTAGATAACGCTTCCGATGAAGCTCTGGGCGGATTTGGTAAGCAAATCATGGTTACTTTGCATACAGACGGCAGCGTAAGCGTGGAAGATGATGGTCGCGGTATTCCAGTTGGTATGCATCCTACAGAAAAGTTGCCCGTCGTCGAAATCGTCTTCACACAGCTTCATGCTGGCGGTAAATTTGAAAAAGGCACTGGTGGTGCCTACGCTTTTTCTGGCGGCTTGCATGGTGTCGGTGTCTCTGTAACCAATGCACTGTCTAAACGATTAGAGGTCACTGTTTGGCGTGATGGTCAAGTTTCTACCTTGACCTTTGCTGATGGCAAAGTGATTGAGAAACTCAAATCCAAATCCTCTACTAAAGACGATAAGTCACATGGCACGCGCGTGCGTGCATGGCCCGACGGTAAATATTTTGATAGCTCCGCGATTCCGATGGCAGATCTGATTCGCTTGCTCAGATCCAAAGCAGTTCTTTTGCCAGGCGTCAAAGTCACATTGATTCAAGAGAAGTCTGGCGACAGTCAAACATGGCAATATGCCCAAGGCTTACGCGGCTACCTCAATGAGGCGATTGCCCAAGCTGGGCATGGTCCAGAAGTGATCCCAGCTTTTGAAGGTGAGCAATACGCTACTGGCACTGGTGAAGATGATTCCTTTGCCGAAGGCGAGGGCGCAGCATGGGTAGTGAGCTGGACCGAAGATGGCGCACCGGTCCGTGAAAGTTATGTGAACTTGATTCCAACACCTGCCGGTGGAACACATGAAAGTGGTTTACGCGAAGGGCTCTTTAATGCTGTCAAAGGTTTTATTGAGATGCATGCTTTGCAACCAAAGGGTGTGAAGCTCATGCCTGAAGACGTGTTCGCACGCGCTTCCTTTATTTTGTCTGCCAAAGTATTAGATCCGCAATTTCAAGGTCAGATTAAAGAGCGCTTAAATTCGCGAGATGCAGTGCGTTTGGTTTCTGGATACGCAAAATCAGCTCTAGAGCTTTGGCTCAATCAACATGTTGACTATGGTCGCAAGCTCGCAGACTTGGTCATTAAACAAGCACAGGCTAGAACACGAGCTGGTCAAAAAGTCGAAAAGAAAAAGTCTTCTGGCGTTGCGGTACTTCCTGGAAAATTGACGGATTGCGAGAGTGAGGATATTGCCCAAAACGAGATCTTCTTGGTAGAGGGTGATTCAGCAGGCGGCTCAGCCAAAATGGGTCGTAATAAGGAATATCAGGCCATCTTGCCCTTGCGCGGTAAGGTTTTGAATACTTGGGAAGCAGAGCGTGATCGCCTATTTGCAAATAATGAAGTCCACGATATTGCGGTAGCGATTGGTGTTGACCCACACGGTCCGAATGACAATCCGGATCTCTCTAACTTGCGTTACGGCAAGGTTTGTATCTTATCTGATGCGGACGTTGATGGCGCGCATATTCAAGTATTGCTGCTCACCTTGTTTTACAAACATTTTCCAAAACTCATTGAGTTAGGCCATGTCCATATTTCTAGACCGCCGCTCTTTAGAGTAGATGCACCTGCGCGTGGTAAAAAACCAGCACAAAAAATTTATGCGCTCGATGCGAGCGAGTTGCAAGCCATTGAAGATAAGTTACGCAAGGATGGCGTCAAAGAGTCTGCCTGGCAGATCTCTCGCTTTAAAGGCTTGGGTGAGATGAGTGCTGAGCAATTGTGGGATACCACCCTCAACCCAGATACGCGGCGTTTGTTGCCGGTTACTTTAGGCACCTGGACTGAAGATGAGACCTTTAAAACCATGGATATGTTGATGGGTAAATCAGAGTCTGGTGCACGTCGTGATTGGCTAGAAGAGCGTGGCAATGAAGTGGAGGCAGATATTTAATGGCTACGAAAAAGACTCCAGGCAAGAAGCCAGCAGTTGAGCAGGCAGATCTATTTTCATCCTCTATCGAAGAGATGGAAATTGTTGAGCTTGATCAGGCTACTGCATCAAAAGGACAATCCTCAACTCCGAATGGCCCCAAGGATCCACACGATCCTAAAACCATGAATCTCAATGAAGACAATAAAGACAGTTTGACGCTAGCCGTCTATGCTGAGCGTGCCTATTTGGATTACGCCATTAGCGTTGTCAAAGGTCGTGCATTACCAGATGTCTCTGATGGTCAAAAGCCTGTCCAGCGCCGTATCTTGTTCTCGATGAGCGAAATGGGTTTGCGCGCCGATGCTAAGCCCGTGAAGAGTGCTCGTGTTGTGGGTGATGTATTAGGTAAATTTCATCCGCATGGCGACCAATCAGCTTATGACGCTTTAGTTCGCCTAGCCCAGAGCTTTTCATTGCGCTATCCATTAATCGATGGGCAAGGTAATTTCGGTTCGCGCGATGGCGACGGTGCAGCAGCGATGCGTTATACCGAAGCCCGCTTAACCAAAATTGCTGGCTTATTACTCAGTGAAATCGATGAGGGTACTGTCGACTTTGCACCAAACTATGACGGCTCATTTCAAGAACCGAAGCTATTACCAGCACGCTTACCATTTGTTTTATTAAACGGTGCCTCTGGGATTGCAGTAGGTATGGCTACTGAAATTCCTTCGCATAACTTGCGAGAGGTTGCTTCTGCAGCAATCGCTTTAATGAAGTCACCCAAGCTCTCAACAGCTGATTTATTAGAGATCATGCCTGGCCCAGACTATCCAGGTGGTGGTCAGATTATTTCTTCTACAGCTGAAATTGCGCAGATCTATGAAACTGGCCGTGGCAGCGTTAAAGTGCGTGCCCGTTGGTCTGTAGAAGAGTTGGCCCGTGGTCAATGGCAGGTCGTTGTTAATGAATTACCACCATCTGCTTCATCGCAACGTGTCTTGCAAGAAATCGAAGAGATCACCAATCCTAAAGTGAAGGTTGGCAAGAAGACCCTAACTCCTGAACAAAATAATCTCAAATCTACGATCTTGAACGTGCTCGATGGAGTGCGCGATGAGTCTAGTAAGGATGCAGCAGTGCGCCTGGTGTTTGAGCCAAAGAGCAAGAATATTGATGTCAATGAGTTTGTAAATCTGCTATTGGCGCATACCTCCTTGGAATCTAATGCACCGATGAATTTGGTGATGATTGGTAATGATGGTCGACCACGTCAAAAAGGCTTAAAAGAGATTATTTCTGAGTGGATAGCGTTCAGAGTGGCAACAGTCACACGTCGTACTCAGTTCCGCTTAGGCAAAGTTAAAGACCGCATGCATATTTTGGAAGGGCGCTTAACGGTTCTTCTCAATATTGATAAGGTTATCAAGATCATTCGCAATAGCGATGAGCCCAAAGCTGATCTGATGAAAGAGTTCAAACTTACGGATCGTCAAGCTGAAGACATTCTTGATATTCGCTTGCGGCAATTGGCGCGCTTAGAGGGCATCAAGATTGAGCAAGAGCTTAAAGAGCTTAAATCCGAGCGTGATGATTTAGAAGGCTTGTTACAAAGTGATACTGTTTTACGTAAACGCATCATTAAAGAAATCGAATCTGATATCAAAGACTTTGGTGACGATCGTCGCACTTTGATTCAGGAAGATAAGCGCGCTGTTGCAGAAACCAAAGTGATTGATGAGCCAGTCACTGTGATCGTTTCTCAAAAAGGCTGGGTCAGGGTGCGACAAGGCCATGAGCATGACGCCACACAATTTAGTTTTAAGGCTGGTGATGCGCTCTATGCAACCTTCGAGGTGCGAACGGTAGATGTTATTCAGGGCTTCGGTAGTGATGGCCGTGTCTATACAGTGCCCGTGAGCGAGCTACCTGGTGCACGCGGTGATGGCTCTCCATTGACCAGCTTTGTAAACTTAGCGGCAGGCTCGCAAATGGTCGCTTATTACGCTGGTCAGCCCGATGATTTGGTATTACTTTCTACTAAAGCAGGTTATGGTTTCTTGGCTAATGTGTCGGATATGACTACACGCAATAAGGCTGGCAAATCTTTTATTACTGTTGATGCTAAAGTGCCGGGTGATGCGCCTTTAGGGGCCACTCAGGTACAAGTTGGCATGAAGCAAGTTGCCTGCTTATCAGAAGCTTCTAAGTTGCTTGTATTCCCGTTAGATGAGCTCAAGCGTCTGCCAACTGGTGGCAAAGGCGTGATCTTGATGGGCTTGGATGACAAAGAGTTTATGGCTTCTGCCATTGCGGTGGGACCAAATGGCGCTACCTATTCAGGGGCAGGACGAGCCGGTAAGCCTACTGAACTGAGTTTGGATGCAAAAACCCTAAAGTCGTTTGCTGGCAACCGCGCACGCAAAGGTCATTTCGTGGAGCCACGCCTCAAAGAGGGCAAGCTGAAGGCTAACTAAGCCGAAAAATTAAACTTTCTTCGGAATCGCAACACCGTATTTAACGGCGATCACTTCCGCCAGAATAGATACTGCGATTTCTGGTGGGGTGAGTGCTCCGATGTAGAGGCCCACTGGCCCATGCAAGCGCTCCACCTCCTCTTTGCTGACATCAAAATCGATTAAACGCTCTTTGCGTTTTTGAGTGTTATTGCGACTACCTAAAGCGCCCACATAAAAAGCGGGGGACTTTAAGGCTTCCATCAGCGCCATGTCATCAAGCTTGGGATCGTGTGTTAGCGCCACAACAGCAGTATGGGGGTCGACACCAATCTCGAGTAAAACATCATCTGGCATACCTTTGATAAAAGTCACGTCATCACGATTAAGACCTTCGGCATATTCTTCTCGTGGATCAATCACAATCACTTCAAAGTCAGAGGCTAAGGCAAAGTCTGCGGTGTACAAAGATAACTGACCAGCACCAATGATTACCATGCGCCAACGGGGTCCATAAGTGGTGCACATCTCAGTAGCGGTGCAAGTAAATTCATCATTCCGATTGCCGGCCTGCAAAGTCGATTGACCACTAGCGATATTGACACTGCGTCTTGTGACTTGGTGTGAAGTGATGGACTCAAGTAATTTCTCAAGCACTGCTAATTCGGGTCTAGGCTCTACCAAGAGACGTAAAGTGCCGCCACAGGGAAGTCCAAAGCGCGCCGCTTCTTCTTGACTCACGCCATAGATCACCATTTCAGGGGTATCGCGCGTCAGAATTTCAGTTTGGACGCGGCTAATCAAGTCATCTTCGACGCATCCACCTGATACGGAGCCTGCTACTTGACCATCTTGTCGAATCGCTAGCCATGAGCCCACAGGGCGGGGTGCTGAGCCCCAAGTTTGGACTACGGTAGCAATAGCCACAGGGTGACCTGCTGTTAACCAGGTCACTGCAGATTTGAGGACGCTTAAATCAGTACTATTCATGTAATGTCTTTTTATATTTTTTTAGATTCTTATTTATTATCACTCTAATGACTCTCTCGGGTAAATCTACCAATCTGAAGCTGGCCATTGTCCTATTGGCTGCTGGTGAAGGAAGTCGCATGGGCTCGATTCCAAAAGCCTTGCTTCGTCAAGATGGAAAAAGCTTATTAGAAACCTTCTGTACCTCTGTTGATATGCTCAATACAGTGGAGTTTTTGGTCGTGACTGGATTTCATGCACAAGCTATTGAAGCCGAACTAAAACGCGTAGGTAAAACGACCAATGCAGCAATCACCGTCATTCATAACTCAAAGTCTGCTCAGGGTCAGGGCTCATCGGTGCGACTGGCACTAGAGAGTCTACAAAGTCAATTTGATGTACTTGCGGTATGCCTGAGCGATCAGCCTCACATTACTGATAAAGAGTTGGTGGTTTTATTGGAGCAGTTTGTAGACCGAAAAGATCCAGAAGAAATAGTGATGCCACAAGTCAATGGACAACGTGGTAACCCAGTATTGTTCTCTAGAAAGGCAGTAGAGGCAATTTTGTCAATGCCGAATATGGTGTGTCGACCTTATATGGATCAACACCCAGACCTAGTCAAAATTTACGAAACAGATCATGCAGCTTTCATCCTCGATGTCGACACCGATGCTGACATCCAGAAACTAGGGATCACACGTTCTTAGAGATTATTCAGATCTCTGCGATCAGTTCAATCTCAACGCAAGCACCTAATGGGATTTGTGCTGCTCCAAAAGCGCTACGAGCATGTTTGCCAGCATCGCCAAAGACTTCCAATAAGAGTTCTGAGCAGCCGTTAACAACAAGGTGCTGTTCTGTGTATTCGTTTGTAGAGTTGACTAAGCCCATCACTTTGACAATCCGTTTGACTTTATCGAGCGAGCCAAGGTGATTCTGTAATGTAGAAATCAAATCAATTGCGATTGAGCGAGCGGCCGCTTTGCCAGTCTCGGTATTCATATCCTGACCTAACTTGCCAACCCAAGGTTTGCCATCGTGCTTGGCAATATGGCCAGATAAAAATACCGTATTGCCAGTTGTCGCTGCCATCACATAAGCCGCTGCTGGTGGTCCAGGTGGAGGCAAATCAATGCCAAGGGTTTTCAGGCGATCGCTAATTATGCTCATAGTGTTATTTCAATCTTTAAAAGATATTTAATGAAAGAATCTTACTGCTTAATTATTTCGAGAGCTGACGCATTGCGCTCTCGAGACCATTTAAGGTCACTGGATACATATGATCCTTCATAAGGTTTTTCATGATATCGATGGATTGTCGATACTCCCAAATGGATTCTGGCTCTGGATTAAGCCAGGCAAAGTGAGGGAAGTGATCTAAGAGGCGGTTAATCCAAACGGCGCCAGCCTCTTGATTGTTATATTCAACAGAGCCATTTGGGCTCAGGATTTCATAAGGTGACATGGTGGCATCACCTACAAAAATCAGTTTGTAGTCAGGACCATATTTATTGATGATGTCTTGCGTAGAAGTGACTTGATCTCTGCGACGACGATTACTTTGCCAGAGATTTTCATAAACGCAATTATGAAAATAGTAATACTCCAGATGCTTGAACTCTGCTTTGGCAGCGGAGAATAATTCTCCTATCTGCTTGATGTGGTCATCCATCGAGCCACCGACATCCATGAGAAGCAATACTTTGACTTGATTGTGCCGCTCAGGTCGCATCTGAATATCGAGCATGCCAGCATTCGCAGCAGTCGAATGTATGGTCTTATCTAAGTCGAGCTCTAACACTGAACCCTCTCGAGCAAAGCGACGAAGACGTCGTAATGCAACTTTGATATTGCGGGTGCCCAAGGCAAGATCACTGTCGTAATCCTTAAATTCTCGAGCCTCCCATACTTTGATGGCAGTGCGATTGCCTGCGCTTTCCCCGCCAATTCGAATGCCCTCTGGGTGATAGCCACTATGCCCAAAAGGCGAGGAGCCACCAGCCCCAATCCATTTATTGCCACCACCATGCCAATCTTTTTGCTCTTTCAGTAATTCTTCAAGACGTTTCTTAAGCGCTTCTGGACCGCCCAGTTTTTGGAGTACCGCTTTTTCTTCATCGGTTAAAACGCGTTGTAGTTTCTTTTCTAGCCACTCCATTGGAATATCAGGAGTCATGGCGATGATTTGCTCAACACCTTTAAAGTACGAGCCAAATACCTGGTCAAAGCGATCAAAATGTTGCTCGTCTTTCACGAGCGTCATTCGCGAGAGTTGGTAAAACTCATCGATCGACGGGTTGATGACCCCTGACTTTAATGCTTCTAAGAGAGTCAAAAACTCTCTAACTGAAACCGGTACCTTAGCCTCTTTCAGATTGAGAAAGAATTGAATCAACATCGCATGAGCCTAAGAGCAATTAGCGATGGTTACGATTCATCATCACTAAGCGCTCAAATAAATGAACATCTTGTTCATTCTTTAATAAAGCGCCGTGCAGTGGAGGAACAACGATCTTGTCATCTTGACTATAGAGTGCATCTGGAGGAATGTCTTCTGCCAATAAAAGCTTGAGCCAGTCAATGAGTTCAGAGGTAGAGGGCTTCTTCTTGAGGCCTGGCAGCGAGCGTATTTGGTAAAAGGCTTTGAGGGCCGCCTCTAGGAGATCTTGTTTGATACTGGGGTGATGCACATCCACGATACTTTGCATAGTTTTAGCATCAGGGAAAGTGATGTAATGAAAGAAGCAGCGGCGCAAAAAGGCATCTGGTAATTCTTTTTCATTATTGGAGGTAATGATGACGAGAGGGCGATGCATTGCCTTAATCAGCTCGCGGGTTTCATAGACATAGAATTCCATGCGATCAATTTCACGCAAAAGGTCATTCGGAAATTCAATGTCCGCCTTATCAATTTCATCGATGAGCAAAACAGTGGGTTCGTTTGCTTCAAAGGCTTGCCATAAAACACCTTTGACTATGTAGTTGCGAATATCTTTAACCTTTTCATCGCCCAGTTGAGAATCGCGCAAACGACTGACAGCGTCGTATTCATATAAACCTTGCTGTGCTTTGGTGGTGGACTTGATGTGCCACTGCAAGAGTGGCATTTTGAGAGCGGCTGCGACTTCTTCAGCCAGCATGGTTTTGCCTGTACCTGGCTCACCTTTGATTAACAGGGGGCGCTGAAGCGCTATCGCTGCATTCACTGCCAGTTTGAGGTCATCGGTCGCAACATAGCTTTGACTACCGTCAAAGCGCTTTGAATTTTGGGCAGAGGATGTGTTGAGTGGGTGGGTCATGAGAGGTAATCTAGAGGTCTTTTATCGGATGATTAAGTATAGGGAAATAGCGCCCAATCTTCAGAATTTCTCTTGATTTAGAGATCAGAAATGGGGAAATCGTGGTTGGGAGAGCATCTCTCCGCTATACTCTCGGTGGTTGATTTAAATCAAACTGATAAATATAGATTTCTATGAAAAAACTCTCCATTCTTACTCGATTGCTTGTTTGTGCTGGTATAGCATTAACTGGATTTGCCGCTCAGGCTGATGAAGTTAAAGGCAATGCGGCTGCGGGCAACGGCAAGGTTTGGCTTTGTGTTGGCTGCCATTCCATCCCTGATTACCGTGCTGACTATCCGTTGGTTTACAGAGTGCCTATGTTGGGCGGCCAAAATGCCGCTTACATTGCTTCCTCCTTAGCTGAATACAAGAAGGGCAACAGAAAGCATCCATCTATGCGAGCTATCGCCGCTAGCTTGTCTGACCAAGATATGGCTGATATTGGCGAATACTATGCTGCGCAAACTGCCAGCTCACCTAACAACCCATTGAAGTGATAGAGACACGTTTATGAAATTTGCACTAGTTACAGCAGTTTTGCTTTCCAGTATTGGCTTGGTTCATGTTGCTAACGCTGCCAGCGTTGAAAAAGGTCAAGCTTTAGTTGAGAAAGCCAATTGCGCTTCTTGCCATGGTGCTGGTTTAAATGCACCGATCCTGCCTGCCTACCCAAAATTGGCTGGTCAATATCCTGATTACATTTATTACGCCTTGAAAGCTTACAAAGTAGGCAATGGAAATGCTCAATATGGACGTAATAATGCCGTGATGGGCTCGCAAGTTCAGGCATTCTCTGATGCTGACATGCAGGACATTGCAGCTTATGTTGCCTCTTTACCTGGAAACTTCGTTATTAAGAAGTAAATCCGTTTCAGTAGTTCTTCATTGGGTATTCAATACAATGGTTTAGAATAATCTTCTAAGCCATTGTTATTTATAGTAAAAACTTTTATCTCAAAGCTTCTAAGCCTCTTGCAAAGTGTTTGCGCATAGCAGTTTCAGCCCCAGTTTGGTCTCTTTTCAATAGCGCGTTGAGGATGTCACGATGCTCCACTAGAGAGTTTTGTAGTCTTCCTGTACTGGTTAGAGAATCCTTCCGATGTAATTTAAGCACCTTACGAAGATCTGCAATGACCCCATTCATCCAGCGATTTCCGGCGATTTCTTGGATTAATTCATGAAATTTGCCATTAATCTCGAAAAATTGCTCAATATCTCGATCTGCGGCTGCCTTTTCAAGACGGTGATGCCAATAGTCCAATTGATTTAACTCATCTTCGCTTGCTTTAGCAGCGGTTTCCCTGGCTGCTTCACCTTCCAGCAGGGAGAGGATTGTAAAAATTTGCTCTAAATCTTTTCTGGCGACCTCAGTGACATAGGCTCCACGGCGCATTTTGATAGTCACTAGCCCCTCAGAGGCCAGTACTTTAATAGCTTCGCGCATCGGGGTTCGACTGATACCAAATTGTTCTGCCAAGCGTTGTTCATCTAGCCAGCTTCCAGGAGCTAGTTCCTTAGCAAAAATTTGCTCTCGGAGACGATCGGCTACGTCTTCGTATAAAGGTCGATTATTCAGTTTTGTATCCATAATTATGAATACATGATATCTAGACAAATTCCAAATAGTCAAGCAGAATTACAAAATCTTAGATGCAATGCAACATATTAAACGGGAGTGCTTTGTGAGTTCAGAAAAGAAAAGTCCAGCTAGTGCATGGCCATCATTTCCAGAAGTCAATATAGAGACTTGGAAAAAGTCTGCCCAAAAATCAGCACCAAATGGCGATGTGGATAAGCTGGGCTGGAATACTCCTGATGGTATTCAGTTAAAAGCGCTTTACACCTCATTAGACACAGAGAACTTAAATTACACCGATACTTTGCCTGGTTTCGAGCCTTATTTGCGCGGACCACAAGCAACGATGTATTCCGTGAGGCCATGGACGATTCGTCAGTACGCAGGATTCTCGACTGCAGAAGAATCGAATGCCTTTTATCGCAAAGCATTAGATGCGGGTGGACAAGGTGTTTCTGTTGCATTCGACTTGGCAACACATCGAGGTTATGACTCTGATCATCCACGCGTTACGGGTGACGTTGGTAAGGCGGGAGTCGCCATTGACTCTGTAGAAGATATGAAGATTTTGTTCGATGGTATTCCGCTGGACAAAGTGTCTGTATCGATGACGATGAATGGTGCTGTATTGCCAGTGTTAGCGGGCTATATTGTTGCTGGCGAAGAGCAAGGTGTTAAGCAAGAACTGCTATCAGGCACCATTCAGAACGACATTCTGAAAGAGTTCATGGTGCGTAATACCTATATTTACCCGCCAGAACCTTCGATGCTCATTATTGGCGACATCATTGAGTACACCGCGCAACACATGCCGAAATTTAACTCGATCTCGATATCGGGTTATCACATGCAAGAAGCTGGAGCAAACCAAGTATTGGAATTGGCATTCACCTTGGCTGACGGTAAGGAATATGTCAAAACAGCGCTTGCTAAAGGTTTGGATGTTGATGGCTTTGCTGGGCGTCTTTCATTCTTCTTTGCAATCGGCATGAACTTCTACTTGGAAGTTGCTAAATTACGTGCGGCACGCTTGCTGTGGTGGCGCATTATGAAATCATTTGAACCACAGAATCCAAAGTCTTTGATGTTGCGGACGCATTGTCAAACTTCGGGCTGGTCATTGACAGAACAAGACCCCTATAACAATGTCGTGAGAACTACGGTTGAAGCAATGGCTGCTGTCTTTGGGGGCACTCAATCCTTGCATACCAATTCTCTAGACGAGGCAATCGCTTTGCCTTCTGAGTTTTCAAGCCGCATTGCTCGCAATACGCAGTTGATACTTCAGGAAGAAACCCACATTACTAGCGTGATCGATCCCTGGGCTGGTTCTTACATGATGGAGAGCCTCACTCAAGAGATGGCCGATAAAGCTTGGGACATTATTCAAGAGGTTGATGCGATGGGCGGCATGACAAAGGCAGTTGAAAGTGGTTGGGCTAAGCTGAAGATTGAAGCAGCGGCAGCTGAAAAACAGGCCAAGATCGACTCAGGCACTGACGTGATTGTTGGCGTCAATAAATATAAGCTGGGCAAGGAAGATCTTGTGGATGTATTAATGATTGATAACGACAGGGTTCGTGAAGGTCAAGTCGTGCGTTTAAAGCAAATCAAAGCCAAGCGCGATAGTAAAAAAGTAGAGGCTGCATTAGAGGCTTTAACTAAGGCTGCAGAAGATCACTCCGGTAATTTGTTGGAGTTATCTGTTAATGCAATTCGTTTGCGTGCGACCGTTGGTGAAGTGTCTGATGCGTTAGAGAAAGTTTACGGGCGCCATCGCGCCGATACTCAAAAGGTGACCGGAGTGTATGCAGCTGCTTATGACTCAGCCGAGGGCTGGTCAAAATTACAAACTGAAATCGCTGACTTTGCCAAAGAGTTTGGTCGTCGCCCTCGCGTGATGATTGCCAAACTAGGCCAAGATGGACATGATCGTGGGGCTAAAGTCGTAGCGACTGCCTATGCGGATTTGGGCTTCGATGTGGATATCGGACCCTTATTTCAAACACCTGAAGAATGCGCCCGTCAGGCGATTGAGAATGACGTTCATGCTCTAGGTGTATCTACTTTGGCGGCAGGTCACAAAACTCTAGTGCCAGCCATCATTGCTGAATTGAAGAAACAAGGTTCTGATGACATTATTGTTTTTGTCGGCGGTGTAATCCCAAGACAAGACTACGAGTTTCTTTACGAAGCGGGCGTCAAAGGGATTTATGGTCCAGGCACCCCAATTCCAGCTTCAGCAAAGGATGTGCTTGAGCAAATTCGTCAATCTGTAAAACCTGTTTGATACAAAGTTAACACATTGACGAGCATGCTTGAAGTTGCCGACCTAGCGCTAATAGCCGATCTTACTGGTGCACCCTCGCTTAAACAGCGACGTGCATTGGCAAAGGTTATTACCTTGCTGGAATCCACTCGCTTAGATCATCGTAAACGCGCTGATGATGTCCTTAATGCGCTTTTACCTAAAACGGGTAAGTCCTTTCGCTTAGGTATTTCGGGAGTTCCAGGGGTTGGTAAATCAACGCTCATTGAAACGCTTGGTCTGTATTTAATTGAAAAGGGACATCGTGTTGCTGTACTTGCAATCGATCCATCCTCTAGTTTGTCAGGCGGTTCTATTCTGGGGGATAAAACGCGTATGGAGCGTTTATCCGTTCTAGAGAATGCCTTCATTCGCCCCAGCCCATCGTCATTGACGCTCGGAGGTGTTGCTGAAAAAACCCGTGAGGCCATGTTAGTAGCAGAGGCTGCTGGCTTTGACATCATCATTGTTGAAACAGTCGGTGTTGGTCAAAGTGAGATTGCAGTCGCAGGCATGACGGATATGTTCTTGCTACTTCAATTACCCAATGCTGGCGATGATTTGCAAGCGATTAAAAAAGGTGTCATGGAGATTGCAGATTTGATTGTGATCAATAAGGTTGATCTAGATCCAGCTGCGGCAATGCGCGCGCAACTTTTTATCACCAGTTCATTGCGTCTCTTGGGCTTCCAGGGAAATCCTGACCATGCTTCGCACGATGAAGACTTTTGGCATCCCACTGTCATGACATTAAGCGCTTTAGAGGGCAAAGGTGTTCCTGAGTTGTGGGATAAGGTCACGCATTTTCAAAAACTGCAGCGAGCCAATGGTAAGTTTGATTTACGTCGTCAGCAACAGGCTGGTGCCTGGATGTGGGATCGTATTGATGCTGGCTTAAAGAATGCATTTCGTAGTAATGAAGCGGTTCAAGCGCTTCTACCAAGCTTAGTGGCACAAGTAAACCAGGGAACCATGGCGCCTTCAGTAGCAGCAAGACGCCTATTGGAGTCCATGGGACATGAATTTTTCTAAGGAGTCGGGCAATGCAAGACATCATTCAACAACTGGAAGCAAAGCGCGAGCTAGCACGCTTAGGCGGTGGCCAAAAGCGTATTCAGGCTCAGCACGCTAAGGGCAAGTTAACTGCTCGTGAGCGTATCGAGCTTTTACTCGATGCTGGCACCTTTGAAGAGTGGGATATGTTCGTAGAGCACCGTTGCCACGACTTTGGCATGGCCGATCAAACAGTGCCAGGTGATGGCGTTGTGACTGGTTATGGAATGATCAATGGTCGTTTGGTATTTGTGTTCTCACAAGACTTTACGGTTCTTGGGGGCTCATTATCAGAAGCCCACGCTGAGAAGATTTGCAAGATCATGGACCAAGCGCTCAAAGTCGGCGCTCCCGTGATTGGTTTGAATGACTCAGGTGGTGCGCGTATCCAAGAGGGCGTAGCTTCATTAGGTGGCTATGCAGAGATTTTCCAGCGCAACGTCACAGCCTCAGGAGTGATTCCACAAATCTCCTTGATCATGGGTCCGTCTGCTGGTGGAGCCGTGTATTCGCCGGCGTTGACGGATTTCATCTTCATGGTGAAAGACAGCTCTTATATGTTTGTTACTGGTCCGGAAGTGGTCAAGACCGTGACTCATGAGGACGTGACTTCTGAAGAGTTGGGTGGGGCAGTAACGCACTCAACCGTTTCTGGTGTTTGCGACTTAGCCTTTGACAATGATGTTGATGCCATCATGATGTTGCGTCGCTTCTTTAACTACTTGCCGCTTTCTAACCGTGAAAAACCGCCCTTGATCAAAGGGGCAAACCGCACAGAAGAGCCTGATTTTTCTCTCGATACCTTAGTGCCATCTAATCCAAATCAACCTTATGACATGAAAGAGTTAATTGAAAAGATTGTGGATGATGGCGTGTTCTTTGAACTTCAACCCGACTATGCCAAGAACATCGTGATTGGCTTTGCTCGCATGGAAGGTCGCTCTATCGGTATTGTTGCGAACCAACCATTAGTCTTGGCTGGTTGCTTAGATATCAAGGCATCTATCAAGGCAGCGCGTTTTGTCCGCTTCTGTGATGCCTTCAATATTCCGGTAGTGACTTTAGTTGATGTGCCAGGCTTTATGCCAGGTACCGCCCAAGAATATGGCGGTATTATTAAACACGGTGCGAAGTTACTGTATGCCTATGCGGATTGCACCGTACCTAAAGTGACTTTGATTACTCGTAAAGCCTATGGTGGCGCTTATGACGTGATGGCTTCCAAGCACTTGCGTGGCGACGTGAATTTTGCTTGGCCTTCAGCAGAGATTGCGGTGATGGGCCCTAAGGGTGCAGTCGAGATTATCTTTCGTGAAGAAAAATCTGAGCCAGTAAAGATCGCTGGCCGTGAAGCAGAGTACAAAGCCAAGTTTGCAAACCCCTTTGTGGCAGGGCGTCGTGGCTATATTGACGATGTCATCCTCCCGCATGAGACTCGCAAACGGATTGCCCGTTCGCTCGCAATGCTCAAAGATAAAGATTTAAAAAATCCTGCGCGTAAACACGGCAATATCCCTCTGTAAAGGCGCCGATAGATGATGACTACGAAAATGTTTAAGAAAATTTTGATTGCTAATCGCGGAGAGATTACTTGCCGTGTCATGAAAACAGCCAAAAAAATGGGTATCAAAACAGTGGCTGTTTATTCTGAGGCAGATAAAGAGGCGCGTCATGTTCAGATGGCGGATGAAGCTATCTGTATTGGACCGGCACCTTCCCGTGAATCCTATCTTGTAATGGATCGTATTATTCAAGCCTGCAAAGATACTGGTGCTGAAGCAGTCCATCCAGGATATGGTTTCTTATCCGAGAATGAGCAATTTGCTAAACGATGTGAAGAAGAGGGTATTGTCTTTATTGGTCCGAAGCATGAATCGATTGCAGCAATGGGCGACAAAATTGCCTCCAAAAAGCTGGCATTAGAAGCCAAGGTCAACACGATCCCTGGCCACAACGAGGCAATTGCCACAACAGATGAAGCGGTAAAAATTGCGCAAGGTATTGGCTATCCAGTCATGATTAAGGCTTCAGCTGGCGGCGGCGGTAAGGGTTTACGTGTTGCCTTGAATGATCAAGAAGCAGCCGAAGGTTTTGCTGCCTGCAAAACCGAAGCGATGAATAGTTTTGGTGATGATCGGATCTTTATTGAGAAGTTTGTGGAAGGTCCGCGTCATATTGAGATTCAGGTCTTAGGAGATTCTCATGGCAACGTGGTCTATCTGAATGAACGCGATTGCTCAATTCAGCGTCGTCACCAAAAAGTGATCGAAGAGGCGCCATCTCCATTTATTGATCCTGTTACTCGTAAAGCGATGGGTGAGCAAGCCGTTGCCTTGGCTAAAGCTGTGAACTACCAGTCTGCTGGCACTGTGGAGTTCGTGGTAGGCAAAGATAAGTCTTTCTATTTCCTGGAGATGAATACGCGCTTGCAGGTGGAACATCCCGTAACGGAAAGCATTACTGGTCTTGACTTGGTTGAGCAGATGATTCGGGTAGCAGCTGGGGAAAAGTTGG
Organism: Polynucleobacter sp. UB-Siik-W21; assembly: GCF_018687415.1. Lineage (NCBI taxonomy): Bacteria > Pseudomonadati > Pseudomonadota > Betaproteobacteria > Burkholderiales > Burkholderiaceae > Polynucleobacter > Polynucleobacter sp. UB-Siik-W21. Next base: position 1,087,023 of record NZ_CP061289.1, on the reverse strand, counting down.
CATTTAAACAAGCGGATGTGAAGTTGGATGGTTGGTCAATGGAGTGTCGCATTAATGCAGATGATCCATTTCGCAACTTCCTACCATCCACAGGCCGTCTTGTGAAATATCGTCCACCGGAGTCCATTAATGGAGTACGAGTAGATACCGGCGTGTACGAAGGCGGTGAAATTCCGATGTACTACGACTCTATGATTGCGAAGTTAATCGTGCACGGCAAAGATCGTGCTGAGGCAATTGAAAAGATGCGTGCTGCCTTGAATGATTTTGTTATTCGCGGCATTCATTCGAATATACCGTTTCAGGCTGCTTTACTGCAACATCCCCGTTTCGTGAATGGCGATTTCACAACGGGCTTTATCGCTGAAGAATATCCAGAAGGCTTTAAGAAGGATTCTGTGCAGCCTGCAGACCCAAAACGCCTTGCAGCCCTAGCTGCCTTTATGCGCTATCGCTATCTTGAGCATATCAAGATGATTGATGGTCAATTGGCTGGTCACGAAATGGTGATTGCCAAGAAGTTTGTCGTGGTCACTGGTAAGAAAACAGGATCAATGATTGATCCGTATGAAGAGGCAGTGCGCATTGAATTAAAAGATGGCATCTATTCTGTATATATTGATGATGCAGATGGTGTTAGCCGTTATGACATTGAGAGTGATTGGCGTCCAGGTCAACTGGCTTTACATGCCATGATTAACCGTACCAGCAAGATTACGGCACAAGTAGAGCGCAAGGGTGTTCGGCTCTACTTAGTACTTGATGGCGCGCATTACGAATGTATGGTGTTGAGTCCATTAGGTGCTGAACTTCAGCGTCGTATGCCAGTGAAGCTTCCACCAGATACCTCGAAGTTGGTGATGTCTCCCATGCCAGGTTTGCTCACGAAACTTGCTGTTAAGGTGGGTGAAGCAGTCACAGCGGGTCAAAAATTAGCTTCAATTGAAGCGATGAAGATGGAGAACACAATCTCTGCAGCACAGGATGGGATTGTTTCAGAAATCTGCGCCAAAGAAGGTGAAAGCTTGGCGGTAGATCAACTCATCATTCGTTTTGAATAAGCAGGACCATCATCCATGACAGCTAAACCATTCAAAATTCTCGGTATTCAACAAATCGCTATTGGCGGCGCAAGCAAAGATCGCCTCAAAAAACTTTGGGTAGAGATGCTTGGTTTTGAGTACAAAAGTACTTTTGTCTCAGAGCGTGAAAACGTGGATGAAGATATTTGTGCGATTGGAACCGGTGTCCATGAGATAGAAGTAGATCTGATGCAACCATTGGATATTGAGAAAAAGCCTGCCGTACATCAAACACCCCTCAATCACATCGGATTGTGGGTGGATGACCTTCCTAAGGCGGTTGAATGGCTCTCTGCCAATGGCTTGCGTTTTGCTCCTGGTGGTATTCGTAAGGGCGCTGCGGGCTATGACATCACCTTTGTCCATCCCAAGGGTAACGATGAATTTCCGATCAGCGGAGAGGGCGTCCTCATTGAGTTGGTTCAAGCTCCTCCTGAAGTCATCGCGGGATTGCGTTCATAATTTAGCTTTTAGATAATCACAACCATAAAGCGAGCTTGAATTGACGCGATTATTGGCCATCGACACTTCCTCAGCTTGGTGTTCGGTGGCTTTATCTTTAGGTGATTCAGCACCTCAGCTCCGACACGAATTGGTGTCGGCGGGCGCTAGCCAATGCTTATTGCCTTGGACTGAAAATTTACTGGCCCAAGCAAATCAGAAACTTTCTCAACTTGATGCGATTGCGATAGGTATTGGCCCGGGCGCATTTACTGGGGTCCGTTTAGGCCTTGCAGCAGTTCAAGGCCTTGCGATAGCAGCAAATCTACCTGTCCTGCCAGTTGTTAGCTTGGATGCCATTGCGGCGCAACTGACCAAAACACCTCATTTTGCCAAGATCAAGCCTACTCAATTTGTGATTGCTGTTGATGCTCGTATGGGTGAGATCTATTGGGCAAAGTATGAATTCAATGACTCCACATTCCTCCCTTTGCGTATTGGCAATATCCAACTTTCAAAGCCTGAGGAGATTGATTTAAGGCATATCCAATACCTTGCTGGTAGCGCGATTAAAGAATTTGGCGAGCGCTTATTTGTAAATCATCCTTGTCTCAGTGAAGCGCTTGATCCAGAAATCTCCATTTCCGCATTGGGCATCTTAGAGCTAGCTCAACAGATGTTTAAGGCTGGACAGCAAATCTCGGTCAATCAGCTAGAGCCACTCTATGTGCGCAATAAAGTTGCCTTCACGACGAATGAACGTGAAATTGCCTTCAAAAAAGGTACGCGGTAATGACTATGCAGGATGATGGCGCTGAGCTAACCTTTATGCCGATGCAGGTGGCTGATCTAGATGATATCCTGGCAATCGAATCGATTTCTCATATTCATCCATGGACTAGAGGTAATTTTTCCGATTCCTTGGCTGCAGGTCATTGGGCTTATTGCATCAGACCACAGCTTGATCAAGCGAATGCAATGGCAGGAAGCTATCTTGATCCGCAAGTCCTGTGGGCTTATTGCATTCTGTATCCAGCGGTAGATGAGTTACATCTTTTAAATATCACTGTTGCCCCTAAGTTACGCCAACTAGGGCTAGGATCGCGCATGATGGCAACCATTGAGGGCGTCGCTTCACAGCAGAACATGCCGCGCATTATTCTTGAGGTAAGGCCTTCCAATGAGTCTGCTGTCGCCCTGTATCAAAAGCTTGGGTATGAACAAATCGGGGTGCGCAAAAATTATTATCCTGCCAGCGAAGGGTCTGGTAATCGAGAAGATGCCATCGTCATGGCTAAATCGATTAAGCTAGAGTCATGACCAACACGCATTCAAGCTTCTTAAAAGAAATGGGCATTACAGAGTGGACTGCGCGGGATGGTTCTGCTGAAGTTGCCACTGTCACGCAGTCACAGCTTGTAGTAAATGTAGCGGTATCAGCTGAAAGTACTCCCAAGGCACATTGGTGGTTTTTTGGGAGTCAACCCCAGGGTGATGCCCAGGTATTATTTCAGAATGTCATTCGTGTTTTAGGCTTAGCGAGTAATGAATGGTCGTGGAAAAGCCCAAATGACAATCTTTCTAAAATGCATCCGTCAGAAAATGCTGTCCCGCTAGTTGCTATCGCCTTTGGCGGCCCGACAGCACAAAAAATTACGGGTGAGCGTGATCCATTGCCGCAGTTGCGCGAGACGATCTTGGCTCTGAACACCGGAAATGATGATGAGATTCCGTTGGTTGCTACTTTCGATTTGGCTCAATTAGCAACAAAGTCAAAAGAGAAGGCCCTGCTTTGGCAAGACCTCTTGCTGGCTAAATCTATCCTACAAAATACTTAATCTAGCGCAGTCTTAGTGCTTGTGTTCACCGATAAGGTGCATAGAGTCATATTCAGCTTGGTTGCGGGCATGGCGCCGAATTACTAGCCACATGATGAGACTCACCACTAAACCAAATCCAATGATGACGTATTGAACCGGTAGATCAAGCCAGATTAATAATGAGTACATCGCCAGCATTCCCAATACCGAAATATTTTCATTGAAGTTTTGCACTGCGATGGAATGTCCAGCTGACATCAGTACATGACCACGATGTTGCAATAGCGCATTCATGGGGACCACAAAATATCCCGCTAACCAGCCCACCAAAATGAGTAAGAAATAAGCCGGCAATAGATTTAAGGTAACTTGCATTTTGCCTATTGTCAGCAATGGCGTATTTGGCAACATATCGGAGTTGTAAATCGCTAATACGCAAACAACCAGCCCCATGGCGATTCCATAGGGAAGTACATTGAGTGAATTGCGCAAAGGTACGCGCCAAGCCGCCCAGACCGCTCCGCCAGCAACGCCAACCGCGGAAATGGCTTGCAAAATAGCGCCTTGTGAGAGATTCATATGCAGCGCTACCTGTGCCCATTTAATCACAATGAACTGCAAGGTGGCGCCAGCACCCCAGAACAAGGTAGTCACCGCCAAAGAGATTTGACCCAGGCGATCATCCCAAAGCGTCTTAAAGCAGACGGAGAAATCTTTAATTAATTCTATGGGATTGGTTTTCTGGGCAACATAGCGTGCGCCGGTATCTGGAATCTGCAGATTGATTAATGCGGCGATGACATAAATCATCATGATGATGAGGATTGCTGATTCTGCGGGTGTATCTATGCCGGTATCAATGCTCGGCATATCCAAGGAAAGCAGACTTTGCGAGACGGTGCTACTAATCAAAACACCCCCTAATACCGTACCCAAAATGATAGAGCCTACTGTCAATCCCTCAATCCAACCATTGGCGGCAACCAACTTTTCAGGGGGAAGCAATTCCGTCAAGATGCCATACTTTGCAGGTGAGTAGGCTGCAGCACCGAGACCAACAATAGCGTAAGACAATAAAGGGTGCCCACCAAAGAGCATTGCCACACAACCAACGAATTTAATCGTGTTAGTAATGAACATGACATTACCTTTGGGGCGAGAATCAGCAAACGCACCAACAAAGGCAGCCAGCACAACATACGATAAAACGAAGAACAATTTAAGCAAAGGAGTCATCCAGGCCGGAGCGCTAAGCTGGGCCAAGAGGGCAATTGCTGCAATCAGCAATGCGTTATCAGCAAGCGACGAAAAAAATTGCGCCGCCATAATGATGTAAAAACTACGGTTCATTCGTACAATCTAGTCATTAATACAATTAAAACATGAAAGGAGGGGTGGATATGAGCGCTTCGGTTAATAGCTTAATCAATAGACCAATTTTGGCATCTATTCATTCACATGCCTTTCAGCATAACTTAAACCGTGTTCGGGAGCTTGCCCCGGAGTCAAAAATTTGGTCCATTATTAAGGCTAGGGCATATGGGCATTGTTTTGAGGCGGCGCTCAAGGGCCTTGAATCAACCGACGGGTTTGCATTATTAGATATACAGGATGCGGTTTGGTTAAGAGAAAATGGCTGGCAAGGGCGAATTTTGCTGTTAGAAGGCTTATTTCATGAGAGTGAAATGGACCTAAGCCAGAAATTGCATTGTGATTTGGTGGTTCACTGTGAAGCGCAAATCGAGTGGCTCGAACGTTATGCAGATAAAGTCCATAAGCCCATTAGTGTTTTTCTGAAAATGAACACGGGCATGAATCGTCTGGGTTTAAAACCAGCCGCCTATAGAACGGCCTTTCATCGTCTGCATGCCGCAGCTTACCGCATGCATCATATGACGCATTTTGCTAATGCAGATCAAATTGATCGTCAGCCTACAGTGGATAGTCAGTTAGAGCTATTCAATCAAACTATTGAAGGCCTTGAGGCACCTACCTCTTTAGCAAACTCCGCAGCAATTCTATGGCATCGCAATGCTCTCGGCGACTGGGTGCGTCCTGGCATCATGCTCTATGGCGCATCTCCTACAGGCCTATATTCGGACATTGAGCATGCTCATCTCAAAGCGGTGATGCAGCTGCAGAGTGAGATTATTGATATTCAAGATCTTCAAGCAGGTGATCGCATAGGATATGGTGGTCGTTATAAAGCTTCTGAGAACATGCGGATTGGCATAGTGGCTTGTGGTTATGCGGATGGTTATCCACGTCAGGCAAAGGATGGCACTCCGGTTTGGGTCGGTGATGCTAGTAAAGCGGGTGGCGGCATTATTTGTCCGATCGTTGGGCGGGTATCTATGGATATGTTGAGTGTAGATTTACGAAATGCACCAAATGCTAAAATCGGCAGTATCGTAGAGCTCTGGGGTGATCGGGTACCTGTAGATGAGGTGGCTCGCATGAGTGACACCATTGGCTACGAGTTGCTTTGTGCGGTAGCGCCAAGAGTGCCAGTCGCGATTAAATAGACTCTAAATAAAAAATCCTCTATTGAAGAGGATCCTTTATAACGTTATTGCAAACGCTAGATTACTTATTCCAGATCTGCCACCATTTGCGTTCTTTTTGAACACGTTGTCCAGTTTCTAGCATTTGACTGTCTGGGAAGTTCAGTTTAAAAACACGCGCAGTGTCATTACTTAATTGAGTCATACCCAATTTTTCGTAGGACTTTGTCAAGAGATACAGAGCTTCTTCTACGGCTGGAGCACGGTCGTAATCACGGATCACCAGTTGCGCGCGGTTTGCAGAAGCCAGGTAGGCGCCCCGTTGATAGTAGAAACGGGCAACGATCACGTCTGCCTCAGCCAGTGAGTTCACGATATAGCGCATGCGATCCAATGAGTCTGGTGCATATTTGCTATTGGGGAAGCGCTCAACAACTGTTTTGAAGGATTCGAATGCTTCTTTAGCAGCCTTCGGATCGCGTTCACTTAAATCTTGCCCCGTAAATTTACCAAGCCAACCTAAATCATCGTTAAAGGTAATGAGACCTTTGAGATAGTAAGCGTAGTCCAAGGTAGGGCTACCTTGATGCAATTTGATGAAACGATCGATCGCTACCAGTGCTTGGGTTTGCTCTTGCGCTTTCCAGTAACAATAGGCGGCATTAATTTGGGCTTGCTGTGAATACGGTCCAAAAGGAAAACGGGCCTCTAATTTGTCAAAATATTTGCCGCACTTCGCAAAGTCACCATCATTTAATTTATCGGTTGCTTCTGAGTAGAGTTTAGATTCTGACCAAATATCAGTGCCATCCTTTTGCCCATCACTACCAGCACAGCCACTTAAAACCAATAAAGCACACATGCAAGTCAAAAGCAGGGTGAGTAAACCCATGCTTGAACGGGGAATGATTTTTTGAGGGGCAGGTGACCCAGCAAGCCTTAAACTGGGGTCTGATATTACGTCGGACATAACTGAAAGGCTCTTTAAGCGTGGCATTGCCGCAAACTCCTGATTCGAATCCTGTTGATTATATCGATGAAGAGGATTTCATCTCCCTGGAAATTCCCCCGGAGATGGCTGGTGAACGCCTCGACAAGGTACTAGCGGGCTCTTTGCCAGATTATTCACGGAATCGGCTAAAGACCTGGGTAGAAGCGGGTGCTGTGATGGTTGACGGCAAGGTCACTAAAGCCCGTTATTTACTGAGAGGTGGCGAGAGCATTAAGGTATTTCCGCAAGAAATGCCGGAGCAATTTGCCTTTAGTCCAGAAAACATTCCTTTGGATGTGGTTTATGAGGACGATGCCATCATTGTGATCAATAAACCCCCAGGTCTAGTAGTGCATCCCGCAGCGGGTAATTGGTCGGGAACTTTGTTAAATGGGCTGCTATTTAAATATCCAGAACTCAAATCTTTACCGCGGGCAGGTATTGTGCATCGACTAGATAAAGATACCTCTGGCTTGATGGTGGTTGCGAGAACCGCTCAAGCTCAAACCTCTCTCGTCAGACAACTGCAAGATAGAACCGTAGGCCGAAGATATTTAGCCTGGGTTTGGGGAGGGGCTCCTAGTCAAGGCAAGGTATTGGCATCGGTTGGTCGAGATCAACGTGATCGTTTAAAGATGGCGGCAGGCAGTCCACAAGGTAAACCAGCAGCAACATTATTTAGACGCTTAGCGAAATCAACATTTTTAGAATCACCCCTGGCTTTATTGGAATGTCGTTTAGAGACGGGGCGTACTCATCAGATTCGGGTGCATCTCGAATCACTCGGATTTCCATTGCTTGGGGACCCGGTCTATCGCAAGAAAACTCCGGGCGTAGCAAAAAGTCTGTCATTTGAGCGCCAAGCATTACATGCCTTTGCGCTGAGTCTGCAGCACCCTGTAACGCAAGAGCTGGTTAGCTGGTTTCGTTTGCCACCACTGGATTTAATGCAGTTGTTGCCCCAGGTTGGCATGTCGGAAGCGGATCTCCCTCAAGAGGCAACTGTATTAGCTTCTATTCATAACGAACGCACTCATGACTAGTCTGACTAATGGATTCTTAAAACCAGAGTGGGATGCGCCCTTATCAATCCAGACTCTAGTCACTAAAAGAACTGGTGGAGTTAGTCTAGCGCCTTTTGATTCGTTCAATCTTGGGGATCATGTGGGTGATTTGCCTGAGAACGTATTAGCCAATCGGGCGCTTTTGAGAACTTATCTGCCAGCTGACCCTATTTGGTTAAAGCAAATACATGGTGTCAAAGTAAGCACACCTAGCACACGATTACTAGAAGCTGATGCAGTCGTGAGTAACATCCCCAATGAAGTCTTGGCCATCATGACCGCCGATTGTTTGCCTGTGTTATTCACAAATCAGAGCGGTACGGTGATTGGTGCAGCCCATGCTGGCTGGAGAGGCTTATGTGCCGGCGTTTTGGAAAATACGGTCACTGAAATGACAAAGCTTATCTGTCAGGATGCAGATAAAAACATCATCGCTTGGCTTGGACCCGCGATTGGGCCTCAGGCTTTTGAAGTAGGGCAAGACGTGCTTAATGCATTTCAGGATTTTGGGATTTCGTATCCCCAATCCGCTTTTTCACCAATTTCTGAAAAACCAGGAAAGTATTTAGCTGATATTTACTCCTTAGCACGTAGCAGGCTTGAGTCCGTAGGTGTTGATCAGATTTTTGGCGGTCAATATTGCACAGTCACGCAGGCAGCTCAATTTTTCTCCTATCGCCGTGATGGAGAAACTGGTAGGTTTGCAAGTCTCATCTGGATATCTGACGCTAAGTAACCCCTCTATGTTTTCCCCCATGTGAGGGTTACTACTAGATTCAGAATTTAGCTAGGGTTATTGCGTATAACTCTATATGCCTTATGGATGGAGAATGGCTTTACTAATTTAAAGAGATCACTATGTTTGCAGGTATGAATCCGGGTGCAACGCCTTCTTTGGCGCCGCACCATATGGCGCTGATTCCACAAGAGCGTTTAACTGAAATTCAAAAAGAATATTTTGCAGAGCTTGCGCATATTGCCACCAATCCTGAAGCGATAGAAGTCAAAGACCGTCGCTTTGCTGGCAAGGCTTGGCATTCCTCATGGAGCAAAGTGATTGCTGCCACTTATTTATTAAACTCCAAACATTTAATGTCTTTAGCGCAAGCAGTAGAGACGGATGAAAAGACTCGTCAGAAAATTTTGTTCACAACCGAACAAATGATTGACGCACTCTCACCTTCGAATTTCATTGCCACTAATCCAGAGGTTTTGGAAAATATTATTAGCACTCAAGGACAATCCATTCAAAAAGGAATTGTGAATCTCCTTGGGGACATGAAAAAGGGCAAAGTCTCGATTACCGATGAAAGTGCTTTTGAGGTTGGAAAAAATATTGCTACTACAGAAGGTCATGTGGTGTTTCGTAATGAGTTGTTTGAACTGATTCAATACACGCCATTAACGGAGACAGTTTTTGAGCGCCCATACTTAATGGTACCGCCCTGTATTAATAAGTATTACATTCTGGATTTGCAACCTGATAACTCGGTAGTCCGTCATATGGTTTCGCAAGGGCATACTGTCTTTCTAGTTTCTTGGAAGAATCCAGATGCCTCGATGGCAGAGGTGAGTTGGAATGACTATGTGGGTAAAGGCGTTATTAAGGCGATTGAAGTCGCTCAAAATATTGGTGAATCAAAGCAGATCAATATCCTAGGCTTTTGCGTTGGTGGAACCTTAACAACTTCAGCGCTTGCCGTCTTAGCTGCCCGTGATGAACATCCAGCTGCTTGCTTGACGCTATTTACGACTTTGCTTGACTTTACGAATACTGGCATCTTGGATGTCTTCATTGATGAAGGCATGGTCGAGATGCGCGAGAATACTATTGGCGGTAAGGGTGGCAAATACGGCATGATGTCCGGTCTTGATTTAGGCAATACCTTCTCATTCTTGCGTCCAAACGATTTAGTCTGGAATTATGTTGTCGAGAATTACCTGAAGGGAAATTCTCCGCCACCATTTGATTTGTTGTACTGGAACGGTGATTCCACGAACTTACCAGGCAACATGTATTGCTGGTATTTGCGTCATACCTACTTGCAAAATGATTTGATTAAACCTGGCAAGGTGAAGATTTGTGGTGAGAAGGTTGATTTGGGCAAGATCAAATGTCCCGCATATGTCTATGCCTCACAAGAAGATCATATAGTTCCTTGGCAATCTGCTTATCAGTCTACCCATATTTTGAAGGGAAAAAATCGCTTTGTGTTGGGTGCCTCTGGTCACATTGCTGGCGTTATTAATCCGCCCGCTAAAAATAAGCGCTACTACTTTGAAAATAACAAGATTGCATCTACGGCAGAAAAGTGGCTTGAAGGCGCTAAGCAGATGCCTGGAAGTTGGTGGCCCAACTACACCAAATGGCTTGAACCATTTGGTGGTGAACAAAAGCCGGCTAGCAAAACATTTGGCAATACAAAATATCAAAAGATGGAAGCTGCTCCAGGCATTTATGTGAAAGAAAAAGCAGCTTAGTCCGATTGCAAGATAAATCATTAACGAAGGTTTTTTTAAGGGGAAAGTGATGTCTCAAAAAGTCGCATACGTAACTGGTGGTATGGGTGGCATTGGTACCGCTATTTGCCAACGTTTGGCAAAAGATGGATTTAAGGTGATTGCAGGCTGTGGCCCAAATTCACCACGTAAAGACCGCTGGATTGGCGAGCAAAAAGCCTTAGGCTATGACTTTATTGCCTCAGAAGGTAACGTTTCAGACTGGGATAGCACGGTTGCTGCCTTTGAAAAGGTCAAAGCAGAGGTTGGCCGGGTTGATGTTTTAGTTAATAACGCAGGTATCACACGCGATAGCGTTTTCCGCAAGATGACTCCTGATGCCTGGAAAGCGGTAATTGATACAAACCTAAATTCCTTGTTTAACGTCACCAAGCAAGTGATTGACGGTATGGTGGATAACAACTGGGGAAGAATTATTAATATTTCCTCTGTGAATGGCCAAAAAGGTCAGTTTGGTCAATGCAACTATTCCACTGCAAAAGCAGGTCTGCATGGCTTCACTATGGCCTTGGCACAAGAAGTAGCCACCAAAGGCGTTACTGTGAATACGGTTTCGCCTGGTTATATCGGCACCGATATGGTCAAGGCTATTCGCGAGGATGTCTTGGAGAAGATTGTTGCTGGGATTCCTGTAAAGCGCTTAGGAACCCCAGATGAGATTGCTTCCATATGCTGCTGGATTGCATCTGAAGATGGTGGCTATGCGACTGGGGCAGACTTCTCCCTCAATGGCGGTATTCACACTGGTTAATGTAGGTAAAAAGTATTTTGTTGTAGCGCAACATGGCTTATTTTCCTTTTGCTTAAACTAGGGATAAACTATGCCGATGTTGCGTTGCAGTAAACCGTAAGGAAAAAAATGGCTACCCGTACCAAAAGAGTTGGTGAAGATCGGCTGATTAAGAAGTATCCCAATCGTCGTCTCTATGACACCCAGACCAGTACTTATGTCACCTTAGCTGACATCAAAGGCCTGGTCATGACTAGTGAGAGTTTTAAGGTCGTTGATGCCAAAACAGATGAAGATCTGACGCGCAATATTCTGTTGCAAATTATTTTGGAAGAAGAGGCTGGTGGCGCACCCGTGTTCTCATCCCAAATGCTTTCCCAAATCATTCGTTTCTATGGAAACTCGATGCAAGGTTTGATGGGCAATTATCTCGAAAAGACCATGCAATCTTTTGTAGATATTCACAACAAGTTAGGTGATCAAACTAAAGGCTTGGGTGCTAGCAGTACTCCTGAGGCCTGGTCACAAATGCTAAACCTCCAGAACCCCCTCATGCAGGGTTTGATGGGGAACTATATGGAACAGAGTAAAGACTTATTCGTCAAGATGCAGGAGCAGATGCAAGGCTCTCACAATATGTTCAGTAGCTTTCCATTTACACCACAGCCTAATAAAACCGAAAAAGAATAGTTGTGGCTGGAAGAATTGGTTTTGTATCCTTGGGTTGCCCCAAGGCTTTAGTAGATTCTGAGCTGATCCTCACGCAACTAAGTGCAGAGGGTTATGAGACTGCTAAAGATTATTCTGGCGCTGATCTCGTCGTTGTGAACACCTGTGGCTTTATTGATTCCGCTGTGGAGGAGAGCTTGTCTGCCATCGGTGAGGCGCTCGCAGAAAATGGCAAAGTAATTGTTACTGGTTGCTTAGGTGCCAGAAAAAATGCAGATGGTAGCGATCTGATCCAAAGCATTCACCCGAAAGTCCTCGCCGTTACTGGCCCACATGCGACTGCTGAGGTGATGCAGGCAATCCACTTGCATCTGCCTAAACCACATGATCCCTTCACTGATTTAGTTCCGCCGATTGGTGTGAAGCTTACACCAAAGCATTATGCGTACCTCAAGATTTCTGAAGGCTGCAATCATCGCTGCACGTTCTGCATTATTCCTAGCATGCGCGGAGACTTAGTTTCTCGCCCCATTGGCGAAGTGTTGCAAGAGGCTAAGCGTCTCTTTGAGTCGGGCGTTAAAGAACTGTTGGTCGTATCACAAGACACTAGTGCTTACGGTGTTGACATTCAATATCGCACTGGCTTTTGGGATGGCAAGCCAGTCAAAACCAGAATGTTTGATCTGGTGAATGCCCTAAATCAAATCGCACGCGAACATCAAGCCTGGGTCAGGCTCCATTACGTTTACCCATATCCTCATGTGGATGACATCTTGCCTTTAATGGCGGAGTTCTCAGAGCACGGTTATGGTGTTTTGCCCTATCTCGATATTCCTTTACAGCATGCCCACCCGGATGTCCTTAAGCGTATGAAGCGTCCTGCTAGTGGTGAAAAAAATATAGAGCGCATTCAGTCTTGGCGCCAAGCTTGTCCTGAGTTAGTGATTCGCAGTACTTTTATTGCAGGCTTCCCTGGCGAGACTGAAGAGGAATTTGAGCACTTGCTCAACTTCTTGGATGAAGCCCAAATTGACCGTGCTGGATGTTTTGCTTATTCCCCTGTGGATGGCGCAACTGCCAATCAGTTAGATAACCCAGTGCCCGAGGCTATTCGTGATGAACGCAAAGCCAGATTTATGGCTAAAGCCGAAGAAATTTCTATTCAGCGACTTACCAAGAAAGTCGGCAAGCGGATCCAAGTCATGATTGATCGGGTAGACGAATCTGGTGGAATTGGCCGCAGCATTGGTGACGCCCCTGAAATCGATGGTTTAGTCAGGGTTTTGCCTCCCAGTAAGCCTTCTAAGCGGTACCGAGCCGGAGAAATCATCCGCGCTACTGTCATTAGCTCCCAAGGGCATGATCTAATAGCCGAAACTTGAAGATTTTTTAAATATATTATTTGTTTAATGAAGTAAGTGGAAATTCAGCCCATTTTTGGGCATAGCTAAGGGGATTGATATGAGTCGTGATGTCGTTGTCTTAAGTGCTGTTCGTTCAGCAATCGGTACCTTCAATGGTTCTTTGAGCAGCTTTGAGCCTTCAGAGCTTGGTGGAATCGTCATGAAAGAAGCAGTAACTCGCTCTGGTGTAGATCCTGCTCTGATTAATTACGTGACTGTTGGCAATACGATTCCAACCGATAGTCGTTACGCTTACGTTGCACGGGTTGCTTCGATTCAGGCAGGTTTGCCTATGGATTCTGTCGCAATGGCGCTGAACCGTTTGTGCAGTTCTGGTTTGCAAGCGATTGTGACCACTGCTCAGCAAATTATGTTGGGTGATTGTGATTACGGTATTGGTGGTGGTGTTGAAGTAATGTCGCGCGGTATGTATGGTTCACCAGCGATGCGCAGTGGCGCTCGTATGGGTGATACCAAAATGCTCGATTTAATGGTGGCTGTTCTAACTGACCCATTTGGTGTTGGCCATATGGGCGTTACAGCAGAAAACCTGGTTGAAAAATGGAAGCTCACCCGTGAAGAGCAAGATTCATTGGCAGTGGAGTCACACCGTCGTGCAGCAAATGCCATTAAAGAAGGTCGCTTTAAATCACAAATCGTTCCAATCACGATCAAAACTCGCAAGGGCGATATCGTGTTTGATACCGATGAGCATTGCAAGCCTGATACCACTATGGAAACACTTGCCAAGATGAAGGCCGTGTTTAAAAAAGAAGGCGGCTCAGTGACTGCTGGCAATGCATCTGGTATTAATGACGGCGCAGCGTTTTTTGTATTGGCTGATGCTGAAACTGCTAAGAAGGCTGGGCATAAACCTATCGCACGTTTAGTGTCATACGCAGTAGCTGGCGTTCCAAACCACATTATGGGCGAAGGCCCAATCCCTGCGACCAAACTCGCTCTGGAGCGCGCTGGCCTGAAATTAGATCAAATCGATGTGATCGAGTCTAACGAAGCGTTTGCAGCGCAAGCTTTGGCAGTTACGAAAGGCCTCGGTTTAGATCCTGCTAAGACGAACGTGAATGGTGGAGCGATTGCTTTAGGTCACCCTATTGGTTGCTCTGGTGCGGCGATTGCAACTAAAGCGCTTCATGAATTACAGCGTGTACAAGGCAAATATGCTTTGGTCACCATGTGTATCGGTGGCGGTCAAGGTATTGCGACTATTTTTGAGCGCATGTAAATTGCCTAAGTAACCTTAAGCAATCAGCAGCAAAGCAGCATCCAAGCCGACGTGGTCAAAAGCCGCGTCGGCCTTTTCTTTAACGATCGGTTTAGCTTGATAGGCAACGCTAATACCTGAGCCATTCATCATGATCAGATCGTTTGCACCATCACCCATCGTGATTGCGTTGGCTTTGCTGCAGCCTAAGTTGCGGCAGGCGTCATCTAAATGAGCCGCTTTCGCGGCGCCATCAACAATATCGCCGAGCACCTTGCCAGTGAGCCTGCCATCAATGATCTCGAGCGTATTAGCTTGGGATTGCTTGAATCCCAATTGTTGCCTTAATTTTTCTGTGAAGAAGGTAAAGCCTCCAGAGACGAGCAGGGTATAGATTCCACGTTGATGGGCGCCTGCAAGAAGCTCAATGGCACCAGGATTTGGGCGTAAGCGTTCAAGATAGACTGATTCCAAAGCATCAGCGTGTACACCCTCTAAAAGCGCTACGCGTCTGCGCAAACTTTCTTTAAAATCTTTAATCTCACCGCGCATTGTGGCTTCAGTAATTTGGGCAACTGCTGATTTTTTGCCCGTAAAGTCTGCAATCTCATCGATGCATTCAATATTGATGAGGGTAGAGTCCATATCCATGGCAAGAACACGAATATCTTGTACCATTAAATTTGATTGCAGAAAGCATAGGTCTGTCCGATGGATATTTGCAATAGACCGTAAAGATTCTCTCTGAGTGATGTCTAGGTGCTGATTGCAATCCCAACGCTCTGAATGATATGCACCATTCGACATTTGTACGCCAAGACTGTGCAAAGTGGCGCCAAACTGCAAAGCCCGATCCTTCAGTTCAAAAACAAGCTTTTCAGAAATGGGTTCCCGAGAGAGAGCGACAAGAGTTTGGTGCGGTTGGTGCTTAGGCATAGCTAAATGATAGTGCTTAGAACGGCTGACTCGTTTAAGCGGCGCAAAACTTGTCGAATGACATCCAAGCGCTGCTCAAGCTTCTCAAACTCTCGGTCTTTTTGGGGCAGCACTTTTAACTTATCTTGGCCATTTAGCTGAATGTGTTTTGATGACTGAATCAGCTGAATAATCTTCATTGGATCAATCGGTGGGTTTGGAATAAATTGAATTTGGATAGAAGCTGTGCTGGCATCTATTTTCTTAATACCAAAACCAACCATTTCTAAACGCAGGCGGTGGGTTTCATAAAAAGATTTGGCTTGGTCTGGTAAATCGCCAAAGCGATCTACCAACTCTTCACGTAGACCCATTAATTCGGAAAAATCATTACAACCAGCAAAGCGCTTATATAAAGAGAGGCGCTCATGCACGTCAGGGCAATAGTCTTCAGGGAACAGGGCGGGCACACCTAAATTGACATCGGTAGTGGCTTGCAAAGGAGAGAGCAGATCTGGCTCTTTACCACTACGCAGAGACTTCACCGCGCGATTAAGCATCTCGGTATATAGCTGAAAGCCAATTTCATGAATTTCGCCCGACTGTTTATCCCCTAAGACTTCCCCAGCACCGCGTATCTCTAAATCGTGCATCGCTAAGTAGAAGCCAGAGCCAAGCTCTTCCATGGCTTGAATAGCATTCAAACGCAATTGGGCTTGTTTACTGAGGGCCTCAGGATCAGGTACCAATAGGTAGGCATAAGCTTGATGATGAGAGCGACCAACACGACCACGTAGCTGATGCAACTGCGCCAAGCCAAACTTATCCGCACGATGCATGATGATGGTGTTGGCTGTAGGTACATCGATACCGGTCTCAATAATGGTGGTACACAGCAGAATATTGGTGCGTTGAGTGACAAACTCACGCATGACAGATTCAAGCTCTCTTTCATGCATTTGCCCGTGAGCCACACTGATACTCGCCTCAGGAATGAGCTCCTGCAAAGCGTGTTTACGATTTTGAATCGTTTCTACTTCATTGTGCAAGAAGTAGACCTGACCACCGCGCTTAATCTCACGTAGGACAGCTTCACGAATGACGCCATCTCCTTCACGACGAACAAAGGTCTTAATTGCTAAGCGTTTTTGTGGTGCCGTTGCGATAATGGAGAACTCGCGCAGCCCTTCCATTGCCATTCCCAGTGTTCTTGGGATGGGTGTAGCCGTCAAAGTCAGAATATCAACTTCTGCACGTAAGGCTTTGAGTGCATCCTTTTGACGGACCCCAAAGCGATGCTCTTCATCCACGATGACTAAACCCAGATTAGCAAATTGCGTTTCTTTAGAAAGCAATTTATGGGTGCCGATAATGATGTCGGCTTCTCCTTTAGCGATCGCTTCGAGTGCTGCATTAATTTCTTTCGTGGTCTTAAAGCGAGATAGCTCAACAATTTTCACCGGCCAATCAGCAAAGCGATCTTTCCAAGTGGCAACATGTTGTTCGGCCAGTAAGGTGGTTGGAGCCAAAATGGCAACCTGTTTGCCACCCATTACTGCGACAAAGCTTGCCCGTAGAGCAACTTCTGTTTTGCCAAAGCCAACATCACCGCACACTAAGCGATCCATTGGAGTGCCGCTAGTCATATCGCCTATCACTGCTGCAATGGCGTTGGCCTGATCGGGTGTTTCTTCAAAGCCAAAACTTTCAGCAAATGCTGCATAGTCATGGGCTGAGAATTCAAACGCATGTCCTTTACGAATGGCTCTAGCTGCATAAAGACCTAAGAGTTCTGCAGCCGTATCGCGAATTTGTTGAGCAGCTTTCCTTTTGGCTTTATCCCACTGACCAGAGCCCAGTTGATGCAAGGGTGCCGAATCGGGGTCAGAGCCCGCGTAACGGGTCACCATCTGTAATTGCTGAACGGGTACATACAGTGTTGCTTGCCCCGCGTATTGCAAGTGCAAGAACTCTTCAAAGATGAGCGCTTCTTTAGATGGGGCAAGATTAAGTAGAACTAAGCCTTGGTATCTACCGATCCCATGTTCTGCATGTACTACTGGGTCGCCAATCTTGAGCTCAGACAAATCCTTAAAGAGCATATCGGGATCAGCATTTTCTGAACCTTTACTCTTACGCCTTTGTCTTGCTGTTGAGGTAAATAATTCTGCCTCTGTAATAACCAGTACATTTTCTGCTTGCCAAAGAAAGCCATTAAAAAGCGGGGCAGTCACTAAGCCAAACAGAGCATCACTTTTCATGAAATCAGCGATGTTTTCAAAGCCTTCAGGCTTGAGCTGGAAAAGCGGCTTACCATGTTGACCAGTTACAGAATTACTTTCCTCAAGCAATTGCCGAATAGATTCTTTACGTCCCGCACTATCACTACAAATCAGGATGCGGAGTTTCTCTTGAGCAACAAGCTGGCGCAAGCGCGCTATCGGATCAGTATCGCGGCGATGAACAGCAATATCAGGAACAGGTAAAAATTGCTTGGCCTCATCCTCTTCATTGTCTAAAACTAAGCGGGCATAGGGCTTAGTGGTGGTGAAGAATTCATCTACATCGAGAAATAATTCTTTTGGCGGAAGAATCGGGCGATCTAGGTCATGTTTGAGAAATTCATAGCGAGAGACAGTGTCTTTCCAAAAACTGCGAATAGATTCTTCTGCATTGCCAATGCTGACTAGCCAAACCGGATCACCCGATCTGGGGAAGTAATCAAATAGACTGGACTGCTCTTCAAAAAATAAAGGTAAGTAGGATTCGATGCCAGCACTGGGTATACCTAGGTTGGCATCCTTGTAGATGGTGCAACGGGTTGGGTCACCTTCAAATACCTCGCGCCAACGGCCTCTAAAGGCAGTGCGTGCTTCATCATTAAAGGGAAACTCGTGACCCGGTAGTAATCGAACCTCTTTTACAGGATACAAACTGCGTTGTGTATCAGGATCAAAAGAGCGGATCTGCTCAATCTCATCACCAAACAAATCGAGACGATAGGGCAAGCTGGAGCCCATGGGAAATA
This sequence comes from Polynucleobacter sp. UB-Siik-W21, assembly GCF_018687415.1. NCBI lineage: Bacteria > Pseudomonadati > Pseudomonadota > Betaproteobacteria > Burkholderiales > Burkholderiaceae > Polynucleobacter > Polynucleobacter sp. UB-Siik-W21. Next base: position 1,068,634 of record NZ_CP061289.1, on the reverse strand, counting down.
AGTCGATTAGGCCACCACGAATACTATATTCACCTGGTCGCATCACAGCGCTGACAGGGTCGTAGCCCGCTTGTTGCAATTGCAGTCTTAAGGCTGATTCATTGAGCTTATCGCCTTGTCTGAAGAAAAACGTGTGACCTGATAAAAATTGCGGGGGACCCAGACGCTGGAGCGCAGTAGTCACTGGAACTAAAACAATGTCACAACTTCCATTGAGTAACTCATAGAGGGTGGCGAGTCGCTCCGAAACTAAATCTTGGTGTGGCGAGAAATGATCGTAGGGGAGGATTTCCCAATCAGGCAATAAGCGGACCTTGAGTTGCGGGGCAAAAGCAGGAATCTCTTCAACCAGTCTTTGGGCTTCTTGAGCCTGGGCACAGAAAATCACCATGACGGAGAAATCGTTGCGGTAGCGCAGGGCGGATTGGGCAAGCAAAGCCGCATCAGCTGATCCTACTAGCCCTGAGAAGGTAAAGCGCTGCCCAGCCCGCGGCGCAGGTATGGGGGGTACTAGATTTAATGCGTCAGACATCTGTGCTCATTATAGAATCAGGCATGGGCTTAGGAAATCAATCTACAGTGAAATGCCACGCACTCTTGCCAACCGCAGGGTCTGGTTCTCGACTGGGCGGTGAGCTTCCTAAGCAGTTTCAGCAGTTGGCAGGAAAGCCGATGTTGGCTTATGCCCTTGAAGCTTTCATGCAATCCCCCCAAATCGAGTCTATTTGGATCGGCGTTGCCCCTGGTTTTATTGATAACCCCATTCTCAAGACTCTTGCCGATGGCATGAATAGCGGCGAGAACGGTAAGCCCATTCACTTTTTACCAACCGGTGGACCCACTCGCCAAGAAACCGTTCGCAATACCTTGAGCGCATTGTTGAAATCAGGCATCTCTGCTGACGATTGGGTATTAGTTCATGACGCTGCCCGTCCTGGCATTACTCCAGCCTTAATCGATAAGCTCATCACCTCTGTCGTGAAATCATCATCAGGAGGCTTATTGGCCATCCCATTAGCAGATACTTTGAAGCAAGCCGATCTTGATTCTGTGGTTGCTGGCAATATGCCACATACAGAGAAAACGATTCCTCGCAAACATCTTTGGCAAGCTCAAACGCCACAAATGTTTGGTATAAAAAAATTACACGATGCGCTGCAAGATGCCATTAGACAAGAGGCAGATGTCACTGATGAAGCCAGTGCAATGGAGTTATCAGGCGTTAAACCACTACTCATCGAGGGTGCCACTCGCAATTTCAAAGTGACTCATCCAGCCGATTGGGAATTAATGCAATTGCTTTTGAACTCTAGTCATTCATAAAAATCTAGCTATGACACAAACTACGCCTCACATTCCTCAGTTCCGTATTGGTCAAGGCTATGACGTTCATGCCTTGGTGGCAGATCGCAAGCTTATTCTTGGCGGAGTGCATGTCCCTTACGAGAAGGGCTTGTTAGGGCATTCAGATGCTGATGCGTTATTACATGCGCTGACAGATGCATTGCTAGGTGCTGCAGGCTTGAATGATATTGGTCAGCTGTTTCCTGATACTGACCCACAATTCAAAGATATGGATAGCCGCATATTAATTAGAGCAGCATTACAAAAGATTCAAGCTGCTGGATATCATGTGGGCAATGTGGATGCCACCATCATCTGCCAAAAACCCAAGTTAGCTGAATTCTTACCAGAAATGGTTCGTAATATTGCCCATGATCTTGCCGTTACACCAAGTCATGTCAATCTCAAAGCCAAGACAAATGAATCTCTTGGACATCTTGGTAGAGGCGAGGGTATTGCAGTGCACGCCGTGGCATTACTCTACAAGTCATAATATTTTCTCAATCTCATTGGAGCAGTTCATGGGTCATTCCATTGATCAAGTAGCACTAAAGCAATTATTTATAGATGCACGCACGCATAATGCATGGCAACCAAAATCCGTCAGCGATGAGCAACTAAAGCAAATTTACGAGATCTATAAATTTGCACCCACATCCGTAAACAGCAATCCAGCCCACGTTCTTTTTGTAAAAAGCCCAGCAGAAAAAGAGCGCTTAGTAGCCTGCGTTAATCCAAGTAATGTAGATAAAACCAAAAGTGCACCAGTAACTGCCATCATTGGTATGGATCTGGATTTTTATGAACAGCTACCCAAGCTTTTCCCCCATGTAGATGCGAAAAGTTGGTTTATCGGGAAAGATGACTATATTCAGTCAACGGCTTTCAGAAACTCTAGCTTGCAAGGCGCTTATTTGATCTTGGCCGTTAGAGCCCTAGGCCTAGATTGTGGCGCTATGAGTGGCTTTGATGCTGATAAGGTAAACGCGGAGTTTTTCCCTGGCGGCAGTTTAAAAGCGAACTTTTTGCTCAATATTGGCTATGGAGATGCCTCTAGCTTGATGCCACGTCATCCCCGCCCATCCTTTGATGAGGCCTGCAGGATCCTATAGACCCTCAAGCATTGTAGAATTACGGTTTTTAGAGTGAAGTTTAAGCTCGGCAGTGTTTGCGGATATCGCGAGGATGGCGAAATTGGTAGACGCACCAGGTTTAGGTCCTGACGCCAGAAATGGTGTGGGGGTTCGAGTCCCCCTCCTCGCACCACAAGATTGCTACTTGGCTTGGACTTCACATTTCCAGATCTTCAATTAAGAGACGAGAATGGCTGTGCAGATAGAAAATTTAGGTTCGTTAAACCGCAAAATGACTTTGGAATTCGCTCGTGCTGATTTGACAAAAGCACGCGAAGCTCGTTTGGCTAAAGTTGGTAAGACCATGAAAATGGCCGGCTTCCGTCCAGGTAAGGTGCCTAAGAATATTGTTGAAAAGCAATATGGCATGCAAGTGGATTTCGAACTCCAGTTTGATAAAGCTTCTGAACTCTTTTATGAGCAAAGTCAAAAAGAGGGCGTTAAGCTGGCCGGACAACCTCGTCTAGAACCAAAGAGCGAACTCGATGCTGACACGATTGTGTTTGATGCTTTCTTTGAAGTACTGCCTGAAGTCAAGGTCGGTGATTTCAGTAAAGCGGAAGTAACTAAGTACACCACTGAGATTGGTGACGCAGAAATAGATCGTGCACTTGACGTACTGCGTAAACAACAAGTGCATTACCACTCCCGAGGCGAAGCTGGCCCCCATGGTGATGGTGGTGCTAATACTGCCGCGCAAAACGGTGACCAAGTGATCATCGACTTTGTTGGCAAGATTGATGGCGTTGAGTTTACTGGCGGAAAAGCAGAAGACTTCGAATATGTCTTAGGTGAAGGGCGCATGCTTCCTGAGTTTGAAGCGGCTACCTTAGGATTAAAGGTTGGCGAGAGTAAGGCATTTCCATTAAGCTTCCCAGCGGATTACCATGGCAAAGAGGTAGCCGGTAAAACTGCAGAGTTCACCATTACTGTGAAGTCTGTTAACTGGGCACACTTGCCTGTAGTAGATGATGCGTTTGCACTTTCCTTAGGTGTAACCGAAGGTGGCGTTGCGAAAATGCGCGAAGAAGTAAAACAAAATTTAGATCGCGAAGTAAAGCGTCGCATTACTTCCTTATTAAAAAGTGAAGTCATGGAGAAAGTGAATGAATTATGTGAACTCGATGTTCCTAAATCATTAGTTGCGTCTGAACAGGAACGCTTAGTTCAAGGTGCGCGTGAAGACCTCATTCAACGCGGCGTGCCAAACGCTAAGGATGCCCCAATCCCGCCAGAGATTTTTGCTGAGCAGGCACTCAAGCGGGTGCGCCTTGGTTTGATCTTAGGCGACTTGGTAAAGCAAAATAACCTGGCTGCTACGGCCGACCAAATCAAGACTGAAATTGACGAACAGGCAGCAACTTACGAAGATCCTAAAGAAGTAGTTCGTTGGTTCTACAGCAACCCAAGCCGCCTAAAAGACATTGAAAATCTGGTGTTAGAAGACAATGTGATTAAATATTTCACATCTTTAGCTAAAGTGAACGATAAGGCGATTAGCTTTGAAGAGTTAAGCAAGCTAAACTAAGTTGTCATTTATTTAATAAAAAGGCCTCAATATGATCCAGAATCAATTTCAATCTGAAGATTTAGAACCGAAAGGATTGGGTTTGGTTCCGATGGTTATCGAGACCTCGGGTCGGGGTGAGCGTGCATACGACATTTATTCACGCCTCCTAAAAGAGCGCGTCGTGTTCTTAGTCGGCGAAGTGAATGATCAAACGGCTAATTTGGTAATAGCGCAGTTACTATTCTTGGAAAGCGAAAATCCAGATAAAGACATTTCTTTATATATCAACTCACCAGGTGGATCGGTATCTGCTGGTTTGGCGATATACGATACGATGCAATTTATCAAACCAAATGTCAGCACCTTGTGCATGGGCATGGCAGCCAGTATGGGTGCATTCTTATTATGTGCCGGCGAGAAAGAGAAACGCTACGCATTGCCGAACTCTCGCGTCATGATCCATCAGCCTTTGGGTGGCGCACGCGGACAGGCTTCAGATATTGAAATTCAAGCACGTGAGATTCTGTATTTACGTGAGCGTCTTAATAAGATCTTGGCTGATCGCACTGGCCAATCAATCGAAACGATTGCAAAAGATACTGATCGTGACAACTTCATGTCTGCTGAACAAGCGCGTGATTACGGTCTGATCGATAAAGTGATTGAAAAGCGCCCTTAAGCGCTAGACCTAACTACACTGATTGAGCGAATACTTTGAACGATACAACGAGCACCAATTCAACTGATAAAGTTTTGTATTGCTCCTTTTGTGGCAAGAGCCAGCACGAAGTCAAAAAACTGATCGCCGGCCCTTCTGTATTCATCTGTGATGAGTGCATCGATCTTTGCACCGATATTATTCAAGAAGAGATTGCCAAACTTCCTAAAGATGAGGGTGATGGCTCTCTGCCAACCCCACACCAGATTCGTGAAAACCTTGATCAGTATGTGATTGGTCAAGAACACGCTAAGAAGACTTTGGCTGTAGCTGTTTACAACCATTACAAGCGTTTGCAATATCTCCCTATGCCTAAAAAAGTGAAGTTAGATAAGGACGGCAAACCTGTTGAGGCGCTTGACAAAAAAGAACCCAAGCTTGCTGCTAAAGCGATTGTGGATGGAGTTGAGTTGGCAAAGAGCAATATTTTGCTGATCGGACCAACTGGTTCCGGCAAAACATTGTTAGCGCAAACATTGGCTCGTATGCTCGATGTACCTTTTGTGATGGCTGATGCAACCACATTAACTGAAGCTGGTTACGTTGGTGAAGACGTAGAGAATATTATTCAAAAACTTTTACAAGCGTGCGATTACAACGTTGAAAAAGCGCAGCGCGGTATTGTGTACATTGATGAGATCGATAAGATTTCTCGTAAGTCAGATAACCCATCGATTACGCGGGATGTATCTGGTGAGGGCGTTCAACAAGCTTTGTTAAAGCTGGTTGAAGGTACGATGGCCTCCGTGCCACCACAAGGTGGACGGAAGCATCCAAACCAAGATTTTCTACAAGTCGATACCACTAATATTTTGTTTATCTGCGGCGGTGCCTTTGACGGTTTAGAAAAAGTGATTCAGCAACGTACCGCTAAAACGGGTATTGGCTTCAATGCTGTCGTTCCTGGCAAAGACGATCGCGGTGTCAGTGATTTGCTGGTTGAAGTTGAACCAGAAGATCTGATTAAATTTGGTTTGATTCCCGAATTGATTGGTCGCTTGCCTGTCGTGGCTACATTGGCTCAGCTTGATGAAGAGGCTTTAATTCAAATTCTGACTGAACCCAAAAATGCACTGGTAAAGCAATATCAAGCCTTACTGACCATGGAGGGCTCCGAACTTGAAGTCCGTCTTGAAGCGCTTTCGGCTATTGCTAAGAAGGCTATCGCCCGCAAAACCGGTGCACGTGGCCTGAGATCTATCCTGGAAGGCTCTTTGATGGATGTGATGTACGACTTGCCATCCTTAAAGAATGTTCAAAAGGTCGTGATTGACGAATCGAGTATTGCTGAGGGCGGTAAACCCTTATTAGTCTATAAACAAGATCTCGAACAATCCGATTTAAGCAAAAAAGCCTAAATTTTCAGTGTTTTTGCCATTTATTTGGCCTATTTGCCTCTTTTCTGCGCCTTTTTCCCTTGAATTTCAGTAAGTGCTACCCATATAGGTAGTATGCTATTCAAAATATCGTCTGTATTTAGTGGCTATTAAATCTCATAACACTAGAAGTAGACCCTTGAGGATTGATTACTTTGGAGGAATTGCCTAATGCCTGGCCACTTATTACTACCCTCTGAGCCGATTCAACTACCGTTACTGCCCTTGCGGGACGTAGTTGTCTTCCCCCATATGGTGATCCCCCTGTTTGTAGGTCGCCCAAAGTCCATTAAAGCACTAGAGGCCGCGATGGAAACGGGTAAAAATGTCCTTTTAGTAGCGCAAAAGACTGCTGCTAAGGATGAGCCTGTTATTGAGGATCTCTATGAGGTCGGTTGCATTGCCAATATTCTGCAAATGCTTAAATTACCTGATGGCACCGTGAAGGTGCTCGTTGAGGGAGTGCAACGTGCTGAAGTGAGCCAAATTGAAGATAGCCTTGGTTACTTCAATTGCGAAGCTACGCCAACGGCTTTAAATGCCATTGATGCCCATGAAACTGAAGCCTTGCGCCGCGCTATCATGGCTCAGTTTGATCAATACGTAAAACTGAATAAAAAAGTTCCGCAAGAAATCTTGTCATCGCTTGGTGGCATTGATGACCCAAGCCGTCTTGCCGACACGATTTGCGCACATTTACCAGTGAAACTGGAGCAGAAGCAACGCTTACTGGAGATGACTGATGTTGTTCAGCGTCTCGAAAGCCTCTTGGCTGATCTTGAAAGTGAGATCGATATTCTGCAAGTGGAAAAGCGCATTCGTGGACGCGTGAAGCGCCAAATGGAAAAGAGTCAGCGCGAGTACTACTTGAATGAGCAAGTCAAAGCGATTCAGAAAGAATTAGGCGAGGGTGAAGAGGGTGCTGATCTCGAAGAGCTCGAGAAGCGCATTAAAGCGGCTCTTATGCCTAAAGAGGCTTTGAAAAAAGCAGAATCAGAATTAAAGAAGCTCAAGTTGATGTCGCCTATGTCTGCTGAAGCTACCGTGATTCGTAACTTCATTGATACCCTGGTCAATCTTCCTTGGAAGAAAAAGACCAAGATCAATAATGATCTGACTAATGCTGAAAAAGTATTGGATGAAGACCACTATGGTTTAGACAAAGTCAAAGAACGCATTCTGGAATATCTCGCAGTTCAACAACGCGTTGACCGTGTTAAAGCACCGATTCTTTGTTTAGTTGGCCCTCCTGGCGTTGGTAAAACTTCTCTAGGCCAATCGATTGCTCGTGCAACTAATCGAAAGTTCGTGCGTATGGCATTGGGCGGCGTGCGTGATGAGTCTGAGATTCGTGGTCACCGTCGTACCTATATTGGTTCTATGCCGGGCAAGATTTTGACTAGCTTAACCAAAGTAGGCGTGCGCAATCCATTATTCCTCTTGGATGAAGTAGACAAGATGGGTATGGATTTCCGTGGTGATCCTGCTAGCGCCTTATTGGAAGTTTTGGATCCCGAACAGAATCATACGTTCCAAGATCATTATGTCGAGGTTGATTTTGATCTCTCAGATGTGATGTTCGTTGCCACCTCTAATTCATTAAATATTCCCGGCCCATTGCTTGATCGTTTAGAAATTATTCGTTTGGCTGGCTATACCGAGGATGAAAAGACCAGTATTGCTGTCAATTATTTAATTCCAAAGCAAATCAAGAACAATGGTTTAAAAAAGGATGAATTAAAGATAGAAGAGAGTGCTGTACGCAATATGATTCGCTACTACACCCGCGAAGCTGGTGTGCGTTCTCTTGAAAGAGAAATTAGCAAGATCTGCCGTAAAGTAGTTAAGCTTTTGCTCTTGAAAAAAGAAGCTGCGCCAATTGTTGTCAATGCAGATAATTTAGAGAAGTTCTTATCTGTCCGCATGTATGACTTCGGTTTGGCTGGTAAAGAGAATCAAGTTGGTCAAGTGACTGGTTTGGCATGGACAGAAGTAGGCGGCGATCTTCTGACAATTGAGGCTGCGACGATGCCTGGTAAAGGTGTCATTACTCGCACCGGTTCGATTGGCGATGTCATGAAGGAGTCAGTCGAAGCTGCTCGCACTGTGGTTCGCTCTAGAGCAAAACGTCTTGGTATCACAGATGAGGCATTTGAGAAGAAAGATATCCATATCCACTTCCCCGATGGTGCAACTCCTAAAGATGGCCCTTCAGCTGGTATCGCGATCACTACTGCGTTGGTATCCGTATTTACAGGAATTCCCATTCGATCTGATGTGGCCATGACTGGTGAAATTACTTTGCGAGGTGAAGTGCTTCCGATTGGTGGTTTGAAAGAGAAACTATTGGCTGCTCATCGTGGTGGTATTAAGCTGGCCTTGATCCCTGAAGAAAACGTCAAAGATCTGATTGATATTCCAGACAACGTTAAGAATGCGATCGAAATTGTGCCAGTTCGCTGGATTGATAAGGTTCTTGAGCTTGCTTTAGAGCGCATGCCAGAAGCACTGCCTGATCCTACTCCTGAAGAGTTGGCTAAGAAAGTCACTGAGGCAAGTAAAGCCAGTGAAAGTGTCTCTTCCGGAGATATTCTTAAGCACTAACCTAAGTTAGGCAGAAGCCCGGTTATCATCAAAGCCACCCAGCACTTGAGGGTGGTTTTGATGTATTTCATGCGAAAACCCACGCTTAGGTTACAATCTCACCTGTAATATTTTGGGGCGCTTAGCTCAGTTGGTAGAGCGTCTGCCTTACACGCAGAATGTCGGGAGTTCGAGCCTCTCAGCGCCCACCAAATATTCACCATCTATAGCCTTTTCTCGGCTTTCTGATTTATATCTCCTGTGCCTAGTAAACTCTTACTATCCCTGCTTATTTCTAATCTTTACTAGCGATCTAATTCATGTTTGATACCGTCCGTAAGCATCAAAAATTACTTCAGCTCGTGCTGATGTTGTTCATTGTTCCGTCATTCGTCTTTTTTGGTATTTCGAGCTATTCCAGCTTCATGGACAAAGAGACGGATTTGGTCAAAGTCAACGGCAAACCGATTACTGCGCAAGAAGTCGATAACGCTGCTAAGCGACAGGCTGAACGTGTTGGCGGTAATTTGCAAATTGCCCAAAGCTTGCCATTTAAACAGGCCATCTTGAATGAATTGTTGCAACAACGCATCCTCGGTTTTGCTGTAGTAGATCTTCGTCTGCAAGTTGGTAAAGAAGCTTTGATTAAGAGTCTGCAAGGTATTCCTCAAATTCGTGCCCTCTATCGTCAAGATGGCAGTTTTGATGATGTTCGCTTCAAGCAACTACTGGCTAGCAATGGTTTAAATGAAGAGCAGTTTTACGCAAGTCAGGCTTTTGATTTAAAGATTGGGCAATTGGTTAACTCTGTTGCACGGACTGAGATCGGCACACCGAAACTATCTGAAATTGTTTCTACGCTCTATGAAACAGAGCGTCAAGTTCAAACCCTGTCGTTTACTGCTAAAGACTATTTGAGTAAAGTGAATCCCAGTCAAGACGAACTACAGGCTTTCTATAACGCGAATGCCAAGTTATTTGAAAGCCCTGAGTTTATTGACGTGGAATATATCGTTCTGAAGGCTGATCCCAAAGAAGATGCCAAAGCATTTAGCGAAAAGGCAGACCAATTTGCCAATATGACTTATGACCAATCTGATAGTCTGAAACCTGCTGCTGATAAATTAAAATTATCGATTCAGACGCAAAAGGGATTGACCCGCTCTGGCGTCACTGGTGTTTCTAGAGAACATCCACTAGCAAATCCAAAAGTGGTCCAGTCATTGTTTGGTGATGAGGCATTGAAGAACAAACGTAATACTGAAGCGGTACAAACTACCCCTGGTGTTTTTGTTTCTGCTCGGGTAGTCACATTTCATCCTGCACAAATTTTGCCTTATCAAGATGTTGCCGCTGAAGTGAAGCGTCAGGTTAGTCAGCGTGCTGCAGAAAAATTAGCGGTGGCTGCTGCCGCAGAAAAATTTGGCACTTTACAAAAAGACCCAAAGAATTCCAGTGGCTTTGCCAGCCCATTTTGGGTTTCACGTAATAAGCCCGCTAATCTAGTTGGACCAGCATTAGATGACGTCATGTCTATTCATCCTGATCAATTTCCTAAAGTGGTTTCTGTCAGCATTCCGGGTATTGGTGCAACCTTATATCGGGTAGATCAGGCGCGACAGCCTACAGGCTTAGATGCCAAGATTCACAAAGCTCAAGCACAGCAAATCCAGGCTTTAGCATCTCAATCAGAGTTTGCTGGTTTTATGGCTTACTGGCGTAATGCGGCTGTTGTAAAAGTGATCAACCCATTGAAGCCGCCATCAACTGGTGCTGGTAGTTAGTTCTAATAGCTAGTTCTGAAAGTAGATCCAGAACGTTGGACTGGTCTTTACTGTGATGGTTGGAGAAGTTTTTGATATGGGGCCATAGCGCCCCATACGTTTTTAAAGAGGATGGCTTGTGCCGCAACATTGGGGTGAATGTTATCCGCTTGAAATAGTTCTTTATTGGCTGCAACGCCATTTAAAAAGAAGGGTAATAATTCAAGCCCTTCTTGGGTTGCGAGTGTTGAATAGAGTTCTTTGAATTGTTTGGTGTAATGTTGCCCATAGTTGGGCGGTATTTGCATCCCTAATAGTAAAACCTTTGCCCCAGTTTTTTTGCTCAATACAATCATTCTTCGAAGGTTATTTTGTGTTTGCTCAATTGATAGTCCGCGTAATGCGTCGTTTGCGCCGAGCTCTAACAAAACCATTCCTGGTTTTTTAGACTCTAGGAGTGCTGGTAGGCGAGCGAGACCCCCCGAAGTAGTTTCTCCGCTAATGCTGGCATTAAAGACTGTCCAAGGACTAGGTTGTTTTTGTAATTGCCCTTCAAGAAGTTTGACCCAGCCTGACCCTTTGGGTAAGCCATATTCAGCTGAAAGGCTATCGCCCATGACCAAGATCACAGGATTGGCGTGAATCGCTGTGGCAATGGGGATTAACAGGCAAAATAAGCCTATTGATAGCAGTTGCTGTTTTTTGCAGGTCCACCAACTTTGAATCATTTATGAGCACTCCAACAAAAGTATTGAGCGCAAATCATCTCGGAAAACAAGTGTCATCTAGCGATGGCTCATTGACCATTTTGCACGACATTTGTTTTGATATTACACAGGGAGAAAGTGTCGCCATTACTGGAGCCTCAGGATCCGGTAAAAGTACCTTGTTAGGCTTGCTGGCTGGACTGGATCTGCCAAGCTCTGGAAACGTTTACCTGATGGGTCAAGACCTCAATACTCTAGACGAAGATGGACGGGCAAAGCTACGCGCTTCCCATGTGAGCTTTGTATTTCAGTCCTTTCAGTTGTTATCTCATTTAACTGCCTTAGAAAATGTCTTATTACCAGCACAGATGAGCGGTCGCAAGGATGCTAAGGCTGAAGCGGTGTCTTGGCTTGAAAAGGTGGGTTTACAAGACCGTCTCAATCATTTCCCCAAAACCTTATCTGGCGGTGAGCAGCAACGGGTAGCCCTTGCTAGAGCCTTTATTGTCCAGCCTGACATTCTTTTCGCTGATGAGCCGACTGGCAGCCTAGATGAGGCCAGCGGAGAGAGGGTGATTCAGTTACTGTTTGAGCTCAATCAAGCCAGCAAATCTACCCTCATATTGGTCACCCATGATCCCGCCTTGGCCAATCGGTGCCAGCGCCAGCTACACCTCCAGGGTGGTCGCCTAGTGTAGGCAAAACCTTATAATCTAGGGATGTCTTTTTTCCATTTTTTGCCTGGCGCTGATGCGCTTTCTCCATTTCGTCAACAACGACTTTTAGCCTCATTAGCAGCCCAAGGTATTGAGCTGGAGTCTATTGAAGCCCAGTTTCTTCACTTCATTTGGTCTGAAGCGCAACTGAGCAGTCAAAATCAAGAAGTCCTTGCAAGTTTATTGACCTATGGCCAACCCTTTATTTCGAAAGTCGGTGAAGGCAAATCTTGGTTTGGTTTAGCCAATAGTGGACCCAGAGGTGAGCACAGCGCAATTGTGATTCCCCGTTTAGGCACGGTTTCTCCTTGGGCAAGTAAGGCAACGGATATTGCACAGCAATGCGGCTTGCCTATATTACGAATCGAACGTGGAGTTCAATTTTCCTGGAAGAGTAAAAAAGGATTAAATCCAAAACAGTTGCAATCTGTTTTGACTGCAGTGCACGATCGCATGACAGAAGCAGTGATTGACGCGGTTGAGGCTGCAAATGGTCTTTATCAAACTTTGGATGATCGTCCATTAAGCCGCATTCCAGTTCTGACCGAGGGTCGTTCGGCTCTAGATATAGCCAATCAAGAATTGGGCTTAGCCTTATCGGATGATGAAGTTGCCTATTTAACAGAGAACTTTGTACGCCTTGAGCGTAATCCTAGCGATGTAGAGCTCATCATGTTTGCGCAAGCCAATAGTGAGCATTGCCGTCACAAGATCTTCAATTCCACTTGGACAATTGATGGTGATGATCAAGATCGGTCTTTGTTTGCCATGATCCGCAATACACATCAACTCCAACCCGAAGGGACGATTGTTGCCTATTCTGATAATTCAGCAGTCATGGCAGGTTGTGAATCTGAAACTTGGAGTCCTCAAGGCGCTGATCATCGCTACGAAAAAGATACGCGCTTAGTTCATACCTTGATGAAGGTGGAAACTCATAATCATCCAACAGCAATTGCGCCTTTCCCTGGCGCCTCTACTGGTGCTGGCGGGGAGATTCGGGATGAGGGTGCCACTGGCGTAGGCGGTCGTCCTAAGGCGGGATTAACTGGCTTCTCAGTGTCAAACCTCAATATTCCTGGAACTGATCTTCCTTGGGAGAGCGAGCAATACGGCAAGCCTGAACGGATTGCCACACCTTTGCAAATTATGATTGATGGGCCACTGGGCGGTGCTGCATTCAATAATGAATTTGGTCGTCCAATTTTGGGTGGCTACTTCCGGGTATTTGAGCAAACCTTAGACGGTACGCGTCGCGGCTATCACAAGCCCATCATGATTGCAGGTGGTATTGGCAGTATTGAAGCCATACATACTGCAAAAAAAGCAATTCAATCTGGACACTTGTTAATTCAATTGGGTGGTCCGGGCATGCGGATTGGCATGGGTGGCGCAACTGGTAGCTCAGTAGCTACTGGCACCAATACAGCAGATTTAGATTTTGATTCAGTACAGCGCGGTAATCCAGAAATGGAGCGACGTGCACAAGAAGTGATTAACGCCTGCCGAGCATTGGGTGAGAAGAACCCCATTGTGTCTATTCATGACGTTGGCGCAGGCGGCCTATCTAATGCCTTTCCTGAGTTGGCTGATGGTGCGGGTTTAGGCGCCACCTTTAAGCTGCGCAGCGTTCCGCTTGAAGAGAGCGGTATGAGCCCTGCTGAGATTTGGTGTAATGAGTCTCAAGAGCGTTATGTACTGGCGATTGAGGCCAAAGACCTCGATTTATTTAAATCTTTTTGCGAGCGTGAACGCTGCCCATTTGCCGTAGTTGGTGAAGCAACTACCGAGCGTCAATTGCAATTAGTCGATTCGAAACATCCGTCAGGTACAGATGCTGCACTGCCGATCGACATGCCGATGGAAGTTTTGCTGGGTAAGCCACCTCGCATGCATCGTGATGTGAAACGTGTTCACCAAGAATTTATAGAACTTGATATTACTGATACAGATCTAGCGCAATGCATTGCTTGGGTGCTACAGCAACCTACAGTTGCAAGTAAATCGTTCTTAATCACTATTGGCGATAGAACTGTTGGTGGTTTAAATGCTCGCGATCAATTTGTAGGTCCATGGCAAGTACCTGTTGCAGACTGTGCTGTGACTTTGATGGACTACAAAGGCTTCCGTGGCGAAGTGATGTCTATGGGTGAAAGAACCCCATTGGCAGTTATCGATGCCCCAGCAGCAGCGCGTATGGCAGTTGGTGAAGCGTTGACCAATTTATTGGCAGCAGATATTCGTCGTCTTGAAGATGTCAAACTATCTGCTAACTGGATGGCTGCTTGCGGTGCTCCAGGCGAAGACGCGAAGTTATATGACTCTGTTAAAGCCGTTGGTATGGAATTGTGTCCCGCCTTGGGTATCTCTATTCCAGTAGGAAAAGATTCATTGTCTATGGCAACCGAATGGCGTGATGGTAGCGGGGCTAAGAAAGTGGTCGCTCCAGTTTCTCTCATTATTTCTGCATTTGCTGCTGTTCAAGACGTTCGCAAAACAGCAACACCATTATTGCAATTAAAAAATCAAGATGGGTCAGTATTAGAAACTGAGTTAATTCTGATTGACTTAGGTCGCGGTCAGAATCGTATGGCTGGCAGTATCTTGGCACAAGTACTCAATCAATCTGGTAAGTCAGCGCCCGATCTAGACCATCCAGAAGATCTCAAGTCATTGGCTAAAGCAATAATTGAGTTGCGCAAAGAAAATAAATTGCTTGCCTATCACGATCGTTCTGATGGTGGCTTGCTGGCTTGTGTAGCCGAGATGGCATTTGCATCGCATACGGGTGTTTCTATCAATGTCGATATGATTGCAGTTGATGCAGGTCAAGAGCCAGATTACGGTGATGCAAAAAACTGGTCGCAGCAAGTATCTGGTCGTCGACATGAACAAACCATTCGCGCTCTATTTAATGAAGAGCTCGGCGCTGTTATTCAAATTCGTAGGGAAAATCGCGATGAAGTCTTTGCAATTTTGCGTCAATTAGGTCTGAGTGCTTATAGTCATGTGATTGGCAAGCCTAATACTAATGGGCGGGTTGAGATTTGGCGCGATGCTAAGAATATCTTTGCAGAACCGCGTGAGGTATTGCAAAAGATGTGGAGCAATACGAGCCATCAAATAGCCCGTTTACGCGATAACCCAGCCTGTGCGGACTCTGAATTTGCGCTCTTAGATAACTTATCTGATCCTGGCATGTCGCCAAAGCTTACGTTTGATGCTGCAGCGGATATTGCCGCGCCATTCATCGCAAAAAATGCGAGACCAAAAGTGGCGATTTTGCGTGAGCAAGGCGTTAACTCCCATGTAGAAATGGCTTATGCCGTCAATTGGGCTGGATTTGATAGTTACGACGTTCATATGTCAGACCTACTCAGTGGTAAGGCGAAGCTGGATGATTTCCGTGGTCTTATCGCGTGTGGGGGATTTAGTTACGGTGATGTTTTAGGTGCCGGTGAAGGTTGGGCAAAAACCATTTTATTTAATCAAAAACTACGAGATCAATTCTCCAGCTTCTTTAATCGCCAAGATAGTTTTGCCTTAGGCGTTTGCAATGGCTGCCAAATGATGAGCAATCTTGCAGGAATTATTCCTGGTGCCGAGGCTTGGCCGAAGTTCACCCGTAACCAGTCTGAGCAATATGAAGCCCGTTTAGTCATGGCAGAAGTGCTCGCATCGCCTTCCATCTTTACTCAAGGCATGGAAGGTAGCCAACTCCCAATCGCAATTGCACACGGCGAAGGATTTGCCAATTTCAGTCAACAGGGAAGCTTAGATCAGATTACCCAGCAGGACTTAGCAGTATTACGTTTTGTTGATCACCAAGGCAATCCAACGGAGATCTATCCAATGAATCCCAATGGATCACCTGGGGGCTTAACTGGAGTCACTACTGCTGATGGTCGCTTTACAGTGATGATGCCTCATCCCGAGCGGGTATTCAGAGCAGTACAAATGAGTTGGTGCCCACCAGAGTGGTTGGATACGCCAGATGGCGCTAGCCCTTGGTTGCGTTTGTTCCGCAATGCACGTCGCTGGGCTAATTAAACCCCATTAGATGATGTTGATGGAGCCAGTGACCTTTTCAGAAAGTGGGGGAGTACGCTATCTCCATTTTGGAACTGAACTCATTCAAGGGGCAATGCGTATTCGAGATCCTGATGAAATCTATCTTGAATATAACCAGCAAATGATGGCATGGTTACTATTTTTAGAGACCAAACCTGGTATGAAGGTGGCGCAATTAGGTTTGGGTACGGGTGCATTGGCAAAGTTTCAACATCGTCACTGTCCGGCAGTAAAAACAACGGTAGTTGAACTCAATCCTGCGGTCATAGTGGCTGCTCGATCTATGTTTTTTATGGCGAATGATGATCGTAGGCTGGAGACACTGCAGGCTGATGCTAAGACGTTTGTTCAATTGAACCGATATAAGAATCAATTTGACGCAGTTCAGGTTGACCTGTATGACGCTATATGTGATGGACCTGCCGCAAGCTCATTGGAGTTTTATCAAGGTTGCTTTGACATTCTGAATAGTCCTGGCGTAATGACGGTGAACCTATTCTCACGCCATCAAAGTTTTGATATCAATCTTCAGAATATCTGTAAAGCTTTTGATGACCGTGTTTTATTGTTTCCAGAATCGCATGATTGCAATGTTGTCGCAATCGCATTCAAAGGTCCTCAGTTAGAAGCTGAATGGCAGGATGTTTCAAAACGTGCAAAGCTCATTATGGAAAAGACGGGCTTACCCACCAATAAGTGGGTAACTGGTATCAGTCGCGAAAATGCACGCCAAGAAAATAAACTCTCGATTTAATCGTTCGGCATCTAAAAGAAAAAGGCGATCGCTTGATCGCCTTTTTCTATTTTCCAACTTCTTGCTAGCTTGGGATGTTGAGTATTACACCGCTACAGTATCAGCAACGTCGCTAAATGACTTAATCTTATCAAAGCTCATATATTTATAAACATCGCCAGCCTTAGCATCAAGCGCTTTTACTTGTTCCAAGTATTCAGCAGGAGTGGGTAAGCGACCCAAGAGGGCGGCTACAGATGCTAATTCGGCAGAAGCCAAATACACACGGGTATCAATACCTAAGCGATTAGGGAAGTTGCGAGTAGAAGTCGATACTGCTGTAGAACCCTTACGAATCTGCGCTTGATTGCCCATGCACAATGAACAACCTGGGCTCTCCATACGTGCACCCGCTGCACCTAACATGCCGTAGTAGCCTTCTTCCATCAAGATCATCGCATCCATCTTGGTAGGAGGTGCTACCCATAAACGGGTTGGCATATCTTTCTTGCCTTGTAATACTTGTCCAGCAGCGCGGAAGTGGCCAATGTTTGTCATGCATGAGCCAATGAAGACTTCATCAATCTTATCGCCAGCAACTTCAGACAATATTTTCACATCATCTGGGTCGTTAGGGCAGGCAAGAATAGGCTCTTTGATTTCATCGATATTGATTTCGATGATCTCGGCATAGTCTGCATTCGCATCAGCTTTGAGTAATTGTGGATTTGCAATCCAAGCTTCCATGGCTTTAATACGACGTCCAAGAGTACGCTTGTCTTCATAACCATTGGCAATCATCCACTTCATCAAAGTGATGTTGGACTGCATGTACTCAATGATAGGTTCTTTATTCAGGTGAACGGTGCAGCCGCCAGCAGAGCGTTCAGCAGAAGCATCAGACAATTCAAAGGCTTGCTCCACTTTCAGATCAGGTAAGCCTTCGATTTCTAAAATGCGACCAGAGAAAATATTCTTCTTACCTTGCTTCTCAACTGTCAGCAAACCCTTTTTGATTGCGTACAAAGGGATTGCATTTACTAAGTCACGCAAAGTGATGCCAGGTTGCATCTTGCCTTTAAAACGCACCAATACAGACCCAGGCATATCTAATGGCATGACGCCAGTAGCAGCTGCAAAGGCAACTAAGCCTGATCCAGCAGGAAAGGAAATGCCGATTGGGAAACGAGTGTGGCTATCGCCACCAGTACCGCAAGTATCTGGAAGAAGTAAACGGTTTAACCAACTGTGAATCACACCGTCACCTGGGCGTAATGCAACACCACCACGATTGGTCATGAATGGCGGTAATTCGTGTTGCGTACGAATATCCACTGGCTTTGGATAAGCGGAGGTGTGACAGAAGGACTGCATGACCAAGTCAGAAGAAAAACCCAAGCAAGCCAAGTCTTTCAATTCATCACGCGTCATCGGACCGGTGGTGTCTTGTGAGCCAACAGTGGTCATACGTGGTTCGCAATAGGTTCCAGGACGGACGCCTTGACCTTCTGGTAAGCCACAGGCACGACCCACCATCTTCTGGGCCAAGCTGAAACCTTTGTTGTTATTAGGCGGACTCACTGGGAGGCGGAATTCAGTGGAAGCAGGTAAACCCAATGCCGCGCGAGCTTTAGCTGTCAAGCCTCTACCTACGATCAATGGAATACGTCCACCCGCACGGACTTCATCCAAAATTACTGGGGATTTAAGGGCAAAAGTAGTGATCTCTTGACCGTTCTTAAATACTTTGCCTTCGTAAGGGCGGAGTTCAATCTCATCACCCATATTCATTTGCGATACATCCAATTCGATGGGGAGTGCGCCAGAATCTTCCATGGTATTAAAGAAGATTGGAGCAATGTTGCCACCCAAACAAACGCCACCAAAGCGCTTGTTTGGTACGAATGGAATATCCTGACCAGTCCACCAAAGAACAGAGTTAGTTGCAGACTTACGTGATGAGCCAGTACCCACCACATCACCAACATAAGCAATTTGATTGCCTTTTTTCTGGAGGGTGGCGATTTGCTTCATCGGGCCGCGAACACCAGATTCATCAGGCTCGATACCTGGACGTGGGTTCTTTAGCATGATCGTTGCATGCAAGGGGATATCTGGACGACTCCATGCATCAGGCGCAGGAGAGAGATCGTCAGTATTGGTCTCACCAGTGACTTTGAATACTGTGAGCTTCAGGCTTTCTGGAACAGCAGGGCGACTCGTAAACCACTCTGCATCAGCCCAGCTTTTCATTACTGTTTTAGCGTTAGCGTTACCTTTTTCGGCTAGCTCATGCACGTCATTGAAATAATCAAACATCAAAAGTGTTTTCTTGAGGGCTTCGGCGGCAGCTGTACCGCATTCGGCATCCGTCAACAACTCTACCAGTGGTTTGATGTTGTAGCCACCAAGCATGGTGCCCAACAATTCAGTTGCTTTGACACGCGAAATCAAAGGAGACTTTTCTGTTCCTTTAGCAACGGTATCTAAAAATTCTGCTTTGACCTTAGCGGCATCATCAACCCCTGCTGGAACGCGATTGGTAATAAGCTCTATTAGTTCAGCCTCTTTACCTGCAGGAGGACTTTTGAGTAGCTTTACTAATTCAGCAGTTTGATCCTTGGTCAGGGGAAGAGCTGGAATCCCAAGAGCTGCTCTTTCAGCAACTTGTGCGTTATAGGCTTCTAACATTGTGTTTCCTATGGGGTAAAAGTAATCAATAGAAAGGCTAAAAGGGCATTTTCACCCAAATCTTTCAATTATAGTGACTAATTCAAGTCTTATATAAGAATTTAAACCCTATTGATCATCAAAACCGACCGTTTTGACCAAAACTAGATCACTTGCTCTTCTTTCAGAGCCCAAACTAGAGCAACAACCCAACCAATGAGTGACCATCCTAAAAACAGGTTTAAGGCAAATATGGCCCCTGTGTTGGCCCGTTTCTTATTAAAAGCGATGGCAAAAGGCAAAAAGTAAAAAAGGGACAGCAGGGTCATTAGGACCGAAAATAGAAGACGCATGGCGCTTATCTTTCACGAATCCAAGTCTGGGTTCTGCCCAGTAGAGGAATTCCAATGTATGCGCGCAGATCTAATTTGGCCCCTTGCTCCTTAAGCTTCATCTCAGCGCGGTAAATTTCACCATCGTCTGGGTCCAATATATGACCGCCAGAATAGGAATCCCCCGTCTTTTTTAGGCCAGATAGAATTTCCATCCCAATGACTGCCTTGCCTTTACGGTAATCAGTGCATTTTTCGCAGGTAGGGAGTGCACTTGGATCTAGTAATTTGGTAACTACTCCTGAAAATAGGCCATTCTTCTCGGTGATGAGGACAATAGCTGCCGGCTGATTGGTGTCATCGTCAAAAGTCTTCCAAGACCCCGCAATGGAGTCTGTTGTCTGAGATGAGATGACATTGACCCCTAGGGTCAAAATACTTGCAACAAAGACGAAAAATAGAGGTTTTTTCATAGATTTTTTCAATATAACCTTCTTTAGATTTCTGTAAAAGAGGATTGCTATCGTTATAATTACTTTTTCCAACAGAGCTTAAGCGATGACTAAATACGTTTTTGTCACTGGTGGTGTGGTTTCTTCTCTAGGGAAAGGAATCGCAGCTGCCTCGCTTGCCGCGATTCTTGAATCCCGCGGCCTGAAAGTCACCCTCCTAAAATTAGACCCTTATATCAACGTTGATCCTGGCACGATGAGTCCTCTCCAGCACGGCGAGGTTTTCGTGACTGAAGATGGCGCAGAGACTGATTTGGATTTGGGTCACTATGAGCGTTTCGTGTCGGCAAAGATGCGTAAAAGCAATAATTTCACTACTGGTCAGATTTATGAGTCAGTAATCAGTAAAGAGCGTCGCGGCGAATACCTTGGCAAAACAGTTCAGGTTATTCCACACATTACAAATGAAATTCAAGCTTTTGTAGAGCGTGGCGCTAAAGCAAGTCACGATGGCAAAGCGGATATTGCTATTTGTGAAATTGGCGGCACTGTGGGTGATATTGAATCACTTCCTTTTTTAGAGGCCGCGCGGCAGATGAGTCTGCGTTTGCCCACTCATAGTTGTGCATTTGTGCACTTAACTTTGGTACCTTACATTAGCAGTGCGGGTGAGTTAAAAACCAAGCCCACTCAACACTCGGTTCAAAAATTACGTGAGATAGGCATCATGCCAACGGTATTACTTTGCCGTGCTGATCGACCTATTCCAGATGATGAGCGTGCCAAGATTTCTTTATTTTCGAATGTGCGCGAAGAAGCAGTGATCTCGGTATGGGATGTCGACACGATTTATAAGATTCCAGAAATGCTTCATGCCCAAGGTATGGATGATTTGATTTGTCGTGAGTTACAAATTGATGCTAAACCAGCCAATCTGGCTGTGTGGGCTAAATTGGTTTATGAGTTGGCCAATCCCAAGCATGAAGTGACTATCGGCATGGTTGGCAAGTATGTCGAGCTGACTGAATCCTATAAATCTCTCATTGAGGCTTTACGCCATGCAGGTATTCATACGCTTACTCGCGTGAACATCAATTACATCGACTCCGAAGTAATTGAAAAAGATGGTGTTGACTGCCTTAAAAAGCTTGATGCAATTTTAGTTCCAGGTGGCTTTGGTAAGCGTGGTACAGAAGGAAAAATCGCTGCAATCCGTTATGCCCGAGAAAACCATGTCCCTTATTTGGGCATTTGCTTGGGTATGCAATTGGCTGTGATTGAGTTTGCGCGCCACGTGGCAAACATTACGAAAGCCAATAGTACTGAATTTGACCCTGACACAGATAGCCCTGTTGTCGCTCTCATTAATGAGTGGCTGGATAGAGAAGGGCGTGTTGAGAAGCGCACCAACGATTCTGATCTTGGTGGTTCCATGCGTCTTGGTTCACAACGTTGTCCAGTAAAAGCGGATACCTTAGCGCATCGCATCTATGGTGCGGAGGTCAATGAACGTCATCGGCATCGCTATGAGGTAAACAACATCTACGTACCAAAACTTGAGCAGTCAGGTTTGATTATTTCTGCGCGCACTCCAAACGAGTCTCTGCCAGAAATGATGGAGCTTCCAGAATCCATGCATCCCTGGTTCTTTGGCGTGCAATTTCACCCAGAATTCACCTCGACGCCACGGGATGGTCACCCATTGTTCTCAGCGTTTATCAATGCCGCGCTTGCGCATCAAGATGCTGCATTAAAACAAGTTGCCTAAGAGGAAACGATGAGCAAATTCAAGCTTTGTGGTTTCGACGTTGGTCTAGAGCATCGATTCTTTCTGATCGCAGGCCCGTGTGTCATTGAGTCTGAACAATCGGCTATCGATATTGCTGGTCAATTAAAAGAAATTACTGCTACTTTAAAGATCCCATTCATTTACAAGTCTTCCTTCGATAAAGCCAATCGCTCGTCAGGAACTTCATTCCGTGGCCTAGGTATGGAAAAGGGTCTTGAGATATTGGCGAAGGTAAAAAAGGAAGTTGGCGTTCCGGTACTAACGGATGTGCACGATACTACTGAGATTGCAGCGGTAGCTCAAGTGGTCGATGTTTTGCAAACACCAGCATTCCTGTGTAGACAGACTGACTTTATTCGCGCTTGCGCCCAAAGTGGTAAGCCAGTGAATTTCAAAAAAGGGCAATTTCTTTCTCCCCATGAGATGCTCAATGTCATTGAAAAAGCCAGAGCAGCAGCAGCAGAGAGTAATCTGCCGGACCAATTCATGGTCTGTGAACGCGGCGCTTCTTTTGGTTATAACAATCTAGTTTCCGATATGCGTAGCCTTGCCATCCTGCGCGAGTCCCATGCGCCGGTGGTATTTGATGCGACTCATTCGGTGCAGTTACCAGGTGGCCAAGGAAATTCTAGTGGTGGTCAGCGTGAATTTGTTCCCGTATTGGCACGTGCCGCCATTGCCGTTGGCATTAGCGGTCTGTTCATGGAAACCCATCCAGATCCTGCAAATGCATTATCTGATGGGCCTAACGCTGTGCCACTGAATCGTATGAAAGAATTATTAGAGTCACTAGTGGCAATCGATACAGTGGTTAAATCTAGCGGCTCTTTTTTAGAGAATAGTTTTCAGTAATTAAGTAATTTTTAATACGCCCCATTTCAAATTGTTTTAAGGAGAAGGTGCATGAGCGCCATTGTTGACATCATCGGTAGAGAAGTTCTGGATTCACGCGGTAACCCAACAGTAGAGTGCGATGTATTACTCGAGTCTGGTGTAATGGGTCGTGCAGCAGTTCCATCCGGAGCATCCACGGGTTCACGTGAAGCTATTGAATTACGTGATGGTGATATGTCACGTTACTTAGGCAAAGGCGTTCTTAAAGCCGTTCAAAATATCAATATTGAAATTGCTGAAACTATTCTTGGTTTAGATGCTAGCGAACAAGCCTTCTTGGATCACACCCTGATCGATTTGGATGGTACCCATAACAAAGCAAGGCTCGGCGCTAATGCAACGCTGGCTGTCTCTATGGCAGTAGCTAGAGCTGCTGCTGAAGAAGCAGGTTTACCTTTATATCGTTACTTTGGCGGCTCTGGCGGCATGCAATTACCCGTGCCGATGATGAACATTGTGAATGGTGGTGCACACGCCAATAACAGCTTAGACATCCAAGAATTTATGGTGATGCCGGTAGGCGCAGAAAACTTCCGTGATGCCTTACGCTGCGGCGCTGAAATTTTTCATGAGCTTAAAAAGATTATTGGCGCTCAAGGCATGCCGACAACAGTTGGCGATGAAGGGGGCTTTGCACCGAATTTTAAGAGCAATCAAGAGTGCTTGCAAACCATCATGAAGGCTATTGAGGGCGCCGGCTACGAAGCTGGTGAAGATGTTCTCTTGGCTTTGGATTGCGCCGCTAGTGAGTTTTATAAAGACGGTAAATACCATTTATCTGGTGAGGGCCTGCAACTAAGCTCAAGCGAGTTCTCAGACTACCTAGGCAATTTAGCTGACCAGTTCCCAATTGTCTCCATTGAAGATGGTATGCATGAGAGTGATTGGGATGGATGGGCTGATATTACTCAGAAGTTGGGCAAAAAAATTCAGTTAGTAGGCGATGATCTCTTCGTAACCAACACCCGCATCCTCAAAGAAGGTATTGAAAAGGGAATCGCTAATTCGATCTTGATCAAAATTAATCAAATTGGCACCTTGACTGAGACCTTCGCTGCTATTGAGATGGCTAAGCGCGCTAATTACACCGCTGTGATTTCTCATCGTTCAGGTGAGACCGAAGACAGCACGATTGCCGATATCGCCGTTGGTACTAATGCTGGTCAGATTAAGACGGGCTCTTTGTCACGCTCTGACCGGATTGCTAAGTACAACCAACTTTTACGCATTGAAGAAGATTTGGGTGATGTAGCAAGCTACCCTGGGAAGTCTGTGTTCTACAACTTGAAACGCTAAGCATTCAGTTTTTATGCGCATTGTTATCTACTCGATGCTGTTATTGCTGATTGCAATTCAGTACCCACTTTGGTTGGGAAAGGGTGGATGGTTAAAGGTTTACGAGATGGAAAAACAAGTAGAGCTTCAAGAAGCTAAAAATAGCCTCTTGGCTTTGCGTAATGCAAAACTTGCAGGTGATGTCAAAGATTTAAAAGACGGAACCCGTGCGATTGAGGAACGCGCTCGGGTTGAGCATGGTCTTATTAAAGACGGTGAGTTTTTTGTACAAATCCTGCCTGCTGATAAGTCTTCAGATACTCAAGTTACCAAGCAATAAGATTTCAGTGGCCGCTTGAGGGTGGTCTGGTGGCGTCACTCAACAAATCTGTTTTAAATACTTGCAGACAATCTACCGCATCAAAACGGTAAGGTTTTGCACAGAAGTCACAGATGGTTTCTACAGAGCCTTGTTCTGCCAAGATGCTTTGCACTTCCTCTTCACCCAACATTCTCAAGATATCAGCCACTTTTGTACGAGAGCAACGGCACGCAAAGCGAATAGGGCGTGCGGGAAAGATCCTCACACCATTCTCTGCAGACTCTTCAAGGAATAAGCGTCTCAAGATGGTTTCTGGAGGAAGAGTCAATAGTTCTTCATCAGTAATTGTTTCGCCTAAAGTTTGGATGCGTGACCAGCCTTCTGCAGCGACCTGAGGATCTAAGTGAATATGGCCTCCAGAGTTTGGAAGACGTTGTAATAAAAGTCCGCCAATATGACTTTCATTCGAGGCCAGCCAAATACGGGTATCTAACTGTTCAGAATTTTGCATGTATAGCGCTATTGCCTCAGCTGCGCTAGCAACAGGCTGAAGCACCTCACTCTGATACTCTTGAAGTGCGACTATGCCTTGATAAGGCGCTTGGCCAGGTTCACGGTCTGCAGGATCTAGAGTGATCACAAGCCTGCCTGAATTACCGGCATCTAGTAACTCTCCTAAGCTTGCGCCTTCCGATATTTCGGAGGGATCAACTGATAGTTTTACAGTGGCACGCATTGAGAGGTCGGATTTACATTCGACCACAAGTAGCTGAATAGGGCCCTTACTTTGAGCCTGGATGATGAGGGTGCCATCAAACTTTAAACTGGCACTCAGGAGTGTTGCAGCACCAACGAAGTCTCCGAGGATGCGACGTACCGCCAGAGGGTCGTTACGACGCTCCAAAACAGCCTGCCAGGCAGTGCCGATAGAGACAATTTCCCCGCGAACTGGGGCACCATCACACATAAATACAAGCAATTCATTCATAGATCAAAGTATCCATGTTTTTTGATTTGGGTGCCTATTTGGCCGACCTGAGATAATACTTACTATGCATATTCGTACACGATTCGCCCCCAGTCCCACGGGCTTCATTCATTTGGGAAATCTTCGCAGCGCACTCTATCCTTGGGCTTTTGCGCGTCACAATCAAGGCGATTTCATTCTTCGCATTGAAGATACGGATGTTGAGCGCTCCACGCAAGAGGCGGTAGACGTCATCATTGAAGGTATGGCGTGGTTAGGCATGGATATCGACGAAGGCCCTATCTATCAAATGCAGCGTATTGATCGTTATCGTGAAGTGATCAAGCAAATGGTGGCATCTGGATTGGCATATCCTTGCTATATGAGTGAGGATGAACTCAACAAACTCCGTGACCAGCAGATGGCTAATAAAGAAAAGCCGCGTTATAACGGATTGTGGCGGCCTGAGCCAGGCAAAACTTTGCCGGCCATTCCGGAAGGTGTTCCACCGGTGATTCGTTTTAAAAACCCGCTTGGTGGATCTGTGATTTGGGATGATGCCGTCAAAGGTCAAATTGAAATTTCGAACGACGAGTTGGATGACCTAGTCATTGCGAGACCTGATGGTACTCCCACCTATAACTTCTGCGTAGTGGTGGATGACTTGGATATGAAGATTACTCACGTCATACGCGGTGATGATCATGTGAACAATACGCCACGCCAAATCAATATCATGAAAGCTCTTGGCGGGACTCCGCCTGTCTATGCCCATTTACCCACAGTCTTAAACGACTCTGGTGAAAAGATGAGCAAACGCAATGGCGCCATGAGTGTGCGGGATTATCAAAAAGCAGGGTATCTGCCGGACGCTATCTTGAACTACTTGGCGCGTTTGGGTTGGTCACATGGTGATGCAGAGGTATTTACTAAGGAGCAATTTGTCAATTGGTTTGATCTCGATAGTTTGGGTCGCTCACCAGCTCAACATAACCCTGAAAAGCTCCTTTGGCTTAACCATCAATATATTCAAAATGCAGATCCAGCTAACTTGGCACAAGCAACCAAGCCTTTTGCTCATGCACTAGGCATTGATACTGAAAGTGGTCCGAACTTTATTCAAGTGGTTGCTTTATTAAAGGATCGCGCCAATACCTTGATTGAGATTGCGGAAGGAGCAAAGTTATTTTATCTGCCAGCGCCGCAAATCAATGCGCAACAAATTGCAGAGAATATTCCTCAATCTGTAGTTCCTGCATTAAAAGATTTGATTGAAACTATTCAAAATGCAGAGCCAAGTAAAGAAGCTTATAGCGCTGCATTCAAACAAGTCCTAGCAAAGCACCAACTCAAAATGCCAGCCTTAGCAATGCCTGTTCGTTATGCATTATTTGCAACTACTCAGACACCAGCCATTGATTCTGTATTAGTCGTTTTGGGTAAAGAAGAGGCTGTAAATAGGCTCTCGAAGGTCGTCCTGTAGGCAATTTGCGTGCTTACGCAAAAATAGGCTAAAATCTTGGATTGTTTTGATTGTCTTGTGGTTTTATTGCGAGATTTCGGGGGTATAGCTCAGCTGGGAGAGCGCTTGCATGGCATGCAAGAGGTCAGCGGTTCGATCCCGCTTATCTCCACCAAAAATTCAAGACATTTGTAGTTTGCAGTAGTCCAGGTCCCCATCGTCTAGAGGCCTAGGACATCACCCTTTCACGGTGAGTACGGGGGTTCGAATCCCCCTGGGGACGCCAGATCTTTTTGGTAGTAGTTTTTTTGATTCACTTGTTGTAATTTGGAGCGGTAGTTCAGTTGGTTAGAATATCTGCCTGTCACGCAGAGGGTCGCGGGTTCGAGTCCCGTCCGTTCCGCCAAATTCATTAAAAAAGCCCTTGTTGAAAGGGCTTTTTTATTTTTCCATAATTGTTTAGGGCATTACTGGCTAGTAGGAGAAGTGCCGAGATAATTGCCACCATCAGTAGGTCCTCCAGGATTACCAGGTTGAATGGAAGATTTGCTGCCTTCGGCATGACTAATGACTTGCTGATTATTCGAAGATAGGACGTTACTCCTCGCGACTGATGTACTAGCGCCACTACTTGTGCTAGCTGAGGTCTTACTCGAAGTAGGTGTGGTACCTGTAACACCATTGCTGCTCTTCGAAGCAGACAATGTTGATGTTGTTGGATTAGCTTTAGTTGATGCAGTAATCGCTGCAGCTTTAGAGGCCGCTGCAGTTGCTGCAGCTTTAGAGGCCGCTGCAGTTGCTGCAGCTTTAGAAGCCGCTGCAGTTGCTGCAGCTTTAGAAGCCGCTGCAGTTGCTTGCTGCTGCGCTTGAGTTTGCGCTGCGTAAACAGGTATTGATAACGTAAGTAAGGTTGAGATTAATACAAAAGCTGGTAAAGATTTCTTGATGATCTTCATAGTGACCTCTAGTCGGACTTAATATAAATTGGGGTTTTCAAAGTTCCCACTTAATCTTTGCAACAGTATCAGAGTTTTTGCGTGAACAGTGCGGGCATCTATCAATTCGTATTCCACATCTCGAAATTTTAATAATCCCTGAAGGCCTGAGTTTTGTAATAATTTTGCTTGATTGTAGGCGCTTGTCGCAGTTTCAAGACGTTCCCGAGCAGACTGATATTGTAAGTAAGTTTGATTAATTTCAGTAACAATTTTTGATTTTGCAGCTCTTAAATTTACTTCTTGCTCTGTCACGCTATTTGAGGCCGAGATTACGTCAGAATTATTTAACATGCCATTACCCAGAGGAATAGAGAGTAAAAAGCTTAATGATTTTTGAGCTCCATAGCCAACTCCACTTGAAGTGTATGGGGGTGTTTCGGTGTAATAAATCCCCGGCAAGAAATCTGTATTTTTGCTAGCCCTCACAACTTCTAAATTAGCGTTAGCAGATTCAACAAAGGCTTTATTAGAAATGATCTCTACTCTGTTGTTTTGTGCCTGCTCAACGAGTTCCTCAACTTTAAATTTTTGTGGTGCTATGTTGAGCGTGCCTAAGGGAAGAGGCAACTGCTGATCTTGCGCTCCAAGTAACCCTAATAAACCATATGAGTAGTATTTCAAATCATTAGCAAGAACTTTTTGAGCTGCTTGGAATTCCGCTTTTTGAGCTGTTATATCTGAAGACTTTATGGTGCCTAGCTTATCAAGGGCAAATTGATAGGACTGCCATAGTAATTTTGTTCTTAGCGCATCGATATAGTTAAAAATTGCTTGAGTTTCAAGAGTCCTAGTTTCAACAACCGTCTCTGCTAACAGTCGGTTTGCTTCGGCTTGAGCATAAGCCTCACGGGCAGAACGCTTACCCCAACCCTCTACAGTAACTGTAGCCCCAAAAGTATTCGATGACGGATTGGTATAGTCAGTATAGGGCGCCTGAGTATAAATACTACCGCGTGCATAAGTTAGGATAGGACTTAAATTCGGCATTCCAGCTTGTTTGGCAGTGGATAACGCAGAATCTGTATTTAATTTCTTTACTTTTAAGGAAGCATTTTTTTCATTAAGTTCACTAAGGTAAGCACTTAATGGAATAGCTTGATAGTTCGTATCGGATGACTTGAAAGGAGGGAGTGTTTGTCCATAAGAGAAATGGGACAGAAGGCAGGTTGAAACAAAAATCCCACCAAATACCAATTTTATCTTAATAAGCTTAGCCTTCATGTCGATTTTTAATGATGAGATTGGGGGATTCAAGATCGTAATGATTAAGCGCTTCTTCCTTTTGGATAGATAGCCCAATAAATTTAATGACTTCGTTGGCTACGACTTCCCGTTCATTATCCACAGTAATCATATGGTATGAGTTACCCAACCAGATTACTCGACAGGTTTCAGAGGCAATTTTGCTTATTAAGAAGTCAGGATTTTTAGGTGAAGCAGTTTCATCATCAATAGCATGGATGATTAACACGTCTGATGTAATGTCTTCGAGATTTTTTTTCGTAGCTGCAACTAATTGCAAGGACTGATAGAGGTGTTTTGCCGGAAGATGAGCTGCTCCTAGCTCGCTTACAGAATTAGCCATAACGGCTTTTCGAATGTGTCGGCGTAAATCTTTATTTTTAACGCCAAATGGTTCAGATTCCTTGTAATGCCAATTTCGAACTCCTAATTTATATATAAAGGATAAAAACGGGTAGTACCAGGGCACAGACCAGCCATCAAAAAAAATGACTGGGGAAAGCAGCGAAAGGCATTTTATATTTGCATTTCTTTCAGAAACCGCTAGGGCAAGGGTAGCCCCCATGCTTAACCCAACAAGTGATACTGATTTGTAGCTAGAATTTAAATCATAAACAAGCTGATCTACCGTTTCAATCCATTCTTGATAGTCTTTTAAACCAGTGTGTGCAGAGTAGCCGGGTATTCTTGGGATTACGTAGGAGTGGTCAGATTGACGTAAGAGTCTAGGAATAACACCCATCTCCAATTCAGAACCACAAAGACCAGGTAAAAGAATCACTACGTGACCTGAATTACCTTGATAGAATGTTTCGTAACGATCTTGCTGATCTATTGGGACTGTCATTGGGTGTTTCGGGTACCTATATATATAACGTCATTATTACTCATGAAAATACAAAATTCGAAGCGTTGGGCAAGAAATGGGCCTCAAGCCTATTTTATGGCTGTATTTGGAGTGTTTGTGGCTTTTTCCATACGCTATAGCTTGCATACATTTTTACAGGCCAATCTCCCGATGACCTTTTTTATTCTGAATACGATCTTGATAGCACTTTTTTTTGGTTTTCTGCCAAGTGTCGTAACAATTATTCTTTCTATTCCCTTAGCCTTTTTTTTCTTCGTTCCACCTTTTGACTCATTTGATATGCCAACACCCCAGGATTCTTTTGTATTTATCTCTTACATCTTGATAGCTTTTATTGCCGTTGGAATTGTTGAGTGGTTACAAAGAGAGCGATATAAGGCGATATTATTAACCCGCGTAAGTGACAGTAATTTTCAGCTTTTAAGCGATGCCAGTAGAAGCTTGAAAAATGCAATGAACCTCATTTCAAAAGATAAAGAAACTCAAAATAAGCTTTGAAGATCACTCTTGGCACTCACTAGGCCATAAATAGGTGACTTTTATGCTGCAATGTGTCATAATCGAAGGATGTACAAGATATTGGCCATATTTCTTAGTTTTGCGACACTGCCTGCAGGCGCTGCCGGCTTGGGTTTTAATCCTTTTGAAAAAGCTTCACCTACATCTCCAGGTGGCGCTCAAAGTGGCCGTCCAGCCAACCCATCTGCTGCACCGGCTCCAAAACCTCCTTCACCATTAGTTGTGCCACAGCCAAAGCCGGTAACTCCTCCAGTAAATAACACCGTGCCACAACAATCTAAAAAATAACATTTATTTTTTAGATTTGTCGGCATTTAAATTGGTAGATGGTTTTACTGCTGTTATGTAAAGCGGCTCTACTGCAGGCATGAGTTCTGAGAGTTGCTCAATTCTGGTTTCACCAGAAGGGTGGGTCGACAAAAACTCTGGTGGGCCTTTACCTTGAGTTACCTTATTCATCTTTTGCCAAACACTAATGGCAGCTTGAGGTTTAAAGCCAGCTCTTGCAGCCAGTTCCAGGCCAATTGCATCCGCCTCTGATTCGTTTTGTCTAGAATTAGGTAATACCAAAATATATTGAGCCGCTTGATTGGCTGCGCTAATCGCTGAACCATAAGCTCCTGCCGCAGCCATAGCAATATTAGTAACGGCGCTCTGAGCCATGGCCTGTGATAAACGTTCTCGACCATGTTCACGCAATGCATGGGCAATTTCATGGCCCATGATGGCCGCAATCTCATCATCAGTCAGATTCAGTTGTTCAATTAAGCCCGTATAAAAGGTGATCTTTCCGCCGGGAGCGCAAGTAGCATTCAGAATCGGCGCATTGATTAAAACCAGTTGCCAATTCCACTGGCGGGTATCGTCACGAAAGACTCCCGTTTGAGAAATTAATCGGTTGGAGATTGCCTTAAGCCTATCGTATTCAGGGCCGGATGTAAGCAGAATATTTTTTTCTTTGGCTTTTTGATTCTGCTCGTTGTAACTAACAGCAGACAAACGATCCACTTCAGAAGCAGATACTACTAAGAACTGAGATCGGTTTACACCCACCGCTCCTGACCTGGTGGTGTTAGCGCAGGCCAAGAGGAGTGAGGTAAACGCGAGAGTAGTAATTGCCTTAAAACAAACTGCCGTTAGTTGCATCTACAAGGCTTATTTTTTTGGAGAGGTAATTGAGGCAGCCATGGCATCGTAATAAATGACTTTAACTTGCTCGCCAATATTCACATCAGCTAAAAGAGCAGGGTTCTTGACCATCACGGTAGTGATCTTGCCGCTAGGGCCCTTAACAGAAACCAATTTCTTATCACGATTGACTTCGACTATATCGGCAATGATAGTTGTTTTGTTGGAAATGGTTTCGGTTGGCTTTTCATTGCCTTTAGAGGTTGTTACTGTATTAGTTTCAACTTTGCTACGAACGCCATCACTCTTGGTTTTAATCAATTCGATAGCTACTGCTAATTGATATGTAACGCTGAGACGATCCCCTTTTTTGATTTGATCAAAATTGGTGATTTCAGGGCCGGCAACAAATTTTGATTCTCCTTCTTTATTTTTGAAGGTGATGGTGCGCGTCTTTTTGTCTACTTTTAAAACATTACCTTCATAGAGTAGGTAGCTGTTATCTACTACTGCGGCATCGATTACCATGGGCTGATTAGCAGATGAAGGAGAACTACCGGCTTGAGCAAAAGCAGTGCCTAAGCCTGCAAGGCTGACTGCAAGAGCCAAGGAGATTTGGATAAATTGAGTATTCATTGTTTTCCTTATGGGATAAAAGCGTTTATTTTCCATATTAGCCTACTTTCATTAACTATTAAGCTCTAATCAAGCCCTATTGCATTTCGGGAAGAAAATTGGCTTCTTTGTTAAGATTCGTTATCAATTCTTCATTCTTCTAAAGGTTTGCTATGCCACAATTTGCTGCTAACTTAACCATGCTATTTAATGAGGCACCATTTTTAGAGCGCTTCGAAAGAGCCAGTAAAGCCGGATTTAATGCGGTTGAGTTCCTTTTCCCTTACGCCTATTCTGCTGCAGAGATCAAACAACAATTAGATCAACACCAACTGACATTAGTGCTGCATAACCTGCCAGCTGGAGATTGGGATGCAGGAGAGCGAGGCATTGCGTGTCATCCTGATCGCGTAGAAGAATTCCGCCAGGGTGTTGCTAAAGCCATTGAATACGCCAGAGTATTAGGAGTTCAACAACTGAATTGTTTAGCTGGGAAGACCCCTGTGGGAGTCGATCCAAAACTTCTTCATGCAACCTTAGTAGAAAATCTTCGCTATGCTGCAGCGGAGCTCAAAAAAGCAAATCTTCGTTTATTGATTGAACCAATTAATACCTTTGATATTCCTGGATTCTTTTTAAATACTACCAAACAGGCTGCAGATATTTTGGCTGAAGTTGCTGCCGATAATCTCTTCATTCAATACGATATCTATCATGCACAGCGCATGGAAGGTGAGCTAGCAAATACCATTGAAAAGAATCTCTCCAAAATTGGCCATATTCAACTAGCTGACAATCCTGGTCGCAATGAGCCTGGCACTGGAGAAATCAATTACCCATACTTGTTCAAGTTCCTTGACCGAATTGGCTATCATGGTTGGATAGGTTGTGAATACAAACCTGCCACCAATACTGAAGCAGGTCTTGGCTGGATGAAGCATCTCAATTCATAAAAAACGATTTATAACGGAGACTCTATGAGCAATCAAATGAAATTAGGATTTGTTGGTTTAGGTATTATGGGCGCCCCTATGGCTGGGCATCTTGTGAATGCAGGACATCAGGTATTTATTAATACTCGCACCAAGGTACCTGCCGATCTTGCTAGCTCTAAAGCCATTCAGTGCAAAAGCCCTAAAGAGGTTGCTGAGAGTGCAGACATCATCTTTACGATGGTTCCCGACACTCCAGATGTTGAGAAAGTCTTATTTGGTGAGAACGGAATCGCCTCTGGATTATCCAAAGGAAAAGTTGTTGTCGATATGAGCTCTATTTCGCCAATCGCAACGAAAGAGTTTGCTAAAAAGATTAATGCCTTGGGTTGTGACTACCTGGATGCCCCGGTATCTGGTGGCGAGGTTGGCGCTAAGAATGCCACTTTATCCATCATGGTTGGTGGTGATGAGTCTGTATTTAACAAGGTAAAGCCGATTATGGATTTAATGGGCAAGAACATTAACTTAGTTGGCGCTAATGGTGACGGACAAACTGCTAAGGTGGCTAATCAAATCATTGTTGCCCTCAATATTGAAGCTGTTGCTGAGGCACTATTGTTTGCATCTAAAGCAGGTGCTGATCCCGCTAAAGTTCGCCAAGCATTGATGGGCGGCTTTGCGAGTTCAAAGATTCTTGAAGTGCACGGCGAACGCATGGTCAAGCGTACTTTTGACCCTGGATTCAGAATCGAGTTACATCAAAAAGATTTAAACCTAGCGCTCAATAGTGCTCGCGCCCTTGGAGTTTCTTTACCTAATACCGCGACTGCGCAAGAATTATTCAATGCTTGTGCAGCTCATGGTGGCAAAGCCTGGGATCACTCAGCGATGGTCAAAGCCTTAGAGAAATTAGCAAACTTTGAAGTAGGGCAAAAGTCTTAATTTGCATGTCTTCAACCCTGCTGGTTTACCTTCACGGATTTCGCTCTTCTCCTCGATCTAGTAAGGCGGTGATGACGGGCGAAGCTGTGAGGGCTCTAGCCACTAAAGCAAATCCCTATGAATGGTATTGCCCCCAGTTGCTGGCCTCTCCGAAGGAAAGCATGGGGATGGTGATTTCCCACATTGATCAATCTATGGCTGATCGTGTAGTTGTGATTGGTTCATCTCTGGGCGGTTTTTACGCCAACTATCTTGCAGAGAAGTATGGCTGCAAAGCGATCGCCTTGAATCCTGCGGTACATGCAGCACGTGAGCTTGCACCACATGTAGGGATGATGACTGCATATGATAGCGATGAACCTTTTGATTTTCGTCCAGAATATATCGACGAACTCAAGGCGCTGCAGGTTGAGAAAATTTCTGATCCATCCCGTTATTTTTTAATAGCGGCTAAGGGCGACGAGCTTTTAGACTGGCATGAAATGGTGGGCTTCTATCCAGGTGCGCAGCACCTTGTTTTGGAGGGTAGCGATCATGGAATTGCAGACTATGCCGATTACCTGCCCAAAGTTCTTCAGTTCATTTCCGCCAAATAAGCCCTTTTATTGATTGCTTGCAGCTTCTTCTGTAAGATGATCTAAACGATCGTAGCTACTTGCTGCGACCTAGAAAG
Organism: Polynucleobacter sp. UB-Siik-W21; assembly: GCF_018687415.1. Taxonomy (NCBI): domain Bacteria; kingdom Pseudomonadati; phylum Pseudomonadota; class Betaproteobacteria; order Burkholderiales; family Burkholderiaceae; genus Polynucleobacter; species Polynucleobacter sp. UB-Siik-W21. The sequence goes on along the minus strand of NZ_CP061289.1, from coordinate 1,033,897 downwards.
GAGAGTTTGTGCTGAGCATCTTGAAATTGGACGCAGGTGGAATTCCCCAGGGTTGGGTTAACGCTGAGGAGGCAACAAAGCATTACGCCGACAGTAGTGTCTTATGGACCCTCGGTGATCCCATTATGAGAATGCGCGGTGGCATTTCTCGCGCAAGCGGCTTGCAGTCAGTGATAGAACTTCACTCCATCATCGCTATCAAAGGAACATCAAAGATTAATTTATTTGATGTTGTTCCAGTGATTACTAAGCACAAATTATTCAAGCGTGATCGAGGCTTATGCGCCTATTGTGGTGATGCAATTCATGAGAATCACGCTGAGGCAGAGCACATCATTCCCAATAGCCGGGGTGGTAAATATTCTTGGATGAATTTAGTCATATCCTGCCGCCCTTGTAATCAACGCAAAGGTAACCGCACGCCAGAACAAGCGGGCATGGGTCTGCTTTATACCCCCTATATGCCTAGCCTCTATGAGGACATGATCCTTAAAGGCCGTAATATTTTGGCTGATCAAATGGACTTTCTGGCAGCCAATCTCCCTAAAAATAGCCGCTTGCTTGAGGGCTTCTCCTGAGACATGGTTTAGTGCCACAAAGTTTTAGCCCAAAAATCCGCACACACTCGTTGCGGATTATTTTCTTTGCGATTCTGCTTTCCTTAATAGGGCATCTACTGCTTTTTTTCGGTATGCCGTTTATTTCATTCGGAAACCCCCCAGAGATTGCTGAAGATCTCATCATTAATACCGAGCTTAAGCTTGAACCTCCCAAAAAAATTCAAATGGTTAAGGCGCCGAAGAAGAAGGTTACTAAAGTTAACTCTTCAATGAGCCCGCTCGATAGCAACAGTGCAGATGCAGGAGAGCGGGGTGGAGGCTCTAACCAACCGGGCGTTGCTTTCAAATTGCCAGGATCAGGCATTCTCTACTACGACGCTTTTGTGGATGGTCAGCAATACCAAACAGCAGAAATTGATTGGATTGTGGAAGGTAACTCTTATCGACTCTATATCAATATTCCTTATGCCTTTGTTGGCCCCTTTGTTTTTGAATCTAGAGGGGCGATAGATGCGTATGGGATTGCGCCCGCGATTTATTGGACGCAGCGGGGAAGCAAGCCACCGCGTTATTCACGCTTTGATCGTGATGAAAAGGGAGGGGGGCAAATGTACTTCTCAGAAAAGCCTGAATTTACCCCTACTATTGTTCCTGGCACCCAAGATCGTTTTAGCCTGATGTTTCAATTAGCTTCACTTTTAAATGGCGATAGCAAGATAGATGAAGCTGGTAGCATTCGCTCCATACCTGTGATTGATTACAACACGCTAGAAAATTGGCAATTTAAGAGCTATGGAGAGGCTCTCAATGCTGATATCCCTAGCCTTGGAAATACAGTCAATCGGCGTTACGGCTTGATGCAACGAGAAAAAGACCCTTACAAGCGTGAGGTAGATATATGGCTGGCAAAGGACTTGGAGTGGCTCCCCGGCAGAATTCGTTCACTGGAAGCCAATGGCCGAGTATTAGAGCTGGTATTTAAGCAAAAGAACCCGATTTCAGAAGGTAAAACACTCTAATCGCTAGATCCTGGCTTTGCACTCTGATTTTGGCCGTTGTGTCCCAATAAGGCGCCCATCATTGTGTACAAAGCTGCCCCTGACATGGATACGGCAAAGATCCCTGAGAAAGAGATGATGATAGGCAATATGCGCCATTGCTCGGATAATTTGTAATCTCCATAACCTACGGTTGTATACATTTCACCTGCAAAGTAAAAGGTCTGGGGATTGGTCGGGAATACCTTTAAGGCTACACAGATATAAGCCCAAACTACGATTTCGCTCAGATGAATGGCAATGACCAATAATATGGCTATGAAGTAAGACAAAAAGCTGGCGCCAAAGATTCTGCGTTTTGTCATGACATCATCAATCCAGTGAAAAGCTCCAGCAATGCCGAGAACAGCTACTGCATGAACAGCCAGCATCAAACAGGCAGACACCACCATAATCCAGATTTGACCATTGCCCATATCAGCATTGATCTCGCCAAAAAGAGTTGTAAAGCTGGGTAGGTCGGTATTGTTAAATAGATTGATCATGTTGGTTTAGTTTGAATTTCCTACAGAAATATCTTATTTGACATAATAATGATTATACGCAAATATGTTAAATCAAGAAGCGGCTGACCGAACTTTAGCGGGCCCTGGATATGGCTCTTTATAGAGGCGCTGCCAGCGTGATTTAAGCCCATCTGCTATCCAAGGCTTCTGGTATATCTCCGCAATATCTATGGCTGAAAAACCATTCAAATTACGCATGCGTAAGTCAGCGCCTTTATCAAGCAGCAATTTGATTAGCTCCTCATTGCCTGCTTGAGTAGCCATCATCAATGGTGTGGTGCCATTCGGAGCTCTAGAATCAATCATTGCTCCATTGGCGATTAAAAATTGAGCCACATTCAATTGACCCTTTGCACAAGCATAGTGCAACGGTGTCCAGCCAATATGATCAATTTTGGCCTTGTTTTGCAGCACCAAAGCCTTAACCACTGGTAAATCACCCTCTATAGAGGCCAGCATCAGGGGCGTTTCTCCAAAAGAATTGGATAGATCTACATCTGTTTTCTTATCTTTGAGTAAAAAATCAATCACTTTTGCCGATTTATCTCGGATGGCGATGACGAGCATCGGATCGCCTTTAGAATCCACTGCATTTGGACTCACACCAGCTGCAATGAGTGCTTTCACCTCTGAGATGTCATCAAATTTGGCTGCTTTAGTGAAATTAGCAATTTGCGCTTCACTTTGTCCATAAGAGCTGATTGATACACCCAAAATAGCTAATAAAGCTAATGATTTAAAAGTAAACTTCGACATTAATTAGCCATTCTATATATCTGAAAACATTGAAAAAAATTATCACTTGTACTGCTAGCAAGCTTCTCTATGGGGACGCCCTTGAGGGTGGCAATAAATTCACCAACTTTAGATACCCAAGCAGGTTCATTAGTCTTGCCACGATAAGGAATTGGAGCTAAATAAGGCGAGTCTGTTTCTATGAGCATGCGCTCTAAAGGAACCTGTTTACAAGTCTCTTGCAGGTCTTTAGCACTCTTAAAGGTGACAATGCCCGAGAAGGAGATATAAAAGCCCATATCCATCGCTTTACGGGCCACCTCTAAGCTTTCGGTGAAACAATGCATCACCCCGCCAATCCCATCAGCACCCTCTTCCTTCAGAATATTGATGGTGTCTTCGGAGGCAGAACGTGTATGAATAATCAACGGTTTCTTGGCTAAAAGTGCGGCCCTAATGTGGGTTCTGAAGCGCTTTCTTTGCCACTCCATCGATTCATAGCTACGCTCACCCATGCGGTAGTAATCCAAACCAGTTTCACCAATGGCAATTATTTTGGCTTGCTGTTTAGCTGTTTCAACCAAAAACTCAACGCTTGGCTCGGGGGTATCCTCATAGTCGGGATGAACGCCGACGGAAGCATATAAATGCGGATGATCCTGAGCAAGCTTTAAAACATTCGGAAAATCTGGCAGATCAACTGAAACACAGAGCGCATGACTGACTTTAGCTGCCTTCATATTTGCTAAGACTTCCGGCATGCGGGCTTGAAACTCCGGGAAATCTAGGTGGCAGTGTGAGTCGATAAACATACCTACATTTTAGTCTGCCTGAGCGCCCTAGCCTTCAAAGACTTGCTGATATTGAGAAAGTAATGCTTCTAGTTGAATGCGGCTGGCAAGAGGATGATTTTCTGAACGACGAGCTTGCACTAGCGATTTCCAAAACTGATGGAGTTTGAGGCTTCTGGCGCTTTGCGCCAGACCCTTCAGAGTTACAAGATGTTTGGGGTAATAACGAGGACTTCCACCCTGTGAAACCAACTGGAGATCTGAAACCCAACGTTGCATAGTAGCTAGTAAAAATGAATATTGCGCTTTATGAATCTTTTCAGCTGTTTCTAGCCAGGCAATCCGACCGCCCTGTGTCATCGATTGCAATAAAAGACGAGAAGCGGCAATGGCGATAGTTAGCTCATCTTTATCGTCTTGATGATAACGAGCGATTAAGGAATCCAAAACAGAATAGGGTGCCCCGCCCTGCTCGTCATAGATCGTTTCGATATCCCCATCAATGACTTTAAATCCTGCGATCTGAGGTAGCTGATCTTTTAGCCATGCCAAGCCCTCGCTGCGATTTGGGCGAGGTGCTGTCAACAATCGACAGCGGGATCGTATGGTTGGTAAGACTCGATCAACACGATCCGCTAATAAGATAAAAATAGTATTGGCTGGAGGCTCTTCTAGTGATTTCAGTAGAGTGTTAGCTGAATCAGAGCGCAGCATTTCAAGTGGGTAAATTAAGATGATGCGATTGCCACCCCGATGCGAGCCTATTGAAAGACTTTCGATCGCACTACGGGTTTCTTCAATCGAGATATTTTTCTTTTCTTTTTTCTCGGCTGGCTCACTATCAGAATCATCGCGAGCAACTTTGCCTTTTTTTGTTACTTCATCTGCCTCATAATCAGCTTGGGGCAAAAGTTTGCGGTGGGTTTCCGGCACCAAAGCAATAAAGTCAGGGTGGTTGCCAGTATTAAACCAATGGCATGCTTCACATTGATTACAGGGCTTGCTCGATCCTGGACTGGATTCGCACAGCAAAGCTTTTGCTAATTCAACTGCAAAAGCAAACTTACCAACACCCGATTGACCATGTAACAAAATCGCATTAGGAAACTGCTGAAAGTCTAATCCTTCCCATAAGGGTTGCAGCCATGGTGCAACCTTGCTATGTTGTTTCGCCGGAAACATCAAGTCACTCATTTAGAAGTTGATCTTGAGAGCTTGTAAGCCATTCCAAATAGCCTCTGGCGTTTGGGTCGCATCAACTAAGTGAAAGCGCTGTGGATCCTCTTTAGCCCGTCGCAGATATTCTTGGCGTACTTTTTCAAAGAAATTCAGATCCATTTTTTCAAACTTATCCGGCGCCCTTACTTTAGAGCGGCGCGCTTCTGCTACTTCACCGGGCAAATCAAACAAGATGGTTAAATTGGGTTGAAGTAATGTGCCGTTCTTACGACCTTGTACCCATCGTTCCAGATCATTTAATTTCGCGATGCTAAGACCTCGGCCGCCGCCTTGATAAGCAAAGCTTGCATCGGTGAAGCGATCTGAAATCACAATCTTTCCGGCCGCTAGTGCCGGCTCAATCACTTGCGCTAAATGCTCGCGGCGGGCTGCAAACATTAACAATGCCTCAGTTTCTAGATTCATCGGTGCATCCAATAGGAGTCCACGCAATTGCTCGCCTAAGGGGGTTCCACCTGGCTCACGAGTCACCACCACTTCATGATTTGGGTAGCACTCTTGCATCAGCTTGCAGAATGCATCGATATGCGTACTCTTGCCAGCACCATCAATGCCTTCAAAGCTAATGAAATATCCAGGAGAATTTGCAGTCATATTATTTTGATTTGGGGGCGAGTTTGCGCTGATAGCGATCAACGGCAGATTCATGTTCGCCTAAGGTTTGTGAAAAATGACTCGTTCCATCCCCCTTGGCCACAAAATACAGGGCCTTGCTTTGAGCAGGTCGAACAGCTGCCATCAACGATTCTTTACTAGGCATAGCGATAGGCGTAGGTGGCAATCCTTTGTTCATATAGGTATTGTAGGGACTATCTTTGCGCAGGTCTGCCTTACGCAAGTTGCCATCGAATCCTTTGCCAATGCCATAAATCACTGTAGGGTCAGTCTGCAGCTTCATGCCTTGATTGAGTCGATTCAGAAACACTGCTGCTACTAAGCCTCGGTCGCTAGATCGGCCTGTTTCTTTCTCAATAATCGAGGACAAAATCAAGAGTTCATAAGGCGTTTTGAGAGGGGAGCCGGGATCTTTTTGATCCCAAGCTTGTAAAAGTTGTTTTTGCATTGCCACAGAGGCGCGCCGGTAGATATTGATATCGGGTTCATCGGGATCAAATACATACGTATCTGGAAAGAAGATGCCTTCATCGCCAGGATAAGTAAGATTCAGGCTTTGCAATAAAGCTTTTGAGCTAATGCCTTTGGTTTGATGTATCAATGCTGGGTGAGAATCAACTAGAGCGCGAAGTTGCCATATAGTCATGCCAGGAATAATGGCGATACTTTCTCGCACTCGATCACCGCGCGCAATCTGTAACAATATTTTTCCGAGGCTCGCTCCTGTCGGTAATAAATAAGTACCTGGCTTTAATTTTGAACCAACAAATAATGCGCGGGCACTGACTTGAAACGGCAGCACAGGGGTTGATAGACCCTGCTCTTGCAATTGTTGAGCAATACTGCCCAAGCTAGATTGCGGAGAAATTTTGACTTTATAAAGCAACGCCTCTTGAGTATTGGTCTGGCTTGGCACAACAGGCCATAAAAAAATCCCACCATAAATAAATACCAGAGCACCTATCAATACCAGCAGGTAGGATCGTAGGCGACGACCCCAAGTCTTTTTCTGGCTAAAAAAGGATCTTCCCTGAATTTTTCTGCGCATCAGGCTATGATAAAAGGAGATGACACAGACTAATCAAAACACGCAAATTCAAGCACAAGTCCCCTCTTTTGGGCTCACTCCACTCTCGAAATGGGGCCTCATCTTTGTTGAGGGTCCAGATGCTGCCAGTTTTCTGCAAAATCAGCTCACGAATTCTGTTTTAGGTCTAAACCGCACTATATCGCCTCAAATTGCTTATTCCTACCCATCAGCGAGACTGTTGGGATACTGCAGCCCTAAAGGCAGATTACTTGCCAGCGCATGGGGTGCGTTAATACCTAGAGATGCAAGCGCTGATGACCGATTCGCGCTCTTTATTTCTAAGGATATCGCTGCCAGTACTGCCAAACGGTTGGCAATGTTTGTATTGCGCTCTAAGGTCAAGGTGACTGATGTGTCGGCGCTCTGGAATATTTCTGGATACTTTGGTTTGAGTGATGCGATCTCATCTTTCACAATTAATGACCCTCAAATTGGATTGCGCTTGCCTGATGTGCTCGCCAGCAGTCAATCCTATGGTCGTGTATTGATTGCTCAAGAGAAGGTCAATGAATCATGCGATCAAGCTGCACTTGATGTGTGGAATGATTTAGAAGTTTTAAGTGCTATTCCCCGTATCGTATTGGCGACGCAAGAACAGTTTGTCCCGCAAATGATTAATTTTGAATCGGTTGCCGGGGTTGACTTCAAAAAAGGTTGCTATCCAGGACAAGAAATCGTGGCCCGTAGCCAATATCGTGGCGCCATCAAAAGACGTCTATTTTTGGCTCATATTTCAGAAAAAGACCTACCAATAGACTCAACTCAGCCTGGTACTGAGTTATTTCATAGTCAGGACCCTAGTCAGCCAGCGGGGATGGTTGTTCTATCAGCCCCTAGCCCCTTAGACCCTGGCAGAACCGATCTTCAGGTGGAGTGCAAATTAGAAGCGCTCGAACATGGGGAAATTCATCTAGGAAGCCCCCAGGGACCTGTGTTAAAAATAGGCTCATTACCTTATCCCTTAATCGAAATCTAATTCTTCCTAACCCATTTCATGTGCCTGATTCTTTTTGCCTGGAACTCACATCCTGACTACTCTTTAGTAGTTGCGGCGAATCGTGATGAGTTTTATGAGCGCAACACTGAAGGCATCGCCTATTGGCAAGAACACCCCCATGTTTTGGCGGGCAGAGATCGTGCCGATGTCTTGGGTAGTCCTGGTACTTGGTTGGGCTTTACGAAAACAGGAAAGTTTGCTGCCTTAACGAATGTGCGCGCGCCTAGCGAAAAGAATCCAGATGCTAGAACACGTGGTGAGCTTTCCTTGATGTATCTCACCAGTAAAGATAAGCCGGCCGAGTTCATGGGAGAAAACTCGAAACGCTTTAATCAATACAACGGCTTTAATTTATTGATGGCAGATTTAAGCGATCCGCAAAATGCAGAAATGCATTGGGTCAGTAATCGCATGTTGGTAGGTCAAAATATCCGCCCTCGCAAAGTCTTTCCGTATCAACCGCTTAACCCTGGCGTGTATGGTTTATCTAATGCGATGCTGGATACTCCTTGGCCTAAAGTCAATCATCGGGTAGCCGCTTTTGCCCAAGTATTGGCAATGGATCATGGTCAGCTCAAAAGTGCCGATCAATATCTCAAGCTATTAGCTGATACCCACCATGCTAGCGATCATGAATTACCCAGCACCGGCGTTAGCAGAGAGTGGGAAAAAGCGCTATCCCCTGCGTTCATCAAAACACCCTCGTATGGAACACGTTCCAGCACTGTTTTAAGAGTCCGTAAAGATGGGCAATTTGAGATGGTGGAACGTCGCTTTGATGCTAGCGGTACTGTTGGCCATGATGTCGTCACCGGCGCATTAAGTACCGCGCCTGGATCAAATCTATCAGTTTAAAAACGCGTTCATTTTATTTTGAACGAAGATCTTCGTTCACTACCCGCTCACCGCTGCTATCGCGTGTTGGCAGACGCTTAATGTATTGGAATGTTCCCGTTGCCATGCAACAGACTTCCCCTTGATCATTGTAGAGCTTTGCTTCACAAAATGCCATAGTTGCTGTTCTACGAACTGTATCTGCTTTCACTCGCAAGACTCCATTAGCAGCTTGCATAAAATTATTCTTGAGCTCAATGGTGACTACACTACGATCACTCGGATCACCAGATCTAGCAGCAACAGCCATCGCGACATCCATCAAGGTTAATAACACCCCGCCATGAGCCACTGCCCAGGTATTGGTATGCTCTGGCTTTAGGGCCAACAGGATTTCTCCCTTTCCCATCTCAGCACTGAGAAAGCGAACGCCCAATAGTTTTAAAAAAGGAACATTTAACTCCTCACCCAAATTGGCGAGTTGAGTTTGGGGATTAATTTGTACTTGTTTAGTCATACTGCTAATTTTAGAGGCTTGAGCACCATTTTGGGAATACACCTAGAATAGCTTGATGGCCTTTACCTTAAGCGGCGATGACGTCTGCCAGATCACCTTTCCGAGCCCAATTCCAGATCCTTATTGGGTAGCATTTTCACCTTCTGCGGCCAATCTCATTCAGCTTGCGGTTTCCCAGGATGGCCTGCCTTCTGATCCTGCATGGCTAGAGCTTCTAGCGGGAAACTCCTTAAGTACCGGCATGCATGATTTTGCTAAGCCAATTTCAACAGTCTATAGCGGTCATCAGTTTGGGGTCTGGGCTGGTCAATTGGGTGATGGCAGAGCAATTTTGCTTGGCGAGGCTAATGGCCAAGAAATTCAACTCAAAGGTGCTGGCAAAACTCTGTATTCCCGTATGGGCGATGGACGTGCCGTCCTCAGATCCTCTATCCGTGAATTTTTATGTAGCGAGGCCATGAATGCACTCGGCATCCCAACAACTAGAGCGCTTTCAGTTGTTGGTTCAGCATTACCAGTTTTCCGCGAAACGATGGAGACTGCTGCTGTTTGTGCGCGCTTAGCACCTAGCTTTATTCGGATTGGTCATTTTGAGCACTTCGCTTCTACACAAAGCATCGTGCGACTCAAAGAGCTAGCCGATTTATTAATTCAGGATCATTACCCTGAATGCAAAAACAATGTTGAACCTTATCTCGAGCTATTCAAACACATCAGCGTGCGTAATGCCAAGTTAGTGGCGCAATGGCAGTCTGTTGGTTTCTGCCATGGAGTCTTAAATAGTGACAATATCAGCGCACTTGGCCTGACGATGGACTACGGACCATTTGGGTTTTTAGATCATTTTGAAATAGATCATATTTGCAACCATAGTGATCACGGAGGTAGATACGCATACCATCGCCAACCTCAAATCATGCATTGGAATATGGCCTGCTTAGCCAGCGCCTTCCTACCACTCCTTGAGCTTAGTCATGATGAAAGCCAAGCCCAATCAATATTACGTGAAGCTTTAGAAGAATTTCCTCTGGCCTATGCTCAAGCATGGCAATCTATATTCAGACAAAAATTAGGGTTACAAACCTCTCAAGATAGCGACATCCAACTGATAGAGCGCTTATTGCAGGCAATGCATGATTCAAGCGTGGATTTCACCAGCTTCTTTAGACAACTTAGCCAAGTTAAATTAGAGCAAGCCATTGAGAAAATCACGCCAAGAGATCAATTTGTGGATCGTGTGGTAATAGACCAGTGGTTTACAGATTATCTTCAGCGCCTCATATCAGAATCTAGTCAAGATGCTGCAAGAATCCAGGCGATGAACCTAGTGAATCCTAAATATATTTTGCGCAATCATTTAGCACAAGCGGCTATTGATAAAGCACAACAACATGACTTTTCAGAAGTCACGCTATTAATGAATATCCTCAACAAGCCCTATGATGAGCAGCCTGAGCATGAAGAGTATGCAGCGCCACCACCTGCAGATCTAGAAAGAGTTGCTGTGAGTTGCTCTTCTTAAGAGTTTGGAATAGATAATACTTATCGGAGCATAGATGAAAAAAACAGATCAAGAATATAAAAAAATCCTCAGCGATATTGAGTATCGAGTTACTCGTGAAGCGGCAACTGAGAGGCCTTTTAGTGGCAAGTATTGGGATCATTGGGCTCAAGGCAAATACACTTGTGTGTGCTGTGGCTCCCCCCTCTTCTTGTCTGATACCAAATTTGATGCTGGTTGCGGATGGCCAAGCTATAACGCCCCTCAAGAGACATCATCTATCAAGGAAGTGCGTGACACGACTCACGGCATGATTCGTACTGAAGTACGTTGTGCCAACTGTGATGCCCATTTAGGGCATGTCTTTGATGATGGCCCCATGCCTACTGGTCTACGTTACTGCATCAACTCTGCCTCTTTGAGCTTTGATCCCAGTGAGAATGCCCAAGCAAGTAAAAAAGACTAAGGCCTTAAAAAGGCTTGTGAGCTAAATAGCGGGATAATCCTACCTATGAAATTTTTATTTGACCTCTTCCCCATTATTCTGTTCTTTATCGCCTTTAAATTTGGTGATATCTATACGGCGACTATCGTAGCCATGGTTGCCACCATCGGACAGATTCTCTGGGTCTATTATCGTCATCGCAAAATCGATGCAATGCAATGGGTCAGCCTGGTGATGATTATTGTCTTTGGAAGCCTAACCATTTTCTTGCACGATAAGACCTTTATTCAATTGAAGCCAACCGCCCTCTATTGGCTCTTTTCAGGTGCTTTGCTTATCAGTGCACAGTTCTTTAATAAGAATTGGATTGAAGTATTAATGGGTAAGCAGGTAAGCCTCAAACCTGAGAGTTCCCACTCTGTATGGCATCGACTCAATCTGGCATGGTCAGCCTTCTTTTTCTTCATGGGCGCCCTCAACTTATATATTGCATTTGAATATTCTGAGGAAACCTGGGTCAATTTCAAACTCTTTGGCAGTACTGGACTACTGGTAGCCTTTGTCATCATCCAAGGTGTTTGGCTATCACGCCATATGGAGCATCCAGAACAATGACCCTTAACCAAAAACGCATTGCCCTATTTGAAGAAGATTTAAATAAGGCTTTTGATATTCAACGGCTACAGATCGAAGACGAGAGTCATCTGCATGCGGGGCATGCGGGTGCAGCCTCAGGCGGTGGACACTTTAAGGTCACCATCGTTGCCCCAGAATTTCAGGGATTAACTTTGGTCGCCCGTCATCGGGCAATTTATGCCGCTTTGCATCGCCATATTCCTAGCGAAATCCATGCCTTAACGATTACTGCCCAGACTCCACAGGAAGCCAACATCTAGCCTGCTTTACACTCTTGCAATCCATTACTTTTACTTGATAGTCGCCATGTTAAATACCCTTCACCTGATCTCTTTTAGCCTAGCCGCACTCCTGATTTCAGCGCCAGCTTTTGCGCAAAATGCAGCCATCGTGAATGGCAAGTCCATCCCTAAAGCTCAGCTAGATAAATTGGTACAAAAGTCAGGGCAAGGAGACAACCCTCAGGTACGCGATCAAGCACGTGAAATGCTGGTGACTAAAGAATTAATTCTGCAAGAGGCTGATAAACGTGGTGTGATTCAAAAAGAATCTGTGCGTGAACAGTTAGAGCAATCGCGCGTAGGCATCTTAGTTGCTGCTGTATTTGAAGACTATATCGAAAAAGAAGGTGTCACTGAGGCTGAACTCAAGGCTGCTTATGAATCGGTTAAGACGCAATATACTGGCAAGGAATACCATGTCGAGCATATTTTGGTTGAGAAAGAAACTGATGCAAAAGCCATCATTGCTCAAATCAAAGCCGGCGGCAACTTTGGAGAGATTGCTAAAGCCAAATCAAAGGATCCAGGTTCAGCGACGAACGGCGGCGACCTTGGCTGGGTAAATGACAAAGCACTTGTTCCAGAGTTCTCTAAGGCAATGGTGCAACTAAAGAACGGTCAAATGACTGATAAACCAGTGAAATCGCAGTTTGGCTGGCACATCATTAAGACAGTTGACTCTCGAGATATGAAGGCGCCTAGCTTTGACGAACTCAAGGCAGAGTTGAAACAGATGATTGCCTCTGATCAAAATTGGCAGAAAGCTAAATTTACCGAGATGATGCAAAAACTTCGTGCGAAGGCAAAAGTTCAGTAAGAATTGCTGAGTAAGGGCTCTTGGCTTCTTAACTACCAACGTTTTCAGTTGGATGGTGATGAGGTCTCATTTTCTGAATTGCCATCCCCGCTATTCCACAAGCAAAAGCGGACATCACAAAGACATCTCGAGGTTGAGAAAGATCCCAAATCCAACCGGCACATAATCCACCAATGGTGCCGCCTAAACCGTAAGAAACGGTAGCCATAATCGCTTGCCCCCTTGCTTGTAAGGGACCGGTAAACCAGCGCTGCAGCAATTTTGTGGCAGCACTGTGGTGAGCTGCAAAAGTAGCAGCATGCATCAACTGCGCAACAATCAATACAGAAGTGATTGGTAAAAAGGCAATCAGAATAAAGCGGATCACACCAATGCCAAATGCGCCTTGCAATATCACCTCGGCATCCAAACGGCTCAGCAATTTATTTTGGAAGTAAAAGAAGATTACTTCTGCGGCAACTCCTAAAGCCCAAAACAAGCCGATTTGAAATTTATCGTAACCAAGGTCTGCCAAATACAGCGAATAGAAAACGTATAAAGCAGCATGGGCGAAGATCATGAAAAAGCCAGAGATCAAAAACCACCTTACGTCTGGATTAAAAAGCACAATGAGTAACTCGCCTTTCACCATTTTGCGACGCTCCATCTTGGGCTCGTGCAAGAAAAAAGTAATGAGTGCCAAAGCAAATAACACAATGACGCCAACTATTGGATATAACTCAATACCTTTACGCTGAAATAATTCACCTGCAAATAAAACCATGGTGATGAACCCGATTGAACCCCATAAGCGCAGGCGTCCATAACGCTGATCAAACGAATTGTCTTTGTATAAAGCATGAATAGTTGCCGTCTCGCCCAAAGGCATTTGACTACTCAAGATCGTATGTAATACAAACATCCAAATAAAGAAGCTGAAGTAGCTATGTAAAAAAAAGATGCATACAAAGACTAAAGCGGCCAAACAAGCGCAAACACGAATAATGCCGATGCGATTAGAGAGGTAATCTGAAAGCCAGCCCCAACTAAATGGACCAACGATACGGGTAATTTGTAGCATCGACATCAGTACAGCAATCTCGATGACATTAAAACCATGATCTAAGAAGAAAAGGCTGGCATACGGTGAAACCAAGCCAACATAAGCAAAATATAAAAAGAAAAAGGACCCGAAGGCCCAGCGAAGCGAAGGCGTCATCTTAGTGGGATTTACTAATCGCTTTTGGAGCCAGGTCGTGCCGCAGGAATAGGCGATACCTCAAGCTTGACATCAGTACACTGAGCCCGATGACGCAATGCATGATCCATAAGGACTAAAGCCAGCATCGCTTCAGCGATTGGGGTTGCTCGTATACCAACACAAGGATCATGACGTCCCTTAGTTTGAATAGTCATTGGCTTGCCATGGAGATCAATGGATTGCTTAGGGCTCATGATGCTTGAAGTTGGTTTGATCGCAATCGATACTCGCAGGTCTTGACCAGTGCTGATGCCACCCAATGTACCGCCGGCATGATTGCTAGCAAAGCCATCAGGAAATAATTCATCACCATGTTCACTGCCGCGCTGAGCCACTGACTGAAAGCCAGAACCAATTTCAACTCCTTTTACAGCATTGATCCCCATCATGGCATGGGCAATATCTGCATCAAGCTTATCAAACAAGGGCTCTCCAAGACCAATAGGTACATTACGAGCACGCACCTCAATTCGAGCCCCACAAGAATCTCCTGCTTTGCGCAGTTCATCCATATAAGTCTCTAATTGCGGAATGATCTTGGCATTCGCAGCAAAAAAAGGATTTTGTTCAATCTGAGCAACATCCTCGAACGGAATTTCGATGTCGCCGAGTTGGCTCATATAGCCGTAAAACTCTGTGCCGTATTGCAGATGCAGCCATTTTTTTGCAATAGCTGCAGCTGCCACAACAGGTGCTGTGAGGCGAGCTGAAGAACGGCCGCCGCCCCGTGGATCACGCAGTCCATATTTATGGTGATAGGCATAGTCGGCATGACCAGGTCGGAATGTTTGCAATATATCGCCGTAGTCTTGACTCCGTTGGTCGGTATTGCGTATCAATAGACCAATGGGCGCACCGGTCGTTTTGCCTTCAAAAACACCCGACAAAATCTCAACCCTATCTTCTTCTTTGCGTTGAGTGACGTGACGAGACGTGCCAGGCCTACGACGATCTAGGTCAGTTTGTAGATCAGCCTCACTCAAAAGCATGCCGGGAGGGCAACCATCAACCACAGCCCCGATCGCGGGACCGTGTGATTCACCAAAAGTGGTAACAGTAAAAAGAAGGCCTAAAGTATTTCCTGACATACCCACATTATGTCATTTGTCCTGAATATTCGACTAGAAATCCTTAATTAGCGGCCTTTTCAGTATCTTCTGGCCAGTCGCGAATATAGGCCTTGAGCATCGAGTTCTCGAAGTCTTGAGCTTCTACAACAGATTTTGCTACATCATAAAAAGAGATTACACCCATCAACATTTTTTGATCAACTACTGGCAGGTAACGAGCATGATCAACTAACATCATGCGACGCACTTCATCGATTTCAGTTTCCATATTGCAGGTCAAAGGCTTCTGATTCATTACTGCATTGACTTGCAAATCATCTAATTTGCCATGATGGCTTGCTAATGCTGCAATCACTTCACGAAAAGTGAGGATCCCAACTAGCTTGTCATACTCCATCACAACCAAAGAGCCAATGTCATGCTCGCTCATGATCAGCACTGCCGTTTGCAATGCAGTCTCGGGAGCAACGGTAAATAAAGTGCCGCCCTTCACACGCAGAATGTCATGAACTTTCATGTCGTCTCCAAAACAATCAATATCTCAGTTCAATATAGACCCAAGCAAGCACCGAATCAAGATTTATTGTTTATTTTAGTAACGAATAACCCTAATGACGCCACTTCGAATACTTGGCAGATTCGCTACTAGGACGGCTCCAGCCAAGGTAATCCACCAAGTTAGGTAGATCCAAAGTAAGGCTAGCGGGAAGATAGCAAAGGCCCCATAGACCGTTTTATAAAAAGCGGTATGGGTTAAAAAGACTGCAAATCCAAACTTCATGATTTCAAAGCTGAGGGCGGCAAAGAAGGCACCAAAGATGGCATCTTTCCAAAAAATTTGAGAAAACGGCAGGATCTTGTAAACAACCGTATAAACCAAGACAGCCAACAATAGTGGTGTCACTGTGGCGATGAGACGAAAACCAATGGAGACTGCCTCCGTCCAGCCCTGAGAAGCGCTGAATAAGACGCCACTTAAGTAAATACCTAGTCCTAATAATATGGGGCCCAAAATTGTCGCAGCCCCATAAATCACAATCTTTTTATGAAGTGGGCGATTTTTTTGTACCTTGAAGATTTGATTAAATGCCCCTTCAATGACTGACAAAGTCATGATGGCAGTAATAAATAAGCCAGCTAAACCCAAAAGAGTTAAGCCCCTGGCTTGCGCAGAAAACTGATCCAAGTAAATAAAGAACTGTTGATTAATCCCGCCCGGCATATAAGTATCTAATAACCAAGTCTTAAAGGCATTTTTAATCTGAATCACCTTGGGTAAATAGCCAATCAGCATGGTTGCAATCGTGACCATAGGAACCAAGGAGAGAATCGTTGTGTAGGCTAAGCTGGCTGCGATTTGGTTCAGTTTTTGGTCTCGATTACCCTCCCAGATCTCTTTAGCAAGAGAGAGCCATAATTGGGGGTTACGAAAAAGGCGCATCGCCGTATCATAAGAGAATATGAACCAACACGATATTTTAGTTTTGTACTACTCCCGCTATGGGGCAACCAGAGATTTAGCGCGACTCATTGCCGAGGGTATTGAAAGCGTTCCTGGGGTCAATGCTCGTCTCAGAACGGTTCCTCCGGTTTCCACCGTTTGCGAGTCTAGCGAACCTGCGGTCCCAACCGAAGGCGCCCCCTATGTTGAGTATTCTGATTTACAAGAATGCATTGGATTGGCACTCGGTTCGCCTACCCGTTTTGGCAATATGGCTGCTCCCATGAAATACTTTTGGGATGGCAGCTCTTCCCAATGGTTAAGTGGTGCACTCATCGGTAAACCAGCTTGTGTGTTTACCAGCACCGGCAGCATGCATGGCGGACAAGAAAGCACTCTGCTGACGATGATGATTCCCCTGCTTCATCACGGCATGATGATTCTCGGTTTACCTTATAGCGAATCCGATTTAATGTCCTCTGCCACAGGTGGAAGCCCTTATGGCGTAACTCATCTTGCCCATGCCGATGGGAATGCTCCGATTAGTCCTGAAGAACAACGCTTAGCAAAAGCGCAAGGTAAACGTCTCGCACAAACCGCACTGAAGCTGATCAAGACTTAATGCATGATGGCTAAGAAAATTCTGGATAAAAATCCCTATCAATTAATTGCTACCGCTGCATTTATTGATTTGTTCATTTTGTGTGTTGCTTGGGAGTGGTTTATCTCGCCTCTGCGACCTGGTGGCTCTTGGCTGATTCTGAAAGGCATCCCATTGCTATTTGCCATTCCAGGCCTCTGGAAAGGTCAGGTTTACACCATGCAATGGGCTTCCATGTTGATTTTGCTCTACATCACCGAAGGCTTAGTTCGCATCCTCGAAACTGGTGCCAATTTTTGGATGGCTGTCTTAGAAACTCTTTTAGCAACGATTGGTTTTGTTTGTTTGTTAATGTATTTAAAGCCCATTAAAAAAGAAGCGAAGAGCTTAGCTAAACAAAAGTTACAAGCAGCGCAAAAATGAATCAGATCCTTGGCGAGCTCCATCAAATTCTGGAGCAGAAATTTATTCTGACCGCAGATCAAGATAAGGCACCTTATCTCACTGATTGGCGCAAGCGTTACACGGGCAAAGCCTTGGCCGTGGTCTTACCTAAAACAGCCCAAGAAGTAGCCAAGATTGTGCAACTATGTGCAGCCAATCAAATTGCCGTGGTCCCCCAAGGTGGTCATACTGGATTTTGTGGTGGTGCTACGCCTGACGACTCTGGCAAACAGATTGTGCTCAACATAAAGCGTATGAATACCATTCGAGAAATTGATGTTGCCAACCAAACAATCACTCTTGAAGCAGGTTGTATTTTGCAGGCGGTTCAGGAAAAAGCTGCCGAGCAAGACTTCTTATTTCCTTTGAGCTTAGGGGCAGAAGGTAGCTGCATGATTGGGGGTAATTTAGCTACCAATGCTGGTGGCACTAACGTGCTGCGTTATGGCAATACCCGCGATCTGTGCCTTGGTCTCGAGGTAGTTACCGCACAAGGTGAAATCTGGAATGGCTTAAAAGGTTTACGCAAAGACAATACTGGATACGATTTACGAGACCTTTTTATTGGCTCTGAGGGTACTTTAGGCATTATTACCGCCGCTGTCATGAAGTTATACCCGCTGCCAATCTCTCAATGGACAACCTTAGTGGCAGCCAATAGCGTTGCCACCACCATCGCCCTATTAAATTTATTTCAAAAGCGTGCCACTTCCCTTTTGACCGGTTTTGAGATGATGACCCAAGAATCCTTGGCCCTCAATGAAAAGCATTTTCCGCAAATGGCAAATCCCCTAAAGGGAAATCCACCCTACACCGTCTTGATTGAATTATCAGATCATGAAAGTGAAGCCCATGTGAGGCAACTGCTAGAAACTATCCTGGAAGAGGCATTTGAGGCAGGATTGATTGCCGATGCCGTGATTGCAAATAGTCTAGCTCAGGCCAATACCTTCTGGCAGATGCGAGAGCACATCACCCTCGCTCAGGCTCAAGAAGGCGCCAACCTCAAACATGACATCACCATTCCGCTTTCAGCCTTGGAAAGCTTTATTCAGGAAACAGATACTTTGATGCGCTTGAAATACCCGGGGGTCAGAATTATCAATTTTGGCCACTTAGGCGATGGCAACCTTCACTACAACATTGCTCCCCCATTAGGAGTAGACCCAAAGGCATTCAATTTGGCCAATGAAAAGCCGATTCATGAGTTGATCTATGCTCAAGTTGAGCGCTGCCAGGGCTCTATTTCTGCTGAACATGGGGTTGGCCAGCTTAAATTAGATGGTTTGCGGGCTCATAAGGGTGAAGTTGCCCATGACCTGATGAAGACCTTAAAACGGGCTCTGGACCCTCAAAACATCCTCAATCCACATAAAGTCGTGTCTATTTAAGAAATTTCTGATTTTTTAGGAATTTTTTGTATTTTCTGTCATCTAGACTTCTTTCTGATGCGTTGTATGCCCATGGAGGTGACAAATATGTCAACAAGACTCAAACGTTGGGCCCGCGCTATTCAGCAAAATGATGTATCCAAAAGAACTCCTGAAGTGGCTATTGGCTATTTAGACAGCAAATATCGCGATATTGCATGGCGTTACATCCGAATTCTTGGCTTTGAACGCACTATTAGCTTCATGGCTAGCAATAACTTCCATCCAGAATAAGTAATACCTTAAGAGATAAACCTAAATACTTGATGTATTTAGGTTTTTTCTTTTATAGGCCTATATACCCAGAAGATTAATAGGAGCACTGCGAAAGCTGAGCAGGCTCCTGAAAAAAAATGCGGTAGTTGGGCTACTAGACTCATAAAGCCAACCAAAGATTAAAGAAGCTGGAAGAAGCATGATTCCAGAACTCAAATTGAACCAACCAAAGGCTGTCCCAGTTAATCCGCTAGGGGCTAAATCTGCTACAAGGGCCTTTTCTACCCCTTCGGTTGCCGCTTTAAATAGGCCATAAAGCGCGAATAAACCAAAAAGCCAGCCAACTGTCAGGTTGGAGTAGCTCATACCGGCATAAATCAGGGCATATGCAGCCCAAGCGATGGCTATGAAATATCGACGACTAAATCGATCCGATAGAGCAGAAAGTGGAGTTCCAAAAACAGTCGTTATCAGGGAAATCGTCGCCCAGAGCAAGGGTATTTGTTCTTGAGGCACTCCAAGCTCTCTAGCCCTTAATAGCAAGAACATGTCTGAAGAATTGCTCAATGCAAAAAGGCCAACTACCAAAATATAGCGCTTAAATTCAGGGGGTAGACCTGCCATAGACCAGGTAAATTTCAAAGGGGCATCGCCAGCAACCCTCGGCGGCTCTTTTAAGCACAACGCAAGCATTACGGTAATAACCCCGGGAATAATGGCCCAGAAAAAGATCTCACGCAGTGGTACATGTTGCGCAAGCAAGAAAGCTGCCAAGATGGGACCAACGACCGCACCAGCATTATCCATAGATCGATGCAAGCCAAAGGTAATGCCTCTCTGATTAGCGGGAACACTTTCCGCTAGAAGCGCATCCCGGGGAGAGCTTCTGAGCCCCTTACCCAGACGGTCAGTAAATCGAATCATCAGGACCACTAGCCATGAATTAGCAAAAGCGATCAGCGGCCTTCCAATACCAGCGAGAAGATAGCCAAACACAATCCAAGGTTTTGTTTTCTTGGTTCTGTCTACGATGACTCCAGATACCAGTTTGAATAAGCTTGAAGTGGCCTCAGCAATACCTTCAATAATGCCAATCGCTTTAGGCCCTGCCATTAAAACCGAAGCTAGATACAAAGGCATCAAGGGATAGAGCATTTCACTGGCCGAGTCATTCACAAAACTAATGAGGCCTATTAACCAAACAGTCTTGGGTAATGTAGACAGGGTTTTGAACATATCTAGCCAATGTAGCACTATTCAATAGCTTTAGAAATTATTTCCAATAGCGTCACAATTGCTTGAAACTGAGCCTAATAAGACGTAGGATGAGTGATGCATTTGTGAAAATCACACCTAATAGGAAATATCATGAGTCAAAAGAAATTAGTAAAACAGCTGATGAAAAAGCTTGATAAGCTCGAATCTGATCGTGAAAAATTGATTGATAAATTGGCTAAAGCACTCGATAAATTGGAAAAGAAAGAGGTCACCAAAAAACCCCCTGTAAAAAAGACTGCCGTCAAGAAAACCCCGGTCAAGAAAGCGCCCGTTAAAAAAGCCGCCGCTAAGAAAACGCCTGCACGAAAAGCGCCAGCTAAAAAGAGTTCAGCTTCTCCGCCGGCCTCACCGAGTTCTGCAGCTTAAAGGGTGAGCAAGGACGATAACAATAGTGATCATCATGGTTACTATCGACTTTTACAGATTGAATTAGTCAAACTTCAGCGAGAGATCATTGCAGGTGGTTTGAAACTTTTAGTCATTCTTGAAGGTCGCGATACCGCTGGCAAAGATGGCACGATCAAACGGCTCACAGAAAATCTGAGTCCTCGCGAAACCCACGTTGTTGCTCTTGGAAAACCCTCCTCTCGCGAGGAAGGCGAATGGTATTTCCAACGTTATGTAGCAGAGCTACCTTCTGCTGGTGAATTTGCAATCTTTAATCGTAGTTGGTACAACCGTGCCGGCGTTGAAAAAGTCATGGGATTCTGTACTGAAGCCCAGTACAAACACTTTATGGGCTCAGTGAATGATTTTGAGTCTTTATTGACGGGCTCTAACATTCAAATCATAAAGTACTATTTAGATATTGATAAAAAAGAACAGGCCGATCGGTTAGAAAGTCGTAAGACTGATCCACTGAAGCAATGGAAGGTCAGTCCTATTGATGAGCAAGCTCAAAAGAAATGGGAGGCTTATAGCATTGCCAGAGATCTCATGTTAGAGCAAACCAGCTCGAAAGATGCGCCTTGGACTGTGGTGAATGCTAATAGCAAAAAAGAAACTCACCTAAATCTGATCGCCGATCTTCTATCTCGAATGCATTACCACGGCAAAGACGCAAAATTATTATCAGTGAATCCAGAAATAGTGATGCCCTGCCCACCATTAGGTACTAAGGCACCAAAATTAGCCTATTAATTCGTTTGAGTAACTTATGTAGCTACAGGCTTAGTTACAGCTAGAGTTACCCCACTCTTTTAAAGAATTTTTTCGCTTCGACTATTAATTCGTCAGGCAATTCTTCTGGGATGTAATGTCCAGAAGTTACGGCTCTCCCTGAGACTTCATGTGCGACCTCTTGCCAATCCTCTAAAGGATAAAAGCATTTATTTACGAGACCATGCTCGCCCCATAAGACATGGATCGGCATTTGTAATTTCTTGCCCGACTGACGGTCTGCTCGATCATGAACGAGATCAATAGTGGCAGCAGCGCGATAGTCTTCACACATGGCATGCATGCTTTGGGGATTGCTGGCTCCTGCCAAATATTCCGCCCAACGGTCTGGACTAAAAATTCCAGTACCTGCATGGCGACCCATGTGATTTTTTAACCAATACTCGGGGTTTGCGCCAATCATGGTTTCTGGCACGGGTTCTGGTTGAATGAGGAAGAACCAATGCCAATACCCTTTGGCAAATTCCATAGTGGTGTTTTCATACATGGTTAGTGTTGGGGAAATATCCAAGACCATTAGCTTCTGAATACTACTGGGATAGTCCATAGCCATGCGATGCGATACTCTTCCGCCACGATCATGCCCCAACAAATAAAACTGCTCGTGACCTAAAGCCTTCATCAAGGAATGCTGATCCGCTGCCATGGAGCGTTTTGAATATGTGGAGTGGTCTGACTTGCCGTGTGGTGCAGATGACCCACCATAACCTCGCAAATCTGAGGCAATGACTGTGTAATGTTTAGCAAGTGCAGGAGCAACTTGCTGCCAAATTGCCTTGGTTTGTGGAAAGCCATGCAATAACAATAGCGCCGGACCACTGCCACCAACTAAGTAAGCAATCTCAATCGGACCATCATCTGATGGAACAGTCATAATCTTTTGGTCGAATGCTGGGAATGTGACGCTCATAGTGTAGATACTTATCGATCTGCTGCTGCTTGAATATCAGCAACAGTTAAGTAGCCTTTATTGCCAGAATCAAGATAGTTGAAGTGATCATAGATACGTGGCATACAACCATTTGCCTCAACCTGAGTCAATTTGCCATCATGATTGATGTCACACTTAGCAAACCGCTGCGCAATCTCTTGATTGCGGGATGCATCATCTGCATAACTCATAGCAGGAATGACAGCCAAGGCGGCAATGCAAGAAAATTTGGAGACATAAGAACGTTTCATAGAAAAGTCTTACTTCCCAGTTGGGGTTGGATTGGCAGAGGTTTCCATGGCAACACGCACTACCTTCTTAGCCATCTCAATAAAGGAGTCTACTGAACCCGAACCAGTTCTAAATGACTCGCCCTGGATGGTAACCAAGCCTTCGCCTAATAACTGCTTAGACAGACTATCGGTTATTTTACTTTCTACCAGTAAAGCAGGAGTTTTGGAATTCACACCACCAGCATAGGCAGCGGCATTCACCGCCAAGCCAATGGGAGTGAAATTCCAAGGTTGTAGACTATCGGCTGAATTTTCTGCACCTGTAATGCCAACGGTAATTCGGGCAACCCCCGGCCCAGGGCTAGTGACAATACGAATATTCCCACGAGAATTAATAGCGGCCACCATCGAGTCTTGCAGGGTAACCTGCGCTTGAGAAATGGCCTCAGCACTCACCTCTTTCGTAGCGCTTTGATTCAAGTAAATGGGATCCAAAATAACCGCGGTATAGCTAGCAGGATTAACGCCTGCAATGCGGTATCGCCAAATCCGAGTATCCGATTCGCTGGTAGCCATTGGCACGAGCAAGGAGTAATTGGGCAAAAAACCTGATCTAGGCATGGGCTCGGAAGCTAGTTTTGGAGTATTGCTACAGGCAAGCAAACTAATAGCAACAAGTGCTGAGGCAATAACGACATTCAATTTACGCATGATGTTTTCTTTTTAGATATAGATTAGTCCGGAGATGGACACGGTAACATGTCGCCAGTTTTTTTATGAAGTTGTGGTTTGCAATCGACTTGCGGAATTACCTGAACTGTAGGGGTCGACTTTGTTAATGTAGTTGCGATTGGTGTTGCTGCTGTACCTGCATTAGAACTGGTTGGCGGAGCAGCTACGGCTGTAGTTGAACTAGTTGTGGTGGCTCTAGGTGGCTCCAGACCAACAGAGCGATAGAAAGATTTATCCGTACCTGGGCACGGCATGACAGCACCAGTCTTTGGATTAATGACATCTTTACACTGAGGATTAGCCTCAAGCCTAGACTCTAATTTGGCTACAGTACAAGCTGAGAGCATCAACATACCAAGCGCTGTAGCGATGCATAACTTGGTAAACGAATCATTCATTAGCAGTAGTGTTTTCTTTAGTGATCTAATATTTTTGAGAGGAAGTCTTTTGCACGATGGGATCTCGCATCTGGGTTCCCGAAAAATTCATCTTTGCTGCAATCCTCCAGAATACGCCCTTGATCCATAAAGATCACGCGATTACTGACTTTACGAGCAAAACCCATCTCATGGGTAACGCAGCACATGGTCATTCCTTCATTTGCAAGCTTCACCATAACATCTAAGACCTCACCAACCATCTCAGGATCTAGGGCCGAGGTTGGCTCATCAAAAAGCATCACAATCGGGTCCATGCTCAAGGCACGCGCAATGGCAACACGCTGTTGTTGACCGCCTGAAAGTTGCCCAGGAAACTTATCTTTCTGAGCAGTTAAGCCAACACGCTCGAGATACTTCAAGCCATGCGCATTAGCCTCGTCAGCAGAACGACCAAGCACTTTCATTTGCGCAAGCGTTAAGTTCTCGGTAATGCTCAGGTGCGGAAACAGCTCAAAGTGCTGAAACACCATTCCCACTCTGGCCCGTAACTTTGGTAGATTTGTTTTAAGATCATGCAAGCGCACCCCATCCACAGTAATCTCACCAGCCTGAAAAGGCTCTAGAGCATTAATGGTTTTGATCAAGGTCGATTTACCTGAGCCTGAGGGTCCGCAAATCACAACTACTTCCCCTTTTTGAATATTGGTAGTGCAATCGGTGAGGACTTGAAAGTCTCCGTACCACTTCGAAACGTTTTGCAGTTCTATCATGAGGATTTAGAAATAGTCAGTATTAAATAAATAAGGGATAAATTACAAATGTATTAACGAATAATCGCCACTTTGGAGTGCACCGCTCTGACGATCTTCGATAGCGAGAAACAAATAATGAAATAGGTAAAGGCAGCCAAGAGATAGGTCTCCATAGGACGGCCATAGTTCTTACCGGCAATCTCAAAGCCCTTTAATAAATCATAAGCACCGATGGCATAAACCAAGGAAGTATCCTGAAACAGAATGATGGTCTGCGTCATGAAGACGGGAACCATGTTTCTGAAGGCTTGCGGCAATACGATAAAACGCATATTTTGACCATAGGTCATGCCTAAGGCTTCCGCAGCATATCCTTGACCCTTGGGAACCGACTGAATACCAGCGCGCACAATTTCAGAGAAAAATGCTCCCTCAAAAGCAATGAAAGTGATGGTGGCGGATAAGTCAGCACCGATGGGTCTGCCAATCAACATGGGTATCAATAAAAAGAACCACAAGATCACCATCACCAACGGAATCGAGCGCATGGTATTCACATAAATAGTTGCTGGGTAGACTAAGCTAGGTCTACCAGATAAGCGCATCAAAGCTAAGAAGGTACCAAAGACAATCCCGCCAACGGTCGCAATGACTGTCAGTTGCACACTAAACAGCATGCCCTTCAGGATGTAATTCGTGAAGAGTTCCCAGTTATAAAAACTGAGGTCTAGACTGAGCATAAAACCACCATGAAATGATTCATAGCATTCATTTAATGTGCTGCCACTTCTGTATTAGCAACAATGAAGCCAGGAATGCGAGAGCGCTTTTCAAAATAGGTCATCACACGATTTACTGCGAATGCCGATAAAGCATAGAGCAAGGTTACGGCTAAATAGATTTCAACTCCATGCGAAGTTTCTTCTTGAGCCTGCATAGCGAATAGTGTGAGTTCAGGTACCGAAACCGCAAACGCTACTGAAGAGTTTTTGATGAGATTCATGCTCTCAGAAGTAAGAGGTGGAATCACTATACGCAATGCCATTGGCAAAATAATGTAGCGATAACTTTGAAAGGTAGTTAAACCCAAAGCAGTTGCTGCTGCTTTCTGACCGGAGGGAAGTGACTGAATGCCTGCCCTCACCTGCTCTGCAATCCTTGCAGAAGTAAAGAAGCCTAAAGCAATGCTGACTAATAGATAAGATGGAAATGCTTTTAAAGGCTGAAAGAAGGCTGGTATCACGTGATACCAAAGAAATACCTGAACCAAAATCGGAATGTTTCTAAAGAGCTCTACCCATGCAGTAGAAAAGCGTATCAAGAAACGGTTCAATGTCCTTTCTGTGGGTAAGGTACGTAAGGTGCCCATGACAGCGCCAAGTGACATAGCGATGATTAGACTAAGAGCGGCGACAGCCAGTGTCCAGCCCCAAGCCTTCATGAGCCAGTCTAAATAACTGGGATCAGCGTTTTGACCAATACCTAATAAAGCGGAGAAGCAGTGATCAACTACTTCTCCGTCTAAGGTACTTTTACAAAAGATTCCTAAATCCATAAATCCGATCGCATAAACATTAAAGCATTCAGATTAATTAACTTGCGATCTCAATTATTTGTTGTAATCTTCTGCCGGTTTGTCGTTCAGGTTTGCCCAAGCATTCTTGGTTGCTGGAGACAGCTCAAGACCTACTACGATATTTTTCGGTGGAATTGGCGATAAGAACCACTTGTTCCATAAGCCAGGCATTTTGCCGTTTGCAACAATCTTGGCAATTGCTGCGTTTACAGCGGCCTTAAATTCTGGATCATCTTTACGAACCATGATGGCGATAGGCTCTGTACTCAATACTTCACCAACGATCTTGTAGTCTTTTGGATTCTTCGAGTTAGCAATGTTGCCGGCCAAAATTGAACCATCCATCACGAATGCATCAGCGCGACCAGACTCAAGCAATAAGAAGCTATCCGCATGGTCTTTACCATATACCTCATCAAAGTTCACGCCATTGACTTTTTCATGCTTGCGGAGCAACTGAACAGAGGTTGTACCTGTAGTAGTAGCTACTTTCTTGTTAGCCAATTGAGAAATAGAAGTAATGCCAGAATTTGCTTTAACAGCAATCCTGACTTCTTCTATATATAAAGTGTTCGCAAAGCCCACATCCTTAGCGCGATTAGTATTATTAGTGGTTGAGCCACACTCAATATCAACAGTGCCGTTTTGCACTAAAGGCACACGGTTTTGGGAAGTCACTGGCTGATAATTAATGCGTAAAGTGCTCAAGCCAAGCTTATCTTTGATGTCACCCAAAATCATGCGGCACACTTCCACATGGTAACCATCAAAGCGGCTGTCGCCAGTCGTGTAGGACATTGGGATAGAGGATTCGCGCACACCCATCGTGACAGCGCCAGTAGATTTAATTTTGTCCATCGTCGCGCTTGCAGCGTGAACGCTCATGGTGCTCATGAATAACCAAGCAATCAGGCCCGCTTTAATTAAAGACTTGTTCTTCATCGTTTTCTTCAGTCGTTTACTTCTATATATTTGGTAAAAATACTCACATCTGCATTTATAGCAAATTTATGATGGCTATATGGGTATTAAGGCCTTATCTTGCGCTTTTTATTCAAAAATTCAGCACTAACATAGGCAAGACTAAGGGTAATGGAGGATCTACCCTTCCCAGCACGATTCGAACGTGCGACCTACGCCTTAGAAGCTCTAAAAATGAGGTTAATCAATAGCTTAGACAATGACATAAGCCCGACAAGATCAGGTGTTCTATACGCACCGAGATCTGTGGAATCATGTGGAACTGACTCGTTGGTGTGTGGCATCCGCAGAAGTAGAGTCGGTCGAACCGACACCACAGCGTCAGCTTTTGTAATAGCACAATCAAGGATTGAGGATGCTCAATCAAATTTATTCTTCTAGCTCTAACTCAAGATGCAAAGAAGTTTCGGCATCCGCTAACTCTGCATACTCCATCGCAGCCATCTGATCCTCAAATGACAACTGTGCAAAACGCTCTGATGCTTCAAAGTTCTTTTCTCTGTAGTTATCTAAGGCTAGCAATTGATTCCATGCCGCCTTTTGATAATACTCAGCTGACATTCTTCTTAAGTCGATAACTTTGTCGCCTAGGTTTTTATCTAGCATTTTCTATCTCCTTCAATTTGTAATTGAACTTGACTGTGATGCTCTACCTTTCATATGACATCTTTATGAACTTTCTAACTGTCTTTGTCATATTTGAATCCTATAAATCAAGCCCAAATATGACAATTTCACCACTTAAAATTTATCCGTAAATATTTTTTCTAGCGATAGATTTGTCATATTCCTAAATCCAAAATGAGATCTACTTATGGGAGATGAAGAGCAATTCTGCTCCTTTCCGGTCTCCTCAGCTTGCTCTAACAGCCCATAGGTAACCTTATCTGATTAATTTAGGGAGAGCTTAATGACTACCTTTACTACCGAAGATCGCAAACTTGTTGAAAAAGAGCCTATTCCCTTTTATGGCTACTGCGATTTAACTGACCCATCTACTAAGGATGCAAATGCACTTTTGCATCCGGTGCTAAAAAAAATTAAAGTGGAATATAGAGTTGATGACAGCAGCGAAGATTTAGAAGATTAGGCTTTAATGCTCTTTATGTTTTTTGCCTAATTTCTCAGGCTTGCCGTTTCCATATAGACACCAGTATTGGATTTCTTCTGATAGAGCTTCTAGCTCTTTTAATTTAAGAGTCTTTAAGTCAGACAAACTAACCGCCCCAGTTTTCTGCAATTTCTCGATAGTCTCTTTTAGTGCACTCATTTGATGCCTCTTTTTGTTTTAACGGAACAATTCATCTTAATGTGAAGCGTTTCATTATCTCCGATTGGTGCAGCTTTGATCCTTTTTGGGGCATTTTTAGGTTTTATGATCACTTGACTACAAATGATGAAGATAGGTACACATTTAAAACCTTTTAGTTGCTAAAAAGTACTTTGCTGTCATGCAACATACTTGCAAAGGTGTTAATCTAACTAAGTATTAACCCTAATACATTTTAGATAAGGAGCTTTAAATGACACAATTATTGAGCCTCTTTAATCAAGTTTTTGGTAACCAATCCATCAGCAGCGATTTAGAGAAATATATCCCTTCCAAGGCTTTGCAAGCGTTAAAAGTAGTTCAGCAAGCATTTTTGAATCTTTATGATGCCTGGATTGAGGCTAGATTAGAGCAAGCCAAGTATTACAGCAACCATAGTCACATTGAGTAAAAAACATGCTGACGACTGAATTTCTTAGCGGGAATCAGTTTGAAGAATACGGATCTTGGTTAAAAGCCCAAGATCCAGAGACTATTAGCGAATATTTTGGCTGCGCCTTAGGTCCAGAAGCAATTGATAACTTGGTGGAAAAATTTTCTCAAAATGATCAACAGAATCATTTTTTGATAGCCAAAATAAAACATCAATGGGTTGGCACGATCCATATAGCAACCCATACCAAAGCTGTTGAATTTGGCGTGATCGTTGCAATGCTTCATCGTAGGCAAGGAATCGCAAATGCGATGATGGATCAAGCCATCACATGGGCTCGCAATCGTTTTTATACCGACCTATATATGCATTGTATTGAACGCAATAGCGCCATAAAACGCCTTTGCCAAAAGCATGATCTCAAAGTTAGAAATATGATGGGCGATTCACAAGCTGATCTTATCTTGCTTCCACCTACCCCATTCACTTACCTTAAAGAGCAAATGACGGCTCAGCATAACTTGTTAGCCAAGTTTTTTCCCTACCAATACAGCTACCAATAATTAGTCGGTTTTCCCGACACATTTACTGATCAACCTACGCTCTATTACGGCGTTAAATAGACTGGGCGAGCCGGGTCAAAATTTGGTCAACAGACCACAATAAAATCAGGTTTTGTGATTAAATCTCATCGGCTAGTCAAGCCTTTGGCCTGCCCAGCACGATTCGAACGTGCGACCTACGCCTTAGAAGCTTTAAAAATGAGGCTAATCAATAGCTTAGACAATGACATAAGCCTTACAAGATCAGGTGTTCGATCGGCACCGAGATCTGTAGTGCTGGTTGGTAGGCCATGGGTCTTGGACGGCATCTGCAGGCGATCGAATTGTTCAGTGTGGAAATTTGTCGGGTTAACCGACAAATCAGAATGCTGATACCTCCAGATCTGACAACTTCAATGCCATTTTAAATGCTTAACTTACTAACCGAAACTTTACCGTCTGTCCAGGTTATATAACTTGATTCTTTCACTTCGATCCAATGGTCTAAATCATCATCAAATGGTTCGGATGCAATTGTACTTACTCTGCCATCTTTTAAATGAACTTCGTGGGTGTCGGGGGTTCCATAAAAAAGACTAGGCGAATTGTGGTCTGTTGAATAGCGAAACCCCCAGATAGACTTTCCATCACTTAAGGCCGCTGAGAGTCTTAATGGATCAGAGGACTTGTGATGCTCTAATATTTTTTGCACTTTTTCTATAGCAAGACTCATGCCTTTGATGGGGTCATTTATTAAACCCATCGTTAGTGCTAATAAAAAGAGGGCTTCACTGTCCGTTGTACCATGTCTATGGGCATAAAATTCTTTAGATATAAGCGACTCAATTTCTCTTCGATGTATGTGCCAGTCTCCAATATGGCCGTTATGCATAAAACTCCAATTCTCAAATGCGTACGGATGACAATTCATACGGGAAACACTTGTACCTGTAGCCGCACGCACATGAGCAAAAAATAAATTGCTTTTAATATGTCGACTTAACTCTTTGAGGTTTTCGTCATTCCAAGCAGGAAGAACATCTTTAAATAAACCAGGCGATTTTCTATCGCCGTACCAAGCCACTCCGAATCCATCACCATTAGTTACAAAGCTAGATTTTGTTGCCTTTAGACTTTGTGAAATGAGGGAATTCTTTTGTAGGAATAATAGATTTTCTAGATAAATCTCAGCTCCTGCGTATGCCATCCATCTGCACATATTGCTCCTAATGATGTGTTTTTATAACATCCTTTAATGAAAAAATCATCCTAACCCCCAGTGACTTTGCACACTTTAATCCTTAGAGTGCGGTATGAGTGCCATCACACATGGGGGCATTGGCTGATTGTTTGCAGCCACAGAAATAGACTGTAATGCTCTCTGATGCAATAAATTCCAAAGGGCTTAAATCTGTTCTCTGATGTGACCTATCACAAAAGGGTTGGTTATTACTTAAGCCGCAACTGCACCAATAGTAAGTCTGGCCTTTGACTACCTTTACTGGATAAGGTGTATTTTTAGCTGTCTTCTTTTCCATGTTAACTCCCTATAGAAATTATTGATAGAAGTGCTTACTCATATGACCACTCGTAACCCACATCAACGATTTCTAATACATACCCAAAATGATGCAGGCAATAGGTATTCCAGTCTCTATGAAATGCTACCAAAGTTGTATCGCAGTGATGGCGATTAATTAAATTTAGCAGGCCATGATCTTTACTCTCAATCTGCCCGTCCTTGGATTTCACAATCACATAAATAGCATGTTTTCCACTCATAACAACCTCTGCAGGTTCAATGATGGTTTTAGATTACTCTAGTAATTACGCCTAGGGAAGAAGAATTGAGATACCAATACAAAGTGGGCAATTCCTTATCTTGACTTGTAATTTGGTGCCATGCAATAGAATTTCACCTACTAAAAAACTACATAATTAGTTAGACAAACTTCCTCATTAGGTTCAGCATAAGTTGATGTTGATGGGTTTGTTGAGCACGCCTTGGTCCCGTCTCGATACAGCGTGAATCAATCCATCCATTAGCAACCATTTTTCCGCTTTGATAGGAGGATGCCATGGGTACCCAAAATTTACAAATTGAAGAAGATAGCTTGACCGAAAAGTTTTTTGAACTTCAGAGTAATGAATTGGTGCAAGAGCGATTAATTTGGCAACATTTAACAAAGCGCAAAATCAATGAAATGAATCATATCCCTGATGAAAGCTATGCAGACTGGGGTGAAGATTGAGTAGCCAGAGATGAAAATAACCGTCTATCGTTACAAAGTGTATGACTATCAGCATGATGACTTAGCTCATATCCCGCCGCACTATGCGACACGAGAATATATTGAACAACTAGAAGGGACAACCATCATCGAATATGACCATTTAGAAGTTGAGGTATCTGATTTAGACGCTCTTGGCCGGATTATAGTTAAAGAGGATTGACCATGTGCTCGAAAAATAGTCATTTATAAAAAATTATTAACGTCAAATAAAAAAAGAAAAAAATGAATCCAATTAGACTGAGTAATTCAATACAAGATTGTATTTTGTCGCTGCAAAAAGTGAACATAGGCAAATTTCCCAAGCACAGTATTGCGGATTGTCAGCATTCTCTTAAACAAAAGAATCATGGCTAAAATTTTTAAGAATTGCTCATAGTGGGTATCGTTTTAAAGGACATTATAAGAATATTTCCTTAGCATCGTTTAAGTTGACGCTTGGCCGGTACGGACCATATGAAGTTGGCCTGCCCAGCACGATTCGAACGTGCGACCTATGCCTTAGAAGCTGGAAAAATGAGCTAGAACAACAACATAAACAATGACATTAAGGTGTTAGTTTTTGATGTGGCATAGGCACCGAGAATGTTGGTATCGGGTGGGATACCACTGATCTTGAGCGGCATTCACAGGCGGTTGGATGGTCAGATGTCTAATTTGTCGGGTAAACCGACAAATTTGGAATGCAGACGCAACATGAAGAATAAACAATCCTAGAGCATCGTCACACATAAGATACGCATTAAGACCAACAGGCGCTTCAATCGTTTGATATGGTACTTGTCATGGAGGCTTAATGCTCAATAGTACAAGACCTTACTGTGCCTGATTTTTCTCAAGCTGAGTATTTACTAAAGTGACTACATCATCAATGATTGAGAGATGCATACCTTTATGTTTGGCAATTGATTGAACTAATTTATCGACCCGCTCAATGTTCTTTGCTCCGCCATACAGTGCCCTTGCTGCAGAAGATGGATTGGCTAAACCATTGGCTGCAGCAGCATACTTTTCAAAAGGAACTAAATCTTTAGGCTCAGCACCAAGAGATACACATAAATCTCCAACCCAATCGTACGTTACTTGAGATGCCTTCATGTCAGAATGCACCGCATCTTTGATTGGACGTATGCCTTTAGAAGTGATGCAACGGTAGTTACCTGTCATGAGCATGCTCCATTTTGCCAGCGGCACAAACACTGACTCAAATATCTTCAGCTTGACTGGCAGCTCAATCTTTTTTCCATCTACATCAAACCTCACTGCCTCAATATCAGCAGCAATTTGTCGCAGCATCTTGGTATGCTCTTCTGACTCAAACCGAGCAGCTTTAAAGTTTGTCGGTAAGCGAACCTGTAATACATTCACTCCCTCTTCCGGTGGTCTAAAGGCTTGAGCATCTGGACTGCATAAGGTCATGAATCGAGGATCGAACTGATCCCAAACCTTATGGGCTGTATAGCATTCAACATAGTCGTTAGCATTAATGCCTGGAATACGGTGTAGGTAAGGTAGTGGTGGCATATTCATAATCGACATCGTTGGAATCTGCTGAATGGCTACAGCTTCCAATAAGTCACTCACATCCGTGGCGCCATATTGAGGCTCTTGCATCGCCAAAACCACTAAATCAAAGTTTGCTGAAGTGACATTTTCCGGAGTAGCAGCATTGATTCTGCCTGGCAAGTTACGAGAATCAATTTCAACCAATGCATCCCGACCCTTGACCGGCAAGCGCACGCGCGTTCCTACAGAATTAATGAGCTCAACTTCTGCAGGTAAACAGACTAAGGTTGCGTTATGTCCCGCTAGAGCTAACTTACTTGCTAATAAGGAGCCATAAGAGGCGCCAAAGATCAGAATATTGAAATGCTGTTTTGAATTGGCTTGCATTTAGTACTCCCCTCCAACATGGTGAATGTCTCCTCCAGCCAATAACAATCTAGGACAGGTTTTTTAGTTAGAAGAGCCAATGTATAGTGCAATGATTGGTGGGTATACCTAGTACATACCCGCTCCGTCTCGTAATGCTTGAATCGATGATTTAAGTGCTAATTCAGCTAGACCAAGCTTTACCTTAAGAAGAAGTAACACTATCAATAGACAAGCTTGCTTCATAAGCGCACAATCAAACGATGGTTTGATCTATGTCAAATTGAAATAGATGAAATTATGTTAGTAGTTAATTTAACTAGGAGTGCATTGTGAAATTACTGAGACATTATTTCATTAGCAATAATTTAGATGACCTAGAGCTTTTCGAAGAACAGCTAGAAAAAGAAAATATTGCTACTGCACAAATTCATGTGCTCAGCAATGACATTGAAGGAGTTCGACAGCACCCACACCTTCATGAAGTCCAATCTTTCATGAAAATAGACATTGTTCATTCTGGCTTAATTGGGGCTGCAGTTGGCGCCTGTGTTTTTTCAACCGTACTGATGCTGACCCATTATCTAGATTGGCATAAATCTGGCGCAGGTTGGATGCCATTCATATTCCTTGCATTAATTTTATTTTGGTTTTGCATATGGGAAGGTGGTTTAATTGGCATCCATAGGCCAAATCACCTTTTTGTCCAGTTTAAACAGGCACTTAAAGATGGCCTACATGTTTTCTATGTAGACCTCTACCCTTCTCAGGAAGCGATATTGGATCGTGTACTTAAATTGCACCCACAGGTCAGTTTGGCTGGAACTGGGAAATCTGAACCGCATTGGCTGGTCCTATTTCAACAAAAAATAGGCATGATTCGCCACTGCTAAATCATCTTGCTCTTTAGATGAGGCTGCCATCATTTAAGTTCAGCCTAATCCTTGCATCTGTTCTGGCAATGACATTCTTAGCTGGGGGATCTCTATTTCTATTTAGTCTAGGAGATGATTCGAATCCTAGACTCATTCCAGATCAGGTAATGACTGTATTTGTAGATCCTAAACCACTAAGAGAATTTGCCCTAACCGATCAAAATAGTCATGCGTTTGATCTTGCACACCTAAAAGGTAACTGGTCCTTTCTGTTCTTTGGCTATACGCACTGCCCTGATATCTGCCCAAGTACCTTAGCAAGCCTATCTAAGCTACGAGAGCAATTAACTAAAGGCGTCAATGGCAGTAAAAATGTTCAATTTGTCTTTATTTCAGTAGACCCTAGGCGCGATACAGCAGCTATCCTCAAGGAATACACTGGCTACTTTGACCCCTCTATCATTGGTGTCACGGGTACAGAATTAGAACTGCGCAATGTAACGAGGCAGCTAGGCGCTCTATTTGAAGTTGAGTCTGCGCTAGATAAAGAGAGTTATCAGGTTTATCACACCTCAGCGATATTCTTAATCAATCCACAAGGTCAGTACGTAGCATCATTGATGCCACCCTTCGATATCAGTACGATCAGCAGACGTTTTAAGATTCTTACAAAGATCAATGCAATGAACTCTCAACTCTAAAGGCGACATTGTGAAATTATCACTATCACTCATTCTAGGTTTAATCCTGAGCTTCAGTTCGGCACAGTTGAAGGCAGCAGATTCTAAAATCAATATTAGCCATGGGTGGGTTAAAGAGGCACCGCCAAGCGCAGAAGTGCTTGCTGGCTATATGGACTTACAAAATCAATCTCCGCAAGCTCAGACCCTTCTAGGGGCTCGTAGCGCTGACTTTAAATCAGTCATGCTGCATCAAACAGTCAGTAAGGGAGGAATGGCGCATATGAATCACACACCCCAGATTGAAATAAAGCCGGGGTCTACGCTGCAATTGACCCCAAGTGGATATCACCTGATGCTCATGAACCCTAAAAAAGGATTAAGACAAGGGGATCAAGTGGAAGTGCTGCTTGAATTTAAAGGGGGCTTAGTGTTACCAGTGAAATTGAAGGTCAGTAAAGAGCAGCCTTAGGAGCTCAGATTAACCTGACCAATAGGCTTAATGCGGTCCAGCACTGTCTTACTACCGCCGAGTAAATTATCGCGATCCTGATTTATTTTATTTGGCGTATTTTCATTATGAGCAACCAAAATAAAAGTAAATACAATTAATCCGATGCAAACCCCGCACAGGATCCATGCATTAATAGAGAAATATTTCTGTTTCATTCAAGATCCTCAAGTTCAAATCAGATAACTCGAAACATTAACTACCAAAAAAGACATTACGCGTTAAAAAAGTATAGTCACCCTCAAGTACGCCAATGCCAACCAGAGTTAACAGCAATAGTGGTGGCACAAGAATCGCATAAATCAGGGCCACCCGCTCCCAAACCATATGCATGAAGAACGCAACAATTAAGCCCGCTTTTAACATCATGAAAATGATGATCAAGGCCCATCTCAAGTAGCCCTCAAAGTGGAAATAATCAACAGAGTAAGACAGACCACTCAATATAAATAACAGCGCCCAAATCTTGAGGTAAATGCCAATGGGGTGTTGTTTAGGATATTCCATGATTCCCCCCTACCAAAGATAGAAAAAAGCAAAAATGAAGACCCACACCAAGTCTACAAAGTGCCAATACAGGCCCATGATTTCAACGATCTCGTAATTTCCTTTTCTTCCCGTCATAAATCCAGGGCGATTATGTTCTAAATCACCGCGATAGACTTTAGCGGCAACAATTAAAAGAAATATCACTCCAATAGTGACGTGAGTACCATGAAATCCCGTGATCATAAAAAATACAGATCCGAATTGATGGGCACCCATGGGATTAGTCCAAGGCCTTACACCCTCTTCTACAATCAACTTGGTCCACTCAAAGGCCTGCATGCCAACAAAGGATGCCCCCAAAATAGCAGTGATGATTAATAGGATAAAAGTTACTTTTCGGTTCTTGCGATATCCAAAGTTCACTGCCATCGCCATCGTTCCGCTACTACTAATTAAAATGAAAGTCATGATTGCAATCAGCACTAGCGGCACTTCTTTGCCAAATAGCGTTAAGGCAAACACTTCACTGGGATTTGGCCAGGGTTCTACAGCAGAAATCCGCACAGTCATATACGAGATTAAAAAGGCGCTAAAAATGAAGGTATCGCTCACGAGGAAGATCCACATCATGACCTTGCCCCAAGGGACATTCTTAAACGCCGTTTGATCAGAGGACCAATCCGATACAAAGCTTTCTGGCCCTGTATAAGGTGTTGGAATTACTTCTACGTGGGTTGAATGGGCTTCTGACATGTTTAGATCCTATCTACCGAATTCCACAGAGTTTGAGGACGAGGTCAAGATTGTCGCCAGCGAACAATAGTCCAAAAAGGACTAACCAAACTAGTAATAAAAAATGCCAATACGTAGTACAAAGCTCGATACTGTTTTGCACCTTAGCAATATCTACATTGCTCCAAACTTTAGGGGCAGTTCGGCTCCAGGCAATTAAACCACCCACCATATGCAAACAATGTACGCCGGTAATCATGTAAAAAAATCCAATTGCTGGAATGGTGATATCAAAATAAACCATTGAGCTTAATTGCCGCCAAGCAAGCACTTGACCAAATAAAAAAACCAGGGTTAAGGCCCCGCCTAGGAGTAAGCCAATACGCATCGCATCCATGTTTCTGTGGCGTACTGAGTATTGAGCCCACTGCATTGATAAACTACTGAGTGCCAATATGCCTGTATTAATCCACAACAACTGTAGTTGTGGCACTGGACGCCAATCTTCATAACCCATCCGGCCGGCATAGGCAACGAGCATCAAGGTAAATAAGACTGCTACAACACCCAGAAATACCCGTAGGGCAATTTTTTTAGCATAGGCAGTAGAGCTACGTCCTGCATACAAGTTATCTAATTTAGCTTGCTCAACGGACCAAGGCTGCGCCCTTAATATTTGAAAGATTCCCATTAAAAGGAATCTCTTTCTTTCTGAGTTGCGTTGGCATCCATCACTACATCACTAGGCGGCACATTTTGAGGGATGAAATCTTTGACGACTCCCGGAACACTATAGTCATAAGCCCAACGGTAAACCACAGGCAACTGAGGACCAAAATTACCGTGTACTGGAGGTGTTTCAGAAGTCTGCCATTCCAGAGTCGTCGCATTCCAAGGGTTACTATTAGCTACCTTACCTTTGGTATAGCTACGAATCAGGTTGTAGATAAAGACAAACTGAAAAGCACCAACCACAATGGCAGCAATAGTGATGCCGGCATTTAAGCTCTGGGCTGACTGCGGTATGAAATCGGTTCCGCCAACCGCGTAATAACGACGCGGCACACCAAGAAATCCAAGATAGTGCATTGGTAAGTAGACAGCATAGGTGCCTAAGAATGTAGCCCAGAAATGGATCTTTCCAAGTTTCTCATCTAACATGCGCCCGGTAATTTTGGGATACCAATGATAAATCGCTCCAAATACAACCATCACTGGTGCAACCGCCATCACCATATGAAAGTGCGCTACCACAAACAT
The DNA here is from genome assembly GCF_018687415.1 of Polynucleobacter sp. UB-Siik-W21. NCBI lineage: Bacteria > Pseudomonadati > Pseudomonadota > Betaproteobacteria > Burkholderiales > Burkholderiaceae > Polynucleobacter > Polynucleobacter sp. UB-Siik-W21. The sequence continues at coordinate 995,836 of NZ_CP061289.1, read as the reverse complement.
GGTGTCAGACAACGGTACGCTTACGGTGACATTGCCAAGGAATAAACCAGTGAGTCCACCGTGAATGAATGCAAAGATAAATCCAATTGCAAACAGCATTGGCACACTTAAGATGATATTGCCATGCCACAGAGTTAAAACCCAGTTATATACTTTGAGTGCTGTTGGTATAGCGATGATTAAGGTAGTCGTGGCAAAGAAAAAGCCAAAATAAGGATTCATACCGCTGACATACATGTGGTGGGCCCAAACCATAAAGCTCAAAACCCCAATTGCAACGATCGCCCACACCATCATGCGATAACCGAAAATATTCTTTCGAGCATGAACGCTAATCAGATCAGAAACAATACCAAAGGCTGGTAAAGCAACGATATAAACCTCAGGGTGCCCAAAAAACCAAAATAGATGTTGGAATAGTAACGGACTACCGCCAGCATGCTCACCTTGTTGGCCCATTGAGACTAGGGCTGGCATGAAAAAGCTTGTGCCTAAAGTGAGGTCTAAGAGCATCATGATCGCACTTACAAATAGCGCTGGAAAAGCAAAGAGTGCCAATATGGTCGCCATAAATATGCCCCAGACTGTTAAAGGCAAACGCATCATGGTCATTCCACGTGTTCGTGCTTGTAAAACAGTAACCACATAGTTCAGGCCACCCATCGTAAAGCCAATAATAAAAAAGGTTAAAGAAATGAGCATCAAAATAATGCCCCAGGTAGCACCAGGCGTCCCTGGCAGAATCGCTTGGGGCGGATATAGAGTCCAGCCAGAACCGGTAGGTCCACCAGTCACAAAAAAGCTAGCAACAAGAAGCAATACAGCAAACAAATAGATCCAGAAGCTCAGCATATTGGCGTATGGAAAGACCATATCGCGCGCACCAACCATCAATGGGATGAGGTAATTACCAAACGCCCCCAAGAACAAGGCGGTTAAGAGATAAACGACCATGATCATGCCGTGCATGGTCACAAACTGCAAATAATTACTAGGATTAATAAAAGAGAATGTGTCTGGAAAACCTAGCTGCAAACGCATTAACCATGACATCACCAGAGCCACAAAACCGATTGCCATCGCAGTAATACCATACTGAATTGCGATTACTTTGGCATCCTGACTCCAGATATATTTACCGAGAAATGTTTTGGGATGGTAAAGCTCCATCTCTTTGACTTCCAACGGTGGCGCAAAATTGGACGCGTCATGCGCAACATGTTCCATCAAAATCTCCTCATGAGTAAATGGATCATTTCAAGGTCCCAATATAGGTAACAAGATCGTTAATGGTTTGCTCTTGCGTTAAAAATGAGGCAACCGATGACATCTGTTGTCCGTATAAATCCTTCGGATGGGTTCCACGAACACCATCCCTAAAATGATTTAATTGGGTCACTAAATACCAGTCACTCATGTTCTGGAGTCTTGGAGCTTTGGTTGACTCAACCCCTGCTCCATTAGGGCCATGACATGCCGCACAAGTGCTGTTGTATAAATCTTTTCCTTTGCCAAGACTGTCCTGGATCGTAGGTTGAGAAGGCGTATCAGGCAGCGTTCGAATATAGGCGCTGACATTAGCAATATCAGCAGGAGAGACTAAGGTTGCAGCCATTGGCACCATTACCTTGCCATTAACATCTTGATCCTTGACGCCACGTGCGCCCTGCTTAAAGTTCATGAGCTGCCGACTCAAATACCAATCCGCTTGGCCGCTTAGCTTAGGGGCATTTAAGGCTTTATTACCCTCTCCTTGGGCTCCATGGCAGGCAGAGCAGACCGCATAAAGTGCTTGACCAGCAGCAGCATCACCATTTTTTTGTGCTTGGGTTTGGGCAAATGTAGGATAGCTGCTTAGCCAAGCTTGATAGGCGTCATCACTTTCAATCACGACTTTGCCACGCATGACATAGTGGCCTACACCACAGAGCTCATTACAGAGAACATCGAACTTCCCAATACGGGTTGGTGTAAACCAGATAAAAGTGATCATGCCTGGCACAAGATCCATCTTGGCCCGAAATTGCGGTACCGCAAAGTTATGCAGCACATCAACAGACCTTAGCAAGGCTTTCACTGGTTTTTTTAGAGGAAGATGAACCTCTTGGCTTGATACCAAAATATCGTCTTGCCCATTCACATCCTGTGGATCGATGCCAAAGGGATTCTTTTCAGTGATAAATTTGGCATCAACTAAACCCATCTTGCCGTCTTTACCAGGAAAGCGATAGCTCCAATTCCATTGCTTACCAACCACTTCAAAGAGACTGGCATTGGATGGAACATGCACAAAATCAGACCATACAAATAGTCCTGGGGCCAACATGGAGGCAATGCCAATGGTGGTAATACCAATGAGCCACCATTCTAATTTCTTATTTTCAGGCTCATATCCAGCTTTACTGCCTTTACGATGACGGAAACGGATGATGCAATAAACAACAAATAAATTAACAATGACAAAGACAGCGCCTGTAATCCAGAATGTCAAGCCGATAGTGTTGTCAATTGCAACCCAATTCGACGCAATTGGCGTGAAGTACCAGGGACTCAAGAATTGAAAAAGGACTGAGCCAATGACGAGTAATGCAATTATGATCGCAAGTGCCATAACGCCTTTCGCTCCTAGAGCATTTCGCCCTTTAGGATTTAAGCTACATCAACGCCATGAACTCTGGGATATCTCTATCTAGAAATGAAACCTCTCATCAAAAATAAAGTTCTTTAAACTCTTTCTGAAGATATACCTAATATCTTAGATAAACGATAATTTAATAAGTGTTAACCCGTAAATTCTTATAAAACCTATAATTTTTCTGGTGCAGCGCACCAAACACTGCAATATTTATTCAGCGCAAAACTGTAACAAATATTGGACATACTAGGAGAAAAATTATTAAGAATGGAATAACTGCCCACATCAACTCAATGTAAATGCTTTTATGAAAATGCTTCTTTTTCAAGCCTAATCCTCTGCGATGTTTAATAATTAAATAAATGGTGATACCAAAACTAATTATAAAAGTAGCACTGCAGAGCAAAAATATAGACTGGTGTATAGCGGTGATGTTGCGTACTGTGGTTTCTATCTGCTCAAAAAAAATATTATCTATTCTAATTTGAGTTGACAGCATCATATGCAAATACTCAAAGGAATTGATCTTAGATCAGCTCGATATAAGAAGACTAATGCTTCCATTTTTTCCATATTTTTAGTAAGCCTGCATTAAAGTAATTAAGCAATAAAAATTAGTACCTTTATATTAGTTGAGCGTAATTGAACAAAGCTACGCTATTGTTACTAAGGGTTTGCCTTAGTGATTGGCCAGTAGTAATCTAAACTGAGTCGAATGGTTTTATGTGGAGTTTGTCGATTAAACCGATAAATAGAAACCACCTAAAGATGGGCTTTTGACTAGATCCGATCGGCCAGTCTGGTGTTTGGCCTGCCCAGCACGATTCGAACGTGCGACCTACACCTTTAATCCCTTGGTCGCGAGAGCTCTTAAATATGAAGTGAGCCACTATAGAATGGACTAATTTGATTGACATAGCTCTCACTAAACTTCTTCTGCCGATCTATCATCACTATGGATATAGAAAAAGTACTCACTAAATTGTCCTTGAGTGGCTAGTTCTGGTGACACACATAACTAACATCAGATATGTGCTCACTTAGTTATTGATTACACTAGGATTAACACTTAAATTAGGAGCTTCAATGCCAAGCGATATTGAAATAGCCCAACAAGCCAGTATGAAGCGCATTGCGCAAGTTGCTAAAGAGAAATTAGGGATTTCGGATGACTATCTAGAGCCTTATGGCCATTACAAAGCGAAGGTATCACTACCCTTTTTAGAGACGCTAAAGGGCAAGCCGGATGGCAAACTTATATTAGTGACAGCCATTAGTCCTACTCCAGCGGGTGAAGGTAAGACCACGACCACCGTAGGTCTAGGAGATGCACTTAATCATATTGGCAAGAAAGCAATGATCTGTTTGCGTGAGCCTTCTTTGGGCCCAGTGTTTGGTATCAAAGGTGGCGCTGCGGGTGGTGGTTACGCGCAGATTGTACCCATGGAAGATATTAATTTGCACTTTACGGGGGACTTTAGTGCGATTGCTCTTGCTAACAATCTTCTGGCTGCATTGATTGATAACCATATCTTTCATGGCAATGTTTTAGGAATAGATAGCCGGCGCATTCAATGGAAGCGTGTAGTGGATATGAACGATCGTGCCCTGCGTCATATAACCAATGGCTTGGGTGGCCCGGGTAATGGCTATCCCCGTGAGGATGGATTTGATATAGTGGTGGCATCTGAGGTCATGGCAATTTTTTGTCTTGCTATCTCCTTGGAGGATCTCAAAGAGCGTCTCTCCAATATTGTAGTGGCCTATACGCGTGATCTCAAGCCAATCTTGGTTAAGGATCTCAATGCCCATGGTGCGATGACTGTTTTACTAAAAGATGCTCTCGCTCCAAACTTAGTGCAGACTCTTGAAAACAATCCTGCCTTTGTGCATGGCGGACCTTTTGCTAATATTGCGCATGGATGTAATTCGGTGATTGCAACCCAGGCGGCATTGAAGTTAGCCGACTATGTGGTGACTGAGGCTGGATTTGGCGCTGATCTTGGGGCTGAGAAATTTATTGACATCAAGTGCCGTAAGTCAGGTTTGCGCCCAGCTGCTGCAGTGATAGTGGTCACCGTTCGCGCCATGAAATACCATGGCTATGCAGAACTTGCTGATCTCACCAAAGAAAATCTCTCTGCCCTTGAGAAAGGTCTTGTGAATCTAGAGCGCCATGTAGAAAACATTACACAAGTGTATCAAATACCCTGCGTGGTCTCCATCAATCAGTTCATAAGTGATTCGCCTGCGGAGATTGATCTCATTAAGAAACGCATGGAGAAACTCGATGTGAAAGTGGTGATTGCATCGCATTGGTCTCATGGCGGTAAAGGTGCAGAGGAGCTAGCTAAGATTGTGGTGCAGCTCTGTGACACCCCATCCAACATGCAGTTTGTCTATGAAGAGTCTGATTCTTTATGGGATAAGATGAATCACATTGCGAAGAAGGTCTACCGTGCCAGCGAGGTAACCGCAGACTCTAAAATTAGAGCGCAGATCCAAGGTTTACAAGAGCAAGGCTATGGCCACTATCCAGTATGCGTTGCCAAGACACAAAGTTCGTTCTCAACTGATGCCAAGCTACGCGGCGCCCCCAATAATCATGTAATTAATATCCGTGAAGTTCGTCTTGCGGCTGGCGCTCAGTTTGTGGTGATGGTTTGTGGTGACATCATGACCATGCCGGGTCTGCCAAAAGTACCATCGGCTGACAAGATTGATCTAATCGATGGCAAGGTGGTGGGTTTGTTTTAAAGGTTTAAGAATTTGCGCGCCCCTTTAGTGCTTGCTGCCGTTTTGCAATTGCTGAGAACCAGTTGAAAAAACTCGTTCTAATAATTCTTCATTGCTATTAGCGGTCATCAACCCAAAAAATTTCCATAAATAAAATTTACCGTTTAAACGAGCTTTGATAGGTGAAATTCATACAACTTTAGTCGAGTAACCTACGAACAAACTGTGTAATGACTGTGTAATGAACTAAAACAGTACCAATGTAGCTGCGTCCGCTTATATCTATTGAGGTGTTTGGCCTGCCCAGCACGATTCGAACGTGCGACCTACGCCTTATTCATTACAAGCGTCACTTAACAAGACACTTGTAATTATGTTTTCAGATTTGCGTTTGGGCGACCTGAATTATTTAGAGTCGGTTAAACCGACACCACAGCGTCAGGGCTTACATAGACTGTTATTGGCCATAAAGCAGACCCTAACCTTACTTGCTAATGACGGGCAGAAATCGACCCATAGCAGGCGATCAAAGAAAAACCACCCGAAGGTGGTTTTAGTGTTTCTTAGTGGCTCGGAGTGGAATCGACCTGGGCGCAGAATAACTCCTAGTCTTGATTGCCCTTGGCAACTGAACGCATGATCCTCAGCAATTCAACATCGTTGTCTGGAAGACCATCAAGAAAGCCAATCAGATGAGGCACATCCTTGGCGATCTGGTTACCCCCATAAAATCTTAATGCCCAATTGGGAAAGAGTCTTTGATCAATTTCGTCCAATTCAATTCGATGAAGAATTGTATGGCGATAGTCTTTTTGAATTTTTTCCCAGATGAACAGCACATCTTTTCTTTTACCTTCAAGAATCTGCGAGAAATGGCCATTTTCATAGAATAAAACGCCCGTCAACTCGTGCCCTTGATTCCACTTATGAGCAACATCAAATAAGCGAACCAGACTTGAAAGACCCATATCCTGAGTTGCCTTACTGACATAACTAAACTCGACTAATTGATTTGGATCATCTGAACTCATTGCATCCTCCTCGGAGCAAAATGGGTTTAATGAAAACAAAATAGTATGATCTTTTAATCAGCAGACGTATATATGCAATAACCCTAGCAAGCCCGTACATGAAAAAACCACCCGAAGGTGGTTAGTGTCTCCCCAGCCGATAACGATCTTGAGTTGGCTTTACTATGACAATTCAATTTATCCCTAAGTAGGATGGAATATAGCTAGGATTAACCCTTAAACATACTGAGAAATGTCGTTTAAAACGACAATATAAGTAATGGCCATTGATTAGCGTCACATAAATCGATGCCTGATCCTTGTCCTAATAAAGCAATAAAAAGACAAAACCAATAAATAAAGCTAGGAATATTCCAATTGCAACTATGCGTGTAAATTCGCCAATTCGCAACCAAACAGATTTCGGTTGACTTGTATAGTAGACGGCACTGGCCCGCTCTCTTTGCTTAATACGTTCTTGGTAATCTTTTAACCATGCCTCATCAACCCCCGCCAAAAATACTAGCGCATCATCTGGCTTGTAGTTAATAGAGTCTTGATATTCATTTAATGTCAGGCCGGGAAGGCCTTTTGCGGCCAACAGCTGATTTGCTTTATTCCAATCTTTACATAACTTAGATACAGCCTCAGCCCTTTGGTTATGACTTTGATTATCTAACTCGAGCTGTTTAAGCAGCTCTTCTTTAGAAATGCGACTTTCATCCATAAGAAACTCTAATACTAAATACCTTGATTAGTCTATTGTTTAGGGCGTGACTTAAATAGATGCTCAATCACTGGAATATGAACATTGGAGCTCTTAGTCAACAAAAGCTTCAAAAAGAATATATTGAGATTTTTTATTTGGTTAATATGAATATCGGTTAACTGTGAACAACAACCTAAGGTCTTTTAAGGATTTAATGGTCGGAATCAGATAAGCAGATTATTTAGCGAAAGAAATTGATGAGAATATACATCATCTATTATCCATTATGACTACCAATACTTTTTAATAAATTTGTAATAAGCCTTACTAATAAAATCGTTCAAGATAAGTTGAAACTCATAAACTGCTTTAGCGCTTGGTAGAAAATTAATCACCTTAGGCACCGCAACATCAACCAGAGAATCCAGTGGATAAGTTTGCACAGGCACACCTTCGCTTTCAAATAGCAACTTAGATCTAAACATCTCAAACGCAGAAGTCACTAAGATTCCTTTTTTTAGGTCTTTTTCAGCTAGGATCTCTTTAACTGCCTGAGCCGCTCCTTGGATACTTTCTACTTCAGGTGTTACAAGAATTTGATTTGGGCTCAAGCCACCCTCTTTAGCAAAATCAGACAATACAAGTGCCTCTGTTTTCTCATCAACTTTTACTGGTAATTTTGCGCTCACAAAGATTAGGTATTGGGCCTTACCTGCCTTCATTAGTTCCATCCCAGCGTTCAAGCGTTCAGGATAAATACGCTCATAAACTAGCCCACCCGAAGAATTCACTACTTTAATAATTCCACCTATCACGATAACTACATCAGCATTTTTTACTTCGCCGGGGGCCCTTCTTAATTGCCCCTCTTCTAAATAGACCAACATGGCTTGAGACACAAATGGACTACTAATGATTAGCAGGAATAAGCAAGCAAAAAAGATAGGGGTTCTTTTGAGGGCAAATAGACCCCACAGCATTAATAAAATAATCGCAATTAATGGGTAGCCAAAGTATGGTGCAAAACTATGTATCACTTAAGAACCTCATCTTACTTTTATAGATTATTCGTAAGACCTGCTCACAATAGAAATGAATGGATACTGGATCTTAAAGATAATTATGAGGTTAGTCGACGCTCTATTCAAGATCAAATTTATGCTTCGCATTAGATTTTCATTAGATGAAAAATTGAAGAATTTGATTAGACAATCCCTAGATTTAGGAGCAGACTAATTTTGTGCTGATATGTTCTTTGAGCGCCACTTGGCCCTGTTTAGATTCAGCGTGACTCAATCAATTCATTGGCAACCAATTTCATTTTGTTAGGGGTAAATCATGAATCCCCAGCAACTAGAGATCGAAGAAGACAGTTTTCCAGAAAAGTTTTTTGAACTCAAAAGCAATGAATTAGTGCAAGAGCGATTAATCTGGCAACAACTCATCAGACGCAAAATTAATGAAATGCAACATATCCTCCAAATACAGGTTAATCAGATTTGAGTGCTATTTAATCGATTACGGTAGATTTTTTTGATTTAAATTTAAATTTTGTTGGTTTATACGACAAAATTGACCTAAAACACCCCCCCATTTCAGCTCCTGCTACCTGATGTGAAATTCATTCCTACCTAGGTTAGAACTGAATCTAGGCAAATTTTTACCTCTATTTAGACTTAAAAGCTAAAGTTTTACTTTAGATGACCGTAATAAATGCCTATGAGCCCATTTTTTGCTTAAAAAGCTAGTAAACATATATTCTCCTTTTTAGATTCCTTATTTCTTGCATTTGCAGATAGATTGGTATGACAGCCACCGAAGCTCGTTCAGCAGCCAAAGCAGTTGGTAAATTCTTGCGAAAAGCTAGGGAGGCTAAGCACGCTAATATTTATTCAATCTCAGGCTTATGTGGTCTTAGTGTTGACACCATTGCTAGGCTTGAAGTGGGCGATCTATCCAAATTTCATCAAAACCCGGATGAAGCATTTCACAATCTAACAAGTTATGCCCGGGCCTTAGGTGTGGAGCTATCTATGGATAGTCAATCTATTAGCGATCAATCCTATCTTGAATCAATACCAAAGAAAACTCTGGCTCAGATCCAGGATGACGCCCAACCATTCATTCCAGCATTCCTTAGGAAAAGAAATTAATCGAACATCAGATTAAATTGAAATACTTGTTTTAAAGACTGCATAACAGTTATAGCAGTAAGTTCTTCAACTCTTAAACATGATTTAGTCGTTTTATTGATAAAAGGATCAATATGACTTTTAAGATATCGCCCAAGAGTGAATTTCACATTACAGAACGCATGACCTATCGTAAAGATAATAAAGAAATCAACTGTGGATTTCTTTGGAAAAGTGGTTCATTCCTTGTTAAACACCCACCCAATTTTCTTGCTGAATATGAGCCTGATATTGGAATCAGCGTCGGGGCGCACGACTTCTCCGAGGTAATACTATCGGATGAAGGCCAAAAGCTAATTTATTTTTCAGAAACTACTCCTAATGCTGAGCAAGATTCTTTGGCTGACATTTTTAGCAACAGTAAAACAACAGATGATTTTGACATCGGCTTTCAGCATAAAGGCTGGCAACTTGTAGATATTGATATTGTGATGTGGGGTGAACTGGCAATTACCGGTGATGGTGAATCTCAGAAAGACTAAGAAATATTTTTACCTAACTCACCAAAGTATTGAGGCTTATGAGAGAGAATCTGTCAGCTTACCCTTCAATTAGCTGTCGATATAATCATGTCTTGAACCTTAGAGTCGGGTCAAACCGACACTCGATCGCCAGGGTCAAAGTTCTATCTAGCCCGTCCCAGTCGCAGGGGTGCCGATAGTCACACAGGATCCCCCACGCTGAATCAAGGTGATCTCAACGTCGGCCAAGCTCAGCAATGATTAGCCACAATCGAGCCAATAAATCAGCCTGAAACAACTTGATGCAATATGAAATTTGGCCTGCCCAGCACGATTCGAACGTGCGACCTACGCCTTAGAAGCTTAAAAAATGATATAAATCAATAGCTTAGACAATGACATAAGCCCGACAAGATCAGGTGTTCGATCGGCACCGAGATCTGTGGAATCATGTGGAACTGACTCGTTGGTGTGTGGCATCCGCAGAAGTAGAGTCGGTCGAACCGACATTCCAAGCGTCCTTTTAAGTGACGCTTAGTACCCAACTGCATTTAAACCCCCTTCTGTGATAGCCTAAACATTCCAAAACTTAACATTTTTAAAGTCAAATAATGGCCGACAGAGTCTTCGGGGAAATTGAAGGAATTTCGGTAGGTACATCTTTTGCTACCCGGAAAGAAGCTGCAGCCTCAGGCATTCATAAGCCACTGCAAGCTGGTATTTCTGGATCCAAGGATGAGGGATCTGACTCTATCGTAATTTCAGGCGGCTACGAGGATGACTTCGATAGTGGTGACGAAATTATTTACACCGGCGAAGGTGGGCAAGATGATAAAGGTCGACATATAGCGAACCAAGAGTTGGTTAGGGGTAATTTAGCTCTAGCAAAAAGTGAGATTGATTCATTACCTGTTCGCGTTATTCGTGGTGCTGATAAAAAGAACCCATTTGCACCTGAAGTTGGCTATAGATATGACGGTTTATACAAAGTTGATAGCCACTGGCATGAAATCGGTAAGGCTGGCTTCCTTGTATACCGCTTTAAGCTAGTAAAGCTCGATTCGACACTCCCTCCTAATAAATTAAATAGCGGTCTTGAATTAGTAACTTTATCTGCGGGAACCGATACTCCCAAAAGAGCAATGGCTACATCCCAAAGAATTATTCGAGATTCAAAACTCGGCAAAGAGATTAAGAGACTCTATAGCTACAAATGCCAAGTGTGCTCGATTGAAATTAATACCAATGCAGGTCTTTATGCTGAAGCTGCTCATATAAAGCCTGTAGGCAAACCTCATAACGGTCCAGATAGGCCAGATAATCTGCTTTGCCTTTGCCCTAATCATCACTTGATGCTTGATAAGGGTGTCTACATGATTGAGGATGACTTAACTTTGATTGGAATTGAAGGTAGCTTAACCAAGCACCCAGACCATGAAATATCAATTGAACATATTCGATATCACCGAGAGATGTTTAATTAAATTTTTGCTAGTTGTGCCTGTCCACTCTTAATCTTCTGCCTAGCCCGTTCAGCATTCACGGCTGCTTGATCTTGTTTAACCCGAGCCTGCATTGACTTGATACGCTGCTGATCTGGAGTTAAAGGCTTGATTGTGGCTACTTCAGTAATGGCTGTGGGATAGGCAACGACAGAATCCATACCAAATTGATACTGCAAAATTAAACGTGCGTGTATGGGGCTATCAGCAAATACGGCTGTTTTAACCAATTGACCTTTTACACGCACACTGGCTTGATACTTGTTCATACAAGTATTTAGTCAGACTACTTACCAAAGCCACTTCTAAGCTTGGCACTAGCTATTTCAATTTGTGCGTCAAGCTCCCCTGCTTCGACTGCAACTTTAACCGCCTCTAGGGCTTTGATTAAGTCTTCAGCGCTATCAACCTGAATACTGGGCTTACCTTTAGCCAATTCAATAGTCCAGCTACCATACTTAATAGCTACGCAGACTTTGCCCTCCTCAGTCTGAAACCACCAGGGCTTAATGCGTTTGGGCACCTCTACTTGCTTACGCACACCAGTATGAGCATCTTTAATACTGCGGAATTTCATAAGCACAAATGGCGTTCCTGAAATCTGTCCTTTAGCTAACTGGATCTGCTCCCACAAATGGCTCGATAACTTATTTCTACGAATAACAATGGCTGGCTGATGTGTTGGCTTTTTTAGAGCCACGAGTTTTAAAGAATTTAATACGCTCATTTAATTTCTCCTTATTTGTTAATGGGCGCATATAAGTTAATTTCGAATTAGAAAATGGACTACCTCTATTTAGATCATGAATAAATTGGCTAATTTTAGAAAGAAAAAATATGGTTTTTATTAACGAGGGATAAATATTTACGAGTCGCGTAATGAGTTGCATTGAGATGCGATTAAAAAAGAAGTTGCAGTGAGTTGCTGTATTGGGAACAAATGAGTAACTCTGATCTGCAACTCAAGCAACAGCATCTGTCTTTTGGTCTCGCCTCTCAAAGCATCTCAAGCAACATCGCGACTTCTTTCAAACTTAAAGGAGATTAAAAATGAAAGAAATAACAGCCCGTTTATGGGAAAACAAAATGTATGGAACTACATATGGAAAAGGACAATACCGAAAAGCCATCTATAACGGCACATTGGAGTTAAACGATCCTTATGCCAAGTATTTATTGGACTTTGAGGAGATAGCTGATTGGTTTCACTTTACAAAAGCACCATTGCATCAACAAATGGCCAAGAACTTGGACAATATTCCCGAAAATGAATCTGGGGTGTTTATGACCTGGCTATATCGATATGAGCAAGGTATCAAAACTGCAATTGGTGGATATGCTGCATTAGATCTAAACAAGAATCGCATTTTGATTCAAGTGGATGATCAAGACCTTCAAATAAGCGAGCATTGGGAATTGCCTGTACGTAGCTGCATTGCTAGGATTCCTGGCAAGCCCACGCCAGCACTCATCGCTACTACCCTTGTGGAACTAAATTCACCTCAAAAACCGTCTACAAACGGCGCATTTATCGGGGGAAATAAGCAACTACTTGAGGAGTTAATCAGCCGCGTATAACTTAGATTTGAGGGGTTTTATGGGGACCCCACTTTTAAGGATTTTTCGTGTCGTCTAAATCCCACGAAAAAGTACTACTTTCATAAATACTTATATAAAGATGCAGGTTAAGAAAATTGTACTTTTCTTAACCTGCCTTGTAAGTCATTGATTCTTGGAAGATATTTTTTGATGGCCAAATAAACAAATTTCGGTCGACCTTTTAAGACTTAGAAAACATACTAAATACACACTTTTTATTTATCTAAGGAGAATTAAATGGCACAAGCAAAAACACTATCTCAAACAGAACTAGATCTAGTTCTTAATTACGTCAGCACCAAAAAATATGCCTTGCGCGATAGAGCGTTAATACTTACAAGCTTTCTTGGTGGCCTTCGCGTTGCCGAAATTGCCAGCTTGAAAATGGGCGATGTATTAAATCTCGATGGCACTATTAAAAATGAAATCCGCCTATCGGCCTCACAAACCAAGGGTAAGCACCCTAGGACTGTATTCGTCTCACAGCGTTTACAGGCGGAATTGGCCAACTACTTAACAACAAGATACATAAAAGAAGCTGATATTCCCCTCTTTCATACAGATCATCGTTTGGGATTTAGTGCTAATGGCTTATGTGTGTGGTTCTATCAGCTCTATAAGAATGTGGGTATTAGCGGTGGCAGCAGCCATTCAGGAAGAAAATTCTTTATTACTACCCTCGCTAATAAAGGGATTGGTGTTCGAATCTTAGCCAGCCTTGCAGGTCATAGATCGATTGCAGTGACTCAGAGATATATCGATGTCAATGATGAGCAAAAGAGGAATGCTGTCGAGCTAATTTAAATAGCAGTCGGGTAAAACCGACTCTAACAGGCATGCCTAGTCAATTGCGATACTCGATCTTTTGCGCAGTCAAACTCGTGATTACCTAATGAAAATAATCGGCTAGAAAAATTTTCATCTTCAAAATTAAAGCGGGTTTGAAATCTTTTAGCTAATTCTTGTTGTGGGAATATACCAAGTGCAGCCTGCTCTGAGATATTTAAAGCGCTTTCCTTGCGCCTCATCACCATCAATGTCATATGACGCCGCATATGATCATCTCCACTTTTATGCTTTGCTGCTAATGGGTCTAACCTCCCGATAAAGCGATCTACTAGCATTGCCATTGCCCCAGCCCTCCAGAGCTCAGTATCGGGATTTAAAGCCATGGTGTAGATTAGGAGCAAATCTTTCCACATATTCTTTAATTTAGCGCCTTTAAGTACTTGACTATGAATTTGCTTGATTTGAGTATTTGGCCAAATTTGCGATAAAGCATTAACCAGTTGGGTTATTGATGGGGGGTCTTGATCGCTACAAAGCTTTAGCAATACGTCGTCATTACAAACGAATAATCTATCCCCGCCTCTAATAACCTCAATCACTGGTTGGCAAGAATGCATTGGTAACTGTTTGTGCCCTTCAAACCAAGTCGTAAATGGACAATCTAAGACACAACCGTACTTGGAGTAACAATCTAAGATCTTACGATTATCAAGACTCATTTTCTTAGGTAATCGTTTTGGTCCAACATACTTGCTGGCGGCGGTATAGCTAGGACTTATACGTAAAAAGTTAAAGAAAAGCCTCGCCATCTCCTGATGACAGTCTTGCTGCTCCGCACAAAGTTTTCCGCCCATGCGGATATCTCCAGCCTAAATTTACCTACTTTTTTTAATTCTAAATTTTGTATGTATTCACTACAGGGATACTGAAGTGAAATCAGATTGTGAATGGAATTCACCATCACATTTTTAACAATTTCAGGAGAAAATCCATGAGTGAAACTACTGTAGTCGAATCAGGCGTTAGCGCCCCTAACGCTGAAAAAACGAATGCCAACCCTTTTGCAGTAGGAATTGGCAATTTATTAACAGGCAGCAATCCAGAAAAAGCCATCGGCGACTCTATTGATCGCCTGGTTGAATATCGCAAAAACTGGGAAAGTAATGAGCTTTCTAGTGCAAATGATGTCTTGTATGGAATCTTGCAGCATTGTTACGCCTTAAACAACACAATGCAAGGCTCAGACAGTATTGCCAAAAGCCTTAAAAAAGGTCTAGCGAACTACATCAAGACCCATGAATACAAGTTCAGCGACAGCTCGCCACTAATCACTAAGATCGTGAAATGTGTATTTGGTGTTGATCGTCGTAGGGTTAATGCCTATAGCACAGCTATGAAGGCAGCAATGACTGAGAGAGTAAGCGTACTTGATCTACCAAAATATTTCCGTGAAAAAGGTGGCGTTGAGGAAGTTAGACGCTCTACTACTAGCAAAGGCAAATCGATTGCTCAGAAGGTGGAATTAGGACGTACTGTACTCGATGGCGAAATATTAGCGAAGGTACAAAGTGATTCTCTTAATGCGTCATTCTCAAATGAGCAGCTAGAGGAAGGCGTTGTATTGCTAGCAACACGAGAAGATGACGGCAGTTTTGCAATCCGCAGAGTCATCCAAAGTGGAACAGCAGTTAAATCAGCGTTAGCAGCTTGCTCCAGTGTTGGCGCTGAAAAAGAAAAAGCACAGAAACTAGCTGATGAGGCTAAAGCAATTGAAGATGAGCGTTTAGCAGCCCAAGCAAAACTCAAAGCCGCTTGAACTTGTTGTTTGCTATCTGATTGCTGGTATTTACTCCCTAAGATAAATCCAGCAATCATTTCATTATTTTAAGGAGATTGCGATGCATAACCCTAGACCACCCTCTATTGTCATACAAGCACCCGGATGTTTAGATGATTTTGCTTTACAACCTAATAGTCGATTTAAGCTTGAATCCATACTTGATTTAAGTCTGCCTATTCCAGCTAACGGTATTTGTGGGATTGTTCTATATGGTTTATACGGAACTGGTAAAACTACTCTGGCCAACTTATTGCCAGGCTTAATTGAAACGGCCAAAGTCAATCCTGCTTGTGCAGCAATGAATGCTGGATCTATCGTTGATACAGAAGATCCTAATTCAGATTATTTTGCCTGCGCACAAGGTCAGAATGGCGCTCAATTAACTCAATCGATTCAAAATAGAACCACTTATACGTCATTTAATAGTAGTGGTCTGCATTACATCATCATGGATGAGGTTGATGTCTTAACCCCAGCAGCGCAAGCAGGCTTCAAATCAATCATGAATCGTAAAGACGTCATATTCATCATGACTAGCAATAACTTAGATCAAATTGATAAAGGCATTCAGAATCGATCAATTTTGATTGATATGAATGTTCCACCAATTAATGATTGGCGACCAATTTTGCGTCGTGTTTATGAAAATGCAGGTCTACCAGCACCGCCTGATGATGTATTAGATCAAGTGGTTCAGGCTGGTAGAGGATCAGCTCGAAGCATTTTTTCAGATATCGTGATGAGCGTTAACCAAGAGGTGAGAGAAAAGCATGAGACTCACTTAATTACCCTTAAAGCATGCAGTTAAGTGATATGTAGCGTCGGGTAAAACCGACACTACATGATTGCCCCTGCCAATCTTTCCGCACTCATCATTGGTGTTAATTTTGAATAATGACGTTCAATCATCCCTACGCTAGTACCCATTTGTTTTGCCAATGTGTGAATATCAATACCATCTGCCAATCTAAATGTAGCGTAGGTATGTCGCAGGCTATACAAGGTTCTATTCTTACCAGTAGCATCCTTTAATAAATTAGATTCAAGCATTAGCCGCTCAAATACACTATCTAGACTATGCGGAGCATCCCCTTCAGGAAATACAAACACCTTGCGATCTAGCTTAGCTTCAATCACCGCATCTAGGTTCTTATAAGGTAAAGCTTGCCAAGCAATTAATCGTTCTAGACTATCGATGACAAAGTGGCGGGCAATCAAATATCTCGGCCCCGTCTTGCCTGATACCCAAATCCGTAAGTAGCGTTTTTCACCAATCCAATGCCATTGCAGACTACGCCAACGTATTGGCATGCTCTCCGTTCCTTGTCTAATGCCTGTTCCTAACAAGAACTCCACATAGACCCTGCAGAGCCTACGCATATGGTTACTGCGTTGATTGCGCCCAAAACGCTCCCAATCCCGCATGTATTCCAATAGGTAATGGACTTCTTGTTGATTGAATGCTGGCCTGATCTCTGCCCTATCGGCAGCGACCTCCAACAAGGGAATAGTTCGATGCCGGTGAATTAATCCCTGATCCCTGGCTCGCTCTATTACACGCTTATAAAGACCAGCATGGCGCCTTTGGGTGTAAGTCTTGGCATTCTTGCCCATCTTCGATATACGCCACGCTACATAGTCATCCACTACTTCCTGGGTAATGTCATTGATTTGATAAGCACCAAAGAAAGGGATCAGGTACTTGGTAAAGATATGAATGTAGTCCGCATGAGTACGTTTATTAGGATTGGCTTGAACTACTCGGGCAGCTGCAGCCAGTTCTTGCATAGCCAATTGGCGAAAGGTGCGAGTCTTAACGGCTAGATCGCTGGCTAGCTTGACCTTGACTGTTTCATAGATGGCAATGGCTTGGGTCGTGGCCTCGGCCACTTGATCGGATCCAGTACTGGCAGAATGCCAAGAGCCAGTAGCGAGCTTGAAACGGCATTGCCAATGGTGACTATTAGGTCTCTTATAGAGGGTAAGGTCACCGTCAAGGAGTTTGATGGGCTCTTCAGCGATAGTAGAAGCAAACAACAACGATAAATTATTCATTACAAGCGTCTCGTTACACGACACTTGCTAGCTTAATTTCAGATTTGCGTTTGGGCGACCTGAATTATTTACTGTCGGTTAAACCGACACTACAGCATTAGAGTTGAGATGGGCTCTTGCTGAGTAAAAGAGGTACCCGCGCTAAGACCTAGAATGGCCTATCGAATCCGAGCCCTACAAAATCAATTCGCTTAACTTAAATTAAAGGTGGAAATACATACCCATCAACTTTAAATACTTTCAAGCAGGCCTTTACGACGTCAGCATCAAATAGCTTGTCACTACCCATGGCGATTTCTTCTAATGCGGCATCTATTCCTTTACCTTTTCGATAAGGGCGATCCGATGACATTGCCTCTACAGTATCTGCCACAGCTAGAATTCGGGCCTCTTCACAGACTACATCACCTTTAATTGCGTTTGGGTAGCCACTTCCATCTAAACGCTCATGATGCTGTAGAACTGTTTGAGCAATATTCCATGGAAAGTGAATATGTTTGAGCATGTCGTAACCCGCTTGCACATGGTTTCTCAACATGGCGACCTCAAAGTTGCTCAGAGTGGTAGGCTTCGTTAAAATTTCTGCGGGGATAGTAATTTTGCCAATGTCGTGAACTAAAGCGGCCATACTAATACCTTCAACAGTATGTATAGGTAAGTTCATTTCGGTAGCTATGGCGACTGCTAAATTAGCTACACGCCTTTGATGTCCGCCTGTATAAGGATCGCGAGCAACAATCACATTGGCCAATGTATTAACCATTTCATTCATAGAAATATTGACCGAGTGTTGATACTCAAGCAATTCTTTTTCTAGAATTTTCCTATCGGAAATATCGCGAATATTACATTGGATAACACGATCACCATTTACACCGTAAGCATTACTGACAAACTCTACATTGATGATTTTCTCGTCTTTTCTTTTTAATGGCAAATCTTCATATCGTATGTAGCCTTTATCTTTGAGCACAGTAAATGCCGTTAAGGCCGCGGCTTTATCTACCATTGCACCAATTTCCCACAGCTCTTTACCAATAAGTTCTTCTCTTGTAAACCCAAGTAAATTTGTAATGAATGGGTTGGCGTCTTGAATGACTCCTGTTTGAAAATCAAGGATCAAGATGCCATCTTGAGCAGTCTCAAATAGACGTCTATATCTAAGATCTGATTGCTTGGCTAACTGCTCTTTGCTTAATTCATCTGTCATATGCTGTTTTTGCGAGTTTTTTGTCAATACTCACCCTTTAATTAAGTGTATACCCATCAGGTCTTATAACTATAGACTTCTTTTAATTTTTAGCTGTAATCTATCTGATCTGATAAAGAAATTTAAGGCACATCTTGTATATAGCAATTGGTATTTACAGCTTGTCATTACTTTGCCAAGTTTTTGCATCTTTAATTAGTATCTCGCTACTTAGGCGCTCGACCACAATCTACCGTTGGGGCTGGTTATTTCTTGCTATTGGCCTAAGTCTGATGATCAGTAGACGAATAAATCCCATAGTTCATGTATTTGAATCTGGACACTATGATCTTTTAGATGCTCTCTTATCTTTACCAATTTCTGGATTTTTATTACTTGGGGTACTAGGCTTAAAGAGATTATTTTTAAAAACTAGCGATGCCCTAGTCGCACTCGAAACATTTTCTCAGTTTGATCCACTAACTTATAGCTTTAGTCGTACTGAAATACTCTATCGAATTTCAGAAGAAATCGATCGCTCACGTAGAAATAAACATTCATTTGCTCTTTTAGAAATAGATATAGACCACTTTAAAAATGTAAATGATCAATGTGGGCATCATGTTGGGGATGAAGTTTTGACTAGCTTAGTAAGGCACTCTAAGGAAGCTCTTCGCTCCATCGATATGATTGGTCGTATTGGTGGGGAGGAATTTCTGATTCTTTTGCCTGAAACAGAAGCCGAGGGAGCCGCTCAAATTGCCGAACGTTTGCGTGAGCACGTCGCAAATGCAGAAAATAAAACAAGCTCTCCAACCCCAGTAAGAATCACTATCAGCATTGGCATTACGATTTTTAATCCCAATAAAAATTCTAGAATAGAGCGAGGCATAGTGTTAAATGAGCTTATGAATGAGGCTGACTGTGCAATGTATCAAGCAAAAAATGAAGGGCGAAATCGTGTAGCCATTTGGAGTACCTCTACCCCCCCCTTAAGAGTAAATGATCTTAAAACGGAATGACTAGCTCTTCCATGATGTAGCGATAAAAGTAGTTAGGCCCTAAGAAACCTGCTGACTTGCCGTACCCTGCCCGCGTCTTAAAGTAATAATCATTTGAGGCTACTGGACTTGTAGCTGCGAATTCATAAAGCTGTGTAGTAGTGCTTGGGTCTTGATTGACTGTTTGCCGTCCAACGCCTGCTGTACCACTAAGCATCCACCCCGAAATTCTTTTTCTTACGCCAAACGCAATCATCGTCTCGTTATAGGTGGATGGATTGAAGTAATTATTGGCAACATTAGTATTGGTATCTCTATATTGGCGATAACGCAGTTGTGCTGTTAGTCCATAGTCTGGCACTAGGTCATAAATGAGTTTTGCTCTCACTATTGGCCTGGTATTGGTATCAGAGAAATACATATTCCCCACCATGGCAATTGCAGTTAGTCGTTCAATGATTTGCTGCTCTATGCTAGCAGCACCTAAGGTGTAGTAGATGCCATTATTTAAAGAGTTTTGTGTTTCCACTCTATCTCGATTTAGTATGACTTCGGCTTTTGTAGAGTCCGTTACTCGAAATCCATAATTACTATCGGTAGTAATTAACTTATGGCCATTCTCTAAGTTATAACCAATAGTGGCGTTGTAACCCAAGCCTGTTCTTGGGTTAATAGCTTTTGTTAGCAATGTATAAACCTCTGCCGAAGAATCCCAGCTACCTTGGGTGAAATAATTATGTTGATAGCTAATGCCTGTATATTTTTCGCCATGCTCATATATTGGCAAAAATCCTGCATTGTATTTGTAGGTTGAAAAGCCTTCGCTATCAGAAGCAATATATGCATTCGGAGCGGATACCGCCATTTTAGATGGCGCCTCTTCTTCACTGTATGCGTATAGAGAGAGGAACAACAATAGACACATGAGAAGGGTATTCACTATTTTTCTCATTTAGTTCCCCAAGATTTACGCAGATTAAACAGCTCAGAAAAATATCCATAAACACAAGCAGGCTGAAGCACTAAGCCATAGGCAAAAACATAAGATAAGAAGCCTAATATATTGGTCCGAACTGTTAAATGCTCGGCATTAAACATTGCTTTGCCTTTTAAATACATTTGCCAATTGAGTAAAAAAGCCATCGGCAATAGCGATAGTGTCATGGGGCCTGCTATCCAAAAAATTCCAAAACAAGCTAGAACCAATCCAGGAATAAAACCAAAGGTAAAGGCAATATCCATTAGTGGAAATAATGTATTCCACCAAACATAAAGTGTGGATAGTCTTGGCTTAAAAAGAATCATCGGATTATCTTTAAAGGCCTCTATCAATCCTCGAGACCAACGCCTTCTTTGACGAATAAATTTACTTAAGGTGTTGGGGCAATCCGTAAAAGCCAAAGCATCCTCAGCATGCCCTACCCTATGGCCTGCAGACAGAATTCTCCAAGTCAACACA
Organism: Polynucleobacter sp. UB-Siik-W21; assembly: GCF_018687415.1. NCBI lineage: Bacteria > Pseudomonadati > Pseudomonadota > Betaproteobacteria > Burkholderiales > Burkholderiaceae > Polynucleobacter > Polynucleobacter sp. UB-Siik-W21. The sequence continues at coordinate 974,659 of NZ_CP061289.1, read as the reverse complement.
ATATCTTCACCGACCATTTCTGGCCAACCGCCCAGTCCCACTACCGTCTTACGATCATATAAAGAGAATGCGCCTTGAGCAACTAAAGTGCCTTGAAATAAAGACTGAATCCGCTTGATAGTGGCAATGCCTAAAAAATAATCCCACTCCTGCGCCTTAGTGATCCAGTTTTCTCTTGAATTACGGATCAGGATTTCACCTGCAACTGCTTTGGTGTTGATTGGATCGGAAAGATATCGGCCAACCAAGTGGCGGACGCCATCTTTTAATATATAGCTATCAGCATCAATCGAAATAATGATGTCCGTTGTACATTTTGCCAAGCCATGATTTAAAGCTGATGCTTTGCCGCCGTTATGTCCCAAGTCAATGAGCTCTAAATTGGGATGGGCTGACTGTAATTCCTTAACGGAATCAACAGTCTTATCACTAGAGCCATCATTAATCACAATGACGCGTATATCTGCTGGGTAGTCCTGTAGAAAAATCCCTGAAAGGGTTGAAGCTATTGATGTCTCTTCGTTATAGGCGGCGATTAATATTGTTACTGGTGGGTAGTGTTGATCAACAATGACTTTAGGACGACGATCTAGTAGAAGAGCCATCGCCACAAAGGCATTCATGAAGCCTGGAACAATAGCTACAAATGTAATGACGTAATAAGCGAGGAATGTCCCTATTTCATTGCTAAGGTCTGAATACCAAGGCTGGGAATACCAAAAAGAAAACCCCATCCAACCTAAGGAAAAGAGCAGGGAAGCAATAAATTTTACTTTTACTGAGAAATACAAATTATCTTAGTCGCAAAAATTAAAGAAATTAGTGGATCTTATAAAAGCAAGTCATTACTAAAGATTTGAATTTGACCATCGTGCGCATGACCATCTCGAATTTTTTGCTCCGCAATAGAAAGAAGCTTTAGTTGATGCTTTTCAAAAAGGGTTGCAGCATCACCTTGAATTGCACCAGGATCGACATCCTCCAGAGCCTCGTAACTAAAGTGACACAACAAAGTTTGGCCGTCTAACTTAGCCGCATAAAAAATGCCACCATCCTCGGAAACTACAGGCGGCCCTATGAACTCGATTTTCATATTAATTAAGAATAATAACGGGAATAGGGCTATGAAGAACAACTTCACAGCCCTCACTACGTAAAATCAATCCAGATATACCAGTGCGCTTATGAGAAGACATCGCAATTGCATCTGCCTTAGATTTTTTGGCTGCCTCTAAAATCCCATCGGCAATATTGGGATGGATGATATGCATAAACTTGACATTGAGACTAGAGCCTAATTGAGACTGAGCTTTTGCACATAATTTTTTTGCAAATTCCGAACACGCTTTTTTATGAGCCGCCTCTGATACCAGTGAATTATTGACACTTTCCGTATATACAAATGGCGCCAATGGGTCGGATACATAAACTAAGACAACCTCAGCATTATCTAACTTAGCCAACTTGGCAATTTTGTTAAGCTCTTTTTTAGTGATTGCATCACCGCTAATGGGAACTACTATTTTTTTAAACATAATTTATCTCTTGTATTCATTGTATAAAAATTGCAATTAAACATTATGTATGATCTCTTAAGAACGATTCTTACGAAATCCTATATTCTTAGTGCATACCCTATGTAATTAATTGCTTTTGAGGAGATTCGCAGACTGACTCCGATATGATTGAGAATAGCCCAGTACTTCAACTACCTTGGTCAACACCCAATATATGTCAAAACACCAGCAATATGATAAATCTGACTTAGCTAGGATCGCTGCAACTGTAATGGAGGAAAGAGGGCTTGAACCGAATTTTTCTAAAGAAGTCCACGAACAGCTTGATGCCATTAATTTGCCAGCAGAAAATTCGGATTCTCTTATTCAGGACCTCACCAATCTTTTATGGTGCTCTCTAGATAATGATGATTCAAAAGATTTAGATCAATTAACAGTATGCAGTGATGCGGGCAATGGAAATCATAAAATCTATATCGCCATAGCGGATGTCGATGCTCTCATTAAAAAAGATACCCCTATTGATGAGCATGCTAAACACAATACCGCATCGATCTATACCTCTGCACGGATTTTTCCGATGCTGCCTGAAAAACTCTCAACTAATCTTACTTCTCTTAATTTTGATCAAATCAGATTGGCCTTAGTAACTGAAATTGTTGTTGGTAGCAAGGGAGAAATTTTAGGCTCAACGATCTACAGAGCGAAGGTACACAATAAAGCTAAGTTAGCATACGACGCTGTATCTGCTTGGATCGAGGGCACAGGAGCAATGCCAGCCGCAATGGCTACTGTTCCCGGCATGGATCATCAACTTAAAATCCAAGATGAAATTGCGCAGCGATTGCGTATGAAGCGGCAACGGGCTGGATCACTGCAGCTAGAGATTTTTCAACCCAAAGCTGTTTTTGAAGGTGAGCATATTATTGGGATTGCCGAACAGGTTCATAACCGTGGTAGGCAGCTAATAGAAGAGTTCATGATTGCAACTAATGGGTCAACTGCGCGTTTCCTGCTTAAAAAAGGTATCCCTTCTTTACGAAGAGTGGTTCGCAGTCCAGACCGATGGTTACGTATTGTTGAACTTGCCAAGCAGTACGGAGAAGTATTACCTAATGAAGCCAACTCTAAAGCTCTATCGGAATTTTTAGCCAAACGGCATGAAGCGGACCCCCTGCGCTTTCCCGACCTATCTCTAGTCGTTATTAAACTAATGGGGCCAGGAGAGTATGTTTTAGAGCAGCCAGGGGCTACTCCGATCGGCCACTTTGGTTTGGCCGTTCAAGATTACATGCATTCAACAGCGCCAAATCGACGCTATCCCGATTTAATTACCTTACGCATGCTCAAAAAAGCTGTTAATAATGAGCCTAATGCATATGAAACCCAGGAACTTTATGCATTAGCCCTCCACTGCACCACACAGGAGGATGCCATTCGTAAGGTGGAGCGCAGAATGCGCAAATCTGAAGCTGCGCTATTTTTAGAGCCCTATATTGGCAAAGACTTTAATGGCGTGATTACCGGCATTACGCCAAATTATGGGTGGGTTAGGATTTTCAATCCCCCTGCCGAGGGAATGCTTCTGAAACTTCCTAAAGATGTATCCATCGGAAATAAGGTACGGGTAAAACTAACATCTACTAATGTTGAGATGGGTCACATCAACTTTATGCCCACTCATTAAAAGTAAGAATTACTGAAATTCAGGGCGACTGTCTCCTATTGGCCGATCTCTGCCACCCAGCCATGACCAACTAGCCAGTTTTGAGTGTCCGCAAGTCATCCCATAAGAGTCGCTTGAACGTCGCATTAAGTGACACCTCCGAGTCGGGTCAAACCGACACTAAATGACCTGCCCCTAAATTTCATTAAAATCGCCCAGTCGCAGGGGTGCCGATAGTCACCCAGGATCCGTCACGCCCTATTACAAGGTAGGTTCCTCGATAGCCAAGCTAGATCATGATCAGATCAATAGATCGCAATTGACTTGGCTGAAACACTATTAATTAGGAGAATTTGGCCTGCCCAGCACGATTCGAACGTGCGACCTACGCCTTAGAAGGGCGTTGCTCTATCCAGCTGAGCTATGGGCAGAATATGCTGGGTCTGTATCTAGAACAATCAGGAAAGTGGTCGGAGTACAAGGATTCGAACCTTGGACCCCCTGCTCCCAAAGCAGGTGCGCTACCAGGCTGCGCTACACTCCGACGGAACCAACATTCTACACCGACAGGGCTATTACAGGCAAATCCTGTAAGATTCGGAGCATGGTTGCCTATTTTTCCAGCAAATTAACTAAGCAAGTTCACGCTGCTATTGCAGTGGCTTTGCTTATGGCTTGCATGATGGGAACCCATTGGATTGGCTTTGCTCACAGTATTAGCCACGCAAGTATTCAGCAACAAAGTATTAGCCCATCATCCGCAGATGAATTTGCTCCTATATCGGTTCACAGCTCAGATATTTGCCATCTTCTTGATGCCTTAACTTTGGCCAGTTTCATACCAGAAGTATTCATCGGAGTGCTGCTATCTCAAACTACTAGTTCCGTTCTAGCCAGCCCCCTAGAATTTCACTTTGCGCAAGCTGCCCAATCGGCTTACCAATCACGCGCTCCCCCTGCTGACATCCTTTAAAACCCGTACCAACTAATATGGTTGGATACCTGCCGTTTTAATCATCACCACTTTTTGGTGATCTTGGATGAAATATGAATTACAGGCATTACTCCACATTTCGATATGCATTATTACTAGCTACTTCGATTGCTAGCTTTTCGGCATGGCCGCAAGGTAATGCCGAACCATCATTGCAACTCAATGTCAGCGGCGTGCGTGATGATGGTCAAGGATTTTTATCGCCTAATAAGGTGCTTTCAGGTGATGATTTACAAAACAAACTGAGTGGTACGCTTGGAGCAACTCTAGCAAATGAGCTAGGTGTCTCAGCAACGGGTTATGGTTCGGGTGCATCTAGACCAGTAATACGAGGACTTGAAGGTGCTCGAGTGCAGATTTTGCAAAATGGTTTATCCGTTGGTGATGTATCAAGCATCTCCGCTGATCACGCAGTGGCTAATCCGATGCAAAACACGCATCAAATTGAAATCTTGCGGGGTGCATCTGCCCTTCTATATGGATCGGGTTCTAGTGGTGGTCTAGTGAATGTGGTGAATGATCGCATCGTCACCTCAATGCCAGATGCCTTATCTGGAGCCATGAATACCAGCTATGAAACAGTCAACCAAGGTAAAACCGCAAATATTGAATTAGATGCACCTGCTGGTCCATTAGCATTACATTTTGATTCGACGATTAGCAATTCAAATAATTATCGTATTCCGGGGTTTACTGAACAAGGAGGTCCCAATGCCAATTGGTCAATCAATCCTGGGCAAACCGTGAACGTACCCTATAGTGGAAAACTTCCATTCTCATTTAGCAATCAAAATAGTTTGGGATTAGGCGCATCCTATTTAAGATCAGACGGTTACACCGGTGTCTCCTTAGAACGTATGAATCATAACTACGGCATACCCACTGCTGAGGGTGGATTTATTCAGCAGTCACAAAATCGTTATGACTTTGCCCATCAAGCCAATGATCCCTTTGACGGTTTTTCATCGATCAAGATTAGTGCAGCTAATACCAATTATCAACATACTGAATTTACTAATAATGGTGTGGCATCAACACAGTGGAATAACACTGCATCGGAAGCGCGTTTAGAGCTTACCCACAAAGAACTGCTAGGGTCGAAAGGAGTGATTGGCGCACAAGTAATCGGAGCTACTCTGAATGCGATGGATTTAAATACCAATAACTATGCCATCGTGCCGCAGACAAAATCGAACTCCACCGCACTATTTTGGGTTGAGGAAGGTCGTTACGGACCCCTGAAGAGCAGTCTAGGAGCGCGCTATAACTATGCTGCCCAAAATCCCAATTCAGCCACGCAATTTCCGAGTACGAGTTCACAAGGATTTACTCCAAATACCTATGGACCACCAACCATTCAAAACCGACAGTTCAATCTGATGTCTTACTCTGCTGGTGGCATGCTTGATGTAGCTCGCGGTTATGGTGTGGGATTGGCCTATACCGTTTCACAGAGGGCACCAACACCACAAGAGCTTTACTCCTATGGTCCGCATGATTCCACTGCTACTTTTGACATCGGTAATTCCAATTTAGGTACAGAAACGTCACATAATCTTGAATTGAGTTTTCAGAAAACTTTAGGGCTCATGCGGAGCAAGGTGAGCGTCTATCGCAATCAATTTAGTAATTACATCTATGGTTTTTATACAGGCTCTTATAGCAGTACGAATGACAACTTCTCAGTGGTACAAGCTTCCCAAGCAAACGCCAATATCCGCGGTGCCGAAGGAGAATTGACCTATAACTGGAATCAAACAGGTATTGGTGGAAGGCTATTTGGTGATGTATCGCAAGGAAGCTTCGATGCTGGTGGTAATTTACCTTTACAGCCAGCACCCAGACTCGGTAGTGAACTCGCTTATCAACGTGATGGTTGGCTTACCAGTGCTACCTATATTTATAGCTATCAACAGAACAAGCTTGCAAGCTGGGAAATTGGTCCTACCCCGAGTTATAAGCTCTTAAATGCAAATCTCTCCTACACAGAGCGAATTGGTAAAGTCAATTGGACTGGATATATGGCACTAAAGAATCTTCTCAATGAGGAAATTCGCTATGCAACATCACCTATGGCAGTAAGACTCTACGCGCCTCAACCAGGAAGAAGCTTAATGCTTGGAGTCAGAGCAGCGTTTTGAACTAACTTAAAAAAATCGCAGATAAATAAAACCCAGCATGCCTGATCCTAAGATTACAAAAACGGGATTGATCTTGGTTCTCAGAATCAAGTAAAGCGTACACAGCGCCAAGATCAGAGTCATTGGGCTGACGATTGATGCCTTAGCAACGGCATACACGCCAGATGCCATCAATCCAATAGAGATAGGCTCTAAAGCACTCTGAATAGTGCGTCGCCAGGGATTATGAGCAAAATGACTCCATAGACGACCTGCATAAAAACACAAGAAACTAGAAGGTAGAAAAAAGGCCAGCAGCACAATACCCGCACCCACTATACCTGCTACTTTGAAACCAATAATGAGCACCATCAACATATTGGGGCCAGGCGCTACCTGCCCAATACTATAGATATGAACAAATTGTGCATGAGTAATATCAAATTGATGAGCCAAAAGAGTTTGCATCTCTGGCAAGACAGCGGTACCTCCTCCAACAGCCAGGATTGATAAAAGACTAAAGGTGAGTGCGAGTTGAGCTAGCAAACTCATGGCTGTAGTTTTGGCCTATATAGATAGATAGAAATCGGCGCCATGATTAACAGAACCAAAGGCAAAGAAAGCTTTGCAATGCTCATGAGCCCGAAGGTACAAGCAATGATGATGACGGATTTCAAATGCTTCCAGTGCTCATCGCCAATACGATATGTAATCGCAGCCAATAAACCGCATGCGCCAGCGGCAATCCCAGTTAAAAGCAGATTTGCGAGTGGATGATTATTGTTATTGGTATAAGCAATGCCAATGATTAAGACAAAAAGAGATCCCGGAAGAATTAATCCTAATGCAGCGATCACTGCACCCCAGATTCCCCGCAAATGATCGCCAGCGAGCACTGCTAAGTTCACTGAATTTAAACCAGGCATGGTTTGACTAATCGCCAAGTAACCCATGAATTCATCAGCGCTGAGCCATTTTCTTTTTTCAATGAGAAGAATCCGCTCGTAAGCAATAATTCCGCCACCAAAACTCACTGCACCAATAATCAAAAACTGTATAAATAAATCACTCAGAGTGACCTTGACTTTATCCCCAGTAGGGTTTTCAAGGCTCATTCAGGCTTTCCATAGATCAAGGCAGTTTTAGTACTCCCTATTTCTAGCCAATCGGCAAGCTCAATTTGAAGTTGTTTGAAGAATTTATCTGCTCGCTTGTGGGCTTTAGCTTGTGCTCGGTTTTCATCATTGACTCGATATGAAAAAGCCAGTTCGCCAACAATAGGGTCTCCCGCACTTTTCATCCAAATAGCAATATCACAATGCGCCTGAACACCATCACCAAAGACGAGATTGCCCAATGGCAAGCAGGCCTCTAATATTTTATTGGTTGATCCGCCCACAATACGTAGCGGTGATTTTTTATCAATGGCGAGTTTAGCAAGACCAGGAAAGAATTTATTAGCGCTGCTGAGCGTTCTATCAAAAAGATCATCAATCGGAACAGCATCTAAGATAGCATTATTTGAATATATTTGACGTTGTGTACCCAGTCCATCCCCACGGAGAATTTCTTCTTTGAAGCGAATCCGTGATTTGATCTTTTTCTGTGGTGTCGGGTCAAAGTTTGAGGCATGATCCATCTCATGCGCACGACATTTCAGCGTAACCTCAGCGTAATCATCCACCCAAACATTTTGGCGTGATTCTCGGACACGTAAAATAATATTGTTCAGGCGAAAATCTTCGCCCGGCGTGTCATAAAAATAAATGTTACGCAAACCGGTATTAGCATTATCTAGATGAAAAAAAATCAACCTTGTTTTTCTTGCAAAACTTGATCAGCTGTTCGCTAAGGGCGGTGATTTTGCTGCGACGATCTAAGCCTTTGGGCTTGATAAGCAGCTTAAATTCTCTATTGGTAATCGACGGGTGGAGTTTTTTCACAATAACCTCTGTTTGCAAGAGATTATCACTATACCGCGAGGATTAATAGACTTGAGGGACGTACATCTCTGGTGGCACCGGTCCACGGAGGTAATCAGGGTTGTGAACGCGGGCCGGTAGCGTAATCACAGGGTGATCGATCTCTTTATAAGGGATCTGGTTTAGCAAATGCGTAATGCAATTTAAGCGGGCTTTTTTCTTATCATTGGCCGCTACTACCCACCAAGGGGCTTCCGGAATATGAGTACGTTCCAGCATCGTTTCCTTTGCTTTGGTATATTGTTCCCATAAGCGACGAGCCTCTAAGTCCATTGGGCTGAGTTTCCATTGTTTCAATGGATCGTGAATACGCATCATGAAACGGTTGTACTGCTCATCATCTGAGATTGAGAACCAGTATTTAATCAAGATAACACCAGAGCGAATCATCATGCGCTCTAAATCAGGAACGGTTCTCAAGAACTCTTCATACTCTGCGTCAGTACAAAAGCCCATCACTTTTTCAACGCCAGCACGGTTATACCAACTGCGATCGAACAACACTATTTCACCGCCAGCTGGCAGGTGAGAAATATATCTTTGGAAATACCACTGCGTCTTTTCACGTTCATTTGGCGCAGGCAAAGCCACCACTTTACAAACGCGCGGATTCAGGCGCTGGGTAATCCGCTTAATAGCCCCACCCTTACCGGCTGAGTCGCGACCTTCAAACAGCACAGCAACTTTTACATTATTCGCAACGACCCAATCTTGGAGCTTTACAAGTTCTCCCTGCAATCTGAAGAGCTCTTTAAAGTAAACATTGCGAGAGACTTGGGATCCAGTTTCACCATCAGGCGAGAGACGATCGTCATCAAGCTCCATTTCGAGCTCTTCATCCATGCTATCAAGGATCTCTTCTTGAGCACGTTGATACCACTCTGCCATCTCTGTATGCCTTGAAGTCATCTTATTTCCACTGAATAATGTGAAGTTTACGCCCTAACTTATGACATTATTGTTACAGACTACAAGGTATTTGACGAGCTTAGGTACTTGGCAATTTGCTCATGGCTATGCAGAGCCAGCCATTTCCGATCACTTGGCTGCTCAGGCGTTGCCGCAGGGGGTGGAAAAAAGGTGAGCTCCGCAATCAAATTCCGGTTTTTGAGAATCTTGCTCATTGACTCCAAAAGCCCCATATCTGCTACAAAAGCAGGCACATCTGAGCGTTGACCAGTTGCCTTGGATAAATAGCGAATTGCTAGGGTGTAGACCGGCAAATTTGCCATCACAGCTGCCTCGAATAAGTTTGGCTTAAAAGGACGCACGGTTTCACCAGTGGTGGATGTGCCCTCGGGAAAAATACAGACTGACTCGGATTTCAGTACGGCACTCAACTCTCCCACCACCACATGGGCATGTCTTGAGCTATCCCGTTTGATAAAAACCGTACCTAACTGTTTTGCCATCCATCCAAAAATGGGCCACTTTTCTACTTCAGACTTAGCCACAAACCGAATGGGTTTGAAGGCGTTGATAGCATGAATATCTAGCCAGGAAATATGATTGGACGCGAGTAAATAGGAATTGCTCGGCAGAATACCTGGGTTCATCACCCGCAATTGAATACCAAAAATCTTCAGCAGCTTTATTGACCACTGCTGAATATGAAAGTGTCTGGTTTTCAGATTAGCGAATGGAAACACCATGAAGAGGGTGGCTACTCCAGAAAGAACATGAGCCCAAATGGCCATCCATAGACCAAAACGGGTAATAAAAGGGGTTTCTTTCTCAATCAATGCTGGAGGAATACTCATATACGGCTTCAATATAAAGCAAATGCCTAGCGTCATCAAACTGACTTAAAAATGTCATGATGCTTACATAGTGGCTTGGCTTAATACGGTTTCATGATGCATTACAGAGCCATCTGGATTTCAGACGTACACCTAGGAACATCAGGGTGTCAGGCAAACTACCTCCTCGATTTTTTAAAGCATAACGAAGCCGATAAGTTTTATCTCGTTGGTGACATCATTGATGGCTGGCGTTTAAAGAAGTCATTCTATTGGCCACAGGCTCATAACGACGTCGTACAAAAACTATTACGTAAGGCTCGTAAGGGAGCTGAAGTGATTTACGTACCCGGCAATCATGATGAAAGCGCCCGTCAATTTTTTGGACTCTCTTTCGGCGATGTGAAGGTTGTTGAGGAAGTAATTCACACTACCTTAGATGGCAAGAAGCTCTGGGTTACCCATGGCGATCTTTTTGATGGAGTGATGCAGTACGCCAAATGGCTTGCCTATGTTGGTGATACGCTCTACTCCTTCATTCTCTATATTAATCGTTACTTCAATATGCTGCGAGTCAAAATGGGCTTGCAGTATTGGTCACTCTCTCAATACTTAAAGCATCAAGTCAAGAATGCAGTGAGTTATATCGCTGACTTCGAACATATTATGGCTAGAGAAGCCCGTCTGCGAGGATGCGACGGAGTTGTCTGTGGTCACATCCATAAAGCAGAAATCCGTGAGATTGATGGTTTGCTCTACTGCAACGATGGTGACTGGGTCGAAAGTTTGACCGCCTTAGTTGAAACCCATACGGGTGAGCTAAAAATTGTTCACTGGCCCTATATCAAAGGTGAACCTGTTGAAACTCCTGAAATTGCCTTCCAACCTGCTGTTGAATCACTTCTGAAAGAGGCTGTGCTATGAAAATTATGATCATCACTGACGCATGGGATCCACAGGTAAATGGCGTTGTTCGCACCCTCAAGCAAACCCGCTCTGAATTGACTGCCATGGGTCATGAGGTTGAAATGATTACGCCTAATGGATTTAAATCCATCCCTTGCCCGACTTATCCAGATATCGCGCTCTCCTTATTTCCAGGCAAAGAAGTAGCCCGTCGTATCAAAGAGTTTGCACCCGATGCCATGCATATTGCTACAGAAGGTCCTTTAGGTTTATCTGCCCGCTCATACGCTGTTAAGAACAATCTACCCTTCTCTACTGCGTATCACACCCGTTTCCCAGAGTATGTAAAAGCACGTACTGGTATTCCGCTGGCAATCACTTATGCCTTTATTCGCTGGTTCCATGGCCCTTCAATGGCAGTGATGGCACCAACGATTGTAGTGAAAGATGATCTTGAGAAATACGGTCTGAATAATGTGGTTCTGTGGTCACGCGGTGTTGATTTGGATATTTTCAAAATGCAAGAATCCAAGACTCTTAATACTGCACATCCCATATTTTTGTATGTTGGTCGAGTAGCGATTGAAAAGAACATCAATGCATTTTTAGAGATCGATTTACCAGGGTCTAAATGGGTAGTTGGTGATGGTCCAGCGATGGCAGGCATCAAAGAAAAATATCCTGAAGTGAACTATCTTGGTGTTCTGCAACAGCATGAGCTTGCCAAAGTCTATGCAGCAGCTGATGTATTCGTGTTTCCTAGTAAGACTGATACGTTTGGACTTGTTTTACTAGAAGCCATGGCTTGCGGTACTCCTGTGGCGGCTTATCCCGTTACCGGCCCCATTGATGTTCTCGGGAACTCCAAAGCGGGCGCCATGAATGAAGATTTACGTGTGGCCTGTATCGAAGCATTAAAAATTCCTCGTGAAGTTGCCCGTGCGCACGCTGAGAAATTTTCTTGGAGAGCCGCTTCTGAAGAGTTTGCAAAACATCTCAAGCCGGTACCAACGACTGATGTGCATGTCACAGCCATTGCTTAATAAGGGCTTGTTTTGACCTCCCCCTATCATATAGATCAAAACCCCCACAAAGGGAATCGTGGACTTGCTAGAGCATGGCATGCAGCTAAGAATTCTTGGTGTGGCTTGGTTTATGCCTTTCAAGAAGAAAGTGCTTTTAGACAAGAATTAACGCTATTCGTTTTATTAACGCCAGTCGCCTTTCTTTTGCCAATTAGTTATTTGGAAAAGGCTTTGCTAATTGCCTCTTTGCTCATGGTATTGGTCGTTGAGTTGCTCAATTCCAGCGTTGAAGCGGCCATAGATCGCATCTCCTTTGAACATCACGACCTCTCTAAGCGCGCCAAGGATTTTGGCTCTGCTGCGGTCATGTTAGCCCTGTTGATTGCCGTTCTGATGTGGTCTGCCGTCTGTATTCCGATTGTCTTAAAACCGTAATAAATGCGCTCTACGATCATACAAACCATATACAAGGCTAACTATGTCTGATATTCCAAACCCAATTGGCGCCTTTGAGATCTTTTCTCCTAGAAAGAAAAAGGATCCAAGCCAATCTAAGTTAAATCCCATTAAAAAGCTCTCTAAAAAGCTGGCCAAGAAGCTATTTGGGAAAAAATTTGCCACCAAAGCCCGCGCTGAATTAGCGGCAGCTGAAGCAGTTGCCGTTGTACCTCAAGCAGCAAAAGCAAAACGCCCTGCATTTCAGATTCAATGGGCTAGTAGCGCAAGTGAAGTCAAAGAAGCACAGCGTTTACGTTATAAAGTCTTCGCAGAAGAAATGGGCGCAAGTCTCTCTCAAAACCCAGAGGGTTTAGATGTCGATGAGTTTGATGCTTATTGTGACCACCTATTAATTCGTGATCAAGACACCCTAAAGGTGGTTGGCACCTATCGCGTTCTGCCACCACACAAGGCTAAGGAAATTGGTCGCTTGTATTCTGACTCTGAGTTCGACCTCACCCGTTTAGATCACTTGCGACCTAAATTAGTCGAGCTTGGCAGATCGTGTGTTCACCAGGACTATCGCTCTGGTGCTGTCATCATGGCTCTGTGGAGTGGTTTAGCCCAGTACATGCTGAAAAATGGCTACGAAATCTTGCTCGGTTGCGCAAGCATTCCGATGGCAGACGGTGGTCACTTTGCAGCCAGTCTCTATAACTCACTTGGCAGCGATCAAATGGCGCCAACTGAGTTTCATGCCTTCCCCCGCTTACCATTGCCCTTAGATAAGCTCAATGGTGGTCTAGAAGTTGACGCTCCTCCATTGATTAAGGGTTACCTTAAATTGGGTGCCAAGATTTGTAGCGCTCCAGCATGGGATCCTGACTTCAATACTGCAGATTTACTGACTATGCTGCGTTTGTCAGATATCAATCCACGTTATGCAAAGCATTTCTTGGGGATGTAATTCTAAGAAAATATTTTCAGGTGAATTGGCCGCTTCCACGTGAAGCGGCTTTTTTATTCTGCAGCAGTATTACTTCAGACTGACTTGGTAAGACCGACCTACTCTTTCCCATTCAGCCGCCTCTTTAATCAAACTAAATTCTGTTAGAGGGTGTTCAGCAGCCCACTCTTTAGAAAGACTCACTAGATAAGATCCATTGTGTTCAGATACTTTAATACGCGGTAAATTGGTGTCATTACGACCACGACACAGCACTTGAGCTAAGCGCAAGCAAAACAACATGCGCCAATCATAGAAGCTATGGTTGTTTGCAAGCTTTCCAAGCTTGCCAGTATGGCCAATCAATAAGGCCGCTAATCTAGCTTGATCATTCTTGGAAAATCCAGGCATATCGGCATTCGCTGCGATATAGGCTGAATGCTTGTGATAACCATTGTGTGAAATTGAAAGGCCGATTTCATGCAAATTAGCCGCCCACTGCAACAAAGCCACATTATCTGCTCTATTCTCTGCCTCAGGCTTTGGTAGCTGCTGTAAAAAATCAACCGCTAGTTTGCCAACCCGATTAGCCTGCTCACGATCTGCCGCATAACGCTGCATGAACTGTTCAACTGTTACGTAGCGCATATCATGATGTTGTGAGCGCCCCAGTAAATCGTATAAGACACCACTTCGTAAAGCCGCATCAGTGACTTCCATCTCTTCGATGCCCAACTCATCAAACACCGCCAGCATGATGGCTAAGCCACCAGGCCAAACAGACCTTCTGTCATCCTTAAGACCTACCAACTCAACTTGATTGACATTCTCATATTTAAGCAAATGTTTCTTAAGGGCTTTTAAGCCTTCACGTGTAATCAGACCACTGCTGGAATTCGCGCGACCCATGCTCAGGCTATCCCCGTGACCATTGAGGTCATTTGCGGAAATCAGCTCCGCCAGAGCTCTCGCCGTACCTGATGACCCAATCGCCTGCTTCCAGCCAGAATTGAGATAAGCCCCAGCAATGACTTGAATTTCCCGTCTCGCAGCTAACTCCGCCTCTTTAAATTCATGTGCATCGATATTGCCTTTGGGGAAAAAACGCATACTATGAGAAACGCAGCCTATGTAGAGACTTTCCAAGAGCTTGGGTTCATAGCCTTTGCCGATGATAAATTCTGTCGAGCCACCGCCGATATCAACCACCAAACGATTGCCTTGCACGGCTTGGACTTCATGGGCGGCACCAATATAGATTAAACGCGCCTCTTCAACCCCTGCAATCACTTCGATTGGAAAGCCTAAAGCTATTTGAGCGTCATCCACAAATTGCTGAGCATTTTTTGCAACCCGTAGGGTATTTGTCGCAACCGCGCGCACGTTGGCAGGATCAAAGCCTCTAATACGCTCGCCAAAGCGGCGAATAGCGGTTAAGCCTCTTTGGTAAGCATCATTACCAAGTAATTTATTCTCTGTAAGGCCGGCAGCGAGACGCACCGACTCACGCAAGGTATCTATAGGTCTTAGTTGAGTGCCAGAGGGTGTATTGACTGCCTGAGCAATGAGCATCCGGAAACTATTAGATCCCAAATCCACTGCAGCAATGAGGTCTGCAGGATTAGATAAAGGATCTACGGGATGACTTGCCAAAATATTCCCCAAAAATGGAATGCTGTATCGAATATGTCTATTTTATGTAAAAACCGTGACACATTGATGAAAATGACAGCAGGCCTAATGGGCTGGGCTTGGCAGGACTCGTTTAGGCAGCCAAGTTTTGCTCAGAGCTTGAGCAATCGCGATTAGCAAAACTACACAAAATGCAGCAATCACCCGACTTGGGCTTCAGAATCGTGCTGCAAGAATGGCAACGATAGAGGTGGTAAGAGCTACCCACTTCAATGCTGATGACCTCAGAGGCTTGGCAATGAGGACAGGTAAGGATTGATTCTAGAAGTTCAGATTTAGTATTCACAGCGCAATACTGAACCAGGAATGTTTCAGTATTGTGTCATTGACTGATTGCAGTTTCAGTCAATGACAGCCAATTAATATGAGTAACAAACCTCATAAGCAGGGAATTTATTTTGAGCCAAGACCCAAAGACTGAACCATAACTTTAAATACCTCTGTGTTATCCATAAAGCCTTTGAATTTCTCAGAACCTGGGCCCATTGCATTGAGCAAGGCATCGTCTGCAGTATGCACACCAACATCCTGATGAGATGGTAAATTGCCACCCACATGGATGGCATCTTCTTGTAGCTGAATATATTTCGGATTAGCTACAAATTTTCCAGAATCATTCTTGACCGCTGGGACAAAAGTCCCATCTAGCTTCGGATGCATGGTTTCATAATGATCTGGGTAATTGCCATAGAAGAATGCCAGACGTTTAGTCACATCAATTTGATTGGGATAACCCTGCACATCTGCCTTAGGATAATTAGGGAATCCTGCCGATGCATAGGTGCCCACCTTCTCGCGCAGTGGGCCCGGTATATCGTCATGAACTACGCCACTGATCGAACCACTATGGGTATGATCAGGCGTCACAATAATCAGTGTGTCCGGATTCTTTTTGGCAAAATCTTTAGCGATTTGCACAGCATTACTCAGCATGATGGTGTCAAAAGCCGCTCTCTCCCAATCTAATGGGTGGTTGAACTTGTCAATTAACGCAGCCTCTACCATCAAAAAGAATCCATTTGGATTTCTAGATAAGACCTCTATCGCCGACTGAGTCATCTCTGTGAGATCAGGTTGATTCGGGAATTGGGCAACAGTATTTTTTTTGAGAAAAAGGCGATCTAAAGAGCCGTCCATATTATCTGGATGAAACACGCCAAATAATTTTTTCGTGTTTTTATTATCTGCAGCAGACATTAACTCTTGCTTAGTAAATGCCAGTTGATAGCCATCAGTTTTAAATGCTTCAATGAGATTTTTTTCATCCTTACGCTTAGATGCTTTTGCCGATTGAGGATAAAAGTAAGCAGCACCACCGCCCAAAATAACCTCGGCCCCACTGGCTAATAATTGATCAGCAATATATTGCTTATCAGCGCGACGTCTCGTATGGGCGACCATAGCCCCTGGGGTGGCATCTTGTAATTCAGCATCAGACACAATGCCTACTGACATCTTGGTCTTGCGCTTGAGCAACTCAGTGATCGTCTCTACCTTAGGGTGAGATAAATTATCACTGGCACGAGAAACATAAACGCCCATGGCATTAACAGCAGTCTTGTGTCCTGTTGTGTAAGCACTCATGGAATTGGCAGAATCGGTAATCAAAGAATCAGAGCCCGAAGTTCCAATCATGGCTGTACTAGGCATATCATCGAATGCCAGCCTACCTTGATATTTACCCTCTGTGATGCCTTTGGATAAAACACGGGCAGCAGTTCGGTTGGCAATGGTCATGCCATCACCCACGAACAAAATTACATTTTTTACTTTACGTGGACCGCTTGCATAAACATCCCAAGTCACTTGTAACTTTTCTTGTGGTGTACGAGCTACTAACTCATATTTTCCTGCCTTAGGCAGTTGCACATCCCGATAGATCACTGAGCTACCCTTACCGTTTTCGTCAGAGATAAATTCTGATTTGCTAGTGATCAGTTGATTGACAGGTGCTCCGTTAATAGTGAGGGAGAGATTGCTGGGATCAATTACTTGATTGAACTCTACTTTGATATCGAATTTAGAGCTGGCCAAAATACTAGCTTGATCAATTGGATAGATCGCAGCCGCCTCAATGAATCCCGCAAAGGAAGTAAACAAAATCGGGAGTACGGCTTTAATGAGATAGGATATTTTCATAGAATGAAGCAAGAAAAAAGTTGGGGGAAACTACAATATCCACCCAGAAAATGACAGTCTGATGACTAAACCATAATATGCCTCAAAGAGCTATTTTTTTCTTTGCCGTCTGTAATTTTCCGGATTTAACCGCCTTACAGAATTGCTCATAGTCCTTCATATTTTGCTTTGAATACGACTTGGCAAAAGAATACAGCGCTTCATTGAGTTCTGCTGATTGGCCGCAGTATCCCGCAATCATGGCAGCATCACCCGAACGTGCATGACCTAAGGCTAAGGCCCAACCAAATAACTTTGCATAATCAGGAAAGTTTTTTAAAGTCACTCCACCAGTACCAACTCCAATACCGCCTTTCATATCGCGCAATTGACGCAAATAGAAACCCTGACTCCTATGGATATCATATTGAACGGCGCCATAATTTAAGAAGATATCGGGGGCACCCTGAAGCAATCTCTGGCCAGCTACAACACGGTGACCCATATCGCGATAGATAGATTCGCCAAGATATGGCGTTAAGACCGATTTTTGCGCTTCCTTGTATTGCAGAAATAAGGGGTCGTTTTCGCTATCACCCTCAAAATATAAGACCATGCAATTGGTTCCAACGCTACCAACACCGACTACTTTTCTGGCGAAATCTTTGAGTGAGTAACGCTGAAACAAGATTTGTCGATCTACCAATAATGTGCTGGAGTAATTCAACAAGGCTTTATCAATCATGGATTCTAAGGAGACGCCATAGGCATCTTTCTTAAAATGTTCAATTAATGGAGGTCTATTGATAATGCGTCGATTCTTGCCCACCAGTGTTGTCAAACTTTGCAGCACCTGAATATTACCCTGCCCCTTGGTCTCCTTCAGGTAGGCATCTAATTTTTTCTGATGCTCCTTACTAAAGTGCTTGCGAATATCTTTCTCACCAATAAATTCTTGCGCCAAATCCAAATAAGGCATTTTGGCGTATTGCTCAATCCGCTTTTGATACTCTGATGCAATGTGGTAAACCAACTTTTTACCCAAGGCCTTATCGCCACCCAAACTCTCTGATGCGATCAGAGCACTAGAAACTAAACGTTTGATATCCCACTCCCAGCTGCCAGGTAGCGTTTCATCAAAATCATTGATACCAAATACCAATCGATGTTCCGCTGTTCCAAATAAACCAAAGTTGGAAACATGCATATCTCCACAGAGCTGGACAACGATATTGGTTGTGGGTTGATTGGCTAAATCTTGCGCCATGATGGCAGCGCCACCACGGTAAAAAGCGAAGGGAGACTGCAACATCCGTTCATAGCGAATCGGAATTAAAGATTGAATGCGTTGCTTGGCCTGCTCTTCCAAGATCGTGACAGGATCAATGCGGCTTTTTGGCGCTGTATATACCCCTTGCTCGGCAATGCTCACCTGCTTGCGTAAGGCCTTGCCATCGGCCATCCGCTTTTTGATACTTGGGCGAGGATTTTTAAAGGACTCTACTGACCTCAGAACGGCAAATAGGGGTTTCTTCTCAGAAGACATGGGCTACCTAGGCAATGAACTTACCTGCACATCTTAATGCTTATACAAATAAGGAGGGTTGATTAAGAATTGAGGTAAATCAGCTTTTTCTGAATACTTGCCGGCAGAGTCGAGAACCAAACACTATCGTCACCTACTGCAGGCAAGATTTGGCCGTATTCAATCATTTGACCGGGGACAATTTCGTCAATATAGGCCCAAATTTGGTGCCCTGCTAATTTAGTAGTGCTTTGTATAGCAATCTCGAGCTCAACTAACAATTGTTTCTTCATTTGCTCGCTTCTACCGATGCGGATTTGACCATTTAGAAAAATATGTGGTTCATCAAGCAGAACGCCACCAATAAAGCAATCATGCTGATCTAATTGCTTAAAGATCACCTGAGCAAAATAGGCCTCTGCACCAGTCACATCTGCATGAATTTTGGTGATCGCTTTGGCAAGGGTGAATTTTTGATGGGTTGTCAGCGATAAGCCGGCGTAATAAACACTATAGGTCGCCATATTAAGATCTGTTATTAATCCGTCTTATTTGCATTGATGATGAATAGCATGCAGTTCATCTTTGATTTGCAAGTGATCCAGCTTATCAATTGGAAGATCAATTAATAATTCAATCCGATTACGCAATCCCATTTCGACTTTTCTAAAGGCTTCCCACATATCATGCTCGCTACCAGTTACAGCAGCAGGATCCATAAAGCCCCAATGGGCAGTAGTAGGATGACCGGGCCAATAAGGACATTCTTCCCCAGCTGCAGAATCACAAACGGTAATGATGAAATCCATTTGAGGTGAATCCTCTTTACCAAACTCGTCCCAGGTTTTACTTCTCAGTAATTCCAGTGGATAACCTATCTCCCTAGCAAGTTTTAAAGCAATAGGATGTACATAGGCTTTTGGCTTAGAACCAGCCGAATGGCCAATAAAGCGGCCATGACTAAGAGTCGTAGCTAGGGCTTCTCCAAGAATAGAGCGAGCAGAGTTGCCAGTACACAGAAAGAGAATGTTATAGGGGCGAGTCATCAGAAATGAATAGATAAATTTTCAGTTCAAATAATTTCATCGAGACGCAATGCATACTTTCCGTCTATTAGAAATTGATTTGTTTTTCGATCATTTAAGTAGACAATTTTAGGCTTAACTTCACCGGAGTCTAGTGGAGGTTTTTCTTGGACTTCGTTGCGAAATACATCAGACAAATATTGAGCAAGATTTGTGTTCATGTCGATTTCACTTTCTAAAGAGAAGATGACACCATCCTAGTGCGTCTTTATTTCAGTTTTATTAATATCAATCAAAGAAAAAACCCAGTCGAAACTGGGTCTAAGGGAGAGTGCTACCACTTTATCTTGGTCAGAAAATATCCGACAATTGAATATAGCGTTGATACATGACATGCTGATGACTAGCTACCAATTCGGTGATTCGCATATCGATTTGCATACCCTACTCTTGCTTCATTCCAAGCGTTCCATAAACGTAAAATCAATTTTTTCATATTGCATCCTTGTGATGAAAGATTAATCTCGGCATTTCCATTGTGTGGAAATGCATTAACAAGCTCATTCACATTATTCAATCATGAAATGACAAGGGAGAGGCGTTTTTATGACAGATTGAAGTGACTGGGATACACTGATTTGATAATCATTCATTAAGGAATTCGAATCATGGATTGGAGCCTTTACAGCACTATCGCATTAAGACTAGCTCTAGCCTTGATAGTTGGCGCTATTCTTGGCCTTAACCGTTGGCTTCATCACAAATCTGCTGGCATTCGGACTCACTCCTTAGTTGCCATTGGCTCAGCAACAGCGGTCATGCTGATTAGTGACTTTGTCCAAGATGACGCACAGGCTGTCAGTCGCGTACTCCAAGGACTGATCACTGGTCTAGGATTTTTAGGTGCTGGAGTCATCATTCGTGAGCAACGCTCCCAAAAAGTTCATGGCCTGACTACGGCAGCCAGTCTTTGGGCATGCGCTCTGATTGGCGCGTCTTTTGGGGCTGGGCAATTTGTTTTGGGGGGATTATCCTTGGGAGCAATTTTGCTAACCCTGATCATCGGCGGCCCTCTAGAGCGACTGATGGCAGGGCTAACCGGAGTTAAAAGAGAGTCCGAAGTTTCTGACGATCCGGACTAAAAACCCATTAAAACAGTCAAAAAAGGGGATTTGTCATATTAGTTTGGTAGGATTGCCTATCCCTAACAATGACAAGTTAAAGCCATGAGTGATTATCGATATGAAGATGCAGTTAAACAACTGCAAGAAACTGGCGCAATTGGGCTAGTTGACTTAAAAAGTCTCCCGCATGAGGACCTTGTCGAGTTATTTGAAGAAATCAAGGTTTGGTGTTTATACGCCAGCGGCAAAGCCGATAAATTGCCAAAAGAATCCAAGAAAAAGAAAAAGAAAAAGAAGGATTGATTTTCTAAAAGGCTTAAGCAGTTAAGCGGTTTTTTGGAAACTGCAAGGTAAAAGTACTCCCTTTTCCTGAGGTACTTTCAATGTTTAATAGAGCTTGATGCCTGTTGGCAATATGCTTGACGATGGCCAAGCCTAAGCCAGTCCCTCCAGTATCACGAGATCTGCTCCGGTCTACCCGATAAAAACGTTCTGTTAATCTTGATAAGTGTTCTGACGCTATTCCAGGGCCTGTATCTGTTACAGAAAATTCACCCTGACCTTGAGCGTTCACATCCCATCGCACCTGAATTTCCCCAGCATCTGGTGTGTACCGAATAGCATTGGATACTAAATTGCTAAATGCAGACAGTATCTCGCGCTCATCTCCCAAGATATTTTCCTTAGCAAGGACCTCAAAACTAAAACTATGTTTTCCTTGAGACAAAGCTTCCGCATCATTCCTGAGTAATGCCATGATTGTTTCGACATTCACCTTATTTGCAGTGGCAGGCAGCGAATTAGATTCTAGATTAGCAAGCGTTAATAGATCTTCAACGAGGCTTTTCATACGCTGCGCTTGAGACATCATCATGTCGAAATACTGATCACGTTGACTCTTCTCAAGATCCAATGTTTGGACTGTTTCTAGAAATCCCATTAAAACAGTAATCGGGGTTCTCATCTCATGCGAAACATTGGCAACGAAATCGCGACGCATCGCATCTGCTTTTTGCAGATCAGTGACGTTTTGTACTAGTAGCAAGTGTCGTTGATTACCAAACGGAAATGGTTGCAATATTAAGCTCAGACTACTCTGAGGCCCCATTCGCTCTAATAGCAAAGGTTCCTCAAAATCACGTCTCATTAAATATTGAACAAACTCAGGGCGACGGATCAGAAAATTAATCCTTTGCATCGCATCGCGCCTAAAGTTCAAACCAAAGAAACTCTCAGCGATGGAGTTGCACCATTCGATCTGATCATTTTCATCTAGCATCACAATGCCGTTAGGTGAAGCCTGAAAAGCCTCGATAAAATTCTCGTGTTGCTGCTCAATATTGCGCATTCTTAGCTTTAAGTTCTTCACTAAACGCTGCAACTTATAAAGCACCTCTTCCCAAAGTCCGCTTGGCAAGGGCATGGACTCAATGGAGTCATCTTGTACATATTTACCTAGTCGCGCTAAGTTGATATAGGTATAGATGAGCGGTACCGCCAAGAGCGCAATCCCAACAACAATAGCCCACTCAGCACCTAGATTAAATAGGGTGATGAAGGCGGCAATGATTGCAAGACCAACAATGAAAAAAAAGCGGGTTAAGGCGGAAATCATGCTGCCATCTTAGATCATCTCCAGAAACACCACGGAAATGAGCGAAAAGGACAAAAATTGATAAATTTAAGACTCTGTAGGAGTCTTGGTAATCCGGTAACCGCTACCCCTGACCGTTTCAATATAACGATCGCAATCGACCGGGGCTAGTGCAGCCCTCAAACGCTTAATATGAACATCAACCGTACGTTCTTCAATGTAGACCTCATTGCCCCATACGTTATCAAGTAAATTGGTACGTGAATGGACTCTTTCAGGATTGCTCATAAAGAACTGAAGGAGTCTGTATTCAGTAGGTCCTAAAGAAATCGGTCTTGGATCAGTATTGGGCCAAATAGCTAAAACCCGGTGGGAACTTGGGTCGAGCCTCAAAGGACCCACGGTCAGCGGGCCAGTATCTTCAATTGGAGTTTGTCTGCGTAAAAGGGCTCTAACCCTGGCAATCAACTCTTTAGGAGAAAAAGGCTTGGTCACATAATCATCTGCACCCGAATCTAATCCTAAGACCTTATCGGCCTCTTCGCTTTTAGCAGTGAGCATCAAAATTGGTAAACCTCTGGTGCGCTCATTTGCTCTCAGTTCTTTTGCAAACTGCACACCGGATTTTCCAGGGAGCATCCAGTCTAAGATGATAAGGCTTGGCAATCGCTCCTTCATGAGACCTTGGGCGATATCAGTTTGCATCGCCTTCTCTACCTCAAAGCCAGCATGGGATAAGTTGATTGCAATCAACTCTGCAATCGATGGCTCATCTTCAACAACTAGTATGCGGTGAGTCATGCGAATAGTTGGGCTTATTTAATCGCTTTTGTTCGCTTCGCGCACTAAATCTTCGTGCGGAATATGGCGTACATCAGAGCCTTTTGCGATATAAATCACAAACTCAGCAATATTCTTGGCGTGATCACCAATACGCTCAATCGCCTTAGCAATCGTCAGCATATCGAGGCCTGTAGAAATGGTATGCGGATCTTCAGACATATATGTAATCAACTTGCGGACGAAGCCTCTAAATTCTTCATCAATCTGGCGATCTTCAGCAACAACTTCAGCAGCAGCTGTGGTATCAAGCCTTGCAAAGGCGTCTAAGCTACGGCGCAAGAGATTAATAGCCATCTGTCCTGAAAGACGAATCTCTGCAACGTTGATGTTATGTGGTGCACCAGCCTCAATTAAACGCTTGGTTCTCTTAGCTACACGCTCTGCCTCATCACCTGCGCGCTCCAAATTCGTAATAGCTTTGGATACTGCCATTACTAAACGAAGATCACGAGCAGTAGGTTGGCGGCGAGCAATAACTTCTGTACAAGCTAAATCAATTTGTATCTCTAGGTCATTTACCAGCTTTTCATTTTCGATGACGATATTGCAGGTATCAAGATCCATTTGCGTAAAGGCACGCATAGCGGTAGCAATTTGAGATTCAACCAATCCGCCCATTTCAAGCAAACGGCTTGAAAGCGAATTGAGATCAGCATCAAATTGGGATGAAAGGTGTTTATCTGGCATTTAATATCTCCAATTAACCGAAGCGACCGGTAATATAGTCTTCTGTTTCTTTACGCTTAGGCTTGATAAAGATTTCATCTGTTTTACCATACTCCACCAAACTACCAAGGTACATATAAGCTGTGTAATCCGAAACACGGGCAGCTTGTTGCATGTTGTGAGTAACGATTGCAATCGTGTACTCATGCTTAAGCTCATTGATCAACTCTTCAATTTTACCTGTAGAAATTGGATCTAAGGCAGAAGTAGGTTCATCAAGCAAGATGACGGATGGCTTCACGGCAACGCCACGGGCGATACACAAACGCTGTTGCTGACCACCAGATAAAGATAAACCACTTTGATTCAATTTATCTTTTGCTTCAGTCCATAATGCAGCCTTATTGAGCGCCCACTCTACCCGCTCATCCATTTCAGAGCGTGAGAGTTTTTCATATAAGCGAACACCAAAGGCAATGTTTTCATAAATAGACATTGGAAATGGCGTTGGTTTTTGGAAAACCATGCCAATACGTGAACGCAATAAATTCAAATCTTGGCCTGGCTCAAGAATATTTTGACCATAGAAGTTGATTTGACCTTCAGCACGTTGACCTGGATAGAGGTCATACATACGATTTAGTGTGCGCAACAGAGTAGATTTACCACAACCTGATGGGCCAATAAAGGCAGTAACTTTACCTTGCTCAATATCAAGATTGATATTCTTCAGACCTTGGAAAGAGCCATAATAAAAGTTAAGATCTCTCACTTCAAGCGCATTAATCGCAGCTTGGCCTGATTGTTGATTTGTTGTTTCCACACTACCCCCTTGACTATCAATCTTATTTAAGTCAAACATTGATTTCATATTACTCATCATCCTTGGACCTTCTCTCGGAATACAACGCGTGCCAAAATATTTAAGCCGAGAACGGCAAACGTGATCAGCAAGGCACCACCCCAGGCAAGCTCAACCCAGTTGTCATAAGGACTCATGGCAAATTGGAAAATCACCACTGGCAAATTGGCCATAGGCGCATTCATATTGGTTGAGAAAAATTGATTATTCAGTGCTGTGAAGAGCAATGGGGCTGTTTCACCACTTACACGTGCTAAGGCTAGCAAGATACCAGTCATGATACCACTTTGCGCTGCCCGCAAAGTAATCATAAAAGCTACCTTCCACTTGGGTGTACCCAATGCATAAGCTGCCTCACGTAAACTGCCTGGTACTAAACGCAACATATTTTCAGTAGTGCGAACCACAACAGGTATCGCAATCAGAGCAAGAGCTACAGTACCTGCCCAGCCAGAAAAGTGCCTTGCTTGCGCCACAATAAAGGCATAGACGAACAAGCCAATCACAATCGATGGTGCAGATAACATAATGTCGGTTACAAAGCGGGTCACTGCCGCAACACGGCTGCGATCACCGTATTCAGACAAATACAGACCTGCTAGAACACCAATGGGGGTACTGACCAAGGTACAGGTTCCTACCAATAGAAGACTGCCAACGATTGCATTAGCCAGTCCACCACCTTCTGAACCAGGAGCTGGCGTGCTATGAGTGAACAGACTCAAATCAATGGCTGAAAAGCCCTTAAATAACAAAACACCCAGAATCCAAAAAAGGAAGATCATTCCTAGGAGCATGGCACCCATAGACAAGGTAAGACCAATTTTATTGGCTCTTTTACGTTTGGCAAAGATGCTTTTATCGATGTTGGAAGAATTGTTCATGTTTTCAAGCCCTGCTTCTTCTCCATATTATTTAGCATCCACTTTGCGCACGCTAAAACAACGAAGGTAATAATGAACAGCGCCAAGCCTAGGGCAAACAAAGAAGATAAATGGTTACCAGCTTCAGCCTCGCCAAATTCATTGGCCAAAGTTGAAGCAATCGAAGTGCCTGGGGAGAATAAAGAAGCTGATAAGCGATGTGCATTACCGATGACGAAGGTAACAGCCATCGTTTCGCCAAGCGCCCTACCTAATCCCAACATCACGCCACCGATCACGCCAGCCTTGGTATAGGGCAACACAACATTCTTAACCACTTCCCAAGTAGTACAACCAATGCCATACGCTGATTCTTTGAGAACTGGTGGCACGATTTCAAACACATCGCGCATGACAGAGGCAATAAAAGGGAGAATCATCA
Source organism: Polynucleobacter sp. UB-Siik-W21 (assembly GCF_018687415.1). Lineage (NCBI taxonomy): Bacteria > Pseudomonadati > Pseudomonadota > Betaproteobacteria > Burkholderiales > Burkholderiaceae > Polynucleobacter > Polynucleobacter sp. UB-Siik-W21. Next base: position 948,572 of record NZ_CP061289.1, on the reverse strand, counting down.
TTGCCAAGATCAAACCTGCACAAAGAATACCAATGCCATTAAAGGCGCCAGAAAATAAGATTCCGAAACCAGGAACTTGTCCTAAGGTACCAGCTAATACTGGTTGAATATATTCAGCAAATAAAGGAGCAAAAATAAATAAGCCAAACATGCCATAAATGATGGATGGCACTGCAGCCAATAATTCAACTGCTGTTCCCAATGGTCTGCGAAGTGGACCTGGGCATAACTCTGTTAAGAAGACAGCAATGCCGAAGCTCAAAGGAACGGCTATCAACAGGGCAATTAATGAGGTAATTACTGTGCCATAAATTGCAATCAGTCCACCAAACTCACCATTAACAACATCCCACTCTTGTGAGAAAAAGAATCCTGGGCCAAATGTATGCAAGGCTGGCCAAGCATTCATCACCAAAGAGATCAATATTCCCATCAATGCAATTAAAACTGACACCGCAAAGAATTGCGTGACTGCATGGAATAAGAAATCCTGAACTCGCTGTAACTTCGCGATTTTTAGAGCTTGCGGCGTAGGTGCCGAGTGAGACTGAGTAATGTCCATTGAGATTGGCTTATTTAAATATTGAAACAGCTCCACAAAGTTGTGGAGCTGCTCATGAATGATTGATTAAGAAAACAAGCATCAAACCTTACTTAGTTACAACCTTCGTAAACACATTCTTGCGAATGAATTCAGTAGTCTTGTCTGGCATTGGAACGTAATCCAACTCTTCTGCCATTTTTTTGCCATCTTTGAAGGCAAAGTCGAAGAACTTGATCACCTCAGCAGCATTTGCCTTATTTTCAGGATTCTTATAAAGCAGGATGAAAGATGCGCCAGTGATTGGCCATGATTTAGCACCAGGAGCATTGGTAATAAATGTACCCATACCTGGAATAGTTGACCAGTCAGTTCCAGCTGCAGCTGCAGCAAAAGTGAGGTCATCAGGAGAAACATAATTTCCATCTTTGTTTTTCAAAGAAATAAAGGTCATTTTATTTTTCTTGGCATAGGCGTACTCAACATAGCCAATCGAGTTCTTCACGCGGGTCACGTTTGCAGCAACACCTTCATTGCCTTTACCGCCAACTGTAGAGGCTGCAGGCCACTTCACGTTAGCACCAGAGCCAACTGAATCCTTAAACAAAGTACTAGTCTTTGCTAAGTAGTCAGTGAAAATTGCAGTAGTACCAGAACCGTCTGCACGGGTCACTACCGTGATTGGACCAGAAGGAATCTTAACGCCTGGGTTCATGATGGCGATACGCTTATCACCCCAATCAGAAATAAGGCCTTGGAAAATGTCTGCCAATGTTGGTCCGTCTAATTTGATCTCGCCTGGCTTCACACCATCCACGTTAATCACTGGAACAACGCCGCCAATAATGGCTGGGAACTGAACCATGCCATCTTTTTCGAGTTCATCAAATTTGACTGGATTATCAGTGGCGCCGAAATCAACTGTTTTTGCTTTGATTTGCTTGATGCCGCCAGAAGAACCAATAGATTGATAGTTCAAGTTAGAACCCGTTTTGGCCTTGAAGGCTTCAGCCCACTTAGCATAAATAGGATATGGGAAAGTTGCGCCTGCACCGGTCATGTCCACAGCAAATGCTGCTGGAGCAAGTGAAATAGCGCCAATAACGAGTGCCTTTTTCAAAAAAGATTTCATGTGATTAGTCCTGATATTGAAATAACGCAACATTGCGATGGATTGACGATACGTTTTCACTATGACGATTTAGTGACAAGCCAACGTTTACAGATAATATCTATATTAATCAATATCTTGCAGAATATTGATTAAACTCATTACTCGGTCAGAAAATGATCATGAATGACTTGAAGCACCTTGTTTTATGCATGTTTTTCAAGCAAAGAGAAGCAAAAGAACTCCCTAAGCACCAGACATCTAAATGACATGGAATTGGACTATAAAAATCTTTAAATCATTAGTACGTCCTGCAAGATTCTCATGAAACGCCTTTGCTTTGCTCTTCTGCTTCTCCCAATGCTGTCCCATGGATTTGAACCATTGAATACGGATGATGCAGGTACGGTAAAAGCTGGTGGCAATCAAATAGAGCAGTATTTTTTCTCGATTAATCGTAATGGCGGCAATCAACAAGCAGACGTGACCACGCCTGGTGAGGAATATACGGGCAGAACAGATGCAAAAGCCTTTCCTTTTACCTATACCCGTGGCTTAAGCGATCAATTTGAGGCCTCAGTTTCTACTACCTACTACAACCAACCTAGTGGATATTACGCAAAGTTTGCCAACTATGTCCTTGCAAGTAAATGGCGGTTTTATGAGGACGAGCAACTAGGTTATGCCTTTGCCGTTAAGCCCACGGTCGTATTGCCGGCCGGCAAACAGCAACAAGTGGCTGGACTAGGCTTAGCAGCCTTCAATTATGGAATGAACTTTATCGCCTCAAAATACTGGCATGACATAGAAGTTCATATCAATGCGATGTATATGCGATCGCCCTACAACATCAATTACAGCGTAGGGTTTGCTACCGATAATAATCGCACGAACATATTTCTAGTTTCAGTAGCGCCTGTTTGGTCCATCAGCAAAGATTTGAAAATTGCACTGGATCTTGGAGTAACAACAAACCCGCCGACAGTTGAACAATATGTCAGTCATTACGCCTTGATCGCAGGAATTTACTCTCTTACTGAGAGCCTGGATTTAGGACTTTCTTATATGCGTACCGGCATGAATTACAGTCAAACTTTTGCATCGCAACAAGCTAGCGCCACACGTAGCGAAGTCGGAATCACTTGGAGATTCTGAGTAAGCTCGACATCTATTTTTAACGGCTACAAAATTGTCACAATCGCATAGCAAAATCACTCTAACCATTAATGCATTGAATTGGAGTCTGCCATTTACTATCAAATCATTCCCCTAGAGATGGGCTCCTTAGTAGAACGCAATATCTTCCAGCAAGAAAATAAAGAGATTAAGTGTGGAACAGTTTGGAAATTAGGCTCCGTTTTAACCAGCATCAAGCCATCCTTCATTAAGGCTTACGATCCTAATATTGGGATTTGCGTCGATGATATTCCTGGTGGCGCAATCAGCAAGACTTACGGTGGAGAGAAAGTGATTTACTTTTCCGATACTGTCGGGGAAGATGAGCAAGATGAGCTCACGGATATCTTTTACCAAAGTAACCGCAAATATTCTAAGAATTATGCGGATGTCTTTCACGATCTCGGCTGGAAACACTGTAGCTTAGAATCCTATATATTTGGCGAGCTGGAAATTAAGGAATTAACTGATGCACCTATCTCTCACAAATAAATATGCGATTGTTTAAAGCGTTTTTAGTTGGGCTGTTCATCGCCTGCTCGGGCGTTATCTCTGCCCAATCATTTGAGCCTTTTCAATTTGTCGCTTTAGGTGACATGCCCTACTCTCTTCCGGAAGATGATGTTCGCTATGAGAGATTGATTTCCGAGATTAATAAAACCAAACCGAGCTTTAGCATCTTTATCGGTGATACAAAATCGGGCTCCACTCCTTGTAGCGATGAATACAATCAGAAAGTTAAGGCCTATTTCAATCAATTTATCTCTCCTCTCATTTACAGCCTTGGTGATAATGAATGGACCGATTGTCATAGACCGCTCGCTGGTTCTTATGATCCCATTGAGCGACTAGATAAGCTCAGATACATCTTCTTTAATACCTCTAAGAGTCTGGGCAAACAAACGCTTGATCTCACCAGACAAGCCGATGTAGATCCTAAAAATAAAAAGTTCGTTGAGAATGCTTACTGGGTTAAAAATCATTTTCTCTTTGTCAATCTCCATATCCCTGGATCCAATAATAATTTTGAGCGAGATGAACGATCCAAAGCGGAATACTATGAACGAAACCAAGCTAATCTAGATTGGATACAAAGTGCTTTTGCACTTGCCTCGATGAAGGGCTATTTAGGCATTGTCTTTTGCTATCAGGCCGATATGTTTTATACCCCTACGCAAGCAACTCATGCGGAAAGCGGCTATCGAGATACCTTGCACACGCTCAGCAAACATGCGCAGGAGTTTAAGAAGCCCGTTCTCTTAATCCATGGCGATAGCCATCGACTCATCATAGACCAGCCATTAAAAACCATAGACCAAAAACACGTCGTCGAAAATGTTCTGCGCCTAGAGGTAATGGGTGCCGAACAAGTCCAAGCAGTTAAAGTCCAAGTCAATCCTAAGTCTGAGCAACCATTTAGTTTCACGCCAATTCTGTTAAGGCAGAATATGAGTCTTCCTAGGACCTAAGACCTAAGACCTAAGACATATTTTTTGATATCCTGCATCAGATTCGTATCACTGCATGAAATATCACGCAATCCACACACACGTGTCATATTTCGTTTGTAGAGTGGAGATCTACTTATGGGAGATGTGGTGCAATTCTCTCGTTACTGGTTACGATAAGTTTGCACTAACAGCCCATAGGTAACCAAATTCAGAATTAGCGATGATGATGTATGACTAAATTGTAGGCACTAGATCTGAAATACTCTTTGCAGCACTCATGGCAACATCAGCATCTTTGGTTTCGACCATGACCCTCAAGAGAGGCTCAGTGCCAGATGCCCGAATCAATACCCTGCCAGTATCTTTGAGATCATTTTCTACTTTAGCAATCTGCTGCTGTAGAGATTCATCCGACTTCCAGTTGTACCCTGGTTTGAATTTCACATTCAAGAGTACTTGCGGGAAAATCTTCACTGTTTCCAGCAGTTGGGCAAGACTCTTCTTGTTCTGACTCATGGCCGCTAGGACTTGCAATGCTGCGATCGTGCCATCACCTGTGGAGTGTTGATCTAAGCAAAGTAAGTGTCCAGATCCCTCACCGCCAATGATCCAGCCTCTTTGCTTGAGTAATTCCAAAACATAACGATCGCCAACATTGGCACGCTCAAAGTGAATGCCAAGTCCTTTAATAGCATTCTCAACGGCTAAATTTGTCATGAGGGTGCCTACTGCCCCGCCCAGCTTTTGGCCACGATCTAGGCGATCTTTTGCCAAGACATAGAGCAACTCATCGCCATTGAAGAGGCGACCGGTAGCGTCTACCATTTGCAAGCGATCTGCATCACCATCAAGGGCGATACCGATATCAGCATTCACTTCTTTAACTTTAGCAATCAAGGCTGCTGGTGCTGTAGCTCCACATCCATCATTAATATTGCGTCCATCTGGGTTAACGCCAATAGAGATGACTTCGGCACCAAGCTCATGAAATACATGAGGTGCAGTGTGATACGCAGCGCCATTGGCGCAGTCCACTACCAGCTTCAAACCTTTAAGATTTAATTCGCCTGGAAAGGTAGACTTGCAAAACTCAATATAGCGCCCTGCTGCATCGTCCAAGCGATAGGCTTTTCCCAATTCTTTGGAGTTTACGCACCCCATGGTTTTTTCTAGCTCAGCCTCAATTAATAGTTCAAACTCATCCGATAACTTATCGCCATTAGCGGAAAAGAATTTAATCCCATTATCTTGATAGGGATTGTGTGATGCAGAGATCACAATGCCTGCAGAAAGACGCAAAGCTTTCGTGAGATAGGCAACGCCCGGAGTTGGAATGGGGCCGCATAACAGAACGTCAACACCTGCAGCAGCAAAGCCAGCCTCTAGGGCCGCTTCAAGCAAGTAACCCGATACGCGGGTATCTTTGCCGATCAGCACTTTGCAACGCTCACCTGCTTTGATATCCTGATTCAATACCATGCCAGCGGCATAGCCTAGGCGGGTCATGAATTCTGGAACTATCGGAAAGGTGCCTACTTCGCCGCGAATACCATCAGTGCCAAAGTATTGTTTTTTCATAAATATCATTATAAAACTCAGAACTTTAGATTTTTAGATCTAAGTCTGGGTGTTTATGGCCTCCCAAAGCTTTAAGGCGTCAACCGTTTCGGCAACGTCGTGCACACGAATAATATTGGCGCCTCGATCAGCAGCCGTGATCGCTGCTGCAATACTAGGGGCAACCCGATCGTTTGCATCTTTACCAGTAATTTTGCCAATCATTGATTTGCGGGATATCCCCGCAAGGACGGGATAGCCCAGTGTTGAGAATGCTTGAAATTGAGAAAGCATATGCAAATTATGTTCAAGACTTTTACCAAATCCAAAGCCTGGGTCTATAGCTATTCTGTTTCGCTCGACACCATTTGCTTGTAATAATTCAGCCCGTTCTTGAAGAAATTGCTTCACCTCTGCAATCACATCTTGATATTCCGGATTAAATTGCATTGTGAGAGGGTCACGTTGCATATGCATTAAGACCATGCCGCAATTAGCATGCTCTAGCACGGCATCTATTGCACCTTCTTGCCTCAATGCCCAAATATCATTGACGCAATCTACACCCGTCCTTAACGCTTGACGCATCGTTTCAGCTTTGTAGGTATCAATTGATAGCGGCACGCCGCAATCCTTTAAACCCTCGATAACAGGCAATACGCGATCTAATTCCTCTTGAAGAGAAACAGGTTCAGCACCTGGTCTAGTCGACTCACCACCAATATCAATCAGATCAACGCCATTTGTGATCATTAGCTCTGCTTGGGCCAATGCATCTTTTGCTGTTCTAAATTTGCCACCATCAGAAAACGAATCCGGTGTGGTATTCAGAATCCCCATCACGAGGGGACGCTTGCGTTGATGAAAGTTAAAAAGAAAACGCCCACAACGCCATGTTGTGGGCATTAACTGCATGCCTTGTTTGTCCATAAAGACAGCCTGTTAACTAAAACTGATATTTATGCTGTTGCTGGGGCACTACCCGTTGCTGGACCTGGTGTACCAGCCGAGTTACCGAACTGGGTTGCAGGTGGTGGCTTAGGCGTCCGTGGTGGACGACCTTCCATGATGTCGTTGATTTGTTCAGCATCAATGGTTTCCCATTCTAGCAATGCGGCTACCATCGCTTCAACTTTATCGCGGTTTTGCTCGAGGATTGATCTTGCTAAGGCATATTGGCTATCAATCAGCATCCGAATTTCTGCATCCACTTTTTGCTGTGTCAACTCAGAAACCGTTTTAGTACTGTTGCGACCAAAAATACTTTCTGATTCAGTATCGACATACACCATCGTGCCGAGACTATCACTCATACCGTAACGAGTAACCATATCGCGGGCCATTTTGGTGGCACGCTCAAAGTCATTAGAAGCACCAGTACTCATAGAATGCAAAAAGATCTCTTCAGCAGCACGACCACCGAACAAAATTGCCAACTCTTCCAACATGCGATCTTTATAAAGATTTACACGATCAAATTCAGGTAACTGCCAGGTCACGCCTAATGCCATACCACGTGGCATGATGGTCACTTTATGCACAGGGTCAGCCTTAGGCAGCACTTTAGCAACTACCGCATGACCAGACTCGTGATACGCCGTATTGCGACGCTCTTCTTCACGCATCACAGCAGACTTACGCTCAGGACCCATGTAGATCTTGTCTTTAGCGTCTTCAAAATCTTTCATATCGACTGAACGCTTATTACGGCGTGCAGCAAACAAAGCAGCTTCATTTACTAGATTCGCCAAGTCAGCACCAGAGAAGCCGGGAGTGCCACGGGCCAATACTGCAGCATTCACATCTGGGTCAATCGGAACCTTACGCATATGTACTTGCAAGATCTGCTCGCGACCACGTATATCTGGCAAGCCAACATGCACTTGGCGGTCAAAACGACCTGGACGCAATAAGGCTTTATCTAGCACGTCTGAACGGTTAGTTGCGGCAACCACGATCACGCCGCTATTGCTTTCGAAGCCATCCATCTCAACCAGCATTTGATTCAAGGTTTGTTCGCGCTCGTCATTACCACCGCCCATACCAGCACCACGATGACGACCTACTGCATCGATCTCGTCAATAAAGATGATGCATGGAGAATTCTTCTTGGCGTTTTCAAACATATCACGCACGCGAGATGCACCAACGCCCACAAACATTTCTACGAAATCAGATCCTGAAATTGAGAAAAAAGGAACTTTCGCTTCACCCGCAATCGCTCGCGCTAATAAGGTCTTACCAGTACCAGGAGGGCCAACAAGCAAGACGCCATGGGGAATACGTCCACCAAGCTTTTGGAATTTCTGCGGATCTTTTAAGAAGTCGACCAACTCAAATACTTCTTCTTTTGCTTCATCGCAACCCGCAACATCGGCGAAGGTAACGGTGTTGCTGTTCTCATCAATGAGGCGTGCCTTCGACTTACCAAAGGAGAATGCACCACCTTTACCGCCACCTTGCATTTGGCGCATCATGAAAAACCAGAAACCAATAATTAATAAAGTAGGTCCAAGATAGTACAAAGCAGAAACCAGCATATTCGGTTCATCTTCTGCTTTACCAGTCACTTGTACGCCATACTTCATTAAGTCACCCACCATCCAAATATCACCTGGAGAGATGATGGAATATTTATTACCATCCGCAGGAGTTACCTGCAATGTGCGACCTTGTACATCAACGCGCTTCACCTTGCCGGATTTGGCGTCATCCATAAATTGGGAATAGGTAACCTGATTCTGGTCCTTAGGCTTATCAAACTGTTTAAAAACAGTAAAAAGCACCAAGCCCACAATGAGCCACACACCGATTTTTTGGAACATATTGCTGTTCAAAATTGAGTCCTTTTCTGGAGTGAACCAGGAGTTAAAGCGAATCGCTACATAAGTATTTGATTCTACTACCAGCCTTTTTCAAGAGCTAATGGGATGTTTATTTGATAAACCCATGCATTTCAGGGGGTTATTGGACTATTCTAGGACGAATTGCTCCCTTATTTAGGAGATTTCAGGTTTCTTCCCAAGAGAAAGATCTCTGAAGACTTGGCCCTAGACGCCTTGGGCTTTCTAGAGGCAACGGTTTTGAAGACCTTTTTGAATGATTCCACGATCTGGCTATAGCCGCTGCCATTGAAGCATTTAATCAGTAGGGCACCCTCAGGCTTAAGGTGATCAACTGCAAAGTCGAGTGCAATCTCTGCCAAAAAGGCCATGCGGGCAGCATCAGCCACGCCGACCCCCGAAAGATTGGGGGCCATATCCGAGAGAACAAGATCAACCTTGCCTTCTGCATTTTTTGGCAATAAAACTTCTAGCGCTGCAAGACCCTCTTCCTCACGAAAATCGCCCTGGATAAAGCTCACATCAGCAATATCTTCCATTGGCAAGATATCAATCGCAATAATTTGGCCATCGGGTTTACCTGACTCAATCTTAGGATTACTTTTGCCCAATTCAGTCAAACGGTTACGGGCATATTGAGACCAGCTGCCAGGGGCGCTACCCAAGTCAACAATCGTCATCCCTGCCTTAATCAGGTGATCTTGCTCATCGATTTCACTGAGCTTATAAACCGCTCTTGCGCGATAGCCCTCTTTTTGAGCCATCTTCACATAAGGATCAGTCAGATGATCCTGCAACCAACTTTTATTAAATTTATTCTTCGCCACAACTTACCCACTTTCGCCCTACATTTTCCTAGTTTCTGCCCCCTAAAGCAAAAGGAATCGACTGAAAACCAAGCAAATCCAGTCTAAATAGGCGCTTTTACCAATCAATGCTCTATCATCAAGTCCATGACAGCACTGACTATTACCCCTGCCCAACGCAAATCCCTCAAAGCTGATGCACACGATTTAAGTCCTGTGGTGATGATTGGCGGGGACGGCCTTACCCCAGCAGTCATTAAGGAAGCAAAGCTAGCCATCAATCATCATGGCTTAATTAAGGTCCGCGTATTTGGTGATGATCGTGAAGCTCGCATCGCAATCTATGAAGAGCTATGCGAGCAATTAGATGCCGCACCAGTGCAGCACATTGGCAAATTACTGGTGCTTTGGAAACCAAAAGATATCGTTGATGAGGCTTATGCCAATTTAGGTCGCTCCAGCAAACAAACTAAAAAAACTTTGCAAGCACCCCGCACCAAACGTCAACCTAATCGTGCACCAGCAAAATCGGGTGTTCGCACCAGCAGCTCTGAAAGATCAGATCGTCGTTCTGCGTCTAATAAATCGCCATTTGAACGTGCGGCGGCCGTCAAATCTTCAACACCTAAGAAGCGCGCTCTTCGCTCAGAAGCTGCTGAGTCTAAGATTGGCTGGTCTTCACCTGGCTATCGCAAGGCAGCTGCAGCACCTGCCCCGATTAAGAGACGCAAGGTTCGCATGAGTAGCAATAAGAAAAAATCTCTTGGCTCCTAGAGCTTAATTTTTTCTTAAAGAGCGCCGCTAGTCTGCGTTTTTTATTAGCAATCTAATGCTGCTTGGTATATGAACCGATTAAGCGCCAGACTAAATAGATGCCAAGTGCGCTCTGTATTAAGTACAACGCACTAGAGGCTCCATGGAGTTTGCCAAAGAGTTCGGCGGAGGGCGAAAGCATTACCGGCATACCTTGCATTAAAGCTTGATCGCGAAGAGTATTCATCCAAGGCATCAAGACCAGCACACCAAGCAAAGAACACAGCAACATTGCTAGCAAAAGCCAACGAGCCAAGCGATAAGCATTCAGGCCACGTCTAACCAAGAGATTGGCCAGTACCAATAATGCAATGGAAATGGTAATGCTCAAGTACGCTTCAATTCTAAAAATGGCTCCCGCTACCATTCCGGCAACTTGACGATCTGTCAAAGTACTAAAGATAGCTGGTGCCACTAAATAGCCAACGGTTAGAAGGCTACCTATCCAAAATGATGCTATTAGCGTAAAGAGTCTTTGCGCTCCAAAATAGTGAGCAGCGCTCATGATATTAATTAGATATAGCGGACTGACAAGATCTCAACTTCGCGATTGCCGCCAGGAGCTTGCACAGCAACCACATCACCCTCTTCTTTACTGATTAAGGCACGGGCAATCGGAGAGCTAATGGAGATTTTGTTTGATGCAATATCTGCTTCATCATCACCTACGATTTGATAAGTGAACTTTGTGCCGTCTTCGAGATCCTCAAGATCAACTGTGGCACCAAAAACGACACGACCAGAAACATCTAATGCTGCAGGATCGATAATTTGAGCAGCAGAGAGTTTGCCCTCTAGTTCTTGAATGCGGCCCTCAATAAAACCTTGCTTTTCTTTGGCGGCATCGTACTCAGCATTTTCTGAAAGATCACCTTGAGCGCGCGCTTCAGAAATGGCATTAATCACTGCTGGACGTTCGACATGCTTGAGGCGGTGCAACTCCTCTTTCAGGAGTTCTGCACCACGCTTAGTAATGGGAATTGTGCTCATGCTACTAACCTAACTTAAAAACAGGCGCAAAACGCGCCTATAAATTGGATTTTAGATTAAATGAGCGTCCGATGTAAGTTTTGTAATGAATACACCTCGAGGGACTCTTTGCTGCCGTTTTGGGATGCCAGCAATCCATCCATGACTGCACGAGCTGCACTAATGGTGGTGTAGTAGGTCACGCCATTTGCTTGAGCACTAGTTCGAATAGACCTAGAGTCAGCGATGGCAGTCCGGGTCTCATCCACCGTCGTGAACACCAAGGAGATTTCACCATTTTTAATGAAATCCACAATATGAGGACGACCGTCTTTGACTTTATTTACGACACGTACTGGCAAACCAGCAGCCTCAATGGCAGCAGCCGTTCCTTTGGTAGCCACCATTGGGAAACCGAGCTGGTGCAATAACTTAGCCACCTCAACTGCCTTGGGCTTATCACTATCTTTCACTGTCAGGAGCACAGTACCGCTCTTCGGCAATTTAATGCCAGCACCCAATTGAGATTTGAAGAGTGCTTCACCAAAGGTTTTACCCACTCCCATCACTTCACCAGTCGAACGCATTTCCGGCCCCAGAATAGGATCAATGCCCGGGAACTTATTAAATGGAAATACTGCCTCTTTGACCGAGAAGTATGGAGGCTTTACTTCAGACTTGATACCTTGCTGCTCCAAAGATTGACCCACCATGCAACGAGCAGCAATCTTCGCTAGCTGTAAACCCGTTGCCTTAGAGACAAACGGTACGGTGCGAGATGCCCGTGGGTTTACTTCCAAAACGTAAATCACATCTTTACCATCTACGTTCTGAATCGCAAACTGAACATTCATGAGACCAATAACATTGAGACCTTTAGCCATCGCTGCAGTTTGACGTTTGATCTCTTGGACTGTTTCATCGGAGAGTGAGTAAGGAGGTAATGAACATGCTGAGTCACCTGAGTGAACTCCGGCCTGCTCAATGTGCTCCATCACACCACCAATAAAAACCTTCTGACCGTCGCTAATGCAATCTACATCGCACTCAATTGCATCATTGAGGAAGCGATCAAGTAAAACTGGAGAGTCATGAGAAACTTTGACTGCTTCACGCATGTAACGCTCAAGATCACGACCATCGTGAACGATTTCCATGGCGCGACCGCCTAATACATAAGAGGGACGCACTACCAAGGGATAGCCGATTTCTTCGGCAAGTTTCAATGCCTCTTCTTCAGCCCGTGCAGTTCGATTAGGCGGTTGACGCAAACCTAGGTCTTGCAAGAGTTTTTGGAAGCGCTCGCGATCTTCCGCTGCGTCAATCATGTCGGGCGATGTGCCAATAATCGGTACACCATTGCGCTCTAGGTCTAAAGCGAGTTTCAGAGGCGTTTGGCCACCGTATTGGACAATCACCCCTTTGGGTTTTTCTTTCGCAACAATTTCTAATACGTCTTCAAGCGTGAGGGGCTCAAAATACAAGCGGTCCGAAGTATCGTAGTCAGTAGAAACAGTTTCTGGATTGCAGTTGACCATAATGGTTTCATAACCATCATCCCGCATCGCTAAGGCAGCGTGCACACAGCAATAGTCAAATTCGATACCTTGACCAATACGGTTAGGGCCGCCACCCAAGACCATAATTTTCTCTTTACTTGTGGGACGAGATTCGCATTCACCATGTTCAGCCTCGTATGTCGAATACATATAGGCTGTATTGGTCGAGAACTCAGCGGCACAGGTATCTACTCGCTTGTAGACTGGTACTACTTTTAAGCGATGACGTGCAGCACTCACGGAAGATGCGTCAACTCCCAGTAACTTTGCCAAGCGACGATCAGAGAAGCCTTTTTGCTTTACAAAACGCAGTTCTGCAGCTGAGAGACTATCAATCTTACGTAGCTTAAGTTCAGTCTCAATCGTAATGAGCTCTTCAATTTGCTCTAAAAACCAAGGGTCTACTTTGGTTTCGTTATAGATTTCATCTAAACCCATGCCCATGCGGAAGGCATCAGCAAGGTACCAAATACGGTCAGGTCCGGGCTCATTGATTTCATTGATGATGTCATCTAGATCTGTCGAAAACTCATCTAAACCATCAACACCAACCTCTAAGCCACGTAAGGCTTTTTGAAAAGACTCTTGGAAAGTGCGGCCAATAGCCATTACTTCTCCAACCGACTTCATTTGGGTTGTCAAACGAGAATCGGCCTGTGGGAATTTTTCAAACGCAAAACGGGGAATCTTGGTGACTACGTAGTCAATCGATGGCTCGAATGATGCTGGAGTAGCGCCACCAGTAATGTCGTTCTTCAGCTCATCCAGTGTGTAACCCACTGCTAATTTGGCAGCGATCTTGGCAATCGGGAAGCCAGTGGCTTTGGAAGCTAAAGCTGATGAACGGGAAACTCGAGGGTTCATCTCAATCACGATCATGCGTCCATCCACTGGATTGATCGAGAACTGAACGTTTGAGCCACCAGTATCCACACCGATTTCACGGAGAACCGCAATCGATGCATTGCGCATGATTTGATATTCTTTATCGGTCAATGTTTGGGCGGGCGCAACAGTAATGGAGTCACCCGTGTGGACACCCATTGGATCTAAGTTTTCAATTGAGCAAACAATGATGCAGTTATCGTTACGGTCACGCACCACTTCCATCTCAAACTCTTTCCAACCAAGCAGCGACTCTTCAATTAAGAGTTCACGAGTTGGGGATAAATCAAGGCCACGTTTGCATATCTCTTCGAACTCTTCACGGTTATATGCAATACCGCCACCTGAACCGCCCATGGTGAAAGAAGGACGTATTACTACCGGGAAACCAGAACTGCCAGTTTCCTGTTGAATCCGCTGCTGGACATCCATTGCTTCATCCATGGAGTGAGCAATACCAGATTTTGCAGAGCCAAGACCAATCTTGGTCATTGCATCTTTAAATTTCTGACGATCTTCTGCTTTATCAATAGCTTCTGGTGAAGCGCCAATTAATTCACAGCCATATTTTTCTAATACGCCATGGCGATGCAAATCTAATGCGCAGTTCAAAGCAGTTTGACCGCCCATGGTTGGCAAGATGGCATCTGGTTTTTCGGTTGCAATGATGCGCTCTACTACCTCCCAAGTGATTGGCTCAATATAAGTTACATCAGCCATCTCAGGGTCGGTCATGATAGTTGCAGGATTACTGTTTACTAGAATGACTTTGTAACCTTCATCTCGTAGTGCTTTACAAGCTTGTGCACCGGAGTAGTCAAACTCACACGCCTGTCCGATCACAATCGGACCAGCACCAATAATCAAGATACTCTGAATGTCGCTACGCTTAGGCATTATTTGCCCTCCTTCTTGCTGGCAGCATTCATAAGCTCCACAAATCGATCAAATAAATAGGCGATGTCATGCGGTCCAGGTGATGCTTCAGGGTGGCCCTGGAAACAAAGCGCTGGCTTATCTTTCCAAGCCAAACCTTGCAACGATCCATCAAATAAGGAAACGTGTGTCACGCGAATATTGTCTGGCAAGGTATTGGCATCAACAGCAAAGCCATGATTCTGAGAAGTAATAGCAACACGGCCAGTATCCAAATCCTTCACTGGATGATTTGCACCATGGTGACCGAACTTCATCTTCAGGGTTTTAGCGCCTGCTGCCAAGCCCATGATTTGATGGCCTAAGCAGATACCAAAAGTGGGTACGCCTTTTTCAATGATTTCTTTTGCAGCAGCGATTGCGTAATCACAAGGACCAGGATCTCCAGGACCGTTTGAGAAAAATACGCCGTCGGGATTCATTGCTAAAACTTCAGCAGCAGAAGTTTGTGCAGGTACCACTGTCAACTCGCATCCACGTTCAGTAAGCATGCGCAAAATATTGCGCTTCACGCCAAAGTCATAAGCAACCACTTTTTTGGTGGGTTTGGTTTTATCCAGAGTTCTATAAACTGGTTTGTCATCAGGACCATGTAATTCCCACTCAGCTTCACGCCATTCATACGCTTTTGGAGTTGTCACTACTTTGGCTAAGTCCAGTCCAGACATTCCAGGAAAGGCTTTAGCTAGCTCAAGCGCCTTTTTAGACAAGACCTCGTAATCCTCGCCCAACTTACCCGCCACAATAGCGCCAGATTGGGCGCCTTGAACACGCAAGATACGGGTAAGTTTACGGGTATCGATTCCAGAGATCCCAACAACTCCGGCTTTAGTGAGGTAGTTATCTAAACTCCCCTCAGAGCGGAAATTAGAAACCCGTTTTGGTAGATCTTTAATCACGAGACCAGCAGCATGAATTTGATCTGATTCAGCATCTTGTGGATTTACGCCGACATTTCCAATATGAGGGTACGTCAAGGTCACGATTTGGCGTGAATAACTTGGATCGGTAATGATCTCTTGATAACCCGTTAAGGCGGTATTGAAAACAACTTCACCGGTAGTTTCGCCAGGAGCGCCAATACTAAAACCGGGGAATATGGTGCCATCGGCTAGAGCCAACACGGCAGGAGGAAAAGAAGGAAGCAAGGGTGACAAACCATCTCCAGTCCCTGCTCCATCCGACGCTCAAAACCCCTAAAAAGACTAACCCGAGGCTTGTTTATGCGGGAGGTGAGTGTCTTTAAGCGCTAGGGTATTTAATAAGTTTCGAACCTTTCAATCATACCAGTTTTGGTCCATAAACCCTTGAATCCTCAGCCTAATGGGCTTTAGAGGTGGCTCCTCCCCAAATCCGAAATCTGGGGAGATTCAAAAAAGTGTTTTTTACTGCTGGAGTTTAAGGAGCTGCACCTTGCTCAATGATGGTCTTAATTTGAGCCAACACGGTCTGATCTTCCATAGTGCTGATATCACCCGGATCGCGCCCTTCAGCAACCGCTTGCAATGCGCGGCGCACGATCTTGCCAGAACGGGTTTTCGGTAATGCGGTCACGACATAAACACGACCAGGACGAGCAATCGCTCCTAACTGGCTATCTACTGTCTTCATGCACTCTTTTTCTAAATTTTCTGCTTTGGCTGAATCTTTGGGAATCACAAAGGCAATGGCTGCCTGACCTTTTAGCTTGTCCTCAATACCAACTACCGCAACTTCAGAAATATTGGGATGACTAGAGATGCTTTCTTCAATTTCCCGTGTACCAAGGCGGTGGCCAGCAACGTTAATCACATCATCAGTACGACCCAAGATAAAGAAGTAACCATCTTTATCTTTAATACCCCAGTCGAAGGTGGAATAAATTAACTTCCCAGGAATCGTTTCCCAATAGGTGCTCACGAAACGTTTGTCATCTCCCCAAACAGTTTGCATACAACCTGGAGGTAGCGGACCTTCAATCGCGATGACACCCTTTTGATCTGGGCCTAACTCGGCGGAGCTAGCATCATCTAGAAGTTTCATGTTGTAACCGAAGGATGGCACGCCTGGTGAACCGAACTTATGGGGCATCACTTCTACGCCACGTTGAATCGCCAACATTGGCCAACCAGTTTCAGTCTGCCAGTAATTATCGACAATTGGTTTTTTAATCGCATCATGAATCCAACTTGCTGTTGGTTCATCGAGTGGCTCACCAGCCAAGAATAAAGCACGTAATGTGGAAAGATCATGCTTGGTTAAGAATGCAGGATCTTGTTTTTTAAGGACACGCACCGCAGTAGGTGCGGAGAACATCACCGATACTTTATATCTAGCAACCAACTCCCACCAAATGCCAGCATCAGGACGCAATGGCGTGCCTTCATACATGATGGTTGCCATGCCATTGAGCAATGGGCCATAAATGATGTAGCTATGCCCCACTACCCAACCAATGTCTGAGGTGGTGAACATCGTTTCACCAGCTTTGCCACAAAAAATATGGTTCATGGTGGACATCAATGCCACTGCGTAACCACCGGTGTCACGTTGAACACCCTTAGGTTTACCGGTCGTTCCTGAGGTATACAGAATGTAGGAAGGATGCGTTGCATCTACCCATTCAATTGGCACAATATCGTTGAGGTGTTGTTGACGCTCAGACGCATAGTCCAAGTCTCTTCCAGCCACAGTAGTGAACTCAGACAGTCCACGATTTACGATCAATACTTTTTCTGGTTTGTAGCTGGCGAGAGTAATTGCCTCATCCAATAATGGCTTATAAGGCACGGCTTTACCGCCACGCATACCTGCTTCAGAAGTCACCACCATTTTTGGTTTTGCATCATCAATGCGGGAAGCAAGGCTATGGGAAGCAAAGCCACCGAATACTACTGAGTGAATCGCCCCAATACGGGCACAAGCCAACATTGCGAAGCAGGCTTGGGCAATCATCGGCATATAAATCAGTACACGATCACCTTTTTTAATGCCATTGGCTTTATAAATAGCAGCCATACGATTCACTTCTTCGTAGAGCTCTTTAAATGTGTACGCCTTCTCTTGATCGGTTTCTGTAGAAACCGCTACTAATGCAATTTGATTTGGGTTGACTTGGTAGTGACGATCCACTGCGTTGTAGCAAAGATTCGTTAGGCCACCTTCAAACCATTTTGCAAATGGCGGGTTGTCGTAGTTCAGAACCTGATCGAAGGGCTTTTCCCAGTGAATCAATTTAGCCTGCTCAGCCCAAAATCCGTCTGGGTCTTTGATCGAGCGTTCGTGATGTGCTTTATAAGACATGGTCAACCTAATCTAAAAGTTTCTGAAATTACGGGTTTTTACTCGCCCCCTTGGCACTAGGGTTACCGCTTGAGGACGCTGAAGTAACATTTTTCGCAGATTTTGCAAGTCCTGTCGATGCGGATTTATGCTGAGATGCAGCATTTTTTTGTGGAGATTTAGCCTTAGCAACCGTTTCAACACCTTTGTTTGGCTTGACTGGGGCGCATTTCACTGCTTTGGCATTCTTCACCCCTTTAGCGGGTTTAGGGCAATTCGGTGTGGGTGGCGGTGGCTTGACTAGACTCAGGCTGGCATTGTCTGCCATCGCCGAAGAAACATCTCCTGAACGATTACCAACCTTAGGAATGATCACGGTAGATCCCGCCTTGATACGCATACCACTCGGAATGGCATTCACCTGTCTTAGCGCCTCTGGACTGACGCCTAATGTTTTGGCAGCTTGATCAACGCTTTCAGTTTTACTAATCCTCACTGCGGTCCAAGAAGAAAGGGGTTTCGTGTACTTCTTGAGATTTTCTTGAAAGATTTCTGCATGGCCGAACGGCAACAAAATTTGTTGGTTAGCATTACTCAGAATTACAGGCTTATTAAATGAGGGATTCAGACTATGAAATTCATCCTCAGGAATTTCCGCCAACTTAATCGCCAAGGCAACATCAATATCATTACCAACATCTAGCGCAACAAAGTAAGGGTGGTTTTCTAATTCTGGTAAGACGATGCCATAAGCCGATGGATCTAAAACAATCTGTCGATAGGCCATCAATTTAGGAACATACATGCGGGTTTCGCGAGGCATGTTCAAACTCTCATAATCCGTTGGTAGGCCTGCAGCAAGATTGCGTTTTTGGGCTTTAGCAACATTGCCAGCACCCCAGTTATAAGCAGCAAGAGCCAACTCCCAACTACCAAATTGATTATAGAGACGCTGTAAATAATCCAAAGCAGCATCGGTGGATTGCAAGACGTCTCTACGCTCATCGCGAAAGACGTTTTGCGTTAATTGAAAATCTTTTCCAGTTGCTGGCATAAATTGCCACAGGCCTACTGCTTTTGCGCTCGATTTAGCATGGGTAACAAATGCACTCTCCACAAAGGGAAGCAAGGCTATTTCGGTTGGCATATTGCGCGCATTGACTTCTTGCACAATATAAAAAAGATAACGCGATGAACGTGTCATAGAGCGGTTAACATAATCAGGTCGAGCACTTAACCAGCGAACTTGCTCAATCTCTAATGGGGTATTCATCGGCTCCATTTGAAAGCCATCCCGAATGCGTATCCATAAATTATCAGAAGGTGCATACACCTTACTAACAGACTGATTCTTCAGATTAACGGAGGTAGCCTTGGATGCTTTAGACCCTGTTTTAGCTGGCGTATCCGATGACCAAACACCCGTGCTGGCACAGCCTGATAAAAAAACGGCAAACGCGATTGCCGCAAAGATCAAACGCATCAGAATCGATCTTTCCAAGCACGAATCACTGCTAGCACATGCGCTGGACTCGGAAGATCTGCTTGATGAGAAGCCGCTTTTGCAGACGCAATCACCTCCGCCTGATCACTGCGCATAAACGGATTTACTTGTAGCTCTTGTCCAATTGTTGTCGGTAGCGTTGGCAAACCTTGTTGACGAAGTTTCTGCGCACGCTCTGACCAAGAGATTAAGTTCGCATTATTTGGCTCGACTGCAAGCGCAAATCGAATGTTGGATAAAGTGTATTCATGGGTGCAGTACACCAATGTATTTTTAGGGAGTGCAGCAAACTTGGCTAAAGACTCTGTCATCTGAGTTGGTGTACCCTCAAACAAGCGTCCGCACCCAGAAGCAAATAGGGTATCGCCACAAAACAACATAGGCTCGACAAGGTTAGATTGCATATCCGCAAAATAAGCGATGTGACTTAGGGTATGGCCTGGCACCTCATAAACTTTTAGACTAATACGTGGGGAATCGATCTCAAACTGATCGCCCTCTTTTGCCACTTGAGTTCGCCCAGGAATATTATTACCGGCAGGGCCATATACCGGTATCTGGGGACCCAATGCATTCAATAAGTTGAGAATGCCACCAGTATGGTCCGCATGATGATGGGTAATCAGAATGCCTTTTAGCGTCAGCTCAGACTTTGAGAGGTAATCCAGAACAGGACCAGAATCGCCCGGATCAACCACCAAGGCTGACTTTCCATCATGGATGCACCAGATGTAGTTGTCATCAAAGGCCGGGATCGGCCAAACTTGCAATAAAGTATTCTTATCCATAAACCGATGATACCAACCCCACCTATTCCTTCGCAGATGCCAGCACCCCCTTGGAGTTCATGGGAGAAGTGGCTCCAGTCGCCTCCTGGGCAGTATGTGCTCGGCTGGGAGCAAAAGTGCTTTGATCGCATTGTTGCGGATGTTTTTGGCTTTCATGCAGTCCAGATTGGCCTACCCCAAATCAATGCCCTAAGCGAAAACCGCATGCCCTTGCATGCCCTCTTGGTGAACTCACAAGATAGTCGAAAAGATGCGCACCGTTTTAGTTGGCGTGTCATAGAGGGTAACGCGAATGAGCTCCCCTTTGCCAATGAAAGTATTGACCTCATTGTTTTGCCTCACGTCCTCGAGTTTGCAGCCGATCCCCATCAAATTTTGCGTGAAGTGGATCGAGTATTGCTCCCTGAGGGTCGCTTGGTCATTTCTGGTTTTAATCCTGCCAGCTTATGGGGTGCCAGACAATATCTCAGTAGGCTGATTGGCAATCCCTTTCTACCGCGGGATGGCCAATTTATTGGCCTCTTACGTATTAAAGATTGGCTGCAACTATTGAATTATTCACTCGACCGTGGTCACTTTGGGTGTTACAAATTTCCTTTGCACGGCGAACCAGCCATGAACCGCATGGACTTTCTCGAACCGATGGGCAACCGTTGGTGGCCTATCTTTGGTGCAGTGTTCATCGTCTCGGCAATCAAGCGTCACAAAGGCATGAGGCTAATAGGACAAGTGGCATCTGTTCGCCTTCCTGCAATCAACCAGTTAGCCCCTGCTGCCGAACGTAATCAATTACGCGATTCCTTGAACAAGACTGAGGTCAATTAAATTAGCAATATGCCTCATACCAAACCAGCACATCACCCTCCTCATATCGTCATCTATACCGATGGCGCCTGCAAAGGTAACCCCGGGCCGGGCGGATGGGGTGCGGTCCTGCGTTCAGGCAATCATGAGAAGCAGATCCATGGCGGTGAAAAACTCACCACCAACAATCGTATGGAAATCTGTGCCGTGATCTTTGCCCTTCGCGCCTTGAAACAACGAAGTTCCGTTGAGCTTTGGACGGATTCCCAATATGTCCAAAAAGGGGTCACTGAATGGCTTGAGGGCTGGAAAAAGCGAGGATGGAAGACCGCCAGCAAAGATCCAGTCAAAAACGCTGATTTATGGCAAGAATTGGACGCCTTGCTCCCAGACCACGATATTTCTTGGCACTGGGTCAGGGGTCACAACGGTCACCCCGGAAACGAGCTGGCTGATCAGCTTGCTAATAAGGGTGTTGAAGAGTTTTTACCCTAGGTTAGATTAGCCCTCGCCCAGCGCGATTAAAGCCCGCTTATGAGAGAATGGGCAAGCTTTATTTAGCCTGAAACCGCATTTAAACTACAAAAAACTTAGAAAAACGAGACTGTGTCAAAAATAGAATCTTCTCTCGATCAGTTAGTCGCCAAGTTAGGCCAGCTTAAAAATGTTGGCAAAGCCCGTTTGTGTGCTCTTTGGCAAAAACTATCACCCATTACTGGCAAGTTAAAGCAGCTCGATTTTGCTACTGTCAAATCCTTTGCGATTCGATACAAATGGCGGATCCTAATAGTCATCATCATTTTGTACGCAGGATCTAAAGCGTATGATTATTTCTTTCCACCTGCAGATAAAGCCGGTGGGCCGGTTACCGTAACCACGATTGTTGTTGAGAAAAAAGATGTGCCACTCATCATTGAGGCTACCGGCACTATCGTCTCGAACAGTATTGTTGATATTCGACCAATGATTACCAATACTGTTGCAAAAATCAACATTAAAGATGGTCAAGAGGTGAAGGCTGGCGACCTCCTATTTACCCTCGATGATCGGAACGATAAAGCTAACTACGAAAAGCTTAAAGCATTGGCTGACGATGCTCAAAAGCAATATTTACGTGCTAAAGAGTTAGTTGAGAAAAACTTTATTTCCAAAGCAGGGCTAGAAACTTCCCTAGCCAATGCTAAGTCTGCACAGGCCGCTGCCAAAGCAGCAGAAGTTCAACTCTCTTTTGATTACATTCGCTCACCAATTGATGGTCGTGCTGGTATTGTGAATGTATTCCCAGGATCCTTGGTACAAGCAAGTAACGTGGTTACCACTGCTACCAGCTCAACCGCCACTTCAAGCGTTGGTTCGATGGTGACCATTACTCAACTTAACCCAATCAATGTTCAGTTTGTTATCCCGGAAAAAGACATACCAACCCTGCTTGAAAATCAACTTGACGGTGAGCCGCTGAAAGTCCAAGTGACCGTAGGAGATTCTAGTAAGAAAGCTTATGAAGGTACGGTACTTGTTATAGATAACCAAGTGGATCCTTCTATTGCAGCGGTCCGCGTGAAAGCACAAATTCAAAACAATGCGATGACATTGCTTCCGGGTCAGTTTGCCCGTGTGTCTTTAGTTGCTAGTGACTTGAAAGATGCTTTATCAGTACCGTCTCAGGCTGTAGTAATTAATCCCCGCGGCAAGTTTGTTTTCACCTTAGACAAAGATGGCAAGGCCAGTATGGTCCCCATTAAAGTGGTTTACGAATATCTGGGTAATTCAGTCATCACCGGCATACAAGCGGGTGATAAAGTTGTTGTAGAGGGTAAGCAGAACTTACGACCAGGCGGCAAAACTCGCGAAGCAAAGTCAAACACCAAGGCTGAAGCTAAGACTGAAAAAAATGCCCCTGCTACCGCAAACCCTACAACTGCAAAAAGCACAACAGATAAAAAATGACGCTATCTGAGTTATGTATTCGGCGGCCCGTAATGACGGTGTTGCTTTCTGTAGCGACCGTTGTTGCTGGCACAATAGCTTATTTAAAGATTCCAGTAGCCGCCCTTCCTAGCTTTAACTCTCCCATTATTTCTGTCAGCGCCTCTCTCCCGGGAGCATCACCAGAGAACATGGCTGCTTCTGTTGCGTTACCACTGGAAAAAGAGTTTTCTACCATTGACGGTATTACTGTAATTAGCTCGACAAACTTTTTGGGTAGCACCAGTATTACGCTTGAATTTAATAATGATCGTGATATTGATAAGGCGGCAGTAGACGTCCAAGCCGCACTCTTGCGAGCACAGAAACGATTGCCGATTGAAATGACGATCCCACCGTCATATCGCAAGGTTAACCCTGCCGATACGCCAATTCTTGTAGTTCGCTTGAGCTCTCCATCAGTGAACCTTTCTGACCTCAATGCCTATGCAGAGAACTTGCTGTCACCCAATATCTCTACGATCAGCGGTGTAGCTCAAGTACTGGTCTACGGCGCAAAGCGCTATGCAGTTCGTGTTCGCGCTCATCCTGACGCCTTGGCGAATCGCAACTTAACAATGGATGACGTAGCAATTGCAATCAATAAAGCAAATGCCAATAGTCCAGTCGGTATTCTGGACGGTCCTCGTCAAGCAATTACGATTTATGCAAATCCTCAATTAGTTAGACCTGAAGAATTTGGCAACCTCATCATTAGCCAAAAAAATGGTTTACCGGTTTACTTGAAAGATATTGCTGAAGTTACTGAGAGTTACGAAGATGTTAAAACATTAGCAACTGCCAATGGTGAGCGCTCTATTGCAATCGCTATTTTGCGTCAACCCAGCGCAAATACCGTTGAAGTCGTCAAGTCTGTCAAGCAATTGCTGCCAGAACTCCAAAAACAAATGCCAGAGTCCATCAAATTACAGCTTTTAAATGATCGCTCTTTATCGATTATTGAGGCGATTCATGATGTGAACTACACCTTAGCCTTAACAGTGGCGTTAGTGATACTAGTGATTTTCTTGTTCTTAAAACATATATCAGCCACTGTCATTCCATCTATTAGTCTACCCATTTCGTTGATTGGTGCTTTTTTCTTACTGTATTTCTTAGGCTACAGCTTAGATAACGTCTCTTTGTTAGGCATTACTTTGGCAGTTGGTTTGGTAGTTGACGATGCGATCGTTGTTCTTGAAAATATCATGCGCCATGTTGAAGAAGGCATGGATCCACTCAAAGCCTCCCTTAAAGGTAGTAAAGAAGTCGGCTTCACTATTATTTCGATTTCGATTTCATTGGTTGCGGTCTTTATTCCGCTCTTCTTTATGGCTGGTCCAATAGGCCTCCTCTTTAGAGAATTTGCTGTCGTAGTTTCCCTTTCAATCTTGGTATCGGCTATTGTTTCTCTGACAGTTGTACCAATGCTCTGCAGTCGTTTTTTGCCAAAGCCCGCGCAGCATGCTAAAGAATATGCAATTAATAAAAAGTTTGATCGCCTCTTTGACTGGATGCTCAAAACTTATATTCACTACTTAGACCTTGCTCTCAAGAATCGCAAAATAGTACTCTGGGGTGCAGTCTCTACATTTGTCATTACCGTTGTGCTGTTCATCAATAGTCCAAAGGGCTTCTTCCCCGAGGAAGATATCGGTCAAATTCAGGCGACTACCGAAGCTTCAGAAGATGTATCCTTTAGAGCGATGCTGGAATTGCAGGATAAAGCTGCGGAACTTGTAAATAACGACCCTAACGTTGCCAGCTCGATCTCGGTTGTTGGTGGTGGCGCTAGTTCTGGAACCAATACAGGCCGTATCTTCATTATTTTAAAAGACAAGGCCAATCGCCAGAAGATGTCTAAGGTGATGGAAGGTCTACGTGCTAAATTTAGAGAGCTACCAGGTTTACAGGTTTACATGCGTCCTGTTCAGAACCTACAACTTGGCGGTAAAAATAGTAAATCTCGCTATCAATTCATTTTGCAAAGCGTTGGTTTTGAAGGCGTTAACGAGTGGGCCGACAAGCTCATGCAAAAAATGCGTGCTGATCCCATATTCCGGGATGTGACTTCGGATTCACAACTCAAGGGCCTGAACGTCAAAATTGACATCAATCGCGAGAAGGCAGCTAGCGCTGGCGTTTCCATTTCTGATATTCGAACTGCGCTTTACTCTTCCTATGGCGAGAAGCAAGTTTCAACCATTTATACCCCTGTAAATACTTACTACGTCATTCTTGAGGCTTCTGAGGATGATCGTCAGTTTGAGACTGATCTAAATAAGATTTTTGTACGTGGTCGCGCAACAGATAAATTAATCCCTCTATCTAGCTTAGCAAGCTTCACGCGCACCATTGGTCCAACTGCGGTAAACCATCAGGGGCAAATTCCAGCGGTAACATTGTCATTTAATTTAGCTCCAGATATCTTTCTGGGTGACGCCACCAAGAAGATAGAGGAATACACCAAGCAAATTGACCTACCACCCTCCATCATCACGAGCTACGGCGGTGATGCCGCGGTCTTTAAGAGCAATCAATCTGGCCAGTTGATATTAATCTTTGCTGCTTTAGGTGTGATCTATATTCTTCTGGGTGTTCTCTATGAGAGCTATATTCACCCACTGACTATTTTGGCAGGCCTACCTTCAGCCGCAATTGGTGCAATTGTTTCATTGCGCTTATTCGGTTTTGAATTAACCATCGTTGCCTCGATTGGTATTTTGCTCTTAATTGGTATTGTTAAAAAGAATGCGATTTTGATGATTGACTTTGCTCTAGATGCCCAACGTAACCAAGGCATGACGCCTGAGAAAGCAATCCGTGAAGCCTGTATCTTGCGTTTCCGCCCAATCATGATGACAACCTTTGCTGCGTTGATGGGTGCTCTTCCCATTGCCTTTGGTATTGGTGCAGGTGCAGAGTTACGACAACCTTTAGGTATTAGCGTGGCAGGTGGACTCATCTTCTCTCAGTTTGTAACTCTGATCATTACACCCGTGATTTATCTCTATCTAGATAAATATGCAGGTAATGGTCCCATGGAAATTCCACCATCCGTTCTTGAGGGAACCTAATGCGTCAAGTTATTTTAGACACTGAAACCACCGGTTTAAATCCAGCAACTGGTGATCGCATTATTGAAATTGGCTGCGTTGAAGTTATCGACCGTCGCTTGACGGATCGCACCTTCCATTATTACGTCAACCCTGAGCGAGATATTGATGCGGGAGCTTTTGCCGTTCACGGCCTCTCTAGGGAATTTCTATCTGACAAGCCATTATTTGGCAGTATTGTTGAACAGTTGATTGAATTTGTAGATGGTGCTGAGATTGTGATTCATAACGCAGCCTTTGACTTGGGATTTCTGGATAATGAATTTGCACTTCTCAAGCGGCCTCCTTTCCGTGGCCTAGCGTCTAAGATTATTGATACTTTGCTAGATGCACGGCAAATGTTTCCGGGCAAACGAAACTCTCTAGATGCCTTGTGTGATCGCTTCTCAATCAGTAACGAACATCGCACTCTGCACGGAGCGTTATTAGATGCTCAGCTGCTAGCTGAAGTCTATATCGCAATGACTCGAGGTCAGGAAGACCTCTCCATTGACTTAATCGATTACACAGTAGGCGCTGACTCAACCGGCCATACAAAAGCACTGCCAACAAGCTTAAAATTAATGCTAGCTAGTAGTGAAGACTTAGAGCAGCATGAAAAGATTTTGGCTGAGATCGCTAAATCAAGCAAAAAGGACTCCGTCTGGAGCCCTTTAAATGCCGTAACTTAAAAGCCAATTAAATTGCTGCAGCAATCGCTTTACCAAGATCATCCGTTTTAGCAGTACCACCAAGATCTGGTGTTAATGGTGCATGGCCTGGGCCTGCTGATAAGACTTTTTCAATAGCGTTAAAAATGGCTTTACCCGCCTCTGGATATCCCAAGTGGTCCAGCATCATTGCACCGCTCCAAATTTGTCCAATGGGATTGGCAATCATCTTCCCATAAATATCAGGGGCTGACCCATGTACCGGCTCAAATAGTGATGGAAACTTTCCTTCTGGATTAATACTTCCCGATGGAGCTACCGCAATAGTGCCAGTACACGCAGGGCCTAAATCTGACAAGATGTCCCCGAACAAATTACTAGCAACAACCACATCAAAACGATCAGGATTCATTACGAAGTGCGCTGCCAAGATATCGATATGGTACTTATCCGTTCTTACATCAGAAAACTTTTTAGACATCGCCTCCACGCGCTCATCCCAATAAGGCATCGTAATCGCAATACCATTTGATTTAGTAGCTGAAGTGAGGTGTTTCTTAGGACGACTCTGAGCTAAATCATAGGCATATTGCAAAATACGATCGACGCCCTGTCTTGTAAAGACCGATTCTTGAATCACAAACTCGCGGTCAGTATCTGGAAACATTTTTCCACCAACGCTGGAATACTCTCCTTCTGTATTCTCACGTACTACGAAGAAATCAATATCACCAGGTTTACGATTTGCAAGCGGGCAAGGCACTCCAGGCAATAGACGTACTGGACGTAAATTGACATATTGATCAAATCCACGACGGAACTGAATCAAGCTACCCCACAATGACACATGGTCCGGCAAAATATCAGGCATACCCACTGCGCCAAAGAAAATAGCGTCATACTTCATTAAGGTATCGAACCAATCATCCGGCATCATCTTGCCGTGCTTGAGGTAGTAATCGCAACTTGCAAAATCAAAGTGATCGAACTGCATACCAATACCAAATTTACGATTGACTGCCTCCAGCGCACGCACTCCCTCCGGAATAACCTCTTTACCAATTCCATCACCTGGGATTACTGCTATTTTAGGATTCTTAAATATTTTTTTGGTGTTCATTTGTTAATAGTCTCAAGTAATGATTGTTGGCCAAATTATTGGCATAAAACCTTAATTTTACCCACTTATCTATCGCTAGCTAATAGCGCGGCGGATCTCATCAGGCGGGGCTTTGCCACCCTTGCCGACAGAGTCACTGTCGTAATCACTGGTATTTTCAATTGTTTCAGGAGCATCCTCTAGCATCCGAATATTGTCTTTTGGGCAGATAGGCGCACCATAACTGGCCCATTTTTTTAATAATGTAACCTCGTAACCGCATTGACCACATTTCGCTTTGCTACGACTGGCATTGTTAGGCCTTGGTGGTGGAAAAACGATAGCCTGATGAGGATACGGACCGAGCTCCTGGGTAATCATCATTAGTTTGACTGTGAGTTCTTCAGTAGCATGAGCCATTCTGGCTGGCCCCTCAAGGCCAACGGTTTGGGCAATGCCCTTGAAATCTTCTCCATGTCCACTGAAACAATCGTCTACCGCATGACAAAGCTCATGCACCAAGGTATCAAGCAGTTGAACCGGATCATCAATCTTAGGAGAAATAAAAATCTCATTGACTCCTCCACCAGATCGCTCACGCGGCCAACATTGCCCTAAAGTCGTTCTGGGACTACTAGACGCAGGAAAACCACAAGACACTCTGACAGGAGGTATAGCATAGCCAGCTTTAGAAAATACTGGTTCAAGATGTCTCACAGCATCTTCCAACCATGCTTCACGAACAGAATGTTGCTTCATTTGTATAAAAGTTCAGAGATAATAAAAACGATAAACGACGATTATGCGCCACCAAAAATAGAATGGGCGGGAGGTCTGAAAAGGGTAAGCACATCACAAGTTACCCAATCCTCTTCATTACCTGATCCCGGATCCTAAGCACGAGATCAGGCTTCATTTATTAAAGATTTAGTCTAAGGTGATATTCGCTGACTTAATGACTTTGCTCCAATAAGGCAATTCTTTCTTTACCAAAGCTTCAGTTTGAGCTGGAGTGAGATAACGTAATTCCACGCCTGCTGCATCCGCACGCTCTTTCACTTCAGGCAGTGCTAAGCTTTTTTTGACAGAATCAGTGAGCTTGGTCACGATTGGAGCAGGAGTTCCAGCAGGGGCAAATAATGCAACCCATGATTCCAACTGAAATGATGGTAAACCAGCTTCGGCAGTCGTTGGAACATTAGGCATACCAGGGTGACGATTCTTACCAGTTACCGCTAAGCCCTTCAACTTGCCGCTCTGAACGTGTTGCATGACTGACGGTGGCGTAGAGATAAATACCTGCACCTGCCCTGCTAATACATCCTGAATCGCTGGACCAGAGCCCTTATAGGGAACGTGAACCATATCAATACCAGTAGTTTGCTTAAACATTTCGGTGCCAATATGAGAAACAGAACCGTTACCTTGTGAGGCGTAATTGAGCTTACCTGGATTGGCTTTTGCGTAGGCAATGAATTCTTTCAAATTATTGACTGGTACTGAAGGGTGAACTGCGATCACATTAGTCGACACAGTCAGTAAAGCAATTGGTGAAAAATCCTTAACAGGATCCCAGGGCAATTTATCCATCAAGGCTGGATTACCAACGTGATAACCAGAGTATGAAATTAATAATGTGTAGCCATCTGGTTTTGCATTGGCCACGTATTGATAGGCAATGTTTCCACTGGCACCTGGTTTATTGTCTACTACAACAGTTTGACCAATCACTCTTGTAAGCGGCTCACTAAGTAAGCGGGCAGAGGTATCAACCAAACCACCTGGAGGATTTGGTACGACCAAGGTGATTGCCCTATCGGGATAGGATTGCGCGCTAGCAATACTAGTGGCCGTCATAAAACTGAAGATTGCCAATACTTTTTTTGTAAGAGTGTATGTGTTCATGTCTATCTCCTGATCATTTCTTGAATAAGCTTATCTCTGGCCTACCTTAACGTTACCAAAAACTGCTTGAGCCTCTCGTGGTAAACAACGCCAATAACGCTCATTCGCATTCACTGTACCTTCTAGAGCTGCTGCAGCTTCCCAGCCCCATCGCGGTTTGTATAAAAAAGCCCGAGCCAAGGCAATAAAATCAGCATCACCAGCTTGCAAAATAGCTTCGGCCTGATGAGGGTCAGTGATTAGACCAACCGTCATGGTTGGTAAACCAGATTGATCTTTGACGATCTTTGCAAAAGGCACTTGATAGTTTGGTCCTAAGGCAATTTTTTGTTTAGGCGAAATTCCACCTGAAGAAATATGAACAAAGTCACAACCCAAAGGTTTGAGTTGCTTTGCAAAGTTCGCAGTCTCTTCAGGAGTCCAGCCGCCCTCCACCCAGTCACTGGCTGAAATACGAATACCCAATACACCTGAATAGGCAGCTCTTACTGCTGCAAACAATTCCAAGGGAAAACGGATGCGATTCTCAAAAGAGCCACCGTATTCATCGGTTCGTTGATTGGCAATCGGCGATAAAAATTGATGGAGCAAATAACCATGGGCGCCATGGAGCTCAATCCCATCAAGGCCTATGCGATCTGCGCGTTTAGCCGCAACCACAAATGCATCAATTAATTCTTTAAGCTCTGTTTTTGAGAGTTCGTGCGGCAAACGCTCGCCCTCTAGTTGAGGGATCGCTGAAGGAGCTACCGTTTCCCAGCCACCCTGACCAACTGGCAATAGCTGACCACCATGCCAAGGTGTTGCACTCGAGGCTTTGCGGCCAGCATGAGCTAACTGAATAAACACTGGGGTTGCTGGGGCCAATTGACGTGCACGGCTCAGCTTGTCTTTTAGAGCTGCTTCAGTGCGGTCATCCCACAATCCCAAACAGGCCGGGGTAATCCTAGCTTCTGGGGTAACCGCTGTTGCTTCAATAATAAATAATGCTGCCCCGCTATTGAGCAGGTTGCCCCAATGCATTAAGTGCCAATCGGTTGCCTCGCCATTAGAGGCTGAGTATTGGCACATAGGGGCGACAACAATGCGATTGGCAAACTCTAGGGGTCCACGCGGAGAATGAAGGGTATAGCTTGAAAACAGCAGGCTCATAAAGGTGTCTTAAAGGTCGAAAAATGGGTCAAAATACTAAAAATGCCTTAAAGCGATAGAATACTAAAAACCAGAATATACGAGACAGCAAAGTCGCGCAGGCTAACCTAGCATCCGGCTTTTCTACCCTGAAAAACTATCCAAACTAAGCAAAAAAGACTATGAATGCACCCCAAGCCTTTGAATCTAAAGAAGATATCGGCCACTTTGTTGGCGGCTCTATTGTTAACCCTAAAGATGGTCGTTTTGCGGATGTCTATAACCCAGCAAAGGGTTCAGTTGCTCGCAAGGTTGCATTAGCTAGTCGTAAGGAGGTAGACGCTGCAGTTGCCGTTGCCCAAAAGGCTTTTGTTTCATGGAGTCAAACTAGCCCACTGCGTCGCGCTCGCATCCTTTTTAAGTATCTTGATCTGCTCAACACTCACCGCGATGAATTAGCAGCCATTATTACCGCTGAACACGGTAAAGTATTCACAGATGCTCAAGGTGAAGTCACCCGTGGGATTGAGATCGTGGAATTTGCTACTGGGATTCCAGAGCTCCTCAAAGGTGAATACACCGAACAGGTTTCTACAGATATCGATAACTGGGTCATGCGCCAACCTTTAGGAGTTGTCGCTGGTATTACACCATTTAACTTCCCGGTCATGGTCCCGATGTGGATGTTCCCGGTTGCGATTGCTTGCGGTAATACCTTCATCCTGAAGCCAAGTCCAACAGACCCTTCCGCATCTTTGCTCATGGCGAAGTTACTAAAAGAAGCAGGTCTTCCTGATGGTGTATTTAACGTGATTCAGGGTGACAAGGAAGCGGTTGATGCCTTGATCGAAAATCCTGACGTACAAGCCATCAGTTTTGTTGGCTCGACACCCATTGCGAACTATATTTATGAGCGTTGCGCCCACTTTGGCAAACGTTCACAAGCATTAGGTGGTGCCAAGAACCATATGGTGATCATGCCTGATGCTGATATTGATAAAGCCATTGATGCTTTGGTAGGCGCAGCATACGGATCTGCTGGTGAACGCTGCATGGCAATCTCTGTTGCTGTTTTAGTTGGTGATGCTGCTGAGAAGATTATGCCTAAGCTAATTGAGCGCACCAAGACACTGAAAGTAAAAAATGGTATGGAGCTTGATGCCGAGATGGGCCCTATCGTTACCAAAGCCGCTTTAGAGCGCATCACTGGTTATATTGCTAGTGGCGTTGCATCTGGAGCCAAACTGCTTGTAGACGGTCGTGGACTCAAAGTTCCCGGCAATGAAAATGGCTTCTTCTTGGGAGGCTCCCTATTTGATAACGTGACCCCTGATATGAAGATCTATCTCGAGGAAATCTTTGGGCCAGTTCTCTCTTGCTTGCGTGTGGCCAATTTCACTGAGGCGCTAAACCTCGTCAATTCTTGTGAATTTGGTAACGGTGTTGCTTGTTTCACTAGCGATGGCAATATCGCCCGTGAATTTGCTCGACGCGTGCAAGTTGGCATGGTTGGTATCAATGTGCCTATTCCTGTACCAATGGCTTGGCACGGTTTTGGTGGCTGGAAAAAATCTCTGTTTGGCGATATGCATGCCTATGGGAAAGAAGGTGTTCGCTTTTACACCAAGCAAAAGAGTGTCATGCAGCGCTGGCCTGAAAGTATTGCCAAGGGTGCAGAGTTTGTCATGCCGACCTCAAAATAAATACTCATCAATCCAAATAAAAATAGCGATCTTCGGATCGCTATTTTTTATCTTGCAGCTAAGAAATTACTGCAGGGTGTTTTTGAAAGCCGGCATTAAAGGAACGGCTAAGACCTCAATACCCTCTTCCCTTAAAGACTCAGCCTCATCTAGGGTAGTTTGTCCACGAATGCTCCGCTCCGGTGACTCTTTGTAGTGGATCTTCCTAGCTTCTTCAGCAAACGAAGTACCAACATCTTCAGATTTACCCATCAAATCACGCATCCCCTTCAAAAAGGCAGCCTGAACCTGGGCTTCCAGATGGGAGTGATCATTTCCAGTCAAGGCAACCACGTCACCGCTGGTAGAGCCAATATTCTCATTGGGAGTAGTTAGCGCTGTGGAGGCGGTCTTTGCAATGTGAGGTGCAGAAGGCATACGCGTGATTTCAGGGCTATCACACACTGGACAGGCGAGCATACCTTTATCCTGCTGAGCAAGACAATCGTCCTCTGAGGCAAACCATCCCTCAAAGCGATGATCCAAGGGGCAAGCGAGGTTGTAGACTTTCATAAGACCTATATAGGGGCAAAATTACCAAAATCAATAGATCTTATTTTAATAGGATTTGAAAATGACCTATTCAATAGGCCTAGGGCTAATCAAGCCACGGCGATAACGATCCAGCCAATAGGTCGAAATCGTGGTTTTAACGTCTGTAATCTCGCCCTCTTCCACCCAAGCAAGTAATTGCTCTAAAGGCGCCGCAAAGACGTCTAAAAACTCTTCATCATCTAATTTGCTCTTACCGGGAACTAAGTCTTCCGCTAAATAGATATCAATGAATTCCGTTGAATACGAAATGACTGGATGAATGCGGCGAATGTAACTCCATTTTCTGGCGGTATAGCCAGTCTCTTCTTCTAACTCTCGTTTTGCGCACAAGAGATGATCCTCACCAATTTCTAATTTTCCAGCTGGGATTTCAATACAAGCTTTTGCAATTGGATACCGGTACTGGCGCTCAAGCAGAACTCTACCATCCTCTAATAATGCAAGGACTGCCACTGCACCAGGATGCGTTAAATACTCTCGAGCTGCTAACTCACCATCTGGTAAACGCACTTGGTCTCGTTTCATATTTAAAAAGATGCCGCCATAGATATCTTCGCCAGAAATTCGATCTTCGCGCAAATGCTCATCACCTACAGGTAGGTCTTTGAATGATTTTTCGGTCATGGAGAATCTTTCAATATGGGTTCAATCAATAATTAAGCAATGGTACAAAGGCCTTATGTCATTCAAATGTCATACCAGCTACCTAAAACAAGAAAGGCCCCCATGGGAGCCTTTAATTCATCCAGCCAATGAAATTATGAGCCCAATAAAGTTCGGCGCATTGCATCTAAGCAAACACTCATCAATCCGGCAGGAATAATACCGATTAATAAAACCAAGATCGTGTTCAGACTCAATAATCCCATGGCAAATGCAGAGCCTGAGACTGTAACTTCGTGAGATGGTTCATCAAAGTACATGACTTTTACCACTCTCAAGTAATAGAAAGCACCGATCAAAGAGGCCATTACGGCAATGACAGCTAAGAAGGTATGCTCCGCATCCACCAAGGCTTCTAGTATGCCCAATTTAGCTGCAAAACCAACTGTAGGCGGAATACCTGCCAATGAGAACATCATGACTAAGCCAATAAAGGCAAACCAAGGATGTTGCTTATTTAAACCTTTGAGCCCTTCTAAGGTCTCACAGTCATAGCCTTTGCGCGAGAGCGCCATCAAGAGACCGAAGGTACCCAAGGTAGTCAAAACATACGTAATGGCGTAAAACATCGATGCACTAAAGGCATGATCATCAAACACCGACAACATGCCAAGCAGTACAAAACCCATCTGCGCAATCGCTGAGTAGGCCAGCATGCGTTTCACGTTAGTCTGAGCAATCGCAGTCACATTGCCAACAACTAAGGATAGAACAGCCAACAGTACTAACATTGGCTGCCAGTCGCCCATCAACGGCAATAAGGTATTAATCAATAAGCGGAATAACAATGCAAATGCTGCTAACTTAGGTGCCGCAGCAATCATGAGGGTAACTGCAGTTGGCGCACCTTGATAAACATCAGGAACCCACATGTGGAAAGGTACAACGCCTAACTTGAACGCCAATCCAGAAACAATAAATACCAGACCAAAAGCCATGACTAAATGGTTTACGCGAGGGTCAGCAACTGTTTTGAAAATCTCAATTAAATCTAAAGAACCCGTCACGCCATACAGCATGGACATACCGTACAGTAGAAAGCCTGAAGCAAGAGCTCCTAGGATAAAGTACTTAATACCAGCCTCTACACTCTTCTCACTAGTATGGCGCATCGCAACCAAGGCGTACATTGGCAGAGCCATGAGCTCGAGACCAAGATAAAGGGTTAAGAGATTCGCGCCTGAGATTAATACCAGTTGACCCAATAGAGCCAACAGCACCAGCACAATAAAGTCTGGACGGAATAAAGCGCGATCCGATAAATATTGCTTGGAATAAATCAAGCTCACTAATACCGCAGCAGAAGAACATGCTTTCAGTAGGTTTGACAAAGGGTCAGACTGAAACAAGCCGTTCATTGCCACTAAAGACACGTCACCCAAACGACCCACAAAAGCAAAAATCAAATAAATCAACAGAATTAAAGAGAAGAAATAAACAAAACCTACACCACGCGGTGTATGGAAAATATCTTGCTCAACTCCAGGGGTTGAAGTGACTGTTTCGCGAACATAAACACTGGCTACCAGCAATAAGCAGGTAGCAATCAGTAAAACGAGTTCCGGCAGGATAGCGTATAGGTCGAATGCTTGCATTTGCTTTTACTCAGAGTTTGCTAACAGCAACATGCTGCAGCAGATTGATTACGGCTGGATGAATGATGTCGGTAAATGGTTTTGGATATACACCCATTCCAATCACACAAATCGTCAATACAGTCATCATGAAATATTCACGGGCATTGAGATCTTTGAGCTCCTCAACATGTGCATTGTTGATAGCGCCAAAAAATACGCGTTTGACCATCCACAATGAATAGGCAGCCCCAAGGATCAATGCAGTTGCTGCTAAGACACCGATCACAAAGTCGTAATCAACTGCAGCCAATATCACCATGAATTCGCCAACGAAGCCTGATGTAGCCGGTAATCCGCAGTTAGCCATGGCCATCAAAACTGCAAAGGCAGTAAAAGCCGGCATACGATGTACTACGCCACCGTAATCTGCAATTTGACGGGTATGCATGCGGTCATATAAAACACCAATAGACAGGAACATCGCACCAGCCACAAAGCCGTGTGAAATCATTTGTACGATGCCACCCTCAATACCTAATGGGCTAAAGAGGAAGAAGCCGAGAGTAACAAATCCCATATGTGCAACTGATGAATAAGCAACTAGCTTTTTCATATCTTTTTGAACTAAGGCCACTACGCCGACATAAATCACAGCTACCAAGGAGAGGAATATCACAAAGGGGCCAAGATATTGACTTGCATCTGGCGCTATTGGCAGCGAGAAACGAAGGAAGCCATAAGCCCCGAGTTTCAGCATGATTGCAGCCAACACCACAGAACCACCCGTAGGTGCCTCCACGTGAACGTCTGGTAACCAGGTATGCAGTGGCCACATGGGTACTTTCACTGCAAAGGCCATGAAGAATGCAAAGAACAGTAGGATTTGCTCAACGATATCGAGCCGAGCATTTTGCCAAACCAAAATATCAAAGCTATTGGTGACGTTATAAAGATAAAGCATGGCTACTAAGGTCAATAAGGAGCCAAGCAAGGTGTATAAGAAAAACTTGAAAGCCGCATAGATCCGGTTCTGACCACCCCACACACCAATGATGATGTACATCGGAATCAAGGTTGCTTCAAAGAAGACATAAAACAATAAGGCATCAAGCGCACAGAAAACACCAATCATCAATCCAGATAGGATCATGAACGAAGCCATGTACTGTGAAACCTTAGTATCAATAACCTCCCAAGCAGCGATCACGACAAAAATATTGATGAAGGCAGTCAGTACGATGAACCAAACGGAAATACCATCGATACCAAGGAAATAATTAATGTCGTAGCGCGGAATCCAGCTGATCTTCTCTACAAACTGCATCCCTGGATTGGCAATATCAAAATTAATAATCAAGGGAAGAGTTGCAATAAATCCAACAATAGAACCGATTAGAGCTAACCACCGTACTCCAGCAGACGGCTTCTCAGACCCATAAAACAAAATAATGAGTCCAAAAACAATTGGGGTCCAAATGGCGTAAGAAAGAATCATAGTGGCTACTTAAGTAACAAAGGCCTATCGAACAAAAGGCAGGTAAGCATACAAAACCCAAGCTAGCAATACCGCAAGGCCTGCAATCATTGCAAACGCATAGTGGTAAACATAACCGGATTGCAAATGACGAATCACGCCAGCAAAGCGCCCTACTGTATGGGCGCTGCCGTTCACAAAAAAGCCATCTATAACCTTTTGATCGCCGCGATGCCACAAGACACTACCAATCCAAATCAGACCTTTAGCAAATACAGCTTGGTTCAAATCATCTAAATAGTATTTGTTATCAAATAATTTTTTGAGTGGAGCAAATATTTGCGCAACAACTGCAGGCAGCTTCGGAGCCCAGAGATAACCAATGGCAGCCGTTAAAACGCCAAGCACTACTAGACCTAATACAGGAGAAGTAAATGCATGTATTGCCATGGCGATTGGGCCATGGAATTCATCTTCAAGTTCTTTCATTACTGGGTGACGAGCCAAATCAATGAAGATGGAATCGCCAAAAAAGGTGCCAAACAATAATGGGCTAATAGTGTAGAAACCAATAATCACGGATGGAATAGCCAACAGAACCAAAGGCAAGGTCACTACCAATGGAGATTCATGCGGCTTCTCACCTGGGGATAATCCGTGGTGAGCGTGATCATCACCCTGCTCTGCATGATCGTGATGGTGATCATGTGAATCAGCATGACCCCAACGTGCTTTGCCATGGAAAACCCAGAAATACAAACGGAAGGAATATAAAGCCGTGACAAATACACTTGCCATAACTGCAAAGTAAGCAAACCCTGAACCAAGAATATGGCTTGCAGCAACCGCTTCAATGATGGAATCTTTAGAGTAGAAACCAGAGAAGAATGGTGTGCCGATTAAAGCCAAATTACCCAATAACATCATCAGGCAAGTAACAGGCATATATTTCCAAAGACCGCCCATCTTGCGCATATCTTGCTCATGGTGCATGCCCAAGATAACGCTACCAGCAGCAAGGAACAACAGGGCCTTAAAAAAAGCATGCGTCATTAAGTGGAAGATAGCAACTGGATATGCAGATACACCTAAAGCTACCGTCATGTAACCCAATTGCGACAATGTGGAATACGCCACAACGCGCTTGATATCGTTTTGCACAATCCCCAAGAAACCCATAAAAAGCGCGGTAATAGAGCCGATAACCAAAATGAAGCTCAAGGCAACGTCAGAGAGCTCAAATAATGGTGACATGCGTGAGACCATGAAGATGCCAGCAGTTACCATGGTTGCAGCGTGAATCAAAGCAGAAATTGGGGTTGGACCTTCCATGGAGTCAGGCAACCAAACATGCAATGGGAACTGGGCTGATTTACCCATAGCGCCGATGAATAAGCAAATACAAGCAACCGTTAGCAGATTCCAGCCGGTACCAGGCAATGTTTGCGCAGCTAAGGCAGTATTTTGCGCGAAGATCACGTCATATTGCATTGAGCCCGTGCTCGCTAGTAATAGTCCAATGCCGAGAATGAAGCCAAAGTCGCCTACGCGATTCACCAAGAAAGCCTTCATGTTGGCAAATACCGCTGATTGACGCTCAAAATAGAAGCCAATTAAAAGATAAGACACAACACCTACGGCCTCCCAACCAAAGAAGAGTTGCAAGAGGTTATTACTCATTACCAACATCAACATGGCAAAAGTAAACAAGGAAATGTAAGAGAAGAAGCGGTTGTAGCCCTCTTCGCCTTGCATATAGCCAATGGTGTAGATATGGACCATTAAGGACACAAAGGTCACCACGCACATCATGGTTGCTGTCAAAGGATCGATTAGAAAGCCAATATCTAAATTGAGTTCACCTAATTGCATCCAACGATAGACGGTGCCGTTGAAGTAGAAACCATCCATGACTTGCGACAAAACATTACATGACAGAATGAAAGCAATCGTTACGCCTAAGATAGTGACGAACTGACTTGCGCCTTGACCAATGCGATTACCGCCTAACTTGGTGCCAAAGAAGCCGGCAATGATTGAACCCACTAAAGGAGCCAATGGAATTGCGCAGAGAACGGGAATATTTAGGGTCAATTGCATGACTAGCCTTTGAGGTGGTCAAGGTCTTCGGCATTAATGGTGTCAACCTTACGGAAGAGCACAACCAGAATTGCCAAACCGATAGCTGCTTCAGCAGCTGCTACAGTCAGAATAAAGAATACGAATACTTGACCTGCCATATCACCCAAATAATGCGAGAAGGCAACAAAGTTCATGTTGACCGCAAGCAACATCAATTCAATAGCCATCAACAGCACGATCACGTTCTTGCGGTTCAGGAAAATTCCAATAACACTAGTTGCGAATAAGATCGCACCCAGTACCAAGTAGTGCGCTAGAGTGATATTCATTACTTCCCTCCTCTAACGTCTTGTTTTGCTGCCATGTCTGAACCCATTTTGACAATGCGCATGCGATCTGCAGCAACCACATTCACTTGCTCATGAATATTCTGCGACTTGGAGTCTTTACGATTACGGAGAGTCAAGGCAACTGCAGCAATAATGGCTACCAACAAGATCACACCGGCAACTTCGAAGGCGTAGACATAGTCACCAAAGATCAGCATACCCAATGCTTGGGTATTATTGGCCATCACTTCTTCAGGCATTGGCTGCACAGGTGCATTGGTGCCAATGAAGCTGCGAATAATGACGATAGATAACTCAAGCACAATCACTGCACCCATTAAGAAAGCGACCGGCAGGTATTTCTTAAAGTCACGGCGTAAATGCTCCAGATCAAGGTCAAGCATCATCACTACGAACAGGAACAAAACCATCACGGCCCCGACATAAACCAAGATCAAAGCCAAGCTTAAGAATTCAGCTTTGAGCAACATCCAAAGACCAGAAGCACAGAAGAAGGCCAATACTAAAAACAGAGCGGCATGCACTGGGTTACGCGCTGTAATCACGCGCAATGCAGAAATAACCAATAGGCCTGCAAAGCCATAGAAGAAAACAGCAAATAAAGTGGAGGGATCGAATGTCATAGTGATAGGTGCTCGATTCGATTAGCGATAGGGTGCGTCAATAGCGCGGTTAGCGGCAATGTCTTTTTCATACTTATCGCCCACAGCCAAGAGCATTTCTTTCGTGAAATACAGATCACCCCGTTTGTCACCAAAATATTCAAAGATATTGGTTTCGACAATGGCATCTACTGGGCAAGCCTCTTCACAGAAGCCGCAGAAAATACATTTCGTTAAATCGATGTCATAACGAGAAGTACGACGAGTACCGTCATCACGCTCTGCTGTCTCAATAGTGATGGCGTATGCCGGGCATACTGCTTCACAGAGTTTGCAACCGATACAACGCTCTTCTCCATTTTCATAACGACGCAATGCGTGTAAGCCACGGAAACGCGGTGATAAAGGCGTCTTTTCTTCAGGGTATTGAATAGTAATTTTGGGCTTAAAGAGATAACGACCAGTAATTGACATGCCAGTCAAGATGTCTTTGAGCATCAAGCTGTCAAGGAATTGGGAAATTTTCTTAAACATGATTGATCAACTTATTTCCAAATATTCCATGGGGATACAACCCACGCGCCGATAACAACCACCCAAAATACTGAGATGGGAATAAAGATCTTCCAGCCCAAACGCATAATCTGGTCATAACGATAGCGAGGTAATGTCGCACGCAACCAAATAACGCAAGACAGCAAGAAGAAAGTTTTGCCGAACAACCAGAAGAATCCTGGGATATCACGCAAGATAGGCAAATCAACGATTGGCAACCAACCACCTAAGAACATGATGGATGCTACTGCTGCAATCAAAATCATATTTGCATATTCAGCCAAGAAGAACATGGCAAACGACATACCGGAATACTCAACCATATGTCCAGCAACGATCTCAGACTCCCCTTCAACCACGTCAAACGGATGACGATTCGTTTCAGCTACGCCAGAGATAAAGTAGATCAAGAACATGGGCAACAATGGCAACCAGTTCCAAGAGAGAAAATTCAAGCCTAGGCTCGCAAAATAGCCCTGCTCTTGCGAAGCTACGATAGTGCTCAAGTTCAAAGAGCCTGAAGTTAGCAATACTGTCACTAAGGCAAAGCCCATGGCGATTTCATATGAAATCATTTGCGCAGATGCGCGCATGGCACCAAGGAATGGATACTTGGAGTTTGAAGACCAACCAGCCAGAATCACCCCATAAACACCAATCGATGAGATTGCCATAATGTAAAGCAAGCCAGCATTGACGTCGGCTAAGACCATCTTGGCTTGAAATGGAATCACTGCCCAGGCAGCAAACGCCGGCATGATCACCATAATTGGCGCAATGAAATACAGCACCTTACTAGCTTGTGCAGGAGCAATAATCTCCTTCATCAAGAGTTTTAATGCATCAGCAATTGGCTGTAACAAACCTAAAGGGCCAACCCGATTAGGTCCAATACGAATATGCATCCAACCAATCAACTTGCGTTCCCAAAGGGTCAAGTAAGCGACGCAGGCAAACATGGGTAAAACGATAATCACAATTCGGACTAAGGCCCAAATGAGTGGCCACAAGGAACCAAAAATAGCTTCCCCTTGGGTGGTAATGAGGTTCAAGAAATCATTCATCTCGACCCTCTACACCTTACTAACTGTTAAAGGGCCGAACATGGATCCCAATCGTGTGCTCGCCACGGTGCCTGCAGAAATTCTGACGGCAGCAGGGGCTAAATTCAATTCTAGTGTCGCTGGCAAATCAATGGATTGACTACCCTGAGTGACGCGAACAACATCCCCCTCTTTCAGGCTGAATTCTGAGAAGAGTGCTTGCCCTAAACCAACTTGATTGGCACGTTTTGCATCACGGGTTAATTGCAGTGCAGATGAACGACGCACAATTTGATCGCCAGCATAGATATTGATATCTGTTACACGCTCAAGACCATTGGATGGTGCTAAGCTGCCATTAACTACTGTATTGATAGTAGATTGATTGCTCAAACGGGTGCAATAGTGATCACCTAATGCCTCTCCTAAAACTTCCTCTGGCAAATTAAAGAGGAAGCCATCTAAACTCAAGAGACCGCCAAGTACACGCAAGACCTTCCATGCTGGACGGGAGTCACCTAAAGGTTTAACAGATGGTTGAACTGTCTGAGCTCTACCTTCTGCATTAACAAATGTAGAAACGGTCTCTGTATATGGAGTAATTGGCAGAATGACATCGGCTACTTCTAATAAATCTGCTGATTTATAGGCAGTCATGGCAATCACGGTATTGGCTTTATCCAAAGCTACTCTAGCCTGTTCGGGATTAGGCAAATCAAAGTCCGGCTCGAGATTCATCAAGACCACGGCACGACGATCGCCTGACAATACTGACTCAACACCTGCACCATTGGCGTTAACTAAAGATGCGCCAACCGCATTTCCGCCAACCGGCAAGAAACCAAGGGTTGCGCCAGTTTGCTGAGCAATAAATTGTGACAAGACATGCAAATCAGAAGCTTGAGGATGAACAATAGCAGCTGACCCAATCAATACCGCTACCTTAGTGCCAGAGAGTAAGCTGTCAGCAATCTTTTGTGCTTGAGCTGAAACTGGAACATTTGGAGTGCCATCTGGAGCGGAGACTGACTTGGCTTTAGCAACTGCGAAAGCTACTTCACTTAATATATTTAGCCATGCGCTTGGCGCAGCAGCAATGCCAGTAGCTGAAATGAGCCAATCATCACCACCGGCGTCAATCCGAGATAACTGCAGTCCACGCTTAGATGCTGTGCGCAAACGCGCAGTAAGTACTGGTTGATCTTTTCTTAAGAAGCTGCCAATGACCAAAGCGCGATCAAGTTCGCTTAAGTGAGCAACCGGCATACCCAACCAAGGAGCAGATGCTGCACCATGAATATCAGTCTGACGTAAACGGGTTTCAATTTGATCGGAGCCGAGGCCGCGCACAATCTTTTGCAAGAGATGCAATTCTTCTGCGCTGGAGATTGGATGGGCTAATGCGCCAATAGACTGAGCACCACTTTCAGCAGAAATCGTCTTCAAAGAATGGGCAACGTAATCCAAAGCAGATTGCCAATCAGTTTCTAACCACTGACCACCCTGCTTGACCATGGGTGTAGAGATACGATCTTGGCTATTTAAGCCTTCATAGGAAAAGCGGTCACGGTCGCTAATCCAGCATTCATTAATCGCCTCATTCTCCAAAGCAACCACTCGCATGACTTTGTTAGCTTTGGTTTGCACTGTTGTATTAGCACCCAGACTATCGTGTGGACTCACTGAACGCTTACGACCCAGTTCCCAAGTTCGGGCTTCATAACGGAATGGTTTGCTAGTGAGTGCGCCTACTGGGCACAAATCAATCATGTTTCCAGATAACTCTGAATCTACTGTTTGCCCAAGGAATGTCGAGATCTCAGAATGCTCACCACGGTTAATCATGCCCAATTCCATGACGCCAGCAACTTCTTGCCCAAAGCGCACGCAACGGGTGCAGTGAATACAACGACTCATCTCTTGCATCGAGATCAAGGGGCCAACATTTTTATGAAATACAACCCGCTTCTCTTCGTCATAACGTGAGTTCGATTTACCGTAGCCCACTGCCAAGTCTTGTAATTGGCACTCACCACCTTGATCGCAAATGGGGCAATCGAGT
The DNA here is from genome assembly GCF_018687415.1 of Polynucleobacter sp. UB-Siik-W21. Taxonomy (NCBI): domain Bacteria; kingdom Pseudomonadati; phylum Pseudomonadota; class Betaproteobacteria; order Burkholderiales; family Burkholderiaceae; genus Polynucleobacter; species Polynucleobacter sp. UB-Siik-W21. The sequence goes on along the minus strand of NZ_CP061289.1, from coordinate 904,997 downwards.
GGGTGGTTAATCAGCAAGAACTCCATCACTGAGCGCTGTGCTTCTACTGCCTTTGCAGAATGAGTAAACACCTTCATACCTTGGGTTACTGGTGTAGCGCAAGCAGGTAATGGTTTTGGTGCTTTCTCAACTTCCACCAAGCACATACGGCAGTTAGCAGCAATGGATAACTTCTTGTGATAGCAGAAATGCGGAACGTAGCTACCCAGCTTATTCGCGGCGTGCATCACCATCGAACCTTGCGGAACTTCTACTGTCTTACCATCTAATTCAATTTCTACCATGCTCACTTTAAGATGTCCCGTGCTCAATAACTTATAAAGGTTTTACAGAATCTAAGCAGCGCTTATGTTCTACGTGATACGTAAATTCATCCATGTAATGCTTCAACATGCCACGCACTGGCATTGCAGCTGCATCACCCAAAGCGCAAATCGTACGGCCTTGGATGTTGGCAGCAACATCATTTAATAAATCTAAATCTTCGGGGCGACCTTGGCCGTGTTCAATCCGGTGCACAATTCGCCATAGCCATCCGGTACCTTCACGACATGGTGTGCACTGACCACAAGATTCCTCGTGATAAAAATAAGAAAGACGCTCTAAAGCACGAACCATACAACGGGTTTCATTCATCACAATGACAGCACCAGAACCCAGCATAGATCCTGCTTTCGCAATGCTGTCGTAATCCATCGTCAGATCCATCATCTGCATGCCAGGTATTACCGGTGCAGATGATCCACCAGGAATGACAGATTTCAAAGCCTTACCTTCACGCATACCGCCAGCAAGCTTTAAGAGCTCTGCAAATGGTGTGCCCAATGGAATTTCATAGTTACCAGGATGCACTACGTCACCCGATACAGAAAAAATCTTCGTTCCACCGTTATTAGGTTTACCAAGATCCAAATAAGCTTGGCCGCCGATAGCCAAAATGAATGGCACAGCAGCAAATGTTTCAGTGTTATTAATAGTAGTTGGCTTGCCATACAAACCAAAGCTAGCTGGGAATGGTGGCTTAAAGCGCGGCTGGCCTTTTTTACCCTCTAAGGATTCAAGCAAAGCGGTTTCTTCACCACAAATATAAGCACCCCAACCTGGCGTGGCATGCAATTGAAATGAGAAATCACTTCCAAGAATTTTGTCGCCCAAGTAACCAGCAGCACGCGCCTCTTCTAAAGCCTCTTCGAAACGTGAATACACTTCCCAAATTTCGCCGTGGATATAGTTATAACCTGTTGAAATCCCCATGGTGTATGCACCAATAATCATGCCCTCAATCAAGGCATGTGGGTTGTAACGCATGATGTCACGGTCTTTAAAAGTCCCCGGCTCACCTTCGTCACTATTACAAACTAAATATTTTTGTCCTGGGAATTGACGTGGCATAAAACTCCACTTCAAGCCGGTTGGAAAGCCTGCACCACCACGACCACGCAATGAGGACGCTTTTAATTCAGCAATGATTGCATCAGGCGCAACCTTATCATTAATTAAACGACGTAACTGCTGGTAGCCACCACGACTCTCGTAATCCTTTAAGCGCCAGTTATCACCATTCAATCCTGCAAGGATCAAGGGCTTAATGTGACGATCGTGCAAGCCAGTCATGCTGCTTTCCCTTCTGCACGGAGTTCACTTAAAAGAGCATCAATCTTCTCTTTACTCATCAAACTGCACATGCGCTTGTCATTGACGAGCATGACCGGTGAATCGCCGCAGGCACCCATGCACTCACCCTCTTTTAATGTGAAGGTGCCACAAGTTGTCGTTTCGTTAAAGCCAATACCCAAAGTTTCTTTTAAGTAATTGGCTGAAGTTTCACCATGGGTTAATTGACAAGGCAAATTCGTACAAATCACCAACTTATATTTACCAATAGGCTTAGTGTTGTACATATTGTAAAAAGTGGCCACTTCTTCTACAGCAATCGTCGGCATTTCTAGGATTTGAGCAACGGTAGCAATAACCTCTGGGGAGACCCAGCCGACTTCAGTTTGTGCGGCGATCAAGGAAGCCATCACGGCAGACTGCTTTTGCTCTGGCGGATATTTAGCAACGTTACGGGCAATATCTGCCAGCGTTTTATCGGATAGTTGAAGGGTTGTTGTCATTAATTCATCCTTGGCACGCTTGATTAGCGGTCAATCTCCCCAAACACAATATCCTGCGTACCAATAATGGTTACAGCATCCGCCAACATGTGACCACGTGACATCTCATCCATCGCTGAAAGATGTACAAATCCTGGAGCACGAATCTTCATACGATATGGCTTATTAGCACCATCAGAAATCAAGTAAATTCCAAACTCACCTTTTGGATGCTCAACCGCAGAGTAAGCTTCCCCATAAGGCACATGAATACCTTCAGTAAAGAGTTTGAAATGGTGAATCAATTCTTCCATATTGGTTTTCATATCCACGCGTTTCGGAGGAGAAACCTTATGGTTATCGCTCATCACAGGACCTGGATTTGCTTTTAACCAAGCCACGCATTGTTTAATGATGCGGTTAGATTGACGCATCTCTTCCATACGCACTAAATAACGATCGTATGAATCGCCATTAACGCCCACTGGGATATCAAAATAAAGGCGGTCATACACTTCATATGGCTGCTTTTTACGCAAGTCCCACTCAATACCCGAACCACGCAACATTGGGCCAGTAAAGCCCAGCTGCAATGCACGTTCAGGAGTGACAACACCAATATTCACTAAACGTTGTTTCCAAATGCGGTTGTCAGTTAATAGATTGCAATACTCATCTACATTGGCATCAAAGCCGCTAGCAAATTGCTCAATAAAGTCAAGCAAGGTGCCGCTACGGTTTTCATTCAAGCGTTTTACAGCAGATGTGCTCCGAATCTTAGACTTATCGTATTGAGCCATTTGATCTGGCAAATCGCGATATACGCCACCCGGACGATAGTAAGCAGCATGCATACGAGCACCAGATACCGCTTCGTACATATCGAAAATATCTTCGCGATCACGGAAGGCATACAAGAATACCGCCATTGCACCAACGTCTAAACCATGACAGCCGATCCAAAGTAAGTGATTTAGCAGACGGGTTAACTCGTCATACATGACACGAATGTATTGCGCACGTAATGGAACGTCTACTTGCAATAACTTCTCAATAGCTAATACATAGGCATGCTCATTGGCCATCATGGACACATAGTCCAAACGATCCATATAAGGAACATTCTGAATCCAAGTACGAGTCTCTGCTAATTTCTCAGTTGCACGATGCAATAGACCGATATGCGGATCAGCACGCTGAATCACTTCACCATCTAACTCAAGCACTAAACGTAATACGCCATGCGCCGCAGGATGTTGAGGACCAAAATTGAGGGTGTAATTCTTAATTTGCGCCATGGCTTAAACCGGGCCTCCGTACTGTTCTTCGCGAACGATCCGGGGAGTAATTTCACGCGCTTCAATCGTGACTGGTTGATAAACAACACGCTTTAACTCTGGGTCATAGCGCATTTCTACATTGCCACTGATTGGGAAGTCTTTTCTAAATGGATGACCAATAAAACCATAGTCAGTCAAGATGCGACGCAAGTCTTCATGACCTTCAAAGATAATGCCGTAGAGATCGAATGCTTCGCGCTCAAACCAATTCGCTGAATTCCAAACTGGGGTGATAGAGGCTAGCAGTGGATAACTATCATCAGGAGCGAAAGCCCGTACTCTTAGGCGCCAGTTATGTTTGATAGACAGTAAATGGCTTACTACACCAAAACGCTGCCCACTCCAGGCGCCGTCACGGAAGTCTTGGTAGTCAACGCCACATAAATCGATCAATTGCTCGAACGCTAATGATGCATCATCTCGCAGCAACATCGCAGATTCAAAATAGGTCTCCGCATTAAGAACAACAGTCACTTCACCCAAGGCAAGCTCAACGGATTGAATGCGTTTACCAAGAATCTTTTCGAGATTAGCGGCTAGCTGAACTAAACGATCCGACATGGCTTAGGCTTTCCGCGCGATCGTGCTGGTGCGAGCAATCTTAGATTGCAACTGAATAACACCGTAAATCAAGGCTTCTGCTGTTGGAGGACAACCGGGAACATAAATATCGACTGGCACAATGCGGTCGCAACCGCGCACTACAGAATAGGAGTTATGGTAATAACCACCGCCATTTGCGCAGGATCCCATAGAGATTACCCAACGTGGCTCTGGCATTTGGTCATACACCTTGCGCAAAGCTGGTGCCATCTTATTACAGAGCGTACCTGCCACAATCATCAAGTCAGATTGACGTGGAGAGGGGCGGAAAACGACACCAAAGCGATCTAAGTCATAGCGGGATGCGCCAGCGTGCATCATTTCCACTGCGCAACAGGCCAAACCAAAGGTCATGGGCCATAAAGAGCCGTTGCGAGTCCAGTTAATTAACTGGTCTGCAGTAGTGGTAACAAATCCTTCTTTGAGAACGCCTTCTAATGCCATATCGATCACTCCCAGTCGAGAGCGCCCTTTTTCCAGATATACACAAATCCCACTATGAATTCCAACAGGAAAATCACCATGGAGGCGTAGCCAAACCAGCCGAGATCACGTAACGCAACACCCCAAGGAAAGAGGAATGCGGTTTCAAGATCAAACAAAATAAAGAGAATAGCAATCAGGTAATAACGCACGTCAAACTTCATACGGGCATCTTCGAAGGCTTCAAAACCGCACTCATATGGAGAGAGTTTTTCGGCATCAGGCTTCGAGGGAGCCAAAATTTTTCCGAGGAACATGGGGACTAATCCCACCCCAATACCTACAAGGATAAAAAGCAGAACAGGAAAGTAATTAGCGAGATTCAAAATGGTCCTGAGTCGTTCTTCTGGCGATTCTTCAAAAAAAACAAATTATCAAATAATCCACATCTAAACCTATTGATTTAGAGCAAAACTCTAGCTAAACATCAATTCTTGGTGCCGACGGCGAGACTCGAACTCGCACAGCCTAAGCCACTACCCCCTCAAGATAGCGTGTCTACCAATTTCACCACGTCGGCATCTTGCAAAACCTGTCAATTCTACTGCATTGCACAACTAAACCACCCTAAATATCGGGCAGAAAAATCAGTAAAAACCTACTTTTTTACTTAGGAACTGCTGGTTTGCTTGGATCTTGAGCAGGAGCGGTCGGAGCAGCTGGCGTTACTGCAGGAGCGACGGTTCCAGAGAGAACCCCAGGACTGACTTCCTTCTTGTTACCAAGCCAAGTAATCCCCAAAGTACTGATAAAAAAGACTGCAGCAAAGACGGCTGTTGTATGGGATAAAAAATTGGCCGAACCGCTAGCGCCAAATAAGCTCCCTGAGGAACCAGAGCCAAAAGCAGCGCCCATATCAGCGCCCTTGCCTTGCTGTAATAGCACTAGCAAAATCACAGCCAAAGCTGAAATTACCTGCAACACAATTAATAAAGTCTTAAACCATTCCACAGCTTCTCTCCAAATAAAAAATCTATGCCTGACAGATGGCTAGAAAATCTTGAGGGTCTAGCGCAGCACCCCCCACCAATCCACCATCAATATCGGGCATGGCAAACAATTCAACAGCATTGTCAGGCTTGATGCTGCCACCATACAAAATTCCTACATGTGATGCGACATCCTCATCAAACTCAGCCAATTGCAAACGAATATGACGATGCCTATCTTGAGCAAGCTGCGCACTGGCAACCTTGCCAGTACCAATCGCCCACACTGGTTCATAAGCGATGAGACAATCAGCCAAGCGATCCTGAAGCACTGAGACTTGCTTGGCTATCTGACCACAAACAATCTCTTCAGCTCTGCCAGAATTGCGCTCATCAGCAGTCTCACCAACACAGATCACGGGAGTCATACCGCTATCTAATACTTGAAGTGCCTTTGCTGCAACAATCTCATCCACCTCATGATGCATTTGACGACGCTCAGAGTGGCCAACAATGACATACTGACAGCCAAGCTCTTTGAGCATAGCGGCGCTTGTCTCTCCTGTGTAAGCACCAGAAGTTTGTGCCGAGACATCTTGAGCGCCTAAGCTTAAAAACGCCAAAGAATGTTCTCTAATTAAGTGAGCGCACTGAGCTAAATAAGGAGACGGTGGGCATACAGCAAACTTGCGACCAGCAGGCATGCCGCTTTCCATGCCCCGGGCAACGGTTTTAACCCAATCTTGATTACTTGCAAGACTACCATTCATTTTCCAGTTACCGATGACGATGAGTGGACGCATAAGTTTTATTGAATTAAACCGTGAGAACTATTTTGCCAACATGCTCAGAGGACTCCATCAATCGATGCGCATCTGCCGCTTGATCCAGCGTAAAGGTTTTATAGATTGCCGGCTTTAACTTACCTGCATTAAGTAAAGGCCAAACATGATCATGCAACTGTTTGGTAATGTGTTTTTTGAATGATACTGGGCGTGGACGCAAGGTTGAACCAGTAATCGTCAAACGACGTCGCAGAATTTGATTGGTACTCACTTCCGCTTTCGATCCACCCTGAATTGCAATGATCACAATACGACCATCATCAGCCAAGCAATCGATTTCACGCTGCACATAAGCGCCAGTCACCATATCGAGGATGACATTAACACCTTTACCGTCAGTAGCCTTCTTCACTTCTTCTACAAAGTCTTGTGTCTTGTAGTTAATAGCGAGGTCGGCGCCCAACTTTATGCATGCGGCACACTTTTCATCGGTACCAGCAGTAACAAACACTTTATGTCCCATAGCTTTAGCAAGCAAAATAGCGGTAACGCCTATACCGCTTGAACCGCCTTGGACTAAGAGAGTTTCACCTACTGACAATTCACCGCGCATGAAGACATTACTCCAGACGGTGTAAAAAGTTTCAGGCAATGCTGCCGCTTCTTGATCTGTAAATCCGGCTGGATAAGGTAAACACTGGGCAATCGGTGCAATACAAAGGTCTGCATAACCACCGCCTTGAACTAAGGCGCAAACCTTATCACCTACCTTGAGGCCGAAAGCATTATCTGCGTGAACTAAATCACCACCAATAATTTCACCAGCAACTTCAAGACCAGGAATATCGGATGCACCAGCAGGAACTGGGTAATGACCCTTACGCTGTAAAACGTCAGGGCGATTAATTCCTGCTGCGAGGACCTTAATCAAAACCTCGCCAGTTCCAGCAGTCGGAACCGCTGGGTCTGGACGAGTACTAGGCACCAGCATTTCTGGCGCACCAAATTCTTTGATCTCAATTACGCGCATTGAAAACTCCGTCTGAAATTAACTTAAGCAGTTTCGTCAGTTGGAGCGGCTTCAGTTGCAGCACCAGCCAAAGGAGCAATCGAACCACCTTCATCAGCCATTGCAGCCTTGAGAGATAGGCGCAAACGACCGCGCTCATCAGCGGCTAATAACTTCACGCGAACCACTTGGCCTTCTGCTAAGTAATCTTTAACTTCTTTTACACGCTCATTGGAGATTTCAGAGATATGTAAGAGTCCGTCTTTACCAGGAAGAATGTTGACCAAAGCACCGAACTCAAGCAACTTCACTACTGGACCTTCATAGATCTTGCCAACTTCAGCTTCAGCAGTGATACCTTCGATACGGGCTTTCGCTTCAGCCATGCCTTCAGCACTAGTGGAAGCAATCGTGACTGTTCCGTCATCTTTGATATCGATGCTGCAACCAGTTTCTTTAGTCAAAGCCTGAATCGTTGCGCCACCCTTTCCAATCACTTCACGAATCTTGTCTGGATGAATCTTGAATGACACCATGCGTGGAGCATGAGCAGACAATTCTGTGCGAACTGAACCCATGGCTTCTTGCATTTTGCTCAAGATGTGCAAACGACCCTCTTTCGCTTGTGCCAAAGCAACTTGCATAATTTCTTTCGTAATACCCTGAACCTTAATATCCATCTGGAGCGCAGTAATACCGTTTGCAGTACCTGCTACCTTGAAGTCCATATCGCCTAAGTGATCTTCGTCACCCAAGATATCGGTCAACACGGCAAAACGATTGCCATCCAAAATCAAGCCCATTGCTACACCAGCAACATGAGCTTTTACTGGAACACCAGCGTCCATCATTGCCAAACAGCCACCGCAGACGGAAGCCATAGATGAAGAACCATTGGACTCTGTGATTTCTGAAACAACACGGATGCTGTATGCAAAATCCTCTGGGCTAGGTAATACTGGTATCAATGCACGCTTAGCCAAACGACCGTGACCAATTTCACGACGCTTTGGGCTACCTACACGACCAGTTTCGCCAGTAGCAAACGGAGGCATGTTGTAGTGGAACATGAAACGATCGCGGTATTCACCTTCGAGCGCATCAATGATTTGCTCATCACGTGCAGTACCTAAGGTGGCGATAACCAAAGCCTGTGTTTCACCACGCGTAAACAATGCAGAACCGTGGGTACGCGGCAATACGCCGTTACGAATTTCAATCGGACGCACAGTACGTGTATCGCGACCATCAATACGTGGCTCGCCGTTCAAAATCTGGCTACGGACAATCTTGGCTTCGATTTCAAACATGATGTCGCTAACAGCAACGGCATCAACATCACCTTCTTCAGATAACTTCGTCAAAACTTCTTTAGAAATCTCTTTGAGCTTGTCTGAACGAGCACCCTTTTGACGAATCTGATAGGCCTCGCGCAATGGGGCTTCAGCCAAGGCAGTGACCTTAGCAATAAATGGCTCATCTTTAGGGGCGGCAGTCCAATCCCATTCTGGCTTGCCAGCTTCACGTACCAAATCATTGATAGCGTTAATCGCGGTTTGCATTTGGTCATGGCCATAAACCACTGCACCTAACATCACATCTTCAGATAATTGGTTTGCTTCAGATTCCACCATCAATACAGCTGCTTGAGTACCAGCAACAATCAAATCAAGTTCGCTGGTAGCTTGCTCTGTACGAGTTGGGTTCAAAAGGTATTGACCGTTAGCGTAACCAACACGTGCTGCGCCAACTGGGCCAGCAAATGGAATGCCTGAAACGGCTAAGGCTGCAGAAGCAGCAATCAAAGCAGGAATATCAGCAGGAATGTCTGGGTTGATAGACAACACATGCACTACAACCTGAACTTCATTCAAAAAACCCTCAGGAAATAGTGGACGCAGTGGACGATCGATCAAGCGGGAAATCAATGTCTCACCTTCAGATGGACGACCTTCGCGACGAAAGAAGCCCCCAGGGATCTTACCTGCTGCGTAAGTTTTTTCTAGATAATCCACTGTCAATGGGAAAAAGGATTGGCCTGGCTTTGCAGACTTTGAAGCAACTACCGTACCCATAACTACAGTGTCATCGACGTTGACGATTACGGCACCACCAGATTGGCGAGCAATCTCACCAGTTTCCATCGTTACTTGATGATTGCCCCATTGAAAACTTTTTACTGCTTTTTTAAACATTGTCATTCTGATCTTCTCCAAATTGTTCACGCAACACTCACATGAGCATTACGCTTGTCGTGGGATAAAGCAGTGTCACGACAACACTGGAGCGATTTCGGATCACAAGGGATGCCATTCCAGGGAGACTCTGATCACATTCAGAAACTCATTGGAATGACACGATCCCCTACACAAATAATCTAAAAGCGCTCAAAAAACATGCCACCTTCTTAAGACTGATTCTGGAAAGAAACAACCCTAAGTGAGATGGCATTGCAATACTGATAAGAGTTACTTACGGAGACCTAATTTGTCGATCAATGCGCGATAGCGATCCAAATCTTTGCCTTTGAGGTAATCTAGGAGGCGACGGCGACGTGAAACCATCTTCAACAAACCGCGACGGCTGTGATGATCTTTAGCGTTAGCCTTGAAATGGGGGGTTAATTCATTGATGCGGGCTGTAAGCAATGAAACTTGCACTTCAGGGCTACCCGTATCGTTTGCGCTACGCGCGTTTTCTTTGACGATTTCCGCCGTTTTAATATCAGCAACTGCCATTTTTAATACTCCTTACTTGCGAACACTTGAGCTTTCACCCAATTTGTGTCGTGCGTTATTAACAAAATAAAACAAAAAAGCTTTACAAATCAAAGCCCTCGAATTGTAACAGATAGCCTCTTTTTTGAGGAAGGATTGCGACCCTGGACCGTTTGGAAGCAAATTTATTGCTTACAGGGTTAATAAGCATTTTTAAAAATGCGTGATAAATTACTTAGAAATCAGCAATTTAGACCCTAAAGCAGCATTTTGAACCCCTTATCTAGCCATTTATGCCAAAAATCATGAAAAAGACCCTCATCATCAGTCCTCTTTTAGCCTTTTTATTGCTGCCATCACTCTCATACGCCTCCTTTTTGCCACCAGAAATGATTGATGGATTTGCCAATATCGTCTCTTGGGTAGTGCTCATCATTCTGCCCGTCGGCTTTATTGCTGGCTTTTGGTATGTCCATATCCTGCCCGATACCATTGCTAAGCGCAGAGAGCACCCCCAGCGAGATGCGATTCATGCCCTGTGTCTGCTGTCCTTCTTTTTTGGAGGTCTCCTCTGGCCATTTGCTTACCTTTGGGCGTACACCCGCCCCACGATGTACAAGCTTGCCTATGGGACAGATAAATACATGCCCATAGATAAAGAGCATCAGGAAGACCAGAATACTGAGGTGAAATAAACATGGAAGCACTGATTCTTGGCATCTATGCCGGCATTGTTTGGTTAATCTTTTTTAAATACAAATTACTCCCCTGGAATACGGTAGCAAAAGTAATCGTTTTTACGATTCCCGTTGTGGGGATGATTACGTTGATCTTGCTACTGAATATCTTTTCACCCTCCTCTAGCAATGTAGTCGTTGTCAGAAATTCTGTTGGCATTGTGAGTCAAGTAAAAGGTCGTGTCACTGAAGTGCCTGTAACAGTTAATCAACGCGTCAAAAAAGGAGATGTCCTGTTCAAGATCGACCCCACTCAATATCAAGCTTCAGTGAATGCGCTCAAAGCCAAACTGAAACTAGCGAAGTTGCGCGTAAAAGAAAATGAAGCGCTTGTGAAGAGCGGTTCGGGTAACCGCTTTGATTTAGAAAAAGCCCAAGCGGATTTAGCAGAACTTAGCGAACAAACCATTCATTCTGAATATGATCTAGAGCAAACCGTTGTTCGAGCACCAAGTGATGGTACTGTCGTCAACGTGCAGTTGCGCCCTGGAGCTTTTGTCGCAGCCTTTCCGATAGCTTCAGTCATGACTTTCATGGAAGACACACCGCAAATCTATGCCTTGTTTAATCAAAATGAGTTACATCAAATTGAAGTTGGTAATGAGGCTGAGTTTTACATTCCTAGTTTTCCGGGCAAGATCCTCAAGGCAAAGGTTGAGTCCATCATCCTAGCTGAAGGTCAAGGTCAAATTGGTGTGAGCGGCAATCTACCTACTACAGGCTTGAGAGAAATTCCGGTCAATCGATTTGCCGTGAAGTTACTAATGGATGATCGACATGCAAAGTTATTGCTTCCTGCTGGGGCCGTTGGAGATGGTGCGGTCTACACCGATCATCTTGCGTTCTTACACATCATTCGTAAGGTGATGTTACGGATTAGCACTAAGCTCAATTACATCATTCCAAAACTACATTAAAAATAGAGATGTGTAAATTTTATATGCACTCGTTTCATAAAGTTTCACTCTATTTGCTAGGGGTAATAGCATTGAGTGCTTGCACCATTAGCCCACTTAAGAGCAACCAGGAACTGGTTGATCAATCCATTCCTAATGCTAGCGTTCCCAGGCAATTTCAGGCTAATCAAGCTAGCAAGCAAGATGCTGTAACAGTAGATGACGCATGGCTCAAACAATTTAATGATCCTGAATTAAATGCCTTAGTGGCCGAGGCATTACAGAACAATCCCAGCATTCGTATCATCGCAGCACGCAGAACTCAGTCTGAGGCCCTCATGAGTGCTGCTGGCGGATCACAGTACCCCGGTATTAATGCCATCGGCAATAGCGGTAGCAAAGTAGGCTCTAGTGGAACTGGTCTAACTGGTTTTTACATCGGCGCCAACTGGGAACTGGATCTATGGGGTCGCGTACGCACATCCGTTGCAGGCGCAGAACAAAATTCTAAGGCTATAAATGCCGATCAAGATGCTGCCCGCCTGTCTTTGATTGCGACCTTAGCTAAATCAGTGTGGCTTGCGCGCAGCCTACAAGAACAAGCACAGTTAGCCAAAGAGAATGCTGACGCATCTCAAAAAATATCCGACTTGACACAATTTCGAGAAAAAATTGGTGCATCTTCTTTTAATGATGTGGCAAGTACCAAAATTAATGCGGCTCAAGCACAGGAGCTGGCACTCAATAGCGCCTTAGCCCGCGACCAAGCACTGCGCGCTGTAGAGACTCTGGTGGGACGCTATCCAAAGGCTGAGCCCTTGAAATCGACTGCATTACCAGCGCTTCCAAAACCGGTTGAGCCAGGACTACCAGCAGATTTATTAGAGCGCAGACCGGATCTGATTGCCGCTGAAGCACGTGTTAATAGCGCCTTCTATCTGGCCGATGAAAAACGACTCGCACGGCTTCCTAAAATTAGTTTGACTGCGGGTTATGGGTACATCAATAGCCAAATCTTTACTCTGGTGAATGGTGCCAGCTCCAGTTTTGGCGTTGGCGCCAATGTAGCGCTCCCTCTGTTCCAAGGTGGCGCAATTGAAGCCCAAATTGCTTATCAAAATGCTGAAGCGCAAGCAGCTTTAGCCAATTACGGCAAAGTCGTTCTTGCAGCCTTTAATGATGTAGAGAATGCGCTCAATGGCGAGGCAACCTGGCGTGAGCGTAGTTCGCAATTACAAACTCAATTGATGCAACAAAAACAAGTCATGAAAAACACTGAATCTGAATTTCAGATTGGCAGAGTTGATCAACGCCAAATTCAGCAACAACGCATTAAAACCAATACTACAGATATTAGCTGGCGCCAAGGCCAAGTAGATGCCCTAGCCCAACGAATTAATCTCTACCTAGCCCTAGGTGGCTCGGCTGATTAATGCTCATCTTTATTAACCAATACATCACTATGAATAAATTACTTTCCTTTCTTGTATGCGGTGTCATACTTTTATTACCGATACATTCTTATGCTCAATTTTCTTCTATTTTTGGGCCCAGCAAAACAGTAGCTCAGCAAAAGCAAGAGATTCTAAAGAAGAATGAAGAGATCTTGAGTGATCTTTACCGGGCGCAGCCAAAAGCAAAAAATCTCATCGAGCAATCGAGTGGTTATGCTACGTTTAGTAACTTTGGTATGAAGATATTGATTGCTGGCGGCGGAACAGGAACTGGTGTTGTTATTAATAAGGCATCCAAGAAAACGATTTACATGGATATGGCTGAAGTTCAAGCAGGAATTGGTCTTGGTATTAAGTCATTTCAAAATATTTTTATCTTCCAGACTGAAGCAGCACTCAATGACTTTGTGAATTCAGGCTGGACTTTTGGAGGTCAAGTTACTGCCGCGGCCAAATACGACAAGGATGGTGGAGCCTATCAAGACGCCACCGTCGTTGCTCCTGGCGTCTTGATGTACCAACTAACAGACTCAGGTATTGCTGCAGAAATCACGGGCAAAGGCACTAAGTACTATAAAAATACCGACTTGAATAAATAAGCTTAAAAGATGATGTCGAGTTCAGGGTGTCATCTGCGCATTGAGCTTCACTTGGCTAGGATCATGAAGTTTATTTAATGCAGATAAATAGGCTTTAGCAGAAGCAGCGATGATGTCGGGATCAGTGCCCACACCATTCACAATTCGACCACCTTTTGCCAAACGCACTGTGACTTCACCCTGAGATTGAGTGCCCGAAGTAATAGCATTGACTGAGTAGAGTAATTGTTCAGCGCCACTCTTGGCCATCTCTTCAATAGCATTTAAGCTGGCATCTACTGGACCATTACCTTCGGCCTCAGCACTCACCTCCTTATCACCCATGCGGAAGGTCACACGGGATTTAGGGCGCTCTCCAGTTTCAGAATGTTGACTCAAGGAGAGGAAGTGGTAATGCTCGCCCTCTTCAGCAGCTGCTGAATCTGACATGATTGCAATGATGTCCTCATCAAATATTTCTGCTTTTTGATCCGCCAAGGCTTTGAATCGTGCAAAAGCTTCGTTCACATCAGCCTCTGCTTCGACAGTGATGCCTAATTCATACAAGCGTTGTTTAAATGCATTGCGGCCAGATAATTTACCCAACACAATTTTATTGGTTGACCAGCCCACATCTTCTGCGCGCATGATTTCATAGGTCTCGCGATTTTTCAAAATACCATCCTGATGAATACCAGAGGCATGGGCAAAGGCATTTGCTCCAACAACGGCTTTATTGGGCTGAACTACAAAGCCAGTAATTTGAGAAACCAATTTAGAGGCTGGCACAATTTGCGTCGCATCGATACCGCAAACCATATCAAAGTAATCTTTACGGGTACGTAAAGACATCACGATTTCTTCTAAAGCAGTATTGCCAGCTCGCTCACCCAAGCCGTTGATAGTGCACTCAATTTGACGCGCTCCACCGATCTTCACGCCAGCCAAAGAATTCGCAACAGCCATACCTAAGTCATTATGACAATGCACTGACCAAACAGCTTTATCAGAGTTGGGCACGCGGGTACGCAAGGTCTTAATGAACTCACCATATAACTCAGGGGTTGCATAACCGACAGTATCTGGAATATTGATCGTAGAGGCACCCTCATTAATCACCGCTTCGACTACTCTGCATAAGAAGTCCATCTCTGAGCGATAGCCATCTTCTGCTGAGAATTCAATATCAGCAGCCAAGTTTCTCGCAAAGCGAATGGAGCGTTTTGCTTGCTCCAATACTTCTTCTGGAGACATGCGCAACTTCACAGCCATGTGCAATGGGCTAGTAGCCAAGAAAGCATGAATACGTTTCGCATTCGCAGCCTTTAAAGCATCTGAGGCGCGTGTGATGTCCTTATCGTTTGCTCTCGCCAAGGAACATACAATCGAATCCTTAATGGCAGCGGCAACAGCAGAGATGGCTTGGAAGTCGCCCTCAGAGCTCGCGGCGAATCCTGCTTCAATCACATCAACCTTGAGACGCTCAAGCTGACGAGCAATACGAACCTTCTCGTCTTTAGTCATCGATGCGCCAGGGGATTGTTCGCCATCACGTAAGGTGGTGTCAAAAATGATTACTTTGTCGCTCATCACTACTCTCCGGTTTGGATTTAACTAATTTTTAAAAAATTCTGTATTGCAGTCTCAAAAACAAAAACCCCAGCAATTTGCTGGGGCTGGTATTGGTGGTTAATGAATTTTTTCTATCTCATCAACTCAGGCCTTACCCGCCCCAAGCTTAAGGCTCAGTGCTAGCAGTAAAAGGCTGGTTAAAGGTGAGAATTTCATCAACATGGAATTAATATACCCCAAAAATAGGGAATTAGCTAAAACGCTTGCCGCTAAGACGTTCCCAGGCCCAAATGACATATCCCGAGATGGAATACACCACAAATAAACCAAATAGGGTCAAAGGTGGGTTGGAAGAGATCAATACGAAGGTCAAGATCATCAGAACCATGACGCCAAAGGGCACGCGATAGCGCACATCTAAAGCCTTACCGCTATAGAAGCGGGCATTAGAGACCATGGTTAAGCCTGCATACACCGCGATCAAAAAGGTAATCCAAGGAATTGCAGTGTCGCGTACCGGAATCTTGTTATCGTCAGCGAGCCAAATAAAGCCAGCAATCAGAGAACCGGCCGCAGGACTTGGTAAGCCTTGAAAAAACTTCTTATCAACTACTGCAGTGTTGACATTGAAACGGGCCAAACGCAAGGCAGCGCCTGCACAATAGGTAAACGCTGCTAACCAACCCCACTTACCTAAATCTTTCAGAGCCCACTCATATGCAACCAAGGCAGGCGCAACACCGAAGGACACCATATCTGCGAGGGAATCATATTGTTCACCGAATGCACTTTGGGTATTGGTCATTCGCGCTACGCGTCCATCCATACCGTCCAATACTAGGGAAGCAAAAATGGCGATCGCAGCAACCTGAAACTGATCGTTCATCGCATTCACAATTGCGAAGAAACCACTGAATAAAGCCGCCGTAGTGAAGGCATTCGGCAATAAATAGATGCCCTTGCCGCGAGGGCGAGGCTTTTCGTGTAATTCCTCTACTTCGTAATCAACCCCATCACCTAAAGTGTCAACCCACTCTTCTGGAGTGGAATCTGTACGTTTATTGGAGAGGCGACTACGATCAATGCGACCACGACGGCGAAATGTACTCAAAGAATATCCTGGTAAAAGATGCGAATCAATCTAAGCCTGGCACTCGTGCCAAAGCAGTGTTGGTTGCAAAGACTTTATCACCAACAGACACCAAAGGTTCTGCCGTTAAGGGTAAATACACGTCTACACGAGATCCAAAACGGATAAAGCCATAACGCTCACCTGCTTTTAAGCGATCGCCCACATGGATGTAGCAAAGAATACGGCGCGCAATGAGGCCAGCAACCTGAACCAATGTAATCGTTTGACCATTGGCATCAATCACAACTGCATTACGCTCATTCTCCGTAGAGGCCTTATCTAAATCTGCATTGACAAATTTGCCTGGGAAATATTGAATTTCTTTTACTGTGCCACTGACAGCGCTGCGGTTCGAGTGAACATTAAACACATTCATGAAGACACTGATTTTGAGGGCTTCGCGACCAGCATAAGGATCGTTTGCAGTTTCAACCACAACGATACGCCCATCAGCTGGAGATAAAACGAGATCGCGCCCTAAAGCAGGAATACGCTGCGGGTCACGAAAAAACTGCAGAACAAAAACAAAAATGATCCATAAAGGCCAGGACCATGCAATGCCACCAAAGTGGTGGACTAACAAAGTCACTATCCCCACTAGCGCCAAATAGGGCCAACCTTCTTTTGCAATAATGGGGTGTGGATACATCATCTTTGTTCTGAGCCTTTTAGGTTACCGCTATAAATGAAATGCTTAGCGCTTTATTAGTTTTTAGTTTGATCAACTAATTTGTTCTTTGCAATCCAAGGCATCATGGCACGCAGTTTTGCACCAACCACTTCTATCTCATGCTCTGCATTCAAACGACGACGTGAGATTAATGTTGGAGCACCCGCCTTGTTTTCAAGGATGAAGCTCTTTGCATATTCACCAGTCTGAATATCTTTCAAGCACTGACGCATGGCATTCTTCGTATCTTCAGTCACAACGCGTGGACCAGTAACGTACTCACCATACTCAGCATTGTTAGAGATGGAGTAGTTCATATTGGCGATGCCACCCTCGTAGATTAAGTCCACAATCAACTTGAGCTCATGTAAGCACTCAAAGTAAGCCATCTCAGGTGCATAGCCAGCTTCAACTAAAGTTTCATATCCTGCCTTGATCAACTCCACGGCGCCGCCACAGAGAACAGCTTGCTCACCAAACAAGTCGGTTTCTGTTTCTTCACGGAAATTAGTTTCAATGATGCCGGCACGACCACCACCGTTTGCAGTTGCATAGGACAAAGCAACATCGCGAGCAGAACCAGATTTATCTTGATAAACAGCGATCAAATGGGGAACACCACCGCCTTGTGAATAGGTGCCACGTACTGTATGACCCGGGGCTTTAGGAGCAATCATGATCACATCCAAGTCAGCGCGTGGCTGAACTTGACCGTAGTGCACGTTAAAGCCGTGTGCAAAAGCAAGAGCAGCGCCCTGCTTAATATTGCCGTGCACCTCTTTGCTGTAAACATCAGCAATTTGCTCATCAGGCAACAACATCATTACTACATCAGCATCTTTTACAGCATCGGCAACTTCTTTAACAGTCAAACCTGCGTTTGCAGCTTTGCTCCATGAGGCACCGTTCTTACGCAAACCAACAGTCACGTTCACACCAGAGTCTTTGAGATTCAATGCATGTGCGTGGCCCTGTGAACCGTAGCCAATGATGGTGACTTTTTTGCCCTTAATGAGGGACAAATCTGCGTCTTTATCGTAAAAAACTTTCATGCTCTTTCCTTGTGTTGAAAATATCGTTATTAGATTAATAAATCAGTTAAAAAAATTAAACCTTCAAGATGCGCTCACCGCGACCAATTCCGGATCCGCCAGAGCGAACTGTTTCCAAAATTGAAACACGATCGATCGAGTCAATAAATGCATCCAACTTAGCACTATCACCAGTGAGCTCAATGGTGTAGCTCTTATCGGTGACATCAATGATGCGTCCCCGGAAGATGTCAGTAGTGCGCTTAAGCTCTTCGCGCTCTTTACCAACTGCGCGAACTTTAATCATCATAAGTTCACGCTCAATATGAGGGCCTTCGCTTAAATCAAACACCTTCACTACCTCAACCAAACGGTTTAAGTGTTTGGTGATTTGCTCAATGACATCATCAGAACCAAAGGTCACAATCGTCATGCGTGAAAGCGATGGATCTTCTGTTGGCGCAACACTTAAGGAGTCAATGTTGTAACCACGCGCAGAAAACAAACCTACAACCCGTGACAATGCACCCGGCTCATTCTCAATCAAGATAGAAATAATGTGGCGCATTAGAGTTCCTCACTACCCAAGAGCATTTCAGTAATACCCTTGCCCGCCTGAACCATTGGCCAAACGTTTTCTTCTGGGTCAGTCTGGAAATCCATAAACACAGTGCGATCCTTTAAACGAATGGCTTCTTTTAGCGCGCCCTCAACATCAGATTTCTTCTCAATCCGCATACCAATGTGACCATAAGCCTCAGCCAATTTCACAAAGTCAGGCAAAGAATCCATATATGAGCTCGAATAGCGCTTGTTATAGGTAAGCTCTTGCCACTGACGCACCATACCTAAATAACGATTGTTCAAGGACACTATCTTCACTGGCGTGTTGTATTGCTTGCAGGTTGAAAGCTCCTGAATACACATCTGAATGGAACCCTCGCCAGTAATAGCAAAGACATCCTTCTCAGGAAATGCCTTCTTGATGCCCATGGCATAAGGCAAGCCTACACCCATAGTGCCTAATCCACCTGAGTTAATCCAACGACGTGGCTGATCAAACTTATAAAACTGAGCGGCCCACATTTGATGCTGACCAACGTCAGAGGTAATGAACGCATCCCCACCAGTGAGCTCCCAAAGTTTTTGAACTACATACTGAGGTTTCACAATTTGTGAGGCTTCGTCGTACTTCAAGCAGTCTTTTTTGCGCCATTCGTTAATTTGATCCCACCAAGCAGCAACTTTGTCGCCGTTCTTGCGTGGACCAGAAACTTTTAATTGCGCAGTCATCTCTACTAATACTTCTTTGAGATTGCCAACAATCGGCACATCCACTTTTACGCGCTTAGAAATGACGGAAGGATCGATATCGATATGAATAATTTTGCGTGGGTGACTGGCAAAGTGTTGCGTGTTACCAATCACGCGGTCGTCAAATCGCGCACCAATCGCAATCAACACATCGCTGTGTTGCATCGCCATATTGGCTTCGTAAGTTCCATGCATACCGAGCATGCCAACAAATTGTGGGCTAGTACCAGGAAAGCCGCCAAGGCCCATCAAGGTATTGGTTACGGGGTAGCCTAATAAGTCAGCAAACTCTTTCAGTTCAGGGGCTGCATCAGCCAAAATGATGCCGCCACCGGTATAGATGTAAGGGCGCTCGGCTTCTTGCAAGAGTGCAATTGCTTTGCGGATTTGTCCGCTATGCCCTTTGACCACAGGGTTGTAAGAACGCATCTCCAAAGTTTCTGGATAGGTAAAGGAGCCTTTGGCTGCAGATACATCCTTAGGAATATCGATCAAGACAGGACCTGGGCGACCCGTTTGTGCAATGTGAAATGCCTTCTTTAATACGAGCGGCAAATCTTTTACATCCTTCACGAGGAAGTTATGTTTAACGATTGGACGAGTAATGCCAACCGTATCCGCCTCTTGGAAAGCGTCTTCACCAATGGCGTAAGTTGGCACGTTACCGCTGATGATGACCATCGGGATCGAATCAGTGTACGCAGTTGCGATACCTGTCACCGCATTCGTCACACCTGGACCGGAAGTGACTAAGGCAACACCAACCTTACCGGTTGCGCGAGCATAGCCATCGGCTGCATGAATAGCTGCTTGTTCATGACGAACCAAGATGTGCTCAAACTTATCTTGTTTAAAAATTTCATCGTAGATGAAGAGAACGGAACCGCCTGGGTACCCCCAAACATATTCAACGCCCTCTTTGTGCAGTGCTTGCACGAGCATTTCAGCACCAATCATTTCTGGAGGCGCTACTACGGGATTTGTATTGATTGAGTCTTTATTAGCTTTCGTAGCTAAAAATTCGGCGCTGCTTGTATTCATTTTCTTTCGTCCTTTGCAATTTTCGGCAAAAAATTGTTTGGTCTGTTCTGTCTCCTGCTTATGGCCTGAGTTCGAACGGCGCTGCTACCGGAATAACCACTTCTTGAATGAGAATCTAGGTAGTAAGCCCTATATTCTATAGCAATCCCCTAAAATGGCTCAATTCTTACCGATTCAGGTGTAATCGATTGCATGGCATCAGCCCAAGAACTATCTGACTTTCTAAGTAGCATCGAACAGCGCGCCTTCAAGCAAGCGGTATATGCCGTGCGTGATGACGATGCCGCTTTAGATATTGTTCAGGATGCCATGATCAAGCTAGCTGAAAAATATGGTGATAGACCTGCTGCAGAACTACCGCTGGTTTTTACTAGAATCTTGCAAAATCGGATTCATGACTGGTTTCGACGCCAAAAGGTTCGCAATACCTGGGTCACCCTGTTTTCCAATATGGGCAAAAAAACAGATGAAAACGATGATTTTGACCCTTTAGAGTCCCTTTCTGCTCCTGACGACAGCGAAATTCACCAAGATGGGGCTCAAAAACTAGAACAGAGTCAGCTTTTACAGGCTTTGGAGTCAGAAATTGCTAAATTACCTGTACGTCAACGAGAAGCCTTCCTGATGCGTTATTGGGATGAGCTAAGTATTACTGAAACTGCCAAAGCGATGAGTTGTAGCGAAGGCAGCGTCAAAACGCATTGTTCTAGAGCAACACAAACCTTAGCTAAAGCATTGAAATTAAAAGGAATTACCCTGTGAAACACCTTGACGAAGCCCTAAACCAGACCCAAGCCGACCAATTTGGCCGGGCCAGTGCTGCCCTTTTAACCCAAGGGGCTCAAAGCCTGCCTACTGGCATTAAAGATCGTCTTCATGCAGCTCGCATGAAAGCCTTGTCTATGCGCAAGGCTGAAAAGGTTCGTGTTCAAAAACCGGTATTCGCTGGTATTGCTGGCAACTTCTCATCCAGCTCCAATGGCATGTGGGATACCGTGAGTTGGGCTGCCCCTATGCTGGTCCTCATCTTTGGTCTGATCGGCATTGCCCAATGGCAAAACGATTCCCGGATTACTGATATTGCTGAAGTAGATGCGGCACTGCTGACGGATGATGTTCCACCAGACGCTTACGCTGATAGTGGCTTTTTAGCTTTCCTCAAGAATGGACCATTGTCCGATTCTGAAGACAGTGCCTCTCAATTATCTTCAAGTAAATAACTCGTCGCTCATTAGTTACGCTCGATGCGTCATCCATTGAAGTCAATTACTGGCAACGCCTTGGTGGTTCTTGCAGCCTTCGGCCTGCTTCTCAGCACATCTACAACCTTTGCCCAAACCTCTAGCGGCGCGCCTCATGGCAAAACGACAGCTATACAAGCTAAAAAGCCTGATGGCACATGGGATGGATTAAATCCCACCCAGCAAAAAATCCTAGCGCCACTCGAAAGCGATTGGGATTACATGCTTCCCGATAGCCGTAAGAAATGGATTTATGTTTCTAACATTTATCCCAAAATGAGCGCGCAGGACCAAGAGCGACTCCAGTCTCGGATGACTAGCTGGTCAAACTTATCGCAAAAGGATCGGCGTATAGCACGTGAAAACTATTTGGCTAGCCTGAAGTTTCCAGCTGAGAGAAAAGCAGAGGCATGGAGTGCCTATCAAAAGCTGAGTGACGAACAGAAGAAAAAATTGGCTGAAATGGAGACCAAGAAAAAACCGAAACTTATTAATGCTCCTACCCTTCAGCAACACACCATCAAGCAAGACACCACGCCTCCTCCCCCAGCAGCAAAGCCCAGAGCAGCTATTCCCACTGAAGAGAGTTCTGCGCCTGCTGGCACAGAGCCCCAATAACTGATTACGGCTGTATGACACCTGCAGAATTAAATGTTTTACCCTCGCCTCATTTTTGGCGGCGCGTTTCTTGTTGCCTCTATGAGCAACTCGTATTACTGGGTGTGATTGCTCTGACCTTTCTATTACCTAACTTAGGTCTAGGAATCATGTTTGGCGTTTCCTTACCAAGTTGGCTAACATTTCTCTACCTGTATGCCGTTCTTGGAATCTATTTTGTTTGGTATTGGACTAAGACTGGCCAAACTCTGGCGATGCAAACCTGGCGTATCCGGATGATCGGTAACGGCGGCTTTGCTTTGACGAAGCGGCAAGCATTATGGCGCTACATTTATGGCTCGCTCTGGATTATTCCTTGTGTCGTATTGCAATGGATGCTTCATCTAGAGAAATGGCAAATTATTGAAATGCTGTTTACCGTCGCTCTTTTTATATGGCCACTCAGCATTTATGTTGATCGCCGTGAACCTAGTCTGCGCCAAAGCTTTCCGGATCGGCTTGCAGGCTCAAAACTGGTAGAGCTTCCAAAGAACTTGGTAACTCTGACCTAAAGACTACTAGGCTTCTCGCAGACACTCGATCGCAGTAGCGCCTTGAATACGATTCTGAAAGCGATAGCCCGCAGCCATAGAGGCTATTACGCCAAAGGCCACGCCCATCAGTATCGCTTGAGCAAATGCATTAAATTCAATTTCCATAACAAAGCGTCCTAGTGCCCAAGCAGCCAGTCCCGCGGCAATGCCAGCTAAAAGACCAGCAGTAAAACCAATCACCAGTAATTCAATTCTGGCGATCTGTGTCAGCACTGCACGTGATGCGCCCATGGCCTTCAGTAATGCGGCATTTCGATAGCGTTCATCTTGCGTTGCTGCAATCGCGGCAATCAAAACCAAAATAGCGGCAACGATGGTGAAAGCAAATAATAAACCTAAGGCAGCAGATAATTTATTGAGCACATCTTGTATCTGCTTCAATGAAGCTGATACATCCACCAGAGTCAAATTCGGATAAGCCTGACTCAATTGAAAATCAAGCGTCTCTTTATTGGGATTTTGATAATATGAAGTAATCCAAGATTGTGGCAAAGCACTGAGTTGAGAAGGCGGCATGATCACAAAGAAGTTCACTCGCATTGATCCCCAATCGAGTTTACGCAACGAGGTAATGGGAGCGCTGATCTTTTCACCAGCTACTTCGAAGGTCATTTGGTCACCTAGCTTTAGCTTGAGTGTCTTTGCAATGCCGGTCTCTATCGATACTTGTGGACTATCTCCAGAAATCCATTTGCCAGAGACGATTCGATTACCTAGAGGCAATTGCTCCGTATACGAAAGATTAAATTCACGATCAATCAAGCGCTTGGCATTTTCTTCCGAATAATCTGCCGAAGAAATATCTCGGCCATTAAGCTCAACCAAGCGCCCTCTCACCATCGGAGAAAAATCCGGTTTAGATACTCCGCCCGCTTCAAGTGTCTGAGTAATACCTACCTTTTGATCACCCTGAATATTGATCATGAACCGGTTTGGCGCATCAACTGGGATATTGCCTTGCCAAGCATTTAATAAATCCTGCCGCAACAAGAGAATCATGAGAATGGCCATCATAGCGATACCCAAGGCGGTAATCTGCATCACTGCAAATCCCGCTCTACGTCCCATAGCTGTGATTGTGAATCGCAGTGCGAAGTTTTGCGGGTTGACTATGGATAAAAGCCAAAGTACTCCGCGAGCAGCAGCAGAGAAAATCACAATTGCTCCCGCAAAACTTAGTCCAACCCAAAGTGCCAACTTCCAATCTCGTGCAGCAACCCAAATTAAAAAAGCGCAGGTGGTAATTGCTAATAAAGCGACCCAAGCAGTAGCTAGCGTGGCTAGCTCAAACTCTTTTCGGATCAATCGCATGGGCGAGACGTTCGCTAGGCCCAGCAATGGCGGCCCCGCAAACCCAAATAATAGAACCCAAGTAAATAGGATGCTCCATAAAATAGGTCCGATTGAAATCGACGGCAAATTACCCAAAAGCAAATTACCTAATAAACCGGTAAGTATTTCTTGCACAAGATAGCCGAGCGTAGAACCCACAATTGCCGCAACCACACCCAGCGTTAGCAGAGTCTTGATTTGTTTTTTAAGGATGACAGCCCTAGTTGCACCAAAGCACTTTAAGGCTGCACAAGCATCTGCCTGACCGACCATATAACGCCTTGCTGATAATCCAATGGCGACAGCTGCAATCATGGCGGTTAGTAAAGCAATTAAAGATAAAAATTGCTCGGCTTTCTCTAGAGTTTTGCGCATGGTAGGTTGCGCGTTTTCTAAAGTTTCAATTCTCAGACCGCGAAAATTTTGTGTTTCGATATATCGGTTAGCCCACTGTTGGTAAGCGGCGATTTGATTATCGGATCCGGCTAACAACAATCGATAAGTCACTCGACTACCTAAACTAATTAAACCGGTTGACTTAAGGTCATCTAAACTCATCATCACGCGTGGTGCAAAATTCATAAACGCTGCACCGCGATCCAATTCTCGCGTTAACACTCCGGAAATCAGAAACTGACGATCACCTAAGCGCAGTGAATCACCCACTTTGGTATGTAGATTCGTTAATAACGCTGGCTCTACAAAAACAGTGCCACTTACTGGACTTAAAGTCGGAGCTTGAGAATTGACTTGCTCCACTTGCAAGGAACCACGCAATGGGTATTCTGGACTGACTGCTTTGAGAGAGGCTAACTTACTATGCTCACCGGCAGTTGCCATGCTTGGGAATACTACTGTCTGAGCAATGCGCAGTTGCCGACTTTGCGCCTCTTCTATCAATTGCGCCGGCAAAGGTTGATCAGCAGCAATGAGCAAGTCAGAGGCTAAGAGCTGGCGCGCATCAAATTCAAATGCGCGATGCATCCGATCTGCTAAAAAGCTAACGCTGGTTAAAGCACTCACAGAAATAATGAGCGCTACTAATAACCACTTCAGCTCTTTTGAGCGAAGGTCTTGTCGAATGCCCCGTAAGAAGCTAGTCAAAAAATAAATCAAACTGCCTGAATCTGGCCGCCATCAATCCGCATGACAGTGCCAGTAATAAAGGAAGCATTTTCGCTAGCTAAAAACGCTGCGGCGTCACCGTACTCTTTTGGATCACCATAACGACCCATCGGAATTTGGCGCAAACTCGCTTTGACAACTTCTTCATAAGCAATACCTTCACGTTTTGCTCTAGCCTCATCTAATTGACGCAAACGATCTGTTGCAACTCGTCCAGGCATGATGACATTGACGGTGATGCCCTCATTGGCTACTTCAGCGGCCAAGGTTTTAGACCATGCCAATAAGGCAGCTCTTAAGGTGTTTGAGATTGCGAGGTTTTTAATGGGGGCAATTGCCCCAGAGGTAGTACTCGTGATAATGCGACCCCATTTACGCTCACGCATGCCAGGCAAAACACGATCAGTAATAGCAATTAATGACAGCACCATATCGTTAAAACTCTTTTGCCACAGTGCTGGGTCTTGTCCAGCAGCGGGCGTAGGTGGAGGTCCGCCAGTGTTATTAATTAAGATATCAATCGGGCCAAGTTCCTTCTCAACCCTAGTGACCAAGCTATCAATCACAGAAGAGTCTGACAAGTCCCAATGGAGTGCTAGAGCAATGCCGCCAGCTGCCTCAATCAGCTCAACGGACTTTTGCAATCCCTCCGGACTGCGGCCTGTCACAGCAACCTTCACACCTTCGCGCGCAAGTGAAACTGCCATCGCTTGACCCAGTCCGCGGCTTGAAGCCATGACTAAAGCAACCTTACCTTTGATCCCTAAATCCATACTGTCCCCACCTATTTTGTTCTATAAAGTTCTATTTAATGCGTTAATTCAAATCTTAGTCTAAAGTCAGTTTTTGTTTTGCAACTACTTCTTTGTATACGGTGTATTCCGCCTTCATTTCTTTGGCAAAAGCTTCCGGCCCGTTAACGTTAATGATAGAGCCAGTATCCTCAATGCGCTTTTTAACTGCTGGATCGGCAGTGACCACTTTAAGGGCAGCGTAATACTTATCCACCACATCCTTCGAAATGCCTGCCGGACCCAACAATCCGTAATATGCCATGCGGTTTACTGGCGCCAAACCTACTTCAGAGAACGTTGGCACATGAGGTAATTGCGCCAAGCGCTTTGGAGCAGCAATCACAATTGGCACTAGCTTGCTATCCTTAATGAAAGGCAAAGAGGATGGTAAGTTATCAAAAATCATGGAGACTTGACCACCCACGGTGTCTGCTAATGCGGGACCTGCCCCACGATAGGGGATGTGAACAATAAACACGCCCGTTAAGCTTTTAAATAATTCTGTTTGCAGATGACCAATCCCGCCCGTACCAGAACTCGAATAAGAATACTTACCAGGGTTTGCTTTTAAGACCTCCATAAAAGTCTTGAAGTCTTTAGCAGGAAAAGCTGGATTCACGGCAATGATGTTCGGTGTCGCTGCAATATTACTTATAGCGGTGAAATCGGTAATGGGGTCGTAACCAATCCTAGAATTAATCGCTGGATTAGCTGCAGTAGTAGATACCGTTGCCATGCCGATGGTATAACCATCCTTGGGTGCGCGCATGACTTCAAGCGCGCCTACAGATCCTCCGCCACCGGCTTTGTTCTCGACAATCACCGGCTGACCTAATTGACGACCCAGCGCATCACCGACTGCACGCGCAATGATGTCGGTACTGCCACCTGGAGCGAAAGGAACTATCAGGCGTATTGGCTTATTAGGGAAAGTTTGTGCTTGAGCACCTGAAAATAAGCACAAGCTAAAAAATAAAGCTGCAAAGACGTTTTGCAGTATGACTCTCAACGGGATGAATTTCATTAACTTACTGTCCTATCGGTTTCGGTAGCTTGCCAGCATATTGATAGAGCTGTTCTTCGTACTGTTTGAAAATTTCAGCAAGGGCTTGTTGCTGACCCAATACAAGCGCTTCAGGAGTATTGTCTTTGAGAGGAATGCGCTTGGTGTAGCGATTTGCACCAATCAAGGGATTGGTTTTACTGCCATTGATTACAGTCAAAAAGAATTCCACGCTAACTACTGCTTCAGGTCTTACACGATAGTCGCCATAAAACTCGTTCACACTCGTTTGTAATGTGTAGTACGGGAAAAAACTATTGCCCTGTCCTACTGCTGCAGCAAAAATATTGGCATTGTTAAGCCATTGACGTTCGGCATTACCAATCATCTCCGATGGAATGGTTGAGTAAGTATTGTAAAAATCTTTCTCATAGCGCTGATCACCCAAACGATAAACCAAAGACTTGCCATCATATGGAGCAGCAACAGAGACTGCCCCTACTTTAAGCCAAAAATCTGTTCTAGCCTGACGTGGTACACCAGTTCTCTCGGGCGAAACCATCCAGCTAGTGGGAGTGACAGGAGCCCTACTTGGTAAAGAACAAGCAGTTAGGCTAAGGGCAACAGCAATCAGAAAAATGCGCTTCATCATTTTTGAACTCCAGACTGGCCTTGAGTCCCATTCATGGGTAAGGAAATTTTTGCGGGAGGCTCGCCCCATATCAAGCTTGACGGTGATTGACTGGCAATGCGAGAAAACTCATTTAGCTGCTCGCTAGTCTGCTTGAGATTCTCAATAGTCAATTGCGTATCACCCTGCATGCTGGTAACTGTTTGGCGTAAGGCAACCATGGTTCCCACTAACTCACGCATGAGGATATTAAGCTCATCCTTATCGGTCACCTTAGCAATCCGCTCAAGGATCACGTTCATGTCTTTCACAGAGCGGACTAATCCTTGATTGTCTTTACCGTCACCCGCCATTAATGTATTGAGATTACCTAACAGAGCGTCAAATTTTTGTTGTGTACCATCAATATTGATCTGGTTCATGGCATCAATCAGCCTTTGAATACCGCCAATGATTTGATCTGCCTGATTAGGCAAGGAAGGAATCACAGGATACTCTGGCTTCCATTTGTAAGGCAAAGGCGGGAATGTGTCTACGTTTGGTGTGAAATTAAATTCAATGTAGTTCACACCAGTAATGCCTTGCGACTTTACCTGGGCACGTAAACTGTTTTTGACAAACTCCTTAATCAGATCCTCGTTGACCATTTCACCAAAGATCTGCATGCGGACGACGACATATTGCAGGCGATCATGAAAAGGCACTTCCTTTTCGTAAAGATCCCCAGATAAACCAATAAAAGTAACCTGGCCGATCTTAACCCCTCTAAATCTCACTGGAGCACCAGTATCCAGACCTGTTACCGACTGTTTAATATAAGTCTCAATGGTGAAAGACTTTTTGAAAATTTGGCCTGAACCAAAAATCAAAATCACGGTGAGGAGCACGCCGATGGCGCCAAGCACAAAAACGCCTAAGCGGAAATAATTAGGATTGGAGTTATTACTCATGCTGCGTCCTTAGTCGTAATGCGATTAAAGAATTGATGCACGCGAGGATCGGTGCTGGTATCACGTAATACTTTTGGGTCACCTTCGGCAATGATGCCTTTCGCGGCTTTATCCAGCATGATCACCTTATCTGCAATGGCATAAATACTAGCCAATTCATGCGATACGATAACAAAGGTAATGCCAAGGTTTTTAGATAGATCCATAATAGTTTGATCTAAATCCGCCGAAGTAATTGGATCGAGACCGGCTGATGGCTCATCCAAAAAAAGTATCTTAGGATCAAGTGCCATGGCTCGCGCGATCGCTGCTCGCTTTTGCATACCGCCACTAATCTCGCTAGGCATGTAAGTCTCATAAGGCAGCAATCCAACCAGATCTAATTTACACCGCGCCAAAAGATTCATTTGGTCTTGCGTTAATTGGGTATATTCCTGCATGAATAATGTGACGTTATCAAGCAGGTTCATCGAACCAAATAAAGCGCCTTGTTGATACATCACCCCAAAGCTCGTCATGATTTTTTGGCGATCAGCACCCTGCGCTGCAGTGATATTTTGCCCTTCAATCAACACGTCACCTGACAAGGGCTGATATAAACCAAAGAGATTCTTAAGAAGACTAGATTTGCCGCAGCCTGAGCCACCCAAAATCACAAAAATCTCGCCGTTATTCACGGTGAAGTTGAGATCTTTCATTAATACATTAGAGCCATAGCCGACGGTCAGGTTTTGGACATCAATAGCATAAGAGCTCTTTGAAGTGGTCGCTGGTGCGTTCATCAGAAACCTGTCTTATACGAGATAAAAGCAAAAATACCGTCAACCAAGACGATCATCACAATACTACTCACTACCGCGCGCGTGGCTGAGATACCAACTGCTGCTGCACCAGTGCCTGTTTGCATGCCCCTCAGACATCCCATCGCAGAGACCACCACACCAAATAAAGTAGCCTTAATCAGTCCTGAAAGAATATCTTCTACATCAATGGCGCTCAACATGCCATTATAAAAATTAATAAAGGGGATGCCATATATCAACATCGTTAACATCGACGCAAAGATGCTCACGATATCGGCAAAGAGTGTCAATATCGGCGCGACTAAAATACCAGCGAGTACTCTTGGAACTACCAAGAAACGAATTGGACTGAGTCCACCCGATACCAAAGCATCGACTTCGCTATTGACTGTCATCGTGCCAATCTCAGCAGCAAATGCTGCAGAGGATCGACCTGCTAACAAGATTGCGGTGATTAAAGGACCCATTTCACGGACGATTCCTAATGCCGCCAAGGGACCTACAAAAGAGGTGGCGCCAAACTGCTCCATGCCAATCGCAGCCTGAAAAGAAAGGATGACACCAATCAGGAAGGCCACCAGCCCCACAATAGGTAGCGCAGCAACACCCGCCTCAACAGCAGCATTTACAAAATCGCCCCAGCGCACTTGTTTGATATGACGTATGGACCAAACCAAATCAGCAGCAAGGTGACCGGTAAACGTGATAAGCCCACGTGCATCATCAATAATATTATGTGCAGCTACACCAGTGCTAACAATGAAACTTCGTTTTGGCTTAACTACTGGAACTGGAAATAAATGAGAGATCGGATCAAACTCATTGAGCAGGGGTTGGTAACGAGAGTCTAATCCGACTAAATCAAACTGTGCACCGGCTTTTTGTTGCGCCTCTTCAATTCCAATCAAAAAAGCAATGCCCGCACCATCTAATGAGATGACTTGTGATGCATCAAAGGTCAATGTTGCCGTTTTGATATTGGCTGGAGAGATTTGCGCTAACCAAGCGTTTTGCGCCGAGCGCATCTGAGTCCATACACCACCTAAGCTATAGACATTGACTATGCCACTAAGCACAATCTTGGCACAAGAAGAATCAATTTGTGACCAGACTGCCACTGGAGTGCTGGATGCTACAGAAACAGTGGAAATAGTGTCAGAAACGCTCATTTAGAGACTAT
The DNA here is from genome assembly GCF_018687415.1 of Polynucleobacter sp. UB-Siik-W21. Taxonomy (NCBI): domain Bacteria; kingdom Pseudomonadati; phylum Pseudomonadota; class Betaproteobacteria; order Burkholderiales; family Burkholderiaceae; genus Polynucleobacter; species Polynucleobacter sp. UB-Siik-W21. The sequence continues at coordinate 874,340 of NZ_CP061289.1, read as the reverse complement.
AAGGTATCTAGAGGAAAGCTTTGTGAATTGCGCCAAAATGAAAAAGGGCCCAGTTTTTCAACTAGGCCCCTATATGAGGTGGTGCGGCTGGCAGGAATTGAACCCACGACCCCTTGGTTCGTAGCCAAGTACTCTATCCAGCTGAGCTACAGCCGCAACAGCCATAATTATGCCATGGAAGAGAAGAACTACATTACCCCAGCCGGTCACGAGCGGATCAAAGCCGAGCTATTGCAGCTCTTAAACCTTGATAGGCCGGAGGTTGTTAAGGTGGTCCACTGGGCAGCAAGTAACGGCGACCGCTCAGAAAACGGGGACTATATCTATGGAAAAAAGCGACTACGGGAGATCGATCGGCGGATTCGTTTCTTAAACAAACGGCTTGAATTTGCCGTAGTAGTCGACAATTCTGCTCGAAAATCCGGTGATGCGGATGCCGAACAGATTTTCTTTGGAGCAAGCGTGACGTACTCACCGCTGGAAGGTAAAGATGTCGGCAAAGAAACTACGATCACCATCGTTGGTGTTGATGAAGTTGATTTAGAGAAAAATCATGTCAGTTGGGTTTCGCCGATTGCTCAGGCACTGATTAAAGCCAGGCTTGGTGACTGTGTCTCGATTCAAACACCTAATGGTCATGCTGAAATAGAAATCCTAGACGTGCAATATCTCTAGGTGAACTTTTTAAAGTGCGCGAGTACGGGTAACGCGCATGACATCAGGATTAGCCCGTAAACTGCGCATGACTTTAGATAAGTGCAGTCGATCATAAACTTGGATCGTAAAGCGAATGGTGACCGAGTCTTCCTTGAAGCGATCATCCATAGATACATTCATGATGTTGGAATCTGCAGAAGTCACGCTACTAGCCACCCGGGCCAATACCCCCTTACCTTGGCGCGTATCAATTGCTAAGTCAACTTCAAACTCCCGATTGAGTTCTTTACTCCACTCGACTTCCACCCACTTATCACCGTCTTTAGATAACATCCGTAAGGCAATAGGACAGTCATTAATATGCACTTGCAAACCTTCGCCTTTGCCAAGGTAACCAATAATATTGTCGCCAGGAATAGGATGGCAGCAGGATTGAAAACTAATCGAGTTACCTTCGCGACCATCGACTAGGATTGCTTGAAGCTGATGATGGTGTGTTTCTTGATGGGGGGCCACCCAATCTACCGCACCAAGACGCATCTGCTCGCCGCCACCCTCGTCATCCACCAAAATTTTGAGACGAATCGCCAGCTCTTGGGGCGAGCGACGACCCAAAGCAATATTGACGCAGGCTTCCTCACGTGTTTTATCGCCTGTCCAATGCATGAGCTTCTCCCAAACCTCAGGACTCAGCAATCCAGCATCTACTCCTTGTTGACGCAAACTATTTGCAAGCAATCTTTCGCCCAACTGGAGAGATTCTGAGTAGTGCTTAGTTTTGAGTGAATGGCGAATCGAAGCACGCGCTTTACCGGTACGAACAAATGCTAACCAACCTGGATTAGGTTGAGAATTGGCTGAGGTCACCACCTCAATGATGTCGCCATTCTTAAGTTCACTTCGTAGTGGTAATTGCAAGCCATTGATTTTGACTGCTACACAAGTATTGCCTACATCGCTATGAATAGAGTAAGCAAAGTCTAAGGCAGTTGCACCCCGCGGGAGCGCACGAATTTGCCCTTTTGGTGTGAATACATAAACTGCATCAGGGAATAAATCAATCTTGACGTGTTCTAAGAATTCTTGAGAGTCGCCGCTACTATCCTGAATATCAATCAGGGACTGTAACCATTGGTGAGCGCGATTTTGTACCTCGCTCATATCGGGAGAGCCATCTTTATAAGCCCAGTGAGCCGCGACACCTGCTTCTGCTACAGCATGCATATCGGTTGTACGTATCTGAAACTCTACCGGTACACCAGATGGGCCGAGCAAGGTGGTATGCAAAGATTGATAGCCATTCAATTTTGGAATCGCAATGTAATCCTTGAATTTGCCAGGCATGGGCTTATATAGCGAATGTAGGATTCCGAGCGCACGATAACACTCATCAATACTGCTCACAGTGACACGGAATGCATAGACATCTAAAACTTGGGAGAAGCTCACATGCTTACTACGCATCTTGTTATAGATACTATATAAAGTCTTCTCACGGCCTCGAAGATCAACGTCTAAGTTTGCTTTTGCAAAAGCCATACGAGAGGTCTGCAAAATCTTTTCAACCATTTCTTTACGGTTACCTCGGGCACGTTTAACAGCACCCTCAATGACACGAAAGCGCATCGGCATGGAATAACGAAAGCTAAGATCTTGCAAATCTCGATAGATAATATTTAAACCAAGACGGTGAGCAATCGGCGCATAAATCTCAATGGTCTCAGCGGCTACCCTACGGCGCTTTTCCATCGGTACAGCGTCTAGGGTGCGCATATTGTGGGTGCGGTCGGCCAACTTCACCAAAATCACACGGACATCGCGCGCCATCGCCATGAACATTTTACGGAAACTCTCCGCTTGCGCTTCTGCATGACTCTGAAACTCGAGCTTATCGAGTTTGGTAAGACCTTCAACCAGCTCTGCAACTTTGGTGCCAAACTTTTCCACCAGATCTGCTTTAGTACTACCCGTATCTTCAATCACATCATGCAAGAGCGCAGCCATGATCGAGGGCGCATCTAAACGCCATGTAGCACAAAGCTCTGCTACCGCTACTGGATGAGTAATGTATGGCTCACCACTATGACGGTATTGACCTAAGTGAGCCGCATCAGAAAACTGAAAGGCTTTTTTAACTTGCGTGATTTCTTCAGGCTTGAGATAACTCAACTTAGAGAGCAGACCCTCAATCGATACAACTTGATGCTTTAGAGGAAGACTCGGTGCAGAAGTAGGCCCGAATAAATGGCGGCTAGATTGCGCCAATAAACTCGCTATAACGGACTTCTTACCGTTTTGATTGCTGGCAATAATGGGTGTATCTGATGGGGTACTTAAAAGATCTACAGGAAGATCAGTTTGCACTACCCCTAAGGAGACCTCATTGGGCGAGACCCCTCCTACTAATTCCGATGTCTTGGTCGTTCCTAAAGGGAGCTCCACACCGGAACTCCTTTATTACAAAGGAACTTTGGTCAACATGTCACGGTCAGTTACACCAGCGGCTACTTCACGCAAAGCAACAACCGTAGCTTTATCTCTGGACTCAACACGTGGGGAGTGACCTTGAACTAATTGACGTGCGCGATAGGTCGCAGCCAATACCAGTTCAAAACGATTAGGAATGGTTTTAAGGCAATCTTCTACAGTAATACGGGCCATGCTGAACTCACTTAATTTAGCTTCAATACCTATAGGATAACTGATTAGACCCCAAGGCGCCTTAAAAGAGCTGGATTTCGAGCCATACTGGGTCCAGAACGAAGGCGACTGGAGGCCAAAATATGTTTTAGGTCAATCAGGGCCTGGTCAAAAGAATCATTCACCACAATGTAATCTGCCTCGTGGGCATGTATTAGCTCTATATGCGCTGCTGCTAAACGCCTCTGAATCGTCGCTTCATCATCTTGCCCTCTTTTGCGTAAACGCTCTTCTAAAGCTTCTATCGAGGGCGGAAAAATAAAGATCCACTGTACAGAGGGAATCAGTTTTCGAATCTGTTGCGCCCCCTGCCAATCAATCTCCAGCATGACATCGCTACCAGCTTGCATTTGAGATTCAATCCAAGGTTTTGAAGTTCCATAAAAATGGCCATGCACTTCTGCCCATTCTAAAAAGTGACCTTGATCTCTTTCAGCAATGAACTCTTCGTTAGTAGCAAATCGATAATCTTTACCGTCGACTTCACCAGGCCTTGGTGCGCGGGTTGTAGTGGATAAAGAAAGCTTGAGACCTGTATCTTCTTTTAGTAGAGCATTTACTAAAGATGACTTGCCTGCGCCAGAGGGCGCAACAATCATGAGCATGCTGCCTTGATAAGAAGGGGTCAAAATAGAATTAGTCATCAATCAATGGTATGGATTACGAATTATTCATTATTCTAGATTTTGCACTTGCTCGCGCATTTGCTCAATCAACAGTTTGAGCTCTAAAGCAGCTTGGGTACATTCCTCCGAAACAGACTTAGAACTTAAGGTATTCGCCTCACGATTAAGTTCTTGCATCAGAAAATCCAAACGCTTACCAACCGGACCCTTACCAGCCAAAGCAGTATCAACTGCTTGCAGATGAGTCTTGAGTCTTGCAAACTCTTCAGCAATATCAATTCGCACCGCATAGAGAACGACCTCTTGTCGAATACGCTCCATGAGCTCAGTACCAGACTTAGCTTGTTCTTGGGCAGCTAATGCTTCAGATAGGCGTTCGGTTAGCTTTTCTTGATACTGAGAAACGTATTCTGGAACCTTGGGTTCAATTACCTTCACGATCTCGCGCATCTTGCTAGTGATATTGGTTAGCACACCAACCAGCGCTTTACCTTCAGAGTTGCGACTTTCTATCAGCGCCTCTAAGGCAGCACGACCCGCCTCCACCGTTGCAGCAATCCAACCTTCTTCTTCACCTCGTGGCTCTGAAACAATGCCTGGCCAGCGCAGGACTTCGGCAATACTAAGCTCTTGGGCTTTCGGAAATGCTTCCTGGGCTTTCTCTTGGAGGGTGTAGAGTGCATCCAGGCGATCTTGCTGAAGCGCCCCTAGCGCATGAGGATTACTCTTAGCCGCACCAGCAGCACCGCTATTGACTCGCCATGCTGCCCGAAACTCTACCTTGCCCCGAGAAAGACTATGGGTCGCCATTTCACGTAAGGCAGGTTCAGCTCCTCGGCACTCATCCGGAAGACGAAAGCCTAAATCCAGAAAGCGGCTGTTTACAGCCCGACATTCCACCTGCAGATCAGCCACAACGCCAGCCCCTAGGGAGACTTGGCGAGAAGCGCTGCCATAACCAGTCATGCTCGATATCATATGGACATTGTAGATTCTTTATAGCCACTTTAGGACAAACCCATGAGCAGCCCATATTCAGCCAATATCTCTCGTCCCAGCGGGCGTAAGCCCAAAGACTTGCGCCCTGTCACGATCTCTAGAAGCTTTACCAAGCATGCTGAAGGTTCTGTGCTGATTGCCTTTGGTGATACCAAGGTTTTGTGTACTGCCAGCATTCTCGATAAAGTGCCGCCCCACAAACGTGGCTCAGGTGAAGGCTGGGTCACAGCAGAGTACGGCATGCTGCCTCGATCCACTCATACTCGCAGCGATCGTGAAGCAGCCCGCGGCAAACAATCGGGTCGTACTCAAGAAATCCAGCGTCTCATCGGTCGCGCCATGCGCAGCATCTTTAATTTAGAAATCTTGGGTGAACGTACCATCCATTTAGATTGCGATGTTTTGCAAGCCGATGGTGGTACCCGTACCGCTTCTATCACTGGCGCTTATGTAGCTGCGCGTGATGCCATCAATCAATTACTCAAAAGTGGTGCACTCACTCAAGACCCCATCATCGATAGCGTAGCCGCAATTTCCGTTGGCATCTATCAAGGCGTTCCCGTCTTGGATTTAGATTACCCAGAGGATTCTTCTTGTGATACCGATATGAATGTGGTCATGACCGGTAAAGGCGGCATGATTGAGGTACAAGGTACTGCAGAGGGCGCAGCATTCTCTAGAAGTGAACTGACTGCCCTATTAGATTTAGCGGAGCAAGGCATTCAAGAGCTGACTCAATTACAGATTGATGCATTGAAATGAATAGAGAATAAACAAGCATGGTCCAAAAGCTGGTTCTCGCGTCCAATAACGCTGGCAAGGTTCGGGAGTTTCAGGAACTTCTTGCGCCCTTAAATTTCCAAGTCATTCCCCAAGGCGAATTGGGTATCCCTTCTGCAGAAGAACCTCATCACACTTTTATAGAGAATGCGCTTGCTAAAGCACGTCATGCTAGCGCAGCTAGCGGTCTGCCGGCATTGGCTGATGACTCTGGCATTTGCGCACATGCATTAAATGGTCAACCTGGCGTTTTATCAGCGCGTTTCGCTGGAGAGCCAGCGAATGATGCTGCTAATAATCAAAAGTTAATTCAGGAATTAAAGGGGCAAATCAATCGCGGCGCACATTATGTTTGCGCTTTAGTATTTGTCATCAGCGCTGATGATCCAGAACCCATGATCGTACAAACGCGGTGGTATGGAACATTAATTGACGATCCAAAAGGTACTAATGGCTTTGGCTATGATCCGTATTTCTTTCTGCCAGAATTAGGCCTTACAGCCGCAGAGTTGGAACCCGAGAAGAAGAATGCCATTAGCCATCGTGGTCAAGCCTTGCGCGAGCTGATTATTCAATTGCAGACTCGATCTAGCCGTGCCTAAGTTGCAAGCCAATGCTGTTTCGCTAACAGCACTTCCTCCTTTATCCCTCTATATCCACTTCCCTTGGTGTGAAAAGAAGTGTCCTTATTGCGATTTCAACTCTCATCAGATTAAAGGAGGGTCCGGCAATATGTCTGGCTTTGATGAGCAGCGCTACATCAAAGCATTGATTGCCGATCTAGAAACTGAGCTTCCCAATATATGGGGTCGACAAGTACACAGCATTTTTATTGGCGGAGGTACACCCAGCCTCTTATCACCCGAAGGTATGGATGAATTACTCTCTGCCATTCGTGCTCGCATCAATTTAGATGCAGATGCTGAGATCACGATGGAGGCCAATCCTGGATCAATTGAGGCTAATAAGTTTGCCGCTTTTGCGAAGTGTGGCATCAACCGAGTATCTATAGGTATACAAAGTTTTAAAGATGAACAACTCAAGGCTTTGGGGCGCATACACAATGGCGAAGAAGCTAAACGGGCTATTCAGATTGCTTTAGATAACTTCAAATCGGTCAACCTAGACCTGATGTATGGCTTACCCAATCAAAGTCTCGAGGCTGCAAAGGCTGACGTAGAGACTGCCCTATCCTTCAAGACACCTCATTTATCTTTTTACAATCTCACACTAGAGCCTAATACTTACTTCGCTAGCTTTCCGCCAAAGCTACCCAATGATGATGAAATTGATGCCATCTTTGAACAGAATCTCGATCTACTAGCTAAGGCTGGCTACAAGCGCTACGAAGTTTCTGCTTATGCCAAGAAGGATCAAGAGTGCAAACACAATCTCAATTATTGGCGCTTTGGTGACTACATTGGCATTGGTGCTGGCGCCCATGGAAAAATTTCTTTCCCAGGCAAAATTACCCGTCAAGTAAGAGAGCGTCATCCAGATACCTATATGTCTGCCATGGAAGACAAAGGCAATGCCTTGATTGAATCCAAGGAGATTGAGGCTAAAGATCTACCTTTTGAATTTATGCTCAACACCCTGCGCTTGACCGATGGTGTTGACACCAATACCTTTAGTGAGCGCACTGGTCTGCCTTTAAGCGTCATTAGCAAAGGCTTAGCCGAAGCAAGCAAAAAAGGCTTGTTGGATGAGAACCCCAGCAAGCTCAAAGCCTCAGCATTAGGCTTGCGCTACTTAAATAATCTGCAAGAGGTATTTTTAGATTGAGCTGATTTGCTCATCTGACTTACATTCTAACTACTTGCCAACCCAAATTGGTGGCTCACCCTTTAAAAACGAAGCTACGCCGTTTTTGAAATCATCGCTGCCGTAAGTTTCACGAATCAGGTCTTGGCAGTCTGGAAGTTGATTGGCAATAATCCTGGCCATCGCGAGCTTGCTGGCTTTTTGCGTAATCGGAGCGAGTTTAGATAGGCGCTCAGCTAAAATGTCTGCTTGATTGCCAAGCCGATCAGCATCATGCGTAGCCAGCAAGTAACCCTGAGCATGCAACTCCCTAGCCGAAACCATCTCAGCCAAGAGAAGCATGCGCCTAACAATATTCATACCCATATGAGCGGCTAACCAGGCGATATTGCCGGGATAAAGACAATTACCAAGAGTTCTAGCAATGGGAACACCAAACTTGGCATCTGGCGTGGAGATCCTAAAATCACAGCAAGTCGCAATTGCTAGGCCACCGCCGACTGCCATGCCATCAATTACAGCAATGGTTGGGATCGGAAGTAATGCTAAGGGGTTGAGATAGTCATGTATTGCCTCTTCATATCGAATACCATCTTCCCCGTCTTTAAAGCTAGTGAATTGAGCGATGTCACTACCCGAGACAAAAGACTTACCGCCTGCACCCCGAAAGATAGCAACACGAATGCTTGGATTCTTGGCAAGATCCTCACAGATTGTTTTGAGACTTTGGTACATCTCAACCGTCATCGCATTGCGCGCAGCGACATGATCAAAGGTAATGTACGCAATCTTGTCGCGCAACTCGATAGTGACTTGTGCGACCCTAGCGTCCAGCTCTTTTTGTGTCATGCGTGAAACTTATTCAGCCTTGATGTTCAGGCTCTTGACCAAACGTTGGTACTTAGCAAGCTCAGCTGTTAAAAATAGGCTAAATGCTGCCGGTGTTACTGGGCCTTCAGGTTGCAAGCCTTGCGAATCCAATGTTTTCTTAATTTGAGGATCAGCCATCGCCGCTTTAACAGCCTGGTCAATCTTATTCACAACTACTGGATCCATTCCTTTTGGCCCCATGATGGAATACCAGTTAGTCACATCAAAACCAGTGATGCCAACCTCGTTGAAGGTTGGAACATTGGGAAGAATCGATAAACGCTTGGGTGTTGAGATTGCCAAGGCTTTTAGGCTACCGTCTTTAATTTGCTGTAAGTTCGGAGGTAAAGTGTCAAAGTTCATCGTGATTTGACCACCGAGTAAATCAATAATGGCTTGGCCACTGCCTTTGTATGGCACATGATTGATCTGAATACCTGCAATCTTTCCAAACAAAGCACCAGCTAAGTGCTGAGTACTGCCAATACCAGAGGAGCCGTAAGTCATTTGACCTGGGTTGGCTTTAGCTAATGAGATGAGCTGCGCTACTGAGTTCACCGGCAATGAAGACTTCACGACTAAAACGTTTGGTACATAACCGAGATAGGTAATTGGCGTGAAATCTGTCGCTGGGTTGTATGGCACATTAGTCAATACAAATGGTGCGATTGCATTGGAATTGGAATGCCCCACTAACAAGGTATAGCCATCCGGAGTAGATTTAGCGATCTGGTCTGCAGCAATCGTTCCCGCAGCACCTGATTTGTTTTCCACAATCACACTCTGACCAAGGATCTCACTCATTTTTGGGGCAATGGCACGAGCGACAATATCAGTGCCGCCACCAGGAGCAAAACCGACAATCAAGCGAATCGGTTTTGTTGGAAAGGATGCTTGTGCAAGAGCGAGCCATGAATAAGCTCCTAGCGCTAATGCCACTAAGCTACGAAGCGCCAAGGGTTTCAGGAACATAATGCCTCCAATATTGTTTTAATGTGTTTGATACTATTAGAACTTCATTCTAAACATATATAAACCATCGAGACAATGACGAAAACACCTACGAAAGCAGGCACTAAACCCCTCCCCCTATCTGGAGTGAGAGTGCTGGATGTGAGCCAAGTGATGGCTGGCCCCTACTGCTGCATGCTCTTGGCTGACTTGGGCGCTGATGTCATCAAAATTGAACCACCGGGCACTGGTGATCAAACTCGTGGTGCCATGGGATTTAAGATGAAAGGTTCAGATAGCATGGGCTTTCTGAATATGAATCGCAATAAACGCAGTCTTACCATCAATCTCAAAACAGAAGCAGGGAAAAAAGTATTTTTTGAGCTTGTTAAAACTGCCGATATCTTAGTTGAGAACTATCGCCCCGGCGTGATGAAAAAACTCGGGATTGACTACCCCACGCTGCAAAAGATGAATCCCGGCTTGGTCTATGCCAGCATCTCTGGCTTTGGACAAACAGGACCCTGGGCAGATCGTCCTGGTTTTGATTTAATGGCGCAAGCCATGTCTGGCGTAATGAGTGTTACCGGCTACCCCGATGGTCCGCCCGTTAAGGCGGGCGTGCCAGTAGCTGATATCGGTTGCGCTCTGTTTGCGGTTTATGGAATTTTGTCTGCCTATATTGGCAAAACCAAATCGGGTGAGGGGCAATTTATTGACGCCTCCCTATTCGATTCTGCATTAGCGTTTTCTATTTGGGATACGGCGCAATACTGGGGAACGGGTGTTGAGCCCTATAAATTGGGCACAGCCAATCATATGAGCGCTCCTTACCAAGCTATGAAAGCCTCTGATGGCTACTTCGTGATGGGTGCCACTAATCAAAAACTTTGGAAGCTTCTTTGTGAAAAGATTGGACGCTCGGAACTCTTTGAGGATGAGCGCTTTAAAACCAATCCTTTACGCTTAGCAAATCGTCTTGAGTTGGCTGCTGAACTTGAAAAAACGTTTGTCAGTAAAAAGAGTGATGAATGGGTGGGCCCTTTATTAGCTGAAGGCATTCCAGCGGGTCCGATCAATACTTATCCGCAGGCCTTTAATAGCGAGCATGGTCGCCATCGTAATATGCGCATGGAAATAGACCACCCAATTGAAGGCAAGGTTCCTAATATTGGTTTTGCAGTCAAGCTGATGGGTACGCCACAACAAGTTCATAAGCATCCCCCTTTATTGGGTGAACATACTAGTGAATTATTAGCAGAGCTGGGTATTACTGGTGATGAACTCAAGGCGCTCGAAGCTGGCGGGGCATTTAAACCATAGATTGTGGTGTTTTATATTTACCCATCAGTGAAACATTTATATTTATTAGCCCTATATCTTTTATGCATCACGCATCCTGTGAATGCGCAGACACCCCTTCAGGATGCGGGCACCAACTATTTAAAAAAGCGTGCAGATGCTTTGATGACGATCACTGGGTACTCGCTCACACCAGATGTCACCACAGGAAATCTAAAAATCAATTCAAGCAGCAGTGGTAGATCTGACTTACAAATGACTTCACTAGGCGGAGGAGATCGTATTAGCGCCAATTTCCCACTCTATATGGAAGGAACAATAGCATTCAATCGCTATAACCCAACATTTACTGACGGGGTTGGCAATAGCTCTGTGAACATACCCATGTATTGGAATAGCATCACTGGAACAGGCGGTATCGGCTGGGACTTCCCTATTACAGATCAATTACGTTTTAGGCCCATAGCTAATGTCATGCTTGGACATTTAGAAAGTGATGCTTCTATTGCCACACGTTATATCAACAATAATCGTGACATCAATTTACAGTTTATTAATAGTGGTCGGATGAACTCCTATGGGTTAGGAGGATCAGTAATGCTAGATTATGAGAACTACAAACCTGATCAAGAAATTGATATCGAATTGCGTTACACCAATATTGGCATTCAAACTTTTGATAGCTCCACTGCAGTTCAGGGATCCGCCGATTCACAAAGTCTATCGTTTTGGGCACGCAGTAGAATTCCCACGCCTTTTATGGCACTAGACAGACCGCTCAGAGCAGTTTTTGAAGTAGCCAATACTCAATTTTTAGGAGATTTACGTGGAACGCTTGGATTTAGCTCGCTGTCGTCTCTCGGAACTGGTATTGAGCTGGATCGAAGTGCATCTGATCCCATATTCAGCAGGATACGTCTTGTATTCCGCTACCAGTTCGGCCTGAATGTGAGAGGCACTTCAATTGGCTTAGCAGCCAGTTTCTAAATCAAAAAAGGGCTACTGAGCCCCTTTTCATTTGATATTTTGGCGGAAGAGGTGAGATTCGAACTCACGGAGGACTTTCATCCTCGCCAGTTTTCAAGACTGGTGCATTCAACCGCTCTGCCACTCTTCCATTCGCTGGAATCAGATCTGATTCAAGTCCCAGATTATAAAGACTTTTTGATTTGCTCTTCTAAATGTTTCGCAATAGCAAGGCTAGAAGTGAGCCCTGGGGACTCAAAGCCATAAAGGTTGTAGAGCCCGTGCAGGCCATGGTCTTGTGGACTATTGAAGCAAAAGTCTCCTGCTGGAGTATTGGCAGGAACAATTTTGGCTCTCACCCCAGAGTAATCAGGTTGCAAGGAACCATCTTTAAGGTCTGGCCAATAGCGTCTCACAGCCTCATAGAAGCCCTCTCCTCGCTTTGGGTTAACGGTGTAATCAATTTGCTCTTCAGCATCAATATCCAACCATTCCACATCAGGCCCAAACTTGGCTTGGCCAGCCATATCTAAAGTCAGATGAACTCCTAAACCTCCAGGCTCAGGAATGGGATAAATCAAATGCGTGAATGGCGATTTTCCAGATAAAGAAAAGTAGTTACCTTTTGCAAAATAGGCTTTAGGTATTTGCTCTTGCTTGAGTCCTTCAATTTTGTGAGCTACTGCTGGCGCACTCATGCCGGCACAATTGATGAGTAACTTTGTCTGAATTCTCATACTATCAGCGCCATCGGCAGCACCAACAAGTAACTCATATCCACCTTCCGCATTTTTACCAACAGGTTTAACGCTTATTAATGGGGATTGATAGGCGACCATGCCACCCGCATCTTCAAAGCCGCCCAACAGCGAGAGCATATAACCATGGCTATCGACAATACCGGTAGTGGCAGACAAAATCGCTGCCACACATCTGAGCTTGGGCTCTAGCGCTATTGCCTCATTACCTGAAATCATTTTGATCTCTGGTACGCCATTATTTTGGGCTTTGTAGAGAATCGCTTGCAAGTCATCAATCTGTGCTTCATCAGCAGCGACAATGAGCTTGCCGTAGGGCTGAGTGGCTACTTGATGACTGCGGCAATAGTCATAGAGCAGGCGATTCCCTTCTACACAAAGTTTGGCTTTGAGTGAGTCCTTGGGATAGTAGATGCCGGCATGAATCACTTCGCTATTTCGGGCGCTGCTGATGGTGCCAAACGCACTTTCGCGCTCAAGCAAGATGGTCTCGCGACCTTGAAGTGCCATTTCACGTGCGACAGCGAGTCCGACAACACCAGCACCCACAACAACACAATCAACCTGCTCCATCCATCCCCGCCTATATTCGTTTTGTCTATTTACTTACTTGATGATCTATTTATCTCTATTTATGACTATTTGATGACACTCAATATACCGAAATCCTAACATTTTCAGTGTTTTAGGGGTTTTTGACCCCCTTATTGATAAAATCAAGATATGTCTTCAAAGCCAGATTCGAACAACGTGCACAGTGCTCAAAACCTCCACGGCAGCATGCCGAATGGAGCGCACACTGCAGTCGATGTTGTTTTAGATACGGCCTATCAAGGGATTGATTCTAATAATTGGTCTGATCTATTTAAGCTAGCGCGTAAGTCTGAGCTTCCAGAATTTATCGCTGATATGTTCGCTGGCAAGCATATCAACCAAAGCGAAGATCGCCCCGCTCTGCATTCAGCACTGCGCAACCTTTCAAAATCGCCAGTTATCCTAGACGGACAAGATGTCATGCCTGCCGTGACGGATGTTTGGCGAAGGATTGAAGCGCTCTGCAATAAATGGGTTGGTGTTACCGATGTTATTCACATTGGTATTGGTGGTTCAGACTTTGGACCACGCTTAGCCATTGAAGCACTAGCCCATGTGCCCGACATTGAGAGTCGTGGCATGCGGATGCATTTTCTAGCCAATATTGATACCGCTGAATTAGCCCGGATTCTGGATCGTGCACAACCCAATAGCACTCGCGTGATTATTGTTTCAAAGTCCTTTACGACCCTAGAGACCACCATGAATGCCAAGGCAGTAGTCGCTTGGTTGAAAGATAACAACTGCACAAAAGGTCAGATTGCTAAAGCCTTATTTGCGGTAACTGCTAATGTACCTGCTGCCAAAGAGTTTGGTATAGCAGATGATCATATCTTTCCCTTCTGGGATTGGGTTGGCGGCCGTTACTCTGTTTGGTCAGCAGTAGGCTTACCCATTGCCTTGCAATATGGCTTTAAGACCTTTGAGGAATTTTTGGCTGGTGCACATGCAATGGATTTGCATTTTAAGAATGTACCCCTAGAAAATAATCTACCCGTCATCATGGCGCTAGCTTTACTGTATCAACAAGAAAAGCATGGTATTAAAGCGTATGCCGCCATTCCCTATGCAGATGCTTTAGATTGGTTTCCGAAATGGTTGCAACAACTGGACATGGAAAGCAATGGCAAGAGTGTTGGTAAAGACGGTAAGCCAGTGAAATATTCTTCACCAGTAGTATTTGGTAGTGCGGGCAGCAATGCGCAACACTCCTACTTCCAGCTATTCCACCAAGGCCCTGAAATCATTCCGATTGATTTTATTGCTGTGCGCAAAACCATGAGCGCTCGGCCTGAGTCCGTAGCGCATCATCGTATTTTGTTATCGAACTGCCTAGCGCAGGCTCAGGCTTTAGCGCACGGCAAGACTGATAACAATCCAAATAATGTTTATCCAGGTAAGCGCCCAAGCAACTTACTACTACTGCCTGAACTCAATGCTTTCTATTTAGGTGCATTACTAGCCTTGTACGAGAACCGTGCTGCTACTTTGGGTGCGCTCTGGAATATCAATAGCTTTGATCAACCTGGTGTTGAGTATGGGAAGGTGTTGGCAAAGCCAATTGAAAAAGCATTGGCGAGTGGCTCAGACCAAGTTGTTGCCAATGAGAGTGTGGATGCTATCACTGCCGAGCGCATTAATTTCCTGAATTCAAATTCTTAATTTTTTTATTTATTTTGCGCCCAGCGCTTCCTTTCATTTAAGGGTGTTTCATGCAACTCTCTCCATCTATCTTTAAGGCTTATGACATTCGCGGCATCATCAATGAAACCTTAGATCCATCGCTTGCCAAACTCATTGGTCAAGCCTTTGGTACTGAGATGCGCGAGCTTGGCGAGATGGAAATTGTGATTGGTCGTGATGGTCGCTTATCTGGACCGAGCCTGATTGAAGCCTTAACTGAAGGTCTACTCTCCACTGGCATTAACGTGATTGATCTGGGTATGGTTGCTACCCCAATGGTCTACTTCGGTGCGAATCAAATCCTTGATGGTAAACAGCCCAAGTCCGGCATCATGATTACCGGTAGCCATAATCCACCAAACTACAACGGCTTCAAAATGGTTCTAGGTGGTGCTGCGATTTATGGGGATCAGATTCAGGCCTTGCGTAAACGTATTGAAGCCAAACAATTTGCTGCTGGCGAATCCAATAAACTCGGCACTCGCAGTAGCTTTGATATTTTCCCGATGTATCTCAAGTACATCGTAGGTGATGTCAAAATTTCTCGCCCGATGAAAATTGCCGTCGATTGCGGTAATGGCGTGGGCGGTGCGTTTGCTGGCAAACTCTTTAGGGCTCTCGGTTGCGAAGTACAAGAGCTGTTTTGTGAAGTCGATGGTCATTTCCCCAATCATCACCCTGACCCGGCACATCTTGAGAATCTTCAGGATCTGATTAAAAATTTGCAAAACACGGATAACGAATTAGGCCTTGCCTTTGATGGTGATGCCGATCGTTTAGGTGTTGTGACTAAAGATGGTCAAGTGATTTTCCCAGATCGTCAAATGATGCTTTTTGCTAAGG
Organism: Polynucleobacter sp. UB-Siik-W21; assembly: GCF_018687415.1. Lineage (NCBI taxonomy): Bacteria > Pseudomonadati > Pseudomonadota > Betaproteobacteria > Burkholderiales > Burkholderiaceae > Polynucleobacter > Polynucleobacter sp. UB-Siik-W21. Next base: position 858,847 of record NZ_CP061289.1, on the reverse strand, counting down.
ATGTTCTCTCTAGAAATCCTGGTGGTCAGATTATTTATGACGTGAAATGTACCCGTAACTTAGCCACCTGGGTTAAGCAGCATGGTGGCGAGCCCTTGATGTGGAAAACGGGTCACTCTTTGGTGAAAGCAAAACTAAAAGAAACTGGTGCACCCCTAGCTGGTGAGATGTCGGGCCACATCTTCTTTAAGGACCGTTGGTTTGGTTTTGATGATGGTCTCTATACAGCTGCTCGTCTTTTAGAAATCCTCTCTAAAGAAAAAGATCCTAGCAAGACGCTCAATGAACTGCCTAATGCCATCTGCACTCCAGAACTACAGCTCGCTTGTGAAGAGGGTGAGCCATTTGCTTTGCTAGACAGTATTAAAGCCAATGCTAAGTTCCCTACCTCTCAATCGATTAATACGATCGATGGTGTGCGCGTGGAATATGCCGATGGCTTTGGCTTAGCAAGGCCTTCAAATACCACTCCAGTGGTCGTGATGCGCTTTGAAGCAGATAGTGAAGAAGCGATTAAGCGTATTCAGGCAGAGTTTAAAGCTGTTCTGTTGGCTGCCAAGCCAGATGCGAAGTTGCCGTTTTAGTGACGACGCAAAAATATCGGGACTGGATTAAGATTTCGTATGAATTCAACTGTTAGCGCCCCGATTGCCTTTGACTACCCTCAGCAAGATGCTGCTGGGGTTACCTGTACTGCCCAAGCATGGGCAAAGGTCCCGCCTTATTTGGCGGCCCCTGAAAAAGTAACTGTCATTGCCCGCATCAAGCAGCTCTTGATTGAAAAAGATGCTGCTCTGATTGCTCACTACTATGTTGATGGCGATATTCAAGACTTGGCTTTGGAGACTGGTGGCTTTGTAGCTGACTCTCTAGAAATGGCAAGGTTTGGTAAGAACCATCCTGCCAAGAATCTCATTGTTGCCGGCGTTCGTTTTATGGGTGAGTCAGCAAAGATTCTCAGCCCTGAAAAACGTGTCTTTATGCCAGACTTAGATGCAACCTGCTCCTTAGATCTTGGTTGTGATGCCAATGACTTTGCCAAATTTCGCGCAGACCATCCTGATCGAGTTGTGGTGGTGTATGCCAATACGAGTGCTGCAGTAAAAGCACAAGCGGATTGGATGGTCACTAGCTCTTGCGCTTTAGCAATCGTGCATCAACTTAAAGTTGAAGGTAAAAAAATATTATGGGCACCGGATCGACATCTCGGTAGGTATATTCAAGAACAGACTGGTGCTGATATGTTGTTATGGAATGGTGCCTGTATCGTGCATGATGAATTTAAAGCGGCTGAATTAGAAATTCTCAAAGCCGCCCATCCCAATGCCATGATCTTGGTGCATCCCGAGTCACCCCAAGCTGTGGTTGATTTGGCTGATGTTGTTGGCTCAACCTCAGCCATGATCAAAGCAGTGGTTGAAGGTACTGCAAGCGAATATATTGTGGCCACGGATAAGGGTATCTTGCATCGCATGCGCCAGTTAGCCCCTAACAAGAAATTGATTGAGGCTCCCACTGCCGGTAATAGCGCCACCTGTAAGAGCTGCGCTCACTGTCCTTGGATGGCGATGAATGGTCTTCAAGGTATTTTAGATTGCCTGGAAAATACTTCCGGTGAAATCTTTGTTGAAGAACCTACTCGAACAAAAGCTTTGGTTTGTATTGAGCGCATGCTGGACTTTACTAAAAACCACCCTGATCTTTTAGCCAAAGCACAGCATGGCTTTGTCAAGAATATTGGCGCTGCTTAGCTTTTTTACTTTTAGTTTTATATATTAATAATTCTTTCATGTTTGATACCAACGAAACCTTAGAGCAAGCTCGCCAACGCAATATTCAGGATGCGCTTATGGAAGATATTGGCAAGGGTGATTGGACTGCCAAGTTAGTTCCCAATAAAACAGTGCAGGCACAACTAATTGTTCGCCAAGAAGCAGTGCTCTGCGGTGTAGATTGGTTTGAAGGCACGCTCAAGAAACTCGATCCCAATGCAAAGGTAACTTGGCATTACATCGAAGGGGACTTGATGAAGCCTGATACTAAGGTATGCGATATAGAAGCTGACTCTCAAGCCCTTCTGTCTGCTGAGCGTACTTGTATTAACTTCTTGCAAACCTTATCTTGGACTGCCAGTATTACTCGTCAACACGTTGATGCGATTGCCGGGGCCAGCCCTAATCCAAACGGCTGTACTGTATTGGATACCCGTAAAACAATTCCTGGTTTACGTCAGGCGCAGAAGTATGCGGTTCGTTTAGGCGGCGGCCAAAATCAACGACTCGCACTATGGCACGGCATCCTCATTAAAGAGAATCACATCGCTGCTGCAGGTAGTGTTACTGCAGCCTTAAAGAATGCCCAAGCACTCAATGCTGGAGTCGAGATTCAGATTGAAGTAGAAAACTTTGCTGAATTGGAAGAAGCTTTGGCTGCTGGTGCCAAGAGTATCTTGATTGATAACTTCAATACCGATCAAATGAAACAAGCTGTCGCTTTAACGGATGGTCGCGCCTTACTAGAGGCTTCTGGTGGGATTAATTTAGATCAGATGCGCGCGATTGCTGCTACTGGTGTGGATCGCATCTCACTAGGCAAGCTAACCAAGGATGTGAATGCCGTAGATTTCTCGATGAGAATTTTGTAGCACCTCTCTTCATCAGTCTTTGACTGACAAACTCTTCAAACCCTACTGATATGCAGTGGGGGTTTTCATTTCTAGACTAATGTCCTTGCATTAATTGGGCCCGCCGTCTCTTTCTCAATTTTTGTATTGACATTGATTATTTTTGTATATACATTAATTGGGTGGATACGTGATCGAGTTTGATGATGTGAAGCGTGAAATTACCCTTTTTGTAAGGGGGTTAGACATGGCGAGAGCAAACGAAGTCTTTGCTTTGTCCCATATGGACCAGCTAGACGATAGAAAGAATTATGGGGAAACAAGGATGATCACTTTTGGCTATTTAGATCACCTTCCAGTTGTGTTGGTTTGGACGTATAGAGGTAACACCAGAAGGATCATCAGCTTAAGGAGAGCAAATGAACGTGAAATTAAAAAATATATCGAAAGATTGGGTTGATCCGGATGACGCGCCCGAACTGGATGAGCAGTGGTTTCGAGATGCACATGTTTATGTTGGCGATACTTTAATTAAGCGAGGTGTTGGTCGCCCTCCAATTCAGAATGCAAAGGAAATGCTAAGTCTTAGATTGGATTCAGATATCTTAGAAAAATTACGTGCGAGCGGTAAAGGCTGGCAAACCCGCTTGAGTAAACATATTAAAGAGGCCGTTCTAAAGGGCACTCTATAAATCGCTTAGGTCTCAGAATTTTCTGAGCTACCCTCAGCTTGAGGGGTCAAAATCGTTGGATATGAGACCGCCCAAGTACCTGGGTAATCCCGGCTGTAATGCAATCCCCTGCTTTCTCTGCGCATGAGTGCTGATCTGACAATGAGTTCAGCACACTCCAGTAAGTTCCGCAATTCAATCAGATCTCGCGTCACTTTAAAGTTGGCGTAATACTCTTGCACTTCATATCTGAGAAGTTTAATTCGGTGGAGCGCCCGCTCTAATCGGCGATTGGTTCTCACAATACCAACGTAGTTCCACATCAAAGAACGTAATTCATCCCAGTTATGGGCGATCACCACCTGCTCATCAGCATCTTCTACCTGGCTCTCATCCCAAAGAGGAAGATGTGGCATTACTGGAGTCTTTAGATTCGAGATATCTTCTGCTGCAGCTTTACCAATCACCACGCACTCGAGAAGTGAGTTACTTGCTAAGCGATTAGCACCATGTAAACCAGTATAAGTTGCTTCACCAACTGCATATAGGCCTGGTAAATCAGTGCGGCCCTTAAGATCGGTTACGACGCCACCACAGGTGTAATGCGCTGCAGGTACAACCGGTATTGGCTTTTTGGTGATATCCAAGCCAAGACTTAAGCAACGCGCGTAAATCATTGGGAAATGCTCTTTAATAAATGCTTCGCCAAGATGAGTCGCATCTAAATGAACATAATCAAGACCATGCTTCTTCATTTCAAAGTCGATGGCACGCGCCACGATATCGCGGGGAGCTAATTCATTGCGCTCATCATGGGCTGGCATAAAACGAGTGCCATCGGGCAGTTTCAATAAGCCACCCTCACCACGCATTGCTTCAGTAATGAGGAAGGTACGATCACTGGGGTGATACAAACAGGTAGGATGAAACTGAATAAATTCCATATTGCCTACACGGCAACCTGCACGCCAAGCCATGGCAATACCATCGCCAGTGGCGGTATCAGGATTACTAGTGTAGCGATAGACTTTGCCAACACCACCGGTAGCTAAGACTACTGACTTGGCTTCAATTGTTTCAACACGATTCTGTTCAATATCTAAGGCATATACGCCATAACACCGATTTGGCTTGCTACGCTGTGTCTTAGCATCTAGTTGACGATTGGTAATGAGATCGAGTGCAATCCAATGTTCCAAAATTCGGATATTTTTATGGGCCCTTGCTTTATCCAGCAACACTTCATGAATCGCCTTACCAGTTGCATCAGCAGCATGCGCAATTCGACGATGACTATGGCCACCTTCACGAGTGAGATGCAAACCCATGGGACCAGACTTATCTTCGGTAAAGGGAACGCCTTGCTCCACCAACCATTTAATGGCTTCAGCACTCTCTTCAGCGATGTAGCGAGCAGTTGACTCCACTACCAGTCCAGCACCGGCATCTATAGTGTCGGCCACATGAGAGTCAATACTGTCATGTTCTTTATCCACCACGCCAACAATGCCACCTTGGGCCCAAGCAGTGGCAGCTTCACTCAAGCCCCGTTTGGCCATCAAGATGACTGGCTGGTTCTCAGCCATGTGTAGAGCAACGGTTAAACCGGCTAATCCTGCCCCAATAATGAGAACTGGTAACTCAGCTTGGTTTTGGGAGGGTGAGGGTGATGGTGATGAACTTGCCATAGAGGGATCATTCTAAAGGGCAAATCAAATTCGTGAGCTCTAGGTAAAAAGGCTCCATTTTTGGAGTCTTTTTACTGCAATAAATCTGAACGGATAGACGCTTAGATATTGACGGTTAACTCTGGTCCATTTGGTGCATTAGTGCCGTAGCCCATAATCTTGGCAACATCACCGCCCTTAGCGAGCTTGACTGCACAATATTTAAATTCTGGGATTTTGCCAAATGGATCTAATGCTGAATTGGTAATCAAATTTGCCGCAGCTTCATAGTAAGCAAATGGTATGAAGATCACACCCCTTGGCGTACCATCATCTCTACGTACATGGATACCAACTTCGCCACGACGTGATTGCACAGTAATGACATCACCAGCAGAAACGCCTAACTGGGTCATATCTTCCCCATGCATTGAGACAGTTGCCATGGGCTCGATTGCATCCAGTATGGTTGCACGGCGCGTCATACTACCGGTATGCCAATGCTCCAGCTGACGACCAGTAATCAGTACAAATGGATATTCAGTATCGGGACGTTCATTTGCTGGAATGATATCCGCAGGAACGAGTTTGACTTTGCCGTCAGGAGTATCAAAAGAGTCATCAAAAACAATTGGACGACCAGGATCTTCAAGTGATAAACAAGGGTAAGTGACACTCGATTCTTTTTCAAGGCGCTCCCAAGTAATGCCTTTAATTGCGCCATGCATTGCTTGACGCATTTCTTCATAGACTGCTGCAACTCCAGCATCAGGACCTGGGTAATTCCAATTGAGGCCCATACGCTTAGCAAGCTCTTGGATGATCCACAGATCAGGCTTAGCTTCGCCAGGAGGATTGATTGCTTTTTTACCCATCTGCACCATACGGTCCGTATTGCTTGCAGTACCGACCTTCTCAGGCCAAGCATTTGCAGGTAAAACAACGTCAGCGAGCAATGCGGTTTCAGTCATAAAGATATCCTGCACTACCAAATGCTCTAGAGAGGCTAGTGCATGGCGAGCATGATTGAGATCGGGGTCGCTCATTGCTGGGTTTTCACCCTCGACATACATACCGCGAATTTTATCTGGATCACTATCAGGCGCAGTGATCTTATGCATGATCTCTACCACGGTATAGCCAGGTTTCTTATCAAGAGGCGTTCCCCAGAATTTTTCAAACCAAGCATGCGCTTCTGGATTATCAACTCGTTGATAGTTAGGGAACATCATCGGAATCAAACCAGCATCACTAGCACCCTGTACGTTATTTTGACCGCGCAGTGGATGCAGTCCTGAGCCAGGTTTACCAATTTGGCCGGTGATAGTCACCAAGGCGATTAAGCAGCGCGCATTATCTGTACCGTGAACGTGCTGGCTAATACCCATACCCCACAAAATCATGGCTGATTTTGTAGTAGCAAACTCTCTAGCCACTTCACGCAGAGTTTCGGGTGGAATACCGCAGATCGGCGCCATGGCTTCAGGGCTATAGCCCTTGATATTGTCTTTAAGCGCTTCATAATTATTGGCACGATTCGTAATGAAGTCTTTGTCGGCCAAGCCTTCTTCAATAATCGTATAGATCATGGCATTGAGCATTGCCACATCAGTATCTGGCTTGAACTGCATGGTACGCCAAGCATGTTTACTGATCTCGGTCATACGAGGATCGCACAACACAATCTTGGCACCGCGTTTAGCAGCATTCTTAAACCAAGTTGCAGCGACAGGATGATTAGCTGTTGGGTTTGATCCAATCAAGAAAATCAAACTGGAGTGCTCAACATCATTGACTTGGTTACTAACAGCGCCCGAACCAACACCTTCTAATAACGCTGCAACAGATGAGGCATGACAAAGACGGGTGCAGTGATCAACGTTGTTGCTACCAAATCCAGTACGAACTAATTTCTGGAATAAATACGCCTCTTCATTACTACCTTTAGCAGAGCCGAAGCCAGCCAAGACCTTAAGGCCGTGTTTGTCTTTTAACTCTTTAAGCTTGCCGCCAGCAAAATCCAAAGCCTCTTCCCAAGTTGCTTCACGGAAGATATCTGACCAGTCTTGCTTACCTTCTAGAATAGATTCATCCTTAGGCACCCCTGGTTTACGAATGAGTGGTTTTGTTAAGCGCTGTGGATTATGGATGTAATCCATGCCGAAGCGGCCCTTGACGCATAAACGATTATGGTTGGCTGGGCCATCGCGACCCTCAACACTCACAATCTTTTCATCTTTGACGTTGTAAGTTATCTGGCAACCCACGCCACAAAACGGACATACAGAATCCACTTTGCGATCTACTATTTGTGAGCCAATTAAGCCTTTTGGCATCAATGCACCAGTAGGACATGCTTGTACACACTCGCCACAGGCAACGCAAGTGCTGTCACCCATTGGATCATTGAGATCAAACACAATCTCGCTGTGGGCCCCACGCATCGCGTAGCCAATGACATCATTGACCTGCTCTTCACGGCAAGCACGCACGCAACGATTACATTGAATACAGGCATCAAGATTAACTGCCATTGCTGGATGGGAAATATCGTGAGCAACTTTTTCACGCCGTAAGGCTTTCAGCTCTGGGCGCACTGTGACATCCATCCGCGCAGCCCAAGTACTGAGCTCACCATGTTGATGCTTTTGTTCTTCTGCTTTGCTATCACCAACCCACTTAAAACCTTCATCAGGCATATCGGAGAGCAACATCTCCAGTACCAGTTTTTGACTTTTTATAGCGCGCTCGCTATTGGCTTTAACTTCCATACCTGATGTTGCACTTCTGCAGCAACTTGGAGCTAAGGTACGCTCACCATTGATTTCCACAACGCAAGCTCGGCAGTTACCATCAGGACGGTAACCATCTTTGAAACAGAGATGGGGAATATCAATCCCATGACGTTTTGCAGCCTTGAGAATAGTTTCGCCTTCATAAGAAACAATCGTCTTGCCGTCGAGCTTGAACTCAACGGTTTGGAGTTCGATTTCTTTTGGATTGGTTGGTGCGTTCATAGGTGTCTCGTTCTTCCCTTTTTATACGATTTCTTGTGGGAAATATTTATGAATACAACGAATCGGATTTGGTGCGGCTTGACCTAAGCCACAAATCGACGCATCTACCATTACAGTAGCCAAATCTTCGAGGGTTTCTTGATCCCATGATTTCGCTTGCATCAATTTCGCAGCTTTACCGGTACCAACTCGGCATGGAGTGCACTGACCACAACTCTCGTGCTCAAAGAAGTACATCACATTCAAAGCCATATCACGTGCTTTATCTTTGTCACTAAACACCATCACTGCAGCAGAACCGATGAAACAGCCGAACGGTTGCAGGGTATCAAAGTCCAGCGGAATATCATTCATGGTCGCCGGCAAAATACCACCCGATGCGCCACCCGGTAAATAACCATAGAACTGATGACCATCTTGCATGCCACCACAGTACTCATCAATCAATTCTTGAATCGTGATACCAGCTGGTGCCAACTTCACACCTGGCATTTTCACGCGCCCACTTACACTAAAACTCCGCAAGCCTTTACGATCATGACGACCGAAAGAACTGAACCACTCCGGACCGCGTTGAATAATGTCACGCACCCAATACAAAGTTTCAAAGTTGTGCTCAAGAGTTGGTCTACCAAATAAACCCACCTGTGCAATGTATGGGGGACGCATCCGCGGTTCACCACGCTTGCCTTCAATACTTTCAATCATGGCGGATTCTTCACCGCAGATATAGGCCCCTGCACCACGACGCAATTCAATATTAGGAATCGGAAATGGTGGATTTGCTTTGAGCTTTGCTAATTCTTTTTCGAGCAATTCACGGCAGCCGTGATACTCATCACGCAAGTAAATGTAGCAAGCATTAATCCCAACGACATTTGCTGCAATGAGTAAGCCCTCAAGGAAGCGATGGGGATCACGCTCTAAATAGGTTCGATCTTTAAAAGTGCCAGGCTCACCTTCGTCAATATTGACAGCCATGAGCTTAGGTGCTGTTTGATCTTTCACGATGCGCCACTTGCGACCTGCTGGAAAACCTGCGCCACCCAAGCCACGCAGGCCAGAACTCTCCATCGCCTTGATTACACTCTCAGCGTCTCTCTTACCTTCATGAATTTCTCTAGCTAATGTGTAACCACCTTGAGCACGGTAAGCCTCATAGCCAACATAGTCAGGTGAAACTGCTTGGTTATCACCTTGCGGAGATACACCATGCTCTGCTAATGCAGCCGGATCAAAGCTGGCATCATCTTTTGCCATTGGCTGGGTAGTTAATTGATTGCTGACCGCAGCCTTAACTTTTTCTGCTGTAGCAAATAGCACTGGATATTGATGCACTACCGCTACAGGCGCTTGCTCGCAACGACCCACACAAGGAGCTGCTATTACTTTGACCTTGGGATTTCCTAAAATCGCAGGAAGTTTGGCCATTAGGTTTTGTGCACCAGCTAATTCACAAGCAATTCCATCACATACGCGCACAGTGATATCCGCCACAGGATCGTTGCCGCGCACTACCTCAAAGTGATGATAAAAAGTGGCGACTTCATAAACCTCAGCCATCGGCAAATTCATTTCTTTTGCCAGAGCAACCAAATGTCGATCATGTAATGCACGATACTCATCATTCAGCTTATGAAGATTTTCAATCAGCAAGTCGCGACGATGGGCTGCCTCACCAATCAGCTGTCGAACCTCTGCCAAAGATGCGTCATCTGCTTGACGACCTTTTAATTTACTTTTACGGCGAATGGTCTCCCTCAAATCATCTGCAGTAGCTACTGCAACTGCTTTAACTTCTTGGGAAGGCTTTGGGTGATTCATATTCTCTAATCTTTATCGTTTTAATGCATCCATTTGCGCTACTCAAAACTAGCTAAAACGCAAAATAACGCTTGATTTTGGGTTATTTCACCCCCTAAGTCCTTGACGGCGCTCAAGGGATTGAAATCAGGGTAAACCCTGATATTAGAGAAGGGATGGAGATGGCTTATCGCCTGGGGGTAGAGAGTAGTCTAGCTTCCGTTCATAAAGACGTGCCTTATAGCAATCCTGATAGCCTTTACTACCGATTTGCCAACCAATGGAGGTGCAGTCATCCTGAGCGGCAGACTCAATCGAGCCACAGGCTGTAAGGTTTAAAGCAGCAAAAATAGCAAAAATGAGGAGAAGGCGCGATTTTGTCAAATTCATAATGCAAGTCTACTTGATTCTGAGGTCAATATAGACGTAGTAGATCAACTTTTGTCTGACAACTTTCAGGGAAAGCCGCTACTTGCACTTCGCCACCATTATCAGCAACAATCAACAGGTTCCAAATAAATAATATAACTTCAGTGGAGACCTCCTATGAAATCAACCTTGAAATTCCTAGCCGCACTCTTTCTTTGCGCTCAAACCATTCTTTTTAGCAGCGTTGCTCATGCACAAAATCAAGATGGTTTTGTAGACATGATTGATGGAGTGAGCCTCAACGGCTGGAATATTGTGGGTAACGCGAGTTGGGTCATTGGCAATGGAATTGTTGAAGGTAATAAGCCCAGCGGTTTTTTGGTAAGCACCAAAACTTATAAGAACTTTGTTATCAAAGCAGAATTTTGGGCTGAATCCAATACAAATAGTGGCATCTTTATTCGCTGCCAAGACCCCAATAAAGTCTCTGCAAATAACTCTTATGAAATCAATATCTGGGATACTCGCCCAGAACAAGCTTATGCTACCGGCGCAATTGTGGATGTCGCTAAAGTGGATCCGATTCATAAAGCTGGTGGACGTTGGAACACAATGGAGATCGTTGCCAATGGGTCGCATTTCAAAGTGACGATGAATGGGGTTGTTACTGTCGCCGATGCGCAAGACAGTCGCTTTGCCGAAGGCCCCATTGCCCTGCAATCTGCAGGCGGAACGATCAAGTTCAGGAAAGTTCAGATCAAGCCAATTTAAGATTTATACAAAAATCTCAATACGATCGCCGCAGGCTATGGGTTTTAATGCCCTATCCTGCTTTTTCATTTTTACAAGCCCGTAATTCGACATCGTTTTTAGTGTTCTAGATAAATTACCTTGCTTACGACCAGTGAGGTCTGCTAACTCAGAGATCGACACGGGCTTAGATGATCGAATGACTTCCAACAGGGCCCGGTTTTCATCACTTAAAACCTGCGCTAAAGAGCGCATAGAGGTAAACCATATTTTAGGATCACTCGACTTAGCCTTCAAATCGCCTCTTGCAATTGCAAGTATGCGTTTTCGAATTTCTTCTTGTGATGCAATGCCAATTTTGATAACTTTCATTTCCCTTTAGCCGCCTTTAATGCTCTATCAACATCAAGGAAGAAATCGCCTAGTAGCTGATATGCATCTTTAAATACATAGTGAACCCCTTGATCACGAGAACTTCGATGCTTATGGTCATATGGTAATTTTCTTCCAGCATAACCAGATCTAGTCTTTAGGGCATGGGCATTGTCATAGCCCATGATCCACAAGCCCTTAGGATCATGGAGTGTCAACGAATACCGGACACCATGTGGAATTGCAGTTGTAATCTCAACCTGCCAAGCCTCAATCTTCACCCAGTAACCATCCTCTTGATCTATCACCTGTTGATGCAGGTCTAGTAATGTGGAGATGCCGACATTCTTCATCTCCAAACTATATCAACTAATGATATACCAAAAGTAACAACCCATCCTCAATATAGGGATCTTTTTATGCAGGTGGAAATCCAGCCTTCTGTGTCCACATGTTATTAAACACATGAATCACCGGTTTTTCATATACGCCTGCTTTAGTGAAAGGCTCATCTTTCAACCATGCATCCACAGCTGCCCTACTTGGAAAATCCATTGCCAGCAAACTACCTACTACGGTATTGCCATCTTCAGAAGTGAGGGGTCCAGCAAAAGCCATGCGCTCTGCTTGTTGTGCCAAGTAAGCACGATGCTCTGGACGTATTTGTACTCGCAGCTCTGATGTACCAGGACGATCTATTAATAGAATTGCAAAAATCATATTGCCTCCAAATATTTTATTAAGCTTATTAACTTTATTTACCTTAGTCACTCGGATATTACGGTAAACCATCAAGCAAAAACCACCCGCAGGTGGTTTTCGTGATAAATGGCGGAAGGGGCGGGATTCGAACCCGCGGTAGGCTATTAACCTACGCACGCTTTCCAGGCGTGTGACTTAAACCGCTCATCCACCCTTCCGGAACCGTTGATTATACGATTGCCGAAAGGGGTTCGTCTCAAACCCCCATGAAGACAGCTTAGAGAGACTCTTTGAGTTGATCCAAAATCGCTGGGTTTTCTAGCGTAGAGGTATCTTGAGTGACTTCCTCGCCCTTCGCGATTACACGCAATAGACGGCGCATGATCTTGCCCGAACGGGTCTTAGGTAAGTTATCACCAAAACGTACATCTTTTGGCTTAGCAATTGGACCAATCTCTTTACCAACCCAGTTACGTAATTCCGTTGCAAGCTTTTTAGCCTCATCACCTGTTGGGCGACCGCCTTTGAGAACCACGAATACGCAAATCGCTTCACCAGTGAGCTCATCTGGACGACCAACCACTGCGGCTTCAGCAACTAATGGATTAGCCACCAAGCAAGATTCGATTTCCATAGTTCCCATGCGGTGACCAGAAACGTTCAAGACGTCATCAATACGGCCAGTAATGGTGAAGTAACCAGTATCTTTATTACGAATAGCACCGTCACCAGCGAGATATAAAGTGCCGCCCAATTCTTCAGGGAAGTAAGACTTCACAAAGCGATCTGGATCACCCCAAATGTTGCGGATCATGGAAGGCCATGGACGCTTCACAACCAAAATACCGCCTTGACCATTGGGCACGTCTACACCCGCTTCATCCACAATAGCTGCTTGAATGCCTGGCAATGGCAAGGTACATGAACCTGGAACCATTGGCGTTGCACCTGGCAATGGAGAAATCATATGACCACCAGTTTCGGTTTGCCAGAAGGTATCTGCGATTGGACAACGTGAACCACCCACATTCTCGTAGTACCAGATCCACGCTTCTGGATTGATTGGTTCACCAACAGAACCCAAGAGGCGTAAGGAAGTTAAGTTGTAGCTCTTTGGATGAACGGCCTCATCATTGCTCGACGCTTTGATCAAAGACCGAATTGCAGTTGGTGCTGTGTAAAAAATAGTGGCATTGTGCTTTTGAATCATGTCCCAGAAGCGACCCGCATTAGGATAGGTTGGCACACCTTCAAACACAATCTCAGTGGCACCCACTGCGAGTGGGCCATAAGTAATATAAGAGTGTCCTGTTACCCAACCAATGTCAGCGGTACACCAGAACACATCGCTAGGTTTGATATCAAAGGTCCACTTCATTGTGAGGATCGCCCACAAGAGGTAGCCCCCTGTAGAGTGTTGCACACCCTTAGGTTTACCAGTAGAGCCTGATGTATACAGAATAAACAATGGGTGCTCAGCACTGACCCACTCCGGCTCACAAGTCGTCGCTTCCTGAGCCATGATGTCTTGCATCCAAACATCACGCCCTGCCGTCATGGCAATATCAGCACCAGTACGCTTGCTCACAATCACGTGCTTTACCTTAGGACATTCGCCAGTGGAAAGGGCTTCATCGCAAATTGCCTTTAAAGGCAATGCTTTGCCACCTCGGAACTGGCCGTCAGCAGTAATCACTGCAACTGCACCAACATCCATAATGCGATCGCGCAAGGCTTGCGCCGAGAATCCACCAAACACTACAGAGTGAATTGCACCGATACGAGCACACGCTTGCATGGCTACAATGCCCTCGATAGTCATTGCCATATAAATAATGACACTGTCACCAGACTTGACGCCCATTTTGCGCAGTGCGTTTGCCATTTTGCACACGCGCTCAAGCAACTCTTTGTAAGTGACCTTAGTAACGCTACCGTCATCAGACTCAAAAATGATGGCGGTTTTATCGCCTAAGCCGGCTTCGACTTGACGATCTAAGCAGTTATAAGAAGCGTTTGTTGTGCCATCTTCAAACCATTTGTAGAAAGGCGCTTTAGATTCATCTAAAACTTTGGTAAACGGCTTTTTCCAATAAATATTTTCTTTTGCAAGACGCCCCCAGAAACCGTCATAATCTTTTTCCGCTTCAGCACAAAGCTTGGTATAGGCATCCATACCTGGAATTGCCGCACCCTTTACAAAATCTGCAGGTGGGTGAAATACGCGGTTTTCTTGCTTTAATGGTTCCATGCTTCGCAGCCCTCTATCTAACAATCAATGGCCTTTACATCTCAAAATGCGCAAAATGTCGCAAAATGGCGGGTTTAGACCTTCAGAACCTTCAAAGATAAGTGAAAACACTCGGGATTTGCTCTATGGCAAACCCTTAAAATAGGTCAAACCTTACTATTAATGTGGAAATAAGCTAGAAAGCCATGACAAATATCAAACAAAACGATCTCATTCAAAGCGTTGCAGACGCATTCCAGTTCATTTCTTACTACCACCCCAAAGATTTCATTGATGCCATGGGTAAGGCTTACTCCCTTGAAAAAGGCGAAGCCGCCAAGGATGCGATTGCCCAAATTTTGACCAATAGTCGGATGTGCGCTGAAGGTCATCGCCCACTTTGCCAAGATACCGGTATTGCTGTGGTCTTCCTCAAAATTGGTATGAATGTACAGTGGTCAGATGCCACGATGAGCGTCACTGACATGGTGAACGAAGGTGTTCGTCGTGCCTACCTCAATCCAGAAAACACTTTACGTGCTTCAGTGTTAGCTGACCCTGCAGGCAAACGCAAAAATACTGGCGATAATACCCCAGCAGTGATTCATTATGAAATCGTTCCGGGCGATGATGTTGAAGTGATATGCGCCGCTAAAGGTGGTGGTTCAGAAAACAAAGCCAAGATGGTCATGCTTAATCCTTCCGACTCTATCGTTGACTGGGTAGTGAAGACTGTTCCGACGATGGGCGCCGGTTGGTGCCCTCCCGGCATCCTCGGTATTGGTATTGGGGGTACTCCTGAAAAAGCGATGTTGATGGCTAAAGAAGCTCTGATGGGTCCAGTCGACATTCAAGAGCTGATTGTGCGTGGAGCAAAAAATCGCGTAGAAGAATTGCGTCTCGAGATTTACGAGAAGGTCAATAAATTAGGTATCGGTGCGCAAGGTTTAGGTGGCTTAGCTACTGTGCTTGATATTAAGATCTTGGACTACCCAACCCACGCGGCTTCCTTGCCCGTCGCCATGATTCCTAACTGTGCGGCAACTCGTCACGTGCATTTTCATTTACACGGCGATGGTCCAGCAAAATTAGAGATCCCTTCTCTGTCAGATTGGCCAGATGTTACCTGGACACCTGATGTACAAAAATCCAAACGCATCAATTTAGATACTTTGACCGCCGAGGAAGTAGCGAGCTGGAAACCGGGACAGACACTATTGTTAAACGGCAAAATCTTGACGGGACGCGATGCCGCTCATAAACGCATTCAGGATATGTTGGCTAAAGGCGAAGAATTGCCAGTCAGCTTTAAGAATCGCGTGATCTACTATGTTGGCCCAGTTGATCCAGTTGGCAATGAAGTAGTTGGTCCAGCAGGTCCCACCACTTCCACCCGCATGGATAAGTTCACTGAAATGATGTTAGCTAAAACGGGCTTGATTTCCATGATTGGAAAAGCTGAGCGTGGTCCTACAGCAATTGAAGCGATCAAGAAACACAAATCTGCTTATCTCATGGCTGTAGGAGGTGCTGCTTACTTAGTATCTAAGGCAATACAAACTTCAAAAGTAGTTGGCTTTGCTGATCTCGGCATGGAAGCAATTTATGAGTTTGATGTCAAAGATATGCCGGTAACCGTTGCCGTGAACTCCGAAGGTATCTCAATGCATGAGACTGGCCCGAAAGAATGGCAAGCGAAGATTGGCAATATTCCAGTCACGATTGCGTAATACATGTTGGCTTTTGAATTGGCACCGAATTGTCGCTTATAGGCGTTTTTGATTCTGGCGTGGGTGGCTTATCCATTTTGGATGAAGCCCTACGTCAGCTTCCGCAACATGACTATATTTATTTAGCAGATTCTGTAAACGCACCATATGGTGAAAAATCCAGTGAATGGATTTCTGCGCGTAGCTTAAGTCTTTGCAAATATTTAGCCGATGCCGGATGTGATGCCATTGTGGTTGCTTGTAATACTGCTACTGCTGAAGCCATCAAACATATTCGAGCTGAAGTGCTAGTGCCCGTCATCGGTGTTGAACCAGGCATCAAGCCTGCTGCTATGCAATCTGGAAATGGCATTGTGGGTGTCTTGGCAACTGAAGCCACTCTCAAGAGCGATAAATTCAATGCATTATTAGCCACCCTCCCCAATCATTGTCGTTTCATCAAACAAGCTGGCGCTGGACTAGTGCCATTGATTGAAGCTGGCAAAGCGGATAGTGAAGAAACCTTGGAGCTGCTTGCAAAGCATCTGGAGCCCATTCAAGATGCAGGTTCAGATACTTTGGTTTTAGGTTGCACTCATTACCCATTCTTGAGAAACGCGATTCGTAAATTATTAGGTGACACGATCACCCTAATCGATACGAGCGAAGCCGTCGTTCGACAATTAAAGCGTCAATTAGAGCAACTAGACTCCGCTAGTAAATTAACAAAAGGTACATCCTTAGGAGATCATGGGGCAGTGCACTTTGTGAGCAGCAAAGATGCTGTTACCTTACTCAAGATGGCGCAAGATTTAATGCAGAGTGATCTCGACTCTCACGATGTCAGCTCAAGTTTATTGGGTAACATTCAATGAGCACTTTTTTGGAGAAGATCGATGCACGTCTTCCGTTTACAAAAACGGAACGCATCATTATTGGCATCGTGCTGCTATTGCATGCCCTGCCGGCTTTAGAGTTTTTACATTTTTCATCACGTCCGCCCAAAATGGATGATGCACGGGTCATGGCTAATTTAGTCAGCCCTGATACCGCTGCCAATAAAAGTCAGCAAGCTCCTGCTGCTCCGCCACCCAAACCCAAGGAAGAGCCTAAGAAAAAAAATGTGGAGGATAAATCATCACAAAAACCAACACCTCCACAAACTCAGAACACTAGCCAACAAACTCAGCAGCAAACCAAGAGTGAAACCCAGATGCAAAATGCGGCTGTTGCCCCTTCTACGACAGGGGGTGCTAGCGGCACACCCATACAGACGGACATTGGTAAACTGGTCGTTGTATATCAACCTGATGCTGATGCTTATTACCCTTCGTTCTCCAAACGATCTGGTGAACAAGGTACCGTAGTTGTCCGATTAATTATTTCTGAGGCGGGAGAAGTAGAAGATGTTGCTATATTGCAATCAAGCGCTTTTCCCAGACTGGACCGTGCGGCAACCGATATTGGCAGACGTTACCGGTTTAAACCTTTTTTAGTCAATGGCTCACCCCAAAGAATTTCCACTAATCTTTTAATTAAATTTAATCTCAAGAATTAAGGACTATGAATACACCATTTGGAATTGCAAATCTATGGCTTGAGGGCGATGCCATCACTCGCTTTGTGGCGATTGTGTTGCTCACTTGCTCAATCGTGACTTGGGTGATCTTGCTCACCCGCTTTTGGGAACTACGCAA
Organism: Polynucleobacter sp. UB-Siik-W21; assembly: GCF_018687415.1. Lineage (NCBI taxonomy): Bacteria > Pseudomonadati > Pseudomonadota > Betaproteobacteria > Burkholderiales > Burkholderiaceae > Polynucleobacter > Polynucleobacter sp. UB-Siik-W21. Next base: position 841,237 of record NZ_CP061289.1, on the reverse strand, counting down.
CCTGCGTAAATTGAGACCTGAGCTTGATCAGTTCTGGCATGCAAGCTCCTATGAACAAGGACTGCAATCCTTTAGCAATCCGAGCATGAACCCTTACTATCAGATTGCTAAATCAGCTACTGACGCTTCCATTCACCACCAGAGTCAATCGAGTGATCGCCGTGAGCTTTTGCAAACCTTGAATTATTCAGAGTGGATGGCTAGAAGCATTAAGAATGGCATTGATAATATAGCTGCCAGTCTTCAGAAAGGTCTCACTTTTTTAGGATCAACTGGAGCAGTTGCCCCTTTTATTGGTTTATTCGGTACCGTCTGGGGCATCTATCATGCACTGATCTCCATTAGCAGCTCAGGGAGCGCGCAAATCGATCAAGTAGCAGGACCAATCGGGGAAGCCTTGATCATGACTGCCTTAGGCCTTGCAGTGGCTATCCCTGCGGTACTCGGATTTAACGCGATTAATCGCGCTAATAAATTACTGGTTGCAGAGCTCAATCGCTTTGGTAATGACTTGCTTGCCTATTTTGTGACTGGTGCACGTGTGAAGTCTGGAGAATAAGTATGTCTTTCCATATGTCAGACGATCAGAACGAAGACGCCATCATGGCGGAAATCAACATGACGCCGATGGTAGACGTTATGTTGGTGTTACTGATTATTTTTATCATCACCCTGCCCGTGATTCAGCAAGCAGTCAAGGTTGAACTACCCAAAGCCAATAGTGTTCGTAATGAAATCAAACCCGAGTCTGTTCAACTCAGCATTGATGCAAAGGGTCAAATCTTCTGGAATAGCACACCGATTGATTTAAAGACATTTGATGGCTATGCCGAGAAGGCAGCACAGAAAAACCCCCAACCAGAGATTAATTTACGGGCTGATAAATCCGTGAAATATGAATATGTTGCTCAAGTCCTGGCGGCTTCGCGTCGCGCTGGCCTGACTAAGCTAGGATTTGTGACTGAGCCTGATTAAACATTATTGCGATTCTATTTTGACTTATAGGGCATCTTAGAAGGCAAACACGTTTCTTCGGTAATGTAGGTGCCATCGCCCATCGTCTCACCCAAGATCCCACCCTGAATTTTCTCCACCTTTTTTAACTTGCCAGTGACTGGGTCAAGCGTCATGTGTGTAGAGACCGTTCCAGCAGAGTAAGCTACGCCCATCAGATTTTCTGGCTCAAAATTGGCTTCGATCAATATAAAAATATTGGGACGAGCTAGAGTCACACTCTTTACGACTTGCTTGCCATACGCGTCAGACTGATCTAGGTCACGATCATCCAGAAATACTCTCGCTTTTTGAGCTCCGGATGCAAGAGTGATCTTCATCTCATACTCTTCTGTATATCCTTTTTCAGAACGTTTGCAATGAAATTCCAGAACATCAATACCCCATGCAGTAAGAGATGAAAAAGTCAGGCAAAAGCACAGTAGGAGTTTGAGTAAATTCATGTTGATGCTATCTATGGGTACAAAGCTAACATCTTGATCAAATTTAGGCGTGCGAAGCAAAATAGTGATTGCCCTTTGAAATAAGAACTGAAGACGATTGGTGCCCGAGGCCGGAATCGAACCGGCACGACTTTTTTGAGTCGGCAGATTTTAAATCTGCTGTGTCTACCGATTTCACCACTCGGGCTCGCACTAGCAGTCACTGCCGCGCTATTTAAATCAAGACAAACGAAATTTTAGCATGTAGACCCTAAATGCCCTTGGGAAGCCCATATCGCTGAAGACTAAGGGCAGCCCACCCCAAAAATACTAAAATATCCAAATGAAGCCCATTGGTAATTCAACCGGACCACGTCGATTCTTACGCCCTATTCTGTGGACGCTTGGAACCGTCCTACTGATCGTTTTAGCCATCACGCTCAGTTACCTTTATCTCGCACAATCGAATCCATCGGGTAAACGTGTCATTAAGAGTCTTGGGGATGGTGTGGTGATCACTTTTGATGAGGCGGATATTCCTCATATCAAAGCCAATAGTCAATCCGATGCGCTATTTGCTCTAGGATATTTACATGCTACCGAGCGGTCGTGGCAAATGGAAATGAATCGTCGCATCGCTAGTGGTCGCCTCTCTGAAATCCTAGGTAGCGAAACTGTCAGCATTGATCGATTCATTCGCACACTTGGAGTCAAGCACGCTGCTGAACAGCAATTCGATAAATACCCAGTGACCGCAAAGCGCTTACTGCAAGCCTATGCTGATGGTGTCAATGCTGGCAACACACAACTTGGCTGGGTACTGCCAGTGGAGTACTACTTAACTGGTTCTAAGCCAGGTCACTGGTCTCCGACCGATAGTGTCGCCTGGATGCTGATGATGGCATACGATCTTGGAGGCAACTGGCATAAAGAATTACAAAGGCTCGAGCTATCTCAATTTTTGACGACTAAACAGATTTGGGAGGTCATGCCACCATTTGAAGTTGGTGAGCCTGTGACCAATATGGATTTTGCCAAGATCTATCAGGACCTTAAGGTCTTTAACCCCAAGGCTGGACCCATCAACAGTAGATCTAAAAATCTTCCAGCAACAGAGTTAAGTCATGTTGACCTAATGGGAGGGAAAGATGGTGTTGGCTCAAACAACTGGGCTCTTAGCGGCAAACTCACTGCCAGTGGCAAACCATTATTAGCAAATGACCCACATTTAGGCTTATCAGCACCTGCCATTTGGTACTTTGCCCATCTAGACGCCCCCGGCTTGAATGTCCTGGGCGCCACCCTTCCCGGAATTCCGGCGGTAGTTTTAGGGAGGACCGATAAATTTGCTTGGAGTTTTACAAACACTAATCCCGACGTACAAGATTTGTATATTGAGCAGATCGATGAAAAAAATCCTGGCATGTATCGCGGACCTGATGGCTTGCTACCATTTAAAGTTCGTCAAGAGATTATTGATATCAAAGGTGCGCCACCCCTCCATTTCATTGTGAAAGAGACACGTCATGGTCCAGTGATTTCTGATTCATATGCACGGGCTAAACGCGCCATTGATACCAGTCGCTATGCCCTGGCATTACGTTGGACTGCTCTCGACATTGAAAATCAATCGGTCGCTGGTTTATTGGAAATAAATCGCGCTAAAGATATAGATGCTTTTAAGCAAGCACTACGTAAAAATTATGCGCCCATGCAAAACGTAGTGATGGCGGATAGCGATGGCAATATTGCCTACCAAGCGGCTGGCATTGCTCCAAAGCGCCTATTACATCAAGGTCTATATGGCGTTGCTCCAGCCCCGGGATGGGAAAAACAGTATGACTGGAATGGCTACGTACCTTTTGAACAATTACCCGCCAGCAATAATCCAGAACAAGGTTGGATAGCGACAGCCAATCAACGGATCATTGCCACCAATGATCCAAACCCCTTAACAGCTGACTGGGATTTATCAGCACGTTATGACCGCATCGTAGATTTAATTAAAGCTCGCAATTCGCATGATGCTGATTACATGAAAACAATGCAGGCGGATACTGTTTCTTTGGGTGCCACACCACTCTTAGAGCTATTTAAGTCTAGCTCGCCAACTCATCCATTGGCAGCACAAGCGTTGGAGATCTCAAAAGACTTTCATGGTGACATGCGAGTAGATAGTGCTGCCGCACTCATATTCAATGCCTGGGCTGATCAATTAACACGCAATCTCTTTTCTCGATTGAGCTATTTATTCTCTGAAAATTATGGTGAGCGCAATTATCGAGGTGCCTTAATTGCCCAAGTTCAGAACCCCAATAGCCCATGGTGTGACAATCCAAAAACAGACGTGATCGAAACCTGCCTTGAGTCTTCCAATGACGCCTTTAACAAAGCACTTGACTATCTCAGCAATCAATATGGCAATGATCTCAAAAAATGGTCATGGGGCAAAGCGCATATTGCTATCTCAGAGCATCGACCCTTGAGCAAAATTCCCGTTCTTGGTAAGTTATTTAATATAGAAACACCATTTCCAGGGGACAGTAATTCAATTAACGTCGGCAGATTAGAATTATTACGCTCAAACAATCCCTATCAAACCTTGCAAGCTCCAAGCCTGCGAGCCATTTACGACTTTTCTGATCTTGAAAAATCGCTATTTATCTATCAGGCAGGCCAATCTGGATGGGTCCAGAGCAAGCTGTATCGCAATATGAACCCGCTGTGGGCTAAGAATGAATACCTCCCTTTGCAAATGAAACCTGAAACCAGTAAACGTACGCTGGAGCTCAACAATAAGTGATTGCATAAGTCATGAGGCGTATAAAATATTCCAAAGCACCTGAAAGCTCTTTTTGAAAGACATCCAATGAAAAAAATTCTACTTGCTAGCATCACCGCTTCAACCCTCCTATGTGCTCATAGCAATGCCAATGCTGCTTGGAAAGAATTGGGTGCAAATGAATTAATGGTGGTGTATGTAGATCTGGAAACTGTTCAGACTCAGGGTGAAAAAACACAAATCCTGTCGATGTTAGATTTCAAAAAGCCTGGCGTTAATCCAAACAATAAGCAACCCGTCAGTTCCATCATTGGTCTGAATGAATATGACTGTCCTACGGTGAGTTATCGCCCAATCGCTTTTAAAGAATTTTCTGGTAGCAAAGGGACGGGTAAAGTGGTGTCCGATAACAATACGCCCGATAGCAAGTTTGAGGCCGTATTAAGTGAAACTTGGACGGCAGGCGTATTTAATTCTGTGTGTAAGGCAAAGTAATTCTTTCTTGAATGTCATTACAGTCCTGGATTTGGATTTGTTTATCTCTTAATCTTGCTTTACTGCAAGGATGTGCAGCTCCCTTAGCTGCTCTTGGCAGCACCGGAACTGCCGCAGCCAGCTCAGCAGGTGGTGCAGTAACAAGTGCTGCAGTAGCAAACCCAGTAACGGCAACCAGTATTGCCTCAACCGCTACTACCGGTAAATCCCCTTTAGAACATGCTGCCTCTGCAGCCACTAAAAAAGAATGTAACTTTATGAATATAGTAGGACCCAAGCCCATCTGTGAAGAGGTAGTTCTGCCCAAGATTATTGATAACAGTAGTCCGTTACCGGGTCCCCAAGAAAAGATTAAAGAGACTGCCAAACAGTAATCGCATTATCTAAATACCGGCCATCACAGACTAAAATAGTGGTTTACCAGCAATATGGATGAATTAAGTAATGACTACAGAAAACTATTACCTCACCCTTACTTGCCCTAATAAACCTGGCATCGTAGCTGCAGTTTCAACTTATATCTTTCAAGCAGGCGGCGATATTGAGGAAGCCCAGCAATTTGACGATAAGACTTCCAAACGATTTTTTATGCGCGTGAGCTTTAGCTGCCCAACTGATGGCAATACCTTGCGCTCTGGTTTTGCGGAGATTGCAAAACGTTTTGAGCTCACCTGGAATCTGCGCGCGGTGAAAGACTTGAAGCGGGTATTGATCATGGCTTCTAAATTGGATCACTGCCTTGTTGATCTGCTGTATCGCTGGCGGATTGGTGAATTACCAATGATCATCTGCGGCATTGTCTCTAATCATCCTCAAGAGGTTTATGCCAGCATTGATTTTGCAGACATTCCTTTTCATCACTTGCCAGTAACGCCAGAAACTAAGCCAGCGCAAGAAACCAAGCTTTTAGAAATCATGGCTGACTCTAAAGTAGATATGGTCATTTTGGCGCGCTATATGCAAATCTTGTCGGATGACTTGTCTACCAAATTATCAGGACGTTGCATTAACGTACACCACTCATTCCTGCCTAGCTTTAAGGGAGCTAAGCCCTATCATCAAGCCCATGCCCGCGGTATTAAGTTGATTGGGGCGACCTCGCATTTTGTTACGAGCGATTTAGATGAGGGTCCAATTATTGAACAAGACGTGACTCGCGTTACTCATGGCGATACGCCAGATGATTTAGTACGCAAAGGACGTGATTTAGAGCGCACAGTTCTCTCACGCGCTCTGCGCTATTACTTGCACGATCGGGTTTTAATTAACGGCACTACTTCTGTCGTTTTCTCTGACTAATTAAGGTCTGACCCCTGGGGACTCCATAGGGAGCCCGCGCGCGCGCCACATCAGGAATAATTCGAGTTGAGCCATTTCTGGCGAGCCATATTCGTATTGCTGCGCCCTCACACCGCTCATGCAGTTTCGTAAGCGACGCTGAAGTGAACCCAAGGTTTGCCACTCCAGGCGATAGATGGGATAAGCGTTCGGATGACCTTGGGGAATAAAACTACCGCCCAATTTCAAGCCAGCTCTCTCTTCATGACATTGGGCGCAGGACAAATTTAACTGACCCATTCTCTCGTAAAAAGATTGACGCCCTTTTTGCATGGCTGCTTTATTTTCAGGTGTTTCTCTAACAGCAATCGGCATTCCTTTGGATTGATTTGCAATCAAGGCTGTTAACGATAGAAGCTCCTTACTGTCATAGGGAAGTGCTGGAGCACCCTGCGCACCAACTCTACATTGATTGATTTGACCCTCGAGCGTCTGCAATCGTCCTTTGATCATTTTCGGGAATGCTGTTGCAACGCCACGCATTGATTTCTGGACATTCCCATGACAACTAGCACAAGATTTGTTGTTTTGAGCAGAAGGTTTATTCCATAGAGCTTCGCCATCACCCACCCAAAACATCGCTGGATTTAAACTAGGATCATCCTGCATAGCCTTATTTTCAGCAGACATGAGCTCATAGCTTGACTGTAGTTTTTGCTTTCCAGCATCCTTTGCTGCCAAAACAATCGGTGCACTAAAGATTAAACAGCCAGTGAATAGAAGCTGCCACTGCTTCATGTAACAGTGAGATTCGCTTGATTTACCGCCTCATATCCATCATCACCAGTCCACTTAAATTCTAGAGTGCCTGTTTCCGTAGCAAGCGTAGTGAAAATAATTAATGGATTAGCGCCGATGCCAGAATAAAAATCTGCTTTGAAGACTTCGACATTGTTATAGGTGCAGGTAAAGACACGAATGATGTCACGTGGAATTAATTTACCACCTTCTGTATAACGAAAGCCTGATTCCATGTCGTGCTGGGCAATCGCACGGATCTCAATGATTGAGCCTTTCTTAGCGCTCGATGGCATAGAGATGGAGGTACGGGAAGTTTTACTCATAATCTTTCCTCACACCATTTCAGTACATGCAGAGAGAGTAACTAAGGTCTCAGCTTGCCCTTGATAAAAACTTCCATTACTCATCTGCGCAATCGCTCTGACAATTTGACTATCTGCTAGACGCACACGAGTCGTAATATTGGCCGTACCTGAACGGGGTGTTAAGTAGACAGTAAAGATATTGGGCAGTGGATTACCTTCAGCGATGACATGAATTGCCTTTACGTAATCATTAGGCGTCATGGGGCTCTCAACACTCACCTTGAGTACCACCAAATTACCGTTCTCAACGAGCGGGGGAATAACCAAGTTCACTTTTCCATTGATTACTGGCTTGCCACCTGTAATCTCTGCAATCGCCTTCGTTGCATCTTCAGGTTTAGCAAATACAGTTAAGGGACTAAACCAAGCGCCGAGAGTTAAAAAAGCAAGCTTTTGGATTTTCTTAAGCCAAGCACGCCGACTCTTTTGAACGATGAAATCTTTACGCATCATTGGACAGTGGTATTTAAGGTCAGTAAAAAGGCCACAACATCCTCAATCTCTTGTCCATTGAGGATAGTCTGACCTGCAAATTTCGGAGCTACTCGATTTAAATGATCGGTACGGTAATATGCTGGCATGATGGTCTTGGAATTAAAGTAACTTGCATCCACAATTCTGGCTCTCAGTTGAGGTGCTGTATATCGAGCAACGCTGCTACTGAGCTCAGGTGCTAAATTACCCTGAAAGCGCTCCTCTGGAAACGGCCCACTATGACATAAGAGGCACAAACCCGATTGACGACTCGCCACAATAGCGCGTCCCCGCATCGAATCCCCTGGTGTTGAAGTGAGTGGCTCAGCAATGACGCCATTCACAATCGTTTGCGCTACTACCCAATGGGAATTGAGGGCGACTAGCAACAGCATTGCTAGTGCGCACCTCTTTCTCATAAACGTCGAGTCACTAAACTCAAATTAGACCAACTTAATACCGCTGTTTTTCAATGGCACAGTGCGCAAACGTTTGCCGGTAGCACGATAGAACGCATTGAGTACTGCTGGTGCTGCAACGGCAATCGTAGGCTCGCCCACTCCACCCCAGTCCTTACCACCACCTTGAATAACAATGGTTTCAACAGGGGGCATTTGCGCAAGACGGATAGAACCAAAGGTATCAAAGTTCTTCTGCACTACTGCACCTTTTTCAATCGTGATCTCTTCTTCGAACAAGGCAGAAAGGCCATATACAAATGAACCAGAAACCTGACGACTTACCTGAGCAGGATTGACAATATAGCCTGGATCAGTAGCAGCAACAATGCGATGAATCTTCACCTCGTTACCATTTTTTACAGAGAGTTCACACGCAGCAGCAACATAACTACCGAAGGAGCGCATCTGCGCAACCCCACGATATACGCCTGGTGCAGCAGGTTTAGTCCAGCCAATGCCATCTGCAACCGCATTTAGTACAGCCACCGCGCGCGGGAACTCTTTCATATGCTTACGGCGGAACTCTACAGCATCCATGCCAGTAGCTTCAGCTAACTCATCCATAAATGTTTCAATAAAGACAGCATTTTGGTTAACGTTCACACCACGCCAAAATCCTGGAGGCACATGCGTATTCCGCATAGCGTGATCAATATTGAGATTAGGGAAGCTATACGTAATGCCATGCTCACCAGTGGGCTCAACACCTTGGAATGCCAAAGGATCTTTACCTTTATTTGCAGCCACAACCGCAGGACGTACTGCAGCCAAAATCGACTGACCAGATAAACGCATATTCAAGCCGGTGACATTTTTCTTATCATCAATAGCTGCAGACATCTTGCACATCATCACAGGATGGTAACGACCTTGCGTCATGTCCTCGTCGCGAGTCCAAATCAATTTAATAGGTGTGCCAGGCATTTGCTTGGCAATATTGACAGCCTGAGTGGTGTAATCCTGGAATGCACCGCGACGACCAAAGCCACCACCTAAGTTCACCTTGTACACATTGCATTTCTCACTAGGTAAACCAGAGGCTGCAATAACTGCTGCTAATGATGCCTCACCGTCTTGAGTGGGTACCCATGCTTCGCAAGAGTCTGCAGTCCACTTAGCAGTAGCCGTTTGTGGCTCTAGAGTGGCATGATTCAAGAACGGATAGAAATAAGTGGCTTCGATTTTTTTAGATGCGTTAGAAAAAGCTGTGTTGACATCACCATTGCTGTTGTGAACAAAGGCGTCATCCGCATTCAGACCGTCTTCAAGCATCTTCTTAATAGAGGCACTTGAAACATTACCATTAGCGCCGTTATCCCAAACGATATTCACTTGATCTAAGGCAGTCTTAGCCTGCCAGAAAGTTTCTGCTACAACCGCAACAGCAGAGTCACCAACCTGAACCACTTTTTTAACACCCTTCATACTCTGTGCTTTAGCGGCGTCGTAGCTTTTGACCTTACCACCAAACACAGGTGATTCTTTAATGTTGGCAACCAACATGCCAGGCATCTTCAAGTCAATGGCATAGACCTGACGGCCAGTCACCTTATCAGCTGTTCCATCAATACGATTAACTGATTTGCCAATGAGCTTCCACTCTTTAGGATCTTTCAATGGAACTTCAGTAGGTACAGGTAATTGCGATGCCGCAACAGAAACTTTACCGAAAGTGGTCTTACGGCCAGAAGGAGTATGCGTAATCACGCTATTGGCTGCTACGCACTCTGTTACTGGCACATTCCACTGATTGGCCGCCGCCTGAATCAGCATCATGCGTGCCGCTGCACCACCTTTACGAACGTACTGTTCGGAGGTGCGAATACCGCGGCTACCACCGGTGGAGTAACTACCCCATACTTTGTTTCGTTTTAGATTCTCAGCTGGAGATGGGTAGTCATATGACACTTTTTTCCAATCGCACTCGAGTTCTTCAGCGACCATTTGTGCCAAACCAGTAATCGTGCCCTGACCCATTTCTGAGCGAACAATACGGACGATCACATCATCGTTCGGCTTCACCACAACCCAAACACCAATCTCAGGGTTGGCCAGCGGTGCCATAGCGGTAGTACCTGTTCCTACAGCAGCATTAGCCGAAGACATCAATGTCAGATCAAAACCAATTGCAAGACCTGTTGCAATTGCACTGGAGCCAACCACAAAGTGGCGGCGGGAGGTATTAATAGTAGTAGTCATGATGCCTCCTTAAGCCTTGCTAGCAGCATGAATCGCTGCACGCACTTGTTGGAATGTGCCACAACGGCAGATATTGGTAATCGACTCATCGATTTGCGCATCCGTTGGCTTGGGGTTGTTACGTAACAAAGCAGTAGTTGCCATGACCATGCCGGACTGGCAGTAGCCACACTGTGGCACTTGGTTATCAACCCATGCTTTTTGTACTTTTGAAAGCTGACCACTCTTTTCTAGGCTCTCAATGGTCTCAATTTTTTTGCCAAAGGCTGCAGAAACAGGGAGTGAGCAACTACGTAAAGCTTGACCTTCAAATAGGACAGTACAAGCGCCGCAAACACCGATACCGCATCCATACTTAGTACCAGTGAGTCCAACTTGCTCACGGATGACCCACAGCAATGGGGTATCTGGATCTACATCTACTTTGTACTTCTTACCATTGACATTTAACTCAGCCATGAGCGGTCTCCTATTAGTGTTAGATCGCAGGAAATTTTCTTTTCAGAATAAGTCCTCTGTTTTTTATACCCTACTTATGTTGTGCTTATATTAAACAAGAATCGATATATTGCGATGCAACATAAAAATCAAGACTGAAGATGAGAAGATGACTTAAGACCTTGTCCAGATCAAGCTATTTCAAGACCTTGTTTATTTTGAATGCATTGGGGATGAAAGCATAGTGGCAAAGCGGTTTTGACATCGGGATCGGCATCTCACGTGCATATAGTATTCAACCAAATTCAGAAACCTATGCAAACCTGACAATGGGAATGAACGGTGTCATTACCGCTGTTGCAATCCCGACGGTTTATTACTTATTTAAACAGTGAGTCTAATTAACATGTAATAAAGGAATGCGGGCATGTTTTACTTTGGGCTTGATAGTCTTTCTTGCTCTCCATAAGTCATAAGCAGTTTGTTGAGCTAACCAAACGGTGGCGCTACCGCCATTCTCAACACCTAACCAAGCCTCAATGCGCAAAGCCATCTCTGGGGATATTGCGGCTCTACCATTCAATACACGTGATAAGGCAGGACGAGTCACCCCTAACTGCTCAGCTGCAGCTGTAACAGTCAACTCAAGAGCAGGCAAGACATCATCTCGTAATGTGAGCCCTGGATGAGGTGGGTTGTACATTTTTCTCATTTTTATCATCAATGGTAATCCTGATAATTCACCAGTATTGCATCTTCTCCTTCAAATCTAAATGTGATTCGCCAATTCCCACTAACAACAATTGAGTAATGGCCCACAGACTTTCCCTGAAGAGAATGAAGGCGCCAGCCAGGTAAATTCATATCCTCCCAGGTTCTTGACTCATTCAATCTTGCAAGCTGTCTAGCTAAACGTGACGCATGCGAACTTTGGATGCCAGCCCTACTGCCCGTTTCAAAAAATAGCTGCAACCCTTTGTGGCGGAACGATTTGATCATACCATATTGTATAGCATAGCGTTACACTATTAAATAGCAATATATGCACACAAAACAACAATGGTTAATTATTCAGACTTGATTTGAGCGGCTTTCACAATTGGTGCAAAGCGAATTAAATCACCCTTAATTTGCTCACCAAATTTCTCGGGAGTACCAGGAGATGGAAAGATGCCCATCGATAGAATCTTGGCTTTACCTTCTGGTGAATTCAATACCTCATTTAATGCTTGGTTCAATTTGGCAATGATTGGTTTAGGCGTTTTTGCTGGAGCCAGTAAACCCACCCAATCATCAATCACAAAGTCTTTCACGCCACTCTCGATAAAAGTAGGCACGTCGGGCATGCTGGGACTTCTCTTTGCGCTAGAGACTGCAATCGCTTTAATGCGCCCTGTCGCAACATATTGATTTGCTCCCGCAACTGCAGTGTAGACCAAAGGAATATTGCCACCCAATAAATCTAATAAAGCTTGACCTCCCCCTTTGTAAGGGACATGAACTAAATTGGCACCAGTCTTTTGCTTAAATAGCTCGCCAGCAATATGGGGTGTACCACCTGATCCTGAGGTCCCATAGGAAAGGCCGTTGGGATCCTTTTTAGAGATGGCAATGACATCGGCCAAAGTTTTACCTTGGAAATCATTGTTAGCGACCACGATCAAAATAGCATCACCAATTTTTCCAATTGGCGCAAAGTCTTTGACGCTATCAAAAGGGACCTTATCAAAGAGCGAGGGATTAATCGACAACGTACCGGCATATCCCAATAACAAGGTGTAACCATCAGGCTCGGCGGATGCAACCATTTGTGAGCCGATATTTCCAGAGGCGCCTGGCTTGTTATCCGCAATTACTTGCTGCCCTAGCTTTAATGAAAGTTGCTCAGCAATAAAACGGCCCGAGGTATCGGTGACACCGCCTGGAGTGAAGGGAATGATTAAGCGTATCGGGCGATTGGGGTAATTCGATTGAGCAAAGCTAGCAGTCGAAACGAGTACTGTAAGTAAAAAAATAGCTGATGATAGGTAACGATGCAATTTCATGCTGACCCTTTATTGAGTTTTACTTCGTTTCTACAAAACGTTTTTCGAATTCCCAAACGTCCTCAAAGCCCATTAACTTTGATAAATCTCCAAAGTCATATAAATCTACTGGATTATTGATAGATGATCCTGAGTCTTTAAAGTGCTCATAAACCTGGGTCATTGCTTGCACAGAAGCGAGCAAAGCAGTGACTGGAAAGATAGCAATCTTGTAGCCTAATTGCTCTAATTCCGCTTTAGACAAGACGGGTGTTCTACCCTTTTCCACCATATTCGCAATCAAAGGATGGTTAGGGAAAGTTTTCCCTATCTGTTGCATTTCTTCTTGGGTCTCAGGAGACTCAATAAATAAGATATCAGCACCAGCACGTGCATAAGCCTCGCCACGTCTTAGCGCCTCATCCAATCCGAGGGTAGTTCTTGCGTCTGTCCTGGCAATAATTTTGAAATGAGGGTCAGTGCGCGTTGCGACTGCAACCTCGATCTTCTTTACCATGTCCTCTAACGGAATTACTCGACGACCAGGCGTATGTCCACATTTCTTAGGGAACTCTTGATCTTCAAGTTGAATAGCAACTGCGCCAGCAGCTTCATATCCATGAATGGTGTGACGCACATTAAGTAATCCACCGTAACCAGTATCGCCATCCGCGATTAAGGGAGTCTTTGCCATACCAGCCATTGCAGTGACTCGACCAACCATCTCGGTGTAGGTTGCCAAGCCAGCATCTGGCAAACCCAATAATGAGGCAACGGTGCCATAACCTGTCATGTAGAGAGCATCAAAGTTCATACGATCAGCAAGCCTCAATGAAACCATCTCATAAACTCCAGGTGCAACAATTAAGCCTGGTTTGCTTAATCGCTCATTAAATAAAGCTCTTTGCGTAGTCATGTATCTCCCGATTTCTATATTGGTCTCATTGCCAATTGATTGTTAAGCATTGATCTTCATGGCAGCATCAACTGCATCACCCAATACACTACACAAGAACTCCACTTCTTTAGGCTCTGATATGAATGGGGGGCCTACTGCAATAACGTCTCCTGCAACGCGCACTAAGGCGCCTCTTTCAATACAGGCTTCCAGGACTTTAAGAGCGCGCAGTCCGGGCTTGCCTGGGATGGGGTCTAGCTCTACTGCGCCAGATAAACCAAAGTTACGAATATCGAGCAACCCTGTTTTGCCTTTCATAGCATGTAGGCTATTTTCCAAAATGGGTTCCAATGCTTTTGCGCGATTGACTAAATCATCTGATTCAAAAATATCCAGCACTGCATGACCAACAGCAGTTGGAATGGGGTGCCCTGAATAGGTATAGCCATGGAAAAATTCAATCGCTTGATCTTGTCCACCAGCGGCAATAATGCTGTCATAGATATCACCGCGGACAATCACACCACCCAATGGAATCACACCATTCGTAATGGCTTTGGCAAAGGTAATCATGTCAGGGACTACGCCAAATCGATCAGCGCCAAAATTAGCACCTAGACGGCCAAAGCCAGTAATGACCTCATCAAAGATCAACAAGATGCCATGCTTAGTACAGATCTCTCGGATTTTTTGTAGGTAGCCTGCTGGGGGAACGATCACACCAGTAGATCCTTGCACCGGCTCAAGAATGACGGCAGCAATCGTATTGGCATCCTGCAAAGCTACGATCTTTTCTAATTCATCTGCGAGGTGCGCGCCCCAAGTGGGCTGACCTTTTGAAAAAGCCATTTGTGAGAGATTGAGGGTGTGTGGCAAATGATCGACACCGGGCATCATCATGCTCGCAAACATTTTGCGATTCGATACCATCCCACCAACAGAGATGCCACCGATACCAACACCGTGATAGGCACGATCACGACCGATCATCCGAATGCGTGAGGCATTTCCCATCACCCGGTGATAGCCAACCGCAATTTTGAGTGCAGTGTCTACTGCCTCAGAACCGGAGTTCGTAAAAAAAACTTTATCTAAGCCGGCTGGTGCCATTTTGGCAATGCGAGTGGCCAGACTAAAAGTAGCCTCACTTGCCATCTGAAAAGCTGGGCAATAGTCCATGGTTTCATATTGTTTGGAGATCGCTGCACCAATACGTGGATCAGCATGCCCCAAGGGGGAGCACCACAACCCAGAAAGGCCATCAAACAGCTTCCGCCCATGGTCGTCATAGTAGTAAGCTCCCTTGGCAGACTGCATGATCTTGGGATGCTGATGAAAATAGCGATTTGGTGTAAATGGCAGCCAGTAAGCTGACATATCTACACCATTTACAGTTTGATTTGCTGCTGTCATGAGCGTCTCTTAGAGTCTGGTTGAAACATTATTTGAATATCCCATACTATATTACCCATTAACACCATAGACTCCTTGCGGACCATGAAATGACTATCTTTAAATCCCTTCTGTTGATCAGTTGTACCCTGCTTAGCTTTCTCAGCTCTGCTTTCGCGGCTCCAGAGACCGATTGGCCTAAAAAACCGATCGTCGCTATCCTCGCTTTTCCAGCTGGCGGCTCTACAGACATCTTTGCACGCAGCGTAACCGCCCCCTTAGCTGAAGCGCTTGGCCAATCTATCGTAGTAGAAAACAAACCTGGTGCTGGTGGCATGATTGGCTTACAAGCCGCCTCGAAAGCAGTGCCAGATGGCTACACGATTCATATTAGCGCTCTCACCAACCAATCGATTTCTTCGGCGCTATTTAAAAACCCGCCCGCTGATTTACAAAAGGATTTTGTACCAGTAGCTTTGATTGGAACGGTGCCTCACTTAATTGTGATCAATCCAAGTGTTCCTGCAAAAAATCTGCCTGAGTTAATTGCCTACATTAAATCTAAGAAGGGTGACTTCAATTACGCCTCGCAAGGTAATGGAAGCCTTTCCCATTTAGAGTCCACTTTGTTTATGCAACGCATTGGTGCTACGGGTACCCATATTCCATATAAAGGCAGCAGCTTTGCTCTGCCCGACTTGATTGCTGGTAACACACTCATGATGTTTGACAGTGTCACGGCTTCTTTGCCCCATATTCAGAGTGGCAAACTGCGCCCCATTGCCATTGCTGCTGCAGAGCGTTCACCATTGATGCCCAATGTCCCAACACTAGGGCAAGACGGTATGAAGAAATTTGACGTGGAAAATTTCTATGCTGTTTATGTTCCGAAAGGAACGTCCCCAGCCATTGTTGCCAAGTTAGAAAGAGAGATTCGCAAGATTCTGACTAACCCTGACTTTAAGGCGCGTATGGCGGCACAAGGTATTCATCCAGAGTTTGCTAACTCAGAAAAACTCGCTGAAATTACCGCCAACGAAGCGAACAAGTGGGGGAAAGTAGTAAAGTCAGCCAATATCAAAGTTGATTGACCTTTTATTCTGACTACTAAATCCATGCTTATTTCTCCTCCTTTTGGTGGCGGCCGCGCCCCTGTTCTCGCCAGAAATACCGTTGCGAGTTCTCAGCCCTTAGCCACTCAAGCAGGTATTGAGGCGCTGCAAAATGGCGGCAACGCCGTTGATGCCGCTCTAGCAACTGCCATTACGCTAACCGTTGTTGAGCCTACTATGAACGGTCTTGGTGGTGACAGCTTCGCAATTTTGTGGGATGGTACGAAAATTCATGGCCTCAATGCTTCAGGTCGTGCTCCTGCAGCATGGACTCCAGAATATTTTGCAGGTAAGAATGCGATGGATCTCATTGGTTGGAATACCGTCACAGTGCCAGGCATGGTCGCCGGCTGGATTGAACTCTCCAGAAAATTTGGCAAGCTCCCCTTTGCACAATTATTTAAGCGCGCCATTAATTACGCAGAAAATGGTTTTCCGGTTTCTCCAGTAATCGCGCGTCAATGGCGCGAAGCCATTCCGATTCTGAAAAATCAACCGGGATTTAGTGAATCATTTTTAATCGATGGTAAAGCACCTGCAGCAGGACAAATTTGGAAATACCCCGCTCAAGCAAAAACCTTAAAAGACATTGCCGCTACCGAAGGTGAATCTTTTTATAAAGGTCCTCTCGCCCAAAGCATGGTCGATTTTGCTAAGGCAACCGGCGGATGCTTTTCCATGCAAGACTTTGCTGATAACCGGCCAGAATGGGTTGAGCCCCTCGCCTTTGATTATGGTGACTACGCGCTCTTAGAAATTCCCCCAAATGGTTCTGGCATTGCCGCACAAATGGCTTTAGGAATTTTGCAAGCTGCCAATGTCAAACAATATCCCGCCAATTCAGCACAGCGCATTCATCTACAGATTGAAGCTATGCGCCTGGCATTTGCCGATGCTTATGCCTATGTATCAGATGCACGCTCAATGGAGGTGCCGGTATCTAGCCTATTAGATAGAGATTACCTCGCAAGCCGTGCCGCCATGATTGATCACACTAAAGCTGGTAGTTATGGTGCTGGTGACCCGCACTGTGGAGGTACAGTCTATCTTTGCGCTGCTGATGAATCGGGCATGATGATTTCTTATATTCAGTCGAACTTTAAAGGCTTTGGTTCTGGTGTTGTTGCTCCTGGTGGTATTGCCTTTCATAATCGCGGTATGAGCTTTAGCTTGGTTGCTGGTCACCCCAATCAAGTGGCACCTGGTAAGCGCCCTTTCCATACGATCTTGCCTGCATTCCTCACCAAGGCTGGTAAACCTAGCATGGCATTTGGGGTGATGGGTGGCAATATGCAACCACAAGGTCATATTCAATTTGTCATGCGCTTTGTCGATGAATACCTCAATCCCCAAGCTTGTTCTGATGCTCCACGATGGCGTATAGATGACTTAGGAAAACTCACTGTTGAAGCATCCATGCCTCAAAGCATAGTAGATGGACTAATCGCAATGGGTCATGAAGTTGCTATACAGCCCGCTAATAGCTTGGACTTTGGCAGCGCTCAAGCAATTGCGAAGTTAAGTGAAGAGACTGACTCTGTCTATATCGCTGGTAGCGACCACCGCCGAGATGGATTGGCAGCTGGGTTTTAAGTTCTCGCTAAATCGCAAAAGCCTCTTGCAGTACGCCAAGACTAGTAGTTAAGGTTTTGGGATTAGCCTTCCCCACCTTTTTGACTAAGCGTGCTTTATCCACAGCTCTAATTTGATCCAAAAGAATAAGACCCTTCTTGCCATCATGCGTAATAGGCACTCGAAATCCTGCCGCCCTGCCCTTGCTTGTCATGGGAGCAATAATGACTGTTCGCAAATGGTCATTTAAGTCTTGGGGTGACACCACGATACATGGGCGTGTTTTTTTAATTTCACTCCCAATTGTTGGGTCTAAATTGATAAGCCAAATTTCTCCACGAGAAACAATACTTCTTACCAAACCCAATCCCCATCTTCATCATTAGAAAAATTTCCAAGCACTAATTTATCCTCACCAGATTTTGCAAGACTTTGCGCATCCTGAGACCAATTTTCTCTCACGGTATTTTTTGGCTTGCTTAGAATGATTTTTTCTCCATCGACCGACATCTCAACGAGATCCTGTATTCCAGATTGCTCAAGAATAATCTTTGGAATGACCACGCCTTTAGAGTTGCCAATAGCCCTAATAGCCACCTGTAGTGATACTCTGGTTGCAACATTAGATTTATAGCTTTTATTCATAGTAATAACAATGTTATTACATAAACCGAAAGAGGTCAAATAAGAGCGAATACCCCTATTTAGAAGGCAAGCAGTTCATATAAAACCGTTTGATCTCTTGATCGCAGCTGACGTCTCTGGGCTCAATCGGTCTTTGCAGAGAAATCCCTTCAATCGTTTTACAGCGACTGAGTGCTACGTAGACCTGCCCTGATGCAAAGGCGCCAGAAGATAAGTCCACCTTCACCTTATCAAGCGTCTTACCCTGGCTTTTATGAATAGTGACTGCCCAAGCGAGCATTAAGGGAATCTGCACATAGGTACCAATAATGCTGGGAGATATCTTGCCAGACATCATGTCATGATCGTAGCGATACGATTCCCATTGATGACCAGTAACTTCAACCGTATTGGAATATGGACCGTTTTTAACCATCACCTTGACTTTATCGGCAAGCAATTCTCTAACAACCCCAATCGTGCCATTCACCCAACGCTTCGGAAAACCTGGGTCAGTTGCAGTGAACATCACCTTAGCGCCTACCTTTAGCGCTAGGTTATTTGCTGAAGGTAAGTTACGCTCATCAACATTAAACTTGCCGGTCGTTTTACCGGCATACACCTTAATATCTGAATCAATGGCACGCAATCCTGCTCCATTGATTTGATCTGCTCTTGCATTGGTGGTGGTCAGTGTGATCGTTTCTTCATCTACTGCTTGATTTGCTCGATAACACTGGGCATTGAGCGTATCAATAGCTTCATCGACATCTTGATTAATGCGGATGCGATTTAAAAGGCTGGCAAAGTGCTCATCTTTTTGACGAAAGATCTTCGACAATTCCACCATGGTGACTTCTTTACGATGCAGAGCCATTGCGCAAAAGAAATACGGCCCCTCGTAGCCACGATCAGCCAGGACTTGCATATCACCGCTCGATACGACTGGTGGTAGTTGAAATAAGTCCCCGACAAACATCACCTGAATACCCCCAAAAGGTTTGCCTTTTTGCGGACCGTTCTCACGTAAGAACAAGTCCATCGCATCGACCACATCGGCGCGTACCATTGAAATCTCATCAATAATGAGTAAGCGGATATCTTTATAAAGACGCTTATCGCGCAATGGCTTGATATCTTCTTCCGGAAAAATTAAACGGGGTGGTAAACGAAAGAAGGAATGGATCGTCACTCCTTTTACCTGGAGTGCTGCAACGCCTGTTGGCGCCACCACGACAACGTTGCCAGAAATCGTTTCTCGGAGGTAACCAATCAGAGTTGTCTTACCAGTGCCGGCCTTACCGCTGACAAAGATATAAGGATCATGACGCTCAATGGCCTCTATTACCGCCTCGTAATCGGGGGTAACTTCAATTTCGGATGAATCTACTACAGGACTAGTCATCCCCTATTGTTTCACGGCATCGGCTACACACCGAAATCCGATATACACCACGGCAATATCACCTGGTTTAGATTCGATATCAGACTCTTGCTGTCTTTCTGGGCCATACCACCATGAAGCACCGCGGGTGATGTATCCACCGTTACGCTCAGTAGCAGTCCATTCCCAAACATTACCACCCATGTCATACAGGCCATTCACACCGGGTTTAGTCGTTTTAGTGTTGACATGCCCTGTACCGCGATTCAGAGCCCCAGCAGGAGCTAAACCCTTGTAGTCACCACAGCCACTTAAGCAATGAGAAACTGCTGGTGTACTGCCACCTGGAAATGGGTAACGCTGTCCTTTAGTATATCCAGCTGGCGGATTCACTCTTTGCTCTAGGAATGCCGCTGAAATCCACTCAGCCTCTGTTGGCAAACGTTTGCCGTAGTAACGACAAATTGACTCTGCTTCTTTTTGATTGAGATGCACTGCAGGCTCAGAATCCCCTGCAGGAACACCATAGGGCGTCTTCCAAGTCCATCCTGGCTTTTGCACAAAGCCACCTTCATAAGTAAGACCCCCACCTTTACTCTCGGCAGCACTCACAAATCCGGTAGCAGCAAAGCCTTTGACATCAGCGATATTCATCTCGGTTTGATCCCAAATGAGATTGCCAATTTGCACAGTAGGAATAGAGGATGCAGGAGTACTTTGACCACTAGAGGGACGCAGCATGAAATACAGAGCAATGATTGTGAGCAATAATCCAAAAAGGATTTGGTAAATATCAAATTTTTTCATATAGGAATGTGAGCTAGGGCAAAGAAACTATTCTAATGAAAGAATCTCGTTAGCACATCAAGTGATCATCAAAGAAAATAGCTTGTGCGCCGGTATTCCAACGCGTTAGCTCAATGTTTAGCAATAAAAATAAGAGCGATTTTTACCCAATTCTTTAGCCTTACACATCGCCTCATCTGCATGGGCAATTAATTCATAGGCAGAGCTGACATTATCTACCAGATAAATAGCGACCCCAATGCTCGCCGAAACCTTTGCGAAATAACCATTTAAGTTGTAGGAAGTAGTTAAGCCTTCCAAAACGCACTAGTTAGGGTAATTTAATGAAGGTTAATACCGATGAAGACCCATTACACGCTCAATGACAACACCAGTATTTTTTAGCACGCATTTATTTGACCAGTAGCACTGCTTGCTTGGCTAAAACAGAGACTCTTTGAGAAACAGAACCAAGGACGATATCACTAACGCTGGAACGGCCTTTGGCGCCCATAATAATCATTTCTGATCGATGCCCGTACCGCATCCAAATTAAAAATAGATTTAGCGCCTGTTCGTCAACGCTCAGTTTTTTTAGACGGTAGCCAAAAAATCGTGGATGCATTCAAAATTTAAAAATCAAATGATCCGTTGATAGCAACGACTTGCATATGAGCGAATCAACTATTTGATGCCAGAAAATGAAAGACTAGCCAATACTGATTAGGTCACCCTTTTGAATAAAACACCTCATGGAGGCTCTCAGGGAATTTTTTGGGGCGAACGACGGGGCTCGAACCCGCGACAACCAGAATCACAATCTGGGACTCTACCAACTGAGCTACGTCCGCCGTTGTAGAAGAAGAAATTATATCCTTTTTAGGGGAAATCCCACTAAAACAGCCTTAATCTGCGGTTTCTAAGTCAAAAGCAGCCCAATCGCCAAGGCATAAGCTGGCATCTAGAAAGAAATCTGCAATGGCTGCTTTGCTCTGCACTTTAGCTAAAGCATGATGATCCGAGAGGCGTTGACGCCAGTAGCGCGACCATGCTCTGCCGTGAGCTAAACCTAAAATATGTCTTGTGAATGCGCCTATATAAAACGGTTTTTGTTTTGCTTGGCATTCCTCAAACCATGACTGCACTTGCCTTACCAGTGCAATCTGAATTCTATGCCATTCAGTTTCACTAAAGAGATAACCAGCGGCATCTCCATTCGTATTTATCAGATCATCCCAACCCAACAACATTGCCGGGAAGTGATACGCCGCCCTACCCACCATGAAGCCATCAAAGTCATCCCAATGTCCGGCAATCTGTTCATTGGTTTCTAGACCGCCATTCAGCAAGACTTTAAGATCAGGAAATTGTTTTTGAGCATCCAATCTGAGTTTGGCAGCCACTTCATAATGTAGTGGTGGTTTGCTGCGATTCTCTTTGGGTGAAAGTCCCTTGAGTACCGCATTACGTGCATGAATGGTGACTTGACTCGCACCTGCGTCAGCTACTGCCAATATAAAATCTGAGGCAAATTGGTAATCTTTTTGTGAACTTGCTGCATCCATCGAATCCAAACCCAAGCGATGCTTCACTGAGATCGGAATATCCACCGCGTTCTTCATTGCTTTAACGCACTCAGCCACTAAATTAGGCTCAGCCATCAAGCAAGCACCAAAGGCTCCGCGTTGCACTCGCTCTGAGGGACAACCGCAATTGAGATCAATCTCATCATAGCCCCACTGCTGTGCCAACTCAGCTGACCTTGCTAAATCATTAGGCTCTGAGCCACCTAACTGAAGTACCACTGGATGTTGATCCTGTGAATAATCCAAGTGACGTGGCACATCGCCATGCATCAGCGCTCCTGTTGTGACCATTTCGGTATATAAAACTGCCTCTTGAGTGAGCGTCCGATGAAAAGATCGGCAGTGACGATCAGTCCACTCCATCATGGGAGCAACTGCTAGGCGTTTTGGAATGTTGATCATTAACTTTAATTAAATGGCTATATTCTCGATTTTAAATGTATCAGGGCAGCCGAAGCTGCCCTAACTCTAAAATCCTTGCAGATTAGTTACAACTTATTTAGAAAGTTTTGCCTCTAACTCAACGGCCAAATCAAGAGCTCCCATGTAACCAGACTTGAGGTGAGCTGGTAAATCAGGGTCTCCAACCATGGCACCCAATGTTTCCACTAGACTAAAGACAATGCCCTTTGCCGCACCAATTGCAATCGACTGGTTGGCTACTGCTTCATCAATATGATTGACGGCATCTAGGAAATAATCGTGACCTGGCAGGCCATCAGGGCCTAACTCTGATTTTGATTCCGATTTTGATGCTTTTGTCATAACGCTCTCCACAATTGATAAAAAGTAACTAGCTCAGCATACCTCTAGTATGCGGAGAAATCATGTCAGCGTTTGATTTAAATCATTATCATGATTCAATTTTGACTACTTACTGAAGATTTTTAGTTTGTTTTCGTATTCAGCCAGCCCACGAGTACCTGCACTGCCTCGTTACTGGTACCAAGCCAGGCTTCTTGATCAACCCTGGGGTCACTAATCACACTGGTCAGTTTTGCACTCATCGCTATCTTCAAATCCTCTGGCGGCTTAACTCCCTTCCAAGCTAATAGCAAGGCATCAGTAAAGAGTGCTTTCACTTCAGGATAGCGAAATTGATTTTGTACATCAATGCCCCAATCAAATGCTAGATGGATATAGTCCGTTTGCCGTCTTTTTTCTTTAGGAAATTTCAGCAATTCAATGATGGCACTTTTAGCAAAGGGGGTGGTTGTAAATCCGGGCCAGAGATCAAATTGATTGATCCACCCCATTAATCCGCGTTTTGTTTTAAGGATCGACTCAGCTACCAAACGAGGACCATCAGCAGTATTAAAACAATTTAACTCATGCGCTAAGGATTTCAGTGGAGAGCCAGATTTAATGGCGCCGCTGGTAAAAAAACGCTGCGCTGTTTGAGCCAGCTTTTCAAACACGGGATCATTTAGCTTAAAGTGATAGAGATAAACATAGAACAGGGGCTCAGCCCATTTCATCGCTCTTTTGGCAATCTTCAGAGAACGAGGAAGATGCATCTCAAAGTACTCGTTTAAATAATCGGCTCGGGTGGATAAGCTGCGCTCTGGCTCCAGCCAAATCGCATAGGGAAAATAACGCCAATAGCGTTGATCGACTTGATGGCCTGAGAGCTGCGCCAAGGAAAAACGAATAAAAGTGCGTTCACCCACTGCAAAAATATCCGGTGGCAGACCAATTCTTTCGATTGATATTTTTTGTGAAGCAATACTTTGTGCAGCACTAGCTAGCAGAGGAAAATCTTCTGGTAATGCTGCTAAGTTCATTTTGGCAAAGCAATGGGCTTACTGTTAGAGCTTGGAGCAACAGTAGCTGCAGGCATGATGGGCGCTGTTTGAGTTAGGGGAGTCGATGGACTGCTAGCAGCATCCAAAGCATCTCTCGCCGCTTTGCCTTTTTTAGAATCGGGTTTGAACGCCAAGATAAAGCGCAACTCTACGCGCCGGCTTTTTTCTGCATCTTCTAAACCAAAGCTTTTGACTACCCGCTTATCGGCATAAGAACTAATACCAAAGACATCTAACTTGCGTTCATTTTGATAGGACTGAGGCTTACCTTCAGTAAGAACTTCGTATACCGCCCGCGCACGATCTAGGCCTAAGTGCCAGTTAGTGTAATTGCCTTGTTGAAGTGGCTTAGAGTCAGTGTGCCCTTCAATGAATATAGTTTCAATTTCGGCTTGCTCATCATTGGGTGGGCAGTCTAGTGGTCTAGCCGCTCTTTCAGAGTGAACATAGCAAGGCAGAATCTTAATGAGGGACTCTCTAGCCTTTTTTAAGGTTTGAGTTGAATTGTCATTCAGGACAGCACTATTAAATCCAAACAAGGCATCTGCTGGTAGACCAATAACGCCTGATTGCGGGTCAATCACCACATTCAAACCTGCTTCTTTAAACTTTTGCCCAATGATCAGCACAGCACTAGCCAGCGGATCATTCACACTCTCACCTCTTTGAATGGAATCTACTCTTTGAGAGAGCATCACTACCATGATGATGAACACAAACAATAGACCGATCATCAAATCACTCGCAGAGGCGAGATAACCCGCCTCTTCAACCCGTTCAGCTTGCTTATTATGACTAGATGGCAAAAAGATCATTGCGATACTCTAACTTTACTTTGACTTTATTTTGGATTTGATTAGGTTTTGGGCAAAGATTCAACAAAATCGTCCATCGTTTGCTCTAAGGTCGTAATGGTGGTGTGGATCGATGTAATAGCTTGGGCTAATTTTTCATCTAACTTAAAGTGCAGCTGCACTACCTTATTGGAATAATCTGATACTCCGCTAGTTAAATGATTGACGGTTTGATCAATCGAACTCTTAGTCGCCTCAAACTCGGTGCGCAAAGAACTGAGCGCTGCACGAGAAGCGTCAGTGCCTAGTTTAATTTCATTAACAGCATCTTTTAAGGCGCTCGACATCGCAGGAATACCCACCCCAAACTCTTTACTAATGACTTCTTGCGAGGCCACTGTGCCATCTAAACTGCGGGCTATTAAACCAAGAGACTCTGTGCTCGACTGAATTTTTTTCACAAAAGAGTCAACATTTACAATGACTTTATCAATACCGTTTACCGAACCGATTAATCCACCCAAGACAAACTCTAATTTGGTAGCCCCTTCACTGGTGAACTCTTTTGCTCTTTGCAAACCAGACTCTAAGCCAAGCATGGTTTCATTGGTCTTGGTAACCGTTTTTTCGAGGGCATTAATGGCGCTTCCAAAAGAATCACCAGCCTGAGCAAGCGAGACTCCAGCGCCTACCCCAGCAGTATTGAGTTTTTCAGTCACTTCAAC
Source organism: Polynucleobacter sp. UB-Siik-W21 (assembly GCF_018687415.1). NCBI lineage: Bacteria > Pseudomonadati > Pseudomonadota > Betaproteobacteria > Burkholderiales > Burkholderiaceae > Polynucleobacter > Polynucleobacter sp. UB-Siik-W21. The sequence continues at coordinate 815,806 of NZ_CP061289.1, read as the reverse complement.
CAGGGTTTTTCTGAACTGCTCCATCTCTTTTGCAGAGTCACCCTTAATCGCCTCTAAGAATTTCTCCATAATATTTTTCAGAGCTTCTTCATTAATGCGACTAATCCGCTCCGTTAAGTTATCAAATGCGTCAATCAGCTTGACACTGAGATCGTTAAATAAAGGCTCGAGTGCATTGCCGATTGCTTTAGAGATCGAGAGTGCAAAATCTGTTTCAAAACGTTTTAATTGATTTACTTGTTCACGGTTTTGCTGCAGCATTTCATGGAACATGCCTAGCTGTGCTTGAATGACTGCTTGCGGGGCATTATCAGGAACGATTGTTCTAAGCTGAGTTTGCAAATCATCAATGGACGCTTCTAACTTTTCCAGCGTGAGCTTGGCAGCCCAGTTCCAGACTAAGGAAGACAGCAAGCCGGCAATCGAGGTAATAAACTTACCACCTGCCGTAGCAATCAAGCCCTTGAGCGCTGCGTCACGAGATTCTTGATTGCCTGTCATTGCCTGACCTGCATCATTTAATGCTAATGCCAGGAATATGAAGGTAAACATCAAGCCCACACCAATCAAAATATTAGGCATGGTTTCATAGAGCGAGAGATTAATTTTTCCCGCTAGGATGTTTCTGGCCGTCCAAATATCTGAGTAGGGTTTCAGGCAGTATTGCTTAGGCCCCAAATCCCCCCGAATCGTAATGAGATTTCTTTGGCTCTCTTGGAGTAAATCAATGATGCGCGTATTGCTTGTCGACCCAATAGCTGTTGTGAAAATATCCCCGCCGGTGGCATCCTTGCCATTAAGCCCACCAGCAAGATCTTTAATTTCAGCGCTAGATTGAGAAATAACCTTTGACCAAGACCAATACAAAAAGGCAGCGATGAGAAGAATTCCAATTGCAATGCCAATGGGGAGGTATAGATTGACTGGTGTTTGCATGTTTTAGCAGAAATAAAAAGAATCAGAAGATGTTAATGGATTAAATATCAGAGCAGTCTGGAGTTCAACTGGCAAGGGATTACGCATCAACTTCCCTTACAAACACGCTTCATTACAACTAGGCCAAGGGTGCCTTCAGCTACAGGCGCAAAGGGATAAGGGTGCTTATCTTGATAAATCATATTGCCCTCCCCCATTGGCTCAGAAAACCATTTAGTCGAAAGCGCTCTTTGGAGGTCTTTTTTGCAGTTGTACTCAATGTAAGTTCTAAAAGATTGGTAGGAATACTTGTCTTTATCGACAACTAATTCCTTAGCTTCATTGACTAATACTTTGACCTTGACTAGGCCTTTATTCCTTTGTATAGCCTGAGCATCTATATAAACAGAAATATCTTGATTGGCGGTCACCTTAGTCCAATCAGCGTAGGCCAGGCCAGCAAACATCATCAATACAAGCAACAAAAATCGTTTAATCACGTGCCAACCCTTCGCAGAAATGACTCCCTAATGTATTGAAGATACCTAGCATGAGTTTTTGCTTAAGAGATATTTAAGTAGGGGTTGAGAAACCAATATCCAAATCCCAGCGCTGCAATCAACAATACTATAAAGACGGCGAGCTTAATAAATGATTTAGATGGAGTAGTTTTGGGCACCTCAATGCCTTGGATTGGCAATTGCGCAGAGGTTTGCTTGCCAATGATCTTTTGAATCAAGCTAGGTTTTTCAAATTTAAGCTCATTGATCATTTTTTGAGCCAACATAGCTTCAATCTCTTTAAGCTCTTTTTGCTCTTGGAGTGTTTGTTCATCTTCTAGCACTGCTTGGCTTGCATCAAATGCTTGATCTTCAGGTAGCCCCAGAATTTTGGCAACCTTTTGAGCGCTCGAATACTTGATGAGCGGTGAATAAAATGCGCCCTGCTCTTTACCTTCAATTTGCCGAATTTGACTATTCGACAGAATGGCTTTTTTTGCTAACTCCTCGACCGACAAGCCTAGAGTTTCTCTAGCATCCTTAAAACGCTCTCCCAGGATTTTGGGCAATGGATTTTTCTGCTTGTCGGACAACAAAATCTCCTTAAAGGGTTAGCAAATCATCGATTGCTTGCCCAACAACGCCATCGCTAAATCAACTGATGTCGAAACATATTTTTAGCAATCATGACCATCAATAGTGGATATGGAAAACCGGATCCTGCTGCACATTGCCCATAACAATCATGAACTTAGGATAGTGTATACACTAATTGTCACAATGCAAGTATTTCAATTGGATGACAATTTTTAGGTTCAGCATGAGTGATCGGGCGTTCAACGGCCTCATAGCTCTTGGCTTGATTCCTCAGGCACCGAATTGGCGTTTTCCCAAACATCCTCTTCAGGTGCAAACTGGGTTTGGGAGACGAAGTTCTTAATTGCCAATAATGAATCTTGGGCAACATCATCCAAGGTCACCGTCTTTAACTCATCGGCGCAAAGGTGGCGACACTTTTCCAGATCACCGACTTCTGCCGCTTCAGCTAGAGAGAGCAACTGACCCAAAATGCCTGACCGATCAACAATGGCGTCTACGACCACACCGGGAAGATTGAAGTGCGATAGCAACTCACGTGCTGACTCATCAAACAGATTATCAATTAAGGATAAGCCGCCTACCAAGAAGGCTAAGTCGCTAGAGCCTAAACCGCCACCTGCACCCAACTTGGTTGACAGAGATTCCATGAAGAAAGCTCGCACACAAACCAGTTGCAACAAAGGCGTAGCATCCAAAGCTACCTTGGCCTTAGCATCTGCATAAAGCAAAAGCTGCGTCCAGCGAGTAATCCGCTTGACCCCAGAGATCACAGCAGCATCTCGGACATTCTCAGGCTTATCGCGCTTGCGACGCGAGTCAATCTCAGCAATTACCATCAGATGCTTAGAAACAACTGGGTTAGCCTCAATTGCAGTCACCAAGTCTTTTAACTCTGGAGAAGAAAGTAACAAGGTCAAGAGCTGTAATAACTTGCGATACTCCTCACCTCGATGCAAAGAAAGTTCAGGATCGGGCTTAACAAAGTAAAAACCTTCAAATGCATCACAGCCTACATCACGCGCCTGATGAAATTCTTCTGGCTCATGAACGTTCACTGCAATAATTTGTAATACATTAGTAGCGCCCTTGGACTTTTCATCGCGCGGCAGTGGAATGCCTTTGCAGTAATCAATCAGACTGGATGGCTTAGCGACTTTTTGTAGATCCAATTTGATATAACGAAATTTGGGCAATATGTCATCAAGGCCATCAAAGACTTCGGTCAGTCCCGTTAATACAAATTTATAGCCAGCGCTTCTCAGTCTCTCGAGCTTTTGTAAAACTTCAGGAACGGGGGGCTCGCCAGAATCATCAAGATCTTTCTTGACCTCAGGATCTTCTACAGCTTCTGCAGCCTGACTTGCTTCTGTCTTGATTGCCTCTAAGATCTCTGCAAGATGAATTTGCAGCGGAAACTTAATCGCCGGAAAACCTCTGAGTTCATCACCTAGTTGATCGACGCGAATATCAATAAAACCTAAGTGCTGACCTAAAGATTGGGTGACACCCTTGGTCTTGAGGGAATAGAAGATTTCAGGGAGAGTGACTTGGGTCACCTCTTTGCCATCGTCATCCCTTAGGTTGGCGTCAGTCACATCTTCTGGGTAACTTACTTCGGTTTTAGGGTCCTCAGCTAAGCGTTTAGCAATTTGTGCCAATACCTCATTGCGATCATTCAGCCGTTTAGCCTTGAGTGTGGTACCTGGTCGAAAGAAAAGCTCATACCCAATAATCGCTTGTTCCCTGCTGATAATAGGTTCGCGTCCAAGATAAGGATTTTCAGGCGCAATTTTCTCCGGCCCTTTAGGAGCCTGAATCGGTTCAGATTGCGCTTTTTTCTTGAAGAGTGCCATAACTAAAGTAATAAAAACGAGTAAAGCATTAACCTCATTTTTACCACAATTGGCTCATAATTTAGCCGTTTATCTGCACTAAATCCGAACCCTTTTCCTCTTTGAGGTCATATCCAGATTGGCTTGATGCCCTCTTCCAGGGAATAGCTTGGACCCAAATCAAAGATGAGGACTACATTGATCATAAAATACAGAATAGAATATTTTGAAGTATCCAATTTCTTCAATTGAATGAAAGCGCCTCAATGAAAAAATTAGTCATCATCATGCTGTGTTGTTTTAGTTCTGTAGCTATGGCTAATTGGTTAGAACTGGGTAGCAACGATACCGCCGTGATCAAGATTGATACCAGCACGATTAAACGCAACCCCTACTCCATTCAAGCTTGGGTTTTATACGACCTTAAGAAACCACAACAAATCTTTGAAGGCGATAGAGATTTTTATTCTGGGGTAGCGCTTTACGAATATGACTGCACAGAAAATAAAGCCCGTTTTCTAGAAAAATATGCCTATACCGAAAAGAATGGGGAAGGTGATCGCATCTTTTCATCTAACAAACCAGAAAATTGGATCAGCATTCCACCCAATGTATTAAATTTCAAAGCGTTTACTTATTTGTGCAGACCTAAATAAGCTAGCAAGTTTGTTTAGACATTCTTTATTTACGACGCTCTTGGACCAATACCAAGTCAAAACTAAAGCTTGATCCCTGCCCTTCAATACTGTGGATATTGAGCTTACTACCCATCAGCTCCAAAATACGATTGCCAATCGTCAAGCCCAAGCCCGTACCTCCAAAGCGCCGAGAGATTGAACCATCGGCTTGAGCAAATGGCTCGAGTACTTTTTGTTGAGCCTCTTGTGAAATACCAATCCCGCTATCTTTGACGGTAAAGCGCAAGGTTAATGTGGAATTCTCCAGCTTAAGCGTCTGAATCGATAGATCTACTGAACCTTGCTCAGTAAACTTGATTGCGTTACCAACAAGATTATTAACTACAAGACTGAGATTAAAAAAATCACCAATCAATTGTGTTTTAGGTTCTAAGTTGCAAATAAGATTCAATTGTAAGCCCTTAGCCTTGGCACTTTCTAAAAATAAAGCACGCACCCTAGTAAAGAGGTCTTCAATGGTGAATGGCGCAGTATTAATATGCGCCTTATCAGCTTCTAATTTAGAGAAATCCAGAATATCGTTCACAATCTCAAGTAGTAACTTGGCTGAAGATTCAATGCCTTGCAAATACTCTCGAACTACCGGGCTTAAGGGCTCATACAAGGCCAAAGCAGATAAGCCAATAATCCCCGTCATAGGAGTGCGAATCTCATGAGACATATTCATTAAAAACTGGGTTTTGATATTGAGTGCAGACTCAGCATCGGTCTTTGCCTGCACTAGCTCAGTAATTTCCCAATTAGTGCCGACCATCCGCAGGGGTTTATTGTCAGCATCTCTTTCTACAAGTGCTAAACCACGAATAAAGTGGATGCTACCGTCTGGCCAAATCGTTCTAAATTGAGTATTAAATTCACTAGCCCCTTCGAGAGCTTTGGTAATTGCCGACTCTGCACTCTCCCTATCGTCCCGGTGAAGCCTCTCAGCCCAGTCAGCATAGGTACCCGTAAACTGATCCCGAGTAATGCCGTAGAGCTTGAGCATTTGCCCGTCCCAAACCAAGCGATTATTAAAGAAGTCGTAATCCCAAATACCGACACCACCCGCACGAGCAGCTAGCTCTAAGCGATTCTTGGTTTCAAAAATAATTTTTTCAGAAACTTTACGCTCGGTGATATCACGCTGAATAGAAACCCAATGGGTAAACCAACCAGATTCATTGGCAATGGGGAAGATATTGAGCTCTTGCCAAAATTCCTCACCATTTTTTCTGTAATTTAAGATTTCTTCACGAATATGCTTCCACTCACCCAGAGCTTTAAAAATTTTGTTCTTGGTCTCAGGGTCAGATCTTGGCCCTTGAAGCATGCGAGGATTTTTTCCTAACACTTCGTGTGGCGCGTAACCCGTTTCGCGCACAAAAGCTTCATTCACATACACAATGCGCGGCTCTTGATCGTCAGTGGGAATATCCGTAATTACGACAATATCATTCGTATTCGCAATCACGACGCCAGCCAACCTGACAAATTCCTCGCGATCAACAATGGAGAAAGAGGGATCCTCGAGTAACTTCGCCGCTTGATTGCTAATATCGGGGGAATGATTGGAGCTAGTCATAAGGTCGAATTATAGATTTACCCACCGCTTTGGCAATACTTGATTCTAGAGCAGAAATTCTGACGAATGAAATGTATAACTTAAGCAAGCGAATTTTGCAGCGTAGATGAAATAGTATTGAGAAACTCTTTAAATCCGATAGGTTTTTCAATCAGGCCATTAAAACCAGAATCGATGATTGCCTGCTTGTCATCTTGCATCACTGAAGCTGTAAAAGCAACAATCGGGATAGCGGCATAACGAGCATCAGCACGCATCCATTTCAAACAATCAAAACCACTCATACCTGGTAGTTGGATATCCATCAACACCAAATCTGGGCGCTGCTTTTCAAGCTGTGCTTGCAGGTCCTCGCCACACTCAATTTCACTAGTCTCATATCCAGAGGACTGCAAAATATCTTTGGCCAAGGTTAAATTGAGAGGGCTATCATCCACAATCAATACATGCTTCATTCAGAAACTCCCGACTCTACCTTGGGGATGAAGAAGGTAAAGCTTGCACCTTCTCCTAATACAGAGTCCAGCTTGAGCCAACCATTTTGGAGATGAATGAGACGCTTCACGATCGCTAAGCCAAGACCAGTACCTTCCATCTTTCTGGTGTAGTCATTTTCAACCTGCTTAAATTCTTCGAAGATCTTTTTCTGGTCCTTAGGATCAATACCAATACCTGAGTCTTTGACAACAATCTTGATGCCGGCATCAGTAGATTCAGCTCGTACTGTAATGTCGCCACCCTCAGGCGTAAATTTGACAGCATTGGTCAGCAAGTTGAGCAAGATTTGCTTCATCTTGCGCTCATCTGCATAAACAAGATTTTCACCCTCGCTAATGAAGACATTTAGCTTTAACTTGTTCTTCTTTACTCGCTCTGAGACTATAGCCACGCAAGATTGAATCGTTTTATTGAGCGAGAAGATCTCTCGAAACACTTCTACTTCACCGGATTCAATTTTAGATAAGTCGAGAATATCGTTAATTAAATCGAGCAGATGTTTGCCGGAATTAAAAATATTCTTTACATATTCTGACTGCTTAGTATTGAGTTCACCAAAAATCTTTTCTTTCAGAAGTTCTGAGAAACCAATAATAGAATTCAGAGGTGTTCGGAGTTCATGCGACATATTGGCTAAGAATTCAGACTTATGCCGATTGGCACTATCTAATAAAAGATTGCTTTCTTGTAAGCGAATTTGTTTATCCTCGAGCTCTTGAGTACGCTCACGTACTTTGTGATCTAAATCGCGATTCTGCTTCTCAATAATTTCATTGGACTCCCTCAAGGCACTTTCAGCCTTACTAATTTGTAGTAACTCATTATGAATTTGCTCATTGCGATTCAGAATCATTTTGATGAAAATGAATAGCAAGACTAAATTAAGAATAGCAATGAACCAAATTGCAGAAAGTGCTCTCAGCCAAGTCTTCAGAAAAATATTGTCAGCAACTACTGGAGTAACGATGAAGGGGAAATTAGCCACTCGTCTTGGAGCTACGATGCGTGTATCTGAAAGATTGTCCTGAATGGCTCTTGGGGAATTTACTTCTGCAACTACATGATCAATTTTTGGATCCGACAGCAGTTTATAAGTACTACCAGTCAAAATCTTTTTACCGATTAAATCATCCTTGAAAGGGTATGCCGTCATTAAGGAAAAATCATCCCGATACAATGAAACAGAAGCGCCATCGCCTAGATTGCTAATCACCTTTTTGTAAAATTCAGAAAAGTTTTCGGCTGACACGCCAACCTGCAAGGTGCCTAAAAAATCACCGCTAGGGGTTTGCAATCTTTTAGCAAGATAAAACACCCACTTACCAGTGCCTTTATTTTTGACAGGTAGACTGAAGTAAATTTTACCTGCTGGGTTATCTCTTTGCTCCTGAAAATAATCACGCTCAGATAAATTAATCGGAGGGGGCGGATAAGATCTCGAGAAGTTCACTAAACGACCATCATCGAGCGCAATAGACGCTACATCAATTAGGGGATTGGAGCCAATCTTTTCAGAAAGCAGTAAATGAACCGATTTCTGTGCAGCATATTGCTTAAATGTTGCTTCATTGGAAAAGCTACTTTGCGGTAAGGCACTGTAAATACTATTGAGAGCGACTTCTGCAGAAATAAACGTTTGCGCAGCATGCTCAGACAAGGTGAGAGAGATATTATCGGTCTGCTGCTTCCAATCAGATTCAGCATTGAACTTCAGATAAAAACTAGCAGCAATCGCTATTGCAATAACCAATAGGCCTAACGCAACGCCAGAGGCAATAATGACTGAACGATTATTTTTCAATTGGGCGGCTGCAATCAGGGGAAATATTCTCAAGCTCTAGCGCACTAGTTGCCAAAATGGGCTATGAGTTCTTGCTCTACTACCAGCGCAAGATCTTTGAGATGCTCTTGCTCTTTTTCGGAAAAGGTTCTCGGCTCAGTATCAATGATGCAAAGCGTGCCAGCAGCAAGACCACCAGGAAGATAAAGCGGGATACCAGCGTAGAAACGAATAAATGGCTTGCCAACAACCAATGGATTATCTTTAAAACGACTATCCTCTAGTGCGTTAGGAATGAGAAAAATACCCTCACCTAAAATTGCATGACCACAAAAGGAAATATCCCGCGGAGTTTCTGAGGCATCCAAGCCACAGCTAGACTTAAACCACTGCCGATCTTTATCAACCAATGAAACCAGTGCGATAGGCACATTAAATACTGAGCGCGCTAATTTAGTAACTCGGTCAAAACGCTCTTCAGGTTCAGTATCCAAAATTTCAAGCTGACGCAATCCAGCCAGTCTTTCTGACTCATTTTTTGGATTTTCAGGTGTCTGCACCAATTACTCCTAATGAGATAAATTGCAAAAGATGGCTACTGAGAAATTTTGAATGCTTCAATAGACTTATCAATGTCTTTAAACATAATAGATCCACGGGGTTTAGCACCAGAATCTGCATTTAAGCGGGACTGAGTGCGCATATCCAAGAGGATTTCACCAGCCTTGGCTTCGCGACACAAGCGAGAAACGATTTCAGTGACAGCCCCAATCGCGGTATAGTCTTCACGACCCTCAAAACCCATCATACCCAAAGTTGCAAAACCAGTAGCAACACCAACTCCTAGCGATAAGGCTGGGTTATAGCCCTTTTGGCCCCATCGTACTTTGAGGTTAGCAAAAGCGGTTTGAAAGCGTTTAGCGAGATTGATAGCCTGCATCGGAGCGTTATCAACTGGAATGGGATCGTTGAAAAAGATGACGATTTCATCGCAGGAAAAACGCTGTACGGTGCCATTAAATTGACTAATGAGCTTACCTAGGATCTGATGAAACTCACTCAAAATAATCATCACTTCCTCTGGCTCTCTATCCATTACTAAGTTACCAAAGCCACGCAACTCAAAAAAGGCAATAGTAATTTCTTTGCGATGGGGCTGCAGCAGACCCTCTTGCTTGTCAGACACTATTTTGGTAGCGACATCAGTAGGTAAAGATCGCTTCAGCTTATTGAGGCTTTCAATTTCTTGAACTTGTTGTGCAACCTTTTCTTCTAAATCTTGATTCAGTTGCAGCAGTTCTCTATTTTTATCGGCGATCTCTCTTTGTAAGCCAGCGATCCGTAACAATGAATCTACACGGGCTAATAATTCTGCTTGATTGATGGGCTTACTTAAAAAGTCATCGGCACCTGCCTCCAAACCTTTGACTTTCTCTGTTGTGGGATCAAGCGCTGTCAGCATCACCACTGGCAACAATGCAGTTTGTGGTTTGTTACGAATAGCTTGGCACACTTCATATCCGGACATCTCTGGCATCATGACATCGAGTACCACGAGGTCGGGAATGGATTCTTCTATTAACTTGATAGCCTCTGCACCACTAGAGGCTGTTTTGACGGCATAGTCACGACTCTCCAATACAGCCTTTAGTAAATCAATATTTTCAGCGGTATCATCAACAATTAGAATATTGGTAGGTTTCATAGCTTAGTGACTGATTTATATAGGTATTTTAGATGGTGTGAGGGCTCATTTTCTGCGCCAATCTATTATATTATCTTTACATTGCCTTGATGCCGTTTTGAGGCTGCCCTATGCAAGTTACTGGAGATCACATGCAAAAAGTATTTACCATCCGCGCAGAATGGGACAGCGATGCCAGCATTTGGTCGGCCACCTCCGATGATGTGGTGGGATTAGCAACCGAAGCTGATTCAATTGAAGTCCTTTTTAATAAGCTCTCTTCCATGCTTCCAGAATTAATGCTCTTAAATAAACTGACGGATCAAGCTGAAATTGTGTATGAAGTGCTGGCCCGTAAATGTGCTACGGCTTACATTCCAACTGAGGCGTAATCATGGCTAAAGTCATCGGATCCTATCGGGGAAACTCTTTTTCTACAGATTTAGTTGCAATACTCAAAGAGGCTGGCTGCCACTATCATGCGCCAGCTCACAGAGGGAATCACGATATTTGGTTTTCACCAGTAACCAGTGTCTACTTCCCCTTAGATAGCAAAATACTCTCGCACCATACTGCTAATGCGGTTTTGAAGATTGCTGGCCTGCCCGAACAATTTGAGGCCCATCAAGATGAAGATGTTGAAGATAAGACTGAGTAACTAAATCAATAGTTCTTGTGCATCAAAAATTTTGGATGCAAATTATCTAAAAATCGCTAGCAAGGAGGATGCCGCGTTATTCATCTGCGAGATCACCTGAAAATCTAGACTTTGTTGCGTGCTTAAAGCCTGCAAACTAGCTTGCAAGGCAGTCAAATCAATATTCTGAATATCATCCACTGTTTTCTGTGAACTGGTGACCAATTTAGTACTCTTATCTAGTGCGCTATTGAGATCTGTACTAGCAGCCGACAAAGATGCTTGGGTAGAAGAGATTTGTGAAATAAATTGATTGATCAAAGCGATTGCTTTGGGTGCATTAGCTTGCCCAGAAACCATCTGACTGGCAGTCACGGTTGCCATTGGTCCATAGGAGGTTCCCGTTAAGGTCAAAGTACTTCCGGTACTCACTCCAGTAAAACCACCTACGAATGTGCCACTGAAGGCTCCAAGATTTGAGCCTGGCTCTCTACCCGCAGTAATTTTGCTAGCAAATAATGAAGCGACTTCAGAGGGCGTTAAGTTTGTATTAGCAGTCAGCGTCAGACCACCAATTGTTGCACTATCACCCGCATTGAGATCATACAAGGTGACCGTCTGAACGGCACGAACACCTAATACACCATTAGAACCAGCAGCTTGCGTAGTGACATTTGAAGAAGATAAGGCAACTCTAGCAGTCACACTACCATCCACGCTCACCGTGCCCATCGGTCCGAAGTTTTGACCTGTAAGAGTTAGAACTCGTCCTAGTGTTAGGCCACTAATGATTGCTGTGTCACCTTTATTGAGTGCATTCAGACTAATCGTCTGCAGAGCAAGAACTCCTGGTGTGCCGTTAGAACCAGCAGCTTGCGTAGTGACATTTGAAGAAGATAAGGCAACTCTAGCAGTCACACTACCATCCACGCTCACCGTGCCCATCGGTCCGAAGTTTTGACCTGTAAGAGTTAGAACTCGTCCTAGGCTGGAGGCGTTGAATGCTCCCCCAGTAAAGGTGGTGCCATTAAAACTACCTAAGCTTGATGATGGATTATTGGCGTTAGATGTGATCTTGTCTGCAAAAAAGCTAGCAACTTGATCAGGTGTTAGATCTTCATTGGCAGTTAGTGTTAGGCCACTAATGATTGCTGTGTCACCTTTATTGAGTGCATTCAGACTAATCGTCTGCAGAGCAAGAACTCCTGGTGTGCCGTTAGAACCAGCAGCTTGCGTAGTGACATTTGAAGAAGATAAATAGGCGCTAGTGCTCGTAATTGAGCCTGTACTGCCCGTAACATAAATAGAGCCCTGATAACCATTATAGGAACCAGTGATGGATAAGGCGCCATTAGATATGGATCCCGGTACAAAAGAGGCTCCATATGTACCACTGAAATATCCTCCTGTAGGCGAACTAGAATTACTGCTCATTCTTTCAGAGAAATTAGTCGCTACGGTAGTAGCATTGAGAAATGTATTAGCAATAAATGTTAGGTTATCAACCCTAACACTCTCCCCGGGGAACATGTCATGAAATTGAATTTTTTGTCGAGATGGAGATCCTGGTCCACCTGCAATACCATCCGATGTAGTTGTTACGTCAGATGAAGTTAAAGTACTGCCAGAAACTGATATTAGACTTTGCGGTCCAGTGCTGTTAGCGGTAACGTAGAGCAATCCTGAGTTGAGGGCTGATGAGTTGTAAGGAGAGTTAAATGGTGCAGTAAAATTTGTACCATTGAAACTGCCACCAGTACCTGTATCCGTATTGTTCATCTTTAACCAAAATCTACTAGCAAGATCTGCTGCACTAACGTTAGTATTTGCAGTAAATGTAAGACCCCCGATCGTTGCAGTCTGTCCTGCGGATATATCATGCAGCGTGATTCTCTGAATTGCATTTGAGCCCGAACTTGAACCACTTCCCCAATCTGATACAGACACATCTGAGAGTTGAATAGTCGCATTAGCAGTTCGTCCACTAATTCCTAGAGTTCTTATTCCAGCAGAATCACCCTGAAAAGTCAGAATACCGCTACCGTTATTGCTAATGTTAAATCCACCCTGAAAACTACCCGTAAAACTACCAATAGAGGGGAGGCTTCCTGGTGAAGAAAATTGCTCTGCAAAAACAGTTGCAATCTCTGCTGGAGTTAAGTTTGTGTTTGCCGTAAAGCTTAGACCGCCAACAGTAGCCGTATTACCAGCCGCTAGAGGCAAAAAAGAAACGGTGATATTTGCTGTTGAAAACTCTCCGGACGATATAACCGTCTCATTCGATGTGCCCAATGGTGATCTGGCAGATACACTTGAACTAACCGGCACTTGACCCCTTGGTCCAGCAGCCAGACCGCGCAAGGTTATAGTGCCATTGGTAATAACAGGAGCATCAAAACCGCCCAAAAAAGAGCTACTTACATCAAAAGCACCCAAAGCAAAAGATGGGGAATAGGAATTCGAGTTAATCTTGCTTGCAACAATTGTTGCTACCTCTGCTGCCGTCAAATTAGAATTGGCAGTAAATATCAAGCCACCCACATTCACAGTATCACCACTAGCCATACTATTCAAACGGATAGTTTGCTGTGCGAGACTTGATGGCACATCAGTTACCCCAGGGGTGTTGCTGGTGATATTACTAACATTGATGCGGGTCGTCCCACTAGCAATACTGCCGCCGACTAAAATTGATTGTGGTCCTGTACTTGACCCACTAAATACTATCGTGCCGCTACCATCATGAACACCAGTAAAACTTCCTGAAAAACTACCGGTAAAACTTCCATCCATAGGGGGGGTACCGCTGGGATTATTGACCTTATCGGCAAAGATCGCCGCAACTTGCGTCGCACTTAGATCTTTATTAGCGGTAAAGGTTAAGCCACTGATGTTTGCACTATCACCATTAGCTAAGCCATTAAAGCTAATAGTTTGCCGAGCAGAGGTGGGTGCTACATCAGTTACTCCGGGAGTATTACCAGTGATATTACTACTGCTGATTCTAGTTGTTATGCTCGCAATATTGCCGCTAACAGAGATAGACTGTGGTCCAGTGATAGATCCAGTGAAGATCACCGTGCCACTGCCATTATCAGATGCAGTAAAGCTGCCTGTGAAGCTATTTGTAAAAGTACCGTATGCAGAGGTACCACCAGGGGTATTTACTTTTTGAGCAAAAACGGTTGCCACTTGTGCTGCTGTTAAGTCCCTATTGGCAGTAAATGTTAAGCCACCAATGGTTGCACTATCGCCATTAGCTAAGCCATTAAAGCTAATGGTTTGTTGTGCACTTGTAGGATTACTGACAGTAGGTACGCCATCTACTACCGTAGTGGGAGTTAAATTTTGAGAAGCAACTGCAAAAGTAATCGCATTTAGAGCTGTTTGCAAACGGGTGATATCAATGCCCTGAATTAAAGTGGTTTGGTTATTCACACCATCGGTGCCGCTGACTACCGATAAAGTCTGATTACCAGTGAGTAAATTATTGCCGTTCAAACTGGTCGTAGCAGCAATTTGCCCAATTTGTCTATTGAGGCTAGCAAATTGAGTAAACAAATTAGTCTGATCAACTGAGTTAAATAAGCCATTAGATACTTGAGTAGCCAAACTCTGCATTTGCGCCAGAATCGATGAAATTGAACTTAAGCCTGTTTGCGTAATATCGATGATGTTGTTGGCGTTAGTGATATTGCCTTGAACAGCGTCTTGGCTAGTGGCCTGATTAGATAATCTAGCAACCACACTAGCCTGTTGCTTAGATAGTGGCTGCTTGCCATCAGCAATCTGCGTATGCGTCGCTTCAAGACGTGCCTGAACATCATTGACTGCACTTTGCAGGCTTGATGCTAAGGTTGTGATCGAATTATTCATACGAACTAAAAAACACAATAAAATTAATGGCTTAGGTAACTAAGCCATATTAATTAATAACTGTTTTTTTAATGGTTAGAAAAAAGGCACTTAATAGCCTTAATTCCTAAACTCTTTGAGAAATGCTGCTTTGAGAGGGCCTACAGCTGGTTAAAGCCCACTGAATTAGCTTGTCTTATTCAGTTAGGCAGCCAACAGATACTTCTTGTTCTTCTGGTACTTGCCTGCTCTGGAGGGCACATTGCATAGATTGCACTCGTACTCTTCGTGAAGGTCATACACATCAACCACAAACTTGCCTTTACAACATGAACAAGTTTCAGTTTTCAGAAGTTTTTGCTCTACAAAACGAATCAGTGTCCATGCGCGAATCAAACTAATGACTGGCTCATCGCTGATCGGATGGTCATCAGCCTGCTCAATGATGTGATATTGCTCAAGGTAGAGCTGATATGACTTAATCAGAGCCTGAATACCAGTCACACCAGTATTTTCTTTTAAGAAGTTGTAAATATTGAGAAATAAAGAAGAATGAATATTCGGTTGCCAGGTCAAGAACCAATCGGTTGAAAATGGCAACATGCCTTTGGGAGGCGAGATTCCTTTTAATTCTTTATAAAGCTTAGTCAAACGCTCGCGTGATAAGGAGGTGTGTGACTCCAGCAACTGTAGACGCGCACCCAAATTAATTAACTGAATCGCTAATTGCAGCTGCTCAGTTTCACCAACAATGCTTTTGACTTTCATGATCTAAATTCCGCTTTCGTTATGAATATTGCAGAACTTAGGCAATGGCTTCGGCTTTTTGGCCGGCCATCAAAATAGAACTGTGGACGATAGATTGGGATAAACCCTTAGTATTTTTGGTCAGCATACCCAACATAGCAGCATCGTCAAAGCGGAAGCGCATCAGCATCATGTTGGAGCTGGCCAACTTAATCAGTTGAGAATTGCTTAAATCCCCAATTAAATCAGCGATATCCATGCTCACGCCAAGGCGGAAAACAGCCTGCTCCTTGTCTGCTTGAATCATCTGTTGAGCCAGCATTAAATAATTCAGATTCGCTTCACGAATTTCTGTCATAATGCTTTCTTGTGATTTATCAATCAGTTGCATGTTCTATCTCACTTAATTTATGCGATTTAGTACTTTCGCGATGGATGTAGTTTGCCCGACCCATTTTTTTTCTAAATGAGATAAATGCTACAAATTTAGTAAGGAAAATACTTACAAATATGTATAAAATCCATTTTGAGTAGGGATTAATGAGCGGCAATGTCGCGCAGTTGATCTTAGAAAATGGATAAAAGAATGGCTATTCAAATAGCCAGCAGAAGCCCGAGGCATCAAGCTAGAGCAGACATGGAGACTAGATTTTGTATACGCCGCAAAGCATTCAAAACTTAGCTACCAACAAAGATTTGGGTACATTGCTCTACTGCCCTGCTCTGCAGCCTGTATATCAAGATCAGCAGATTTACCGCACTCAATTCACAGCAAATAAAGCGTGAAGTTGTGACTATAAACAACACCACATCTGCTGAGGATTTAAAAAATCACCACCATTTGGTGTTAGCAAGGTCTCAAGTCCTGATTGTTGAGGACAACCTCATCAATCAAACCGTCATAAAGCAATTTTTAATCCGCGCGGGTGCTCGTATTGATATTGCTAGCAATGGCCAAGATGCTTTAGCACTATTAAAGATCAAGCAATACGACGCAGTCTTAATGGATATTCAGATGCCCGTGCTCGATGGCTTGCAAGCATGCAAACAAATTCGAGAGCAAGAACATCTGAAGTCTTTACCCATCATTGGACTCAGTGCAGGGGTATTTGCAGATGAGGTTCAGCAATGCTTTGACCATGGGATGAATGACTTTATTAGCAAACCCATCGACCCAGACAAGCTATATCAAACATTGGTGAGTTGGATTTCGCAATTGAAGGTTTCCGATACTGATTTGCATACTTCCTATCCAAGCATGGCGCCCGATCAAGATCTTGCCGACAGCCCCCTAGGGGAACTGTCTGGATTTAACTTCAAAAAACTAGCCCTCTTCATGGCTGATATCTCTTTGACCCATAAACTTCTAAATCTCTTTGCATTAGATTGTCGCGATTGCAGTGTGGGTCTTCAAAATGAAATTGCCATGAATGATTACCAAGCTGCACAAAGTCGCATTCATGGATTTAAAGGATCTGCAGCCACGATTGGTGCTGAAGCAGTTTTTGCTGCCGCTGAATTTCTGGAGGCAGATTTAAGGCTGGGTCTACTCCAAACAGAGAACTACCACCATTTTTTAGAGATGCTCACGACCACACGGATCAAAGTAAAACAATATCTTGATCAACCTGAAGCGCGCTCAGAGCGCAGTACTGTCAAGCAAGATCTCCAAGATAAGCTACTGCAAGATCGCATCATTCTGCTCACTGAAGATAATGTGATAGCACAAGAGGCTCTCAAAGAATTTTTAGAAATTTTTGGGGCGAGTATTGACGTGGCCAGCAATGGTCAAGATGCTTTGGAGCTACTCAAGACCAAGCAATACGACGCGGTGTTGATGGATATTCACATGCCTGTATTGGATGGCTTGCAAGCATGCAAACTCATTCGACAACAAGAACATCTTCAGCATTTACCAATTATTGGGCTGAGTGCCAGGGTATGCGCTGATACCTCTCAGCAATGCCTTGATCATGGAATGAATGGCTGTATTGCTAAAACAGTGGACCCTCAAGAGCTAGTCAAGCAACTCGCTCTTTGGATGAAATAGCCTGCTATTTATCTAGTCTTAATTTGCCAGCGCTGCACGTGTAGTTCAACTCGCGCACAATCGCTGCACTAATAATTTGATTGCTTGGGTCAATGGCTTTGACATTAATCACCAGCTTATTAGGCATGTTGAGATAAGTGCCAACAATCACCTGGCTAGCGCCAACCTTGGTATTGCCAGTCTGCCCAATCTTACGAGTCAAAGACACAATACCCGTATCACTGATGCGAATATCTTTACCAAACTCAACTTGCACAACCCTCTTGCCTGGTATGCGCGCTAAATAAGTACGCATCATCTCGCTCATCACCAAGACATTCGGTTCTGCTTTGAGAGTATTGACATTCACAAAATCGGCAACGAGCAATACGCCGTATTCATCTGGGCCATTAGGATCAAACTTAGGTAATGCCGTATTCAGTTCGGTTGCCATGCCGGATACCAGCGCAGTCAAATCGGTTGCTTGCAACTTATCTTCAAACGTGAGGCATTGCGCATCACTGCGACTGGTAGTGCCACACGCTGTCAGACCTAAAAGCACGCTCAGCAAAACAACGGCTAGAGGTAAGAAAGTAAAGCGAGAGGCAGGACGAATAGACATATCGATTCAGAATATCAATAAAAGTCGTATTCTACTAGTGGATGCTAGTGGGATTAATTAGTGAGATTTAAGACTGTCATGGTTGGCGGTCTTGGAGGACCATCCAACAAATGCGAGATCAGACGATCAGCAGGCAACTTCACTTGCGCCGTTGAGACCACCGCGCCACTGATCACCTGAATCATTCTGACGTTCAAAATCAAACCTTCAGCAGTATTCACATAAGTACCAGTGATGATGCTGCCAGTTTGCACTGGTGGCTTGAGTTGTTTGACATCCCTACTCAAAGAAAACTCACCACTAGCTTCAATCAGAATATTTTTTCTGAAGGTGATATCTGTGACGGACCAATTTCTTAATTGCATTTCATGCATTAAGTTTTGCGCTAAGAGACGGCCCAACTGAGAAGTCTCATTCAAGGTATTCAGAGCAACAAAATCAGTTACTACCAAAGCGCGGCTTCTCATCTCTGGAGAAAGATTGCGCTCAAGCTGCTCAGCAATAAACATCGAAGCAGTATTGAGTGCCCCAGTTGATGAAGTGCTTGGTACTAAAGAAATGGGCTCATAGCGAAACGGATAAGGTGAAACTGTCTTTTCTTGACCTGGCTGGGTCTGTGCATGAGCAGAAGTGAGGCAAGTTAATGCAGTCAATAGAGTGCAGGCAAAGGTACCACGCCCCATGGCGGAGAGTGTGTTTAATAGTAGTTTCATTGCGCAACCGATCTAGAACTTACGGTCTCAGTTGGCATCATCTTATTGACCTTGGTATCGCTTTCAGGCAGTCGAACGCGATAACTCACCGGAAAATCACTGGACATCCCTGGCTGAATAATCATGACTGAATAGTAAGGCTGTGAGTTGCAATTATCACAATTGACTGCATAGGGCGAGCTCGCAGAAGTGCATCCTGAACAAATCAGAAGACTCGCAATCAATAATGAAAGATAATTTAAACGCAACATATCCTTAGCCCAAAAACTTCGACACTGCTTCATTTGAATACTTCAATACCAACAAACGTTTTGACACCGCACTGCTTAATATGGCGCGCTTGTATGGATTCCTATATTCCCTTTACGGCTCAAAATTGCGATTGATGAGGATTTAGTGAAATGAATTTTCAGAAGTCACCGATTTAATGGCAAAGCATTTTTTATTTAGTAAGGTTCCGCCTGCGCTGATTGCCCTACTCATCCAATGCTGCGCTTTTGTTCTAGCGACTGCCCTTTGCTGGTTTGCGATACAACTAGACTTTCATTTCCCAAGCTTTTTACCTAGCGCCTTTCCCAATCTGGTAGTTCTTTTAATAGCGCAAGGAATAATTGCCTATTTTTTAAGCATTACCTTTCGAATGGCCCATTGGTGGCGGTATATTCACCTGCTTTTTCCCTTGGCTATTTGGGTTGCGCTGGCACTGGATATTCCGACCAGCTATTTTTTAATTGGCTTTCTACTCACCGCAGCCCTTTTTTGGTCGGTTTTTATCACTCAAGTGCCCTTTTACCCCTCCAAGCCCGAGGTTTGGAATGCCGTTTCTGAACTTTTGCCAGGCAAAAAGCTCAGAATTTTGGAAATTGGCAGTGGCCTAGGTAATTTTGCAATTCGTATGGCCCAGTTACGACCAGAATCTTGCGTTGAAGGCATTGAAATAGCCCCTTTACCCTGGATGATGAGCGTTATTCAGTCCAAATTCCTCAGATCACCCACTCGTTTTCGTCTTGGTAACTATGAAAAGGTTGATTTTGCCAACTATGACCTGATTTTTGCCTACCTTTCACCAGCCGCTATGCCCGATTTATGGCAAAAAGCCCTTCTAGAGATGGGTGGTGAAAGCCTCTTACTGAGTCATGAATTCCCCGTGCCCAACATTCATGAATCCCAGAAAATGATCTTTAGCTCAGATCAACGGGAGTGCTACGTCTACAAAATGGGTCAATATCGCCCCGCTTAACGGGAAGACAGGCACCATAATCTTGCTTTATTCAGGCAATTAAATGTCGTAATCACATGTATTCTTCTGTTATTCAGACAAAAAGGGGCTTCTTGTGTTTGTCATCATTGGTTACGTAGTCGTTATTTTCTCAGTCTTCGGCGGATTCATGATGGCCGGCGGTCACCTTGCGGCCCTGCTTCAACCGATCGAGTTATTGATGATTGGAGGTGCTGCATTTGGTGCCTTTTTAGTCGGTAATGACATGAAAACCATTAAAGCAACGGTTGCAGCCCTACCGACTGTGCTTGCTCCGTCTGGTTACAGTAAAGCGCTCTATTTAGATTTGCTAGCCATGATGTTTGAGTTTTTGACCAAGATTCGTAAAGACGGCATGATGGCCATCGAAAAAGATGTAGAAAATCCAGAAAACAGCGCCATCTTCACCAAGTACCCAAAGATTATGAAAGACCATCATTTGATGGACTTTTTATGCGATTACTTACGGATGATGCTCTCCGGCAATATGGAGCCCTTCCAAATTGAAAACCTGATGGATGTGGATATTGAGACTCACCACAATGAAGGTCATGCAGTGTGCCATGCGATCGCAAAGATGGCCGACGGTATGCCAGCGTTTGGTATTGTTGCTGCGGTGATGGGTGTGGTTCACACCATGTCATCCGTAGGTCAAGTATCTAACAATGAACTAGGCGTCATGATTGCACACGCTCTTGTGGGAACCTTCTTAGGTATTTTGCTCTGCTATGGCTTTGTTGGACCACTGGCCACTATCCTGGAACAGAAACTCAATGAATCTACCAAGATGCTCCAAACTGCTAAGACGATTTTGCTAGCGAGCTTAAATGGTTACGCACCAACAATTGCCGTAGAGTTTGGACGTAAGGTATTAAATTCGACTGAGCGACCTGAATTTATTGAACTCGAAGAGTACATTAAAGGCGCCAAAACGCGTTAATGCATGGCTACGAAAGAAGATAAGCCTCTCATTGTTGTAAAACGTATTAAAAAAGTTGCTGGTGGACATCACGGAGGAGCATGGAAGATTGCTTATGCAGACTTCGTGACGGCCATGATGGCCTTCTTCTTGCTGATGTGGCTATTAGCCTCAGTCTCTAAGGAAGATTTAAAGGGTATCTCTGAATACTTCAAGATGCCAATTGAAAAAATTGTTTCCACTGGCCCTAGCACTACAGGAGCAAGCGGCATTTTTGTTGGCGGCGGTAAAGATCTCACGCGTAAGGATGGTGAAGTTTCTAAAGCGGATGACAACAGCGATAAATCTCCGCAAAAAATGCTGGATGAAGAAGGCCTTAAGCAACTGAAGACCAAAGTTGAATCTGTCATTCAAGATAATCCTCAACTTAAAAGCTATAAACAACAAGTATTAATTGACATTACTGAAGATGGTTTGCGAATTCAGATTGTAGATAACCTCAAAAGACCGATGTTTGCCTTATCTGATGATGAGCTTCAGTCTTATGCACGCGATATTATGAAGGCCATTGGCAAGTCATTGAATGGTGTTGAAAATAAACTCACCCTATCTGGCCATACCGATGCACACCCTTTCCCTAATAAAGAAAAGTCTTATAGCAACTGGGAATTATCTGCAGACCGCGCCAATGCTGCGAGACGAGAGTTAGTGAATGGCGGCATGGATGAAACCAAACTATTGCAGGTTATCGGTCTATCTTCTGCCGTTTTATACGACAAGGCAGACCCATTAAACCCCATTAATCGCCGCATCTCGATTATTGTGATGAACAAAAAAGCTCAAGAACGCATTGAGAAAAATATGTCTATTGAGGCAGGTAATGCCGAATCAGTTCAAAAAGGCATTCAAGCAGGGGCTCCTGATGCAAAGGCAGCCGCAGTTAAGGCAACAGACACTAAGCCTGATGTTAAGCCCGCCGCTAAGCCGTAATGCTGAGCCCTAATCAGTGATACCTATCGCCTCTACTCTATACACTATTAAAAGCATTTACCCTTTCGCCTATTTGTAATAATGTAGATCATGATGACACTAAAGACCGGCTTTCCTAAGCTTCCTTACTTGCCAGTCAAAGTTGGCTTAATCGGCATGTTATTGACCGCGCTCTTGATGGCGGGTCTGCTTTTGCTCAATACCCAAAGCTGGGCACCGGAGTTCAAAATCTCTGGTAAGTCTGCAAGCTCTACTTCCGCTAAAAACACAACTCCTGACTCACCAAAAGATGAGGCTCCGGCACCTGTCGATTTAAATAAGCTCAAAGAGTTAATTGCACAAAATCGCATCTTTTTAAATACTGCTTATGCAGAAAAAAAAGCACCTGATCCTGTCTCAGAAGAAGTGCGCAATTTAGCGGACCGTGTTACTCAAGATCTCGCAGATATGAATGCTATTTGGCAATCTTATTTAGCGAGTCCTTTAAGCGCTGAAGAAAAAACATTAGCAACACAATTTACAAGCGATTTTGACAAACTGGTTAACCAATCGATCAAGCCGACTGTGGACCTTTTGCAAGTGAACTACTTATCGCAAGCCAGCGCCCTGCTCGCCCGCACCCAAGGCATGCAAACACAAGTGATGGCTGATGTAGATGCGCTCATCAAAGCCCAAGCGAGTACAAAACTCATTGCCTTACAAAAGAAAAGTGTGACAGAAGTTGCGCCTGCAGCACCTTCAGTTCCAGTAGTTGAAATAACAAATACGTCAAGTGAAGCCTCTTCAGTTAAGTCAAATGTGCCATCCTCTGTTAATGGCATGCCTACTGATAAGCTGATGATCATTACTGTTGGCATGCTGATCATGCTTGGCTTGGCACTCCTAATCTCAAGAACTCTGAAACACAGCTTAGGCGCTAGTCCTGAAGAATTAACTAAGGCTGCAGGCTATATCGCTAGTGGTCAATTGGATTACCGCATTACATTGAGCGCAGGTGACCATAGCAGTGCGATGGCAGCCATTAAAGCGATTCAAGGCGAGTGGAAGCAGTTCATGCTCGATACCAGCATTTTGAATGCCGCCATGCAAGATGGAAAGTTATTAGGCCGCCGAGATGCTGATCAGCATCGTGGTGCTTTTTATGAATTCGCGCAAGAACTCAATACGACTATTGACCTGGCAATGCAAAAGGGTCAAGTCTCTGAGTCTGCGCAACGTAGTGTGCAACAAGCTCTCCAAAAAGCCTTAACACAAGCTCAAGCTATTCCCGTAGCGCTACAAAATCATGATTTGAGTAAACGTCTTGCGGTTGATAGCGAACTGGAAGAAGTTAATTTACTCAATAAAACCATGAATCAACTCCTAGATAAGATGGAAGAGCTCAGTAGCTTTGCTAAAGGTCAAGGGGTTGAGATTCAAAAGTTGGCTAAAGAGTTAACGCTTTACCATACAAGCCTCATCAAGGGCGCCGAAGAGCAAGCTCAGGTCTTGCAAAGCTCTAATCTCAAGATGCAAAGCTTGGGTGATAGCACAAAACAAAACGCTGAAAACGCCAAACAGGCTCGTCTCATGGCAGTTTCTACCTCTGAGATGGCGAATACCCTCACTGCTGAAGTAGCTCAGTCAGGAATTCCTGCTGAAAAAATGGATAGTATTAATAAGGTGGTCGAGCGTATTGCTAGCTCCACACAATATGTCGCCGATATGAGCGCCAACATCACTACCGCCTCTTTAGATCAGAGCTTGAACCTCTATGAAGTGAACAGCGCCGTATCTCAGGTCGAAAAAATTGCCCAGAAAAATGTAGAAACCATGAAAGATACGGTCCATAGTGGCGAGGCGCTCTTGCAACACGCCAACACCCTAGCCCAAACTTTTGGTCAATTAACGGTTTCAGAGCCTCAAAATGCCCCTTTGAATGTCGTTTTGCCTGATACATCAAAGAGTCCAGAAGCTGAGAATCCCCCAACAAACCCAGCTGAAAAAGACCCTGACTGGAAGCTGTTTTAAGCTCAAATTTGGGTAAGTTTTTTACCCAAAAATCTGACTAAAACCGGTGTTTTTAGCTATCTATTGCTAATAATCCCAGTTTTAGAAGCTTGAATTAAGGGGGGTTCACCCTCCTTTTCCAGCAATTCATTTACACCCCGCTCGCTGAAAATCATTTATCAGCAAATTAATCCTTTTTAAGGTGTAGCGGTGGCAGAAGAAAGCGATTTAGAAAAATCAGAACAGGCCTCGTCGACGCGACTAGAAAAAGCGTACGAAGAGGGTGACGTTCCTCGCTCAAGGGAATTGGCGACTTGCGTCTTGCTGTTTACTGCCGGACTATCTATCTGGGGCTTAGGATCTCACCTAAATGCTTCCCTCAAAGATCTCTTAAGCAATGGCTTAACCTTTGATAGCAGACTAGCGTTTAACACTGAAGCAGGTCTTGGGCGCTTATCTGATCAAATCATCGACTTATTGATTGCCTTTGCTCCATTAGGCTTTGCTTTAACCATTGCCGCTTTAGCAGCGCCAGTATTGGTGGGCGGCTGGAACTTCAGTACCAACTTATTAGTTCCTAACTTTGAAAGACTGGATCCCATCAAAGGTATGGGCAATCTCTTTTCTAAAAATTCTTTAGTAGAACTGTTTAAATCCATCGCCAAGGCAACGCTCATTGGCATAGTGGCCTATTACGTTATTGCTGCTGATTTTGCAGAGCTGATCACCCTCTCACTCATTCCAGTAGAGGTCGGTTTAGCAAAGACCGGTTTATTTCTGGTGCAGTCATTTATTTTTATTGTGGGTGCCTTGGTAGCCATTGCTTTGGTTGACGTGCCGTATCAGTTGTATAGCTACGCTGAAAAACACAAGATGAGCCGTCAAGAATTAAAACAAGAATCTAAAGAAGGTAACGGCAACCCCGAAATCAAAGCCAAGATTCGTCAACAACAAAGAGAGATGTCACGCCGCCGCATGATGTCAAATGTGCAAAAAGCAGATGTGATTATCACCAACCCTACGCACTACTCGGTTGCTATTCAATACAAAGAAGGTGATATGCGAGCACCAATGCTGTTAGCAAAGGGTACCGACACCTTAGCGCTACGCATTCGGGAGATTGCCAAAGAACATGAAATTTTGATCCTGGAATCACCTAAGCTTGCGCGTGCGATTTACGCTAATACGGAGCTTGATGCAGAAATTCCAGAATCTTTATACCTCGCGGTTGCTGAGATTTTGGCCTTTGTATTCCAGGTCAAGAACTTCAATGGTCGCAGCGGTGCTTACCCAACTCAACCGCACAACATTGTTGTGCCCGATGAATTAGATCCTTTATCTAGCAGTAAGCAACTTGAGCTTGCATCATGAACTTCACACAATTTTTAGACTCTCTTAAAAGTCTCAACAGCAAGACGGTTGCGGGTCCTATCATCATTGTGCTGTTGCTAGCCATGATGATTTTGCCGATACCGGCAATTGGCTTAGATCTTTTATTCACCTTCAACATTGCCTTGTCTATTTTGGTATTGATGATTGGCCTACAAACTTCCAAGCCTTTGGATTTTTTAGCCTTTCCAACAGTACTCTTAGTCACCACCATGTTACGCCTGAGCTTGAACGTGGCTTCTACCCGCTTAGTATTAACGGAAGGTCATACCGGTCCTGCAGCGGCTGGTAAGGTAATCGAAGCTTTCGGACACTTCCTGATTGGCGGTAATTACGCTGTCGGTATCGTGGTCTTCATTATTTTGACCATCATTAACTTTACGGTGGTTACCAAAGGTGCTGGTCGTATTGCTGAAGTGGGTGCTCGTTTTACTTTAGATGCAATGCCAGGTAAGCAAATGGCGATTGATGCTGATCTCAATGCAGGCTTAATTGGCCAAGATGAAGCCCGCAGTCGCCGCGCTGAAATTGGTCAAGAAGCAGAGTTTTATGGTGCTATGGATGGTGCCTCTAAATATGTGCGTGGTGATGCGATTGCGGGCATCCTCGTCATCGTCATTAATATTTTGGGCGGCCTGATTGTCGGCATGCTCCAGCATGATTTGAGCTTTAGTGATGCGGTAAAAAATTACACTCTGCTAGCCATTGGTGATGGCTTAGTCGCGCAAATTCCATCACTCATTATTTCTGTTGCTGCTGGTATCGTGGTATCGCGCGTAGCCAATAATCAAGATATTGGTACACAGTTGACCAAGCAACTCTTTACTAATCCCAAGGTTCTCAATATCACCGCCATCATTATTGGCGGCATGGGTCTCATTCCTGGCATGCCCAATTTGGCATTCCTATTGCTTGCAGCCACCCTTGGCGGTATTGCTTACTCATTGAAGAGTCAAACCAAAAAACTGCTGGAGTCAGAGACAAAAGCCAGCGAAGAAGTGGCGCAAGAGTCTATCGATGCGACTTGGGATGATGTCATGCCAGTTGATGCTTTGGGTCTTGAAGTCGGCTTTCGCTTAGTGCCGCTAGTCGATGCACGCCATGGTGGCGATTTAATTAAGCGGATCAAGGCCTTGCGTAAAAAGTTTGCTCAAGATGTGGGTTTCTTAACCCCGCCTGTGCATATTTGTGACAACCTAGATCTCAAGCCTTCCGCCTATGTCATCAAACTCAAGGGCGTTGAAATTGCTAAAGGCGAATCTCACTACGGTCAGTTCTTGGCGATCAACCCTGGCAATGTCACCGGTGAATTACCTGGTCCCGTCACTTCAGACCCTGCTTTCGACTTACCAGCTACTTGGATTGATCACTCACTGCGTGAAGAGGCGCAAAGTAAAGGCTATACCGTTGTAGACGCCAGCACCGTAATTGCTACTCACCTAAATCATGTGGTGGGCATGCATGCTTCAGAGCTATTAGGTCATCAAGAGGTTCAACAATTAGTGACCTTACTCGGCAAAGAGTCGCCAAAATTGGTTGAAGACCTGATTCCAAAATTACTCACCATCTCAGTAGTGCAAAAAGTACTGCAAAACCTCTTGGCTGAAGGTGTCACGATCCGCGATATGCGCACCATTATGGAAACGCTGATTGAATACGCACCCCACACTCAAGATCCCGCTGATCTGACTGCCAAAGTCAGAGTGAAATTGGGTCGCGCGATTACGCAGCAACTCTTCCCTAACAGTAATGAGATGTCAGTGATTTCATTAGAGAACAATCTTGAGCGTTTATTGATGCAAGCAGTCACGGGTTCTGGTGACAATAGCTCGATTGAGCCAGGTATTGCCAAAACCCTTGCCAATGAGGCGAATGAAGCTGCCAAAGAGCAAGAGAGAAACGGACATTCTCCGGTATTACTCGTTGCTTCACCCTTACGCGCTACCTTAGCCAAATTTTTGAAGAGAGTCACGCCTAACTTACGTGTGCTGTCTCATGAAGAATTACCTGATTCTAAAACTATCCGTGTTGCCAACTTAATTGGAGGTTCAGTATGACCATGAAAAAATTTCTAGCCAAAACGACTCGTCAGGCTTTGATGCAAGTCAAAGAAGAGCTTGGTGAAGACGCTACCATTATTTCTAATCGTTCAATTAACGGCTGGACCGAAATTTTGGCACGCAGTGAATCGATCACCCTTCCAGGCTCCAAGCTACTCGACAGCGTCAGTAGCGCTAAGGAAAAGGCAGAAAAAGCCTTGCAAGCTAAAAAGGTACAAGAGACGGTCGATTTACTTAATGGTAGATCTAGCTCTAAGGTGACCGCCACTCCTGTGGAGTTGACTCCTTCTCATATGGAAGTCATGGTGCCTAAAGAGCAGCCTGTAGAGATCATCAACCATCCACAAATTCAAGGGATGCTCAAGGAGATGCGCGAGATGCGCAACCAGTTTCAGGCACAGTTAGAAACCCTCTCTAATAGCACCCTCGAGTTCAGCCCGAATAAGCGTGATTTGATGAGCCAATTTTTATCTGCTGGCTTTAATTTAGATTTAGCTAAGCGCGTTATTAGCAAATTACCGTCCGATTTTTCAGCTAAAGAAGCTAAACCTTGGGCAATGAACTTACTCGCCAAGAATATGCAAGTTCTAGAAAATGAAGCAGAGATCATGAATCAACATGGTATCTATGCTTTGCTTGGGCCTACTGGCGTTGGTAAGACTACGACGATCGCCAAAATTGCTTCACGCTTTGTCCTCAAACATGGCAACCAAGACATTGCCTTAGTGAGCACGGACACCTACCGCATTGGCGGCCATGAGCAATTACGTATTTATGGCAAGATTTTAGGTGTTGAAGTGTTTGCTGCTAAAGATGCCCAAGAATTACAACAAACTTTAGAGAAGTTGCAAGACAAAAAACTTGTTCTGATCGATATGGCCGGTTTGAGCCAAAAAGATAAGATGGTCAGCAGCCAACTCGATATGCTCTGCGAGGCATCACGCGATATCAAAAAAATCATTTGCTTAAATGCCAGCGGTACCTTAGATACCCTCAATAATGTCAGCAAGGCTTTTGCTGGCAGAGGTTTAGATGGCTGCATCATCACTAAGGCAGATGAGGCCATTGGTTTGGGAAGCGTGATCAATGTCATCTTGCAAAACAAGCTAAAAGTACTCTATCTCACTAATGGTCAGCGCGTTCCAGAAGACATTGCTCTGGTAGATAAAATCGCTTTGATTGAAGAAGCCTTCAAACAAGAAGACTCTAGCGATCACCTCTCGATTGTCAGACCAGAAGACTTGCCCGCTTTTTTCAGCAAATCTAGCGTAATGACATTAGGGCAAGCACAATATGCTTAATCCACGCGATCAAGCAGAGGGCCTCAGACGAATTTTGATGCCCACCAAGGCTTGTGCTATCAAAAGCTTGGGTGCGAGGCTAGCTCAAGGTAAAGGTTACCTATTGCCCGATTTGGTCAAGGAAATCGATAGGAGCAATATCCACTTTATCGATATGAGTCTGGATCACACCCAAGAGCTGCCCCTAGCCCTCTTGAACCAGCATGAAATCGTACTCAAGTTGGCGCAAAGCTCAGAGTCTATTAAGCGTGCCTTTGGGATCATCAAATTATTGGCGAAAAGCCCTGAAAACCGGGTCTTTGGGATCATCGTGAGCGCCCAAAATCCTGAGACTGCGAAGACCGTCTTTCGTAACCTCAAGCATGCCAGCCGGGCTTTTTCACAGATTCAACTGGAAATCATGGGTTTTAGTACACTTAGCAACAGTTGGGTAAGCCCAGTCGTCATGGACTCATCCCCTGTAGTGACACGCATGATTACTAGAGACCCTATTTTTACTACCCAATTTGGTATAGCCCCTACTCAATAAGATCATGTACAAGGCCGACGGAAAAACAGACCAGAAAGAAACTCTGGTCCATCAATACGCCGACCTGGTCAAGAAGATGGCTTATCAGATCAAGGCCAAATTACCGGCTAGTGTGGAAGCAGATGATTTGATCCAAGCGGGCATGATGGGTCTATTAGATGCCGCCGGTAAGTACCAAGATAATCAAGGTGCCCAGTTCAAGACCTATGCGACCCAGCGCATTCATGGGGCGATCATGGATGAACTGCGTAATGCGGACTGGTTGCCTCGCAATGTTCGTAAACAAATGCGCGATGTTGAAAAAGCGATTGCTAGCTTGCAACAAAGCCTTGGCAGAGCTCCTTCAGAAAGCGAAGTTGCCAAAAAGCTCAAGCTTGATATTGCCGATTACTTTCAGATGTTGACTGACTGTAGTGGTCATCAACTCATTTATTTTGAAGATGTCCATAAGGGCGAAGAAGAAGATCACTTCTTAGATCGCTTTATTCAGAATAATAAAAGCGATGTCATTAATGGCTTACTGTCCAAAGACTTTAAAGAAGCCCTGAAGCAGTCGATTGACGCCTTGCCAGAACGAGAAAAAATGTTGATGGGCTTGTATTACGAACAAGAACTCAACTTAAAAGAAATTGGCGCTGTCATGAGCGTCACTGAATCCCGTGTTTCCCAAATGCATAGCCAAGCAGTCGCTCGGATACGCGCAACCTTAAAAGAGAAATTATGGACTGGGCCAGCCTAGGCGGTATTGCACTTGCACTCATTGGTATTTTGATTGGTCAATCGATTGATGGCGGCAGAATTGGATCACTACTCCAGCCTTCAGCCTTTTTTATTGTGACCTTTGGCACTTTTGGTGCGGTCTTACTGCAAAGTCGCCCCGTTAATTTTCGTAGCGGCATTGCCAAACTCAAATATGTCTTTGTAGAGCCCATTGATCAGCGCACTGCTTTGGCAATGGAAATTTCTCACTGGAGCATGGTAGTCAGAAAAGAAGGTGTCTTAAAGTTAGAAAACTTTATGGTTGAGACGCCTGATCCTTTTGTGAAAAAGATTCTCCGTTTAGCCATTGATGGCGCGCCACCGCAAACCATTAAAGAAATCGGCGCCAATGATATTTATCAATATGAGCTACATGAGCGTAATGCGATCAAGATTTGGGATTCTGCGGGTGGTTATGCTCCTACGATTGGTATTTTGGCGGCAGTGATGGGCTTGATCCATGTGATGGAAAACCTATCTGATCCGACATTGCTGGGTAGCGGCATTGCAATCGCCTTCGTATCAACGATTTACGGTGTGGGCTTAGCTAACCTGGTGTTCATTCCGATTGCTAATAAACTCAAAACCCTATTGCAACTTGAGGTCTCAAAATACGAGATGTTAGTTGAGTCCTTAGCATCGATTGCTTATGGCGAACATACCAAGGTGATAGAGGACCGTTTGTCTGGATACCTCCTTTAAAAATCCTCCCTTAAAGCGACGTAAACGCCCAGAAGATCACGAACACCATGATCGCTGGTTGGTATCCTACGCCGATTTCATCACCCTGCTCTTTGCCTTTTTTGTGGTGATGTACGCTAGTTCAAGCATTAATGAGAAAAAGTACGATGCCTTGTCCAATTCACTGATATCGGCTTTTGCGCCAGTACAAACGACTGAGGGTGATAGCAAAATCAATACCAAAATAAAGCCTAGTGGAGAGATCGCAGGGACTCAAACTGAATCAAGCCCTATCTTGATTGACCCCCTGGGTCTCATTAGACTCAAACGTGACATGGCTTTTATCAAGCGGGAGAAGATGAATCGGGTTGAAAAAGACCTGACTACGGCTTTAAAACCGCTGATTGAAGATGGCAAGATTGGCGTCATGCAAACCTCTAAAGGCGTGCGCATTGACATCATTGATAGCTATTTATTTAGCCCTGGATCAGCCAGTGTCACTAGTCCTGCGGCGCTCAATACGCTAGCGCAAATTGCCCCTATTCTAGCCAAAAGTGATCAAGCGATTGATATTGAAGGTCACACTGATAACCAACCCATCAATACCAAAGCCTTCAACTCCAACTGGGAGCTCTCCGCTATCAGGGCAACTACCGTTCTCAATATCTTGAATCAAAAAGGCATTAGTGAGGCACGCTTGAGTGCAACCGGATTTGGCTCATCCAGACCGATAGAGTCCAATGACACTGCGGCGGGTAAAGCAAAAAATAGAAGGGTCTCTATTTTGTTATTAAGTGATTCTGGTCAACAACCAGGCTCAGATATTACTCCTGCTAAGTTAGCCCAACCATTAGCCCAACCAGCGATACTGCCTCAGACTCAGCCCATGGAAACCAAGAGTCAATAAAATAGTGATATAAGAATCATCTGTAACTGCAGAAACACACTGACGCTATAATCTCACCCTATGTCATTCCTCGATCTACTCGGCCCCCTCCTCTTTGTCATTTTGATCATCATGGTGATCGGTATTGCTGCTTTTGTGGTCAAGCTGAGTGATGCGATTGATAAGCAAGAAAAAGTAATCAAAACTATATTTAGAATTATTGAGGAAAATCAGGCTGAAGCTCGAAATGCCATTGATGCCTTTGAATCAACCCGTGAAAAAGTGGTCAGTGTCAGCACCCGCGTAGAAAGTGTCGAGTTTGAATTAAAGGGTATGCGGGACAAAATGAAAGAAATGGCGATTAAAAAATAAAACTGAGCTATAAGTTCTTCGCCTTTCTAATTGATCGGCGACTAGCTTAATCAAGAGAAAATTGCTCACTTCAAAAATTGATCTCCGCCAGTCATCATGTATTTACTCGCTGATAGCAAAGCGCTTGATTGTTGTTTTACAGCGCCCCTCAATCAATGAAGTAATTTGACCAAGAATTGGGTGATCCAAGTCATTGGCTTTGAATTGAGTGTGAAGACTCTGCGCAAGTCCTGGCAATACATCAGCGATCTCAAGTACTCTCCTCTTTAATTGAGGTGCACCTAACTGGGCAGATTCGGCCATCTGTACCCAATGGCGTACATGCAATTCATCGAAGCGGTATTTGCTGCCAATCTTCATGGCCATACTATCGGTAAGACCTGGATAGACCGCTGTTGATAACACGTCATAGAGTGGCGCTAATTGAATTCCATTTCGACCATATAGTAATGAAAAGTTCTTTGCGTGGGCATCGTTGTTACCAACCAAGCAATTAAAGATGATGTAGTCCAGTAGCCTCAAAAGATTAGGGGCACTCGGTGTGGTGACCTTACGTACCAATGTAAATCCATCGACAATAGTTGGCCCACCCTCATTTTGGTATTTAAACTCTGGACCCACACTCAATGCCTGACAAAAATCTTCTTGGTGCAATCTTGTTAATAGTCCATTGCTGTCACAAAAACGGTCATATCGTTCTACCAACAAATACGTTTTACCTTTTGTGCAGCCAATCTGAGCGGTAGCTGCACTTAGCTTTAGCTCCTTAGCCAAGGCAAGGCAAAAGGCTTCGTTATAAACACTTCCATCCACATCCGATATCTCTGGCTTAAGTATGTACGAGCTGGGAATATTATTTTTTGGTAGGCCAATTTCAAAATAATTACCTCGAGCAACCTCACTCTGCACCTCTCTAACAACTACCGGTAACTTCTCTTGGGCTCCTGCAAGAGAAAGTCTTAATCCGGACTCTCCAGCAAGCAATGGTCGCTTCGGCAGCTTCTCTAGGACTCCAAGTAATTGATCTTCCTTAAGCCACTCTATCGATTCACTTGCATGCGCTTCTAGAGGAGGTATTTGACCAGGCTCCAATAAAATCAATGCACCTGCACACTCACCCCCAATACCATCCAATAATGCAAAATCATTTTTACTGGATACTTTTAAGATGCTGGCTACTGCAGCACGCTTCTCACCCTCTGGCAATAAGCCAGCAAAAAAAGGTTTTGTAATCTTGTCGCCAAATGATTCGGGAATTAAAGGCAAAGAGTGCGAAAGAGGCTTAGCATTTTTTGATTCTAGCCATTGAGGTAAATATCGAAAAGACAGATAACCCTCGTCTTGAGTTAGCACACCAACGCACTCACCAAAAAACCAGACGTTTAGTTCTCGAACCATTTAGCGCGCACCCTCTTGCTTGTTTACAATAAATGGGTCCATGCCCTCTACGCTTAATACACCACCCAAGGCTTGCAACACCCTGAGAATATTTTCCAATCTCAGCGTGGGTTTACCCGCCTCCAGTTCAACGATGAACCTTACCCCCACGTTAGCGGCGAGCGCCAATTGTGGTTGAGTCAATTTCAAACGCCTACGAGTTTCACGGATCAGACTACCTAAATCTGTTGAATTTTGAATGGATGTGCTCATAAATATTTCCTGTTCGGGAAATTTTAATCAAATATGCCTATTTTTTCAACATAATTTCCTGATCGGGAAATTTATAGATTATTTGCTCAAATTATAGGCATATATTCCCGATCGGGAAATATTACTGTATATCACCACTAACTAATAGTGAATAACCCACCAATTTAATAATGGCTATCAAGATGCAGTTCGTTGAGAGTCTAGCCCTCAATCTTGCGTCTCATGAAGAGGTCATTTCCAGTCTCATCCTGAATAACTGCAATGAGCCTGTTCACATCACCAAAATTTGATAGGCAATAAGTAGCCGTCAATCTCTCTGCTGAGAGCTTGTTTTGATGAATCCGTAGTGATTTTTTCTTTGACCAAATGAATCAACATATCAATCACGAGTGCTCTCACCTCATCTGGGTGCCAAACATTCATACGATCTGTGAATGAGGACAAAAAATTCTTGCCATTCAGACCCCGTAATCCAGGGTGTAAATTTTCTGAGACTTCAATGGTCGTTGCCAGAGATTGCATGGCATTACGGTTACCGGAAAACTGGGTGTTAAAGGTTCTGCATAATCTTTCAATGAGCTCGGATTCGGTTAAAGCAGCCATACAGGGTCCAGTTTTAATAGTTTTAGATGCATTACATCTCAGTAGTCATGGCATTATGACATCTTCTAAAATGAAGCGGTATCTCAGGACTTTATAGCCCAAATCCCATGAAAACCAGTGCCTCCAAAATCAGGGTAGCCGACAAACGAGCTGCCCGCCTCTTATGCCAGGCTTTTAATGATGCGATGCGCAGTGGGGCTGAATACAAGGCTGCTTTGGTAAAGATGATGGATGGTCAAAAATCGCTGATTCCGGAGCTCAGGTCCCTGGACTCCAAAAGCGTCTTGGCAGCCTCGAATCTGCAAGTCAATGTCATGTTTCCGAATGAGTTTCGTAAAAATGCCATCCAAATGATTACTTTTCTTTTGTATAAGCATATCAACCCCAATCTCGGTGGCGCAGACCGTTTTATATTGGAAGCGTTTATTGATAAGCAATTGCTGCCACTCAAAGAGTGGGTGCAATAAAGATAGGGCTTATAAATGAAAAAGGCTAGAGATTACCCAATATCATATTTTCTAAATTTTAATAATGAGTCGAAATAAATTAATTCCTCAGGTTACACCTAGAGTGTCCCATCCAGACATCAGTAATATGATAACGAACGGTTTGGCGCTAATAAATCAACATCAATTTGATGCAGCAAAATCTATCTTTGAAAAAGCGTTAATGATCGAGCCGAATAACTATGATGCCATGCAGATTTTGGGGGCAGTAATGATTCAACTTGGACAATTCACAAAAGCTGTTGAATTATTGACCAAGGCAATTCGTATTAACGCTAATAATGCGCATACATACAGCAACTTAAGTAACGCATTGAAGGCCCTTGGATATTTAGACGAGGCACTGCAAAGCTCTGACAAAGCAATCGCCATTAATCCTAAAATTGCAGAAGCCCACATGAATAAGGGTGCAGCTCTCGAGGGACTTGGACGAATAGATGAGGCGCTTTCTAGCTATGATCAAGCTCTTGCAATACAGCCTAACTATGCTGATGCTTTATGCAACAAAGGCAACATTTTACGTAAGCAAAATAAGCTAGAAGAAGCAATAGAAAACTATGAAAAAGCAATTTTTATCGAACCAAATCAATTCAAGTTTTACTTTAACCGAGGAATTGCTCTAGAGGAAAGAATGCTTATCAAAGAAGCATTAGAAAGTTATGAAAAATCAATAGCCCTCAATCCCGATTCTGAAACGTACTTTAGTAAAAGTCTCTTACTACTCTTAACAGGGCATTACAAAGAGGGGTGGGATTTATATGAGTGGCGGTGGAAAACTGAAGAATTTAATGCCTCTACGCTTTACAAAAATTATCCTTCATGGCTGGGAGATAGAAATCAAACCGTTTTAGTATGGTCAGAACAGGGAATTGGAGACATTATTATGTTCTTGTCTTTAATCCAAGAATTTAAGGAACTTTGCAGGAAAACTGTAGTATTGATAGATGGTCGACTACTGCCCCTTGTGAATCGCTTGCCCCATAATAAGATAATTTTTTTAGATGCCTCATGCCCTATAGAAAATATAGAATTTGATGCGCATATTCCTATTGGAAGTTTAGGTAAATTTTTAAGACTAAGTGAGGGCTCTTTTAAAAATGCCCCTTCTCGCTATTTGTTTGATGAAGAACAAAAAACTAAAGATATTAGAGATCAGATTTATAAAATATCCGGCTCTACAAAAAAAATTTACGGAATTAGCTGGAGAACCACAAATATAAAAAAAGGTGGCGAGAGAAGTATTCAACTAGCAAAATTAATTGATTCGTTTTCTCCAAATGAATATCAATTTGTTAACCTTCAATACGGAGATTCAAAAAGAGAAATTGAAGAGGCTCGTATCGCAACCGGACATCATGTCATTCAAATAGAATCTATTGATAACTTTAACGATATTGATGGATTGGCCTCTCTAATAAAAGCTTGTGATAGTGTCATTTCCATTGATAATTCTACGGCTCATTTATCAGGGGCTTTGGGGCAAGATACTAGAATATTGCTACCTTTTAGACCTAATTGGAGATGGTTGCTTGATCGAATGGATTGTCTTTGGTATCCGTCAGCCAAGCTATACAGAAATAATGTAAGTGGTGACTGGCAGCATGCTTTAAAAATGCTCAGAACTGATTTGGATAAAACAGTACATTAAGATGAATTCCCTACCCGCTTGATCACGCTAGCCAACTTCTTGGCGTAATCAGGATCTGTTGCATACCCTGCTTTGGCCATTGCATCGGCATAACTGTTGACGTTACTCAGATTGTTTAAGACATTTTGGTAACGCGGGTTACTCGAAATCAAGTTTGCAAAATCTTTAAATGAATCCGCATAAGAATCGTAGGCTCTGAATTTTTCGACTCTGGTCTGCTTTTCACCATTGATAAATTCAGTCGTGACTGCAGAAACAGTCTTGCCCGTCCAATTCCCGCTGGCCTTAATACCAAATAGATTATTACTGGGAGTACCATCAGCGCCTTTTATTTCTTTTTTACCCCAACCCGTTTCTAGTGCAGCTTGACCCAACATAAACTGCGCTGGTAGTCCGGTAGCATTACTGGCTTGCTGCGCATAACTAGACATTTTGTTCGTAAATGAGCTAACGGTTTCTTTAACAGCATTGCCCACTGAAGAAGCCATTGCGTCACCTGCATCTTCGAGCGAACTAAAGAGTTTGGAGACCTTATCCATAAATGAGGGAGTGGGCTTAGTGCTGCCATACATGGATGCTACTGAGGTGTAGGCAGATACCTTAGAACTGATATTGGGATCAAATCGATTTAGACCTAGTGCTTTTGAGCTAATGGGCTCATCCCCTGGCTTGATCGCATCGGTCTGTATACCTGCGGCTTTACTGAGCTGCTTAACCAAGACGTCGGCTAAGCCAATCCCTTTGCCTGACGAGAGCTTTTGGCTCAACTGCTGGTCAAACATTGAGGTGTAGAGTTTATTTTGCTCAGTATTAAAGACACCATCCTGTGGACTAGCCTCTCGCATACTTTTCAGCATCATATTGATAAAGATCGCCTCAAATTGCTTTGCGACTCCCTTTATAGCTTCAGGAGAATTTTCTTTAGCAGATTTTTTGAGACTGGATAGGCTATTAGTGTCTAATGCCAGTTGATTGCTGACATCAGACGCTGATATAGAGTTACTAGGTAATGCCATTGTGGTGTTGCTTAAATAATCTCAAGCTCAGCACGTAGCGAACCAGCGGCTTTGATGGCCTGCAAGATGGCGACCAAGTCTTGTGGTGTGGCACCAACAGCATTGAGTCCACGAACCACATCAGATAATGATGCACCACCAGCTAACTGAATCACATTACCTGGGTCTTGGTTCAAGCTCACTTGAGATACCTTCGCCTCAACCGTATTGCCCGTATTCGAGAATGCGCTTGGTTGGCTGATTACTGGTGTTGTACTGATCACCACAGTCAAGTTACCGTGCGCTACTGCGCAGTTCTCTAGCTCAACCGTTTGATTAAGCACAATTGAACCAGTACGCGCATTGAGAATAACCTTCGCCTCACCCTTGGCAGGAATGACGTCGATACTTTCTAAGGCAGCTAAGAATTGCACTCGATTACCGTTCTCGACAGTATTCGGATCAATCTGAATCACTCTAGAGTCTTGGGCAAAAGCAATGGGCTTGCCAAAACGCTTATTAATGGCCGCAGTCACAATGCTGGCGGTAGAAAAGTCTGAGCTTCTTAACTCAAGACTGACCATCTCCATGCCCAACAAATTACTCGGAATGGTTCTTTCAACGGTTGCTCCTGCTGAAATACGGCCGGCATTGAGTTGGTTAATCGTTGCAGAGCTGCCGTTAGCAGATGCGCTTGCGCCACCAATCACCACGTTGCCTTGAGACATCGCATAAACTTGTCCGTCAGCACCTTTTAAAGGGGTCAATAAGAGTGTGCCACCACGCAGTGTTTTGGCATTACCCATAGCGGAAACAGTCACGTCTAAGTTCTGACCAATTTGTGCAAATGGCGGCAAGTTGGCAGTCACAATGACTGCAGCAACGTTCTTTAACTGAATTTGTGAATAGGTACCTGGCGGCAGTGTGACGCCTAAGGACTGCAACATATTCAAAGTACTTTGGAGCGTGAATGGGGTTTGGGTAGTTTGGTCACCTGTACCATCTAAGCCCACCACCAAACCATAACCAATTAATTGGTTACTACGAACGCCTTGAATATTAGCCAAATCTTTGATGCGCTCTGCTTGCGCTGCAGGAATAATCACCATGCTTGCCAAAACACCAGCGCAGACCACTAAGAACGCCGCTAGGCTTTTTTGCCATTGTGGAGTTTTATCTGCTCTAAATAATGAAAAACGGTGGGTTCTGGTTAGCAATAACATAAGTAATTAGAAAGGCATCATAGTTTTGAAAAAACGGGTGATCGAACTCGCCATGTAAGAACTATCCATGGTGTTATTAGTACGATATTCGATACGAGCATCAGCGACTGTATTGGAATCAACCGTATTGTTGACAGTAATCATTTTTGGATTTACGGTTCCAGAAAAACGAATGAACTGAGCGCCCTCATCAAAGCCAATTTGTTTCTCGCCCGCTACGGTTAAGTAACCTGTTGGTGACACTTCAAGTACAGTCGCAGCAATATTTCCGGTAAAGGTGTTGTCTTGCTGGCCACCACCCTTGTTCTCATTGGAGAGGCCGTTAGCCCAGCTCCAAGTTGGGCTAATCGTATTGCCAAACTGGTCTTTTGCAGTGGCAGTAGATGAGGCAGTCTTAGATGACAAGTTATCTAAAGTTGTTTTACTTTGAGTACTCTCGGCAACGACAATTGTGACAATATCGCCTACAGCACGCGCACGATTACCCTCAAAAATGGGTCTGTAGCTTGCGGTACTAAAAATTGTTCCAGGAGCATTCTGGGTATTAAATTGTCGTGCAGTACCGGGACCAGGGTTTTGAGTAATGGTCGAAGGCGTCACGGCACACGCACCTAAGATGGATAGTACCGAGACAGCACTAACAAGCTTGATAGCGGAGTTGCAATAATTAAACATTAAACGCATTTGAATTAACCACCCAATTGTGCCAAGCGCTGCAACATCTGATCGGATGTTGTAATCGCCTTACTATTGATTTCATATGCGCGTTGAGTTTGGATCATATTGACCATTTCTTCAACGACATTCACGTTTGAAGTTTCCACAAAACCCTGTACTAAAACACCCGTACCATTAGCTCCAGGATTCGATGGGTTTGGCGTACCAGACGCTGCAGTTTCGGCATAGAGGTTCTCACCCTTAGCGCTCAAACCTGCTGGATTAATAAAGGTTGCCAACTGGATTTGGCCAATTTGCGTTTGCGCAACAGTATTTGGCAAGGTTACGGAAACGACACCATCGGCTGCAACCGTAACGGTTTGAGCATTTGCTGGAATCGTAATCGGCGGCTGAATGGTGTAGCCACTAGAAGTCACTAACTGACCAGTGCTATTAATCTGAAAACTACCATCGCGAGTATATTGGGTTGTGCCATCTGGCATCAAGACTTGGTAAAAGCCGCTACCATTAATCGCGATATCGGTATTGTTACTGGTTTGCTGTAGGTTACCTTGGGTAAAGATGCGCTCAGTTGCGACAGGCTTTACACCAGTACCAATTTGCATACCAGAAGGAAGCTGGGTTTGTTGTGATGACTGCGCACCAGGCTGGCGTAGAGTTTGATAGAGCAAATCTTCAAACACCGCACGTGATTTTTTAAAGCCAGAAGTACTCACGTTCGCCAAGTTATTGGAGATTACGTCCATTTGGGTTTGTTGTGCTTCTAGGCCAGTTTTTGAAATCCAGAGCGAGCGTATCATCTTATTTCCTTTAATTTAGGTGCATCTTGACACATAAAGTCTTAACTTAAATTGAAGAGCTGAGCGGCTTGTTGGTCGCTATTCTCAGCATTCTTCATGAGCTGCATTTGAATATCAAAACTGCGGGCCAAAGAAATCATATTGACCATACTATGAATCACGCTCACGTTGCTATCTTCTAAGGCGCCATTGACCACCTTCACAGCGGGGTCTGCTGTAAAGCCAGCGCCAGTAGAAGATTTAAATAGGCCATCGTCTCCACGCACTAAACTTTTTTCATCAGGATTCGAAAGCTTTATGACGTCAATCGGAGTAGAAGGACTTCCACTCACTGCAGGATCCACGCTAGAGATCGTGCCATCAGCACCAATGGAGATATTCACGTTTGGAGGGATGGTAATTGGGCCACCACCACCAAGCACATTGCGTCCACCAGCAGTTTGCAAAATACCATTCTCACTAATTTTGAATGAGCCATTACGGGTCAGACCTTCTGTACCATCAGGGCGTTGCACACTAAACCAACCCTTGCCTTCGATTGCCACATCCAGAGTACGCCCTGTTTGCTTAATAGCGCCAGGAGAAAAATCTGTACCGCCTGAGGCATTGACTACGAACGCACGGGTATCCAGGCTTGCACCTTGAATTGGTACGGATAGAAAAGAATCAATCTGCGCCTTAAAGCCAGTAGTCGATACGTTAGCCAAATTATTGGAGTTCGTCGCCTGCTGGTCCAAGATATGTTGGGCTCCAGTCATTGCGGTATAAATTACACGATCCATAGTTTCTCCTTAGCTTTCTCTGGCATTCAAAGTATTAATAGCCGCCTTAGCCATTCATTCCGATGAGGGTTTGATAGATTTGGTTTTCAATTTTGACCACCTGAGCACTAGCTTGATAAGCCTGCTGGGCTGCCAACAAAGCCACCATATCTTGCGTTTGATTCACGTTCGAGCCTTCTAATGCAGAACCCTGAATCTTGCTGCCGACCAGTTGTACGCTACCTAATAAAGGCGCACCTGATTTAGAAGTTTCTACCCAGGTATCGTTACCCACTGCTTTTAAGCCGGTATAGCTTGGAATGCTTGCCACACCAATTTGCGCGAGTTCACTAGTAAGGCCATCGCTATAAGTACCAATGATGGTGCCCGTTTCGTTAATCGCCATCGTATTTAAATGCGCAATAGCGGTACCGGGAGTTTTAGTCGCCACCATCGGAATAGAACCCGTTAAGAAACCAGATGCAGTCACATTAATCGCAGGCTGCTCACCAAATCCAGTAAAAGTAGCCTGTACCCAGCTGGTATTTGCTTGCTGAGCTGGTGTGATGTTTTGACCTAAGTACGTTGTTGGAATATTGGCTGGTATTGCAGCTAAAGTGTTGTAGTTACTTAACACTCCACCAAACATACCCGTCATGACTGGCGCTGTATTGGCAACGATTGGAGTATTTCCATTCGAAGCGCTGATAGACAGCTGTGTATTTAACGTGTTGTTGCTATTGGTAAACGCTAATGCGCCATTGCTTGCTTGCGCACTCGATGTTTGTACACCAG
This sequence comes from Polynucleobacter sp. UB-Siik-W21, assembly GCF_018687415.1. NCBI lineage: Bacteria > Pseudomonadati > Pseudomonadota > Betaproteobacteria > Burkholderiales > Burkholderiaceae > Polynucleobacter > Polynucleobacter sp. UB-Siik-W21. The sequence continues at coordinate 774,343 of NZ_CP061289.1, read as the reverse complement.
CCAATGTGCCATTGAGAACACCATTGGTAACAGTCACACTATTTTTGATAGTGCCATCAGCTAAACCAGTAAATGCTGCTGCCACATTCGCTGACGTTGCACCTGATGCACCAGCGGTAAAGGTCAGGCCTGCAACGGTAACGCTTTCGTTAGCAGCCAGATTATTAAAACTCACTGTATTGTTTGCAGGAGTAAATAATGGGTAATTGTTTGTACTTGAATTACTAAAGCGGGCTGCAATCGTTGCCGGTGTATCACCTGCTTGCAGACCACTAAATAAAGAGGCTACTTGTGCCGCAGTTAACACTTTGCCATCGGTATTGGTATAGCTTAAGCCACCAAAAGTAACAGTGCCATAAGGTGATAGCGGTGAATTAAAGCCAACCGCATCTACTTGATTAGTGTTAGCAGAACCAGGGCGAATATCCGCTGGAGCTACCGGTAGCTGAATCGGGGCGCCAGCAATATCGAGTACCTGAAAGCCAGAACCATTCACCAAGAAACCTTCGACGTTCTGAGTAAATTGACCATTGCGGGTATAGACTGTTTGACCTAAAACCGGGTCTTGTAATGCAAACATACCTTGACCATTAATGGCCGCATTGAGTGGTACGGTTGTTGTATTAATCGGACCTTGGGTAAACGATTGCATCACATTTGATGCCAGTACCCCACCCCCAGTTTGTACTGGTGATCCAGAATTAGCGGCATTAAGGTGACGTGCTAATACATTGGTGAAGTCAACACTCGAAGCTTTAAAGCCGACTGTTGCACTGTTAGCAATGTTATTACCCAACACGCTCAAATGTTCTGAGGCTGCATTTAAACCGCTTAATCCTTCGACAAATGACATATAGATCCTTTAGTGATTAACAGTGTTTTGGTAATTAGTGTTTAACTGACAAATTAGCGAATCTGCGCCACATTTGAAATATTGGTGGTTGTGTTGTTATCCAACATGATCTGTGCGCTGGTGTTCGCCGTAGGATTGAGAATGCCAGTGACATTAGCCGTTGCTAAGCCAGTTGGATTGATATTCTTACCAGCAACGTTAGCTGCTAGTTGAAATCTATATGGGCCATCTGGTAACTGATTGCCATTGATATCTTTACCATCCCAAGCTAAAGGTACAGTACCGGCAGGTTGTGGACCCAATGTCATCACATCAACTGACTGACCTGCGCCATTCAAAATATTGACCTTCAAGGAAGATGCGGGAGAATCTAGTTGTACCCCAAAAGTCGCCTGTCCTTTTGTGAGGTTTAATGTATTACCTGGAACCAGCACACTTTTACCAACCAGGCCTGAAGCTTGAAATGCCTGACTCGATTGCATTTGCGACAAGAGAGAGTTCATGGAGCTATTGAGCTTATTAACGCCCTCTACTGTAGAGATCTGCGCCATCTGACTGGTCATCTCTGCACTCTTCATTGGATCAGTAGGATCTTGATATTTCATTTGCGCAACCAACAAGGTCATAAACTGATCTTGGATCTGCGCTGCAGAACTAGCAGATGCGTTCAAGGCTGCAGTAGCACTACCGCCGATGGATTTGGTATTGATGCCATTACTTGCGCTATTGCTTGCACTGTTACTGACTGTATTGTTTTGAATCGCACTCATCTTTAGTCCCTATTAGTTTTGACCAATGGTTAATGTTCTTTGCAACATTGTTTTTGCAGCGTTCATGGTTTCAACGTTGTTTTGATAAGAGCGTGATGTTGAAATCATGTTCACCATCTCTTGGGTTGCATTGACATTTGGCATCGCCACAAAGCCATCTTTATCTGCTAATGGATTTGCTGGATCGTGCACCATACGTGGCGGTAACTGATCTTCAATTACCTTGTTGACTTTGACGCCTTGATGACCAGAGGTGCCTACTGGTGTTGCTTCAAAAATAACTTGCTTAGCTTTATAAGGTTGACCGTTTGAGCTAGTAGCACTATCTACGTTTGCTAAGTTACTGGCAACCGTATTTAAGCGCTGCGACTGTGCGCTCATCGCTGAACTAGAAATATTAAAAACGTTTTGTAAGGAGGCCATTTGAATTTACCGTTCTATCGAAAAGAATTAGGAAGTAGGACTGAGTGCTGCGTTCATGTCTTTAATCTGGGCATTGAGCATCGTGATATTGGCTTCGTAATGAATCGCGTTATCCACGAAGGCTGTTCTTTCCACCTCACCATCAACCGAGTTGCCGTCAACGCTGCCCTGAATCAAGGGGCGATAGAGTAAGTCAGCTTCATTAACGCCGCCAGTACCCCCGGGAATATGTTTGCCATGAGTAGTTGCGAGCGACATATTGCCGTTAGAGCTCACCGCCGCATTATTGGCGGCACTAGCCACATTGGCTTCTAGGGCTTTTTGGAGTGAGGCGGCAAAGTCGATATCCCGTGCTTTATAGTTCGGGGTATCCGCGTTGGCGATATTGGCCGCTAAAATTTCTTGGCGTTGGGCCCTAACCCGCAGGGCGGTTGCATTAAAATCAAAGAGCGCGTCTAATTTATCCATTTATTTCTCCAATTTCCCTAAAGAAATCCTCAAGTCAGCCGTAATAGGTTCTGTAGCACTACAAATACCTATTTATGGCATTTTCACTAATGTAATTTGCCCACCCCTTCCTTGATTTGCCAATAAAAGGGGTAATAGTTCGGCTAATTGAGGCATTGACTGGCCCCCAAAATCCTAAAATCATGTTTTCGCCATCCTTTTGGACTGGAATTAAGCATGCATCCCTCATACGAAACGCCCTTAGAATTCAAGAAAAGTACTGAAAAGCCCCTTTTCGGGTCTTTTTTGCGTGGTTTTGAGACCTTGATCATTGGCATGATTGCCAGCGTGTTGATCTCCTTATTACTTTCTTTCGTGGTGCTCTACCCCAAAATCAGCTGGGCACAGGTACAAAATCAAGCACCAGCCCAAGGACAGAACCCAGGATCTAACTCAGCCACTAACGCTGGTAATCCACCTGCCTTCCAGAATCTGCGCATCATTAATCAAAAAGTGAAAGACTTTTTGACTACCCAAAGTGCCGGCTCACCTGGCAAACCAGAAATTACCGTCACCCCGATGGAAGAAGGCACTCAATTAACCTATTGCCCTTCTCCAGAAGCCTTTTTTCCGCCCAATAGCGCTGCTTGGGGCAGAACAACCGTGGGTGTGCGCTGCGGCCAACCCAAACCTTGGACCGTCTATGTCCAGGCTAACGTCAGCATCATTGCCAACTATGTAGTTGCTGGAGCCCCGATCGGCCAGGGTCAAACCATCTCCGCCAATGAATTACAACTCCAAAAAGGCGATCTAACCATCCTGCCAACCGGCATTTTTACGGAATTTAACCGTGTTATCGGTCAAACCGCCAGAATGTCCCTAGTAGCAGGCACCGTCCTCAAAAAAGAAATGCTCAAAATGCCCCTGATTGTGCAAAAAGGGCAATCTGTGAGGGTTTCTAGTGGCGGCAAGGGATTCTCGATTAGCACGGACGGTCAGGCGTTAAATGAGGCTTCCGAAGGGGAGCTAGTCAAAGTCAAGGTCAGTAATGGCAGTGTTGTGACCGGGATTGCCAAAGAAAATGGCGTAGTTGAGGTAGGCGGCCAAAGCAAGTAGGCTAACCAATAATTTATATTCTTCTAACGCGCCAAGGAAGGCCGGATTTAGCTAAAGTTAGGCTAGATAAAGCCGTTAGAGAAGATGTAAAAGTAGTTCAGGTGATATAGCATTAAGTTGTATAGTGTTTTGATAGTTTGACTCAAAAAACTGAGAAACGAGCAGTACCTAAATTAGGCTAAAGTGTTCCCATGAAAATTAATGATTCTTTGAAGACCGCGCTCAATACCGTAGTGGAAAAACCTGCTGCGAGTGAGAGCAACCCTACTTCAACGATTGGGCCTAGTGCTAATTCAGTAAAGCCACCTGCTGCTGATATCACTACACTTTCTAGTCAGTTGCAAGCATTACAAGCGACTATTGCTAATAGCCCAGTATTTGATTCTAAAAAAGTTGACATGATCCGCAGTGAAATTGAAAGCGGTCAGTTCACAGTTGATTCTGGCAAAGTTGCGGATGGCATGATTAACGATGCCGTTGCATTGCTCAAAAAATAATGATCTGCATTACGGCAGTTACGTAATCAATTTAGCTGAAGCAACAACATAAATCACCTAGGCAATATCAGAGATCATCATGAGTATTGCCAAAACAAATTTAGTGAATACTTTTACAAACTATGTAAAAGATTTTCAGACAAAAATTAATTCAATTAATACGCAGTTAAAGAATGGCAAAGCCACTCTAACTTCTGCGCAACAAGACGAAGTTACCAAACTTTCTACAGCTGCAAAAAATTATGCAACACCGCAAGACAGTATTGCAAATGCGCAGAAGACTATTGGGGTTGCGCAAACTGCAATTACTTCCATCTTAAAATTGATGCCGCAGATGCAACAGCTGGCAGCTCAAGCTAGCAATCCCACCCTAGGTTTTTCTGACAGTATTAACCTCAACTTTAGATTTCAACAACTCGTCACTGAGATTGGTAAGCTAGCTACTAAAGCAGGCTTAAATGGCACTAACCTACTCTCCGGTACAGCTGGCATGAATGTCATCATCGGCACCGATAAAACACCTGCCTCAAGATCATTCATTAATAGCGTCAATATCTACGGCATGATGACTACCGGCCTCATGAGTAATATCAAGCTCGATACACCCCAAAATGCCCAAGCAGCAATGAATGCTCTCAATAGCGCGCTTGCCCAGATTAATAATGGTCAAACCTTGCTCAAGATGACATCGACAAGACTCACAGCCCAGGCCGATAAACTTACAGGTCAAGCAAAGACTGCACAAGATTCAGTGAATGCAATACAGAATATTGACCCAGTAAAACTTAAGGCTCAATTAGCTGAACTACAAAGTCGTCAAAATATTGACTACCAATTGATTAGCCAGCTGGACCCAAATGCCTATAAGGCTCTCATTGTTGCTAATGCCAAGGCAAACGCAAGCATTTAAGCCCTCCATCTAAAGATGGATAGTTGCCAATATCGATGTGGCAACACAGAATTAAATCCAAAAAAATACTTAAGTTTTACCAACCCACTCCGTTAAAGAATATATAGAACGAAGGCTTCTTCGGAAGTTTTCAAATAGCTAATGTCATAGTTAGCGCCAAGCTCTGTTGATGTGGTCTACGCACTGCGCACTGATGCTTTTCGTAAGTTGGTTTGTTGTTATGCATTTCGCGTAACCAGACCGTTTATTGCAATCCATTGTGGATGCATAAATTTATACTAAAGGAAAAGAATCATGCCAATGCCATTATCAGGTTTAGCACAGACCCTATCAAATTCTGTTGCACGCGTTCAAGCTGAAATCGTTGATACACAAAACCAATTAGCTGCCGGTTTAAAGACACTGAATCCTGGTCAACAAGGTGTTGTAACACGCTTAAGTGCTCAAGCAACTGGTTACGAGCAAACCTTATCAAATATTACAACTGCCCAAAGCGTCATTAGCGTTGGGCAAAGTGCGTTAAGTTCTATTGCAACTATCATGACCCAAATGCAAGCCCTCGCCAATCAAGCCTCTAGTGCTGGCCTAAACTCAACTGATCGCGATAGCTTACAGGCAACATTTTCCAGTCTTGCAACCCAAGTTAAGAATTTAGGTTCGAGTGCTTCTGTAAATGGAAGTAACTTACTAAACGGATCCTCATTAAGCGTTACAACAGGGATCGACGGATCAGATTCAGCGCAGACGACAGTAAATGGAGTAGATATTGCGGCACTTTCAACATCGCTTGATTTGTTAAAAATTAATGCCTCAGTTGATGCGCCATCTGTTGACGTTACAAGCGATGTACACCAGGTTGATACACTGACTTTTACAGCAGCTAGTACCAAGGATGCTGCTGGTAGCACCTATACTTTGGCAGGCTTGAAATTTACAACAAATTCTGCGTTTGCACTTCGATCTAAAACAGAACAAGCAACTGATCTCGCGGCAGCATTTAATAGCTTCATTAATGATGGAACCTATACACTAGGCAAAGGTTTATTTAGCGGCTCATCATGGGCAGCCATTCATGCTATTTACACAGACTCAACAAATACTAGTGGCGTACTAACGTTTACAAGAGCAGCTTCAGGCGATCAAACTGCCAATAGTTTAGTTGTAGGAGGCTCTGGAGGTGCTACTGCTGCTGGGACCATCGAGCACGGAGACGAGGCTGCCAATCAAATTGATACGATTTCATTTAATTCAGGATTAACTCAAGGGCAATCTATATCTGTTGGTGGAATTATCTATACGGCTCAATCTACTGTTGCTGCAGAAGATATTGCAACAGATTTTTATGGTTTTATTAATTCCAATGCCGCTCCTTCATATGGCACTTTTTCGGGATTGTCATACACGGCCGCTCATGCTAAATACGATACTGTTACAGCACCAACCGGTACAACACTTGAGTTAACATGGAAAACTGCAGGAGTACACACAGCAACCGTAACCCAAGACGATGGAGTATCGAATGCAAAAGCAGCCATTGATACCATCAAGTCTCAACTTACTACCGTATCTACAGGGCAAGCAACATTAAGTGCAGCAGCTACTGGTTTAACATCTCAGTCTACTGCTAACACAGCCTTGAAAACAGGCTTGACTAACACAGTAAACTCAATCCAAAACATTGATGCTACTGCGATGCAAGCTAAGTTACAGCAATTGAACAATCAACAATCGATCGATTATTATTTGGTTAGCCAAATGAATACCGAAGCAGCGGCGATTTTGTCGATTTTCCGTTGATTTAACTAGTGTTTTAGCTGTCTAAGCTTAAAAAAGCCGGGTAATTCCCGGCTTTTTTAATGGATTCAAAGGGATGATTCCCTTATATAGTTTCCCTAATTATTGATTTTTGTCGTGTATAGGGCCAGGTATTTCAAGAATTTCCACCTGGATTTTACATAAAAAGATTGGATATTTAAGGAAAAAATATCATGAGCAATACTATTACTTCGCTAGCTTCAACACTGACTCAGTCTGTCAATGAGGTACAGAAAGGCATTGTTGAAACCCAAACCCAACTTGCATCTGGTAAGGCGACGCTAAATGCCGCTGAAACTGGGGTTGTCAGTCGAATGACGGCTCAAGTAGCGGGCTATGGCTCGGTTACCAAAAACTTAACTGATGCGGGTAGCGCGATTGATGTAGCTCAGTCTGCCTTATCTTCAATATCTACGATTATGAGTCAGCTCAAGGGCTTAGCCACTCAAGCCTCAAGCGCGGGATTTGCCTCAACCGATCGCGATAGCTTAAATCTCACTTTCCAGAATTTAACGAATCAAATACAACAGTTGGTCACTAGTGCCAGCGTGAATGGCGCTAATCTACTCAATACAGATTTTGGCTTACAAGTGACTACTGGTATTGATGGCACCCCAGATTCTCAAACTCAAGTTAATGCAACCAATGTGGGTGAATTGGTTACTGCTCTAAAGCAGTTATTGATTACTGGCATGCAAATTACCGATCAAACTTTTGCTGCAACGAATTTAACTACTCCAGTTGTAACCCTTGTGGGATCACCCATTGGAAACGTAGCTGCAATTGTAAGTAGCAGTCAAACTACTCCAGTCATTACTTTGCCATTGACTGGACTGAAGGCTGGAGATTCATGTGCCGTTACGATAGGTTTGCCAACTCCAGTAACTGTAACGCTAACCCTTACAAGTGATATATCGGGTCCTGACCTCGCTACTGCCTTCAAAAATTATATCCAGTCAGGTACTCAGATAACAAGCGGCACTTTTGTTAGTACCACTGGAAGTGGCACTGTTGTCGCTTACCCAGCGCTTACTACATCCGTTGGTACAGGGTCCAATACTCATGTTATTACTGTAACAGCGACTGGTGGCAATTCAGATACGTCTATCATATATACAAATTCAAATGCAAGCCCAGCAGTTACTCAAACTCAAACGATAACTCTTCCAACTACTAGTATGGCTCAGGGTAACTCTCTGACTATTGGTAATTTAACTTTTACTGCGGGTCCAGGACCAGGAACTAGCGCTGCTGGTATTTCACCATCACAAGTGAGCGCAGCATTTGTCAACTATATTAATAATGGTGTTCAACCAGATCCAAGTATTGGAACCTTTACCTCCACAACAACTCCAGTAACACAAGTTCAAAATCTCACTTTCCGCAATTTATCAAGCGGCGATAGCTTCTCCGCAGGCGGTTTGACTTTTACAGCGACTAGAGCAGCTACAGCGGCGCAAGTTGCAACGGCGTTCTTAGCCAAAATTGGTAATTCTGCTTCGACTAGTCAATATGGCGACTGGGATGGTGAAAAAATTGATGGTCTTGGTATAGCTGTGAGTGCTGGAGGCTCTACAACGACTATTGCGTGGAGCTACAGCACACCAGGCGGACAACTAACCAATCTTTTGACAACCGGAGACACTGCTTCAGGTCTTGCTTCATACACACTATCAGGCCAGAATCAAGTAACAGTTTCATCTCCAATTACAAAAGTAGGTATCAACGCTAATACTGGTACGAAGATTACCGGTGGCTCCGCCTACGGTGTCAGCGCAACTGTTACTTCAAGCAACACATTTAGCCTAACAACAATAGATCCACTAACAACAGGCAGCGCTCCTGGCGGAATTGCCTTGCTGTCTCAAAACAGTAATACCACCACCAGAAATACCTTAACATTCACCAACACTAATTTATTAGCTGGTACTGCCAATTTATTTCCTGGTGACAGCGTCACGATTAATGGCCTTACGTTTACAGCATCACAAACTACAACGCCTCAACAAGTTCTAGATGCCTTCAAAAACGTAATTAATAGTGGTGATACTGGCAATCTATACGGAACTTTCGCCAATACAGATGTTGGTGGTGGCTCTTTAACTGGTAAGGTTTCTGAATTCACCAATTACTTCACTGCGATTGACTTAGGCAATAACGTTTTAGCAATTGATAATAAAGATGGTAATACCTCAACAGTTCCACCTGAAATCAAGTGGAATACACAAAATGCTGCAATTGCTAATGCTAATAAAGCTACTCAGGTGATTACCGGTCAAATTGATACCGTTTCTACTGCACAAGCATCTCTTGCTGCAGCAACAGCTGGTATTCAAGCTCAATTGAAAAATGCAACCAATATCAAGAATGGTATGCAAAAGACAATTGATGCAATTGCCAATATTGATCCGACTGCTTTGCAGGCTAATCTACAACAATTGAATACTCAGCAAAGCGTGGACTACTATTTGGTAAGTCAAATGAACACCGCAGCGGCTGCAATTTTGTCAATATTCCGTTAATTTGAACCCTGACACCCTTTGATTTGCGCTAATGATCATTTCACCATTAGTTCATACAAATCAAAGGGGTTTCAGATAGAATACTTTTAACTAAGAACACGAAATAACGGATAACGAGAGACCATCATGTTTAATAGCAAAAACGCCATTAATGCTTATGTGTCAGTTGACAACAATCTGACTGGTGCTAGCTTTGAAAAACGCTGGTTTGAATCTGTCATCAGCATGGTCAAACGTATCATGGCTGGTGAATTTGATCCTGTTACCAATCACAAAAGATTATTAGAAATCGCTGAGGGTTTACAGTGGGTGCAAGAGAATCTCAATGAGAAATTACATTCTCAACACCGCACCATGCTCAAGACAATCTATAGCACCAATATTCAGATTCTCAATGGCGCCATTCAGTCACAGAATTTTGAGTATCTTCCCCTGGTCATTGCATCAATGGAAGTTATCTTAGGCCCTTACAACAAGGGAACAGCTGGAACCATAGCAGCACCAGCTGAGGCCGCAGAGCCGATGAAGCACAGCGCTTAATTCTGTAATTCCCCATTCGATTGATATTCAATACACCTAAGCAATAGCTTAGGTGTATTACTTTGTGCTATGCATTAATTATCTTGCTCAGTTGTATTGAGTAGACTGCTTTAATAGCGGTACCAGATCATGGCGGATTTTATCTAGAGGTGCATCCCAGACACTCTGATGCTCTTGTCGGTAAAGCCTTAAGCTTGGATACCAAGGACTTAAAGTCACACCAGATAGCCAGCGCCAATGAGGCGCCTTGAGTAATAAGACCCAACAAGGGATATTCATAGCACCTGCCAAGTGAGCTACTTCATTATCTACTGTGATGATGATGTCACATGCGCTGACTAGTGCCGCTAAGTCATCAAACTCCAATGAATGATTAGGCTGCTCATATCCATAAACCTGGATCATCAGTTTGGACTGAAGGTCTGCAAGCTCTTGATTACTAATACCCCGTTGTAAATTTACAAATTTGATGCCAGGCATGTTCAAAGAAGAGACTAATTGAGTCAGGTCTATATTGTTTGTTTTGTTGGATTTGCTTAATTTATTAGCTGAGTGATCTTCTTCTTTCCAAGAAATGCCAATGAGCAACTCATCTTGCTTGGCTAGCGTTTCTTTAATGAGGTTTCTTTGCTCAAATTTTGGCTTGAGATACTGAAGTTTGACATTCAGAAAATCATCGATTTGATTTCTAAAAAGTCCCGGTAGATCCCCTAAGGCGATATGAGCATCGTAGAGCGATTCATCTACGTTTTCTGTTGCAGAATAAAAGGTAATTTCTGGCATCGAGCGTTCAAAAATCGGCATTAAACGCGGATCAATCTGCACCAATAGATTTGGCACTAATCGCTGCATCTCTAAAAGTAAGCTGCCAAAGAGGATATGCTCGCTTGCGCCCTGCTCTGCCCAAACTAATAGTCTTTTGGCTGTGCTGCCGTTTTGCCATCTTGGCTTGCTGGTTTTTAAGGGCTGGGTTGTCAGACCAAGGCCTTTCCAGCGCCAGTGATACATACCCCAACCCGATTGCAAATTACCATTGAGTAAGTACAGCTTTGCCAGGTTATCGTGTGCCGCTCCTAACTGAGGGTCTAGAGCAATCGCCTTTTCTTGACTCTCAATCGCAGGATAAATCAGGTTTAAATCTTGATATGCCAACCCTCGATTGACGTAGAAAGTAGCGTCTCCTGGGTCTAGCTCAATCGCTGTTTGATACTCTAGTAATGCTTGTTCATACTGCCCCAGCTCTTTAAAGAGATTGCCTCGGTTGGAATAGAGCTTAGCCATGGTTGGCGCAATACTAATAGCGGCATTAATCGACACCAAGGCATCCTCTTGGCGCTGGAGATTACGTAACGCCTCTGCAGCATTCGCGTATGTGGTCCAATTTCCAGCTTCAAGTGCGATGGAATGACGGCAGCACTCTAGTGCTAAAGCATGCTGCCCCAGCTTCATCAGCGCATGGGCTGCATTATTAAAGCACTCTGGCATCGTTGAATTGATCTCAAGCGCTTTGGAGAGTAATTGCACTGCTCTTGAAGGATCTTCATCGGTAACTGCCACTCCGAGCATATGCAGAGCATCAAAATGATTGGGATCATTTTGAAGAATATCTTCGTAAAGTAATTTTGCTTGCTCTATTTCACCTTGCTGGTGAAATATGAAGGCTTTTTCGAAGGATGTACTCATTTGCTTTATTGAATCACTTAGTAGCTAGTTTAATAAACCGCATCATGATCACCAACATTGATCAAAATAATCTCATGTTCAGTAATAATCATTTCAATAGTGACCCGGTATTTCAAATTGATCGAAATGCTTTGTAAGCCATCAAGCCTTCCAGATAAACTATGAAGACGCAGAGAAGGATGATGGGGATTGAGCTCTAACAGTTCTAGTGCTTTGGCATACTGTTTTTCCACATCAGGAAGACGCTTTAGAAACTTCGCAGCGCGCCGGTTATATTGCTCAGTAAAGATTAACTGCCAACTCATTAGGCTGACTTATTGATCTGCTTGAGACGTTTAATATGCTCAGCCACGGTTTCTTTAACAAAGCGTCCACCCGCCAAATCAGCCCTGGATTCAGCTAGTGCAGCCTCCAGTTCGCATTCACGTAAATACTGATATTGCTCCTGGCTCATCACCACATACTTCACCTGTCCACGCACGGATACAGGCGCTTCTAGTTGATCTAGTAAAGCTTCCTCAATGGCTTTTATGCCCTTAGTTTTTAAATTATTTGCTACGACGGTACCCATTATCACCCCCTTAATAACACTATTAATAGTATTGTATAGAATATTATTTATGCTGGCAAGGCTCTTGGTTGGGTAAAAATCAATGCCTAACATGGAGAGTTCAAATAGCGGCATTCATTGCGCGTCAATTTGCACAAGTAGCCCAGGTACACTGCACTGCTCTTGAAGGATCTTCATCGGTAACTGCCACTCCGAGCTTATGCAGAGCGTCAAAATGATTGGGATCATTTTGGAGAATATCTTCGTAAAGCAATTTTGCTTGCTCTACTTCGCTTTGCTGGTGAAGGGTGAAGGCTTGTTGGAAGGTTGTATTCATAGGCTGTTTTGAATAGCTGGCTGGTTATCTAGCTTGCAAGCTTATAGTCACGCCGACGTTCGAAAGCTTGGTAACTCTCAGCCACTTGCGGATCCGCATATTGCGCTGAAGAATCTACCCCTGCATTGACCCCATCAAGGCCTGGCAAGATTGATATACATTCCAACCACTGATCTCGGTGAATTTTCTCGACAATGAATGGGCGCAGATATTGATCTAAAGCACCAGCATGAGGATATTCAATTTCACGAGTTAATGCCTCTAGATAAGCAGTCTTGTCAGTAGCAATCCAATCAATCGACATATTCGCACGAAAACATAACTCAGCATGAACAAGGAGCATGGCACGCCCATTGCCATCTAGAAATGGGTGACCAAATGCAAACATGCCCATAATAAATCCTGGCCTTACTGCCATTTGTTGTTTGTCTTGAGCGGATGAAAGCCCCTCCTCAATCGCACGCTGACAATCTTTTGGGTGGCAAAAGTACACCTCACCTTTGCTGATGGACCTATCTGGCAAAAGCGTATTTCGATCTTCACCAGCCCAAGGATAAAGACCTAAAAATAGAATGCGGTGGACTTCCAAAAAATCAGAGTACTCAATTCTTTTGCATTGTGCTAAAAAATCCAAAGCAATTGGTAACTGAGCACGAAATAGTTCGTGCTCCGCAATTTTAATGATTTCTATATCTTTTTCGCCAGCGGTGTTGCGCAGATAACCACGTGAAGCATAATCGCCAAATGGATCAAACACGCTTGAGGTCTTTATGGTGTTTGATTACCAGTGCCACCATATCTTTGGGGGTCATTTTTCCTGAGCGTGTAAGAGCGACCAGTAAATCATCGGTTGAGTCACTCTTTACTTCATCACCGGCTAATTCAGTAACTGAACTCGCCCAACGATCTGCATAGATGGGATTAAATACAACGCCCTCACTTTTTGCCAAACTCTTGACATATCGAGCGGTTGGCGTCAAACGAGTTCGCTTACTGAGGCGTATGAATTGATCGCGCAAGTTTTTTACTCTCAAAGAAGCGCTTGCTAGCAACGCTTCCTTACCCAATTCCAACACCTTAGAAGGCTTAGCGTAAACACCTCGATCTAGCTTTTCAATAAGGCCACTATCAACCAAAGAACGCAGGGCATCAGAAACTTGACTAGGGCTGCCAAAAGACTTGGTGTCTAAGCGCAATAAAAGCCCATCTCGACGCGGGCGAAGGGATTGCAAGATGCGGCCTTTAATGTCCATGTGGTTATTGTAATTTAGATGTAAATATAAAGCAATATCAATAACTTAAAGACTTACTATATGCCGGTTTAAAGATCCATAAATTGGGGGGATAGTGTTCAATGCCGCATAAGACTAGATATTTTTCCACATCCAAACATCACCTCAACTTCAGCATATTTTTACTAGCCTCAATTCCCTGCTCGATCACGATTTGATAAGGGGCAGCTAGTGTGGGTAGCATCAGCATGATTACTAAGAATCCAACCAATAGGGTTAGTGGAAAGCCGATACCAAAAATATTGAGCTGCGGTGATGATCTGGTCAAAATACCTAAAGCTAGATTAGTAATGAGTAAAGTCGCCACAATGGGTAGCGAGAGTTGCAAAGCGATACTGAATAGCTTAGCGCCCCACAGAGCAATCATCATGCCATCCACCATATGGGCTTGTGCTGTGACGGGGAAGTCATAAAAACTCTGGAGCAATGCAGAAATCATGATCAAGTGGCCATTCATACTTAGGAAAACTAAGAGTGCCAAGATACCCATGAGCTGACTAATCACCACGGTTGTGCCGCCTGACTGAGGATCGTAATTGGTTGCAAAACCAAAGCCCATGGTCATGCCACTCACCTGCCCGGCAAACTCAATCGCACTAAAGATAATCTGCGCCATAAAACCGATTGCCAAGCCTATGATCAATTGCTCGGCAACAATCAAAACACCACTCAAGGAGAGTAAGTCAATGTCTGGCATTACTGGTGCTGCAGGCGCAATCACCATGGCGAGCAAAATACCCATAGCCACTTTAATTTGCGGTGAGACTGCTTGATTACCAAAAAACGGGGCGATGGCTACAAAGCCCAGAATCCGCGTGAGCGGTATTAAGATCGTGACAACCCAAGCTTGGATGAGTTCGCTATTGAGCGTCAGCATGGGTAAGAATGAATGGTGTTAGCCCATCAAGAGCGAGAAATTACTAAACATACCCCGCATATAGGTCACTAATACTGAGATCATCCAAGGCCCTGCGATGAGGAGTGTCAGCAAGATACCCAGCAGCTTTGGAATAAAAGACAAAGTCGCTTCGTTAATTTGAGTGGCTGCTTGAAATACCGAAATAATCAAACCAACCAATAGAGAAACCAAGAGCAAAGGTGCGCCGACCAGTAAGGTGGTCTCCATTGCAAGGCGTCCGATATTCATTACTGATTCTGGTGTCATGACTTTTGTCCTGGTCCTATTATTTATTTTTTCTATTTTTTATCTGTTTGATTATTTAGTTTTTGCTGCCACCACTTAGGATGCAAAGCTAGCTGCTAAGGAGCCCAATAAGAGCTGCCAGCCATCTACCAATACGAATAGCATCAGCTTAAAGGGCAAGGAAATAATCGCCGGCGAGACCATCATCATGCCCATGGCCATCAGCACACTGGCGACCACCATATCAATGATCAAAAAAGGAATAAAAATACTAAAGCCAATCTGAAAGCCAGTTTTTAACTCACTGGTCATAAAGCTAGGGACCAAAACACTCATCGGAATATCTTCAGGTGAGGCAACTTTCTTGCCAGACATATTTAAGAACAAAGCCAGATCGGTTTCACGGGTTTGTTTGAGCATGAACTCTCTAATCGGGACTGAACCTTTTTCTAAAGCCTGCTGCATCGTGATCTTGTTTTCATTGAGCGGCTGATACGCCTCGTTATAGACTCGATCAAACACCGGGCCCATCACAAAGAAGGTTAAGAATAGCGCTAAGCCTAATAAGATTTGGTTTGGTGGGGTTGCTTGCGCACCAATCGCCTGACGCAAGAGTGAAAGCACAATAATGATGCGGGTAAAGCTGGTCATCATTAACAAAACGGTTGGCAAAAAGGATAAAGAGGTCAGCAGAATCAGAGTCTGCAGACTCAAGCTGTAGTTTTGACTCCCACCAGGTCCAGCGGAGCTGGATAAAACATTCAATGATGAATTATTGGCTGCATAACTAGGAATCGTGTAGAAAATACAAGCCAAGGCAAAGCCCAAGCACAGCGCCCAAAATACAGTCTTGGCATTAAGATGGATGGGCTTCATTTCATTAAGATCATTCATTGCCATCACCCACTTTGAGGACCTTGCGTAAAAAACGCTTCACATTTTCTTTATGAAACTTGGCAGAACTGGTTTGAGGTTTAAAACTACTTTGCATATTGCGCGGCTCTTCTTGAAACTCAGACGAAGGAGGTGACTGCTCTTCATCAAATTCAGATCTGAATTGAAAACGGGGTTCGGATTGGCGTTGCTCACGACCCCCCTGCTTAGCAGTTGGTGTTGACTCATCTTCATAGAATGGCGCTTCATCGTAGCCATCACTAAAGTCAAGATCTGCCATCTTAAAGTTGGCCAAGCTATTGACTTGACCTGAAGCCACGCCAACAACCACCCAATTGCCACCAATTTCAACGACTACCACACGCTCACGCGGACCGACACTCACGCCACCGACAATTTTGGCAACCGATTGATTGCCAATCTTGGCATGATTAAGTTTTTTCATCGCCCACGCTAAACCAGCGATTAGGGCTAATACCAATAACAAACCCAGAATCACTCGAAATGGTCCACCGTCAGACTCTGGAACACGAGTGACCTGAGCCAGCGCCACTTCAGCAAAGAAGAAGCTTGCCAGTATTGCCCAGTTGCGAGTTTTCAAGATGGTCATCGTGCTGTTTTCTGGCTTATTGAGCTTGTGTGGTTTGATGATCGATTGATTTATTTATTAAGCTTGCGAATACGCTCGATTGGGGTAATGATTTCAGTCAGGCGAATACCAAACTTTTCATTAATTACGACCACTTCGCCTTTAGCAATCATCGTGCCATTGACGAGGATATCCATCAAATCGCCAGAGGCAGCATCTAATTCAACAATAGAGCCCTGTGTGAGTTGCAAAAGTGACTTAATTGGAATTTTGGTGCGGCCGATTTCTACCGAGAATTGGACCGGAATATCTTTAATGAATTCCAAATCCTTTTCTTGTGGCAGGGACTTGTCGGCCCCTTCCAACTCATTAAACACTTCGGCACCCGTTTGATTGCCGGATTCAATTTCATTTGCCATCAGTGGCTCCTTTAATATATTCAGATGCGTCAGGTTTCAAGAGTTTTTCAACTCGCAATGCGTATTGATTGTTATAAATGCCATAGCGGCAAGATAAGACAGGCACGTTATCTACCGTTACCGGTATTTCTGCTGAATAAGGGAAGGGAATGACGTCGCCGCTCTTTAAGGCAATGATTTCTTCCATCAGCATGGTTTTATTGCCTAAATTAGCAACCACCTCTACTTCAACTGCTTCTACCTGTTGAAGCAAGGTCTCTTCCCAAACATGATCATGCTCAGCAACCATACCCTGAGTCTGGGATGTCAGAATATCCATGATTGGCTCGAGCATCATATAAGGGATGCATAAGTCAATCTCGTAGCTGGCTTCACCAATCACCAGTGTAAATGTGGTGGTTGACATCAATTCACTTGCCATAGCGATATTCACAAATGACAAATTCATTTCTGAGCTCACGTGATCACATTCGATCTCGTAGGCCGGGGCCCATGCTTCTTGATATGAAGCAAAGAAAGTCTTTAACAATGTACCCACAATCCGCATCTCAGTAGCCGTGAACTCGCGACCCTCGATGGACACTGGGAAACGGGCTCCGCCACCAAAAAGATTGTCAACGGTGTACAACACCAAATTGGGATCGATGATCAACAAACCAGTACCACGTAGTGGTTTGAGTTTGATCAAATTAATATTGCTTGGTTGACTATGTTTGGATAGAAGCTCACCATACTTACAGGTTGTTGTTGCTGAGGTCTTTACTTCTATGAGCGTGCCAAATAAGTTAGAGGCGGTAATTCTCAGCAAACGAATAAAACGTTCATGAACCGTTTCAATCGTGGGCATACGGCCACGAACTAGGCGCTCTTGGGTGCCTAAATTAAAAGTCTTCGCTGGTGCACCCTGCAGGCTTTGTTCCTGCATTTGAGCATTTTTTTGCTCTTCAGTGAGCTCAACGTCTTTTAACAGCTCGTCAAGTTCACCTTCGGTGAGATTCTCATCTGCCATGATGGGCTCTTACTTACTGAATAATGAAAGAAGTGAAATAGACGCCAGTGATCTTTTGCTCTGTCTCACTGCCGCTAAATGGTTTTTGAAGTTGCTCAATAATTTCAGTCATCAAGGCATTCTTACCTTCAACTGAAGTGATTTCTGAAGCTTTTTTATTGGTGAGAATTAACAAAATACGACTTCTCAACTCTGGCATACGCGCTTTCAAACTGGCGCTCATCTCTTCAGAAGGCACTTGTAAGTTCAAGGTAGTTTGCAGGTATTGTTGCGGCTCTGTACTCTCAGGGCGCAAGTTCACTGTGAAGACTTCCAAAGGTACAAAAATCTGGAGTTCTGGAGTTTTTGGCTTGCTAGCCTCCGCCGCATGAGAATCAGCTTTCATGACCAAAAAATAGTAAGCCGCCCCGCCACCGATGGCCAATGCGAGCACCACACCTAGGATGATGAATAACATCTTTTTAGATTTGGGCTTAACCGGTTGTTCGTTCTCTGCCATTTACCGCTCCATTGTGAAAATTATTCCTCATTATCAATGGAATTGATGACACTAGATACTTAGAAAAGAGGGAGAAACACCCCTTATAAAGGCGTTTAGAGGCTATTTTGAAAACTACTTTAGAGGTTTACTGGGGGCTAAATTCCCTTAAAAGGGAGTATTCAGTAAAACTTAGGCCGAAGTAATGAAACTAGCCCCTGGGAAAGCAGTAGGCTGAGCTTGATAAGGGTGACGTGGCATCATTTGACCGGCAGAAGCAGTCATACCAGCTAATGCAGACATCTCATTTTTAGGAGCACTCGAAGTTTGTGAGCTCAGTAAACCATGTAACAAAGTACTGGCTGCTGCATCACCCAATTTAGAAATACCCAAAGAGGCGCCAGGCATGGCAACGGAGGCAACTGCTAAACCACCAGACAGCGTTTTACCTAAAAAGCTACCCAATCCATCCATAAAACTGGATAAAGGCTCGCCCACAGAAGATTTGCTATTTGTGGGTGCACCATGAAATTCAGCAGAAACCCCTTTAGCTAGAAAGCCGGAGTTCAGTGAATTACCAAAAGAGCTAGGTAGGTTGCCTAAATTAGTCATCATCTGATTTTAGAGGGATGGGCAGGATTCAAATCGGAGAATAAAGGGGGTTTTTGCTCTCAATTCTGAATTTTGTGCAGGCTCTAGACGGATGATTTGACTATTCATGACCAGTTTCAAAGCTTGTCCTGCCACTGAATCGGCGAGCCAACATGCTCGTATTCCTCAGTCTGAGGGTTATAAAAAGTCATTGCCCAACTAGGATACTCACGGGTGCTAATTTCACCCTCCTGGATCACGCTTACTAGGGTGTGACGAGAATCTTGCTCAATTTTGCCAAAAAGTCCTTTCACAGCCAACTCCTCACCTTCGAGGACTTCCATGAAATTACCATCCTTAAATACCAACATACCAGTGATACCCACCTTGGTATTTTCACTGCTCATCACAAAAGCCATATCCAGAAACTTTTCTCGAGTAAAAGTCTCTGTTGCAGAGCTGACGTAGATGAGTTGATAAATAGCCATAAAAATTAGACGAATACGCTAACAGTGCCATCGTACTGCATCGGCAGGCCCTGAGCTTTGCTGCCCTTGGGTGCTTGATCATTGAGCACTTGGCTCAAAGCATTTTGATGTTCTGATGAAAGGTCAAAATTGGCACCAGACTCGGCCTGAGAAGCTAGAGCGCTCGCCCGACTCTCTTCATAACTAAGCCCAGAGCGGACATCCGCCTGCTCCAAAACGAGATCTGCTTGACTCATCGAGCTACGCAAATGCTCTAAGCCGTCTTGCAAGGCTTGGCGTACATCGGCATTGTTCGATACAAAAGTCGCATTCACCTGATGATCTTTAACGGTAATCACAATTTTTAGAAGTCCAAGATTGTCAGGATTGAGATTTAAAACAGCTAAATGCATATTAGCACCAACCATCAAAATCATTCTCTGTGAGATCTCCTCGCTCCACTGTAAAGAACCAAACTGGGCATGCACTTGACCATGCATCGTATTGGCTTGAATAGGTGCATTACCAAACTCTGATTCACCACCAGTATCCGCTTGACTGCCTTGCCCCTGATTTTCTGATGCAGAGATTCCCATGGCAGTAATCGCCTCGGTTGCTAGATTTGTACTCTTTTTAGCTGCCAACTGATCTTTCTCTGGCATCTCAAACGTCGCATTTTTGGATAGCGCTTGGGTAGGACCTTGGCGTCTAGCCTGCGCTTGCAGAATCTCAGCATCGGTATTTAACCCCGGCTCTCTCGAAATCACCCGCATATTTTTGGCTTGCGCTTGCATTTCAGCTAGCTTGGCATAAGCGAACTCAGTACGAGGCTGCGTAATCTGAGGATTTTGCGCTGTGCTTGTCTGCACAGAATGGATCTCGCCTGCCTTAGCAATGTTGATAAAGGCATCAGCTTGCCTACTCACAGCAGCCCTCACCTCTTCCTGGTGAGGATTGTCTTTGGCTTGCAATTTGCTAGCCTGCACGATATTAGGTGAAAGTAATTGCGCGGTATTCACCGTATTTTTAGCATCTAGCTCTTGAAATACTTTGACTTGAGAAGAAAGCAATTGACTAAAAATGGGCAAAGTCGCTGCACCCGCTTTGGCATTAGACGATCCACCAGCCTCCTGCCCAACACTATTGTTGAGCAAGGATTGGGTTTGCGCTTTGAGATCAATATTCATGGCGATCTTTTTTATGCACCAGAGTGATTGGCCGATAAAAAGCGGCGTTGATTGCTACTGAACTCATCCATTTGCTTCTGCTCGCGCCTATTCGCTAACTTTTGCATTTGCAATTGATTTCTTTCGATGATGACTTCGTATGATCTTTTTTTAGCCTGACATTTTTGCCAGTACGCTAAATGGTGTTTGACGATTTCTTCGTATTGATGAATAGCACCGCCCTGACTAACGATGGCCTGATCTAAATTCTTCAAGAAGAGCATGTAATTTTGCAGATCAGTAGCCGTAACCCCTTCAAGTGATAAAGCATTACGCTGAGCAATATATTCATCACGATAGGTTTGCAAGCGAGTTTCTTGTTCACGCGCCTGCGCGACATCACGATTCGCTTTAGCCAATCTTTCGGCTGCCTTATCCAGATTTCGCTTAGAAAGCTCTAAGAGGGTATTCATGCCATTCAGAGTGTTCGCCATGCTTAGCCTTGCTGCGTAATAATCTGATTAAGCTGCTCAATACTTTCCTGGGTGTTGCACTGTGTCGCAAAATCTTGCTGCAAGAAGCTTTCAATCATTATGCGTTTCTGAATCGCTTCATCCAAAACGGCATCCGCTCCAGGTACATAAGCACCCACGTTGATCAGATCTTGATTGCGACTATATTTCGAGCTGAGCTGTTTGAGCTTACGAGCCGATTGTTGATGTTGCGTATCCACAATACTATGCATGACGCGACTAATCGACTGCTCAATATCAATGGCTGGGTAGTGCCCTGCTTCGGCTAAAGTTCTATCCAGCACAATATGGCCATCTAAAATCGCTCGTGCTGAATCGGCAATCGGATCTTGTTGGTCATCACCTTCTGTCAAGACAGTATAAAAAGCAGTAATCGAACCACCACCAACATCACTATTGCCAGCACGCTCAACCAGCTTAGGGAGTTTTGCAAATACCGAAGGCGGATAACCCTTAGTTGCAGGCGGCTCACCGAGAGCCAAAGCGATTTCACGTTGCGCCATAGCAAAGCGGGTTAATGAATCCATGATCAGCAATACATGTTTACCTTGACTACGGAAATGTTCTGCAATCGTGGCTGAATAATTAGCGCCTTGCAAACGCATGAGGGGTGAAGCATCCGCAGGTGCTGCAATCACCACGGAGCGCGCCAAACCAACCTCACCCAAAATATGTTCAATGAATTCTTTTACTTCGCGGCCACGCTCACCAATCAAGCCGACGACGATGACATCAGCATCGGTATAGCGGGCCATCATACCAAGCAGCACACTTTTACCAACGCCGGAGCCTGCAAATAGGCCCATCCGCTGACCACGTCCTACTGTCAGCAGACTATTAATTGCCTTCACACCAACATCTAAAATTGTGTCAATCGGAGCTCGCTTTAAAGGATTAATCGGCTCTGACTGCAAAGGAGCAAAATGATCCGCCTGTAGAGGGCCTAAGCCATCTAAAGGCACGCCTGCGGCATCAAGTACACGACCTAAGAGATGATCACCCACTGGCAAGCGGGTTACACGAGTTTCACTCTGATTAGAATCGTCATTGAGATCAAAGGGCTTATGAAATTGTGAAGTACGCACTGGCATAGACTTCAAGATCACTTTAGCGGCTGGAGCAATACCTTCGATATTGCTTTGAGGCATCAAAAATAAGCGTCCATGATCAAAGCCAACGACTTCGGCTTCAACCTGCTGTCCATCACCCATTGGAATCACGCAAACACTACCAATCGGTAAAAATATGCCGCCCGCTTCAATCACTAAACCAGTCACCTTCGTGACACGTCCAGCCACTTCAACATTATCGACAGTCGATACTGCGCTAGAGCAATGACGTAAATAATTACTGAGAAGCCCATCTAGATTCAGGTGAGCATGATCACTGCCGATTGAATCTAAGGGGTTCGCGATGCTCATGATTTCTCCACCAGCCAATCATGGTTCTGACCTAAGGCATCACAAATTAAGCGCCAGCGATTTTCATGCGTAGCATCTACGGTGTTGCCTGATGTTTCAATGATGCAAGCGCCACGCTCAATCCGAATATCTTCTTCTATCTGCCAATTACTTAATTCAGCTTGTAAATATTTCTGCACAATCTGCACATCTTCAGGGTTTAACTTGAGATGGAGTGGCCCTTCGCTATCGATCAGGCTATTGGTAGCTTGTCGCAATATGGGTAAGATGGCTTCTTGATTAATCTTGAGATGCTCTTTGAGCATTGCTTTAGCAATATCTAGAGATAAAGCTAATACATCTTCACACAAGACCTTACTTTTCTCTTTGGCGGTATTCGAAAATCCATTCATCAGATTTTTCAAATCGGCTTGTTCAACTGCCAATTTTTCATTCGCCATATTCATGCCGGCTTCGTGACCGCTTTTCATGCCACGGTCATAGCCATCCAAATAGGCTTTATCCAAAATCTCCTTGATTTTCTCAGGAGAAAAACTCATCGATTGAGCAGGACTAGGTTCGGGCTTAACAGCCGGCTTAGTTGGGATCAGATCAGTAAAAAAGGATTCGCCTATTGCTTTAGGCCAGGCGCGAGAAGTTTCCATATTAGAGGTAATCCTCACCGCCTCCGGCACCTGGCAACATCACTGAGCCATCTTCGATCAAGCCCCTGACAACAATCAGAATTTCTTTTTGCTGTGCTTCCACTTCAGAAAGTTTGACAGGGCCTTTGTTTTCTAAGTCGTCGCGCATCATATCAGCTGCACGAGATGACATATTCTTGAAGATCTTTTCACGCAACTCAGCGCTAGCGCCTTTGAGAGCAGTTACCAAGGCATCAGATTGAACGTCACGCAAGATGGTCTGAATACCACGATCATCAATGTTGATGATGTCGTCAAAGGTAAACATTTCATCATTAATCTTTTCTGCAATTTCAATATCGTATTCTTTAATACGATCCATCAGCACTTGCTGTGGAGCTTGGCCAATATAGTTCATGATATCTGCAGCCGCACGAATGCCACCAATTTGTTTTTTAGTGGAAGTCTGAGCTCCACTCAATAAACGGGCCAGTACCACATTTAACTCTTTGAGCGCTTGTGGTTTCACTTCTTCCAAAGTAGCAATACGCAACATCGTATCTTTGCGTAAATCCTCATTAAATAAAGTCAGAATTTGAGAAGCCTGCTCAGGCTCAAGATGCACCAAAATCGTGGCAATAATTTGAGGATGCTCATAACGGATAAGATCAGCGACAGCTGTTGCATCCATCCACTTGAGGTTATCAATACCCTCTGAATCTTTATTTTCTAGAATGCGCTCAAATAGACCTGAGGCAGTTTCTTGCCCTAATGCCTGGGTTAAGACATTGCGGGTAAACGAATCGGTGTCAATATTAAGAGAGGCACCTTCGCCAGCATAGCTAAAAAAATCCCGTAGCGTGTCAGCTACCGTAGCCTGCTCAACCCTGCGTAGGGTAGTCATGACGGCACTCAACTTTTGCACATCTCGTGGAGAGACGTGCTTCATCACCTGTGATGCGCCCTCTTCGCCGAGAGCTAACATCAAAATAGCAGCTTTAAGAACGCTACTTTCGTTTGGATTTGTTGCCATTAGCTATTTCCTACCCAACCCGCAACCACATCAGCTACTACTTTTGGATTTTCCTTAGCCAAAGCTTGAATGGTCTTGAGGTCTTTTTGATATGGCGTCAATTTTGGTATGGGTCTGCCATTTTCGTCAAGACTATCATCAAGCGTAGTCGGGGCCTCATCTGGCGCCAATAAATTGGCTAGCATCGGTTTAATTGCTTTGCGATACATAATGAATAGCACGATTAAGCCGACCAGAATTTGACCAATATTTTTGGCCATTTCGATATATACAGGATCTTTCCAGACTGGCAATTCAGATACATCAGCCTCTTTAGCAGGGGTAAATGGGGTATTCACCACGCTTAAAGTATCGCCTCTCGTTTCATTAAAGCCCATCGCTTGTTTGGCTAAATCAATAATCTGCTGCTTTTCAGCATCATTTAAAGGGCGTGTAGTAGGCTTGCCTTCAGCATCAACATCAGCCTTGTTATTAACAACGATACCTACTGATAAACGCTTCACCCCGCCCATGGATTTTTGGGTAAACGAGATCGTTTTATCAATTTCATAATTCGTAATTGAATTTCTTTGCGTGCTCATCGGATTTTGAGCAGCAGCATTATTGGCTCCGGCGCCGGCACCAGCAGCAGCGCCGCCAGGAGCAGCATTATTGGTGGTGTTCAGAGGAGCCGTTGCATTTGCGGGAGGCTGATTACTTAAAGCACCTGGTACGCCACCATTGGTTGATCCTGAAGGCACAATCGATTCATTAGTCTGCAAGCTACGTATAACGGCAACCTCAGGCTTTTGATTTGGCTTATAAATTTCATTAGCCTCTTCGGTATTTGAAAAATCAATTTCGACATTCGCCTCAGCCCGCACATTTTTCTCGCCCACAATTGGGGTAATAATCGCTTGTACTCGCGAGACAATATTTTTTTGCAAGTCCTCAACATATTTGAGTTGGTTTGCATCTAGAGTTTTTGAACCGCCCTTTTTGGCATCAGAAAGCAAGCTACCAGTCTGATCAACGATATCAACACTGGCTAGACTTAAATTTGGGACGCTACTAGAAATTAAATGGGCTATTGCACTGACCTGATTTTGGTCTAGGGTACGACCTTGCATTAACTTCACTAAAACGGATGCCGTTGGTTTTTGCGCATCACGCACGAACACGGACGTTTTAGGGATGGCTAAATGGACTCGAGCACCCTCAACCCCAGAGATGGATTGAATACTACGCTCTAATTCACCCTCTAAGGCACGTTGAAAGTTGACCTGTTCTACAAATTGAGAAACTCCAAACTTTTGGTTTTCCAGAAGCTCAAAGCCAACATTGCCGCCTCTAGGCAAACCCATAGCTGCTAGTTTCAAACGGGTCTGGTACACCAATTCGGCTGGCACCAGAATGGAAGCACCACCATCCGCTAATTTATAAGGAATGTTTTGCTGTTCTAAAACAGACACGATGGCACCGCCATCTTTATCGTTGAAATTAGAGAACACGACCTTATATTTAGGTCCCTGACTCCAGATCCAAAAGACGGCCATGATTGCAATCACCGCAGCAATACCCGCGGACAGCAGCACTTTTTTACTAGTGCCCTGCAAATTTAAGCGCGCTAACAAGCTTTCCATAACAATTTTCCCGACCTACTAGTGATATGAAAAGGCAGATTGAAGATCATTCTGGAAACTGATAAGATCGGTTTTTTGCATGATTTGTCCAATACGCCCTAAATAAATATGATGTTAGACGTCATTATGAATAGGGAAATTTCATTTCAATTGAAGGAATAAGGCCTTTTTTTCCTTCTTATTGCCAAAACTGCCGCCATTCTTTACTGCTACATTACTTCCATTGAAAAGTTTCAGTGAGGAGTTCCATCATGAGTGTCGGCGCTATTGATTCAGGGCGTATTCAAGCAATGTTGGCCCAATTAAAGGCTGCGTCTTCTGCCGCCCCTGCAAACCTGGCTGCCCCAATTCAGGGCCTAGATAGTATTAAGGGAATTAACAACGGGGATGGCCCAAAGTCTACCCCATCGATTGATTTTGCTACCGCGCTGAAGTCATCTCTTGATCAAGTAAACCAAAGCCAGACTAAGGCAGTTGAGCTAGGTAAAAACTTTGCTCTCGGTGACGATAGCGTCAACCTCTCCGATGTCATGGTAGCAACACAAAAGGCCAGTCTGTCATTTCAAGCAACTGTTCAGGTTCGTAATAAGCTCGTTTCCGCCTATCACGACATCATGAATATGCAGGTGTAATACCCTGTCACCAGTGCAATAGTGACAATTAGCTCGTTATCTTTTGTTGGGTAGCCTCAGTCAACTCAGCACGCGAGTAATGAGAACCCACAACATCACCGACTAGATAGACGATCACATCTACTGCAAAGTTTCGTAACTGTGCTCTGCTGGTAAAGGTTTTGCCCATCGAGAATAATGCCAATACCTCTTTAGGGTTTACTGATCTCAGCTTGGGATGTAGCGAATTGCACATCTCCATCATATGCACTAGGGCTTCGCCCGCATTTGCATTTTGCATAAAATGGGCGTTATAAGCAGCGCTCATTTGCAAAATTAGGGTGCTCTCAATGGATACAGACATATTCTCAATTCATGCAATATAGGTTTGAAACTCAATGACTATGCTGACTACTGATATTTTAGCAATCCATTGCATTACTCTATCAGGTAATTCCCTAAGCCTGCTTTTCGAGCTGATATAGCCACGCCAGAATTTCTGCTACCGCCTGATATAAAGCCGGAGGTATATTCTCATCAAGATCGACCTGCATGAGCAAGCCCACCAGATCCTTTGATTCATGAATATAAATCTGATGTTCTTTCGCCTTGGCAATGATTTGCTCGGCCACTAAGCCCTTTCCGCTTGCCAATACCTTAGGGGCAAATTCACCATGCTCATAAGTCAAAGCTACCGCCTGCTGTAGATTCTTAGCCTTATCCATGTGCGATGACCTCCATCGCTTTAAGCTCCTGACCATTAGCATTAAAGGTATTCTTGAGATCTGATAATTCTTGTTTGAAGAGATTTTCAGTCTGCGACTTCTCAGCTTTAAGTTGCACACTTAAGGCCTTATCCCGCAAGGTCAGACGAGCCTGCACTTTACCTAAGTTGGGTAAATCTAACTCAATCACACTCACAATGGTTTGAGCGACACCTTCCTCTGAGACCGTTTGGGGTGACTGCTCTTCCTCGTAAGTCAATTGCCAATCCATTGGCTGCCCTGGCCAAATATTGCCGCTCCAGCGAATCGTCTGATTCTCCAAAGCATCTAACTGTTTATTCACAACTTGTGACGCATTAAAGTTAGGACGATTTTGAGGCTCTTTCATCAATGTATTTAAAGGCCACTTCCCTTTAGCAAAATTCGCCAGATGGGATTCATAAAAGAGCCCGCTCATGATGATGGCATTTTGCAATTGGGCTGCCGTGAGTTGTGAGTTCAGGGGGCTTTGCATCAGAGGGGGCAGCAAACTCTCTACCTTCGAAAGCTGTCCTTGTAACTGAGCTTCGTCTTGCAATTGTGTAATCAGCAAGCTCGTACCGCTCAAAATCACATTCTCAAAAGCAGATTGATTAGCACCAGTACTTAATAATAGAAAGGTAGGGTTTGGATCGCTGCCGAGAAAGCGAAAATGCAGTACATCCCCTACTACAAAATTACTACCCAGCTTCATGCCGAATACTTGTTCGCCAATTTGTACCTCAGCCGTTCCAGCAGGATCAAAAGAAACAATTTTTCCGACGTACTCTAGACCTACCTTGAGGGCGGGCTGGCTAGGCTGCCCGATTGCCGTTGGCGCGATTGCTGGATTGATACCACCAATCGGATTGATAGCCATGACTGATCTACTTATTTCTTGAAAGACTGGCCATTCATGATGTCAGTCAAGCGCAACATCCACGGCTGCATTAAATCCATAATTTCTTTATCGTTAGATAAGATAGTTTTAAGGCAAGCAATTTTTCGCTCAAGAGCTTCAGGAGTAAGCGGAGCTTGCTCACCATGCACCGGAATTTGATGAATATAACCCTGACACAAAATCTCTAATTTACCGTAGCCATCCCAATCTTTTTGACGAGCAGCTTGCAACATCTGCTGACTGATTTCAGTCACAGCTTCATAGAGGGAGAGCATATCGCTATTGGGCATTAAATTTTTGACTTGTAAAAGCGATTGCGATGATCGTAAGAAAACCTTGTTTATCCAATATAGATACTACAAAACTTTGAGTCTAGACAATTCCAATATAAGACCTGTAAAAGCGGTTTAACTAGATTAATTAGGGACACCAATAGCAACTTTTATACTGCAAAGACCCGAATTAAGCCAATAAATTGTTTTTAATCGCGTAATGTACTAATTCTGCATTCGTTTTCATGCCCATCTTTTTCAGCGTACGAGTGCGGTACATGCTGACCGTTTTCGGCGAAAGGCTGAGCTTTTCAGCAATTGCATTAACAGTCAATCCAGTAGCTACCATCATCATAAATTGATGCTCGCGGTCAGATAGACATTGATGCGGGTCTGCAGCAGTTTGGGCATCCCCAAAGCGTTCCGCTAAAATTTCTGCAACGACAGGGCTGATATATTTTGCACCGGTTGCGACGCGACGAATCGCTAAGACCAACTCCTGAGTGGGTTCACTCTTCGTGATATAGCCCAAGGCACCCGCAGATAAAACCCGAGCCGCATACTGAGAAGGTGGATGCATTGAGAGCACCAGAATCGGTAGCTTTTGATTATTGCGACGAATCGATTTAATGACCTCAATACCATTGCGGTCCTGCAAATCAATATCGAGCACCAAACAATCCAATTCTAGATTATCGGCTAATTTAATAGCCTCTTTGCCTGACTTAGCCTCGGCCACAACCACGATACCAGGATGTGTATTGAGCACCTGGACTAGACCCTCACGAATGATTGCATGATCATCTGCAAGGGCAATACGTAGGTGCTTCATTAATGTCATAAAGGCCGTCTCAATTTAGTTTTATGACATTCTAACGAAATCTACAGAATTGCCGAAAATGACAAAATTACCAGTACATCAGCCCTTCACCGCACTCATCTGCCGATCAAGCTCATTGGTCCAATGGATTGCCTGAAGCTGCAAATCTGTGAGAGATTGTGCTGAAATTCCCAAGTGACTCCTAGAGGCTTCCATGCGACCAAAGTCAGCTGCCTCAATCGCATCCGTCAAGACGAGCAATTGACCCAAAATACCTTCATGATGCAAGAGCGCATTTTGCAAATGCTCAGCTAGGTGAATATGCTTGAGCACTTCTTCCAAAGTTTGACCGGTGACCTTGTGCGCCAAAGAAAGGAGGCCCACTACAAAAGCCTGATCACTTAATCCTGGCTGAGTAATATCTTCATGCTGTGAGAGTAGTTCAATTAAACGGGCACGGTTCACGACACGACGCTGGAGTTCTGAAGTAGCGGCATTCCCTGCTTCTGTGTAGATGAGGAGCAACATCCACTGCAATAGTTGCTTTTGGCCCAAGGTAACCAAAGCCTGACGTACCGAACTAATTTGTAAATGCCCTGCTACACCAACAGAATTGACTAAGCGAAACAGTCCCAATGTGAGATCGGGGTTGGCCTTAAACAGAGGCTCTAAAGTCGCAATGCCCTCATCCTTAAATAGGAGTCCGACAATTTTCATTAGACTGACTTGCAGTGCTTGCGGTTTTTTACTGCGCATTACTAAAGGCTGGGAAAAATAAGGTCCGCTAAATAAACTAAAACCCTGTGCCTTACAAGCCGCTAAATCTTCACCAGTCTTAACTAGTGTTGCCCAAAAAATCGGGTTTGCTAATTGACGAACCCGGCTCATCAAATCAGCAGTATTTTCAGGTGAAGTGTTTTGTAGGTTTACCTTAACAATGTCAATCAAAGGCAAAATAGCGTCGATATTCTCTACTACGCCCTTTGCTGGAGTTGCATCGCTCAAGCTAGTATCTACAAGCGCAATCCGAAATCCAGCTGTTTTTAGGTCTTGTAAGCGCTTGAGCATTTCTGCATTGAGAGAAACGTCTGGCAAGATTTCTAAAATGATGCGCTGCGCAGGCAGAATCTCCAGGGTATTACTCTTGAGTAACTTCTCAGTGACATGAATAAAACCATCGGCTGAACCGAGCACGCCTTCTAAACCAAAGTGGCTCATCGAATTGACAATCACTTGGGTACTTGTTGCTAAATCATCAGGTCGCCCTTCATCTACGCTTTCTCGGGAACGGAAAAGCATTTCATAGGCCATCACCCTGCCCGAGCTATCAAACACGGAATTGCGCGCAAGAAAGATTTCGGAGGTGCTTAAATCCACAGAAGACTCAGTAGTCGCAATCATATGATCCTTGTTGAAAGGTGCCCCAGCCAGCTAATGGACGGACTTTGGCTATCCTGATAAATAAGCTACCAATGTAGAGGAAAGACGGGATTTTCAATTCGAAGAATAAGGCCACTTTTTCGGGCTTATTCTCAAGATTCCAGGTTTAACCTGAAACTGAGCCTGATAATTGGCTATTAAACCTTGATATTGACCAGGGTACCTGTACCGGAGGCAGCCATTAACTGAACTGGCAAAGGTGCTTTTTGAGCACCAGGCATCTTTTCGCTATTGTGATACGGGTCAACTTGACCCGATTTTCTGTACTCATCAAGAGCCAAAGAGGCTGACTTAATTTCATCCGTACGGCTTGACTTGATGGAGTTATCGATCTTTTCAAACAGAGCATCTGGGCTAACGCCACCGCCAACACCACGCAACTCAATTAATGCCTGTTGAGCAGCAACTACATCACCATTGCGCAAAGCAGCAGCCAACGCGCCCAAGTACCCTTGGCGTGCTTGTGATTCGCTGGCTGATGAATAACTAGAAACAGCAGCCGAAGGTGTTATTTGCATATTCATATAACCTCCTCTAACCTTGCTATCCTTTCAAATCGTGCAATGAAACCTTAAAATTCAACCCGAGCCTACATAACTTACAAGCCCTCACCATCTTTTACGACCCATAAACTCAAAACTTAAGCTCAATGACTAGAAATTTCTAATTATTATGGCTAATGTTTCTTAAGATATTGATTTAATTGATTATTTATTATTATCTAGAGCGGCAATTTGGGCTGCAATATCCATCGATTCTTGGCTAGCTTGCAAAATAGCCTGGATTTTCTTCTTAATGGGATCAGAGCCCGATTCACCAAGAGAGTGCATTAATAACTCAGCATTTAAGCGAATAGCAAGCAATGGCTGACCCAAATCATGCAACAGAGTCTCTATTTCGGTTCTTTGATCCATTGCGTATCTATTTTTGACGGCAAAACTAGTTACAGGTCTTTTTATTGCCCTGCACAACGCAATTGCTGCCGTTGGAATAAATGGTGCGATTGCCGTTCGTCACAGAACTTCCGCCAGGGGAATAGTAGGTGGTAGTGCCGACCTGGGTTTGAGTAGAGCCGTTTGGACCATTCATTACGGTCACGGGCTGGTTGCTATTGGGAGCTCCAGGTACATTACCAGCGTCATAGGGCACCACAACATAGTTGTTATTGTTACCGTAGCCGTTGTTACCGTTATTGCCATGCCCAATATCTCGTCCCCCACCCTCTCTTTGGGCATAGGCGGATGAAGAAATCATGAGAGCGGCGAGGATGATGAATGGCTTGTGCTTCATTAGCTTTTTTCCCTTTTAAGCTTTTGATACCCTAAGACTCTATCCTACTCTTGAATCTAGCTATAGTCCCTAGCCCAAAGTAAATTTGAGCTCTCCCAACTTTTCTACAACGCTGGTGACCACATCGCCCTTTTTCAACCAAACTTGCTGATCCTTGGGCATATTGGCGATCACGCCCTGTGGGGTACCGGTGAAAATAATATCGCCAGGTTCGAGCGTCCAGTAAGTACTGATATAGGCGAGCAATCTTTGAACATTATGAATAAAGTCAGAAGTATTCGAGTTCTGTCGCATCTCACCATTCACAAAGGTCTGAATTTGCAACTGATTGGGATCGCCTACTAAATCAGCGGTCACAAAGTTTGGCCCGATAGGCGCATATTGATCTAAGGTTTTACCAATCATCCATTGACCACCAGGAAGATCGAGTTGCAAATCGCGTGAGGTGAAATCATTTGCAGTGCAGTAGCCAGCAACATAATTGAGTGTCTCTGATTCAGGAATATTGCGCCCTTTTTTCCCCACCACTACAAGGAGCTCAGTTTCATAGTCGAGCTTATAAGAAACATCGGGTGCTGGAATCTCTAATACAGAATTATGAGCAGCTAGACTATTGTCATACTTATTAAACAAGGCTGGAACCGCTGGCTTAGCGACACCTACCTCTTCTGCATGCTGACGATAATTAATGCCAACACAAATAATTTTGCCTGGATTCTTGAAAAGTCTGCCATAGCGAATTTTCGATTCCGACAAATAAGGCACGCCAGACTTTTCTGCGCCAGCAACCACCTTATTAAATGCGGTGGCGTTACCCTCTTGTAGCAATTGATCCAGAGTGTATGGAGCCGTGATATTGAGTTTCTTCGCAACAGCACGAACGTCAATCACTCCTTTTGTACTAATGACTCCCATAGTCTCTGTACCATCACTATTCTTAATGGATAGGATCTTGGCATTTTTGACCATGATGTGGGGACCACTATAGGCCTCTTGCTCTTTGGCAAATTTAAATCTACGCGCAGCAGCATCCGAAGAAAAACCTAGAGTTGAGGCGGCCACAATACCCATTCCAGACAAGGAAAAGGTCTTAATAAAGCGGCGACGTGCGCTCATGATTGCTCCAGCGTGGTGATTGAGTTAGATAGTTTAACGGCTAAATGAGCCACTAATTGAGTCACTATAAGCTCATCACGCATTTAACAACTCAGCTAATAAGCCGGTTAAAACTCCGTTATTAACTGAATTACTCTTCCTCTGTCACTTCGGCTTGCTCCCAAACGTCCTCATCTGGAGCCAGCTGGGTTTGCGCAACGAAGGTTTTAATAGCCAACAGAGAATCTTGGGCAACATCATCCAAAGTCAATAACCCCAATTCACCAGCGCATAGCTGCTGACATTTTTCTAAGTCGCCAATCTCAGCAGCCTCAGCCAGGGTGAGTAATTTACCTAAAACGCCACTGCGATCTGAAATCGCATCGACAACGACTCCAGGCAAATTGAATTTAGACAAAATCTCTCGACTAGACTCATCAAAGAGGTTATCAATTAAGGATAATCCGCCAACCAAGAAAGCCAAATCACTCGAGCCCAATCCAGCCCCAGCTGGCAATTTGACCGATGCTAATTCCATAAAGAATGCTCTGACGCAAACTAATTGTAGTAAGGGGGTAGATTCCAAAGAAACTTTAGCCTTACTATCTGCATAGAGCAGCAGTTGGGTCCAACGGGTAATCCGCTTAACTCCAGAAATCACTGCAGCGTCTCGAACATTCTCAGGCTTTGCACGCTTCCTGCCAGCATCGACTTCCGCGATCACCATTAAATGTTTTGCCACAACTGGGTTCAACTCGATCTCATCAACCAACTCGTGGAGTTCAGGTGACGAAAGCAGCAAAGTCAGTAGCTTTAATATCTTCCGATAGTCATCGCCACGATGTAAGGACAGATCTGGATCAGGCTTAATGAAATAGAAGCCCTCATAGGCATCAAAACCTAAGTCGCGGGCCTTATGAAAATCTTCAGGAGTTTCTACATGTGTTGCAATCATCTGCATCACAGCACCATCACTACCGGCTTTTGCACCTTTTTTCGCAGGCGACTTAGTATCTCTTGGTAACGGCGTGGCTTTACATAATTCGATCAAGCTGGCTGCATTCTCTACATGGTGAATATCAAGCTTGACATAGCGAAACTTCGGCAAGATGTCTTCGAGACCATCAAATACCTCTGTCAAACCCGTCAGCACAAACTTGTAACCGATGTTCGACATCTTCTCGAGCTTTTCCAGAATCTCAGGCACCTTAGGCGCATCTGGATCATCGGGATTTTTGGCATCCTTCTTACTATCTTTCACAGTTTCATCCGGAGGGACTTCAGTTTTAATCGCCTCCAAGATCTCAGCCAAATCAATTTGTAAAGGAAACTTCATGGCAGGAATGCCGCGCAACTCATCTCCTAATTGATGGGGATGAATTTTGATAAAACCCAAATGTAAGCCAAGTGACTGAGCCACACCTTTAGTTTTGAGTGCGTAGAGCATTTCACTAAGAGTGACTTCTTTGACTTCATTGCCCTCATCATCCCGCAAATTAGCATCTGTAATTTCATCGGGATAAGTGACTTCTGCCTTCGGATCTGCTTCTAAGCGTTTGGCAATTTGCGCTAACACCTCATTACGTTCATTGACCCGCTTTGCCTTCAGAGTAGTTCCCGGGCGAAAAAAAAGTTCATACCCAATGATCGCTTGATCGCGATCGATGATAGGTTCACGTCCTAAATATGAATTTTCAGGCGCAACTTTTTCAGGTCCCTTAGGAGCCTGTACGGGAGCGGACTGCGTTTTTTTACCAAATAGTGCCATTTATTTTCTTACTAAAAAGATTTCCTTTTGAATGAATACGGTTTTAAAAAAGTTATGAATCATTTTTTTTTGAGCTATCCCACTCTTTTATATAACGCTCTAAAAATTGAATTTGACCTGTTCTGTGTTCCAAAGTATCTTTCACCACATCTCCAACAGAAATCACACCTCTGACTTTGCCCTCATCCACTACAGGCAAGTGACGAATTCTTTTGGAAATCATGATTTGCATGCAGTCTCGCAAATCATCTTCATAAGCTACTGAGATGGGGTTTGGGGTCATGACCGCCTTGACTAATACTTCTTTGGCACTCAAACCTGGAAGCAGCACTTTAATAGCGCAATCACCCTGAGAAACGATTCCTACTAATTGATCGGAATCAATCACCAATACAGAGCGCACTAAATTATCGCGCATGAGCTCTAATACTTTGACAACATAGTCAGAGGAACTCACTGAAATCAGTGTATTCGATTTGTTGGCTAAACAGTTTTTTACCATTGGCATACGACGCTTATCCTTTTATATCTTCAGAGCAATATCAGCGCCGGAAAATCCAGCTAGCAACATACATTGGTCATTCATCGATTCTATCCAAGCCATAGGCTGATCCAAACAAAAACAAAAGTCATGCCAACTTATGCGTATATCCTATCCTGATTGGCCTGTTTTTTGTGCAATCTTAGGGAAAATCCTAAAAAAAGGAGCTTAAATCGGGTTCTGTAACTTAGGAAGAAAGGCAAAGAAGCTCAAAACCAGCCCCAAATGCCTCAAGCAAAGTATTTGCTTAGTTCAAAACTGGCGCTTTAAATGCCAATGCCGGAGGGGCTGGCTCATAGCTCAGGAATTAGGTACGGCTCTTGAACTTCAAGTTCCAGCCATTACCGTTTTTATCCCAATACTCTCGGTAGACTGCAGAGCCTTCGCCCTGACCAATCGGCTGGTCAATCACCAAGGTGGATGTCGACTCAGTAGCGTAGATAGCCTCTGGTGGACGAACAATTTTCTTTTTAAGGCCCTCTGATCGATATGCGGCAATTTCATTACTAACCTTAGTGGCGCGTGCACTCCAATCAGCTTTCTTGAGCCATTGAACGGAGGGCACTACGGTTACAATAAATTGGCGCTTGCTCGCTAACTCAATAATTTCTCGAACATCATCGTTAGCAAAAGCGAGGCAACCATCAGAAGCTTTAGGTGCCCTGCTGTAAGTATCTTTAGGTACGCCGTGCAACCAAATTCCAGAGCCACTGATATCCAACTTCTTATCAAGCGCATTCGGGAAACTTAACTCCAATGCTCCAGCACCAAAAATAGATCTCAATTGTTGCTTCGGAATTTGCATGGTGACGGAGTACACACCCAGAGGTGATTTAAGATCTCCCTCTTTTTGCTTACCCACGCCTAACTTTCCAATAGTGACGTAATAATCTTTTTCCCAGACTGGGTCACCGTCTTTATTGCGCAAGAGATAGGCGCGAGACAGAGATGCATCAACCAAAATGACATCTGCATTTTTAGGCATCTTTAAGACCTGAGCTGGGCGCAGGTCCACTAAATTCGGAATCACTGAGTTTCTTAACTGCAACTCAGACAATAGATTCTGTGGCGCTTCCCCATCACGCACTTCACTCTTGGACTTATTTGCAATAGCTCCGCCGGTCAGCGCAGTTAACAATTCAGCGCGCATAAATGTTGCTAAACGGAAATTGGGGTGTTCGACTTCAGACTTATTTAAGATGTCCATGGCTTTATCTAAATTGCCATTGCGCACCAATTCTTGAGTGGCCTGCCGAACTGTAGTGTCCCCATTCGCCAAACTAGCAACGGGAGTTATACAGATGCAAGCAATCAATAAAAGCTTACAACGCAATTTCAGCGCTCCGCTATCGAGAGATAAGTTATTTATTGAATTCACGCGCAATTAACCAAGTGCCCTTGTCATTAACCCATTCCAAAAGCTTCACAGAGTTCGTATTGACGTTTGCAGAGTTGTACTTCTGCCTGAAGGTTACAACAATTTTGCCCTTTGATTTAACGACTTTCATAATGCTGATTTCAACATTAATCGCACCCGGCTTAGCAACCCTCTGCTTCCTCTGCTCCAACCAATCTGTATACGACAATCCCTTATCAGGCGAAAAACTCGGTGAGTAAAAAGCCAAATAAGACTTGACGTTTTTGCTCGACCACGCCTTGACCCAATTTTCCATATTGGCAGTGATCACTTCAAGCTCTTGAGGAGTTGGCGCCGCATCTTTCTCAGCTGCCGCAACTTGGGCTGGAGTCTCTACCACTGGAGTGGCTACAGGACTAGTCTTAGGTGCCTGAACGCTCGGGGCAGCAGTTGGTGCTGGGGCAGCTGTCTTTGGGGCTTGTGCCACCATTACAGGCTTATCGACTAAATCAGAGCCATTAATAGCAGCAGCTAAGAGCACGGGTGGGGGAGCTGAATTCTTTTCATTGAGCGCTTTTGCATAGGCCTCTGCTGCCTGTGCTGAATAAATTTTGCGCAAACTTCTGAAAGCTGGAGAGGCAGTATTTAAGGCTTTTTCTAACACCTTCCGTGCCTGGTCTTTTTTATCCATTCCCCATAAGGCAACTGCATAGTTATTAGCCACGAGGAGATTAGAACTATCTTTTGAATAGAAAGGCTCTAGGAGATTGGCGGCTTCTTGCCACTGACCCAACATTAATAAAGCAGAAGCTTTGGTATTGGCATAGTCAATGGGCGATAGATCTTTTTTGAGTGACTCGGCCTGGGCAAGCGCCGCTTTGGAGTCCCCTTTTAATAAGAGATCTTCTATTCCTTGGGATGACACATAAGCAGACGCAGGGCTAATACTGATCAATGACAGTAATAAAGCACCGTAGAGGCATTGCAATAGTTTGTGCGATAGGCACAACTTTCTAGCTCTCAAGGGATGGACTGCAGTAAAAATGGATGGCATTAGGTAAAGGGGCATTAAATCCAGTCGATTTTAGCATTTTCATAGAAATTATCAATGCTGATAGCCCTTTAGAGCATTTATAGCCCAATTGCCCCCTTTAAAAAGCTTGATCAAAATAACTCCTAAAAAGGGTTTTATACCTATTTTTTACCCATTTTTTGTGAGCATTTATCTGTCTTTTCAAAAGACTTCAAGTCAAGCATCATGAACTGACAACTACATTAAAATAGCCTTGATCGGCAATCTCGCAATACGACCCAGCTTCTAAGGCCCACAAACCCGTGAAATACCTCCTCGCGCTTCTCCTTTTATCCACGCAACTGGTTTTTGCTCAAAATATAGAGGGCGACAAGCAAGGCGTTATTGGGATCCGCTACACCAAAAATGCGGAGGGGATGATTGTGGTTAAGCATGTCGAGGACAAGTCCCCGGCTTCTCAGGCAGGCATTCAGGTCAATGACATCATGATTAGCATCGATGGATCACCCCTTAAAGGGATGGATCCAGCCAATATTAAAAATGTGCTACGTGGCAAAGTTGGTAGCACTGCTGAAATCAAGTTGGAAAATTCTCAAACCAAGAGTGAATACTCCGTTAGCGTAGTGCGTAAGGTAGTGCATTTTGGGACCAGCGAGACCCCTAAAGACTCTTCAAAGAGCAACCCTCAGGCTGAGATCAAAAATACTGATAAAACTGAACCAGCTCCAAAAGCAGCAGCACCTAAAGTCAACATCAAGCCTGCTGAGAAAGCACCAGCAATATCCAGCCCACCTGCGGTAGCTGCAGTACCAGCGCAAACCTCTTCTAATGCTGCCCCTGATAAAGCTTCTACAAGTAGTGCTAGTGACTCCAAATACTTTATTCAAACAGGTGCTTTTTTTACCAAAGAAATTGCCAACGATCAGGTAACCGCATTTAATCAAAAAGGCTATACCAGCTTTGTTGATCCCGCGAAAATTAATGGCAGCAATATCTATCGCGTTCGAATTGGACCCTTAGCAACACAACAAAGTGCAGAAGCGCTATCCAAAAAATTGGCTAGCCAAGGCATTACAAACTCAATCATTGAAGCCTCACAAGCAAGCTCTAAGAACTAATCGAGTCACATTATGCAAATCATCTGGATTTCGGGGGCAACCTCCCACTGCAGAAAATTTAATATCACCAAAACTCAACTAATGCGTTTTGCTGCTGCACTCGGTCTGTTGTTCATCATGATTGGTAGCGCTATCTATTTCATGGGCTTTAGGGTTGCGATTAAATTCGATCCAGGTATGGCACGTGATATGGGAGGCGTGATTACCTCAGAAGAGCTGTTCCATCTTGAAGAAGAATATCGCGAAAAACTCAGCAAGCTCCAAGGCTCTTTAAAGGCGATGGACCAAAAAATAGATGTGCTTAGCAAGATAAACGAGCAATATGCTGCACTGGCAACACCACTGCCGATGAAAGAAAAGCGCAAAGACAGAGAGAAAGAGAGCGAAGCCAGCACTGGTAAGGGCGGTCCTTATTTACCACTCTTTCCTTATCAAATTCGTTCTGAAGAAAATCCCAGCCTGCGAGTAAGCATCAACCAAACGCTAGAGTCTTCAGAAGGTCTGAGTAAAAAAATGCAGTCCCTCAAAGAAATATGGCTTGAGAAATACGAGCGCTTGATTCCATTGCCCACAAAACCACCTCTGGCCGCTGGTTATGGTTTAAGTAGCAACTTTGGTGCACGCGTAGACCCCATTACTAATAGTCCTGCCTTTCATCCTGGCATTGATTTCAATGCCAAGCCCGGCACGCAAGTATTAGCTGCAGGTAATGGCGTTGTCACCAAGGCAAAGTACGATGCAGAATTAGGAAACGTCATTGAGATCAAGCATAGCGAAGGCTTCACTAGCCTCTATGCGCATTGTCAGAAACTCTTAGTAAGCCAAGGAGACACTGTTAGTCGCGGTCAATTAATTGGAGAGGTCGGCAATACTGGCCGCTCGACAGGACCACACTTGCATTTCAGCGTTTATAAGAATGGCGCCCTACTCAATCCGATGGATGTGTTGGCTTTTACTAAGCCAGCAGCCAACAAGGAAAACTAAGAAGAAATACCGGCGTCCTGCTTGATCTTATTGATCGTATCTTGCAGCTGCGTCGCTGAATCAGGTGTCGTGTTCGGCTCTGCTCTTTTAGAAATCATCTGGCCATTGAGGGTAGCACCAGGCTCAATTCCAATCGTGTCGTAAGTCACATCTCCATGGACATTGGCGGTTGCGTGTAACTCTACTCTCTCATGCGCGTAAGTATTGCCATTCACCATACCCGCAATGAGTACGCGAAATGCATAAATATCGCCATGTACCTCACCACCCTTGCCAATCGCTATCGTAATTCTTTGGCCAGCACGCTCTTCAATATTGCCAAATATCTTGCCATCCACTCGCACGCTCTCGGAAACCATCAAGGCGCCATGAAATTCAGTAGCAGCGCCAACAATC
The DNA here is from genome assembly GCF_018687415.1 of Polynucleobacter sp. UB-Siik-W21. Classification (NCBI taxonomy): domain Bacteria; kingdom Pseudomonadati; phylum Pseudomonadota; class Betaproteobacteria; order Burkholderiales; family Burkholderiaceae; genus Polynucleobacter; species Polynucleobacter sp. UB-Siik-W21. The sequence continues at coordinate 734,230 of NZ_CP061289.1, read as the reverse complement.
GTGCCGAAAGATTCAATCTGAGGTTCAGAGAACTTATGTTCATTATTTTTCTTACCGAACATCATCACACCTCTTTAGTTTTGCTTGCTGAGAAAAGCCGGAATAGAAGTATCGGCAGGACTCTGTTCGCTCGCTTTAAATGCTTGCATTTGAGAACGAGCCTGCATGCCAGATATCTTTTTGTTCTGACGGTAGCGATCTAAGATCAAAATACCTTTGCCTAGACCAGAATAAATAGCGCCTAATTTAGAAGTAGGCGCTTCGCGCTCACGCTTCTTATCCAAAATCTGTTGCGCAACAAACTCACCGAAGCGGCAGAAGTAAGTTGAGATAGTGGCATTACTGGAGACGCAGAAAAAATCCTCATAGACGAAATTATCAATTTCATTGGCACGCAGTACTGGCGGGGTTATGTAGCACATACCTAAAGAGGCAAGATTGGTGGAGATGCTAGTTTCTGCAAAATTGGTCTCGACTCTACTAGGCACTGCCATGATGATTTGTTTATTCTTAGAAATCAAAGGCGAATTACGTAATACATATTCCAAGATAAAAATTTCAGTACTCGCTAATTCAAACTTAGAGGTTGAAGTAGGCACCAAAACAATATCGAAATCATGCATAAAATTTTCAGCCATATTTGGCGTCCAAGTGAGGTCAGAAATACTGACATCAAAACCTGTTGAAAATTTACGCAAAGAAGATCTGGCACTCAAAAGAGTCATGCCTGCGCTTTGATAAGACATTTCAGCGCGATAGGTCTCAATACCAATATTGGGAGCTTTTTTAATCCAAGCAGAAGATGAGCTCTGCTCATCGTAGTCAATCAATGAAATCTTTAAGCCTTTTTGAAGAGCTAGGTACGCAGCAAGATTGGCGGCAATCGTACTTTTGCCAACCCCACCTTTGCGATTTGTTACCAGCACTTTTATCGTTTCCATGACAATCACTCGCTCTGCTTTACTGAAATAGGACATTTATCCTATTGCTATGCATCACAATTTGCAACAAATTTCTCATAAAAATTAAGGAATTGCGGATCAAACTTCAACTTAAAAACACGCATTCAAGCGCAAGAACATGTAAAAGTCAGTATTTTCCTTACAGAGGTTCATGATTAGGGCACTGGATTGCCTGATCAATGAGGACTCTATTTTGTAGCAGAAGAAAGCGGGCTTAACTCTCGTTTACTGAGAAATGATTTCTCTTGTTTGCTAATGGGATCTACAAAGTAAATTGCTTTCGCCAAGAGCTGCAAAGGTTTAGAAAAATCTAGGTCGTACTCTTGATAGGGCGTCAGGTGCGGATAAATTTGATCATTCCGAATGGGTATACCTAGAGCATTTAAATGACTACGTAATTGATGTTTCTTACCGCTACCAGGAGTTAAGCGATACCGAGCCCAGGGCTTATCGACTTCGATCAACTCTATATAAGTATCTGTGTTCGGCTCGCCCCGCTCTTCTTTCATCTGCAAAAAGTGTTCGGACTCTACTAGTCTGCTTTGATAAGTCATAGGCAATCTGAGGGCTTGCTCATCATGGTAGGGAGCAATCGCTTCATATACCTTCTTAACTGCTCGATCTCTAAATAGATTTTGGTACTGCGCTCTTTCTGCTGGTCTAACTGAAAAGATCACCAAGCCTGTAGTATCACGATCAATGCGATGAATCGGGCTCAAGGTTTGAATACCAGTTCGCTTCTTAAGCCGATTCAATAAGGTTTGATGCAAATAAAGGCCACTGGGTGTCACTGGTAAAAAATGGGGCTTATCTGCAACTACGATATGTTCATCCTGATAAAGGATTTCTTCTGCAAAAGGAATTTCAGGTTCACGTGCCAATCGCCTGAAATACATTAAATGGGTATTCGCTTGATAAGGATCGTCACCATGCACTGGCTCGCCATCCATGGTCATGACTAAACCTTCAGCAAAACGGGTCCGCCATTCTCCAGACTCAATATGGGGAAAGGTGTGAATAAAGAAAGCCAATAAATCTTGGTATTCTTGGTCAGCCGGCAAATAAATGCGTGATGAAGAGACTCCTTCAGCATTAACTTTCATAAATTGGATAGGCTGTCAGTAGCAATATTGATGAAATTGTAGAGAGACTGTCACCTATTGATTCTATTGCATGCTTATACTTAGCTATCAAACAGACATAAGTGAGTGCGCAAAATGAGCCCCATCCTACCAATACGCCTTAGCACTTTTGTAATTTGTATTACTGGAACCCTGATCAGCATCTTTGGCCTTTTTGTAAATACTGCCGCATGGTATCCACTAGCTATTTTTGGCTTCCTGACACTCGTCGGAATTCATGATCGCCTCCAAACGAGGCATGCTGTGTTACGCAACTACCCCATTTTGGGTCATATGCGTTTCTTATTAGAATTTATTCGACCAGAGATTCGGCAATATTTTATTGAGGGTGATAACGACAAAACACCCTTCTCCAGAAGCCAGCGCACCCTGGTTTACTCACGCTCTAAGGCAGTTTCAGATAAACGTCCATTTGGCACCACGCTTGATGTCATGGCACCCGGTTATCAATGGATTAATCAGTCGCTCGCTCCCACTCATCTTTCTGACTATAACTTTAGGATCGAGATTGGCGGCAAAGATTGCTCCCAAAAATATTCAGCTAGCATCTTTAATATCTCAGCCATGAGCTTTGGCGCTTTGAGTGCTAACGCAGTCATGGCGCTTAATTTAGGTGCAAAAAAAGGAAATTTTGCGCACGATACTGGCGAGGGCTCAATTTCTCGTTATCACCGCATGCATGGCGGCGATCTCATTTGGGAGATTGGCTCGGGATATTTTGGTTGCCGTACAGAGGATGGTCAATTTGATCCCAAAAAATATGCGGAGAATGCCCTAGACCCCCAAGTCAAAATGATTGAAATCAAACTCAGTCAAGGCGCAAAGCCAGGTCATGGCGGTATCTTGCCAGGACCCAAGGTCACCCCAGAAATTGCCGAGGCACGCGGTGTCAAGGTGGGTGAAGCTTGCGTCTCGCCATCTTCGCACAGCGCCTTCTCTACCCCATTAGAAATGATGGCGTTTATTCAGCGCTTACGTGAACTTTCTGGCGGCAAACCAGTAGGCTTTAAATTATGCATTGGCCATCCTTGGGAATGGTTTGCGATTGTGAAGGCGATGCTGAAGTCACAAATTTATCCAGACTTCATCGTGATAGATGGCACTGAGGGCGGGACTGGAGCATCTCCTGTTGAGTTTAGTAATCACGTTGGCACTCCATTGCAAGAAGGTTTGCGCCTAGTACACAATACTTTGGTTGGAGCCAATTTACGCGACCAAATTAAAATTGGCTGCTCTGGAAAAATCATCAGCGCTTTTGACATGGCGGTTGTCTTTGCCTTGGGGGCTGATTGGTGTAACAGCGCTCGCGGCTTTATGTTCTCAGTCGGCTGTATACAAGCTCAAGTTTGCGATACCGGCTTCTGTCCCACTGGCGTTACCACACAAGACCCAAGCCGACAAAAAGCATTAGTAGTCACTGATAAATCAGAACGTGTGTATCACTTTCATAAAGAAACACTCAAGGCCCTCAAGGAAATTGTGGAAGCAGCAGGCCTTCATCATCCAGTTGAAATTAACACACGTCATATCGTACGACGGGTGAGTGCAAATGAGGTGCGGCTGCTTGAAGATCTCTTACCAGACGTTGCTGCAGGCAGCTTGTTATCTAATGAGGAAGGTAGTACTTTGCCAAAAGTATTTCAGCTTTACTGGGATATTGCGCAAGCAGATAGCTTTGCCGCTAAACAGCATTAAACAGTCTAGTGCACTACAACTTTTACTTGGCCTGACCAAAGATTGGATCACGCCTTTCTAAAAATGCAGTAATACCTTCTCGGTAGTCGCTACCCATATAGACATTCCTACGAAGGGATTGAAGATGCTCGAATACGGCAGGATTCAACACAGCTGCATCAGAGAGCATTTGTGCCTGGGCTTTAAGAACGGAGTTAGCTTGTGGTGAACGTGAGGCAATCGTTCTAGCCATTTGATAAGTCTTTGCCTCTAACTCACCCGAGACATAAAGATGGTTCAGAATACCGATTTGTAAGGCGCGATCAGCGCCAATCGGATCCGCAGTTAGGAACATTTCTTTTACGACATTTAGTGGCATACGGGACATGAAATGCAAGATACCGCTGGCAGTATACGGAAGACCTAACTTTGCAGGGGTAATCGCAAAAGTAGAGTCATGATCCCCAATCGCAATATCGCAACTCATAATTAGGTCCGTAGATGCACCCCAAACAGAGCCATCAACCATTGCAATGACTGGCGCTCTAAATGCGCGGATGGACTTGAGTAAGACCATGACAGGATCATCAGCTGGCAAGGGATCACGTTCAGATCTCGGCAGCTCCATCACATCGTGCCCTGCAGACCATACCTTATTCTTCTGGTCAGATCTCAGTACCAACACACGCACATCTTCTTTACCAAATACATCAAGGGCATGGTGCATTTCTTCAATCAAGCATTCACTTAAAGCATTGCGCTTGCTGTAATGATTGAAACGAATGGTAGCGATTAAATCCGCCTGCTCGGTCTTGATGTACTGATAATTCATTTAAATTCTCTTCTTTCTTTGGTTACTTATGCCGCAATCAAGATATCCCCAAGCTCCATCTTCTCCCACCAGATAAATGGTAGTAGATAAACTGGCTCACCTGCATCTTGAAGAATTTTGAGGGCGCCATCATTGGTTTTATTAGCCTCATACTTGCCGGGATGTAGTGGAAAGCAACCTTGATCCGTACCATCGTTGCGACGCTTTCTGGCGACAATATTGCGAGTGATGTAAACGACCATATTTACTCCTTGATTGATTCAGGATATTTAGCCTAGGTGAATCTACTTTCAGATAGCCTGCAACTCCAAATTATTCCTTTTGATTAAGGTGAAATATTAAGAATGCCCTCTTTTTGACGACTTTAACCCAATTTTGGGCATAGCTAGTACTGACGCACTAATCTTGTGCGGGGCAATAATCTACCTTTGAGAGAAGTTCTAAGTTAATGAAAAAAGCCACCCTCAGGTGGCTTTTGTTACTTCATTTGAGCGAGCTTATTCGCGTGAAGCTTTTTTACGCTCATGCTCCTTGAGGTAGCGCTTACGAATCCGAATACTCTTAGGCGTGACTTCAACCAATTCATCATCATCGATAAACTCTACTGCGTACTCTAAGTTCATAGCAATTGGAGTAACTAAGCGCACTGCTTCGTCGGTACCAGAGGCGCGAACGTTAGTTAATTGCTTGCCTTTGATGGGATTCACAACCAAATCATTATCACGGCTATGAATACCAATCACCATACCTTCATATAAAGGATCGCCAGGGCTCACAAACATACGGCCGCGGTCTTGCAACTTCCACAAAGCATAAGCAACGGCTTCGCCGTCATCTTGACTAATCAATACGCCGTTATGGCGCTCACCCAAGATACCTTCTTTTGCCGGAGCATAAGAGTCAAAAGTGTGGCTCATCAAACCGTTACCACGGGTCATGGTCATGAAGTCGCCTTGGAAGCCAATCAAGCCCCGTGCAGGAATGCGGTACTCAAGACGAGTACGACCTTTACCATCACTCACCATATCGAGTAATTCACCTTTACGTTTACCCAAATCTTCCATGACGGCACCTTGTGTGGTGTCTTCAAGGTCGACTGTTAAGTTTTCGTATGGTTCCATCTTGACGCCGTCTTCTTCATGGAACACCACGCGAGGACGGGAAACAGCCAACTCGTAACCTTCACGGCGCATCGTCTCTACCAAGATGGTGAGGTGCAATTCACCGCGACCAGACACTTCAAATACGGTGTCATCATCAGTATCTTTAACACGCAATGCCATGTTGGATTTTAATTCGCGGTCTAAACGCTCACGGATCTGACGGCTTGTTACAAACTTGCCTTCACGACCAGCTAATGGGCTAGTGTTGACCATGAAGTTCATGGTCAGGGTAGGCTCGTCAATCTTGAGCATTGGCAATGCTTCTGGCACGTCTGGTGCGCAAATGGTTGTACCAATAGCCAAGTCTTCAATACCATTAACCAATACGATATCGCCCGCTTGCGCTTCATCTACTAATTCACGCTCTAAGCCACGGAACTTCAATACTTGATTGATACGCCCCTTACGCTGAGTGCCATCAGGGCCATCCATAAAGACTACGTCCATCAATGGCTTGACTGTTCCACGGTTTACACGACCCACACCGATCTTACCGACGTAAGTACTGTATTCAATAGAGGTGATTTGTAATTGCAAAGGACCTTCAGGATTGTCATCGCGCACTGGAACATGTTTGAGTACGGTATCGAATAATGGGCGCATATCCCCTTCGCGGACATCATCAGTCAAACCGGCATAACCATTCAAACCAGATGCAAACACGACTGGGAAGTCTAGCTGCTCTTCAGTAGCGCCTAATTTGTCAAACAACTCAAAGGTTGCATTGATCACATAATCACAACGTGCGCCTGGGCGGTCAACCTTGTTGATCACCACGATAGGCTTTAATCCCAAAGCCAAGGCTTTCTTGGTGACAAAACGGGTTTGTGGCATTGGACCTTCAACCGCATCCACCAAGAGTAACACGCCATCCACCATCGAGAGTACGCGCTCAACTTCACCACCGAAGTCTGCGTGTCCAGGGGTATCGACGATGTTGATATGTGTGCCGTCATATTCAACTGCACAGTTCTTGGACAAAATAGTAATGCCGCGTTCTTTTTCAAGATCATTTGAATCCATGACGCGTTCGGTCATTTTTTCATTAGAGCGGAATGTGCCAGATTGACGCAAGAGTTGGTCAACCAAAGTAGTTTTACCGTGGTCAACGTGGGCGATGATAGCAATGTTACGAAGTGCGCGTTTAGTCATGTGAAGCTTCTAAGGTTAAAGATCAGTAAAAAGGTTAAGTTGCCTGCGAAATCAAACGCTTAGGATGCAATACTCCAGAGCGCCAATCAGCAGTGCCAATAAAGTTATGGGGTGCAGCTGTAGTGCGATAAATACGAACTAAAGCTTCAATGGAAGCCAGGTTTAATGGAACCCGCTGGCCCATTTCTAAACGTTTAGCTTGTTGCTCATCTACCGTCAGATGGGGCAAAGTCTGCAAGAGCGCATCCACCGGGAGGATATAGCTAGAGCTATCGCGCAAAGCCTGTTGAATCGATTCAATCGTAAAGGATTGCTCAAGACTTAAGTGACCTACTTCCGTTCTGCGTAGCCCTACTAAATGAGCGCCACAACCTAAAGTGTTACCAAGATCTTCAGCGAGCACACGAATATAGGTACCCTTGCTGCAAGAAACTTCTAAAGTAGCTTCTGGCCATTGAATATTCGTCCAGCGAATCTTGTGAATCGTAATCTCACGCGGAGTGCGCTCAAGCTCAACACCAGCACGAGCATATTCATATAAAGGCTTGCCATCGCGTTTTAATGCAGAATACATCGGCGGTATTTGTGTAATGAGGCCAGTAAATTTTGCTAGCAATCCATCTAATGCGTTTTGAATCGCCGCTTCATTTTCAAAAGTAGGTAATGGCAATTCTTCTATGACTAAGCCTTCAGCATCACCAGTGTCGGTGCGAGAACCAAACTTCACTTGAGCGATATACGTTTTATCTGCTTCCAGTAAGTCTTGAGAATATTTGGTGGCCTCACCCAAGCAAATTGGCAGCAATCCGGTAGCCATGGGATCTAAAGTACCAGTATGGCCCGCTTTCTCTGCGTTGAATGCGCGTTTGACGGCGGTTACCGCCCCCTGAGAGCTCATGCCTGCCGGTTTATCTAGCAATACAACGCCGTCGATACGCGTGGACATGTTTATTTATTCTCGTCTTGATGATCGCTCTCTAGAGCTTGGTCGATCAATCGAGACATTTCTATGCCATGCTCTACTGAGCTGTCATAGTGAAAGTGCAAAGTTGGCACAGTGTGAATATGCAAACGCTTAAACAATAAAGAATGTAAGTAACCCGCTTTTTCCTGCAAAGCCTTCAGAGCATGCTCTGGTTCTGCACCTAGCACTGTGAAGAAGACTTTGGCATGTGCCAAATCAGGCGAGAGTTCAATACTTTGCAAAGTAATTAAACCTAGACTTGGACTGCGCAACTCGCGAGGAATTAACTCGGCCAGGTCTCGCTGAATCTGATCAGCAAGACGCTGGTTACGATGCGGACTCGTCTTATGCATAGTCAATCAATTAGAGTGAACGAGCGACTTCAGTCACTTCAAATACTTCTAGTTGATCGCCTTCTTTAATGTCGTTATAGCCTTTTAATGACAAGCCACACTCAACACCGGCACGAACTTCTTTTGCGTCATCTTTAAAGCGTTTGAGCGAATCTAATTCGCCAGACCAGATCACGACATTCTCACGCAAGAGGCGCACACTTGATGTACGTTTAACGATACCGTCAACAACTAAGCAACCTGCAATAGCGCCAACCTTAGATACCAAGAAGACCTGACGAATTTCAACCAAGCCAGTGATCTCTTCTTTCTTATCTGGAGTCAACATACCGCTCAAGGCGAGTTTCACCTCATCCACTGCATCATAAATAATGTTGTGATAACGAATATCGACACCATTATTCTCAGCCAGCTTACGGGCTGCTGCATCGGCGCGGGAGTTAAAGCCAATGATGACCGCTTTAGAGGCAACCGCCAAGTTCACATCAGTTTCAGTAATGCCGCCCACAGCAGCATGAACGATTTGTACCTTGACTTCTGGTGTAGAAAGCTTCATCAAGGACTGTGACAAAGCTTCTTGAGAGCCTTGCACATCAGCTTTGATGATCAATGGCAACAACTTCGCTTCAATCGCGCCCTCTTCCATGTTTTCCATCATGGTTTCGAGTTTGAATGCTTGTTGTTTAGCTAACTTCACATCACGGAACTTACCTTGACGGAAGAGTGCAATTTCACGCGCCTTACGTTCATCAGGAACCACTTGAACTGACTCGCCAGCAGCTGGAACTTCGGATAAACCTTGAATCTCCACTGGAATAGAGGGGCCAGCTTCATTACAGGGTTTGCCGTTTTCATCCAACATAGCACGTACACGACCAAAGGTAGAACCTGCTAGCAACATATCGCCACGCTTGAGTGTGCCCGATTGAACCAATACCGTTGCAACCGGACCTTTACCTTTATCCAAACGCGCCTCAATGACGAGACCTTGTGCAGGAGCATCTTTAGGTGCCTTGAGTTCCAAGATTTCGGCTTGTAAAAGAACGTTTTCTAATAAAGCATCAATACCTTCGCCCGTTTTGGCAGACACGGGAATAAATGGCACATCGCCACCGTATTCCTCAGGAACCACTTGTTCAGCCACTAACTCAGTCTTCACACGCTCTGAATTGGCCTCTGGTTTATCGATCTTATTGATGGCAACCACCAAAGGTACGCCAGCAGCAATCGCATGGTGAATCGCTTCCTTAGTTTGCGGCATGACACCGTCATCTGCAGCTACTACCAAGATCACAATATCAGTTGCCTTAGCACCACGTGCACGCATTGCGGTAAAGGCTTCGTGACCCGGGGTATCTAGGAAAGTAATCATGCCGCGCGGAGTTTCTACGTGGTATGCGCCGATATGCTGAGTAATACCACCAGCTTCACCAGAGGCGACTTTTGCTAAGCGAATCTTGTCGAGCAAAGAAGTTTTACCGTGGTCAACGTGACCCATCACAGTCACCACTGGAGGGCGCGGCAACAATTCAGCATCATGACCGTCAGTACCAATATCTAAATCTGGATCATCTAATTTTGCAGCGTGGGCTTTATGACCCATCTCTTCAACAATGATCATCGCGGTATCTTGGTCAAGCACCTGATTGATGGTGACCATTTGGCCCATACCCATCAATAACTTAATGACTTCTGCGCTCTTGACTGCCATAGCGTGAGCAAGCTCAGCCACGGTAATCGTTTCTGGAACATGCACATCACGCACTACTGGCTCAGTTGGCACTTGGAAGTTGGTATCGACGTTCGCTTCAGCGATTTGACGCTGCTTCTTACGACCGCCACCTGAACGCCAACCACCCACACCACCAGAGGTATCGCCACGAGTCTTCAGGCCGCCTGGTTTCTTAGCACCCTCTTCTTGCCAAGTAGATGAAGTCTCGGAAGACTTAATCGTTTTGCCACCAACTTTAGCGGGTGATTTTTTCTTATCTTCAGCACCTTCTGCTTTTGCAGGCTTGTGCAAAGTCCCTTTTTTCGCATCTTCAGCAGCAATCTCGCTTGGAGCCTTCAGGACACGAGCAGGCGCACTCATCATGTCACGAATGGCCAAGGCTTCTGCCTCAGCAGTTGCACGACGTGAACGAATATCCGCCAACTCTTTTTCTTTGCTAGCAGCTAATTCTTTTGCAGCTTTATCTGCCTTTGCTTTTTTCTCAACAGCTGCAGCGTCAGAAGCTTTGCTGTCATCTTCGGCAGGAGCAGCAGCTTCTTTTTGACGCGCTTCTTCAGCCGCCTTCATCTCTGCTTCTTGACGAGCTAATAGCTCGGCTTGACGTGTGGCTTCAGCGGCGCGTTTTTCCAATTCCTCTTCTGACAAAATTGGTTTAGTTGGCGAAGCTGCTTTAGCTGATTTTGCTGGAGCTTCCTCAGCTACAGGTGCTTTATCTCCTGCTTTTACTAGCACACGTTTTTTACGAACTTCAACCTGCACAGTACGAGTACGTCCAGCAGAGTCTGCTTGACGAATCTCAGAGTTCTCGCGCTTGATCAAAGTGATCTTCTTACGAGCCCCTGCTTCAGTATTGCCATGTGCTTTTTGCAAATACTCGAGCAAGGCAGTTTTGTCCTTATCGGTAATGCTGTCATCCTCAGAACCTTTATCGATCCCGGCTGCCTTCAATTGATCCAAGAGGTCAGCCGCAGTTCTTTTCAGTTCCTTAGCGAGTACTTTTACTGTTGTTGTTGCCATGCACTACTTCCTCTCATGAAGTAAACCAATGTTCGCGCGCTTTCATGATGAGCGTTTTCGCAGTTTCTTCGTCAATTTGTGTCGCCTCAACCAGCTCATCAACAGCCAGTTCAGCAAGGTCGTCACGGGTATGTACTTGATTGTCAGCAAGCTTGGCAATCAATTCTGTGGTCATTCCTTCTAGGGAACGTAGGTCTTGTGACACCTCGCCAATACGCTCCTCTTTTGCTAACTCCATCGTCAACAAGGAATCACGTGCGCGGGTACGCAACTCATTCACAGTATCTTCATCGAATGAATCAATTTCTAACATTTCAGACAATGGCACATAAGCCACTTCTTCCAATGTATTGAAACCTTCCTCAATCAAAATATCAGCCACCTCTTGGTCTACGTCCAATTTGTCCATAAACAATTGGCGCACGGAAGAAGCTTCTTTTTCAGTTTTCTCAGCAGACTCTTCAGGAGTCATGATGTTGATTTGCCAACCAGTCAAATCACTTGCCAAACGAACGTTTTGTCCGCTACGGCCAATGGCGATTGCCAAGTTCTCTTCATCCACCACCACGTCCATGGCGTGACGCTCTTCGTCCACCACGATTGAAGATACTTGTGCTGGTGCCAAAGCACCAATCACAAACTGCGCTGGGTCTTCAGACCACAATACGATATCAACCGCTTCGCCAGCCACTTCATTACGCACTGCAGTAACGCGTGTGCCACGCACACCAACGCATGTACCGATTGGATCAATACGCTTGTCATAAGTCACCACCGCAATCTTTGCGCGGATGCCAGGATCACGGGCAGCGCCCTTAATCTCTAACAAGCCCTGCTCCATCTCTGGAACTTCATTCTCAAACAACTTGATCAAGAAATCTGGGCAAGTACGGGACAGTTCGATCTGTGGGCCACGGGCTTCACGATCCACTTTGAGGATGTATGCACGTACGCGATCACCAGAACGCAAATTCTCTTTAGGAATCATTTGATCGCGACGGAGCAATGCCTCAACACGGCCAGATTCAATAATCAAACCATTCTTATCAGCACGCTTAACGGTACCCGTCATGACTTTTTCGCCACGCTCGAGGTAATCATTCAAAATCTGTTCACGCTCAGCATCACGAATACGTTGCAAGATGACTTGCTTAGCAGCCTGTGCACCGATACGACCGAAAGCTAAAGATTCGATTTGCTCTTCAATATAGTCGCCTACTTCCATATCTGGAATTTGCTCTTTGGCTTCAAATTGCAATATCTCTTTATCTGGCTCTTGCAAACCGGCTTCATCAGGAACCACCAACCAACGGCGGAAGGTTTCGTATTCACCGGACTCACGGTCGATAGATACACGAATATCCACATCTTCAGTTGCGTAACGCTTCTTAGTAGCTGATGCCAACGCCATTTCAAGCGCCTCAAACACAATGGCTTGATCAACGTTCTTTTCACGCGCTAGGGCGTCTGCCAACATGAGAACTTCTCGGCTCATGACTTTCTTCCTTTGAAATCAATAACAGGGACCAACCGAGTCTTATCGACCTCGGCCAAAGAAAACTCCAATTGAGAGGGCTGACCATCAGCACCCTCAAATACCAAACCAAATTTCGCATCCGGTGAATTCAATTCACCACTCAGCAAACCTTGCAATACACCACGAAAATTCTTACGACTACCAACAGCAACACGCAACTTCAAATCTACTTCCATTCCAGTGAAGCGCTCAAAATCAACTGCTGTCTTTACGGGACGATCCAGGCCTGGGGAAGAAATTTCCAAACGCTCGTAGGGAATGTTTTCTACCGGCAAGGTGTAACTCAATTGATGACTTACCTTCTCGCAATCCAAAACAGTAATCAAACGCTCGTAATCCGGGTTTTCAATTGTGACGCGCAGTAATCCTCCAGCTTCACGCTCAATATCGACTAGCGTGTAGCCCAAGTTCTCCAACTCTGCAGAGATGATCTTCTGATCCCTCACAACTTCCCTTCAAACCAAAACGGCAAAAAAAAATGGGCTTCAAAGCCCATATTCTCGAAATTCAGAACAGGCCGACTTACGTTGATCGCAACATCAGTCGGTAACAACATTTGCAGCATGTTTGTGCTGCAAGACCAAAATTATAGCTGATTTTTAGAGAAAACTGTTAGAAATCAGAAGCTTTCGCCAGGATTTCGGGGCTTTCTAGGGCCCTTATTAAAAGGTTTTCGGCCTTTTGGTGCGCCGCGCTTAGGCCCATTTCCAGGGCTTTGGGGGTTGGCGGTCACAAATGCAGATTGACCATGGTGTACTTTTTTGCCTTTATTGCGGCCTTGGCCATTTCCACCCTGGCCACCTTGACCGCCCTGAGCACCCTGTCCAGGTCGACCGCCTTGGGTGCGGCCCCGGAAAGGACCGCGTCCTTCGCCAGACCCACCGCCGCCAGGCTTGCCGCCCCTACCTTGGTGAGTCAGACCGTTATGACCACTCGCTAGGGTTAAAGCATCGCGTGAGCCCCAATAAGAAACCGAGGTTTGCATTGGATCGGGTTGGAAATCTGCGCTAGCAGGATTACGACTTTGTCCACCAGCATTTGGATTGCGACTCTTATCTTGCGGCTGTGGCATTTTTAAGCCAGCAGACTTCATCAAGTTATAGATGCCACCGGCCTCAACTTCCTCCCATTTTCCCCGCCTTAAACGTGGAGGTAAAAGGAACATGCCATAACGTGTCCGAATCAAACGAGAAACCGTGTGACCTACTGCTTCAAACATGCGGCGCACTTCACGATTACGACCTTCTGTTAAAGCAACGTGATACCAACGGTTTGCACCATCGCCACCACCCATTGCTAACCGTAAAAATCGTGCTTGACCATCATCGAGCTTGATACCACTTTTTAATTGTGCAGTGTTGTCTTGACTTAGCTCACCCAAAATACGCACTGCGTATTCACGCTCCACACCATAACGCGGATGCATTAAACGATTAGCCAATTCACCAGAGGTGGTGAACAATAACAAGCCTTCAGTATTAAAGTCCAAGCGACCAACTGCGATCCAGCGACCTTGACGAGGCTTTGGTAGGCGATCAAATACGGTTGGACGACCCTCTGGATCAGATTGGCTTACGATTTCGCCAGCAGGCTTGTGATACAAAATGACGCGTGGTGGCTTCGTTTGAATCTTACGATGCACTTGCTTGCCATTAATGCGCACCTGATCTGTAGGTCCAATACGTTGGCCGATATGTGCAGGCAAACTATTAACTGATACGCGCCCTTGCACAATCAAATCTTCCATGTCACGGCGTGAGCCCATGCCAGCATCTGCTAACACTTTATGGAGCTTGACGGTATCTTCGTCATCAGCATCATCATCTAAACCATCGAGGTCAGACCATACTTCATCACGCAAACTGAGAGGCAATTCATCGATGTTTGTAAACTGCAAACTGCTCATCTCTTCTTCAGTAGGCGCATCTGGATCTTCATCCTCGCGAGCACCATGTGCGCGTTGTGCGCGACGCTCGGCACCTGTTTGATGAGAGATTTCATTCTCATTGAAACCATCTGAATTTTTAACCTCTAATGCTTCTGGCGTATCAAGGGCTGCATCAAACTCACCGGACACCACCGAAGCAAATAATGCTTCAACGTCTGCAGGATTTGGGGCTAACTTAGCCGCATGATTGCCACCACCTTCACGCGGACCTTGGGAGGTCTCACCTTCACGACGAGGCTTGTCCTTATTGAAGGGGCGCTTCTTATTAAAAGGGTGCTTACCTGTTCCAGCGCGACGAGGATGGCGTGGGCCACGATCATGACGTGTGGGGCGCTCACCTCCCTCACCCTGAGAGCCTTCTGCATGAGAAGAACCTGTATCAGTATGTGATGGCGTTGCTGCAGGTACTACTGGAGTTGAATCGTTTTCGTTAGAACTTGTCATTAATAATTATTTTATTTCGCCTGATGGATTTTCAGAGTCGGGGGTAACTTCTTCAGCGATGATTTCGGAGCTTTCTTCAACTACCACTTCTTCAGACTCTTCAATCACAACGGTTTCTACTGTGGCAGTAGGATCAAATTCCATGACAACCTGACCTAATTGTTCAGCAGCAGCCATCGGCGCTGCATCTTCCAACATAGGTAGGCTTTGAAGATTAGTCAGACTCAAGTCGTCTAAAAATTGTTTAGTAGTGGCATACAAACCAGGGCGGCCAATCGTATCTTTATGACCAATCACTTCCACCCAACCACGGTCTTCTAATTGCTTCATCACGTTGCTACTCACAGTAACACCACGAATTTCTTCAATCTCACCACGAGTGACTGGTTGACGATAGGCAATAATTGCCAAGGTCTCCATCACTGCACGGGAGTACTTCGGTGGCTTCTCAGGCGTTAAACGATCAAGATACTCACGCATCGATAAACGACTCTGGAAGCGCCAGCCAGTTGCAATATGCACCAGCTCCATGCCTTTATTGTCCCAAGCGCGCTGCAACTCAAGCAATGTCTCATCAATATCAGCAGTGGTGATGTCCTCGACAAATAGACGAGACAGGTCAGCAACCGTAAGTGGCTCCTGCGCGCACAGGAGGGCTGTTTCAATAACGCGCTTGTTGTGATCGTCCATAAAAGTCGGGCTGTCAGGAATCATCCTGAATAGGCTATAAAAATGTATATCAGTAATGGGTTTTGGTGTTTTCTAGCGACTACGGACAATCCATCTCATAATTTCTAGTTAGGGAATATGCCCGCGCTACAACGAAGTCCTTTTCGTTCACCGTGAATCCATTATAAGGTAGGCTCAATACAATAGCCATATGCACAATATTTCATCAAAACGCCTAGTTTCTCCTGAACGACGCCACTTATTGGGCCTTGGCATCAGTATGGGCGCCCTATTCAGTGCTGGAGCCCTCAGCTCGTGCGGCATCATGGGAACAAAAAAGCCAGTAGTTGGCTTGGCTTTAGGTGCTGGTGCAGCAAGAGGATTTGCCCACATTGGGGTAATCAAGGTCCTAGAGGCTCAAGGCATCCGCCCCGATATTGTGGTTGGCAGCAGTGCCGGTAGCGTCATTGCTGCCCTGCTTGCCTCTGGCGCCACTGGTAATGATCTCAATCGCCTAGCCCTCAATCTCGATGAAGCCACGATTGCAGACTGGGGGCTGCCATTTGCGGGACGTTTTGGCGGACTTATTAAAGGTGATGCCCTGCAAAACATGGTAAATCGAGAAGTACAAAACAAGGCCATTGAACAGATGCGTATTCCATTAGGAATTGTCGCCACTGAATTGCAATCAGGCAAAGGTGTTTTATTTCGTACAGGCAATACTGGCCAAGCAGTGCGCGCATCGTGTAGCGTACCTGGAGTCTTCCAACCCACTCTGATTGGCGGCAAGGAATATCTGGATGGCGGTCTGGTAGCCCCCGTGCCCGTGAGTTATGCCCGACAAATGGGAGCTACTCTAGTGATTGCAGTGAACATCTCTTCAGAGCCAGTCCATCAAGATGCCAGTGGCACCTTTGGAGTGTTACAACAAACCATTTCGATTATGCAAAGAAGCATTAATCAATATGAACTCAAGAGTGCCGATATCGTGATTACTCCGCAACTGAAGCAAATGAGTAGTGGCGATTTCAAGTCCAGAAATGCAGCCATCTTGGCTGGCGAAGTCGCAAGCCAAGAACAAATGGCTTTGATCAAGGAAAAGCTGAAAGGCTAAGTAGGTAAAGCCCCGAAAGGGAGGACTTTAGAGACTGCGTGACTTACGCTTGAGATTCTTGACTTCGTTTAACAACTCTTGACGCTCGGCATCATTGAGGTTATCACTGCCATCTAGACGACGGGCGCCATCAAAACGTTTATCCCAATACAGGCTACCTAGATCGTCGACACGAACACTGGTGCCTTTGGATGGTGAGTGAATAAATTTATTGTCACCAACATAAATACCCACATGAGAAAAAGTTAAACGCATCGTGTTGAAAAATACAAGGTCGCCTGGTTGCAGCTCATCGCGACTAATCGGTTTACCAACCCGACTCATTTGCGTTGACTTGCGTGGCAACAAGAAGCCCAACTTGTCTTTGAATACATAACCAACAAAACTACTACCGTCCAAACCAGACTGAGGTAATTCAGCATCCCAGCGATAACGCACACCAATCACTTCCATGGCGCGATTAATCATCTCTTCAGATTTTCCAGTCACGGTATCCGCTAATCGGTCAGACACTCGAGAGATATAAGCCCTACCAGCTTGAAACATACTTTCTTTTGGAACAACTGCTTCAGTTGGTGCGTCAGCTACCACCACGGTATCTGCGGCATTTGCAGATATAGAGATAGTCAAACCCAGGGCTAGACCCAAGATTTGTGAAAGTAGCGCTTTTTTTAGTGACATCGAACCAGTTTAACAAAGAACCCTTATTTAACCAAGCCTTGACTATAGTCTTAAGTCTTTGTTTACATGGATGATTTTTCAGAACTTGGTGCATGAATGCGGGTCATATGCACCAAAATAGCCCATAGAATAGGGTTTTAGGCTCTAACTAAGTCAGTTCGGCAGCCGCAAATAATTCTCTGGTGTAAACCTGTTTGGGGTGCTTGATCAAGGTCTCAGTGTCGCCAAACTCAACCACCTTACCCTCTTTGAGCACCATCACCTCATGAGACATGGCGCGGATGACTGCTAAGTCATGACTAATCATCAAATAAGCCAAGTTGTACTTCTTCTGCAATTCTGAAAGTAAGGCGAGCACTTGTTTCTGAATCGAAACATCTAATGCGGATGTAGGTTCATCCAAGACCAATATCTGCGGCCGCAAAATCAAAGCGCGGGCAATCGCAATACGCTGCCGTTGACCTCCAGAGAACTCATGCGGATAGCGAGTTAACGCTGAGCGATCCAAGCCCACTTCTTTGAGCATATCGACCACACGAGATTCACGCTCGGCTGGCGATAAGTTCGGATGGTGAACATCCAAACCCTCCGCAATAATTTGCATCACATTCATCCGCGGTGAAAGCGAACCAAAGGGATCTTGAAATATCACTTGCAGGCTAGAACGCATCGCACGTCGATCTACCGGCTTCAGTGTTTGCCAATCTTTACCAAGCACATCGACATCACCTGTTACTTGCGCTGCAGAATCTCCTAAGAGACCAAGCACGGCCATACCTAAAGTAGTCTTACCTGAACCCGACTCACCAATGACACCAATGGTCTGGCCTTGCTTCAAATGAAAGCTGACTTTTTTCAAGACCTTATGGGGAGGTGCTTTTTTAAACCAAGAAGTCGACTCTGAACTTGGGTATGCGACAGATAACTCTTCTGTCTTTAATAGTACGGGCGCTAATGGCATCACCGGTGCGAGCTCGCGAACAGGCTCGCTATTCACTAAAGCGCGCGTGTAAGGATCGATCGGATGATTAAACACTTGTTTAGTTGGCCCAGACTCCATCAAGTTACCTTGATTCAAGACGGCTACACGTCCAGCAAAGTGCTTTACAAGATTGAGGTCATGGGTAATCAATAAAATTCCCATGCCACCATCTTCTTTAGATTCTTCTTGTAACTCTTTCAGCAAATCTAAAATTTGCAAACGCAAACTGACATCTAACGCAGTAGTTGGTTCGTCTGCAATCAACAGGCGTGGCTTGCAAGCTAATGCCATCGCAATCATGGCACGCTGACGTTGACCGCCAGATAGCTGATGTGGGTAGGAATGAAAGCGGCGCTCGGGTTCCGGGATGCCCGTCTTTTTGAGGAGATCAATCGCTGCATCTATGCAGTCAGACTTAGTAATGAGGGGCTGATCAATCTGCACTGCTTCAATAATTTGATTGCCGATGGTAAATAAAGGGTTGAGTGCTGTCATCGGCTCCTGAAACACCATGGCAATTTCACGACCACGGATCTCACGAATATCTTCTATGGGCAAGGACAACAAATCGACTATCCCTTCATCTTTTTGATTCCACAGAATTTTTCCAGAGACTTTAGCGCCCTCAGGCTCTAGCCGCAAAGGGGCAAGCGCAGTTAAGGTTTTTCCTGAGCCAGACTCGCCTACTAAGGCTACTCTCTCACCAATGCCAATTTCTAAGTTGAGATGATTAACGGCAAACTTCTCACGGCGCCCAGCGCCGAAAGAAATACAAAGGTCTTCATAGCGCAGCAAGCTCATGAGCGACCTCCACTCATCAGGCCAGCTTTGCGAGAGTCATATGCATCACGCAGCGCTTCACCCATAAAGGTCAGCAACAGTAATGTGGCCACCAAGACAATAAAAGTGGAGAGCGAAATCCACCATGCATCCAAATTACCTTTGCCCTGTGACAGTAACTCACCCAAGCTAGGCGTTCCCGGTGGAACACCCAGACCAAGAAAATCTAAACTCGTCAGCGACAAAATGGCAGCACTCATTCGGAATGGCAAAAAGGTGATCACCGGTGTCAAACTATTGGGCAGGATATGACGCCACATAATTTGTAGATTTGTGAGGCCCAATGCCCGCGCAGCCCGCACATACTCTAGAGCACGATTACGAAAGAACTCTGCACGGACGTAATCAGATAAACCCATCCAACCAAATGCCGCTAACAAAATGATGAGTAGCGAAACGCTGGGATT
This sequence comes from Polynucleobacter sp. UB-Siik-W21, assembly GCF_018687415.1. Lineage (NCBI taxonomy): Bacteria > Pseudomonadati > Pseudomonadota > Betaproteobacteria > Burkholderiales > Burkholderiaceae > Polynucleobacter > Polynucleobacter sp. UB-Siik-W21. The sequence goes on along the minus strand of NZ_CP061289.1, from coordinate 714,617 downwards.
AAAGATTGAGGCGAAGATGATCAGCAGATATAACTCAGGCATTGCCGACCAAATCTCAATCAAGCGCTGGGAAATTAAGTCAAACTTACCGCCGAAAAATCCCATTAGAGAACCAGTAATGATGCCGACGCTCACGCCCACAATCGTGAGTGCTAAACCAAACAGAATTGATAGTCGAAAACCATAAATGAGACGCGAGAGTACATCGCGTCCACGATCATCGGTACCCAACCAGTTTTGCCAAGACGGTGGCGCTGGATTAGGAACTTGAGAAAAATAATTCAGCGTCTCGTAGCTATAAGTAATCGGTGGATAGATTGCCCAATTGCCATCACTCGTTATATTGCGACGAATATCAGGATCCAAGAAATCCGTTGGCGTCGCAAAGTCTCCACCAAAGACAGTCTCAGGCTGATTCTTTGCTATTGGAAAATAAAAGTGGCCGTCATAACGCACTAATAGAGGCTTGTCATTCGCAATGAGCTCAGCGCCCAGAGAAAGACCAAAGAGAACTAGAAAGATCCACAGGCTGGCATAACCTCTGCGGTTACTTCTAAAACGCTGCCAACGACTCATGACCCGCCTCCAGCACCAAATTGAATGCGAGGATCAACATAGACGTAGCAAAGATCAGAGATCAACTTCGTAAATAAGCCAATCAAGGTAAAGAGATATAAAGTACCAAAGACCACTGGATAATCACGACGCATTACGGATTCATAAGAGAGCAAACCAAGACCATCTAGCGAGAACAAGGTTTCGATCAAGAGCGATCCTGTAAAGAAGGCGCCAATGAAGGCTGCTGGAAAACCGGTGACTAAGGGCAACATCGCGTTGCGAAACACATGCTTCCAAAGCACTTGCTTTTCCGTGAGGCCTTTGGCTCTTGCGGTCAATACATACTGCTTACGAATCTCTTCCAAGAAAGAGTTCTTGGTCAACATCGTCACCACTGCAAAGCTACCCAATACCGAAGCGGTAATTGGTAACACTAGGTGCCACAAATAATCCATCACCTTACCAATCAAGCTCAGATCACTCCAGTTATCGGAGGTCAGCCCTCGTAAGGGAAAGATTTGTAGAAAACTACCGCCGCCAAAGATCACCAATAAAAGAACGCCTAAGACAAAACCTGGAATGGCATAGCCTACTAAGATCATGGTGCTAGTCACCGCATCAAAACGAGAACCATCACGCACTGCTTTGGCTATTCCCAATGGAATAGAAACTAAATAGGTAATAAAGAATGTCCACAAACCAATGCTGATTGATACCGGCAACTTAGAAATTACTAAACGCCAAACACTCTCATGCTGGTAATAGCTGTCGCCTAAATCAAATCTAGCAAAGCGACCCAACATCATGAAGTAACGCTCCAGTGGTGGCTTATCAAAACCATATAAGGCTTTGACTTCTTCTAAGCGTTGCGCATCAATGCCTTGACGTCCGCGATAGGTCGCTCCAGCACCAGAAGATTCTGTACCCCCAACCGCTGCATCACCTTTACCCTTAAGTTCCAATACCATTTGCTCGACTGGACCACCCGGCACAAACTGAACCACTGCAAAGGTTAAGGTCAAGACACCCAACAAAGTTGGAATCATAAGTAACAAACGCTTAAAAATATAGGCGCGCATTTGTCCTTGCATTATTTAGCCCCCTCTTTCCACCAGTTTTGGATGATCCAAGGTTCTGCCTGGTAATACAAAGGAGGCTCTGGGTAGCGCATCTCATTACGGAAGGCAACTCGGTGAGTGGGGTTGTACCACTGCGGTATCACGTAATAGCTATTCCACAGTACACGATCGAGCGCTCTGCAAGCAGCACGCAACTCTTCGCGATTCTGCGCCTTAGTGATTTCTTCGATTAAAGCGTCTACGACTGGCGACTGCACACCAATGATATTGTCTGAACCCTTTTCTTTGGCGGCCTGGCTACCAAAACGATCCCACAATTCATTACCAGGATTCTGAGAATCTGGGAAGCGAGTGGTTGTCATATCGAAGTCATATTCATTCATGCGCTTTTGGTACAAGGCAAAATCGCTCGTACGAATATCAAGCTGAATACCCAACTTTTCTAAGTTGCGACCATAAGCAGAGAGGATTCTCAAGAAAAAACCGCCGTTCTCCACCATCTCCATACGAAACGGTTCACCCTTTTCATTGCGCAAAGCACCGTCACGATACTGCCAGCCAGCGTGCATGAGTAATTCACGAGCTTGACGCAGATTTTGACGAAGACTACCCGGTGACTTGGTTGATGGTGGTAATGGCATCGGACCAAACACCGCATCTGGCACCCATTGTGGATATTTCGCCTTGAGCGGTTTGAGTAATTTGAGTTCTGCTTCTGTGGGTTTACGGGGCCCATCGAAGTTTGCGCTTAAATCACTATTAGTGAAGAAGCTATTAATACGACCGTACTGATCAAAAAATATTTGGCGATTCAACCACTCGAAATCCAAAGCTAAGCCTAATGCTTGCCGCACGCGCGGATCTTGAAAAATCGGTTTACGTACATTCATGGCAAAGCCCTGCATACCTGCGCCATTATGGTTAATGAAGGCCTTCTTTAAGAGTGTGTCATTGTCAAATTTAGAACCGACATAACCCTTCGCCCAAATCTTGGCGCGATATTCCACTAGAGCATCAAACTCCCCTGCTTTGAATGCCTCGAGTCGCACAGCATCGTCACTATAAAGCTTGTAGAGCACGCGATCAAAGTTATAGAAACCCACCCGCACATTTAATGGCTTTGCAAGTTGATCAGCCCAATACTGCGGGTTTCTTTTAAAGACAATCGATTTCCCCGCCTTAAAGGACTCAATCAGATAGGGGCCACTGCCAATCGGTGCGTCAAAGGCTAGCTTATCAAAAGCAATCATGCTGCCATCAGGACGCCTTCCCCAGTTACGAGAAAAAATGGGCAGCGTTCCTACCATGATCGGCAATTCAGTATTGTTGTTCTTAAAGTCAAACCGTACTACTCGATCTGAGATGACGACTGCTTGTTTCACATCAGCAAACGTCGTTTTATAGCGAGGATGTGCAAGGCCACTCATCAAGGTGTCAAAACTATGTTTTACATCTGCCGCTAATACTGGACTGCCATCTGAAAATTTGGCTTCTGGACGAATACGAAACGTGACTGACTGACGATCCTTAGCTATCTCAATATCATCAGCAAGTAGGCCATAAATACTAGATACTTCATCCGCACTCCCCTCGGCTAGGGATTCAAACATCAAATCTATTCCTGGGGCCGTGACACCCCGCAAGGTGAATGGATTGAACTTATCAAAACTGGTTCTTTGCCCAGGATTTGGCAAAGTCAGAGTGCCGCCTCTGGGGGCATTGGGATTGACATAGTCAAAATGGGCAAATCCATCTGCGTACTTCGGCTTACCGTACTGCGCTATACCTTGCGCCGCTTGCGCAATATTGCTGCCAACCCCAACTAGCAGGGCTAACAGCAAGAAATGAGCAATTTGGCGAAAAGGGGTATGAGCTGACATATATGCAACAATTGTAGATAGCAAATCATATTTGAAGTAAAGGACACATCATGGGCTTTCTCTCCGGCAAAAAAATCCTCATTACCGGCCTCCTCTCCAACCGCTCTATTGCCTATGGTATTGCCAAGGCCTGCCATCGCGAAGGCGCTGAACTTGCCCTGACTTACGTGGGTGAGCGCTTTAAGGACCGAATTGTCGATTTTGCAAAAGAATTCAATACCGAACTCATTTTTGACTGTGATGTTGGTAGCGATGCGCAAATTTCTGCCCTCTTTAAAGATCTAGCCAAATCCTGGCCTCAATTTGATGGCTTTGTCCATGCGATTGGCTTTGCCCCACGTGAAGCGATTGCTGGTGACTTTTTGGAGGGCCTCTCGCGCGAGGGCTTCAAGATTGCTCATGATATTTCTGCTTACAGTTTCCCAGCAATGGCTAAGGAAGCATTGCCAATGCTGCGCGATAAATCTTCATTACTAACATTGACCTACCTTGGGTCAATGAAGAATGTTCCCAACTACAACACCATGGGTTTAGCCAAAGCATCCCTCGAAGCTTCCGTGCGTTACCTCGCTGGCTCCGTTGGTCCTAAGGGTATCCGTGCGAATGGTATTTCTGCTGGCCCGATCAAAACCTTGGCTGCTTCTGGCATTAAAGGTTTCAGCAAAATTTTAGAAGCGGTTGAACAAACTGCACCACTGCGTCGCAACGTCACGATTGATGATGTTGGCAATACCGCTGCTTTCTTGTTATCGGATTTAGCCAACGGTATTACCGCTGAAATCATCTATGTTGATAACGGCTTTAGCCAAGTCGTTGGTGGAATGGAAGACGCTTGAGTAGTTCGGTTTCATTAGGCGAAGCCCTCAAATTCTGGGCTAAGTTAGGCTTTATTAGTTTTGGAGGGCCCGCAGGACAAATCGCTGTCCTACATCAAGAGTTAGTAGAGAAGCGTCGCTGGATTTCTGAGCGGCGCTTTTTACATGCGCTGAACTATTGCATGGTCTTGCCTGGCCCCGAAGCCCAGCAACTAGTTACCTATATTGGGTGGTTAATGCATCGTAGTTGGGGCGGCATTCTGGCTGGCACCCTATTTGTATTGCCCTCGCTATTGATTTTGATTGGCCTGTCTTGGGTATATCTCACCTATGGACAAGTGCCTTGGATCGCTGCGATTTTCTTTGGCATCAAACCGGCGGTCACTGCTATTGTTTTGCATGCAGCAGTGCGTATTGGCAAACGTACGATTCACAATCAAGCGTTGCAATGGATTGCATTGGGTTCATTCTTAGCAATCTTTATTTTAAACTTATCGTTCCCTATCATTGTTTTGCTTGCTGCCGCTATTGGTTACTGGGGCGGCAAGCGTTACCCAGAATACTTTCAGCAAAGCGGTCATAACAACAAAGCAGTGAAAAGCTCCGGCAAGGCCATCATTGATGATGACACCCCTACCCCAGCGCATGCTCAATTTCATTATCAAAAAACTTTAGTTCATAGCGCCATTGCCTTTGCTTGCTGGCTACTTCCGATGAGCATCTTGATAGCTATCTTTGATTGGAAAACGCTCTTTCCCAATCTTGCTTGGTTCTTTACAAAGGCAGCCTTTCTGACTTTTGGTGGCGCCTATGCCGTGTTGCCATATGTCTACCAAGGTGCAGTAGATCAATTTCATTGGTTAAGTGCCAACCAAATGATTGATGGTTTGGCTCTTGGTGAAACGACGCCGGGACCACTGATCATGGTCGTTGCTTTTGTTGGTTACCTCGCTGGACATATTCAGCACCTCATTGGCAATAGCAGTCCATTTTGGTTTGGTGCACTAGGGGCAGTTGTGGCTACTTGGTTTACCTTCTTGCCATCCTTCTTCTTCATCTTGGTTGGTGGACCCTTGGTGGAATCAACCCATGGCAAGATGAGCTTTACAGCACCTCTCACAGCGATTACAGCAGCAGTGGTTGGCGTGATTGTCAATCTTGGTCTCTTTTTTGCTTATCACGTATTTTTACCCCATGGTCTAGGTGGCGCCATCTCTTGGATCTCTATGCTAATTTGTGGCTTGGCAGCGATAGCCCTCTTTAAATTCCAAAAAGGGGTGATGACCGTATTGGGTGGCTCGGCCTTAGCGGGCCTGTTGATCCACTTTTCCGCTATTTTGATCCACTAAGATTCTTTCCTAAGATTGGCATAATAGAAGTTATGCGAATCGAACCTCAAACCATCACCCATCTTCAAGAGTGGCTCGGTAAAACGGAGTCTCTATCTGACACCGTCACTGCCGCGCCAGTGCGCGCTTTATCAGCAACCCTAGATAGGCCTGATCCCGAACCCAGTAAGGGCAGCTTCCTACCTGAACTATGGCATTGGCTCTATTTTTTACCTCATGCACGACAGTCTGAAATTGGTCCTGATGGCCACCCCAAGCGTGGCGGCTTCTTACCACCCGTTCCTCTGCCACGTCGGATGTGGGCTGGTAGTCGTATTCAATGGCTAGAGCCAATTAGCGTCGGTGATGAGATTCAGCGTGTTTCGAAAATTGAATCCGTTACTCATAAAGCAGGTCGCACTGGTGATTTAATTTTTGTTTTGGTGAAACATGAAGTCTCAAATCAACAAGGCTTAGCCATCATTGAAGAACATGACATCGTCTATCGTGATGCGCCTGGTCCTGATGACAAACCGGTGGCACCAACACCGGCGCCTACCGATGCCAAGTGGAGTAAAACGATTACTCCCGATGATGTTCTCTTATTTCGTTACTCAGCATTAACTTTTAATGGACACCGCATTCATTACGACCGTCAATACGTTACTGAAGTGGAAGGCTATCCAGGCTTGATCGTTCATGGTCCGTTGATTGCGACACTCTTGGTTGATCTTGTGCGTCAGAGTATTCCCAGTTGCAAGTTAAAGAGTTTTGAGTTCCGCGCGATACGCCCTACCTTTGATATCAATCTCTTTAAAGTTAGTGCTAAGCCTGATCTAGAAAAAGATCCTTCTGGCAAAACACTTGCAATATGGGCGCAAGACCACGAAGGCTGGCTCACGATGCAAGCTACCGCTGTTCTTGCGTAATAAGACAGTCGTTTAAAAAAGAAAACTTGAGGCCGCAGCCCGATGAGTAATGAACATTTATCTCGTGAATTAGCAAGCTTTGCTAGCAATCTAAAAATTGCTGATATTCCTAACGATGTGATTAGTCGCGCAGAGGATCTTTTAGTAGACTGGTTTGGATCTGCAATTGCGGGTAAGGGTTCGCGCCCTGTAGAAACGCTTACCCAGTTCGCCCAAAATATGGGTGGTTTTGATGCTACTCATACTGGCCCTTCTGAAATCCTGATCAATCGTAAAACCTCGAGCCCATTCTTAGCAGCGATGGCGAATGCTGCGGCCTCACATGTAGCAGAGCAAGATGATGTTCACAATGGCTCAGTCTTTCATCCGGCTACTGTAGTTTTTCCTCCAGCCTTAGCCTGTGCGCAAGCGATTGGGGCCTCTGGTGAAGATATGCTGGTTGCCGCAGTAGCAGGATATGAAGTAGGCATTCGGGTAGGAGAATTTTTAGGCCGCTCACACTACAAAGTTTTTCACACTACGGGTACTGCAGGTACGCTTGCAGCAGCTGCTACTGTCGGTCGTTTACTCAAACTCAACCCTGAAAAAATGCTTAATGCTTTTGGTTCTGCAGGCACTCAATCGGCAGGTCTTTGGGAATTTTTACGCGATGCCGCAGACTCTAAGCAATTGCACACGGCACACGCTGCCGCCACTGGCTTAATGTCGGCCTATATTGCACAAGCTGGTTTTACTGGCGCACAGCATATCCTAGAAGGCAAGCAAGGTTTAGCTGCTGGCATGTCTAGCGATGCAGACCCTAGTAAATTAGTGGACCGCTTAGGTAGTCGTTGGGCTTTAGCAGAAACGAGTTTTAAATATCATGCCTCTTGTCGCCATACCCATCCTGCTGCTGATGCTCTTCTGCAAGTCATGCTTGCCAACAAACTCAAACCTAGTGATATCGCTAAAGTGGAAACTTTAGTACACCAAGGTGCAATTGATGTCTTGGGTCCAGTGACCGATCCTGCAACAGTGCATCAATCGAAGTTTTCTATGGGCACTGTATTAGCAATCATTGCACACTATCAGTTTGCTGGCTTACAAGAATTCGATGAACACTTCCATGATGAAGCGATTTGCTTGTTTAGAGATCGCGTCACGATGACGCTCGATCCCGAAGTGGATAGCGCTTATCCCCAACGTTGGATTGGCAAAGTCAAAGTTCATTTGAATAACGGTCAAGTTCTCGATGGTCGCGTTGATGAACCCAAAGGCGATCCTGGCAATACCCTTTCACGCGCTGAAATCACCGATAAGGCAATGCGCTTAGCTGCCTTTAGTGGTGGAGCTCATCCAGCTGAGATGAGTAAAGCAATTGATCTCTTGTGGAATATCCGCAAACAGGCCAAGATGGGCTCTTTACTTCCTAACAATTAAATTCCCAATTTAGACTTTCATGAATCCACTTGATACCCCGCTAGGCTTTAGTTGTGACTTTTTATTTGTGCCAGGCACTCGCCCCGAGCGTTTTATCAAAGCCCTGGATAGCGGTGCTCATGGGGTTATCTTAGATCTAGAGGATGCTGTAGCAGAAGAAGATAAAGAGACAGCTCGTAATGCAATCCGCACTGCTTGGCCGCAGTTTTCAGCTGAACAAAAGAAGCGTCTTGTGATTCGCACCAACTCTCCGGGAACCAAGTTTTATTCCGCTGATTTGATTCTGGCCCAAGAATTACAAGTAGCCTGCTTACTGATTCCCAAGAGCGAGTCCGTTGATCAAATCAACGGTGCAGCCCTAGTGCTACCGAACACCGCCATCATTCCCATGATTGAAACAGCGATTGGCTTAGACCGACTCCGAGAAATATCCACCGCCAATCAAGTGCTCCGTCTTGCCCTAGGCAATCTTGATTTACAAGCTGACTTGGGCATGATCTGTGATCCTCAAGAAACCGAACTGCAAACGGCTCGCTATCAAATCGTTTTAGCTTCCCGCTTGGCTCAAATTGCCCCTCCAATTGATGGGGTGACACCCTCAACCGATGATCTGCCTCGCATCACTGACGATGCTGAAAGAGCGAAACGGATGGGCTTTGGCGCAAAACTGTGTATCCATCCTAAGCAAGTGGCTATTGTTCAGACTGCATTTATGCCCACTGAAGAAGAAATTCGATGGTCCCAGAGAGTGATCGAAGCAGATCATGCCTCAAAAGGGGGTGCTGTGAAGCTGGATGGCAGAATGATTGATCGCCCAGTGGTCCTATTGGCCCAAAGAACGCTGGCGCTTGCTGGTAAACACTAATCCCCAGCAAAGCTCATTTTTATCAAAAAAACTGGCAAAATGGCTCTTAACGAATCTGTACCCCAACGTTTTAATCACTAATACTAGAGACTAACTATGAAATTACGTAAATCACTTTTCACTGGTTTCTGCGCAATGGCTGCTTCAGCACTACTCGCTGGCAATGCATTGAGTGCAGATGTTTACCCAAATAAACCGATTACGCTTGTTGTACCCTTTTCTGCTGGTGGTCCAACTGACGCTGTTGCGCGTCTGATTGCCGTACCAATGGGCAAAGAATTGGGACAAACGGTCATTGTTGAAAATACCGTTGGTGCTGGCGGCACGATTGCTGCAACCCGGGTGGCACGTTCTGCTCCAGATGGTTACACCGTGTTTATTCACCACATGGGTATGGCAACCGCACCAGCTTTGTACAAAAAATTAAACTTTGATCCAATGAAGGATTTTGAATACATCGGCCAAGTAGTAGATGTACCCATGGTGCTCTTAGGTCGTAAGAATTTCCCACCGAATAACTTTAAAGAGTTAGAGGCTTACATTAAGGCTAATAAAGATAAAGTCACTTTGGCAAATGCCGGTCCTGGTGCAGTGTCTCAGTTATGCGGCCTCTTATTCATGTCACGTGAAGGTGTTGAATTAACCACCGTACCTTACAAGGGAACTGGTCCTGCTCTAACAGATTTACTGGGTGGGCAAGTAGACCTCCTTTGTGATCAGACTACACAGACTGTTCCTTACATTAAAGATGGCTTGGTTAAAGCTTATGGTGTGACAACACCAAAGCGTCTGCCAGCTCTGTCGAACATCCCTACTTTGGATGAACAGGGCCTTAAAGGGTTCGAAGTAAAAGTTTGGCATGGTATGTATGTCTCCAAGGGCACGCCTCCTGCGGTTGTTAATAAGATTAACAAGGCACTGAACGTTGCTCTGAACGATCCAGAAGTCAAAGCCCGCTTAGCGGAGTCCAACATTGAAATCGTTTCACCAGCAAAGAGAACTCCAAAAGGATTGCAAGATCATCTCGATGCTGAAATCAATAAATGGGGTCCTGTGATTCGTAAGGCTGGAGCTTACGCAGACTAAGCAGTTCACTCTGTCTATGAATAAAGCCAGCTACACGCTGGCTTTATTTTTGATCTCAACCCGGTCTAAATAAATAACCAGAGCGGAACTTCTCTTTGCGCTTTTGAAGAAACAAACTCACTAGCGCAAAGATTGACCAGATTACCAAGAGTGGATCCAATAGGTAATCCCAAAGATTAGCAGACTCATGCCAATGAATGACCCAAGCAATGATAGCTAGGCCAATGATCCAAGTTCCCTTAGTCCAATTGGCAAGCGCACAAATGACAGCCGATAGAAGTACGGCAAGCAAGAAAATATTCGAGCCGTAACCCCATGCATAAGGATCAATCATGCTCAGACCTAATGCAAAAGGATAAAAACAGAGTGCAATGATGGCAATACTCCACTTAAATGCTAGGGGCGCACCCTTATGACTAGGCAGCAAGGTGCTCCATAACAGCAAAGTGCTCACGATACTTAAATCACCGACCACCCCACGCACATAAGCCGCTAATGGAAGCTCCATAAACATCCCTAGTCGCCAAAAAAAGAGGTTGGTCAGTACGAATAACAAGAGGAGTTTTGCTGCTAATGGAAATTTCAGTTGAGAGAACTTTTGAATTCCTAACATGAGGACTAAAGAGCAAGTGATAGACATCTCTATCAAAGCAAAGGTTTGTATCAGATCATTCATTATTGCGCCTCCTTCACTTCGATACTCGATCCAGCATTGCTTTGTACCGGCAACTGACTATAAGCACGCTCAAGCCATGCGCTGGAGAAATACAGATGCCGAATCTTTTTACGATCCCAGGTATAGACTAAGTGCGCATCGCTACCACTGGCGCTAATTAGGTAGGGATAAGAAAACTCTTTGCGCTCTTGGTCTGGTAACGCTTCATCATTTTCTAGCACCTCAACAACTTGCCATTGTCCCGACTTGGGATTGCTCATCATCAATACCAAGCGATAGCGCCCTGCCTCAATATTATTCAGCACTAATAGATGGGCGCCGTTCTTCAGAGTTAATCCGGCTACCGCAGAATTAGGATTCTCAATTTCCAGATCGGTAGCAGATTGCCATGATTGGCCCGCATTTCGCGTGAGACTCACCGGAATGCGCTTTGCTTGCCCAGCGCTTCTAGTTTGTCTGAAATATGCAGTAGCATCTTGGGCTTCATTCACAAACACAGCCGGCTGAATTGCGCTACGACCCGAACTCATACGCCGCTTATCAATGACTTGAGTTATATCTAACCTCAAAAACTCACCAAAGCGGCCGATCCATTCATGATAAGCCGGAAGTCCCAAGCGTCCATCGGTCATTTGCACTGCAGGCGACTTCACTAAGGTACTTAGATTAACAAATGGCGAAGTAATTAAGCGTTGAGGACGACCCCAAGTCAAACCATCATCATCTGACAACATGGTAGAGATTGAACTTCCAGCCCAGCCCCCAATCGAGACCGTCACAAAAAATAATTGCAAGCGGCCATCTGGCAAACGCGCAGGAACGGGGTTGCCTAATTTGGCGATATAGCGTGATAAGCCTTTTTCAGCACCCACTCGATCGATCACCACTGTAGGTGCCGCCCAAGCGTTTGTTTTGGGATCAAATACGGCTGTATTAATCACCACATCAGGCGCGCCTTCGCGGCTACCTGCAAACCAAAACGCTCTGATAGCACCATCTTTTAATGCAATCAGTGAAGCAGCATGCACAGACGGTGCACCGGTATCGGGCAGCCAATCAGTACGCGGGCTAGCGATAGAAGGTTGTGAAGGTACTTTTGTCTTGGCGGTTACTTTACCTTCTGGCTGCGCTTGATTTGTTTCATCTGCTTCTTGTGCAATCACTTCATTTCCTGAAAATGGCGCCCAAGCAGGGCGACTATCAATATGGAGAAATCCAATGACAGCAGCTAGTAACAAAAAACAGAGGGCAATCACACGACTCATCTACAAACATCCTTTACATTCAACAACTCAGTATTAGAAACCGGTGTTGCTATTAAGTACTCATTAACAAAAAGATGTTCACCAACCTTACCAAGTAACATGGCTTTAATCTCTTCATCAGAGTGACGCGCCCTCATTTCCATTCTTTGGCCAATGATCTGACATGAGCTACAAATGCTAGGCGCAACGCCTAATGGAGACTGCACCGCAACTAAGGGATAGGTTTTGATAAGACCCTCTACATCACCAGCCTCTTTAGCAAGATAGCCATGCAATTGAGCACCTGGTAATAGCAAGCGATATTCTTCATCTTTTGCCCGATAGTCACAGGGAATCCAAACATCTTTACCATTGACTTGCGCAATCGTCGCTGCAGAAAAGCGACCCAAATGCCCCTCTAATGGACTAAGACTACTCGTAAGTGCACAGTAAATTAAAAAGCATCCGATGAGTGCCAAAGTCTTACAGTGACCTCTCTTGATCAGACCCAGTAAAACAATGATGAAAGAGGTGCCCATCAATAGCCAGTGCAGCGGGTGATACATCCACGACTCTGAACTACCATCAAAATGAGAGCCTTGTAAATGCAACCCAAGCCAGAACAAAATCGCTAGCACCATACCCTGCAATACCAAGCTAATGCGAAAGCCCCATAAAGGCAAATGTTCCCAGCGCACAGCAATCAGTACTGCAAAAGCAGGCATCACGGGCAAGAGATAACGACCAGAGCGTTGACTTGGTAAGCTGAACACCAGCAAGAATGTAGTAATTAGCAAGAATAATAAAATTTCTTCTGTCGACAAAAGACGACGTTCACGCCAACATTGGGTTAATGTGGACAGAAGTACAAATGTAAATAAGCCAGCATTAGCGATCGTCGTAATGAGCAACATCCAGATGCTATCGCCACCGCGAACCAAATCTAGCAAGTAGTTAGAGCTACGTGCGGCAAACTTACCAGCATTCTCACCCAACACAAATTCTTTCCAAACTGCATCTGGCTGAGGATCAAGAGCAAACCATAAACCGAAAACGCCCAAGGCCAACAGGCCAATGAGGATTAATTTATAGAGATCTCGAATGAGTGTTTGAGAAATATTCCATTTTCGCCAGTGCCAGTAATACAAGCCGAGCGCTAAGGAAGCAGGAACAATATACGCAAACGATTTTGCAAAGAGTGCTAAACCAAAACTCAGGCCTGCCAATAGTGGAAATAAGAGTTTGGACTCAAAGGCGCTCTTCCCCCAATATAAAAGCGCCAAAAATGGCAAGCTTAGCCACAGCACTTCTGGAGGGTCCGTGAGAAATGGGCGCCCATAACGATAAGTTGCAAAAAAAGATAACCAAACGAAGGCTGCCAAGAATCCAGTTTGGGTATTACCGGTAAATCGACGTACTGCTAAAAAGAGAAAAAAAGCAGTGAGCCCTGTATAGAGAACGCTAGGCAAACGTAAGTTTTCGAGACTCCATTGGCTTGCCCAACTGGTACTCACAATGCCTTGCCAAAAAATCAATGGGGGCTTGGTATTTTTAATCCCGTCCATTTGAGATTGGAGTGGCAACCAATGACCAGTATCAGCTGTCATCCGAACAATATGCATATAAGGATATTCGTCACCATTTTTAGGGGCAAAGCGACTATCCAAGCCATAAAGATAGGTAATTACCACTAAAACGAGGGTAAGGAGTGCATATCGAAGGGTAAAGGAACCACGCATACCTATAGTTTATAGGCTTAAGCCCCCTGCCAATGAAAAGCTGACATATACACTTTATTGAATGAGCTTATGAAAAATCCCTATGAGTCATATACCCCTAATCATGGATTTCTTGTTTAAGATAGGGCTAGAAACTTTTATGCGACCGCTTACTTTTGGCGCATATTCATCAGAACGGAGATTGCTTCCTATGCAAGCTAAACAAATAAAGTCTGCCCTATTGATGGGCGCCCTTGTTCACTTTTATGCATTGACTGGTATCAGCCATGCACAAAGTGCCGATGCCACCAAGTTATATCACCGTGGATTAGCTGCGACTTGCGCTAACTGCCATGGAACTGATGGTAAGGGTGTGGTTGATGGTGGCATGCCACTCATCAACCAATTGAGCAGCGAGCAAATGCTGACCCAACTCAAGGCATTTAAATCTGGAGCGCGTGAAGGCACCATCATGCCGCAGTTAGCCAAAGGCTACTCTGACGAGCAACTCGAAATCATCGCCATTCAACTCGGCAAGAAATAATAGGAGCACATCATGGATCGTCGTCACTTTATTGGCCACAGTGCAGCAACACTGGGATTACTTGCTGGCTTCTCTGGTCAAGCACGCGCAAACTTACAAAAAGCAGAAATCCTCGTTATTGGTGGCGGCTATGGTGGTGCTACCGCCGCTAAGTATCTGCGCCTCTTTTCAAACAACACCGCTAAGGTAACCTTAATTGAGCCCAATGCTTCGTTTGTTTCTTGCCCACTCTCGAATTTAGTGATTGGCGGCTCACGTAAGCTAGCAGAGCTTACTAGTCCATATGACAATTTGAGCAAACGTCATGGCATCAAGATTATTCAGGACAGCGTGGCGAGTATTGACCCAGATAAGAAGACCGTGAAGCTTGCATCCGGAAAAACACTTCCTTATGACAAAGTCATTGTTTCGCCCGGTGTTTCCTTAATGATGAATAGCATTGAAGGGCTTGCGCAAGCCAACAAAGCGGGCGTCACCCTCCAAGCATGGAAGGCTGGAGCTGAGACTGTTGCTCTCCATAAACAACTCGCCTCCATGCGCGATGGTGGGACTTATGCCCTGAGTATTCCAGAAGCTCCTTATCGTTGCCCTCCTGGCCCTTATGAACGCGCCTGCCAAGTAGCGAGCTACTTCAAGCAGAACAAGCCGAAGTCAAAGGTGCTCATCCTCGACGCCAATCAAGATGTCACTTCTAAGGGCGCCTTATTTAAGAAGGTATGGGCTGAACAATACGCTGGCATGATCGAGTATCTGCCAAAACATAATGTGACTGCTGTAGATGCTAAAACCAAAACGATTAAGTTTGAAATACAAGATGACCTCAAAGCGGATGTTTTGAACTTATTGCCAGCCATGAGCGCTGGTGACATCGCTGTCAAAACTGGTCTTGCGAATTCGAATGGACGCTGGGTGAATGTGAACTTCATCAATTTTGAATCGACTGCTCAAAAAGATATCCACGTATTGGGCGATTCGATTCAAGTGGCCTTTGCTATGCCTAAATCCGGACACATGGCTAACCAGCACGCTAAAGTTGCAGCCGCAGCCATTGTGGCCGAACTCAGCGGCTGGGAAATGAATCCCGCCCCTGTGTTGACCAATACTTGCTACAGCTTTGTCAATGCCAAAGAAGTGGTACACGTAGCGAGCGTTCATCAATACATCACCGCTGAAAAGACCTTTAAGCCAGTCCCTGGTTCTGGGGGAGTCTCACCTGGCCCAACCACCCTAGAAGGTGTTTATGCCTGGGGCTGGGCTCACAATATCTGGGCTGACACCCTTGGTTAATTTTGCCCATTTGAGAAGTACACAGAAACTCATTGATAAAACGATAGAGGCCTTATAAATATGACCCCGACTTCCCCAAAAGACGCGAACAAGATTGAGGCTATCGTAGAAAAATGGACAGTGCCTATTGGCAACCTATTTGTCTCGCTCTTTCATCGCATTGCCTTGTTTGGCATTGGTGCTGCTACCGTTTGGTCTGCAGCAGTCGCCTTCATGGGAATGGTAGGTAAAGGGGTTGCATCGATTGAAGACTTACTACTTCTATTTATCTACTTAGAAATTGGCGCGATGGTTGGTATTTATTTCAAGACCAACCACATGCCCGTGCGCTTCTTGATCTATGTCGCCATTACTGCGGTCACTCGCCTCATTATTGATTTAGTCAATACCAAGCATGAAGCGGATATGGCAATCCTTCTCATGGGGTTAACTATTCTCATCTTGGCCATCGCAAATGCGATTGTGCGTTACGCTTCCTTTAAATTCCCCAGCAGATCCGGGGAAAGTGAATAAGTTATACAGGTGGCTCCATCTTATTAATTACTTGTGTTGCAAGTGCGACTGATGTCTCGTTAATCTGATAAGGTTGAACCCCTCGATTGAGACAGTTACGCACATAGTCAATGCTAGTGCGCAAAGCGTAGCAATCGCTTGCAAGACGCCTAGAAACCTGAATGGTGAGCGCTTGATATTCGAGGACGTCTAATCTTTTCAGGTACTCATCCCGAAGACTTAAATCAAAATTGGTCAGCAACTCTTGCTCAAAACCTTTTAAGTCCGAATACAAGCGGTTAATTTTGTTTTGCATCCGCCTTGTTCTATAACCAGGCAGTGCTTGCAACAAGGGATAAGAAATCACCAGGAATGGCAGCAAAATAAAAACCAGTCGATTGACTAATTCTGCAAGCCAGAATGGTAAGTAGGCCACTAAAAATGGATAGCTATTCTTTTCGTAATGAATCGCAACCGAGCTTTCTGGAAGCATTGTATTTTTAAATGAGGGGAACTCACCTCTAGCAGCAAAAAAAGATGCCTTGCCATTAATTTCTTTTACGGCTTCTAGAAATAAAAATTGTATTGCCGGATGCATGCGATCATCAATCAGCAGATTGGTAGTAGTGGCAAGAAGCTTCATATCACTACTAGGGAAATTACGTTTTAAATCAAATGCACCTTCAGGTACATTCAGTATGCGCAGATATGGAATCAGTTTGACATAGGCCTCTGCCCTTCCAAACGTACCAATTTGTAAATTAGGGTCATTCAATAAAGCTTGTACATTTGGAGAGTAGTAGGTATCTACAATAAAAACTCCATCAATCTCTCCTTTTTGAATTGCCTGAATAGCCTGATCTGGTGGAAGTTTTAGAAAACTGGGTCCTGGCTCATAGCCTGAAAGCTTGAGAATTTTCGTGGCCTGTGCGTAAGTACCGCTACCCTCTATGCCAATGGAGATTTTTTTGCTTAAGAAATACTTAAACTTGCTATCAAAACCTTGAAAATCTTTCTCCTTCAGTTCTGAGCCCCGATAGAAAAACCAAACAGGGTCATAAGCAATGACGCCTAAGGACTCGACACCAGTCACCCCCGACGTATGGACAACGCCTGCCTGAACAAAAGCAGCTTGGAGATCATCTTTACGGTCTGCTAAGCGATCAATATTTTCCTGTGCGCCATTGGTAGCCACTAGCTCTAGAGTAATTCCTTTTTTAGCAAAAAATTCAGCGTAACGTTTGCCTAAAAGCTCATTAGAACTACCGGGAGATCCGGTTGCCATTAATACATGGCGAGGTGGAGGTGGATCTGCGTACCACCAGATACCCATGAGAATAGCTAGGAGCAATATCAAAAGCGGCCAAGTCTCTTGCAAGAATTGAGTAAAGTCTGCCCACCATTCCTGAGCGCTCTCAATGAGACCTAAAAAGGTTTCCTTAGTATTGTCTTTAAAGCTTGCCATACGCTACCGATCAGCAAATATTCTAAAAGCTAATGATAATGTCCTTATCCCAATTTCATCAAAATAAACGGCGGTCAACATGTTATTTCTCAGAAAATCTGAAGATAGAGGCTATGCAGATCATGGCTGGCTCAAAAGCTTCCACTCATTTTCCTTTGCGGGATACCAGGACCCGAAGTTTATGGGTTGGGGGAATCTCAGAGTCATTAATGAAGACCGCGTTGCGCCAGGAATGGGCTTTGGTAAGCACGGTCATCGCAATATGGAAATCATCAGCTATGTACTATCCGGTGAATTAGCACATCAAGACAGTATGGGAAACGTCAAAGGTATTCCTCCGGGAGATATCCAACGCATGAGCGCAGGTAGCGGTGTCACCCATAGCGAGTTTAATCACGCAAAAGATCAAACGACTCATTTCCTACAAATCTGGATTGAGCCTAATGTTTTAGAAATTGCACCTGGCTATGAGCAGAAGACCATTCCACCAGCAAGCAAAGAAGGCACTCTCCGCTTGGTCGCATCACCAGATGCTCAAGATGGCTCGGTATCGATTTCTGCGGATGCGAAGATGTACGCGGGCCTATTTAATGACGATCAATCCACTTCGCTTACATTGGACCCGAGCCGCAAAGCCTACGTTCACCTGATTCGTGGCTCACTGCAGGTGAACGGTCAAGTGTTGCATGGTGGAGACGCCCTCATGATTCAGGATGAAAATCAATTAGCTATCTCTCATGGAAAAAGCGCTGACGTCTTAGTATTCGACCTCAGCGCTTAATGATGTTTAGAGAAATGAAGAGCTAATCTAGCTTGATCTTGGCTTTCTCTATGACGACTTTCCACCGAGCAATATCGGAGAAATAAAGGTCTGAAAATTGCTGTGTATTCATTGGGGCAATTTGTACACCGGCCTTTTGAAAGCGATCTTTCATTTCAGGTGTTTCTAAAATCTTCAAAACAGAATTGTTCAGCTCTTTAATAATGGCTGGTGACGTGCCAGCTGGCACAAACATACCCTGCCACAAAGCCATTTCATAACCCTTCACACCCGCCTCTTGAATAGTGACCAATTCTGGAGCACCACTAAAGCGATTCTTACTAGTCACTGCCAAGGCCTTGACCTTATCGCCCTTATATAGAGGTAGACCAACTGGCATGCCGGCAAAGTAAAAATCAATTTGACCACCAACTAAATCCGTTGCGGCAGGTGACCCACCTTTGTACGGAATATGAATCGCTTGCAATCCAGTAGTAGCTAAAAATAATTCGCCTGCCATATGATCTGAATTTCCGATTCCAGAAGAACCAAAACTTAACTTACCGGGATCGGCTTTGAGCATCCCAATTAAATCGGCTACTGTCTTAGCTGGAGAATTATTATTGACGATCAAGATATGGGGGGTCGCTGCAACACCGACCACTGGAAGCAAATCTTTTTGTCCATTAAATGGTAGCTTTGGATTGGCCGCCACATTAATTGCTAAACCATTTTGCGCAAATAAAATGGTGTAGCCATCTGAGCTACTTTTTGCAACTGCGTCTGCAGCTAAGCTACCAGCAGCGCCGCCACGATTTTCTACAATGATGGGCTGCTTTAAAGCAAGACTGAGATCATTGGCAATCATCCTACCAACAATGTCAGTAGAGCTTCCGGGAGCATAGCCGATCATCATCTTGATCGGTTTATCTGGGTAAGCAGCAAATGCTGAACCCATCAGGACTGGAACAACTGCTGGTATCACTGCTGCACTGATTGCTATGTTTTTAATAAATTTTTTGAACATATTGTCTCCTCCAGTCATGTTATAAATCTAAAGCTGTAATACCGCACTCCTGAGCGCAAGTGTTTAATGCATTGAGCAGCTCAGGGGAAACCGGGATACCCATTCGATTTCTCTCGGCCATAGTCTTGGCTGAGCCTTCACCTGGAACACGAACTGCTTTAACGCCGGGTAGTGTGGCAGAGTTTTTTAAGTCCTCTACCAATGCAATCACTCTACCAATAAAAGCTTCCTGATCTCCAAAAGCGCTTGGATCAACTGCAATAATCGTTTGCCCAGTGTTGGTTAATAAGTCGTGATGTGCATTGAAATCAATCGTACCTTTACCAACCGCCGCATTATTCAAGGCGCCTGCAAGCAAGCCAATCATCACCGCTAAGCCATAGCCCTTATAGCCACCAATAGGCAATAGTGAACCCTCAGCCGATTTTTTAGGATCTGTAATGGGCTTACCTTGACGGTCAATCATCCAATCATCCGGAATAGTCTCGCCTTTTTGTGCCGCGACTTTCACCTTGCCATAAGCCGCTACAGTCGTCGCAATATCTAGTAGTACCATAGGGCCATCACCCGCTGGCACTGCAATAGCGATAGGGTTAGTAGAGAGTAATAAGTCAATTCCTCCCCAGGGCGCCATATGGTTTGCATTACCAACTGCCATATAAATTCCAATATAGCCTTGCTCTGCTATCTTACGAACATAGACTGAGGCGGCGCCTGAATGATTGCCATAATGACTACCAATCCAGCAGACACTATGTTGCTTTACCTTTTCAATGGCAAGTTGAACGGCTTTGTCCATCACCAAATGACCTAAAGCGTTATCACCATTAATCAGTGCTGTAGCACCCT
The DNA here is from genome assembly GCF_018687415.1 of Polynucleobacter sp. UB-Siik-W21. Taxonomy (NCBI): domain Bacteria; kingdom Pseudomonadati; phylum Pseudomonadota; class Betaproteobacteria; order Burkholderiales; family Burkholderiaceae; genus Polynucleobacter; species Polynucleobacter sp. UB-Siik-W21. The sequence continues at coordinate 694,596 of NZ_CP061289.1, read as the reverse complement.
GCTCACGCTCTATATGAATGTTCGGCTTGAGATTCACGCCCCCAGCCTGAATTCTTTTGAGATAAGCGGGTAAACGAAAAATGCCATGACCATCAGCCCCAACTAGATCAGATTGCACCATGAGATTTGCAATCGTACCGGCATCAGCCGCAGGAACTTTTTGCGACTGCAGTGCTTTTGAAATGAATGCTTCAGCGTCAGCGATAGCTAAATATTTCATCGTGACCTAAACCTCTGAGCTCGCTTTAAATTCCATGCTGTAGACATACTTATTTTCTGGGTGATGCGTTACTGTTACCTCAAACAACTTATCTTGATCGTCGAAGTAGCGACGAATAATGACCAAGCATGAGGTGTCAGGCTTGATGTTGAGCTTTGCTGCAACCTCAGGTGGCGCCAGAGCGGCGTATACATCGACTTCAGCCCGCTCAATTCGAGCACCATACTTTTTCTCGATCTGCTCATAAACCATCACCTGAGTATGTTCGGGATCTTTTGTCAGCGAGGCAAACCGAGGCAAGATATAAATATCAGTCCAAGCAATAACTTCTTCGGCTTGTTGACGTTTACGAATCCCGCCAATGTGGTACCAAGATGATCCCAGCGGCGCCCCAACAATTTGACTGAGGCGCTCATTGAGCTCGATATATTCTTCAACTAGATTCTCACGATAAGTATCTCGTGAATAACTCAAGATATCGATTGGAGAATTAAAGCTTTGTGTAAAGCGCCGTAAGCGCTGCCGTGATACCACTTTAGTAGGGGCGCCCTGATGACGATAAATCAAGCCATTCGTTTCCAAAATTTGCAGGGCATGCCGCAAGGTGTGCCGACTGGATTGAAAATCGCGACAGAGGTCCGCCTCGGCAGGCAAGACAGACCCCACAGGCCAATCACCGTTATAAATACGCTGCTCTAGCGTATTTGCTAGAGACTTATATAACGGTAATCGCTCAGCCAATTAAGAAAGCCCAAACATTTTTTTACCAGCAACTGGTACGCGTGCTTTCAGAATGTCGCCAGATAAAGACTCGGTGATGTAGAGATCTTTACCATCCGCACCACCAAAACACATATTGGCCAAATGATGGTGATGTGGGTTCTCAGAATAGATCAAGTGAGTTGGCAACATATTGTTATCAAATCTCCAGATACCAATCCCAAGATGACATACCAACAAGCCATTTTCTGAATCCATCTCAATCCCGTCAGGACCTGCCACGCCGCCAGTCAGTTGAACTGCCACACCTGTTTTAGACACAGAGCCGTCAGCCATCAAAGGTAGTCTCCAGATTTGCTGGGACCTAGTGGCCGCTACGAATACATGCTTTTCTTGGGTATTCAAAGTGATGCCGTTAGGACTTGGTACGTTGAGTGCTAAGCGATCTAATTGACCATTGGCGCGCAATCTAAATACGCGCCCAGTTGGATCTGCAATACCTGTCTGCCCTTGATCAGTGAAATATAAATCGCCATTGGAGGCAAAATGCAAATCGTTTAAACCTTTAAAGTTTTCGCTATACATCGAACCCAAGATCGTTTCGATTTTCCCAGTCTTTGGATCAAGTGCAAGCAAGCCTGCTTTGTAGTCGCAAATAAATGCACGGCCGTCTTTATGAAACTTCAAGCCATTTGGCCATCCGTCGTACTGGGTAATAAGCTCCCATTCACCCTTGGTATCGATGCGGAAAACGCGACCGAAAGGAATATCGACAAACCATAAATTGCCTTCACGATCAAAGGAGGGCCCCTCTAAAAAGCACTCTACTTCAGCGCCTTGACGATTTGGATCGGACCAACCTGTGCGTGATTTCTTTCTGAATTTCTCAGGCATCGTAGAAAAAACTTCTGTTTTGATCTTCTCAACCGGCTGGAAGGGGTTATGCATCGTCATGAAGGAGGCTCCTTAGATAAGTTATACGGACAAGTAAGTTTTATTATTGAACTATTAAACCATAATTAATGATAACCTTAAGCACTTATTGATCTGAAGTGATCAGCAATCATTTATTACTTAACCGTATAGGTTTAAAACTATGAAATCTGTAGCTGTTATCGGAACCGGAATAATGGGTGCTGGCATTGCAGCCGGCTTTATTGCCAAAAATATCCCCGTGGTTATTTTAGGTAGATCAAAAGACAAGGCTGATGCTTGCTTGGATAAAGCTATCACTTTGGCAAAAAAAATTGGCGTGGATGGAGACAATGCCACCAAAGATGAAGCTGACATGAAGAAGCAGCAATTCGTTGGAGTCTTAGAGGAATGGCAAGATTGGGGTAACTTTTCTTGGGTGATTGAGACCGTGGCTGAGAACTTAGAACTCAAGCAACAGATATTCCAATATCTTGATCAAGTGGTGCCAGAAAATATTCCGATTGGTAGCAATAGCTCTGGCTTCCCCATCAGCAAAATTGCAGAGGGACTCAAGACTGCCAAGCGCATGATGGGTGCTCACTACTTCATGCCAGCAGAAGTCGTACCCTTGGTTGAAATCGTCATGGGACAAAAGACTGCCATCCAATTTGCGGAGCAAGCTTGCGAGCTTTATAAGGCCATAGGTAAGAAGCCTGTCTTGGTCAAAAAAGATATCCCCGGATTTTTAGCCAATCGTATTCAACATGCATTAATGAGAGAGGCCCTCTCGCTAGTTCAAGAGGGTATCGCGACACCGGAAGATATTGATGATGCAGTGAGATATAGCTTTGGTTTCCGCTATGCTGCCGTTGGACCTATGACCCAAAAAGAAATTTCAGGATGGGATGGGATGGCTAATGCCGCTAAAGAGATTTACCCATCACTTTCTAATATCACCACCCTGCCACCTAAAGTTGTTCAACTCATGGCCGATGGAAAAACAGGCATGAAAGCAGGCGAAGGCTTTAGGAAGTGGACCCCAGAAGAAATTAAAACCGTTTCAGACTCCTACTCCAAGAGATTAAAAGCTGCTTTTGATGTTCTTAATATTGAATGATGGAATAGGCTTGAGCTATAGCATCTTTAACGCGATCCAGGTTGGGAGTAATTCCAACTCCGGTACTACTGAGCTGATGAACATCAAGATGACCATGCTTTGCTATTAATGGTTGATCGCAAATATCAAAACGTAGATATTGATTTGACATGCTAAATCCCCAAGGCGCTTCACCGATCGCAAAACCAACAGCTGCTGTTGCAGCACCTGATATGGATGTTTCGGCTACTTTGCAGGCAAGATTGAGCTTGAGATTGTTGCTTCGCAAGAGTTGCGCGCACTTCCATGCCTCTAATACTCCGCCCGTCTTAATTAACTTTAGGCTTGCGCCATCGAGCGCATTCGCTTTCCTGAATTCCTCAATTTCATTAGAGCCATGGATAGACTCATCTAGGCCAATTGGAATTGGTGAGCGCTGCTTGAGCAATACAAAATCTGCCAAGGGAGAATCTGCATGGATGAGCTGTTCTGCAAAAGATAATTTGCTTGCTTGCGTGGATTCACAAAAACGAATTGCATTATCCAAAGACATAGCGCCGTTAGCATCTACCGAGATAACATCACCTTCGAGCAGATCGGAAAGTAGCTTTACGCGATGTAAGTCTTCTTCAAGTGATAGTGAGCCTATCTTAATTTTCCAATGCTTAAATCCAGCTTCGCGAAATGATTTGGCATCAGCCATCTCTTTTTCTAGCGAACCGCCTAGCATCCGAAGCAATGGAAGATCAGCCGGCGCCGATGTAACAGCATCACTAGTTAATGTGCGCAAATATTTCCATAAAGGAATAGATTTTTTCTGCGTATATAGATCAAGTAATGCCATCTCTAGGCAAGACTTGGCAGATGGATTGCCATACAGGATCGCATCACAAGATGTGGAGAACAGCGCTGGGTCACTCCAGTCGATAGCGCGGACGCTTTCTACCAGATACTTGACGCTAGCCAATAGACTATCGAGAGTCTCCCCAGTCATGAGTGGTGCAACAGAAGCCTCACCCCAGCCTTGGCGCCCCTCATCATCCGTTAAACGAAGTAATACGGTTTTGGCATCCACAATCAGCTCTTTGGCCATTTTGATGGGCTCAATCAGCGGTATTGACAGCGGAAAGATTGTCGCCTGAGTAATTTTCATTTTTTACAATGCATTTAAATCAAGATTGAATAAGAATACACATTAAGAACACGGAGAACATTACATGAGAAAAATCTTTTTAGCATTGTCGTTGGTCACTATGAGCTTTGCCACAAGCTCACAGGCACAGATCTACCCTACTCAACCCATCAAATTGATCATTCCATTTGCTGCTGGCGGTCCTTCAGATGTTTTGGCGAGAGGTTTTGCTCCTAAGCTGGGTGACAATCTTGGTCAGCCCATCATTATTGAAAACAAACCAGGCGCTGGCGCTAACCTAGCAGCCGAATATGTTGCTAACGCCAAACCAGATGGATACACCCTCTTTCTCATGATGGTAGGTACACAAGCGATTAACGAAACTTTATACAAAAAGTTAAATTACAACCTGATTAAAGACTTTGCACCAGTAAGCCTAGTCGCTTCTTCATCTTTACTATTTGTAGCAAACCCTTCCGCACCTTTCAAGACTATTCCTGAATTGATTACTTACGCTAAAGCCAACCCAAATAAGGTGAGCTTTGGTTCATCGGGAGCTGGCACACCACTTCACCTTGGTGGCGAGCTCTTCAATACTCAGGCAGGCACTGATATTCTGCACGTGCCTTACAAAGGTGCTGCACCGGCATTAACAGATGTGCTTGGTGGTCAAATTGAGACTGCGCTGGTAGGTACTCCAGCCGCACTCCCCTATGTTCGCTCTGGAAAATTAATTCCTCTAGGCATTACGAGCCTGAAACGCTCCCCTGGTGCTCCTGAAATTCCAGCGATTTCAGAATACTTACCAAAATTTGAAGTAGAGCTCGTGTATGCAATCGTAGCGCCAGCGAATACGCCAAAATCAGTAGTTGATAAACTCAATTCTCAACTCATTAGCGTTCTGAATAATCCAGAAATCAAAGGTCAAATCAATGGCAAAGGATTTGAAATCATCACCAGCACACCCAATCAATTAGGTGAATACATTAAGTCAGAGGTTGCTAAGTGGGGTCCGATTGTGAAGAAATCTGGCGCGACTGCTGAATAATCAAACTATCTTATTGAAAGAAATCCATGATTGAAATTTCCGAAAAACGCCTCATCGGCCCGATCATTCGCTTACACCCAAACGACAATATAGTCGTGGCACGAATTGACATCGGCATTGGTGCTGAAGTGCCGAGCGAGGGCTTTACAAGTCGTAGCCAAGTGCCTGCAGGTTACAAGATAGCTGCTAAAAAGATTCTCAAGGGCGAGCCCATTCTGAAATACAACGTCACTGTAGGTTTTGCTAACGTCGATATTGAACCTGGCACCATGGTTCATAGCCACAATACAGAGTTTCGGGAATTTGATCGTGACTATGCCTATGCAAGCGAATTCAAACCTACACAAATGTTGCCTGAGTCAGAGCGTGCCACTTTCCAAGGCTACGTCAGATCGAATGGTCAAGTAGGCACCCGCAATTTCATAGGCATCCTGTCAACCGTAAACTGCTCTGCAACGGTTGTGAACAAAATTGCGGATTGGTTTACACCCGAAAGATTAAAAGAGTTTCCGAATGTAGATGGTGTGGTGGCATTTAGCCATGACATCGGTTGCGGTATGGAAATGAGTGGTGAGCCCATGCAATTGCTACGCCGCACGATGGCTGGTTATGCGCGCCACCCTAACCTCGCTGCTGCACTCATCGTCGGTTTAGGTTGTGAGCGCAATCAACTCAAAGGCTTGATGGAACAGGAAGATCTCAAGGCAGGAACAAACTTACATACCTTCATTATGCAAGAGTCTGGTGGCACTCGCAAAACAATTGAAGCGGGTATTGAGGCAGTGAAGACTCTTTTACCAGAAGCCAATAAAGCCAAACGAGAAACTGTTTCCGCCAGTCACCTGACTGTTGGTTTGCAATGTGGTGGTTCCGATGGCTTTTCTTCGATTACTGCCAATCCAGCATTAGGAGCAGCGATTGATATTTTGTCTCGTCATGGCGGTACTGGAATTTTGTCTGAGACGCCAGAGATCTATGGTGTTGAACATACCCTCACCCGCCGCGCAGCAAATCAATCGGTTGGCGAAAAACTCATCAAACGGATTCGTTGGTGGAAAGATGAGTACTCAGTGGGTCGCGATGTGCAAATTAATGGTCAAGTGAGCCCAGGCAATCAAATTGGTGGTCTCGCCAATATTTTTGAGAAGTCTCTAGGCTCTTCTATGAAGGGTGGCACTGGCCCACTCATGGAAGTCTACCGATACGCAGAACCAGTTACGACTAAGGGGTTTGTCTTTATGGATACCCCTGGATTTGATCCAGTTTCTGCTACCGGGCAAATTGCCGGCGGTGCTAATCTCATCGCTTTCACGACTGGTCGTGGATCGATGTTCGGTTCTAAGCCCGCTCCTTGTATCAAACTGGCTACGAATACCCCGATGTATCAGCGACTTACCGAAGACATGGACATTAATTGCGGGGAAATATTGGATGGCACGGTCTCGGTTCAGGAGATGGGTCAACGCATTTTTGAATTGTTCCTCAGAACTGCCTCAGGCGAACCCTCCAAGAGCGAGCTTTTAGGCTTGGGGGATTATGAGTTTGTGCCCTGGCAAATTGGTGTCATGAGCTAATACGCCTGTAGAATTAATCCACTACGTATTTAGGATTAATACTGGCTTATGAAATTTAGGGATTACTACGAAACCCTCGGTGTTGCACGGACGGCCACCGAGGCAGAAATCAAAGCAGCTTACCGAAAGTTAGCTCGCAAATATCACCCAGATGTGAATAAAGAGGCTGGTGCTGAAGAGCAGTTCAAAGAAATTGGCGAAGCTTACGCAGTCTTAAAAGATACCGAGAAGCGTGCTGCCTATGATCGCTTTGGTGCTAACTGGAAAAACGGTCAAGACTTCACGCCTCCCCCAAATTGGAATGAAGGCTTTGAATATTCTGATACCGACTATGGTGGCGGTCACCCTGGCTATGGTGGCGGCTTCGAGGGCGATCAAAGTGAATTCTTTGAATCTCTTTTTGGTAGAGGCAAGCATCGCCAAGGTGGACGAGGCAGTAACAGCGGCAATCCACGCCAAGGCATGAATTTCAAAGGTCAAGATCATCACGCCAAAATTTTGATTGATCTTGCTGACGCCTATAACGGCGCCAAGCGGACGATTGCCTTACACATGCCGACCCAAGATGCGAGTGGGCATGTCACTACGCAAGAACGCAAACTCGATGTCAGCATTCCGAAGGGAATTAAAGCTGGGCAAAACCTCAGGCTCTCCGGCCAAGGTGGACCTGGAATTGGCGAAGGGCCAGCGGGTGATCTCTATCTCGAAATTGAATTCCACCAAAGCCCGATCTATCGCGTGGATGGAAAAGATGTATTCATCGATATTCCTTTAGCACCATGGGAAGCCGCCTTGGGCACAACAGTGAATATCCCCACTCCTGCAGGCTCTACCTTAGAACTGAAGATTCCTGCAGGCACTGTGGCTGGCCGCAAGATGCGCCTTAAAGGTAAGGGTATTCCAAGCGCTGAACCGGGTGATCTGTTTGTTGTCCCAACCATTGCACTACCACCTGCAGATAGTGACGCCCACAAAGAGGCTTATCAAGCTTTTGAAAAGGCTTTTGATTTCAACCCCAGAACCCATTTGAAGGGATGATGCGATGACGCAAATAAACACTACAAATATCACTTGGATTGAAGGTAGCGTGGTTGAAAACGAAGTACATATGAGCATTGTGGAGCTCTCACACGCTTCACGTACACCTGAGGACATGATCATGTCGTGGGTCACAGAAGGAGTTTTAAGTCCTACCGGCTCTTCCCCAGAGGATTGGCGTTTTGGTGGTGACTCTTTGAGAAGAGCTAAGACCGCAGCGCACCTGAGTCATGACTTAGAACTCAATGTTCCTGGCGTTGCCCTGGCTTTGAATCTTCTTGATGAAATCGCTGAGTTACGGGCTCGCCTGAAACGGGGCGATTGACCCCATAAGGCATTAGGACTCAGAGCGACTTAAGAGTTGCTCCCAACGCTGTAATTTTTGTTCTAACTGCTCAGTAATTTCGCTTAAACGCGCTTGCATACTAGCGGCTAACTCTGGTTCATTCTTATATAAATCAGGATTGCTCATGGCAATGCCAATATCAGCTTGCTCTATTTCGAGTTGCTCAATTTCCAAAGGCAAGGTCTCTAGCTCTTGACGCTCTTTGCCATTGAGTTTTTGTACCCCACTCTTAGCTGCTGGCTTAGCCACTGACTTTACTTCTACTAGAGGCTCAGACTTGACTTCTGCCTTCGGGGTAGACTTTTGATTAGAGTTTGCAGCACGAATTTTGTCAGAGCGAGCCTTTTGAATTTTCCAGTCTTCATAGCCACCCTCATACTCACGCCAGAAGCCATCACCTTCATTAGCAATAATGCTGGTCACTACGTTATCCAAGAAATAACGATCATGACTCACCAAGAAAACCGTACCCTTATAGTCTTGTAACAATTGCTCCAGCAAATCAAGGGTATCGATATCTAAGTCATTGGTTGGTTCATCCAAGACCAAGACGTTGGCTGGGCGAGCAAACAAACGTGCGAGTAAAAGACGGTTACGCTCACCACCAGATAAGGTGCTGACAGGGGAATTGGTTCTCTCAGGTGCGAATAAGAAATCGCTCAAATAACTCTTGACATGTTTTTTATTGCCGTTAATTTCAATCCACTCGCTCCCCGGACTAATGTAATCCTCTAGAGAAGCATTGAGATCAAGGCCTTCCCGCATCTGGTCAAAATAAGCCACTTCGATACGTGTACCCATCGTTGCCGTTCCAGAATCGGGTGCAATCGTGCCCAAAATGAGTTTTAGCAAAGTGGTTTTGCCTGCGCCATTAGGTCCAAGCAATCCAACCTTATCACCACGCAAGATGGTTGCCGTGAAATCTTTCACAATCGGTCTGCCGTAAGATTTACTCACGTTTTCTAGTTCTGCGACGATTTTGCCACTGCGATCTCCAGCAGATACTGCAAGCTTGACCTGACCGATCGCATCTCTGCGCTCCGCACGACTAGAGCGTAACTTTTCCAAGCGAGCGATGCGAGCCACACTGCGTGTGCGGCGCGCCTCGACCCCTTTCCGAATCCAGACTTCTTCATGAGCTAGCAATTTATCTGCACGAGCATTAGCGAGGGATTCTGCATTTAGCTCTTGATCCTTAAGTACTTCGTATTGCGTGAAATTACCAGGGTAGCTCCTCAAAATACCGCGATCAAGCTCAACAATTTGAGTGCAAACGTTATCCAAGAAAGCACGATCATGGGTAATCAAAATGACAGAGCCTTGATATTCTTTCAGGAGCTCTTCTAGCCAGGCAATCGAATCTAAATCCAAGTGGTTGGTGGGCTCATCCAATAACAGCACATCAGGCACCTCTACTAAAGCACGCGCTAGAGCCACCCGCTTCTTTGTGCCACCAGAAAGAGTGCTGATCTTGACTTCGGCATCTAAATGCAAGCGGTCTAAGGTTTCATGAACACGCTGCTCCCAGTTCCAGCCACTCAAAGCCTCAAGCTTAGATTGCACCTCGTCTAAACGATGGTGAGCGGCGTCATCCCACTCGCCCACGCTCAGAGCTTCATACTCTTCACGCAGAGCCTTAGCCTCGGCTACACCCTTTGAAACTGCTTCAAATACGGTTTCTTCAGCATCAAAGATCGGTTCTTGAGGTACATAAGAAATTCGCAAGCCTTGTTGATATTGCAACAAGCCATCATCCATTTTTTCAATACCAGCCAAAATCTTCAATAAAGACGATTTACCTGTGCCATTGCGGCCAATGAGGCCAACACGTTCACCAGATTCGAGTGAAAAAGCGGTATTTGCGAGGAGGTCAACATGGCCAAAAGCCAGTTTTGCATCAGTCAGTACGATTAAAGCCATGACGACATTATCGTCACTTCAGAAAAATAGGAGATATTTCCACTCTTATCCCTCATTTCTGCGAGACTAGTATCAAATGATCTGCAAACTCACCCCTAACGCACCCCGCCTGATCCTCTTTGCAGGGCACGCAGGGACTGGCAAGTCCACTTTAGCCAAAAAGGCACTTCCCCTCATTATTGAGAAAACAGGGGAGGACTTTTTCTTCTTGGATAAAGATACGGTCTATGGAGCTTATAGCGCCCATGTGATGCAACTTACTACCCAGAACCCCAATGATCGCGATAGCCCCTACTATCTTGAGAATCTGCGTGACTGGGAATATCAAGGCTTACTAGATATCGCCAGAGAAAACTTATTACTTGGAGTAAACGTGATTTTGGTGGGTCCCTTTTCGAAAGAAATACACAGCGGCAGGATGCTGGATCCAGAAGCATTGGGAATTCCACTCCAGACCAGCATATCCATTGCGTGGATTGATCTCGATGAGAATGAAGCAAAGGTTCGGATGCAAAAGCGTGGTGACGCTAGAGATGAATGGAAGTTAGCTCACTGGGATCAATATGCCCAACGTAGAATTGATCCGCCTCAGCATCCTTCAATCACGCGCTTTGATAATCTCCACTTCGATGAAGCCAACTTTGAAAAGCTGATTGGCAAATTAATCAAGCAATAAAGTGGCTCAAGAAAAATAGTCCAGCGCTACTGCTTCTGCTACTTTAATCCCATCCACTCCAGCAGATAAGATGCCACCGGCATATCCAGCCCCCTCGCCAGCTGGGTAGAGGCCTTTAATATTCAAGCTCTGAAAGTTTGATCCTCGAGTAATGCGCAAAGGTGATGAAGTTCTAGTCTCAACGCCCGTGAGAACAGCATCCTTCATTGAAAAACCTTTGATTTGCTTTTCAAATTCAGGCAAGGCCTCACGAATAGCTTCAATCGCATAAGCAGGCAAGGCTTGTGCTAAGTCAGTCAAATGAACGCCTGGCTTATAGGATGGCAATACGCTTCGAAACTCAGTTGAAGCCTTGCCCTCTAAAAAATCTCCCACTAATTGCCCTGGAGCCTCATATGTACCGCCACCAAGCTCAAATGCTTTTGACTCCAGTTGACGCTGAAACTCAAGTCCAGCAAGCGGTCCGCCTGGATAGTCTTCTGGAGTAATGCCAACAACGATGCCAGCATTTGCATTGCGCTCGTTACGAGAATATTGACTCATCCCATTAGTAACAACGCGATTAGGTTCTGAGGTTGCAGCGACTACGGTTCCACCGGGGCACATACAAAAACTATAAACAGCTCGTCCGTTCTTGGCGTGGTGTACTAACTTGTAATCTGCAGCGCCAATTAATTCATTACCTGCATGGGGTCCTAAACGCGCCTTATCAATCAAGGATTGAGGATGCTCAATACGAAATCCCACCGAGAAGGGCTTGGCTTCCATGAACACGCCTGCATCATGCAGAGCCTTAAAAGTATCACGTGCACTATGTCCCAAAGCCAACACTACGTGCTTAGCCTGCAAATCAGGCTGCCCTTCGATTTTGACTCCAGTAATTTGCTCGTTCTCAATATCAAAGCCAATCACTTTTTGAGAAAAACGAATTTCACCACCCAGATCAATAATTTCTTGACGCATTTTTTCAACTACGCCAACAAGACGGAAAGTGCCAATATGGGGTTTTGCCACGTATTGAATTTCTGCTGGTGCACCTGCTTTAACAAACTCCTTAATCACCTTACGTCCATAGAATTTCGGATCTTTAATTTGGCTATAGAGCTTGCCATCGGAAAACGTTCCAGCACCACCCTCACCAAACTGGACATTAGACTCAGGATTCAAAATATTTTTGCGCCACAAACCCCAAGTATCTTGAGTACGCTCTCGAACTCGCTTGCCGCGCTCAAGCACGATGGGCTTAAATCCCATTTGTGCCAAGGTCAAAGCAGCAAAGATGCCACAAGGGCCAAAACCAATCACTACAGGTCGCAATACTTTGCCGGAGCTTATAGACTCAGGTGCCTTAGCTACGAAGTGATAACTAGTATCTGGCGAGAGTCTGACATGAGTGTCGTTCGCAAACTGTTTGAGCACCGTTGCTTCATTTTTGACTGAAAGATCTACTGTATAAATGAAGGCTAGAGCAACATTCTTACGCGCATCATAGCTACGCTTAAAGATTGCAAAAGAAATTAAATCTTTTGATGATAAATTCAGACGCTTCAGAATCGCCAGCTCAAGATCATCTGGAGCATGAGCAATGGGTAAACGCAGTTCGGTGATACGGATCATGGGGCTCTACGGTACATAGTCATTTTCTTATTCGGCTTTCGCGCCGGAAGCTTTTACTACATTAGCCATACGTACATAATCCCTCACCAATAGCTGATTGAAGTCATTAGGTGATAAGTTGCCAATTTCAATACCTTGGCGGCGCATACGTTCAATAATCTCTGGCTGCTTTAATAACTTACTCATTTCAGATTGCATCTTCGTGATGATTTTATTCGGAGTACTAGCTGGAGCAAGTAGCCCAAACCAGCTATCAAAGACATAGCCTTTCAAGGTATCGCCAATTGGAGAAACACCAGGCACAAACGGTGATGGCTTTTCTGAGGAAACGCCCAAGAAACGAATCCGTGAATCATTAGCAAAAGGCAATGCCGCTACATTGGCAGCAATGACTGCTTGAGCACGTCCTGCTAACAACTCGGTAATAGCGTCCCCCGTACCCTTGGTTGGAATATGCACCAGCTGAATGCCGGCCATACTATTAAAGTAAGCCATGGCCAAATGTGAAGCACTGCCATTACCAGCGCTAGCATAGTTATATTGTCCTGGGTTTGCTTTTGCTAAGGCAATAAACTCTGCAACAGACTTCGCTGGAAACTCTGCATTGGTCATCATGATGTAACTACTAGTACCAATATATGCTGCGCCCGTGAAATCTTTTATCGGATCAAAACTGAGTTTATTAAATAGACTGCCATTAATGTTATGACTTGCGGCTGCCATTAAAAAGGCATATCCATCGGGCGCAGACTTTCCTACAATGCCAGTGCCAACCGTACCACCTGCACCTGCTTTGTTTTCAACTACGACTGGTTCACCTAGTGCTGAACCTAATTCATTGGAAAATGATCTTGCCAAAGCATCCTGAACACTTCCCGGAGAAAAAGGTACGATGATCTTCATGGGCTTACTCGGCCATACATCTGCCGCTAATGCTGCATGATGAAAACTGGCAGCACAAATACCTATCAAAAAAATCGCTGCAATGCGAATTTTCCAAGTAATAGCAGTATTCATAGAAGACCCAAGGGAAGAATAAATTACTAAAATGATACGGCAATCTGAGGTGCCACCATTTAAAGGCGATAATGCCGTATGGCTCTCCGCGCAACTATTCATAAAGTCGACCTTCATGTCGCAGATTCAGACCGCCACTACTATGGCAGTCATTCTCTAACCATCGCAAAGCACCCCTCTGAAACTGAGGAACGAATGATGGTCAGAATCATCGCTTTTGCATTGCAGGGTCATGAAGACCTCGTCTTCACAAAAGGCTTGAGCGATACCGATGAACCTGATTTATGGATTAAAGATCTGACAGATGCTATTAAGCTCTGGATTGAAATTGGTCAACCCGATGAACGGCGCATTCTCAAAGCCTGTGGAAGGGCAGACCAAGTCGTTGTGTATTGCTATGGTGGGCATACTAGCAAAATCTGGTGGGATGGCATTGCCAACAAACTAAATCGTGCTCGTAATCTACAAGTCATTTCCATTTCCGCAGAACAGGCTAAAGAGCTCAATAAGCTAGTTGAGCGCAGCATGGTCATCCACGTCAATATTCAAGATGGTGAAGCCTATATTTCGTCTGATCAAGGCCAGGTGACCATCACCCCAGAAATCTGGCGCTCCAATCAAAGCTAGACTAAATGAAGTCCGTTGTCTTTGATACCAATGTCTTATTAGATATCTTTGTATTTAATGACTTCAGAGCAATTCATCTCAAGCAGGCACTTATTAATGGGCAGATTCATGCTTTAGCAAGCCCAAAAACTTTTGAAGAGCTTGCTGATGTTATTAGTCGCCCCCTATTCTGTCTTGAACAAATTCATCAAGAAAATATCCTTACTGAGTGGCGCAGTTTAGCTAGAACCATAGACGACAAAACCTTGATCAACGCACCATGGCAATGTCGTGATCCAGATGATCAAGTCTTTTTAAACATTGCTTATACGGCAAAGCCCTGCATGTTGATCAGCAAAGACAATGAAGTCCTCAGGCTAGCGAATAAAGCCACAAAGGAAAGTGCTTACATCACCTCTGACTACAACGCTATTTTGGAGTGAACGCTTTATAGACTTTGAGCAGCCCTCGCTGCTATCTCAAATGATTTGAGACGCGCTTGATGATCAAAGATCTGGCCAGTAAATAAGATTTCATTTGCACCGGTGCGATCTAACCAAGTGCGTATTCCTTTTTTAATCGTCTCAATTGAACCCACCAAAGAACATTGCAAAGTGTGTGCTGCCGCTGCTTTTTCATGGGGTTCACAAAACCCATCCAGATCAGCAATTGGCGGGGGTAGTTGACCACGAGTATTGCGACGCATGCGCACTACATTTTGTTGCAAGCTTGTAAATAGATACTGCGCCTCTTCATCGGTATCGGCAGCTACCACATTCATAACAAATGCAGAGTAAGGTGTCGCTTGTTGCGCAGATGGTTTAAAGAGTTCACGATAAATCGACATCGCCTCTAATAGCTGCTCAGGCGCAAAATGAGATGCAAAGGCATACGGTAAACCAAAATGAGCGGCCAATTGAGCGCCATAGAGACTAGAGCCTAAGATCCAAATCGGCACATTAGTATCGGCTCCTGGAATCGCTTTTACAGACTGCCCCTCCTGAATAGGTCCAAAGTAATGCTGTAGTTCGCGCACGTCTTGGGGGAAGCGCTCATCACTGCCTAGTAAATCACGACGCAATGCGCGCGCTGTCATTTGATCGGTTCCAGGTGCTCGGCCTAAGCCCAACTCAATACGGCCAGGATATAGAGATTCTAGAGTGCCAAATTGTTCTGCAATCACTAGAGGAGCATGATTGGGGAGCATCACGCCACCAGAGCCTACTTTGATATGAGACGTACCCGCTGCCAAGTATCCAAGCAATACAGCCGTTGCAGAGCTAGCATTACCAGTCATATTGTGATGCTCTGCTACCCAATAGCGGGTGTAGCCCCATTTCTCAGCATGCTGAGCCACATCCAAGGAGTTTCGTAGCGCATCGGCGGCAGTAAACCCCTGTGGAATGGGAGATATATCTAGAATGGAGTACGGGATGGAATTTGCCATCACCAAATCATACCTAGAAAGTGCGTTTTATGAGTAAACCCAAAATGGCTGATCCTGATGATGGACTTTTTAAACCTGGAGCAAAGTTAAGACATGTAAAGACCGGTGGATTTTATAAGGTCGCTTTTCTAGCAAATATTGAAGCCACTCTAGAGCCAGCTTATGTCTATGAATCACTCCAATCGCACGATTTTTGGATTAGACCCAAAGCTGAAATGGAAGATGGTCGATTTGAGCTTGTTACTAAATAAGGCGCCGCCAATGACTGATGACAGAATTACCAATCTCGAAATCAAACTCAGTTTTACTGAGGACCTCATTGAGAAACTCAATGAGACTGTCTATAAACAACAAAAGCAAATTGAGTTTCTGTATCGCGAACTCAAAGCCATTAAAGAGCAAGCTAGCAGTGGTGGTGCAAGTAGTGGTAGCTTAAAAGATGATATTCCGCCACATTATTAGATCGGCTGATACTATATAAACGCTAGACCAATCATTAATAATAATTAAAGGGATAAATTATGGGTAACTTAATGCCATTTCTAATTCAATGGGGCTTAACTTCCTTGTCTCTATGGGTGGCTAGTTACATCTTTAGCGGCCTGCGATTTGCTGATGGCGGCTCGCTATTAATCGCCGCCCTGCTTCTCGGCTTTGCTAATGCCATCGTGAAGCCTCTGCTGATATTGCTAACATTGCCATTGACCGTGTTGACCTTGGGCCTCTTCTTATTGATAGTAAATGCCTTGGTGTTAATGCTGGTATCAGCAGTAGTAAGTGGCTTTACGATCTCCAGCTTTTGGACCGCATTCTTTGCCAGTATCTTTATTTCTTTGTTTAGCCTATTTGTGAGCGGCTTAGTTTTTTAACTAGTTAGCACCTGGATAAATATCTGACCAAGAATGTAGCGCTGCTTTACAAGGCTGGACCGCATTCTTGGTAGCGATAGATTTAGCGTTCTCAGCCAAGATCGTTGCCCCACCCGTCAGAATTCCTAAGCCAATCGATATAGCGCTATTCACTACGCCTTCTTTATTGACGCCTGCCTGAGGATTGAGCAAGGTTCCCTGAAGCTTCACTAAGCCCGCTAAATTGACACCCGTTGTCAGTCCAGATTTTTCTCTAGGATCAATCTTGATATTTAAAGCCTCTGTTTTTAAATCTACTGAGCCAGATAGCACCATATCCAAACGATCTGTTACCACCCCAATAGAATCATTCAAGGCGACCTGGCCATTACCGACTGGTAGATAGACAACTGCGCACTCTAACAGGGTTTGATCAGTTTGCTTACGTATTGGGTTCACGGCATTCACAATCGTGATGAGGAGATCGCCACCACCATCGATAAAGCGAGAATCTAGGCTACCTTTACCAATTGAAACTTGCACTGCGCCATTTGCCCGACTCGCTAATTGATGCATCGAAATTCCAGTACTGCGAAGATTAAAGGCAAGCTCTGTATCTCCACCCTTGACCTTCGTATTAGCATCAACTGCATCCATCAGCTGCTCCAGAGTAAATCCCTTTGCCATACCTTTCATTGAAATGAGCGGATTAGGACCTTGAAATTCAGCAAGGCTAGCGCGCACTTGAGCAGTACCTTTACCAAGACCAAAAGAGAGATCATTGACATCGATCTTAGAGCCATTAAAAACAAAGATTCCTTTTAAATCTGTCAGCGGCACATGACCCGGAATACTCAGCTCTTGAATATTGATAGCAAGCTTTCCACTAGCATAGGGCAGCATATCGAATGGCAAGGCTTCATCACTAAAGAAAAACTTTCCACGTGGTTTTGAAGAGGGAGAGGGAGAACTTTTAGCACCACTAGCACCAGCGAGGACTGCTGAGCCAGCTAAGGGAGCAAACTCAAAAGCTTTAGAGCTCAGATTGATATTAAAGTTTGGCAAGCTCTTAGGCTTTTTATCTATTTCGCCATTGATGGCTAAGGTTTTGCCATTCACTGTGAGATCAAAATCTAAGGGCAGTTTGACGGGGCTCAGATCCCAGTTGTCTAAAGCATCATGCAAATTGCTAGTCCTGCCTTTAATCAGTAATTGATAGTTGGCGTACTGCGCTTGACCCACTATCTCTGTTTTATTGCTACTACCCACTAGTGATAACTTAGGCAGCAAAATAGATTTAGGTTCAGCACCAAAATCTTCATAACTCAAATGTGCATCAGTAATGCTGAGATTTTTAATCCTGACAGGGTCGACTTGGTCTGAGGTCGAAGTTGATGCAGCTACAGAACTATTCGAGGGTGACTGAGTCGCATTGCTCACCTTAACTCCAGATGAAACTGGTGGTGAGAAATCCCAGTTACCGTCGCCGGCTTTATTGGTCTGTAATTGTGCCGCTACACCATTCAGATTAATCGCATTGAATGCAACCTCTTTTCTTAACAAGGGGAGTAATTCGATATCTAACTCTACATGCCTGACCGTTAACATATCAGTCTTATTGGCCCACGATGCATTACTCAATGAAACTTTCTGCGCAACAATCCCTAGTGAGGGAAATAATTTCAGGCTAACAGGTCCAGCAATCTTCAAATCACGGCCGGTAGCGTCTTTCACGGAGGAACTCAGCAATTGCGTTAACTGAGCTGGGTTGATCGACGATGCTGCATACCAAATGCCTAAAGTAGCGATAGCAACAATAGATGCCAAAAAGAGTAAGAAGATTTTGAGAGATTTGTTCATTACATCTTCATTTTAAATGGGCACAAATAACTTACCTAAATGCCCCGCCTGTCAAGAAGAGGTTAGCTACTCCGATGGGGATAACGATGTTTACGGCCAATGTAGCCATGAGGTGGGCGCACAACAGAAGCAGGCAATCAGTTGCTCAAAGCCTGCTTCCTCAAGAAAGATTAACCCCTCTATTGGGCGCTGGCTTTCTTAAGCACTGCGTAAATCTGGTCTTTTAGCAGCAACTTTTCTTTCTTTAGAGTTTCAATTTCCTCTAGCGTACTCGGCTCTTTATGGTCTTCCATCCGCAGAATCTTGGCATCCAGGTTATTGTGTTTATCAAACAGATGGGAAAAGTGACGGTCTGTTGTCTTTAGCTTGGTGATTAATTCGCGATATTCTGGAAACATAGATTCCCTCATTCAAAAGTGACTGGGTTTATTCATAATGCGTAGTTTCAGTGTATCAATGCCTACCCAAGAGAACAATAAGCTAGGCAATATTTTTATTCTGCCCCACGTAATATATTTAGCAGGAAAAACCCCATATAGGCTTAGTATTTATTGCAATTAATTTGCAGTAATATCTACCAGTGCTGATGCACATTAACTACCAAAAATGAAGGGTAATAGACCATGGCTACAAAGAAGTCACCAGCAAAAAAGAAAGTAGCGACCAAGGTGGTAAAAAAAGCCCCTACAAAGAAAGCTGTTAAGAAGGTAGCTGCTAAAAAAGTAGCCTCTAAAAAGACGGTAAAAAAGGTAGTGAAACCTGCTGCTAAAAAAGCGGTAGCTAAGAAGCCCACTAAGAAACCAGCAGCGAAGAAAGTTAACAAAAAGGCTAGCACTAAACCTGTTGCCAAATCATCTAAGGTTGATCAATATGGTCTAGGAAAAGATGATGAGTTTTATGGTCTCTACTTCGCTAAATCGACTAACAAAGGGTTGGTAGAGGTAAAGCCCTGCACTTTCTCTCTCATGTATTGGTGGAAAGGTTTGCTTGGCTACCCTGACATGATCGAAATCTCTAAAGGCAGCAATACGGCAATGTTGCAGTTTGAGTCTACTTTTGGTGGTGGCGATTCAGGTGAGACTGAGTTAACTGAACAAGATGTTTTGGATATTGATCACATCATTGAAGTAGATGAAGAAGAGATGTTGATTTCGCTCTACTCCTATGTACCAATCCCAGTACCAGAGAAATTAGTTGGTGCATTAAGCTTATCCATCCTTAATATCAATCCTGAAACCCGCTATGGCAATCTAGAACTTTGCTCAACGGAGAATGAAGAAGGTGAAACTGAGCACTTCCTGCGTTATCGTGCAGCGACTTATCTACGCGGCATTAAGTCAGGCAAAGTAGAAGCCATTGAAAGCATGGTCACGAATGGCTCTGAGTTCTTTGGTCTTGCCTTAGATGCTATGTGTGTCAATAAATCTATTAAGAAATGGTTGCTTAGCTAAGCGCTTCATCTCACTTAATTTAAGATTCATCTACACAAATAGTTGTACGTCATCGGAAAGCGGTCATTGACCGTTTTCCGACTATCAATAATCGTCGCAGTTCGTTTTCCGAGCTTCTTGCACTCTGCTACCGCCATTTCCTGAGCTTCTTCTTCCTTAGCATCCTTTGGAGAATGCACGCCAATAGTTCCATCAGACTGCTGATAAACACCAAATCTGCTCGGTGGCGTTGAGCAGGCAAGCAAGACGACGCCCATACATACCAAGAAAAGCCGACTCAATACAGCTGTAAAACTAGCCATGTTTTTACCTTGCAATTAAATTACCCCAATCTATGCTTGCATATAGCCATATCGCAGATTGGTTCTACCATCACCAAACTCGTCATAACTAAATTTAGCCAGAGCCACCTTATCCCCTGCAAGCGCACTGCGTTGTGCTTGAGTAAAGTGATAGAGTCGCGCTGAGTTATCGCCAAAGATAGCGCGTTTGACTGGTCCATCAGCAGAACCTAAAGGGCTAAAACCATACTTCTTTTGCATATCCTCTGGGATCTCAAGACGGCGTAAGGCTTCAATCTGCCATTGCGGTGATCCTGTCCAGATGGCATCGGTTCCCCAGACAACGTGATCAGAACCAAGGCCCTGAATCAGTTGACCTAACATCGCAGCACAGAGTCTTGGTTCAGCAATAGTACTCTGAGCAAAGATTTGCCCTAAATCACCATAGACATTATTGACACCGGCTTTTTGAGGAATCTGTGCCAAGTCAGTTACCCAGTCTATTCGGCCTGTGCGCCTGAACTGCTGCCAACCCTCATCCCAAGTGCCACCTGTGTAGCGAAACGCGGAGTGATAAATTACGAAATTTAATTGTGGCCAATCTTTTGCCGCTTTGGCAACGTCATCGACTTTTGCATAAGGCAATAGATGTGGGTACTGCTGTGTTACAGACGGTGGATATAAACCTTTATGCACACAAACGTTCGCAAGACTTGGCTGCGTCTTACTCCACTTTGCTAGCTTTTCATAAAAGGGATACAGCAACTTCTCATCATCAAGTCGCCAAGGATGTGTAGAAAGTTGTTTATTGGTGTTATCGCCAATGGTGTAGCCTTTAAATGAATCTGGCTTGAGGTTTTCATAATCCGCTTCTGCTTTTTCTAGCCATCCAGGTGTTCCGGGCATGAAAATTGCATGTGAGAACATACGCTTAGTACCAGCCTCTTGGTTTACTGTTTTACGGGCCTGCGCCTTCATTTCATTGGTTAAAAACCAATCCCGCGGATCTTCAGAGCCTGATCCAGAAATTAAGGCGACTTTAGTATCACTATCTAAGAAGACCTCTTTAAAATAGTTTGCAAATTTCAAATCATCTAAAGTTTGTGGCTTGCCTGCAAGGGCGGGATTCCAAGCTGCCTTCCCCACTGCCTCGCGTGATCTGACAAATCCCTCTAAACGAGTGTCATCTCGCAGATAGTGAGTATGCATATCCATGATGAATTGACTTTTGAGGGATACAGCACGTTCGTTTGCCAGTTCAGGTGTTGCTGCTTCAGCGTGACTAACCCCATAAAGCGGGCCAAAAGTTTCATTCATGGCAACAAAGGCTGCCGCCATTCCTGCGGCACCTTGAAAGAATCTCCGGCGAGAGACTCCTTGATGCTTGGCAAGTCTTGAGCCAAGTTCTTTAATACGCTTCTCTAGCTCTTTTTGCTTAGGAGTTTGTATAGACGGCATAAACTCATCGCTTGATATCGCTTGCGTAGGAATGGGTGAGCGAAATTTAGCAGTTTCTGCAGGTATTAATTTTTCTATCTCATCGGGGGTCATCATGATATGAGCTTCCTTTAACCGTTCGAGATCTTACTCACTAAAAATAATATCGTTGATAGATTTAAGCACTTTTTTGACAATTTGGCGGAGAGGGAGGGATTCGAACCCTCGGTACCTTTGACAGTACGCCTGATTTCGAGTCAGGTACATTCGACCACTCTGCCACCTCTCCGAACCGAAGGGCAATTATAGCCATCGTGTAATAAAGTCACTTGCTCAATGTTGGTTATTGAAAATTGTTTGCATGGATAAATTAATTACGTTACTATGGATATACATTAATGTATATCCATAGTAAGGAGAAATAGCATGAATATTCAAATTTCAAAGTGGGGCAACAGTCTTGCAATGCGTATTCCGGCATCACTCATCAAACAAATTCACCTTAAAGAGGGTGACAAAGTTGAGGCAACCCTGTCTCTCGATGGATCCCTGATTATTAAACCGAAAAAGCTAGATCGTAAAACCTTAGCGAAGATGGCTAAAGAGTTAAGGAGTTCAATGAAAATGGGCAAATCAGTCATGGATGAAGTACGCTCTGAAGGTCCCTATTAATGGTATATGTAGATTCATGTGTATTAGTAGCTATGTGTACAGAAGAAGCAAAAAGTAAAGCTATTGAGAAATGGTATGACGGCGTAAAACAGTCAAAATTAATTTCTTCGGCTTGGACTTTTACAGAGTTTGCGAGTGCCTTAGGTATAAAAGAAAGAACAGGGCAAATTACTTCAAAGGAGAGCAAGAGCGCTTGGAAGATTTTTGAAGCTATATGCAATAACGATATTGAATTACTACCAATTGATAATAAAGTCTTTTATTCAGCAGGGCTTTTAGTACTAGATAGTTCCTCTAAATTGCGTTCCGGGGATGCACTTCATCTTGCGGCTGCTAAACATTTTAAAGTAAAGCTACTCGTTACACTCGACAAGATACTTGAGGAGAATGCTACTCGACTGAAGATTAAAACTTTGACGCTTTAGTTAGATTGGCTTGAGCACTTCTAAGCCACCCAAATAGGGTTGTAATGCTTTTGGAATCGCAATGCTGCCGTCTACTTGTTGCTTGTTTTCAATTAACGCGACCAATGTCCTGCCCACTGCAAGTCCAGAACCATTTAATGTATGTAGGAGTTCTGGCTTGCCTTGCCCCTCCTTAAATCTAGCCTGCATCCGTCTTGCTTGGAAGTCGCCCATGCTGGAGCAAGAACTAATTTCTCTGTATGCCTTTTGTGAAGGCACCCATACCTCTAAGTCGTAAGTCTTAGTGCTACCGAATCCCATATCACCAGTACAGAGCAATACCTTTCTGTATGGTAATTCGAGCAACTCTAAAATCTTCTCAGCATGACCCGTTAAATCTTCGAGGGCTTGCATGGAGTTTTCTGGTTTAGTGATTTGTACTAACTCGACTTTGTCAAACTGATGTTGACGAATCATGCCGCGGACATCACGACCATAACTACCGGCTTCAGAGCGAAAGCATGGGGTATGAGCAACAAACTTTAGAGGGAGATTATCAGCATTGACGATCTCATCTCTTACTAAATTAGTTACCGGAACTTCCGCCGTTGGAATGAGGTAGAAGTTTTCCGTTTTTGACTCTCCGTTACCATCCTCCCCACCCATTTGACGAGGAACCTTAAAGAGGTCTTCTTCAAACTTCGGTAATTGGCCAGTACCACGCATTGAGGCAGCGTTCACCATATAAGGCGCATAGACTTCTTGGTAACCATGATTACTTGCATGGGTATCGATCATAAATTGCGCTAAGGCACGATGTAATCTTGCAATCGGCCCTTTGAGAACCACAAAGCGAGAACCGCTAATCTTGGCAGCTGCTTCAAAATCCAATCCTAATGGACCACCAAGGTCTACGTGATCTTTGATCTCAAAATCAAATATAGGTTCTGTACCCCACCGCTTGATTTCTTTATTTTCAGTTTCGTCTTTACCTATTGGCACAGAATCATCTGGCAGATTGGGAATACCCATCAAGAAATCAGAAATCTCGACTTGTAGCGTACTTAATCTGGATGCGCCGGCTTCCATATCAGTATTTACTTGAGCAACTTCAGCCATCTCAGCAGAGGCATCCTCGCCTTTGCCTTTCTTCATGCCGATCGCTTTAGATAACTGATTGCGTTTGGCTTGTAATTCTTCAGTGCTGGTTTGTAAAGACTTACGCTCAGACTCAAGGATGTTGAACCTCTCAACATCTAGCTGGAATTTGCGAGTAGCTAAACGCGCTGCAACAGCGGCGATATCTTTGCGGAGTAATTGCGGATCAATCATTTAATGCTCTATAGATTAGGTGTGCTTGTTTATTTAGACTCTAGTTTAAGCGTAAGACTTCAGCTCCTGCAGGAGGCATGAAATTAAAGCGGTTGGCAGGCAAATTGACATTGAGTTGGATTTTATCGAGGGTGACTAAGACCACACTTCCCAGGCCATCCATTAACTCCAGCGCTTTGGGCAGTCCATTGACCATACCAATCGAGATCTTGGTATATGGCAGGTCAGCCTGTTTTTTGGCATTGGGGTCACTTTTAGGAACTAAGGCAACCCATTTCATTCCTAAGCGCTCTTCTCCCTCGATCAATTCAAAATGTTGATCTAATGAGTTTTCACCAAACAAAATAGCTGCTGGTGTTGATGCCAACGCTTGTCCTGCTGGACGAAAAGTGGCTTGATTTAAATCCTTATCCCATAAGATGAGTTGATTGCCATTTGCAATCAGTTTTTGCTCATATGGTTTTTGGGTGTCCCACACAAAACGACCCGGACGCTGAAAGACAAAATGGCCTTGCGTCTGACGCACGACTTTGAGGCCTTTGTCTTGCGGCTCATTCGCTTTCGGCGCACGGAGCTGCTGTTGCACAAAATCACCTTCTGCCGTTTTGGAATTACGCACAAACTGGCGTAATTGGTCTGAGCCGCTCTCACTTTGCGAGATCGCTACACCTGAAAAAAGAATCGTCGCAATACCGATGGAGATTTGCATCGCTAATGCTGATAAGAATCTTTGCAAAATCAAACCTTACTCGGAGGAACGATGCAAAATCTCGCGATTGCCGCCATTGCCCATCTTGGATACAAGACCGGCTTTTTCCATATCCTCTAAGAGGCGAGCTGCACGGTTGTAGCCAATACGCAGATGACGTTGCACTAATGAGATGGATGGGCGTTTGTTTTCTAGAACAATCGCGACTGCTTGGTCGTACAGTGGATCAGACTCGCCACCGCTCTCACCTGTTAAGGCATCGATATTGGATTCATCTGCACCTTCAAGTACGCCATCAATATAGTTTGCTTCGCCCTTCTCTTTAAGCCATTCCACCACACGATGTACTTCATCATCCGATACGAATGCGCCATGTACCCGAACCGGCAGGCCAGTACCTGGGGCCATATACAACATGTCACCCATACCGAGAAGTGCCTCAGCACCCTGCTGATCCAAAATCGTGCGGCTATCGATCTTGCTGCTGACTTGAAAAGAGATACGGGTTGGCACGTTCGCTTTAATTAAGCCCGTAATCACATCTACGCTAGGGCGCTGTGTTGCCAATACCAAGTGAATTCCTGCAGCACGCGCTTTTTGCGCAATACGGGCAATGAGTTCTTCAATCTTCTTGCCAGAGACCATCATCAAGTCAGCTAACTCATCAATCACGATCACGATAACTGGTGCCTTGTAGATTGGCTCTGGATCTTCTGGCGTCAAGCTAAATGGATTAGTGAGCTTCTCACCCTTTTCTTCTGCTTCCAGAATCTTCTTATTAAAGCCAGCTAAGTTACGTACGCCAAACTTACTCATGAGCTTGTAACGACGCTCCATCTCGTTTACCGCCCAGTTCAATGCGTTGTACGCTTGTTTCATATCAGTCACTACTGGGCAAAGCAGATGCGGGATCTTGTCGTACATTGCCATCTCAAGCATCTTTGGATCAATCATGATCAACCGCACTTCATCCGGCTTTGCCTTAAAGAGCAGCGAAAGAATCATGGCATTGATACCAACCGACTTACCAGCACCCGTTGTACCCGCTACCAAACAGTGCGGCATCTTCGCCAAGTCAGCCACCATAGGACTGCCTGAAATATCCTTACCTAAAGCGAGAGTCAATAAAGAATGATTGTCGTTATATACCTGTGAAGTCAGAATCTCAGACAAGTAAACCGATTGGCGCCTTGGGTTTGGCAACTCCAAAGCCATACACGTTTTACCTGGAATGGTTTCTACTACACGCATACTGACAACACCCAGTGAGCGTGCTAAGTCACGGGAAAGATTAACAATCTGACTACCCTTCACACCGATCGCCGGATCAATCTCGTAACGCGTTACTACGGGACCAGGGTAAGCGGCAATCACGGTAACCTGAACATTGAACTCAGCTAACTTCCGCTCAATTAAACGCGACGTAAATTCCAAGACATCAGCGGAGATGGTTTCTTTTACTTCAGGAACTGGATCTAGCAATGCCAGTGGTGGCAATTCAGAATCAGGGATATCTACAAATAATGGTTGTTGTTTCTCACGCTCTACGCGAGCGCTCTTTGCGATCTCTATGGGTGCACGCACAATCTGCACAGGAGCTGCCACTTCAACACGCCCCCGAATCTCTTCCACAAACTCTTCCCGCTCTTCAGCAGCAGCTTCACCTAGCTTACGATCTTCTTCACTATCGCGACGCTCGCGTATGCGATGAAAAGATACTTCCAAGATTCGCCCTACTTTTTCAGCAATATCTAACCAAGAGAAATGCAGGAATAAAGAAAGGCCGGCACAAAGTCCAAATAGAAGTACTAAGGTTGCACCTGTAAAACCCAAGGACATTTGCAAAGGGTCGCCGATTAACTCTCCCAAAATACCACCAGGAGGTCTAGGAAGCTGCCAGGACAGAGTATGCAAACGAATGGACTCAAGCCCCATACTGCACGCCAGAGTTAAACCAAAGCCCAACCAACGCATTAAGAGAGAGTCAGGTTTAGCTTCTGGATCTGGGGGCAAAGGGATACTCCAAAGCTCCCTCCAGCCATTTAGAACCCGGCGCCCGAATAGCACAACCCACCAAAAAGCAGAAATCCCAAAGATGTAGAGCATCAAATCCGCTAAATAAGCCCCAAAACGGCCACCTAGGTTCTTGGGAGCCTGAAAACTGGCATGTGACCAGGCTGGGTCAGCCTTGGAATAGGTAATCAAAATGGCAAATAGTCCAAGGCATAAGCCTAGGGAAATAAACCAACGGGCCTCTAGGAGCAGGCGGGGCATCCGATCCGGCCCGCCTTTTTCTGGGGACTGGGGCAATTGGGATTTCGGGTATACGGTTCTCGCCATGTTCTACCGATTGTAAACAAGCAAACCTATAATTTGGGTATGACTACAAATACCCCAAAACACTCAAAAGTTCTCATCCTCGGATCTGGTCCTGCCGGCTATACCGCTGCAGTCTATGCCGCCCGAGCCAATTTACAGCCCACCCTCATTACTGGCTTGGCTCAAGGGGGTCAATTAATGACCACCACTGACGTTGAAAACTGGCCCGCCGACCCAGAAGGCGTGCAAGGCCCAGAGCTCATGGACCGCTTTTTGAAGCATGCGGAGCATTTCAATACCGAGATCATTTTTGACCACATTCATACAGCGGCTCTCAAAGAGAAGCCCATTCGCTTAGTGGGTGACTCTGGAACTTATACCTGTGATGCTTTGATTATTAGCACCGGTGCTTCCGCTCAATACATTGGCCTTCCAAGTGAAGAAGCATTTATGGGGCGCGGCGTATCTGGTTGTGCAACTTGCGATGGGTTTTTCTATCGCAATCAAGATGTATGCGTGGTAGGTGGTGGCAATACTGCGGTGGAAGAAGCGCTCTATCTCACAGGTATTGCAAAAAAAGTGACTGTGATTCACCGTCGCGATAAATTCCGTGCCGAACCTATTTTAAATGATCGCTTGATGGCCAAAGTTGCCGAAGGCAAGGTAGAGCTGAAATTGAATGCCACACTAGATGAAGTTCTCGGTGATGAAAAAGGCGTGACTGGTGTGCGCATCAAGAAACAAGATGGCGGCACGGAAGATATCGCCGTTACTGGTGCATTTATCGCGATTGGTCACAAACCCAATACCGAGCTCTTTATTGGTCAGCTAGAAATGAATAATGGTTATATCAAAACTCACTCAGGATTGGAAGGTAATGCAACAGCTACCAATATTCCTGGTGTGTTTGCTGCTGGTGATGTTCAAGACCACATCTACCGTCAAGCGATTACTAGTGCCGGCACCGGGTGTATGGCTGCATTAGATGCGCAACGTTACTTAGAAGCTTTAGATTAAGTCTTCCGAAAGTTTCTCGAAATAAAAACGCCTAGCATTGCTAGGCGTTTTTTCTTTGATGCTTTGGCTACTAATGCATATTACTTACTATGCATTACTTAGCGTGAGATCACTGGCAAAAGGGGCACGATGAGCAATGCCACAATGTTGATGATCTTGATTAGTGGGTTGACTGCAGGACCTGCAGTGTCTTTGTAGGGGTCACCTACAGTGTCACCAGTCACAGCAGCTTTGTGCGCCTCAGAACCTTTGCCACCGAAGTTACCTTCCTCGATATATTTCTTGGCATTGTCCCAAGCGCCGCCACCAGTACACATCGAGATTGCCACGAACAAACCTGTCACGATTGTGCCCATGAGCAACCCCCCCAATGCAGCAGGTCCTAGCAAGAGGCCAACTACGATGGGTGCAACCACCGGCAACAATGAAGGAACGATCATCTCTTTAATCGCCGCAGAAGTGAGCATGTCTACCGCTTTACCGTACTCAGGCTTAGCGGTACCTTCCATGATCCCTGGAATATCGCGGAACTGACGACGCACTTCCTCAACAACTGCACCAGCGCAACGGCCCACTGCTTCCATCGCCATCGCCCCGAACAAGTAAGGAATCATGCCCCCAATAAAGAGACCAATGATCACCATGTGGTTTGATAGATCAAAAGAGACTTGCTGGCCGATACCTTCTAAAGCATGGGTGTAATCGGCAAAGAGGACTAATGAAGCCAAACCAGCAGAACCGATGGCGTAACCCTTAGTAACTGCTTTAGTTGTATTGCCCACTGCATCCAATGGATCAGTAATATCACGCACTGCTTGTGGCAAACCTGCCATCTCCGCAATACCACCTGCGTTATCGGTAATTGGTCCGTATGCGTCTAGTGCCACAACGATACCAGCCATCGACAACATCGAGGTAGCGGCAATCGCAATGCCATATAAACCAGCCAACCAATACGCTGCATAAATCGCTGCGCAAACAAACAAGACTGGATAAGCAGTTGACTTCATTGAGATGCCTAGACCAGCAATGATGTTTGTGCCATGACCTTTAGTCGATGCTTCAGCAATATGCTGTACTGGCTTGAACTGAGTACCAGTGTAGTACTCGGTAATCCATACCAAAGCAGCAGTAAGCAAGAGGCCAACGATAGTTGCACCAAATAAACGCCACTGACTACCTGGAATACCCAGTGCATCATCTGGCATGATAAAGTTGGTGACAAAGTAGAAGGCAACCAGTGATAAGCCGCCCGCAATGATCAGACCTTTATACAAAGCAGGCATCACATTCTTCATACCAGGGGTTGCTTTAACAAACGAACAGCCAACGATCGAAGCAATAATCGATACGCCACCTAGCACCAATGGATAGATGATGGCTGCTACGGGAGCACCAGCGACCATCAATGAACCCAGCACCATGGTTGCAATCAATGTCACAGCATACGTTTCAAACAAGTCAGCAGCCATACCAGCACAGTCGCCAACGTTATCGCCCACGTTATCGGCAATCACTGCTGGATTACGTGGATCATCCTCCGGAATGCCTGCTTCCACTTTACCTACTAAGTCAGCACCAACGTCTGCACCTTTAGTAAAGATACCGCCACCTAAACGTGCAAAGATCGAAATCAATGAAGAGCCAAATGCCAAGCCAATGAGGGGATGCAATACTGCGGAGAGGTCTTGTCCTGCGCCAATGGAAACGAGGAACATGAAGAAGAGACCAACCCCCAAGAGTCCAAGACCCACTACCAACATACCGGTAATCGCGCCACCCTTAAAGGCAACGTTGAGAGCTTCATTCATACCCTTGGTTGCAGCCTCAGCGGTGCGCACGTTTGCGCGGACTGACACATTCATACCAATGAAACCACATGCACCTGAGAGAACCGCGCCCACGACAAAGCCAATCGCTGTCGCAAAATCCAAAAAGAGCGCCATCAGAATGGTGAGAATCACTCCAACGATCGCAATCGTTTTATATTGGCGTGATAAGTAGGCCGCCGCACCCTGCTGGATCGCTTCCGCAATCTCTTGCATTTTGGCGTTGCCCGTACTTTGCTTCAAAATCCAGCTACGCATCACAAAACCGTAAATCACGGCTATGACTCCGCATACCAAGGCAAAATACAAGCCTAAAGTGACATTACTCATGCTTGAACTCCCTAAATTTAATCTTTATTGTTTTTTGCTACTTGCGCTTAGGTCGACCCGGTTTCTGAAAGCTTTAAACTATGTCTTTAAGCCGTAACAGTATGTAACAGAATCACCCCTGCGCCCCCTCCACAGGATCAGGGTATTTACTAATCATTATTCGGAGTATTTATGAGTCTCGACAACGTCAAGCCAGGTAAAAAGATCCCTGAAAGCTTCAACGTCATTATTGAAATCCCCATGAATGCGGATCCAATCAAATATGAAGTTGACAAGGAAAGTGGCGCCATTTTCGTTGACCGTTTTATGGGTACTGCCATGCACTATCCCTGCAATTATGGCTACATCAATAAAACCATTGCTGGCGATGGTGACCCTGTTGACGTTCTCGTGATTACTCCATTTCCACTCATTCCGGGTGTCGTGGTTGCTTGCCGCGCACTTGGTGTTTTGCAAATGGAAGATGAAGGTGGGCAAGACGCTAAATTATTGGCTGTCCCAGAAGATAAGATTTTGCCAATCTACACACACTGGCAAAAACCAGAAGATATCAACCCATTGCGCTTAAATCAAATTCAGCACTTCTTCGAGCACTATAAAGATCTCGAGCCAGGCAAGTGGGTGAAGGTAAAAGGCTGGGGTGGCGTTGCCGATGCTCATACAGAGATTCTTGAGGGCATCGATCGTTACAACAAAGAGCACGCTTAACTTAGTGTTGATTCAATTGATAGTAAAGGCTTTGTGATTCGGAGTGAGCGCACAGAAAATTGCCTTAGCCCAAATGAACCCGCTGCTGGGTGATCTGGCTGGTAACGCGCAACTGATTCACAAAGCAGCTCAAGAGGCCTTTTCTCAAGGCGCCAAGCTTGTTGTTACTCCTGAGCTTTCTCTGACCGGCTACCCCCCAG
Organism: Polynucleobacter sp. UB-Siik-W21; assembly: GCF_018687415.1. NCBI lineage: Bacteria > Pseudomonadati > Pseudomonadota > Betaproteobacteria > Burkholderiales > Burkholderiaceae > Polynucleobacter > Polynucleobacter sp. UB-Siik-W21. Next base: position 663,827 of record NZ_CP061289.1, on the reverse strand, counting down.
AAGATTTATTGCTCCGGCCTGCCTTCATTGAGGCTGCGCAAAAGCAGCTTGATTCTTTGGTACAAGATCTATCCCAATATCCAGATCTGACGGTCGTAGTAGGTCACCCAAAATTAACGTCAGCAGGTCTACAAAACTATGCTTCCGTTTTACGGAATGGCAAGGTCATTGCAGGCTATGCCAAACAAGAGCTACCTAATCACGAAGTCTTTGATGAGGTGCGTTACTTTGTGCCCGGTAAGCAAGCTTGTGTATTTGACTGCGCAGGCATTCAGTATGGCCTGATTCTCTGTGAAGATGCATGGCATCCAGGGCCAGCGAAACAAGCCCATGCGGCTGGCGCACACGTTTTACTCGTTCCAAATGCATCGCCCTATCACCTGAAAAAAGAGGCGCTGCGTATCGATGTATTGCGTGCTCACATTGAACAAACCAAAATGCCTTTAGTCTATGTCAACGCCGTTGGTGGTCAAGATGAATTGGTGTTTGACGGCGGGTCTTTTGCATTAAATAGCCATGGCGAAGTGGTTATGTCTATGCCCCAGTTTGAAACTGGACTAGGTGTTGTAAATGTCAGTTCCGGAGGTGAGCTCGAAAAAGGCTCAATCTCCCCACCCCAAAGTGTTGAGGCTCAGGCTTATCAAGCCTTAGTACTGGGTGTGCGCGACTATGTGAACAAGAACCGCTTTCCTGGTGTGATTATTGGCTTATCAGGCGGCGTAGATTCCGCTCTTGTGTTGGCGATTGCAGTCGATGCCCTTGGTGCAGACAAAGTACGTGCTGTGATGATGGCATCACGCTATACCGCTGATATCTCTTGGATTGATGCCCGTGAATTAGCCCAGAATCTGAATGTTCAATACGATGAGATTCCAATTAGTGGTCCCGTTGACGCTCTCGAGCAAGCCTTAGCTGAGCAGTTCAAAGGCATGCGGGTTGATGCCACAGAAGAAAACATTCAAGCGCGTGTGCGTGGCACGATGTTGATGGCACTCTCGAATAAAACGGGTCGACTCGTTCTGACTACCGGTAACAAAAGTGAAATGGCAGTGGGTTATTGCACTTTGTATGGCGACATGGCTGGTGGCTTTGCAGTGATTAAAGATATTGCTAAAACTTTGGTCTATCGTTTATGCGCTTATCGCAATAGCATCGCTCCCGTCATTCCGGAGCGTATTTTGACGCGCGCTCCTTCTGCTGAATTGCGCCCAGATCAAAAAGACCAAGACAGCCTGCCATCCTATGAGGTTTTAGATGGCATCGTTGAGCGGTATATGGAGCAAAACCAATCCATTGAGCAAATCATTGCTGCCGGATTTGATCCAGAGAGTGTTGAAAAAGTAACGCGCCTGATCAAATTAAACGAGTACAAGCGCCGCCAGGCTCCTCCAGGAGTGCGCGTGACAACGCGTGCCTTTGGCCGCGATTGGCGCTATCCGATTACTTCTCAATTTAGAGCCTAGTCTGTCAGGAAAGTCCGAATTTGGCACTTTTTTCCAGTTCTAGGTATGATTACTGCATTAGGGGGAATACATGAAACTCATTACATCAATCATCAAACCGTTCAAACTCGATGAAGTTCGTGAAGCATTGGCCGAAGTAGGAGTTACTGGCCTAACTGTGACTGAAGTCAAGGGCTTTGGCCGTCAAAAGGGTCATACCGAACTCTACCGTGGCGCTGAGTATGTGGTCGACTTTTTGCCTAAAGTAAAGGTTGAGGCTGTGGTTGCCAGTGATCGCGTTGAGGTAGCACTTGAGGCAATCACCAAAGCTGCGCGCACAGGGAAAATTGGTGACGGGAAAATTTTCGTTACCGCGGTTGAGCAAGTGATTCGTATTCGTACAGGTGAAACAAACGAATCAGCAGTTTAATCAAGACTGTCGATTGACAGCCTCAGCTTAACCACTCAACAACGTTAACGTAACTGAGAATCTAAGGGAGCGGAAGGCTGAATGATTTCAGCCTGCTCCAAAATAATAGTCTTAGCAGTGGGATTGGAAAGACGAACTTTCATTCCTTGGTAATACATATCTACTTGAGCTAAGCCAGAAGTTAAAACCTTTAAAGGTGGTTTTCCCAAAATACTAGCTCCCACTCCAGGCTCTAGAGTTTTGTTTTGCGTCTTGCCACTAGCGTCAACAACACAGACTGTTTGCGCAGTTTTAGATTGAAAAAATACAACATCCCCAGACTTTTTGGGCGCATCCGTTTTGTAGCTCACTACTGACGAATCTGCAGGCGGGCACTCCAAGGAAATTGCTGGAGCGGCCGCTGGTGCAGGAGGAGCAACAGCAAGCACAGTCGCAACAGGCTTTTCCTCTGGCTTGGCTTCAGCTACCGGCTCTGCAGGTGGATTTGCTGGAGCAACTTCTTCCAAAATCACAATCTCTTGCTTAACTGGCTCTGGGAAAAATAGTGGGCGTAGATTTACAACTGCAAAGATTAAAGTTACCGCGATGCCTAGAAGAATCAATAATTTTTTCTGAGGATTTTTTTCTTGGCCTGATGAATTCGATAAAATAGTGACGAGTTCTTTTATTTTCTCTAGCGGCTTAGCTGTTTCAGGCTTTACAGGTGATACTTTTTTTTCTACCGGTGGAGTGATTACAGCAGGAATTTCTTTCTTTTCTTCTACTACCTTTTCAACTTCAGCTTTCTTCGCCATCGGCGCCTCACCAAAGTCAAAAGCATCTTCTAAATTGAGCTTTAACAATGCAGCAACTTTTTTTGCTGCAGTGACCTTAATTTGAAGACCATAGAAAGAACTAGATTCGCCATTTTCAATTTGCTCAATTTGGCGAACAGAAAGACAGGCCATAACCGATAAATCCTTAGCGCTTAAACCAAGACTCTCCCTGGCCTTAGAAAAAGCCTCTTTTCGTATCTCCGGAAGTTTTGCAGGATTGTCCATGGCGGAACTGTCTCACTATTTTTATCGTAGTAATTCTAATGCATTGATAAATATAATACTTTATTGAACATTGGCCTTACGCAGAAATATCAGCACGACATTTTTCAGCCCCTGAAAATCCGAAGGAAGCGGCTTTTCTAGTCAAACATACCGAGAGAACGAGGCTCGTTTTTTAGTATTGCAGTGCAACATTAAGATGGGTATGCATTACCCCTTCGTGCAGCACACCCTTTAGCCCATCTCACGGCACAATAGAGCCTTTCAAAACAAACCTTTTCTGGAGTAATAAGCATGAAACGCCTCAACGAACGCTCACGTATGGTCACCGAGGGAGTAGCTCGCGCACCTAATCGCTCGATGTATTACGCCATGGGTTATCAAGAAAAGGATTTCTCCAAGCCAATGGTTGGCGTTGCGAACGGCCACTCGACGATTACTCCTTGTAATAGTGGTCTGCAAAAATTAACCGATGCGGCTGTAACTGCACTTGAAGAAGCGGGCGCAAAAGCACAAACATTTGGTACGCCCACGGTTTCTGATGGGATTGGCATGGGCACTGAAGGCATGAAATACTCGCTCGTGTCTCGCGAAGTCATTGCTGACAGTATTGAAACTTGTGTTAATGGTTTATGGCAAGACGGTGTAGTGGTGATCGGGGGTTGCGATAAGAATATGCCCGGCGGCATGATGGCTATTGCCCGTACCAATGTTCCTGCCATTTATGTTTACGGTGGGACGATTAAGCCAGGTCACTACAAAGGCAAAGACCTCAATATCGTTTCTGCATTTGAAGCTGTTGGTGAATTTACTTCCGGCCGCATGAACGAAGAAGATCTGAAGGGTGTGGAACAACATGCCTGCCCAGGAAGCGGCTCTTGTGGCGGTATGTACACAGCCAATACGATGAGCTCCTCCTTTGAAGCCCTCGGTATGAGTCTGCCCTACTCTTCTACGATGGCCAACGAAGATGCAGAAAAAGTCGCAAGCGCCGCTGAATCTGCCCGCGTTTTAGTAGAAGCTATCAAGAACAATCTACGTCCACGCGACATCATTACCAAGAAATCGATTGAGAACGCAGTCAGCGTCATCATGGCAGTCGGCGGGTCTACCAATGCGGTATTGCATTTTCTCGCCATTACTAGTGCGGCTGAAATCGATTGGACGATTGATGACTTTGAACGTATTCGTAAGCGCGTTCCTGTCATTGTGGATATGAAACCATCCGGCACTTATTTGGCAACCGACTTGCACCAGGCTGGCGGCATTCCACAAGTAATGAAAATTTTGCTTGATGGTGGCTTGCTACATGGCGATTGCATGACCATTACTGGCAAAACGATTGCAGAAGTGTTGAAAGATATCCCTTCGGTGCCGCGTGCTGATCAAAAAGTGATTCGCGCTTTAGACAATCCTTTATACAAACAAGGCCACTTAGCCATTCTGAAGGGCAATATCTCTCCAGAGGGTTGCGTAGCCAAGATTACGGGTCTTAAGAACCCATCGATTACTGGCCCAGCGCGTGTATTTGATTCTGAAGACGATGCTATGGCAGCCATCATGGCGCAAAAGATCAAAGATGGTGACATCGTGATCATTCGCTATGAGGGCCCTAAAGGTGGCCCCGGAATGCGCGAGATGCTTTCCCCGACCTCTGCCTTGGTAGGTCAAGGCTTAGGTGAGTCTGTAGGCCTTATTACTGATGGTCGCTTCTCTGGTGGAACTTGGGGCATGGTCGTTGGTCACGTAGCTCCAGAAGCTTATGTGGGTGGCGTTATTGCCCTCATCCATGAAGGTGACTCTGTAACCATCGACGCTCACAAGCTCCTCATTCAACTCAATGTGAGTGATGAAGAGATTGCAAAACGCCGCGCAGCTTGGAAACAACCTAAGCCACGCTATACCCGTGGCCTCTTGGCAAAGTATGCAAGCCTTGCTAGCAGTGCTAGCAAAGGTGCTGTTACAGATCTGAACTTAGATCTGACCTGATACAAGAGCAAGCAATAAAACAAAAGCCCCTGAATAAAATCAGGGGCTTTTTTATTAGCTATCTCAAGGGGATTAATGCTTATCGTGCATCGCTCCCATTGCATTTACGGGAAGCTTTACCTCTACCTCGCCTGCTTTAGCAAACTTCAGCTTTACTGGAACGGTTTGACCAGCAGCAAAAGGTCCTTTTAGGTTCATAAACATCAAGTGGTAGCCACCTGGCTTGAGTTCTACAGCGCCATTGGGAGGTACAGCAATATCTTTTACCTGGCGCATTTTCATGACGTTGCCGTCCATAGCCATTTCATGCAATTGCACTTCTCCCGCAGCAGGAGAGCTTGCAGATACCAGCTGATCTCCAGAGCTACCCTTGTTTTCAATCTTCATAAACCCACCCGCTACCTGCTGACCTGGTGCAGTAGCACGTGTGTAGGCATTTTCAATTTTGATTGCATTAGTAGAGACAGTCTTTGAGACATCCTGAGCCATTAATGATCCGCAGAATCCCAAACCGAGAATACCGATAGATAACGTTTTTAATAATGAACTTTTCATTTACCTCTCCTTAAATAATCTTGCCAAATCCCTTATGCACCAGTCGCATACCACTGCTTTAATTTCTCAAAATCCATACTGCCGGTCTTGCGAATAACTTTCCCATTCTTATCAATTAATAGTGTCATTGGCGTTTCACCACGCCATTTGGGGTCGATCTCATAACGTAAAGCATCGTCAAAAGGCGATGCCAAAGTGTATTTACCGACAGGATTGACATTAGCAGCTGTGAGCATCTTGGATGCACTCTCCGAAGGAACATCATCAACCTGAATAAAGATAATTTTGGCGTTTTTATTTTGACTTAGAAATTTTCCCCATAGCGGCATTTCTTTTGCGCAAGGCGAGCAAGTAACGCCCCAAAAATGAATGACAACAGGTTGCCCAGCATAAGGTTTAGTAACAGTCTTCCAATCGCCCTTTTGATATGGCTTTAATGCACTACTCTGGGCATATGCAGACTGCATAAATGCCAAGAGGACAAATAAGATACTAAGTAGTTTCTTCATTATTTTGAGTTTAATGGAATCAACTGATACCCATCTTCACGAGTGAGCCATGAGAGATAAACCTCTTTTCCATGGCTGACCAGCAAAGGGTGATCACTATATCCAGCGGTAGCGCTGATTACCTTTGGGGCTAACCAACTCTTTCCATCATCAAGTGATTGTTTTAGGTATACAGAAGTTTTCGCGCCATCAAACTCTTTCCAAACTAACCAAACGGATTGGTCGACTGCTAACAAATAAGGTCTTGATACATTCGCATTTTCCGCGCCAATTCTTTGGGGTTTGGAATAGGCTTCACCTTGATTGCTAGAGCTGGCATAAAAAACACCGGAGCGAGCACTACCCTGTGTAAACCAGGCTACATGGATTTTTCCTGAGTTCGATATAGCGATAGTTGGCCCATGATGCGGGCAAGCATCCGTTTTCCACTCATCTCGAGCAACGCGTTGCGTCTTGCTAGCACCCATTGGCGTAATGATCTGGGTCGCATGATCCCGAATACCACCGGGGAATATTGCGCGATAAATAATACTGACCCCGCCCTGGGGATCTAAGCTAGCCCCAATGCGACAGCACTCACAACTAGCTTCATTGGCAATTAATTCTGGAGTAAAACTATTGCCACCATCATTAGAAAACGAATAGGCTATGGATCCACCCAAACGTTGCTGCCCCAACTTCTTGGCATCAGCCACTAAGCGCTTATCAATCCATGCAATAAAGATAGAGTTGTCAGGTCGAATAACGACCGAAGGAAAGCGCTGGCTAGAATTGTCTTTTACCAAAGATTGGGGCTGAGAAAACGTTTTCCCACCATCAAAGGATCTTGCAATATTGATCTGGGCATTCCAGTTGGAATCTTTGAAGAAAGCATAAGCCAACAGCACATTACCAGTCTTGTCAGCAACAATTTGAGCGCGTGCATCAGCACCTGTATCCAAAGACTTCCCATGCTCAGCAACAACTGCGGGAGTAGAAAATGTTTTTCCCTTGTCCATCGACTGGGCAACAGAAACCATACCGCCCCCAGTCCATGCCAACAATAACTTACCATCTGCCATAAAGAATGGGGTTGCTGCATTTGCGCAATCCAACCCGGTCCCAGTGCAAGCGGTAGGCTTTGCAGGAGAAGCGCTCATCATATGCGACGAGTGATCCATTTGGGCAAACGCAGAATTAAATGCGACCAACCCCAAAACACCCATGAAGAGAGATTTAAACGATAGATGGAAAGAGGATTTAAGCATTAGAAGATGATACGCGCGCCAACAGTGATTGATTGCGGTTGACCAGCAATATAGCTAGACGCACTTGTACCACTGCTATAGGTAATGTAGTTCCTGTTTAATAAATTCAGAGCACTCAAATAGACTGAAGCATTTTGCGTAACTTCATGATTTAACCTCATGCCAACTACAGCGTAGGCTGGAATTGGGTACGCATGGGCAGTATCCATCCATGAGTTGCCAATATATCTAACTGTTGCAGTCAAATTAGTTTTAGGAAGCAAATAGTATGTCGCTGACGCACTTCCCATATTTTGTGGCGTGCCTCCTAATTGTGAGCCCAAGGGGTTTGTACTTGCGGGAACAGTGGATCCAATCCAGGTTAGCTCCGCATTAGTGTGCGTATAAGTGACGTCTGTTGATAGCTTTTCAGTTAACTCAAAATGAGATTGAAACTCAAGCCCCCTACTTTGTATGGACTGATTATTTCCATACAACGTTGATGTCGTGGATGAAGTACATCCCAAAACGGGCTGACAATACGCATTAACGCCCGTAGGTAATTGGGCTGCATAAATAGCGTTTGTAATGTTGGCATTAAAACCTGTCACCTGGATAAATCCACCTCCCCATCGGTAATCCGCTCCAACCTCATAACCAATCATATTTTCAGGAGTCAGATTTGGATTGGAAAACGACCAGTTTGTCCCGCTTCCATAAGATCTAATCATATTGTTTAAGCCTGGAGCATGAAAACCTTGATATGCCGCCCCACGAAAGTCCAGCTCTTTGGTAGCTTGATACAAAAGGCCCAAGTTTGGGCTAAATTTCGTCACGCTTTGATTCGGTGCATTTGTATAGTTTGGATTTAATCCTGTTGGAGCTGCGGTGTAGTAATACGGCACTTGACTTAACCACTGATCTACTCGTGCAGACAATGTTGCCTCTAAAGGAATGGCATCCATTTTTGATTTGATTTGCCCTAGTGCACCATAGAACTGTTGTTTTCCACTTGCTGAAGCAATACTACCGACCGTTCCGGGATTTGATGTGGTGCAGGGAGTTCCGCTAACAGCGGTTCCAGTACAAAGATTGTTAGTCCAATTGGTAGCCGCAACCTCTCGTGCATCAATACTCACAATAAGTTGATCAATTGCATGATCCTTAAGATTTTTTGTGTATTGAACTGAGCCACCACCCTGATTTGATGGATTGTTGTAATTACCCGTTATGTAAGCTGGTACGCTACCCAACGTCACATTCTGCTGCCACAAAGTACTATTTTGATAAAAGGCGTTTACTTGCAAATTTTCATCTGCAGACAATTTTGTATTGGTGCCAGCAGAAAAAGTAGTTTCATTAGTGGTTTTGGTGGCAAAGTTATAGCCGCCGGAAGGTGGGTTGGACATTTGGCTAGAGCCAATATTAAAGAACCCGGTAGTATCTACGCTAATTTTTAAATCACCCTGAAGTCGAAAATTTCGTGAATCAGCATACTCGGGGCCAACAGGCCCTTTGATATAAGAGGCTGGCTTAGCTGGATAAATATTTGGATATTGCATATAGCCATCCGTATGGAATGCATCCGCAGAGATTCTTAGTTTTAGAACGTCATTTACGGAAAATTCCTTAGATGCTGCAACATTACTTGTATTAAATGTGCCGTAACTTGCCGAAAGTTCACCCTTGTTATCGGAAATTGGCTTAGTGGTGATATTCACCACGCCCCCCATGCCATAGTTGCCATAAAGGTTTGATACGCCCCCCCTAATAAACTCAACATCTTCAATGGCCGATAAGGGCACTCGACTCCACTCAATAGTTCCATACATTGCATTGTTGGCTGGCACACCGTCTATTAAAACCAGAGTACGCGCATTACCCAAGCCGCGCACATTCAAACTCTGGCCGGTTGGGTCTTTTTCATAGTACGGCTGATCATTCAAAAATACGCTTGATTGATTTTTAAATACCTGGTCAATGGTTTGCTCAGGAGAGTTTTGGATATCCTCATTAGTCAGTATTGAGGTGTTTTGTGTCATATCCTTAAGTTCAGTGCCAGATTTACTCGCACTAACAACTACATTACCAATCTTCTGGCCGTAATCGGGTGGCGGCGCAACTTGAGCATACGCACATACACATACGAATAGCAAACCAATACTTATGCCAATTTTCTTTTGCTTTAACAACATTTACTTCTCCACACAATATGACAGCAACTTAGTTACAACTGTGTTGCCAACTACATAGCTAGGCTATGCCCTAAGTTTTTTTAGGCGTGTGCTGGAGGTGCTGCTGAAGGAGGAGTTACCCAAACCGCGAGTGGTTTAGGAGATTGATAGAAAAGCTTTGGAAGTAATGCAAAAGAATTTGGCGCTGCAAATGTGAGGTTGGTATTAAATGCTGGGGTAATTGAACTATGCGTTACGCAATATGGACAAGGCTGTATTTGATCTGCGAGATCTTGATCGCCAGTCTGGACATCAATTTGCATTTTGGCACCATCAAGCGAACAAATCTCCATCGCAAAACCGTGACCACCCTTCACAAGCGAGACCGCTTGTGAAACTGCTGGGGCGAGTGCACTCATTGCAATAGCTGCGGCTGCAATCCAGTGAATGAGGCGGTTTTTATGGAAATTCATGGTTGGTGGGAATTTTATCTGATTCCCCCATCGCTCTTGGTTCGGGTAAATAAAAAGGGGTCCGAAGACCCCCTTTGTCAGGCTTATAAGTCCTATTACATAGAAGCAGAACGCTCGATGAGCTTGCGACGCATTGGGCGCAGTACAAACCAAGCCAAGATTGCAGCAGTCCCATTCAAGAAACTTGCAACCCAGAAAACCGCTTCCCAGCCACCAGTCATTGTTACCAATACGCTAGACAAAGGAACTAACAATGAAGCAGTACCCTTAGCTGTGTAGAGGAGACCTGCATTACCAGCAGCATAGGTTGAGCCGAATGTGTCAGCGTTAGTTGATGGGAACAAGCTGTAAATCTCGCCCCATGCAAAGAACACTAAACCAGTCAATAACACAAACATCACTGGATCACGACCGAGGTAGTACAAACCAAGAATGCCCAAGCACTCAAATGTGAAGCAAAGGGTCATTGTCTGTTCGCGACCAATCTTGTCAGATACCCAACCGAAGAATGGACGGGTTAAGCCGTTCAACACACGGTCAACTGTCAATGCGAATGTCAATGCAGGCAATGCCAATCCCATCAAACTCACCGTTACGCCGGCAATTTGGAAGTCTTTAGCAATTGGGCCTAACTGTGCGGTAGCCATCAAGCCACCAGCCGCAACCATCACGAACATGACGTACATGATCCAGAACACTGGCTGCTTAACCATTTCCATTGGGCGGAAGTCTTTACGAGTCTGAACCACTGCAGCCTTAGCTGTAGTGATCGCACTCTTGATAGGCTTAGAGAGTAACAAGCTCAAGACCACAACGATAGCGCCTTGCCAAATACCAAAGTACCAGAACGCATCTTGATAGCCTTGATTAGCAATCATGTTTGCAATTGGAATAACAGTCAATGCAGAGCCAGCACCAAAGCCAGCAGCTGTCATACCAGCAGCTAAACCACGACGATCTGGGAACCACTTGAGCGCATTGCCTACACAAGTACCATAAACAGCACCAGCACCCACACCACTCACAGCAGCTGCTATGTAGAGCATGGTCAAGGTATCGGCATGAGCATTCATCATCCAGCCAATGCCGCACAAGATGCCGCCGAAGAACACAACTGGGCGTGGACCAAATTTATCAACGAGGTATCCCTCGATTGGAACTAACCAAGTTTCGGTCAATACGAAGATGGTGAAAGCAACTTGAATCGCTGCACGTCCCCATCCAAACTTTGCATCAATTGGGTTTACGAATAAAGTCCAACCATATTGCAAGTTTGCGATCATCGACATACAAATAATGCCGATTAGTAGCTGAAACCAACGACCTCCTAAAGGCCCTGCAGTTTTCTCGCCGCTCATTGAAAATCTCCTATTTTTTACTTTTTATAAATACTTAATTCACCCAAAAATTGGGATACCTGATTTTTAAGCATTTAAAGAATGGACTTCTTGACACTAATCAAGATTTGTCCAAATCCACACTAGTGATTACCCTCGCCATAACCCCATGAAATATGAGTCTATTTCACTCTTTTGGGGCTAATGCGTATCACTTTAGGAAACTTTGACACAAAGAAAAAGCCACCCGAAGGTGGCTTTTTTAATCTGTAATTTTTTTCAATTACATGCCGCGGTAAGCGCCGTCGAAATCATAGTGACGAGCCTGCTTTTGGCTTGGTTTGCTTTCAGTAAAAAGCTGATTGATCATATTCAATAGAACAGTCATTTGAATCTCCTTAAGGGTTAATACCTAGATTATAACCCTAATATTATTTCAGTGCAACAGCATTGGAGTGTACGCAATTTAAGAGATCTCTACTTGAATATTTCCTTAAGTATTTGTTTTTATTGAGTATTTATGATTCAGAGAACAAGAAGAGTGGTGCCGCTTGCCGGAATCGAACTGGCGACCTTTTCATTACGAATGAACTGCTCTACCGACTGAGCTAAAGCGGCTTACCGCAACAAATTCTAGCGGAAACGGTCTAAAAGCTTCTTACTGACTTTATCCAAAGCCGTAGAGTCTTTGATCAGAAATTGCAATCCATTCGAGTCTGCAATCAACAAGGTATTGCCAGCGATTCTGCGGATGTCTTCCTCGCCCTTTAAGCGAATGCGAGTTGGACCCCGGTCAGTTTCGATATCCCAAATGCTGGGAGTAGCAAACGTTGAGACCTTAGTAATTTTCTCAATGACTGGCATAAATTCACGAGCAGCCAATTCTTCTTCAATGAGTTGGAGTTCTTGCTTTGGAATTACCGCAACATCGGGATACCAAAACACTTCTTTACCAGATTGATCCATGATGCCAATACCAGCGCCAGGAGCTGTAACCGGAAACGCTCGTACTGGATGCACACCAACATGTGAATGACCTTTGGCATCGACAAATACCAAACGTCCAAGTGAATCACGCATCAATTGATGAGAAGTCTGCGTCATACCCCTCCCCCAATATTCTTGGCAATCTCTTGTAACTTCTCTTTTTGCAGTTCTTGTATATTTTCTTCTGAACTCTCTTCTGAACTCTCTTCCAAACTCTCACCAATCGCGCCGCCTTCAACCAACTCAGCAGCATGACGCAACTGAGCTTGATACAAGGTGTAGTAAGCCCCTTGGGCTTCCATTAGATGTTCGTGTGATCCGATCTCCACAATCTCACCCTTATCTAATACCACGAGGCGATCTGCCTTTCTGAGTGTTGATAAGCGATGTGCAATCGCAATGGTTGTGCGACCTTTAACAAGGTTATCTAAAGCGCGCTGAATTTCTTTTTCTGTAGTGGTGTCAACGGATGAAGTTGCCTCATCCAAAATCAAGATGCTTGGATTAATCAGGAGCGCACGGGCAATCGAGATGCGTTGACGCTCACCACCAGATAAAGATTGACCGCGCTCACCCACTAATGAGTCATAGCCTAGTGGTAAGCGCAGAATAAATTCATGGGCATGGGCAGCACGTGCTGCTTCAATGATTTCTTCACGAGTAGCATCAGGCTTGCCGTAAGCAATGTTCTCTGCAATCGTGCCAAAGAACAAGAATGGCTCTTGCAATACCAGACCGATACACTTCCGATAATCGGCAATACCAATGCTACGAATATCGCGCCCATCTAAGGATATAGAGCCAGAGCTCACGTCATAGAAACGGCAAATCAAATTGACCAAGGTACTCTTGCCTGAACCACTGTGACCTACTAAGCCAATCATCTCGCCTGGAGCAATATCTAAATCAATACCTTTTGTTACCGCACGATTACCATAGCGAAAACCCACGCCGCGCATCGAGATACGCCCACTGACAGGCCCTAGAGGTGTGGGATTAATCGGTTCGGGAACACTCGAGACGTGATCCAAAATATCAAAGATACGCTTGGCACCCGCAGCTGCTTTTTGGGTGTGCGACACAATACGACTCATTGAATCGAGTCGCACATAAAAACGGCCGATGTATGCAAGAAACGCAATCAAGACACCAACGGTGACTTTCTGATGCGCCACTTGCCAGATACCAAAGCCCCACACTACCAATAAACCAGTCTCGGTTAAAAGTGTGACGGTTGGCGAAAACAAACCCCAGACTCGATTTACGCGATCGTTAATTTGAAGGTTGTGTTTATTGGAATCTATAAAACGCTTTAACTCGCGATCTTCTTGCGCAAACGCTTTGACTACCCGAATGCCTGGGATCGTATCTGCCAAAATGTTTGTGACTTCAGACCAGATACGATCAATCTTCTCAAAGCCAAAACGCAAACGATCGCGCACAACATGAATCATCCACACAATGAATGGCAATGGCGCTAAGGTCACTAGCGCCAGCAAAGGATCAATCGAGAACAAGATAGCAGCGGTCATCGTGATCATGAGGACATCAGTCGCAAAGTCCAATGCGTATAGCGACAAAAAGACGCAGATGCGATCAGTCTCTGCGCCAATACGTGCAATCAAGTCACCAGTACGCTTACCACCGAAATACTCAAGCGAAAGTTTGAGTAAGTGCTCGAAAGTCGTATTGCGTAAATCTGCACCAATACGTTCACTCACTAAAGCCAGTAGATAAGTTTTCCACCAACCCAATCCCCAAGCAACAATTGCCGCGCCAAATAGCGCAAACAAATACATACTTGCTAAATGAAAATCAATGGGGTTACCACGCTCATAAGGAATCAAGACATGATCCATCAGGGGCATCGTCAAATACGGTGGAATCAGAGTTGCGCCAGTCGATAGCAGTGTCAGCACAAAACCGAGTAACAGTTGATTTTTATACGGCTTAGCAAAACGCCATAATTTGAACAAGGTCCAAGTTGATGGCGGTTTGTCATCTTCAGGATCACAAGTTGGACAACCATCAGAGTTGGCCGGTTTAGGACTCAAGCAAACAGGACAAACCTGCTTGTCATACTCACTCACTTCGTCCCGACCCTGCTCAGCGCCATGGGTCAGCTTTCTGAAGCTTGATTGCAAACGCAAAACCTGAGGATTGACTGCCAAGGTGAAATACCAAATTCTTTGCAGCGCATCCGCTGTTTCGAGCTTTAAATGACCCACACCAGCATGATCGCCATGAACGAGATGCTCTCTCGAGCTAGCGGGCCAAGATTCAAACTTTGCACCATCGGTCCAAAATAAGCCTTCTTCAGTGAGCAAAAGTAGACTTCTTTCAAAGTGCAAGTCAGCACCCAAATCAAGCTCGACCCAAGCCAGTAATGCCTCTAGGCTTTGAATGGGGGATTTGTCACCCTTAAGAACGCTCAGCCAATCACTTGGTAGCACAGGGGCAAAAGGAAGGATTTCTGGCTTCATTAACCCTAAAAGTATAGTGGAGCTAGATTTTTTAGATTTATCGGTCCTGTCAACTTTCGGGGGTAGAAAACCGTTAAATTAAACAAGTAGTCCTTTTTATGTATTTTTGCTATTTTTGTAGATTTTCAATAAAACTATAAACAGAGAGACAGTGAACAGCGCCACCTGCTAAATCCAGGCGCCAACCCCTTTGCAACAGCATACATGCCCCAATTACTAGATAAATCCATCGAGATCCTGAGTGTTAAGCATCTCCGTGGCCCCAATATGTGGACTTACCACCCCGTGATTGAGGTTTGGATTGATATCGGGGATCTTGAAGACTATCCCTCTAATCTGATTCCCGGCTTTTATGACCGCCTGGTTAAAGCACTGCCTAGCTTAGTTGAACATCGCTGCAGCTACGGAGAAACCGGTGGCTTTCTCAAGCGCGTCGAAGAAGGCACTTGGCCTGCTCACATCATGGAGCACCTGACGCTCGAGTTGCAAAACCTAGCAGGTATTCCAGGTGGCTTTGGTAAAGCGCGTGACGGTGATCGCCGTGGTGTCTACAAAGTGATGGTAAGCGCGATCAATGAGGAAGTCACCCTCACTGCCCTCAAGTACGCACGCGACCTCTTTCTTGCTCTTGCGCAAGACAATAAAGATTGTGTTGCTGAAGTTCAAAATATTATTGAGAGTCTGCGTGACATTGGTGATGATTTATTACTAGGGCCTAGCACTGCTTGCATCGTTAATGCAGCTGAAGAGCGTGGCATTCCTTCTATCCGTCTATCGGCAGGCAATTTAGTTCAATTGGGTTACGGCGCAAAACAGCGGCGCATCTGGACTGCTGAAACAGATCAAACTAGCGCAATCGCTGAAACAATTTCCCGTGATAAAGATTTAACGAAGAGTTTGCTACGCAGCGCTGGCGTACCAACCCCAGAAGGCCGAACTGTTACTAGTCCTGATGATGCCTGGGAGGCCGCACAGGATATTGGATTGCCAGTGGTTGTCAAACCCATCGACGGTAATCATGGTCGAGGTGTGTTTATTAATCTGTATACCCAACAAGAAATTGAAGCTGCTTACGCAGTAGCCATTGATGAGGGTAGCGAAGTATTGGTGGAGCGTCATATTGTTGGCGATGAACATCGCTTACTCGTAGTTGGTAACAAAGTTGTCGCTGCGGCAAAAGGGGAAACTGTATGGGTCACTGGCGATGGCAAACATACTGTTCAAGAACTGATTCAGATTCAGATTAATTCTGATCCCCGTCGCGGCACCGCAGAAGAACATCCACTCAATCCAGTACGTATTGATTCTGCAGTAGAACTCGAACTTGCTCGCCAACAATTAACTGGCACTAGCATTCCAGCAACAGGCCAAAAGGTATTGATTCAGAGTAACGGCAATGTAGCATTTGATGTCACCGATTTAGTTCATCCTGATGTTGCTAGTCAAGTAGCCCTAGCAGCACGTGTGGTTGGTTTAGAAATTGCAGGCGTTGATTTGGTAGCCCAAGACATTAGCCACCCACTTGCTGAGCAAAACGCTGCCATCGTAGAAGTCAATGCTGGCCCAGGTCTCCTAATGCATCTCAAGCCTGCTAGCGGCAAACCTCAACCCGTAGGTAAAGAGATTGCAAACCACCTATTTCCTCAGGGCACAGATTTCCGCATTCCATTGGTGGGTATTTGTGGTGAGAGTGGCAAAACACCCGTTGCTGAAATGATTGCTCATTTCCTCCGCCTTACAAACGTCTATGTTGGCTTGTCTTGCAGTAAAGGTTTATTTTTTGGCAGTCGCTCGATTCCAAATACCAATGCATCCAATTGGGAAAACGCACGTCGCACCCTCCTGAATCGTGCCGTAGAAGCGGCGGTGATTGAAAACAACCACCTATCTATGCTGATCGAAGGATTGGCCTATGATCGCTGCCAAGTTGGCGTCGTACTCAATGTTGATCCTAAAGCCAACTTCCCACAGTACGCTATCTATGATGAAGATCAGGTCTTTAGTATTGTGCGCACTCAAATTGATGTAGTTCTACCAACCGGTGTGGGGGTTCTAAACGCCGATGATCCAATGTGTCTGCAGATGGCTGAGCTATGTGATGGTGAGGTGATTTTCTTTAGCGAGCATTCAGATTCAGAAGTGATTAAAAACCATCTACTCAATGGTGGTCGCGTCGTACTAGTTGGCAAACAACAAATTACCTTGAAGTCTGGAAAGCTGGATCAAAAATCAATCCCTGTGCCGCGCCACTCTGAATCTAATAGCGCCATGCCATGGAAGACTATGAATCTCGGCGCTGCGATTGCTGCTGCTTGGGCATTAGACATTCCGTTTAACGTGATTGAAGCTGGTGCAGAAACTTATGTACCAGATGCTACAACTGCAATAGGGGCTTAATTGGAAATCACCCGTATTCGTATGCTACGTGGCCCCAATTTATGGAGCCGCCACACTGCCCTAGAAGCCATCGTTACTTGCGATCCTTCTGAGCGCTCGATTGATGCTATTCCCCAATTTGAAACGAAGATTCGCGAACGCTTTCCACAACTGGGAAGCATGCGTCGTGGTGGTTTAACTGAGCCCCTCTCATTAGCGCATGCACTAGAACATGCTGCCCTGGGATTACAAGCTCAAGCAGGTTGTCCTGTGACTTTCAGTCGTACAGTTCAAACAATAGATGACGGCGTATATCAAGTAGTCGTTGAATACATCGAAGAAGTTGTTGGCCGTATGGCCTTTGACTTTGGTTTTGCATTGATTCAAGCAACCCTAAACGATGCTCCTTTTGATTTAGCTGCAGCACTCTCAGAGTTAGAAGCTTTGTACGAAGATGTGCGCCTTGGACCAAGCACTGGCTCAATCGTTGATGCAGCACTTCAGCGTAACATTCCCTTCCGTCGTATGACCGAAGGCAGCATGGTGCAATTTGGCTGGGGCAGCAAACAAAAACGAATTCAGGCAGCAGAGACCAGTGACACCAGCGCTATTGCTGAAGCCATTGCACAAGATAAGGAACTTACCAAAAATCTCTTGGCTGCGGCTGGAGTATCTGTGCCGATTGGTGAAGTTGTGACTAATGTAGATGATGCATGGCGTGCTGCCCAAAAGATTGGTGGCCCGATTGTGCTCAAACCAAAAGATGGAAATCAAGGAAAAGGCGTAGTTGCCAATATCCAAACCGAAGAAGAAGTCCGTGCAGGCTTTGAAGTCACCCAAGGCTTTGGACGCGAGACGATCGTAGAGCGTTATCTTCCTGGTGCTGACTATCGCTTACTCGTCGTTGGCAATCGCTTATCTGCTGCAGCCCGTCGTGAGCCTGCTCAAGTAGTTGGCGATGGCAAACACACTGTTGCAGAACTGGTTGAAAAAGAAAATCAAAATCCATTGCGGGGCGATGGACATGCAACAGCATTAACCAAGATTCGCTTTGACGATATTGCATTAGCTCATCTAGCAAGCTCTGGACTCACACCACAATACGTTCCTAAAACTGGTGAGCGCGTGTTATTACGCAATAATGCCAACCTCAGTACCGGCGGTACTGCTACCGATGTTACCGATGATGTTCATCCTGACGTCGCTGCTAGTGCTATAGCGGCCGCCCAGATGATTGGTTTAGATATCGCCGGCGTAGATATCCTTTGCGAATCCATTTATAAACCTTTAGAACAACAAGGTGGCGGCATTGTTGAAGTCAATGCTGCCCCAGGATTGCGCATGCATTTAAAGCCCTCCTACGGCAAAGGCCGCCCTGTAGGAGAAGACATTATTAATACGATGTTCCCGCCAGGCGAAGATGGTCGCATTCCAGTAGTTGCTGTGACGGGAACTAACGGCAAAACAACCACAGTCCGTTTAATATCCCACCTCCTCACCGAAACTGGTCTGAGGGTCGGCATGACTGGCACTGATGGCGTATATATCAATCATCGCCTGATTGATACCGGTGATTGCAGTGGTCCTAAAAGTGCGCGCAACGTATTAATGCATCCCGATGTCGATGCTGCTGTTCTAGAAACTGCTCGCGGCGGTTTATTGCGTGAGGGCTTGGGCTTTGATCGTTGTGAAGTCGCCGTAGTAACCAATATTGGTGAAGGCGACCACTTAGGATTGAACTATATCTCTAGCGTAGAAGATTTAGCGATCCTAAAACGGGTGATTGTGCAAAACGTAGCACCAACTGGTGCGGCTGTTCTCAATGGAGCAGATCCTATGGTTGCCAAGATGGGTGATAAGTGCTCTGGACGGGTCATCTTCTTTGCCCAAAATCAACATCACCCCGTCATCACTGCGCATCGCGCCAAGAATAAGAAAGTTATCTTCTTTGATGGCACTTACATTGTTGCCTCCAAAGGATCGCGCGTAATGTATCGCTTCCCTGTAAGCGAAATCCCCCTCACCCAAAATGGCGTACTTGGTTTTCAGATTGAAAATGCTATGGCAGCCATAGGCGCTGCTTGGGCCTTAGGCCTTGATGCTGAGAAGATTGCGCGTGGCTTAAATAGCTTTGAGAGTACTGCCAACGCTGTACCAGGGCGCTTTAATCAATTCAAACACAAGGGGGCTACGGTAATTGCTGACTATGGTCATAACCCTGATGCGATGCGTGCTTTAGCAAGTGCCGTTGAATCTATGAAGCCCAAGAAAAGTCACGTGGTTATTAGTGGTGCCGGAGATCGTCGCGATGAAGACATTCGGGATCTCACGCGCATCTTGGGCAACGCTTTTGATAACGTCATCCTCTATCAAGATGCTTGCCAACGTGGTCGTGAAGATGGCGAAGTCTTAAAGCTTTTGCAAGAGGGCTTAATTGGCACCACGAAAGCCAAACAAGTGAAAGAGATCCATGGAGAATTCAAAGCAATTGATACTGCCTTGAATGAAGTCTCTGAAGGCGATGTTTGCTTGATTCTGATTGACCAAGTAGAAGAGTCTTTGACCTACCTAAAGGAAAAGGTAAAGCCATAATCAATGAAGTAAAAATGCTAAACCCTATTTAAAAGGCCCAGTCTTATGATTGGGCCTTTTGCATTCTCAATCCTACTGAAAAATAGGCTTGCTAAAAAGATTGAATCTCATTAAAGTATATATCACTGATACATATCAAAAGAGGGGAAATCATGGACATAGCCCAAATCTTCAAAACCGGTCGTAGCCAAGCGGTGCGACTTCCCAAGGAATATCGTTTTACAGATTCCGAAGTCACTGTGCAGCACTTTGCTGGCGGCGTCCTCCTCTTGCCAAAAAATGGTTTATTTACAGCAATTTGCGCATCTTTAGACAGTTTTGAGCCAGGACTGCAATTAAATCGTGATCAACCAGAGCAACAAGATCGGGTGGAGATTGCCCCTTGATTTTGCTAGACACCAATATTTGCATCTACATCATCAATCAAAAACCACCTAGCGTTCTAGAGCGTTTCAAATCATTTCAGTCTGGCGAGATTGGCGTATCTACCATTGTTGCTGCGGAGCTCGCTTATGGCGTAGAAAAAACAAATTCAATCAGAAATAAACAGGCACTCAATTTATTTCTAGCACCAATGACTATTGTTCCTTTTGATACCAACTGCATTTGGGCCTATGCTACATTGCGCGCTCAGTTAGAGAAACAAGGGCAGCCCATTGGTTCGCTAGATACGATGATTGCAGCACAAGCGCTAGCATTAGACTTACCGCTAGTCACTAATAATCTCAAAGAGTTTTCAAGAGTTTCTGGCTTAAAGCTAGAAAACTGGGTTTGATTTTTTAATTCACCTTATGCGTGGTAATGCTGTAAACGATCAATCTCTTCTTTAGAACCCAGCATGACGGAGACACGCTCATGCAAATCAGTAGGTTGTAAATCCATAATCAGATCTTTACCATTTGTAGACGCACCACCTGCTTGTTCAACCAAGAAGCTCATTGGATTGGCTTCATACATTAAGCGCAATTTTCCAGGTTTATGGGGCTCACGTTGATCCCAAGGGTACATAAAAACACCGCCACGGGATAAAACACGATGCACATCAGCCACCATCGATGCAATCCAGCGCATATTAAAATCCTTTTCACGCGCACCACCTACACCAGCTAAACACTCTTCTACATAGCGGCGCACTGGGTCAGCCCAATGGCGCATATTAGACATATTGATAGCAAATTCTTTAGTAGAGTGCGAAATCGTGACAGCATCTTTAATCAACAAGAACTCACCGGTCACTTTATTTAAGGTAAACATCACTACGCCATCACCCAAAGTTAAAGCCATCGTTGTTTGAGGGCCATACACCACATAACCCGCCGCTACTTGGTGACGACCCGATAATAGAAAGTCAGAAGTTTGTAATGGCGCTTGTGGATTTTGCTTTTTGAGTACCGAAAAGATTGTGCCGATAGACACATTCACATCGATATTGGAAGAGCCATCTAATGGATCAAACAATAAAAGATAGTCGCCGGTACCTTGCACTGGTACTGGTAATTCCATTTCTTCGGACGCCAGCCCAGCAAGTGACTTACAAGCTTTAACGCCCTCAATTAATAAATCGTTAGCAATGATGTCTAGCTTTTGCTGAACTTCACCTTGCACATTACCAGTGCCTGCGGATCCTAATAAACCAATTAAAGCTCCTTGAGCAACTTCATGACTTAAGGTAGAACAAGTATTAACAACAGCAGCCAGCAAATCTTGTAGTCCAACGGGAATTGCTACGCCCTGAGATTTAGTTGTTGCTAGATATTGCTTGAAATTTGTATGGGTACTGGAAGACAAAGCGATTTCTCCAAGGTGCTATTGAGATTAGGGTCTATTTTGCCCTGTAATGAAAGTTTTACCTAAAAGAAGGTTCTTATTTGCTTTCGATCTAATTTTCCTCTTTTCAAGACTAAAATCATCGTATATGATGACTAAATTGATGTTGTTTTACATCAAATTTGATGAGAATAATCATGAGAACTACAGTAACCATTGATGACGACCTATATCAAAGCGGGCTAGATCTTGCTGATCCTGGCATGGATAAGGCAGACCTTTTCCGTGAAGCCATGAATGTATTTGTACGGGTACAAATCGCTAAACGACTTGCTGCGTTAGGGGGTAAGGCGCCCCAAATGAAAAACATTCCTCGGCGCAAATCCAATGGTGCTCAATAAACATGACGATGGTTTTAGCGGATACCTCAGTGTGGGTATCTCACTTCAGAAAATTGAATCCATCATTTACGTCTTTGTTAGTAAATGATCGAATTCTATGCCACCCTCTAATTTTGATTGAGCTTTCATGCGGATCTCCTCCGTCGCCACGCTCTAGAACTCTAGATTATTTAAAAAAACTACAGCAAGCTACTGTAGCCACTACCGAAGAAACATTGCAGTTTATTGAAACGCATAAACTTCATAAATCCGGATGCGGTGCAATTGACATCTCTCTGATTGCCTCCACTCTTCTATCAGAAAATGCACTCATTTGGACTCTTGATAAACACCTTGAGTCACTAGCGATCCAACTTGGTATTTCTTATAACCAACAACTTCACTAAGGAAGTCATAAGAAATCAGCCCCCCAAAGCCTTACCAATGACCTCGCGCACATCTGGCGAGAGGGTTAGGCATGCAGCCACCCGCTCTAAGGCAGTCTTCATCTTGCCTTGATAAGGCTCTGCAAACAGGCGCCAGCGATCCAATGCTCTAGCGAGGCGCGCAGCAACTTGTGGATTGATGGGATCTAGAGCTAAGACACTTTCAACCCAAAAAGCGTAGCCACTGCCATCGGCTTGATGAAAGCTTGCTGGATTGTTGGCACAAAAAGCATGAATCACACTACGTGCACGATTTGGATTGTTCAGCTTGAATGCTGGGTGCTCACGCAAACGTTTGACATCAGTAAGAGTTAGCTCAAGTCCATCAACCGGTGGACGGCTCGATTGCAATGCAAACCACTTATCAATTACCAGAGCATCGTTTACAAAGCGACTAAAGAAATCATGCAAACAATCATTGGCATGTGTAGCACCATGAATGACTAATGTCGCCAATGCGGCATAGCGATCAGTCATATTGTCAGCAATTTGATATTGATTTGCTGCCATTGGCGCCCAAATCTTTGGATCAGCCTCAAGCAACATACTGAGAGCGAGATTTTTGAGCGCACGCTTTCCTGAATCAAGAGCATCAGACTTAAATGGTCCAGGCGTTTGGTTCTGCTGATAAAGCGCAGCCCACTCTAGTTGCAACTGCTTAGCAATTTCTCTTCGAAATGCACGACGTGCAGTAAAGATTTTTTGGGGATCTACACTAGCGCACTGCTCATATAAATAAGACTCTGCAGGCAGGGTCAAAGCAAGCTCTTTAAATGCAGGATCTAAATTGGGATCAAGCAATAGATTGCGGTAAGCGTCAATCAGACCAGCATCAGGCAAGCGCTTGTTCAAAATCATTTGCATGGCTAGTTTTTGACCCGCCTCCCAGCGATTAAAAGGATCATCATCGCCAGAGAATAAGGTTAAGAGATCTACCTCGCTTTGCTCAAAATCGATGTTAATTGGCGCAGAGAAATTACGATTAATAGATAGAACGGGACGCTCAGTGAGATTGTCAAAGGTCCATGACTGAGTTGGTTCAGTAAGCTCTAGTAATTGCTCTGTTTGATCATTGGCAGCATTAATCAAGCGGATCTTTAACGGAATATGAAATGGCTTTTTCTCATTCTGACCAGGGCTTGGAGCACAGCTTTGCGTCAGAGTGAGTTGATACTGATGATTGACCGCATCATAGTGCTCTGCCACTTTCACCCGTGGCGTACCTGCTTGGCTATACCAGTTTCTGAACTGAGTGAGATCTTTGCCGTTAGCATCAGCCATCGCCGCTAAGAAATCATCACAAGTGACCGCCTGTCCATCATGGCGCTTGAAATACAAATCCATACCCTTGCGAAAACCTTCTCTGCCCAGCAAGGTCTGATACATTCGGACAACCTCTGAACCCTTTTCATATACGGTAACGGTATAGAAGTTATTAATCTCCTGATACTCGTCTGGGCGAATGGGATGGGCCATCGGACCCGCATCCTCTGGAAATTGCAATTGACGTAGCAATCTCACGTCTTCGATACGTTTAACCGCTCTACCAGACTCAGTACCCATTTGATCTGCCGAGAACTCTTGATCTCTAAAGACAGTTAAGCCTTCTTTGAGGGAAAGTTGAAACCAATCTTGGCAGGTCACCCGATTACCGGTCCAGTTATGAAAATACTCATGGGCTACAACGCTTTCAATATTGGCAAAGTCAGCGTCTGTTGCAGTTTCAGCTTGAGCTAGAACAAACTTGGTATTGAAGATATTCAAGCCCTTGTTCTCCATCGCACCCATATTGAAGTCACCTACTGCAACAATCATGAAACGCTCAAGATCTAACTCCAAACCAAAGCGCTTTTCATCCCAATGAATCGAGGCAATCAATGAATCCATTGCATGACGGGTCTTCTTCAGATCATGCGGTTCAACCCAGATCTGTAATAACTTTCTGGCACCACTGCTAGTAGTGATGGTTTCTTCGATGCACTCCAACTTGCCAGCAACTAAGGCAAATAAATAAGAGGGTTTTGGAAATGGATCTTCCCAGCTTGCGCTATGCCAACCGTTGGGTAACTTCTCTTCTTTTAATAAATTGCCATTTGAAAGGAGTACAGGGCATTCAGCTTCACGCGCTCGCAGAGTCACGCGATAACGCGCCATCACATCAGGGCGATCTAAGAAATAAGTAATCTTCCGAAAGCCTTCTGCTTCACATTGCGTAAAGAAGTTCCCATTCGAAACATATAGCCCCATGAGGCTGGTGTTCTTATTGGGAACACACACTGAAATAATTTCAACAATGAATTTATCTTTACCTTCATTTGGCAAAGAATGAATGCTCAAAGTTTCTGGGGTGAGTTCAAAATGGCGATGCGCCGTGCCATTAATCCGTAAACTCACAAACTCCAACTCCTGACCAACCAACACTAAAGGTGCGCCAGGTTCAAAACTTTTGCCTGGTAATACTTCGATTTTGCTTTTCACGATCGTGCGGGCGGGATCTAAAGCAATATCCAACTCAACTTGGTCAAAGGTATATACGGGGGGAAGATATTCGAGCCGACGAAAGCTCTGAGACAGATCAGTTTTCATCTGACTATTTTAAGTCGAGAGATCCCCCAATGTAGAGGATTAGCTTAACTCCATGCCAGAGTGGCCACACCAATAGCAATAAACGTGATTGCTGCAACAGCATGCACCCATTTGATTGGCATACGTTGGGTAAATTTCTGACCAATCCATACCGCTGGGGCATTAGCCAACATCATCCCCAATGTAGTGCCGATCGTTACCGAAACCACATCCTCATATCGAGCACCCAAAGCAATAGTTGCAATTTGCGTCTTGTCTCCCATCTCAGCCAAGAAGAATAGGACAACCGTCAGCATCAATACCTGAAGCGCACGATCGGCCACTGTAGAATCTGCCGCATCATCAATATGATCGGGAACCAAAAGCCATAAACCAATCCCCAGAAAACTGGCGCCCAAAATCCAACGCATCACATCTGGAGAAACTAGGGTCATCAGCCAGTGTCCAAGTAAGGCAGCGCAGGCATGGTTTGCAATCGTGGCAATAAAAATACCTGCAATGATGGCTAGTGCTTGCCTAGGGTAGCGAGCAGCAAGCATTAAAGAAAGTAATTGGGTTTTGTCACCCATCTCCGCTAATGCAACTACACCAGCGGAGAGGGTTAAGGCTGAAACATCCATGGATCTTGTGGCTTTAATGAGTAAGTATCTAGCCAGTGTAAATCCTTCAGGTGACTAGACTACAAAGAGCTCCTCCGCAAGAGCAAAGTCAAGACCCTGAGCCTGTGCGACAGGCTGAGAAGTCAAAACACCTTTATGAACACTCAAGCCATTGCGTAGGTGATGGTCAATCGATAATGCCTTCACCACCCCACGATTAGCTAATGCCTCTACAAAAGGATAGGTTGCATTGGTTAATGCAAAGGTAGATGTCCTTGCGACTGCACCTGGCATATTGGCTACGCAGTAATGCAGTACTCCATCCACCAGGAAGGTCGGATCTGCATGAGTGGTCGGTTTCGATGTTTTAAAGCAACCGCCCTGGTCAATCGCAACATCCACAATCACCGCACCTGCTTTCATTTTCTTGACCATCTCTCGTGTCACCAGTTTAGGTGCAGCAGCACCTGGCAAAAGAACGGCGCCAATCACCACATCAGCCTCACACACTTCTTGTTCAATTAACAAACTATCAGAATAAAAAGTGCGTACGCGATTGCCATAGAACATATCAATCTGACGCAGGCGATCAATATCGCGATCGAAGATGCAGACATCTGCGCCCATACCTACTGCCATTTGTAAAGCATTGCGACCGACTACTCCACCACCCAAAATCACAATCTTAGCCGGCGAGACACCAGGTACACCTGCCATCAATACTCCCAAACCACCATGGGTTTTTTCTAAATGGGAAGCTGCAGCCTGAATCGACATTCGTCCTGCTACTTCGCTCATGGGAGCAAGTAAAGGCAAGGCGCCATTCATGGCGGTAACCGTCTCATATGCAATACATGTCGCGCCGGATGCTAGTAAGGCTTTGGTTTGGGCTGGATCTGGCGCGAGATGTAAATAGGTAAATAAAATTTGATCCTCACGCAGCATGGCACATTCTTGTGGCTGGGGCTCTTTCACCTTCACAATCATCTCTGCCTTCTGAAATACTTCTGCTGCACTGTTGATCAAAGTAGCACCTGCAATACGATAGGACTCATCACTCAAACCAATTTGCATCCCAGCACCTCTTTGAATCAATACCGAATGCCCTTGCTTACATAAGCCACTGACATTACCTGGTGTGAGGCCCACCCTAAATTCATTATTTTTTACTTCTTGTGGAACGCCAATAATCATTGCTATCTCCTGTTATTTAAATTGACGACTATTTTTTGTTTTACGGTGCAAGCCAACGATGTAAAACATCGCGAGATACACCCCTAATAGACATGGGCCTAATATCAAGGCCATGCGCGCATCTTCATGAAAGCCCATCAGCACTACTACTAAGAAAATAAATGCCAGAGCAAACCATGAGGAATAAGGCCACCAAGGTGCGCGGTAACCCAATTCAGCTACTTGCGCTTTGCTTAAAGAGCGACGGAACTTCATTTGGGTAAACAAGATGGCAATCCATACCATCAAGCCCACAAAGGTGACCGCTGCCATGATGTATTGGAAGGCCTTATCAGGCACAAAGTAGTTCAGTACTACGCCTGACATACAAACCGCCACAGTTACTATCACCGCACGATGCGGCACACCATACTTTGAGAGCTTGGCAAAAGACGCTGGGGCATAGCCGTTTGAAGACAAAGCATACAAAAGGCGACCACCGCTGAAGATGCCAGCATTGCATGATGAGAGAGCCGCAGTGATCACTACGAAGTTGATCAATCCGGCTGCCTCGCGTAAGCCGATCCGCTCAAACATCACCACAAATGGACTACCCTGCTGACCTACCTCATTCCATGGAAAGATCGCTAAGATAACCAAGATCGCACCCATATAGAAAATGAGGATGCGCCAAGCTAAAGAATCAATCGCCATGGGTATCGTTTTCTTCGGATTCTCCGCCTCTCCAGCAGAAAGACCAATCATCTCGATGCCAACGTATGCAAATAAGACCATTTGCAAAGAGAGCAGCATACCGCTAATGCCATTAGGGAAGAAACCACCATGCTGCCAAAGATTACTCAGGCCGATTGGCTGCCAATCATTCGTAAAGCCAAAGAGAATGACTGATCCACCCAATGTGATCATCGCCACAATGGCTACCACCTTAATGAGCGCAAACCAAAACTCAAACTCACCAAATACTTTTACGGCAATGAGATTGATCAGACCCATCATGACGATCGACGATAACGCCCAAACCCATTGAGGTATCTCTGGAAACCAGATCCCCATATAGATCCCAACTGCAGTGACCTCGGCGATTCCGACCACAATCCAGTAGGTCCAATAACCCCAACCCACCATATACCCCGCTAGTGGTCCAACATAGTTATTGGCGTAAGCAGCAAAAGAGCCTGCCACAGGTTCATGCACCGCCATCTCACCCAGAGTGCGCAATACGATGAATGCCACGATTCCGGCAAGTAGATATCCCAAGAGAATGGAGGGTCCAGCGATTTGTATTGCACTCGCAGATCCCAGAAATAATCCAACGCCAATCGTTGAACCCAAGGCCATTAAACGAATGTGCCTTACTTTAAGGTGGCGTTTCAAGCCGGTTTGTTCAGTCTGCAAAAGAGACCTCCTTTCGATTTGTCGTTGGCGGTTTACCAACGAAGCAAAGTCTAGGGAGGACTTGTCATCTGCACTAGGGGATAAAAATAACTAAAGTGACTAAATGATCAAAAGTAAATACTCAGCAAATATAAATTGCTTTTAAATCATGAGGCATCAGATTCGTTTGCTGGATATGACTGCAACAGAATCAGTAATTTCCTACAGGGAATCCCCTTAAGGATTTATAGGAATTTTTCTGAGTTAACTGGTCAATGCCATTATTTTTGATCTTGACCGATCAGATTGAGGATCTCTGCAGCAGCAGCTAAACCGCAAGCGGCCGTAACCATGACAGTTGAGCCGTAACCAGAACAAGCCAAACCGCCGGTACTAGCACCAGCACGAGGCTCATGAGAGTAGATGGCTCGAATACCAATCTGGTGTTTTAGGTTTCTAGAGAAACCATGGTCCTGCCGTAAGCCTTGGCGTACTTTGGCTAGCAAAGCATCTTGTTCAGTGCGGGATAAATCATCACAGCGTACCGAAGTAGGATCAGTTTTGCCGCCTGCTGCACCACACATGACTAAAGCGCGCTGATTTTTCCGAGCCCAAACTGAGAGTGCAATTTTGGTTTGCACTGAATCAGTAGCATCCAAAACATAAGCATTCAAAGGAATAATGCGGTCGAGATTCTCTGGCTCTAAAAATTCATCACAGGCAGTTAATTGAATTTCAGGATTGATTTGCAAAATACGTTGGGTCATTGCTTCGACTTTAGCCTTGCCATACTGACCATCGAATGCATGTAACTGACGATTGGTATTACTCTCTGCAATATGATCAAAATCGACCAGTACTAAATGGCCAATGCCAGTTCGTGCCAGCGCTTCTGCGGCCCAAGATCCCACGCCACCAAGGCCCGCTACTACAACAGTGGCATTCTGAAAGCGGACACGCAACTCAGATCCATAGAGTCTAGAAACCCCTCCGAAGCGGCGCTCTTCAACACCACCTTCACCCACGTTTTCAATCTTGTCTTCTGCCATAGCTTCTCTTTATACTGAATAAATGGACTCTATTGCTCAACTCCGTAAAAACTACACCTTTGGTCAGCTTTCAGAATCTGAGGTTCCACGCAATCCTTTGCCGCTGTTTCAGCTTTGGTTTAACCAGGCCATCACAGCAGAGTGTCCTGAACCCAATTCCATGACCTTAGCTACCGCCGATAAAGCCGGAAATCCCTCTGCCCGTATTGTCTTACTAAAAGGTGCCGACGAAAATGGCTTTACCTTTTTTACTAATTACGAGAGCCAAAAGGGTAAAGAGCTTGCTGTACGCCCTCAAGCCGCACTCCTCTTTCATTGGCATGAGTTAGAACGCCAAGTCCGTATTCAGGGAGTTGTCGAGCGCGTTAGCCCAGAGGAAAGTGATCAGTATTTCCATTCTCGTCCTCCAGCATCTCGCATTGGTGCCTGGGCTTCTCCCCAAAGTACTGCCATTCCAAACCGAGAGTTTTTAGAAGAAGCTGAAAAACGCTTCAAGTCCGAATTTGGTGATGAACCTCCCCGCCCTGAGCACTGGGGTGGTTATCGCCTAAACCCAACCGAGATTGAATTTTGGCAAGGGCGTCCTTCTAGGCTGCACGATCGCATTCATTACAAGCGCGATGGCAGCAATTGGAAAATCAATCGCCTTGCGCCTTAAGCACCTTAGCGATTAAGCATACTTTGGCGCAATCAGCGATTTAAATTTCGCTCTAAATTTCGCCAACTTTGGTGCCACTACAGCAGCACAATACCCTTGATGGGGATGTTGCTGGAAATAGTTCTGGTGATAATCTTCAGCTGGGTAAATTGTTGGCGCATCATCAATTTGCGTCACGACCGGATCCGCATAAACTTTAGAATTCTCCAACTCTTGCACGACCTCATGAGAAATCTTGGTCTGCTCATCACTATGGGTAAAGATCACCGAACGATATTGCGTCCCACGATCATTACCTTGATAGTTCAAGGTGGTAGGGTCGTGAATCACAAAGAAGATTTCCAGTAGATCTCTAAAAGAGATTACCTGGGGATCAAATTGAATATCAACAATTTCTGCATGGCCTGTGACACCTGTGCAAATGGATTCATAAGAGGGGTTGGGTCTAGCGCCCCCAGCATAGCCCGAGACGACACTTTTCACACCTTGAATCTGCTGGTAAACAGCCTCAAGACACCAAAAACATCCTCCGCCCAGGGTTGCTCGCTCTAAGGAAGGTGGGTTTTTATCAGTAATTTCAGTCATGGCTTTATCCTAATACCTTATTTACATGTTTGCCAACTATTAATCCGCTATGAATCGCTTCACTATCCAGTTTGATGAAATCAAAGCAGCCTACGCAGCTGAACCTAACCCCACCCTAGAAGTGAGGCTCGAGCGCATTGGTCGAATTGAAAAAATGATTGCGGCCAATGAAGAAAAGCTATGCAAGGCCTTGATCGCTGATTTTGGCGTTCGCCATCCGATCGAAACTCGCCTCGCTGAATTTCAGATGGTGTATCAAGCCTGCAAATACACTCGCAAGCATCTAAAACACTGGATGAGACCAGTACCCATGGAAACCCCCTGGTATATGGGCTCTTCAGACGCATGGCTAGAAAACCAATCGATTGGCGTTGTTGGCATCATGAGCCCTTGGAACTATCCAATACAGTTAGCTCTCCTTCCTGCTATTGCTGCATTAGCTGCTGGCAATCGCGTTTGGCTAAAGCCCTCCGAACGGAGCTCACGTACCTCTGGATTTTTGGCAGGCTTAATTCAAGAATACTTTCACCCTAGTGAATTTTGCGTCAGCACTGGCGGTCCTGATGTAGCGGAACCATTTGCCGCTCTACCATTTGCCCATTTATTATTTACTGGATCAGAGGCTATAGGCAAAAAGGTGATGCGCGCAGCCGCAGAAAACCTAACACCAGTGACACTAGAACTTGGCGGCAAGACCCCTGCCATTGTTGATACCTCTGCAAAACTTAAGGATACTGCTGCAGCGATTGCTTATGGCAAGTTGCTCAATAGCGGTCAAACTTGTATTGCGCCCGACTATGTCCTCATTGAAAGTAGCAGTCAGGCTGAGTTCATTCAAGAACTGCAAGCAGCAGCACAGACTCAATTTAGTAACCCAGAAGAGCTGACTGGCCCGATTGATGATGCCCAGCTAGAGCGTTGGCAGCACCTTGTTAGTGATGCCGTGGAGCGTGGTGCAAAAGTCATCCCGCTATTGAATAATCCTGCTGCAGGTGGAAGACGCTTTGAACCCCTTGCTTTAATTGATGTTCCTCATGATGCTCGGGTACTGCACGAAGAAATCTTTGGCCCGATTTTGCCAATCATCCCCGTAGCCGATACTGTGGCAGCTATCGCTTATGTCAATAGCACACCGAACCCTTTAGCCTTGTACTGGTTTGGTAAAAACAAAAAGCATTTGCAGCAAGTGATGGAGAATACGCGCTCTGGCGGCATCACCATTAACGATGTCTTCTTGCATGCCACCGTTGATTCCTTACCTTTTGGCGGCGTGGGGGCTAGCGGCATGGGCAGCTATCACGGTAAAACAGGCTTTGATACCTTTAGTCACCAAAAACCAATTCTTCAAGTGCGTGGGCTGTTTGGCACAAGCCTCTTAAAGGGCACTCAAGCTGTGCGTCCGCCTTATGGAAAAAAAGTGGAGCAGTTGTTGC
Organism: Polynucleobacter sp. UB-Siik-W21; assembly: GCF_018687415.1. Taxonomy (NCBI): domain Bacteria; kingdom Pseudomonadati; phylum Pseudomonadota; class Betaproteobacteria; order Burkholderiales; family Burkholderiaceae; genus Polynucleobacter; species Polynucleobacter sp. UB-Siik-W21. Next base: position 632,146 of record NZ_CP061289.1, on the reverse strand, counting down.
GTCGCTTAAAGTAGTCAGTCAACTATTAAACGAATTGCAAATCCAATAAATAGGATGCCTGCAAGCATCCATAATGCCGCAGTAAAGCGGTAGTGATGCTTGAAATACTTTGAGAAAAATTGCCCAATAAAGATCAGCCCTGTTAGATGGGTCATGCTCATCATCTGCAGAACCGTTGCAAGGTAAATAAAAGTCAGGGCTGGATGTGCAAAATCTGGCCGAATAAATTGCGAGAAGAAAGCGATAAAGAAAAAGATTGCTTTAGGGTTTGTTAAGGAAAGTGAGAGTGCAGCGAGCAGCGGATGTAATTGCATTAAGCGCGCTTGAATTTCAAATACTTTTGAATGCGATTGCGTCGTCCAGCGCTGTTGCCCGCTTCGTAGTAAACCTATTCCCAACCAAACCAAATAGATTGCCCCGATGATGCGTACACAATGAAACAGTAAAGGTGAGGACATCAAGAGTGAGGCGGCTCCTAGAGCAACAGCACTCATCAACACTAAATCGCCGATGAATATTCCAAGCGCACCCCAAGCGCCAGCACGCCAACCCCTTTGCGTTGCAATTGTTAATACATAAAGCGAATTAGGGCCAGGTAGCAAGATGATGAGCAGCGTCCCAAGCAAATAACTTGAGAAGTCCACGATTCCTGCATTTGAAGGTGATAAGAGGCTTAATGTGAACCATTCCATCACAACATCATAATTAATTCGGGAAAACCCTTGTAATCACAGTCTCAAACTGCCATAATGGGAGGCTTTTTTAAGCAATATGATTCATCGCCCCCCAGCTCTATTTCAGCGTATCGTTTAGAAGTTATAAACACCGAAGTTAAAAAAACGCGCTGCCGCTTGTCTGATGGTCGATGCCTTTGACCATCGCACCCTATAAAAAACCATGGGTGCAACATACGGAGACATCCCTTTAAGGGGATGTGTAAGAGCATGACTTTTTCTAAAGAAACTAAACCTGAGTCGAATGACTCAAAGAGCACTGGAACTGAATTCCAGAATTTCGCCTTAGCGGCGCCACTTCTTAAAAACGTTGCTGAACTGGGTTTCACCCAAGCTACTGCTGTGCAAGCTCAGGTTATCCCTGCTGCTTTGGCCGGTGGCGACTTATTGGTCAGCAGCCAAACCGGTAGCGGTAAAACCGCAGCCTTTTTATTGCCTTTAATTAATCAACTGATTGAAAGCAACCCAAATAATTCACCAGTACCCGGTCGTGCACAACCTAAAGTATTAGTGCTCTGCCCTACTCGTGAGTTGGCGCAACAGGTTGCCGCCGATGCAGTGAACTTAGTTCGTGGCATGAAAGGCATCCGCATCGCTACTGTCATGGGTGGTATGCCTTACGGCAAACAAATCCAAGCATTAAAAGGTGCATTACTAGTTGTTGCAACCCCAGGTCGTTTACTCGACTTGTGCGATAGCAAAGCAATTCGTTTAGATGATGTTAAGCAGCTCGTGATTGACGAAGCTGATCGCATGCTCGACATGGGATTTGCTGATGATCTAGAAGCGATTGACAAACGTTGTGCTGGTCGCAACCAAACCTTGATGTTCTCTGCAACTTTTGCGCCCAAGATTATGTCTTTAGCAAACGAGTTGACTACAGATGCCAAGCGTATCGAACTTGCTCACGCCGGTGAAAAGCACGCCAACATTGAGCAGAAGTTGCACTGGGCTGACAGCATGTCGCACAAGCACAAACTCCTTGAGCATATTTTGGCTGACGCCTCTTTGGATCAAGCGGTTGTGTTTGCAAGCACTCAAGTAGAAAGCGAAAAGATCGCTGATACCTTGCGTGCTAATGGCTACGAAGCTACTGCCCTGCACGGTGCAATGCCTCAAGCTGTGCGGATGCGTCGTCTCGAATCACTTCGTAAAGGTCATACCAAGATTTTGGTAGCAACCGACGTAGCGGCTCGTGGTATTGATGTGCCACGCATTAGTCACGTCATTAACTTTGGTCTGCCAATGAAGCCTGAAGACTATACACACCGCATTGGTCGTACAGGTCGCGCTGGTCGTAATGGCGTTGCAATCACTTTGGTTGAACATCGCGATCGCGCCAAGATTCGTAATATCGAACGCTTTACTCAACAAGATATTGTTGCTTCAGTCATCGCAGGTCTTGAGCCACAAGCCAAGCCTAGCTTTGGTGGTGGCGGTGGCCGCCCTGGTGGTGGTCGCTCTGGCGGCGGCTTTGGCGGTAATCGCTCAGGCGGCGGTGGTGGTCGCTATGGCTCCGGCGCTCGTTCTGAGTCACGCTTTGGTGGCGGTGGCGGCGGTAATACAAGTGGAAGCCGCTCAGGTGACTCCCGTCCAGCTCGCTCAGCGGATTCACGTCCTGCACGTTCTGCGGATTCCCGTCCTGCACGTCCGGCCGGCCCACGCTTTGCCAAACCAAAGTCTGGCGGCCAACGTCGTAACTTTAGCGGTAGCTAAATATGACTGACCGCAATCGTCTCCGTTCTGCATGGAATCGAGTCGGTTCCGGTCAAATTCATCGGGCGCCACGAAAGTGGCAACTATGGCTAAGCGACACTGGGTCTCTAACCCAAAAAATTGAGAATGCGATAGGTCAAAAACTGCAAGTTCAGGTTTTGCGTGATTGTCCTCAAACCTTAAATAGCGATGAGAGTCGCTATTTTCATTTCAAGATCAGACGCTGTCGCGTTCGTGAGGTTTTGCTCTGCGTGAATAATATTCCTCTCGTCATGGCGCATAGCGTCATCCCTACTTTCAGTGCGAGTGGTAGCAATCATGCAGTATTGCGCTTAGGCACAAAGCCATTAGGTGCAGTGCTCTTTGCGAAAACGCGCATGCACTCGAAAGTAAAGCCTGCTCGCGATATTGCTCGCTTAGATAAAAGCAGTGCTCTATGGAAAAAATGCTCAAAGAGTCATGTTGGTCTGAGCTCACCGTTGTGGGCACGGCGTACCCTTTATCGTTTAAAGGGTCACCCAATTTTGGTGAACGAAATTTTCTTACCAGCCCTACTCAACTACTCAACTATAAAATAGTGAGCCAAGCCAATGTGGCCTTAATTAAGGCTTCATCGCCTGACTCGGTAGTAAACACTTCACCAAAGCCAATGGATTTGGCTGCATCAGCGATATTGTGATGCGGACATAAGGCACTAGCACTTTGCAAGCCCTGCACCAATTGATCCTTCATCACTTGACCAAGATAACGTACTGCCTCTGATGAGGTTAACAGCCAAAGAGATTTAGAAACATCCATTTGCTGTATGGCGTGCCATGCGGGGTTATGAGTATCCAAGGGCACACGAGTGTATGTAGAGATGGCTTCTACTCTTGCGCCAGACTTTTTGAGGGTCTCTGCCAGCCAATCGCGGCCGCCTTCACCCTTAAAAATCACAACCTTCTTATTTAGCCAATCCCACTGCAGCCCTTGCAGCTCTTGCCACAATCCTTCTGAATCCCATTGCTCATTATTTTTCGGCATCAACACAGGGGTCGGATTTTCTTCTGACCCAATGCCATGGTTCCTGAGGGCTAAAGCACTACTTCCACCCATGACGCCAATCGGAATAATCTTCTTAGAAAAGTCTTGCCACTCCCGCTCAAGCAAGCGCATGACAGATTCAACGGCATTAGGGCTAACAAAGATTGCCAAGTCAGCATCTTTTAAGGCGCTAGCGATGTGGTCAGCAAGCTGCTCATCATCCTTAGGAATAATCGTTAACAAAGGAAGTGCAACGATTTCTGGCAGACTTCGCTTAGCAATCCCGCTCTTCTCGATAGTTTGGGTGAGCACTTCGATCAACTGGCGAGCTTGACCGCTCGGCCTGGTGATCACAATCGTTTTTGTGCTCATCGCAACTATTAATCAAATTTTATTTTGGGATGTTTGGAATTAAATCAGCAGCGCCCTGAGCGAGTAAATCTTTTGCAACCGCAAGCCCCAAAGCTTCGGCATCTTCCACTGACTGAACCGATGCATTGCCATTGGCCAAACAAATTGCTTTGCCATCGGTGCTGGCGACAAAAGACCGAATTTGCATTTGGTTCTGATCCCATACGGCATGCGCTGCCAAGGGTACTTCACAAGAACCGCCTAACTGACGCGAGACCATGCGTTCTGCTGAGACAGCATATAGGGTTGGCAGGTCATTGAGTGGCGACAACCATTGCTTAATTTTTGGATGACTGCTAAGCGTCTCAATCCCTAAAGCACCTTGCCCAGCGGCTGGTGTGTAGGGATCGTACGGAAGACAAGCACGAATACGATTTTCTAAACCTAAGCGCTTTAATCCCGCTGCAGCCAAAATAATGGCTTGATACTCGCCACGATCCAACTTACTCATACGCGTATCTAAGTTGCCACGTAAAGGTTGAATTTCTAAATCAGGAAATTTAGCGCGGAGTACGGATTCGCGACGTAAACTCGAGGTGCCTACAACAGCACCTTTTGGAAGATCTTCCAGGCTTGCATAATCATTGGATACGAAGGCATCACGGGCATCTTCTCTAGCCATCACACAAGATAGATCGAACCCCTCAGGCATCACCATCGGTACATCTTTGAGGGAATGTACCGCTAAATCTGCTCTTCCATCTTCGAGGGCAGTTTCTAATTCTTTGACGAAAAGGCCCTTGCCACCTACTTTAGAGAGGGCTCGATCCAAAATTTGGTCTCCCCGAGTGGTCATCCCCAGAATCTGCACGTCGCAGCCAGGATAGAGCTTTTTGAGGCAATCTCGCACGTGTTCGGCTTGCCACATAGCCAGACGACTTTCACGGGAGGCGATAACTAGACGCTTTGGGGCTTCCAGAGCGCTTGAAGGGGATGCAGAATTTAAGTTTTGGGACATAACATTTAAAATAATTAAAGACCTACACCAATATACTGTGTTTATGAGCTCATCCAAAAATTCCCTAGCCAACAAAGCCCAAGCTTGGTCGGCCCGTTTCGCTGAACCGGTTGACGAACTTGTTCAACGTTATACAGCCTCTATTGGCTTTGATCAACGCTTTGCGATGGTCGATATCGCAGGTTCCTTGGCTCACGCCCAAATGCTAGCAGCCCAAAAGATCATCAGCGCCCAGGATTTAGCTGACATTCAAAAAGGGATGGCTCAGATTAAAAGTGAGATTGAGGCCGGTGAATTTCACTGGCAATTAGCGCTAGAAGATGTCCACCTCAATATTGAAGCCCGCCTAACGGAGCTTGTCGGTGATGCAGGTAAGCGCCTGCATACCGGTCGCTCGCGGAACGATCAAGTAGCTACTGATTTGCGCTTGTGGTTGCGTGGCAGTGTAGATGAGATTGCTGCCACTTTAAAAACCTTGCGTACCGCCCTATTGGATCTTGCAGAAAAGCATGCTGGCACCATCATGCCGGGTCATACGCATCTTCAAGTAGCCCAGCCCATTACCTTTGGTCATCACTTGATGGCCTATTACGAAATGTTTAGTCGTGATGCAAGTCGCCTGGCAGATTTACGCGCTCGCTTTAACCGCTTACCTCTCGGTGCCGCTGCATTAGCTGGTACTACCTATCCGATTGATCGCGAGCAAGTTGCCAAGACTCTCGGTTTTGACGGTATCTGCAATAACTCTTTAGATGCGGTGTCAGATCGTGACTTTGCGATTGAGTTCTGTGCTTTTGCATCTATTTTAATGATGCATGTTTCTCGCCTATCAGAAGAGCTTGTGCTTTGGCTGAGCCCACGCTTTGGCTTTATCGATTTACCAGATCGCTTCTGCACAGGAAGCTCAATCATGCCGCAAAAGAAAAACCCTGATGTTCCAGAATTAGCACGGGGTAAAACGGGTCGCGTCTATGGTGACTTGATTTCTTTATTGACGTTAATGAAGAGTCAGCCTTTGGCATATAACAAAGACAATCAGGAAGACAAAGAGCCTTTATTTGATGCAGTTGACACTGTGCAAGATACCTTACGCATCTTTGCTGATATGGTTCCCCATATTGAAGTCAAGGCTGATGTGATGAAAGCTGCTGCTGAAGAAGGGTTTGCAACCGCCACCGACTTAGCAGACTACTTGGTGAAGAAAGGTTTAGCATTCCGCGACGCCCATGAAGCTGTTGCACACGCCGTGAAAGCTTGCGTTGGCAGAAACTGCATGCTGACTGATCTGAGCTTGTCTGAACTGCGCTTTGCTTGTGGCTTAGATAATCGCCCAGAGCTCATTGGCGATGATGTCTTTGCATTGCTCACTGTTGATGGCTCTGTGCAATCTCGTCAGCATGCTGGTGGTACAGCACCCATACAAGTACTCGCTGCCATTAAGCGAGGCCGTGCAGATCTCTAGATCACATGGGGTTTTGGTCCAAACTCTCTTCGGGTATTGATCGCGTTAATCAATTGCTAGGCAAGGCCGCTAGCATCATGATTCTATTGTCTTGTGTAGTCTCCGCGGCAAACGCATTACTCCGCTATGGTCTTGATATCAGCAATAACTGGCCACTCGAATTACAGTGGTACTTGTTTGCTGCTGCAGTCATGTTGGGTACTTCATACACCCTGAAGCGTAATGAGCATGTCCGGGTTGATCTGATTTACTCCCAACTCTCAGATCGGGGTCGACTCTGGGTAGATCTTTTTGGTTTGACGTTTTTTTTAATGCCTGCCTGCCTGCTATTTACTTGGCTCTCGTGGACTACCCTCTTCTATCCATCCTGGTTAGTGATGGAACATTCGATGAACTCCGGTGGTCTTGCGCGTTACCCCATTAAATTGATTGTGCCCTTTGGTTTTTTTATGTTGAGCCTGCAAGGCTTATCTGAAATGATCAAACGCATCGGCGCACTCAGGGGGAAGATGATCTTGCCAGTTGAAGATCTCCATTACGAAAAGCCCATGCAATGATCTCCCTAGAATGGATGCCTCCCTTGATGTTTGGCGGTCTAGTCATCTTTATGTTGATTGGCTTTCCGGTGGCATTCTCATTAATGGCGGCTGGTTTATTCTTCTCTCTCATTGCCATGAGCGAAGGCTTTTTTGGTATAGCTTTTTTACAAGCCATACCTCAGCGCATCTTCGGTAGTGTTCTAGCCAATGATCTTCTTCTAGCAATCCCCTTCTTTACCTTTATGGGTGCGATCCTTGAACGCTGTGGCCTCGCCGAAGAAATGCTGGACTCGATGGGGCAGCTCTTTGGCAGAGTACGTGGAGGCCTAGGATATTCCGTGATCATTGTCGGCTTTATTTTGGGAGCAATTACGGGCACTGTAGCGGCTCAGGTGATCGCTATGGCGATGATCTCTTTGCCGATAATGATGCGTTATGGATACAACATGCGCTACGCTACGGGCGTTTTAGCGGCTTCTGGAACGATTACCCAACTTGTTCCCCCGTCGCTAGTTCTGATTGTTTTAGCCGATCAACTCAAAACCCAAAGCGGTAGTGCAGATGTGGGCAGTATGTATCTAGGTGCATGGGGGCCTTCGCTTTTACAAATTGCCTTATTTGCTCTTTACACTTTTTTCTTGGCACGCATTCGTCCAGATGATTTGCCACCTGCCCCTGAGGGTGAGTTGACGCTTAAGGGCTGGTCTCTCTGGAAAAAATGTCTCATGGGCATCATTCCCTCAGCAGTACTCATCTTCTTAGTGCTTGGCACCATCATGACTGGGATTGCTACTCCTACAGAATCAGGCGCCATGGGTGCGATGGGTGCATTGTTACTCGCCTGGATACGACGCGCAAATATTCCCAATCTCAAAGGGCTCATTCAAGAGGCCTATCAAAACACCATGCGGATTACAGCGATGGTGGTCTTCATTTTGATTGGCTCGACTTGTTTCTCAGTAGTCTTTCAAGGGGTCGATGGGGGTCGCTGGATTGAGGAACTTTTTTCAAGCCTGCCTGGTGGCTGGATTGGCTTTCTGATCGTTGTGAACCTTTTTGTGTTTTTCTTAGCGTTCTTCCTAGACTTCTTCGAAATCGCCTTTATTGTGGTGCCCTTACTTGCCCCAGTAGCAGTCAAGTTACTCTCACCCGTATTGCTCGACTCAATGAATGGGAATCCACAAGCCGCAGCAAGTGCAGCTCTAGTTTGGTTTGGTGTGATGCTGTGCGTGAATATGCAAACTTCTTTTATGCACCCTCCTTTTGGCTTTGCGCTCTTCTATCTCAGAGGTGTAGCGCCAAAAGAGGTGAAAAGTGGTGACATTTATTGGGGTGCATTGCCATGGGTGGGACTGCAACTCATGATGGTTGTCTTAGTGATGGCTTTTCCAGCGCTAGTCACTACTCTCTTGGATAAACCTGCCGCAATTGTGCAAAGTCAGGAATTCAATTTCACTGGTGAAGAAAATAAATCAGATAACTCGACGAGCAAAGTAGATGAGGATGCACCAGTAAACTTTCAGCTAGATAAGCCAGTTAAATAAGAAGACCTCGCAGAAGCAGGGCATGGCCCTTATCCTCAAGCAGACTTAAAGCGTGATATCGCGCTCTTGCCTGACGCAATCCACGTAGTATTCACTACGTCCATCTAGATCAGCTTTCACTAAGCCATGGATATCAGTCTCAAAGCCTGGGAACTTTTCATTAAAGTCCCGCGCAAAGTAGAGATAGTCCACGATTCGTTTGTTAAAGCGCTCACCTGGAATCAAGAGGGGGATGCCTGGTGGATATGGAGTAACTAACATCGCTGTGACACGACCATCTAATTTATCCAGCGGTACACGATCCACTTCTTTATGCGCCATCTTGGCCCAAGCTTCTGAAGGCATCATCGCTGGCTCCATATCAGAGGTATACATCTCTGTCGTCATGCGCGCTACATTGCGACTCTTATAGAACTCATGAATCTGTTGGCAGATATCTTTTAGGCCAACGCGCTCATAGCGTGGGTGTTTTGCTACAAACTCAGGCAAGACTTTCCAGAGAGGTGCATTTTTATCAAAGTGATCTTTGAACTGCTGCAATTCGGTTACAAGCGTATTCCAACGCCCTTTAGTGATACCGATGGTAAACATAATGAAGAAGGAGTAAAGGCCACACTTCTCCACGATCACACCATGCTCTGCAAGATATTTAGTCACGATGCTCGCTGGAATGCCCATAGAACCAAAGTTACCTTCGATATCTAAGCCAGGGGTCACAACTGTTGCCTTAATGGGATCAAGCATATTGAAGCCTTTGGCGAGTTTGCCAAAGTCATGCCAGCTTGCATTGGGCTCCAATACCCAGTCAGAGCGCTCGCCAATACCCTCTTCCGCCAAATGATCTGGGCCCCAAACCTTAAACCACCAATCAGCGCCAAATTTATCATCCACCTCACGCATCGCACGACGGAAGTCCATGGCTTCTGCAATCGATTCCTCAACCAAGGTAGTGCCACCTGGAGATTCCATCATGGCAGCAGATACGTCACAAGACGCAATGATCGCGTACTGTGGACTAGTGGAGGTGTGCATCAAGTAGGCTTCGTTGAAGCAATCACGGTCTAACTTCGTATCTTCCGCATCTTGGACCAAGACTTGCGAGGCCTGTGAGAGACCAGCTAATAACTTATGGGTTGATTGGGTGGCAAACATCAAACTCTTCTTGGTGCGCTTACGATCAGAGCCAATCGCGTGCATATCCTTATAGAAGGGATGGAAGGCAGCATGCGGCAACCAAGCTTCATCAAAGTGCAGTGAATCGACTTTACCGTCAAGCATCTCTTTGATCATCTCGACGTTATAGACAATGCCATCATAGGTGCTCTGAGTGAGCGTCATCACGCGAGGGACAGCATTCTTATTCTTAATGAATGGATTGGCATCAATTTTTTTCTTGATATTGGCCCACTCAAATTCTTCTTTTGGAATCGGTCCAATAATGCCTAAATGATTGCGCGTTGGCATTAAGAAAATGGGGATTGCGCCCATCATCGTGATGGAGTGAATCACAGACTTATGGCAGTTACGGTCTACCAAGACGACATCGCCAGGAGCTACTGTCGAATGCCAAACAATCTTGTTAGATGTAGAGGTGCCATTAGTGACAAAGAACAAATGGTCAGCATTGAAAATGCGGGCTGCATTGCGCTCACTCTGCAAGACTGGTCCGGTATGGTCTAAGAGCTGACCTAATTCTTCTACGGCATTGCAAACGTCAGCACGCAGCATGTTCTCACCAAAGAATTGATGAAACATCCGGCCTACTGGGCTCTTAAGGAAAGCTACGCCACCTGAGTGCCCTGGGCAATGCCAGGAGTAAGAACCTTCTGAAGCGTAGTTCGTGAGGGCGCGAAAGAAAGGGGGTGCTAGAGAATCAAGATAAACCTTAGCTTCACGAATAATGTGACGCGCCACGAATTCTGGGGTGTCTTCATTCATATGAATGAAACCATGAAGCTCACGCAGAATATCATTAGGCATATGGCGTGAGGTACGAGTCTCGCCATACAAGAAGATCGGAATATCTTCGTTACGTTTACGGACCTCAGTAATAAATGCGCGGAGATTATTGAGCGCTGGAAGATCATGGTCTTCAGAATCAGAAACAAACTCTTCATCATCGATCGAGACGATAAATGATGAAGCGCGGGAGGCTTGCTGAGCAAATGAAGTCAGGTCACCATAACTGGTTAAGCCAATAACCTCCATGCCTTCGCTTTCGATTGCCTCAGCAAGATCGCGAATACCAGAACCCGAAATATTTTCGGAACGAAAATCCTCATCAATAATGATGATTGGGAAACGAAATTTCATGGCAACCCTTTAGGTTTACGAACTCGAATTTATGACAGAAAAATTTAAGTCTTAGGCAGGGTCACGCCCCGCTGACCTTGATACTTACCACCGCGATCTTTATAAGATGTGCCACACACTTCATCACTCTCAAAGAAGAGCACTTGTGCACAACCTTCGCCTGCATAAATTTTGGCAGGTAATGGTGTGGTATTTGAAAACTCTAAAGTGACATAACCTTCCCACTCAGGTTCAAATGGCGTGACGTTCACGATGATGCCGCAACGTGCATAGGTGCTCTTACCTACGCAAACTGTTAAGACGCTACGCGGGATCTTGAAGTATTCCACCGTTCTTGCCAAGGCAAATGAATTGGGAGGAATGATGCAAACCTCGCCCTTAAAATCTACGAACGATTGCTCATCAAAATTTTTGGGATCAACAATCGTGCTGTTGATGTTAGTAAAGATCTTAAATTCGTCTGCGCAACGAATGTCATAGCCATAACTTGATGTGCCATAACTAACGATTTTGTTGCCTGCAGCGTCTTGGCGGATCTGCCCAGGTTCAAATGGGCTGATCATACCTTGCTCGCCCATACGGCGGATCCAGTGGTCAGATTTAATAGTCATGGGCGAATTGTAAAACCTTCACCTCACCCGCCCAGAAATTTATTGGGGTTTTGGGGTAAAAACCACCCGCTCTGGGGCGTTGTAGATCTCGAAGTGTTTACCGGAACAGCGGGATAGGATGGTCAGATTGGTTTTGCGGGCCAGCTCTAAGCCCATGAGGGTGACCCCCGACCTTGTGAGCAAGAAAGGAACGCCCATTTGAGCGCCTTTAATCACCATTTCTGAGGTGAGGCGTCCCGTTGTAAAGAAGATCAAATCTTTGCCAGGCTTATTTGCCAACCACATCAAGCCAGAAATGGAGTCGACCGCGTTGTGACGACCAACATCCTCAATAAAGTGGAGGAGTTTGACCCCTCCATCTTTCGCCCTCTCAAACACGGCACAGGCGTGGACTGAGCCTGATTTTTTATAGATGGAATCATGTACTCGGATGTGATCCACCAATGCAACAATTGCCTCTTGGGACAAGTTGGGTCCATCGGGCAAGCGAATCTCTGACATCTCCTCCATAAGACCGCCAAACATAGTGCCCTGGCCACAACCCGTGGTCACTACGCGCTTGCTGGTGAGAGCATCAATATCCACCGTGCTTCGGCGTGTCTTGACTGCGGCAGAGTCTGTCTCCCAATCAACTTGGATGCTTTCGATGTCATCAGGTGACTCCACTAGGCGCTGGTTTCTTAGATAACCTAAAACTAGAGCCTCAGGGGCGCTACCCAAGGTCATCAAGGTGACCACCTCGCGTTTGTCTAAGTAGATAGTCAGTGGGCGCTCCCCAGGGATATGAGCAAGCTTAGCCCGCCCCGCCTCATCCATGATCTCTACCTCGTGCACCAAAGGCACGGAGGCATTGGACATCTGAATGTTCGGTTTTGCTGCCACTACTGACATTGGGCGCCTTCTAAATAGGGTACAAACGTATTTTATCGAGACTAATCGGGGGTTTTACTTTAACCGCAGACTAAAATTACTGCTCAAACCCGCATAATTGTGGATTAAGCCCTAATTTAACCTTGTTACTTCTTATTTAAGACCGCTTTACATGAGCAGCCCCCAGCGTCGCCTTCTTGTCACTTCTGCCTTACCGTATGCCAATGGTCAGATCCATATCGGCCATTTGGTGGAATATATACAGACTGATATCTGGGTTCGCTTTCAACGGATGCGTGGTCACGAGGTTCATTACGTAGGGGCCGATGATACCCACGGCACCCCGATCATGTTGCGCGCTGAAAAAGAAGGTATCACGCCAAAAGAACTCATCGCCAATGTTTGGAAAGAACATAAACGTGATTTCGATGACTTTTTAATTTCGTTCGACAACTACTACACCACTGATAGCCCTGAGAATGAAAAGTTAGCGCAAAGCATTTATCTCAAGTTACGCGATGCAGGCTTCATTGAAAAGCGCGCCATTGAGCAAGCTTACGATCCTGTGAAAGAGATGTTTTTACCAGATCGCTTTATTAAAGGTGAGTGCCCCAAGTGCGGCGCCAAAGATCAGTATGGTGACAACTGTGAAAAATGTGGTGCCACCTATTCACCAACGGATTTAAAAAATCCGTTCTCAGTAGTGAGTGGTGCAACCCCAATCAAAAAGATTTCCGATCACTACTTCTTTAAGTTGTCTGATCCACGTTGCGAAGCATTCTTACGCGAGTGGACCCAAGTTAAAACCCCACTCCAACCTGAAGCTCGCAACAAGATGAAGGAATGGGTGGGTGAGCCTGGAGATAGCAAGTTGGGTGACTGGGATATCTCCCGAGACGCCCCGTATTTCGGCTTTGAAATCCCTGATGCGCCTGGCAAATACTTCTATGTCTGGTTGGATGCCCCCATTGGCTACTACGCCAGCTTCCTCAATTACTGCCAAGCTAAAGGCCTCAATTTTGATGAATGGGTGAAGCCAGACACAACGACAGAGCAATACCATTTCATCGGCAAAGATATTCTGTATTTCCACACTTTATTTTGGCCTGCTACTTTGCAATTTGCAGGCTATCGCACGCCAACCAACGTATTTGCTCACGGCTTCTTAACCGTTGATGGCGAGAAGATGAGTAAGTCACGCGGCACATTGATTTCTGCAAGCAGTGTGATCGAGTGTGGCTTCAATCCTGAGTGGTTCCGCTATTACTTTGCTACTAAATTAAATGACAGTATGGAAGATTTGGATTTAAATCTTCAAGATTTCGTTGCACGTGTGAACAGTGATTTGTTAGGCAAGTACATCAATATTGCAAGTCGCAGTGCCGGCTTCTTAGTAAAACGATTTGGCGGCATCGTTTCTGATGAAGCCATGAGCAACCCATTACTGAAAGAAATTGCTGCGGCCAGTGAAAAAATTGCTGCGCTTTATGAAGCACGCGAATATGCAAAAGCCTTACGCACAATCATGGAGCTCGCAGATAAGGTCAACGGTTTCGTGGATGAAAATAAACCATGGGAAATCGCTAAAGCTCCAGAGCGTGAAGCAGATTTACAGCGTGTTTGTAGTGTGACCTTGGAAGCCTTCCGCATGCTTAGTCTTTATCTCAAACCTGTCATTCCGCAGGTAGCTATTGGAGTAGAAGAATTTCTCTCTCTACCTCCGCAATCCTGGAGCGATATCAATACCCCGCTTTCCAGCAAGAACCCAATCAAGACCTATAAGCACCTCATGACTCGAGTTGAAGCCCCTCAAATTGAGGCTTTGCTGGCAGCAAACTTGTAAAACGGGGGCTAAAAAGCACCTATAATGGTGGTCGTAGTCCCCAGATAACTTTTGGAATTAAATACCATAAGTTATTGAATTTATTGAGTATTTTAGGAAATACGATGGCAAGATATCAATCTGAATTCACCCAGTTCTTAAGTGAACTCAAAACTGAGAAACCACACCTCGAGGCAGATCAGCAAGCTGGACGCGCCCTCTTGTGGGACAAAGAGCCACTTTCCGTTGAAGATCAGCGTCGCGCTAAAGTCGCCAAATTAAAACAACGCGCCTACGTTTACTCGAATGACTAATGCAGGCAATGAGCCAAGTACTCAGCCAATATCCGATTTACTAGATAGCACTCCATCAGTAACCGATGGAATGTCAGAAGCATTCGCCAAGCTTTATGGCGAGCCTCTGTTTAAGCTCCCTACTGATCTTTATATTCCGCCAGATGCACTTGAAGTATTTCTAGAGGCATTTGAAGGGCCACTCGACCTTTTGCTGTATTTAATTCGTAAACAGAACTTCAACGTTCTCGATATTCCGATGGCGCAGGTTACTCAACAGTACCTGAGTTATATAGACCAAATTCGTCACCATAATCTTGAACTTGCTGCTGAGTATTTGTTAATGGCGGCGATGTTGATTGAAATTAAATCCCGCATGTTGCTGCCAATGAAGAAAGCAGATAGCGAAGAAGAGGTAGATGATCCCCGCGCAGAACTAGTACGCCGCCTCTTAGAATACGAGCGCATGAAACTGGCTGCACAAGAACTAGATCAGATTCCCCAGCAAGGTCGTGACTTCCAAGTAGCCCATGGCTTTGTTGACACTACTGTTGCCATCACATGGCCAGAAGTGAATTTAGAAGATTTACAAATGGCTTGGCGTGATGTTCTACACCGCGCAAAACTTAATCAGCATCACACGATTACTCGTGAAGAACTCTCTGTTCGCGACTTCATGACTCGCATTTTACGTCGCTTACAAAATACGAAATTTGTTGAGTTTGGTGAATTATTTGAAGACGCTATCAAATCTGGCAATGGCATTCCAATAGTGATTGTGAACTTTATTGCCATGCTGGAACTCTCTCGTGAAGCCTTAATTGAAATTACCCAAGCTGAGCCATACGCGCCAATCTATGTGCGCCTCGCCTATACGCCTGTTGCATGAAAATTATTAGTGACATTCAAGAGCTGCGCGATCACCTGCGCGGACAAAATCGTGCTTCTTTCGTACCAACCATGGGTAACCTGCATGAAGGCCACCTCTCGCTTATGCGCTTAGCTAGGCAACATGGGGATCCAGTAGTTGCCAGTATCTTTGTAAATCGCTTGCAGTTTGGGCCGAATGAGGATTTCGATAGCTATCCACGCACGATGCAAGCGGATATCGAAAAGCTTGAAAAAGAAGGCGTGTACATCCTATTTGCACCGACTGAGCGTGACCTCTACCCGCAACCCCAAGAGTACCGTGTTGACCCACCTCAACAACTCGGCGATATCCTCGAAGGTGAGTTTCGTCCTGGATTTTTTAAGGGTGTTTGTACGGTCGTACTCAAACTCTTTTCCTGCGTGCAACCTAAAGTAGCCGTGTTTGGAAAAAAAGATTATCAGCAGCTGATGATTATTCGGCAAATGGCGAAGCAATTTGCGTTACCGGTTGAAATTGTTGCAGGGGAGACTATCCGTGCTGATGATGGTCTTGCTCTCTCCTCTCGTAATGGCTACCTCTCCACAGAAGAACGTGCAGAAGCGCCTGAATTACAAAGAGTACTCAAAGAAGTTCGCGAGCAAGTACTTCAATTGAAAGAACAGAACACCCATTCACTCTCCGAGATTGAAATGAAAGCTGTTGCCACTCTTACGGGGCGCGGCTGGAAACCAGATTACATCGCCATCCGCCAACAAAGTGATTTAGCACCCGCCTCCAATGAAAGTTTGCAAGCTGGTGAGCCACTCGTGATTCTCACGGCTGCTAAGCTTGGTAAAACCCGCTTGATTGATAATCTAGAGGTTTAATCTCTAGACTTGTCCGTGATTTACTCATCCCAGGGGAATCTTTCGCGAGATAACTCTTCCATGATTTCACGCTTACTAAGACCTGCCCTTCTTGCATTAGCAGATCTCTGATAGGTCGAATGTTCATGGTCAGCAAGATTCTCACCTTGCTCTTGCTTAATCACCCCTGACTTAGAGGGAGAAATTTGAGGGCTTACCTCTGCTGCAGACTCTATTGTTGATTCTTTGGTCATAACTTGATTAAGCAAGCGCTCAAGAAAAAGATTTAAAGCGTAAAGAACTGCCCTACTTGTAAATTTAACTCTTTAGCCAACTCGGCACCAGTGACTTTCCCTGCCGCACCCTTAGCTTTGAGCACTTCAATTTGTCCGCCATGACAGGCGACGAAGAAAGAATCTAAAGTGATTTGCGTTACTTCGCCAGGTTTTCCTTTGACGGCACTAAAAGTAGCCGCGACATGCTTGTGGCAATCGTAGAGCTGTACCTTTTGCTCACCAAACTTGGTCCATGCGCCAGGGGCTGGATTGCATGCCCGAATCAAGTTATAGATTTGACTAATATGTGTCGCCCAATGAATTTGGGCAGCATTGGCATCAAACCAACCTTCGTAGTTAGCGTGCGATTCATCTTGGACCAACTCTTGATGTTTGCCTGCAACTACCAAATCAGCCGTCTCTAGCAATGCCTTCACACCAATCGGGAAAAGATGGTCAAAGTAGATCTTACCTAATGTGTCATCAGGGCCGATAGGTACCTCTTTTTGCAGAATGACTTCACCTTCATCTAAACCATCGGATGGACGGAAAATGGTTAGACCAGTTTTTTCTTCGCCCAAAGCAATTGCCCAGTTAATAGCGCTTGGTCCACGATATTTTGGTAGAAGTGAGGGGTGGTATTGAATCGTGCCGTGCTTCGGAATCTTGCAAAGTTCTTGCGGCACAAACTGTAATACATAAGCCATGACACAGATATCAGCTTGACTATCAATCATGGCTTGAGCAGCCTCGGGACCTTTGAGAGAGGCGAATTGCAGGGGGCTCAAACCTCTTGCTAAGACAGCCTCTTTAAGTACCTCTGGTTTAGTTGACTTGGGATTGTCGGGCGGACAAAAAACGGCAACAACCTCATCGCCACGATCTAAAAAAGCCTCTAAGGCAGCTTTACCAAAATCGGCACTCCCAATTAACGCAACCCGCATCTTAGATCACCTTATCGTGGCGTAATGAAATTAATTCATCAGTGGAATAACCTAATTCACTCAGAATCTCATCGGTATGCTCGCCCAATAAAGGTGAACGTGTAACTTCAGTTGGACTGTCCGACATCTTAATTGGGTTACCAACCGTGAGGTATTTGCCACGAATAGGATGATCAACTTCAACCACAGTACCAGTAGCACGTAGTGCAGGCTCTTCAGCGATTTCTTTCATAGACAAGATTGGACCGCATGGGATGTCGTATTGATTCAATACATCCATGACTTCAAATTTGGTCATAGTCATGGTCCACTTTTCAATCTCACCAAAGATCTCCATCAAATGGGGCAAGCGTGCCATTGGCGAAGCAAATCTCACATCGGTAATCCAATCTTCGCGACCAATGACTTTACAGACCGCCTCCCAAACTGGGGCTTGCACTATAACGTACATGTAAGCATTGGGATCAGTTTCCCAACCTTTACATTTCACAATCCAGCCTGGCTGACCACCACCAGAGGCATTACCAGCGCGAGGTACAGCATCGCCAAACTCACCGTTCGGGAATTGTGGATACTCTTGCATTAAACCCACTCGCTCGAGGCGCTGTTGATCACGCAACTTCACGCGGCACAGATTCAACACCGCATCTTGCATCGCTGCCAATACTTTTTGACCACGGCCAGAGTGAGTGCGCTGATAAAGGGCAGTCACAATACCTAAAGCTAAATGCAAACCCGTTCCGCTGTCACCAATTTGTGCGCCAGTCACCATAGGAGGGCCATCATCAAAACCGGTTGTCGATGCAGAACCGCCAGCACATTGCGCCACGTTCTCATAGACCTTGCAATCTTCATATGGACCAGGGCCAAAGCCTTTTACAGAAGCCATGATCATCATTGGATTGAGCTCTTGAATACGCTCCCAAGAAAAGCCCATGCGATCGAGTGCACCTGGGGCAAAGTTCTCAACTAATACGTCACACTCTTTAATAAGGCGCTCAAGAATTTCTTTGCCCTTTTGGGTTTTTGTATTGACAGTGATCGAACGCTTATTGTGGTTGAGCATTGTGAAGTACAAGCTATCCGCATCCGGAATATCACGTAGCTGACCGCGAGTAGCATCCCCTTCGCCTGATTTTTCTACCTTGATTACATCTGCACCAAACCAAGCCAGCAGCTGAGTGCAAGTTGGGCCCGATTGAACGTGCGTAAAGTCGAGGATTTTGACCCCTTCTAGTGCTTTTGCCATGATTTAAGTCCTAATAAGAATGAAAATTTTGAATTGACTCAATTTTACCAGCGAGAAATCAGGATGAATAATAGATGCCTAATTTTTAAGCAAATAGCACGACCAAGCCTTTATTAGGGGCATATGGAGCCATGGCAGTGAGTTTTCAAGCTCAAAAGGCGCTTTAACAGATCATGCCTAGGGAATAAAAAAGGCGCTCACGAGGAGCGCCTTCAAATGAACAGCAATTGTGATTGTTATTAAACCGCTTTAGCTGCGTGCAATTTAGCGATGTCATCCGTACTGTAGCCAAGGTCAGATAACACTTCATCAGTGTGCTCACCCAACACAGGAGATGGCTTCACTTCAATTTCCAAATCAGAGAACTTGATTGGGCTGCCGATAGTCAAATACTTACCACGTACTTTGTGGTCAACTTCAACGATCGAACCGCTCTTACGCAAGTCTGGTGATGCAGCCAATTCTTTCATGGAAAGCACTGGAGCACATGGAATATCGAACTTGCGGAGGATATCCACAGCTTCGTACTTAGTCTTGTCTTTGAGCCAATCTTCAATGGTTGCAAAGATATCAAAAATCTTGTCTTGACGAGCTTCGGCAGTCATGTATGCAGGATCAGTTGCCCACTCTGGTTTGCCCAAAGCTTTAGTAATTGGCTCCCAAGCATGACCTTGAATGGTGAAGTAGATGTATGCGTTTGGATCAGTCTCCCAGCCCTTACACTTCAACACCCAACCTGGCTGACCGCCACCACCAGCGTTACCGCCACGTGGCACTACGTCAGTGAATGAGCCGTGTGGGTACTGTGGATACTCTTCCAAGTAACCCACTTTGTCTAAACGCTGTTGATCGCGCAACTTCACGCGGCATAAGTTCAATACAGCGTCTTGCATTGAGCAAGAAACTTTTTGACCACGGCCTGTTTTTTCACGTTGCATCAAAGCAGTCAAAATACCAATTGCCAAGTGCATACCAGTATTAGAGTCACCTAATGCTGCTGCAGAAACTGTAGGAGGACCATCCCAGAAACCAGTAGTAGAAGCAGCGCCACCAGCACACTGAGCAACGTTCTCATACACTTTTAAGTCTTCGTATGAATGGCCATCGCTAAAGCCTTTTACAGAAGCCATGATCATCTTTGGGTTCAATTCTTGAATACGCTTCCAAGAAAAGCCCATACGATCTAAAGCACCGGGGCCAAAGTTCTCAACCATCACATCAGAAGTCTTTATCATTTTTTCCAACACTTCTTTACCCTCTTGGGTCTTCGTGTCGAGCGTCAAAGAACGCTTGTTACCGTTGAGCATCGTGAAGTACAAAGCATCTGCGCCTGGAATGTCACGTAATTGGCTTCGCGTTACGTCACCAGAGCCTGGACGCTCTACTTTGATAACGTCTGCACCATACCAAGCCAACAGCTGAGTACATGCAGGACCCGCTTGAACGTGGGTGAAGTCAATGATGCGAATACCGTCTAATGGTTTAGTCATGTTTGTTTCTCCTTAAATGTTTCTTGTTTGCTTCTAAATTTAATCTCGAAATATTAACTTTTTATTACCGTGTTGAATTCCCAATCGAAGCTTATTTCTTAGCACTTGCTGTGGATGGGTTCAAGTTCGTTAAACGTCCACTCTCAGTACCTGCAGTTTCATCAATAACAGCATTGATGAGGGCTGGTTTACCGGCAGCAATCGCTTCCGTTAACGCTGCTTCTAATTCTGCTGGGGTGGTGACGTAGTAACCAACGCCACCAAATGCTTCAATCATCTTGTCGTAACGGGCATCTTTCACGAACACAGTTGGCGCCACATCAGCTCCGCCTGTTGGGTTTACGTCAGTTCCACGGTAAACACCGTTGTTATTAAATACAACCGTTGTGATTGGCAGGTTGTAACGGCAAACCGTTTCCAATTCCATACCGCTGAAACCAAACGCGCTATCGCCTTCAATTGCAACCGTTGGCAAACCACTAGTAACTGCAGCGCCAATCGCATAGCCCATACCAATACCCATAATGCCCCAAGTACCAGAGTCAAAACGTTTACGAGGTTTATACATATCCACAATCGCACGGCAATAGTCGAGCGTGTTGGCACCTTCGTTTACCAAGTTCACATCTGGATTCTTCTTGATCACATCACGAATCACTCGCAAAGCGCCGTGGAAGTTCATCGGCGTAGCTTCTTTGGCCAAAGTTTCAGCCATCTTTGCCATGTTCTTATCTTTTTTCTCATTGATGGCATTGATCCACTCAGCACTTGGCTTAGGTACTGAAGCAATACCCTTCAAGAGTTCACTGACGCACGAACTAATATCACCAATTAATGGCGCAGCGATTTGTACGTTGCTATCCACTTCGTTTGCCTGAATATCGATTTGAATAAATTTCTTAGGATCTTTACCCCATGTCTTGCCTTTACCGTGGGCAAGCAACCAGTTCAAGCGTGCACCAACCAACATTACTGCATCAGCTTCAGCCAATACAAATGAACGTGCTGCAGATGCTGATTGTGGATGGTTATCTGGCAACAAGCCTTTCGCCATGGACATTGGCAAATAAGGGATGCCCGATTTTTCGATTAAGTCACGAATTTCTTTGTCAGCTTGTGCATATGCAGCGCCTTTGCCCAAGAGAATCAATGGACGCTTGGCACCTTTAAGAACATCTAATGCGCGCGCAACTGCATCAGCAGCTGGGATCTGACGTGGAACCGGATCGATTACTTTGAAGATCGATTTTTTAGCTTCTTCAACCGGCATGGTTTGAGCAAGCAACTGAGCTGGCAAATCTAAATACACGCCACCTGGACGACCAGAAACTGCTGCACGAATCGCGCGAGCAAAACCGATGCCGATATCTTCAATGTGATTAATACGATAAGCAGCCTTGCAATAAGGCTTAGCAGCATTGAGCTGATCCATCTCTTCGTAATCGCCTTGTTGCAAGTCGACGATTTCACGTTCGCTTGAGCCAGAAATCAAAATCATCGGGAAGCAGTTCACAGTAGCGTTAGCCAATGCTGTTAAACCGTTCAAGAAACCTGGCGCAGAAACAGTCATACAGATACCCGGCTTTTGGGTCATGTAACCTGCAATCGCTGCAGCATTACCAGCATGTTGCTCATGACGGAAGCCAATAAAACGCAAACCTTCTGCTTGAGCCAAACGACATAAGTCAGTAATTGGAATACCAACAAGACCAAAAATCGTATCGAGGTCGTTTGCTTTCAGTGCATCGATCACGAGGTGAAAGCCATCAGTTAATTGGGTGTTTTGGTTATCTGTTGTCATAGAATTTTTATGTGAATTACGGATAGCCCCGAATGAGAGCTAATGCAATCTAGCTTGCGCTACTGTCTCCAATAAAGTTATTAATCGCACCACGGGTATTGCCCCCGCTTAGGCTGAGGTGAATATTAGGCTTGGGGCGGGGGTTCATCATTGACTTCGGTCAATTTCCCCCTAAATCCTCAATATCCGAAGAGATGTGAGGCTTCAGAAGGCTTATATAAAAAGCTCTTTATGCTTAGTTTTGAGGCGACTCAAAGTCTCCGGGGAGAGATTCAGGTAGGCGGCCAGCTCTTTTTTGGGGAGAAGCTCAAAGAGATCTTCATATTTGCGTAAAAAGCGCTCTACTCGGCCAGGGGCATCGAGCATATGCAAGGTAATGGTATGAGCCATGATCTCACTCATCAAGCGCATGACCTCAAATTCAAAACTTTCCTTCAGTGACTTATGTTCATCTAGAAACTCAGCCCACTTTTTAAGGGGCATCCGAGCCACACGAGCCTTGGTTACACAGGCAATACTGTAGGGGGCTGCGGTCTTTAGGCGCCATGCTGCATAGCTCGTTTCAATATCTTTTTCAATCGCAAAACGCAAAATCATTTCCTTAGCATCTGCACTGGAAACAATCCGCTTGAGAATGCCATCCAGAACAAAATACTGCTCCATCTGGTGATCGCCTTGATGCAAGAGTATTTCTGATTTTTTGAGATCAGAGACCTGTAAATGGCGCTCTAATTCGGCCATCACAGTTTCATTGAGGCTTTTGAGAACTGAGTTTTGCCTCAGCTGAAGCCGAATCAAGTTTTTTTCGGGGTGCTTATCTAATACGGTCATGATTCCTTCATCCTGGGTCTCATATTGTAGGCTTTTTTATCCCAATAACTAGATAAAAACCCTAACCCAGCATCTAAGTAGGCTAGAATTGAACAGTCGTGGTGCTTTGTTGCAATGCAATAGAGTTAAACGGGAAACACTAAACGTGTGCTGCCCCCGCAACGGTAAGTAAATGTCTCCGAAATAATCATTTTGGAGGTCAGGAATCTGAAATACGCCACTGTGCGCGTCAATCGCATGGGAAGGCCAGATTCTGAGATTTACTAGCCCGGATACCGGCCAAGACAGGTGGAATTTCGCGGACGGGGACCTTCGCGCGCCGATGACAGCGCTCGGTCCAACCCTGCCGCCAAATTGACGCCAATCTCCTGCACGAGAAATTCTGTTCGACCCAGCTTACGGGGAAGTGAGCTAGGCAATCGATAACAGAAAGTCAACAATGAAGCAGCAGTTCAGCAGTAAAAATCTAAGCGCCCTTCTATGTGTAAGTTTCATAACACTCAGCAGCACAGTATTTTCGCAAAACAATTCAAGCGTTTCAGTAGCAACAGCATCAAACTCACTTGAGCCAATTATTGTTACCGCCACAAGATCTGCAACTAAAGCCGAAGATGTACTGGCAGACTTTGTCTACATTGGGCCGGAAGAGATTGCACAAGCCGCTCAAACAAGCCTAACAGACCTCCTACAGCAACAGAGAGGAATCCAAGTTTCAAGCTATGGAGGCAATGGCAATCTATCCAGCGTTAACTTAAGGGGGACAAGCAACGCACAAAGCCTGTTGTTAATTGATGGAGTCCGAATCGATAACTCTGCCTCGGGAGGCGGAATTCTTAACTCCATTCCCTTATCGCTAATCGATCATATTGAAATCGTATTCGGCGCACAAGGTACGATGTACGGCTCAAACGCAATTGGAGGTGTCATTCAGGTTTTCACCAAAACCGGTGGTGGGCCAACTCAATTTACCGCATCTTCAGGCTATGGAACATATGGCACAAGTATGAATAATGCTAGCCTCGCTGGATCAATTGATGATGTGAATAAAACTAAATATTCAATAGGCCTTAGCCAAGAGAACTCATCTGGATTCAATACGCTCGCCACAAATAATAATTGCTCTCCAAGCAAGCAAAATTCATGCGTCTACGCTACAAATGCAACTGGATACACGCGACTTGGTGCAACTGGACAAATTTCACAAGAGTGGTCAAAGGGTCAACAATTAGGCGTTAGCATATTTGCAAGCTCCAATAAGAATCAATATCCTGGGAGCACCATTGATTCGCTAGATCCAAACCTCCCCTATGGAGGGCCATACAACCCCTTAGTCGGCCAGCAATTTAATAAATTCTTCACAGCCACTGGTTTCACAAAAAATCAAATTACCGAAATATGGCAAAGCGTTTTACAAATCAGCGCTGTTTCTAATAGCCAACAATCAAT
Organism: Polynucleobacter sp. UB-Siik-W21; assembly: GCF_018687415.1. Classification (NCBI taxonomy): domain Bacteria; kingdom Pseudomonadati; phylum Pseudomonadota; class Betaproteobacteria; order Burkholderiales; family Burkholderiaceae; genus Polynucleobacter; species Polynucleobacter sp. UB-Siik-W21. The sequence goes on along the minus strand of NZ_CP061289.1, from coordinate 608,098 downwards.
ATGGCCCCCAATTGGAGTTACAAGTGCTAACGATAAAATTGATATGCCTGAATACGACTATCTTTGGCAAAACAATATTTTGATTGGTGAAGATAGGTTGCAACTTCTTGCAGAACACCGTTCTCAGTATGTTTATGTCACAAACACCCCTGCGTTAACTGGATGTGTGGATAACTGCCTTGTAAATCAAAGTAGAACAACAGACTCTATAGCGGGATCATATGAGCTAAAACGCGGGAATAATCTAGCAACCCTATCCCTGAGAAATGACTCAATTTCAGGATTTAACTCCAAGGTAACTGGAGGGGCCGCCTATGGTTATTTCTTCACAAAAGAATGGCGCGCCAGCGTTAACTACAGCACAGGGTATAGAGTTCCGACATTTAATGACATGTACTCTCCAGGGACCGCCAATCCTGCACTAACTCCTGAGTCAAGTCACAGTATTGAGGCGGGGGTCAACTATGAGGGGCGGAGTACTACAGGACGTTTAAGTATTTATCAAAATAATATTTCTAATTACATTGAACCGTACTACACAGCTGGCTCAAATCTAAATGGATACCCAATTAATATTGGGCTAGCAAAAATTCAAGGCATTAGTGCTGGAGCTCAAACCTACATAGGAAACTTCTTACTTAGAGGCTCAGTTGATCACCTAAACGCAATTGATGAAAATTCTGGCTCATTTTTACCAAGACGCGCAAGAAATACTGCCAATTTAGCTGCAGACTACAAGCAAGGCAAAATTAACCTCGGAGCAAATCTTACGTATAGCGGCCAGACTAATGAGTACTCAATTAAATATGCGCCCGATTACACAGTCATAGGCACAAACGTGCAAACTAACAATCCATATACATTGCTAAGTCTTTACTCTAGTTATGAATTTGAACCCCACTGGAAGGTATTTGCTCGCTGGAATAATGTGACAAATTCCCATTATCAAACCATCTATGGCTACAACAATATGGGATCAAATATCTTTGCTGGGGTAAGTTACTCATATCGATAGAAGTACTAGACACTTCAAAGCAGGGGTTGCTTCACCCCCTCCCTCCAGACCAATTAGCCCAAAAATAGAATGCTTAGCTTTCGTTCTAAGTCGAGGCTACAATGCTCCTATGAGTGAGCAAACCTCCCCACCCCCGAATCTTGGTGCCCTTAGCGCATCCATTCAGCGTCTGTCCGAAAAGATCTCCTTAATTCAAGATGCCGTGCGCAATCTCAACCAGAGTCGCGTACAACTTGAGGGCAAGATTGAGGATGCACAAAAACGGGTTCAACGAATCTTGAGCCGTTTGCCAGAACAAAACGATGGTCGTCAATTAAACTTACTTGGCGAAGCAATTCCACCAACCAACTCAGAGGACGACAGTGAGCCAACAACGCATTGAAGTAACTCTTGCTGGACAAAAGATTACATTAGCAACCAGCGCTGAACACGAGCCGCTGCTTCGTGCTGCCTGTGTATTGGTTGACGAACAAATTCAACTCGCCATTGGTGGTGGCAATCGCAGTATTGAACGAGCTAGCATGATGGCTGCACTTAAAATTGCTGGCGACTTAATTACTTTACAAAAGAATCAAGTGCAACAAAGTTCTTCTTCTAATGTGAGCTCTGATGAAGTTGCGCGTCTTCAAGCAGAAATTCGCGGGCTTGAAGAGCAGGTAGACACTTTGATGCAATCCCTTTCCCTGCCTGGTTCGCCAAGGCCAATAGTTCCTTGAACCGATGCGCAAGCATCCGGAACGATCTTTACCTTGTGGGCGTGAGCGTTTCGAAAGTTCACAGTGCCAACTTAGACTTGGTCACTCCCTGAGCCTCTTAATGCACCCGAAGCAGAGTAGCCGTTCCACCTTGAACCTTAGGGTTCAGGATGACGGCCTAGCGGCTAAGGCGGGGAATTCATGTTACTAAGCGATATCTTAATGCTGATGCTCTGCGGGAGCATCTCTGGATTTCTTGCTGGACTTCTTGGTATTGGTGGCGGCATGATTCTTGTGCCATTTATGATTCTGGTTTTTAATCACTTAGGCTTTAGTCAAGAAGTGATTGTGCATATGGCCATTGCCACCGGCATGTGCACCATACTCTTTACTACCTCTTCTGCAATTTGGGCGCATCATAAACACGGCTCAATTGATTGGAAGCTAGTTGCAGCACTGAGCCCTGGAATGGTTTTTGGTGGCTTAGTTGGTGGTAGTGAACTATTCGAAGCGCTCAAGACCTCTTGGCTCTCCCTCTTCTTTGCCGTCTTTATTGTTTACACCTCAATTCAGATGCTTCTCAATAAGAAACCAAAATCTGGTAGAGAATTACCAGGAACCCTAGGTCTTTTTTCTTTTGGAACATTTGCTGGAGCTCTAGCAAGTCTAGTTGGCGCAGGCGGTGCATTTATTACCGTACCTTTTATGCTTTGGTGCAATGTTAAGCCTCATACAGCAATGGCGACATCATCGGGCTTAGGCTTACCAATTGCTGCCGCAGCTACTCTTGGCTACATGTACGGTAGTTGGGGCAACCCTAATTTACCCGCCGGCTCAATGGGCTTTGTTTACTTGCCTGCGGTTGCATGCATTGTGGTGGTCAGCATTTTTACCGCACCCTTCGGAGCTAAACTAGCCAGAAAGCTTGATGTTGCTCAGCTGAAGCGGGTTTTTGGCGTGATGTTATTTTTCCTTGCAGCCTTCATGTTTAATGAAAGCCGCAAGGCATTCGGCTTTTAACTACGCGTATTGCTGACGCAAAATATTCTTTTGCACTTTACCCATTGCATTACGTGGCAAGTCAGAAACAATCTCTAAACGCTTTGGAATTTTGAAATTCGCAATTTGCGTTTTCAGAGTAGCAATCATTGCATCCGCATTTAACTTTGCTCCAGCCTTAGCTACAACAACGGCCATTACCGCTTCGCCAAAGTCAGGATGTGGAATACCAATCACTGCACTCTCATCAACACCATCCATATCATCAATAAAGCTCTCGATTTCTTTTGGATAAACGTTGTAGCCACCAGAAATAATCAAGTCCTTGCTACGACCAACGATACATAAATACTCTTTAGGTGCTTTACCGCCATTGGCATCGCCACCCCAACGTCCAACGTCACCCGTCTTAAACCAACCGTCTTTAGTAAATTCTTCAGCGGTTTTCTCAGGCATACGCCAGTAACCCTTGAATACGTTAGGGCCCTTAACTTGAATGCTACCGATCTCATTCACGCCACAAGGCTTGTTGTCTTCATTAACAACACGTACTTTGACGCCAGGCAAAGGCAGACCAACAGATCCACCTACACGTGCCCCTTTGTATGGGTTGGAAACCAGCATCACTGTTTCACTCATGCCATAACGCTCAAGAATTGGCTGGCCAATTACTTGTTTGAAACTGTTGAAAGTCTCAGTGAGCAATGGAGCAGAACCAGAGATAAAGAGGCGCATATTACGCGCTACCTTCTTGGTAAAACCTTTATCGGCAAGCAGGCGTACATAGAACGTAGGAACACCCATCATCACTGTGGACTTAGGCATATGATGAATTAATTGCGATACATCTAAGCGTGGCAACCAAATCATCTTGCTACCATTAATCAAAGCACCGTGTGCAGCAACAAACAAGCCGTGCACGTGGAAGATTGGTAACGCATGTAAAAGTACATCACCTTTGATCCATCCCCAAAACTTCTGCAAGACCTGTGCATTGCTGTACAAGTTCTTATGGGTCAACATAGCTCCCTTGCTACGTCCAGTAGTTCCAGAGGTATACAAGATCGCCGCCAAATCATCATCCTTGGTAGCCACTGTCTTAAATGTATCGCTCAAACCGCCGGCACGCTCTAACAATGTGCCAGTACGATCTTCATTAAGAGTAAGCACATGCTTAGTGCCAGCCTTGGATGCAACTTTGGAAACCCATGGCAAGTTCTTACCACTGCAAACGACTACTGCAGGCTCAGCATTCTCAATGAAATACTGCATCTCTGCAGCTTGGTATGCAGTATTGAGCGGCAAATACACATAACCCGCACGAATCGTTGCCAAATACAAAAAGAGTGCCTCGGGTGATTTCTCAACCTGAACGGCTACACGAGAGCCCGCAGGTAATTTGAGGCTCTTGAGTAAGTTGGCCATCTTCGCCGTTGCGCGCTCTAGATCGCTCCAAGAGTAGTAGAGGCCATCATGCGTTTCGATAGCGCATGCTTTTTTGTCTTTTGGAAAGCCTTTTTCCAATACCGAATACAAATTCATGAAGTAGTCCTAGTCGATTCTGATTTTTGTTTAGCTCAATGTACTTTCGCTGGACCCATTACTAGGTCAGATAATCCTGTAGCAATTTCCGGTACGAAGCAGAGCAACACTACAGAGAGAATCATGATGACAACGAATGGGAGTACGCCATAGATAATTTCATTCAAGGAAATATCCGGAGCAATATTCTTAATCACAAAGATATTCAAGCCCACCGGAGGGTGAATCAATCCAGTTTCCATCACAATCGTCATCACTACGCCAAACCATACCAAGTCAAAGCCTGCCGCACGTAATGGTGGCAAGAAAATTGGTGCAGTCATCAAAATAATGGAGACAGGCGGCAAGAAGAAACCAAGGATGATCACGAGAACCAAGATTGCAGCTAACAGCCCCCATCTACCGAGACCTAAATCCACGATCGCTTGTGCTGCTGACTGACTCAGGTGCAGATGACTCATCACGTTAGAAAACAATAAAGACATACCAATGATGAACATCAACATGGTTGATTCTTTGATCGTCGCATTGAGCAATGGTGATAAATCTTTGATACGCCACATCTTATAGATGCCGGCGATCAATACAAATGCCAAGATTGCGCCAAGACCAGCGGTTTCAGATGGAGTTGCATAACCACCATAAAGAGCCACCATCACACCAATCAACAAAACTAAGAATGGCAATACTCGTGGCAATGAGCTCATCTTCTGCTGCATTGTGTAGGTATGTCGCTCAAGGATAGGTTGGCTAGGCGCACCCTTTTCTACAGCATGCAATGCTAAGTTGTATTCCTTGCGGAAGCGATACACCGTATAGATAGAAAAGAATAAAACCAACATGAGGCCTGGGCCAATGCCAGCGAGGAATAATCGACCCAATGACTGCTCAGCAGCTACTGAATACAAAATCATCGTGATAGATGGTGGCAACAAAATACCGAGCGTTCCACCAGCAGCAATAATGCCTGCCGCCAAACCAGGCGAATAACCACGCTTACGCATCTCTGGGATACCCGCACTACCAATTGCAGAACAGGTTGCAGGGCTAGAGCCTGCCATCGCAGCAAACAAAGCACAAGCCAATACGTTAGCAACACCAAGTCCACCAGGAACCTTGCCTAACCATACATGCAATGCTTCATACAAATCCTGACCAGCACGTGAACGACCAATCGCCGCCCCTTTTAAGATGAAAAGAGGGATCGACAGTAAGGTAATACTCGCCATCTCTTCGTATACGTTTTGTGTAACGGTATCCAATGAAGAAGTTGGCATGAAAAACACCATGAATACCACTGCAACTGAGCCCAGCGCAAATGAAATTGGCATTCCTGAAAACATAATCAGCAGTGTTACTGCTGCAAATAACAATCCTAGCGTCATTATTGACATGCTTATTCCCCTTTGCCTGGATTAACAACATCTCCAAACGCTTGGAGCAAAATCTGAAATGCCAATAACGTCATACCAATAGACATCATGCTGTAGGGAATCCACAATGGTGGCGCCCATGAAGACGAGGTCACTTGACCATCTACCCACGCTTCATGAAACAAGGTCCATGACTTCCATGCAAAGAATGCGCAGAAAGCACATGAGGCGATATCGATCAACAAAATCCTGAGTTGATTAACCGACTTAGGCAGCATTGTAGAAACAGCAGAGATGCCAACGTGACCACGAATTTGCTGAACGTAGGCGCCACATAAAAATGTTGCACCTACTAAGCAAAATACTGCAGCCTCATCTTGCCAATCTGTCGTTGCGCCAAAGAAAGCACGTGAAGCAACGCTATAGCTCAAAATTACTGAAGCGGCGACTAGAGCCAAGGAGCCCAAGAACACCATCAGCTTATTGATTCCCGACATTAAGCGGTCGGTCGCTTGCAATAGTTGAGTCATCTTTAGGTCACTTTTTCAGCTGCTTTTAATAAGGCTGCACAGCTCTCGCTCTTCTCAGCATAGTCTTTCCATGCGCTATCGCGCGCGATTACTCTCCACTTATCCACAATTGCTGCATCAATATCAGTTACCTTGCTACCTGCTCGTGCATAGGCAAGCGCTGCAGTCTTATCATCATCTTTAGCCTGCTCTAGGCCAAATTTTTCCATCTCAGCTCCAGCCGCCATCAAGGCATCGCGCTGATCTTTTGGTAGGGCTTCAAAGATTTGCTTAGACATCATTAAAGGCTCAAGCATGAACCAATAGGATTTTTGACGAGCACTTGTAAAAGCTTTAGCCAACTCTTCTAATTTAAAAGACATAAAGCTTGTGGATGATGTGTAAGCTGCATCCATAGCACCCGTTTGCATCGCTGCGTAGATTTCATTAGAAGGCAATGAAATTACTGAAGCACCCGCTGCTTTAAGCATCAAGTCAAATTCACGGCTACCGCCACGAATCTTCATGCCCTTAACATCGTCAGGCAACACAATAGACTTGCTTCTGCTCGCTACTCCACCGGCTTGCCATACCCAACTAAGAATCACAATGCCCTTGTCATCCAAGGTTTTCGTCAACATACGCCCAACTTCAGCAGTTTTCCATTTAGCAGCCTGCTCATAGCTTGTTACCAAAGCTGGCATCAAACCAATATTCACTTCAGGCACTTCACCGCCAGCATATGGCATTGGGAATAGGGAAATGTCCAAGGCACCCTTACGCATTGCACTGAACTGCGCATTGGTCTTCATGAGAGATGAACCAGGATAAATCTGGAATTTCAAAGCACCTTTTGTACGCGCTTCAACTGACTCAGCAAACTTTCTACAAAGACGGTCACGGAAATCGCCCGCCTGAATAGTGCCGCCAGGAAACTGATGAGAAATATTGAGCGTTTTAGTAGCGCCTTGTGCGCTGGCAAGGGGGCTGTAGCCCATAACACCTGCTAATGGCAATGCTGCCGATCCCGCTAACAATTGACGACGCAATACGTTTGGCTTGGATGCGCCCGATCCTGAATTGAATTCATTACTCATGCTGTTCTCCTGATTAATTATTTCTATCTATTTATTGTTCCAACTACTGCTTGTATATCGGGTCTTGGCGCCCGACTTCCTTGCTAACCATTCTAAAGCGAATACTCTTTGAACCCTGCTTTAGACCATCTGCTCCAAAATTCTGCTTTTACATCTACTTAAGGCTGCATTAAACGACCCACTGCACGTGAATAATCGATTTCGCCCTGTGTAAAACGCTCATGATTCTCCTCAACAGCAGAGAGATCGTACAAATAGTTAACCATCAAGGATGCGGATTGACGCAAACCCTTACGTGATAAATCACCGGCCCAGTTAATTTGGTGCAGTTTGGCACCATTACCCAAATGGAACTTTGCAACTGGATTACCGTTTCTGCCTGCAGAGCCTAAGCCAAGATAAATACTAGCTAAGCAAAGTAATGCAGATTTTTCTTTTTCAGTGGCGTTATCAGGATGCCAGCCAGCGCCTAACCGCTCAGTCCACGAGCGGTTAGCCAAACCAATCGTCTCTAAGGCCTGTTCACGAGCCGTACGAATTGCTGGCTTTAATTGCACGCCAGTTTTTTCACCGCCAATATCAGCGCCAGCAGCAACCCAATCAATAAATCCAGGAATTGGGGAAAGGGTTACGAAGGTTTTTAATCCAGGGAACTCTGCATGCAACTGTTCAGCAACACGCTTAATTAAGAAGTTGCCCATCGATACACCACGTAGGCCAGGCTCGCAGTTACTAATCGAGTAAAAAGCTGCCACTTTGTATTGCGAAGTTTGGTGAACGGTCTCAGCTTTCTTGTCTACCAAAGGCGTAATGACCGATGGAATCTCAGGCAATAAAGCTACTTCAACAAAGATTAAAGGCTCATTTGGCAATTGCGGATGAAAGAAGGCAAAGCAACGGCGATCAGGCTGTAAGCGCCTACGCAGATCGTCCCAGCCATCGATCGCATGTACTGCTTCATGCTGGATGAGTTTCTCTAATACTTCAGCGGGAGACTTCCAGTCCACTCGGTGCATCTTCAAAAATCCCGGATTAAACCAAGATGAAAGCAGATGGCGTAAATCAAAATCAACTGCAGTGAGTTCTGGCTGCTTTTCTAATAATTGCAATAGGTCACGACGCATACCAACTAAAGCAGCTGTACCATTAGTAGCGCGATTCAAGCGCCGGAATAATTCTTGTCTTGGAGGTTCGGTAACGCGTTGTAATTTAATGTAATTACGTGCGCTTGCTTCTGCAGAAAAATTTTGCGCCGCAGTCATGACTGCCGCTGGATCTGGATTGAGTTTTTCAAATAAGAAAGTGAAAAACTTTAAATGCTGGTCTTTACTTAGCTTGCGATAGTTATTAATCACATCGTCAGCCATGCTGACGGCATTAGACTCGCCCCGCTCAGAAATCAGGCGGTTTACCGCGCCAGTGACGCGCGAGAAGTATCGGGCTTTTGCTAACTTTTCAAGCATTCAAGTCTCTTTTAACAATCGGTAAATAAAGGCAATAGCTCAATGTATTCCCGACCGCCCCCAGAATCAATTAAGTTAATTGCATTTTCATTAACTTTTAGTTAATGATTAAGGGATTGCTTGCAAATGATTGCTTAGTTTTTGCGATGCAACATGCGGGCTTCAGCCGCTAGAGCCAGAATATTGGGGTTTGATTCATTAGCCTGGAGGTACATTAGGGCAATTCGCTGGGTCACCTGATATTTCGGCAATAAAGGGGTGAATTCGATAGCATCCCCCATTAGCGCCCTTACCCTACCCGGTAGCAAGGTTCTGCCCATATCACCAGAGACCATATTCATCAAAGAGAAGATATCGCCAACCTTCATCACAACATTAGGCATAAACCCCGCCAAATGAAAGGCATCGTAAAAGCCAGAGGTAGTTGCAAAACCATCTTGTAGAGTGAGAAATTTCTCGGACTCATACTTGGACAAATCAATATCGCTCTCTTTTGGCTTGTTATTTTTAGAAGAAGCAAAAAATAATTGATCCTCGAACAAGGGAACCATTTCAATCCCCTCGAGAGAGTGATTGGTAGGCGCCGCGATTACCACCGCATCAATATTGCCCTCAGTCAGCTTTTTCATCAAATCTTCGTTTGAACCTAAATACAGATCGATATCCAAATCCGGTCTACGAATTTTGGTGCCCATGATGATGCGAGGAATGATATTCGCGGTAAGCGAATACATTGAGCCCAAACGAATTTGACTACTCTCAACGCCTGCTTTGGCTCTGGTTTTTTTGAGAACACGATCAACGTCATCTAGCAAATCGACACTAGCTTCTGCCAAATAGATTGCGGCAGGAAGGGCTTTGAGTTGACGACCTTCCTTGATAAATAACGGACAACCTATTCCGACCTCAAGAGAATGCAAGGCCTTATGAATGCTGACTGAGCTGAGCTTTAACTCATCAGCAGTCTTTACTAAACTGCCTGTTCTCACAAAAGAACAGAGTATTTCTAATTTTCTCAGCGTCACTTCATCATTGAGCATATGAGGTACTCTCTAAGAGATTGAAGATGCTGAATGTCGGCGCATGAGATAAAAGCCGAAGATCATCATTGGAATGCAGAGCCACTGACCCATCGATAGACCAAGACCCAGAAGTCCTAAAAATGCATCGGGCTCGCGAGCATACTCAGCCAAGAAGCGACAAACTCCATAGCCCAATAAAAACAGTCCTGAAATTTGTCCAATGCGACGAGGCTTGCTAGCATAAATCCAAAGCACGATACCCAGTAACACGCCCTCACCCAATAATTGATAGATTTGAGAAGGGTGACGCGGTATTGAGTCTACCAATGGGAACACCATGGCCCACGGTAGATCGGTGGGTCTCCCCCAAAGTTCGCCATTAATAAAATTGCCTAGGCGCCCAAACGCCAATCCAAAAGGAATCAATGGCGCCACTAAATCACTCACTACATAAAAAGTAGTCTTGCGTTTTTTGGCAAACCACCACAAAGCTACTAGTACGCCAAGCAGACCACCATGAAAAGACATGCCACCTTCCCAGATCTTAAAAATGCTCAAAGGATGTGAAAGATAAAAACTGGGCATATAAAACAGGGTATAACCCAGGCGACCCCCAAGTACAACGCCTAATACCCCTGCAAATAATAAATCTTCTAGGTCTTTATAGGTCCAGCCCAAAGCCTGATAACGAGGCGCGCGAATGCGTAAGCGGCCTAGCAATAAAAATTGGGCAAAAGCCATTAAATACATTAATCCATACCAATGAATCGCGAACGATCCAATTCTTATAGCAGCAGGATCAAACTGTGGATGGATCAACATGAAAAATGTAAATCAACTTTTAGATTGATTAAAGTTGTGTAACTCATGACCTAAATCACGATAGGCCTTAAAGCGCTCTCGCCCTGCTAAACGCTCTGCCTCATTTACGGTTACCACTTCAACGATGCGAGGGAATCGCTCTACCAAAGCAGGCACATTTTGGGGCATCTGCATCCCAATGTGAATCATGACATCTGCATGGGGCACTGAATGTAATGCAGGCGATGCAAAGTCATCCGTCATCACTATCGGCGTCTCTGCGGCCGCTTCATCTTCGATATTGCAGTGGGGTAAAAAATCTGTGCCACTAAAAGTCCAAAGTAGCTCATCCAACTTTTTGATATCGGCTTTTTCCCCAATGATCACAATATTGCGAACAGACTGACCTTCTTGAGTAGCACTCCAGATTTTTCGAGTCAGACGACAAACATACTCTAGCTTGTCGCTGACATTGCTATGGAAATCGATGCGCGCCATCTACGTTTACCGACTTACTTTTGCTCGAGCAAGTAATTGACCAACAAGGGCACTGGACGGCCAGTAGAACCCTTGGCAGCACCACTCTTCCAAGCAGTTCCAGCGATATCTAAGTGGGCCCACTTATATTTCTCAGTAAAGCGTGAGAGGAAACAAGCGGCGGTCACACTTCCCGCAGGGCGTCCGCCGATATTGGCAACATCAGCAAAGTTTGATTTGAGTTGCTCGTGATAAGCAGCATCCAAAGGCAGGCGCCATACGGTATCCAATGAATCTTGGCCCGCTTTAGTTAATGCATTTACTAGACTCTCATCATCCGAGAACAAACCGCTATGCACATGGCCTAAAGCAATTACACACGCACCTGTTAATGTTGCAATGTCAATAACGGCTTTGGGTTTAAAGCGCTCCACATACGTCAGTGCATCACACAAAATCAAGCGACCTTCAGCATCGGTATTAAGAATCTCAATTGTCTGGCCAGACATACTCTTCACAATATCGCCCGGGCGAGTTGCGCGACCTGATGGCATGTTTTCACAAGTTGGTATTACGCCGATCACATTTTTCTTGAGCTTCATTAGAGCTGTTGAATACATGGTGCCAATCACAGAAGCAGCGCCGCACATGTCGTACTTCATTTCATCCATAGCTTCGCCGGGCTTTAAAGAAATTCCGCCCGTATCAAAGGTAATTCCTTTGCCCACCAAAACGACTGGAGCCTCTCCTACTTTGCCACCCTGATGACGCATCACAATAAATTGTGGCGGAGTATCAGAGCCTTTAGCTACCGATAAAAAAGAACCCATGCCCAAAGCCTCTATTTGCTTTAGTCCCAGGACCTCTACCTTGAGGCTGGTTTTCTTCGCCAAACCTTGCGCAGTCTTACCTAAATAGGTCGGCGTACAAATGTTGGGCGGCAAATTACCTAAGTCTTTGGCGAGATGCATGCCTTCTACGATGGCACCGCCTTGCTCTACTGCAAGCTTGAGCTCTTTTGCACAAGCATCATTGCCGGCAAAGATTAAATGCTTAAATTCATCGGCCTTATCTTTGACCTTGAATTTCATAGCCGGCTGACGCACGCCAAATCGATAAGCTTGATCACCAGCATATTGAACTGCTAGTCGCACCTCTTGTGCGATCATTTCGCTTGCTTTAGACAAGGTGAAGCTTGGAGCAAACCACAAAGCGTTTTCAATAGAGCCTCCGCTTAACGCCTTCAATCCTGCGCGTGCAACCTTAGCGTATGCAGTCAAACTGCGATCGGTGCTTGATTGCAGATCGCCCATACAGAGCAATAAAACCCGTTTGGCTTTTACTGCATTAGCAGACCAAGACTTGTCTGCGCGCAATAAACAAATGCTCGCTTGCTTACCATCCAAATCACCCAGAACCATGGCATGACTGATAGCACCCCCCAAGAGCAAATCCAGCTCTGCCAAAAGACCAGCTTTAGACTTTGCAGTTTTGCTCGCAGCCACTCCATCAAAGTCTGCTTGGGAGTAGCCCAAAACGAGACAATCGGTATTTTGAGTCAGCAGGCTTTTCAGACTAGTTTTGAGCTGTTTTGCGCTCTGTAGGTCAGCCTGAGGGAAAATCTTGGTACTAAATTGAATTGTCATAATCTATAGCGGCGTCTATTACAGTGTTTTAGGTTGGTTCTGGGGTGAAAGATACAAATTCACGTTGTTTATCCATTATCCTCCGACATGAGATTAACCTATTTTTCCTGCACCAAAATAAGTCCTTAAACCACCTAATACCCATAAAACCACTCCCGCCAATTTATAGCCATTCATGATTTTCAAAGAAGCCCTTCGTCGCGAACTAAGCTTTACTACAGGCGGAGTCTTTTTAGTCTTAGTCACCATCATGGTTACTACCTTGGTGATCCGAATCTTGGGGTATGCGGCTAATGGCGCAGTGAATCCCGAAGATGCCATTGTTCTGATTGCTTTGGCTACCCTAGGTTATCTTGCAGTGCTACTCACTGTCTCGCTCTTTGTAGCCACCCTGATTGTTCTAGTGCGTTGGTACAAAGATTCAGAAATGATTGTTTGGTTTGCAAGCGGCCTAAGCATTAGCAATCTCATTCGCCCTATTTTGCAATTTGCTACACCCCTGATCATCATCATTGCGCTACTTGCACTTTTTGTATGGCCTTGGGCTAATCGCGAGACCACACTAATCAGCCAACGCTTTCAGCAGCGTGATGATGTCTCTATGGTGAGCGCTGGTCAATTTAAAGAATCCGCTAGAGCAGAACGCGTCTTCTTTATTGAAGAATTAGATGTTGATAAAAGCGAAGTGAAGAATATTTTTGTGGCGGACAACAAAAATGGTCGCCTGAGCATTGCTGTAGCTTCTACTGGATACATTCAGAACTCTGAAGGCGGTGAGAAATCCATTGTTCTGCACAACGGACGCCGCTACGAAGGACAGCCTACCCAGCCTGACTTTAGGATCCTGGAGTTTGATGACTACACGACCAAAATTAGAAGCAAGGAAACCTTGGCGCCAGCACCACGGGATCGTGAGAAAACCGTCACAGAGTTATTAAATGATCTGAACCCAGCTGCATTGAATGCTAATCGAGCAGAATTACTATGGCGCATTGGTTTACCCCTTATGGCCTTAGGCTTAGTGCTAATTGCCATTCCACTAGCTTATGTCAACCCACGCTTGGGTAACTACACCGCTATGTTCTATGCAGTACTCATTTATTTGATTTATAGCAACCTACTCAATCTCACGCAAAACTTTGTATCTCAAGGTAAGTTCAGTGTGTTCGTTGGCATTTGGCCTATACATCTGCTGGCGCTCTTAATTGCGACAGTGTTAATTCGCAATCGCATCAACCCTTCTGTGAAATGGTGGCGCCGTCAATTGCCTACCTCGCTTACCAAGAAATGAAACTGCTCTTTCCACTTATCTATGAGCGTTATTTAGCCAAGCAAATCTATGCGGCGTTTGGCTTCATTTTGTTTGCTTTGGTTGCCTTATTTTTGTTCTTTGATATTTTGAGTGAACTGGGTTCGGTACAAGGTGGCTACACACTACCAATCGCACTTTTGCACGTATTACTCAAAGCCCCAAGTCGCATCTCGGAAATTATTCCAATTGCAGCCCTCATTGGCAGTATTTATGTTTTTGCGATGCTAGCCAGTCAATCTGAATTCACCATCTTACGTATTGCAGGCTTAGATGTGAAACGGGGTCTAATCGCTCTCACCAAAATCTCCTTACCACTGGTCGTTCTGACGCTGATCATGAGTGAGTGGGCAGGCCCTTACACTGAAAACAAGTCAGAGCAAATTCGGATGAAGGCCTTGGGTGCAACCTATGCCTCACAATTTAAGACTGGAGTCTGGGTTAAAGATCGCCTGAGAGATGAAGACGGTAGTGGCCCTGTCCGCCCTGGCGTTCGCTATGTCAATGTGGGCAAGGTTGATAAAGATAATGAGATTCGTGATATTCGGATGTATGAATTCAACGATACCTACAACCTACTATCAATTCGTAGCGCCCCTTCTGGGCACTTTGATGAGTCAGGTATTTGGGTCTTAAATGACGTCACCGAAACACGCTTCAAAGAAACCAAACAAACCGATCCACTAAATCCTGTTTTTTCAGCACAAACTTTCACCCATCCGATTTTGACTTTAGAGTCCGAGGTCACACCACAAATCTTGAGCGTACTGTTAATCAGTCCAGAAAAAATGTCGATTGTGAGCTTAGGTCGCTTTATTACCCACTTACAAGAAAACAAACAAGATACGCAGAGGCATTCGATCGCCTTTTGGAAAAAAGTGGTTTATCCGTTTACGATTTTTGTGATGCTTGCTTTAGCACTTCCATTTGCTTACTTAAAAGTGAGGGCTGGTAGTGTCGGCATCAAGGTGTTCGGCGGCATCATGTTAGGCATGAGCTTTCAGCTATTTAACTCCCTATTCTCAAATGTCGGCCTCTTAAGCGCATGGCCAACCTTTTTGACAGCCCTCATTCCGCCAATGCTCTACTTCCTATTAGCATTAGCGGCATTACGCTCAGTTTCTAAAGCCTAATACCCAAAATTCATATAGAATTTGATTCCTATATCTTTGTAGATATATAGATAGGAGTCTTATATGAACCTTCATCAATTTCGTTTTGTCCGCGAAGCGGTTAGGCAAAACTTCAATCTCACCACTGCTGCCAAAGCACTCTTCACTTCTCAGCCTGGCGTATCGAAGGCCATCATCGAACTAGAAGATGAATTGGGTGTGGAGATCTTTCGTCGCCACGGCAAGCGTATTCGCTCACTAACTGAGCCTGGCAAGCGTATTCTAAGCTCGGTAGAACGAATCCTCGATGAAGTTGAAACACTAAAGCGAGTTGGCGAGGATTTTGCCAGTCAAGACCAAGGCAACTTTGTGATTGCCACCACCCATACCCAGGCTCGTTATGCACTCCCTAAAGTGCTGACTGAATTTACTAAGCGCTTTCCAAAAGTACGCGTCAGTATTCAACAAGGTAGCCCTGGGCAGATTGCGGAGCTACTAAGTCATGACCGTGCTGATATCGCCATTGCTACTGAAGGAATAGCCAATACACCTGGCGTCCTCGCTCTACCGGGTTACCAATGGCAGCACGTCGTTATGGTGCCATTGAGTCACCCGCTACTAAATCAAGCAACAGTCACTTTAGAAGAGATTGCGAAATATCCGATCATCACTTACGACAAAGCATTTGCAGGCCGCAGCAAAATTGATGCGGCCTTTGCTCAACGCAGTATTACACCCGACATCATCTTAGAAGCAATTGATGCTGACGTGATTAAAACTTATGTTGAAGCCGGTATGGGTATTGGCATTGTTGCTGGTCATGCCTACGACTCTGAAAGAGATCGCAACCTCAAGGTGATTCCCGTAGGTCATTTGTTTGGCAACAACGTCACGCACATTGGAGTTAAACAAGGTGCATACCTAAGATCTTTTGTGTACACCTTCATTGAACTCTTCTCGCCCACGCTCACCAAGAAAATTGTTGAGCAAGCAATGAGCGAGAAAGCCGAAACTTACGAAATATAGTATTTGGAGAAATTTGACGGCTTGATTGACCGTTAAATGGTGCCTCGGGGCGGACTCGAACCGCCACGCCTTGCGGCACCGGATTTTGAGTCCGGCACGTCTACCAATTCCATCACCGAGGCAGGTGTTTGCAGTGGAAATTCTGCGCAATTTGATGCTTTGTTACTGCTAAGACATGAGAGTGTAACAAAAATTGCCTAGTTGCCGCCTACCTTGGGCATAGAACCCCTTAAAATAGAGACTTATAGCCAAATTATTAAAAGGAATTACCCGTATGGCCGGCCACTCGAAGTGGGCCAATATTCAACACCGCAAAGGTCGTCAAGACGAAAAACGCGGCAAGATTTGGACCAAACTCATTAAGGAAATTACTGTTGCTGCCAAATTAGGCGGCGGCGATCTGACAGCTAACCCTCGCTTACGTTTAGCGATCGACAAGGCTAAAGATTCCAACATGCCGAATGACAATGTGCAACGAGCTATCCAGCGCGGCACCGGCTCTTTAGAGGGAGTGAGCTACGAAGAGATTCGTTATGAGGGTTACGGCATGAATGGCGCAGCAGTGATTGTTGATTGCCTCACCGATAACCGTACTCGCACCGTTGCTGAAGTGCGCCATGCTTTCAATAAAAATGGCGGCAATATGGGAACTGAAGGTTCAGTTGCCTTTCTATTTAAGCACTGCGGTCAAATGTTATTCGCCCCCGGCACTAGCGAAGATCAACTGATGGAAGTTGCCTTAGATGCGGGTGCTGATGATGTGATCACTCACGATGATGGATCACTTGAGGTATTAACTCCCGTGCCAGATTTTCCTAAAGTGCAAGATGCACTTTCTCAAGCAGGATTAAAAGCCGAATTAGCGACTGTTGCCATGAGACCAGAAACAGAGATTGCGCTTGAAGGTGATCAAGCGGAGAGCATGCAAAAATTGCTGGATGCACTTGAAAACTTAGATGACGTACAAGAAGTCTTTACCAACGCTGATCTTTAAACTCTTACTAACTCTTCTATTATGAAAATTCTTCTCGTTGGATCTGGTGGACGCGAACACGCCTTAGCCTGGAAACTGGCGCAATCTCCTCGAGTGCAAAAAGTGTATGTGGCGCCAGGTAATGGTGGTACTGCAACCGCCAAGCAAACCGCTGTTGGCATTGAGAATTTACCGATTACCGGATTAGAAGAGCTGGCTGATTTTGCGAAACGTGAAAAGATTCACCTGACGGTTGTTGGCCCTGAAGCCCCATTAGCCGCAGGAATTGTGGATGTCTTCCGCAATCATGGCTTACGTATTTTTGGACCAACTCAACTGGCCGCTCAATTGGAATCCTCTAAAGACTTTTCTAAAGCATTCATGAAACGTCACGGCATTCCCACGGCTGATTACCAAACATTTTCTAGCGCTCTAGAAGCTCATGCTTATATTGATGCTAAGGGTGCACCGATTGTGATTAAAGCTGATGGCTTGGCTGCTGGCAAAGGTGTTGTAGTAGCCATGAGCTTAGAAGAGGCTCATGCTGCAGTGGAGATGATGCTCGCCGATAACAAACTCGGCAATGCTGGTGCCCGCGTTGTCATTGAAGAATTCCTCACCGGTGAAGAAGCCAGCTTTATCGTTCTCGTAGATGGTAAACATGTTCTTGCGCTGGCAACCAGTCAAGATCACAAGCGCTTATTAGATGGTGACCAAGGCCCCAATACTGGCGGCATGGGTGCTTACTCTCCTGCGCCTGTTGTGACCCCAGAAATTCATGCACGGGCATTGCGTGAAGTGATCATGCCTACTGTTAAAGGTATGGAGGCGGATGGCTTGCCTTACACAGGCTTTCTTTATGCAGGCCTGATGATTACTCCAGATGGCAAAATCAAAACCCTGGAATTCAATTGCCGCATGGGTGATCCAGAAACTCAACCCATCATGGCGCGCTTACGTAGTAATCTCGTAAATGCTCTTGATCACGCAGTAGATGGCAAGTTGAATGAAATCGAACTTGAGTGGGATCGTCGCACTGCTTTAGGGGTAGTGCTTGCTGCCCATAACTATCCAGACACGCCTCGTAACGGCGATGTCATTACCGGTATTCCGGTTGACACCGAAGATCAAATCACGTTCCACGCTGGCACCAAACTACAAGATGGCAAAGTAGTGACTTCTGGTGGACGGGTACTCTGCGTGGTCGGCTTGGCAGATACTGTTCGCGGCGCCCAACAAAAAGCTTACGATGCAATTAATCAAATCGAATTTGATGGCATGCAATATCGCAAAGATATTGGCTATCGCGCACTTAAATGAAAGTAAGAGCACCTTTGTCAACTCAACATACTCAAATTGATATCGCAGTCTTAAAAGATTATTTCTTAGGGCTACAAGATCGCATCACCAATGCCATGAGTGCATTAGATGGCAAAGCCTTCGCTGCAGACGAATGGCATAAACCTGAAGATAGCAAGCTCAAAGGTTATGGTCGCACCTGCACTCTAGATGGTGGCAATATCCTCGAAAAGGGTGGCGTTGGCTTCTCTCATGTTCGAGGTGATCAAATGCCACCCTCAGCTTCGCATCACCGTCCCGAAGTAGCCGGTCGCAGCTTTGAAGCGATGGGAGTATCAGTAGTCTTCCACCCTAATAATCCCAAAGTTCCGACTACCCATATGAATGTGCGCTGCTTTATTGCGCAAGCCCCAGATCAAGAACCCGTCTGGTGGTTTGGTGGCGGCTTTGATCTCACACCCTACTACGGCGTTGATGAGGATTGCAAGCACTTTCATCAAACTGCAAAAGATGCTCTTGATCCATTCGGAGCAGAGCTCTACCCTCACCTTAAAAAGTGGTGTGACGAGTATTTTTACTTGAAACATCGTGAAGAACCCCGTGGCATTGGTGGCGTTTTCTTTGATGATTTCAACGAACTGGGCTTTGAGAAAAGTTTTGCAATGACCCGTGCAGTAGGTGATGCCTTTATTAATGCTTACCTGCCAATCGTTGAACGCCGCTATCAAGATACCTTTACCGCTGAAGAAAAAGCATTCCAAGAGTACCGACGTGGTCGCTATGTGGAATACAACCTCATCTTTGATCGCGGCACGATCTTTGGCTTGCACTCGGGTGGTCGCACCGAATCCATCTTGATGTCCATGCCCCCAGTAGTGCAGTGGTGGTACAACTATCAGCCAAAGCCTGGGACACCAGAAGCTAAGCTGTATGACTATTACCTCAAACCACGTGATTGGTTAGCTTGAGCGCTTGTAAAAAAATTGGCATCCTGGGTGGCACCTTTGATCCACCCCATATAGGGCATCTCAGATTAGCGAGTCATTTTGCAAACAAGTTGCACTTAGACGAGCTACTTCTCATACCCAGTGGTGAACCATGGCAGAAGGGCTCGAACATTACAGCCGCTGAAATTCGTTATCAACTCACTGAGGCTGCCGGTATTGATTTAGCCAGGGCACTTTCATATCTGAAGATACCCACACAAGTCGGTATTGATCGCATAGAGATTGAGCGTGCTGGTCCGAGTTACAGTATTGATACCGCTAAATCCTTACGTGAACGCTTTGGTTCCCAGGCAAGCTTAATTTGGTTGACTGGAGTGGACTCGTTGATTCACCTACCAACTTGGGTTGCTTGGCGCGAGTTGTTTCAGTACATGCATTTCGCAGTAGCCAGCCGACCAAACTACGACCTCTTGGCTGAGATGAGCCCTGAAATTCAAGAATTACTCGATACCCGCCAAACTTTTGATCCAGCAGCTCTTGAAAATCATGCGGCTGGCCTCATCTACATTGATGAAGGTCTTGCAGTAGACCTCTCCTCTACCGACCTCAGAAGTCGCCTTCAGTCACCTGCTCGAAGCTCTATTGAGTCTGAGCAAATTCCATCACAAACACTAGAAATCATTACAAATCTGGGCTTGTACCAGTAATCAAGCTAAGATCAAGCTCAACACTAAAAGATATTGCATAGACACCATGGATTTACGTAAATTACAACGCGTCATTATTGATGCCCTAGAAGATGTTAAGGCGCAGGATATTCGCGTTTATGACACCACCAAACTCAGCGAGTTATTTGATCGCGTCATCATTGCTACAGGGTCCAGCAATCGCCAAACACGGTCTTTAGCTATGTCTGTCAAAGAAGAGGTCAATGCCAAAGGTGGTGAAGTGATCTCTATCGAAGGCTTAGAGACTGGTGAATGGGTGCTCGTAGACTGCGGTGATATTGTGGTTCATATTTTGCAGCCGATGTTGCGCTCTTACTATCAACTGGAAGGTATGTGGGGTGCCAAACCGGTGCGCGTCAAATTGGCTGGCGCTAAAGGCCTAGCTAAAGCAAGCGAATCCGAAGACGACGAGTAATTTTTTTATTCACGCCACTTAGCCAATGCGCTTAACCATTGTTTCAGTTGGTCACAAGATGCCCGATTGGGTTGCAACAGCAACTCAAGACTACATCAAACGCATGCCAGCGGATTGCAGTATTGAGATTAAAGAAATCAAGCCTGATCTCACTCCAGCAAAAGAAGCAGTCAAAATCCTGGCAGCCATTCCAAAGGGCTCACACGTCATTGCCCTAGATGAGCGCGGTAAAGATCAAACCACCCAGAATCTAGCTACTCAGCTAGCAAGCTGGCGTCAAGAAGGTTTTGACATTACCTTTTTAATTGGTGGAGCTGATGGCCTAGATGCCAAGCTTAAAACGCATGCACAAGCGATGTGGCGTCTCTCTAGCCTCACACTGCCACATGCGATGGCTAGAGTGTTGCTGGTTGAGCAACTCTATCGTGCCTGGACTATTCTTCAAGGTCATCCCTATCACCGTGAGTAATGCTGTGTATTCTTTTGTTTATCTCGCCTCTCAAAGTCCACGTCGTCAAGAGCTCTTAAAACAAATAGGGGTGCACTTTGAAATGCTTCCTCCTCAAGTGGGTGAAGATGTTGAAAGCATTGAAATATCCCTCCCCCATGAAAAAGCACCTGCTTATGTAGAGCGAGTGACCCTAGCAAAAAGTGCCGCTGCACTAGAGCGCTGGAAAAAGAGTGGCTTACCTTGGGCGCCAATTTTATGTGCAGACACCACGGTCAGTCTTCCCAATCATCCCGATGGTGAAATTCTCGGAAAACCCTCTGATGTTGCCGACGCTACTCGTATTCTGGGAATGTTGAGTGGTAAAACCCATGAGGTATTCACTGGGGTGGCACTGACGATCACGCCTGAAGAATCACCGGTATTTTTATTGCAAGTATCTGAGGTTCAGTTTGCCGTCCTGTCGGAATCACAAATCAACACCTATATTGCCAGCGGAGAACCTTTTGGTAAGGCTGGCGCCTACGGTATTCAAGGTGGCGGAAGCGCCTTTATCCCCTCGATCAAGGGTAGCTATAGCGGTATCATGGGACTTCCCCTTTATGAAACTGCTCAACTTCTCAAACGCGCTCAAATTAACTGTATATGAATGAAGAGATACTCATCAATATCACTCCGCAAGAGACGCGGGTTGCTTTAATACAGCAAGGTGCGGTTCAGGAACTGCAAATTGAGAGAACTCGTCAACGTGGTATTGTTGGAAATATCTACCTTGCAAAAGTTGTGCGCGTATTACCAGGTATGCAGTCTGCTTTTATTGAAATTGGTTTGGAGCGTACTGCGTTTATGCACGTTGCTGACATCACCCAAAGCAATCCGCAGCCCCAGATTGAAAAATTACTATTTGAAGGTCAAACTTTATTAGTCCAAGTCTTGAAGGACCCCTTAGGCACTAAGGGCGCACGTCTGACGACCCAACTCAGTATTGCAGGGCGTAATTTAGTTTACTTACCTCCCGCAGGAACCGATACCGCTACCGAAAAATATATCGGTGTCTCCCAACGAATTGATCAACCAGAAGAGCGTGAAGCAATTAAAACTCGTCTGGCTGGACTCATGGCTGAAGATGAGAAAGGCGGCATCATCGTGCGTACCAGCGCCCAAGATGCTTCAGATACCGAATTGCAACATGACATGCGCTATCTCAGAACCACTTGGGAAAGTATTCGTGAAGCAATGAAGCACAAAGCTGCGCCTAGCCTACTTTACCAAGACCTGAGCTTGGCTGAGCGGGTATTGCGCGATGTTGCTGGCGAAGAAACAATTCAAATTCGGGTCGACTCGGCAGAGAATTTTGAGAAGCTCAAAGGCTTCGCCAATCTATATATGCCTAACTTATTAGGCAAGCTCACTTTGCATCGTGGCGAACGTGCCCTATTTGATTTATTTGATGTCGATGCCGAAATTAATAAAGCCTTAGGTCGACGTGTTGATCTGAAATCCGGTGGCTACCTGATGATCGATCAAACAGAGTCAATGACAACGATTGATGTCAACACTGGTAGCTATGTAGGCGCCCGTAATTTGGATGACACGGTATTTAAAACTAATCTTGAGGCAGCTCAGGCCATTGCTCGGCAACTGCGCTTACGCAACCTAGGCGGTATCATCATTATTGATTTTATCGACATGATAGGCAAAGATCATCAAGAATCAGTATTGCATGAACTGAAGCGGAATTTGGAGCGTGATCACGCTCGTACATCTGTAAGTGAATTTTCAGCATTAGGCTTGGTAGAAATGACTCGCAAGCGCACTCGTGAATCGCTGGCTCATATTACTTGTGAGCCATGTGCTATCTGTATGGGTAAAGGTGAAATCAAAACGGCACAAACGATTTGCTATGAGATCTTGCGTGAGATTGTGCGTGAGCATCGTCAATTTAATCCGCGAGAATTTCGGATCGTAGCGGCACCAGACGTGATTGACCTCTTTCTTGAGGAAGAAAATCAATTCTTGGCGCAGTTGGGCGATTTCATTGGCAAACCGATTACGCTCCAGGCAGAAGGTAGCTTCCGCCAAGAACAATACGATATCGTTCTGAGCTAAGGATCCAGACTATTTAAGCAAGATTACGCATTAGAGAATTGAATGCGATGTAAGTTAGCATACAGGCCATCTTGCTTGATCAATTCTTCATGTGAGCCGTTTTCCACAATCTTACCGTGCTCTAAAACGACAATTCGGTCTGCATGCTCAATCGTGGAGAGGCGATGCGCAATCACCAAGGTAGTTCTGCCAGCCATTAATCTTTCTAAAGCATCTTGCACTTGACGCTCTGATTCAGAATCCAAGGCGGAAGTAGCCTCGTCCAAAATCAGAATCGGCGCATTTTTATAGATAGCTCGAGCAATTGCCAAACGCTGACGTTGGCCGCCAGATAAGCGGTTGCCGTTATCACCCACCATCGAATCAATCCCCTCGGGAAGCTCACGAATCATGGCGCTCAAGTTGGCGGCCTCTAAAGCCTCGATCACCCGACCACGATCCACACCCTCTTCACTGGCCGCGCCATACGCTACGTTGGCAGCAATCGTGTCATTAAATAAAATGACATCCTGACTTACAAAGGCAAGTTGCTTGCGAACATCGGCCAGCACAATATCTTCTAAGGGCAAGTCGTCTAAGTAAATATGGCCACTGGTTGGCTTAAAGAATCGAGGCAGTAAGTTGACTAAGGTTGACTTGCCACCACCAGAAGGTCCAACAAACGCAACAATTTCGCCAGGCTTGATCGTGAGATCAATATTGGTCAATGCATCTTTACGCCCCGCCTCTTGCTGGTATGAGAAACCCACCTTCTCAAATCGGATTGCACCTTTGGCTTTATCCAAAGGCTTCATATTCTGCTTGCGATCTTCAGCCTCTTCAAAAGGCTGGTCCATTAAGCCGAAAATCATTTCTGCCGCAGTGAGACCGCGTTGTAAAGGCTGATTGATATCAGCTAAATGCTTTAAAGGAGAAATCACTAACATCATTGCGGTAATAAACGCCGCAAAACCGCCTACCGTAGTGCCTTCAGTTGAAGACTGCATCAATGCAATCACCAGCACAATCGATAGCGCCATTGAGGCAATTAACTGTGTAATGGGTTGATTTAAGCCACCTGCTACGGCCGACTTCAAAGCAAATTGGCGTAAACGCTCTGCTTTTTGTAAAAAGCGATTCATTTCATATTCTTGGGCGCCGTGCACCTTCACAATCTTGTAGCCGGCAGCAGATTCCTCAACTATGTAGGCCAACTCACTCGTCAAATTTTGTTGCTCGCGATTAAGCGACCTCAAGCGTCGATTAATTTTGCTCATGATCAAAGCAATGACCGGGAAAATGATGAGTACAACTAAGGTGAGTTTCCAATTGAGATAAATCAAGTAGCCCATCAATCCCAGCACAGTTAGTGAGTCGCGCACCAGGCTAATGAGCATGCCGCCCATAATTGACAGCACATTATTCACTTCAAAAACAACGGCATTAATTAAATTGGAGGCTGAGTTTTTTTGAAAGAAAGCAGTACTTGCATGCAACAAGGTTTGGAACATTTGCTCACGCAGTTTGAGAAGGACCGCATTGATGACTCGGGTAAGCAAATAATTCGATAGAAACTGAGCTAGGCTACGTACTAGCGCCAATCCAACCAAAAAGACGGGTATCTGCCAGAGCTTGTCATTAAGCCCACCAGTAAAGCCGCGGTCCAATAGAGGCTTCATCAAAGCAGGGATCGAGGTCTCCGCTGCAGCCACAAAAGCCATGGCGACTAAGGAACCAATAATCAGCCCAATATGGGGCTTAAGATAGGTAATTAAGCGATTTAGAGCGGTCCGGTCTTGAGCATTCATATAATGAATTATGCCCACCTTATCAGTCATACTCATCACCCGCAATGAAGAGGCCAATTTAGACGACTGTCTAGCCTCTCTAGAAGGCATTGCCCAGCAGATTGTGGTGGTCGACACCAACAGCGCTGACCGCACCCTAGAAATCGCCCAAAAGTATGGCGCGACGATTGCTCGGCCCTCGGATTGGCCCGGTTTTGGTCCCCAAAAGAACCGCGCTTTGGACTTGGCTACGGGTGACTGGGTTTTGTCTCTAGATGCCGATGAAAGACTCACCCCTGCACTCAGGTCAGAAATTGTGACGGCAGTTCACCATAGCGCCCAGATCAATTGTTTTGCCATTCCCAGACTATCTTGGTACTGCGGCCGCTTCATTCGCCACTCTGGGTGGAGCCCAGATTACGTAGACCGGCTCTTTAAGCGAGGTACTGCCCGCTTCTCAGATGACTTAGTCCATGAGCGACTCATTCCCAATGGCGCTGTCGCAAAGCTAGAAAACCCCATGCTGCACTACAGTTTCATGAACTACTCTCAGGTGCTGCAAAAACTGGATCGTTATTCCACAGCCTCTGCTGAGCAAGCGTTTGCCCAAGGCAAAACAAGTAGCCCCTTAAAAGCAGTCATACACGGCATCTGGGCATTTATACGTACTTATATTATTCGCGCTGGATTTTTGGATGGGGGTCAAGGATTTGCCTTAGCCATCTCCAATGGTCAGGGAACATATTACCGCTACATCAAGCTCTGGCATCTCCATCAGGAAGCGCGTAAATGATTTCGATTTTGCTGGCTACATATAACTGGCCGCAAGCCCTGAAGCTCTGCCTAGAATCGCTAGCTACTCAAACAGACCATCATTTTGAAATCATCATCGCCGATGATGGGTCAACTGAGAGCACTAAACAAATCATTGATGCCTTTCAATCAACGCATTCACTTTCAATAACGCACCTTTGGCAAGAAGATCAAGGTTTTCGAAAAACCAAAATTCTCAACCAAGCGATTGAAGCAGCTAAAGGTGATTACCTCATCTTTTTAGACGGAGACTGCCTGGTTCAGCCGGATTTTGTTGCTCGTCATCGCGAGCTTGCACAAAAGGGTTTTCTCGTTACTGGTAGCCGAGTCCTGCTCAATGAAAAACTAACACAAGAGTTACTAGCCACTTCCCGCTGGGACTTTAAGCTATTTATCTCCAAGCTTTTGGAGTACCGTCTAAATGCTGGTATTAATAAATACTGGCCGCTCAAAATCAAACTCGGCAATGGTTCTTGGCGTGACTATAAAAAATTTGTTTGGCGTCGTATTAAGGGTTGTAACATGGCTTGCTGGAAAACCGATGCACAAGCAATTGATGGCTTTGACGAGACCATGACCGGCTGGGGTCACGAGGATGCTGACTTTGTCTTTCGTTTACAGCGGCATCATATCAAGCGCAAATCAGGATCATGGTCTACCGAAGTATTGCATCTCTTTCATCAAATTCATGATCAGAGCAATGCTGCTGAAAATGCGCGGCGTGTGCGTGAAAAGATTTTGGCAAAGGCAATGTAAGCGATCCACATATGACCAACTTCTCCACCCTAAAACCCAAAAAAGTATTATTCATTGCGACTCGGCAAATTGGCGATGTACTGGTCACAACACCTTTAATTAGCAAAGCACGTGAACTGTGGCCCGATGCTGAATTTCATTTTCTGGGATACAAGGGCAAGCTTGATATGCTCAAGGGTAATCCAGATATTGACCAGATTATTGAAACCTCTGACCGACCTGGGTTTGGCGAATACCTCTCATTGTTTAACCAACTCTTTCAGCGTTATGACCTCGCCTTTGTGACTCAGCCAAGCGATCGTGCTTACTTATATGGCTTGGTTGCTGCATTTCGTAGAGTAGGCGTTTTGGGTGGACATCCTCAAGGCAAGCAAAGTAATGCAAACAAGCAAAATGCTTGGAAAAAATTCATTTCGATGCATACCGTTGAGATAGATTACTTTACACAGCATGTCATTACTGAAAAACTGCGCCTTCTGGAAGTATTCTTCAGAAACCCTAGCGATTTATTTTCAAACCCGATTAATGTCACACCACCTATTGGCGAGGCTTTGATACCAGTCATTGCCAGTGAACTGACTCATGCTTATGTTGTGATTCATCCAGGCCCTCTGACAGCCTACAAACGCTGGCCTCTTGGCTATTGGCAGAAGCTCATTACTCATATAGTCAATCGTGGCTTTCAGGTGGTGCTGAGCGCTTCACCAGCAAAACAAGACTTACAACTAAACCATGACATCCTATCCTTGTTAGAACCCAACGTTCGCCAAAAGGTGATTGATACTGCGGGCAAACTATCCATTCCTCAAGCAGGATCTTTATTGCGTGCAGCTAGTTTGTATATTGGAGTAGATACTTCCATCACCCATTTAGCAGCAGCCTGTAATACGCCAACCATTACTTTATTTGGCGCTACACCACCCACCAATTTTGGGCCATGGCCCAATGGTTTTATTGGTGCGCAACCTTATCAATTACGCGCTCGCACACAAACAGTTGGTAACATCACCATCTTGCAAGGCCCCGGGGAATGCGTACCCTGTCGCAAGGCTGGTTGCTTAGATAGTGCAGATAGCAATAGCGAATGCTTAGACCTACTAGAACCCGCTCAAGTCATTGAGGCAGTAGAAAAGATCTTAGAAAGAAAATAAAGGCTAGTGGTACTGAACTTGCACAGGATCTTTTTGTTTTGAAGTCAGCAATTGATTAAGACTATGCAAGCAGGCGTCATCCGGATAAATGCGCATCTCTTCTGGGAACTGCATTAAGCAAGCACCGCCACTTGTAGTCACAGCTGCCGTCAACATCAAACCTTTTACTCCATCATTTGTATTGGGGCTTGGCACAGGCGCACCAAGCTTCGGGTCTCGGGTGCGATTGGCCATGAGGTAAGGTCCAATTTGGCTACGCAGCATTCTAATGTCTACCGCTGAATCAAGGTATACATGCACATTGCGCGCAAAGCGCATCCGCGCCCCAGTAATATCCATGACCGCCTCAGACACAATTCGCATGCCACCAGAGAACTTATCTGGCGTCACATTTACTTTAGCAATCAGGAGCTCATCTTCTTTTAGCCAGGAACGATTGGGCTCATAGACCTCGCTATACAAAGTGACCTCTAGCGCGGCAGTACCATCATCAATCGTCGCAATCATCATGCGGCCGCGTTGACCTGTCAACATGCGTGCTGATGTCACAATGCCGGCAATCAGCTGATCTTTGCCTTCGGTAATTTTCGCTAATGGTTGGCGAATGAAATGAGAGGTCTCTTCGCGGTAGGCATCAAACATATGACCAGTCAAACATAGTCCTAAAGCCGTTTTTTCTTCTTGGAGACGTTTTTTCTCAGACCAAATAGGCTCACGCACCAGCTCAGGCTGATGTTGATGATCCTCGCCAGCAACCTCAAATAGGCTTACCTGATGAATCGAAGCTTCTGCCTGTTCAGCTGCTTCAATCGCTCTTGCCAAAGAAGCCAACAAGGTAGAGCGAATGTCATAAAGATTGCCGCCAGCTGCTAAGGAATCTTTATAGAGGCTATCAAACGCACCAGCACGCATGAGTGCTTCTATGGCACGCCGATTCACTTGTCTGCGATCTACGCGAGCGCAGAAATCAAACAGGTCCTTGAATGGTCCATCGGATTCGCGTGCTTTGACAATGGCTTCAATCGCTGCCTCACCAGTACCCCTAACTGCTCCTAAACCATAGCGAATATGACTGATCGGCGCATCAGGGGCAGCATCGGGTGCTCGCAAGGGCGTGAACTCATAGACACCCGTATTGATATCGGGCGAGAACACCCGAATTTGGTTTACCAAACAATCGTCATACAAAATCTTCACCTTATCGGTGTCATCCATCGCAAGCGATAAGTTGGCTGCCATGAATTCAGCAGGGTAATAGGCTTTGAGCCAAGCAGTTTGATAAGCTAAGAGCGCATAGGCAGCAGCATGAGATTTATTAAATCCATACCCTGCAAAACGCTCCATCAAGTCATAGATCTCGTTGGCCTTTCCTTCGGAGATGCCACCTGCTTTTGCACCATCACTAAAGATCTTGCGATGCTGTGCCATCTCTTCTGGCTTTTTCTTGCCCATAGCACGGCGGAGCATATCGGCACCACCAAGTGAGTAGCCACCGATCATCTGTGCCATCTGCATCACCTGCTCTTGATACACCATGATGCCGTAGGTTTCACGCAGAACGGGTTCAATACGCGGATCTGGATACTCTACTTTTTGACGACCGTGCTTACGCTCAATAAAGTCTGGAATCAAATCCATCGGACCAGGACGATATAGAGCCACTAACGCAATAATGTCTTCAAAGCGGTCAGGCTTAGCATCGCGCAGCATGCCTTGCATGCCGCGACTTTCTAGCTGGAATACGGCAACCGTATTTGCCCGCTTCAATACGTCGAAAGCTCGCTCATCGTCGAGTTGAATATCGCTAATACTCCAATCCTTACGATCAGCATGCAGCGCTTTAATCCAGCGCTCTGCTGCCGCCAAGATAGTGAGCGTCGTAAGACCTAAGAAGTCAAACTTCACTAGGCCAATAGCTTCAACATCATCCTTATCAAATTGGCTAATGACAGAGCTACTATCTTGATCTTTGCTCTCTTGGGTATACAGCGGACAAAAATCTGTCAGTCGACCTGGGGCAATCAAAACACCACCAGCATGCATGCCAACGTTACGCGTCATGCCCTCGAGTTGCTGCGCCAATGAGAGTAATTGACGGACCTCGTCTTCATTCTTTTCACGCTCGGCTAATTGCTTCTCTTCCTTTTTCGCTATTTCAATGGTCATGTATTGACCCGGCTTATTGGGGACAAGCTTTGCAATCCCGTCAACAAAGTTATAGCCCTGCTCTAAAACCCGACCCACGTCACGAATCGCTGCTCTCGCAGCCATCGTGCCAAAAGTCGCAATTTGACTGACAGCATCCTTACCGTATTTATCTTTCACGTACTGAATCACACGGTCACGACCGTGCTGACAAAAGTCGATATCAAAGTCGGGCATCGATACCCGCTCTGGGTTTAAGAAACGCTCAAAGAGTAAGTTGTAACGAAGTGGATCGAGATCGGTAATGCCAAGAGAGTAAGCCACTAAAGAACCGGCACCTGAGCCGCGACCTGGACCTACAGGGACGCCATTGTTTTTAGCCCAGTTAATAAAGTCTGCAACGATCAAGAAGTAACCAGGAAAGCCCATTTGAGAAATCGTCTTAACCTCAAACACTAAGCGCTCGTGATAACGAGACATCTCCTTAGCCCGCTCTTCTGGGTCTGGAAAGTTGCGCTCCATATGACGCTTGAGACCAACTTCAGATTGCGCTAAAAGATACTCATCCAAGGTGATGCCTGGTGGCGTCGGAAAATCTGGCAAGCGTGGCTGACCTAGAACCAGAGATAAGTTGCAACGCTTCGCAATCTCAACTGAGTTCGCCAAAGCTGCTGGTAAATCTGCAAAGCGCTTTTCCATCTCTGCTTGCGTCAAAAAATACTGCTGATCGTTAAATTTCTTTTGACGACGCGGGTTACCCAGCAGCTCACCCTCAGCAATACAAACGCGCGCCTCATGCGCCGTAAAGTCACTCTTTTGCATAAACTGCACTGGGTGTGTCGCTACTACCGGTAGATCCAACTCATTGGCTAAATGGCATGCCAGCTGAAGTTGCTTTTCATCTTGCGGATGACCACCGCGTTGCACTTCAATGTAAAACGATTGGGGGAAGAGTTTTTCATAACGCCTTGCCACGCTTTGAGCTTGATCTTCTTGGCCTGCTAACAATGCGGCACCAAGCTCACCCATACGCGCACCTGACAGCGCAATTAATCCATAAGAGAGTGTTCTATTGGCTTTCTTATCTTCTGCTTTTGCAGCAGGTTCACTAAACCAAGCTGAATCGACTTCAGCACGACCACGTGACTGATTATCCAAAGAGGCTCTACTGAGTAACTCACAAAGATTGAGGTAGCCAGAATGGTTTTGTACTAGCAATAACAGTCGATGAGGTTGATCGGGATCTTGGGAATTGCTCACCCAAACATCTGCGCCGGCAATCGGCTTAATACCACTAGAGCGAGCGGCTGTATAAAACCGCACTAGGCCAAACAAATTACTTAAATCGGTGAGAGCCAAGGCACCCATTTCATCTTTGGCAGCTGCAGCTACTGCATCATCAATGCGCACGACTCCATCCGTAATCGAAAACTCGGAATGAATGCGGAGATGTACAAAACGGGGTAAAGCCATGAGATGATTTTAGCTGTGTCCAAGCTAAAAAACCCTTCATCCCCAGCCGACGGCTATCGCGGGCGATTTGCCCCCTCGCCTACCGGACCACTCCATGCGGGATCACTAGTTGCTGCCCTAGGAAGCTGGTTAGATGCCCGTAAAAATGGTGGTAAATGGCTGCTCAGAATAGAAGATCTGGATACCCCTAGATGCATCCTTGGGGCTGATCAGCTCATTCAGTCCCAATTGCTCGCATGCGGCCTTTTCTGGGATGAAGCCCCCACCTTTCAGTCAAAACATCAGGATCGCTACCAAAAGGCTTTAGAACGCCTCAATGAGCTCAAATGCCTCTATTCCTGCACCTGTTCTCGGCAAACAATTACCAACACCCTAGCAGAGCTTGGAATTCAAACACCGCGCAATCAAGAGATGGTTTATCCAGGTACGTGCAGACCAAGTCAACTAGAGAGCCATACAAGTTCTGAAATTTCAGACCTGAAGGCGGCTTGGCGAGTTGCGCTGCCCCCAAATTGCCAGAGTGATTTTGAGGATTTAGCCCTCGGCACTCAAAGTCAGAATCTCAATCAACAAGTCGGGGATTTTATTCTGCGCAGAAGTGATGGTCTCTTTACTTACCAACTCGCCGTAGTCGTAGACGATGCAGAGCAAGGTATTACCCATATCGTGCGTGGCGAAGATTTGCTAAGCAACACCGCTAGGCAAATATATTTACAAACTCTTTTGGGATATACAACGCCGCACTACAAACATCTTCCCTTGGTATTAGATGAACACGGCGAAAAATTGAGTAAGCAAACCTTAGCAACCCAAATTAATACACAAGATCAAACACATTCTCTTGCAGAGCTTCGCAAGGCTGCAACACATTTAGGATTGGTTGGGTTACCTGATGGTGAGAGGATCACTATTGCAGAGTGGCTCTTGGCAGCCACTCATGCCTGGAGCTAATTACTTCTTTTTGAAACCGCCCAATAAGGCGCCAACTGCTGGCTTAGCGGCCACAATACCCACTTTTTTCACTTCTGGCTTTACTACATCGGATGACTGTGGTACGGCGCTAGGCTCATAAGGTTTATAGAAAAATGGGTCTGACATTTTTGCTGGGGCACTACTACTAGTAGATGGCTTGGCATAAGCAGGAGTACCCTCAGGCAAAGGCTGGATATCTAACTTACGCTTCATTAGCTTTTCAATATCGTCTAATAAACGCTTTTCACTGGCATCTACTAAAGCAATCGCATCCCCTGTACTACCAGCACGACCTGTTCGACCGATGCGGTGAATAAAGTCTTCAGCGTTATAAGGCAACTCATGATTAATCACGCAAGGCATATCTGGAATATCCAAACCACGCGCTGCCACATCTGTCGCCACCAACACTTCAATCGCGCCAGACTTGAATGCATCCAAAGTTAAGGTACGCTCACCCTGACTCTTATCACCATGAATCGCACCTGCTTTAATACCATCACGCTCTAAGGCCCGTGCTAACTTGGCACAACCTAAACGACTATTGGTGAAGATGATGCACTGACGCGATAAACCTTGACGCGTACGGTTTTCTAAGACTTGGACAATTGCACGCTGCTTATCACTTGCTGACACCATATGAATGACTTGCTTAACCGTGTCGGCTGCAGCATTTTGACGAGCTACTTCTACCGTTACCGGTGTACGCAAATAACTCTGCGCGAGCTTCTTAATCTCTGGTGAGAAGGTTGCCGAGAACAACAGGGTCTGTCTTTGCGCAGGAATCAAATTAATGATGCGTTGTAGATCAGGTAAGAAACCCATATCGAGCATGCGATCGGCTTCATCTAGCACCAGAATTTCGACCTGGGACAAATTAGCCACTTTAGACCCAATGTGATCAAGTAAGCGACCTGGTGTGGCAATCAAGATCTCAATACCATTACGCAAGATAGCAACTTGCTCTTTCATATCCACGCCACCATAGACCACAGCAGCACGCAGATCAGTATGCTTCGAGTAGTTAGCAGCGTTCTCAGCTACCTGCACCGCCAACTCTCTGGTTGGAGTTAAAACTAAGGCGCGAATCGGATGACGAGCGGGTGAGGCACTATTGCTAGCATGGCGCAAAATCTTTTGAATGATTGGCAATACAAAGGCTGCTGTTTTGCCAGTACCAGTTTGTGCAGCACCCATTAAATCGCTCCCCGCTAAAACATGCGGAATTGATTGCGCTTGAATCGGAGTAGGAGTGTTATAGCCTTGTTCAGCAACCGCTTTTTGAATCAGCGGGTCTAAACCAAAATCAGCAAAAGTAATTGTTGCTGGAGGGGTGACACTAGGGGCGGCGCTAGGAAGGACTGAGTCGCCAAGCCCTGTAGATGAATTTATTTCAGTAGCAGTATTGATCAAGGTAACTTACAGGATGGCCGCAATGCCGGCCTTAGCGGTTTCGGCATCCTCGGTCGATTTAACGCCGGAAACGCCGACTGCGCCGATGGTAAACCCATTTACCTCGATATTGACCCCACCCTCTAACATGCCCGAAATATGTGGGACAGATAAAAAAGAGGTGCGACCATTATTAATAATTTCTTCGTACACACGGCTTTCGCGTTTACCCATTGCAGCGGTGCGCGCTTTTTCTTGGGCAATGTAAGCAGATACCGGTGCACATCCATCACGACGGGTCAAACCTAGTACATGTCCACCATCATCACAAACAGCGATCGTGACTGCCCAATTATTTTCAGCGGCATGCTTGTTGGCTGCATCCAAAATCTTTTGAGCATCCGCTTGAGTTAAATAAGGTTTAGTTGCCAACATGTTGAATCCTTTTTAAATACTATTGTCTCGAATATGTTTTATGTGATGAAAGTGCCATCAATACAAGTGCCTGAATTATAAAGGCTGCAGCCAGGCTCAGCCCTTTAAGTCTGACCCCGGACGATCTGCACCCTGCCTTTGCCCTATACGCAACCGAAAGGGTCTAAATGGTGGTTATTTGAGGAATTCTTGAGCAGCCACTACACCGCTAGCCTTAGGCTTAAAGCCCATAGCACCCAAGCTCATTTCAACCCCACTTAAAGCAGCCATCAAATTGAGCTCATTACAGTCACCCAAATGACCAATGCGGAATGCTTTGCCCTTAATTTTTCCAAGGCCCGTTCCTAAGGAGAGATTGAATTTCTCCAAAGCATGTTTGCGTAATTTGTCGGCATCCATACCTTCAGGTGTAGCGATACAAGTTAACACTGGAGAGTAGCAATCCTTATCCTGACATTGAATTTCGAGCCCCCAAGCATGAACAGCTTCACGACAAGCGGCAGCCAAACGCTGATGACGCGCAAAGATTGTGCCCAAACCTTCAGCCATCATCATGTCCATCGCTTCATGCAAACCGTACATTAAATTCGTACTGGGTGTAGTTGGCCAGTAACCATTTTTATTGGACTCCAATATTTCATCCCATGCCCAATACGCTTTATGCATTTTGTTTTGCTTGCTCACTTCAATGGCTCTTGCTGACAAGGCATTAAAGCCAATACCTGGAGGCAACATCAAACCTTTTTGCGAACCAGAAATAGTCACGTCCGCGCCCCACTTGTCATGCTCGTAGTCTGCAGATCCAAGGCCAGAGACGCTATCAACCAACAACAAAGCGGGGTGCTTTAAGGAGTCGATCGCTTTTCGTACTGCGGCGATGTTTGAAGTAACGCCAGTCGATGTTTCGTTATGCACTACGCATACAGCTTTGATTTCATGCTGAGTGTCTTTACGCAAACGCTCTTCAATCACTGCAGCATCTACACCCCAACGCCAAGAGTCTTGTCCAGATTTACCAACGACCTCGACCTTCAGACCGAGGCGCTGTCCAAGTGCGCGCCATAAATTGGCGAACTGACCAGTTTCATAAAACAAGACTGTATCGCCAGGATTGAGAACATTCACTAAAGCGCCTTCCCATGATCCCGTTCCGGAAGCGGAATAAATGATCACCGGCTGCTCTGTTTTGAAAATCTTCTTGATACCATCCAAAACCTTTAAGCCAAACGCACCAAACTCAGGACCACGATGATCAATAGTTTGATAGCTAATAGCGCGTAATACGCGAGGAGGCACTGGGCTTGGGCCGGGAATATGTAAAAAATGGCGTCCTGATGCGTGGTTATCAAGTTTCAACATGCTTTGTCTCGCTATGGATGGGTTTAGGTATTTAAAAGGGGGTGAATTCTAGGAACTCGTTTCAGCCTCTAGTGTATGACAAATTTTGGCAATTTTCTATTTTGTATACAATTTATTTTCATTTAATCTAAAAATAAACCTTAATTTAAGCATTTAAAGCCATAATTTATGCTTTATCATGACTTATTGATATTTTTGTATACAAATTATAGGTTCTCAATATGACGGTTACAGAGCAGCCAAATTCCCAGAATCTGCATGAGGCAATCTTCCAAAAACTCAGATCACTCTTAGTAGAGGGAAAGATTGCACCAGGCAGCAAACTGAATGAGCGTGAATTAGCTGAAAGTCTGAACGTTTCTCGCACACCGATTCGGGAAGCGATTCGTTGCTTGGCTGCCGATGGTCTAGTAGAGTTGATCGCCAATCGCGGAGCGATTGCTGTGCAATTGAGTTTGGAAGATGTCATTCACACCTTTGATGTGATTGCCGACTTAGAGGGCTTCTCTGGAGAGCTGGCTGCAAATCATATTACTGATGCCAGCCTCTCTGAATTAGAGGCACTCCAGTATGAAATGATGGCTTCGTATGCTCGCCGTGATTTATCGAGTTATTACAAACTCAATCTACGTATCCATCATTTAATTAATCAAGCAGCGAACAACCCTGTACTCTCTCGTCTCTTTACTCAAGTAAATACTCGTATCGAGGCGCTACGCTTTCGCTCCAACCAAGACGGCGTCAAATGGGAAAAGGCAGTGGAAGAACATCAAGAGATGCTCGATGCCTTAAAAGCACGTGATAGCCAGAGAATGCGCAAGATCATGATTCAGCACGTCCAGAACAAGCGTGATGTTGTCGTACAACTCCTCAAAGCAGAAACAGGCAGCCTGGAGATGGCTAAATGAATAAGCCCTTAGACCTCAAAGAAGTCATGATTGATCAAGCGACCTTAGCAAAGCGCCTACGCCAAGAAACGTTTGGCGAAGTGATGACCGATAGCGCAAGTCGTGGTCGCTACGCTACCGATGCCTCTATTTATCAAGCCATGCCAGTGGCAGTGTTTGTCCCCAAGACCGCAGAAGATATTGCTACAGCCATTCAGATTGCGGCTGAGCTTGGTGTACCAGTATTACCAAGGGGTGGTGGCACCAGTCAGTGTGGCCAGACTACTGGTGCTGCACTGGTGATTGATAACAGCAAATACTTCAGAAATGTTCTTGATCTCAATCTCAATCAAGGCTACGTGGAAGTTGAGCCAGGTATTGTGCTGGATCATCTCAATGGCTCACTCAAGCAACATGGTCTTTGGTATCCAGTGGATGTATCCACTGCTGGGCAGGCCACGATTGGCGGCATGGCAGGTAATAACTCTTGTGGAAGCCGCTCTATTGCTTACGGCAATATGGTGCATAACGTCTTGGGCATCAATGCTTGGCTGGCGAATGGTCAAATTGCCGAGTTTGGTAATTACGCCAATAGCGCTGGTGTTGCTAGGCAGTTAGGTGACTTTGTAAAAGGTTTAGCAAACACACTTCAACCAGAGATCGAAGCTCACTTTCCGAAAGTACTCAGACGAGTCGCTGGTTACAACCTCGACATCTTTCACCCTCAAAGTGAGTTGCCTTATACGCAAGACGGCAGCGTAAATCTCTCACATCTTTTAGTAGGCAGCGAAGGTACGCTGGCTTACTTTAAATCTCTCAAACTCAAACTAGCACCACTACCGAAACATAAGGTACTTGGCATTGTGAACTTTGCGAGCTTTTACAAAGCCATGGATAGCGCTCAACACATTGTGAAACTTGGACCTACTGCAGTGGAGTTAGTCGATCGCACCATGATTGATCTAGCACGCAGCAATCCCAGTTTTAAGAAGACGATTGAGACTGCACTGATTGACCATACTGCGCAAACTCCAGAAGCGATTCTGTTGGTAGAGTTTTCAGGGGAAGCGCATGCTCCCTTGCTTGAAAAAATCATGGCATTACAAGAGCTCATGGGTGACTTAGGCTTACCCGGTTCAGTGGTATCTATGCCAGACGCTTCCTTGCAAAAGAATTTATGGGAGGTGCGTAAAGCGGGGCTAAATATCATGATGAGCTTAAAAGGGGATGGCAAGCCAGTGAGCTTTATTGAGGACTGCGCAGTTCCGCTAGAGAGTCTGGCAGATTACACCCAAGCCTTAACGGATGTCTTTTCTAAATACGGTTCACGCGGCACTTGGTATGCCCATGCTTCAGTTGGTACTTTGCATGTCCGACCCATTCTTGATATGCGCAGAGATGGCGCCCAAAAGATGCGTGCTGTTGCCGAAGAAGCATCTGCCTTAGTACGTAAATACAAAGGTGCTTACAGTGGCGAACATGGTGATGGCTTGTGTCGTGGTGAATGGATCTCTTGGCAATTTGGCCCCAAGATTACTGAAGCCCTTACAGAAATCAAGCATGCCTTTGATCCTCAGGGACTATTTAATCCAGGCAAGATTATTAATCCACCAAAGATGGATGATGCGAGTAACTTTCGATTTTCGCCAAGTTATCAAGTGATTCCATTACAGCCTGCATTAGATTGGTCAGCTTGGAACGTACAAAATAATCCTGTTACTGAAGAAACTACCGCGCCCGGCACGGGTGGTGATCCCGCAATGGGTTTAGCTAAAGCAGTTGAGATGTGCAATAACAATGGCCACTGCCGTAAGTTTGATGCGGAGGTGATGTGTCCCAGTTATCGTGTGACTCGGGATGAGAAACACCTGACCCGCGGCAGAGCAAATACCTTACGCTTAGCACTCTCCAATCAACTCGATATCAAAGACGAGACTTCACCACTTGGCAGCGATGCCATTAAAGAGGTGATGGAATTGTGTGTGAGTTGCAAAGCCTGTCGGCGTGAATGTCCTACTGGCGTTGATATGGCCAAGATGAAAATTGAGTTTCTATCAGCCTATAAGAAACGGGTTGGTCATTCTTTACGTGATCTAGCAGTGGCGTATCTTCCCAAGTATGCCGGCACGATTAGCAGTATTCCACTCTTGCCAGTGATCCTCAATCTGCGCAATCACATTGCACCGATTGCCAAGCTACAAGAATGGATCATGGGTATCTCCGCCCAAAGAAGTTTGCCAATTTGGAAAGGTAATACTTTCTGGAGTAAGCCAAAAGCAATCGCACCCTATCAATTTAGTCCTGAGGCCTTATCAAATCAACCAGGGGTAGTGCTATTAGCCGATACCTTTAATGCTTACTTCGAAGATGAAAATCTGCAGGCGGCAATAACCGTTCTTACTGCTGCTGGCTATCGTATTCATATTCCGCACAAGAGTCAGAACAAGGCTAAAAATAAAGAACAAAACACTTGCTCCAAAGAATTTTGCTGCGGCAGAACTTACCTTGCAGCTGGCATGGTGGATAAAGCCAAAGAAACACTCGGTGAACTCATCGATCATCTCGCACCCTACGCGCAAATGAATATTCCAATTATTGGTCTTGAGCCTTCTTGTCTCTTTACCTTAAAAGATGAGGCTTTGGTGATGGGTTTTGGGGAGCGAGCAGTGACCGTATCGCAGCAAGCGCAACTCTTAGAAGAGTTTTTAGCCAGCAAAGCGAAAGCAGGCAAACTCAACCTGCAACTCAAAGCCGCCAGTAAGCCAGTCCTTTTTCATGGGCATTGCCATCAGAAGTCTTTTGCAGCTGTGACACCTGCCATGGAACTACTCAAACTCATTCCTAACGCAGAGCCTCAATTAATTGAATCGTCTTGCTGCGGCATGGCCGGTAGCTTTGGCTATGAAGCCGAGCATATCGAGGTATCTAAGCAAATGGCTGAAGCGAGCCTATTACCGAGCATTCGTAAATTACCCGATAGTTGGGTAGTAGCGGATGGCACTAGTTGCCGTCATCAAATTGCAGACGGCACGCAACGTGAAGCGGTACATATCGCCAGAATATTAGCGGCACATCTTTCAGTTGAATGAAAAGCTTAGCGAATCACGCCATACCCCACCATCAGCAAGGTTCCAGTCAATAAGGCTGGAACCAAACGCTTAGAAGGTTTAGAAACCATCACGCCAATCGCTAAGGCGCAAATCAAAATCCGAATCCACAAAGGCACGGTAGCCATTAAACCCAAAGGCATGACGATCAGGCGAATCGTCAAGGCAGCAACCATGGTGTAGGTCACCGCCGCTAACCAACGAAAGATTTCGCTTTCTTGATTAATACTTTGAGAAAGCATGACACCAATCGCTCTGCAGAAATAAGTGCCAATACAGGCGCCTACTAGAGCAATCCACAAACCCCATCCCGAGAGCGCGTTCGTCATCGTATCCATTGAACTCATTAACCGACTACTCCAGCTTTCTTTCGCAAGAACTTGCGATCAATAAAATAAGCCAAAGTCCCACCTACAAGACCTGCCGTTAGTAAGCTGGTATCGCGATCAATTAAAAAGAAGATCGGGCCAAAAATACAACCCATGAAAAGAGCAATACGATTAATCCAAGGTTTGACTTCGGTAAACGTTAATAAGAAGAAGAGTGGATTAATAAAGACTAGACCCAGCGTTACAGCAGGCGGCACCATGCCAGCTAAATAGAAACCCAAGATCGTTCCAGGAATCGAAATTAACCAACAGAGTAAACCAAGGCCCACAAAATAGGCTAAGCGGTGCTTGGTCTCTATCGCATGAAACTCACGCATCGAAATTGCCCATGCCGTCATGGCCAATAAATGGACGGAAGCATATAAGCTTCGATTGCGATCCTTCTGATGAAACTGCGGAAAGAGTGTCACCGTCATCGTGATGAAGCGGGTCGAAGTTAAGGTTACTGCCAAAGCAATTGCAATGACGGATGAACCAGTGATTGCCATTTCTAATAAGACCACCTGCCCTGGCAAGGCAAACATAAAAAATGTAGTAGAGGTCGTGATCCAAACATCAAAGCCATTGGTTTTGCCCATGGCTCCAAAACCCACCATGCCAGCAAAGAGCACCATGGCAGGCGCTCCAGCTGCATCACGCATCCCCACCCAGAATGCATCGCGAGGGCTTTTAAAGCGCTCCGCTGCCGAACCCTCTAATGCAATTTCGCTAGGATCAATATAAGGTTGGTCGGCTGATGACATAGGCTAATTGTAAGAGCTAGGCTCCATTATTGTCTAAGCTTGCCTAAGGAATGGGATTGAGAGCCCACTCAATATGTTCCGCAACGAGTGCATCTGCTGATGAGAGACCTTCACTCAAGGCTTTTCGAATAGCTTTCTTGTCTGCATTAGCTACTACTGGATTGGCTAGGGCATTACCCATTGCGACCGCGAGATTACGGCGCCAGCGGCTATAACCAATGCGTCGAATCGCACTGCCTTCATGGCGCGCTTCAAACTCTGCTTCAGTCCATGACCACAAATGCAAAAGACTAGCCTGTCCCAAACCATGACGCTGTGCAAAGTCTGGCAATTGTGTGCGCTTAGCAAACTTATTCCATGGACAAATCAACTGACAATCATCGCAACCATAAACGCGATTACCCATTGCTCTGCGAAACTCCATTGGAATGGCCTGAGGGTTCTCAATGGTGAGGTAGGAGATACAGCGACGTGCATCTAATTGATATGGCGCAGTAATGGCTTGTGTTGGACAAACATCGATACACGACTGACAAGTACCACAATGTTCGTCTTGCGCTTCATCGATTGGGAATGGTACATCGACCAAGATCTCACCCAAGAAAAAGGTAGAGCCAGATTCACGATTGAGTAAGAGCGTATGTTTTCCACGCCAACCTAAACCTGCTTTACGAGCAAGCTCAACTTCCATTAAAGGGGCTGAATCCGTAAATACACGATATCCAAAAGTGCCAATTTTTTCTTCGATGGCGTTGGCAAATTCTTGCAAGCGATGACGCAAAACCTTGTGATAGTCGCGACCTCTGGCATACATTGAGACCACTGCTTGAGAGGGATCCTCTAAGCGTTGCCACTCTGTATCAAGATTGATATCGGGTGGCAGATAGTTCATGATGACGCAAATGACGCGTACAGTACCTGGCACTAATCGCTGTGGATCAGCACGCAGATCCGCATGGCGTTGCATGTATTCCATCTGGCCATGACGCCCATCTGCCAACCACTCCTGCAAACGCTTGCTTGCCAAGCCCAGGTGGGTATCCGTAATGCGCAAACCATCGAATCCCAACTCTATAGCCTTTTCTCCAAGCCAAGCACGTAACTTAGACTCGTCTAGAGCAGAGGAATGGGCAGATAAAGGCATATGAATAGAGAATGTAGCGCAATAATTGAATAAACTAGAACAATGGCTCAAACCCCAGAAACACCATTAGCAATAATCAAGCAACATTGTAGGCAGGAAGCAGATACCGCTAGCCTAGCCAGACAACTTGCCGTCAGCATTACTGGTTTTATGGAACAAAATCCACAGGGACACCTCAATATCTCCCTAGTTGGCAATTTAGGGGCAGGCAAGACCACCTTCGCACGATATTTGATTCAAGCAATGGCTTATGCGGGCAAGGTCAAAAGTCCAACCTATACCTTGTGCGAGCCTTACACACTCAAAACCAATAGCGGTGAATTTACCGCGCATCATTTTGACCTCTACCGAATGCGTGATCCTCTGGAGTGGCAAGAAGCTGGTTTTGGAGAATATTTTGATATCCCTGGCTTTTGTTTAATTGAGTGGCCAGAAAAAGCTGAAGGCACTTTACCACCATTCGATCTCCAAATTGAATTACTCCCAGGCGTAAATGAGAATGAGAGATCAGTGACGATGACAGCACTCCTGAATGATGGCCACCATGTTCTGAATCATGTAATACAGAATTTAAGCAAGTAAATGGGTATTAAAAAAACTATTCAACAAACGAATCTTGCGCGAAGGCAGCATCTCAAAACTTCAGCGAAGTTCTTGAGCTTTGCACTGC
Organism: Polynucleobacter sp. UB-Siik-W21; assembly: GCF_018687415.1. NCBI lineage: Bacteria > Pseudomonadati > Pseudomonadota > Betaproteobacteria > Burkholderiales > Burkholderiaceae > Polynucleobacter > Polynucleobacter sp. UB-Siik-W21. The sequence goes on along the minus strand of NZ_CP061289.1, from coordinate 565,891 downwards.
TTTTTACAGAAGTGGAGATTGCTTGGGGCGCCAAGATATTGGGTGTGCGTGTCTGGCCATCAGAGGACTACACCCGCATTACTCTAGAATCTGATACACCATTACCTGTTAGCCAGCAAATCCTCAGCAATCCTGATCGCCTGGTAGTTGATGTGCAAGGCTTGGAGCTCAATCCCACTTTGAGAGATTTAGTAGCCAAGGTCAAGCCTAATGATCCTTATATTGCGCAAGTAAGAGTAGGTCAGTTTCAGCCAGGAGTAGTGCGCTTAGTATTCGACTTAAAAGAACCGATCAAGCCTCAACTCTTCACATTAGACCCCGTTGGTGAATACAACTACCGCATGGTCTTTGATTTGTACCCTACCACTCCACCTGATCCCTTGATGGAGTTAGTAAAAAGCAGCGCTCGTAAAGAAAGTGCTCTAGCTAAATCAAATGAAGAAGTAGATTTCATTGCGCAGTTTGCTACTAAAAAGGAGGCGCCAAAGTCACCAGTGGCACAAGCCATACCTGAGGCTAAAGAAGCTCCGGCAGCTGCTAAGTACAAACGCCTGATCACCATTGCCATTGATCCTGGTCATGGTGGCGAAGATCCGGGTGCAATCGGCTCATTAGGTTCTAGAGAAAAGCACGTAGTACTCTCGATTGCAAAACGACTCAAAGACAAGATAGAGGGTGAAGCCTATATGCGCCCTTTTTTAACTAGAGATGGTGATTATTTTGTACCTCTGCATGTGAGAGTACAAAAAGCCAGACGAGTTGAGGCGGATCTTTTTGTTTCTATTCATGCGGATGCATTTATTCAGCCACACGCCAAAGGTGCTTCCGTATTTGCACTTTCGCAAATGGGTGCTAGTAGTTCAATGGCACGCTGGATGGCCAATAAAGAAAATGCTTCAGACTTGATTGGTGGCATCAATATCAAGACCCAAGATCGACAGGTAGCTAATCTACTCCTAGATATGTCAACCACTGCTCAGATTAAAGACTCACTGCAGGTTGGAAACTCTATTCTGAAGCAAATTAGTGGTTTTGCGCCCTTACATAAAGGAAAGGTAGAGCAAGCCAGCTTTGCTGTTTTAAAGGCACCAGACATCCCTTCTATCTTGGTAGAAACTGCCTTTATTAGCAATCCTCAAGAAGAAGTCAGACTGAATGATGATGGCTACCAGGACCGCATTGCTGAGGCTATTCTGAAGGGGATTAAGGATTATTTTTCCAAAAATCCACCAGTCGCCAGAAGAGCGAACTCATAAGCTACTTGTAACTACAAGGGCTTACGGGCAGACACCGCAGACCAAGGGATCGCCTACAAACTTCTTGCTATAATTTATGGCTTAACTGGGTCGGTAGCTCAGTCGGTAGAGCAGCGGACTTTTAATCCGTTGGTCGCGAGTTCGAATCTCGCCCGACCCACCAAGCATTACTATGCCTCGCTCTGCGGGGCTTTTTCATTTTCCACTTAGGCAGCGACTGATAAGCCGTTGACCTTATGCTTTTTAATGAAAGAGGCAATTAAGCCGGATTGTTTAGCATCTTGCACAAATCTAGATAAGAACTCAATCGACTGAAGATTTTCTTTGGCCGTTGCTACACCTTGTTGCACGACCATGAATTGCCCATCCAATACTGTAGATCCAGGCAATCTTTTGGAATCCTTAATTAAACCCGTCTTAAGCCCTGCCAGCGCATCAAGCTTTTCATTAAAAAATAAATCTACACTTGCCTCTAGGGTATCGGCATGAACTAAGGATGCATTTTTAATATTACGAACGAGCCACAGGTCATAGGCGCTCTTCTTAAATGAGGCGATGCGGACCCCAGGTATATCAACGTCCTCAATTGCATTAAGTGGCGAGTTGGGTGGAACCAAATAAGTGGCCTCAATCTCAACATAAGCTGGTGCGAAAGTAATCTTTTGTGCGCGATCAGGATCAGATCCTACTAAACCAATCCCACAAATTCCTTTTGCTACTGCTTCGACTAACTCACCTTGAGTATCAAAAGGTATCAATTGAATTTTCACATTCAATGATTTAGCAATTGCATACGCTAAGTCAGGTGAAACGCCTTCTGGATTTCCCTGTTCATCTTTACTGGTTACAAGTAAAAAATTACCCAAATAAATACCCGCTTTTAAGGCTCCATTGGGGGCAAGCTGGTTAATGACTTCGTTGTTCATGTGGCCTATCAATCAGATAATTCGCTCACTAAATTTTTTCATTGCAGCCTCAGATAGGGTCAAACCCAATCCAGGCTGCTCTTTTAATTGCATCACGCCATTTTTAATCACTGGCGGCTCTTCAAATAACTCTGCCTGTAATGGATCACGCTCCGGATCAGTAAAGGCCTCAACGATGCAGCCTGCTGGACTGCCCGCAACAATATGTGCATGTATGAAGCAATCATGATGTGGTGCAACTTGAACATGATTTAACTCGCACAGACCAGCCATTTTGCGTCCTTCAGTAAAGCCTCCAAACATAGTGCAATCAAATTGTAGTATCTGAATTGCTTGCTCTTCAATCATCGCACGGCAACCATAGCTAGTGACTTCACTCTCCCCACCAGACAGGGGAATACGTGTTTTATTGGATAGGAGTTTCAGAGCCCTACGATCATCTTCCCATCTCACTGGCTCTTCTAGCCATCGAGGGTTTAGAGGCTCTAGTAATTGGGCGCCTTTAATTGCAGTCTCTAAATCCCAGGCGCGATTTACGTCAATCATGAGGTCTTTTTTATCTCCAATGACCTCTCTAATGAGCGCCATACGCTCAATGTCTCTTTCTAGCGGCAAGCCACCAACCTTTGCCTTAAACCCAGTATGGCCCTGCTCAACTAGTTTTTGTACCTCATCGCGTAGCTCAGCATCATCTTTTCCATCGCGATAATAACCACAGGTGACATAGGCGGGTACTTCACTACGAAAGCCGCCAAAAATTCTATACAAAGGCAAACCCGCAGTCTTGCCAACAATATCCCAAAGTGCAATATCAATTGCTGAGGAGATTCTGATGACCGCCTCCCTAGACCAGCCCTTTTCACTTGCCATTCTGCTTGTAGTTAAAGCAAATAATTTTTTGTAAACACGCTCGGGCGCTAAAGGATCTTCGCCAATAATTAAATCTCCAATACCAGACTTAAATGCTTTGACGGCAAAATCAATGGGGGTATAGCTTGTAGCCAACCCAAAGCCATCAATACCCTCATCCGTATAAATACGCACTAGGATTTCATTGGCAGTTGGAACGATAAAGTGACTTACCCAATGCGGTCTACCTGATTGAGGGGCTTTAAGAGTGAAGACTTCAAGACGTGTAATTTTCATAATCAAATTTTTAATTAAAGAGAAGCATTATTCATCAATAGAAGCGCCAGATTCGGCGATAATTTTTTTCCAGCGCACAGATTCTGCGGCTATCATTTTGGTAAATTCTGCAGGTGATGCGGTCGGTGCAATGTCCAGACCTTTCTCAGTCATATTGTCACGAAAATCTTTACTATTGAGCGCCTTTTGAATGTCGCTATGTAACTTAGTAATAACATCTTTAGGCGTTCCAGCCGGAGCCAAAATTCCAACCCACATATCAGGATTGAACCCCGGCACAGTATCAGCAATAGGAGGAATTTCTGGAGCTAGTGGAGATCTTGTTACAGAAGTAATTCCAAGAGCGCGTAATCTGCCATCCTTAATCAGGGGTAATGCCAGCGGCAGACTTGAAAAATTCATTGGTACTTGGCCCGATACTGTATCCATTGCTGAGGCAGCCGCCCCCTTGTAAGGGACATGAACAATATTTGTCTTGGTGAGGTACTTAAACAAGTCAAACAATAAATGGTTAGGCGTGCCATTTCCAGCTGACCCATAAAAAAGCTCACCAGGCCTGACCTGAACATAGGTAATTAACTCTTTAACTGTTTTGGGTGGGAACAATGGATTGGTAACCAGAACATATGGGGCCCTTACTATGGGCGCTACCGGCTCAAAATCTTTTTGTGCATCAAATCCAGTATTTTTATAAAGATATGGATTAATAACGATGGTATTTCCTAAAGCAAGCAAAAGTGTGTAGCCGTCTTTAGGTGCCTTAGCAACATATTGGGCTGCAATATTTCCGCCGGCGCCAGGTCGGTTGTCAACAATGAAGGGAACCTTAAGCATATCGGTCAATTTCTGCGCAATTGCCCTCCCAGTGATATCGTTAGCTCCGCCTGGAGCCTGGGTCAAAATGAAGGTAACTTGTTTGTTAGGGTAACTACTTGCTGATTGAGCGTAAACGTTAAAACTCAATAACAATGAGGTTGAGACACACAATAATAGTCGTAACATGTAGGCTCCAGTATCTAAATGATTGCTCTAGATTATGAGCCATAAATCGAAAATTTCAATCTTTACAAGTCAACATCGGGCTCAGGATAGTTTTGTCGGTTTACCCAACAAAACAGTGTTGATACGACCCAAAATCCACCTCACCCCAATCGACATCACAGAATCTACTGCTTATCTCACGCCACTTTCCAGGTAGTTTTAGACCAATGTCTAAATTACTGTTTTACAGAAATTTCACGTCTTTAAATCCGTTAGGCGCGAGTTTGAAAACGAAGTTTTGGCGCAGTCAATATCGCCCGACCCACCAAGATGTGTAAGGCTTTAAAGGCGAAATGCTTTTGAAGCCTTTTTTCTTTTTAGCTCTGGGCTAGCACGCGGCTAGCATTTTTACATAAGCCATATCAATTTTCGTTATTAATAATGTGGCTCAAATAAAAACCACCTTAAGTTTTCACTCAAAGTGGTTAAACCCGTAAGGATCGGGTATGCCGAATTATTATTTTTTTCTTAAAAAGAAAGGAATATCGCCTTCATAAACATTGGCGTTTACTTTTGCTTGCTCAACACAAGGTTGCTCCTTGTAATCACTCAATTCAATATCTAAGGCTTTAGCATAAATTTGGGCGTTGGATAAGGTATTCTCTGGCACTTGCTGGTACCCCAACAGTTCTCCATTTTCTATGCGAACGATCTCAAAAATTTTTAATCCGCAAGTGCTGGCCGCTGCAGACAATGTCAAGCCCCGCATCTCCCGTGCACTACGAAGATGCCTGCCAATCTGCTTAAAGGATTGAATTTCTGCTAAGTTCATAAAAACCCATACAAATGTAGGCTCTTATGTTCGCCCTCGCTGTAGCCCTAGTCAATTAGCCCTGAGGCTAATGAGAGAGAGGTAGCTCCACAATGAATCGTGCGCCGCTACCAAAGGCATCCTCATAATGAATAGAACCTCGATATCTAGTGACAATGTGCTTGCAAAGCCATAGGCCTAGACCCATTCCAGTCTGCTTGGTGGTACTTAACAGCTCAAATAGTTGAGGTTTAAATTCAGTAGGTACGCCCCCGCCATTATCAGAAATGCTTAATTTGACGGAATGGCCAGATCTCATGGCCTCTATAGCAATACGACGCTGGAGTGTTCCTGAATTAGCCAAAGCCTGCGTGGCATTGTTCACAAGATTCAATATCACTTGCTCAATTTCAGCTGGGTTAACCTTCACTGGTAAGTCATCATCTACCTTTAACTGAATTTGGATATTCTTTGACTTTAGCTCTGGCCTCACAATATCTAGTACCTTAGAAATGGAATCACCTAATTGAACATCCTGAGCATTCAAATCACCCTCAGTAAATATTGACCTTAAAGATTTGACAATCGTAGCGGCTCGCTTGTTATCCTCTTCCAAGGAATCTAAAATTTCTTTACCCAACTCCGGATTGAGGACTCCTTTTTCCAATTTCATTTTGAGAAACTGGATATTCAGATTAGATGCTCCAAGAGGTTGATTGAGTTCATGAGCAATTGATGCCGATAAAGCACCAGTAGCGGCCGTTTTATTGGCTTTCATCAGCCCATAAATCAAACGCTCTTTATCTTTTAAGAGCTCGGTGATTTTCTCGTTTTCTTCTCTTGTTTTCTCAAGCGTATTAGCAATTTGATTTTCTTTTGTGATTTGTTTTTCTAAATAAAAACTGCCTAGAGCCACATATACCAATATCGTACTGCCATAGCCAATCCATAAAAGCGTTAAAGCCACTGCATCTTGGGCATACAAAAAGAAATTGGTTTGAGTACTACCAATTAACACCCAAAGAGTTCTGACAATTTCTCCGAATAAGGTTAATACTGATAAAAAAATAAGCCACTTTACAACCACTGTTCGGTCTTTTTTGTAATACTTCCTCAACTCCCATATTTGCCAGATTAAAAATAGCTCTTGAGTAATAGTAATTAAGGCAACGCGATGCTTAAAGGTATCTGGAATTACCCGCAAGTAATCATAGAAAAAGAAAATAAAGATCGAAATAATTGATACAAGCAAAGCTTGAAACTTAGTAAAAGGCCGTTTATTCCATGAACGATATAAAAATATCAGGAGGAGAACTGAAACAATAAATGAGCTATTTGCAATTGTGAGAAAAAACTGATGAAACCACAAGGCAATTCCAAAACAAAAGGAAGAGAGTGAAAAAAGGCCGACACTCATTGGCCAATAGATGCTGAAATCACCTTTTTCATTGGCACGATATTGATACAAGGCGCTTAAAAATAATCCCAGGCCAATGAGCGAAAAAACAATAAAAAAGATTTGATTAGCGACTTCCATCACTGAATATTACAGATAGCAGACTGAAATGTCGCTTAAAAAGGGGCCCCGCTTGAGGATCCTTGCAATGAAGGGCTGTTGTAACAAAGGCATAGAAGATGAGATCTGATTAGCTATAGGGCTAATATCCTCAGCCTATACTTTGATTTAAATTGACCTAATTAGCTAAATATAAACCCTCTCTTTATGACTAAATCTGGCCACATTTTCATAATCGATGACGATGACTTAATGCGCATTTCACTCTCCAGAATGTTGAGCGAGGTAGGCTATACCGTAGATCATTACCAATCTGGCATCAATTTTTTAAAAGAATCTCTCCCAATCTCTCCAGCAGTGATTCTTTTGGATATGCAAATGCCTGATATGTCTGGAGTTGAACTGCAGCAGCAATTGTTAGCCCTGGGTCGCAGAACACCTATTATTTTTATTAGCGGACAAAGTCATCCCCATCAAATTGTTTCTAGTCTTAAAAATGGTGCCATAGATTTTTTATTTAAACCATTCAAACTCGAAGATCTATTAATTGCCTTGAGCAAGGCGCTTGAGCTAGATAAGCAACAACTGGTTCAATTATCCAAAGAGTTAGATATCAAACAATGTTTTCTCACTCTAACGCCAAGGGAAAAAGAGGTTTGCTCTTTATTGGTTAGAGGCTTATTAAACAAAGAAATTGCTGTTGAGCTAGGCACGGTTGATGCCACGATCAAAGTGCACAAGGCAAGAGTGATGGAGAAAATGCATGCGGACTCTATACAAGCCCTAGTGAGAATGTATCTTGAGGCAGATTTAGTTAATGCTTAGATAAAAAATCTAGCAAGAGTAAAAAAAGTCATTCCCAATAATATGGTTGCCAAGATACTGTTGGTTACTAAAAATCCAATCACGCCGCCGATGGCACCAAATAGTTGGGGTGAATACAGGTTTAGTTCAAATAGTTGGGTTGCTGGATCTTTTGCAAATAGTACGTCTGGCAAAACAATGGCAATGAGAGCCGCAGTAGGTGCATAGCGCAAAAACTCATGAATACTTCTGGGAATGGGAAATTTTGAGCCCACCAAAAGAATAGAGCCCCTACTCAGTATGCTCACTAGCATCAAGCCAAAAAAAGCAATCCATAAGTCCACTGTATTCATGCATTCCTCTTTTGAGATTGTTTGTCTACCAATACCGCAGCCATTACACCAGCAATCACTGAGCAAACAATCGTTAAACGATACGGCAGATTGATAGTTAAGATACAAGTGCCAGCAGCTGCTAATGCTGAGATAACAGCAGTTTTATGTTTAATGGCAGGAATGATCAAGGCTAGCAATGCTAGCGGTCCAGCAAACCCAAGGCCCCAAGAGATCGGAATATAAGAACCAAAAAAAATGGCAATTAATGCACCTATCTGCCAAAAAAACCAATGCGCTAGGACCATTCCCATGAAATAGAGCAGCTCAACTTGGCTCCCTTGAGGGTTATCTAGCGAAGGAAACTTTTCTACAAATTTTGCGAAACTCATATCGGTGTTTAAGCTCCCGATACCCAGTCTTTGCCAGAAAGAATAATGTTTAAAGTGAGGTTGAAGGACTGCGCTAAAAATAACAAAACGCGACATCACAATCAATGCAGTCAGCCAAACAGTCCAAAAGGGATAATCTCCAGCGATCAATGGCATCACCGCCAATTGCGAAGATCCTGCATAAACGAGGATGTTGAACCAAAATGTATTTACCGGGCTCAGTCCCGCGCCCAGCAAGCTAATACTCGTGACTAAGGACCAAGCAATAATCCCCGGAGATGACTCGAGCATCACTTTTAAACCCTGAACAAAAGGGGGTCGTTGGAAAAATTTCAAGGAAGTTAAATACTGTATTTAGCGGATTGGATAGTGACTCAATCGTGAGTTTCTATTCCCACTCAATCGTTGCCGGTGGTTTGCCGCTGATATCGTAGACAACGCGATTGATGCCACGTACTTCATTGATGATGCGATTGGAAACTTTGCCTAGTAACTCATGTGGCAAGTGAGCCCAATGGGCCGTCATAAAGTCTTGCGTTTGCACTGCTCTGAGTGCCACAACATATTCATAAGTTCTGCCATCACCCATGACACCAACCGATTTCACCGGCAAGAAGACGGCGAAAGCCTGACTGGTCAGGTCATACCAGGACTTCTGGCTAGCTTCATCAATCGTGCTGCGCAATTCTTCTATGAAGATCGCATCAGCGCGTTGCAGCAAGTCTGCAAACTCTGCTTTGACTTCACTCAAAATGCGCACACCCAAACCTGGTCCTGGGAAAGGGTGACGATAGACCATCTCACGTGGCAGACCTAAAGCAACGCCCAGCTCTCGTACCTCATCTTTAAATAACTCACGCAATGGCTCTAGTAATTTGAGATGCATATCTTCAGGCAGGCCGCCAACGTTATGGTGACTCTTAATCGTATGCGCGCCCTTCTTACCTTTACCGGCAGACTCAATCACGTCTGGATAAATAGTGCCCTGAGCTAACCACTGAGCATTCTTGATCTTGCCGGACTCAGTTTGGAAGATTTCAACGAATTCTTTACCGATGATTTTTCGCTTCGCTTCTGGATCAGAAACGCCTGCTAACTTAGCCATAAAAGTATTTTTTGCATCGACACGAATGACTTTAACACCCAGGTTACGCGCAAACATTTCCATGACCATGTCACCTTCGTTCAAACGAAGCAGGCCGTGATCAACAAACACGCAAGTAAGTTGATCGCCGATCGCACGATGGATTAAGGCGGCGGCAACACTCGAGTCAACGCCACCAGACAAACCAAGGATAACTTCTTCATTACCCACTTGCCTGCGAATATTCTCAACTGCCTCGGCAATATAGTCGCCCATGACCCAATCAGACTTGCACTGGCAGATCTCATGCACGAAGCGCTCAAGGATTGCGGTGCCTTGAATGGTATGGGTCACTTCTGGGTGAAACTGAAATGCATAGAAGCGGCGCTCTTCATCAGCCATACCCGCAATCGGACAAGATTCAGTGGAAGCCATCAATTGAAAAGATGGCGGCATGTTGGTTACTGAATCACCATGACTCATCCACACCTTGAGAATGCCATGACCTTCACTAGTAGAAAAATCCTGAATGCCCTTGAGTAAGTTAGTGTGGCCATGAGCGCGGACTTCTGAGTAACCAAACTCACGCGCTTTACCCAATGACTCAGCTGAAGCCACTGCACCTCCCAATTGAGTTGCCATAGTCTGCATGCCATAGCAAATCCCTAAAACGGGAACGCCTAATTCAAATACGATTTGTGGAGCACGCGGACTACCATCTTCGGTCACTGAGCTAGGACCGCCAGAGAGAATGATGCCTTTGCCACCCTGCTCTTGAATAAATTTGCGAATGAATTCTGGATCGCAATCGTAGGGGTGAATCTCTGAATACACGCGGGCATCACGCACACGCCTAGCAATTAATTGAGTTACTTGTGAACCAAAGTCGAGAATCAGTATTTTGTCGTGCACGAAAGAATCAGTCTTTAATTCAGCCTTAATTTCAGCTTTTATTTAGTTATTAATCAATGTGGTAATTCGGCGCTTCCTTGGTGATCTTCACATCATGTACGTGTGACTCGCGCACACCAGCTGATGTAATTTCCACAAAATTGGCTTTTTCATGAAGCTCGGCAATCGTCTTGCACCCAAGGTAACCCATGGAAGAACGAATGCCGCCAGTGAGCTGATGCAAGATTGCAAGCACACTCCCTTTATATGGCACTTGGCCTTCTATACCTTCTGGTACCAGCTTCTCAGCATTGGCAACAATATCACTCTGGAAGTATCTATCAGCAGAGCCATCGGCCATTGCCCCTAAAGAACCCATGCCACGATAACTCTTGTAGGAACGTCCTTGGTACAGAAACACCTCGCCAGGAGCTTCTTCAGTACCGGCAAACATACCGCCCATCATCACAGAACTGGCGCCAGCTGCTAACGCTTTAGCCACATCACCAGAGTAACGGACGCCGCCGTCAGCAATCAAAGGAATGCCTGTACCTTTTAATGCAGTAGCCACATTCACAATCGCTGTAATTTGAGGAACACCTACACCAGCAACAATCCGTGTCGTACAAATGGAGCCAGGACCAATACCAACTTTCACGCCATCAGCACCATGATCGGCCAATGCTTTAGCAGCTTCACCGGTAGCAATATTGCCGCCGATCACTTGCACATGGGGGTAATTTTTCTTAACCCATTTGACACGATCCAAAACACCTTGGCTATGGCCATGAGCGGTATCCACCACAATGACATCGACACCAGCGCGCACTAAGAGCTCAATACGTTCGTCGTTATCAGGACCTACCCCTACGGCTGCACCAACCCGCAACTTACCCTCGCCATCCTTACACGCATTAGGATGCTCGGTGGCTTTCAAAATATCTTTCACTGTGATCAAGCCGCGTAATTCAAATTGATCATTGACCACTAAAACACGCTCTAGGCGATGCTGACTCATCAAGCGCTTAGCTTCTTCGAGTGTGCAGCCTTCTTTGACCGTTACCAAACGCTCACGCGGAGTCATCTTGGTTTTGACAGGAGCATCTAAATCTTCTTCAAACCGTAAATCGCGGTTGGTAATGATTCCAACCACTTCTTTACCGGTCAAGACTGGAAATCCAGAAAAACCATGTTCGCGTGAAAGCTGAATCACTTGACGCAGAGTGACCTCAGGACCAATCGTGATGGGATCTCGTAGAACACCAGATTCATAGCGCTTTACTTTCGCTACTTCACGCGCCTGCTCTGCAGGCTTGAGGTTTTTATGAATAATGCCGATACCACCTTCACTGGCCATGGCAATCGCCAAACGACCTTCTGTGACGGTATCCATCGCAGCGGACACCAATGGTATATTAAGTGAAATATCCCGAGTTAACTTACTTGCCAAGCTGGCATCTCGAGGGAGCACCGCAGAATAGGCCGGTACGAGGAGCACATCGTCAAAAGTGAGTGCTTTTTGAATGAGTCGCATGCAAAACCCCTAGTCGCAAAAACAGATTATAGCCTCCTAGCCTTCCTTTTGGCTGCCGCTGCCTGGAATTTGGCGTCCTGGTTCTGGTTTGCCTTTTTGCGCCGGACCGCCTTAGGGTCAATTAATAAGGGGGAGTAGAGCTCTAAGCGATCTCCGGCATAGATAGGGCTATCCCACTCCTTACGTTTTCCAAAAACGCCATAACAGCCCTTTCTAGCAAAAGCCAGGTCTGCTTGATCCACCACTAAGCCAGCTTTTAGGAGTGCCAAGCCCACTGTCGGGGTTTCAGCAGGGGTGAGAACCAGTTGAAAAGGACTGAGTATCGGATTGCCTTGCCTAGCATCACAAATCCAGATCTCCATCATGCGATTAGCCATACAGCTCTTCTGCGCGCTTTACAAAACAATCCACAAATGTCCCTGCAATGTGTCCAAACACAGGTCCAATGATCTTATCCAGAATCACGCTCTTAAATTCCCAATGGAGCTTAAATTCCACCTTACAAGCATCTTCTCGCAAAGGAATGAAATTCCACTGCCCTGAAAAATGTTTGAATGGCCCATCCACAAAAACCATATCAATGGTCTCGGGGCGATGGTTCACATTGCGAGTATGAAAGTACTGATTAATGCCCTTGAAATTGATATTGATTTTGGCATCCAAAACGGTTTCGGTTTGCTCAAAAATTTCTACCCCACCACACCAAGGTAAAAACTCTGGGTAACGCGCTACATCGGTCACCAAACCATACATTCGGTCGGCTGATTGGCCAATTAAAACGGTCTTGTAGACGTCTGCCATAATCGATCTTGGAAGCTAAATAAATATGAGTATCGTCGATAACAAAAAAGCCTTCTTTGATTATTTTATCGAGGAGCGCTTTGAGGCAGGGCTAGTGCTAGAGGGCTGGGAAGTAAAAGCCATCCGAGCTGGTCGCGTGCACGTCAAAGAAGCCTATGTCGTCATTCGCAAGGCGGAGCTATTTCTGATTGGTTGCCACATTACCCCCCTGCTATCAGCCTCTACCCATATCGTTCCAGACAGCACCCGTACCCGAAAGCTTCTGCTAAATGCCATTGAGATCCGCAAATTGATCGGTAAGGTTGAGCAAAAGGGTTATACCCTCGTACCACTCAATCTGCACTTTTCCAAAGGCAATGTGAAGTGCGAAATCGGTCTGGCTAGGGGTAAAAAGCAACATGACAAGCGTGCTGCTACCAAGGAACGAGAGTGGGAAGTTCAAAAAGGCCGAATCGCGAGAGGCGATTTAAACGCTTAAAAGCCCAAAAACTGGGTTACAACGGCCTCAAGGCAAATATCCGCGCTTTTATGCACTTATATAGTGCAATACAGCACCAAGCTGCTTCAAACCCCAAAGCTTATAACTCTTAAAGGCATTAGTTTGGTAACTATGAAATTGCCTTTTGACGAAATGCTGGATGCCGCAGGCAAAGCACGCCCTCACTACCAAGTTTTTCATAACTGGTTAAAGCAACAGAGCGACACGCTTATGGGTCTTAAGCGTGCTGAAGCTGACCTGATCTTTAGGCGCGTGGGCATTACATTCGCCGTCTACGGAGATGATCTAGGTTCTGAAAGAACTATTCCCTTTGATCAAATCCCCCGAATTTTCACTGCCAAAGAATGGCAGCAACTTGAAGCAGGTTTACGTCAACGCGTCAAAGCGCTCAATCGGTTTATTTATGACGTCTATCACGATGAAGACATCATCAAAGCTGGCATCGTTCCCGCTGAGCAAATTTTTAATAATGCGCAATATCGCCCAGAGATGCGTAACGTCAGTGTGCCACGGGATATCTATGCACAAATTGCTGGTATTGATATCGTGCGCGCAGGCGAAGGTGAGTTCTACGTTTTAGAAGATAACTTGCGCGTGCCTTCTGGCGTTTCTTATATGGTTGAAGATCGCAAGATGATGATGCGTCTTTTCCCGGACCTATTCCAAAAATATCGTATTGCTCCCGTAGAGCACTACCCCGACCTCTTATTGGAATGCCTCAAGTCTGTTAAGCCGGATGATGTTAAGAAACCAAATGTCGTGCTACTAACCCCTGGCATGTATAACTCTGCTTACTTTGAGCATAGCTATCTCGCCCAACAAATGGGGGTAGAACTCGTCGAAGGTAAGGACCTGTTTGTGAAGAATGAGCAAGTCTTCATGCGCACCACTCAAGGACCTGAGCGGGTAGATGTGATCTATCGGCGCGTTGATGATGACTTCTTAGATCCATTAGCCTTCCGCTCAGATTCGACCCTTGGGGTTGCAGGATTACTGTCTGCGTACCGCGCTGGCAATGTCACTTTAGCTAACGCTATTGGTACTGGTATTGCTGATGACAAATCAATTTATCCATACGTTCCAGAAATGATTGAGTTTTATCTCGGTGAAAAACCCATTCTGAATAACGTGCCTACCTTCCAGTGCCGCAAGACAGATGATTTGGCTTACACCTTAGCCAACTTGGAAAAGTTAGTAGTCAAACTGACTCATGGTGCTGGTGGCTATGGCATGTTAGTTGGCCCAGCTTCTACCAAAGCAGAGATTGAAGCATTTAGAACCCATCTCATTGCCAATCCAGATAAATACATTGCTCAACCTACGCTGGCACTTTCTACTTGCCCGACCTTTGTGGAATCGGGTGTTGCTCCCAGACATATTGATTTACGCCCTTTTGTACTCTCTGGAAAAACGATCAAGATGGTTCCCGGCGGCCTCACTAGGGTCGCCCTCAAAGAAGGTTCTTTGGTAGTGAACTCCTCCCAAGGTGGTGGCACTAAAGATACCTGGGTCTTAGAAGAATAAGAGGGATAGCAAAAAATGTTAAGTCGTACTGCAGACTGCTTATATTGGATGGCGCGTTATACAGAGCGTGCAGAAAATACTGCTCGCATGTTAGATGTGAATCACCAAACTTCTCTACTGCCACAGCCAGCAGAATTTCTAGAGCAAAGTTGGAAGAAGTTGCTCACCATCTCTAAGCTAGAAGATACTTTCTTAAGTAAATATGATGTCGTCAATCGTGAAAATGTTTTGGATTTCATGATTTATGAAACCAGCAATCCTTCTAGCATTGTTTCTTGTTTATACGCTGCTCGTGAAAATGCTCGTGTGATTCGCGGCAAAATTACTTCTGAAGTTTGGGAAACCCAAAATACTACCTGGCTTGAGCTCCAACGCATCTTAGAGGCAAGACATCAAGCCGACCCCAGCAGATTATTAGAGTGGGTAAAACATCGCTGCCACCTTTTTAGAGGCGTGATGCACGGCACGATGCTCAAGAATGAAGCTTTCTACTTTATTAACGTTGGCACTCTACTAGAGCGCGCTGATAATACTGGTCGTATTCTAGAAACCAAATATGAGGATCAGGCCACCCTCAAAGTATTGAGCACTCAAAAGAATCCCGATGATAGTTCAGATGGCGCATTCTTTGATTTTTATCATTGGGCCGCTCTACTGCGCTCAGTTTCTGCATTTGAGATCTACCGTCAGATCTATTCTGATCAAGTTACTCCAAAGCAAGTTGCACAACTCTTGATTTTTAATAAACAAATGCCACGTTCATTAGTTTGCTGTGTTAATGAATTAATTCCTTTAGTTTCTGAAGTGAAGAATCAACAATCCAAAGAAATTGAACGCTTACTGGGTAAACTCAAAGCAAGCTTAGATTACTCAGACATTGATGAAGTCTTTGAACAAGGTCTTGAAGAGTTTATTGAAGTCTTCCTTGAGCGCATCAACCATATTGCCGATGAGTTTAGCAACGCTTATCTCATCCCATTGGCTGTTGCCTAAGACTTCGTAAAGAATATATGCATCTCAAAATTCGTCATCGCACTGAGTATCGCTATGAAACACCAGTGCGCTATTCCATTCAAGAGCTGCGTCTGACACCCCCGACAACTGCAGGCCAGCAAATCGATAAGTGGAAAATCAGCACGCCCATTAAGGCATCAAGCTCCATCGATACCTTTGGCAACTTCTATAGTGTATTTGTGCAGGAATCGCCTTATACGTCCATGATGATTGAAGCGGAGGGTGAAGTTCATACCCAAGATGCCTTTGAGTTTAAGGATGATGCAAAAGCGGTCTCCCCTTATTATCTGCTGCAGCAAACCAATCTCACCGAACCCACAGATGAAATGCTGGACTACTTTGCACCAAGTCTGCCTAAGAAAAATTCGGTGGATGAGGTTTTAAAACTGGCTACTGCGGTTCAACAAGCGATTGGGTATGTTCCAGGTCAAACGACCTTTGCCACTACTGCTGCCCAATCCTTTGCCCTAAAATCCGGCGTTTGCCAAGATCATGCTCATGTCATGCTGAGCCTATGCAGGGCTGCGCAGATTCCTGCGAGATACGTCAGTGGCTACTTCTTTGCCGAAGAATCTCCCAACTTAGCTAGCCATGCTTGGATCGATTTTTGCAGCGATATTGAAAAAGGGATTTGGATCAGCGTAGATATTACCCATGCCTGCCTGATTGATGCGCGCCATATTCGCCTAGCGATTGGTCGTGACTATTACTCCGCAGCACCAGTCAAAGGTGTTCGTACCGGTGGGGGCGGTGAGGAGCTCAGCGCAAACATCTCGATTCAGCAGCTACCCTAAATCCTGATCAATATTTAAGAGATAATCCTAGATAATTATTAAGAGGATATGGGTATATGACATATTGCGTTGGGCTTTGCCTCAAAGATGGTCTAGTCTTTTTATCCGACACTCGCACCAATGCTGGGGTAGATCAAATCGGTACATTCAGGAAAATGACCTTGTTCCAAAAGGACAATGATCGTTTCTTTGCCTTAATGAGTGCCGGCAATCTTGCAATTACCCAAGCCGTCAAAGAAATACTCCTGCAAGGTCAACTGCTGAATGGCAAAAATCTTTGGACTGCTGAAAATACGCATGATGCAGCAGCAGTGATTGGCGATGCCATCAAACAGGTGTATGAACGTGATCATATAGCCCTTGAAAAAGCAGGCATTGACTTCAACTGCAACCTCATTTTTGGCGGTCAAGTCAAAGGAGAGAGGCCGCGTCTCTTTAATATTTACTCTGCTGGTAATTTTATTGAAGCTACCCCAGAAACTTGCTACTTCCAGATTGGCGAATCCAAATACGGTAAACCCATTCTCGATAGAGTCCTGAATTTTTCTACTCCGCTTAATTTAGCAACAAAGTGCGCCTTAATTTCAATGGACTCAACTCTGAATAGCAATATTTCTGTTGGTTTACCTCTAGATCTATTGGTATACGAAAAGAACTCTCTCAAAGCCAGCAAACTGGTAACGATGGATGAATCAAACCCCTACTTCCAAATGATTCATCAGCTCTGGGGTGAAAAATTACGCGCAGCCTTCAACTCGATATCAGAACCCAGTTGGAGCGGTGCCCATAAATCGAGCGCCATCTCAGCGCCCGCCAAGAAAATGGGTGCAGTGCCTATCAATCATCAACCACCAAAAGCAAAACTGGCGAAATCCTCAGCTAAACCAACGAGCAACTCCAAGAAAACTTCAAACGCTAAGCGAAAGCCTGCGAAGAAGTCGTAATCCTTTAGCTTAGCCTGAGAAGATTTCACTGATCTCAATGAGATTGAGATCAGGATCGCGTACATATATGGAATGGATTTTTGAAGTGGCACCCGTCCGAATCACAGGGCCTTCAACAATGGGCCAAGCTTCTTTTTCAAGCTTTGCAATGACCTCGCCTAAGGATCGCTCAGCAATAAAACAAAGGTCTAATGCTCCTGGAGTTGGAATATTGGCTTTAGGCTCGAACTCTTTGCCTTTGATGTGCAAATTAATTTTTTGATTGCCGAATTTAAAAGCCTTACGCTCAACTGGCGGAGTGCCGCCGATGAAAGATTGGAGTGTCATCCCCATCACGCGCGTATAGAAGTCAATGCAAGCAGTTTCATTTGCTGTGGTCAGAACTAAATGGTCTAAATGATCAATCATCTTCCCTCCACATCTATTACTGACGCAGCTCTTTGACATACTCTGGCGCTTGATGCAAATCACAAGTACGCCCTGCTTTAGCAACCTGTCCAGGAACAGTGTGGCCAACAATAGCAGGCAACTCCCGAGCAATCGCTAACAAGTTTGGAATATTCATGCCGGTGTCATAACCCATTGCATCGAGCATATGAATCGCATCTTCACTTGATATATTGCCGCTAGCCCCAGGTGCATATGGGCAACCCCCAAGACCACCAAGCGAGCCATCAAATCTGGTAATACCTGATTGCACTGCTGCCAGCACATTGGCTAAGCCCATACCTCTCGTATTATGAAAATGCATCGTGACCTGCATCTCTGGGAATAACTTTTGCATCGACTCCGACATACTGATCACTTGAGCAGGGTTGGCCATACCAGTGGTATCGCAAATCGTGAGGCCACGGACGCCAAGATCAGCAAAGCGCTGCGCAAACCCTTCAACAACCTTCTGCGGCACATCACCCTCCATAGGGCAACCAAAGGATGTGGATAAAGAAACATTGATCGGCGTTCTACCATCGACATATTTGATCACCTCAGCTAAGCCAGCAAAACTCTTTTCGCGTGTCATACGCAAATTGGCTAGGTTGTGGGTCTCAGAGGTAGACATCACTAGGTTAAATTCGTCAGCCTGCGATTCAAAGGCGCGCTCAGCACCTCGAAGATTGGGCACGAGCACTGTGTACTCAACACTAGGAACTCTCTTAATTCTACCCATCACCTCTTCGGCATCTCTGAGCATTGGAATCGCTTTAGGAGAAGTAAACGAAGTCACTTCGATTTTGGCAAAGCCACATTGACTAAGCTCATCGATTAAGCGAACTTTGTCATCAGTCGGAATGAAGTTGGGCTCTATCTGAAAGCCATCGCGTGTCACTACGTCATTAAAGTAAATTCTAGTCATCGTTATCTGTATTTATTCTCTGTGCTTTTTTTGCATTTATTTATTGAAGGCGACGCCACGCTCTTTCAGTGAAGCAATTTGTGTATCACTTAATCCAATACCCCGTAATATCTCATCGGTATTTTGACCGATGTCTGGTGCCAGTGTTCTGATAGAGCCTGGCGTACGAGAAAGCTTTGGAATGACTCCTGGAACCTCAACCTTAGTGCCATCATGCATCTGAATAGTTTCAATATTTCCACGGGCTTTATAGTGTGGATCTTGTGCAATATCAGCGACGGTATAAATTCTGCCGGCAGGCACTGCTACAGCATCTAGGGCTTCTAATGCTTTATCAGTCATTAAGGTTTTGGCCCATTCACCAATCGCCTGGTCAAGCTCTACAACCCGCTTAACTCGACCTTCATTATTTTCTAATTGCGGATCATTACCTAAATCATCCCGACCAATCAACTTCATGAGTCTTTTAAAGATACTATCGCCATTGCCTGCAACCAAAACATAACCACCGTCCGCACAAAGATAAGCGTTAGTGGGTGCAATCCCAGGCAATGCGCTACCAGCAGCCTGCCTAACCTCTCCAAACGCACTGTATTCAGGTAGCAAGCTTTCCATGCAATTAAAGACGGCTTCGTAAAGAGCAATATCAATCACTTGACCTTCTCCACTGTGATGACGCTCTTGCAGCGCCAACAGAATTCCAATAACACCATGCAAAGAGGCCAAGGTATCGCCAATGCTAATGCCAACACGCACTGGGACCCTACCTGGTTCAGCAGTTAAATGACGTAAGCCACCCATGGCTTCTGCAACGACACCAAAGCCAGGCTTATCCCGATATGGACCAGTCTGGCCATAACCACTAATACGTAGAACAATTAAGCGCGGATTAATTTTGAGCAAATCTTGCGGATCAAGGCCCCAGGCCTCTAAGGTACCAGGACGAAAATTTTCGATGAGAACATCAGACTCTTTGACCAGAGCTCTCACAATCTCTTGCGCTTCTGTCTGCTTTAAATCCAAGGAAAGAGAACGCTTATTACGAGATTGGACTTGCCACCAAATAGAGGTGCCATTTTTTAATAAACGCCACTTACGCAAAGCATCCCCAAGTTTGGGTGGCTCAATCTTGACTACATCAGCGCCGAAGTCAGCCAATGTTTTAGCAGCAAATGGCCCAGCAATCAGCTGACCCATCTCAATCACTTTTAAACCCGATAACGGCTCCATAAGACAACCCTCTATAACTCCAAAAATAAGCTCAAGGCACCCTAATTATGCAATCAACTTCTCAGACTCACCAAAACAATAAGGCGCAACTCAATTGCGCCTTATTGTAGTTTTGGGCCTAAATTTACCCCTATTTCTTACCCAACATTTCCCAGGTCTCTACTACGCTATCTGGGTTCAGTGAGATGGAGGTGATACCTTTCTCTACCAGCCAACGGGCAAAGTCTGGATGGTCTGAAGGCCCTTGACCGCAAATACCAACGTATTTATTTTGCTTGCGGCAAGCATCGATTGAACGGGCGATCATAAATTCCACCGCTGGATCACGCTCATCGAAATCAATCGCGAGCAGCTCCATACCAGAGTCACGATCCAGCCCAAGTGTTAACTGGGTCATATCGTTTGATCCGATAGAGAAGCCATCAAAATATTCAAGGAATTGATCTGCTAGAATCGCATTGGATGGAATCTCACACATCATGATTAGACGCAAACCATTGACACCCCTCTTGAGACCAAACTTCTCCATCATATCGATCACACGTTTAGCCTGATTAATGGTACGCACAAATGGCACCATGATCTCGACGTTATCAAGACCCATCTCTTCGCGCACACGCTTCATTGCTGCGCACTCTAGAGCAAATGCTTCGCCAAAGTCTTCAGAGACATAACGTGATGCGCCGCGGAAGCCGAGCATGGGATTTTCTTCATCAGGCTCATAGCGTGAACCGCCAATCAACTTCTTGTACTCATTGGACTTGAAGTCAGATAAACGGACGATGACAGGCTTTGGATAGAAAGCGGCTGCAATGGTTGCCACACCTTCAACCAATTTATCCTCATAGAACTGACGTGGACTTGCATAACCACGAGCAACACTTTCTACAGCACGCTTGAGATCCGGATCGATATTAGGATACTCAAGAACTGCACGGGGATGCACGCCAATATAGTTATTGATGATGAACTCGAGACGCGCAAGACCAACGCCCGCATTGGGGATTTGACAGAAATCAAATGCCAACTGAGGATTACCAATGTTCATGGTGATCTTCACTGGAATATCTGGTAATACACCGCGAGATATTTCAGAGATTTCGGTTTCGATCAAGCCATCATAGATATGACCTTCATCACCCTCAGCGCAAGAGACGGTAACCATCATGCCGTCTTGTAATTGCTCAGTCGCATCACCACAACCGACTACTGCAGGGACACCCAACTCACGCGCAATAATCGCAGCGTGACAGGTACGACCACCACGATTAGTCACAATCGCAGCAGCACGCTTCATGACTGGCTCCCAGTTAGGGTCTGTCATATCAGCAACCAATACATCGCCGGGCTGAACCCGATCCATCTCGCTAGGGTCGCGAATAATACGCACTGGACCGGCACCAATCTTCTGACCAATGGCGCGGCCTTTTGCTAATACCTTTGATCTGCCTTTAAGCTTGTAGCGCATCTCTACCTGGCCAGCTGCTTGACTCTTCACGGTCTCAGGGCGAGCTTGCAAAATATAGATACGGCCATCTTGTCCATCTTTGCCCCACTCGATATCCATAGGACGACCGTAGTGTTTTTCAATAATGACGGCGTACTTTGCCAACTCAGTAATGTCAGCATCTTCCAAAGAAAAGCGATTGCGTTTTTCTGGGGTGACGTCTACTGTTTGTACCTTCTCAGCAGAACCTTTAGGGGCAAATTGCATCTGTATCAGCTTGGAGCCTAGGGAGCGACGAATGATCGCTTTTTTGTTCTGCGCCAAGGTTGTCTTAAATACATAGAACTCATCTGGATTCACTGCACCCTGTACTACAGTCTCTCCTAAACCATAGCTAGAGGTAATAAAGACGACATCCTCAAAACCAGACTCAGTATCTAAGGTAAACATCACACCAGCAGCGCCTAGGTCAGAGCGCACCATCCGCTGAATACCAGCAGACAAGGCTACTTCCGCATGGGCAAAGCCTTTGTGTACACGGTAAGAAATGGCACGATCGTTGTATAGGGATGCAAATACTTCCCGGATTTTTTTGAGAACATCATCAATACCCTCGACGTTCAAGAAAGTTTCTTGCTGACCTGCAAAAGAGGCATCAGGCAAGTCTTCGGCAGTAGCAGAAGAGCGCACTGCAAACGAACCTTTGCCAGAGTCATCGAGAACTGCGAATGCTTTACGAATCTCTTCTTCCAGCTTAGACTGAAATGGCGCAGTCTCAATCCAGTTGCGGATTTCAGCGCCAGCTTCTACTAAGGCGCGGACATCATCAATATTGAGATTCTCTAAGCGCTTTTGAATACGCTCGGTGAGGTTGTTATGTTTTAGAAAATCGCGGAATGCTAATGCGGTAGTGGCAAAACCTGTTGGAACACGCACTCCAGTTGAGGCCAGTTGTGAGATCATTTCGCCTAAGGAGGCATTCTTACCGCCGACTGACTCAACATCTGTCATGCGAAGTTGCTCAAAAGGCAAGACATAGGCATCTGCCATACTGCTATTTTGCTGCTGTTGGTTGGACATAAAATACTCTCTAAAGATAAGGAAAGCGGTCTAGCTGTCGCCTAAAATGCGACTTACTCTAATATGACACTATTGTAGTGCTGACCCCCCACTTTTAGGCCAAATCCATGTCTACCGAAACCCGTATTGTTTTTATTGTTTCCGATGGAACCGGCATCACCGCCGAGAACTTCAGCCAATCGATTTTGGCCCAATTTGAGGCCACTTTTAAGCAGGTTCGGGTGCCTTTTGTAGACAGCGTAGATAAGGCCCATGATGCAGTCAACAGCATCAATCAAGCAGCTAGTAAATATGGTGTCCAGCCGATTGTTTTCACCACCTTGGTGAATGCTGAACTCAATAGCATTGTCAGCAAAGCCAATGGACTCATTTTGGATATGTTCCAGACCTTCGTGGCACCACTTGAAGCGGCCTTAGGCATGAAGTCTACGCATGCCATGAACCGCTTGCACCACAATGCGGATACTGAAGCCTATAAGAACCGTATTGAGGCCATTAACTATTCGTTAGCACATGATGACGGGCAGTCAAACCAGAACTTGGTCGAGGCCGACGTCATTTTGATTGGCATCTCCCGAGTCGGTAAAACCCCAACCAGTCTCTATCTAGCCATGCAGTATGGATTGAAGGCAGCCAATTACCCTCTAATTCCGGAAGATTTTGAACGGGGGCAACTACCAAAGGATTTAGTACCTTATCGCCAGAAGATTTTTGGCTTGATGATTGATGCTGAACGCCTCTCAGAAATACGCAATGAGCGTCGTCCTGGTAGTAACTACGCAAAACTAGAAAATTGTCGTTATGAAATTAACGAGGCGACTGCGATGATGAAGAAGCAATCCATTCCATGGGTGATGACTACCAGCAAATCTATCGAAGAGATAGCTACTACTGTCTTGCAAGCCATGAAGTCTGATAAAACGATTTTAGGGTAGCTTGGTTTAGCTTAACTACGCCTAACGCGTATTGTTTCAAACAGGCAAACGGCAGCAGCAGTAGAAACATTCAAGGACTCCACTCGCGGGTCGATTGGTATAGCAACGCCTTTTGCTTGCGCTAAAAGATCTTCAGACACACCCTGACCTTCGTTACCCATCACCCAAGCAACAGGATGCTGTAATTCTTTTTGTAGCGCAAAGAGTTCGTATTCTGCATCTGCTGTAGCAGCAAACATGGGGGCGGTGACAGCACTCAATACTTGTTGATTGGACCAACTCTCATAAAGATCTAATAAGCGATGGGCCCCCATGCCAGCACGCAAGACTTTGCTTGACCATAAATGGGCACACCCTGATAAAGCAATTACCTGAGTAAAGCCTGCTGCTGCTGCAGTGCGTAAGATCGAGCCAACATTACCAGCATCTTGTATACGATCTAATATCAGGACATCGCCAGCTAATGTGCTAATTGATTGTGGGGGCGTTAAGCAAGATTGAGGAAGATCGAGCAAGCCTGCAATATGAGGGGCATTGACTAACTCACTCAGCAAATCCCAGAGAGCGCTATCTAACTGTAAAACTTTACTGTCGGGACAGATTTCAATATGAGAGTAGACGGCTTCAGAAATTTCGGGATTTTGTAAACCCACTTTCGAGGTAAGTAATATCTTTAAGGATGGGTCTCCTACCCAAGTCTGAACTAAATGAATGCCTTCCAGTAAGACTTGACCTCTGGCGATTCTGGCCTTCTGACCTTTGGATCCAGCGGCTTGCAAAAGACGAATCTCTTTGAAAAGCGGATTCTCTTTAGAGGTGATGAGATCAAAATTCATATAGAGTTAGCCTGCATTCATCTCAAGTACTTTTCTGACTGGAGAAAAACTTCTACGGTGCTGCTCACAAGCGCCATACTGCTTTAACGCAGCAAAATGAGCCTCGGTCGGATAACCCATATGCTGAGCAAAACCATATTCTGGGTGACGCTCATGCAAGATTTGCATCTGACGGTCACGGGTCACTTTAGCCAAGATAGAGGCTGCTGATATTGCTGGCTCTTTAGCATCTCCTTTAATAATGGCTTCTGCAGTAATAGGCAGTTCTGGACAACGATTACCATCGATTAAAGCCTTATCAGGCCATTGCCCTAAACGTGAGCTCAAATCCTCAACAGCCCGTCGCATCGCCAACATGGTTGCTTGCAAAATATTGATCTCATCAATTTCTGCAGGGCTAGCTTCGCCTATTCCCCAGGCCTTAGCCTTTTCCATAATTTGTTGATACAAAAACTCACGGCATGCCGCAGTCAGTTTTTTTGAGTCCTTAAGACCATTGATAGGATTATGGGGATCTAGCACGACTGCACCCGCAACAACAGCACCAACAAGCGGGCCTCGCCCTGCTTCATCTACGCCACAGATCCACACAATACTCATTGAGCCACCTGGCTCTTGCGACTATTAGTAATGGTTTGTACAACTGCTTGAGCAACAAGCAAGCCCGTTGGTCGGCGCAGTGTTTCATGCATCTGAGCAAAGCGTGCTTTTAACTCTGCGACCTGATTAGGATGATCTAGCCATTCTTGCAATGCATTGGCTAACTTTTGAGGAGTGGCATCATCTTGTAATAACTCTGGCACTACAAATTCACCGCACAAAATATTAGGTAAACCTACATAAGGTAGATAACCCTGACGCTTCATAATCTGGGCTGTGAGCCAAGGTACCTTATAAGAAATCACCATCGGCTTTTTCCATAAGGCAGTCTGCAGGGTAGCGGTACCACTAGCTATGAGGACTACGTCAGAGGCTTCCAAAACCTCGTCTGCCATCCCATCAAGTAAATGAATCTGAATGTCAGGATTGATATTCTTCGTTTTCAGCAATAGCTGCTCTAGTGGATCACGCAATCGCGGCGTTGCCACTGGAATTAAAAAATGGATTTTTTGACCCTTGAAACGCTCGGCCAATAATTGCATCGTTTCAAAAAAGACGGGAGCAATCAGCTCAATTTCAGAGTCACGACTTCCAGGCAATACTGCAACGACTATTCCATCCAGTGCAGTTGTTGACAGCTTTAAAGTCTCAATGATTTTTTTGCGAGCCTGATGAACATCTGGGGTCAAAGGAATTTCACTGGCTAATGGATGTCCAACATAGGTAGACGCTATACCTGCACGATCATAAATTTCAGTTTCAAAAGGAAAAATGCAGAGCATACGGTCAACTGCTTGTGCAATCTTTTTAATACGCCCAGCTCTCCATGCCCAAATAGAGGGAGAGACTAGATGCAAAGTCGGAATACCGGCTTTACGCAATTGCAGCTCAACCCCTAAGTTAAAGTCAGGCGCATCAATCCCCAAGTAGACGTCAGGACGACCCTCACCTAATAGATGGTTAATCAGCTCTTTACGAAGTTTCAGAATAGCCGGCAGTTGTTTGATAGCCTCAACATAGCCACGCACACTTAAGGTTTCCATGGGCCATTCTGATCGCATACCTTCAGCTTGCATGCGTGGTCCACCAATGCCATATACCTCTAGACCAGCCATATCCGGAATTTGATTTAATGCACTCAGAACTGGCGCTGCGAGTAAGTCACCAGAGGGTTCGCCAGCTACACAAGCTAACTTTGGCAAAGTATTCCTATCGTTACCGAATAATGCCGCGAGTAGAGGCGGCAATAAAGTCATGGAACTCCGTCAGCTTTTCTACAGTGGCTACATCGGCCGAGCTTGCAGAAATCATTTTCTGAATTTCTACTTTAGCATCTTCAAAACTGAGTCCATCCTTGTAGAGAACCTTATAAGCCTGACGCAATGCAGAAATCGTTTCACTGGAAAAACCGCGACGCTTTAAGCCCTCTACGTTAATGCCATGAGGTGAGGCTTTATCGCCAGCTGCAATTACAAATGGCGGAATATCCTGCACTAGCGCTGAAGCACCACCCAACATCGCATGTTGCCCAATGCGCACAAATTGATGGACACCAGACATACCACCCATAATGGCCCAATCATGAACATGCACATGACCTGCAATTTGCGCATTACTTGAGAAAATAGTGTGATTACCAACTTGGCAATCATGCGCAATATGGACATAAGCCATGATCCAATTGTCATTACCAATCCGGGTAATACCTTCATCCTGAGAGGTGCCTGTGTGAATGGTAGTGAATTCACGAATCGTATTGCGATCACCAATCATGAGTTGAGTCGGCTCCCCACGATATTTCATATCTTGGGGAGGTCCACCAATAGCAGTAAAGTGAGCAAAGTTATTGTCTTTGCCAATCGTGGTGTGACCCTCGATCACAGTATGCGATCCAATCTTGGTGCCAGAGCCAATTTTGACGTGAGGACCAATTACAGAATAGGGACCAATCTCGACATCACTGGCAACCTCTGCTTTGCTGTCCACTACAGCAGATACATGAATCTGAGTCATCATGCGCCTTTCGAACGAACCGCACAGGTGATATTAGCTTCAGCAGCTATCTCACTATCTACGGTTGCCTGAACTGCAAACTTATAAATACCAGCACGACCGCGTTCCAACTTTGCAGTCATGATGAGTTGATCTCCTGGTAATACTGGCTTTTTAAAGCGAGCGCCATTAATACCAGCAAAGTAATAGACTGCGTCTTCAGCACGCTCTTCAGAAAAGGTCAGTAAAGCAGCAGTTTGCGCCAAAGCTTCAATGATTAGTACACCAGGCATTACCGGAAAATCTGGAAAGTGTCCTTGAAAGAAAGGTTCATTCATGGTCACATTCTTCAATGCGGTGATGGTCTCACGTGGAGTAATTTCTAAGACACGATCTACTAATAGGAATGGATAGCGATGTGGCAACAACTGGAGAATCTTATGGATATCGATCGCAATTGGTGTGCTCATAAATGACCTACTAAAAAGTGAATGAAATTAACCTACTAAAAAGTCCTAAGACTCAGAATTCTTATTTTTGTCTAATAAACGCAAGCGTTGACGTATTTTATCTAGACCACGCAAGATTGCAGCGTTTTTCTCCCAAGCACTATGTAGCATCGAGGGGTAAACCCCTGTGAAATGCTGCCCTGGTTCGGTAATTGAACGAATAATCGAGGTATTACCAGAGACTGTTGTCCTATCGGCAATAGTGAGGTGGCCAGCAAAATTCGCTGCCCCTCCGATGATACAGAAATTACCTATTTTTGTACTGCCGGAGATAGCAGCACAACCAGCAATAACACAACAACTGCCCACAACTACGTTATGCGCAATCTGCACTTGGTTATCAATCTTGGTACCCGAACCAATCACGGTATCGCTCATCGCGCCGCGATCAATCGTAGTAGAGGCGCCAATTTCAACATCATTACCAATCACTACCTTACCTGTTTGGGGAATTTTGACCCACTCTCCACCAGCCGCAGAGAAGTAGGGTGCAAATCCAAAACCATCAGCGCCGATCACTGCACCGCTATGAATAATGCAACGCTCCCCAATTTGAGTACCTTGATAAATCGATACAGACGGGTAAATCAGAGTATCGCTATCGATGACACTATTTCTAGCAACCGTTGTATTGCCCAAGATAGAAACACGTTCTCCCAGTTTTACGCCAGCCTCAATTTGCACAAAAGGGCCAATATGGCACGAGCTTGGAATATGGGCTTCTGGATCTATCGCCGCACTTGGGTGAATGCCTGGAATATAAGTCGGCGAACTTTGTTTTGCAAAAAATTGAGCCATCCTAGCAAAGGTGGCGTAGGGATTCTTAGAAACAAAGTACGCACGCTGTGGAGTATTTTCACCAGGATTTGCATTTAGAAAATCTAAATCTGCTTTACTAACAATGAGAGCACCGGCTCTACTATCAGAAGCCTGTTGACGATACAGTGGGTTTGACAGAAACGATATTTGATTTTTTTGGGCGAGCTCTAATGGGGCAAGACCAATGAATTCTATGGAGGCCTCCCCCACCAAGCTTGCTTGAAAATGATCGGCTAGCTCAATGGCGGTAGGCATAAAACTTACTTCTGGCTATTTAAAGCCTTGATGACATCATCGGTGATATCAGCTTTTGGACTCACGAAAGCCGCTTCCTGAACGATGACATCTAATTTTCTTTGCTCGGCGATTTGACGCAGAACTGCGTTTGCCTTTTCAGCAATCTTTGCACGTTCTTCAAAGGTGCGCTGATTGAGATCCTCTGTAAATTCACGTTGCTTACGTTGTAATTCACGATCCTGGTCAGCTAATTCACGCTGACGACGAACGCGCTCAGCTTCATTCATTACTGCAGCATCTCGATCAAGCTTTTCAGCAGCCGTCTTAATTTTTTGTGCGCTGTCACGTAATTCATTTTGACGCTTAGTAAATTCGTTTTGTAGGCGAGTTTGCATTGCCTTAGCCAGATTAGACTCGT
Source organism: Polynucleobacter sp. UB-Siik-W21 (assembly GCF_018687415.1). Lineage (NCBI taxonomy): Bacteria > Pseudomonadati > Pseudomonadota > Betaproteobacteria > Burkholderiales > Burkholderiaceae > Polynucleobacter > Polynucleobacter sp. UB-Siik-W21. The sequence goes on along the minus strand of NZ_CP061289.1, from coordinate 537,185 downwards.
TAAATACTTTTTCTGAGTTCACCACAGCAACCCGTGTTCCCGCATCTTGTGCAAAAGTCTGTTGAGTCGCAGATAAAATTGCAATAGCAGCTAAAACAACTTGAATCGATTTAGAAAATTGATAACACTTCATAAAACTTTCCTTAAGCAATTAAAATGCCGTTCCCACCTGGAACTGTAAACGCTGGATATTATCCGTTGGTTGAGACTTGATCGGAATACCATAGCTAAACTTTAGTGGCCCTAAAGGCGATATCCATGATATACCCAAACCATATGAGTACCTCAATACCAAGTTAATATTCTGCCCAAAAGCATTACCGCCGTCCACAAAAGTAAATACTCGCAAGGTCTTATCAACTCCAGAACCCGGGACCGGAACGGTATATTCCACATTGCTTACAATTTTGGACTGTCCACCAGTAGGCTGATAAGCATTAATTACGGAATTGAAGTACTGAGGGCCCAAAGATCCAGGAGCATACCCACGTACGGATCCAATGCCGCCGACATAGTAGTTTTTAGTAATCGGATATGGATTGCTACCATATGCCTGACCATAACCCACCTCGCCATTAAACGAGAGGATATTTCCTTTTGAGAATGAATGGTATTTTTGGTATTGACCAAACAATCGATAGAAAGTCATATTTCCTACAGGCGTCCCTGCCTCGGCAGAGAGTTGCTGCAAAGAACCCTCTGAAGGAATCAAGGCGCTATCACGGCCATCACGCGCCCAGCCCACAGTCAATGGCACATTATACGTGGTCAAAGTTGCAGGGTAACCAGGCGCTGCAATGCCATAACTCTGGGCATAATTCAAATAGGGCGCAGGAGTATTTATTGTGGTTTGGATTTGATAAGCCTCAACACCAGTTCCGAAAAATACACGATCTACTTCTGTATAGGGAACACCAAATTTGATATTTGAACCTACCGATTTAATTTGATAATCAGGATCACCAACGTAATATAAGGGTCTAGATGAGCGGTAAAAAAGATCCGTGTAACGACTGATGCCCTCTTCTGTAAAATACGGATCGTAATTCGATAGAGCAAAACTTTGGTTAATCTTGCCCAATGAAGCATTTAATCCAATCGCAGTGCCAGTACCAAAAGCATTATCCTGATTAATACCGGCAGATAAGATCAGTTTTTCAGTTGAAGAGAAGCCAGCACCAATCGTCACTGCCCCCGTTGGTTTTTCTGTAACCTTCACATTGACATCGACCTGATCAGGTGATCCAGGTACATCCTCCGTAACAATGTCAGTCTCGGTGAAGTAGCCCAGTCTGCCCAAGCGCTTTTTAGATAGATCAATTTTGTCCCCATCAAACCAGGAGCTTTCGAATTGTCGTATCTCTCGACGAATAACCATATCGCGGGTTTTTGCATTTCCAGAAATATCTACTTTGCGAACATAAATACGACGGCCTGGATCAATCACCAAGGTAAGGTCAACCTCAGACAATTCGCGGCGAATATCTGGTTGAGGATTAATGGTTGCAAAAGCATAGCCATAGGTACCCAATACTTCTGCAATAGCCTTAGTGCTCTCTGTTAAACGAGCAGATGAAAAAGTATCGCCTGGTTTTAGGACAATCAACTGCTTAAACTCAGCCTCTTTACCCAACAACTCACCAGCCAAACGCACGTCTTTAACGTTAAACTTCTTACCTTCACGAATACTGACAGTTAAGTAAATCCCTTTTTTATCGGGCGTAATTGAAACCTGAGTAGACTCGATCACAAACTCAAGGTAACCGCGATTTAAATAGTAGGAGCGAATGGTTTCTAAATCAGCGGTAAGCTTTTGCTTAGAATAGAGATTATCTTTGCTATACCAAGACAACCAGCCACCTGTCTTGAGTTGCATTTCACCTTTTAGTGTACCTTCGCTGAAAGCCTCATTGCCAATGAAATTAATCTCTTGAATTTTGGCAACTGGGCCTTCATCGATATTGAAATAAACAGCGACTTGATTGCGTTCAACCGGAGTAACAGTGGCAACCACCTCGGCCGCAAACATCCCTTTGCCCACATATTGTCGCTTTAATTCTTGCTCAGCTTTATCAATTAAAGCTTTATCGTAAAAACGCGCTTCAGCAACACCGACAGTCTTTAAGGATTTACGAACAATTTCATTATCAAACTCTTTCATTCCCGTAAATTCAATCCGAGAAATCGTTGGGCGCTCCTCAACAATCACAATAAGCACATCGCCCTGAGCCTGAATTTGTACATCTCTAAAAAATCCAGTGCTATATAGGACTTTAATTGCTTCTGCGCCTTTTTCTTCGGTAAATGTATCACCTACTTGAACAGATAAATAACTAAATACTGTTCCTGGCTCTACGCGCTGCAAACCCTCAACCCGAATATCTTTCACAACAAAAGAATCTGCCGCAGAAACATTGAAGCCACAACAAATGGCCACAATCAGTAGCAATCTAGCTAAAAAACGACCATAAAGAGAATGGGATATTGTTAGAAAATTCAAGGCGACAAATAGCGTTGTAAATCGTTAAACAAAGCCAGCAGGGATAGTGAAATCAAAAACAGAAAGCCCACTTTTTGGAGCTGCTCCTGCATCGAAATCGAAATCCGTTTTCCAGCGACCAACTCCCATGCATCATACAGGAGCTGACCCCCGTCAAGCATAGGAAAAGGGAGTAAATTGAGAATACCAATGCTGATGCTAATTAATGCTAAAAATGCTAGGAAGGGTTGCCAGCCGATCTGGGCAGACTTACCAGCCATGTCAGCAATACTTAAGGGGCCTCCCAACTGCTTTATGGAGGTTTGACCGGTAAACATTCCCGCCATAAGCCTGAGAGATACCTTACTGATTAACCAAACTCGCTGGCTTGCAAATCCCCAGGCCTGAAGGGGGTTCAATTTGAGCTCATCCCATTGAGCCAAAGGAGTGGCCTGAGGCAGTAAGCCCAGACTTTTCATGGGATCACCTTCCGGGGTGATATTTGGCAAATCATCAGCCTTAAAAGCTTTGATAAAGCGACTACCGCTTGAATCCTGCAGCTCCAATGCGAACCCAGACTCTCCGATTAGAGCATCCATGAGATTCCAGTGCAAAGCGTTCCAACTTGGAACGGGGTCAAATTCCCCAGAAATGGGCGCAGCGCCTGAATCAAGAGTCTGCCATCCAGTTACCCTGTCTCCCGCAGTTACACCGAATTTTGCAGCAACTGAATTTTCTGGGGGGCTTTGTAAGACCGCTGGAAGTTGTGGCACACCAGAAATATAGATGACGGAAAATAGCGAAACCGCTAAGAAGAAATTTGCAAATGGTCCTGCCGCCACAATCATAGAGCGCTGCCAAAGAGGCTTTTGATCAAAAGCCTGCATCTCATCCTCCACCGCAATATCTTGAGAACGATCTCGACCATCTAATAATTTGACGTAGCCACCTAGAGGTATTGAAGCAAGTACCCATTCAGTTTTGTTTTTTGCGTGATAAGTAAAGAGTGGTTTTCCGAAACCCACTGCAAAGCGGAGGACTCTTACGCCACATGCACGGGCCGCTAAAAAATGGCCAAACTCATGAAAGCTCACCAACACACCAAGAGTCAGCAAAAATGCACCAAGGGTAATTAATGCTTGCAAAGAAAATCCTTAATCACCTTAATTACTTATGTAAAACTTGAATAAACTCACACGCCACTTTTCTGGCTTGTGCATCCGTACTCAAAATATCCTCCAATGAATCTGCATTAGTCAGAGCAATGGCGTTCAAGGTCTTCTCAACTACTGCCGGGATTTGGAGATAATGCAAGCCAGCGTCTAAAAATGCAGCAACAGCAACTTCATTGGCAGCATTCAGTACTGTAGGCGCTGTACCACCTGCTTTGGCTGCAGCAAAGGCCAAAGCAAGACACGGAAAGCGAGCAAGCTCTGGCTCTGAAAAATGGAAACTAGCCAGTTGAGTTAAGTTCAAGGGCGCTACGCCAGCCTCAATACGCTCTGGCCAGGCCAAACCATAAGCAATGGGGGTGCGCATATCCGGTTGACCTAATTGCGCCAATATCGAACCATCACGATAGCGCACCATTGAATGCACTACGCTTTGAGGATGAATCAAGACCTTAATTTTTTCAAGCGGCAAACCAAATAACCAGAAGGCTTCAATGACTTCAAGCCCCTTATTCATCATGGTTGCAGAATCCACAGATATCTTTCTACCCATGACCCAATTCGGATGGGCACAGGCCTGATCTGGAGTAATACTCGCTAATTGATCTAATGGCGTATTTCTAAAAGGCCCACCCGAGGCAGTGAGCCACAATTCTTCCACGCCATGATTGGAATGTGGAGTCTTAGTAAATTCATTTGGCAAGCATTGAAAAATGGCATTGTGCTCGCTATCAATTGGAAGTAATTCCCCGCCTCCATCTTTCATGGCTTGCATAAACAAATTACCAGACATCACCAGCGCTTCTTTATTTGCAAGCAGAACACGTTTGCCAGCTTTGGCTGCTGCAAGGGTTGGTACTAAGCCTGCTGCTCCAACAATGGCAGCCATTACTGTGTCACATCCAGAATCTGTTACCGCTGTTACTAAGGCTTGAGGACCATACAATACTTGAGTCTTAATATTGTTCTCAAGCAATAATTTTTCTAAGCGCACAGCATCACTGGCTTCTGAGACAACAGCAATAGCAGGCTTAAATTCAATACACTGCTCTGCCAAGAGATCAACTTGCTTACCCGCAGTAAGTGCTGCCACCTGAAAGCGATCAGGATGCGCCCGAATCACATCCAACGTATTCACACCAATCGAACCAGTAGAGCCCAGAACGGTAATAAGTCTCTTCATTACACCAGCCCCGCAAGTAAAGCTGCAATTGGCATAGTAGGCATTAATGCATCAATACGATCCAATACCCCACCATGCCCTGGCAACAAATGACTGCTATCTTTCACGCCAGCCAAACGCTTTAATTGGGACTCAAAGAGGTCACCAAAAATACTGAAGGCTGTTAATACTGTCACCATCAGAAACATGGCGACCCAACCAAAGCGTATCGCCCATGCCCCAAATAAAGTAGCTTCGAAGGGCAAGTAAAACACGCACAAAAATGCGTATACATAACAGAGAACCAGACCGCCTATTGCACCCTCAACTGATTTCCCCGGGCTAATTTGGATGGCTAATTTTCGTTTTCCAAACGCCTTACCAACAAAGTATGCCCCGATATCTGCCACCCACACTAAAGCAATAGTGGTTAACAAAAATACGAGTCCTAACTCTCGCAAGAAAACCAAAGCGAACCAAGTTGCTGGCAGCAAAATGAGTCCGAGTACTCCGTAAAAAGGACGCAACTTTTGCAAAGAGAGATTCATGCCTTTAGCAAGCATCAATGGGGCGATAAAAAACCAAAAGAAGACTGCTAAGAGCAATAGAGCAAATTGCCAATCGACGTTTTTCATCCCTAGCAAAAATAAAATAATCATTAAGCAAAAAAGAGCGTAAAGCCAGGCTGCCCGCCCTGCTTCGGGTGCAAGTAAACGACTCCACTCCCAAGCAGCAGCTAATAGGGTTAGCAAAAAGAATGCACCAACATACACGGCTGGCAGTAAAAATAAGGTTGGTAATAGAACTGCCAGTAAAATAAGGGCAGTAATCACGCGGGTTTTTAACATGTGGAGTAGTTTAGATAGTTAAACTGCATCACTCATCACTTGCGATGCAAGCTGAGCGCTGGTTCGCCCGAAACGACGTTCGCGCTGACTAAACCAATCAAACGCCTTATGGAGCTGAACCTCATCAAAGTCTGGCCATAAAACATCTGTGAAATATAACTCTGTATAAGCTAACTGCCATAATAAAAAATTGCTGATCCGTTGTTCGCCACCAGTGCGGATAAATAAATCTGGCTCTGGGGCATAAGCCATCGAAAGATGAGGCTGTAATAAATCCTCACTGACGTCTTCCGGCTTCAAATTTGGATTGGCAGCCAAGCAACGACTCATCGCCTGCAAGATATCCCAGCGTCCGCCATAGTTTGCAGCGACAGTAATCGTCAGCGCATTACATCCAGCAGTCTTTTCTGCTGAGAAATGAACCATTTCCTGAATTGCGTTATCAAAGCGACTGAGATCGCCAATCACGCGCAAACAAATATCATTTTCTGCAAGACGAGAAACTTCCGCCTTGAGCGATTTTAGAAAGAGCTTCATTAAGAAACCCACCTCTTCTGGTGGGCGACGCCAGTTCTCAGAACTAAAAGCAAATATCGTCAAATACTCAACGCCGGTACGACGGCACTCTTGAACGATTTTCCGAACCGCAGCTAAGCCTTCAGTATGGCCTGTCACTCGAGGCATCATACGTTTACTCGCCCAACGCCCATTACCATCCATGATGATCGCAACATGGCGAGGAATAGCGCTTACCTCTGGAATGGCTTGAGTAGAACTGAGGTGTTGGGTCATAAAAGAATCAAACTCAATCCGGCCTTAAACCGTCATGATCTCTTTTTCTTTTTCAGTAATGATCTTGTCGATATCTACAACTGCTTTATCGGTCATCTTCTGAATCTCGTCAGTGGCACGACGCTCTTCATCTTCAGAAATCTCTTTATCTTTGGTTAAGCGCTTGAGATGTTCATTGGCATCGCGACGTAAGTTACGCACTGCAATTTTAGTATCTTCACCCTCGCTTTTGACGACTTTAGTGAGCTCGCGACGACGCTCTTCAGTCAATGCAGGCATTGGCACGCGAATCACAGTACCTTGTGAGGCAGGATTCAAACCCAAATCCGAATCTCGAATAGCCTTCTCCACGGCAGCAACCATGGTCTTTTCAAATGGCTGAACATTAATCGTGCGAGCATCTGCTAGGCCCAAACTCGCCACTTGACTTAGTGGTGTTGGATTACCGTAATACTCCACTTGAATATGTTCCAGTATTCCTGGATTGGCACGCCCAGAACGAATCTTCGCCAAATTCGTTTTCAAAGCCTCAAGAGACTTTTCCATCTTTTGATTGGTATTGGTTTTAATTTCTGCTGCAGACATCAGGCCCCCTATTAAACGTGCACCAAAGTACCTTCAGATTCACCCTGAACTACACGCATCAATGCGCCTGGCTTGAGGATCGAAAATACTTTGATTGGTAATTTGCGGTCACGACACAATGCAAATGCAGTAGCGTCCATAACTTGTAAGTTCTGAATTAATGCCTCATCAAAGGTGATGGTCTTATAAAGAGTCGCAGTAGGATCCTTGACTGGATCGGCGCTATAGATGCCATCCACCTTAGTAGCTTTCAGCATCACTTCCACACCCATTTCAGCGCCACGCAAGGCGGCGGCAGTATCGGTTGTAAAGAACGGGTTACCTGTACCGGCTGCAAAGATCACTACTTTGCCTTCGCTCATCGCGCGAATGGCACGTGGGCGTATGTAAGGCTCAACCACTTGGTCCATTCTCAGGGCGGATTGCACGCGCGCTTCAACCCCTTTTTGACGCAAAGCATCTTGTAATGCGAGAGAGTTCATCATGGTCGCCAACATGCCCATATAGTCAGCAGTTGCACGATCCATACCAGCAGCGCCGCCAGCAACGCCGCGGAAAATATTTCCCCCACCAATGACGATGGCGAGCTCAACACCACTATTGACCACTTGGGCGATTTCAGAAACCATGGAATCAATAGTGATCGGATTGATGCCAAAAGCATCATCCCCCATCAGGGCTTCACCAGATAATTTGAGGAGGACGCGTTTGTAGCCTGGCATGATTTTATTTTCCGTAATTTGCCAAGTACTTTGCATACTTAGCTTATTGATCTTTAAGTACTTTTTTAATATCTCCGCCAAATTATAAAGGGCTTGGGAAAGATCAAACAAAAGGGCACAGAAACCTGAGTTTCTATGCCCTTTTGGGTATTACTGACCTACTGGGGCAAGCCCAGAGCTGGCTAATTACGCAGTAGCTTTAGAGGCGGCAGCTACCTGAGCAGCCACTTCAGCCGCAAAGTCGTCTTGACGCTTCTCAATGCCTTCACCCACAACAAACATCGTAAAACCTTTGACGTTTGTGTTGGCAGCTTTGAGCATTTGCTCAACGGTTTGCTTATCGTTCTTTACAAAAGTCTGATTCAGTAAAGAAACTTCTTTGAGGTACTTCTGAATGGAACCTTCCACCATCTTCTCAACGATTTCAGGTGGCTTACCAGATTCAGCAGCCTTTTGAACCGCGACGCTACGCTCAATCGCAATCGACTCAGCAGGAACGTCAGCAGTAGACAAAGCAACTGGCTTCATGGCAGCAACGTGCATCGCAACATCTTTAGCAGCAGTGTCGTCGCCTTCAAACTCAACCACAACACCAATGCGGGTGCCATGGAGGTAAGAAACTAACTTATTGCTACCAGTAAAACGCTTGAAGCGACGTGGCATGATGTTCTCGCCAATTTTGCCAATCAATGCGCTGCGCACTGTATCCACCGTAGATCCGTTTAAAGTCAGTGCGAGCAATGCAGCAACATCAGCTGGGTTCTTTTCAGCAACCAACTTGACGCAGTCATTTGCAAATGCCAAGAAGTCATCATTCTTAGAAACGAAGTCAGTTTCGCAATTCACCTCTAACAAAGCACCGTTAGTACCATTGATAAAAACGGCTACGATACCTTCAGCAGTAACGCGTGAAGCCGCTTTACCAGCTTTGCTACCCAGCTTTACGCGCAGAATTTCTTCTGCACGAGCCATATCACCATCAGCCTCTGTCAAAGCTTTTTTGCACTCCATCATCGGAGCATCAGTCTTGGCGCGCAATTCGCCAACCATTGCAGCGGTAATAGCGGCCATTATTCAGCTTTCCCTTCTTCAACAAACTCTTCTTCACCTTCTTTAACGGCTGTCAAGATTTCTTGAACAGAGTTCGCTTTGCCTTCGAGGATTGCGTCAGCAATACCACGTGCATAGAGGGTTACAGCTTTGCTTGAGTCATCGTTACCAGGGATGATGTAATCAACGCCTTCTGGTGAGTGGTTAGTATCCACCACAGCGATCACTGGAATACCGAGCTTGTTCGCTTCAGTAATAGCAATCTTGTGATAACCAACGTCCACTACGAAAATCGCATCAGGAACACCGTTCAAATCTTTAATACCGCCAAGGGCTTTTTGTAGTTTGTCGAGATCACGGTCATTCGTCAAAGCTTCTTTCTTGGAAAGCTTTTCCCAGTCGCCAGCTTCTTTAGCAACTTCCATGTCCTTCAAACGCTTGAGGGAACCTTTAACTGTTTTGAAGTTGGTGAGTGTGCCACCCAACCAACGGCTATCGATATAAGGCATACCAGCACGAGCAGCTTCTTCAGCAATGATCTCGCGTGATTGACGCTTAGTACCAACAAACAAAATCGTGCCACGATTAGCAGCAACTTGTTTTGCAAATTTCAGGGCGTCCTGAAACATTGGCAATGTTTTTTCCAAGTTGATGATGTGGATCTTATTGCGATGACCGAAAATAAATGGGGCCATCTTTGGGGACCAGAAGCGTGTTTGGTGACCAAAATGGCAACCGGCTTCCAGCATTTGACGCATTGTTACTGACATAACATCTCCTAAGGGTTAGTTCTAAAGTTGAGTCCTAGCTGCGCTAAAAAACGCCACCCTGGAGGGCTCAACTCGCGATTTCAAGTCCAAAATAGAACTGAGTTCAAAATTATAGCTTAAATATCAAGGCTCTAGCTTGTCTTAGCCAAGTCTGTCCCAAGACCCAGTGCGATAAAACTGGCTCTGAATGCCCTAAAAACTGGGTTACCGCCTATTTTTTAGGCAGTATTGGTAAGCTAAGACTGTCCAAGTCGTTGATAATCAAGGAATGAATAGTGCATTTACCGCAGAAAAAGACATCCTTGGGATGCGTGAGGCTGGTCGCTTAGCGAGTGAAGTTTTGGATCATGTAGCTCCCCATATTAAGGCTGGCGTTACCACTGGCGAACTTGATCGCATTTGCCACGAGTACATGCGGGACGTGCAAAAAACTATTCCTGCGCCACTGAACTACCAACCCCCAGGTTACCCACCATTTCCGGCGTCCATTTGCACCTCGGTCAATGATGTGATTTGCCACGGCATTCCTGGGGACAAAGTTCTCAAAATTGGTGATGTGGTTAACTTAGATATCACCGTTATTACTCCCGATGGTTATTACGGCGACACCAGTCGGATGTTTATGGTTGGTGAAGTTTCTCTGCTGGCCAAGCGTCTGATGCAAATTACTTTTGAATGCATGTGGCTGGGTATTGCTCAAGTGAAACCAGGTGCATCACTCGGTGACATTGGTCACGTGATTCAAACACATGCTGAAAAAGCAGGTTATTCCGTTGTGCGTGAGTACTGCGGGCACGGTATCGGCAAAGTGTTTCATCAAGACCCGCAAATCCTTCACTATGGTCGCCCAGGCACTGGTGAGAAATTAGAAGCTGGCATGACTTTTACCATTGAGCCGATGATCAACGCAGGTCGTCGTGAAATTAGAACCATGCCAGATCAGTGGACTGTTAAAACCAAAGATCGTAGCTTGTCTGCGCAGTGGGAACATACTCTTTTGGTGACGCAAACTGGCGTTGAGGTATTAACCTGGTCAGAGGGCAGCAATCCTCCGCCGGACTGCGTTAAAGGTCTTGCATTCAGGCCTTTAACAGCTAGCGCGTAATCACATGACTCAGTCGCAGACAGTCAATAAGATTACTGATGCGGCAGGTCTGCGTGTCGCTCGTGAAGTTGCTTATACAGAGTTTAAAAAAACACAGGCTGCCGGCAAGCTCACTAAACAACTAAGCAAACTGACTGATCAACTACTCGCTCACTTGTGGAATGACTATGACTTGAACAGCGAAGCAACCCTGGTGGCTGTTGGCGGATACGGAAGAGGCGCCCTCTTCCCCTATTCTGATATTGACATTCTGATATTGCTTCCACCCAACACAACTATGGTTGATGCTGTATCAAAAAAAGTAGAGCAATTTGTTGCAAGGTGCTGGGATACTGGCCTTGAAATTGCCTCCTCAGTAAGAACCGTTGCAGAGTGCATTTCAGAGTCAGAGCAGGACATCACGGTTCGCACTTCACTTCTTGAAGCGCGCTTGATCTGCGGGAAAAAACAACTCTTTAAAGAATTTGCCGCCGCTTATGAAGGTGCAATGGATCCAAAGAGCTTCTTTCAAGCTAAACAAGCAGAGCAAATACAACGTCACTACAAATATCAAAATACACCTTACTCGCTTGAGCCTAACTGCAAAGAGAGTCCCGGTGGCTTACGTGATCTGCAGGTCATCTCTTGGGTCAGTAAGGCGGCATTATTGGGTAACACCTTTAAAGACTTAAATGAAGCCGGCTTAGTCACCCAGCGCGAGCTAACAGAACTGAATCGCAATCAACGCTTTCTGGACACCCTGAGGGCCAATTTGCATCTGCTCGCAGGACGTCGCCAAGATGTGATTGCTTTTGACTTACAGGCACCACTGGCGAAATCGATGGGCATTGAAACCGATTCTTCACGCCAAGCCAGTGAAGCGATTATGCGTCGCTACTACTGGGCTGCTAAAGCAGTCACGCAATTAAACGATGTTCTTTTACAAAACATTGAAGCACTCCTCTTTCCGCAAGAATCTAAAACCACTCGCCCTATTCCAGGCGAAGGTAATGAGTATTTCATTGAGCGGCAAGGTGTACTCGATATCACCGATCCACAATTGTTTCAGAATCATCCTGAACAAATTTTGCGAACCTTCCTGGTATTTTCGCAAACAGCTAACGTCAAAAGCCTTTCAGCAACTATTTTTCGAGCACTGTATAACGCCCGCCAAAAAATGGATGCTAAGTGGCGAGCCAACCCTATTAATCGAGCCCTCTTTATCGAGATTCTGAAGCAACCCGAAGGTGTAAGTCGAGCATTCCACTTAATGAACCGTAGTAGCGTTCTCGGTCGATACCTGCCTGCCTTCAGAAAAATTGTTGGGCAGATGCAGCATGACTTGTTTCATGTCTACACCGTTGATCAGCACATCTTGATGGTGTTGCGTAATGTGCGCCGCTTCATGGTTGTTGAACATACCCATGAGTTTCCATTTTGTAGCAGCTTAATTGCCCATTTTGAAAAGCCTTGGTTACTAGTGATTGCCGCACTTTTCCACGACATTGCCAAAGGACGTGGCGGGGATCATTCGCAACTTGGCAAAGCCGATATGCGTAAGTTTGCCAAAGACCATGGTCTTGATAAAAAAGATACTGAGCTCTTGATCTGGTTAGTTGCAGAACATCTCAATATGAGCCAGGTAGCTCAAAAGCAAGACATCACAGATCCAGATGTAGTACGGGCTTTTGCCAAGAAGATGGGTGATGAACGTCATCTCACTGCTTTGTACCTCTTAACCGTAGCTGATGTCCGTGGCACCAGCCCTAAAGTCTGGAATGCCTGGAAAGGCAAACTGCTTGAAGATCTCTATCGCACCACTCTTAGAGTCTTAGGTGGAGCCAAGCCAGATGCCTCTTCAGAATTGGCGCAACACCAAGAAGAGTCCAAGGCTAAATTACGCCTGTATGGCATCAATGACGAGGCTTATGAAGAACTATGGAAACAATTAGATGTTGCCTTCTTCCTTCGCCAGGACTCATCTGATATAGCTTGGTTAACGCGTCATCTCTATAACAAGGTGAATAACGACCAGCCTATTGTGCGCGCAAGGTTGTCGCCCATTGGCGAAGGTTTGCAGGTCGCGGTGTATATCAAAGATCAAGAAGATCTATTTGCCAGAATCTGCGCGTACTTTGAAAAGCATGGTTTCTCTATCTGGGATGCGCGCATTCATACCACTCGCCATGGTTACGCTTTAGATACTTTCCAAATTTCTGGTAGCACCCTAGTAGATGAGGGCAGTAGCTACCGCGACATCATTCAACTGGTAGAGTTTGAGCTTACTGCTGCATTAAGCAATGCAGATCCCTTACCCACTCCAAGCATGGGTCGCCTCTCTAGACAATCTCGCACCTTCCCCATTAAGCCCCGGGTTTATATGGCTCCAGATGATCGCGGGCGCTATTACACACTTGCACTCTCTGCAAGCGATCGGACTGGACTGCTCTACACCATCTCTAGAGTGCTAGCTAAACATCAAGTATCGATTCATACCGCGCGTATCAATACTCTTGGTGAACGAGTAGAAGACGTATTACTGCTGGATGCCGCCAACTTGGGCAAAAATCCAAAGCTACAGATTCAATTAGAGACCGAGTTACTTGAGGCTTTAGGCACTTAGGTTGGACAGAACTCGGCGAATGCGAGTACTTTTAATTTGGTCAAAAGAAAACCAGTCATACAAAATATCTTCTGACGATTTATCCTGTCTTAAAACTTTCAGCCTATAAAGTAAGTCAATATGCAAATGAACCCCTTCACCCTTCTGAGGATTTGCAGGAATTTCATGAACATCAACATCAACTGGCTCAAGACCTCCCGAATCCAATGCGCATATGAAGCCAGTTTCTTCGTATACCTCGCGAATAGCCGCCTCAATAGGTGATTCACCATCATCAATATGGCCACCAGGCTGAAACCAAGCTTTAATATATGGATGAAAGATCAGTAATGCTTTGTTTTCATGTACTAACAAACCACTTGCAGTGACATGTCCAATCTGATTTGACCTACTGAATGGATTTTCATAATTCAAGACTGAATGCACGCGACGGCCAAACAGGGCAATTGATTTGCTAATATCAAAATTTGGAATGGCGTTTACATTAAAGCTTTTCATAATTAAGAGCAAAAACTGCTACCCCACTGATTAAAAATGCAAATAAAAGAAATAAAAATCTCTTGGGGCTAATTTTTCACCAAGATTTGTTAGGCAATCAATTGTTTTAATAAATTCAGATGGGCTTGCTAATATCGAGCTTCGATCAATATCAAATACTGGATAGCACTGCTGTAAGGCATTTAGATTTGCAAATTTTTTAGAGCTTGCTTTGGGTATAACTCCCGCTATTCTAATGACGCTACCCAATGCGGCTAGAAAATTAACGAACTCTACATTTGCATGCATTACAACCAAAACACTATCTATGTTTTTATATCTAGCGGGGTCAATGATGGCGCCAAAAAATCCAGAAAATTTTTGCATAGAAGACTCTCAAACGGATAATCGTAACAAGAGCCTCTAAAAATCACCACCTGATTTTTTAGTAAGAAATTACTGACATCTAAAAAATTGCTTTTAATTGGATGAATATCTTAACTTTAAAAAGTGGGAGTATGAGGCTGGAGTGAGGGCTGTGCTACAAATAGGTATATGCCATACCTCAACTGCAATAAAGCAGATTAGCCCTAAGCAGAATCCATTGCTTAGGATGAAACCACTTGAGGAGTTAAGGATTTAGCTTAAATTCTAGTAAGCTATTATGCAAAAGCAGACTCATGATGAGAATGCTCATACTTCTCCATCCATGCAAGACCTGCAGCAGTGTTCTTGAGAGGCTTGTATTCACAACCAATCCAGCCCTTATATCCAATCTTATCCAGGAAGCCGAATAAGAAGTCATAGTTAATTTCGCCAGTACCAGGCTCATTACGTCCAGGATTGTCTGCTAACTGAATATGCCCAATTCTAGGGAGATATTTTTGAATCGTATTTGCTAACTCACCTTCCATGCGCTGAGCATGATAGATGTCATATTGCAAATACAAGTTATCGGCACCTACCTCATCCATGATTTCAATCGCCTGCTGAGTTCTTGATAAGTAGAACCCTGGAATATCATAAGTATTGATAGGCTCAATTAAGAGATTGATTTTTGCTTTGCTTAACTGCTCTGCTGCGTAGCCTAAGTTACCAACAAAAGTATCGCGTAGCACTTTAGGATCAACCCCGGCAGGCGCCTTGCCTGCTAAACAATTTAACTGCTTAACATTTAAAAAAGTGGCATATTCAATCGCTTTATCTACCCCAGCACGAAACTCTGCAACGCGATCAGGGTGGCAAGCAATACCTCGCTCGCCAGCCTCCCAATCGCCTGCAGGCAGGTTATGCAAAACCAATTTCAACGCATAAGTATCCAAACAAGACTTAATTTCATCCTTAGAAAATGCATAAGGAAATAAAAATTCGACAGCCTTAAAACCACCAACTCGTGCAAGCGCAAAGCGATTTAAGAATGCATCTTCTGTAAAGAGCATGGACAAATTGGCGGCAAAACGAGGCATTGAATATTCTCTTTTCTAAATGACAAACTAGGACTGAAGAACTGCTACTGGAGCATCTTCAATAGATTTAGCAACAGGCTCAAACTCGTTAACGCTATCGATTTCTGTTCCCATCGCAATGTTAGTGACTCGCTCTAGAATCACTTCAACTACAACTGGTACTCTAAATTCAGCAATCCATGCCTCGGCTTGAGCAATTGCAGGAGCCAGTTGATCTTCACGCTCTACTCTGATGGCCTTACAGCCAAGTCCCTCAACAACCTTCACGTGATCTACGCCATAACCCTTCACAATGCCAGCGCTTTCCGGAATATTGACGTTATCGAAAGCCAATTGCACACAGTAATCCATCTCAAAGCCACGTTGTGCTTGTCGGATTAATCCAAGATAACTGTTGTTAACTAAAATTTGGATGAATGGCAACTTAAACTGTGCGCCGACAGCCAACTCTTCAATCATGAACTGGAAGTCATAGTCGCCTGAGAGGGCCACAATCTTACGGGTTGGATCAGCAGCACGTACACCTAGAGCTGCTGGAACTGTCCAGCCCAATGGACCAGCTTGACCACAGTTAATCCAATGACGAGGCTTGAATACTTTCAAGAATTGAGCGCCAGCAATTTGCGAGAGACCAATCGTACTGACATAGGTGACATCTTCCCCAAACGTTTGAACCATCTCTTGATACACGCGCTGCGGCTTCATTGGAGATTCATTAAAGTTTGTCTTGCGCTGATAGTCGATGGAATTTTTTCTACCCAAGCATTCAGCTGACCACTTAGTGCGATCTTTCAGCTTGCCAGCTTTCTTCATCTCCGTTGCAACTTCTATAAACAGGGCTAACGCAGCTTTTGCATCGGACACAATACCAAAATCAGGAGTAAAGATACGACCGATCTGAGTAGGCTCAATATCGACGTGAATAAACTTACGGCCCTTGCAATACACCTCGGTTGAACCCGTGTGGCGATTTGCCCAACGGTTACCGATTCCTAAAACAAAATCACTTGCCAACATCGTGGCATTGCCATAACGATGTGATGTTTGTAAACCAACCATACCAGCCATCAATGGATGACTATCAGGGATCGAGCCCCAACCCATAAGCGTTGGAATGACAGGAATGCCAGTGATCTCTGCAAACTGTACTAAAAGGTCTGAAGCATCAGAATTAATCACGCCACCACCAGACACAATCAAGGGACGCTCAGATTCATTAAGCATTTCAAGCGCTCTCTCAATCTGCTTGCGAGTTGCCTGTGGTTTGTAGGCAGGCAATGGCTCATAAGTATCGATATCAAACTCGATCTCAGCCATCTGCACATCAATTGGTAAATCAATCAACACTGGTCCAGGACGGCCAGAGCGCATTAAGTGAAATGCCTGTTGGAATACTCTTGGAACCAATGCTGGCTCAAGTACGGTAACTGCCATCTTGGTTAAAGGCTTAGCGATTGAAGCAATATCCACCGCCTGGAAATCTTCTTTATGTAATTTAGCGCGTGGAGCTTGACCTGTAATACATAAAATTGGAATGCTATCTGCTTGCGCTGAATACAAGCCGGTGATCATATCTGTGCCGCCGGGGCCCGATGTACCAATACAGACACCGATATTTCCTGGAGCGGCTCTTGTGTAGCCCTCTGCCATATGAGAAGCACCCTCTACGTGTCTCGCTAATACATGGGCAATCGACTGACGTTCGCGCATTTGGGCGTATAGGGGATTAATTGCAGCACCTGGTACTCCAAAGGCTTGGGTAACGCCCTCTTTTTCCATCACCAACACTGCTGCCATTGCTGCTTTCATTTTTGCCATGATTCATCTCCTCATATGGGTATGGACGAATCATCCCCAAATTCAGGTAAATAGAGAACCTCAGCAAATCTATATCTAGTATTCCACTGTGGAATAGTGTAAAAATCACCTATCTATTGCCACCAGAGAACCCTGTCATGGATCGCGTACAAGGAATATCCCTCTTTATTCGAGTCGTAGAAACGGGCTCATTTAGTAAGGCTGCTGAAGATTTAGGCATTACCCAACCCACAGCCACCAAATTTGTTGCATCCATGGAGAAGCGCTTAGGGGCATTACTGCTGCACCGCAGCACTCGTGGAGTCACCCCCACTGAGATTGGGAAAATTTATTACGAGAAATGCAAGTTGATAGCCCGTGAAATTGAAGAGGCTGATGACCTGGCCTCCTTGATGCAATCCAAAGTTCGGGGCAGGCTAACGATTAATTCATCGGTTGCTTTTGGGCGGCGGGTTCTCACACCCTCCATTCTCGAATTTATGGCACTTCATCCAGAGCTTGAAGTCAATCTCAGTATGGATGATCGATATATCAATCTTGTCGAACAAGGTGTCGATTTAGCGATTCGGATGCGACGTTTACCAGACTCTTCTTTAGGGTCAAGATTTCTTGGTACCAACCCTTGGGTATTGGTTGCTACCCCTCAGTATCTCGAAAAACACTCGATCCCCAAAGCCCCAGAGGAAATCCGTAAACACCTTGCCTTAATCTACTCCACGGTGCAAGGCGACCATCGCTGGAGTTTCACAGACCAATCAGGTCATTCAGAATCTATCGAGGTGAAAGGGCCGTTTACCTCCAACAATCTCTCTTCCGTCTTATCAGCAGCTAGAGCAGGCATGGGCTTGGCTGCACTCCCTTGCTATGTAGCGCATCAATCGATGAAGGATGGAGTTCTGAGACCCATCTTGGAGGATTGGACACTACCAAGTCAAGAAATTCATGCAGTCTTCTCCTCACCAAAACATGTCCCCACCAAAGTAGTCCAATGTATTGATTGGCTGCAGGGACAATTTAAAGGGGAATGGTGGAAGGGCTTACCGGCAGGAAAGTCTGAATAAAAAAAATCCCATCATCAAGATGGGATCAAACTACAACATACTGCAGGACTTTGGTAAGGCTAATGTTCAAGTACAAGCTCTGGCAGAGCCAACCTGCCTTGTGAGGTTTGAACCTTAGTGTTTAAAAGTTTAGTTAAAGCAAATACAGTGCTTAAACAAGGTGTCAGAGTATTGGTAATGCGCCCAAGCTCAATCACAGAACCTAGTAATGCATCGATCTCTAAGTTATTGCCAGCTTCGAGATCCTGAAGCATTGAGGTTTTGTGTTTGCCAACTTTTTCTGCTCCAGAAATACGTCTTTCAACATCCACCCGGAATATAACTCCTAACTTCTCAGCAATGGTTTGTGCCTCGAGCATCATATTGCGCGCCAAATCCTTAGTCAGAGGATTTCTGCAAATACCCTCAAGATGCTCATGAGTGAGCGCACTGATAGGATTAAAAGTCATATTACCCCAGAGCTTTAACCAAATCTCTGAGCGAATATCTTCTAAGATAGGTGACTTAAATCCAGCGTCTGACATCATCTGAGAAATTTTTTGGATGCGCTCGGATTGAGATCCATCAAGCTCACCAAGCGGAAAACGATTGCCCTCTACATGACGGATTACGCCAGGAGACTCTGCATAGGTGGCTGGATAGACAACACAACCAATCACATTTCGTGGATTAATCTTTTTCATAATCTGCCCACCAGCATCGACCGTCTCTACCGGGAAGTTTTCAAATGGGCCTGGTAGATTTTGGAAGTACCACCATGGAATGCCGTTTTGCATTGGGATCAATGTGGTCTCAGGGCCAACAATGCTTGCCAAATCATCAATGATTGGCTCAATTTGATGTGCCTTTACAGCCAACATGATGACATCAGGTATGCCGACATCACTAATTTTTTCCGCTGCCCTAACCTGAGCAACAATAGGACGAGGCTCGCTCTCCATATAGAGTGTTAGACCATTTTTTTGGATTGTTGCAAGGGTAGCGCCCCGCGCAACTACGGTTACTTGATTACCAGCCCTGGCTAATTTAGCAGCCAAGTAACCACCAATTGCTCCACCACCTCCAATGACGCAGATTTTCATACAGCCTCCTCAGAATCTAAAAATATGATTTGAAGTATCTTGCGCAAACTATGTTCGCTTGTGAATACAAGAGATGCTATATGAGATATTCCCGGAAGGAATATCGACTATTTAATAGCTAGGAATCACTCCACAGTTTTCCTGCTGTTGCCCAATCAGATTTTTTTACATCCTGATAAATCACATCGACTGATGCTGCAGTGCAACCCATAATTTTTACAGCAGCCTCTGTGATGGCTTTTGCATATTCCCGCTTTACATCATCACTACGACCTTCGAATAATTGCACTTGAATTAATGGCATTGTTTTCTCCTTTTAGCTATCCATCAAAGCTCTTTGATATGCAGGCCATTCTAGCCGACCCTCATCATCCCCATCGCTACATAGCTGTCTATAAGTTAATTCGCAGATTTCAGCAGGTGGACAAATAAAATCCTGATCAGACCTAGATAGCGCCTGAATTTTGCAGGCCTTATCCAGAACATCCATTAAATAAAATGCTTGCTGTATGGAAGCTCCACAAACAATGCTGCCGTGGTTATGCAAAAGGATTGCTTTCTTATCAGCCAAATTTTTTACTAGAGTAGTCTGCTCCCTGGCAGACAATGCCAATCCCTGATAGTCGTGGTACGCCACATCACGATAAAAACGTAAAGCATGCTGCGAAATTGGCAAGAGTCCTTTTGCTTGAGCCGATATGGCAATTACTGAATCTACGTGAAGATGTAATACACACTTTGCATCAGGGCGCGCAGCATGTACTGCACCATGAATCGCAAACCCTGTCTGATTGACAGGGCCTTCTCCTGTCAATACCTGGCACTGTAGGTTTACCTTTACTAAATTTTGAGGAGTCACTTCATTAAAGCGCAATCCAAATCGATTGAGTAAATAAGCACCATCTTCATCAGGCACTGAAGCTGAAATATGGGTATAGATTCCATCATCCCAATTTTTTAAATAGGCTAATTGATAAGCCGTCGCCAAATCAATACGAACTTGTTTTTCTTGGTCAGAGATTGGCTCTAAGCTAGCCCAATCCTCGGAGTTGATATGAAATTTAGAATGCAAGGAATTCATCTGAGAATAGAACTACTTTAATAAATGCAACATTGCTGACTCATCAATCACTGGTACACCCAACTCTTCTGCCCTAGTAAGCTTGCTACCTGCATCCTCTCCAGCAACGACATAGTCAGTTTTTTTAGAAACTGAGCCAGCGACTTTAGCACCCGCTTTTTCCAGGAGTTCCTTAGCTTCATCGCGGGTCATGGTTGGGAAGGTGCCAGTAAGGACAAATGTTTTACCCGCTACAGCTGCGCTGATGATTTTTTCCTCGACAGAAAGCTGCATTCCTGAAGTCAGGAGTTGCTCAATGGCCTCTCGGTTATGTGCTTCTTGCATAAAGCTGGTGATTGAATCTGCAACCACAGGACCCACATCTTTAACAGTCAACAAATCCTCGATACTGGCATCCATGAGTGCATGCATCGATTGGTAATGATTGGCCAAGTCCTTTGCGGTGGTCTCGCCAACATGACGAATACCGAGGGCGAAGATAAATCTAGCTAAGGTGGTATTTCTAGATTGATTAATCGCCTGAATGAGATTATAAGCTGACTTATCACCCATTCGCTCTAGATTCGCTAAAGCAGTGAAACCGAGGCGATAAAGATCAGCCGGCGTTCTCACGAGATTCTGATCTACCAATTGATCAACAATCTTTTCACCCAAACCTTCAATATCGAGAGCCCTTCTGTGGGCAAAGTGAATTAAAGCTTGCTTACGCTGCGCACCACAAAATAAGCCGCCACTACAGCGTGCCACTGCTTCATCGGCTAAACGCTCAATATGGGAATCACATACTGGGCAATTGACTGGCATCACAAATTCTTTCGTATCTGCGGGTCGGCGATCTTTGATCACCGACACTACTTCGGGAATCACATCACCTGCTCTTCGTACCGAAACGGTATCCCCAATACGCACATCCTTGCGCTTAACTTCATCTTCGTTATGCAAGGTAGCATTGGTAACAGTAACACCACCCACCTCGACTGGAGCAAGTCGGGCAACGGGAGTAATCGCACCAGTACGACCTACTTGCACATCGATTCCCAATACAGTAGTCAGCGCCTCTTGAGCTGGATACTTATGAGCCAATGCAAATCGTGGAGCTCTAGATACAAATCCAAGTTTTGCCTGCTCTGTAAATGAATTGACTTTATAGACAACACCGTCGATGTCATAGGGTAATGCATCACGTTTGGCACCAATCTCATTGTAGAAAGCCAAGATCTCCGCAACTGAATGAAGAACCCTGCGCTCTGAGCACACTGGCAACCCAAGTTGTATATAAGCATTGAGTAATTCTTCATGAGTTTTTGGTAGCCAAGACTGCGGCTCTAAAGCACCCAGCCCATAGGCAAAGAAAGAAAGTGGTCTTTTTGCAGTGATCTTTGAATCTAATTGACGTAAGCTTCCCGCAGCAGCATTGCGAGGGTTGGCAAATTCTTTTTCGCCACTAGCAGCTGCCTGTTGATTCATTTTTTGAAAGTCTTGAAGATACATAAAGACCTCACCGCGAACCTCTAAAACTCGTGGAATACTTTTACCCGTTAATTTCAGAGGGATGGCGCGAATTGTTTTGATGTTCGCAGTAACGTCTTCACCACTGGCCCCATCACCACGAGTAGCGGCTCTGACTAAAGAGCCATTTTCATAACGCAGAGAAATGGCCAGACCATCAAACTTCAACTCGCCTGCATAAGCTACATGATCCGCGTGCAAGCCTTCACGACAACGACGATCAAAAGCGCTTAGCTCAGCTTCTTCAAATGCATTATTAAGCGAGAGCATGGGTACTTCATGAGTCACTGAGTCAAACTCTTTTAAGGCAGTGCCACCGACCCGCTGAGATAAGGACTCTGGTGTAATCCACTCTGGATGAGCCGCTTCAATATCCAATAACTCTCGATAGAGGCGGTCATATTCAATATCAGGTAATAGTGGATTATCTAGAACATAGTAAGCATGCTCTAGGCGGGCAAGCTCAGCCTGTAAGAATGCGTAACGCTCCGCTGTATTTATCGGACTATTCGACGACAAGGTGATGTCCTAGCTAAAGAGTCTGCTAGCTGTGGAAGATCCAGCAGGGATGCCAGATTTCTCAAGATTGGCATAAAGGCCATCAAGATGCTGACGAATACTGATCACAGCTGCTTCGCTCAAATTAATACCATTGTCATCTACTAAACGACCATGAGCAACTTGTGCAATCTCCACGCCCTCAGCCAACATTCTTTCAAAGGCGCGCTCTTCTT
The DNA here is from genome assembly GCF_018687415.1 of Polynucleobacter sp. UB-Siik-W21. Lineage (NCBI taxonomy): Bacteria > Pseudomonadati > Pseudomonadota > Betaproteobacteria > Burkholderiales > Burkholderiaceae > Polynucleobacter > Polynucleobacter sp. UB-Siik-W21. The sequence continues at coordinate 514,670 of NZ_CP061289.1, read as the reverse complement.
GCGCAACCAGAGGAACTTCTAAGAGTAAGGTCAATTGCATTACCGGCTTGTTTGGGTCTAAGCCTGCGCTAGTAAAGATCAATGCACCATTACTGTAAAACTCATATTCACGGCCATTGCGCCCTAACTTGAAACCACGTTGACGCATCAGCGCATCAAAATTACCCCAAGGGCAAGCTTCATCAAAGAGCACGTTGATACTAAGTTGAATATCACTATCTGCCGCCATCACATCCAACTCTTTAGCGCTCTCTAGCATGGTGTTAACGCTAGGCATGTCGATTTGGGAACCCAGGGTATCGGCGAGCGCTTGAGCGCGAGAACAGAAATCAGATAATTCCAAGACGCCAATGGCACCACGGCGACTTGCTAGCTGAATAGCTAATTGGAGTTCAGAGTATGAAGATTGCGGGTTTAACTCTTCCCACTCCTGATCAACATTCAAACCTTCGCACATCCACTTTGCAGCAGATTGCGCTTGTAAGTCTGTCCATGTATTAATTTCTTCAAGAATCTCTGCCCCGCTGATACCTTCATCAAAGCGTAGTGTAATGACGCAGTCAATACGAGGATCGATGGCAAACTTCTCAGGAGTAGAAGTCGTTGCTAAAAGCGCGCTAGCAAAACTAGGTTCATTACGCTCACTTGAGTCAGCATCTGCAAAGCCCTGACCAAAACTAGGCTCGCGTGCAAAGCGATCATCAAGAGCATATTCATCCTGCTCTCTTGCTTTACGACGTGCCCGGGAGTATTTAAGGTTGAGGATGGCTACCAATATCAAAATCAGTAGTCCAATAACTGCTAAGGCAAACTGCAAATCAGACAAGCCCAACATTGTCATGATTTGTTCTACGTACACTTAAGCAGCCTCTACCATTGAAACCGCTGAAGAGATATCCACGGCAACAATGCGTGATACGCCTTGCTCTTGCATCGTGACACCAATCAACTGATGGGCAATTTCCATGGTGATTTTGTTGTGGGAGATAAACAAAAACTGTGTTTTATCTGACATTTTGGCGACCAGTTGAGAATAGCGCAGGGTATTGGCATCATCCAATGGCGCATCAACCTCATCGAGTAAGCAGAATGGAGCTGGATTCAACAAGAAAAGTGAGAAAACCAGTGCGATCGCAGTCAAAGCCTTTTCACCACCGGAGAGCAAGTAGATGCTGCTATTTTTCTTGCCTGGAGGTTGGGCCATTACTTGAACGCCTGCGTCCAAAATCTCTTCACCAGTCATCACCAATTCAGCATGACCGCCGCCGAACAGTTCTGGGAATAATTTTCCAAAGTGGCCATTGACTTGATCAAAGGTGCCTTGCAATAAATCACGAGTCTCTGCATCAATCTTGGCAATCGCATCAGTCAGAGTCTGCATTGCTTCATTCAAGTCAGCAGATTGCGCATCCAAGAACTGCTTACGCTCACGTGAGCTGGATAACTCATCAAGCGCAGCCATATTCACTGGACCCAGTGATTGAATCTCAGTATTTAAACGATTGACTTCAGTCTGCAAGGCGCCAACCTTCAAGTCGGGGCTAAAGTTTGCTTCCAAGGCACTTAAGTCAGCTTCTGCATCGGTCAACAAAGTCGCAAATTGCTCATAGTTCAAACGGGCAGCCTGCTCACGCAATTGCAAATCAACCACTTTGTCGCGCATTGGCTGCAAGCTACGCTCTACCTGCATACGGGCTTCATCCGCCTCACGCAATTGATGTAATAAAGCATCTTGCTCAGTACGAGCGTTTGCCAAAGCTGCTTCACGCGCACTACGAGCTAACAAGAGTCCCTGTAATTTTTCTTGCGCTTCTTCATCACTTAAGGAAACTAACTCTTGAGTGGCCTGATCAAACTTATCCTGAATCTCCATGATCTGAGTGCGAGCAGTACTTTGATCACGTTGTAAGTCTGCAATGCGCTGTTGCAGTGAGCGAGTTGCAAAGGCAGCCTCTTGTGCAGACATTTCTGCTGCGCGTAAAGATTCACGCAAACGATCACGTTCTTGCGTGGCAGCCTCTAATTTTTCTTGAGCAGATGCTAAAGCATCTTGGAGGCCCTGCTTAGACTCTTCTGCTTGAGTTAACTCTGCCGCAGATTGCTCTTGTGTATTACCCAATTGCTCACCTTGCAGACGCAACTCACTCAACTCATCCTGAATTTGGGCAGCGCGCTGGCTATATTGTTCCTCAGCCTGAGTTAACTGCATTCTCTCCACTTCAAAGCCATGAGCTTCTTGCACTGCCTGCTCAGCATTGATACGGGCCTGCTCTGCTGCTTGATGAGCTGCTTGATAGTTAGCAACGCATTGATCTAATTCACCTTGCAATTCGCTCTGCATCAATTTTTGAGCGCGTAACTGTTTCTCAAGACTTTCCATCTCTTGCGCACGGGCCAACATACCAGCCTGCTCAGAATCTGCTGCATATAACTGCACGCTTACACGACTCACTAAATGGCCTTGCTGAGTAACAAATGCACCACCAGCTGGTAATTTTTCACGGCGATGCAAAGCATCTTCGAGACTGGAGGCAATATAAATATTGTCTAACCACTCTTGCAACACAGAGGTAAGCCTTGGGGCACCAGCACTTTGCACACGACTTAATAAAGGTGTGAAATCCGCTGGAGCTGATGTATGTGCTGGGCTAATTTCTTCTGTCAGCAAAATCGCCAAACGACTTGGAGGCGCATCATTGGCTAAAGCGAGAGTTTCTTGCACACTCTTTGCAGTCACTGCAGCCAAACGCTCACGCAATACTGACTCCAAAGCGGCTTCCCAACCGCTCTCTACTTTGAGCTCTTGCCAGAGACGTTTGCTTTCTTTAAGACCTTTACTTTCAAGCCATGGACCAATCTTGCCTTGTGCTTGCACGCTGGCTTGTAAGGCGGTCAAAGCAGTTAACTTAGCCTCAGTTTGAGCCAAATCTTGATTGGCTGTCTGAATTTTTTGTTGGGCGGCATTACGTGCTTCATCTGCAGCAGGTACGCGTTGCTGCGTTTCACCTGCGCGTTGTTTTGACTCTTCAACTTTGCGCTGCGCCATAGCTTGACGATCAATCGCCATTTGCAAAGCTTCTGCATCTGGCCTACGCATACCATCAAGCTCACCTCTTAAGCGGGCTTCACGCCCTTTGAGCTCATCGGATTGAGCTGACATGGCACGAATACGCTCACCCAAACTCGCAAGACGTTGTTCAATAGAGGCTAAGCTTTCGCGGGCGTTATTGAGATCACGTGCAGCAGTTTGATAAGCCTCCTCACGACTTGGCATCTGCCCTTGTAAGCCAGTGAGGTCTGCCAAGAGAGTTTGTTCTTTTTCTAAAGCTTCATTGAGTTCATGCTCAGCAGTGCGTTGCGCTTGAGCAGCATCAGTTTCTTGCACGGTCCAGCGCTGCAATTGTGCCTGCAAATCTTGAGTTTGTTGTTGTAAGCGTTGGCGCGCTTCTTGTACATAATGAATCTGTGATTCAACCTGACTCACATCAGAGTTGGTTTGATATAACTCCCCTTGCGCCTCAGAGACTTTGTCTTGCAATGCGTATTGTTGAGTACGCATGGTTTCCAGTTCAGACTCAGCATGACGCAGCTTAGCAGTCTGCTCTTCCAAGTTCACTTGGGTATCACGGATTGCATTGGCATGACGCTCTTGCTCTTTTCCAGCCTCAGTCTGACGCACAAACCAGAGTAACTGTTGCTGGGATCTCATTTGTGCAGAGAGCTCTGCATGACGCTCGGCAACAGTTGCTTGTTTTTCTAAGCGAGTGAGTTGTTGATCAAGCTCACGCAAAATGTCTTCAACACGGGTTAAATTTTCGACAGTGTCCTCTAAACGAGAAGCAGTTTCTTTACGACGCTCTTTGTATTTAGAAACCCCAGCTGCCTCTTCCAAGAACACGCGCAACTCTTCTGGTTTTGCCTCTAAAATGCGATTAATTGTTCCTTGACCAATAATGGCGTAACCTCTTGGACCCATACCGGTACCCAAGAAAATATCTTGAATATCTTTGCGGCGGACCACTTGGTTGTTGACGTAATAACTAGAATTACCGTCACGAGTCAAAACACGTTTAATACCCAATTCTGTAAAAGCACTCCACTGACCTTGAGCACGTCCTTCAGAATTATCAAAAATGAGTTCTACGCTGGCACGACCAGATGGTTTGCGTAAACCTGAGCCATTAAAAATAACGTCTTGCATGGACTCACCACGCAACTCACTGGCGCGGGATTCACCCAAAACCCAACGTACAGCGTCAATAATGTTCGACTTTCCGCAACCGTTAGGGCCTACAACACCAATTAATTGGCCAGGCATTTCAAAATGGGTTGGGTCAACGAAAGACTTAAAGCCGGAAAGTTTGATGGATTTCAGTTGCACGGCGTACTTTGCAGGGAAAAAAGGGGGTTCAAAAAAGGGGTAAAAATTTACATCTAAAGTGGGAAGATGATAGCAAGCTTAAGGCTACTTCGACACGTTTTTGCCCCATCGATATAATGATAGATCTACCTTCAGGGACAAAATCCCTTAACAATCTGATAGTTAACTGAAAAGCATGAGCCAATCACCACAAAGCATCATTGAACAAGCCTGGGAAAACCGCGCAGACCTCTCACCCAACAGCGCCCCTGGAAGCGTCCGGAGCGCTGTAAATGCGGTCTTGGAAGGCCTCAATGCGGGCACCATTCGAGTCGCCGAGCGTCGCGATGTCGGTAAGTGGGAAGTAAATCAGTGGGTTAAGAAAGCAGTACTGCTTTCTTTCCGCCTAGAGGACAACGTTCCAATGAGTGCTGGTGGTTACACCCAGTTCTACGATAAGGTTCCTAGCAAATTTGAAGGTTATACGGCTGCTGACTTTGCAGCGGGCGGATTCCGCGTGGTTCCCCCTGCTATGGCTCGGCGAGGCTCTTTTATTGGCAAAAATGCTGTTTTGATGCCTTCTTACGTCAATATTGGTGCTTATGTTGGGGAAGGCACTATGGTCGACACTTGGGCAACCGTTGGTTCTTGCGCTCAAATTGGTAAAAACGTTCACCTTTCTGGTGGCGTTGGCATTGGTGGTGTTTTAGAGCCAATTCAAGCCGGCCCAGTGATTATTGAAGATAACTGCTTTATTGGCGCCCGCTCTGAGGTAGTTGAAGGGGTCGTCATTGAAGAGAATTCGGTTCTCTCCATGGGTGTCTACATTGGTCAAAGCACCAAAATTTATGATCGTGAAACTGGTGAAGTGCATTACGGTCGTGTTCCTGCTGGCTCAGTAGTAGTTCCAGGCTCATTGCCTTCTGCTTGCGGTAAGTACAGTTTGTATGCTGCAATCATTGTGAAAAAAGTGGATGCACAAACCAGAGCCAAGACTGCCATCAACGAACTGCTGCGCGACTAAAAATCTATGAGCGCCACGCTTGAGCTTACTGAAGCTCTGATCGCTTGCCATTCCGTAACACCGGCTGATGGTGGTTGCCAGGATTTAATTGCTCAACGCTTACAAGCAATTGGCTTTCATACTGAGAGCGTTATTAGTGGACCTGAGAATTTTCAGGTCACCAATCTTTGGGCCATCAAAAAAGGGAAAGCGGGCGATCAAGGCAAAGTGCTGATGTTTGCTGGTCATACCGATGTAGTGCCTACTGGCCCACTTGAAAAATGGACCAGCAACCCATTTACGCCAACGATTCGTGATGGCTTACTCTACGGTCGTGGTGCAGCTGATATGAAAACCTCTCTAGCTGGATTTGTAGTTGCCACAGAAGAATTTGTTACTACCCATCCTGATCATCAAGGTTCCATTGCCTTCTTAATTACTAGCGATGAAGAGGGTCCCGCCAATGATGGCACTGTCATCATGTGTGAGCGTTTGCAACAACATGGTCAACGCTTGGATTACTGCGTGATTGGCGAACCGACCTCTGTTGATCAGTTGGGTGACATGATTAAAAATGGTCGTCGCGGCTCTTTATCCGGCAAAGTGAAAATCAAAGGTATACAGGCGCATATTGCCTACCCTCATTTAGGCGCGAATCCAATTCACTTGTCTGCGCCAGCCATTACAGCATTGGTAGAGACTGAGTGGGATAAGGGCAATCAATATTTCCAGCCAACCAGTTTTCAGATTTCGAATGTTCATGCGGGCACTGGTGCCAATAATGTGATTCCTGGTGAGCTAGTAATCGACTTTAATTTCCGCTTCTCTACCGAGAGCAAACCAGAACAATTGCGCGAACGTCTTGAAAACATTCTCAAAAACGCTGGTCTTGATTTTGAGATCGACTGGGTATTAGGTGGCAGCCCATTCATTACTGGTGATGGCGATTTAGCAGGTGCTTTACGCAAAGCCATTAAAGCCGAGACACGAGTGGATACCGAACTCTCCACTACTGGGGGCACTAGTGATGGTCGCTTTATCGCCAAGATCTGCAAAGAGGTTGTGGAATTTGGGCCGCTCAATGCGACTAGCCACAAAATCGATGAGTGCGTCATCATTGATGATGTTGAGCCACTCAAAAATATCTATCGCAAAACGCTTGAGCAGCTCATAGCTTAATCTCACCCCACTGCTTTTCTTTTTTAATACAAAATTCATCCATCATGGACCCTGAGCCTTCACAAGCCTTTACAGTCAATCAGTGCATTGATCAAGTCGCACTCAAACTAGAGGCCGCAAAATTACATTATGGGCATGGCGCTATCGATGCGCAGAGTGAAGCCTTGTGGATTACCAGCAAACAATTGGAACTCAGTCCTGCAGAAGCACTAGATCATCTAGAGCGAACACTAACGAGCGATCAATACCAAATGGCATTCGCTATCGCTGAGCAAAGAATTGCAACTCGTAAACCACTGGCCTACATTTTGGGTGAAGCTTGGTTAATGGGTGTGCCATTTTTCTGTAGCGAACAAAGTATTGTTCCCCGTTCATGGATTGCGGAACTGATTGTGGATGGATCATTGGAGCCATGGTTACCGGCCGATGGCAAAGCATTAGATCTTTGCACTGGCAATGGCTCTTTGGCTATCTTGCTTGCTCTTTCTTGTCCTGATGTTCATGTGAGCGCTTGTGATATCAGCATGCCAGCCTTATCTGTTGCAGCACGCAATGTGGATCGCCATAGCTTAAGCTCTCAAGTGGAATTATTAGATGGCGACCTTTGGGACGCACTACCCGAGCCCAATGAAGACAACCTCTTTGATCTGATTATTTGCAACCCACCTTATGTCAATGCCACCTCAATGAGCGCACTCCCTACTGAATATCAAGCTGAGCCAGCCTTGGCCCTTGCGGGTGGTGATGACGGTATGGATTTAATTCGCAGAATTATTGCCCAAGCGCCAGACTACCTCTCTGAACGTGGCGCTATTCTGCTTGAAATTGGTAATGAGTATCAGAACTTCAAAAAGGCATTCCCACAAATTCCTGTGATCTGGATGGAAGTGTCTGCTGGCGAAGAGCAGGTACTCTTAATACAAGCAGAAGATCTGCGTTAAAAAATAAAACGATTTACTGAAAATTAACTGAGTTCTGCAGCAGCTGCGATCGCTTGATCAATTCGCTCTACAGGAATTACTTTTAAGCCCGGGATCTTGGTCTTGGGCATATTCGCCTTTGGAATAATGGCCACTGTAAAGCCTAACTTAGCAGCCTCTTTCAAACGCTCTTGACCGCGCGGACAAGGACGAATCTCTCCAGCCAATCCTACCTCACCAAAGACGATGAGCTCCTTAGGTAAGGCGCGATTACGAATCGATGACTGAATTGCTAGCAGCACTGCCAAGTCAGCCGCTGGTTCTGAAATCTTGACACCGCCAACAGCATTTAAAAATACATCTTGATCAAAACACGCCACGCCCGCATGGCGATGCAATACCGCTAAGAGCATTGCTAAACGGGCTTGCTCTAAGCCAACTGCTAGACGCCGTGGGTTAGGAACATGTGCTGTATCAACCAATGCCTGAATTTCTACCAAGAGTGGTCTACTGCCCTCTTGAGTGACTAATACGCAAGCGCCGGGAACCATTTGCTCGTGCTGCGATAAGAAGATTGCTGACGGGTTAGTGACCCCTCGTAGACCTTTTTCAGTCATTGCAAATACACCAAGCTCGTTAACGCCACCAAAACGATTCTTAATCGAGCGCACTAAACGAAATGAAGAATGGGTATCGCCCTCAAAATACAATACCGTATCCACAATGTGCTCCAGCACCCGTGGGCCAGCCAAGTGGCCATCTTTAGTCACATGACCCACCATCAATACACAGATCCCACTGGATTTTGCGGCTCTGGTGAGTTGGGCAGCGCACTCACGCACTTGGGCGACGGAACCTGGCGCTGAACTTAACACCTCAGAATACAAAGTCTGAATAGAGTCCACCACCAATACCTGTGGCTTGACAGTATCCATGATGGAGATGAGTTTTTCTAACTGAATTTCTGCTAAGACCTCTAGTTGTGGCGCATTGAGCGCGATGCGTTTTGCACGCAATGCTATTTGTGCAGCCGATTCTTCACCACTGCTATAGAGTACATTCATACCTGAAGAGCTCATCTCAGCCAAAGCTTGCAGTAGGAGTGTTGATTTACCAATTCCTGGATCGCCACCCAATAAAACTACGCCACCAGGTACCAAGCCACCACCCAACACGCGATCAAACTCTTCAACACCAGTACTAAAACGTGGCAAATCTTCGGCAGTAATTGCAGAGAGTTTTTGTCTTGGTAATGATTGCGCTAAACCCTGAAACCGTGAGTTAGAAGTGGTCTCGGGCAAGCCCTCTTCCATAGTGTTCCACGCCTGACAAGATGGGCATTGGCCCTGCCACTTTGCAGAAGTACCGCCACAAGATTGGCAGATATAAACCGTTTTGACTTTAGCCAAGAGATTCCTAGTAATTGAAGCTAATAAATTCAGTGTTAATCGAGTTGCGTGCCAGCTTTATTTTCTTGGGCACGCTTAGGGGCGTCCTTGCGACGCTGCTCCAGATCGGCCGCTCTTGCAGCCGCAGCTTTTTGCTTATCTTCAAACTCGCGTTGATTATCAACCCGTTCTGCAGCCTTGACAGGCGAAGCCCGCTCAGCGGCACGCTTTTGATCTTCCTGATCTTTAATACTCTTACGTAAATTGCGTTGCACTTCATGCAAAGCACGCTCTTGTTCGCTAATGGGGTCAATTTCTTTACGATATTCTGCTCTAGCGCTACGCAAGCAATAGTTCACCCAATAGTTTTGATAGCAATCTGATGAAGCTTTGCCCCAGCGATACTTAGCCCAGTCTCTTTGCAACTCTAGCTCTGACTCGATCTTATCCAATTTAGCCAACTCAGCCTCTTCAGCAGGCGTTGCTAAAGTAATGCCGCTAATGGAGCTCAGTAATAAAAATATCCCAATGAATATTTTGGATCGCTGAGAAAAATTCTTTCTCAAATTTCCACCTTTGCGCCCAACTCAACCAAGCGATTTGCAGGAATTTTGAAAAAGTCTGATTGACGACCGGCATTTTGATACATCCAGCAAAACAAGCGTTCACGCCACAATGCCATACCCGGAATCTCCGTAGAGACAATGGTGTCGCGCGACAGGAAGAATGAGGTATTCATTAAATCAAACTTCAAGTCAGAAGACCTCTGCAGTAATTCGATAATCTGGCCCATGTCCGGAGTTTCATTAAACCCATACACAGTGCGAACTACATAAACACCATTACCAAGATCTCGCAAGTTAATGCGCTCGTCATCCTTAACATAAGGGACATCCCAAATACTGACCTTTAAAAAAAAGACTCTTTCATGAAGCACGTGGTTGTGTTTGAGGTTATGTAAAAAAGATACCGGTAAATAATCGACGTGAGCCGTTAAGAAAATGGCCGTACCTTCAACTCGATGCGGTGGATGCATCATCAAGGCTTCGATGAAACTCTTTAACTCAATGCCATTATTGATCGCCTTCTGACGTAAGATCTTGCGGCCTTGATACCAAGTCATCAAGAAAATGAAGCAGACTGCGCCCAATAACAGCGGAAACCAACCGCCTTCCATAATCTTCAATAAATTAGCCGTTAAGAATGCGAGATCAACAGCTAAGAATGCACTGATTACCAAGGTTACTAGGATAGTATTCCAGCGCCACACTACACGCATCACAATCGCTGCCAAGAAGGTGGTGACGATCATAGTGGTAGTCACCGCAATGCCGTAGGCTGCAGCTAAGTTTTCAGACTTCTTAAACGCTAACACCACCACAATAACCAAAACCAATAAAGCCCAATTAACTAATGGCATATAAATCTGACCGATTTCCCGTTCAGACGTGTGACGCACTTTCATACGAGGTAAAAAACCTAACAAGATGGCTTGGCTAGTCATTGAAAAAGCACCGGATATTACCGCTTGGGATGCAATCACGGTTGCGGCAGTAGCTAAGATCACCAATGGGAAAACAAACGCTTCGGGCACCATCAAGAAAAATGGGTTGCTAATAGTTTCTGGGTTATTCAAAAACATTGCACCCTGTCCAAAGTAATTTAAAAGCAAACAAGGCATCACGATAAAGAACCAACCCATCCGAATAGGCTTCACTCCGAAGTGGCCCATATCGGCATAAAGCGCTTCAGCACCAGTCAGCACTAGGAACACCGCGCCCAGCACAATAAAGCCTTGCAGAGCATGCTCATCCATAAAGTGAATGGCATACATTGGATTGATAGCAGCAAAGATAGCTGGATGCTGTACGACCTGATATATACCCATTAGGCCAATCACTGCAAACCACAGCACCATAATGGGTCCAAATAATTTTCCAACTACATCGGTACCAGTCTTTTGAATCACAAATAGGATAACTAAGATCACTACTGTAATCGGCAACACAAAACGAGTGAGATCACTAGATATCACCTCCAGACCCTCGACTGCAGACAGAACTGATATTGCAGGTGTAATGATTGCATCACCGTAAAACATACAGGCCCCAAAAACACCGGCCATGATGATTAACAATGAGCGCCTGGAACCGCTTGGTGCCGTCCTTAAGGCCAATGCCATCAGCGCCAAAATACCACCCTCACCATGATTATTGGCGCGCATCACAAACAAAACATATTTCAACGACACCACAATTGCAAAAGCCCAAAAGACCATGGAGATCACACCATAAACAGCATCGGCTGAAAAAGGAATACCATGCTCAGGACTAAAACACTCTTTCAGTGCATATAGAGGGCTGGTACCAATGTCCCCAAAGACCACGCCAATCGCAGCAAACATTAAAGCAATCGAAGCGCCTTTTTTGTGAGGATGATCCTCTCGTGAAATCTCTACCGGCCTCAATAGAGATGATTCAGAAAACTCCGGATTACTCACTGACATGAATTGTTCCTAGCGTGTTGTTGCGTGGCAATATATTACTCCTTATGTCAGATCATTAAATCTGGAATTTTTGGCAGAAAACCGCATATTTACGCGTCTTTTGAAGGTTTACCTCGACAGAGGGGTCCAAAAAATGGTAGAATCTATGTCTTCAGACGCGGGGTGGAGCAGTCTGGCAGCTCGTCGGGCTCATAACCCGAAGGTCGTAGGTTCAAATCCTGCCCCCGCAACCAAATAAGCAAAAAGGCTTCTTCGTCGATCGACTAGGAAGCCTTTTTTGGTTTTAACTCATGCCATCAATGCAAGGTGGGCTATGAAAGCTGATCTATTCTCCCCAGCACTCTTGGCTTTGGCATCCAACCTAGCCAACACTCTTTTGGGTAGTGTGATGTTGATCCTCTCAATATCATCCGACAGTAGAGCGGGATCAATCTCCACAATTGCCCAGACATAACCCTTAAATTCTTTTCGCTTTTGAAGCTCCCTCAACGAGCTGGGCTTTGGTATTTCTTGACCTTCATCTAAGGCCACCTCAATCCATAGTTCTATCGCTTCTTTTACTTTTTCAATAGCCTCGTCAATTCCGCTATCAGCAGCAGAAAAACAGCCCGGCAAATCTGGAACGATGACGCCCCATGCCTCTGACTTACTGCCCGGCTCAATTGCAACTGGATATTTCATTCACCCTCCCCCATTAAGCCTGCTTGTTTAAATATTGCCTTTAATAAACCGGTTGGCATATCTTTTCTTGGATGTGTAACAACAATATGACCTTGCTTCAAGGGATGAATATAAACATGATGCGATCCTCTTATTCCCCGCAGATGCCAACCGTCACGCACTAACTTTTCAATAACTTTTTTACTATGCATTCATCTCCTTTAATTATACACATCATACACACTAAAGAAAAGCTCATCTAAGGCCTATGCCACAACCTTTTGAACTCCTGCCTCCAAAAAATCACCTTAGAGCTCGACTTACCTTGATCTCTAAAGAGCCAAATCTGGGCTCCAGTCCTTGGCGTTTGATAAAAGGGAATATCTAAACCTGCATAGCGAGCGGTCACCGTGGGGTGAGGGTGACCATAACGATTGCGATAACCATTTTGCGCAAAAGCAAAATTAGGATTTAATTTCGTTAATAGATCAATGGATGAAGATGTTTTGCTCCCATGGTGTGGAGCCATAAAAATCAATTCTCGATCTCCCATTACATTGAGCACAAATTGATCCAAGCGAGCAACAATTTCTGCCTCACCCTGTTTCTCAACATCTCCCGTTAACCATAAAGAGCCATTTTTATTTCGCACCTCTAATACACAACTCATCTCATTGGGTTTCATTGAGTATTGATTTTGAAAAAGAGTGTCTTCATGAGGATGCCAAATTAAAAACTCCACTTCGTCCCAAGTCCAATATTGGCCATAACGACATGGAATGCTGGGAATTTTTCGAGACTGAAGATTCAATAGCAGTGGGTTATTGTTCGGCAGTGAACCCATCATTGATTGAAAAGAAATCTGTTTCAATAAAGAGGCAGCGCCACCCACATGGTCACTATCGCTATGACTAATAACCATACGATCGATTTGATCGATACCTCTACCGCGTAAATACGGCAAAATGACGCGCTGACCAGCATCATCCCTCTTACCTTGAATCGGCCCGGTGTCATACAGCAATCTCTTATGCGCTGTTTCTATCAATACAGCAGTACCTTGTCCAATATCCAATACGGTAGCCCTAAACTCCCCAGCTTTAAGAGATGTATTGCCAAGATTTACCGTTGGTATAAACAGTAGTAATAAAGGTAATAATACTAATGACCGGTATAACCAAGTACCCCTGAGTTCTCCAGGATGAATTGCATAAACAATCCCGATCCCTGAAATCAGCAAGAGCCACCACTCCGGCTGGCTAGACCAAACCACAGACCAACTCCAATTGGCCATCCACTCAAGTACTAGAGCCAGATACTCCATTGATGCATGTGCAGGGAGCAAGAGCCAGCGACCAATAAAGTCAGGCAACAATGCGCCTGCGATTGCTAATGGAGTAACAACGTAACTCACCAAAGGAATTGCTAAAGCATTAGCGAATGGTGACACGACAGAGACTTGATAAAACCAATACAAAGTAAACGGAAGTAAAGCGATAGTTACCACTGCTTGAACACGGCATGCTTCGCGCATTGCTTGTAAAGCTCGATTTGACCAATGTATCTCTAGCTCTTTCCCAGTGGGTATACCCAATAACCCCGAAGAATCTTTCATGGCATAAAGAATGGCAGCGACTGCTCCAAACGAAAGCCAAAAGCCTGGTGTATAGGGCGCCATCGGATCAACGAGAAGCACCAATACGAGCGCCCACCACCAAATATCAAAAGATCTTGGATTTCTACCAGTCCATAAAGCAAACGCAACAACACCAACCATATACATCGTTCTTTGTGCCGGTATCTGAAAGCCAGCTAACCAAGCATAGATAAACGCCGTGATAAACCCAGAAGCGGCTGCAACCTTACTCACTGGAATCATGAGTGGTAGAGCGCGGCGCCTCCATATCCACCCTGCAGCAGAAGCACCTAAACCTGCCAACATCGTGACATGTAATCCTGAGATAGAAATCAGATGACCTATACCGGTTGCATTAAATACCCGCCAGTCATCCTGCTCAATCGCATTTTGATCACCCATCACCAATGCAATCATCACGCCACCATAACGAGCATCCTTTGGTAACAGTGATTTGATCTTTTCACGTAATTTCCAACGTGCCAACTCCATGCGAAGTTCAAACTCAGTCAGTCTAATATCACTTGCTTTTAACAATTCACCCGATCTAATAGATCCACTAGCACCAAAATCCTGATGAAAGGACCAGCGCTCAAAATCAAAGGTGTAAGGGTTTAAAGAGCCATAAGGCCTCTTTAGTTTGACTTTCAATTTCCAGCGCTGTCCTGGAATAATTTCGGGGATTTCTTGGGTACTTCTCCATGCTGGTTGCCAACTTAAATATATTCGTCTAGGAAAGTTACTGACTTCGCTATTGCCAGAAAATAGACGATCTATCTCAAAAGCGAACTTAGCGCCTGTAGAACTACTCTGTGGCAGAGCGGCAACTCTCCCCTCAATGCTGCATTCTTTACCCTCCAACTCCTCAGCAAGAATATTTACCAAGCGGCTCTCCGCATAGTGGGCATTCCACGCAAAACCTATACTAAACAACAAGATGCAAATCAAAATCTGTTGATACCACCTGACTTGAGGTCGCAGATATAAGAACAATAGACACAGCACGCCCACAGCAGCGCAAAAAAATGGCCATCCTGTTGGCACTTGCGGCAAAAAGAAAAGGAGTGATCCCCCGGCGATAAACGCCGTAATAGCTAAGCGCAAGGTTTTAAGAGGCTAGAGTGAAGTTTGGATTGCCAGCACAGAGGGCTGACCAACGCGGCAATACTTGCATAGCATTACACCAGACAGCAGAAGCAAATTCAGAATCACTAATGCCACGTATTGCAGCCAACTCTTTCACTATCCGAACCACAAAGGCGGGCTCATTAAATGCAATTCCCTCTTGCTTTAACCAGGCCGGCGGAATATCAGGAGAATCGGTTTCGGTAACGATACAATCGATAGGCAGCTCAACCAAGAGTCTGCGAATCTGCAATGCGCGCTCGTAAGTAGCTGCGCCACCAAACCCTAATTTGAAACCAAGCTCTATAAATTGCTCGGCTTGCTGGAAGCTACCGTTGAATGCATGCGCAATCCCTCCGAAGATTTTGCGACGCCTAAGGGCTTTCAAAATAGCATCTTGTGAGCGCCGTACATGCAAAATCACTGGCAAGTTAAAGTGCTGAGCTAAGTCTAATTGCGCATGAAAGAAATATTCTTGCTTATGTGGATCAAGACCCTCTACAAAGTAATCCAAACCAATCTCACCAATGCCTACAAACCTTGGATCAGAAAGTGACTGGGTAATTTGCTCTTCAAGTAGCGCAATATCTTCTTCGTGAGCTTGATTGGTATAGAGGGGATGAATACCTAATGTATAGACCAAGCCAGGGATTGCATGCCCATATTGAGAGGCAAGTTCTCTAACATGCTGACAATCAGCAGCTTTGACTGCAGGCAGCAAAATAGCCTGAACGTTCTTTTCTTTTGCGGCAGAAATGATGTTTGGCAAGGAGTTTGAGAACTCTGGCGCGTCTAGGTGACAATGCGTATCAATCCACATGGGATGCATTGCTTCCATTATTACTGCAAGAATGTCTTAAGGACTCCGCGCTCCAAGTGCAAAATACGATCACAGCGTTTAGCGCGCACCGGATCATGCGTCACAATCACAAAGGCAGTGCCTTGTTCGCGCGCAATCTCTAACATCAAATCAAATACTCCATCAGCTGTTTCGGTATCTAAGTTTCCAGTAGGCTCATCTGCTAGAACGCAAGCAGGATTGCCGACTAAGGCTCTAGCCACCGCTACGCGCTGACGCTCTCCCCCAGATAACTCACCTGGGGTATGCAATTCACGCTTAGCTAAGCCTACAGCTTTGAGCATCTTGCTAGCATGCTCCATCGACTCTTCATTGCTCAAGCCACGGATACGCAATAACAATGCAACATTCTCTACTGCGCTGAACTCATCTAAGAGATGGTGAAATTGGTATATAAAGCCCAAGCTTTGATTACGCAATTGGTCTAATTTGGCTACCGATAATTGATTGATGTTGGCATCATTCAAGAAGACTGAACCAGCGCTTGGGGTATCAAGGCCGCCTAATAAATGCAGTAATGTGCTTTTGCCAGAACCTGATGAGCCCACAATAGCGACTTTCTCAGAAGGTGCCACATCCAAATCAACAGATTTAAGAGCCTCTACTGCTGTAGCGCCCTGACCATAGGTCTTAGCCAAGCCTTTAGCAATCAACACATGCTTGATAGCCTTATTCATATCTCAAGGCCTCAGCAGGTTGAACCTTAGCAGCACGACGACTAGGGTACAAGGTAGCCAATACCGATAAACCAAAAGCCATCAACCCAACGGTCACTACATCACCTAAACGAACATCCGAGGGCAGTTCGCTAATAAGGTAAACCTCACGCGGCAAGAAGCGTACGCGGAAAATGGCTTCAATCGCAGGAACAATCACATCAATATTGAGCGCGATGAGTAAACCAAGACCAACGCCAGCCAAAGACCCCATCAAACCAATTGCCAAACCCTGTACTAAGAAGATTCGTTGGATTAAACCTGGGCTCGCACCCATCGTTCTGAGAATAGCAATATCGGCCTGCTTCTCATTAACAGTCATCACCAAAGTAGAAACTAAATTAAATGCAGCCACCGCAATAATTAAAGTCAAGATGATGAACATCATCTTCTTTTCTGTTTGAACTGCTGCAAACCAATTACGATTTGAGCGTGACCAGTCAGTAACCCATAAAGCTTGAGGAACTACAGCAGCCAATTCAGTAGCAACTTGTGGAGCACGCTGCATATCATCGACCTTAACGCGAAGACCTGATGGATCACGTAAGCGTAACAAGGCTGCAGCATCTTTCCAGTGCATGATGGCTAAAGAGCTATCGTATTCATAATGGCCACTATCTACGATACCAACTACTTGCAACGTCCTCATCCGCGGCATTGCTCCAGCAGGCGTTAAATCACTCTCAGGCACAATCAAATTAACTCGGTCACCTACGCGAGCACCAACCAAAGAGGCGAGCTGTGCACCTAATGCAACCCCAAAGCCACCCGGCTTGAGGTCATCAATACTGCCAGCAATAAATTGTTTTGGCAGATCAGAAACCTTACCTTCTTCACTCGGCGAGATTCCCCGAATAGCAACACCCCGCATCGAATTATCTCGTGCAAGCAATCCTTGTGAACTGACCATGGGTGCTACGCCAACCACATGAGGCTGTGTCGCGACTTTCAAAGCCAACGGCTCCCAATTTGCCAATCCTTCAGGCGAAGTGATTTCTACATGAGAAAGAACAGAGAGCATGCGATCACGTACCTCTTTCTGAAAACCATTCATCACTGACAGCACCACAATTAGAGACGCAACGCCTAAAGCGATACCAGCAGTAGAAATACCAGAAATAAAGGATAGGAAGCCATCGCGCTTACCAACGGTCTTACGACGCTTGGAGCGGGTATAGCGCAAGCCAATTTCTAGCTCAATGGGGAGTCTCAACATAGCTACAGTTTAGACAATTACACAGGCAAACTGATGGAATACTTAAATGCCACCTAAAATCAGGGAAATGAGCTCAGACACCACCTTCCCTCAAAATGCCCAAAGCAATCTAAGGCGCTTTACCCTGTTGTTGTCGGGGGAGGATGCCTTAGATGAGCAAGGCAAGGAGGATCGGCCAATCAAAGGCTTGCCTCACGAACGCTTCTTACTTGGAGACTTGGTCCCTATTGCACCCGTTTTATTGATGGGTCAGTCATGTCAGGAAGTCAATCCCAATCAAGAAATTGCCTGCCTACAGCCCATTCATTTGCACGCTACACGGGACCATCTCATTTTGATGAACCAAAATCAGATTGATCTGACTGAAACTGAATCCTCTCAACTTCTCAAAACTGCACTGCCCTTTATTGAGGAAGATTTTCAGAGCCCCATTTTGTTTCAAGACAAGCATTACTGGTTTATTCCTGCAGGTCCATTTGCCAGTTTGGCAAGCTATAGCGTTGATCAAGCGCATGGTCGCAATATTGACTGGTGGATGCCACGCGATACGCATGAAGCAGGTATCGCAAAACGTTGGCGCAAGTTACAAAATGAGATTCAAATGCTCTGGCATATCGATACTGTCAATGAAGAGCGCGAACAACGTGGTCTACTCAGTATTAACTCGTTATGGATCAGCGGTATTGGCAAACTCAACGATATTCAAGCACCTGTGGCAATCATGCAGTCAAAACAGATATATGGTGAACACCCCTTGCTTACTGGTCTAGCGAAGTATTTAAGCATTCCCCACCATACCTCGGTTAGAAACGAAGTCTTGGCTGGAGCGTTTGCATGGTTAAAACAGCCAGAGACTATATGGCCCCAGTTAGACAAGGCATTGACTGATAAAGATCTGGATGAATTGCTCATCATTGATTTTCCAAATGGCAAAACGCGGGAACGCATCTTTACCGCAAGAGATCTTTACAAAAAATCTTGGGCCTTTTGGAAAAAAGCAGAACCTCTCTCCTGGAAAGAAATCATTTCTTCATGAGTCTTTTCTCCCAACGTCCTTTTTCTGAGCGCACCGCTACTTGGTTACAACAAAGTGGTTTGCATCCCCTGTTAGCGCGTTTATATGCCGCACGCGGTCTGGAGTCTCCAGATGAACTATCGCTAGAATTGAAAAATCTACTTTCTCCAACTGTGCTTAAGAATTGCATCAGCACCGCATCTTTGCTAGCTGATATTCTAGAGAAAAAAGAGTCCATGCTCATCGTTGCAGACTATGACTGCGATGGCGCCACGGCTTGTGCAGTCGGACTGCGCGGCTTGCGCATGCTAGGTGGCGTAGATACACCAATTCAGTTTCTAGTACCCAATCGCTTTACGATGGGTTACGGCTTAACGCCTGAAGTGGTTGAGCTTGCAGCACAACAAACTCCAAAGCCTAAATATCTCATTACGGTTGATAACGGTATTGCGAGCGAAGCGGGTGTAGATCGCGCCCGTGAACTCGGTATGGAAGTCATTGTGACTGATCACCATTTGCCCGGCGATCGATTACCAAAAGCCTTGGCGATTGTGAACCCCAATCAACCAGGCTGCAACTTTCCGAGCAAAGCACTTGCTGGCGTAGGCGTTATGTTTTATGTATTGGTAGCACTGCGTGCAGAGCTGCGTAAGCGCGGTAAATTTACAAATGAGACTCAACCTAAAGTTGAAAATCTCTTAGATCTCGTTGCACTCGGAACTGTTGCAGATGTTGCTCAACTTGATCGCAATAATCGCGTCTTAGTTTCAAATGGTTTAAAGCGTATTCGTGCAGGCATCTCCCAGCCAGGTATACAAGCATTGTTTCAAGCAGCAGGGCGTGATCCTCGCAAGGCCAATACTTTTGATCTAGGTTTTGCGATTGGGCCCAGACTCAATGCGGCTGGACGTCTAGCGGACATGACTCTGGGTATTCGCCTACTGCTGACTGATAATATGGATGAGGCTATAAAGCTTGCGCAAGAACTCGATCGCATCAATCGCGAACGCCGTGTGATTGAAACCGGTATGCAAGAAACAGCACTTGCCCACCTCTCAGAGGAGCAACTCGCAGGAACCATGGCACAACGCACGAGTATCTGTTTATGGAATTCAGAATGGCACCAAGGTGTCGTCGGCATTGTAGCTTCTCGTTTAAAGGAACGTTTTAATCGCCCCGCGATTGTATTTGCTCCTGATGGCAATACTGGTGAGGAGTTACGTGGCTCTGGAAGGTCATTGAGTGGCTTTCATTTAAGAGATGCGCTAGATATTGTTTCAAAGCGTGAGCCTGGACTAATTCTCAAATTTGGTGGACATGCCATGGCGGCAGGTCTGACGATTCATAAAAATGATTTTGAAAAGTTTGATGCCTGCTTTCAGGAAGTCGCAAACAGCTTATTGAACGATGAAATCCTAGAGCGTCGCCACCCCCATGATGGCGCCCTGCAGCCCTCAGAATTCACCCCCGAGATTAGTGATCTCTTAGTAGAAGAAATCTGGGGCCAAGGATTTCCACAGCCTGTCTTTTACGGAGAGTTTGAAATTACACAGCAAAGTCTGATGAAAGAGAAGCATCTGCGTCTGATGGTGCGGCCATTAGGATCTGACCCAACAGAAGGCAAGTTGACGGCAAAACCATTGACAGCGGTTTGGTTTAACCGTACTCAAAGCTTGCCCGCCAAAGCCAAGCTCGCTTACCGCCTAGTGACCGATCGCTATCAGGGTCAAGCCCGTATCCAACTGATGATTGAGGCCCACGACCAAAGTCCTGGTAGTTAAGCCAGCACCCAAGGGACAGATGTAATAACCCCCTTATAATTAGGGGATGGAAGCTGAACAACTAAACACTATTTCAAATACCTTGTCCGATCTGCTCACCCGTGAGCAAGCTCTTCGGGGGTATCTTTGACTTCGAAGTAAAGTCACGTCGCCTTACTGAAGTCAATTCAATTCTGGAAGATCCCACCATTTGGGATGATCAAAAGAAAGCGCAAGCGCTGGGTAAAGAGAAAAAATTACTCGACGGCGTAGTTGCTACCCTCACTGATTTAAATACCAATATCACTGGTGCTATTGAATTATTTGATATGGCTAAAGAAGAAAGTGATTTTGAGACGATTGCAGCAATCGAGCAAGACGTTGAAAGTTACAGCAAGATCATTCATGATCTTGAATTCCGCCGCATGTTCCACAACGAGATGGACTCGTGCAATTGCTTTATTGATATCCAGGCAGGCGCTGGTGGTACCGAAGCTTGTGATTGGGCAAGCATGCTCTATCGCCAATATCTCAAGTACTGCGAACGCAAAGGTTATAAAACCGAAATTCTCGAAGAATCTGATGGTGACGTTGCCGGTATCAAGAGTGCGACGATCAAGGTGGATGGGGAATATGCCTACGGACACCTTCGCTCCGAGACTGGCGTGCATCGTTTAGTACGTAAGTCTCCGTTTGACTCTTCAAATGGACGTCACACTTCATTTGCTTCGATTTACGTCTACCCTGAAATTGATGATTCGATTGAGATTGATGTCAATCCTGCGGATATTCGGACGGATACCTACCGTGCCTCTGGTGCAGGTGGTCAGCACATTAATAAAACCGACTCGGCTGTACGCTTAACCCACATTCCAACAGGAATTGTGGTGCAGTGTCAGAACGATCGTAGTCAGCATCGTAACCGCGCCGAGGCCATGAGCATGCTCAAGTCTCGCCTTTACGAACACGAGATGCAAAAGCGCCGCGCTGAGCAAGATAAGCTAGAAGCGAGCAAAACTGATGTAGGCTGGGGTCATCAAATCCGCTCTTATGTTTTGGATCAAAGCCGCATTAAAGATTTACGAACTAACGTTGAGATCTCTAATACTCAAAAAGTATTGGACGGCGATCTTGATGCCTTTATTGAAGCTAGCCTGAAACAAGGCGTTTAATTACCCACGAATATGAACGATAAAACCAATCTACTAGTCACCGAAGCTGTTGATGAAAATCACATCATTGCAGAGCGCCGTGAAAAGCTCGCAAAGTTGCGTGAGAACGGTGTTGCCTTTCCGAATGACTTTGTTCCAACGCATTTAGCAGTTGATCTTCATGCTCACTATGACAGCCTGACTAAGGAAGAGCTCGCTGCCAAGAAGATTCATGTGAAAGTGGCTGGGCGCATGATTCTCAAGCGCGTGATGGGTAAAGCCAGCTTTGCCACTATTCAAGACCGTAGTGGACAGATTCAGTTCTACATCAATGATGAGCTCACAGGTGCAGATACTCATGGCGCCTTTAAACACTGGGATATGGGTGACTTTATCTCTGCAGAAGGCAATCTCTTTAAGACCAATAAGGGTGAACTCTCTGTCGAATGCTGCAACCTGCGCTTACTCAGCAAATCCCTGCGCCCCCTACCAGATAAGTTTCACGGCCTCTCAGATCTAGAGACGAAATATCGTCAGCGCTATGTGGATTTAATTGTTAATCCAGAAAGCCGCAATACTTTCAAGGCGCGTAGCAATGCGATTGCATCACTCCGTCGCCATATGTTGGATGCCGACTTCATGGAAGTAGAAACACCTATGCTCCACCCAATTCCTGGTGGTGCAACGGCAAAGCCTTTTATTACCCACCACAATGCACTCGATATGCAGATGTTCTTGCGCATTGCGCCTGAGCTTTACCTCAAGCGTTTAGTCGTTGGTGGTTTTGAGCGCGTCTTTGAAATCAACCGCAACTTCCGTAATGAAGGCGTCAGTCCGCGCCACAATCCAGAATTTACGATGATGGAGTTCTACGCAGCCTATACCGATTACCGCTGGTTGATGGATTTTACAGAAGGCTTGATCCGTGCTGCAGCCATGGATGCACAAGGTACTGCCGTCTTGACCCACCAAGGTCGTGAGCTTGATTTAAGTAAGCCATTCCAACGCTTAATAATTAGTGAGGCAATCCTCAAGTATTGCGGTCAGTCTGGCAAGAACTACGAGGCTGCTCAACTAGATGATGCAGCATTCATTCGTGCTGAGTTGAAAAAAGGTGGTGAAAATCCTGATTCTCCAACATTGAAAAATGCTGGTATCGGCGCTTTGCAATTGGCCTTGTTTGAATTGGTTGCTGAAGAGCATCTTTGGGAGCCTACCTACATCATTGATTACCCAATTGAAGTCAGCCCACTAGCCAGAGAATCCGATACTCGCCCAGGTATTACTGAGCGCTTTGAGTTATTTATTACTGGTCGTGAAATTGCCAATGGTTTCTCTGAGCTCAATGACGCAGAAGATCAAGCGAATCGCTTTCGCAAACAAGTAGAGCAAAAAGAAGCAGGTGACGAAGAAGCGATGTACTTTGATTATGACTTTATCCGAGCCCTTGAATACGGCATGCCTCCAACAGGTGGTTGCGGTATTGGTATTGACCGTCTAGTCATGCTCCTCACAGACGCACCAAACATTCGTGATGTCATTCTCTTTCCACACCTGCGTCGCGAAGAAGAGTAAGTCACACAATCATCTTCAGTAATTTGAAGACATTAAAAAAGGCACCCTAGGGTGCCTTTTTATTGAAGCAGTATTTTTAATAAGATGACATCTCATTAAATTCATGCGCATCATGCTTTAGTACTTGTTGAGCAATTAATAAAATTCCTGCAAAGAAACTAAAACATACCAAGAGGGCAAAGGCATGATATTGGTTGAGACCGCTTTGATTTAACAGCTCAAGATAAGCCTCACTTTGCAAAGCAAGATGAGTCGCCAGAACAAGCAAGGCAACCCCAGTGACCACTTGGGCGACAGCAAATAATGATTGCGTTAGTTGTTTGCGAATATCTGCTGTACGATTTAAGTGAGTCAATGGAGTCTTGCCAATGATCTGTGAGTTGTTCTGAGTGTGTGCCATGAAAGCCCCTTAATCTCTAATAATCTAGATCTTATGATCAGGGCTTATATTTGTAAAAGATGGACTTTTCATACCTTAACTACTTTTAGGTATATAGAGAACCTAGTACACAGAAATTAAGTTCTTTTTTTGAACAAAGTGACTAATAAGACCAAGAAAAGCACTGAAAACCAAAATAAAGACCATTCCGGCACCTGAAGACCAAAAATGGCTGGAAGTTTTGCACTGCATAGTCCGTCGGCCTTAAATAACCAAGGAATGTCTTTGGAAAGCTGAAACTGATTAATCCAAATTTCCAATGGGTCAATCCCACAGGATGTTTCTGGATGAGATAAAAGCCATACTTGTCGCCCAGCCACTGAAACACCATATGCCGCCGATAGAAGAGCTAGCGCATGGAAGAGCTTTCGGAATGGGGCAATACCCACAGCCAAAAAACAAAAGATGGCGATAGCCAAATAACCGACTCTTTGCAAAATACATAAGGGGCAAGGTAAAAAGCTGACGCCTTGATAGCCGGACTGCTGCAAAATGACTGCAAAAATAACCAACCCAAGACTGAACAGGGAAATGTATAAATAGCGTACTGAACTCATAAAAGGATCATAGCTTGTTAGCGGACGGGTCGCGAAAGGCCAGCCTTATTACTAAAAATTGGACCGATATCACGACTTAGTCCTATTTATGCGCCAATTACCGTAAATCACACCATCAGGAATGTGATAATTACCCATTCTTTGAAACTCAGTCTTTTATTTACAAGCATTTATGGCCGCATACAACACAGAAACCGTTCTCACCGTTCACCACTGGAATGACACCCTATTTAGCTTTACTACTACTCGTAATAAAGGTCTGCGCTTTCGTAGCGGCCACTTCTTAATGATTGGTCTTGAGATTGAAGGCAAGCCACTTGTTCGCGCATACAGCGTTGCAAGCCCTAATTACGAAGAGCATTTGGAGTTCTTAAGCATTAAGGTTCAAGATGGTCCATTGACATCACGTTTACAAAAGATAAAAGTTGGTGACCCTATCTTGGTAAGTGAAAAGTCTGTTGGCACCCTGGTATTGGATGACTTAAATCCAGGAAAACATCTCTACTTATTTAGCACTGGTACTGGTCTCGCTCCATTTATGAGCATCATTCGTGATCCAGAGACTTATGAGAAATTTGAAAAAGTTGTTTTGATTCATGGTGTGCGTCTAGTGAGCGAGCTTGCTTACGGCGACTATATTAAAAATGAACTCACTCAAGACGAATACCTTGGCGAACTCATTCGTGAGAAACTCATCTACTACCCAACTGTAACGCGTGAAGCATTCAAACATACCGGTCGCCTCACGACTGCAATTGAATCTGGCGAACTATTCAAAGATATTGGTCTGCCACCACTTGATCCTGCAGTAGATCGCGCAATGATTTGTGGCAGTCCATCCATGCTTAAAGAAACCTCAGAGATGCTTGATGCCAAAGGCTTCAAAGTCTCACCAAGTCTTGGCCAAATGGGTGACTACGTCTTCGAACGTGCATTCGTAGAGAAGTAATCAACGTTCTACTGAAATAAATCCATCTCTATTAGGCATTTTTACCAAAGGCAGCGTCTTGGCATCCATCACTTGATCTTTTGTAATGATCTTGTTGAGAAACAAAATATAAGCTGTGGCTGCATACACTTGATCATCAGTTAAAGACTGGGGTGCTTGATGTGGCATGGCTCTTTTGACATAATCAAAAATAGTCGTTGAGTAAGGCCAAAAACTTCCTACAGTCTTTATGGGATTATTGGTATTTAAAGAACCTCCGCCCACAAGGCGATTGGCTGGTCCGCCTTGCCCTTGATCACCGTGACAAGATGCGCACTGTTGCTGATATAACTTTTCTCCAGCAATGGCAGTGCCTGAGCCAGGCGGCAGGCCTAGCCCACTTGGGCCAACATCTATATTCCACGCCCGAATTTGATTTTCTGAAATTGGCTTACCAAGACCTACCGGTCCGCTCACTTGGTAACTGCTAGTACAGCCTAATAAAATACCAATCCAGGCTACGAGAAGACTTAAGTAGATGCATCTATTAGCGACCATTGGTAATCTCCCCGTTAGCAGCAACACTCCATGGTTGTATAGCGTTATTGTGATAGAAAGTGTTCACACTCTTGGCTTTAATCACACCATCCATTGTGGGTTGCATTTCACCACTTGAATCGACCGCCCGACTCATCAATGTTGCTGGTGCTCCATCCCACATCCAAGGAAAACGAAAGCGCACCAAAGATTTATCCATCACCGGTTCCTGCAGCACTGCCTCACCCCATAATTTACCGCCATCCGTTGACACCTCAACCCGTCGAATCTTGCCATTACCAGACCAAGCAAAACCAGAGATTTCATAAAAGCCTTTAGATTTAAGCTTCATCATCCCTGAAGGCTGCGTAATAACAGATTTGACCTCCATGGCGAAAGTAAATTGCAGCGCCTTACCATCAGATCGCAGGTCGGTATAAGCAGAGGTTTCTTCGCGTGTTTGCCAAGGCTCAGTACCCAACTTAATTCTTCTTAGCCACTTAATACTCATATTGCCCTCATACCCAGGCAAAAATAATCGCAAGGGATAGCCTTGCTCAGCCCGTAACATCTCACCATTTTGGGCATAGACTAATAAAGCATCATCCATCATCTTATTCATTGGAATACTACGAGTCATCGCAGCACCATCAGCACCCTCCGCTAAAGCCCACTTAGCTCCAGGCTGAATGCCGCATTCTTGCAAAATGGTTGATAAGCGAACGCCAGTCCACTCGCAACAAGAAACTAAGCCATGAATTTGTTGTACCGTTTGATTACTGGCTTTTTTGAGCTCAGCAGCACTATTGCCAGAACATTCTAAAAAATAAATCCTCGATTCAGAAGGAAAACGAACGATATCGTCCATCGTAAAGACCATCGGACGATCTACCATTCCATGAATCACCAATTTATGTAGATCCGGATTGATATCAGGAACTCCTGCATGATGACGCTCAAAGACAAGGCCATTTGGAGTAATGATCCCGTGTAAGCTTTGCAAAGGAGTTCTTGAGCCCGTGAGAAATGTTGGCGCTGGCGAAGGAAGAAGTCGCACAACATTCTTCTCATATTTTGAAGGCAAACCATAAGGTGGATTTACAAAAGTTGACCCCTGGGTTTTGGTCCAAGGATCAATCTCCAAGAAACTGCCTTCTGTGGTTTGAGCAAGAGCAGAATGAGTGCTCATTGCGCTACCCACACTAGCTCCCGCAATGACTGATGATTTTAAAAAGTGTCGACGCTTAGAAAATTCATCCTTCTTAGACATGAATACTTTGCCTCCCTGATAGGTGCTGATGAGCTTATATTTTTTAAAGCATACCGCCAAAATACTCAGAGTTGCTATAACTTTTAACCCTAGGTTGCATACAAAATAAAGATGAGCCCAAAGGCAGCAATAAAGAGAGTTTCAACTACCAACATCAGCACTGGTTGCCAACCGAGCTGAGCCAGTTCTTGGAAATTGGTTTTTAATCCCGCTGCTGCAATGGCAATCACCAACATCCAACGTGATAAAGCACCAATTTGATGAGTAATCGAAGTTGGTAAAATTTGCATTGAGGCCACAATAGATAGTGCAACAAAACCCAATAAGAATGTGGGAATTAATCGTAAGCTACCCCACCCTAAATTATTGGTGGCTTTCTGCGCACCAAAGAAAATTGAGATCACCAAAACCACAGGGAGCAGTAGAGCCACTCTAAATAACTTAACCACAGTAGCCACGTCCCCCGCCTCAGGACCAAACAGCATCCCTGCAGCAACTACTTGAGCCACATCATGAATGGTGGCGCCAATAAAAATTCCTGCTGAAAGAGCGCCAATATCGAGCATCTGTAATGCAAAAGGATATGTCACCATTGCAATCGTTGATAACACCGTCACACCAACAACAACCAGTAAAGTAAATTGCTCGTTTTCTTTTGATTTGGGTAGCACTGAAGCAACTGCAAGGGCAGCAGAGGCACCACAAATTCCAACTGATCCACCGGCTATCAATCCAAAATCTGGAGATAGCTTTAAAAACTTGGCAAGCAAAAAGCCGAGACAAACCGTTGATGCAACGGCCAGAATTACCATGAAGCCAGTATTCATGCCAATCGCACTAATATCTGCAAAGGTAATTCGGATTCCCAAAAATGCTACACCTAAGCGTAGTACAGTCTTTGCGCAAAAGTCTATGCCTGGTTTTACCGCCTCATTTAGATACAGAAAATGGAGCGAAAGACCCAACAACAAAGCATATAAAAGTTGAGGCCCACCATAATTTTCAGAAAGAAAGCTAGTGGACATAGCTATTACCAAACAGATTAATATCCCCGGTAAATTACGCTTACTAGTGTTGTACATGCAGGGCTATACCACTAACTCACTAAAGTATTCATGTTGACTGGTGTTCAGTGTGGAGACTCGCCATTCCAAGGGTTCGTCCTGAATCCCAAGTGCAACCCTTCTAATCATCAGGACTGGTGCATCCGGCTTTAAGCCGAGCCATTCTGCATGCTGCTTACTGGCAAGGCCTGCCCTTAAACGCTCACTACTGCGGACCACGGTTTGCCCGTATTTCATTTGATATAACTGATAGATGCTACCTTCGCGATTTATGTAATCGGTTCGTGTGAGCTTTTGAAAGCGCTTTTTATCTAGTGTAATCTGATCAATCATCACACATTTATCGTCTAGATAAAGGCAATTCACGAGACGCCATACATCTGCACCTTCTTTAATCTGGAGCTTACTAGCCTCTTCCTTATTTGCAACAGCGCTGACCAAAGAAATCAAATCAACCCTTGGGTTAACCTTTTTGTCGGCATCATGTTTGACAACGTGGAAAAAGTAATAGAGCAAACGCTTGAGATCATGCTCAGCAACATAGGTGCCCCTGCCTTGGCGACGAACCACAATACCTTCAGCAACTAACTCGTCTACCGCTTTGCGCAGGGTTCCTATAGATACGTCTAATTCTTTTGATAAATCCTTTTCGGCAGGCAAAGCCTGCCCCATCGGATAACGACCCCTGACCAGATCATCGGTGATCTTTTGCTTTACCTCTTGATAAGCGGTCAGGGATTTCATACTTTAAAACTTACGCTGATTCGTATAAACGAGTTAATACGAACTCACGGTGACCAAGAATTTCAGAAGCAGTCAATTCGCCATCAGCAGTGCGCAAGAGGCACTCTAATAACTTATCACCAGCTTGATCCATGTTCTCTTCGCGACGCAAAAGTCCAGACACATCAACGTCAATGTGCTCACCCATGGTGCGTACTGTTTTTGGATTAGCGCAAATCTTGATGACTGGAAGAATTGCATTACCGATCACATTACCCTGTCCTGTTGGGAAGAAGTGAGCAGCAAATCCAGCAGCAGCACATAAGGTCACCATCTCAGCAGCAGCTGAAGAGGAATCCATGAAGTGTAAGCCTGGGATCTTAGGCTCTTCACCTTTATCTAAAACGCTATCGACGATACATTTCTTACCGATTTTCTGAATATTGCCTAAGGCTTTTTCTTCAATCGTAGTTAAACCACCGGCAATATTGCCTTTCGTTGGCTGTGAGTCAGACAAGTCGCTTGTCTTATGGCGCTCAATCACATCCTGATAGCGATCAAACATTTCACGGAACTTTTTCTTCACTTCTGGTGTGCGGCAACGCGCTTCTACTAAATGCTCGCCACCTGTTAACTCAGTCGTTTCACCAAATACGAGAGTAGAGCCAATGCCATAGAGTTTGTCAAAAGCATCGCCTACTGTTGGATTCGCGCCGCAACCTGAGGTGGTATCAGACTCACCACATTTAGTAGATACCCACAGTTCAGATAAAGGTGCCTTAACCCGTTGCTGCTTTGAGGCATGTTTCATCATCTTGTAAGCGGCTTTACTAGCTGAAGCGATCGTGGCGATATCGCCATTACCTTCAATCCAGAAACCCTCTACTGGCTTACCAGAAGCCTTGATGCCATCAACCACAACTTTAGTCCACTGCGGCTCAATACCAATAACCACTACAGCAGCTACGTTTGGATTACAGCCAGTTCCAATCAAGGTACGGAAGTGTAGATCTAAGTCAGCGCCAAATTGCAAACGACCGTATGAGTGAGGAATTGCCTGAGTTCCTTTAATGTTATTTGCCACAGCTTCGCAAGCTGCATTGGACAAATCATCTAAAGGCAGAATTAATACGTGATTACGAACTCCCATGCGGCCATTTTCACGGCGGTAACCCATGAAGCTCGCGTCTTTCAAATTAATCATCTTGTTTTCTTTCTCAATGAATGGGTGAATAATAGCCTGGATTACCAGCGCTTCGTTTTTACGTTTTGGACATGGAGGTGTTCACCTTTTTTAATGGGAGCAACAACCTTGCCGATGTCTACGCCATACTTCATCACCGTATCGCCGGGTTTAAATTCATTTAATGAAATTTTGTGGCCAATGGGAATGTCGCTCTCAGACTTCATATTGAGCGTTAAATCTCCATCCATCACCCAGCCAATCAAATCATCTCCAGCTTTTACGCCTTCAACTACCACCACACCTACGCCATCTCCTGGCTCATGCACGACAAAATGGATCATGATCTTCTCCTCTTTAATCCTGTTAATTGACTACTAACTCCATGACTGACTGATACCAGTCTGAATTTCTTCTATAACCACATCAGAAACGTTGACGCCTTCTTGAAAGCCTGAGGCACGCTGTTTAAAACGTCTTTGTCCAGGAACGCGGGTTCCGGAATCAGATGCTAAGGTTTTTAAGAACTCTTGCATCTTGCTTGCAAACATTTGGCTGCCCGCCAATCCAGGGTCAATAGTGAGTAAAAGTTGTCCAATACGCGGACGATTTCCCTTGGCATCAAAAAAAGAATCTGCTGCATAGGAAAAACGACTTCCCGATAAGCCAACAACCAACAATTCAACGATCAAGGCAAGCAAAGCGCCTTTATCTCCACCTAACGGCACCATCAATCCTTTGAGGCCCTCGTTAGGATCAGTAGTTGGTTTGCCTTCAGCAGTTAATGCCCATCCCTCTGGAATAGACTCGCCCTTTTTTGCTGCAACCAGCAACTTACCTCTAGCGACAGCAGAGAGTGACATATCAATCACCATCGGATCGCGATTAGCAACCGGAAATCCTGCGGCTAGAGGGTTGGTACCAAATAAGGCCTTACTACCACCAACCATCGGCATGGCTGCTGGCGTATTGCCAAACAATAAAGAGATGTAACCGGCACGCGCTGCCGCTTCAGCAAAGTGTCCAGCAACTCCAAAGTGATGGCTATTGGTAACTGCGACCAGGCCAACGCCTGTCTTGGATGCGAGATTCACAGATAAATCCGTAGCAAATCGCAATGCTGGAAATGCCAGCCCATCACAAGCATCAACTAATGCAGCAGATGTTTTAAATGGACGCACTTTAATTTTTGGCGACAATTCAATCCGACCATTTTTAGCATGGCCTGCATATTGAGATACCCGCGCCAATCCATGAGAAGCCAATCCATCGAGCTCAGCAAGTGCTAAAAATTGAGCGGTTTCATGAGCCGCTTTCTGACCAATGCCTGCTGCTTGCAAACCAGATGATGCTAAATCAACCATCTTTTGATAGGATAAATTCATCTTAAGCTCCTAGAAACCGATTCACTTCATCGGCGATCATTTGACTAACGCGCTCATTGCTTTCATGCGTCACTCCTGCAACGTGCGGAGTCAGAATGAGATTCTCAATGCCCGCAAAGTGACTCAAATCTTTGGCTGGCTCACTCTCAAACACATCAATAGCTGCACCGCCTAAACGTCCAGAGCGCAAGCGCTCTGCCAGCGCCCTCTCATCGACGATGCCACCACGAGCTGTATTAATCAGACAAGCACCAGGCTTCATTTGATCAAGCGTGGCAGCATTAAATAGATTCTTTGTTTCTGGAAGAAATGGGAGGTGCAAAGTCAGCGCATCGCTTTTTCCAAGTAAATCACTTAACGAAAGTAATGGCACCGAAAATCCATCAAGCTCCACAGAGTTTCCCGACAGCATTGGGTCATAAGCCAGGCACTGCAAACCAAAAGCATGCGCTTTTTTTGCTACTACTCTACCGATACTGCCAAAACCAACAATGCCAATGGTCTTGCCCAAAAATTCATGGTAAGCAGAGAAACGTGGGCGAGGCCATTCACCCTTTAAGCTGGAAATCGTTGCAGGAATAAATCCCCTAGTCAAAGCAACTGCAGCACCAACGACATACTCAGCAACAGACTCAGCATTTGCACCTGTAGCAGGAATGACTTTGATATTGCGTTTAGCGCAAGCAGGCAATTCAATATTTTCAAGCCCAACCCCAAGTCGACCTACCACCTTTAATTTGGAGGCCCCGGCCAAGATCTCTTCATTAACTTGGGTAAGGTTCCGAACAATAAGACCCTCAATATTTTGCAAAGCAGCAATCAAAGCTGGACGGTTCTTATATAACTCTGGCTCATAGGCTACTTCATGCTGAGAACGCAGGGTTTCTAGGGCTTGACTTGTGATGAACTCGGAGATCAGAATAGATGACATATCTAGATCATATAGATGATTTAGATATCCTGCAATACCCTAATGATTGGACTAAACAATCGCTGAGGGCGACACTAGTAATACATAAGCTTATAACTAATAAATAGAGGTAGTACGAATTTTTAGATACAAATGCAGATAAGATATTTGGATCAAATGACCATCGGAGAAAGTAAGCATGATTAAGCAACATATCAGCAAGCTAGGAAAGAAAATTGCATTGATTGCGGGAGCTTTGCTATTTATTGCATCGCCAATTACAATTGCCCAAAACTGGCCAACTAAGCCAATCAAACTCATCATTCCATTTGCCGCGGGCGGTACTACTGATATTTTGGGACGCCTTTTAGCGCAACAACTGTCTAAAGATTTAGGACAAAACGTTGTTGTTGAAAACAAGCCTGGTGCTGGCGGTAATATCGCTGCTGAGTTTGTAGCGCAATCCTCTGCCGATGGTTACACCATCATGCTCGCCTCTGGAAGTATGCTCACCGTCAATCCCAATCTCTATAAAAAATTACCCGTCAATTACGCCAAGGACTTTGTATACATTACCAATGTAGCAACTGGACCGATGCTTCTATCTGTAAGCAATAAGATTCCCGTAAAAAATATCGCCGAGTTTATTGCTTATGCAAAAACAAAAGATCTAAACTTTGGCTCAGCTGGCATTGGAAGTCAGGTGCATATGGCGGCTGAGAACTTCACTTATTCGGCAAATATTCCGGCAACCCATGTTCCCTATAAAGGTGAGTCTGCAGCAATCAATGATTTAGTAGCAGGTCAAATTGACTTTATGGTGGGCAACCTCACCGCAGCGACAGGTTTTGCTAAAGCCGGTCAAATAAAACCGTTAGCAGTGACCAGCTTAAAACGCTCCAAACAATTGCCTGATGTTCCTACTGTTGCTGAGTCAGGCATTCCTGGTTTTGAATCGACTGGCTGGTTTGGACTCGTTGCTCCAGAAAATACACCCAAGGTCATCACCGATAAAATTTATGCAGCAACGGTTAAGGCTGTGAACTCTGAGGCATTACGAGCCAGCTTAGATTTAAATGGACTCACTGCGGTAGTCAATAATCAAAAAGAATTTGAATCTCAGGTCAAAGCAGAATCAGTTGTTTGGGAAAAAGTGATTAAAGGTAGGAATATTAGCGCTCAGTAAAGCGCTGTATCAACCTAAAAGCGAAGATAAAGTCTTCGCTTTTTTTATTATTAGAGTTGACGAATGAGCAGCATCGTTCCAGCAAAAAACAGAATCGATCCATAGGCTACTCTCATCGCTGCATTACTTAACTTTGCATGAACATGGGTTCCTAGCCAAATCCCTAGAAAGGTTGCTGGCATCAGGCAGACTGCTAATCCAATGACCGGCCAACTCAGAATCAATCCAGTAACCAACATCAAAGTCAAGCGCAAAAGGGTCAACATCAATATTGCAAATGCCATCGTGGCACGTAATGCCCTGGGGTCATTGATTCGCAAGCCTAGATAGGAGACATAGATCGGCCCTCCAGTGGCAAACAAGGCAGTGAAGGTGCCGCCAAAAAAACCAAATGGTGCAGCCCACCACTTATTAATAGGCTCGCGCATTTCTGAATTTCTTTGCCACAGTACACGAGCACCATTGAGAGCAGCAAAACAACCCAAAATAATTAATAGTGGCTCACTTGGCGCTTTGATCAGCAACACAATTCCCAAAATCATTCCGAGTAGAGTGAATGGAAAGAGCCATTTAAGCTCTTTGAGATTAGCGTCTTGAGAAGACTTTCTGCCGACGTATAAAGATCCGCAAATATCAATAATGACCATCATGGGGACTACTGATTTCAACGGATACATCTGGACCAGCAATGGCACTGAAATGATTGATGAACCAAATCCTGAAATACCAAATATAAAGTAGGCACCAAAAATAATTAAGGTTGCCAATCCAAAATGGATAGGATCTACTAAATCAAAAATGATTAAGCCTCAACCAAGATGGTTTTCCCAGGCTGAATCATCGTAAATTGCACTGGACGATTTTCAATCTTCAACTCTTGGTTCTTAAAGAAGGTGGCCGTGTAATACGAGTCTTCAAGCGATCCTGGCTCAGGAAAATCCTCACGATAGTGAGCGCCCCGTGAATTTTCTCTAGCAATCGCTGCTTCAGTTACTGACTGGCTTACTAGAATGAGGTTTTGTAAATTCATCCAGTCTTGCCAAGTATTGCTATATTCCCGCTGAATATCGCCGACACCCATTTGCTTCAATTGTGAAGCCAACTCTTTTAAGGTTTGACTTGCACGCATTAAACTTTCTCGAGTTCTTGAGATGCCTACGTCATCCCACATACACTCTGCTAGAGCATCTCGAATGAGCTCAATATCGCCAGGTGTCTTTTTCAAGGGTGCTTCATGCTCCTTGATACTCGCCATCACTTCATCCATATTGCATTCACTTAATTGCTGAGAAGCAACCCATTGCGCCATTGATTCTCCTGCGATACCCCCGAACACAGTTGAATTAGCTACCCCATTGCCGCCTAAGCGATTGGCGCCATGTACACCACCCGTATCTTCACCTGCCGCAAAAAGTCCAGGAAGATCTGTACTGCAATCTTTCTTAAAAACTAAACCACCCATCATGTAGTGCGCGGTTGGCACAACCTCAACTAAATCATTTGCAAGGTCAAAACCGCTATCAGCACAACGCTCAACCATACCTTTAAATAGTTTGCGGACATTCTCTGGGCCTAAATGGCTCATCTGAATATAAACCCCGCCATGAGGAGTTGCACGCCCAGCACGAATTTCTGAATTGATCGATCGAGAAACAATATCTCGCGTAGCTCTTTCATTACGAGCATCATAGTTACCCATAAAGCGCTCGTTATTACCATTGAGCAGATAACCACCAGCCCCTCGGAGACCCTCTTCTAGAACAGTTCCGGTCATCCGGGTTCCAGGGCCAGCCAATAATCCAGTTGGATGAAATTGCACCATCTCCATATCTCGTAAAGTGAGACCCGCACGCAATGCCATCGCTAAACCATCACAACTCTTATCCCCAGATGGAGTATGGTATTTGTACATAGTTGGACCACCACCAGTAGCTAGCAAGACAGCCTTGGCGCGCACCAGTACAAATTGACCCGTCTGCATGTTGAGCATCAAGACACCTGCAAGGGATTTACCGTCCTTGCTGTGAATTAACTCAATTGCGCGATGCTCTTCAAGACGATTAATTCCTCTTGCCCAGACCTGCTCAGCTAAGCGATTGATAATCTCAATACCAGTTAAGTCACCCTTATGAACGGTTCGGTCAAAGGTTTGGCCTGCGAATGCTTTTTGATGAACCGTACCATCAGGATTGCGATCAAAAAAGCAGCCCAGCTCATTTTCTAATTCATGGATGCGTTCAACTGCTTTACTCACTAATGTCCAAGCTAGATCTTGATCAGAGAGCCATTTACCACCCTCAATCGTATCCATGAAGTGGCGCTCAACCGAGTCCCCCTCAGCCAATGCCACGTTATAACCACCTTGCACCATCCGCGTACAACCAGATTTGCCCAACAATCCTTTTACTGCGATCGTGATATTTAAATTGGGATTAGCTTGATGAGCATGTAAGGCAGCAAAGAGGCCGGCACCGCCGGATCCTAAAATCAGAATATCGGTATCAATGGTTGGAATTGCGCTCATGAAGTGATTCCAAGACTTTTCAGTACCGCTGCTTTTTTACTGGCAACATCGCTCTTCACTTCTTGATAAATACTGCCACCATGACTATCCATTGCAACGAGTAATGGACCAAAATCTTTAATCTTGAAGCGCCATAAAGACTCTGGATTGAGATCATCCATATCCACATCTTCAATCTGCTCGATCCAGGTTGTTTCAAGTGCTGCAGTGCCACCAATAATGGCAAGATATACGCCACCTAGATCGCTAAAGGCCTGAGCAGATCCTTCGCGCATACCTCCTTTACCTACAATCATGCGCACACCATTTTGCGTCATCAAAGGTCGTGTGAAGCGCTCCATACGATCTGAAGTGGTTGTGCCAATACAAATAGGCTCATATCCTGCAGGGAACTCTGCACTCACTGGTACTTTACGAACATTCGGCGCTGTATGAATGACAGCATGTCCATTTAAATCAAAACGCGTCTTACGATCATGATCAAACATATGAATTTGGGTTGCATCGCGAATGCCAAACAATGTATTTTGCAAAGTCACAGTATCGTTAATGCGAAGCTTGCGGATATCTGCTTCGCTAACAGGCGTTGCAAGGTTGTAATGTGCCATCAGTCTTTTCCTAGAATCCGTAGGTCACGCCAGTAGGCGTAAAGGTCGCACGTGCTCTACGAGCTGAGTGACATTGCATATTGACTGCTACGGGATTCAAAGTAATGTGGGTATGAGCCAACTCGACCTGGACCGCAAAAGCGGTGCCATCGCCACCGAGCCCCTGTGGGCCAATCCCAAGTTGATTCACAGCAGCACTGAGCTCTTTTTCTAACTTGGCACCCTCTTCGTCACTACAAACACTACCCAACTCACGAGTTGCTGCCCGCTTTGCCATAGCTACGCATTGATCAGATGTGCCGCCAACACCAACACCCACAATCGTTGGTGGGCAAGTCTTACCGCCAGCAGAGACAACACTATCAATCACAAACGCTTTAACACCATTGATACCATCTGCAGGTATTGCCATCTTTAAAAAAGAATTATTCTCTGAACCGCTTCCCTTAGGTACCATTTCAATTTCAACTGACTCTGCTTGATCAAAAAAATCAATATGAATAGCTGGCATATCAATGCCACAAGAGGTGTGATTATTTTTTCTGGTAATAGGATGTACTACTGAAGATCGCAGAGGGTACTCTTTGGTGGCACGTTCACACCCCTTCCGAATGGCCGCCTTTAAAGCCATGCCATCAAATTGCACATTACTACCAATCTTGACGTTATAGATCGGCAGGCCTGTGTCCTGGCAAAGCAGATTGTCTTCGCGCTCTGCTACCGAGATATTGGTAATCATGGTCTTTAACACCACCTGAGCACGGGCATCCGTCTCCGCCTTATCCAATCGATCAATACCAGCCTTAATGTCATCGGGCAACACTTTGAGTGCTCGAATATAAAGCTCTTTGCAAGCCTCTTCTACTAAATTCATTTGTAATTGCATATCAACCTAATCAATTAGCAAAATATAAAAATAAGAGTCCGCAAGCGATAGCGAACAAGATGGATAGCTGAATCCAGCCCTTACGCAATCCATTCCACGGTCCAAACTCAATCATTAACAGGCGTACCCCACCAGCCAAATGAATAGCTAGCAAAATAACGAGGGCCCACTCTCCAAATTTAAATATCCAGATATCCGTCAGGGCAAGAGATTGCTCAAAGCCTTGAGCACCCCGCAAAGATTGGGACAGCATCAGAAAGTGCAGCGGAATAAAGCATGCCAATAACAAGCCAGAGAAACGATGGCAAGCATAGGCGAAATAAGATAGGTGACTTTTAGCGCGGTAATCCAATCTTGGTCTAGAACTCATATCTGACCCCCTGTGTAAACACCCACAACAGCAGTAGTACCAAGAATCAAAATCATTAGAGCCAAAATCCAAGATAAAGACCGAGCTATTCCAGTCTTTGGAAAAGTCTCTTGCAAAATATTCGCTAAACCAATTGGCGCATGCACAAAACAGGCAAGGACAAATACTTCATAAAAAATGGCAAACAATATATTGCCCTGAGTGCGGCCTAATATCTCTTGCGCACTCAAACCACCCCTGATGGCGTAAAAAATGATCAGTAAATGTATCGCAACACAAATACCAAGCACCATGGCGCTGATTCTCTGCGCATACCAAAGCTTGGCTTGCAATACACCGGCACTCATAGCTTGCCCCACTTACTACCGCAAACGGCAGCTCTAGCGACTAACTTTTTGAGTCCAGCAATGCTTGCGGTTGGCTCTATCGCCTTAGGACAACGCTCCGTACAAGATCCTTGCGAGTGACATGCGTGGCAACCTGCATCCCCTGCGACAGCACGCATACGCTCTAGCTGCTGAACATCTCTTACGTCGTTTGTTAAGGTCCATGCACGGTTTAGTGCGGCAGGCCCGAGGTAGTTAGGTCTAGACTCAACCACCTCACAAGAGGCATAACAAACACCACAGCCGATACATTCGATCCCGGCATTGGCTAACTGGCGCTCTTCAGAATTTGGCTCAATTTTTGCAAAGTCATCATGGCGGGTTTGATTGCCCTTAAAAAAACCAACCGCACCCTTCCACTTGTTAAAAAACTCGCGCATGTCTGTGGCGAGATCTTTAATAACCGGTAAGTTATTTAAGGGAGCAATTTCTAGTGAATCACCCTGAAGAATCTGAGATACGTGGGTGCGGCAAGTCCAGCGAGCTATACCATTCACAGTCATAGCACACGAACCACACATGCCAACTCGGCAAGCAAAGCGATAGCTCAAAGTGGGATCTAGTTTTCTCTGGATATAGGTAACCACGTCCAAAACAGTTTGATTGGGGTTACGAGGCACCAAGTACTCAACAAACTCCCCTTCGTGGGAGCCGCGCCATACCTTTACTTTGAGATCAGTATTTGACATGCTCCCATTATATTGATGAATAGTAAAAAATAAATCGAATTAATTTTTCTTTGAGATAAAGAAATTATTTATAATAAAATTATGTCCAGTATTAAAACCCTGAAAAACTTCTTAGCAATCACTCGCCATAAGAGTGTTGCAGCCGCCGCCCGAGAAATCGGCTTGACCGCAGCCGCAGCAGGCCAACAGCTACAGCAACTGGAAAAAGAAATTGGCCTCGAGCTCTTCGATCGCACCAAACGTTCTCTTAGCTTAAATGCGCATGGAAGATCGCTAATCGAGCCGATTCAAGAAATTGTGGCTCGCTATGAGGCTCTTGGCTCGAACCTCAAATCCGATCTCAGCGGTACTATTGTTTTGGGGGCGCTGGTATCCACTCTCATGGGTGCATTTGGAAAAACTTTAAATGAATTAAAGCAAAGTTTTCCCAGCCTTGAGGTGAAATTAATTGCTGGTCTATCGAGCGACTTTCTAGATCAAGTGTTAGATGGCACTCTTGATGCCGCAATTGTGACTGAGTCGCCATACGCATTACCGCAGAACGTTCAGTGGACTGAGTTATATAAAGAGCACATGATCTTGATCAGCCCAGCATCTTCATCAAAACGAAAATCAAACGCCTCGCATGCAAATTCCAAGCTACCCTTCATTCGCTTTGAGCGTAATACTTGGACGGGACACCTAGTTGATCAAACGATTAAGGCTAATAAACTTTCTATACAAGAAGGTATGGAGCTCAACTCTGTTGAGGCTATCATTGAATTAGTACGCCAAGGACTTGGCTACTCGATCGTCCCAAAGCTGGCGAATATCTCCTGGGGGAATGATCGACAGCTCAACATTCAGGATCTACCAGGCAAGACAATCTATCGTAAGGTTGGACTACTAGAGCGCAAGAAGCATGGGAGACAAAATATCACGCTTGCTATCAAGCAGCACTTCTTATCCAGTCTATAGAGCTTCACGATAAAGTGCTGCAGCATCTTTCAATGTAATTTCTCGTGGACTATTCATCAGCAAGCGGGTTTGCAGCATTGCATCTTGAGCAAGCTGATCAAGATCATTACCTGTAATACCAACTTCAATCAATTTCTGTGGCAAACCAAGTTCGCCAGCAAGTCCCCCAAGATAATCCGCTAGCTGTGTAGCCTGCTCAATACTTGAACCCTTGAGGCCAGGCTTAATAATTTGACCAAGCTCTGCATACATAGAATGAGCAGTCTCGATATTAAATCGGATGACAGGCGCTAACATTAATGAATTAGATAACCCATGAGGCACATGAAATCTTGCTCCGATTGGATAGGCTAGAGCATGAACACCTGCAACGGGTGCATTAGTAAAAGCCATGCCAGCTAAACAAGCGCCAAGTAACATATTTTCACGGGCAACAATATCATTCCCATCATGAACTGCTTTATGAAGATTGCCGGCCAATAATCTCAATGCTTCTTTAGCAACGCAATCTGACATTGGGTTCTTCAATCGTTTGGTAGTAAATGCCTCAATAGCATGCACCATCGCATCAATTCCAGTTGCAGCAGTTACATGCGATGGAAGTCCCAATGTTAATTGCGCATCAAGTATTGCTAAATCAGGCAATAAATGAGGTGAAAGAACGCCTTTTTTCTCACTCTCACTCACGGTCACAACGGAACTCTGGGTCACCTCAGAGCCAGTCCCCGCTGTAGTTGGCACTAGGATCAAAGGTAATCTTGGCCCTTTGGCCATACCAATGCCATAGATATCTGCAAGCTTTTCTGTTCCTGGCGTCAGCAGTGCAACCAGCTTGGCAACATCCATTGAGCTGCCCCCACCAAATCCAACAATGTAGTCAGCGCCATATTCTTGCGCAACCTTTACTGCATCATGAATAACTGAAATGGGAGGGTCAGCCTCGACATCCGAAAAAATTTGAACTGATAACTTAAACTCTTGAAATTGAGGCATTACTCTATCAAGTAAACCGGCTGATAAAACGCCAGGATCCGTAATGATGAGCACTGATTTACCACCCCGCTCATCAATTTTTTTTGCAAGATTAGCTGAACCGCCCCTTTCTACAAAAATCGCGGGAGTGGAATGAAAGACAAATTGCATACCCTATAACCTAAGTTTATTTAAAATGGTTTCAGCAGGACTTTTGCGGCAGCTGTTTTTCCTGCATGCAAAT
Source organism: Polynucleobacter sp. UB-Siik-W21 (assembly GCF_018687415.1). Classification (NCBI taxonomy): domain Bacteria; kingdom Pseudomonadati; phylum Pseudomonadota; class Betaproteobacteria; order Burkholderiales; family Burkholderiaceae; genus Polynucleobacter; species Polynucleobacter sp. UB-Siik-W21. The sequence continues at coordinate 473,783 of NZ_CP061289.1, read as the reverse complement.
CACTAAATGCTTGCGGACCCTCATCAAGAGATTTCTTTTCTACCCAAGTCAAATTACCAAACGCATTGCGTGCGAGTAAATTCACTGTGGCTTGAAGATCTACTGTCGAATAGGTATATGTTCCTAGCAATGTAATTTCAGCAAGGGTGAGCTTCCTCATATCAATTTCGCTAGCCCAATCCTGCAAGCCAACATGCATCATGACACCGCCTGGCTTAACTGCACTTAATGCTGAATTACGAGTCACTGCAGCCCCAACACAATCCATCACAAACTCAAAAGAATTCTCAGGAATCTTTTCATCAATTGGGTTGACTGTCTTGCAGCCTACATGTTTTTCTATCGCCTTTCTTCGCAAGGGATTCACTTCGGCAACCGTCAAATCGTTAACACCGTAATGCTTCAGAAGCAGCGCAGATAACATTCCTATTGCGCCTCCACCCAATATCAAAACATGGCACTCTTGAATCGGTCTTTGAAGAGCACGCATTGATAAGTTAATGGCATGGACAGCTGTGGCTGCAGGCTCGGTTAAGGCTGCTGCATCTAAACTTAAGTTGTCTGGAATAGGAATCAGCGAACTAGCTGGAATACTCATAAACTCTGCAAAAGCGCCCGGCCTTGTCATACCAACCATCGTGCGATTAGCACACAAATTATTTCGGCCTTGCAAGCAGAACTCACAATGCCCACAAGTAATTAAGGGATTGCCTGTTACCCGCTGACCCTTAGTAAAGAGTGGGGAACTGGTATCTGCAATCGTTCCAGCAAACTCGTGGCCAAGGACCAACCCCGGCTTTCTTCTGGGGTCATGACCATGAAATGCATGCATATCGCTGCCGCAAATACCAACCGACTCAATCTTCAGCACAGCCTCATTAGTATCGAGCGTAGGATAAGGGCGATCCAAAATCTGCATCTCATTTGGCTGTGTATAGACCAAAGCTTTCATAATCATGATTCCTTAAATTGCTGTGTAGCCACCATCTAACATGATGGTTTGTCCAGTAACATAAGCAGATGCATCGCTAGCCAAAAAAATTGCTAAGCCATGAATATCACCTAACTCTCCATTACGACCAATGGCAGTTTTTTCCGCATGCATCTTCACTAATTCGGGATTATTAAATACGGGTGCAGTGAGTGCTGTTGGGAAGAACCCAGGACCAATCGCATTACAGGTAATCCCAAACCTTGACCACTCTTGTGCGATCGCTCTGGTTAACTGCAAAACGCCCCCTTTAGCAGCGCCGTAAGGTGCACTGTTTGCAAATGCACGGTAGCTCTGTAAAGAAGCAATATTGATCACCCTCCCCCAGTTTCGGTATTTCATCTGGGGAGCAAGTGCTTGTGTCATAAAAAATGGGGCCGCCAACTGAACATTTAATTGTTCTTGCCAACTCTGAGGAGAAACATCGCCATATGGCTCTCGTAAATTCATACCCGCGGCGTTAACCAATATATCTACCTTGCCAGATTTATCTAAGACCCGACTTGAAAGATCTTTAGCTGCTTCTAGATCACTTAAATTGGCTGTAAAGAAAGAGGTTTTGACGCCATGTGAACTCATTCGATCTGCGGCTTCTTTCAAAGGACTCTCTCTACGGGCGGCAATCACGACTTCTGCTCCCGCCAAACCCAAGGCAAGCGCAATACTTTCACCTAGGCCGCTACTACCACCAGTAATCAGCGCAGTTTTGCCCTGCAGATTAAAAAGTTGATTCACCAATGAACTCATACTTCAACAGGGCTTCCAAGATCGAATGTTTCATTAGGAAAGTATTTTTCTAAACGGTCATCGGCAGTTCGGGCATGGGCCTCCATACCCTCAAGACGACTAATTCTGGCAGTAACTAATGCCATCTCCTTGCTGCCATCACGTGTCATTTTTTGCCATGTAAGAGTTTTCATAAACTTATGGACTGATAATCCACCCGAATATCTAGCAGCCCCTTTTGTTGGCAATACATGGTTTGGTCCACTAGTCTTATCACCAAAGGCAACTGTGGTTTCCTCGCCTAAAAATAAGGAACCATAGCATGTGAGATTACTTAACCACCAATCCAAATCTTTCGCATGCACCTCAAGATGCTCACTTGCATACCGATCAGAAACCTTTGCAACTTCTTCTCGAGTAGTGCAAACAATAACTTCACCATAGTCACGCCAGGCACAAGCAGCGGCATCTTTTGCGGTTGGCGGCAATAAATCAATCATCTGAGGCACTAGTTTCATAACTTCATTAGCCAGCTTCTCTGAAGTGGTAAATAACCAAGCCGGGGACTCATGCCCATGCTCGGCTTGACCAACAAGGTCACTAGCGACTATTTTAGGATCAGCAGTTTCATCTGCAATGACAGCAATCTCCGATGGACCAGCAAAAACATCTATCCCAACCTTACCAAACAATGAACGCTTTGCTTCTGCAACAAACTTATTTCCAGGCCCAACCACGACATCTGCCGGTTTTCCAGTAAAGAGGCCGTAAGCCATGGATGCAATCGCTTGTACACCCCCAAGAGTCATGATGACATCTGCACCAGCCGCTTTAAAAGCATAAAGAACATATGGATGAATACCCCCGCCACGAAATGGACTAGAGCAAGCAATAATATTTTTAACGCCAGCTGCTTTTGCAGTAGCTACAGTCATATAGGCGGAAGCAATGTGCGCATACCTGCCTGATGGCGCATAGCATCCAACGACATTCACTGGTAACACTTTTTGTCCTGCAGTGACGCCTGGATGTAATGTTGTAGAAAAATCGCTAATACTTTTTTTCTGAGCTAGCGCAAAATCAAATACCTGCTTGACAGCAAAATCAATGTCTCTCTTTACCGAGCTAGGAACATCCGCTAATATTTGATTGATTGCCGATTCTGACAGCACAATATCTCCGGCCCATTTATCAAGGTTTAAAGCGTATTCTTTAACAGCTGATTCACCATTACGCTCAATATTGGCCAGCATTTCTGTAACAACTTGCTGAGCTGTTGACGTCTCAGTCTCTGGCGTTTTAGCCGCTTTTTTTAAATAATTCAGTGACATATTACTAACCCTATCTTTGTAAGCTCTTACAGCTCTTGTCTAAAAAATGAGGTTGCCCCCATTTTTTAAACTGCATCGTGACTACTTAGTATTATTTGAAAACTCACGGAGCTTTTTGTCTGTATTTACCATTTTGACGAACTCATCTGTAATGTATTCATTTGCTGGTGGAATAGTTTGAATTGCTCCAGTGGATTGCATAAAGGTAGCAATCGCATTAAACCATCCGTCAACTTGAGATGGGCCTTTAGAGTTATCCATTATTTTTAACTCTGAAGCTAGATCAAATGTTGGTCGAGTATCAAATTCTTTTTTCATGGAAGCTTCTGAAATAGTCACACCACCCTGTTCATAAAACTTCTTCATCATTGCAATGGCTTGTGGCTTGTTTGCATTCATCCACTTCCACGCGCGCATATATATTGCTAAGAATTTGGCAACATTCTGAGGATTTTCTTTTGCATAATCACCACGCACGATTAAGGCGCCGGGAACAAAAGCTCCGCCATCTTTACCAGTACAAATGACCTTTGCTCCCGCTTTCTCTTCTAGAGTGTAAATATTTGGTGCCCATAAGCCTCCAAAGTCTGCATTTCCAGAAGACATTGCTGAAATAATCTCACCTTGTCCCATATTTTTAATGACGACATCAGATTTTGTTAAGCCATACTTTTTAAGGCAAGACTGAACCGCATAGTCACCAGTAGAGTTACCAGTTAGCACAATGGTTTGTCCTTTTAAGGACTGAGGATTAGCTGCAAATGCTTCGGCTGCCTTAGGAGTTGCTAACAAAGCATTCCCAGCAGACTCATCATTACTAAGTCCAATCGTTTTTATTCCAAAGCGAACATAACCTAAGACTGCCGGCACGGAACCTGTGCCACCAACATCCCATGACTTTGAGGCAGATGCTGCAATCTGGGGAACACCTGCAGGGAATGTACTGAATTCTGGTTTAAGACCCAACTCACCCCACCAATTTTTTTCAGTTGCCACAAAGAAAGGTAGAGCCCAATATAGGGCAGGCTGATAACTCACTTTAATCTCAGTTAAAGCAGGCTTTGCTTGTGCATTCACATTACTAATGCTTGTAGCTACAAGCATAGTGGCTCCTAAAATACCAACTAATGACTTTTTCAATTTCATGCTTATCTCCTTCATCTATTTCAAAAGTAAATCAATGATCAACACCCAGGTTTTGCTCCCTGAGTAACTTCCAAATCTGACTACGTAACTGCACAAATGAACTTAAATCCATAACATCTTCTATACGAGAGTATTGATCCCAACCCTCTTTTTCTCTTATAGGCTTAATTTCGATAACATCTCTAATCAAGCCAGGCCGCCTTGACATAACCACTACACGATCGGCAAGGTATACCGCCTCCTCAACTGCATGAGTTATGAATAAAACTGTCTTTGGATTTTTGCGGGCTAATCTCACAAGCTCTTCCTGCATCACCACCCGCGTTTGCGCATCTAAGGCACCAAACGGCTCATCCATTAACAATACCTCTGGCTCTAATACGTAAGCACGGGCAATCGCCACACGCTGCTGCATACCGCCCGAAAGCTGATGCGGATAGGCTTGTTCATATCCCTCTAAGCCCATCAAAGTAATTAAACGAGCAGTCTTTTCTTTCTTTTCTAACGCGCTCATGCTCATTGACTTCAAGCCAAACTCGATATTTTTTTGCACCGTTTTCCAAGGAAATAATGCAAATTGTTGAAAAACAACTGCACGATCAGGCCCAGGACCTTTGACTTCTCTACCGCCAACCAATACTCGCCCCTTGCTGGGCATCTCCAAACCTGCCACCATACGCATGCAGGTTGTTTTACCGCAGCCAGATGGTCCAACAATAGCAACAAACTCCTGATCCCTTACGCACAAGTCAATCCCACCAACGGCCAGAAATTCTTTTCCGCCCTGCTTAAAACTACGCTCTACCGATTCAAAAGCAATATCTGCCATAAATCAAATTTCTTTATAGTGAACGGCTAACTTTTCAGCTTGCCTTAAAAGTATGTCGATGAATAAACCAATTAATCCAATTGCGATCATTCCGCTCATGACAATATCCGTTTGAATACTGGCTTGCCCCTTCACCATCATGTATCCAACCCCGCTTGATGCCACAATTAATTCAGCTCCCACTAATGACTGCCATCCCAACCCAGCAGAAATTCTGAGGCCGGCAATAATTGAAGGAATTGCAGCAGGAAATAAAACTTCAGTCATCAAGCAAAACTTACCAGCACCCAACATCTTAGCTGCTTCAAGATATTTTTTATCTACGTGAATAGCACCACGGTAGGTATTAATTAATACAGGTGGGAAAGCACCCATAAAGATCACCAAAACTGGTCCACCAATTCCGGTGCCAAACCAAAGCGCTGCAAATGGAACCCAAGCAATAGGCGCGACAAAACGAATACTCTCAAAGAATGGGGTAATCAGTTGATTGGCGAATTTTGATAACGCCATTAGCAAACCCAAAGGAATGCCAATTACTACCGCCAAAATAAAACCATATAAAAAACGTTGAAAGCTTGAGGTAATATGCGCGAGCAAGGTATAACCGGAAAATGGTTCGTTTAGTAATTGAATAAATTTCAAAAGTACTTGATGGGGCGCGGGAAGAAACTGCTTAGGAACAAAACCAAGCGCCACCGATAAGTACCAAAACCCTAGGAAACTAGCAAGACCCAAACCGGTCCACAATATAAATTCACTCTGGCTCAAGCGATCTTGCTTAATCATCATGCTCTCCAAGGCATCGCATAGCGCTCAGCCTTTGCTAATAACTGCGTCATCAACCACCCAGAAATCGCCACACTGATCATGCCGACCAAAATCATTGCAGGATTAATATCTTGAGCAGCTTGATTCAAGATTGAACCCAACCCTAAAGTCGCACCTACCAACTCAGCAGCAACCAATGTAGTCCAAGAGGCCTGAAGCGAGAGCCTTAGCCCCGTAAAAATCAGAGGTAGAGCGCCAGGTATCAAGACTTCCCTGTAATAATTAAGGCGGCTAACCCCCAGCATAGCGGCCGCCTCTTTTTGAGGAATCTCAATGGAGCGTACCCCTGTAAAAGTATTAATTACAGCTGGCACAAAGGCTGCCACATAAATGACCATGACCTTGGCAGAATTACCCAGACCCAACCAAACAATTGCTAATGGGATCCATGCCAATGGCGGAATAGGTCTTAAGGTCAGAAATATAGGATTAACAAAGGCTTCGATTTTTTTATTGGCGCCCATCAAAATACCAAGCAAGATGCCAAGGGATGAAGAAACTAAAAATCCTGTGGTAACCAAGATCACACTTTGCAGAATATGTTGGTACAGCTTGCCATTGCCATAGCCTTGCATCGCAATGATCTTGAATGAATTCCATGTTTCCGTTGGCGATGGAAATCTCGCGCCCGAAATTAAACCCATCCACTCAGTTACGCCAAACCAAGCCATAAGAAGAATCGCAAAAAACAATAGAAGGGATAAAAGCTTGCTAAAAATTTCTAATTCCTTATAGAATGACAGAAAATGTAAGCGCTTTCATTCTACTCACAAATAACAGCCAAAATGATGGCTAGAAACCAAAATTGACTAGGATTTTCCCTAAGACCAGGATGAAAAAAACTACCGGATCAATCACGATTGACCATGTTGCATCTGCAGCAAAAGTCTCTACTGCAACTGTTTCAAGGGCGCTAAATAGGCCAGACACAGTAAGTATCGAATTAAAAAACAAAATTAATAGTGTGATAAAAAAATTAGGGTACATACCCAATGCTGGAGCTCGCTCCCTAATGCTAAAGCGCTCGGGAACCATTGGTGCCATCGTTCCCACTCTTGATAATGCAATCTTTTCACAAGGACTTGCAGAATTTCAACGGCAGTTGAATCAATCTGGGCACCAGCTTTTAGTAGCGAGCAGTAACTATGACCCAGCAATTGAAGCCAATCAAATTACCAACTTACTCACTAGAGGGGTTGAAGGTATTGCACTCTTTGGGGTTAGCCAACAACGAGAAGCATTAAGGCTATTAAAGACCCGGAACATTCCCTACATACATGTGGGCTCGCTTTCTGCACCCCTTAATGGATATACCTCAGGCTTTGATAATCGGGAGGCAATCAAACTTGGTGTGCAACATCTACTCTCCCTAGGTCATCAGCATTTTGGAATACTGGCAGGGATTACAACCCATAATGATCGAGCCAAAGATCGAGTGGATGGGGTTCTTGAGTTATTGGCAGAGAAAAAAATTCATATCAAAGATGATGTCATCATCGAATGTCCCTATGGTCTTCATGAGGCACGTCTTGGATTTAAAAAATTACTTCTCAATAATCCCAAAATTACGGCAATCATTTGTGGCCAAGACGTCTTAGCGCTGGGTGCACTTCTTGAAGCTCAAAAACAAGGGCTTCGCATTCCACAAGATTTATCTATCATTGGATTTGATGATCTAGAAATTTCTCGCCATCTTCTTCCAAGTCTAAGCACGATTCATATCGATGCGGTTGGAATGTGGGCGCAGGCAGCCAATCATCTTATCTCTCAAATTAATGGGGTTGATAATCTTCCTAGAAAAATAAAAGCAAGTGTCAATTTGGTTATTCGCGAGTCAAGCTCCTCACCACCAAAACGCTAGACAACTCTATAAGAAAAAAGCCACCCCGAAGGATGGCTTAAAAGAAATCTATGGAGGTACTACAAAAATGAACTACAGGTTCATATTAGTCTTCTCACTTTTAGCCTTTCAACCGTGATGCATGCTTATGAGCTTACTGCACCAATTTAGTGCCGTTAATGGTTCTCTTTGGCGTGGTTGATTGAATATTTAGGTATTTCAATCACCAAGTCTTCTCTGGCAACAATGGCTTGGCAAGATAAACGGGACTGGGAGTTAAGACCCCAAGCGCGATCTAGCATATCTTCCTCATTCTCATCTGGAGGGTTGAGGCTATTCAATCCCTCTTTCACAATCACGTGACAAGTCGTGCAAGCACAGACCATGTCACAGGCATGCTCAATCGGAATGTCATTTTCAAGCAGGGCCTCACAAATCGAGGTGCCAGGGGAAACTTCAACCACTGCGCCATCTGGGCAATACTCACTATGGGGAAGAACAACGATTTGGGTCATGATGATTTCTACTTTTTTAATTTAGATCTCGGCAACATTTTTGCCGGATAAGGCTTTCTGAATACTCGCGTTCATACGCATCTGGGCAAATTCATCAGTCGCTTTGGCCGCATGATCCACTGCTTTGCGCACAATGGCACTATCAGTCTCTTCATTCAAAATCTTTTGTAGCGCCGCCATCTCTTGATCAATCGCCTTTTGCTCTACTGCATTAAGAAGATCTCGATCACTAGCTAGCGCAGTTTGTACGGCATCTAATAAACGCTGCGCATTCACCTGTTCTTCACGCAAAGATCTAGAAAGCAAATCTTCTTGGGCTGAGGCAAATCCATCTTGCAGCATGCGGGTAATTTCTGCATCGGTTAAGCCATAAGAAGGTTTAATATCTATCGACGCTTGAACGCCAGAGCCTTGCTCAGTGGCGCTCACAGACAATAGGCCATCAGCATCCACCTGAAATGTCACCCGAATGCGGGCTGCACCTGCAGCCATGGGTGGAATACCGCGTAACTCAAAACGACCAAGGGAGCGGCAGTCTTGTACTAATTCACGTTCGCCCTGTACGACTTGGATAGCTAAGGCAGTTTGACCATCTTTGAAGGTCGTAAAATCCTGTGCTCTTGCTACTGGAATGGGTGTATTGCGAGGAATAATTTTCTCCACCAGGCCACCCATCGTTTCAATACCGAGAGAGAGCGGTATGACATCTAATAAAAGCCACTCATCATCTTTACTCTGATTGCCTGCTAATAAATCCGCTTGCATCGCTGCACCCAGCGCTACGACTTGGTCAGGATTTAAATTGTTTAATGGCTTTGTGCCAAACAACTCACCAACCGCGCGCTGCACATTGGGCATGCGGGTTGAACCACCTACCATCACTACACCTTTAACATCCTCAGCCTTTAAGCCGGCATCACGCAGCGCTTTTTTACATGATGTCAAAGTCTTAGCCACCAAGTTTTGAGTAATCTCAAAGAGCTGTGCCTGACTAACACCCACATTGACGACCGTTCCGTCTGAGAGAGTCTCATGCACACGCGCCAGAGGGTTATGGCTCAGCGACTCTTTGGCATGCTTACAGGCTTGAAGCAAGGTACGGTGATCATGAATCGATAAAGGGGGTAATTTAGATTGCTCAATCACCCAGCAATACAAACGATGATCAAAGTCATCACCACCCAATGCAGAGTCACCACCGGTAGAGAGTACTTCAAATACACCCCTACTCATGCGCAAAATAGAAATATCAAAAGTACCGCCACCCAAGTCATAGACTGCATAGGTGCCTTCAGAGGCATTGTCTAATCCGTAAGCAATCGCAGCGGCAGTTGGTTCATTAAGTAAACGCAACACTTCAATGCCCGCTAACTTCGCTGCATCTTTCGTAGCTTGACGCTGGGCATCATCAAAATAGGCGGGTACGGTGATCACAGCTCCCACAATGTCATCGTTTACGGAGTCTTCAGCCAATTGACGTAAACGCGCGAGGATTTCTGCAGAGACTTCAATAGGGCTTTTATCACCAGCAACGGTTCTGAGCTTGAGCATGCCTGGCTGATCCACAAAATCATAGGGAGTGCTTTCAATATGCTCTACATCATGTAAGCCACGACCCATGAAACGCTTTACCGAAACAATCGTGTTCTTTGGATCGATCACCACACTCTCAAGCGCCTCAAATCCTGCTTGGGTACGGCCATTTGGCAGATAACGAACTACCGAAGGAAGCAACTCGCGCCCTTGTTCATCCGGAAGTACTTTAGGCAAGGCATCTTTCACAATAGCGACTAAAGAATTCGTAGTGCCTAAATCAATGCCGACAGCAATGCGGCGCTGATGAGGCGCAAGCGATTTACCAGGTTCAGAGATTTGTAATAAGGCCATAAGAAATAGAGAGTCGTTTACGTATGGTCTAGATCAAAGCTGCAATAGTGTCATCAAGCTCAAGCGCAAACTTATCAATGAATAACAAGCCACGTAAAAGTTCTGCGGCACGCTGATAATTTTTTGCGCCATCGATGGCTTGAGTGATTTCAGCAAGAATATCTGCCTTGGATTGCTCTACTTCAGCCATCAAGGCTTCAAGAGCGGGCAAATCTTCCGCTTGTTCATCTAGAAGCTCGCGCCATTCCATTTGCTTCATCAAGAAAGCGGCTGGCATCGCAGTATTAGTTTCTAGTTTGGCATCAACACCATGAAGCTGGCACAAATACAAGCCACGTTGAATAGGGTGTTTTAGTGTCTGAAGGGCGGTATTAGCAAATGTAGCCATTTGCATTGCCAGTCGCTGCTCGGTCTCACTCCCGCGAGCATGACGATCAGGATGAACTTCCTTCTGGATTGCTAAATACGCCTGATCTAGAGCAGGCAAATCGATCTTGAACTGCTGATGTAAACCAAAGAAGTGGAAGTAATCGTCAGACGCGGAAGGATTCGCCACAACCACACTCATCTTTTACGTTTGGATTTTGAAACTTAAATCCCTCGTTCAAACCCTCACGTACGAAATCCAATTCAGTACCATCCAAATAAGCCAAGCTCTTTGGATCAACAAATACTTTCACGCCATTGGATTCAAACACCTGATCTTCAGTGGCAGGCTCATCGACATATTCCAGCTGATAAGCTAAGCCGGAGCAACCCGTAGTGCGAACGCCCAAACGTAGGCCGCAACCTTTGCCGCGCTTCTCAAGATTGCGGTTAACGTGCTTTGCAGCTTTTTCAGTCAGGGTGATTGCCATATCTTTTTCTAATTCCGTTTATTTAGCTGGATGCTTTTCTTTGTAGTCAGTAACTGCAGCCTTAATAGCATCTTCAGCCAAGATAGAGCAGTGAATTTTCACCGGTGGTAATGCCAACTCTTCAGCAATTAATGAGTTCTTAATCTCTAAAGCTTGATCCAAGGTCTTGCCCTTAACCCACTCGGTTACTAATGAAGATGAAGCAATCGCAGAGCCGCAGCCATAAGTCTTGAACTTGGCATCTTCGATCACGCCTTGATCGTTCACGCGAATCTGCAGCTTCATCACGTCGCCGCAAGCAGGCGCGCCAACCATACCAGTACCTACGCTATCGTCGCCCTTCTCAAAGGAGCCAACGTTACGGGGGTTTTCATAATGGTCGATGACCTTTTCACTATATGCCATGGTATTTCCTCTTTAATTTCTTTATCTAGATATTGCTTTTAGTGTGCAGCCCATTGAATCGTGCTCAAGTCGATTCCGTCTTTATACATTTCCCATAATGGGGAGAGCTCACGCAACTTCGCAATCTTTTCTTTCACTAACTTAATGGTGAAATCTACTTCTTCTTGAGTTGTAAAACGGCCTAAGGTAAAACGAATCGAGCTATGCGCCAACTCATCGTTACGACCCAATGCACGCAATACATACGAGGGCTCTAAGGATGCAGAAGTACACGCAGAGCCAGATGAGATAGCCAAATCTTTAAGCGCCATCAACATCGACTCACCTTCAACATAGTTAAAGCTAATGTTGAGGTTATGAGGAACACGATCGTCCATATCACCGTTGACATAGACTTCTTCAATATCTTTCAAGCCAGCTAATAAGCGATCACGCAACCCACGAATACGCTTATTTTCTTCGGACATCTCAATACGAGCAATGCGGAACGCCTCACCCATACCGACGATTTGATGAACGGCTAATGTGCCAGAACGCATACCGCGCTCATGACCACCGCCATGAATCTGAGCTTCAATACGAATACGGGGCTTGCGACGCACAAACAAAGCGCCGATACCCTTAGGTCCATAAGTCTTATGAGCAGAAAAACTCATCAAATCAACTTTGATTTTCTCTAAATCAATTGCCACTTTGCCAGTCGCTTGCGCAGCATCCACATGAAAAATCACACCGCGTGCACGGCACAAATCGCCAAGGCGAGGAATGTCTTGCACTACACCGATTTCATTATTGACATACATCACTGATGTCAAAATCGTACCCGGCTTCATGGCAGTCTCTAACTGCGCAAAATCAATCAAGCCGTTGGGCAAAACATCTAAGTAGGTCACTTCAAAACCTTCGCGCTCGAGTTCGCGACAGGTGTCTAGAGTTGCCTTGTGCTCGGTCTTCACAGTGATGATGTGATTACCTCGCTCTTTATAAAAATGGGCAGCACCCTTGAGAGCTAAGTTAATACTTTCAGTAGCGCCGCTAGTAAAAACGATCTCTCTTGGATCAGCATGAACTAATTGAGCTACTTCTGAACGCGCCCACTCCACTGCTTCTTCTGCAGCCCAGCCATAGGCATGACTGCGGGAAGCCGCATTACCGAATTGCTCACGCAAATACGGCAACATCTTGTCAACCACACGAGGATCAATCGGTGTTGTGGCTGAATAGTCCATGTACACCGGAAAGTGCTTAGGACTAAACATCGGAACCGGTTGCAAAGGAAGGTCTTGTGGTGCGTTCATATGGTATTTCTTGGTATGTAGGACTGCTGATTAAATTCGCTTAATTCGCTTAGCTTTGCCGCGCTAAATTAAAAACAGAATTCACTAATGGCGCTTTGGGAACAACTTCTTTTTTCGCTGCAAGTGCTGGAGCTGGTTTTTCAGACTTGACACTTTCAACTTTCATTTTCTTTTGGCGCATGTCTTGAATCACAATGCCGCGCCCTTCTTGCTGCTGAACTAAATCTTTTAAGCTCACTGAGCTTAAGTACTCCACCATTTTGGAATTGAGATTGCTCCATAGATCATGAGTCATACAACGACCATGGCCTTCTTCTTCGGTATGACAGTTGCCTTTGCCACCACATTGAGTGGCATCCAATGGCTCATCAACTGCCACAATGATGTCAGCAACACTGACTTCATGGGATGGGCGCGCTAAGGTGTATCCACCTCCAGGGCCGCGTGTGCTTTCCACGATATTGAAACGGCGCAATTTACCAAACAACTGCTCGAGGTAAGAAAGGGAAATCTTTTGTCTTTGGCTAATTCCGGCCAAAGTTACAGGACCATGCGTTTCACGCAGGGCTAAATCAATCATTGCGGTTACTGCAAAACGACCTTTAGTTGTAAGTCTCATATGTCACCTTGGTAATGGATTGTTATGGACAGCTCATGGGCAGGCGGGTAATACCCGACCATTCCACTCAACTTTACCATATGACCCAGCAAACTGCTCGGGAATTATCCCAAAAATCCCCATTGCAAGCCTGGAATTAGCTTATTGAGTCTCTAGACCTAGCCCCAAAAGCCATTTCTTTGACCTTGGTGAGTCGATCTCGAGTGCTGGCGGCCTTTTCAAACTCGAGATTCTTGGCTTCAGCGTTCATCTGCTTCTCTAAACGCTTGATTTCATTAGATAAATCTTTCTCGCTCATATCCTCATAGCGAGCCCGCTCTTGCTCCACCTGCATCTCCTGGCGTTTCTCTTTGACATCATAGACCCCGTCAATGATGTCCTTAATGCGTTTCTGAACCCCTTTGGGCTCGATTCCATGAAGCTTATTAAAGGCAATTTGCTTGGTGCGACGTCTTTCTGTCTCGCCCATGGCCCGTTTCATTGAATCGGTGATCCGATCGGCATACAAAATAGCTTTGCCTCGCACATTGCGGGCGGCACGACCAATCGTCTGAATTAAGGAGCGCTCAGAACGCAAGAAACCTTCTTTATCAGCATCCAGAATTGCTACTAAGGAAACCTCTGGAATGTCCAAACCTTCGCGCAATAAATTAATGCCCACTAAAACATCGAATACACCTAAACGTAGATCGCGCAAAATTTCGACGCGTTCAACAGTGTCAATATCAGAATGAACATAGCGCACCTTCACACCATTATCTGAAAGATAGTCAGTGAGCTGCTCTGCCATACGTTTGGTAAGCACGGTGACTAAAACACGTTCACCCACTTTCACGCGCTCATGAATCTGACTGAGCAAATCATCGACTTGAGTACTAGCTGGCAATACCTCAATTTCAGGATCAACTAAACCTGTTGGTCTTGCCACTTGTTCAACTACTTGACCTTGATGTTCTTTTTCATAATCAGCCGGCGTTGCAGAAACGAAAATGGTTTGACGCATTTTGGTTTCAAACTCGGTAAATTTGAGTGGCCGGTTATCCATTGCAGAAGGCAAACGGAAGCCAAACTCTACCAAAGTATGTTTACGAGATTTATCCCCGTTATACATAGCATTCAACTGACCAATCAAGACATGACTCTCGTCTAAAAACATCAGTGCGTCATTGGGCAGATAGTCCACCAGCGTAGGCGGGGCCTCGCCAGGAGCCGCTCCTGAGAGGTGGCGAGAGTAGTTCTCAATACCCTTGCAGAAGCCCAATTCATTGAGCATCTCCAAATCAAAACGAGTGCGCTGTTCTAGACGCTGCGCCTCTACCAACTTACCATCTTTTACAAACTCATCGAGACGAGTTCGCAACTCTGTCTTAATGGTTTCAATTGCTTTGAGAACGGTTTCGCGAGGTGTCACATAATGCGAACTTGGGTAGACGGTAAAGCGAGGAATCTTTTGGCGAATTTTTCCAGTCAGTGGATCAAAGAATTGCAAACTCTCGACTACGTCATCAAACAACTCTACGCGGACTGCTAATTCATTATGTTCGGCTGGGAAAATATCAATCGTGTCACCGCGCACACGAAACACACCGCGTTTGAAATCAGTTTCATTACGGTCATACTGCATGGCAATCAGTCGCATCAAAATATCACGCTGACTCATCTTGTCACCAGGGCGCAGTGTCATCACCATGCTGTGATAGTCACCAGGGTTACCGATACCGTAAATAGCAGATACCGTTGCGACGATGATGACATCGCGTCTCTCTAGCAAACTCTTGGTTGCTGACAAACGCATCTGTTCGATGTGTTCGTTGATAGAAGAGTCTTTCTCAATAAAGAGGTCGCGCTGAGGCACATAAGCCTCAGGCTGGTAGTAGTCGTAGTAACTGACGAAGTACTCAACCGCATTTTTAGGAAAAAACTCCCTAAATTCACTGTAAAGCTGGGCAGCCAGCGTCTTATTGGGGGCAAAAATGATGGCTGGACGCCCTGTTCTAGCGATGACATTGGCCATCGTAAAAGTCTTTCCTGAGCCCGTTACCCCCAAAAGCGTCTGAAAGGTTAAGCCATCCTCTATCCCCTCCACTAAGCCATCAATCGCTGCTGGCTGGTCGCCAGCAGGCGCAAAAGGCTGATAAAGCTGGTAAGGGGAGTCTGGGAAGGTGACAAACTTCGCAGGATCAAGGTCGTGGCCTACCTCACCCAAGGGATCAGCCATAGGGGTTTTGGGCGCTTCTTTTACTTCGGGTTTTGATCCAATTTTGGACGACTTAGGGGGCATCTCGGCTATCATTTCATCTGTGAGATATCTTCACAGCGAATTTTGTACAAACAATGATTTTGCCGTTTTTATTTAGAAATAGTTGGTTCTGACTTTAAAAACAGACAATTAATAGCAAAACTATCCTTAAACCACCATACCCGACCCCAAATGACCCTGTTTGCCTCAGTTCAATTAGCCCCTAAAGATCCTATTTTTGGCCTCACAGAAGCCTACGTTGCGGATCAACGTCCCGACAAAGTGAACCTCGGTGTTGGTGTGTACTACACAGATGAAGGCAAAGTGCCTCTCTTAAAAGCAGTGATCAAGGCGGAAGAGGCGATTGTGGCAAAACATTCACCACGAAGCTATATTCCAATCGAGGGTCCAAACCCCTATAACAGCGCAGTACAAAATTTATTGTTTGGCGCGGACTCTGCTCTGATTAAAGACGGTCGCGTAGTCACTGCTGAATGTTTAGGGGGCACTGGTGCATTACGTGTTGGCGCTGACTTTATTAAGCGTCTCAATTTAAACGCACCTTGCGCAATCAGCAATCCAACCTGGGAAAACCATCGCGGTATTTTTGAATCCGCTGGCTTTGAAGTGCTGGAGTACACCTACTTTGATGGCACAACCCGTGGTGTTGATTTTGACGGCATGGTCAAATCCTTAGAATCATTCCCAAAACACACGACTGTGCTCTTACATGCATGCTGTCATAACCCAACTGGAGCAGATATTACTGAGGCGCAATGGCGTCAAGTGATCGAGATTTGCAAGCATAAAGGTTTGATTCCATTCTTGGATATGGCTTACCAAGGCTTTGCATCTGGGATTGAACAAGACGGTATTGCGGTTCGCCTTTTCGCTGAATCTGGCATGTCCTTCTTTGTGTCCAGTTCTTTCTCTAAATCATTCTCACTTTACGGCGAGCGTGTCGGCGCCCTGTCGATCGTGACCCAAAGCAAAGATGAATCTACTCGTGTGCTTTCACAATTAAAGCGCGTGATTCGTACTAACTATTCCAATCCACCAACACACGGTGCTGCAATCGCAGCAGCGGTTCTGAACTCTCCTGAGTTACGCAAGCTCTGGGAAGATGAATTAGCAGAAATGCGTGATCGCATTAAAGCCATGCGTCATGGTTTGGTTGAAAAATTGGCTGCTGCTGGTGTGAAGCAAGATTTTGCTTTTATTGAAAAGCAGCGTGGTATGTTTTCTTACTCAGGCTTAACTGCTGAGCAAGTTGATCGCTTACAGAAAGAAGATGGCATTTATGCCCTCTCTACTGGACGCATTTGTGTGGCGGCACTCAATACAAAAAATATTGATAAAGTAGCCAAAGCAATCGCCCGCGTATTAGCTCAAAAAGCATAATAAGCGGCTATATAGAATTACAGGGGGTACCATGCTTTATCAGTTACACGAGTTCCAAAAAGCCTTACTTCAACCCATGAGTTCATGGGCACGCGCTGCTTCTGAGGCTTTGATTAATGCCTCCAATCCAGCTTCAAAGGTTCCAGGATCAGAGCGTTTAGCTGCCAGCTACGAACTTCTCTATCGCCTCGGCAAAGACTACAAGAAACCAGAATTTGATATTCGTTCAGTCATAGCGCATGGTCATGAAGTAGCCGTTCATGAAATCACCAAGATTTCTAAGCCATTCTGTAATTTGATTCGCTTTAAGCGCTTCTCTGATGATGTCGATACCATCATCAAACTAAAAGAAGATCCTTCAGTACTGGTGGTGGCTCCAATGTCTGGACATCACGCCACACTATTGCGTGACACTGTACGAACTCTCTTGCAAGACCATAAGGTTTACATTACCGACTGGATTGATGCTCGCAATGTCCCAGTGAGTGAAGGTGAATTTAGTCTCGATGACTATGTTCATTACATTCAAGAATTTATTCGCTCTATTGGCGCCGAAGATTTACATGTGATCTCAGTATGTCAACCCACCGTGCCAACCTTAGGTGCTATTTCATTGATGGCATCTGCTGGTGAAGTAACTCCTGCTTCGATGATCATGATGGGTGGCCCTATTGATGCTCGTAAATCACCTACTGCCGTAAATAACTTAGCAGAACAAAAATCTTTTGACTGGTTTGAAAGTCATGTGATTTACAAAGTACCGCCAACCTATCCGGGTGCTGGTCGCCGCGTTTACCCAGGCTTCTTACAGCACACTGGCTTTATGGCCATGAACCCACAAAATCACCTCCAATCGCACTGGGACTACTTCCAGAATCTGGTGAAGGGTGATGAGCAGGATGCTGCATCCCATATTCGCTTTTATGACGAATACAACGCGGTATTGGATTTAGATGCGAAGTTCTACTTAGACACAATCAAAACTGTATTCCAAGACTACGCATTGCCAAACGGTACTTGGAAGGTTGCGGGAGAACTGGTTAAGCCGCAGGATATTCAGAAAACGGCGCTGCTCACAGTTGAGGGTGAGTTAGATGATATTTCTGGAAGTGGGCAGACTCGTTCTGCGCATGGTTTGTGTGCTGGCATCCCGAAAGAACATAAAGATCACTATGAAGTCGCTGGTGCTGGTCACTACGGTATTTTTGCCGGTCGTCGTTGGCGCAATAAGGTTTATCCAAAAATCAAAAACTTTATTCGTGAGCACCAAGTGGTGAATAAAAAAACTAAGGCAAGACCCCCTGCACTAGAGGGTTCTGACTAAGTCAACATCAGTGGGGGTCTACACCCTCACTTTTTAAACTTTCTAGGCAATGAAAACAAAACCGGCGAACGAGCTCACGGATCGCCTAGAGGATCTCCTTCCTCAAACCCAATGTACAAAATGTGGCTATCCAGATTGCAGAGGGTATGCAGAAGCTTTAGCTAGCGGAGAAGCGCTACCCAATCGCTGCCCACCAGGTGGTGTTGAAGGCATTAAAAGACTCAGCCAAGTTCTGACACCTATTTACCCTCAAGATGCTTTTGATCTTAATGACACAATTGATCCAGAGTGCGGCAAAGAACGTCCTAGACCGGTTGCATTGATTGATCCGCAAAAATGTATTGGTTGCACACTCTGTATTCAGGCCTGTCCAGTTGATGCCATTGTGGGCGCATCTAAGCAAATGCACGTGGTGCTCACTGAGTGGTGTACTGGTTGTGATCTCTGCATTCCACCGTGCCCCGTTGATTGCATCAGTATGGTTGATATCACTGAGACAACAGGTTGGAATGCTTGGACTCCAGAATTAGCTGAGCTCTCACGCAAGCGCTATCACGACCGTGAACATAGACTTGATCGTGAGCAAATAGAGAATGATGAACGTTTAGCCAAAAAAGCGGCAGCTAAATTAGTAGCGGTTAATGCAGAACAGCCTATCACCGCGGAAGAGGAAAAAGAGCAAGAGCGCAAACGCGCCATCATTGCGGCAGCGATTGCCAGGGCACAGCATCAGAAATGATGAATCCTGATAAGCGGCGTGCTTTCTTTGAACAGCTCAAAGCCAACAACCCCAGACCTACTACCGAATTAGAGTACAGCTCTCCTTTTGAACTGTTGATTGCAGTGCTCTTATCAGCTCAAGCAACCGACGTATCGGTAAATAAGGGAACCAAGCAGTTGTTTAAAGTTGCCAATACGCCCCAAGCCCTTTTAGATCTTGGTGAAGAAGGCGTTCGTCCTTACATACAACACATTGGCCTATTCAATGCCAAAGGTAGACATATTCAAGAGACTTGCCAACTGTTGATTGAAAACCATGGTGGTCAAGTCCCACAAACTCGGGAAGATCTTGAGGCACTTCCAGGGGTTGGCAGAAAAACAGCGAATGTCATTCTGAATACTGCTTTTGGTCAACCAACCATTGCGGTTGATACCCATATCTTTCGCGTATCCAATCGCACCGGTCTTGCGCCTGGTAAAGATGTCGTCAAAGTCGAAGAGCAATTACTCAAAAGAGTGCCCAAGGAGTATCTACTAGACGCACATCATTGGCTTATTCTGCATGGCAGATACACATGTAAAGCACGCAATCCTGAGTGTGCACAATGCATCGTTGAGCCACTCTGTGGCTTTAAACAAAAAACTGGCAAAGGAAAAGTTCGTGGCGATATTTAATCCAACTCGCGAAGAAGTGCGCCGCTTTTTCTGTGATACCTGGAAAAAGAAAACTGAGAATCGCATCCTGGATCCAATGGAGACACTTGCAAGTAACTGGATGGAGCAACATCCTGAATACCACGCATTATTAACCGATCCTGAAGCTGCCTTAGAGCAAGATTACACACCAGAGCGGGGTGAAACCAATCCCTTCTTGCATCTATCCATGCATTTATCTATTAGCGAACAGATCTCCATTAATCAACCACCTGGCATTAAAGAGATCGCTGAAAAACTCAGTAAGAAATTAGGCTCTGAACACGAAGCTCAACACTTGATGATGGAATGCTTGGGTCAAGTTATGTGGGAAGCACAGCGAGAAGGTAAAGCACTGAGCCCCGAGAACTATCTCGAGGCCCTGAACAAGCTAATTTAGGTATTGACCTTTTTAGACAGGTTCAAAGAGGTGGGTTTTTTGCCCATCTTGTGTTTCCTGAAATACCACCTTCACCTTTTGCCCAACGCGAATCGAATCAAAATCGCAATGAGTCAAATGAGTCAGCATGGAGATGCCCTCATTTAAACGCACATAGGCCATCGCAAACGGCACTTCGACACCACGTCTCATCACGGTATAGGAGTAGATTTCACCCAGGCCGGCAGATCTCACCCAAGTCGTATCGTTACTGCCGCAATGCGGACAGATCGTGCGTGGATAGTAATGCACTTCTTTGCAAGCATTGCAATGCTTTAAGACCAATTGGTTGTTCTGCGCAGCTTCTAGGAAAGCTTTATTTTCAGGATTAGCAATTGGGCTTGGCAAACGATATTCTGTATTAGCCGAATTTTTTTCATTTACTTGACTCATGACAGTCTCCCTAAAATTAATACTGCTGCACCATGACGAGTACCCAGTGCGCCACCAATACCTGAGGCAAGTGCAAACTCTAAATTGGGGACTTGTACTGCTGGATGCGCTTCACCACGCAACTGTCTGACTGCTTCAATGACTTTTGTCATACCGCCGCGATTAGCTGGATGGTTATTGCATAAGCCGCCTCCATCGGTATTAAAAGCTAACCGACCTTTGCCTGAAATTAATTGACCACCTTCAACAAACTTGCCACCCTCACCCTTCTTACAGAACCCTAGATCTTCCAACTGAATCAGGACGGTAATGGTGAAGCTGTCATAAATAGATGCATACCGAATTTGCTCAGGTGTTAACTTAGCCTCCTTAAATGCTAAGGGTGCAGCCCAAGCTAACCCAGAATAAGTAAGGTCGACCTTGCCACCCATCTGACCTTTCGTCGTTTCACCGGCGCCCATCATGGTCACTACCGGTTTTTTCAAGGTCTTCGCAATATCGGGATGAACTACGACCAAAGCACCGCCGCTATCTGTTACTACACAGCAGTCAGCACGATGTAAAGGATCAGCAATCATTGGGGAGTTCAAGACATCTTCAACAGTCAGAACATCTTTCAATGCTGCATGAGGATTATGTTGTGCGTGATGTGAGGCTGCTACCTTGATCCATGCAAGCTGCTCACTGGTAGTGCCAAACTCATACATATGGCGCATAGCACACATGGCATAAGTATTTAATGGCGCTGGTGAATACGGTTTTTCAAAAGCAAAATCCGGAGCGCTAGCCCATTGACTACGAACTTGTGTACCGCTAGAGCCTTCAGACTTCGGCCGTCCGGCCAAGGTAATTAAAGCTACCTTGCACTGGCCTGCTGCAATCGCACGAGCGGCATGGTTCACATGGGTTAAATAGGAAGATCCACCAGTATCCGTTGAATCTAAATACGTGAGTTTTTTCAAACCTAAATAATCTGCCATGGATACAGGACCCATACCAGGCGCGTCACCTGCACAAAAATAACCATCGACATCATCTAGTGTTAGGCCGGCGTCTTGCAAAGCCCCGCGCGCTACTTCCGCATGCAGCTGAGCAACCGTATGATCGGGCGCTACCCTGAGGGGATGCTCATATATTCCAGCAATACAGGCATTCGATGTAAATGACATGAATCTTCCTTTAGTAAACTCTTAAATCGATCATTAATCAATCGTAATTTGTGATTGCGCAATTAGCTTACGCCACTTTTCAATTTCACTTTTAATAAATGCAGAAAACTGTTCGGATGTTCCTGGCATAGGATCAGCACCCTGTGCAATCAGCTTATCCTTAAATTTAGGATCCGCCAAAATACTTTGCAATTCTTTGTTCAAGCGATTGCGAATCTCTACTGGTAAGTTTGCAGGAGTAACCAAGCCATA
Source organism: Polynucleobacter sp. UB-Siik-W21 (assembly GCF_018687415.1). Taxonomy (NCBI): domain Bacteria; kingdom Pseudomonadati; phylum Pseudomonadota; class Betaproteobacteria; order Burkholderiales; family Burkholderiaceae; genus Polynucleobacter; species Polynucleobacter sp. UB-Siik-W21. The sequence continues at coordinate 451,878 of NZ_CP061289.1, read as the reverse complement.
CCAGGTTGCCATGTCATAACCAGGCAAGCCAGATTCTGCGATGGTTGGAATATTGGGTGCAGCGCTAGATCGTTTTGCAGTAGTAATCCCTAGCGCTCTTAAACTACCCGACTTCACATGGGGCAGACCACTTGGTAAGTTCGGAAAACTCATGTCTACTTGACCAGAGATCACATCAGGCATGGCACTGCCAGTGCCTTTGTATGGCACATGAATCATGTCAATCTTAGCCATTTTTTCAAATAGTACGGCTGAGAGATGGACAGATGTTCCGCTGCCACTAGAGGCAAAGGTCAGTCTGCCAGGGTTTGCTCTAGCTGCTGCAATCAATTCACCAACTGATTTATAGGGTGAGTTCGCTGGAACGATTAGGATATTGGGAGCTGAAAATACTCCACCGATGGCTGTGAAATCCTTCACCGGGTCATAGGGCAAGTTTTTATACAGAGACGCATTCACTGCATGACCAATGGATGGGAAATACAAGGTATAGCCATCTGGAGCAGAGCGAGCTACTAACTCTGCAGCAATATTGCCGTTAGCGCCTGCCTTATTCTCAACCACAACAGCTTGCCCCAGTCGATTCGATAAGCCCTCTGCTAGGGCGCGCCCTACCGTGTCAGCCGAACCGCCAGGAGAAAAGCCAACAATTAAATGAATAGGTTTATTGGGATACGTGGATACGCTATCAGCAGCAAAGGCCGAACTCAATCCCACCCAAAATAACAGGGCTGAGAAAAGCTTTTTAGATTGCAAGCTAGGAGCCAAATTATTTCTCAGGCTGACGCATTGGTACACCACTTAGCTCTTGCAACTCTTCAAAGCTAAGGCCATCGACCCAATCGACCGCTACTAAACCTTCTGATGTTACAGCAACCGTTGCTAAGTCGGTGTAGATGCAATCTACCGCTGCCAAAGCAGTGAGAGGATAAGTACATTCTTGAACGAACTTAGATTCCCCTGACTTAGTCAGGTGCTCCATCATCACAAATAACTTCTTGGCACCAAGAGCTAAATCCATTGCACCGCCCACGGCTGGAATTGCCTTAGGGTCACCAGTTCGCCAGTTTGCAATGTCGCCTTTGACAGAAACTTGAAAGGCACCCAATACACAGATATCAATATGCCCACCACGAATCATCACGAAGGAATCGGCATGATGACATAGCGAGGCGCCAGGTAACATGGTGACAGGCTGCTTACCTGCATTCACCAACTCTTCATCGATTTCATGGTCTTTCGCTAATGGGCCCATACCAAGCAGTCCATTCTCAGAATGCATCAAGATTTCTTTATCTGCAGGTAAATAATTACAAATCGTCATGGGCTGACCAATACCCAAGTTGACATGAGCGCCGTCTGGTATGTCCTGAACAATGCGCTTGGCAATGTCGGCAGTTGAACGCTTTTGTACTTTAGAGAGATCAATCATGATTTACCTCCAACAGGTACCACGCGTTTCACAAAAATTCCGGGAGTCACTACATTCTCTGGATCTAATGTGCCGAGCTCGACAACTTCATTGACTTGCGCAATGGTGCAACGAGCGGCCGTGGCCATAATCGGACCAAAGTTGCGACCAGTACGGTGATAGGTTAGATTTCCCCAACGATCACCTTTGTCAGCTTTTATCAATGCATAGTCCGCTTTAATGGCAGTTTCAAAAATATGATTCACGCCGTCAATTACGCGCGTATCTTTACCCTTTGCAAGCTCGGTGCCAAAGCCCGTTGGCGTGTAAAAACCACCGATACCTGCACCACCAGCACGAATACGTTCTGCTAGAGTGCCTTGGGGAACAAGTTCTAATTCAATCTTACCCGCACGATAGAGATCATCAAATGCGCCAGATTCTGGTTGACGGGGAAAAGAACAAACCATCTTCTTAACCTGTCCAGCTCCAATCAATTTGGATATGCCAATGCCAGAGTTGCCGGCATTATTGCTGACGATCGTCAGATTCTTCGCGCCCTGCTCTGCTAAAGCATCCAATAAGTAAATGGGGAGGCCTGCACCACCAAAACCCGAAACCAAAATGGTTGAGCCATCACTAATATCCTGCACAGCCTGCGCCACGCTAGGAATGATTTTGTCTATCACTTCCTGTCTCCATCTATTTTTTATGGGTACCGCTTTTCAGCTTTTTGCCAAATTTCTACTAATTTAATGCATTTGAGAGATGGCGGACCGAATGGCCGCGGGCAACTGTTTAGCAAGGCCTCTTCTTGCCTCCAAGGAGGATTGGGGTAGCACTTGTGTGCGCACTGACCAGGCCGAACCTGGAAAAAAAGCATCATCCTGGTATCTTGGAATGATGTGCCAATGAATATGCGGGACCATATTACCTAAGGCTGCTAAATTGACCTTGTCTGGATGCATGACATGACGCACTGCCTCTTCAACTACAAATACCAGGCTCATGACATGCTCGCGCTCACCATAAGTGAGATCTGACATCTCTGCGATATGCCGATTCCAAATCACACGACAGAATCCTGGTAAATCAGGGTCATTCACCAGAATGACTCGACAGTCATCACCGCGCCAAATGAGTTCACCCTCTTCGGGTTTGAGATCGTCTTTACAGAGTACGCAATTTGCCATGGGAAGAATGTATACGAAAACGGCACCTAAGTCACCCTTGTGGGGTAATTTAGATGCCGCAGTAGCAAGGGTGCTACAACTTCAAAACTGCTTAGGGATTCTTAATGGAATTGCTCTTCTTCAGTAGAACCATTCAACGCAGTCACAGAAGACTTACCACCTTGAATGACGGTAGTGACATCGTCGAAGTAGCCGGTACCCACTTCTTGCTGATGTGAAACGAATGTGTAACCACGTTCACGGGCAGCAAATTCGGGCTCTTGCACTTTCTCAACATAAGCAGTCATGCCACGCTTAGAGTAGTCTTGCGCCAAGTCGAACATGTTGTACCACATCGAGTGAATGCCAGCGAGAGTAATAAATTGATATTTGTAACCCATCGCACCCAACTCACGTTGGAACTTCGCAATCGTTGCATCATCCAAGTTTTTCTTCCAGTTGAAAGAGGGTGAACAGTTATAAGCCAACATCTTGCCTGGGAACTTCGCACGAATGGCTTCAGCAAATTTACGAGCAAAATCAAGATCAGGCGTACCTGTTTCACACCAAACCATATCAGCGTATGCAGCATATGCCAGACCACGTGAGATTGCCTGATCTAAGCCCTTACGTGTTTTATAAAAACCTTCTGGGGTACGTTCGCCAGTCAAGAATGGCTTATCGTTTTCATCATAGTCAGAGGTCAATAAGTCAGCAGCTTCAGCATCGGTGCGAGCCAGAATAATCGTTGGCACACCCATCACGTCAGCAGCTAAACGTGCAGAGATCAACTTTTGTACAGACTCTGTCGTTGGCAACAATACTTTGCCACCTAAGTGACCGCACTTTTTCACCGAAGATAATTGGTCTTCGAAGTGAACGCCAGCCGCACCTTGTTTAATTAATGCTTTACTTAGTTCAAACGCATTTAATACACCACCAAAACCTGCTTCAGCATCAGCAACGATCGGCGCAAAGTACTCGATATAACCAACATCGCCTTTATTGATCCCTTTTGCAGTCTGAATTTCATCAGCACGCTGGAATGAGTTATTAATACGCTCAACCATTTTTGGAACTGAATCGACTGGATATAAGGATTGATCAGGATACATCGCTGCATATGAATTCCCGTCAGCAGCAACTTGCCAACCAGATAAGTAAATTGCCTGAATGCCAGCTTTCACTTGTTGCATCGCTTGACCGCCAGTCAAGGCTCCCAAACAGTTGACATAAGCTTCGTTATTCACCAACTCCCAAAGACGTTCTGCGCCGTGCTTGGCTAAAGTGTGCTCAATCTTCAATGAGCCACGAAGACGGACAACATCTTCAGCCGTATAACCACGAGTAATACCTTTCCAACGTGGGTTGGTATCCCAATCCTTCTGTAAGGCTGCGATTTCTGCTTTGCGATCTGCCATGGTTTTCTCCCTAAGTTAAACAAGTACTTCAAAATTTGAGACCGGTTAAGACCCATTCAAGTCTTATGTCTTATATAAGAGTTTAGAGAGTTTAAAAAATGTGGAAAGGGGAATTAACAACTTTATATCAATTATTTAACTCTTTAAATTCAATTACTTATAAATGATATTTTGCAATACGAAATGATTAACCATGGCACGAAATTGATTTGCCTTGTTTATATTGCACTGCATTTTACTCAGTGTAATAACATTTCACATCATGAAATATTAAACAGTCGCTATTTTGCTTTAGGGGCAATGTCTGAAGAGACTTTAAAGACCGTGGGAATAATCATCAGCTGAAACATCACAATGCCAATGAATAAGGCTTTCGGCAATCCAGCATCCATAAAGAGACCGAAGATAAAAGGTCCCACTGCTGCACCCAAATCAATGCCTGAATAAACAATCCCATACACACGTCCCGCTACTCCTTGCGGCGTTGCTTTCTTAACCAATAGATCTCGTGATGGTGCCACTACGCCGTATCCAAAGCCTAGCGCAAAGAAAATAATTGGAATCAGTTCAAGCGAAATAAAGCCCGTAGCTAGCAGCAAGCACATGACCACCGTCACAGATAAACAAGTTGACACGATGCGCTCTGGGGCTTGCAACTTAGCAGCTAAATACCCTCCGAACAAAACACCTCCAGCGCTACCCAATGCCAGAAGCGTAATGTAATAACTGCCCGTCGTTAATGGCAGCTCATAGATACTAAAGAGTGCGCTTGGGGCAAAAGACTGCAAGCTTGAAGTGGAGGCCATGCTGAAAAAAAAGAACATCCAGCAAAACCAAACAGCTGGCAATTTTAAGAAAGCAAATGCACTCTCTGGTGCACCGCCAGGATTGGCGGCTTGAGCACTGGCATGGCTACTCTCATGACGCTCTTTAACGTTATCTAGTAACTGGTTTTTATTAACCCAAAGAATCATGAGAATGATGGCCTCAAGCAAAGCGGCCGATAGGAAAGCAATACGCCAGTCAGAAAACTGCGCAATACCCACCATAAATGCAGGTGCGGCAGCCCATCCCAAATAACCTGTTACCCCATGCATAGAATAGGCATAAGGTAAGTTTGGTGGAGAAATTTTATGATTGATCAGAGTGTAATCAACTGGGTGAAAGATGCCGTTACCACATCCAGCAATGACAGCGCCCATGATCAACATGAGATAGCCGTTACTTTGAGAATACGTTAAGGCTGCGAGCGCAAGTAAACCGACCCCTACAAATAAAACCGGTCTCGCCCCAATACGATCGACTAAAAATCCTGAGGATGCCTGCACAACACAGGAGACCACAAAGAAGATGGACATCAGTAAGCCAAGCTCAGCATAGCTCAGAGCAAATGCGTCCTTCAACCATGGAAACATGGGAGGAAGAACTAAATGAAAGAAGTGTGAGCTGCCGTGCGCCAGGCTAATAAGACCAACCACCCGGACATCACTGGCACGCCTACTAAGCGCAACAGTCATGTGTCGAGTTTACTGGCGCAGGAATATTCCTGCAGAAATACTATTGGAGTACTAGTGAACCTGACGAGTAAAGCTAAAGTCGCCTTTTTTATCGACATCCACTGGCACAACATCCTTAGGACCGAACTTACCCTCCAAAATCATCTTGGAAACGGGGTTCTCAATATGCTGCTGAATGGCACGCTTCAGTGGTCTTGCACCAAATACTGGATCAAAACCGACTTCCGCAATCTTACTTAAGGCTGCATCACTAACCTCAAGCTGCATATCGACCTTAGCCAAACGATCCGATAAGTTTTTGAGCAAGATCTTCGCGATATTAGCAATATTAGCTTTGTCCAAGCCATGGAACACCACAATCTCATCAATTCGATTCAAGAACTCTGGACGGAAATGATTCTTTAACTCTTCAAATACGGCTTCTTTAATTTCAGCTTGCTTCTTATCCGTCATTGACTGAATTAAATGAGAGCCAATGTTACTCGTCATCACGATCACAGTGTTCTTGAAATCCACAGTGCGGCCTTGACCATCCGTTAAACGGCCATCATCAAGTACTTGCAAAAGGACGTTGAAGACATCTGGATGTGCCTTTTCGATTTCGTCAAACAAGATGACGCTGTATGGATGACGGCGGACTTGCTCTGTTAAGTAGCCACCCTCTTCGTAACCAACGTAGCCTGGAGGCGCGCCAATCAAACGGGCAACGCTATGCTTCTCCATGAACTCACTCATGTCGATCCGAATCAAGTGGTCTTCACTATCGAATAAAAAGCCAGCTAAGGCTTTGCAAAGCTCTGTCTTACCAACACCTGTTGGCCCTAAGAATAAGAATGATCCATAAGGACGATTCTCTTCAGCCAAGCCAGCGCGCGAGCGACGGATAGCATCGGATACTGCACGGATAGCCTCTTCTTGGCCAACTACGCGCTTATGCAGCAACTCTTCCATCTTGAGAAGTTTGTCACGTTCACCTTGCATCATCTTCGATACCGGAATACCCGTCGCACGAGAAACGACTTCGGCGATTTCTTCTGCGCCTACTTGAGTACGTAACAACTTGTTCTTGACAACGCCGTCTTTACCGCCCTTTGCTTCAGCAGCAGTTGCAGATTTAAGCTTCGCTTCAAGCTCTGGCAATTTGCCATATTGCAATTCAGCGACCTTCTCTAGCTTGCCTTCACGTTGCAACTTAGCAATTTCTCCGCGCACTTTCTCAATCTCTTCTTTCAGATTGGCAGCGCCTAATACAGCACCCTTCTCTGCTTTCCAGATCTCTTCTAGGTCTGCATATTCAGAACCTAGACGCTTGATCTCATCTTCAATCAAAGCAAGACGCTTTTGTGAAGCCTCATCTTTTTCCTTCTTAACGGCCTCACGCTCAATCTTGAGCTGAATTAATCGGCGCTCTAGCTTATCCATCACCTCTGGCTTGGAATCAATTTCCATCCGAATACGTGAACCCGCCTCATCAATCAGATCAATTGCCTTATCTGGCAAGAAACGATCGGTAATGTAGCGGTGGGATAACTCTGCAGCAGCAACGATCGCAGGATCGGTAATCTCAATTCCATGATGGAGCTCATAGCGTTCTTGTAATCCACGCAAGATCGCAATCGTCGCTTCAACACTGGGCTCTTCGACCATCACTTTTTGGAAGCGGCGCTCGAGTGCAGCGTCCTTCTCAATGTACTTGCGGTATTCATCTAAAGTGGTCGCACCGATACAATGCAATTCACCACGCGCTAATGCAGGCTTGAGCATATTGCCGGCATCCATTGCGCCATCCCCCTTACCAGCACCTACCATCGTATGAATTTCATCGATAAAGATGATAGTTTGACCTTCGTCCTTAGCTACATCACTCAAGACCGCTTTCAGACGCTCTTCAAATTCACCTCGATACTTAGCGCCTGCTAATAGCAAAGCCATATCCAAAACTAAGACACGTTTATTTTTTAAAGTCTCAGGTACTTCGCCATTCACAATTCGCTGTGCCAAGCCTTCCACAATGGCGGTTTTACCTACACCAGGCTCACCAATCAACACTGGGTTGTTTTTACCGCGACGTTGCAAGATCTGAATGGTGCGACGAATCTCATCGTCACGACCAATGACGGGGTCGAGCTTACCCATACGAGCGCGCTCAGTTAAATCGATTGTGTATTTTTTTAAGGCTTCACGTTGACCTTCAGCATCTGCACTATTCACTGATTCCCCTCCGCGCACTAAATCAATAGCCGCCTCTAACGATTTACGATTTAAACCATTCTCGCGGGCTACCTTGCCAAGCTCGCCCTTATCATCAGCCACCACTAGCAAGAACAACTCGCCAGCGATAAATTGATCATTACGCTTATTCGCCTCTTTTTCGCATAGGTTGAGCCAATTACTCAAATCACGACCCACTTGCACTTCACCACTAGTACCCTGCACTTCAGGCAAATTGCTAATGACTTTCTCCACGCCTTTTTCAAGGCCTGGAACATTGACGCCTGCACGGGTTAATAAGCTCTTTGCAGATCCATCAGAGTCACGCAACATTGCTAACAAGACATGGGCTGGCTCGATGTATTGATTATCTTTAGCTAAAGCGATGCTTTGCGCTTCACTTAAAGCCTCTTGAAATTTGGTTGTTAATTTATCTATTCTCATTTTTATGCCTCATGTATTCCATGTATTTCTATCTATAGAATATAAGGGCAATAATGACAATTTCAAGGCTATTTACGCCCTTTTTAACCCTAAATGTGAGCTATTTTGACCTGGCTTGTTTATTTACTAGAGTGCTCTGACGGTAGCTACTACGCTGGCATTACCAATCGCTTGGAGCATCGCCTGGAAGCCCATAATTCAGGGCAAGGCGCTCGCTACACCCGGTCACGAAGACCAGTTGTCCTCTTGGCCACCCAAGAGCACCCAGATCGCTCAGAGGCCTCTAAGGCCGAAGTGAAATTAAAACAACTGCCAAGATCAGAAAAGTTAGGATTTTTTAAATAGGACTTAAGAGGTTTTAATTCTTCTTCCAGCGCGCCATTGCAGCATCATCTGTGACACGAGCATCTACCCAGCGAGCACCCCCAGGAGTATCTTCTTTTTTCCAAAATGGGGCGGCAGTTTTTAGGTAATCCATCATAAATTCACAAGCAGCAAAAGCTTCCCCTCTGTGGGCGCTAGTTACAGCAACCAAAACGATTTGATCTTCTGGTAATAGCGGACCAACTCGATGAATGACTAAGGCTTGATAAATATCCCAACGTGCTTTAGCTTGAGTAATAATTTCTTCTAAGGCCTTTTCGGTCATGCCAGGGTAATGCTCTAAGGTCATCTCTTTGACTTGACTGCCATCATTCATGTCGCGGACAGTGCCCAAGAAAGTGACTACTGCGCCCACTCTTGGATCACCCTGACGAAGCGCTGCAATCTCTGCGCTCAGATCAAAATCGTTTTCTTGAATTCTGATTGGCATATTAACCACCAGTCACCGGTGGGAAAAAAGCTACTTCAGCACCTTCTTGCAAGCTTGTATTTGCATCCACCATATGTTGATTGAGTGCGCAACGCAACGCTTTTCCTTCGGCCAATGCCTGAGCCCAAGCTCCACCGCGTTGCGCCAAAAAGATTCTGAGATCAGCGATGGTCTTAACGGTTGCTGGAGCATCAATGCTTTCTTGCGAAGTCTCGAGGGCTTCACGCAATGAGGCAAAGAATCGTAATTCAAGTTTCATTAGAGCATCGTAAACCGATTACTTAAGAAGCGCATCAAAAGGAATGTACTTGACCATATCACCCTTTTTGATGGGCTGTCCTGGCGGGCAATCGACCAAGCCATCGCCCCATGAAGCACTAGTGAGCACTCCAGAACTTTGGTTCGGGAATAAATCTAAACCGCCCACTGCATTGATCTTTACCCGCAAGAACTCATTACGACGATCTGCTTTCAGCCAATCAAAATCAGCACGCATTAAATAAGACTGTGGCAGCTTAGCCTCACGCCCCTGCAACTTCAAAATAAAAGGGCGCACAAACAGCAGAAAGGTGACAAAGCTAGATACTGGGTTGCCAGGCAATCCAATAAACCAAGCCTCACCCTCTTTTGACTCATCCGATTTGCGAACCGCACCAAATGCTAATGGCTTACCCGGCTTGATAGCAATCTGCCAAAGATCTAATCTACCCTCAGCATTCACTGCAGGCTTAATATGATCTTCTTCGCCAACAGACACGCCACCTGAAGTAATAATCAAATCATGATCTTTACTTGCTTTACGCAATGCGGCGCGAGTAGCATCCAAACGATCCGGAACAATCCCCAAATCGGTAGCGTCGCAACCCAAGGATCGGAGACAGGCTAATAAGGTATCGCGATTGGAGTTGTAGATGCCACCTGGCTTTAAAGGTTCACCTGGTAAGGCTAATTCATCGCCAGTGAAAAAGGCGGCCACTTTCACGCGACGCTTCACGTTTAAGTGAGTTAATCCTGCAGATGCTGCTACACCCAACTCTTGAGGGCGCAAATATGTTCCAGCAGTTAATGCCATTTTGCCAGCGCTTAAATCCTCACCTCTGCGGCGAATCCACTGGCCTGATACTGGAGCAATATTGACCTGCACTTGATCCGTAACCCCTTCAGGAACGGCACAATCTTCTTGCATAACGACTGCGTCAGCGCCAGGAGGTATGGGAGCTCCCGTAAAAATCCGTGCTGCCGTACCAGGCTCTAGTTGAATACCAACTGAACCTGCTGGGATGCGTTGCGCGATTCTGAGGATACTTCCAGAATTTTGGGTATCCGCAGTGCGAACCGCATAACCATCCATCGAAGTGTTATCCAGCGGTGGCACATCCACTAAGCTACTGACGTTTTCTGCAAGCACGCGACCAAGTGTTGCTTGCATCGAAATACTTTCACTCTCCTCTACTGGCTTGGCATGGGAGAGTAAATGATCTAAAGCCTGCTGCGCAGTCAACATCGGTGGCTTAGTCATAGCAATATGGATTGTTACTTTGTGTTGATTAAAAAATCTAGTTGAGATGCGCTGTAATAAAATCTTTAACCTGATTTACATCCGCATTGATATTTTCTACGCGCTGTGGCTTTAATTTGATATCTTTAAACGCAGGCGGACACTCGGCAGGACGACCCAAGGCTTCTTGAATCGTTTCTTCAAACTTAATGGGCAAGGCCGTCTCCAGCACCAGCATCGGAATACCAGCTTGTAAGTGCTCACGCGCTACTTTGACACCATCAGCAGTATGAGTATCAATCATCACGCCATAACGTTTGTCGACATCACGAATCGTTTCTAAACGATTGGCATGAGTACTGCGTCCAGATTGGAACCCATACTTGCCAAGCTCTTTAAAGACGGCATCTTGTGAGATGTCAAAGCCACCAGTGGTATCGACTTGCTTGAACATCGCCGCAGTCGCCTTGCCGTCTTGACCCATAAAGTCGAATACAAAGCGCTCAAAGTTACTGGCCTTCGAGATATCCATTGAGGGACTAGAGGTATGCAAGGTCTCGGCAGACTTGCGCGCACGATAAACACCCGTGCGGAAGAACTCATTGAGCACATCGTTCTCATTTGTAGCGACGATCAAATGCTCAATTGGTAATCCCATCATGCGGGCGATATGACCGGCGCAAACATTACCGAAGTTACCAGAGGGCACAGTAAAGGAGACTTTTTCAGAGCTAGAGTTGGTTGCTAGCAGATAGCCTTGGAAGTAATACACCACCTGCGCAACAACGCGCCCCCAATTGATAGAGTTCACAGTGCCAATTTGCTGATGAGCTTTAAAAACAAGGTCGTTACTCACCGCCTTAACAATATCTTGGCAGTCATCGAAGACCCCGGCCACTGCTAAGTTAAAAATATTGGGGTCCTGCAAAGAATACATTTGGGCAGATTGAAATGCGCTCATCTTGCCTCGTGGTGAAAGCATGAATACCTTCACACCCTCTTTGCCGCGCATTGCATATTCGGCAGCACTACCAGTATCGCCAGAAGTGGCGCCCAAGATATTCAGCTTCTGGCCAGCGCGCTTTAGCGCGTATTCAAAAAGATTGCCGAGTAACTGCATCGCCATATCTTTAAAGGCGAGAGTTGGGCCATTAGAGAGACTCAATAAGCCAATACGTGTGTCATGCTCTTCACCCAACCAATGCAAAGGCGTAATATCTTTCGCATTATCTTGCGGACGACCATTGCAATAGACTTGCTCGGTATAGGTTTTACGCAGCAGTGCGCGCAAATCAGCCTCAGGAATATCGTCGCAATACAAACTCAACACCTCATAGGCTAGGTCTGCGTAAGATAAGCCACGCCATGAATCTAACTGCTCCGCAGTCACCTTTGGGTATTGCGTCGGCAAATACAGGCCACCATCTGGCGCCAACCCACCTAACAAAATTTCTAAGAAGGATTGTTCTGGGCTATTGCCACGAGTAGATTGGTAACGCATAGATTAAATTAAGACAGATTTTCTAAACGAATCTTCACCACTTCACCAGCAACCGTCTTGAGATTCTGAATCTCTTTGATTGCGGCAAGCATGTTCTTCTCTTTGGTTTCGTGAGTTAAGGCCACTAAGTCAGTCTGACTTTCACCTTCATCAGCTTCTTTTTGCAAGAGCGCATCAATAGAAACGTCATGGGAAGCCAAGATCTTCGTAATATCAGCGAGCACACCCGCCTGATCAGCTACACGCATACGTAAGTAGTAGCTGGTCGTGATCTCGCCAATCGGCAATATAGGGGTGTTTTGGACTGCATCTGGTTGGAATGCCAAGTATGGGACACGATGTTCAGGATCCGCACTTAATAAACGAGTGATATCAACCAGATCGGCAATTACTGCGGAAGCGGTTGGCTCCGAACCAGCACCTTTACCGTAGTAGAGGGTAGTGCCAACAGCATCGCCAAATACTTGGACTGCATTCATGGCTCCCTCTACGTTTGCAATTAAACGCTTAGCAGGAATTAAAGTGGGATGCACACGTAACTCGACGCCCGTTGGTGTTTTCTTAGCAATACCGAGTAGCTTGATGCGATAACCCAATTGCTCAGCATAGCGAATATCAATCGCCGCTAGCTTAGTAATACCTTCAACATGTGCCTTATCAAATTGCATTGGAATACCAAATGCAATCGCACTCATGATGGTTGCTTTATGAGCAGCATCAATACCTTCAATATCGAAGGTCGGATCCGCTTCTGCGTAACCTAAGCGTTGCGCTTCTTTGAGAACGGTTTCAAAGTCCAAGCCTTTGTCCCGCATTTCAGAAAGAATGAAATTGGTTGTACCGTTGATGATGCCTGCAATCCATTCAATACGATTGGCCGTTAAGCCTTCACGCAAAGCTTTAATAATCGGAATGCCGCCAGCAACTGCTGCCTCAAATGCAACCATCACACCCTTGGCGTGCGCTGCTTTAAAAATCTCATTGCCATGAACCGCAATTAACGCCTTGTTAGCCGTTACCACGTGTTTGCCAGCTGCAATTGCCTCTAAAACCAAGTCCTTAGCGATGCCATAGCCGCCAATCAGCTCAACCACGATATCAATCTCTGGGTTATTGATCACGGCACGAGCATCGTTGACGATCTGCGCACGATCTTTAACGATCTCTTTGGCGCGCTCTACATTTAGATCAGCAACGGTATGAATGCGAATGCCACGACCGGCACGACGAGTGATTTCGTCTTGGTTGCGCTCTAGAACAGTGAATACACCACCGCCTACGGTGCCAATACCTAAGAGACCTACTTGAATCGGTTTCATGATGCCTTTGCAGCGGTTGGAGAAGCCTTACGACCATGCTTATTACGATAACGCTCCAGAAAACGCGCCAGGCGACCAATCGCCTCCGTGAGCACATCTTCATGAGGTAAGAACACAACACGGAAGTGATCAGGTTTACCCCAGTTAAAACCGGAACCCTGTACTAACAATACCTTTTCCTCTTTAAGAAGATCGGCAACAAACTGTTGATCATCTTTAATGGGATAAACCTCAGAATCTAACTTCGGAAATAAATACAGAGCTGACTTGGGTTTTACGCAAGTGACGCCAGGAATTTCTGTGATGAGTTTCCAAGCAAGATCGCGCTGCTTTGCAAGCCGACCGCCTTCGCTCACTAAGTCATTAATACTTTGATATCCGCCTAATGCAGTTTGAATGGCGTATTGGCCTGGTACGTTTGCACACAAGCGCATCGAGGCCAACATATTGAGACCTTCGATATAGTCCCGCACCATTTCTTTATCACCAGAAACCACCATCCAGCCTGCGCGGTAGCCGCATGAGCGGTAGTTCTTAGATAGCCCGTTAAAAGTAATGATGACAACATCATGAGACAGGGATGCAAGCGAGATATGTTTCTCACCGTCGTACAACATCTTGTCGTAAATCTCATCAGCAAACAAAATTAAACCGTGCTCACGAGCAATTTGCGTCAACTCAAGCAACACTTCTTTAGAATAAATCGCACCAGTTGGATTATTTGGGTTAATGACCACAATCGCTTTAGTACGAGGGGTAATTTTTTTGCGCAGATCATTTAAGTCTGGCGCCCAATCTTTTGACTCATCACACAGATAGTGAACGGGTGTGCCGCTGGATAAACTCACAGCAGCAGTCCATAGTGGGTAGTCTGGCGTAGGCACCAACACTTCGTCGCCATCATTCAGAAGGGCGTTCATGGAAAGTACGATGAGCTCAGACACACCGTTACCGGTATAAACATCATCTAATGCCACGCCCTGAATACCCTTTTCTTGGCAGTACTGCATGATGGCCTTACGTGCCGCAAAAATACCTTTGGAATCAGAATAAGCAGAGGCATTACTCAAATTGCGGATCATGTCCAACTGAATCTCTTCGGGAGGATCGAAACCGAAAACCCCGACGTTTCCGATGTTTAATTTGATGATTTTGTGACCTTCTTCCTCCATGCGCTGAGCAAGCTCGAGCACTGGACCACGAATGTCGTAACAGACGTTATCGAGTTTTTGGGACTTTAGGATGGGTTTCACAATAAATTAAAGGGTAAGTTCTTGAAATCTTAGAAAAAACAGCTAGCTATAATCCACATAATTATGACAGAGAGTCCACTTGAAGCTTCAATCTGACCCCCATTCTGGAGGCAATTCGATTACCGGCTATGGCGATGGCTACGTAGAGATCAACAAGGTCCCATATGCCCATGCGGTCTTATTGAGCTCAGACGGGGCTATTTCAGAGTGGCCCGCAAAGTCCTTTGATGACCTAGAAGCCAGCCATTTCACCCAAATGGTCGATCTCAAGCCAGAATTGATTCTCATTGGAACCGGCAGTCGCCAACACTTTCCTAAGCCAGAACTCCTAAAAGCCCTGATTCAAGCCAAAATTGGCTTTGAAATCATGGATTCTCAAGCTGCCTGTCGTACTTACAACATCTTGGTAGGCGAAGGGCGTCAAGTCCTCTTAGCCTTGATCGTGGAGCCGACTTAATGCAGTTTGGGCAAATTCGGCAATCTTCTGCCCTGCACCCCAGCAAAATGTTGCTGTTAATACTCATTTATGCCCTGCTCTGGTTTGGCACTCTGAACTATCGCCACCTCATTCCATCCGATGAAGGACGTTATGCAGAAATCGCCAGAGAGATGTTGGTCACTGGTGATTGGGTAACACCGCGCTACAACGGCTACAAGTATTTTGAGAAACCGCCACTTCAAGCTTGGGCAACTGCAGCAGCATTTAAAGTATTTGGTATTGGTGATTGGCAAGCAAGGCTCTGGACAGCACTCACTGGATTTCTGACCATTCTCGCTATTGGCTTTACTGGCGCTCGCATCTTTAATGCGAGAGCAGGTTGGTTGGCTGCAGTCGTTTTAGCATCAAGTCCAATGTGGATCATTAGCGGCCACTTTAATTCTCTCGACATGGGGCTCTCTTCTTTTTTAGTGGCGGCGCTTTGCAGCTTATTGTTGGCACAAACTGCAAGCAATAAATCCAGTTGTCGCTATTGGATGTGGGCTTGCTGGGTGTTTATGGCACTGGCTACCTTATCAAAAGGCGTGATTGGCGCAGCCATCCCAGCCATGGTTTTTATCGCCTACTCTGTTAGCACTTGGGATTGGAAAATTTGGACTCGCTTACGTTTGTTTAGTGGGTTGATTTTGTTCTTAGCTATTACAGCACCTTGGTTTATTTTGGTGGCACAACGTAATCCCGAGTTCCTAGAATTTTTCTTTATTCACGAACACCTGCAACGATTTACACAGGATGCCCATAGTAGAACTGGTCCCATCTATTACTTCGTACCACTGCTATTAATCGGCATACTTCCTTGGGTATTACAAATCCCCGGAGCACTGACACAGGCTTGGCAAGAACGCAGACGAGAGTTCTCCGGCGGATGGTTATTGGTGTGCTGGTTTGTAGTGATCTTTGCGTTCTTTAGCGTGTCCCGCTCAAAGCTTCCTGGTTACATCATCCCGATCTTTCCTGCACTAGCCCTATTGATTGGTAATCGCTTAGATCGTTTATTAGGTCAAACGAACTCCATGGCAATCCCTTGGAAATTACAAACCCTTGGATTTGCTCTGCTGGGTTGTATAGGCTTTTTCTTCTTATCAGAAATTAGCAAGCAAGCAAGGCCTGATGAAATTGAATCCTATGCGCAATATACCCAATGGGTCATTGCTGCATTAGTTGCGCTCATTATCTTTAGCTCGTATGCAGCTCTGCAATCTAAACACCATGGCATCCAAAGCATTGTGAGTTTTGCCTGTGGCTTTTTCTTGTGCGCCATCATCGCTGGAACTGGTCATGAAACTTTGGGGCGTGCAGTATCAGGCATTGATCTCGTTAACCGCGTCAAAATATCTATTCCAGAAAAAATCAATTTCTACTCTGTGCGCCTACTAGATCACACTGTCCCGTTTTATCTTGGTAGAACTATGATCATGGTCGAATCAGCTGATGAGCTGGAATTTGGTGTCAATCAAGAACCTGATCTGTGGATGCCGACCCTCGATGCTTTCATTACTCGTTGGAAAGAAGATCAAACCGCCTATGCGCTGATGGTTCCCGAGCAATATATTGCTCTGCAGGACTTAAAGATACCGATGCAAGAAGTAGATCGTGATTCTCGTCGAGTGATTGTCAAACATCCAGAAACTACAAGTAGCTCTCAGCAATCAAAGTAATATAAGCGTTATGGCAAACCCTGCACCTACTTCTACTCCCGCATTTATTCCGTTTACGCGCCCCAGCTTTAATCAAGAAACGATTGATGCCGTTGCTGAGGTATTGCGCTCGGGCTGGGTAACCTCGGGGCCAAAGCTAGCGGAGTTCGAGGCAGCCCTTAGTGACTACTTTGGTGGTCGCCCGGTGCGTTGTTTTGCTAATGGCACGGCAACCATGAAGATTGCATTGCAAGTGGCTGGTATTGGCGAGGGCGATGAAGTAATTACCACACCGATATCTTGGGTAGCCACTTCGAATGTGATTTTAAGTGTTGGTGCCAAACCAATCTTTGTAGATGTTGATCCTGTTACCCGCAATATTGATCTCAATAAAGTAGCTACTGCAATCACTCCCAAGACTCGCGCCATCATGCCAGTGTATTTGGCTGGCTTACCAGTTGATATGGATCAGCTCTACGCATTAGCCAAGCAATACAAGCTGCGCGTGATTGAAGATGCTGCACAAGCGTTTGGATCGCAATGGAAAGGCAAGAAGATTGGTAGCTTTGGCGATCTAGTGAGCTTTAGTTTCCAAGCCAATAAGAATCTCAGTACGGTTGAAGGTGGTTGTCTCGTACTCAATAATGCAGATGAAGCCAAGCTTGCTGAAAAGTTTCGTCTACAGGGTTTAACTCGTCAAGGCATGGATGGCATGGATGTGGATGTGTTGGGCGGCAAAGATAATTTGACCGACGTTAATGCGGTCATTGGCTTACAACAACTCAAACAATTACCAGCTTATCAAACACGTCGCGCTACACTTGCACATCAATACTTTGATGTGATCCGTACCGAACTCAAATCTGCAGACCTGGATCATCTTAAGTTAGAGCTTCCAGTTGAAAATTTCACAGAGAGTAATTGGCACATGTATCAAGTAGTGCTGCCACTAGATCAACTCAATTGTGATCGCGCCCAAGTCATGATGGAATTAAAAGCCCTCGGCATTGGCACTGGTGTGCACTACCCTGCCATCACCGGCTTTACTCTGTACAAAGATCAAGGCTATAAAACGAGTGATACTCCTATTGCAGAACGTATTGGTCGCTCTATTCTCACTCTCCCACTATTTCCTGGAATGGCCGATGAGGATATTCGTCGTATAGCCAGTGGATTAGTCGGAATCCTCAAGAAACACCGTAAAAACTAGTCTTATTGGGTTAAATCCCCAGAATCAGGCAAAATTGCAGCATGACTGCAAATTTAGTTGCCAATCCAAAACTCAGCATCGTTATTCCCGTTTACAACGAAGAAGACGGTCTTCAGGCTTTATTTGATCGCCTTTATCCTGCATTAGATGCGCTTGCTGTCAAACGCAATGTTGCATATGAGATTGTTTTTGTAAACGATGGCAGTAAGGATCGCTCAGCAGGCATTCTGGCTAAACAAGTGGAGTTGCGTCCTGACGTTACACGTGCAGTGTTATTTCATAGTAACTTTGGCCAGCACATGGCCATCATGGCTGGTTTTGAATACGCGAAAGGTGAACACATCATCACCTTGGATGCAGATTTACAAAATCCTCCCGAAGAAATTGATGCGCTCACTGAGCAATTGCTAAAGGGTCATGATTACGTCGGCACTATTCGTGCAGATCGTCGCGATAGCTTCTTCAGAAAATTTGCCTCACGCGCGATGAATCGTTTACGTGAAAATATTACCCGTATCACAATGACCGATCAGGGCTGCATGCTGCGCGGCTATAGCCGTCGCATCGTTGATCTCGTTCGTCAATGTGACGAGAACAATACCTTTATTCCTGCGCTGGCTTATACCTTTGCTGCCAACCCCATTGAAATAAGCGTCAAGCATGAAGAGCGCTTCGCTGGTGAATCCAAATACAGCCTCTATCAACTGATTCGGTTGAACTTTGATTTGGTTACTGGCTTTTCTATCATACCTTTGCAGATCTTCTCGATTCTGGGCATGTTACTGTCGCTCGCTGCCGGCAGCTTGTTTGCATACCTATTGGTGCGCCGCTTTGTTTTAGGTGCAGAGGTTGAGGGTGTCTTCACCCTCTTTGCGCTCACTTTCTTCTTAATTGGTGTGATGCTCTTTGGCCTTGGTCTTTTGGGTGAATATATTGGCCGCATCTATCAGCAGATCCGTAATCGCCCACGTTATGTGGTGCAAACCGTTTTAGAGAAAAAATAATTGCACGCTGTCGTATTCGCATATCACGATGTTGGCGTTAATTGCCTCAAAGCACTTCTTAATGCGGGCATCCAGGTTGATCTGGTAGTTACTCACGAAGACGACCCCAATGAGAATGTCTGGTTTGCTAGCGTCGCCAAACTCTGTACCGAAAAAAACATTCCTTACATCACGCCAAGTGCTAGCGAGTTAAATGATTTAACTCCTAAGCTTCAAGCACTATCGCCTGACTATATTTTTTCCTTCTACTACCGCCATATGATTCCGGCGCAAATTTTGGCTTGCGCCAAGATTGCCGCACTCAATATGCATGGCTCATTACTGCCGAAGTACCGAGGTCGAGCTCCAGTCAATTGGGCAATCTTGCATGGCGAGACAGAAACTGGTGCCACCCTCCATGTCATGGAAGTCAAACCAGATGCTGGTGACATTGTTGGACAAGCAAAGGTCAGCATTGGTCCAGACGAAACCGCGACAGATGTCTTTGGTAAAGTCAGTGAAGCTGCTGTAGCAGTGATCAACCAAGTTCTGCCAGAGCTCCTCCAAGGCAAAGTTCCCCGCAAGCCCAATGAACTCCAAAAAGGCAGTTATTTTGGCGGCAGAAAGCCTGCTGATGGGCAAATTCACTGGAATCAGAGTGCACAGCAAGTCCATAACCTTGTCAGAGCCGTTGCACCCCCCTATCCAGGCGCTTTTACTGAGCACAATGGCGCAACCATGATCCTAGCCCGCACTAGCCTGAAAGGCCCCTTTCCAGCCAAGCTCGATCTTAGGGCTACTGGTATCCAAGTGGTTGATAATCGGGTATTCGGCATTTGTGGCGACCACCAAGCAGTTGAAGTCTTGGAATGGTTTCCAGCAAGCAAATAGGCATTAAATACAAATTAGATTAAAACGAGGCAGTAGAGATGAAAAAAGTACTCATTCTTGGTGTTAACGGTTTTATCGGTCACCACCTTTCCAAACGCATTCTGGAGACAACCGATTGGGATGTCTATGGCATGGATATGCAGAATGATCGCCTGGGTGATTTGATCAATCACCCTCGCATGCACTTCTTTGAAGGTGATATTACCATTAATAAAGAGTGGGTTGAATATCACATTCGCAAATGCGACGTTATCCTCCCTTTGGTTGCGATTGCTACACCGGCAACTTACGTACAACAACCACTTAAAGTATTTGAGCTCGACTTCGAAGCCAACCTGCCGATCGTGCGCTCTGCTGTTAAATATAAAAAGCACCTGGTCTTCCCATCGACCTCTGAGGTTTATGGCATGTGTGAAGACAGCGAATTTGATCCGTCTCAATCAAATATGGTTTACGGTCCAATCAATAAACCCCGCTGGATCTATGCTTGCTCCAAGCAATTGATGGATCGCGTGATTTGGGGTTACGGTATGGAAGGCTTGCGCTTTACCCTCTTCCGCCCATTTAACTGGATTGGTCCTGGACTCGATAGTATCTACACACCAAAAGAAGGCTCCTCCCGCGTAGTGACTCAGTTCTTGGGTCACATCGTGCGTGGCGAACCTATTAATCTAGTAGATGGTGGCGCACAGAAACGTGCTTTTACTTATATTGATGATGGTATCGACGCACTCATGCGCATCATCGCCAATAAAGATGATGTTGCTAATGGCAAGATCTACAACATTGGCAACCCAAAAAACAATCACTCTGTTCGTGAATTAGCAAATCAAATGCTCGAGATTGCCCGTAGCATCCCTGAGTACGCCAAAACAGCGAATGTCGTCAAGATAGTGGAAACAACCTCTGGAGCATATTACGGCGAAGGCTATCAAGATGTTCAGAACCGCGTACCAGCGATTGACAACACTATGGGTGAATTGGGTTGGAAACCGACTACGCCAATGACAGATGCCCTCAAGAATATTTTTGAAGCTTATCGTCAAGACGTGGAAAAAGCCCGCTCTTTAGTCGACAAAGAATAAGCAGAAATAGATTCAAGGATTCATGGCTAAGATTGCTCTCAAGGTTGATGTTGACACCTTACGTGGCACCAAAGAAGGTGTCCCTAATCTAGCTAGAACCCTTGAGCGTTTTGGCTTAAAGGCCACCTTCCTATTTAGCCTTGGACCAGATCACACTGGCTGGGCCTTAAAAAGAGTTTTTCGCCCCGGCTTTCTAAAAAAAGTGAGCCGTACCTCTGTCGTAGAGCACTACGGCATTAAAACTCTGCTCTATGGCGTTCTTCTTCCTGGCCCAGACATTGGTAAAAAAGCAGCTGCAGAAATGCGCGCAATTGATCAAGCTGGACATGAAACTGGTATACACACTTGGGACCACGTTGCATGGCAAGATGCTGTGCGAAATCAAGACTCCGGATGGACTAAGGCGATGATGCAAAAAAGCTGGGATCGTTTTGTCGAGATCTTTGGTCACGCTCCAGTAACCTATGGTGCAGCAGGCTGGCAAATGAACGAAGCCGCTTTTGAGCAGCTCGATCAATGGGGGATTACATATTCCTCTGACGGAAGAGCAGAGCCGAACTTGATACCGTATCGCCTAGGACTTACTTCAGGTAAGGCAAAACATGTGCAGTTCCCAACCACGCTACCGACTTTTGATGAACTCATCGGGATCGATGATGCCGATGAGTTTGGGGCTGTCAAAAAACTCCTTGAAATTACCCAAAGCAATCCCAATGACCAAGTCTTCACCCTGCATGCAGAATTAGAGGGTCAGAAGCTACTACCAGCGTTTGAACAACTATTGGCTGGATGGCTCAATCAAGGTCATGACCTAGTCACCATGGGCGAGTTACACCAATCCTGGAAAGCCACCAATCAACTGGATAAAATAGCGGTATTGCCACTCACCTGGGGTGAGATACCCAATCGAAGTGGCGAACTGATTATTCAGCATCATTAAGCAAGTAAAACTAAGAGACAAATTACAAAGGATCATCATGACAGTAGCTATCGGCCAAGCAATCCCAACATGCGCTATTCCGGCGACATCAAACCTCACTTTTTCTCCGGCATCCGCTAATGGAAAAAAATTGGTTCTCTACTTTTATCCAAAAGATATGACGCCAGGCTGCACTGCCGAGTCGGGTGAGTTTCGCGACAATATCGAAGCCTTTACTAAAGCAAATACCTTGGTGGTTGGCGTCTCTCGCGATAGCCTCAAGTCGCATGACAATTTCCGTAGCAAGTTACAACTGCCATTTGAACTAGTTGCCGATACCGAAGAAAAGCTCTGTCAACTCTTTGGAGTCATCAAGATGAAGAATATGTATGGCAAACAGGTCCGCGGAATTGAGCGCAGCACCTTCCTGTTTGACTCTACTGGGACGTTAGTAAAAGAGTGGCGCGGCCTAAAGGTTCCTGGTCATGTGACAGAGGTATTACAAGCGGCTCAAGCTACCAAATAATTTTTGCAACAATTTGTTCTCGGGTGCTTGCAAAGCCCAAAATTTGGGGTAAAGTAAAGTCATATGCACCGTAAACGACGGGAAAGTCTGACAATCCGTTTGAATCAGAAACCTGAGCATCTGAAGTCAGGTTCGGGGAGCAACCCCCTCCGTTTTTTTGAAGTCCTTGCAACTAGTTTCGTAATAAACCGTCAACGCACTCCGCTTGGCGGTTTTTTCTTTTAGGAGAGCCTGCATGCCATTGCCACCCATCCCAACTCAAATTGCTGATCAAGTGAAGCTCAGTCGGAAAGATACTCCCGACTTAAAGAAGCGCCCAGCTCCAGCAAAACCAGTGGTGGTAGAAGCCTCTGATTGGGTAAACGATGTCGAGGAAGATTTATCTGCAGCAGAAGTAGCTCTGGAAAAAATTAAAGCAGACCGCAGCCCCACCCGAAATGAAAATCATGTAGCAACTCCTGCAAAACCAAAACGTGTCATTCGTACAGGTCCCCCAAGTTTATTTGTACTCGATACCAACGTCTTGATGCATGATCCAAGTTCTTTATTCCGCTTCTCGGAGCATGACCTTTTCTTACCTATGACCACTCTGGAGGAATTGGACAATCATAAAAAAGGAATGACCGAAGTAGCCCGCAATGCACGTACTGTCAGCCGCTCTCTCGATCAGTTGGTTGCCGGTACTAGCGGCACCTTAGATGACGGTATCCCGCTCAACAAACTTGGCAACCAAGATGTTTCCGGACGCCTGTATTTCCAAACCAAACTTGCTACTCAAGCTTTGCCAGAGGGACTGCCCGAAGGTAAGGGTGACAACATGATTTTGGCTGTGGTTAGCGAACTTCAAAAAACGCGCAATGGTCAAGAAGTAGTCTTGGTATCCAAAGACATCAACATGCGCATTAAGGCGCGTGCTTTAGGCTTGCCCGCTGAAGATTATTTCAACGACCAGGTACTTGAAGATCGTGACTTAATGTACTCAGGCGTCATGTCATTGCCTGCAGACTTCTGGCCAAAGCATGGCAAAGATATGGAAAGCTGGTCTGATTCAAAATCAGGCACGATGTTCTATAGAGTTACTGGACCATCTGTGCCAAGCATGCTAGTCAATCAATTTGTTTATCAAGAAAATCCAGACGGCTCTACACCGTTCTATGCCCACGTACGAGAAATCAATGGCAGAACTGCTCTCTTGCAAACCCTCAGAGACTTTTCTCACCAGAAGAACAATGTATGGAGTGTTACTGCACGTAATCGTGAGCAAAACTTTGCGATGAACTTGCTAATGAACCCTGACGTAGATTTTGTAACCCTCCTAGGGCAAGCTGGTACTGGTAAAACCTTGTTAGCTTTAGCAGCAGGCCTTGAGCAAGTCCTAGATAGCAAACGTTATAACGAGATCATCATTACCCGCGCCACCGTTCCCGTTGGCGAAGATATCGGCTTCTTACCTGGTACCGAGGAAGAGAAAATGCAACCTTGGATGGGTGCCTTTGATGACAATCTAGAAGTGTTGCAACGTAACGATGATGCTGGTGAGTGGGGTCGTGCTGCTACTCAAGAGCTCATTCGCTCACGAATTAAAGTCAAGAGCATGAACTTCATGCGCGGTAGAACCTTTGTAAGTAAATTTGTAATCATCGATGAAGCGCAAAACTTAACACCAAAGCAAATGAAAACCCTCGTAACCCGTGCGGGCCCTGGAACGAAGATTGTTTGCTTAGGTAATATTGCGCAGATTGATACACCTTACTTGACGGAAGGTTCATCTGGTCTTACTTATGTCGTTGACCGTTTTAAAGGTTGGCGCCATGGCGGCCACGTGACACTGGCGCGCGGCGAGCGCTCACGTCTTGCGGATCATGCTGCCGACGCGCTCTAAGCAAACCCGGTCATGCCGCACTCTCATTGGGTGCGGCATTTTTATTTGTTCGATCCTGGCATTATCGGGATGCAGTACATTCGGCAGTAAAGCAGGCCCATCAAAAGTGGCGCAATTCAAACAAGACACTAGTGTCGGCACCGAGGATATCTCTATTGCAGCCGTAGGCTTAGTAGATGTTCCCTATCGTTATGGGGGCAATACGCCCAAGGGTGGCTTTGATTGCAGCGGCCTAATTGTTTATGTTTATAACAAAGCGGCGGATATTAAATTACCCCGCACCATCCAACAAATGAGTACTCAAGGCAGGAGTGTTGAGAACCAACCACCAGCACCAGGTGACTTAGTGTTTTTCAATACTACCGGTGAAAAATACTCGCACGCTGGCATCTATGTGGGGCAAGGAAGGTTTGTGCATGCGCCAAGCGCAGGTGGCACTGTAAGGCTTGACTACATTACCGCACCCTATTGGGCTGCTAAGTTTACTGAGGCTCGTCGGATAGCACCCTAAGCTCTCTATCCCTATAGGGTAAATAGCATTTACCCTATATTTCCCAATAGCTTAATTTTGATTAGAGTATTGATTTAAGAAAGTCATTCATTGAAGTATTCACAAAAGGGGTCACTATGAAGAAGATCGTCATCGCTTTAAGCATCGCATTGAGTTTTACACTTCCCACCTATGCTTTTGCCGATCAGGCAGCCTGTGAAGCAAAAGCTGTGAGCAAGGATGGTAAGCCTTTATATGGCGCCGCTAAAGATGCCTCCATTAAAAAATGTATGGGCGATGCAAAACCCAATGATTGTGAAGCAAAAGCGGTCAGCAAGGATGGTAAGCCACTATATGGCGCTGCTAAGGCTGCTTCCATTAAGAAATGTGAAGGCGGAAAGTAAGTGATTCGGTTGAGCGCACTACCTCAGTAAAAAAGCCTCGCAATGCGAGGCTTTTTGATGTGTTCATTCTTCATCGATATTTTAGAACGGCTCATAACCGCCAGAAGAGTAGCCGATAGATCCCATCGCTAAGTTATCGAACTTGGTATATGGGCCTTGCCAGCTCAATCTAACTGTACCAATGGGCCCGTTACGCTGCTTGCCGATAATAATCTCAGCCATACCTTTATCGGTCGTAGTATCAGGGTGATACACCTCATCGCGATAAATAAACATAATCAAGTCAGCATCTTGCTCGATCGCGCCTGACTCGCGCAGGTCAGACATGATTGGGCGCTTATTAGGACGTTGCTCCAAACCACGATTTAACTGTGAGAGCGCCACTACTGGGCACTGCAATTCTTTTGCAAGCGATTTAAGGGAGCGGGAGATTTCTGAGATCTCAGTTGCGCGGTTCTCTGAACCGGAGCCACTCATCAACTGCAAGTAGTCAATCACTACTAAACCAAGAGTGCCGCCAAAGTTTCTGGCAATTCGGCGCGCGCGCGTGCGCAACTCTAGACTTGATAAGGAGCCAGTCTCATCAATCAAAATTTGTGTATTACTTAACCGGGCAATTGCATCAGTCACGCGTGGCCACTCATCATCTTGCAGCTTACCGGTACGCATACGACCTTGATCAACGCGCCCTACTGAACCGAGGAGGCGTGATGCTAATTGTTCACCTGACATCTCCATCGAGAACACGACCACAGGCAAACCTTCTGCGAGAGCAACATTCTCGGCAATATTCAATGCAAAAGCCGTCTTACCCATCGAAGGCCTTCCGGCAACAATGACTAAGTCACCTTTTTGTAGACCACTGGTTTGCTTATCCAAATCAATAAAGCCTGTGGCAATACCAGTGATGTCGCTACCACCTTGGCGGTTGTATAGCTCGTCAATACGTGCCACAACCGAGCGTAAGAGTGGTTCGATCTCGAGGTAGTCTGCTTTGCGACTACCTTCTTCACCGATTTGCAAAATACGAGCCTCTGCCTCATCCAACAGCGTTCTCACTGGACGGCCCTCTGTAACAAAAGCAGAGTTCACAATACTGTCTGAAACCTCAATTAAGCGACGCAGAATGCTGCGGTCACGAACGATGTCGGCGTAGCCTTTAATGTTCGCCGCACTCGGTGTGTTCTGCGCTAATGAATTGAGGTAATCAACGCTAACCAAATCGCCACCCTGCTCAGACTTAATTGCATCATGAACAGTAATGACGTCGGCGGGATGGTTGTCGCTAACTAAACGTGCAATGACTTTATAAATCAATGCATGCTCAGGGCGATAGAAATCTTTATCGTTTAAGACTCCACCCAGGTTGTCCCAAGAGGAGTTATCGATCAGTAGACCGCCGAGCAATGATTGCTCGGCTTCTACAGAATGGGGTGGAACTTTTAAGGCCTGCACGACTGCATCCCCAGAACCCATCATGCCGGGATTCAGCGTCACGGAACGTGAACGGGATTCAGCCATGAGGCTAGCGAAGTTCCTAAAGCCTGAGTTTTAAAACTTAAGCTTGTTCGCCAACTACACGAATCGTGATGTCAGCCACTACGTCGGTATGTACAGCAACCGCAACAGGATGATCACCAACCATTTTCAATGGGCCAGTTGGCATACGAATTGAAGCCTTCTCAATCGTGAAGCCTTTCGCTTTCAATGCATCAGCGATGTCATGGTTAGTTACAGAACCAAACAAACGACCGTCAACGCCTGCTTTTTGACCGATTTCGAGAACCAAGTCTTTGAGCTTCACGCCAACTGCTTGGGCAGCAGCCAATTTCTCAGCAGCCAATTTTTCTAACTCGGCACGACGTATTGCAAAATCAGCGATTGCTGCTTCAGTTGCACGACGAGCTTTACGTTGCGGGATTAGGAAGTTACGAGCGAAACCGTCTTTAACGCGAACGACGTCACCGAGGTTGCCCAAGTTGGTTACTTTTTCTAAAAGAATAATTTGCATTGAGGGCTCCCAATTATTTTCTATGTTGATCGGAGAATGGCAGCAAAGCCAAGAAACGAGCACGCTTGATAGCAGTGTCTAACTGACGCTGATACTTTGCTTTTGTGCCTGTCAAACGAGCAGGAGTGATCTTGGCGTTTTCACCAATGAAGTCCTTCAATGTATCTACATCTTTGTAGTCGATTTGCTCAACGCCACCAACAGTGAAACGGCAATAACGCTTACGCTTGAACAATGGGTTCTGAGCTGGTTTCTTTTTGAAATCGGGTTTCTTTCCAAACGCCATGATGATTTCCTCTTTAATTTTTCAATTGAATATGGGTAATATGGAAAACAAGTCTTTGATTACGTAGAGTCTTCGGTGCTAAGAATCCTTCAAACACTGCCTCAACTCCTAAATCCATTCGCTCTAGATCCTTTTGTATGGGACCAATTGCTATGGCTTCAACGCTCATCTGAATTTTCCTTGCCACTCCTACCTCGTTCGCTTCGCCACGATGTTCTAGCTGGCAATGCATCACTGGTATTCCTGCAGGTGTAAATCGAATCGCGTCTTTAGAAACTAAGATTGCAGTGAGGGTGAAATGATTCAACGCCGCCCCGCTTCTCTAATACGTTTTCTAGTCTGTGTATTCCTCTTCAAATTTCTAACTTAGGCTACCGCTGTAGGAGCGTCGGCTTGAGCTGATTTGCGAGCTTCTTCACGTTGCACTTCTTTCATCATGATGGAAGGCTCTGTTTCAGCTTTCTTAGTCTTGATAATGAGGTGACGCAAAACAGCATCGTTAAATTTGAACGCATGCTCAAGTTCTTCCAGAGTTTTCTGGTCGCACTCAATGTTCATGCAAACGTAGTGGGCTTTAGCAAGCTTGTCGATCATGTAAGCCATCTGACGACGACCCCAGTCTTCCATACGATGAATTTTGCCGCCCGCAGCTGCTAATGTAGCTTTGTAACGATCGATCATCCCTGGCACTTGCTCGCTTTGGTCCGGATGGACGATAAAGACGATTTCATAATGACGCATCAAACACTCCTTTAGGATTAAGTCACCTGGGCGTCTGCCAATTTCTGATGGTTTTGAAATTAGCGCCAGTGTGACAAGGTAGTAACAAATTGTAAGTACTGCTCACAACACTTTTTAAGTCCTCACCTAAATCCAGGCAAGACCGCCATTCTAGCAAAAAAATCCTGCCAAGTCAGGGATTTAGGGTTTGCTTTGTGATCTTTTTCAGCATTTAAAGCCAGCTGCAGGGCAATCCTCGCTCTGGGAGCAGAAAGAACCCCTGCCAGTTCACAAGAAAGCTCATCTTTTGAGGCTACAGTTGCTCCAGCACCAGTTCGGGACGTTCTGACCAAAGCGATGCCCTGCATTTGAGCCTTTTTCAAAGGCTCAAGCCAAGTTTTATGAAAACCACCTAAACCAGTGCCAGCCAAAACCAAGCCCTGGACACCTGCGCCAACAAGCGCCTCAACTGTCTGCCCCCGCGCTCCAGCGTGACTAGTCAGAATATCTACCCATGGCCAAACCTCAGGAATGGGCAAATCCTCAACTGAGGCAGCCTGAATTGCCTTTACCCTAGAAAGCCAAGAGGGGTTTATCAAGCCTACAGGGCTGTTAGGCGAGTCCATCAGTGGCGCATTTAACGCCGAACTATGACGTTTAGCCAAATCCCGCGCCAAGCAAACTTTGCCAGCAAATACTGCAAATACCCCGCCAGGACAGTTTTCAGGTGCGGTTGATGTCCATTTCAAGGCATCCAAGAGGTTTGCTGGACCATCTGCTTGAGGTGCATTTGCAGGCAACATGGCGCCGACTAAGACCAGCCTTTTGCCTAATTTTTCAGCAAGCCTGCCACAGGTAGCATGTAAGAAAAACCCAGTTTCTTCAATGGTGTCGGTACCATGAGTAATCACTACACCTTTTACAGCAGGATTTTGAAGAGATTCTTTAACTGTATTGCCTATCAGGGTGAGTAAATCCTCACTAAGATCACGACTATCGATATTAGCAAGCTGTTGAGAGACTATTTTTACAGCATCTGGAATACTTTCCTGAATCTTTGCCAAGAGGGTCTCAATACCAACTTGGCCCGATTGATATGCAGTCGGATTGGCAGGATCAGAGGCTAAACCAGCAATGGTTCCACCCACCCCCAAAACCAAAATATGGGGGATATTTTCAGGATTGCCATGGATCGAGTTCATATCCCATTATCTCCCTAAATTACTTGAATTATCAAAAAGTGCTGTATACAATCCCAGTATGGACATAAATACAGTCGATTATCTAGAGGAGCTGACTGCCCTCCCCAAGCTCACTGCACGCCAGAGTGAGATATTGGAACTGATCACCAAAGCAATTGATGAGAGTGGTTTGCCGCCGACTCGAGCAGAGATTGCCACGCAATTAGGATTTGCATCTGCAAATGCTGCTGAAGAGCATCTTCGCGCACTCGCAAAAAAAGGCTATATTGAACTAACGCCAGGAACATCGCGCGGTATTCGTATCCCCCAACGCTTTCATCAAGCACAACACTCAAACAAATATCGTCAATTGTCATTACCATCTGGCGCATTACAGCAACTCACGCTTCCACTCATTGGTCGCGTTGCTGCAGGTTCACCGATCATGGCAGTTGAGCACATTGAGAAACAAGTCCCAATTGATCCAAGTTTATTTAGCAAAGGCGCTGATTACTTATTAAAAGTAAAAGGGATGAGCATGCGCGATGCGGGCATTTTGGATGGCGACTATTTAGCTGTCAGAAAAACTACCGAAGTACGTAACGGCGATATCGTTATTGCACGTCTTGATGATGAAGTCACCGTCAAGCGCTGGCAACAAAAGAAAACAGCTAACGGCATGGTGATTGAGTTGCAAGCAGAAAATCCAGACTTCAAAAATATTGTGGTCGATAGTCGTCAACCGAACTTTGCAATTGAAGGTCAAGCGGTAGGCCTCATCAGGGCTGAAGGCTTGTAAGCCAATTCCTCCATAAGAAAAGGCCTCCACTGGAGGCCTTTTTATTTCCTGCAGATTTCTTACTAACTGCTTACTGCTTGTCTACCGCTTACTTGGCGCCACGACATTGGCGTTCTTTGGAGATGAAGTAATCGTAATCAAGGTTTTTGGTCCAGTCAAAGGGCCTTCATTTAATTCGACGGTAGCAGTGCGATCACCTTTAGTAAAGACCAAAATGCTGGTTTTAGACTTTACTGCACTGACTGTTGTCCAACCGGCTCGAGGGTATTCTGACTGGAAGAAGGCATAAATATCAGTTGGGGTTTGCACGCCGGACAGAATAACACGACCTACCCAGTTATCACCACGCCCAATAATCAACGACTCTCCGCCAATAATTTTTGATGCGGCAGGCAAAGGCATATCGCCCAAGAGCTGAGTCTGAACTTCTTGCACTTCCTGTTGCGTTCCAGTTGGTGAGTCGCCAGAGCTAGCGCAAGCAGCCAGCAATGCTGTCATGAACAATGTGAGAGCGCTCAATTTAAGAGTGTGAATTTTGATCATTTTTCGCTTTAAAAAAGTGATGTGACTTTCTGGAACAGACTGAAAGTATTTTAGGTGCTCCACCTATTTCGTCAAGCGAAATTACTGGAGGCGCGTGAGGGAATCGAACCCCCGTACGAAGCTTTGCAGGCTCCTGCCTAACCACTCGGCCAACGCGCCATATGCCTGAATCAAAAATGGGAAGCTTTTGAGGGCTTCCCATCGAACTTGGAGCGGGAAAGGAGGTTCGAACTCCCGACCTATACCTTGGCAAGGTATCGCTCTACCAGCTGAGCTATTCCCGCATAACAGGGCGATAGTTTAACAAACAATCAAAAAGAAAGCATTATTCCAAGTGATCCAGCAGAGTCTCAGAATTGATCCTACCCGCAAAGCTATACCAGGTGGTGTCTCGATGGAATTAGTCGATTTTTCCTGCAAGTTGCGGCAGGGCTTTTTTCAAGTAATAAAACATCGACCAAAGCGTCAAGAATGCCGCAACCCAAATGAGCCAGGTTCCGACTCTGGCGCAATCTAACCACCCAAACAAAGTGTCATTGAGCAGCAAAAAAGGAATTGCCACCAATTGAGCTGTTGTTTTTAATTTACCAACCATATGCACCGCAACGCTCTTGCCAGCACCCAGCAAAGCCATCCATTCTCGCAAAGCAGAGATCGTGATTTCTCGACCAATGATCACTAAGGCAACCCATACCTGAACACGATCCATATTCAAAAGAACAAGTAATGCCGCCGCAACAATTAATTTATCGGCAACTGGATCCAAGAACTGACCAAAGGCAGATTCTTGTTTTAAACGGCGCGCAAGAAATCCATCCAACCAATCGGTAATTGCAGCTGAGATAAAGATAATGGCTGCAATCAAGTTCTTCTCAAATGGCGTAAACCAATCACTCGGAAGATAGAAAATTGCCACCAGCAATGGAATTGCTGCAACACGCAACCAGGTAAGGGCAATAGGGAGATTGAACGGCATTAGATAAGCATAAACTAAATATGGCGGGCAACCGCTAGTGTAATTGGCGGTAAATTTGCTCTGCCAAGGTGAGTGACACCCCTTCTACGCTAGCAATTTCTTCTATGCTGGCATTGGCCACGCCCTTGAGACCGCCAAAACGAGCCAACAGCTTTTGGCGTCGCTTAGCACCAATACCTTCAATCTCCTCCAAACGAGAAACTGTTCTTGCCTTAGCTCGCTTAGCGCGCATGCCGGTAATGGCAAAACGATGCGCCTCATCTCGAATCTGTGCAACTAGCAAAAGTGCCGCACTATCAATACCGAGCTCTAAGGATTCGCGGTCATCTGCAAAAATCAGTGTTTCTAAGCCAACTTTGCGACCCTCTCCTTTGGCAACACCCACAATCAAGCCCACATCCATACCGAATTCTGAAAGCACCTGCCTTGCCATCTCTACTTGCCCTTTACCACCATCAATCAAAATGACCTGAGGCATTTTTTCTGGAGGAAGTTCTTGGAAGTTGGCATAACGCCTTTGCAAAACTTGACGCATCGCTGCATAGTCATCACCCGGTGTAATGTCATTAATATTGAAACGTCGATACTCGCCTGATTGCATGGCATTCTTCGCATACACCACGCACGAAGCTTGAGTTGCTTCACCTGAGGTATGGCTGATGTCAAAACATTCAATTCGCAAATGCTCTAGACCCTCGAGATCCAAACCTAAAATATCAACCAAAGCCCTTGCTCTAGCTAACTGTCCACCGGTTTCAACTAAGCGCTTCGTTAAAGCGATCTTGGCGTTACCTTCGGCCATCGCTAACCAATGACGACGTTGACCTTGGGGTTGATGTAAGAAGGTAATTTTTTTACCGGCTTGTGCATTGAATAAATCGTGCAGATCTTCGGGAGGTGCTTCATTAGATTGGCTGACATCGTCGCTTAAGGATTGCAGAGGGTGATTCAAGACCAAAACAGGTGGAATTAAATTGACTGTTGCGCTGGCCGCACTCTCGCTAGCGACATCCTCTAAATAATGCTGAGCAATAAAGGCTTCTAATATTTCTGCAGGGGGCGGAAGTTCTCCAAAAGCAGTGCGCAAACCTTTAGGGAAATAAGGTCTATCGCCCAGATGACGCCCACCACGCACCATGGCGAGATTCACACAAATCATACCTTCCATTTGTGTGACAGCAATGATGTCAACATCGCCCTCACCTTCGGCAACGGTATCCATTGCCTGTTGTTGCAGCACGCTAGAAAGATCTGCAATCCGATCACGTAGTACTGCAGCCATTTCGAATTCCATGGCGTCGCTATGCGTATGCATTTCTTTTTCAAGCTCCGCAAGTACCCGACTATGATCGCCCTCTAAAAATCGTGTTGCTTGCGCCACGTCTTGACCATATTGCTCGACACTAAGGCGACCCACACAGGGAGCACTACAGCGATGAATCTGATGCAAGAGGCAGGGGCGGCTACGATTCTTAAAAACGGAATCTTCACAAGTCCTCAAGCGAAAGACTTTCTGCAAAATTTGCACGCTATTACGCACTGCCCAGCTATTGGGAAAAGGGCCAAAGTAATGATTGCGTTTATCCACCTTGCCACGATAAGAAGCCAAGCGTGGGAATTGATGCCCCGTTAACATCACATATGGGTAGGACTTATCATCCCGAAACAAGATATTGAATGGCGGAGCCAACTCTTTGATGAGATTGTTCTCTAAAATGAGGGCTTCAGTTTCTGTCCGTGTTACTGTTGTTTCATAGCGCGCGATTTTCCCCACCATCAGCGCTATTCGCGGTGACAGCTGTTTGCTTTGAAAATAACTAGATACACGCTTCTTAAGATTGCGAGCTTTGCCGACATATAAGATGTTCCCCGCCTCATCAAAGAAGCGATATACCCCCGGCAATCCGGGTAGCCGTTTAACATCCTGCTGAAGGGTTTCAAAAAGCGAATTACTCATGCGTTGGGATATTTTCTGCCAAATCGTAGACAACTATGGTGATGCCGGTGTTTGCTGGCGTCTAGCCCGAAGCTTATCAAGCCTTCATGGCCAAGAGATACGCATTTTTTGCGATGACCTACCAACCCTCAATTTACTCGCTTCTGGCGTAGATCCTGTAATTAAGCAAAAAATAGATCTTCAACCTTGGGAAGCAAGCTTTAGTAATGCAAGGCATCCTGTACAAACTCCCGATGTCATCATCGAAGCCTTTGGCTGTGAATTACCTGAGCGTTACCTTACTGGTGTGTTTATTGCCCCCATCAAGCCCATCATCATCAATCTCGAATATCTCAGCGCTGAACCCTGGATTACGGACTTTCATGCAAAAGCATCGCCACAATCCCATGGCATACCTAAGTATTTTTTCTTCCCGGGATTTCAGGATGAAGTCGGCGGAATATTGGTTGACCCTGTGCCACCAGAAGGCACGTCTGTTGCCAACAAAATTCCGTATGACTTAAAGGGGGCGTGGTCTAAGCTGCGAAGTGATACAAAACGCATTAGCATCTTTTGCTACCCAGGAGCGCCTTTGCGCAAGTGGCTAGAAGATCTTGGCTCGCTAGGTGAGAATATCGATGTCTTACTAACGCATGGTCATGCTGAGTTCCTAAATCTTTATGGAGAGCAGCCCATTCAACTGCCTGCCAATCTACAATTAATCTCCATGCCTTTTGTATCGCAAGATGAATTTGACTGGGTACTATCGCAATGTGATTTCAATATCGTTCGTGGTGAGGATTCTTTCGTGCGCGCGCAATTAGCAGGCAAACCATTTATCTGGCACATATACCCGCAAGAGGATCGCGCCCATGAAGTCAAATTAGCCGCCTTTTTAGATCTCTACCTTGAAATGGCTAATCAAGAATTACGTCTTGCAACCATTGCAGCCATGACTTGGGCAATGCCGAGCGAATGGTTCCATATGCTCGATACTTGGAATACCCATTCTCAAGCATGGCGCACCCAATTACTCAAAAACCAAGGGGATGGAGGCTTAGCAGCCCGTCTATTAAGGTTCGTAGCCTAAGACCAAGCAATAAAGGCTTGCGGGCGGTTACAATCTTGTTTTTGATAAAAACCGCAGAATAATTACTCTGCACCCAGGAATAGCAAGATGAAAACAGCACAAGAACTCCGCGTTGGTAACGTCGTTATGATTGGCGCCGATGCCATGGTCGTTTTAAAGGCCGAATACAGCCGCTCTGGCCGCAACTCTTCAGTTGTAAAAATGAAATTTAAGAACTTGTTAACCGGTGCGCCAAATGAAGGCGTTTATAAAGCCGATGACAAATTCGATGTTGTTATCCTCGAGAAAAAAGATTGCACATATTCTTATTTTGCAGATCCAATGTATGTCTTCATGGATGGCGACTATAACCAGTATGAAGTTGAAGCTGAATTCATGGGTGATGCATTGAACTATCTTGAAGAAAGCATGCCCTGTGAAGTAGTTTTCTACGAAGGTAAAGCACTCTCAGTAGCAATGCCTAACTCGCTCGTTCGTGAAATCATTTACACAGAACCTGCAGTGAAAGGTGATACCAGCTCCGGCAAAGTATTGAAGAACGCAAAACTGGCTACTGGCTATGAATTGCAAGTTCCATTGTTCTGCAACACTGGGGATAAGATCGAGATCGATACTCGTACTGGTGAATACCGTAGCCGCGCTAACTAAGCAAAAACTGCGTAGCAAACGCTCAAACAAAAGCCCGGCATGCCGGGCTTTTTACTTAACTATTACTTGGCTTAATCAATCAATTTGAACTGCTTAAGCAAGCCCTTAGCATGTTGATACTCTGCTTCTTTTTGTAACACATCCCACGATAGGGCTAGCGAGTCTGGCATCAAGCGATTCAAACGGGTAGCGGACTCCGCTTGTTTTTGCTTTGAAACCTTTAGCTTGCTCAGTAACTGATCAGCTAAGTCCGGGCGTTTACAAATTAAGACGGCATCACAACCGGCGTCTAACGCCATTTCGGCTCCCTTCACCACTGATCCAGCAACGCTCGCCCCCTCCATCGAAAGGTCATCACTAAAGATTACCCCCTGAAATCCTAGTTCTTGCCGAAGAATAGAATGTAGCCAAATCTTTGAGAAGCCCGCAGGATTTTGATCTACCTGCGAATAAATCACATGGGCTGGCATCACCGCTGCCAAACTCAAGTCCAGCCACTCATAAGGCTTAGCATCATCGTTGAGAATTTCTTGAAGTGAGCGCTCGTCCACTGGAATAGCCACATGAGAGTCTGCCTCTGCCCAACCAT
This sequence comes from Polynucleobacter sp. UB-Siik-W21, assembly GCF_018687415.1. Lineage (NCBI taxonomy): Bacteria > Pseudomonadati > Pseudomonadota > Betaproteobacteria > Burkholderiales > Burkholderiaceae > Polynucleobacter > Polynucleobacter sp. UB-Siik-W21. Next base: position 416,012 of record NZ_CP061289.1, on the reverse strand, counting down.
GACCTGGGAAGTGTTTGCCACAGTTGGCCATGCCGCCAAGCCGTAAACCTTCATTCAAACTCTTAGCTAATGCAAACACGATTTGCGGATCACGACTGAATGAACGATCACCGATCACACCACTGCGTTCAAAATCCAAATCGAGGACAGGGGTAAAACTAAAGTCCACACCACACGCACGAAGCTCTGCAGCCAATACATATCCACAGGCAGTTGCGGCAGCCATGGCGAGCGCAGCAGAATCAGCGGCATGGTTTGATTTACTTTTCGCACCCCAAAGCTCGCCTAACTTACGCATTGCGGGAAGATGCGTAAAACCATCCGTCTTGCAACGCTGTACTCGTCCACCCTCATGGTCAATCGAGATCAAGACATCAGGGCGTAATTTCTTAATATCAGCAGTCAATTTAGTCAGTTGCTGACGATTAGCAAAGTTCCTACCAAACAAAATCACACCACCCGTCAGAGGATGCAAGATCCTGCGGCGATCTTCCGCATTTAAGACCTGGCCCACCACATCTAAGGTAATTGGGCCGGGGTTCATGGTGGCTTTACTCATGTATTCCTCTTAAGAATTTCTCAGTTTTATCTTTAATTCAATTCTTCAGTTATTTCTGAGTAACGATGACATGGGCAATTGCCATGTCTTGCTCATCACTCACAGTCACGTGAGCTTCCCAATTTTTCTCTTGCATAAATTGAGCCAAAGCCCCGAGATAACTAGTTACTGGCTTCCCACTAGCTTCATTTAAAGTTTGGAGAGAGCGCCAAGTCATTGGCATTCTCATTCCCAAACCAATTGCTTTTGAGAACGCCTCTTTAGCAGCAAAGCGGGTGGCCAAAAATGCAATGCCGCGTTTGTGATTTCTGGCAAGGCGATGTTTGAAGACCGCCATCTCATCTGGACCCAAAATCTTTTCTGCCAAGCGGCCATTAGTACGATCGTAAGCAGCTTGTAAGCGCCCAATCTGCAGAATGTCGGTACCAATGCCGATGATCATCAAATGCTTACTAGTCAGAGAGGTTTGATACGGTCTTGATGTCGACCTCTCACCATCAAGGCTTTCATATCCTCAATAGCATTTTGCCAACCTTTAAATAAAGCCTCAGCCACAATGGCATGGCCAATATTGAGTTCGGATAATTCTGCAATAGCGGCTATGGGCATCACATTACCTTCATGCAAGCCATGGCCAGCATTGACTCTGAGTCCAATGCTCTTGCCGAACTGCGCCGCCTTTCGAATGCGCTCTAATTCTACTGCTTGTTCAGAACCAGATAAATCTGCATAACGCCCTGTGTGCAACTCCACTACAGTAGCACCAACGTCTTTTGCTGCCTGTATTTGCTTTTCTTCAGGATCGATAAATAGAGAAACCCGAATACCAGCGTCTTGTAACTGCTTGGTAGCAGCCTTCACTGCATCAAATTTCCCTAATACATCTAAGCCACCTTCAGTAGTGACCTCCTCACGCTTCTCGGGCACCAAACAAACATCGTGTGGCTTTACCTTACAAGCAATATCGAGCATTTCAGGGGTCACTGCACACTCTAGGTTCATCCGAGTTTTAATAAGCGGGCGTATTGCTAATAAATCAGCATCTTTAATATGGCGGCGATCCTCTCGCAAATGCAAAGTGATTAAATCCGCGCCAGCCTCCTCGGCTAATTGCGCCGCCTTGAGGGGATCTGGATATACCGTGCCACGCGCATTGCGTAAGGTGGCAACGTGGTCAATATTGATGCCCAGTTCTAAGGCGTGCGGAGAAGTCATGTCAATAGATTACTAGATTTTCTTCAAATCAATCAAAATTTGACGGGTCGTCAAGACTTGATCTTGCAAGTGCAAGCCCAAAAGGAAACGCATGAGCTGCTTACTTTCAGAGAGCGTCTCTGGAGCAGAAAAGTCCCCAGCAGCAATTGCCAATAAAGATTGACCCTTCAATACTGGCCAGTGGCCTGGATCGTCACCTTGGGTAGGACGCACACCTCGCTCTGGCTGGTAAACATAGTGGGTTTGGGCATCAGGTATTTGATTGGTTTCAACGCAACGATCTAAGGCAGCCGCGTAGCCCGTCTCTTGAAGCAGCGATAACTCAAAAGGACGCAGAATTTCTTCTAAGCCCTTCGACTCAAACTCAAGATTCGATAGAGCATTGATGGTTTCAGCATAGCGATCGTAAAGCTTTTCGTATTCATCTTCACGAGCTAAAAACTTCACGAGTAGTTCATTGAGGTAAAAACCGCAGAGGAGTGCATCGCCAACTAAAGAAGGCATGCCCCCCACCCACTCAGACTTGGTAAGCGTGCGCAATTCAGACTTACCACTCCAAGAAACCAGTAATGGCTGAAAGCGTTGCAACACAGGACGTAATGTTGAATGAGGACGTTTAGCACCTTTAGCAATCAGTGCCATGCGGCCATGTTGCCGCGTGAATACATCCAGAATTAAGCTAGTCTCTTTATAGGGAATGCTGTGCAATACAAAAGCAGGCTCGTCAGCAACACGAATCGAGGCCATAGGAGCTTATTCCAGACCCTGTGCCCGCAATTCAGCGCGATCATCTGCCCAACCACGCTTCACTTTGACCCAAGTCTCCAAAAAGACTTTGCCATCAAAGAGCTTTTCCATATCAATGCGAGCATCGGTAGAAATCTTCTTCAGCCGCTCACCCTTTTGCCCAATGATCATGGCTTTATGGCTATCGCGATCTACCAAAATGGTGGCAGCAATCCGGCGCATCTTGCCATCCATCTTGAATTGATCAATTACTACGGTAGAGGTGTAAGGTAACTCTTCGCCAGTAAAACGGAAAACCTTTTCACGCAAAATTTCTGCCGCTAAGAAGCGCTCACTGCGATCAGTAATAGTGTCGCCATCGTATACAGCCTCAGCCTCAGGCAAATAACCCTCAAGCACATCCAACAGTCTTTCAATATCTCCCGGACTCTTTGCGCTCATGGGTACGATTTCTGCAAACTCACACTTTTGATCTTCGTGCCCACCTAATTCACACCAAGGTTTAGACATCTCTTTCATAAAGTTGAGCAAGGCTTGATCCCGCTCAGATGGAGTCTGAAAGCGACTATTGAACAAGTCCAATTTATTTAAGACCAGCAGCACTGGAAGATCATCTGGCAGCAGCTTTAATACTTTTTTATCATCCTCGCCAAAGTAACCAGCCTCTACTACAAAGCAAGCGACATTGACATCTTGTAAGGCGGTAGTAACAGTACGATTCAATGCTTTATTAAGGGTGTTCATTAAACGCGTCTGGAAACCAGGCGTATCAATAAAAATGAACTGTGCTTCCTCGCGATTCTGAATACCCAATATCCGATGACGGGTTGTCTGCGCCTTACGTGAAGTAATACTGATCTTTTGTCCAACTAATGCGTTGAGCAAGGTTGACTTACCCATATTGGGACGCCCAACAATGGCGATAGTGCCGCATCTAAACACGATTAGCCCTTCAGCTTAAGATTTAACTGCTCTTCAGTCGCTTCTTTCTTGGCTGCTTTTTTCTTAGCCGACCGAGTTTTCTTGGGCTTGCGAGATTCTTGTGGCAAGGCTTTTAAGACCCCCAGCAAAGCAGTCTTAGCAGCTGACTGCTCAGCAGCGCGGCGGGATGCGCCCTCACCTTTTACTGAGACCTTGAGGCTTGGTATGACACACTCCACCTCAAATTGCTGATTGTGTGCAGCGCCACTAGTGCCTGTCACGTTATAAGTTGGCAAAGGTAACTGGTAACTTTGCAAACACTCTTGCAACAGTGTTTTGTCATCTTTACCTAAAGTTTTGGGATCAACCTGCGTCAGAATAATTGAATAGAGTTTGCGCAAACACGCTTTTGCCGCTTCAAAACCGCCATCCAAAAAGATCGCGCCCGTCACTGCCTCTAAGGTATCTGCCAGAATGGATGGGCGGCGAAAGCCACCACTCTTGAGCTCACCCTCGCCCAAGCGAAGGTAATCTGATAGAGATAGTGTTTGGGCAATCTCATACAAAGCTTGCTGTTTGACTAAATTTGCACGCACACGTGAGAGGTCACCCTCATCTAAATCGGAATAACGCTCATACAGTAAATCAGCAACCACGCAATTCAGAATGGAGTCACCCAAAAACTCTAAGCGCTCATTATTTTTCTTGCTATGACTACGATGAGTCAAGGCTTGATTTAAGAGTTCGGGCTTTTTAAAGGTATACCCCAGACGCTCTTGAAGTGGTGCGGTTTCGATAACGGCGCGCGCGTTCATGATCGACTACTCAAAACCACCAATACGACCTAGATTACCTAGGTTAAGCCAGACAAAAAATGCCCTGCCAACAATGTTCTTATCAGGCACAAAACCCCAATAACGAGAGTCAGCACTGTTATCGCGGTTATCACCCATCGCAAAGTAATGCCCTGCAGGCACCTTGCAGGTCAGACCAGATGGTTGGTATTGGCAAAACTCTGCACCCGGAAAACGTTCTGCGGGGAATGACCCTACAGGACGATCAGGGTCATTCAAAATCTCATGACGATTGCCACCTAAATCTGCTGGGAAAGCTTCTGTATAACGTTTGGCGTAACGCATATTTTCGGGATCTAGATAGGCTTCGCCGCCGCTGTATTGCAAAGGCTGGCCATTAATTGTTAAGCGCTTATCTTCATAAGCAATCACATCACCCGGTAAGGCAACGACTCGCTTGATATAGTCCACTGACTCATCGCGAGGGTAACGGAACACCACCACATCCCCACGTTTAGGGGAGCCCAGCTCCACAACTTTTTGATTGATCACCGGCAAACGAATGCCATACGTAAATTTATTCACCAATATGAAATCGCCGATCTGCAATGTCGGAATCATGGAGCCAGAAGGGATCTTGAATGGCTCAACAATAAAAGAGCGCAATACAAATACTGCACAAATGACTGGGAAAAAGCCTGCGGTGTACTCGAGCCATAATGGCATGCGATCAATACCGGCTGCTTTTCTTTGTGGTGCAAAGTAGACCCTGTCAGCAATCCAAGCAATGCCAGAAACAATTACCAAAATGAAAAGAATCAGAGCGAAGTTCATTAATCCTCCACCTGCAAAATCGCCAAGAAAGCTTCTTGCGGAATCTCAACGTTACCCACTTGTTTCATGCGTTTCTTACCTTCTTTTTGCTTCTCTAATAACTTGCGCTTACGAGAAATGTCACCACCGTAGCACTTCGCCAACACATTCTTCCGTAAGGCCTTGACGTTTTCACGCGCAACGATATTGCTACCAATCGCCGCCTGAATGGCTACATCAAACATCTGCCGCGGAATAATGCCGCGCATCTTGGAGACCACTTCACGACCGCGGTGCTGACTATTACTTCTATGCACAATAACTGACAAAGCATCTACGCGATCACCGTTAATCAAGATATCCACTTTGACCACATCGGCTGGGCGATATTCTTTGAACTCATAATCCATCGAGGCATAGCCACGTGAGATTGATTTGAGACGATCAAAGAAGTCGAGCACAATCTCAGCCATCGGCAACTCATAAGTGAGCTGCACTTGACGACCTAAGTAGTTCATCCCCGTCTGAATCCCGCGCTTGCCAACGCATAGAGTGATCACTGAGCCTACATACTCCTGTGGCATATACAGATTGACAGTCACAATCGGTTCCATGATCGTATCGACCTTGCTGGTCTCGGGCATCTTAGATGGGTTATCTACCATCAAGATCGTGCCGTCAGATTGCTGCACCTGATACACCACGGTTGGCGCAGTCGTAATCAAGTTCATACCGTACTGGCGCTCCAAGCGCTCTTGGACGATTTCCATATGGAGCAAACCCAAGAATCCGCAGCGGAATCCAAAACCTAAAGCTTGTGAAACCTCTGGCTCATACAGAAGTGATGCATCGTTTAATTTCAGTTTCTCCAGTGACTCACGCAATTGATCGTACTCACTCGCCTCTACTGGATAGAGGCCAGCAAATACTTGTGACTTCACTTCCTTGAAACCAGGTAATGGCTCGGTAGCAGGTGTGCGACCTTGTTGGCCTACAGCATGGGTCACCGTATCACCTACTTTTGCAGCTTTAAGCTCTTTGATGCCAGCGATGATAAAGCCGACTTGACCAGCACTCAGCTCAGGGCGATCTACTGACTTTGGACTAAAGACGCCCACGTGTTCAACTAAATGGGTTGAGCCATTGGCCATTAAAGTAATTTTGTCTTTGGGTTTTAAGGTGCCATTAACTACACGCACCAACATCACCACACCAACATAATTATCAAACCAAGAGTCAATGATCAAGCATTGCAATGGTGCGCTCGCATCACCCTTGGGTGGCGGAACGCGACGAATCATTTCTTCAATGACTTCAGGCACACCCATCCCGGTCTTGGCAGAACAAGTTACCGCATCAGTTGCATCAATACCAATCACATCTTCAATTTCTTGAATAGCGCGTTCAGGGTCTGCCTGTGGCAAATCAATCTTATTGAGCACGGGTACCACTTCAACACCTAACTCAATTGCGGTGTAACAGTTTGCTACTGTTTGCGCCTCAACACCCTGACTTGCATCTACCACCAGCAAAGCACCTTCACAAGCCGATAAAGAGCGACTCACCTCGTATGAGAAGTCAACGTGACCTGGGGTATCAATGAGGTTGAGGTTATAAATCTTGCCGTCTTTGGCTTTGTAATTTAGAGCAGCCGTTTGGGCCTTGATCGTGATACCTCGCTCACGCTCAATGTCCATTGAATCGAGAACCTGGGCTTCCATTTCTCGATCAGAGAGACCGCCACAAATTTGGATAATACGATCAGCAAGCGTAGATTTGCCGTGATCGATATGGGCGATGATAGAAAAATTGCGGATTAAATCCATAGCGTCTTAAAAAGTCATTCAAGAAAACGCCTTGTCAGAACGCACCACAATGATGCGCTGCAAAAAGTCGTCTTAGGGGGATTGTAATGGGTGGCGCCCGTAAGACGCCGAACCCTATTTTTTAGCCTAAAAACGGCTTATTTTGGCTTTACCGGAAGCACCAAAGTGCTATCTGCACGGCGAATAAAGACTGGAACAGCCTTATTGGCATCCAGGGCTTTAACCAGGGCTTCAAACTGCTTAACCCCAGTAATATCAATATCAGCCACCCGAATAATGACGTCGCCTGGTCGAACCCCTGCCTTAGCTAGAGGGCCATCACCTAGACTAGTGACCTCTACCCCACCCTTCAGATTCAGATCCTTCTTTTTGGTATCCGATAAATCGATTACAGCCACCCCAAAGACATTTGTACTGTTGCTATCTGCAGTTGGCGCATCAGATTTCTTATTAACAGCTTTTGCAGACTCAGTGTCAGCCACTGTCACTGTTAATTCGCGCGCTGCACCCTTGCGCCAAACTTGTACTGGAACAGAGCTACCAGGTTTTGTATCACCCACGACTCGAGGCAAATCGGTTGATTTAGCAATCTCACGTCCATTGAAACTTAAAATCACGTCGCCAGCTTCAATGCCGCCAGCCGCTGCTGGGCCACTTGGCTCGACGTTGCGAACGTATGCACCTCGAGGTTTGCCTAAACCCAAACTCTCTGCAATGTCTTTTGTCATCTCACTTAAGGCGACACCAATACGACCGCGAGTCATTTTTCCGTTAGTTCGTAACTGATCTGCAACTCGCATTGCTTCATCAATAGGAATGGCGAAAGAGATGCCCATATAACCACCAGAGCGACTAAAGATCTGGGAGTTAATACCAATCACTTGACCGGCTGTGTTGAGTAATGGGCCGCCAGAGTTGCCGGGATTGACGGCAACGTCAGTTTGAATAAAGGGTAAGTAATCCCCCGTATCACGACTCTTGGCAGACACAATGCCTGCAGTTACTGTATTTTCCAAACCGAAAGGTGAGCCAATCGCAAGAACCCACTCGCCTACTCGCACCTTTGATGAATCACCCAAAGGCAGTCTTGGCAAATCACGCGCTTCAATTTTGACAACCGCTACATCGGTACGTTTATCCATACCCAATAATTTCGCCTTGAACTCACGCTTATCCGTTAAAGTGACATAAATCGTGGTGGCACCTTCAACCACGTGCGCATTTGTCAGAATCAAACCATTGGATTCAATAATGAAACCGGAACCAACGCCACGATCTGCTTCTTGCGGCTTTCCGAAGTTTGGCTGCGACTGCTTAGGACCGTTAGGAACTCCTGGCATCGGCACACCAAAAAAGCGGCGGAAGAATTCCGCTTGTTCTTCTGGCATTCCGGGGATCCCACCTTGAGCTTGCTGAACCATGACTTTCTCAGTCGTACGAATATTGACAACCGCTGGGCTGGCGCGCTCAACTAAGTCGGCGAAATCAGGGATCGCAACTCGAGGATTCTGGGCCATTGACGGTGTCATAAAAGACATCTGCCCCAGACTCAAAATAGCCAGGAGCGCAATAAAGTGCTTTTTCATAATGCTATAGACCTACTTGGTGAAAACCAACAGTGGAGATAAAGAGAATATTAGGTCAACTTGCCGAAAATCAAGGTGCCGTTAGTACCCCCAAAGCCAAAATTGTTTTTAACAGCATGATCAATCTTGACATCCCTAGCGGTATTGGCGCAGTAGTCCAAATCGCACTCAGGATCTTGATTAAAGATATTGATAGTGGGTGGGGATTTCTGGTTATGGAGGGCCAGGATGGTGAAAACTGACTCTAAGCCACCGGCACCGCCCAAAAGGTGACCAGTCATTGACTTGGTGGAATTGATCAGCGCCTTCTTAGCGTGATCGCCCAAAGCCGCTTTGATGGCTTCGGTTTCATTCTTGTCACCTAAAGGCGTAGAAGTACCATGAGCATTTAAGTACTGAATTTGGTCTGGATTTAAACCGGCATCACGTAAGGCATTAACCATGCAACGACGTGGACCATCCATATTGGGAGCGGTCATGTGATACGCATCACCGCTCATACCAAAACCAAGCAGTTCACAATAAATTTTTGCGCCACGAGCCTTGGCATGCTCATACTCTTCCAGCACAACTACGCCAGCACCTTCGCCAAGGACAAAACCATCGCGGTCTTTATCCCAAGGTCGTGATGCAGTTGCAGGATCATCATTACGAGTGGAGAGGGCTCTTGCAGATGCAAAACCACCAACACCTAAAGCAGAGATAGTGGATTCAGCGCCACCGGCAACCATGACATCCGCATCGCCATACTGAATCAAACGCGCAGCTAAGCCAATGCTGTGCAAGCCAGTTGTACAGGCAGTAACAGCAGCCACGTTTGGACCTTTCAGACCAAACAAAATGCTGAGGTGTCCAGAAATCATATTAATGATTGAGCCTGGCACAAAGAATGGTGAGATACGACGGGGGCCACGAGCTAAAAGCTCAGCGCCGGTCTCTTCAATCATTGGCAAGCCGCCAATACCAGAGCCCACCATCACGCCTACGCGCTCGGCATTTTGCTCGTTGATCTCTAGACCGCTGTCGCGAATCGCCTGCGTACCAGCGGCGATACCGTAATGGATAAAGGTATCCATATGGCGCGCCTCTTTGGCAGAGACGTATTCTTCGACATTGAAATCTTTCACCTCTCCAGCGAAATGAACGCTTAATGGAGTGTGGTCAAACTTAGTGATCGTGGCGATGCCTGATTTGCCGGCAAGCAAGTTAGACCAAGCTACATCAACTGAATTACCAACAGGTGAAATAAGACCAAGGCCGGTAACTACAACCCGGCGTCGGCCATTTGATGCTGACACAGTAATACCTAAGCTAGGGATTTAACCCTGAGCTTTTGATTTAGCGAAGTCGATCGCGAGCTGCACTGTGGTGATTTTTTCAGCTTCCTCATCAGGAATTTCGATACCGAATTCATCTTCCAAAGCCATAACCAGCTCAACAGTGTCAAGAGAGTCAGCGCCCAGGTCATTCACAAAAGAAGATTCATTCTTGATATCTCCTTCAGCGACGCCCAATTGCTCAGCGACGATTTTCTTAACGCGTTGTTCGATGTTATCCATTAAGTCCCCCAAGGGTTGTAAAAAAACGATGGAAGGATTTTATCAGCATGGCGGGCTTAATTAGCAAAACCACCCAAAAATGACCAAATCCTTGCTTTGCCGTTAGGCCAAATAGAGTCCGCCATTGACGTGTAGGGTATTCCCAGTAATGTATCCAGCTGCTGGGGAGGCCAAAAATGCCACTGCCTGGGCAACATCTTCTGGGCTACCCAAACGAGCCAAAGGAATGTTCACTTTTAGGGCATTTTGCTGATCTTCGCTCAAAGCGCGCGTCATATCGGTATCAATAAATCCCGGTGCCACACAGTTCACAGTGATATTACGACTGCCGATTTCACGAGCGAGGGCACGAGTCATGCCAGAAACACCGGATTTTGCTGCGGCGTAGTTCGCCTGTCCAGCATTACCCATGTGACCAACGATCGAGGTAATGTTGATAATGCGGCCACCACGAGCCTTCATCATGGGACGTAAAACAGCTTGAGATAAACGGAACACTGAGCTTAAGTTGGTATCAATCACATCAACCCACTCTTCAGACTTCATCCGCATTGCTAAGTTATCGCGAGTAATGCCAGCGTTGTTCACCAAAATATTGATGCCACCATACTCTTTCACAATGTGATCGATGATTTCTTCGCAAGCATTTGGTGCAGTTACATTCAATGCCAAACCAGCACCACCGGAAGGCTTTAAACGTTCATCAATTGCTTTAGCGCCGTCACTGGATGTCGCAGTTCCAATGACCTTGGCACCACACTTCATCAACTCATCAGCAATCGCCTGACCAATACCGCGCGAGGCGCCAGTCACCAGGGCAATTTGTCCGCTTAAGTCGAGATTCATATTTGTCTTTCGCTTGATTATTACTGAGTCGATGGTTTTATTTGAAACTTACTAGAACTTCGTTCAAGCTAGCTTCATCAAATACTGGCACGCCAGTCACCTGATCATGAATTCGCTTAGTAAGCCCTGCCAATACTTTGCCTGGACCACATTCCACTACCTGAGTAATTCCTTGTGCGGCCATTGCTTGAATAGTTTCTTGCCAACGGACTGGTTTCGCTGCTTGACGCACCAAGGCGTCTTTAATCGCCGCTGGGTCATTCAAGATTTCGACATCGACGTTGTTAATGACAGCAATCGTTGGCACTTTAAATTCGATTTTCGCCAAGTAGCCTTTGAGCTTTTCAGAGGCTGGTTGCAATAAAGAAGAATGAAATGGTGCCGACACTGGGAGTGGCAAGGCGCGCTTGGCGCCAGCAGCCTTAAGTAATTCACATGCTTTAGTAACGGCAGCGCTGGCACCCGCAATCACGACTTGACCGGGTGCATTGAAATTGACTGCCTCCACTACACCACCTGATGCAGTGCTTGCTTCAGCGCAAACACGGATGACTGTTGCGTCATCCAATCCAAGGATCGCTGCCATACCGCCGGTACCAACCGGGACCGCAGATTGCATCGCTTCTGCACGAAAACGTACCAAGGGAACTGCGTCTTTAAATGAGATCACGCCGGAAGCAACTAATGCAGAGTATTCGCCCAGGCTGTGACCTGCCATCACCTTCGGTGCAGAGCCTCCCGCCGCTAACCAAGCACGGTAAAAGGCTACCGCTGCAGTCAACATAACAGGCTGGGTATTGGTAGTTAATGACAGCGTCTCTGCAGGACCTTCGGCAATCAACTTCGCAACATCTTCACCCAGAGCTTCAGAAGCCTCTTGCAAGGTTGCACGCACTTCAGGACGCTCGGCGATGGAATTGAGCATACCTACCGATTGAGAACCCTGCCCAGGGAATACGAATGCAAATGTCATGAGATTAATTTACAAAACAATGAAAAGAGATTGAATACGGATTAACGCGCATGAGTACGGCATCAATACTTCAAGGCCACCGCGCCCCAAGCAAAACCACCGCCAACCCCTTCTAATAAGAGATGTTGACCACGCTGAATTTGACCGGAACGCACACCAGTATCCAAGGCCAATGGGATAGAGGCTGCCGAAGTGTTACCGTGCTCATGCACAGTCACAATCACTTTATCCATCGACATGCCCATCTTTTTGGCAGTACCTTCCATGATGCGGATATTGGCTTGGTGAGGAACTAACCAATCAATTTGCTCAGGCTTAAGATGCGCCTTTTCTAAAACTTCATGAGCCACTTGCTCTAGAACTTTGACTGCCAATTTAAATACCGCTTGACCATCCATAGTCATAAATGGTGAGCCATGCACTGCACCGTTACCAGCACGCCCAGGCACACACAAAATATCACGCTGACTGCCATCGGCATGTAGAGCAGTCGACAAAATGCCAGGCTCACTTGAAGCTTCGAGCACTACTGCGCCAGCACCATCACCAAACAACACACATGTGCCGCGATCTTGAAAATCCAAAATGCGTGAAAAAGTTTCCGCACCGATGACCAACACTTTTTTATAGGAGCCACAACGAATAAACGCATCTGCCGTAGCGATGGCATAAGTAAAACCGGCGCAAACTGCCTGTACATCAAATGCAGCGCAGTTACTGTGGACACCCAATTTGTCCTGTACTACACAAGCTGTACTGGGGAAGCCGCCCAAGTGATCAGGGGTTGAGGTTGACAAAATGATGAGGTCTAAATCTGCTGAAGTAATGCCAGCACTGCTTAATGCCGCTTGCGCTGCTTTTACTGCGAGATCGCTCGTGAGTTCATTTTCTGCAGCAAAGTGACGCGCAGAAATACCGCTACGAGTGGTAATCCACTCATCGCTAGTCTCTAAACCAGATTTAGCCAAACGTTCCACTAAATCTTGATTGGTTAAACGCTGCTCCGGAAGATAGCTTCCAGTACCAGCGACTCTTGCAAAAATACTCATGCTTTTGTCTCCGCTACAAAGGCTGCGGCAATACGTTCAACCATGCGATTTTTAGCTGCTTCGTATGCTCGATCTAAGGCAAAACCAAATCCAAAACGGTCTGCAGAGCCATGGCTCTTAATCACACAACCCCGAAGACCCAACAATACAGCACCGTTATAGCGGCGATGATCAACCCGCTTACGCACCCGTAGCAGTGGCACCATGGCACAAATGGCCATCAACTTAGTCAATAAAGAGCGGTTAAATTCATCACGAATCATGCCGCTCATCATTTTTGCCAAGCCTTCACTAGCCTTCAGAACTACGTTGCCTACAAATCCATCGCACACCACAATATCGGTGGTGCCTTTAAAAATATCATTCCCTTCTACGTTACCGTAAAAGTTTAAATTCGTCTGACGCAGCAATTCACTCGTTTGCTTAACAACATCATTGCCCTTAATCACCTCTTCACCGATATTCAGGAGACCAATGGAGGGATTTTGTTTGCCATCAACTACCTGAACCATGACATTGGCCATCTGTGCAAATTGCACCAAGTGCATCGGCTCACAGTCAGCGTTGGCGCCTAAATCGAGCATCGTCGTACCACGCCCTAATTCATTAGGGATGGCAGTGGCAATCGCTGGACGATCAACACCCTCAAGGGTTTTTAAAATGTAGCGAGAGATTGCCATCAATGCACCAGTGTTGCCAGAGGAGATGACTGCGTCAGCAAGACCTTCTTTTACTTGCTCAATCGCAACTCGCATCGATGAGTCTTTTTTGCGACGCAAAGCAACCTCGATGGGATCGTCCATCAACACCACTTCACTCGCGGGAACAATTTGAATGCGCTCCATTGGCGCTTTGGGAGATTTGCTCAAGACTTGCTTGATCAACTCTGGATCACCCACTAAGGTAATCTTGGCATCAGCATGTTTTTCTAGAAAATCGCAGGCGGCAGGAACCGTCACGACAACTCCATGATCTCCGCCCATGGCATCGATAGCAAGAGTAACGCTCATAAACTGATGGATTGCTGCGGTAATGTTTCTAAGAAAAAAGCGGCTTTAAATGAGCCGCTTCTATCTGTTTAGACTAAAAAATTAGTCGTTTTTAGTTTTAACAACTTTACGACCACGATAGTAGCCGTTAGGTGAAATGTGGTGGCGCAAATGAGCCTCACCAGTTGTGGCTTCAACAGCCGTAGCAGGTGCGGTCAAAAAGTCGTGCGCACGGTGCATGCCACGTTTGGAAGGTGATTTTTTGTTTTGTTGAACGGCCATATTGGACTCCTAAGCAAGGCGACATTCTAGCATGGAAAAGCGCCTAAATGCTTGATTTATCAATGAAGCATACCGAAAACAACAGGCTAACTGAAAACCCTATTTTCAGTTTTTCTTCATATTTTTCAATATGTTAAAGGGATTTTCTGGTTTATCTGCGACCTCATCGCCATCCTCATCTCCAAAAACCGATACATGAGGCTCACAGAAGCCCTCAGGGTGCTTTGGAATTAAGGGGATAGAGAGTAAAACCTCATCCTCGATAGTTTCCAAGACGTTAAATTGCTGACTAATCACCAAGGGCTCCTGCTCCTCGTCTTCGAGGGGGTAATCGTCAGCCTCAGCTTCAGTAGCAACCAGCAGAAAACGCCGCTTTTCCGCCAGATCCACCGCGCAATCCTGTAAACAACGTTGGCAAACTAGGTGAAGCCGCCCTTTTAAACCCAAAGCCATTACTTGGCGAGGCTCGCTGCCTGGCGAATCCTCAAAATGCGTCTCCAAGTCCCAATGGAAGCCATCCCCCAAAACTACGGTAGACGCCTCCTCAGCCACTCTGGGAAGCTCAGAGATGCTTAAAAAACCAGCCCCTTTATAGGATTGGGGAGCACAAAAATCCACCCGCTTCAAAGTATTAGGTTCTGCAGATAACTGGACTTGAGGTAAAACTTGATTACGATTCATGACATCAGTCTAAATCAAGGCATCTTCGAAAGTCAGCAGCAATGAGTAACCAAAAAAATTCACCCGAAAACCCCCCCCTCATCTTGGCATCCACCTCGGTGTATCGCCGCGAGCTTTTAGAGCGCCTGCGGATTCCCTTTGAGGTGATCTCTCCCAAAGTAGATGAAACACCCCTTACTGGTGAAAACACGCTCGACTTAGCACTGCGCCTTGCACAGGCAAAAGCGGTAGCTGTTGCCAAACAAAATCCTCATGCTTGGGTCATTGGCTCTGATCAAGTGGCAGATCTCTGCGGCGCAGCGATTGGTAAACCAGGTAATTTTGAACGGGCGATGGCACAACTCCAACTCATGCGCGGTCAAACAGTGACCTTTCATACAGCGCTGTGCTTAATGAAAGGTGATTCACAAACCACCTTAAGTATTCCAACTGAGGTGAGGTTTCGTAAACTTTCCGATGAAATATTAGAAAGTTATTTGCTGGCAGAGGAACCTTATGACTGCGCCGGTAGTGCTAAGTCTGAAGGCTTAGGCATCAGCCTTCTAGAGGCGATTCAGAGCGATGACCCTACCGCCCTAATCGGTCTGCCACTCATCGCTTTGACAGGCTTGTTGCGTGATGCAGGTTTTGTGATTCCAGGCAAGAGTTAATCGGTTCATGGCAAAGCTCGGCACACTCTATTTAGTTCCCAATACCTTGGGTGATGATGCTCGCACGGAGCAATTACCTTGGGTATTGCCAAGTGAAACGATTGCTTGCACAGCCAAGCTGAAGCATTGGATTGTGGAAGATGCAAAAACTGCGCGCGCATTTTTGAAAGCGGTTGATAGCATCTCACCGCTAGCCTGCAGTATTCAAGAGATGCAAATGAGTGAGTGGCGTGGCGCTGCACGCAATGCAAAATATGGAGAGTCAGTAAAACCTGCTGACTTATTAAAACCCTTGATTGCGGGCAATGATATGGGCCTGATGTCCGAAGCTGGAGTGCCGGGCGTTGCTGATCCTGGCTCTGAACTGGTGCTTGCGGTCCACAAATTGGGTGCTCAAGTAAAGCCCTTGGTGGGACCTAGTTCTATCTTGCTGGGCCTTATGGCTAGCGGTCTCAATGGTCAGCGCTTTACTTTTCAGGGTTACTTGCCTCATGACGTTCATGAGCGTAGCGCCAAGCTCAAACAGCTAGAAGTTGAATCTCGAAAATTACAAGAAACGCAAATTTGGATTGAGACGCCTTATCGCAATACTGCGATGCTGATGGCTTGTATCAATTCACTAGCACCACAAACATTACTTTGCCTTGGTGTTGATCTCAGCCTCAAATCTGAAATGATTACAACACTGTCAATTGCAGACTGGCGCAAACGCTATCCTAATGAAGCAGCCTGCGCCGGATTACAAAATAGGCCAACGGTATTTCTACTATTGGCCTAGATTGATTCAGCTTTTATAAGTTCTGAAGTTTTCTATTTTTATTTAAGATCTGGCGCCTTTACTAAAGCTTTACCAGCAGCGGCACCCGCTTCAGCACCAAAGCGTTTAGCCACACGCTCGGCGAAGTTTTCTTTCATGGTGTAGTCGAGCACATCAGGCGCCTTAAAGATATCGCGCGCTACTGAATCGACAGTACCGTAACCATCTACCAAACCAAGCTTTACTGCCTGCTCACCATTCCAGATACGGCCCGAGAATAGATCTGGTGCGTCTTTTAAACGTGCGCCACGACCTTCTTTCACTACCGCAATAAATTGTTGATGAATCTCATCAATCATCGTTCTGACCATTTGCACTTGCTTTGGATCTTCCTTACTAAAAGGATCAAGCATGCCTTTATTAGAGCCCGAAGTAATCATGCGACGGGTCACACCCAATTTATCCATCAAGCCTGTGAAACCAAAGCCTTCCATAATCACGCCGATGGAGCCAACCAAACTGGCTTTATCTACCAAGATTTGATCTGCAGCCACCGCAACATAGTAGCCACCTGAAGCACAAATATCCTCAACCACTACATAGAAGGGCTTGTTTGGATATAGCTTACGTAGGCGATGAATCTCATCATTAATCATGCCTGCTTGTACAGGTGAACCGCCAGGACTATTAATACGCAGTACCACGCCTGCACTGTGCTCATTCTCAAACGCAGATACCAGAGATGAATTGATATCCATCGCATTAGCCAGCGAACTAGATGAGATCTCACCTTCTAGCGTCACCATCGCAGTATGTTTTTCAGTACCCATGCCGCGCCCAGGCAGATGAAAATCAAATACTGAAAGGACGACGCCAATGATGGCCACCAAAGTCAGAATACGAAGTACCGCCTTCCAGCGACGCGCTTTACGAGTCTCTTTTAGATTCTCCAAGAGCAAGTGCTCAAGCGCTTGACGTTCCCAGTTTGGATTTGGATTATTTTCCATCTTGATTCCTCAGTGTTGCCTATTAAATTACAGATTTTGCTTGAGCCATTGTGACAGTTGTGCAACATCATCTACCTGCGCTAACGACTGTGAGGTCTTTAAAGTATCCAAAGGATGAGCACCATAGGTGACTGCTACAGCATCTACTCCAGCGCTAGCAGCCATATCTAAATCATGCGTGGTATCACCAACCATCAACATCCGACGCGTGGGCACTTGAGTGACATCAGAGAGCTCGAGCAACATTCCTGGGTGCGGCTTAGAGAAGGACTCGTCAGCTGTGCGTGTTTCATGAAAGAGGTGCCCAATCTGATGATGCTGAAGGGATCGATCTAATCCAACACGAGATTTACCAGTGGCAACTCCCAGTAGATAGTTATCTGCTCGTAATTCTTCCAAGAGCTCACGAATCCCTGCGAATAAATCGAGTTCATGATCTTTTGCTAAATAGTGATAGCGAAAACGATCGGTCAATTTTGGAAAGTGCACTGGCTCGATCCAAGGAACTGCGCGACGTAGTGAGTCATGAATACCTAAACCAATCACTGAACTTGCCAATGTGTCATCGGGTTCCTTAAAACCCAAATCACGACAAGCCTGCTGAATGCAGTGCACGATGGTTGGTGTGGAATCCATGATGGTTCCATCCCAATCCCACACAATCAGGTCATATCGGCGCTCCGACTTATTTTCTTCAAGCATCTTTTTTACTCATTACTTCTGTTCGCATTACTGTTCAAAATTCTTCATCATCGCTGCAAACTCTGCCGGTAGAGGCGACTCGATACGCATCTTCTCGCCCGTGCGAGGATGGGTAAAACCAGCTAGGTGGGCATGCAAATAGAGTCTTTTGGATTTGATGAGCTTATCTTGATCTTCAAAGCCATACTTATCGTCACCCAAAATAGCGTGACCCAACTTCTGCAGATGCACGCGGATCTGATGAGTACGCCCTGTTTTTAACTGAGCCTCAGCCAAAGTAATCGCAGCATCCTCACGCTTCATCGTTTTGCTGACACGTAAAGCAGTATGACTTGGTAAACCATCGGGATCAACTCGCACCCGCCGCTCGCCATTTGCTAATAAATATTTATGAAGCGAATATTTGAGCTGCATCACTTGAGCACCCTGCTGGATTTCACCATGAGCGAGCAAGTAATAACGTTTATCCGTTTGACCTTCGCGAATTTGGCGATGCAACTCTACAAGAGCACTGCGTTTCTTTGCCAAGAGCAACACTCCGGAAGTATCACGATCGAGACGATGCACTAATTCTAGAAATTTCAACTCAGGGCGGGTAATGCGCAAGGTCTCAATCACACCTAAGGCGATGCCAGATCCACCATGAACTGCTAAGCCAGCTGGCTTATCTACTATTAATAGAGCTTCATCCTCAAACAGAATCGGCATTTTGTCAGAATAGCCCTGAGCACGGGATTTGGTCTGGGTGGTATTGACCGCTGCCATTTGGGAAGGCTCAGCAATTCTGACGGGCGGAACTCGAATGACATCACCTTCAATCAGGCGAGTGGTTGGCTCAGCCCGCTTTTTATTCACCCGAACTTCGCCCGAACGAATAATGCGATAAACGTGGCTTTTGGGCACCCCTTTGGCCCAGCGTAGCAAATAGTTGTCCAAACGCTGGCCTGCTTCTTCCGGACCAATCGTCTGCAAATGGACTGCAGCCGCGGGGCGGGTTGGGGCGGGTTTAGGCTTGGATACTGGGTCGGATTTCATGATTTATCTCTCTTGCGGCCTCGCTCAAGGACGACAAGGGACTCAACAATACCCCATTGTCATTCAACTTGTGCCGTATAATCAACGCTCTAGCCAATTTATTGGCCCGATAAGAACCTGAAGTCAGGTTTAAATCGTGGAGCTTGGAGTCGCCCTTTAAAAGACTCCCGGGGTTGCCCCTCCCCCGTTGTAATGAGGCGCAGGGTTGGTGTGCCGTATGCCGCGACCCGCGATTAGAAGACAGTTTTCAGGCGCGCGCCTGCATTGATGACCTAAAGGAGGTCTCTGCGGCGATCGTCAAGTGTGGCACCAAATTAACCAACAGTTAACTGGGTGAACTAGGCAAAAAGTGCCTAGAGTTGCATGAACCACACTTATATACCGCCTTAGGCTCAGTCCTTTGCGGCATCTAACTTGTCCCCTAACGCAGCGCGCTTACTTCACCCTCCCCCATAGGAGAGTGTTATGAAACGCATGTTATTTAATGCAACTCAACAAGAAGAGTTGCGAGTTGCCATCGTCGATGGTCAAAAACTCATTGATATTGATATCGAAGCTGCCGGTCGCGAACAACGCAAAGGCAATATCTACAAAGGTGTTATTACCCGTATTGAGCCTTCCCTAGAAGCTTGCTTTGTGAACTACGGTGAAGAGCGTCATGGCTTCTTGCCTTTTAAAGAAGTTGCCAGAGCCTATTTCAAAGAAGGTATTGATGTTCGCAATGCTTCCATTAAGGATGCCCTGCGCGAAGGTCAAGAAATCATTGTTCAGGTAGAAAAAGAAGAGCGCGGCCAAAAAGGCGCCGCCCTCACTTCCTTTATCTCCCTAGCAGGTCGTTATTTGGTATTAATGCCAAATAATCCTCGTGGAGGTGGTGTCTCCCGTCGTATTGAGGGTGAAGACCGTCAAGAACTTCGTGAAGCGATGTCTCAATTAGAGGTACCTGATGGCATGAGCATCATTGCTCGTACTGCAGGCATTGGTCGCGACGCTACCGAATTGCAATGGGACCTAAGTTACCTCATGCAGTTGTGGAAAGCGATTGATGAAGCTGCCAAAGGCAACTCAGCTCCATTATTGATTTACCTCGAATCTAGCTTAGTGATTCGCGCAATCCGCGATTACTTCCAGCCAGATATCGGCGAAATTCTCATCGATACCGATGATATCTATGAACAAGCTGCAGCATTTATGTCTGTCGTGATGCCAGACAATTTGCCGCGAGTAAAGCGCTATCAAGATGATGTGCCGCTGTTCTCTCGCTTCCAAATTGAGCACCAAATTGAAACTGCATACTCACGTACCGTGCCATTGCCATCTGGTGGTGCGATCGTAATCGATCACACGGAAGCTTTAGTTTCTGTAGACGTGAACTCTGCACGCGCTACCCGTGGCTCAGATATTGAAGAGACTGCAACCCGTACCAACTTAGAAGCGGCCGATGAAATCGCTCGTCAAGCCCGTTTACGTGACTTGGGTGGTTTGATCGTGATCGACTTCATTGATATGGAATCGAGCAAGGCTCAAAAAGATGTTGAAAATCGCCTGCGCGATGCTTTGCGTCATGACCGTGCACGCGTTCAAATGGGCAAGATCTCTAAGTTTGGTTTGATGGAAATGTCACGCCAACGTTTGCGCCCTGCTCTCTCTGAAGGTAGCCATGTCACCTGCCCACGTTGTAATGGCACTGGTCACATCCGCGATACCGAATCATCTGCATTGCAAGTTCTGCGCATCATTCAAGAAGAGGCAATGAAAGAGAACACAGCAGCGATTCATACACAGGTTCCAGTCGAAGTGGCTGCTTTCCTCTTGAATGAAAAACGGGCTGAAGTCATCAAGATTGAAACTCGCTTCAAAGTTAATGTCTTGATGGTTCCGAACAAGCATTTAGAAACACCGCATTACAAGTTAGAGCGTTTGCGTCATGACGATCCTCGTTTAGACGATCAAAAAGCAAGCTACGTGATGGCTGAAGAGGCTGCTCGCGAATTAGAGACTGACACGACAGTGAGTCGCAAAGATGCTGAAGTCAAGGTTCGCCCAGAAGCAGCAGTCAAAGGCATTACACCAACACAACCTGCGCCTATGAGTCAGCCGCGTCCAGCGCGAACTGAAACAGCATCGGCTGAGAGTTCTGGCGGCTTCTTTGGCTTTATCAAGAAACTCTTCTCTTCTTCTCCAGTAACTGAAGAGAAATCAGCGCCAAGTAACAACCGAGGTCGTAATCAAGGTCGCAATGGTAATGGCGGTAATGGTGGCGATCGTAATCGTGGCCGCAATCGTCGTGGCGAACGCAATGATCGCAACGGTGAACGTGCTGAGCGTCCAGTAGCCAATGCTGCTGATGGTGCAGCTACTGAAGGTAATAACAACCGTAACAGCAATCGTAATAATCGTAATGGCAACCGTAATCAAAACGGCCCAAAACCTGAGCGTCAAGCAAACCCGGCTGCAATAACCCCTGCAACTGAAGCTAGTCCTGGTAGCGAAGCTGCACCAAGTGCTGAAGGTGAAGAGCGTCGTGGTCGTGGTCGCAATCGTCGTGGTCGTGGTCGTGGTAGAAATGAACGTGGTGAACGCGATGAGCGCACTGAGAATGGTGATGCAGTTTCTGTAGCGCCTTCAGCAAGTCCATTTAGTGGGCCTCCTGTAGGTATGGCTGGTGCATCCGCATCTATGCCGATTCAGAATCTTGCCAATAGTTTCGGTAATGCAAAGCCCGCTGCGGAAAAACAAGAAAGAGCTGAGAGAGCGCCACGCCCTCCACGTCAATCAAATCGTCCAGCTCAAAACACAGCTACTACTCCAGCTGCAGCACCGGTTGCAATGGTGGCGGCAGTTTCTACTGTTGAGGTGATTGCTAAACCTGTACCAGAGCTTCCTAAAGTTGCTTTCCAGGCACTTGAAGAAACTCCTTTGCACAGCGTGGTGGAATCTGCCGGCATGATTTGGGTGGGTACTGATTCCTCTAAGCATGCTGAAGCACAAAACCAGATTCAGGCAGAACCCGTTGCGGATAACTTAGGCAGAACACCTAAACCAGCTGCAACCCTGCCCGATGGCCCCATGGTCTTAGTTGAAACCGGTGGCCAAAAAAAAACGGTTTAAGACTTACTAAAACTTTTTCTCCAGACTGCCTCGTATCCCAAAAGGATATTGGGCGGTTTGGCAGAAACCCCGTTTCACAGCCATAATTCAGCATATGGTTGAAAAAGTAATCCCCGCAACGTCCAAAGTCATTCCTATTCGCATTGATGAAGGCAAAGGCCTGACGCCCTCTATTGGCGGGGAATTACTGGCGCCCCATGATCGCACTCAAGATACTCGTGGCCGTACTTTGCGTGATCTACGCATCTCTGTCACTGATCGCTGTAACTTCCGCTGCACGTATTGCATGCCAAAGGAAGTATTCGATCAACACTATCCTTACTTAGCGCATCAAGAGTTATTAAGCTTTGAAGAAATTACGCGCCTCACCACCATTTTCTCAACTCTTGGAGTTGAGAAAATTCGCTTGACTGGCGGTGAGCCATTGTTGCGCAAGAATTTAGAAGTACTCATTGAGATGTTGGCAGCCGTGCGCACTCCTGCGGGCAAGCCTTTAGATCTCACCCTCACAACAAACGGCAGCATCCTACATAAGAAGGCTGCGGTTCTCAAAGTCGCTGGACTACAAAGACTTACGGTAAGTCTTGATGGCTTGGATGACGCGATCTTTAAAAAGATGAACGATGTTGATTTTCCAGTGGCTGATGTGTTGGATGGCATTAACGCCGCCCAAGAAGCTGGCTTTGAGAACATTAAAGTCAATATGGTTGTGAAAAAGGGAACGAATGATCATGAGATCGTTGCCATGGCCAAACACTTCAAAGGTAGCGGCATCATTCTGCGCTTTATTGAATTTATGGATGTGGGCAGCTCGAATGGATGGAATATGGCCGAAGTGCTTCCCTCTAAAGAAGTGATCGCTCGTATTCATGAAGTATTTCCTCTGGAAGCTATTGAGGCGAATTACACCGGAGAAGTTGCGCAGCGCTGGCGTTATGCCGATGGCTCTGGTGAGATCGGTGTGATCTCTAGTGTGACGCAAACCTTCTGTCATGACTGCACTCGTGCCCGTATCTCTACCGATGGCCAAATGTATCTTTGTCTTTTTGCCAATGAAGGATTTGATTTCAAAACCTTATTACGTTCTGGAAAAAGTGATTTAGAAATCGCCAATGCCATTATGAATACCTGGTCTGCGCGTGATGATCATTACTCCGAAATTCGAGGCTCGCATACCGCCAACCCATCGACTGGCAATCGCAAGGTTGAAATGTCTTATATCGGTGGCTAATGATTCTGACAGAACACATTACTGGACTGATTCTGGCGGGTGGCCGTGCTCAGCGCATGGGGGGTATCGATAAAGGCCTGATTCCTTTTCATCAAAAGCCCTTGATCGAAGCGACACTCACCAGACTCAAGCCACAAGTGGGCTCAATGCTGATTAATGCCAATCGAAATATCACCAAATACGCTGGCTATGGCTACCCCGTCATCATGGATGAAACGCCTGATTTCTCAGGACCGTTAGCGGGTTTCTCGGTTGGATTGAAGGCTTGCACAACACCTTATCTCATGACTAGCCCATGTGATTCACCGCTACTACCAACTGATCTCGCTACAAAACTTGCTGCTGAATTAGAGCGGGGTGACTATCAATTGGTCTACGCCTCTAGTCAAGAGGCAGATGGCAAAGTCTGGGCGCAGCCTGTTTTCTGCCTGATGCGTACTGACTTACAAGATTTATTAGATGCTTTTCTACAGAAAGGTGATCTCAAAATTGATCGCTGGTTTAAAGAATTAAAAAGTAGCACTGTGATTTTTGACGATGCCCGAGCATTTGCCAATATCAACACACCGGAAGAATTGCAATCCTTAGAAGCAGCGTCTGCATGAAGCACTCGCCCAATAGCCCTATTTTGCTAACTTCATCACTGCACGTTGATGAGGCACGCAAGGCTATCGCTGATTTAGTCAGTGAGTTGCTTCAAGAATCTCAAACCATGCATCATCCTACTGACATCGAAACGGTTTCACTAGACCACGCGATTAATCGGATTCTTGCAGAAGATTTACTATCGCCAATCGATGTACCCGCCGCAGATAACTCTGCAATGGATGGTTATGCATTTAATGGCCAATGTCTGAAAACAAACGCTGATGAAATTAGCTTGCGTGTTGCAGGAACAGCCTTAGCAGGCAAGCCCTATGAGGGTCAAATCAAATCTGGCGAATGTCTCAAGATCATGACTGGTGCGGTGATGCCCGCTGCTTGTGACACCGTGATACCCCAAGAGTTCACCACCAGCAATCATGAATCTATCAGTTTCAAATCAGATCAACTCAAGGCAGGCGAGAACCGTCGCTTACGTGGAGAAGATTTACAAAAAGGTAAAGCAGCTATTGCTGCTGGTCGATTATTGCGCCCCTCCGATTTAGGTTTAGCAGCATCGCTGGGTATTGCCACCCTTAAAGTACGACGCAAATTAAAGGTGGCTATTTTGTCTTCAGGTGACGAGCTACGCTCCTTAGGAGAGTCTCTCACTGCCGGCAGTATTTATGACAGTAATCGCTATAGTCTTACCGGTTTACTTAATCGCCTAGATCTAGACATCATCGACTGTGGCATTGTGCGTGATGACCCAGCATCGCTCAAGCAAGCCTTCATTGAGGCAGCTGCTAAGGCGGATGTATTGATTTCTTCTGGTGGCGTATCCGTTGGTGAGGCTGACTTCACTAAACAAATCATGCAAGAGTTGGGAGACGTTGGTTTCTGGAAAATTGCGATGCGCCCTGGTCGCCCCATGGCTTTCGGAATCCTCAAGCCCGTCCCTGGAACATCTAGCGCCCGCAAGACCCTCTTCTTTGGCCTTCCAGGCAACCCAGTGGCGGTGATGGTGACCTTCTATCAATTTGTTCGAAGCGCCCTCTTGCAACTCAATGGCGCCAGTCAAACTGAACCGCCACTAGTGCAAGCCGTGACTGAAACAGCCATTCGTAAAAAACCCGGTCGCACAGAATTTCAACGCGCCATCTTGGGGCGCAATGCTGAAGGCAAACCCAGCGTGAGGCTGACGGGTAGCCAAGGGGCAGGAATTTTGCGCTCCATGAGTGAGGCAAACTGCTTTGTCATCCTTGATCACGACCAAGGAAATATTGCTGCGGGTGACTGGGTTGATATAGCGCTTTTCGATGGACTGCTTTAAGATTGCGTCATCATGAAACTAACCAAAAAAGAACTTGTCTTCCTAGATCCAACTCATACCGCTAAAACTTTGGTCTTAGTTTACTTATGCTTCTCTGTGCCCATCGTCTTATTAGCTTTATTTGTAGCCTTCATTCGTGATGGCGCGATTCCTGGATTTACCGTGCTATCTGCCTTGATTCTCAATGCACTTCTTGGATTTGGTTTGCTTTGGATTGCCTGCAAAGTCTACAATTGGGTGGCTGGAAAATTTGGTGGTATTGAATTAGCTTTGCGCGATCTTCCAGAAGAGGTTGACGCAGAGTAATTGAGATCAGCATACTCAAATAAAAAGCCGAGAATTTCTCGGCTTTTTTACTTTCTACTTATTGCTCTTTAAGAACATCTTTCCTAACTACCCCTTAAATACCTCGGTATTAATTAGGCTAGGTGGTTTCTTACCAGCGAGTGCTACACGCAAATTCTCAACCGCCAAATCGATCATTGCTCTACGGGTTTTTTCAGTTGCACTCGCAATGTGTGGAGCTAACACTACGTTACTTAATTTCAATAACTCAGGATTGACCTTCGGCTCACCTTCGAAAACATCTAAGCCTGCAGCAAAAATCTTTTTGTCTTTGAGTGCTTGAGCTAAAGCCATATCATCCACAATTCCACCCCGGGCAATATTGACAAGGGTCGCAGTGGGTTTCATGAGTGCAATTTCTTTCGTACCGATAGTGTGGTGATTCTCTGGCGTGTAAGGTAAAACCAAAACAACGTGATCGGCAGTACGCAGTAATTCCTCTTTAGACACATAGCTCGCGTCGCAGGCTTTTTCGTCAACCTCAGATAAACGATTGCGATTGTGATAGATGACCTTCATCCCAAAACCGAGTGCGCGCTTGGCAATCCCCTGGCCAATTCGACCCATTCCAATAATGCCGATCGTGCTGTGATGCAAATCCATACCCAAAGGGTTATGCACAATCGACCATTTATCCCAATGGCCTCCGCGCACCCAATGTTCAGATTCAGTAATCCGTCTGGCGGTTGCCATCAATAAGGCAAAACCAAAATCAGCAGTGGTATCGGTCAACACATCAGGCGTATTAGTAGCCATTACGCCCGCCGCAGTAATTGCCGGCACATCAAAATTGTTATAGCCAACGGAGATATTGGCAACGATCTTCAAATTTTTGGCGTGAGCCAAAGCCGCAGCATCAATACGCTCACTTCCAGTCACTAATGCACCAGCAACACTCTCGAGTTCTTTCTGGAGCTCTTCTGGCGTGAGTACTTGATCTGCCTGGTTGGAGCGAACCTCAAAGGATTCCTCTAACTTTGCCAGTAAATCCGGAAATATTGCTCTCGCTACTAAAACTTTTGGTTTATTGCTCATGAATACCCTTTTATTAATCGATCAATTGCTTTTTGCATCAGCGGTAGTTTACCTAGGGTAGTGCCATGACCCTCGCAATCTCAGCTCAGGGTTTTATTATTGCAATGCACAATAAAAACCCTGAGCAACAAGGGGAAACCCTCAACCCCCTAGCTAGCGAATTCGATTAATCTTAGTAAGATTTTGTTTTACTCAGCCGTAATTTATTAAAAGCAACAACCATAGGAGATACAGATGTCTGAAACAACCAACAACAGCCCACGTCGTAAGTTCTTAAAGAACGCAGCCGTTGGCAGTGCCGGCGCAGCTGCAATGGCTTTCCCAATGATTTCTTCTGCGCAAACTGTGAACTTGCGCTTTCAATCTACCTGGCCAGCAAAAGATATTTTCCATGAGTACGCCAATGACTACGCTACTAAAGTGAATGCAATGTCAGGTGGCCGCCTCAAAATTGAAGTGCTACCTGCGGGTTCAGTAGTTAAAGCATTTGATATGTTGGATGCTGTCTCTAGCGGAACATTAGATGGCGGTCATGGCGTTTTGGCATACTGGTATGGCAAAAGCCCAGCACTAGCACTATGGGGATCAGGCCCTGCTTTTGGTATGGATGCTAATACCGTTCTAGCCTGGAACCAATATGGTGGTGGTCAGCAATTACTCAATGAGATTTATAACGACCTTAAGCTCGATGTAGTTTCATTCCCTTATGGCCCGATGCCAACACAGCCACTAGGTTGGTTTAAAAAGCCAATTGCAAAAGTAGAGGACTTGAAGGGCTTGAAGTACCGTACCGTTGGCCTCTCTATTGAGATCTTCACAGACATGGGCGCATCCGTTCAAGCTTTACCTGGCGGCGATATTATTCCAGCAATGGATCGTGGTGTATTAGATGCAGCTGAGTTTAATAATGCTTCTTCAGACCGCTTACTTGGCTTCCCAGACGTATCTAAAATCTGTATGCTGCAAAGCTTCCACCAGTCTTCAGAGCAGTTTGAAATTATCTTCAATAAGAAGAAATTTAACTCCTTGCCTGCAGATCTTCAGGCCATTCTGACTTATGGTACTCAAGCAGCCTCTCAGGATATGTCATGGAAAGCGATCGATCGCTACTCCAAAGACTTTGCTGAACTCCAAACAAAAGACAAGGTCAAGTTCTACGCTACACCGAAGTCTATTTTGGTAGCCCAGTTGAATGCTTGGGACAAGATTATTGCGAAAAAAGCTGCTGAAATCCCAATGTTCAAGAAAGTGCTTGATTCACAAAAAGCCTTTGCTCAACGTGCAGTTCGCTGGGATTTGCTGGTGAATGTGGATATGAAGATTGCTTACGACCATTATTTCAAGGCCTAAACCCCTTCAAAGCCCTCTGGGCTTATGTAATAATGTGCCCTAATGCGCATCTTGACCGGACGGCATCCCCGTCCGGTTTTTTTATATTTCCCTAGAGAAATAGTTCGTTGTCTTAGGAGAGTAGTTATGGATAAATTCATGCTAACAGTAGACGAAATCAGCACCTTTGTAGGTAAAGCTGCTGCTTGGCTTGTTGTTCTACTAATGCTGATGGTTTTTACAGACGTCGTCAGACGCTATGCACTTAACTCCCCTTCCGCATGGATTGGTGAGTTATCTGTCATGGCTTATGGCACCTTATTTATGATTTGTGGCGCCTATACTTTGGCACAAAATGGTCACGTTCGCGGTGACTTCCTTTACGGGTCAATGAAACCACGCACCCAAGCTACATTAGATTTAATCCTATATATCACCTTCTTCCTGCCAGGAATCGCCGCTTTGATTTATGCCGGTTATACCTATGCTGCAGAATCATGGCGTATCGGTGAGCACACTACCCAAATTGCCAATGGTCCGCCCCTCTATCCATTTAAAACCATCATTCCAATTGCGGGTGCCTTTGTGATGCTGCAAGGTTTTGTTGAGATTCTACGTTGCATTGTTTGTCTCAAAACTGGGGTGTGGCCTGAACGTCTCAAAGATGCTGAAGAGATTGATGTGATTGAGCAGCAATTAGCTTCATCAACTCACGTTGATGACGATGCCCGTCAACTCGCAATTAAAAATGCCAAATCCATCGATGAAGCAGCACACCATCGCATTGGTCAAACTAAAGAGATAAATCATGAGTGATCCAATTCTTGGCTTAGCCATGCTCGGCTTGATTATTGTTGTAATCATGCTGGGCTTCCCAACCGCCTTTACCCTGATGGGCTTAGGAATGATGTTTGGTTTTGCAGCGTTTTATGATCCCTCACAAAGCTGGGCTGCAAACAAAGTGTTTACTCTCATGGTGCAAAGAACTTTTGGGGGTATGACGAACGATGTCCTCCTCTCCATTCCGCTCTTTGTATTAATGGGATATGTGATGGAACGAGGAGCGCTAGTAGATAAGATGTTCTACAGTATCCAGCTCGCATTCCGTCGTGTACCTGCCTCATTAGCCGTAGCTACTCTGATTGTTTGTACCTTCTGGGGTATCGCAAGCGGTCTCGTTGGTGCGGTAGTGGTTCTCATGGGCGTGATCGCCATGAAGCCGATGATGAATGCTGGCTACGATACGCGCCTGGCTGCTGGCGTTATTACTGCCGGCGGAACCTTGGGTATTTTGATCCCGCCTTCGGTCATGATCATTGTTTATGCCGCTGTTGCAGGCCAATCTGTGGTTAAGCTCTATGCTGCTGCAATGGTGCCAGGCTTCTTCCTCGCATTCTTATACTTGGTCTACATCATTGGCTGGGCTTTAATTAATCCGAAGGTTGCGCCTAAGCTTCCCCCTGAGCAATTGATCGTGCCAGTGCCTGCACCTATTCGCTTTTTAGGTGAGCACTACTCAAAAAATATGTTGCTTGCCTCATTTAAAGCTTTATTTTCTCCTGCTAAGTTACTCAACGCACCAGCTGAGGCAAGACTCACTATCAAGCAGATTATTAAGAATGTCTTGGCAGCATTAACTCCATTCTTTTTGATAGCAGTCACTATGTGGGGCGTATGGTGGTATGTCATTATTCATCAGCAAGCTGAAAAAGATGCACAAAATGTTCCAGTAGCAACGCAGGTTGCTAAAGCCGCTCCCACTGCTGCTGCCGAGCCAGTCGAGGAAGCTTTAGTGGCTATCGATGCTACCTCTAACAAAACTAAATCTAAAGAAGTTGAGGAAGATGCGCCTTTAGTTGCCTTAGATGCAGCCTCTGGAGATGACCCAATTGAAGCTGGAGTAGTAGCGGAAGCTGATAATGGTCCGCCAGAAAACTTTGGACTGTACTTTGGTTTGACATGCGTACTCTTTGGGCTCTTGTTGGTTTACTACTACATCAAGTTAGATGAAGAACAGTTTGAAATTCTGAAGCTACTGATTGAGTCGGTGATGCCATTGGGTGTTCTTACGCTCTTGGTGTTAGCCGTGATCTTGCTCGGTATTACTACTGCTACTGAGTCTGCGGCGGTGGGTGCATTAGGCGCTTTCATTCTGGCACTTCATGCTGGCACCTTAGATTTTGAGCGCACCAAGCAGGCAGTATTTTTGACAGCGAAAACAACCTCGATGGTGTGCTGGTTGTTCGTAGGCTCAGCACTCTTCTCAGCTGTGTTTACCATTTTGGGTGGTCAATCGATCATTGAGCAATGGGTCCTGAAGTTAGACCTCACACCAATTCAGTTCATGCTGCTCTCGCAAGCGATCATCTTCTTCTTGGGATGGCCTTTAGAGTGGACTGAAATTATTGTGATTTTCGTGCCAATCTTCCTGCCTTTGTTGACTCACTTCAACATCGATCCACTTCTGTGGGGCACCTTGGTATTCGTGAACCTGCAAGCAGCGTTCTTGTCACCACCGGTGGCGATGTCTGCCTTCTATCTCAAAGGTGTATCACCGCCAAGCGTTACGCTTAACCAGATTTTTGCAGGCATGATGCCTTATATGTTCATCGTGATTGCCTGTATGGTCTTCATGTACATCTGGCCAGGCATGACATTATGGTTGCCGAAGTTCCTCTACGGAGGTTGATAGGCTAGGTTGTTTTACTAAAAGAAAAAGCGCTCTTCACGGAGCGCTTTTTTATGTCGACTATCGAGATGAACTAGGCAGCCTGTTTTAGCAACTCACTATTCGTCTTACCCAAAGCCAGAGTAAATAAACCTTGCCAGTAATTGAATGCTGCCAGCTCATCCTCATCTAACTCCATCTCAATAAAGGCTGGATGGCGAATTAAGGAAAGCCAAATACGGCAAAACATCTTGTCCTCAAGACGAGAGGGTTTACTGACAAAGGGAATCTCTTCAAGATTGGGGATCATTTCGTAAACACCCTCTTTATCGTCCATCTCTTGCTTATCTCTGCTTAAGCGCATCATTTCAAGCATCACGCGGCCCAACTGATCGTAATGACCTTGCCAGCAAATAGGGGTTGCCGCGATCTCTTTTGTTTTCTGTAAATACTTACGGGCAAAGTCGCTCCAGGCATGCGCCAAATCAAACTCCGTTTTTACCTTAGCATTTTGCAGAGCAGTTGGTAAGTTAGTAGATTTCATTAACTCCAAACTGCGATCACTCCCGAAGGTGTAATCGATAATCAATAACGGTTTTGCTGTTTTATCGATCTGTAGCCGATACTCTTCCATAGTCCATTCTTTCTTGACAGGTTTTATTCGTGTGAATGCCTAAAGTGTAATCAATTGAGGTTTATCTTCTGAAAACCAAAGCCCTAGGGAAAGCCCTTGCTTAGACTTCACTCTTACTCTCGACCGCCATATGGGTAAAGGCAATTTTTAATAGCGGGCAGTCTATAGATCCCTGATTAGCAAAGCCAATCAAATCACCCAAGATATGTTGGTGTTCATTTTTCTTGCCTGCCAGCAAGTCTCTCAGCATCGAAGCAGTAAAAGGTGAGCCTTCTTTTGTCAGAATTTCTTGAGAGCTCAATTGAGTCTTCTCGGCAATGGGGTGACTTTCACTTCTGGCGATAGCACAGCATTCTGCAAACATTCGCTTGCTGAGATCTTTGCCATAAGGGGTTGCGGCAATTTCGCCAATAGAGCCGCGACAGATGGTTGTCATGCCTGCTAAGGTTGCCAAGAACACCCATTTATCCCACAAAGTTTGCTCAATATTCTCATGATAGAAAGCATCGAAATCGGTTTTTTTGCACAGTGAAAAGAGTTCCTGACTCAGTGCGACTTGTTGTGGTGTTCTCGGGCCTATTGTGAATGAACCCAATTCGGTTAGCTGTTTTACTGAGCCTGATTCAGAAATGGTTGCAGCGATATGGGCTACCCCACCCATCACCCGCTCTTTGCCGAACTGACGGTCCAAAACCTCAAGGTGCGTGAACCCGTTTAAAAAAGGTAGGATCACTCCTTGAGAGCTTGCTTTGGCAATCGACTTTAACGAATCATCCAAATCAAAGGCTTTGCAGGCCAAAATGATGAAGTCGTAAATAGGCTCCAACTGGGCGGCTAAGACCGTTTTAGGGTGGACCGTAAAGCTGCCCTTCGGAGTCTCGATAGTCAGCCCCTGGGCTTGAATCAGTTGCTGGCGCTGCTCACGTAATAAATAAGTGATGTCTGCGCCTGACTGCTGCAATTTGGCCCCAAAAAAGCCCCCGATTCCACCTGCCCCAACAATCAGTATTTTCATAATAGATGCTCTTTTTACTCAATTTTCAGCCCCTAGGATAGTCCTCATTTTGCAAAGCTACCAAAAGGGTCATAAGCGCTAAAAATGGCTCATTTCGGCTAAAATTGACCTTTTATAATTTCCCAATTCTTATTTTGGGCTCTTTAGATTAAACGCTATGACATACGTTGTTACCGAATCCTGCATCCGTTGCAAATACACCGACTGCGTCGATGTTTGTCCAGTTGACTGCTTTCGCGAAGGCCCCAACTTCTTAGTCATTGATCCAGACGAGTGCATTGATTGCGCAGTGTGCGTTCCTGAGTGCCCTGTCAATGCGATTTATGCGGAAGACGACGTCCCTGGAGATCAACAAGACTTCATCAAACTTAATGCTGAGCTTTCTTCATCATGGACATCCATCACTAAATCAAAGTCCGCCCTTCCAGACGCTGATGAGTGGAAAGATGTCAAAAACAAACTCGATCAGTTAGCAAAGTAATCCACAACTACACGAGCATTGATTTGTACTCACCCACAGAAGCTGACGCAGTCATCATTGGCGCCGGTCCTGTGGGCCTCTTCCAAGTCTTTGAACTTGGACTGCTCGATATCAAAACCCACGTCATTGATTCACTACCAGAAGCTGGTGGTCAATGTATAGAGCTCTATCCTGATAAACCCATTTACGATATTCCTGCGATACCGGTGTGTACTGGGCGCGAACTCACGCATAACCTTCTCAAACAAATTGAACCTTTTAGTCCACAGTTTCATTTAGGGCAAGAAGTCACTCAACTCGAGAAACAAGCCGATGGCCGTTTTTTGATTGGCACATCACAGAATCACTACTTCCTGGCTAAGACCGTCTTTATTGCTGCCGGTGTTGGTGCCTTTCAACCCAGACTACTCAACCTAGAGGGCATTGATAGTTTAGTGGGTAAGCAAGTTTTCTATAACATCAAAGATCCAGAACGATTTATCGGCAAGCGTATTGTTATTTGCGGCGGTGGAGATTCCGCACTCGATTGGGTCTTGTACTTTGCAGACAAAGCAGCGAGCGTCACCTTGATTCATCGTCGCGATGACTTTAAAGCGGCTCCACAATCTATTGCCAAAATGCGCGCACTGTGTGCCGCTGGAAAAATGCAATTACTCATTGGTCAAATTACTGGATACGAGACTAAAGAGGGTCAATTAACTGATATTGCGATCACCGACATTGATAGCAATACCACATTGCTTCCTTTGGATGATCTCTTGATCTTCTTTGGCCTCTCTCCCAAATTAGGCCCCATTGCAGAGTGGGGTCTTGATATTGATCGCAAGCAAATTACTGTCGATACTGAAAAGTTTCAGACCAGTATTCCAGGAATTTATGCAGTCGGTGACATCAATGTTTACCCCGGGAAAAAGAAACTCATTTTGTCAGGCTTTCATGAGGCGGCCTTAGCTGCTTTTGCGGCAGCCGCATACCTGAACCCTGAAAAACAAATCCAGTTGCAGTACACCACCACCTCCCCTAAGCTCCATAAGGCACTTGGGGTGAAGTCGCCCACATTCGAGTAAGCTATCCTTTCATTTATTTACTAAACCCCTTTTAGCCAATTTTTATGCGCCAATATCACGATCTCATGAAAGAAGTCCTTTCCAAGGGCGTCAATAAGTCAGATAGAACGGGTACTGGCACGATCTCAGTTTTTGGGCACCAGATGCGCTTTAATCTAGCTGAAGGCTTCCCCATGGTTACCACCAAGAAGCTCCACCTCAAATCCATTATTTACGAGTTGCTGTGGTTTCTCAAAGGTAGCACTGACAACAATTGGCTTAAAGAACGTGGCGTCTCTATCTGGAATGAATGGGCTGCACCTGATGGTGATCTAGGTCCGATTTATGGCTATCAATGGCGGTCATGGCCCGCACCAAATGGTCAGCACATTGATCAAATCACTGAAGTCCTTGAGACGATTAAAAAGAATCCAGACTCCCGTCGCATCATTGTTTCAGCATGGAACGTAGCGGATATTCCAAGGATGGCTTTAGCGCCATGCCACGCCTTCTTTCAGTTCTATGTGGCTGATGGCAAATTATCTTGCCAACTCTACCAACGCAGTGCTGATATCTTCCTCGGCGTGCCCTTTAATATCGCTAGCTATGCTTTGTTGACCCACATGATGGCCCAACAATGTAATTTAGAAGTAGGTGACTTTATTTGGACAGGTGGTGATTGCCACTTGTATAGCAATCACCTAGAACAAGTAGATCTTCAGCTCTCTCGAGATTTCTTCCCTCTGCCAAAGCTCAATATCTTGCGTAAACCTGCCTCGATCTTTGATTATGAATTCGAAGATTTTGAAATTGTTGGTTACGAATCGCATCCCCATATCAAAGCTCCAGTAGCTGTTTAAGAAATCCCTCAGACATGACACAACCTGCTATCTCGATGATTGTTGCGCGCTCACGAAACCACGTGATCGGTCGCGACAATCAAATGCCCTGGAAAATCTCGGCAGACTTGCAATTCTTTAAGCGCGTCACTATGGGCTACCCGGTCATTATGGGTCGCAAGACTTGGGAATCGATTGGTCGCCCACTGCCAGGCCGACGGAATATCGTTGTCAGCCGTAATGCCAACTATGAGGCCGCTGGTGGAGAACTTGCTAGCTCTCTAGATGCGGCCCTCAATCAATTAAATGAAGCCCCAAGAGTATTTGTAATTGGTGGCGAACAATTATTTACGCAAGCCTTTGATAAAGCAGATCGCTTATACATTACCGAGATTGAGATGGATGTTCAAGGTGGCGACACTTTCTTTGAAATCCCTAACGAATCCGCCTGGAAAGAAGTAGAACGCACCCTAGGCTCAGAAAACAATATTCATTTTAATTTTGTGACGCTTGAGCGCAAATAAAAAGGACTCCTCGGAGTCCTTTTTATTCTGAGTATCAAACTCAATACATCGCGATTACTGAACAACGATTTTTGAATTCTTTGCAATCCCAGAAACAAATTCAAATTGCTTCCTCTGCGCTAGGCCAGCACGAATCGCTGGTTTAGCCTGCTCAAAAGTAGGTGGCTTACTGGACTTTTTATCTTCCAGCTTTACTAAATACCAACCCTGTTGCAATTGAATCGGAGCCGATGTTTGCCCTTTTCCAAGATTGACTAAAACAGCAGATATTTGCGGTGGAACTTGGCCAGGTTGAACCCAACCTGCTGCGCCGCCTTGTGCTTTATTCGGCGCCAATGAAACGCTTTTAGCCACCCTATCAAAGGCTTCGCCCTTCTTAATGCGATTTAAAGCAGCCTGAGCATCTGCCTCTGTGGCTAGCGCAATATCACTAATCTTGTATTCCATGATCATGCCTTGAGGGCCAAGAGATGCTACCTGCTTGTTGTACTCTGCCTGAATATCGGCATCGGAAATCGGGTTTTGCGCCATGAAAGTAGACAGCTCTAGGTCTGCCAAATAATTTTGGCGAATCATCGTCAGCTGAGCATTGGCTTTTTCAGAATTGGCTAAACCATCTTTTTCAGCTTGCTGTGATAACAACAATACCTCGATGAACTTCTCTATCACCATTTTACGTAGCTCGGGAGAATCCTTTTGACCTTGTGAGATTGCAACTTTGATACCTTGCTCAACCATATCGTTTGTAATGATGGCGCCATTCACCGAGGCTGCGGCATTAATAGGTAAACCGCTTTGCTGTGCATATGCAGCACTACACAATGCAAAACTCAAAAGACCGGCACAAATCAGGTGTACTGACCTTGGTTTTAATGGAGACATAAATGGTTTCATCAGGTTTGATCTTTCTAGGCTTTCTTAAAAGTAGTCCTAATAGTAACAGCAGCCTCAACAGTAAAATAAACTGATGTGCGTTCAATACCTCACCACCGTCAATATCGATTGGGTCAAAGCCCACTTTGATCTCGATCTACCAACATCCAACACGCATGATGTGTTTTCAACCTATCCTGGAACAATCATTCTAAAAAGTCATAATACTCAACGCACTGCCATTGGTCCTGCGCGTTTTGGCTTGATACCGTCTTGGGCAAAAGATGAAGACTTTGGCAGGAAAACCTATAACGCCAGAACTGAAACTGTCAGCCAAAAACCCTCATATAAACAGGCATGATCTCAGCGGCACTTCGCACTCGCTCTGGCAGATGCTTTTTATGAACCCTGCTATGAATCTGGCAAGGCAGTGCGCACTAAAATTCAACAGGCCAATCGTGAGCCCATGGCAATTGCCTCTATTTGGGATACCTGGACTGAACCAGAGACTGGCGAACTGATTGTGTCATTCTCAATGCTGACGATCAATGCAAATCATCATCCATTAATGAATCGATGCCATCAGCCTGAGGATGAAAAGCGCACAGTCGTCCCATTGCGACCTGAACTATTTAATGATTGGCTTAACGCTACCCCTGATACAGCAAAATCACTCCTCAGTCTTGATGCAATCCCCGAATTAATTTTCTCTGATTGATTTCAAATCCAAAAGCACTAAAAAGAAATCACCGGGGTCATGGGCTGGTAGGGTGCTGCCGACTCTGTTTCCAAAGCTTCAGCCTCTTGTTCGCCAGCAGGAACATTGAAAAACTTGGAATTTAACTGTGGTGGTTGCTGCAAATTCATTTGCTGTTGATTTGATCCAACCGGCCCAAAAGGCCCTTCTGCTGGAGAAATTTTTTGCTCATTAAAAGCTTTTAACTGTTCAGGGGTATAGGGAGAAAAGGTCTGCATTCCTTGGTTTGATGGGGTTTGCGCGCTGGCTGAACATCCCAATAACAGTAGGCATACTGCTAACTGAATACGAATAACATTCATCCTACTTCCCGACCAATAAGGTAATTCTGTCTCGCACCACGGGAAGTCTAATCGATAGCAGTAACAGTATCACTCCGGCATAAATCGATACAGTCTGCAAGTCATTTTTACCAGCCTTATGCCACCAGTAGTGCGCAATCACCGTACAAGCAATGACATAGATTAATCGATGTAATAAGCTCCAACGATGTCCCAACTGGCGGACTGCCCAGTGGTTTGATGTGATGGCCAAAGGTATTAATAAAACGAAACTCAAAAATCCCATGGTGATAAATGGTCTTTTGAGAACATCATGGATCATCGCCTGAACATCGAGACTCTGATCCAAGAAAAACCAAATGGCGAAATGAATGCAGGCATAGAAAAAACAGAACAGTCCAAACATACGACGATATTTGATTCCCAAACTAGATCCTGTCAAGACACGTAAGGGTGTCATTGCGAGGGTGATACATAAAAATATTAAAGCCCAAGTTCCAGTAGAGCGCGTCATAAACTCGATGGGATTAGCGCCTAAGTCATCCATATATCCCAGCCATACCAAACGCCCCAAGGGAGTAAGGGAGATCAGAAACAAGATGCTTTTGAGATACTTCATGAGTAGATGTTAAACGACCCCATCAATATTCTCTGATGGGGTCGCAATTTTTCCTAAGCTTGAACCGAATAAAACAAATGAATCTATGCCAAGCTCAATCCTTCTTTGTACAACGGGAAGTTGCGTACTGGTCTACCAATGGCTGCAGAGACGGCATTAGCAACTGCTGGCCCAACCACACAAATCGTTGGCTCACCTACTCCACCCCAGAAATCATAAGTTGGTACAAGAACCGTTTCAATTCGAGGTGTAGAGGCTAGTTTGAGCATTGGGTAAGAATCTAAATTCTGTTGCTTGATGCGTCCATTTTCAACTGAGATCTCTGGATTAAAGATGGCACCCAAAGCCATAGCCACAGAACCTTCAATTTGCTCACGCGTTAAATAGGGATTCACCACATGACCAGAGTTCAAAGCAAATACCAGGCGCTTAACGTGCACCATATTGCCATCGACTGAGACCTCAGCAACGCAAGCCGAGTAACTGGCATATCCCATGAACTGTGCTACTCCCCGGAAAGTTCCTGCTGGCAGTGGCTTATCCCAATTTGCTTTTTGGGCCGCTGCATTGAGTACGCCTAAATGTTTCGGATGACTTTGCATCACAGCCTGCCTAAATTTGACAGGATCCTTGCCGGCTGCTTTGGCGCACTCATCCATAAAGCATTCCATGAAAATACCGTTCTGATTGGTATTCACACCACGCCATGGACCCACGGGCACATGCGTATTCTTCATGACATATTCAGTCAACAAGGTTGGGAATGTGTAACCTAGCTGCGCATCAGGGCCATTCTCATAAAGGCCTTGAAGTTGGCGCTCATCCTTGCCATTTTTAATATTCTGAGGAGCAAGCGTGGCATTAATCGATTGGCCTGCGACTTTGATATGCATACCAGTGATATTGCCACCAGCATCGATACCCGCAGTCATTTTTGCCATCGCAATGGGATGGTAGAAGTCATGCGTCATATCTTCTTCGCGGCTCCAGAGCACTTTCACTGGCACGCCGGGATATTTCATCGCGACCTTGGCAGCGAAAGTGGTGAAATCTTGTGTGGAACCACGACGACCTAGGCCACAACCAGAATCCAATTTATATATTTCACAATTAGCCAGCGGTATTCCCGTTGCCTCTGATAATGCCGCTAAAGATCCCTCACCATTTTGGGTGGGTACCCAAGCCTCAGCACGATCGCCACTAATTTTGACAGTCGCATTCATCGGCTCCATAGTCACGTGAGCTTGAAAGGGCGTGAAATAAATGGCTTCTACTTTTTTGGCAGAACTATTGATTACTTCGGGCGCATCACCCACCTTGCGTTGCCAGAAGTCCCCCTGCTCATCCAAGCCAGCGCGGAGCATTTTGTTAATGTCACTCTGAGAAACATTAGCGCTCTTACCCTCATCCCAAACAATTGGCAAAGTATTCAAAGCAGTATTGGCACGCCACCAAGTGTCTGCAACTACCGCGAGTGTGCTGTCATTAATCTGTACCACGCCTTTAACACCGCGCATATTTTTGATCTTTGATTCGTCATAACTCACCAGCTTGCCACCAAATACTGGGCACGACTTCACCGATGCACTCAACATCCCAGGCATCTGTAAATCTGCGCCATACACTTTAGTACCGTTCACTTTGTTTGCCGTATCTAAACGCGCATAAGGTTGACCGGCCACTTTCCAGTTGCGAGGATCTCTTAAGGTGATTGATTTTGGATCAGGCGGAGTCAAGGTAGATGCCAGTTCAGCCACTTTTCCATAGGTAGTTTTACGACCTGTTGGTACATGGGTAATTACACCCTTATCCACCTTGAGTTCACTGACTGGAACATTCCACTGGTTTGCAGCGGCTTGAACTAACATGATGCGAGCAGCAGCAGCGCCACGACGCACATAATCCTCAGAGATGCGAATACCACGGCTGCCACCAGTTCCGTGCTCACCCCATACCCGCTTACGAGCTAAGCTTTGTCCAGGAGTTGCAGATTGGGTTTTAACATTTTTCCAGTTGCACTCTAACTCTTCTGTAACGAGTTGCGCTAAGCCCGTACGGGTACCTTGGCCCATCTCTGAACGCGCAATTCTGATGTATACCGTGTCATCGGGCTTGATGCTAACCCAAGCATTGACCTCAGCCTCACCAGCCTTGGTCGGTGTATTTGGGTCATATTGACCAGCTTGCGCAAAAGCAAACTCTGGCAAAACACCTACACCCAACATGAGGCCACCACCAACTAGGGTACCTTTGATAATAAAGTCGCGACGTGAATAATTTTCTAATATCATCTTCTTCCCCTTAACCACGAGTCGCTGGAGAAGCTTGGTATTGCGCCAATACTTCCGCTAATTTTTTCTGACCAGAGGCGACATGAATGCCATCCCGAATTTTTTGATAGGTGCCACAACGACAAATATTCGACATCGCATTATCAATATCGGCATCAGTAGGCTTTGGAATTCTTTTTAATAAGGCTGCTGCTGCCATGACCTGACCAGACTGGCAATAGCCACATTGCGGAACATCGAGTGCGATCCAGGCTTTTTGCACAGGATGACTATTGTCTTTAGAAAGTGATTCGATCGTGGTGATCTTAGCGGCACCAACCACAGATACTGGAACAGAGCATGAGCGCACCGGCTCACCATTCATATAGACGGTGCAGGCGCCGCATTGAGCCACTCCGCAGCCGTACTTTGTACCTGTCAATCCGACCACTTCGCGGATAGCCCACAATAAGGGCATATTGGGTTCTACGTCGATATTATGTGTCTGACCATTAATATTGAGCTGCATACTGCCTCCTATTTATTATTTTCAAATGACTATAAATCATTATTGGTTTTTTGTGGGCGCATATCAATTTCTCCCGCCGCCAGGCGTAATTTGCTATTCTGAGCCATCAATTAAGGATATTTATGACAAACGAAAATCAAACCCAAAACGACGAAGATTTTGACTATGGGTGCGAATGTGCCATGACCCTACTCAATGAGCCAACCGAAGATTGCCTCAATTACTTAATTGACGAGTTAGACGAAGACGGCATGATCGCTACCGAAGTGGTCTACGGCTTACTGGCGACGATTTTGATGAGCCTAAATGAAGAAGATCACGAAGGCGAAGAACATTAACATCTAAGTCTGGACCTGTAAGGCAAAAGCGTCCATGGCTTTTGCCATCTGAATATCCAATGCAGTCAACGCTTTTGCTGAGTGAGTGCTGAGGTGCACCACCACCTTATTCCAAGAATTGGTCCAATCTGGATGATGATCAATCTCCTCAGCATATTGGGCACATAAAGCCATAAAGGCGAATGCCTGCTTAAAGTCCTGAAAAATAAATTCCCGGGTCAATTGAATACCGGAGGGTTCGAGCACCCAATGAGGAATCACTCCTTTAAAGTCAAAGTCGATTGTTAAAGCCTGCTGACTCATTTAAGCTCCACACTTTGCGATAAGCATTTCAAATCCTCTGCATCAAGCCAACGCCATTGACCCTCAGCGAGATCTGCTGGCATGACATAAGCGCCGATTTCAGCGCGATGTAACTTGGCCACATGATTACCCACTGCAGCCATCATACGCTTTACCTGATGATAGCGACCCTCCACAATTGTCATTGCTAAGACATGCTCGGAAAGCTGCTTACAAGCGGTGGCATAACATGGCTTTGGATCATCATCCAGAACGACGCCATTCATCAGGTGATCGATTTGAGATTGTGTAATTGGTTCTGGTGTTGTGATTTCATAGACTTTGCCGATATTCTTTTTTGGCGTTGTCATTTTATGAATGAACTGACCATCATCAGAAATCAAGAGTAGCCCTGTAGTGTCATAGTCTAAACGCCCAACACATTGCAAGCCCCGCTCAACG
The DNA here is from genome assembly GCF_018687415.1 of Polynucleobacter sp. UB-Siik-W21. Classification (NCBI taxonomy): domain Bacteria; kingdom Pseudomonadati; phylum Pseudomonadota; class Betaproteobacteria; order Burkholderiales; family Burkholderiaceae; genus Polynucleobacter; species Polynucleobacter sp. UB-Siik-W21. The sequence continues at coordinate 374,437 of NZ_CP061289.1, read as the reverse complement.
AAAGGAGCTGGCAATAGACTGTACACACTAGGGTGATGCGCAGTCTTATGAGAGCACTCGTAGTTGGGGGGCTTGTTAAAAGCGATATACGCTTTTTCGTGATACTCCCAATCTGCACCCTCGACGTTGAGAACAAGTCCTTCAGTCGCAATGCGCTCCTCTGGATCCTCTGCTAATACACCGTTGACCTTCACGAGGTCCGCATAGACCAAATCGCTGCAATAGCGTCGTGTACCAAAGCCTTGGCTAAAGAGAATTTTTTCAAGGGAAATCGGTTTTGCCATATGCTGCAGAGCATACTACAGAGCACTGCCGCCTAGCCGCTGCCACAGCGGGGAATTCATTATCATTAGACTTATCCATATGAATTGAATTGACGACATGCTCTCCAACCCAAAACCTCGCACACCACTCCATACTCGAGAAATTACTTTTCATGGTTTTGCAAGGGAAGATGGGCTATGGGATATTGAAGGTCACCTCAAAGATTACAAACCAACACCTTTTGTCACTGGCGAAACTACTTGGCAACCTGGCGAAGCTTTTCATGACATGTGGGTCCGTCTTACGCTCAATGATGAACTAGTTATCCAAGATATTGAGGTGGCGATGGATGGTCATCCACATCCTGAATGTCCTCAAGCTATACCCCCAATGACAGGACTGATTGGTGAGCGCTTGGGCAAGGGTTGGCGCAAAACGATCCAAACACACTTGGGTGGCATTGCAGGTTGTACCCATTTACGCGAACTACTCAATAGTTTGGCGACTGCTGCTTTTCAATCGATCCCAAGGGCTCTATTTGATCCCGATGAAAATAAGCCGCCCCTCTATCTAGGCACCTGCAAGTCCTGGGATTTCAATGGCCCCGTTGTAATGCGCATTTATCCCCAGTTTTACCGCTGGCAAGACCAAGACAAAAAGTCTTAGAGCTTAGAGCTCTCCGCGGTGAATCGTGGTCCCTCCAAAAGACTGCTGAATTGGCATAATTTCTACTGCATTGATGTTCATATGGGGAGGCAATAAAGCAGCCCAATAAATCGCTTCAGCAATATCGTCTGAGCTCAAAGCTTGCACATTCTCATAGACTTTTGCTGCCTTAGCATCATCGCCTTTAAAACGAACATTGGAATATTCAGTTCCAGAGCTAAGGCCTGGCTCAACACAAGTGACTCGTAAGCGCGTACCAAGTAAGTCTGCACGTAAGTTCAAACTAAATTGCTTTACAAATGCTTTGGTAGCTCCATACACATTGCTTCCAGGATAAGGATAAAGACCTGCAACCGAGCCAACATTAATGATGTGGCCACATTTACGCTCAACCATACCTGTCAAAAACGCATGGGTCATATGAACTAAACCTTTGACATTGGTATCAATCATTTGATCCCAATCAGAAATGCTGGTTTTATAAGCAGGCTCTAAGCCTAAAGCAAGACCGGCATTATTAACGAGTACAGTGACATTCGTAAAGTCAGCAGGCAAAGTTTTTGGCAATGCGTCTACTTTAGCGCTATCACAGACATCAACTACAAGAGTCAATAATTTTTTCTGCTGCTCTGCTGGCAAAGATGCTTTGAGCGCCTCTAGACGCTCCGCTCTTCTACCGACTGCAATGACTTTATGGCCGTGAGCCAAAAAACGTCGAGCAGTTGCTTCTCCAAATCCAGCGGTTGCGCCGGTTACTAAAACGGTATGTTCCATATTTCCTCTTTTATTTAAATCATATTTCTCTTAAATGATGAATAGATGAATTATTCACCTAATTAGGATCTCTTTTTTATCAACTGCAAAATATTTTTAAATTGAGGATGGTCAGAAGTCTTCAGCCATTCGAATGCCAGCATTTCAGCCCCCAGCAAGATCACTCCCTGCTGAACTAAACGATCGAGTGCGAGCAATTTATCTTGCGCCAATCTGCTGCCACAGGCCTCAACCACTACCGCCACCTCATACCCCGCCTCGAGCAGACCTAAAGCAGTTTGCATCAAGCAAACGTGGGCCTCACATCCAGCCAATACAACCTGAGTAATTTGTGGACTTACCGACTTCATGTAATCCACCAAACCATCTGCTGCAGCATTGAAAGAATATTTGACTAGAGTCTGGCTGCAGAACTGTTGAATACGCTCATCATTTGGTCCTAATCCCTCTGGATTTTGCTCGGTTCCTAAAATTGGGATATCTAAAGCTTGTGCTACGTTTGCTAAAAATATTGCTGAAGCAATAGCCTTTTCTCCATCATGAATACTGGGCATTAAGCGTGTTTGATAGTCAACTAAAATGAGAATACTCATGGCTTGATGAATCATGATTTGAATGAATTTAGAGTAATTTTTTCTTGGGCAAGCGCAGTGCTAAATGATCTAAATAGTGTGCCATTAATTGATCAGCACCCTTTCCAAACATCCGAATGCGACCTGTATGATTGAGTAATAGCACGCCAACAATGTGTGCAAACATCGCAGTCAATTCAGTGTCGGTCTCTTTGGCATTACAACCCAATTTATTCAGAGCAATCTCTTGGGGGCGCATGGCATCTCTGAGGCGCATATTGAGTGCTTGATCCCACTCATTACCTAATCCACGGGGCTTTAGGCCTTGGAAGAGATAAAAACCTAAATCCAAGTCACGCGGGTTATCTCGATAAAACTGGTAGAACGCTAAAGCGCTATGACGCAGCTCATCAAAGGCAGTACCCGGTTGACTTAATACTCTCTGCGCCGCTTCACCGACAAACGCATTTAGGCGCTCGAGTGATTCAGCAAGTAAAGCGCCATAAATCTCTTCTTTGTTGGCAAAGTAGCTGTAAATAGCTCCCGCTGTATAACCAGCACGTTTAGCAATCTCGCGCATACTGACTGCTTCTAAACCAAACTCAATAAACACTGCTGTAGCAGCACTCAGAATATGCTTACGCTTGGCATCCGCCAGCGCCTGCTGACGAAGATCTCGCGGGGAAGAAATCGTTTGGTTCATAAATTAATTATACGACTGTATTAATAATTGAACAGTGTTCAATTATTGTGTATGATTTGAGCTGTTGCCAATATCTAGCACCAGGACCCCTATGAGCCAAAGCAATACCAAATTCATGACCAGCAACGACTATCAGGAGTCTTTGCGCAGCTTAAAGCCCACAGTATATGTAGACGGTCGCCTGATTGAGTCGGTTGCTGATGAGCCCTCTTTAAGGCCAGGCGTACAAGCTTTGGGGGTGACCTACGATATGGTGCATGATCCTGCTTTAGCACCCTTAATGCTGGCAGATCAAAATGGCGTGCAAGTACCACGAATGTTGCATATCAATCAATCCTCTGGTGATCTGCTGAACAAATTAGAAGCGATACGCGTACTGTGCCAAGAAACTGGTTGTGCTCAACGCTATTTAGCGCATGATGCATTAAATGCAATTGGCCAAGTGTCAGCGCATATCGATGATGCTCGCGGAAGTAATGAGCATCGCGCAAAATTTGCAGAATACCTTTCACATGTTCAGCAAAACGATTTATCTCTTGGCATTGCGATGACTGATGCCAAAGGCGACAGATCTCGCAGACCTCACGAACAAGCAAACCCAGATACTTATGTTCACGTCGTTTCTCAAGATGCCAAAGGTGTAGTGATTTCTGGAACAAAAGCCATTGTGACTGGTGCGCCTTATATGCATGAGTTTTTAGTCATGCCAGGTCGCAATATGAGCAAAGAGGATGCAGCCTTTGCCATCTGCTGCGCAGTGCCGGTAGACGCGAAAGGTATTACCATCGTTGCCCGCCCTGCAGGTCGCCCAGGCGATAAAGTGGAGCATGGCAAACCATTGTTCTCAAGTAAATATGGGCAATCTACTGGTGTCGTGATTTTCGATAAAGTATTTGTCCCGTGGGAGCGGGTATTTTATGCAGGTGAATGGGAGCACTCTAGCGTCTTAACTTATAGCTATGCCACCCATCATCGTCACAGCTGTATTGCTGCGAGAGCAGGCTTTGGAGATCTTTTAATTGGTGCTGGTGCCTTGATGTGCGAAGCCAATGGTTTTGATCCAGAAACAAAATCCAATTTGCGTGACCCAATGGTTGAGCTCATCAAAATTACCGAAGGGTTTTATGCTTGTGGAGTTGCTGCCAGTGTGTACGGTACTCAAGATCCACATAGCAAATCCTTTATGCCTGAGCCCGTGTTCTCCAACATCGGCAAACTGCTATTGGCTACGCAAATTTACGATATGCATCGCTTAGCTCATGAGGTGTCGGGTGGATTAATCGTAGCACTACCCGGACCCGATGAAGATCACAATCCAGCGACTGCTGCTACCTTGGCAGAAGTCTTGCGTGCTAACCCAGCAGTTCCTTACGATAAGCGCATTGAAGTGGCACGCTTTATTGAAGATTTAACGGCATCCTATCAAGGTGGCTGGTACTCCGTTATCAGCTTGCATGGTGGTGGATCACCTGCTGCAATGAAGAAAGAAATCTATCGCCAATATCCCATTGGCAATAAAGTGGAATTAGTCGAACGTTTATTAGACCGCGGAGTACTGACGAGTAATGATGAGCGGGCGATTACTAAAAACAAACAGCCTGGACGCTGTTGTGATCAAGGTTGTAGTGCTCCAGGTCAAGCAGTGATGGTGCCATTGCCAGAGCCTGGCAGAAGAACTTAATTTTTTCTGAGTAAAGCTGATTTATCAGTTAATAGTACTTCTTTAAATCCATGCCAGCGTACATGCTGGCGACCTCATCAGCATACCCATTAAACATCTGGGTCTTGATCTTAGGAGCAAACATCCCCTTAGCATCGCCAATACGACGCTCTGTGGCTTGACTCCAGCGTGGGTGATCAACTTGTGGATTGACGTTGGAATAAAAGCCATACTCACGAGCATCAAATTGATTCCAACTGGTTTTTGGCATCTCTTCAGTAAACCGCATTTTAACAATCGATTTGGCGCTCTTGAAACCATATTTCCAAGGCACCACAATACGCACAGGCGCACCGTTTTGCTTTGGCAATACCTCACCATACAGGCCGAAAGTGAGGAGAGTAAGTGGATTCATAGCTTCATCCATCCGCAAGCCTTCACGATAAGGCCAGCTAATAATATTGCTACTCAGTCCTGGCATTTGCTTGCGATCAGCTAAGGAAATAAATTCAACATACTTAGCAGAGCCCAGAGGCTCTACTTTATTAATGAGTTTGGCTAGCGAATACCCATCCCAAGGAATCACCATAGACCAACCTTCAACGCAACGCATGCGATAGATCCGCTCTTCCATTGGAGCGAGCTTTAATAAGGCATCAATATCGAGCGTTAGCGGTTTTTTTACTAAGCCTTCAATCGAGATCGTCCAGGGCCGCGTTTGTAAGCTACTGGCATAAGCAACAGGATCAGCCTTATCGGTACCAAACTCATAAAAGTTGTTGTAGCTCGTCACGTATTTATAAGGCGTCGATTCCTCTTTAACGCTGTAGGCTGAATTGAGGGTAGCAGTTAATTTATCGGGAGTGGCGGCCAGGGCTTGTCTTGAAAACCAGGGGGCTAGAGCAGCGCCAAAACTACCTGCAGCTGCCGCTTTAATCAGGGCACGACGGTTTTCAAAAACCGCTTGAGGCGTGATGTCACTAGAAAGAATGGTTTTATCAAGAAAACGCATGGCGAACCCCATCAAAGTATTGAGTCTATTTTGCTCCTGAAAATAATTTATTGCTTGATGCAGCGATGCTTGCTCAAAACAAAAAAGCAAACCCGAAGGTTTGCCTTTTCTGCTGAAACCTCAATTGAATTAGGCTTTCATAGCCTGCAAGGCTGCGTTGAATGTTGCGCTGGGGCGCATCACGGCCGTGCATTTTTCAGGATCAACTACATAGTAACCACCGATATCAGCAGGCTTACCTTGAACTGCCTTTAATTCGTCAGTAATTTTCTTCTCGTTTTCAGCCAAAGATTTGGCTAAGGGCGCGAAGTAAGCTTGTAGCTCTTTATCTTCCGTTTGTGCAGCCAAAGCCTCAGCCCAATACAACGCCAAGTAGAACTGGCTACCGCGGTTATCTAACTCACCAGTGCGTGGTGAAGGTGACTTATTGTTATCCAATAATTTGCCAGTCGCATCATCCAGAGTGCGCGCTAAGATTTTCACTTTAGCGTTACCAGTCTTATCACCAATATCTTCGAGTGACACACCCAAGGCTAAAAATTCACCTAACGAATCCCAACGTAAGTGGTTTTCTTCTACGAGTTGTTGCACATGCTTAGGAGCAGAACCACCAGCACCAGTTTCAAATAAGCCGCCACCAGCCATCAAAGGCACAATGGATAGCATTTTTGCGCTAGTGCCCAATTCCATAATGGGGAACAAGTCGGTGAGGTAGTCACGCAAGATGTTACCGGTAACAGAAATAGTGTCTTTACCACGTATCACACGCTCTAAGGTGTAACGCATTGCGCGAGTCTGAGACATGATCTGGATATCGATACCCTCGAGATCGTAATCCTTGAGATAAGTCTTTACCTTCTTAATCAACTCTGCTTCGTGGGGGCGGTACTCGTCTAACCAAAATACTGCTGGAGTATTAGAGAGGCGTGCACGATTGACTGCCAATTTGACCCAGTCACGAATCGGAGCATCTTTACATTGGCACATACGCCAGATATCACCAGCTTCCACATGTTGCTCAAGCAATACAGTACCGTCGTCCGCAACGATACGAGCTACGCCTGCTTCTAAGATCTCAAAAGTCTTGTCATGCGAACCATATTCCTCAGCCTGCTGAGCCATCAAGCCAACGTTAGGTACAGTGCCCATAGTGGTTGGATCAAAGTTACCATGTGTCTTACAGAAATTGATGATCTCTTGATAGATGCGGGCAAAAGTACTTTCTGGAATTACTGCTTTAGTGTCATGCAAGCGACCATCCGCGCCCCACATCTTGCCGCCCACCCGAATCATGGCAGGCATAGAAGCATCCACGATCACGTCGCTTGGAGAGTGTAAGTTGGTAATACCTTTGGCAGAATCTACCATCGCCAATGCTGGGCGATGCTCATGACACGCATGAATATCTTGAATAATTTCTTCACGCTTAGATTCTGGCAAGGTCTTGATCTTCTCGTACAAGCTGCTCATGCCGTTATTAACGTTGACGCCTAGCTCATCAAATAGCTTGCCATGTTTAGCAAACGCATCTTTATAGAAAATTTTGACGGCGTGACCAAAGACGATCGGATGAGAAACTTTCATCATGGTAGCCTTGACGTGCAGGGACAGCATCATGCCTGTCTTATACGCATCTTCGATTTCTTTTTCATAGAAATCGCACAAGGCTTTTTTGCTCATATACATGCTGTCGATAATTTCGCCAGCCAATAAGGAGACTTTTGGTTTGAGCACAATCGTTTTGCCGCTCTTCGTCACCAAGTCCATTTTTACATCGCAGGCCTTAGTCATCGTCATCGACTTTTCACCAGCATAGAAATCACCACCATGCATGTGTGATACGTGCGTGCGGGAAGCTTGGCTCCAATCACCCATCGAGTGAGGATTTTTACGGGCATACCGTTTGACTGCATTCGGTGCGCGACGATCTGAGTTTCCTTCGCGCAAGACTGGATTGACAGAGCTCCCTAAACACTTTGAGTAACGAGCGCGGATAGCCTTCTCTTCATCGGTCTTAGGATCTTCAGGAAAATGAGGGATCTTGTATCCCTTATCTTGTAATTCTTTAATGGCAGCGAGCAGCTGAGGAACAGAAGCACTGATATTGGGTAGCTTAATAATGTTGGCGTCAGGCATTAAGGTCATCTTGCCCAGCTCAGCCAAATTATCAGGAACCCGTTGCTCAGGAGCTAAACAATCAGAAAATTCAGCCAAGATACGTCCAGCCACTGAAATATCGCTTTCTACTACCTCCACTCCAGCTGGCGCTGTAAAGGTACGGATGATCGGCAGAAATGCGCAGGTCGCCAAAAATGGTGCCTCATCTGTCAGCGTGTAAATAATCTTTGATTTGCCTGAAGCCATGGATGTTTCCTTACTATTGATCAATAGACAGGGTCAGATTTTGACCCCACCACTCCTAGAGTCCGCATTCTGTCCGCCCGCTTTTAGCAGGCTTACTGATATGCCGAGCCTTCTATTTTAAATCATTGAGATTGGTAAAAATGGGGGTTTTGCACCCCAAAGTCGCAAATCAGCGCTAATTTAAGGAAATCCACCAAAATAACTAAAGCGGAAAATTCCTCGTAAACTGCAAGCCATGATGAGCAAGCACCCTTTACTGAATAAAAACTTGGTGCTACTGATTGTTTGCCAGGGTCTATTTCTGACCAATAACGTTACCTTCATCGCCATCAATGGCTTAGTTGGTCTCAGTCTGGCCCCAGTGAGTTGGATGGCTACGCTGCCAGTCATGGGCTATGTTGTTGGGGCCGCCTTTTCCACTTCAATCGTGGCCAAATCTCAAAACCACTTTGGCAGAAAGATCTCTTTTCAGTTGGGGCTGCTCGTAGCAGTGCTATCCGCCCTGTTATGCGCCTATGCAGCTCTGAGCCGAAACTTTTGGCTTTTGGTAACAGGCACGTTTATTGCCGGCTATTACAGCGCCAATGGCCAACTCTACCGTTTTGCTGCAGCAGAACTCACCGTAGCGAGTCAACGTGACAAAGCCGTGTCTTGGGTATTGGCAGGCGGAATCTTAGGAGCCGTCATTGGGCCGAACCTAGCCTCCTGGACCCGCAATCTTTTTGACACTGCATTCTTGGGCGCCTACCTCACGCTTTCGATTGCCGGCCTAATGGGGATCGTCGTAATGCAATTCATCCACTTCCCTACCGAATTCAAAACCGAGCACTCTCTGGCGGATGGACGCCCCCTAAAGGCCATCCTCAAGCAACCCGTGTTTATGGTTGCTGTAATTGGGGCAGCACTTGGTTACGGGGTAATGAATCTGCTGATGGCGGCCACACCCTTAGCGATGCAAATTTGTGGCCTGCCTTTTTCCGATACAGCCCTAGTATTGGAGTGGCATGTCATTGGTATGTTTGCTCCAGGATTTTTTACTGGCACCTTAATACAACGTTTTGGTGCCCTCAAGATTATGAGTATCGGAGTCGTACTCAACTTCATCTGCATTCTGATTGCACTCACCGGTACAGACCTTCGTCAATTTTTGATTGCCCTCTTTTTATTAGGCGTTGGCTGGAACTTTTTATTCACAGGCTCAACCTCTTTGGCGATGACTGCCTACAAACCCGATGAGCGTGATAAAGCGCAAGCAGCGATTAACTTCTTTGTATTTGGCACGATGGCCTTCACTTCCTTTGGTTCTGGTGCCTTAATTACCTCACAAGGGTGGAGTATTTTGAACCTCGGCTCTCTGATTCCTGTGATCTTTACTGCGCTGGCACTGCTTTGGCTATCAGCCCAGAATAAGAAGCAGCAAATCGCTTAAGACGCTCTCGCTAGAGGCAAATTAAATAATAAGTTTTGTGGCTTTAGCTTTAATTGCTGCTGATCATTCATGGCAATAGCAAGATAGACGGGCTTCCCTTGCTGCACCTTAGTCACCGCAGTCTCGTCAATAAAGTCAAGACGAAATAGACAAATTACTTTCTCAAGTTCATCTGCCTCTAACAATTCTTTGTTATAAAGTTTATTCAAGATGTCAGTTGCTGCCGCATCTAAACCCACATGCCAGGACCACTTAGGATCACTAATTTGCTGCATTGGGGTAATGCGTACTGACACCCCCAGAAAATGTTTAATCCACTTTTCTAGTACGCGACAAAAATGATTAATTGGCTCATGCCCAAAATTGAGTTGAACGGCAAAATCAAAGTCCTCATTACGCGTCCAATATTCGGCAGCATTGTCTTCATACAAAACATCAAGATCAGCAGACTTCGTGAGCATGGATTTACCTTTCAGTAAGTCCATGATGTTGCCGGACTCGCCCGCTTGCGCATTACGAGTAACCACCTCTTCGTCGGCGGCCATGACAATGCTGTCCTCCAAAACAGTGATTTTTTGAGTCCTAAAGAAGATCTCGCCCATGCGTACTTCCAGCGGATGCGCATCATCTCCCAAGATATGGCGCACAAAAATTTGGGCTAGTTGCATGACAAATAAGGGAGGCACATCAACTCCATCTCCCTTAAATAAACTCATATAGAAACCTTCTAAGGAGCTTGCTGCTAATAGACGTGTTCGGTAGCGGAGCCAAACTCGATAGTTTTCCTGAATATCCTCATCAGCCATCGCCGCAATCTCTTGCTCGGTAATTTCTATGCGAGGATTTTCAGTAAGGCGCTGATGTAGCGCTTGCTCGGCAGCACAAGATTCTGGAACTAGGCTGAGTTCAGGTCTTTGTAAATAGGTGCGTAAAAAATCGTCTGTTACCAATAACTGCCCATCAGGGCTGGTTAGCAGGGTTTGATATGCAGAATTGGGCCAGTAGTTGCTCATGTCATTCCGTTTTCATTGCGCTTACAGTAAGAATCTAGAGCTCAGAATATACTAGCCAGTCATTTTGTACCCAATAGGAAAAATCATGACCGAACTCAAAAAAATCGATACCGTTGTTGGTGACGGCAAAGAGGCTGCTACTGGCAATGACGTTGATGTGCATTACACCGGCTGGCTCTATGACGAAAATGCCCCTGACCATAAAGGCCAGAAATTTGACAGCTCTCTGGATCGCGGTCAGCTCTTTAGTTTTCCCTTGGGTGCAGGCCATGTCATTAAGGGTTGGGACCAAGGCGTTGCGGGTATGAAGATTGGCGGCAAGCGCACTTTAATTATCCCTTCTGAAATGGGTTATGGGGCCAGGGGTGCTGGCGGCGTCATCCCTCCTAATGCGACTCTGGTCTTTGATGTGGAATTACACGGTGTGAACTAAGCACTGCTCTTAGCTACTTAGCCAAAATAAAAGCCACCCGAGGGTGGCTTTTTTAATTATTCAGCTTCGTGAACTCTTTAAATTAAGAGCGTACGTCTTTACCATTCAAGCTTAAGCGATTTATCGAGCGGGTTTGGCATAAGCTAATCAAGCGATTACGTTCTGCCATCACTTTATCTGTATAGCCACCATCATCTTCAATATTGGCCGCGCCAACATAGAACTTCAGACCATTACGCAAAGAACCTGCGGTGGCAATGAGGTACTTCAAGATATAAGCGCCAACACGAATATTGACCTCTGGCTTGACCGCTTCTTGCGTGCCACCAAATAAGGCATATTTCTCACGGTGCACTGAAGTCATTACCTGCATCAATCCTTCTGCGCCTGCATGACTCTTGATATTGGGATTGAAGTTGGACTCTACAGAGATCACCGCCAATAACAATACGGGATCAATGTTCACTTCCTTGGCAATCAAGATCGTATTAGAAACATATTCTTCAATCTTCGCGCGATCGAGGCTGTATTTCTTTTCAAAGAAATCTGCAACTGCACGCTGATTCTGAATCGAACCCATCAAATTGCTATCCAAGGCTTGAGGGTCGATCTTGGATGTTGGAATGCGATCAGCCAAATGAGAGATCGACTTCACTTGAATCTTCGCGACAGAGGGCGCTAACAAAGCAATGGTTTGTTGTTTGGCGCTTGGAAAGCCAGAGCCGCCAGGGATTGATTTTGGGTAAATGACACTCGCAATATTTGTTTCAGAGGCAACGGAAGCAGAGCTCTCATTAGCACTCTTATATTGATCGAGCATGCTAAAGCCATTGCTCCACACGATATGGCGCGCCTCATCTGGCACCAAGATACGGGCGAGATCGAAGGCACCCGCATTCGTCCCATTACCTGATAGCCAAAGACCTACTACCATGAAGACGCTCAGAGCCAATAGGCCGTTAACGACTCGATAGACTGGAGCCATCGCCTGGGCTAGCAGCGCCTTAGCACTCAAAAAGGCTGGTTGCCTATCGAGCATCTCAATCAAATTTTTGGATAAATATTTAATCATTCACCTTGTCGCGAGCAGTTCAAAACTTTATAAAGAATTTTGCTGCAACGCAATATTTAAAAAACATGGGTCATCCTAAAAAGGTTCTTATATCAAGTCAAGAATAAAGAAAGCTATTTCAATAACTTTTAGGTCTTGAATTACGGGAGTTCCCGTATATGCACCAAATAAATCATATTAAGTCTATTTAAATCAATGACTTATGGAAGTTAAGAAGCACTAATTTCATTTTATAAAAAATTACCTAAATCTAGACTTTTTTACTATTCGGAATGAAAAATTGCCTGCAAAAACCATACATCTAGTATTTCAGTCGCTCAAAATTTCTACCGGTAGTATCAGGCTGACTAATGCTGCAAGACACTATTTTTCAAGACTTTGAGTTCTTGAGCTCCCAACCTGAGTCCAGTAAGGATCAATTTCTGACTAGCTCAAAAGCTAACTCAAGTCAGAATGTATTTAAATAGGATCGCCCAGCCCCTACACTTACAGATGATGAAATTCTCCCGCAAGCTCCTCGCGCCCCTAGTTTTGCTGTTTTTATTGCTGAGTCCTTTGAGGGCTTTTGCCCTTTTCGATGAATGCAAGAACCTCTTTCCAGCTCAACAGGTTCCAATTACTAACCAAATGGGACGAGACCTTTGCTTTGATAGCTTTGCAGTTTTTTACTCTCCTCAGGATAAAAAGCCGATTTATACGATAGAAAAACTTCATCGCGACCAACTGCTAGCCCCACACCCCCGCAGAAGCAACCAGTTTTATGAAGAGGCCAGGCTTCCTTTTGCAGAGCGGGCTTTGCTCTCAGACTACCGCGGCAGTGGTTACGATCGCGGTCACAACGCCCCCGCTGGAGATATGAGCAATGAAAGAGCGATGGCTCAGTCATTCTCATTGGCAAATATGATGCCGCAGGCCAGACAGAACAATCAAGGCATTTGGGCCAAAAATGTTGAGGAACCAACTAGACTTTATGCCAAAAGAGCTACTGGAGATATTTATGTCTTTACCGGCTCCACTGGAAATCAAGGCAGCATAGGCAGAAGCCATGTCACCATTCCGAGTCATTTATTTAAGTTAGTTTATGACCCTGATAAAAATGAGGCTTGGGCTTACTGGATCGAGAACAGTAATGAAGCCCAAATGTCCCCGCCTATTTCTTATGCTGAATTGGTGACCAAAATAGGAATTGATTTTCAATTGCCCATCAAAGTAGGTGCTTCCCAGACCAAGCAAGCAATCGCGCCAACCGTCAAACCCCCAACTGCCAAGCCTCATCACGATTTGATGGGAGGATGGTATCCAATCTTTTTCGATGAGTATTCAGCTGATAAGGTCAACGCCCTGATTGCCCGTATTCAAGATGGAAAAGTAGCCAGCGTTCAGATTCAATATGATCGCAATGCTGAGTTAGCGAATAGCATTGCCAGACAAATCGACTTAAAAACATCATTAAGAACTCAGCTCACGCAAAGCAGTCCGCCAGACTCACCCAACGTGAGCTACGAACGTCATCGGGTAACTGCGATCGTTCACTCAAAGTAGTTTTGATTTGGCTTGCAAGCCATGTGCGCGCTGAATAGGAGCTAGCAGTCCACGTAATCCGTTGTGATCCAATGTATGCATTAGCTCTAGTAACTCACCTAATTCCCCTTTAGGAAATCCCTCGCGCGCAAACCAAGCCAAATAGTTTCCTGGCAAGTCTGCTAGTGCACGCCCTGCATGCTTACCAAAGGGCATCTTCATGAGTACGAGTTTTTCTAGTGCTTGTGCATCCATTGAAAAGAAATCTTACAAGGGAAAGTAAATTCCCCCACAAATCTCAACATTTATTTAAAGATGGGCTTTTTCTTATTTGAGAATCATTCTCATTTGATGTTATATTGAGAACCATTCTCATTTACTTTTATCAACCCTCTCTCAGAAAACCATGAAACTGACCATTCAAAAACTGATTGCCTTTAGCCTCGTCCTCGCCGCTACTTTGCACCTCTCATTAGCCCATGCTGGTGAAGGAGCCTTTGGCTGGATCTATACCCTAGACCTTCAGCCCAAAGGTAAGTGGGAATTTGAGCAGCGCCTACAACTCAACCAAACGCAAGCCGCAGGCACTTACGATGCATGGACTGCTAGAACAGAACTTGAGTACGGCCTGACCAACGACTTACAAGTTGCTGGCTATATCAATTCGTACTACACGAATGCCAATCAAAACTACACCAATCCAGAAGCGTGCGGCGATGCGCCTACTTGTACCGGAGGTTATGGAGTCCCTTCTTCACATGACCCATCGACTGCATATAGAAAGAGTGGTATCGAAGGTGGCTCTTTAGAAGCTATTTACCGTATTACAAATCCAGTGACTTCGCCCGTTGGTGTTGGTCTTTATTTAGAACCCACCTGGGGAAGAAATAAAGATGAGATCGAAGCTAGGTTATTACTGCAATCGAACTTCATTGACGACCGCTTAATTTTGGCTAGTAACGTCGTTGTTGCCAACGAGCGTTTGAAGTTTATTGAAAATGGCAACGTTCCTGAGTCAATGTTAGATATCTTGGTTGGCGCTAGCTATCGATTTGCCCCAAAGTGGTCAGCTGGCGTTGAAGCACGCTTTCACAATGACTACTCAGAACTCAATTTACGTAATCAAGTGCAGCGCGCAACCTTTGTTGGCCCGAATTTGCACTACGCCGCAAAAGACTGGTGGGTTACAGGTGCATGGCGCTCTCAATTGGCAGGCGGAACCTGCATGGGTGGCGGCGAGGCGGAATGCTCCAATGCCCGCGTGTGGGATAGCCACTCAGTCAATGAATACATTCTCAAAGTTGGCTTTCCGCTGAACTAATAAAAAATAAGATCATGAATTGGAAACCAAATCCATATGCTGTAGTAGGGCTATCCATATTAGTTGCACCAATCTTTGCGCAAGCAAAGATTTACGTCTCTAGCGAACAAGCCCAGCAAATACTTTTCCCGAATAAGGTACTCAGTAAATCACCCATCATCATTACTGATGATTTACAAGAAAAGATGCGAGCGGCTTCTAGCATCCGCCATCCCTTTCAAGGTGATCGTATATGGAGGTCATCCGATGGCGGATGGTTTGTGATTGATGAGGTCGTAGGTAAGCATGAAATGATTACCTACGCCGTCGCCTTAAATACAAAGGGGAGTGTTTTGGGCATTGAAGTCCTAGAGTATGTGGAATCTTATGGCTACGAAGTAGCTGAGGCACAGTGGCGCAAACAATTTGTTGGTAAAACTATCAAGGACCCCATCAAACTGAATCAAGATATTCAAAATATTGGGGGCGCAACCCTTTCTTGCAAGCACCTCACCGATGGTGTGAAACGGATCACTGTGCTCTATGACTTGACCCTCAAGAACATGCCAGTCAAATCTCAATAAGCACTCAATGATGTCATGAAGACTCGCTGCAAACCGCTTTTAGGAACCTTTGTCGAAATTACTATTGATCAAGATACCGATCAGGCTGCTGTAGATCATGCCTTTGCCGCCATCGAAAAGATTCAGGGCTTAATGGGCTTTCATCAGCCCGATAGCGAACTCAATTACCTCAATCGTTATGCCCATCTCCGGGCGGTAGATATTCATCCCTGGACCTCACAAGTACTAAGCATTGCAAAACAGGTACATCGTCAGTCACGTGGTCTATTTAACTGCGGTATTGGGCATCGCTTGGTTGCGGCTGGTCTTTTACCCCGTCATATTGACATCACCAATCACAATCTTGGTGGCATTGAAGACATCTGTTTTTTGACGCCTGAGCTCATCACCTCCTCTCGTCCCGTATGTTTAGATCTTGGTGGCATTGCCAAAGGCTTTGCAGTTGATATGGCAGTCAAGATTCTGATCTCCGAAGGGATTCGCTCTGGCATCGTCAATGCAGGAGGTGACTTGAGAGTATTTGGTGATACCCCTAAACCCGTTCAGATTCGCAATCCAAAAAATCTTTCAGAGCTGCTTCAAATCGGCTCTCTGCAAAACGCTGCGCTAGCTACTAGTAGTCTGTATTTTGCAAAAAGAGATGGGCATGAAAGTCATCTCATCAATCCCCTGGCAACAGAAGAATCTGATATTTATATTCATTCTTCAGACTCCTATTCCATCCTCGCAAAGGAATGCGTTTATGCCGATGCCCTCACTAAAGTGCTCGCTTTATCAAAACAAACCAATCATCCTTGCTTTGCTAAATTCTCGGCACAAGCCATTCGGATTGTCATATGAGTCGTTTAGGAAAAATGCCAGAATGGCAGAAATGGTTTGTAATACTTGGGATCTTCAGTTGCTCTTTAAGCGGCGGTATTTACTTAATAGGTCACGAATTTCAGATTCAACGATCCATTTTGGGATCACACAATATTTTAGTGATTCATGGGGTAGCGGCTATGCTGACAATCCTTGCGCTAGGGTCTGTTCTACCCTTTCACCTCAAGGCCGGCCTGAAGTCTAAAAGAAAATGGTGGAGCGGCTTAGGTCAACTGAGCTTCTTAAGCGCATTAATGATTACTGGCTTACTTCTGTATTACGGCCCAGAAGCCATTCGGGAAACGGTAGTCAGTACTCATTGGGGGCTTGGTCTTCTGTTTTTTGCCGTTTTCTTAATACACATTCCCATGGGCTTGAACAAGCAAGCGAGGAGTTAGCAACATTAACACCTTACTTCTAGATTGATTCGCCCTATAAAATCCATAGCAATGGATAACTCATTGCTCATCGGCCCAGCCCTCGGAATTATTGTGGGAGTTCTCATGGGGCTGACTGGCGCGGGTGGCGGCATTCTCTCTGTCCCACTATTAGTATTTGCCCTTCATCTGAATATGGTAGATGCCAGCCCCATATCCCTCTCGGCAATTGCCCTTGCTGCCAGCGTGGGCGCTTTACTGGGGCTAAAAAATAATCTTCTACGCTATAAAGCCGCCATCTTCATGGCTATCTTTGGAGTGATATTGGCTCCTGCTGGATTTTGGTTGGCAAGCCACATCCCAAATGGTCCGCTACTACTTATTTTTAGCAGCGCACTCTTTTACTCCGCGTTTAACCAATATAGACAAGCTCGCAATACTGCTTTAGGTATCCCAGAACCTCCAAGGCAGCCACCCCCTTGTTTGATGAATCCATCAGTTGGAAAGTTGTCTTGGAATGTTCCCTGCGCTAAGGCACTTGCTCTTACCGGCGGCTTGGCAGGTCTCTTATCGGGACTGCTTGGAGTGGGCGGTGGCTTCATCATCATTCCAGCCTTAAAACGCTATACCAATTTATCAGCTCAATCGATCATCGTTACTTCATTGGGCGTACAAGCTTTAATTTCTGGTGGAAGCGTCATCTTCTCTGCGGCAACGGGTAGCTTTAATTTCATTGTGGCTGCACCCTTTTCTATCGGCGCCCTCGGCGGCCTACTTATTGGTCTAGCAATCAGCAAAAAGCTCAGTGGGCCGAAGTTGCAGCAAGTCTTTGCAGTCATGGTTTTTGGTGTAGCAGTCAGCCTCACGCTGAAAGGTCTGCATTTACTATGATTTGTATTGATGTATGAGGTTGTGCAGCAATAAAGCGTGAAGCCTTCTTGCTCATCTCAGACTTCTAATCATCTTTGAGTTTTCCAGTAGGGCCAAAACAAATTGACCATCAAGCCCAAGATGACAATACCCGCTGCCAAAATTTTCCATAGGGGCAAAGACTCACTCAAGAAAAATGCTGCGGAGCCCATACCAAAAATGGGTACCAATAAGGGTGCAGGTGCCACTGCTGCTGCAGGATGTTTGGAGAGTAGCCAGGCCCAAGCGCCATAGCCAAAGAGCGTATTTCCCCAAGACTGCCACAGAACACCAAGCCAGGCACCTGTTGGCGCTGAAGTGAGTGAGACATACATCGAACCCCAACCTCCTTCAAAAATCCAAGAGATCAGCAGCAATGGTGGAATTGCAAAAGCACTAGCCCACACTACATAAGAAAGCATGTTGATAGCACCGGCACGGCGACTAGCAGTATTGGCTACACCCCAAGAAAAACCTGCAAATACCACTAAGGCTAAACCCAGAAAGGTGGTAGTGGCATCTGTATGGACCGCAATAATTCCTAAACCGGTCATAGCAATGGCTACTGCAACCGCCTGATAGAGTTTTAACTGTTCTTTAGCAAACAGCATCGCAAAACCAATCGTGAAAAATACCTGCGTCTGAACGACCAAAGAAGCCAGGCCAGGTGAAATATTGCCATCAATCGCAAAATATAAAATCCCGAACTGCCCTACCCCTACTGCAAGACCGTAAATACAGAGATTGACCCATGAGACCTTTGGTCTAGGCAAGAAGAACACTGCTGGCAAAAAGGCAAATACAAAACGCAAGGCGGCAAACAAAAAAGGCGGAAAACTCTCTAAAGAAATTTTGATCACTACAAAGTTGGTTCCCCATACGGCCACAATGGCTAATGCCAGTAACAAATGGCTAACAGGCAATTGGTAATTAAGAGATGGCTTCAATGAATTACTCACGCGTCAGCAATTCCGCTACGCGCTCTGCAATCATCATGGTTGGTGCAGCCGTATTACCCGAAGTAATGGTGGGCATGGCAGAAGCATCTACTACCCTCAAATGATGAATCTCCCTTACTCGCAATTGTGAGTCTAGAACGGCCATCGGATCATCGGGCCGCCCCATCTTGCAAGTGCCCACTGGATGAAAAATCGTCGTACCAATATCTCCTGCTGCTTTTACCAACTCTTCGTCACTTTGATATTGAATACCCGGCTTATATTCTTCTGGCGTAAAAGGTTTGAGTGCAGGACTTTCCACAATCTTCCGAGTTAAACGCAATGACTCTACTGCCACCTTACGATCTTCTTCAGTAGATAAGTAGTTCGGTTGAATTGCTGGAGGCGCTTCAGGATCAACAGAGGTGATGTGTACGCTACCCCGTGAAGTGGGACGCAAGTTACATACACTGGCAGTGAACGCATTGAAGGAATGCAAGTCTTCACCAAAACGTTCAAGCGACAAAGGTTGCACATGATATTCCACGTTAGCACTCTTTTGAGCTGAAGAGCTATAAGCAAATGCCCCCAGCTGTGAAGGCGCCATCGACATCGGTCCCGAGCGCTTTAAGAGATACTCCAATCCAATCATCATCTTGCCAAATAATGAATTCGCTTGGGTGTTGAGAGTTTTGATGCCGTTCACTTTATAAATCATCCGCAATTGCAAATGATCTTGCAGGTTTTCACCAACCCCCGGTAAGTCTGCAATCACCGGGATACCCAACTGATTTAAATGCGCTGCAGCGCCAATACCAGAACGTTCTAAAATTTGCACGCTACCAATAGAGCCAGCACTCAAAATCACTTCGCCGTCTGGATTGATCAATGATTCAGTGACCACACCGTTCCAGCGGTACTCAACCCCGTAACATTGTTTAGTCAATGGATCGATCTTGAGTTTGGTTACCATGGCTTCGGTGAGTACCGTCAGATTACTACGCTTGACAGCATCTTTTAAAAAAGCTTTTGATGTATTGAGCCTCCAACCCTTACGCTGGCTCACATCAAAGTAGCCTACACCAAAGTTATCGCCACGATTAAAGTCATCTGATGCTGGAATGCCAGCCTCTATTGCCGCATCTTTAAATCGGTCCATGATGGGCCAACGCAAGCGTTGCTTCGATACGGTCCACTCGCCACCTTTGCCGTGCCATTGATTGGCATCACTGTGGTAATCCTCAAATACTTTATAGCGCTTGAGTACATTCTCCCAAGACCAAGCTTCATCGCCTGTGGCTTGTACCCAAGACTCATAGTCACTTGCTTGACCGCGCATGTAGATCATGCCGTTAATCGATGAACATCCACCAAGTACACGACCGCGGGGATATAACAAGGAGCGGCCATTGAGACCTTTTTCGGCAACCGTCTTAAAACGCCAATCTGTTTTTGGATTATCAATGCAGTAAAGATAGCCCACCGGAATATGAATCCAAATGTAGTTATCACTCTTACCGGCCTCAATTAATAAAACCCTCTTTTGCGGGTTCTCAGTTAAACGCTTAGCCAACATACAACCGGCACTGCCTGCCCCAATAATGATGTAGTCGTAAGCGTTTGCTTGAGTCATGTATCCGCTGCATAAAACATAGTTGCTTCTATTATTGACCAATAAAAAAATCAGGTATTTCTTGGCATTTTTGTTGATTTGTTATAGAATCAATTACGATCTATTATTAGATCATGAGAACTTGCTATAAAAGAGCCTTTGCTCAATTTGTCAAAAGGGCTTCAAAGCCTTTGCAGTTAGCGATAGAAGATAAGGTTATTGAAGTTTGTAACAACCCCAGGATAGGTCAGCAAAAACTTGGTGACCTACAGGGAATATTTGTTTATAAGTTTCGCTTTAATAAACAGGAATATTTAATGGCATATCAATTTAACCATTTTGCAAATGGAAATTTCATAACCTGGATTGAGTTCTGTCAAATTGGACCTCATGAAAATTTCTACAATCAACTAAAACGATCAATTCGTCTCAAATGACAACTCAAAGGCACTTGAATAAAGAAAGCGAGGTCAATGAATGACTCCAACGATGACTGCTGAGGATCTATTTGCTCAAGTGCAAAAAATGTCAGCAAAAGAACGTATTAAATTTTTCTCTTTAATTGCAATAAATGCCTTTAAGGAGACCGATTACACGCACGAACAAGTATTTGGACATCTGAGAAATGCTACCTTTTCGGCAGAAGAGGCTGCAGAATTTTTAGAAATTTCGCTTCCCACTTTGCGTAGATATGTCCAGGCTGGTAGATTACAGCCATCAACCGTCATTGGTCGCAGTCAGTTGTTTTCTAGTGATAGTCTGCGACTTTTCAAACAAAAGATCAGTAAAGAATAATTCGGATCAAATACCCGTCTAAAATACTTAGATGCACATTAATGAGAAAAATCGCACTCCCAAGCTTGCTGAGGAAGATGAAGGCCCAAGCAAGTCCGAGTTAAAGCGCCAAATGACTGAACGCCAGAAATTGGCAGAGGTATTGGCAGCTTTGAGTAGCGATGCCCTCAAAACCATTCCCTTAGATGACGCCATCAAAACAGCGATTGCAGAAACTAACAAGATTAAGAGTTTTGAAGCGATTCGTCGCCATAAGCAGTATCTTGGCAAGCTCATGCGCTTTTTAGATGAAGAAGAACTCGAAGCGATTCAAAAACGTTTAGATGCCATTCAGGGCGTCAGTAAAGCAGAGACTGCAAAGCTTCACTTCTTAGAGGGCTATCGTGATCGGCTTATCGCCCATGATGAAAATTTTACCAAAATGATTGAGCAATATCCCGATATGGATATTCAGAATATGCGCACCCTTATTCGCAATGCGCGAAGAGAGAAAGAGCAAAATAAGCCTCCTAAGGCTTATCGAGAAATCTTTCGTGTCTTAAAAGAAATGGGACTTTAAAATTTAATTCTTCGCGCAGGCATCTCTACCCATCGGTAGAGATAATTCGCAGCTTGCCAACTTGCTACTAAGGAGAAGAACATCAGAACTATTGCCATGACTCCATCATGTTGCCGGCTCATACCCCAACCGATATAGAGCGTATTAGCCAACAAGATAAAAGCGAAGTGTATTAAGAAGGCGCAATACGATCTTCTGCTACTCCATAAAATGGCATTCACTAATTTATGCGGACGCAAATGTTTTTGATCTCGCCATTGGTCAATATAGGCCCAATCCCCCCAGAGGATCAAAACTAAAGCGACTACATAAGCCAGAATATTTCGTAGCCAAAACTCTTGAAAACTGGCAACTATGATTGCCACACCAATAGCCCACATCACTACTCTAGCAAAGCGATTGATTAATCGATCGGGATAATTTTTACAAAGCTGAGCCAAAACACCTAAACCATAAGAGCCAATAAAGTAGATGAAATAATTTTCGTAGTCAGCATTTCTATTGAAATACAGCAGCGATAGAGCACACAGTACGGCTAAAAACCACACTACCGAACGAAAGGTAGGAAACATTCCCAATACGATTGCCAGAATTGCGTATAACTGCCAATCAATCGCCACATACCAAACGCCAGCAGAAATAGAATCAAGCCCTAAGATGCCCTGCAGAAAAAATAGATGCGCTAAAAACTGACTCAGCGTTTCTGATTCACCCACGAATTCATCTTGTACCCAAAAACGCGCCACCCACGCACAAGCTATGGTGATGATCAGCGCAACAACGTACGGTGCAAACAAGCGCAGATAGCGATTAAAAATAATCCTTAAAACAGTTTGGAGATTTTTTAAGTTACTGGTGCGCGTCAGGGATTGGGCGGCCAAGTATCCGCCCATGACCAAAAAGATCTGTACTGCATAGCGTCCGTATTCAAACAACCAAGTCATTAGTTCTGGCAACACTGTGCGTGCATCCTCTGCGATCTGTCCGTAACTCGACAGATGGTGAATGATGATGATTAAAGCTGCAAAAGTCTTTAAAAAATCAACGAGGAGAAAATGGTTTTTTGACTGCAAAGAAGCAAATTGCTAAAGAGTTCGAAGGATCATTAGATGCTAGTTCAGCGAAGCAGCGTAAGCAGCCAAAGCGTCGATATCATCATCGCTCAAACCTCGCGCTGCGCTCCCCATTGTGCCATCCATGTCCACCCGACTACCAGTACGAATATTTTTAAGTTGAGTCATCACATACTCAGATGATTGCCCAGCCAAACGCGCAATATGCTTTTGTCCTTGTAACTGTGGACCATGACACGAATTGCAATACTGGGCACTGGAGATCTGCTGACCTTTAGCAATTTTTTCTGCATTACCTGATTTAGCCAGCGGCGGCGGTAAAGCGGCATAGTAGACCGCAATATCACGCATATCTTGATCGCTTAAGGGCATCGCTAGAGCCTCCATTGCTCCACCTTTGCGCTGTTGGCCTCTGAACTGAATCAACTGATAGGTAATGGATAGCGCTGGTTGTGCCGCAAGATTTGGTATCTCTGGTGAAATACTAATGCCATTTTCTCCATGACAAGCAAAGCATGTTTGTGCTTTTGCTTTACCTGCTGCTGCATCTGGTGGCGCAGCATATATATTAAATGAGCAGACTAAAGAAGTAAAAAAGGCCACCCCGAGGATGGCCCTAGTGCTAGAGATCAATTTCATTTACCGTATGATACGCGGAAGATTGCACCAGTTTCATCATCGGATACCAACATGGAACCGTCTTTGAGCATCTGAACGTCAACTGGACGCCCCCAATATTTATCACCATCCAACCAGCCGGTTACGAATGGCTCAGCTTTGACAACCTTATTTTTAGAATCAAGCACTACTCGCACCACTTGATAACCAACACGCTGAGTTTTATTCCAAGAGCCGTGTTCAGCAATAAAGATATTGCCTTTGTATTCTGCTGGAAATTGCTTGCCGTTATAAAAACGCATACCCAAAGCAGCTACGTGTGCGCCTAAGTTATAGACAGGCTTATCAAACTCATCGCATGAACGTCCTTTACCAAACTCAGGATCTAAGAAGTCACCCTGATGACAATGAGGGTAGCCGAAGTTCATTCCCTTAGGGCGAACTAAGCGATTTAAGGTGTCATTTGGCTTGTCTTCAGCAACCCAATCACGAGCATTGTTGGTAAACCAAAGTTCTTTAGAGCCTGGTTGGAAATCCATACCAACACTGTTAC
The DNA here is from genome assembly GCF_018687415.1 of Polynucleobacter sp. UB-Siik-W21. Taxonomy (NCBI): domain Bacteria; kingdom Pseudomonadati; phylum Pseudomonadota; class Betaproteobacteria; order Burkholderiales; family Burkholderiaceae; genus Polynucleobacter; species Polynucleobacter sp. UB-Siik-W21. The sequence continues at coordinate 350,775 of NZ_CP061289.1, read as the reverse complement.
GAACACCGGTTGCAACTGTTTCTAAAATATTGGTTTTTAGGTTCAAGCGAACGATCGTTGCATGAGTTGATGGTGGCACAACAATATTTGCTGGTGTACCGATTTGAAAATACAAATACTGTCCATCAGGACTGAGCTTCATGAACTTCCAACCATGCGGCTCATCTTTCGGAAGCGCATCAAACACTACTACTGGTACAGGTGGATTATCTAAGTTCTGCTCAATATTGTCGTAACGAATGATGCGCGAGAGTTCAGCAACGTAAAGTGAACCATTGGTGAACGCTACACCGTTTGGACGATGCAAACCCTTGGCGATGGTTTTCACTTCGCGCTTGCCATCTTTAGTTACTACAGCATAGACATTTCCTGTAAAGCGGGTGCCTACAAAAACGGTGCCATTTGGAGACTCGGTCATAGAGCGACCGTTTGGCATACCGGATGCCCACAACTCAATCTTGAAGCCAGCTGGCACTTTTAGCTTGCTGACGGGAATTTCATCTGCAGACATTGCAGAAATACCAGGAGGATTTGGCGCCAAGGATGGATTCATACCATCTGGTGTTCTACCTTGCGCCCATGTTGGCGGAATTGCAGGCGCTGCAGCTGGTGCCGGAGCAGGAGCTTGTGCACTTGCCAAAGTAGCAACTACAATGCCGGCAGCAAACATTAAAGAATTAATAGTTTTTAATTTCACAGATACATCTCCTAATTTTTGTTTTTTATTGCACTTACTCTCATTTACTTCGAACTCAGTTTCGTTAAATCCTAAAGCATTTTCAATATGTTCACACTAAATTCAATACTACTGCACTGCATCAATTTTCTAGAAGATCATCCTAGCCCCAACGGTGATAGCTTGCGGCATGCCAGCCTGATACGAAGAGGCCTGCGATGCAATATTGAAGGTGACATACTGTCGATTCAGTAAGTTCACTGCTGAGGCAAATACTGAGGCCTGGGGGGTGACTTGATAATTCGCCTTTAAGCCAACCACGGCATAGGCAGGCACTGGCAGGGATCCTGTTGCCATCCAGGAGTTGCCAACATAACGCACGGTGGTTGTCAGGCTTGCCTGCGGCACAGGGTAATAAGTAATGGCTGCATTTGCAATATTCATCGGTACACCGCCCACCTGTGAATTAATCGCGTCAGTCGTGGCAGTCCACGTTAATACAGTTCGGGTGTAGGAGTAGCCACCATCTACAGCCCAATTCGGATTGAGATCGTGATGGTATTGCAACTCAAGACCGCGACTCAATAGATTTTGTTGATTGGTGTAGTAGCTGACATTGGTATAGCCTGAGCTTGTACTGGTAGCAGAGCATCCCGAAAGTCCAGCGGCACTACACAGACTGTTTGCATAAGCCCAATTTGCAGTAGTAATTTTGTAGCTGGCGATCGCATTCTGAATGTAATTATTAAAAGCAGTAAGCTGCGCAAAACCATTTTTCCAGCGGTAATCTGTCCCCACTTCATAACCCGTCATTGTCTCGGGCGTTAAATTCGGATTAGCCAGAGAATATCCACTGACAGAGTTTCCATAACTACGCAAAGTATTGTTCATACTCGGCGCATGAAAAGCTTGATAGGCAGCACTACGCAAGTCCCAATTTTGGGTTGCTTTATATAGCAGACCTAGAGTTGGACTCAACTGTGTTTTGCTCTGATTTGGAATGCCTTGATAGATAGGACTTGAACCATTGGCGCCAGCGTTATATGAAGTGGGTGTTTGACTATTCCATGCATCAACCCGCACACCCAGGGAGGTTTCTAGTGGAATTGCGCTAGCCCGAGATTTAACTTGACCAAGAAGTCCATAAAAGTTTTGCTGTCCCTGCGCGTAACTTACTGAGCTTACTGCGCCAGTCGTACCAAGATTATTTGTTAAGTTCGATGCAGAAATATTTCTGGCATCGATACCAACAATATATTGATCAATGCCGGCGGCTTTTAAGTCATGTGTATATTGCGCTGATGCGCCAAGAGTGGAATAGGGATCGGTGTAATTGGCATTGATATAAGGCTTATATGGTGAAGCGGTCAAATTATTGGCAGTTTGTTTATAGAAATTTGTATTTTGATAATAAACATTAACCTGCACTTTTTTATCTACATCTAGATTTGTAGTGGAACCGCCCGCCACATCAGCCGTCTGAATTAAATTGGGTGCGATGGCGTAGTTGTTACTTAAGTCCGCCATCGTGCTGTAACCCATTCTTAAGAATGCATTGGTATCAGCAGTGGGTTTGAAGTAATTTTGTAGGCGGACATTCGAATTCTTAACGGCATCCGTTCCCATGCCATTTTTAATATTACTCGGCGATCCTGGAGAAATCGTAGCGTAGTTCTGAAAGCCTTCGCTAGAAAAGTAATCTGCAGAAAAGCGCATCTGCATTACATCTGACATGACCAGATCTTTTGAGGCGGCCACGTTACCTGTTGCAAATGATCCTATGCTGGCAGAAACTTCTTGAGAACTATTTTTAGGTGTTTTGGTGTTGATATTGATCACACCACCCATGCCGTAGTTGCCATACAAACTAGAAACACCACCGCGCACAAACTCCACCGACTCAATCGAAGACATCGGCACCAAGTTCCACTGTACTGTTCCGTAGAAGGCGTCATTTGCTGGTAAGCCATCGATTAATACTAGGGTGCGGCCATAACCCAAACCACGGACGTTAATGCTTTGACCAGTGGGATCTTTTTGGTAGTAAGGCACATCATTTAAAAATACGCCTGGCACATTCTTGAGTACTTGATCAATAGTTTGATCAGGAGAAGATTCCAATACTTCTTTCGTTAGAATCGTCGTATTGAGTGACATTTCATCTAGGGGTGTTCCTGAACGAGTGGCATTCACCACCATGTCGTTGAGCTTTTGATCGTAATTTGGGGGTGGTGCAATTTGCGCCCAAGATTGAGCAGATTGCAAAACTAATAAGAGAGCTAGAACATTCGCGCTAGATTGCAGTTGCTTACACATAACCATTATTAAGGGCTTACTACTGGCATTTTTCTTTTGATTTATTTTTTCTTTGGCTTACTCTTGCCCATCAAAGAAGCCAGCATCGGGTTTGCCTCTGCTAGCTCTTTTTTGGTTTTTGCTACTGCATCGGCAGCTCCAGGCTTGGGAGTTTTGGCAGCATTCTTCATACGCTGAGCAGTAGTCAAGGCTAAGCTCTTGTACAGGTCTGTTTTTTTCATTGCCATGACTTTGCTCTTTATATGGAATGATTCAGTGTTTATTGCTTCGTTAATGATTTGGCCGCAAAACCTAAGAACAATAATGTCCAGCCTTGTAGTAGCAATTCAATAGCGATTAATAGGCCAGGTAACCATAAGCTTGATGATGGGAAGCTATTCATGATGAGTACGCCCATCAAGATAGAAATGGCTGCAGATAAGGCAAGCCAGAACCACTCAGCAAAATGACGATGCTGGAACGCAGAAACTAAACGCAATAAACCAGTAATAAAAAAGATTGCGGCTAACCACAAGGTAATCGCTTCAAGGGCAGGAATTGGGAATGCCCATACATAAATTGCTGCGCCAATATACAAAATAGTAAAAATCAGCTGCACGCCAACACTTTTCCAGCCAGCAGATTTAAATGCATGAGCACCCTGAAGAATGCCGCCTGCAAATAAGAAGATACCCAGCACATTGACTGAAACCAGAGAGAAGAGGGTTTGACCGGCAATGCCAATCATGCCGAGAATGAGGAACAAAATGCCTAGACCAATGAGTACCCCCGGAACTTTTGCTGCTGCACCTAATGCATTGGCACGGAGTACTTTCATTTGTTCTACTGATAAGTCGGTCATGAGGAACCTTTTAGTGATCACTGCAAAATAAGAAATATATCTTTAGCATCTTCAAAACTTAAAGATGGTTGTCTACCGAATCAATGAACTCTCGCACCGCTTGATTAAATCGAGCAGGCTGCTCAATGTTCGATAAATGGGCTGCGTCTTCAATAATAACTATCTGCGATCCATCAATCAGGCGATTAAGCACAATACCTTGATCTACGGTACAAGCAGGGTCATGGCGACCAGATAGAACCAGGGTTGGCGCCTTGATCTTGAGCAACATCGTGCTTTGTGCCATATCGCGCACAGCACTACCGCAGCCGATATAACCTTCCACATTAGTAGCCAAAATCATCTGGCGTACTTTTTCAATATCGTGTGGAGCGCGCTCTACAAATGGCGCTGTGAACCAGCGACCAATCGTGCCATCTACCAAGCTAGCAAGACCTTGTGAGCGGGCGGTTTGAAAACGGTCTTCCCACAAACTGCGGGGTGGCATTTCACTGGCGGTATTACAAAGTGAAAGTGAAAGAATGCGCTCTGGATAACGCGCGCCTAATTGCTGCCCAATCATCCCGCCAATCGATAGGCCCATGAAATGCACCTTCTCAATTTTCAGTGCATCCAATAAACCAATAGCATCATCAGCTAATTGCGCAATGCTGTATGGGCCAGGCGTAACTCCAGACTTGCCATGCCCTCTTTTGTCGTAACGCAGCACACGGTAACGGCCAGCAAAAGCAGGTACGTTCCAATTCCACATACTGCCGTTGGCCATCAAACTATTAGCCACTAACAGTACTCGGCCATCTTGGGGACCATCAAATCGATAGGCAATATCAACGCCATTAACGTTAACGGTTTTGGTATCTTGCAATTGGGTCATCTGTCTCCGCCTTTTTTGGATCTACCGGCCTCTATTTATCTATTTATGAGACCGTGTTAGATTATCCAATGAAATACCCTAGAAGGTATTTAGACGCCACTATAAAAACGACGCAATAAAAGTCATAGGAGACACGATGTTGACATCACTAATTCAGGGCAAGCGCACCCACATGCTCGGCAAGCTCACTCTGATGCTGAGCCTTTCCGTATCAGCAGCCATAGCCAATGCCCAAAGCTACCCCAATCGCACTGTCAAGATGATCGTGCCTTTGACTACCGGCTCTGGGGCTGACATTGCTGGACGACTGGTTGCTAAAAGCCTGACGGAAAGTTGGAAGCAACCCGTCATTATTGAAAACCGCCCTGGCGCCGGCGGATTGATCGGGACAGGAGTTGTTGTCAATGCCGATCCAGATGGTTACTCCCTACTCGTTCAATCAGCATCCTATGCAGCCAACCCAGCTATCTATAAAAAATTACCTTATGACCCACTCAAGAGTTTGATTGATGTGGCCATTCTTGGGCAAACCCCTTACGTCATGATCACTGCTGCAGATGGTCCTTATCAAACGATTCGAGATTTAGTGATCGCTGCAAAATCCAAACCTGGTGAGATTACCTTTGCCTCTGCAGGTGTTGGCAGCTCCACTCACTTGGCCGCTGAGTATTTCAATCAAATGATGGGCATTAAATTAATCCATGTTCCCTACAAAGGATCGCCAGAAGCGATCTCTGACACGATGTCAGGCCGCACTGCTTTTTATATGGCACCGCTTGATACGGCGATTGGGCAACTCAAAGGCGGCAAGTTACGCGCATTAGGAGTCACTAGCAAAACTCGTAATGCGGCAGTTCCTGAAATTGCCAGCATTACAGAACAGGGTTATCCGAATTTTGAAATTGGTCTTTGGTTTGGTGTTTGGGCACCTGCGGGCACTCCAGCTGTAGTAGTTAAAAAGATTAATACCGACATCAATCAATCGATGCAAGATCCTGAAGTGAAAACTGCTTATGAAACCAAAGGCATTAAAGCAACACCGATGAGCCCAACTGAATTTGGCAAATTTGTTCGTGAAGAAATGGCGAAGTATCAAAAGATTGCCAAAGATGCGAATATCGAACCGCAATAAAGTAACGCAGTAAAAAAGCGGTAAAGCAATTGACCAATCATCCTTCAGCGCCTCTGTGCCAAGCCCCCGACCCAGAAATACGATCGCCGAAGATTACGTTTCCGGCTGGAGCGGTTGATTGTCATGCCCACATCTGTGGCCCCGCAACTCAATTTCCCTATGCGCAAGAGCGCATCTATACGCCGCCAGATGCCACTCTAGAGAGCTACCAATCTTTACTTCAGATGCTTGGTATAGATCGAGCAGTGCTAGTGCAACCGAGCGTGTATGGCTCTGATAATCGCGCGATGTTAGCAGCGCTCAAGGCGCAGCCCGAAAAGTTTCGTGGTGTGGCCGTTGTTTCAAACAACGTAAATGAAATTGGCGATCAAGAGTTAGAACAACTGCATGCAGCTGGTGTTCGGGGAGTTCGTTGCAATATTGTTGATGTGGCTGATAAGTCCACTGGTTTACCAATACAAAACCTAAAAGCTTTAGCAGAACGCATCAAGCCCTTTGGCTGGCATCTTGAGTTGCTCATGCATGTGAATGAATATCCAGACTTAGCTCAGGTTTTTGAAAACTTTCCGGTAGATTTAGTATTTGGTCACTTTGGATATAGCCACACAAAACATGGAATTCAGGATCCAGGATTTCAGGGCTTATTAGAGTTACTTAAAAACCAACAGGCTTGGGTCAAAATGACAGGCCCTTATCGCATTTGTGATGGCAATCTTCCTTATGCCGATATGCGCCCTTTTAATGATGCAGTGATGGACGCAAATCCTAAGCGACTGGTCTGGGGTAGCGATTGGCCCCATGTAATGGTGAAGAGGCAAATGCCTCACAATGCTGATCTGTGTGACCTATTTGGCGATTTGGTTACAGACCCAAACTTAAGAAAATCGATCCTGGTCGATAACCCCTGTATCCTGTATGACTTTCCGGCAATCAATTTGTAAATAAGCCAGCAAAACAGAGCAAATACAGTAGAAAGAAGTATTAAATGGATACCACTCTTACCGTCATCTTAGGCATTGTTGCGATGTTGTTACCCCTAGCGGTAGGTCGCCTAGTGTGGAAGCGCTTTGATCAATGGTTTGGTCGCAATGATGAAGCCTACATGGATAGCCTGGAATATTTCCTCAAGAAAATTGGCTTCACCGTACTTGTTGCCTTCATCCTCTTATGGCTTGGCATTAGCCTGGTCTTTAATGGCAATGGCGCTCCATTAGCCTGAGCAATATGAACGATCAACTGAAAGCCATTCTATCCAAAGCAAAGTTGAACTTTGCGATCTTAGCTAGCATTTTGACCATTGCCGTTTTGGGAAAATTTACTAACCCAGAATTAACCAATTCTATTTTTGTTACTGCAGACCAATTGGTTTCAGAGCTCTACTTGGTATTTATTGCGATTACATTGGGTGCATTTATACCCAATTTCAAACTGGTAGCCTTTGGATCGATTGGTGTTTTTATGGCAGTTGCGATCCTCATCCAACTCAAGGTCTTTAACTACCTCACCACTGAATATTTATTTGCAGTACTGATTGTGACCTTAGGATTTGCATCTATCGCTAATCTATACAGGCACTACCGGGAACATGGGTTGTAAACCACGCTATTTCTAGTGGCCTTATTATTTCTTGATTTTTCAAGAATTTTCAAGAATAATACTGAAAAAGTGGAGAAAGCCCATGGGCACTTTAAATTTAAGCAAATTTTCCTCTCAGGCCAACCCTGAGATTTTAAATGTTCTTCATCAGATTGCTGACGCAGAGGGTCGGAAATTTCATGCAGTTTTGGATGAAGCATTCCGCGACTATCTCAGCAAAAAAGGGATTGCAATCAATAGCCGAAAGGTAATGTCTCACTTTGCACAAAGCTTGCAGGAGTTTGAAGAGCTTTATAAAGAGCTGGCCAAGTAGTGATTTACCCCTCGCTCGAAGACCTCATGTTGATGCATGAGGTCTTAATTAATAGATTTGGCGGATCGACTGGAGTTAGAGATAGAAACGCTCTAGAAGCAGCGCTTTATCGAGCTCAATCTGGCTACTATAACGATGTCATTAGCCAAGCAGCAGCCCTATTCGAAAGCCTCGCCATCAACCATCCATTTGTAGATGGAAACAAAAGGCTTGCGTTTGCCGCAATGGATACTTTTTTGCGCTTAAATGGCTTTCGAATATATGCAACTCCGAAGGAATCCCACATCAAAATTATTAGCATGTTTGAAAAACATGAATTAAACCATCAAGTTATTGATAAATGGTTACGCAGCGTAAGCAAGCCCTCATAGCCCAAAACAATCAAAATCTTCTCTCAAGCGACCCCTTTTTATAATTAAAAAACGATCAAATCACCACCAAGACCAATTGGCCTCATGTTTGTGGCTAGCTTCAAAGACGGGATCAAAATCATGGTTTCCGAGCCATTGCCGCATCACTCTGTCGTTTCTGGTGCGCCGACGCCGATCAAATATCTTGCGATACCATCGCGGCGCCCCACTTCCCATAGTGATTTCTTTGTCGGAGTGAAAGATAGCAATTGCTTTTCTTCCAGCAGGCGAGTGTTGATCATGACGAATACTTGTGCCTCCTTTAAGAAATAAGTCCCAATCTTTTAAAACCCATACATATTCATACCGCTGATTTTTACGTCTAACTGTTCGTGACATAACAAATTCCTCAAATTCTTGTTAAAAAGTTATGTCATATCGATCTCCAGAAATAAATGTGTTGGATAAAAAAATTAGCGCAAGCATTTTTAGTGCTTGCGCTAATTTTAAAGAAGGGAATATCCACTCAATTGGAGTGGCCAGGTTTAGCTGTTCTTATAACTTTTCATTACTTCTCCAACGCGCCATAAATCACTGCATTCAATTGCTCACGATGTACCTTACGTATTTCGCCTGGTGCTACACCCATCATGACCACTACCATTTGTTCTTTAGGGTCTACCCAAAAGATGGTTCCGTATGCGCCATTCCAGGTAAAGTCACCAACGTTGCCATTGATTGCTGACAAGCCTCTATCGGTGCGAACTGCTACACCCAAACCGAAGCCATAACCTACGCGACCTGGCTCAGTACCACCGACATTATTTTTAATATCTTTATTTAAGTGGTTTGATGTCATAAATGCCACTGTCTGCGGACCTAATACTTTCTTACCTTCAAGACTGCCGCCATTGAGCAGCATTTGACCAAAACGAATGTAGTCACCCGCAGTAGAATAGGCACAAGAGCCACCACAATCAAACTTGACCTTCTGCGTATGAATATCCACCTTTTGTGGCTTACCAGTAAGCGGGTCAATCGGCAAGGGTTGCGCTAAACGAGCACGTTCTTTTTCAGCCAAGTTAAAAGTGGTATTCGGCATTCCGACTTTATTCCAAATACGTTCTTGCATGACTGTGCCCAAAGGTTTGCCGGCAATCTTTTCTTCAATGATGCCGAGTACATCCAAGCCAAAACCATAATCCCATGCAGTGCCTGGCTCATAGAGCAATGGTGCACTGGCTAACTTATCAATAAATTCTTGAGCATTGTATTGAACAGCTGCGGGCGCTGAACCTGCTGGATAAAACTGATGTACCGGTGTTGCACCTCGACCACCATAGGTAAGGCCATTGGTATGGCGCATTAAGTCTTGAATCGTGATGGGATTTTTTGCTGGCACGGTAGTGAGATTTCCATCAGCATCAATCTTGCCTACTTTCATATCTTTAAATTGCGGGAGCCAATTGGTGATCGGTGCATTGAGTGGCAACTTCCCTTCTTCATAAAAAGTGAGTCCGCCTACAGCAGCCATCACCTTGGTCATCGATGCCAAATTAAAGATGGCATCCGTTGTCATGGGTTTGTTGTTGGCTTTATCCAAATATCCATAAGGTTTAAAAATGACTAACTTGCCATTCTTGGCAACCGCCAATACGGCACCAGGCATATTATTTGCAGCAATTTGATCGGCAAAGAACGCATCAATTCTTTTGAGACCTTCCTGGGTAAATCCTTGGCCAGGAGTGCTACTGAGGGGCAAAGGTGCTTTTGAGGTATCTGCGGCAAATAATGCGCTACTAGTGAATAAGCTAAAGCCGAAGGCGGCGGCCAAGCCGATTTGCAGGAATTTTTTCATGCTGTCTCCGTATTTGATAATTTGGGGCCTAGCTTGTGCGCTCTTTTTTTAGGTTTAGCCATATTGAAGCAGACTTTTAGGGTTCAGGGTCTATTGCCATCTTATATATCTCTAAGTTATATAAGATCAATTTTTAAGTATTTGGCGGAATACAGAATAACCCTGACAATCGTGGGCTATGTATAAATACGACCATATTGACCAAACCCTTGTAGATCAACGGGTTGCACAATTTAGAGACCAGGTAGCTAGGCGTCTTGATGGCAGTCTTGCTGAAGAAGAGTTTCGCCCTCTAAGACTGCAGAATGGTCTCTATCACCAACGCCATGCGTATATGTTGCGTGTGGCAATTCCTTACGGTCTATTTAATTCAAAACAATTGCGCACCATGGCACTCATTGCGCAAAAGTACGACCGCGGTTACGGTCACTTCACGACTCGTCAAAACATTCAGTACAACTGGGTCAAACTAGAAGACACTCCCGATATTTTGGCCGAGCTGGCCAAGGTGGAGATGCATGCCATTCAGACTTCCGGTAACTGTATTCGCAACATTACAAGTGATGCGTTTGCCGGTGTAGCAGGTGATGAATATGTTGATCCACGACCTGTATGTGAATTACTGCGCCAGTGGTCAACACTACATCCTGAGTTTGCTCATCTTCCCCGCAAATTTAAGTTTGCCATTAATGGCGCAAAAGAAGATCGCACCATTTTGCTTTGCCATGATGTTGGTATTGAACTCAAGAAAAATACACGAGATGAACTCATAGCGGACATCTATGCAGGTGGCGGTATGGGCCGCACACCAATTTTAGGTTCACTGATCAAAACAGATTTGCCTTGGCAGCTATTGCCGAGCTACCTCACCGCCCTCTTGCGGGTCTATAACCGCTTTGGGCGTAGAGACAATCTTTACAAGGCTCGCATCAAGATCTTGGTTAAGGCTTTAAGTCCTGAAGAGTTTGCTCGACAAGTTGAAGCTGAGTGGGCACATCTTCACAATGAATCAAAAGAAAGTAAAGATAATTTCACACAGTCTGAGTGGGAGCGCGTTGCTAAGCACTTCACTAAACCTGCGTATCAGAAATTAACAGTGGTAAGTAATGAAGCTATTCTAGCCACCGTGCCCGAGACTGAGAGAACTGCCTTTGCTCGCTGGCTAGAGCGCAACGTCAAGCCACATCAAGTGCCCGGCTATGCTTCAGTCATTCTTTCGCTCAAACCTCATGGAACCGCTGCTCCTGGCGATGCCACAAGCGCGCAGATGAATGCCATTGCAGATCTAGCGGACCAATACAGCTTTGGTGAGCTACGGGTTACCCATGAACAAAACTTAGTATTGGCCGATGTAGAGCAGTCCAAACTACTAGAGCTTTGGCAGGCTGCTAAGCAACAGCATGTAGCACTCCCCAATATTGGATTGCTCACTGACATCATCGCTTGTCCTGGTGGCGATTTCTGCTCATTAGCTAATGCGAAGTCACTCCCAATCGCCAAAGCAATTCAGGAGCGCTTTGATGATTTGGATTACTTATTTGATTTAGGTGATATCAGCTTAAATATTTCAGGATGTATTAACTCCTGTGGTCATCACCACGTAGGCAATATTGGTGTGTTGGGCGTGGATAAAGATGGTGAAGAGTGGTATCAAGTCACTTTAGGCGGAGAGCAAGGTAATCATGCCTCTATTGGCAAAGTGATTGGCCCTGCTTTCTACGCCAATCAAATCCCTAGGGTCATAACAAACCTAATTAATACCTATGTCGAGCAACGCACCAGTGATGAATCATTTATCGAGACTTATCGTCGCCTTGGTGTAGCGCCCTTTAAAGAGGCTGCATACAAGAACGCATTCAATAAAAATGACAAGCACTCCAAAGAATCTAATAAAAGCGTAATCGTCTAGTCAGGGAAGAGCCATGAACCAACAGATTATTTATTTTCCTAAAGACGGTAAGCCCACTCTCATTACCAATGAATGGCAGGTATGGGAAGGCGAGCGTGATGAAGGTGGTATACCGAATTTAGATCATGGACTTCATAAGGTTCTAGTGCCTTTTCATTGGTGGATTACTCACCATCAGAATGTCGACATCCTCACACGCTCTAAAAAGGGTGAGATTGGTGTCTGGTTTGCGGCTGATGACGACATCCTCAAGCATGCGGACATCATCGAGGAAGGCAAAAAACTCTGGGCAGTAGTTGGGGCACACTTCCCTCTTTTTAGAGATGGTAGAAGTTTTAGCACTGCAGCCCTTCTCAGAGATCGCTTTCAATGGCAAGGTGAGATTCGGGCGATTGGGGACGTCTTAATTGATCAGCTATTACAAGGCGCTCGAGTCGGTTTTGATGCTTTTGAATTACGCCCTGATCAGAATCTCGATATCGGACTCAAGCAGTTTGATCTCTTTAGTGTGACCACACAAAACAGCTGGCGCGATACCCGCAGCAGTCAAGCAACTATCTAGGTCACGATCAGAGAAAATATCATGAGTAATACGAACAAACCCGGGAAAGTCTTTTTGGTTGGTGCCGGCCCAGGAGCAGCTGATCTCATTACTGTACGCGGAGCTAATCTATTGGCAAAGGCAGATATTGTTTTTCATGATGCCTTGGTTGATACAGCAATGCTAGAACTCTGCCCTCAAGCCATTAAAGAGCCTGTTGGTAAGCGCTGTGGAAAACTCTCTTCAGTACAACATTTTATTAACAAGCGCCTTATTGATGCAGCACAAAAATATCAAGTCATTGTTCGCTTAAAGGGCGGTGACCCAATGATGTTTGGTCGCGCTGATGAAGAAATCCAAGCACTCAAAAAGCATCAGATTGAAGTTGAGGTTGTGCCAGGCATTACCGCTGCTCTGGCTGGCGCAGCAACTATTCAGAAATCACTTACCTTACGCGGGCTATCTCGAAGCGTTGCTTTTGTTACCCTGGCGCAAGGCACTGAAAATCTCGGTTGTAACGGGGGTCAACAGCAGCCAATTCAAAATCCACAAGCTGATACCTTGGTGTATTACATGGGTCGCAAGGATGCTAGCAATATTGCTAAACAGTTAATCGAAAACAACTCCCCACACACAAGTGAAACACCCGTTCACATTCTAGAAGCCGTGAGCACCCAAAATGAACGCCACTGGTCAAGCAGTCTTGGTCAATTAGCGGATGGTAAAGCAAATGACTGGTTTGATAGCGCATCACCTGCGCTCATTATGGTTGGGGAGGCCTTAAGAGAAAAACACTCCATCAATCAAACTGCAGATTTACAGAGCTCTAGCGCTAAATTCGATGATGGCTTGCAAGACAGCGTCATCTTCCCCGACAGCAGGCGTTGCGGTTAGGGCAATCTGTGGAAATTTTTCCCGGCAAGCATTCAGCAGTACTGGGAAGTCGTTGCGCAAATGGCCACCTTGACCAAAAAAGACTGGCACCACAACTACCTCTGTGGCACCAGCAGATACCTGAGTAGTAATCGCCTCCTCGAGATTTGGATGCATGAGCTCTAAAAAGGCTAACTCCATAGGAACTTGAGGCCTCTGCGCCTTCCAGAGCGATGCCAGACGATCAAAGGGCTCGCGCCAACGCGCATCACGGGCTCCGTGACCAAATAAGACGATTGCTTTCGTATTCATACAAACCTTTTAAACTACGAGTATTAATTATCAAAGCTTACCCTGAATTTAAGCCTCTTACCTACACACTAATTTTCTTAAATGGCACATCTTCTTAGTCAAACTTGGTTCATCGTATTGATGGGCATCACCCTCATTGGAGCAGTCTTATCGGCAGTTCACCATGCAGAGGTAATTGCCCATAAAACAGGTGAGCCATATGGAACCTTAGTACTATCGATTAGCGTCACCATTATTGAAGTTTCCCTGATCATTGCCATGATGCTTGCTGGTCACGAAGGCTCTGAATTTATTGCTCGTGACGCCGTCTTTGCAGCCGTGATGATCGTAATTAATGGAGTTATCGGACTTTGCATCTTTATGGGGGGCTTTAAGCATTACGAGATGACTTTCCGCAATGAGGGCACCAATTCTGCATTAGCAGTGCTCACTGCTTTGGCTACATTCATTTTGGTTATGCCTATAGTCACGATAAGCACGCCAGGACCCAGTTTCACTAAGAGTCAACTTGCTTTTGCAGGGATAGCCTCTTTTGCCCTTTACGGTGCATTCTTATTTTTTCAAACAGTCAGTCATCGCGACTACTACCTTCCCAAGACAGAAGACCAAAAGGTGAATAGCGCCACTCATGCAGACAAACCCAGTAATCTAAAAACTAGTATTAGCGCAGCACTACTTCTGATCTCACTTGCAATAGTTGTAGGTTTGGCAGAAGCGCTAAATCCAGCAATTGAAGCCGGAGTCAAAGCAGCAGGCGCCCCTAAAACAGTGGTGGGTATCGCGATTGCAATGCTGGTATTAATGCCAGAGGGCTATGCTGCAGTCAGAGCAGCTAGGGCAAATCGATTGCAGAGCAGCTTAAACCTCGCATTAGGATCAGCGCTAGCCAGTATTGGGCTCACTATCCCAACAGTGGCTGCAATTGCCATATTCTTTAACCTACCATTAAGCCTCGGGATCAGCAGTCTCAATATGACCTTAATGTATCTCTCATTCTTTATTGGGGCGCTAACATTGGCAATTGGCAGGACCACCTTATTGCAAGGGGTGGTGCATCTCATTATCTTCTTTGAGTTTTTGTTTTTGAGCTTGGTGCCGTAATCAACTACAGTATTAGGTCTTATAAATTATGAAGAATATGAGTGCTAATGCCAGAGATATCAATTCGTAGTTTGCAGCAGCAGTTTCTTTGTTCGTAAAATATAAATTGTAAAATCGATTTACACCTCACCAAACAATACAACAACCTAGAAATAGCTTAGAGTATTAAGTCAATCTTTATATTAAAAATATTACTCACTGAGAAAGTTAACATGACAAAGAGAAGTGATCAACCGCCAATGTTTTATGGGCATGTGAATTAATATCTGACGTTTTCAGATAGTTATAAATCCTTAAACATAGCAAGCATTAATTTAGGCAATGCACTGAAAAAACTGTAGCAAGCAAAACATTTAACTAACTGGTTTATTGCCTGGTATGTAGCCCGCCACAAGCCTCATTAATACAGGGTGAATTAATGAGACCTCATCCCTCTCCAAAAGATCCATTAGGCCATCAAGTTCACCCTTAAGAATATCCCATGAAATAAATTCTTCATGAGCCTTCATGATTTTTGGATGACTAGTTTTCTCAGGGTTATAACCAATCAGAAGCTCTTCATAAAGTTTCTCGCCAGGCCTCAACCCTGTAACCTTAATTTCAATATCACCATTAGGATTTAATTCATCCTTAACCATCAGACCTGAAAGGTAAATCATCCTTAAGGCCAAATCATAAATTCTAACTGGCATGCCCATATCAAGTAGAAAAACATCACCACCTGACGCCATAGTGCTTGACTGAATTACCAACTGGGCAGCCTCAGCTATGGTCATAAAGTAACGAGTTACATCAAGATGTGTCAAAGTAATTGGTCCGCCAGCCTTAATCTGAGATCTAAAAAGCGGCACTACGGAGCCAGATGATCCAAGTACATTACCAAATCTAACCATTGAAAATATTGGAGCAACACCAGAATGGGTGGGGTTTTTTGAAATGGACTGAACAACTAACTCAGCCAAGCGCTTGCTTGCACCCATGATATTGGTGGGTCTAACAGCCTTATCAGTACTAATTAAAATAAAATTAGAGACCCCAAAATCCAAACTCAATTGAGCGCAAATGAGGGTGCCCAATACATTATTTCTAATTCCTTCGGCATAATTTTGTTCAACTAAAGGAACATGTTTATATGCAGCCGCATGAAATATAGTGTCAGGACGATGTACTGAGAAAATTTTTAACATGGCCCTTCTATCACGAACAGAAGCTAAATATGGCTCAATCCTTATGGAATTATTCATATTTGATGGAATCAAATCATCTTCGCGACTACTATCAACATTTTTTTGATGGGAATTTGCAACCAACTCTTTTAATTCTTCAAAAATTGAGTACAGCCCATATTCATTAATATCAACCAAGATTAATGCACTTGGCGATAGCCGAATAATTTGGCGACATAGTTCGGAGCCTATAGATCCACCGGCCCCTGTAACCATTACAACTTTATTAAAAATATTTTTTTCCAATACTTCATTATTTGGGTGAAGCACCTCCCGGCCCAACAATTCATTCATATCTAGGTCATTCAACTGTGAATTATTAAGCTTGCCAGATATCATGTCGACCAATCCAGATACCTTGCGGACACGTACTCCGCAATCGCAAAGAGTTTCAATGATTTCTTTCTTCCTATCATTAGGCATTTCTGGCATCGCCAAAAGTACGTCTGTTATGCCTAATGTAATAATTAGATTTCGCAACTCAGAAGGCGCATAAACATGTACCCCATTAATCATATTTCCCTGCAAATAAACGTCGTCATCAACAAAACCATTAACATTCATCTCACCAGCCACTCTCAATCCTTCAGCCAGTTGACGACCGACTGAACCCGCGCCATAAATTAATGCGGACGGATGGGCATCTGCAAATTTTATGCCACCCACAAAAAAATTATTCAAGCACGCTCGAATTAAATACCTAACAGAGAGTATGCCGATAAAAAATAAAATGGGATGGATAAGGCCTACAAAACGGGGCACTCCGTTTACTCCAACTATCGAAAAAACCACTATAAATAATATGCAATAAAGTACAAAAGGCTTAAAGATTGAATTAAAAATAGCGAAGCCAAAATATCTAAAAATAGTGCGATAGAAACCGAAGGCAAAAAAAATGGGGATAAAAAATGCGGGGGCTAAAATAAATGCCCACCACTGATTGCCAACAGGAGTTTGCCACTCCTCGAGCCGGAGCCCAATTGCAAACCAAATGCTTAACAGACAAATAAACAGATCAATAAAAATGACAATAGACTGCTTTATAGGGCGAGGCAATTTCACCAGTAGTTTAATATTAAGCCGTTTCAATTTAATCTCTTTGAAGTTATGAAATGCAGAAAATATTGATCACTTAATAAGCACCCAATAATCTACATAGATGATTAATGGGATATGTCCGACCGAAGAAAAACTAATGCAATTGTCAGATAGATTATCTTTAGATCAAACCAAAATGATCGCCTGCGAAGATATTCAACCTCATATTCAACCTTGTCCGCAACTGTCAGCATATCACGGCCGTTTATCTGCGCCCAGCCAGTTAACCCTGGTAATAATTTTTGAACACCATATTTATTTCTCAATGCTATCAAATCATCTTGATTGTAAAGTGCAGGACGGGGTCCAACAAAACTCATATCTCCCATCAAAATGCTCCAAAGTTGTGGCAATTCATCAAGACTAAATTTTCGCAAAAAAGATCCTACTGGGGTTAAGTAACTTTGGGCGTCATAGATCAGATGCGTTGGCATAACAGGTGAATTTGTTTTCATACTTCGAAACTTAGGCATTAGAAAAATATCATTATTTTTTCCAACACGATTTGACCAAAACAGAATTGGTCCACTAGAAGTTATTTTGATTAAAAAAGATATTGCAACAAATATTGGCGCCAACAGAACAATAGCAGTCAGACTGAGCAAGAAATCAAAAAAACGCTTCATTTAAAATATTAATTTGTTGGATAGTCTGATTTAATTATTTTTTACCTTAATGTACTAAAACATAATACCGAAATGCACCCCTGGATACCAGTGATCTTCAACCTCCTCTGCAAAATACAAATATTTTTTATCCCAACCTACTGCCAGCTCCTGCAACGCAGCTGAAAATCTGCCTTTATTTGTTACAACTAATGGGGTTTTACTCAGCTTAGGCTTTAAACAATCAAACTCCATAACCTCATACGCATAGGATCTGCAGCCATCTGAAAAATAAAAATCCACCTCCTCTACCGTAGAAATCAGATAGTTAAGAGCATCGGAACATATAAATTCAAAATTATCAGAGGTATAAAACCCTTTTAATTTTTAACTGGCATCTATATTTAAATCAATACCAATATATCTCCCAGAAAAACCTTCGCTTAAATTTTTTTTTATAGCCTCACACATTATTAATGTATTTATGCCTTCCCCAATACCATTTTCAATAGAAATTTTAGGTTTTTTTGCGCGAATCAGAAGATAGTTAATAATTCGTACACTAAAGGCTGAATGGGAATTTGGTGAGATTATTTTTAGATAATCCTTAATCTCAGCGTTTGATTCTAGCTCAACGAAATATTTTTTTACTTCAACATAAGAAAGTCCTGTAATAATGCTGACTGAATTCAATAAATATAATTTATTTAGAGGTGTCAGGCTATATGTAAAAGAATGCACTTCTTTCGAAGTAAGTGATTTTATAAAAATTAGCTTTATTTTCTTGGCGTAATATTTAAATCCATAAATTACCATCCATGCTATATAAAATAACCTTTTATTTATAATTATTTTTTTGTACATTTTTTTATTGGTTTATTTTTACATTTTTTGATCTAAATTTTTTTCTAGGTCTTGATAGTCAAATTCTTCAAGTAACTCCTTAAAAATATCAACGATTTGAGATTTTTTCCAAATGCCTTCCTTATATATTCGCTTAATTCCATTTTCAAAGGCCTCTAATTTATCAGCATCAAATTCCGGCTGATTACTAATGATCCCTATATCACTAAATCTATCAAAATCAAGTTTTTCATGCCCCATAAAAAATTCTTCAGCAGCCTTTTCCCCGGTAGTATCTGATTTAAAAAAATAGCAAGGCCACTTACCAGCTGCAATTAACTCGGACGATCTGTTACGGGCCTCCTGCTCGGAATTGCACTCATAAACTTCAAAGCCCAAATCATTAATAAAGCGTGTAGCTACGCTAGATAAAGTGTGTAAATGTAAATCAATACTCATTTTAGGGAAGAAAATATTGCGATTCTCACCCATAAGTCCCGCCATAAGACAGAGTTGACCAGACTCCTTTGGCGTTACAAAGTACCTACTAATATCGACTGGGGCTGCTATTGGCTGTTGATTCGTAAATCTTTGAACGAATCCATGCAACAATGACCCATCCGAAAAAGCAACATTTGCAAATCGAGCAGTTGTGACATTAGATTTAAGGCTTTCTTGCATCAAAAATAATTCCATAATCCGTTTACTCGCCCCCATCATATTTACTGGATTCGCAGCCTTATCAGTCGAAACGCAAAAATAATTTTTAAGACTGCGACTCTTGACTAATCTAAGGGCATTTATAGTACTGAAAATATTTACATTGATCATTCTCATTAATGTAAATGGATCTCTTTCACTGCGTACATGCTTTAATGCCGATAAATTAAAAACATAATCATAGGTTCCATGGTGCCTTACAAATGCAGAGAACTCGGGACTAGAGCAATCCAAGGCAAAAGTACGAAAGTCTCCTGCGATATAACCAATTTCACTTCTTAGGCTCCGCACGACCTCAACTAAATTATTTTCACTAAGGTCAACTACATGCAATGCCTTTGGGTTGCGACTAAATACTTCATGAACAACTGACCTGCCTATAGAGCCCGCACCCCCTATTACTAAAACTCTAGAACCACCAATTGTTTCACGTAAGAATTGATCGCTATTCAGAATATCACGGGAAAATAATTCTAAATCTCGGCCTACAATAGATAAATGATTCATAGTATTCATTTAGACATAATAAATTTTAGGGGAAAATTACAGTGATTTACTTGATAACGCTGCGGCTCTTAGCCCATCGTCCACGGAATATTTTGGAGTCCAGCCTGTTAAATTTAACGCTTTTGAATTATCCACCTCCAATGAATCTATTAACCGCGAAATTGCATAACTACTCCCAGCAAGCTTCGATAGAAAAATTAATATCCAAATTGGTACTGGAATTAAAATTACTTTTACCCCTAAGGAAATTGATAATCTTCTTATTAAATCAGGCGTTGAAAGTGCCTCAATGTCTGAAATTTCAAAAATTTGATTTGATAAATTCTGAAAATTAATACAATGAATTAAAAAATCAACGAAATTATCCAAAGAAATCATTGATCTTCTATTTTTTACTAACCCGAATGGGAGAATTTTTATTGTTTTAATTAATTTAATCAATCTAAGAAAGTTACCACCCACACCTTCGCCATATATTAACGGGGGTCTTACAATTACAACATCAAAATTCTTTGAATATTTTGCAATATAAATAATAAATTTTTCAGATAGTCTTTTTGTATAATCATAATACTCATTATTTTTTAATTTACTAAGATTTAGTGCTTCTGAATTTAATTCAAAAAGATTATTAAAATCTCCAGAATCGATTGACAAGATAATTCTTTTAATCTCTTCATCTGAAATATTCCACTCAATATTCCTTGCTTTAATTGAACTAATATAAATGAATCGCTTGACACCTAATTGGAGTGAGTTTTTAGCAAGATAGTATGTAGCAACAACATTTTGAAGAAAATATTTCTCAAAAGTATCAGCTGAACATTTAGCCTGCACATGAACTCGTGAAGCACAATGCACGAGAGTGTCCACACCAGAAAGTTCATCTTCCCAATTGCTCTTAAACGAGATATCTCCGACCACAATATCATCTAAATTGATTTTTTGTGAGCGCACTAAACCTATTGTCAAATAACTTTTGGATCTTAATTGCTTGCACAAATAGGAGCCCACAAAGCCAGACGCTCCCGTTACAGCAATTATTTGTTTGTTTGTTTTCATTTACAAAAATTCAAGTAACTTCTTTGGGTACCTAGATAAAATTTTTAAAAGATTTGTTGGAATAGAATTTTCCCTTAATGCCTTCAAAAATTCATAGTTTAATATTAT
This sequence comes from Polynucleobacter sp. UB-Siik-W21, assembly GCF_018687415.1. NCBI lineage: Bacteria > Pseudomonadati > Pseudomonadota > Betaproteobacteria > Burkholderiales > Burkholderiaceae > Polynucleobacter > Polynucleobacter sp. UB-Siik-W21. Next base: position 329,914 of record NZ_CP061289.1, on the reverse strand, counting down.
TGTACTAACTAAGCCTGAAGTACTTATTCCTCCCACACGCATGAGAACTAAGACACGCTCTAAATATATATATTTAATTTTTTTCTTTACAAAAGTTCTAGCAATGAATTCAACATCAGCCGCAATTTTATAATTAGTTTTATAAAGGCCATATTTTTCAAATACACACCTTCTAAAAAAAATAGTTGAATGTGCTGGCATCCAACCGAAATCAATATTTTTCCCATTGAATCGACGGGAACTAAAGTACCTTACAACATTACTAGGCTTACCCTTAAAGTATTGAGCATCTCCGAAAACCGCATCAATCTCATGATCTTCAAATATTTTTGCCACATCAGATAAAATATTATTATTAAAAAATAAATCATCTGAGTGTAATAAACCTATTATTTCTCCATCAGATAATAGAATTCCTTTATTAATGGCATCATAAATACCATCATCATATTCAGATAAAATCTTGCTATCTTGATGTGCATTTTTCTTAACAATACTCAAAGTATTATCTAAAGAATTTCCATCTATAAATATATGCTCAATATCTTTATAAGTCTGAGATTTTACACTTTCAATGCAATTTAAAATAGTAGAATCTCGATTATAAACAGCTGTAATTATAGAAATTTTCAATTGTTAGGAATTCCAAAATAATGGTGATTAAATTTTTTCTCTATAAAATTTAAAATTATTACAAGAATAATTAAGCTTATATAAATTTTAAAACCCCCAATAAATGAACCTCTAACAATATAAATCGATGCGAATACATACATTAATGCATACGACGTGACAGATGATATAGATTTCTTATAAATTGATATTCTAACAAAATAATTTATTAAATATAAATATAGATAGAAAGTGAGATATACAAAAAAAGGGGATCCAAAATATAGTGCAAATTCTCCAGGAACAAACCAAGTTCCATATGGAGTTAATTCATTAATATTAGCGATATTATATGAATTAATGTAGCTATACTTATCACTAATAAATGAATTTGGGATTAACATCATAAATATATCTGATAATAATCCATAAGCACCTATGCTGTTGTTATATTTTAAATAATCAATAACTAAAGTTAAATTATAAAAAGTATATGTAGTTTCGGCATAAAATAATCTCACAAATAAATCATAGTATTCAAAAATACCATATTTACCTTCAATTGAAATATGATATAAATTACCTTTATCCCTATATATAACCACAAGGGTAGATAAAATTGACAAGATAAATAATATTGGCAACCCAAGAATAACTTCATTCATTTTTATACCAGGAAAGTGTTGACCATCTCTTAATTTATAACATATAAAAAAATAAATTAATGCCCATAATATAAACTGTCGTGAACCAATTTTCATAAAACATATACATAAAAAAATATATATTGCAATGATTAATATCTTATTATACTTTTTTATGCAGTCATTCATCCGTATTGATAAGATATAAAACACAATGACTAAATTTGATATCCCCTCAAGATTGTATGATTCATTGATTAATTCCCAATTAAGGTTGTTGAATAAAAATGAAAATACTATTAAAAGAGATATATCTATGATTTTTAAATGATATTTTTTATTGCTATCAAATTTAATATAGCTCGATATATTTATCAAGCAGGAAATAAGTGCTAGCTGTATTGCATTTAAATAATTAATAATATAAAAAAAATTTTCACTTATCTTATTGCAAATTTTTTCTCCATTACCCAATTCGTCGATAATTTGACAGGAATTAAATCTTAAATCATAAATTATCGGTACTGAATACAGAACTATAAATATGAATAACCCAACTCTATAATCTATTATTCCAAATTTATATATATATAATGTTAAAATAATCAACTCTATGTAATATAAATAAAAAGAAAAGTCAATAAAATATTCCTGTAAATAGATTAAGAAACTAGAAACTATAATTGTCAATAATAGCTTTATATTTTTAAAATTTAGATAATCCATAACCTAATTATCTAAACGAAGCACTTGATTAGATAAATCAAGGATCCTGTCAGCATGATCTGACCACTTGTACCTGCCACCCAAAATCTTCGCATTAAAGCTTAATTTTAGTCTAAAGTTGTCGTCCAGTATTAATCGCTCAATTGCATTAGCAATTGATAGTTCATCTCTAGGATTTACAAAAAGAGCACTTTCGCCAGCAATTGATCTCATGGGCTCTACATTTGAACAAACCATCGGTAATCCTCTAGCCATCATTTCTATCATCGAGATTGGCATACTTTCACACTCGGAAAGAAAAATGCCTAAATCAGAAATGGAAGTAATCTGCGCAACATCTTCATAAGGAATCTCGTCTTTAATGAAAAACCAACTAGGCCAATCGCTAGATTTATTATCCATATAACGTAGGAGTTTAGTTTTTGATTTTTTATATGCAGGCCCAACACAACTAAACCGTAAATCTATATATCCCCGCGCTCTTAATATCATTACTGCGTTAAATAGTGGGATATGATTTTTATATTCATCAATCCTTGACAGGTATAGGATATTAACAACTAAGTTTGGCCCATTTTTTAATATTTTTCCTGACTTATTACGTCGAATAAATATCTCATTAACCCCATTTGGGATGACAGTATTATTTACATTCTTTATGAAATATTGCTTAGAAATAATAGATTTAGAATTTTCACTAAGGTATACAATGCTATTTGCCCTTGAAAAAGAATATATATATAAAAATTTTAATAATAAGAGTCTAAAAAAATTTAATGACGGGAAATATTTTATTATTACAGAATTAGTAAAAGGGAGTAAGTTTTGACTATATACAATAGTTGCTACTTTCTTTCTTAGGAAGAATCCTCCAGGCACTAAAATCAAATCAATTTTATTCGCATCAATACTTTTGTTTATCCCCCAAAAAAGCCATAAGTATTTATAACTATCAACTGGTATTTTGACGATGCACTTTCCGTCAGGTATTTTTGATAATATTTTTGATTCTGCCCATATAAAATACTGATTTGGAATATCATGCCTTATAAACTCATTTAATAATGATTGAAGATTTACGAGTGTACCTCCACCACCAATATTAATTGCAATAATTCCGATTCTTTTCATTTTATGGTTATTATATTTTCATATAATTCCTTTAGCCTTATCCCCATATTTTTAAAATTATAATCATTTTTGACTATACTTAAACAATTATTAGACATAATATTTAATCTATCATTATCCTCCAATAAAATATTTGATAGTATTTTAGCTAACGAATCTACATTTCCATATTCAAAATATAAACCTGTAATCCCATTGATAAATGCATCAGACTCTGGCATCTGAAATTCTCTATTTGAATGAATTACAGACGGGAGCCCATAACAGTATGAGTGTATTAAACTTAACCCCACGCTGCCCGGGTAGCAAAATATTTTACATTGATTAGCTACTTTTGAAATATCATCCTCATTTATTGAAAGTGGATATAAATCAACACAACTACCAAGATTCATTTTATTTATTTTATTGAGAATTAATTTCTCCTCAGCATCATCTGAGTAGCCCAAAACAGCTAATTTAAATCTATACATCTTATTTATCTTCAAAGATTGAAGTAATAAATCTAAATCTGATTTTTCTGTGCATCTTCCTAAAAATAAAATGTCATATTTTCTATTAACAGGGTTATATTTACATGCTTTACTATTAATAGCACTATAATTCATGCCATTATTTAAATAATATACATTTTTATTATTTTTTTTAAAAAAAATATTTGAGTATTTTATTTTTTCATTTTTTGTATAAAATAAAATATAATCATAAAAAAGCATAATTAAAAATCTAAAGGTAGCACGATAATGCTTTGATGTCGAGCTCCAATAGTGGCCCCACCATACAGTTTTAGCACCAAGAAAAAAACTCTTAGCTAAAATATAAAAATTTGATAGTATTCTGGGGTTTCCATCAACTATGATTACATCACCCCTTTTTATAGGAATTCTACCTACATTTACCTGCCAATACATTCCAAAAAATTCTATCGTGTTTCCAATACATCTTTGATATTCAAATGCACTATTATTAGCATTAAATATAATTGACTTATTTCTAGCTTCCGAATAATAAATCTGAATGGGTAATTCGATTATGGACTGGCAATGGGAATAAAATTCCTCTCTATATTTCGGGTTTTCAAGTTGAATTATTTTAAGCATTACTTACAAAAATCGAAAGTTAATATGTTTGATTCTATATTAATAGTATGCATCGCTGAGAAGTTAAGCTTATCAATTAAATCATAACCATCCACCTCCTTTATATCCACTAAATACTTTGTTAATTCTAAAATTTCATAATATTTAACTTTTTGACCATATGTTTTTGATCCTTGAACTTGTCCGACTCTAATCATTTTTTTATTTAATTTATAGAAACCAGCATTTCTCCCACCTATTGTTGAGGATATAACTGGAGACATGGGATGTCTAACCCAATCAGTAGAAAAAGGTGATTCGCTATAGTAAATTACCAAATTAATGTACTGATCGTGTTGTACAGTATCAGCCTCAGATGCAAATAACCACCATAGATTATCATGCTCAAATATTATAGGATCTACTGCGTTAATATTTTTTATAATTGTTTTATGATAATTCCATATATTTGGGAATTCCGCACACTTATATATTCTAATCTCAGTTATTTGAGATGATTCCGGGCACATATAAAATACGCCATCGTATTTAAATACAAACGGGAAGGATAAATGAAATGATTCCGATATTATGGTATGAATATAATTTGTTCCATTACATAAGATAACTACTATCTCACCCCTTTTTTTAATTCCATCATATTTTTCACAGAAAATATATAGTTTTTCATTAAATACCACGGGAAATGGATCGGCTAGAAAAGAATTGGGAGGATTTTTAATATAGTTTATTTTATTTAAATTTCGTATATCAAAGTATCCTATTTCCCAAATATATTTACCATTTCCCATCATACGCTTTAGTAATTTTATAGAAAAAAACTTAGCCTGTAGGAGCAAGTATCTTATTTGGGCTTTAATTCGTGGTGCTATAAAAATACTTTTATTTCCTAGAACATCATCTCTGGAGTTTGATTCGTCATAATCCAATATATATTCATGATCTATTTTTTTATAAACACTTTTATACAGATTAATTTTTGTCTCATATATTGTTGAATATATACTTAATCTTAAAAATATTTTTCTTTTTATTGCTGATTCAGAAATTATTACTTCAACAAATAATTCACTTATATTATTAGTTATTGCGTATAGAATCATTTCGATTCCAACATTAACCCCATCTGTTAATTCTGAAAGTAGAATATCTTCAATTATAAATTTATTTATTCCATAATCAGTATTTTTTTTAGTAAAAAAAGATCTAGATTTTGATGCTCTTTCCTTTATTTTAAAGAAAAGATAGTCAATCAAAGAAATTAGCTCAAACAAGTGTATATTTAATTTTAATTTCCCCATCCAATTCCGCTTATCCTGAAATTTAATAATAGGAAAATTACAAGCAAATATATCAATAAAGGTTATATTTTTAGCGGCTTTGGTGTGATTTATTTTTTTTAACATTTACTATATTTTTATAGTAAAGAAGTCGATTTTTTTATTTTGACCATTTTGCAATTTTGTATTTACGAATTCAATACTCCTTATAAAGATTGTATTTCCTGGAATAATTTTAGAGGATTCCCTTACCTTATTATTATCCTTGTCATATACGCATTGTGTGAAACCAAAATTCTTTACAAAATTGGAGATGTAGTTGTCAGAGTATCCATATCTTTCCGTCATACCATTGGCCTCTACAATGACCACTGAGACCCCTTTATTCTTCAGTATTTCTGTAGCACCCTCTAATACTTGAATTTCATGCCCTTCTACATCAATTTTTAGGAACGTAGGTTGTAAATTTTGCAACTCGGCGTTAAGGGTGCTAACCGCTATCAATTCTGTATTTTCTTTACTTAAACGGTCAACTATAAAGTTTTTTGGTCCGCCATTTATGGTTATGCTCTCCCGGCCAATTTTATTGCTTATACCTATTTTCCGGAGTTGAATTTTTTCTCCAGAATAATTTAATTCGATATTTTTTTTGAGCTTAAGGAAAGTTGCAGTGTTTGGCTCAAATGCTATTACTTCTGCTTCGCTAACCATAGAGGCTAAAATAGAGTAACTCCCACAATTAGCACCAACATCTATGAATAAGTCATTATTCCCAAGGAAACGTATTGCAAATAGCATGTCATCATAATCTTGAAGGCCGTAATATATATTGCCGGTGAATCCCGTGTCGCCTTGGGATATGTTAATTTTCAAGTTATTAATCCATGTCACGGTAATATTATTTTTAAGTCTTGATTTAATCTGCCATAAAAAAATCCTTAACAATACTTTGGTTTTATTTTTTTTTACATAAGGGTTGCTATTAAAATTATTAATAACTCCTTTTATTGCATCAATTTTATTAAACATTTATTTAAAATAATTTCTGAAAATACTGCAAAATTAAAGTCAGCTTACTTCTTATATTTTTACCGTTAACCCTAAAAGATCCCCTTCTTGGTTGCCTTACCTCTCTAAAGATGTCATTTCCAAAGGTTATGTAGTACATTGAAAATACCAAGCACAACCATTGATTCCTAACAGTTAATTGTTGGGATATTAAATTAGTTAATTCACTTATATCCTTTGGTACATATATACAATCCAAATCTTCAAACACATTGTGGGCCAGGAATATAACAGGCTTACCCATAGCTACAGCCTCCATTGCAATTGTGCTACCAATAGCAATCACTTTCTCACTTTTTCTTATTAAATCATATGAATCAGCTCTATCCAATGGTAAAACATGCCTGACCTTATCTCCATCTGCCTGAGCCACTAAGTTTTCAAGCTTGGTCTTTTCGATACCGGTTAATCGTCTTGAATTAGGGTGCCAACGTACAACAGCAACCACGTCATCAAACTTTGATAATATTTTTAGAACCTGGGAGACGCCTATGTAAAAATCTTCAAAAAAATATCCGCTGCAATCATAGCCCTTCAGCCCAGAAAATTCAGAATAAGTCCCGACAAATATTGATACTATTTTTCGGTTTTTTAAATCTCGATATAGAGATTCTGATATTTTAAATTTTGAGCTAAAGTCATAGAAACCCAAATAATTATGCGCTCCCTTAACTCCTGGTAGGCCGCACGCCCTTCCATAATAAGCGCTAGCTTTATTAATGCTCTCAATGTACTTAGGCGAGTCTTTTATCAGATGTATTTTGATTTCTTCAATATTCTTTTTTGAATCCTCTAGGTCGTGAACTGTATAGCAGTTATTACGTATTAAAATTCCATCCAAAGCTCCGCCAGAAATAAAAGAGCTGAAGTTAATTTTTTTATTTCTAGCGGCATATCCCATTACCCCTTCACAATGCCTTCTTCCATTCCAATAATATAAGCTCTCTATATTTTTTTTCTCAATTATCTGCTCCGTCTGATCATATAAATTAACAGCATCGCTCATCAATTGATTAATAAAATTGTTATTGCCTACCACTGAAAAATAACTATCTTCATAGTAAGTTGCTATAGACGAGTAAACTAGATTTCCTATTAGAGCTCCCTTGTACTCTTCTGCTTTTAGGGCCTCGTGTGTGGAAAAATTCCAATCACCTTTTTTTATAAAATCACCTAAATTAATAAATTCATTTATTCCCTTGCCCTTTAATAGCTTGATAGTTTTATTTGTTTGCAATCTGCAAGCTTGACACAACAGTTTCTTTTTATCTAAATTTGCCGGACAAAAACTCAACTGACCAGTGCAGCTCAGAAAAATTACATTGTTGCCATTTGAAGACTCTCGAAGCGCAATTTCAACAGCCTCTGCATGATGCGATATCCACAGTGGAACATGTGAGTAAACTAATACATTCATTATGCTACGTCCAAAAAAAAATATTTAATTAAGTCTTTGAAGAATTGCTGATACTATATTTTCTTCGGATAGTTTTCGATCCTCTACACCAAAAAATATCCTGAGGTGATTGGAATTCAATGCTCCATTTACTAAATAATTAGAAATTTTATTTACAAAACTACATACATCATCCAAAACTTCTTCACATGATTTCCCCATTAAATCGATAATTGCAGCTTCAATTTGGGAATCTGATTGTATATAACGGCATGACTCACAGCTAGCATGCCAAATATCTGAAAATACAATTGAAGGTTTTCCAAGAAGCAAGCCTTCCCATCCTACCGAACCAGCTACCGTTACAGTCACAAGACATCCATCCACCAACTCTTGCTGACTCATTGTAATGGGGGCTACAAGAACATTATGATATTTACTTAACTTCATATAATCATCTATGGACCGCGCATTCATAGATCGTAAATCATAGTTAAACTGTCTTGGATGCTCCTTGACAACTATCCTTAGGTTGTTCGGCAACGCTCTTGATAGCGCATCAATCATCAGCAGTTGATTTTCGAACCACCCCCCCTCCGGCATAGTTGTTCTTTCAGGCTGGTAATGAAGCGCCACATAAATGTAGGGATGTTTTTTAATGTCGTCCACCCTATCCGCAATATTAAAATAAAACTTTCTAAGTTTTTTTATAATCCCCTGATATTTGAAGTGAATTTTTAAATACTGCCACCTACTAATCTGCCCTAGTCCTGCAAGTACAGTATTTTGACTAGTTCTTAATGTTGCATAACTTGCATTATTAGGAACAGGCTTTATTAGCACTCGTAAATTTGTAATTAGGGATTGAAATCCAAACCGCCTTAGGAGGGAAAGTATGCTTATAAATACGGTCTCTTTCTGCCTTACATCTATCGGCCAAGCGCCATTTTTTTGAGATTTAGTAAAAGAGAGGCCTCTCAGAGTTTCAATACAATTCAGCGATTGATCCAATGAATTATTGACATTTTTATAACTGAAAGACCAATTCCCCATTCCAGGTCTAAAATCTTCGTCTATATAAATATAACCGCCCAATCCAGTCCTGCGCAAAAACAAGACTTTTTTTCCTAAACTCTTTGCAACAAAAAATAGGCAAAGCTCCCAGGGTAAATGTGGGGTGTTGTCAAATATAATAGAGTCGATTTCTTTATTTTCATTAAATAGAGAATGGAAATATCCAAGCAATACCCAAATAAACCCTTGGAGTTCATGGCTAGATTTTGCCAATGGTAAGGTTCTGTCCAAAGCAAGCATTATTAACGGCAATTTAGAACCGTAATTATCTAAATACTCTAATGGTACAAATGGTGATGATTTATCACCTATTAACCTCTTTAAAGCATGTATTTCATACAAACTTGTTGCATCTATGAATTCCAAGCTAACCAATATTGATGAATCCCTCGGCACCTTATGTGAAATTAAATGTGAAAATCTAGCTGAATCTTTTTTTACCAAAGATTCAGCTAGATTTACCAACAGCTCATCACCCATAAAGTCTGAAATTAACGTTGACATGTAACTCCCAAGATTAACTTTATTTATAAATTTTATATATTATATAGTCAATCCATTTTTTATTAACTAAGGCGCTTTTATAACAAAATGCAAAAATTCTATCCATGCCCTATTTGTAATTCAACGGCTAGCTTCATATTTACTTCAAAGCATAAGCGCAACATATATAAGTGCTCAAATAAATTATGCGGTCATTTTCATACAAAGCCATTTAATCATGACCAGGGCATTTGCATCCGACCTGAGAATATTATTGAAGTCGCCGATAAAACATTTGAAACTTTCTCTTATAGAAATTCTCAACTTGTAAAACTATTTCAAGAAAAAATCTCTTTCACAAAAAATAAACCTTCTCTCTTGGATTATGGGTCAGGATATGCTCATATGTCTAGGTATATTAAAAATACCTTTAGTGAAATAATCAAAATATACTGTTTTGAGCCAAATCCAATTTTTCAAGACTTATACAGTAAAAATAATTTAATTCAAGTAGCAAATCTATCAACCATTCAAAATAAACTTGATCTTGCATTCATGATTGAGGTTATCGAACACATCCCAGACCCTATAAATGCACTCTCAGAGTTAAGCAAAGCAATGGAGCCAAAAGGATATTTATTTATTTCGACCCCCGTCGGTAGGTCTTTTGAATTACTGACAAATGCTTATGAAACACCATCGCATCTACATTTTTTTACACCAATGTCTTTAAATATTGCACTGCTCAAAAGTGGTTTTTCAGCTATTGATTTTAACTATTGCCCTGCGATGTACAAACTTAAACCGGATTCTGACTTAATGAGTTGGTTTTACAGCCTATTAAAAATAATCTTCAATAAGGCGCTGGTATTTTTATTTAAAGACAATGGCATTCGCCATATAGCGGGATTCACGCAACGCACGAATTAGCTATCATTGAGTTCATATTTTTTATTTGCAATAATTAAATCATCGCTTCTGCCGATATCCATCCATTCCTCATGCAGTGGGTAAGCCAATACCTTCATGGACTCTTGAATCATCTCTTGAAAAAATGTTGGCATATCCATGGCATGATTTTTCTTAATGGACTTAAACACTCCGGGGCTAAGGACATAGACACCAGCATTAATATCCAACCTAAATGTTGGCTTTTCCTCAATATCAATAATTCTCATATCATTACTTTTAACAACCCCATATGGGCTCGTTAGCTCATAAGTGCGGATAGCCATTGTTGCATCTGATTTATGCTCTGAGTGAAAATCAACGATGCGTCCATATGAAATATCGGCCAAAATATCCCCATTAGTTATAACCAGATCAGCTTGTATTCCCCCCTCAATCAAACCCAAAGCTCCTGCAGTTCCAAGAGGGGATGACTCTCTCAAATATTGTATTTTTACTCCAAAGCTCTCACCATCGCCAAAGTACCGCTCTATGATATGACTTAAATAATGCACCGAAATATAGAAATGTAAAAATCCCTCCTGCTTTGCTTTTATCAAAATATGTTCAAGTATTGGCTTTCCATTTACAGTTAGCATTGGCTTTGGGCAATTTTCTGTATGAGGCATCAAACGCCTTCCAAAGCCACCTGCCATAATCACCATTGAATTGGGGCGCTTAACAACATCTATAGCATCTTGATTCCGCACGAAGAGTCCCTGAACTTTTCCTTCCTCATTCACCAACGGAATTTGCAATATCTTTTCGATCGCCATCTTCTCTAGAATAAGGTGTATAGGCATCGAGCGCTGCACAACTGATGGGCTACTCTTCATAATACTGTGCACTAAATTATCAAGACGGCAACCCTTTAGAAGTCCACGACGTATATCGCCATCAGTAATGGTGCCAAGCAATATATTTTGCTCGTCAACAACAAGAACAATCTTAAGCTTTGAGGAATCCAAAGATCGTACTGCATCCTCAATTGTCCTATCGCTCTTCACTAAAGTGCTTTTCCAGTCGCGAGTTAAAACCATATCAAAACCCTCTCAATTCCACTCTAAACAATAGTCATTTTTTTTCTTAAAAGCCTGTCATCCAAGGATAGATTAGCTAAAAATTCTGCTATCTTGCTTCCAGCATCTCCAAAATAGTAAGGATTATCAGACTTTCGGCATTTTTCGCGAAAAACTTTATTATCAATGCAATTCTCAATTGCCCTAACAATACCTTCGGTACAGTAATCCACATCTATAACATTTACCCCTCTCAAACGCCCATCCTGCCTAGATCCAATATTTACGGCAGGGCAGTGAAACGCTTGAGCCTCTTTAATCCCGGATGATGAGTTTCCAACACAAACAATTTTACAAAAATCATCCAATGCTAACGACAAAACGCCGTGATATAGCCGCCTTCCTAAAGATTTATGAACTTGAATATTTTCAAAGTTTTCGTGCTGGAGCTTAACTAATTGATCGGCAATTGCCTGTCCTCCAGCATCATTATTTGGGTATGTAATTATTACTTGAAACCCTTTTTTGGCTAATATCTTAAGGGCATCCAATGAAGGTGTTAACTGACTCAATACCTCCTGAAACTGAGTCGTAACAGAATGCTGTGTAAATAGTATGATGGGTTTTTCAAAGTTTAATTTTAGCTTTTCCTTAATCTCCTCAACACTAGAATAATCTTTATTTGCAACAAGATCGAGGGTTGGCAATCCAACCTGCATAACTCTCCAGGACTCCTCACCCATGGCCAACAAGCGATTAGTTGCTTGAGAATTGGTTGTAAAGTGAATGTGGGCCAACTTACTCATTGCATGACGCACCGTATCATCAAGCGCACCGCCCTCTGTTAAATCACCGCCCTCCACATGAACTGTAGGAATTCCCATTTGTGTTGCGGCAATTACAGCAGCAAAGCTTTCAAACCTATCCGCGTAGACAATCAGCATACTTGGAGAAAGCCTTTCAAGTGCATCAGCTATCGCAACTATTCCTGACGCAATTGCTTTAGCCGTCGACACTCTTGAATCAGGCTCTGAGGCGATGTGAACCTCCGCTCCAACTATAAATCCATCATTCTGAATTTCATCTAAAGTGGAACCATAGTTGGGATCTAAGTGAGCTCCAGATACTATTAAACAATAATCCATATCGATACGCATTTTTAATGCGCTTAAGATGGGTGTTTGTAGCCCATATTCAGCCCTATTTCCAGTAAAAACTGCAATTTTTTTTCTGTTCATTTATATAGCAATAGTAAATTTTGGATACCATCATCCAAAGTGTATTTTGGGATCCAGCCGAACGACTTGCTAGTTTCTTTGATATCTAAAACATTAAAGGACCACCTGTCCTGATCACGAAAATTAAAGTTGATATCATATTTATTTTCACCTGAAATTCTTGAAATTTTTCTTGCAAGTTCCAAGATTGATACGCCAATGCCAGAACCAACGTTAAATACACCACTTTTTCTATTTTTAATAACCATATCTAGAATTTGACATACATCTTTAACGTATAAAAAATCTCTTATTGGTACAGGGTCTTGCAATGAGATTCTATCCTTGGATTTAACTTGGTCAATAATATGAGAGAACACGTTATTTTTTGACATTCCTTCACCATAAATATTTGATAATCTCAAAACAGTGCCGCCTGCTTCCAGGCAAATTGATTCGTTTAAAATCTTAGACTGAGTATAGATATCTTTAGAGTACAAATTTGATTCCACCTCATATGGTATATGCCCCGCATCTCCGTACACAATACCGGATGAAATATAAATAAGATTTTTACCAAACTTCTCAACAAGATTTTTGATTACCGCGCTTGAGAATTGAATATACCCTTGACCCAATTGATTTACACGATTTCTGTCTGGATCCTCTGCTAGATGTACTAGCAGATCACCAGGTGGGGTGTCGAAGTAGTTCTCAACTACTGCATACCCAGCATGGTAGCTTCTCGATATAGGAACAATACCCTTATGCTCGATAGACAACTCGCTTACCAAATGTTTTCCAATGAACCCACTCGCTCCAGTTATATTGATTTTCATTTTTCACCATTCGATATCATTCCAATCTATATGCTCATCAGATTCAATTAATCTCTTTGCCCTAGCGCCTATAATTTTTTCATAATGTTCAGCTTTTATCGGCCCAGTACCAGGTCTTTTGACCCATAGATTTTTATCCGTGAACAATTCACCAATTTCAATTTTCTTTATTGCAACAACTGTGGCAAATGCAAAATCAATAGTTACCTGCTCCTCCTTCAATGCTCGCTTACTCCCACCGCGTTCTAAGGCTAATATATTGACACCACTTATTAACTCTTTGCAGGCATTTATATCCATAGAGCAAACAATATCAGGCCCCACTCTATCCATACTATCTGTAAAATGCCTTTCTAAAATGGATGCCCCTAGGGCAACAGCTCCAAAACATGCTAAATTATTTGTCGTGTGATCAGAAAGTCCCACAACAGATGAAGGAAAAGCCTCTTGCAACTCAGTCATCGCACCTAAACGAACAAATTCAGGGGGCGTAGGATATAAATTAGTAGTGTGTAATAAGGCATATTGAATATTGGCATCCTCTAAAATTTTTACGGATTTTGCAATATCTTCAATGTTATTCATTCCAGTACTCATAATTACTGGCTTGCCCATATCTGCGATAACTTTAACCAAGGGATAATTATTGCACTCACCAGAGCCAATTTTTATCGCAGCCACATCCATACGCCCCAATCTCTCTGCCGCGGCGCGTGAAAATGGGGTGCTAATAAAAATCATCCCTTTACTTTCGACATATTTTTTTAGAAGATTTTCGTCCTCCTCATTAAGAGCGCAGCTGCTCATAATTTCATAGATCGACTTATCAGAATTTCCAGGAATTATTTTTTTTGCCGCTGAACTCATTTCATCTTCAACGACATGGGTTTGATGCTTAAGAACCTCAACACCGGCCTCATAGGCAGCATCAACCAACTTGTAAGCTTCGCTCAAACTGCCATTATGATTTATTCCAATTTCAGCGATAACTAGTGGTGGATAATTTCTGCCAATGTGGCGACCTGCAATTGTCAATTTAGGCATGAATAAAATTCCATTAATTTTCTACAATAAATTTTTTGCCACATATTCAGCATATTGCCAATCCTCGATAGTATCTATATCTACAGCTTCAACACTACTTTCTATAATTAGAGGCAATGTATTTTGATTAAAAAAGGACTTTTGCGAACGCAATAAATTTGGTGAAATTAGATAAAGACACCCATTAACAACATATGCAGGCTCCAAATCTTGTGATCGAATATTAATACCATTCACATCGCAGTATGGATCCAAATATCTAGACTTAATTTTAAAATTCCAACTTGGGTGGCAATCCGATCTTGAAACTGCAATAACAGGATTTCTTTCCCTCTCAAATAGTTTTAACCCATTTCTGATACATGTTGATGTTCTAAATGGAGAGGTTGGCTGCAATAATAGAACGCAATCAACGCTTTGAACATTTTCCTCATACCAGTCTAAAGCATGAATTACCACATCTACTGAGCTTGCTTCATCGGTAGATAGATATTCTGGACGAACCCATGGAACCAGTGCACCAGACCTTCTAGATATAGCTGAAATTTCATCATCATCCGTCGACACCAAAACATCACAAATCTCAGTAATATTTTTAACAGCATCCAAAGTCCAACAGATAAGCGGCTTACCCAATAGTAATTTAATATTCTTTAAAGGCAATCTCTTTGATCCACCTCTTGCCGGAATAATTGCTAACACTTTCATAAGTTACTAAAATTTTTGAGAATTTTTAGGCCAGATACCCCACTTTTTTCCGGATGAAACTGACACCCGTAAATATTTTTCTCATTTACAGCTGCAACCAATTGATTTTTTCCATAATCAACAGTTGCCAGGCAATGAGAAGGATCTTCTAAAATTACATGGTACGAATGTGCAAAATAAAAAGTATCTTTTTTTGATATCTCATTTAATAAAATATTTTTCTGACTGAGAGTATTTTTCAGATGTAAGTCAGACCAACCCATGTGGGGAATTTTCAAAAATTTCAGATCTTCATTGTTTATTTTCAACGGAGTGACTTTTCCGCGAATAATTCCAAGCCCCTGGTGTATACCAAACTCCTCACTGGCATCAAACAATAACTGCATTCCAAGGCAAATTCCAAGAACAGGAACCCCATCTCCAATCTTTTTCTTGATAAGGTCAGCTATACCGCTTTCAACCAGCTTCTCCATTGCAGCTCCATAGGCGCCAACGCCAGGAAGGACGATTTTATTTGATGATGAAATTTCAGTCAGATTCGAAGCTAAAGAAGCTGAAGCTCCAACCTCTTGGAATGCGTTAACCAAGCTAAAAAGATTACCAATGCCAAGATTAATAATTGATATTTGTTTCTTAGCCATAAATCCTCACATTGATACCACCTTTAACCATAGACTCCCTAACCTTAGACAAGCTCGTACGATTAAAGTGCAATGCATCAGCGATGGCAATACCATCCACACCGGCATACTCAACCACATCAAGAATATGCTTCGCCTCTCCCATGCCACCACTAATAATTACAGGAATTCCGACTTTTTCAGTTACAGATTTAGCCAACTGAATATCGAATCCTTTGCGAGTACCTTCATTATCAACAGAAGTAATTAAAATTTCTCCTGCGCCTAATTTTTCACCTAAGATCGCCCAATCAATCACATCCAATCCAGTTGATTCACGACCATTATCAATATAGACCTCCCATCCACCACTTACTCGACGTTTCGCCTCTATTGATAAAACCATTGCTTGCGATCCAAGCTTTCTAGAAATATCTGTAATTAAACCTGGATTTTTAGTTGCTGCAGTATTGACTGCAACCTTGTCTCCACCAGAATTCATTACATCAAGGGCATCCTCAACCGATCTAATGCCGCCGCCGATTGTTATAGGAACAAAAATTGACTTAGCAATTGCCTTTGTTATCTCAGCCAGCTGATTTCTACCATACAAGCTCGCAACGGAATCCATTAGGATTAGCTCATCTACACCCTCCTTATAGTACTTAACTGCATAATCTTGAGGGTTACCCACAACTCTTAATCCCTCGAGTTGAACTCCTTTAATGAGATTTGAGCCTTTTATATCCAATCTAGAAATTATCCGGACTTTTTTTTTAGTCATCCCTATTTACATCCTCCCAAACAGGATTCCGTAGCCTCCAATCGCCGTCCTTCTTAATCCATAGATGTTCTGAACGCCAACTCTCAATAACCTCATGGAACTGTTCTTCAGTAATATCGCAGTACTCCAAAAATTCACTAAAATATTTTTGAGGGAACTCTCCATCAAACTTTTTAACCAGCATTACTGCCTCTTCCCTGGTTATGTGACCATCCCGTATCTCATGTGCCGCATCAGACAAACAACGCCCATGTCCAAACTTTATATAAGCTAGATAGAAATGAAATCCATCGAGCTTATCGTCAAGACTGGCATATTTAGAGAATGTTCCTTCATTCCTGATTGGGTTTGGTTCAAACCCAGTATGCTCTACGGAATAATAAAAATTATCTTGAGGGACCCACTTGTGATAGTAGCTAAAAAAATGCTGCTGAATCCCTAAATCCTTAATTTTCTTCAAATCAGCTTCAAACAGCCCATATTTTTGCAATTCAATATCTGAAATTCCATATTTTTTAAATGATTCTGGAAATACACTAGAAAATCTATTAGCAACAAAATCCTCATAGCTAAGGCTTGCTCTATCAGCATGTTTCATTGCCCCGCCATATTCAACCTCGCCATCTTCACCATAAAATACAAGCTTGATCTGGTTTTGAATGGCGACTCTAAAAGGGGCGGAATATTGCCCAAAAATAAAAGGTTGAAAAGGGTCTCCCATTTCGATAAATGCTGCCTTCGTTAAAAGTTTGTGAGTAACTCCACTGGGCGTAATTAAAATATTATCAAAACCAGAATCAATAAATGCAGAAAGATTTTTTCTGCCGATATCAGTATAAATATGTGGCGCCCAGGTTACGCTTATCGGATTCATACCATATTTATTTTTAAGCATATGGGCAACATAATTACTGTCTTTGCCGCCACTTCCAGGCACAACTACATCATATGATCCATTTTTACTTCTATGAAAATCACACAATCTCTGTAACTCTTCTTCTCTTTTTTTCCAATTTATAGAACTCTGCTTGTACTCTGCAAACCTACATGCAGAACAAACCCCAAAATCATCAAATAAAATTCGTGGCCTTTGATTGGATACTACACATTTTTTGCAAAATCTAACTTTTGCAGGAAGGCCGTACTTTTCAATTGTATTTTTTTTAATCATTTCTCTCATTAAATGCTTGTTTTAATATTTTTTGAATTTCAGAAGAACTTTTAAGACTTTCATTTGTGGGCAGATTAATTCCCAAGCGACCGATTTCAATAGAGTTTGAGTAAGATTGTGACTGTGCATATTTTTTATACAAAGGCATTTCACTGAGCGGAATAAAAAATGGTCTTGCATCTACCCCTAATAATCTCAATTTATCAATAAGTTTTTCTCTGTTATGGCCGCTGCCAAGTAATAAACTTGCAAGCCATGTGATTCTCTTCCTTTCAGGATAATCCTTTTGAAACTGAATATCCTCATCAGCTAAAACCTTGCGATAGTCATTCTCGTATCGACGTCTTGATTGCAATATTTTATCTATACGCTCAAGTTGTGCAACTCCAAGCGCGGCCTGAAGGTTGGTCATTCTATAGTTATAGCCAACTACATCATGCCAGTATTTTTTCTTGGTAGACATGCCATGATTTTTTAGTAAGATCATTCTTGCGCTTAATTCTTTGCTATTCGTAACACACATACCACCCTCTCCAGTGGTAATTACTTTGTTTCCATAGAATGAAAAGCAACCAATATCTCCGAAGCTTCCAACTTTCTGCCCTTCATAAATTGCACCATGAGCCTCTGCACAATCCTCTATAACTCGCAAGTTATATTTTTTTGCTATGTGCATAATTTTTGCCATATCACATGGTTGACCATAAAGATGCACCGGTATTATTGCTTTGGTCCTTTTTGTTATCGCCGCCTCCAAAGCTTCGGGACTTATACACCAACTTTCCTTTTCAATATCAACAATCACAGGTGTTGCATTTGCGTGTATAACAGCATTCGCTGTGGCTGCGAATGTCAAGTTTGGAATTAGCACTTCATCACCCTCCTTGATGTCAAGTGCCATTAAAGCAAGATGAAGTGCTGCAGTTCCATTTGATACAGCTACACCATGAGCACATTCGCAATAATTCGCAAATCTCTCCTCAAATTGATCTAAATACTCACCCTGACTAGATATCCATGTACTTAAAAATGCATCCGTAAGGTATGTGAGTTCTTTACCGCTCAAATTTGGTGTTGAAACTGGGTAGCTGACACTTTGATCAGAGCTATAAAAATTTACTACGAAATTCTCAGGATTAACTATCGGAACTATTTTCACATCATTAGTTATATATCCAACTAATTCAGTAAGAGTTGCGCCTGATTTAGCAAACACATAATTTAGATTCATAACTGTTGATATTTGTTGAGTCAACGGTGTGCCAGATAATATCGCTCGGCGAATATCACCGTCAGTAACCACACCAACCAACCCATTAACGGGGCACTCGATAAACGCAACTGATCGACAATTATTGTTAATTTCGTGCATCACCTCGAGCAAAGTATTGCTTGGCCGACAAATCATGCTTTCAAGCATGGATAAGGCCCTCAAGAATTAAAAATGCTTGCTTAACATCTGCAATGCCACTATAAATTTCTAAGGTAAAGTCTTTGGCAGTTAAATCTACGCTCCGCAATAAACTAACAATTTCACCATTGGGAGCCAATGCACTGTTTTGATCGGCTAAAGAATTATTATCGCTAATATGAACGTAGTCACTTATATTTATAAAATAATTAAATTGCTCTTTATAATTTAGAGAAAGTGTTTTACAACTTACTTTCAAATGAGCAACATCGAACAAACATTTAAAATTAATATGCTTACTCATTTCCATGTGATCATCCTTTGAAGTCAACATGAAAACATTTTGTTGGTTATAGGTTTTATAATTAGCCGAAGATACAACATTATTTTCTAAATAGAATTCAATATCCATTGCAGATTCAGCTATTGCGGAGAATTCCTGATAAAAAATATTGTCGGCATCTTTCTTGTCATAAGTACTTCTTATGCCTATTTTTTTTCCGATCTCATTATTTTTTATATCTATATAGAAGCCTGAATGAAGACCAATTTTGTTATCGGCATATTTCCTTGACAGCCTAATCGCTTCAATAATGTTTGAAACTGATGCGGCTCTCACCTCTTCGTCAAGCGAAGCCAAATTTAGAACAAATGGTAATCTAGGCGGCGGAAAATAGTTATGACATCGAAAATTAAGGTCATACTCATTTTTTAGCAGATCTAAGTCACTCTCATATTCAGGGTAGAACCTAGTCCCGCCTGATAGTTCAATATTTTTAAAGCCTAAATCAGCTAATACCTTAACTGAATCCCCTATTTTCGAGGCCTGCACACATGAACTTGAGACATAAATCATATTATTTTTTCATTTGTGGTCGATATTGATCTAGATCATCAATATTTGAGACTTTAATTATATCGCCATTACCACTAATAAACTTAGCGCCTTCAAATGGAGGGAAATCTAACGCTCTAACAAATCTCTCAGATTCACTATATGTTACTTCAGAAAAATGTAATATCCCATTAAATGGAAGTTCTCTTGAGTAATAGCTAGCATCCCCAAGTTGGGTATCGCCTGGAGCGCCACTTAACAGAATATTCACTACCCTTGGAATACGATGTGCGAATAATGTAACCAATTTGTTATAAAGAGAAAAGGCAGTGTCAAATTTATTTATTGGAATTTTTTCCTGATATATTATTTTTCCCTCATCGAATTTATCAGTCATATAGTGAATTGTAATTCCAGTGAATTTCTCACCATTTAAAATTGCCCAAACACTAGACAATGCCCCTCTATATTTTGGCAAGATTGAAGGGTGAAGATTTATAGCGCTCCCCTTCACCAATTCAATAATATTATTGCCAATCAGATTTCTGTAATAAGCAGATATTAGAATATCTGCATTAAATATAGAAAGTTGTTCATAATAATTATTTACTGAATCTAAATAAAAATCTATACGAAGAGATTTCAGATGCCTTAAAAACTCATTATTTTCCGCCCTATCATGAGTGAAAACAATTATATTGGACGAATTAATATTGAAATTATTTAGGAGTGCATATAAGCACTCTAATCCAGCTCTACCATAAGCGCAGTAAATTATTTTCACAACTCAAGAATCTCATCAACCTTGAATGATCGTGGCGATAATTTCCCGCAAATATCATGGAAATATAGCGGGGATATACCGACGCCACCCGTTCTTTTAGCAGTAATATTTGTAGCAGTAAATGGCTCTCCTGCGCTTATGACCACCTTTGCAACCAAACATTTCTGCAATGATTTTCGCGTCAATGTTTCAGATAATGTTGGGTTTTTTATACTTTTGCCAATGTATTTATCTACTTTTTTAACAACCTGAACAAGCTCTATCAATTCATCGGGAGATAACGAAGCTTTGTGATCAGGGCCGAGCATATCCTTACCGAGGGTAAAGTGTTTTTCCAACACTTTAGCACCCATCGGTATCGCATATGGAGCAGCACCAACACCAACAGTATGATCAGAAAATCCAACCAAAATCTCAAAATTCTTTTTGAGGGAATTGATTACATTCAAATTTACCTCATCATTCGATATAGGGTAATTTGCTGTGCAATGGAGCACAATAACATCCCTGTTATAAGGGTAAATACACTCCAGCGCCGACTCAATCTCACTCATATATGACATTCCGGTTGATAGCAAAATAGGTTTCCCCTTTTTTGCAACTAGTTCCAGAAAAGGAAGATTGGTTAAATCTGTTGATGCTATTTTATAGGCCGGTAAATTTAATTCATCCAAAGAATCTAAACTCTCCTCCTCAAAAGGAGTGGTTAAGAATAATATTCCATTATCTTTGCAAAAATTCTTTAAAACAATATTTTGGCTTGGCGTCACCTCCAAAATTTTTAGCATGTCATGCTGAGTTCTATAAATACCCCCAGTACTGATTTTTTGATAAGGCGCTTTCTCAACATCTTTTAATATCAAAGAATCAGCACGAAATGTTTGAAACTTAACGGCATCAGCTCCAGCTTTTGCTGCCAAAAGAATTAATTTCTTTGCGAGATCGAGGTCACCCCCATGATTTACGCCAGCTTCAGCAATAATAAATGTGGGTGATTTATTGGTTACAAGCTTATCGCCAATTTTAATTTCTGTATTAAATTTCACGTTAGATTCCAATAAAGGTTATCGTGGCTATGATTGCATTATTTGCAAATGGATAAATTAAGTTGACTAAGAATCAAAATTTATTTTCGACCCAAGAATTATACGTTGAGGATAAAAGCATAAGGCGACGATACAAATTATCATCATCAATAAGCTCTTTTATCTTATTTTTATACATATCCCTTTCGACCTCTAAGGTGCCGCATTGTGCGGCGGAATCAATCCAACCAAATCTCTTATATATTTTTAGATTTCTTCCTGATGTCAATAGTTTTCTAGGCACAGACTGCCTTTTCATTTCTATAATTAATGCTTTTGATCTTTTGGAGCCAGTAAAATCCAATATCTTATCGATCCAAATATCAGGACTAGTTACAAACTTTTCAAACGGAATGATTATTAGAGTAGATTTAAATTCATGATTTAAATTACCCTCTAATTCTAAATAAAAATTCTGCATCCTTTCCAAATAATCTATAACGGCCTCTTCTGGAGACGATTTATTTATTTTTTCAAATAAGTCATATGAGCTATAAAAATCTAAATACGTAGACCGTGTTTCACCTTGAAAAACTGAAAAAGTAAAATCTTTTTCGGGCAATTCATTTATAACTGATTTTTTAAGAATCAAAAGCTGCTGGAACATAAAAAGAGGATCACGAATAGTTTCAATAAAAAGCAATCTGTCGCCAAGAATGCTATCTAACTGTGGATAAAATGGCATTAAATGACATGTTGTTAAAGAGGTAATTGGCTTTGATTTATAAATTCTTGGAACTACTGAGTTATCGCCAGTTAAAAACAAACGTTTTATATAAATAAATGGATTTTTGTACTTAAAAATGGAGGATAGATCACTAGGTCTAAAATTTGATGAGCGAGACATCATTTGGTTATAAACAAGCTGATCAAGATATATTTTGATAAACTCAGAATATGCATTTTCAGTAATTTCCCCGCCATACAATAAAGCCGACATCCATTCAATTTCATAGGGAAAAGTAAACTGCTCCACACCGTCTATTGAGGAGACGATCGGAGAAAATAATGTTTTACCAGACCCATTAAAACCATTAACAAAAATGATCTTATTGGAAAAAGACTTTAACTTTCCAATTCTTCTATCAGTAGTTTGAAACGAATTATCAAATGCAAATTTTATAAGATTTATAGTCATTTTTCTCATAACTCAATTTTTAATTTATAACATCAATCTATTTACTCAATACTCGACTAAAAAGATCATCCACTACAAGCCCGCTAGAATATAAAGTAAGATGATCCCTATCCCAATATAAGAGCTTTTCATTGCCTATTCCGTAGCAATAAATTTGATCGCAAAATAAATTAATTGGGTCATACACTTTAATGTTTTGCATAGATTCCTTAATTAAGTTAATTGATTCTCTGTGCAACCTTTGAAATGAATCGACATTGCTTTTTGGTCGTCTACAAAATTCATTTTTAATCCCTAATATCGTAAAAGGTCTTGTTAGGCATTGCTCAGGATCGCTTTGCATCCAAGGATAATCAATTACTACTGTAATTGACCTATCTAGCTTTGAAATCCGCATAAGAAAATTTTTAAATCCATTAATATACATTTCTTGCGCATTGAGCGCTTGATATCCAGCAGATGGAATAAGCTTATATCCATATGATTCACTCGATTCATCCTCCAGACCATACCCTCGAAACAAAATAACAACCTCTTTTATAGATTTCAATTTATCAATTGAATCTATAATTTCTTCGGCCAGACTATCGCAACCTTTTCTTTGAAAACTACCATCAACAGTAACATTTTTATAACCCAAAAATAGGCCGCAACCATGGCCCGCCATTAATATGGAATTTTGATAATTTTTATCTCTCATAAAAATGGCACTATTCAAGGCCATTGCATGACTATCCCCAATAATTGCTAAATTTGGTTGTGTAGTTTTAACTAGGCAAACATTGTCTTTATTAAATTTTAGATCGGTCAATGTTTTGCATGACCCGTCAGATATTCTGCTGGTAATAGGCTTTTCTAAATGCAGATTTTGAGCTAATCCGAAAGTATAAGAGCGTAAAGGTAACCCCTTATTATAAAATACATATAACCCAGAAAATCCTATTAAAATCATTAATAATAAATATAGATATAGCGCCTTTTTACTATACTTAATATTCCTCAATGGCTTTTCTATAAAAATATAGGTTAAAACTGCCAGTCCTAAAGATAATAAAATACAGCCAATCTTAATATATCTTGATAACTCAACTCCTTCAATTATTTTTAAATACACAAGTAGAGGCCAATGCCATAAATATAGTGGATAACTAATTAGGCCAATAAAACAAAGTGGCTTGATCTGTAAAAACCATTTATTTATAAGGGCTAAAGGTCCAGATAATATTAAAATTGCTGTGCCAACTATCACCAATACATTCCCTACCCATCCACCAGTTAAACCTTCATTTTTTATACCAAAAAGACTTAATGAGATCAGGAGCAATCCAGCAGTAGAAACGAAATCTCTAAGCATTGGCCTATTTAATTTATTACTATTTAATAGCTCGAGATTAGCCAGCACAACACCGCATAATATTTCCCAAAATCTTGTTATGGGAATATAAAAAGCTGCTGCAGGATCAGAATTTAAAACTAAAATATAGGCAATAAAAGAGAAAATTAAAATTATTACCGTTATTGTTTCTAATTTTTTTGTCTTATAAAAAAGGAGTATCAGTGGCCAGATAATATAAAACTGCTCTTCAACACTTAAGCTCCATAAGTTTAATAACGGTTTATATTGGGCGTTTATATCGAAATATCCTAATTCTTCCCATAAAATTATATTTGTAGTAAAACTTGCTCCTGCAGCAATATACTTACCAAGACTAAGATATTCACTTGGAAATAATGCCAAATAACCCAATACCAAACAAAATATAAGCACTAGTATTAGGGCGGGAAAAATCCTTCGTATTCTTTTATAATAAAAAATAGTTAGTTGAAAATTTCCACAAGCAACCTCTGTCAATGTTATTTTTGATATCAAATAACCAGAAATCACAAAAAAAATATCGACCCCTAAAAACCCCCCAGGTATTCGATGCGGAAAATAATGGAAAAGGAGTACCGCCATAATGGCGACTGCCCTCAAGCCATCTATATCTTTTCTATATTGCAATTGTCAGTGATTTTTTTTATTGAGGATCATGGAGCCTCGAGGAAATACCGCCATCAATATTAAGTATTACCCCGTTTAAGAAATTATTTTTAGATCCGGCAAGGTATTGTATTGCTTCAAAAACATTATCAACTGATCCAATTTCTCCGCTTGGGTGAAATTTTCCGAGCCTCAGAAGATTCTGCTCGTTACCAACAAAACCTGATCGAAGCATTTCGGTATCAATCGCTGCAGGACAAATTGCATTTACGCGAACACGACTACCCAGCTCAACTGCAAGAGCTTTTGTTAAGCCAGTTAATGCGGCTTTACTGATGGCATATGTTGAAAAATATGGTTTTGTTAAATTTGCATGAATGCTCGTGATATTGATGATGCTCCCCCTTGCTTTTTCAAGGCAAGGGACTAGGTCTCTTGATAGAAGAAAAGCACTCACCAAATTTATATTGAGCACTTTCTGGAAATCCAATCTGCTAATTTGCTCTAAAGGCTTGACCAACTGAACCGCCGCATTATTTATGAGCAAGTCTAATTTATCATCTTTTAGACACTCTTTTAACCGCTTGAGTTGAATGTCATGGAAGCAATCGTCTTCGCCAAACTTCTCCAAATCCATGAGAAAATTATCTTCGCTGAAGAAGCCCTTATCAAACACTTTATCAATGCCGATAACCCTCCACCCGCTTACAGTGAGGGCATTAGAAATATATGACCCGATTCCCCCGTTAGCCCCAGTGACAATGGCTGTTTTTGTCATTACTTAACTTTTAGAAAATGGAATAGTTTTTCAATGGCGATATGACTAACGCGTAGCACTGCATCCTTAGTATTTGATGCATTATGAGAGCCAAAAATACATGCAGGATGCTCTCTTAACATGGATTTAATCGGTAAAGGTTCAACCTCAAATACATCCAAAGCAACAGAATGCACTATTTCTGATTTTAATGCCTTAACAAGATGAACTTCATTAATTAATGCCCCACGACTAACATTCACAATTCTCACCCCTTTTTTAATGAGCGAGAACACTTCCTCGTTGACCATATGGAAGCTAGAACTATTTAATGAGCATGTTAAGAGTAAAAAATCAACCTCTTCAAGCCTAGATGGCCAAGATGAAATACTAACGCCACTCACTACTGAAGAGCGCTCAATACCAGGATCATAAACAATTACATTTAAATCCAGCGCTCTTAATTTCCTCACTACAGCCCTGCCAATATCCCCATAACCAACAACCGCGGCTGTTTTCCCTGCCAGTGAAATCCCTTGAATTTTTGGCCACTCTCCATTTCGTACCCCCCTATCAATCTGAAAGGTCTGCCTAGCCAATGCGATAACATATCCGATTGCAATATCAGAAACCTCAGATCCAAAAACATTTGGAATATTGGTTATTGGGATATTTAAATCAGCGCACGCTTTAAAATCAACGTTATCAACGCCAACCCCCCATTTCACTGCAGCTTGAAGCCTTCCGGATTTTCCTGCAGTCAAAACATTTTTTGTTGCAGGATCATCGCCAATTATCCATCCATCATGAGATGGTAGAATTTTAATGAGTTCACTTTCGGTGAGCGTTTGAGTAACATCAGGTTCCGTTATGGTGATATTTTTTTCATGGAAATATTTTCGAAGCGCATCCATCTCTTTAAGCATCGGGGGGCACGTTACAAGCACTTTTAATCTATGTGTCAAGATGATGCTCCATCAAGCGAGCAGCAAGATTCCAATCCTCTTGCGTATCTATATCGATAGATTCGGATTTATCCATCTCAAACATCATTGGTCTTAAACCGATCCTACCACCTGATTCCTCAAAACTTTGTTTTGTAAATATATAAAAATTTGAATTCTCCTCATACCAAGGCTCAAGATTTTGAGTCGGTATCAAATTCATCAAATTATGATTTAGGGGCTTAGCATTACAGTCATAAAATCTTGCCTGATATTTATTCACTGAAAAGAGTGAATCAATATTTGATGTTCTATTAGCTTCAATATACGTATCGATAGCAGCGACAATTGTTTCAGGCTTCAAGAGTGGATTTGTTGTGTGCGTCATAAAATAAATATCAGCATCAATGCTCTTCAAATCATCTTCAATTACTAAATTCATTGACACCTCATCTCCACAAATTTCCTTGGGGCGATCTCTAATTAGAATTCTTTTATCGGGGTATATTACCGTATTCTTAAGAGCCTCACGTGCATCGGTATTTATTACAATATTTTTAAATCTATTGCTAGTGATCAATGAGTTTACTATCCACTCACACAGAGGTTTGCCGCATAAATTTTTAAAGTTTTTTGAAGGTACTCTAGTGCTATTCAGCTTCATAGGAAGTAGCGCAACAATATTTGGTTTATTCACTATTAACATTGTTTCTCATTAGACAGGGGATAAAAAAATAACTCCTTCTCTTCCTGAGTTGGCCTGCGATTCCTATTGCTTCCTTTCCAACTGCCTACATACTGATGCAATCTATATTTAACAATACTTACTGCATCGGATAAAAAATTTTTATTCATGTCTTTTGCTTCCAAATATGCAACATAATCACTAAATACACTTACAAGAAAATAATATATTGCATCCACAAGCCTTAAATGAATATTAATTTTAATTTTCTGTAGTGCGTAAGCCTCTCTCTCAAATCGCCTTGCTACCTGTTTCCAAGACTCCTTATGATAAT
The DNA here is from genome assembly GCF_018687415.1 of Polynucleobacter sp. UB-Siik-W21. Taxonomy (NCBI): domain Bacteria; kingdom Pseudomonadati; phylum Pseudomonadota; class Betaproteobacteria; order Burkholderiales; family Burkholderiaceae; genus Polynucleobacter; species Polynucleobacter sp. UB-Siik-W21. Next base: position 302,096 of record NZ_CP061289.1, on the reverse strand, counting down.
GGTACACAATAGCTTGAGATATATAACCAACTCTACCAATACTTGCCTTAATTTTGTTTGCCATATCTAAATCTTCGAGGCCAGTAATTTCTGCATCAAAGCCATGCTTTAACCATTCCGACTTTAACATTGCTGCGTTTGCATTATTGCAAAAAAGCCCATCGACTATCGCCCCATCAATAGGGGGGAACATCTTTTCGAAAATTCTTTTTTCACTAAAATAACTCTCATTACCGCCGATTTGGCGACCATATACATATTTAAATTCGTTTTTTCCTAATGGTGCACATAATTTTTTTAACCAATGCTTATCAGCAGGAACGCAATGTCCGCTAATAAATACCAAATTTTTTCCGGCCGCTTGTTCACATCCTTTATTTAATGAATTTCCAAAAGTGAATGTTTTTTTAGGGATTCTTAAAATTTTGCAATTATGGTGTTCTGCAATTGATAGAGTTTTATCGGTTGATCCTGAGTCAACAACAATAATTTCTACGGTTTCATCAAAGCAACTCTGTTTTTTTATTGTGGCCAATAAGTCCGACAAATATCGCTCTTCATTTAACGTACGAATGATGATTGAAGTATTTATTCCACTGAGATTTAGCTCTTTAGGATCCACCAACAATTCAAATTTATAATTCCCATATTCATAAATTAATTTAATTTCCTCCAGATATGTTGAATTAATTTCAAACATATCCCAATGCACTGGCACGACTGCTCTAATACCAAGATCGGAAGCAAATTGAAATGCTTCGCGAACAGACATATTGCCAACAATACCCTTCTTGCGACGATAGTAGTTGTCCTCATTTACTGGTAAAAAGGCTACATCAATTTTTGGCTGCAATCTCAATACATCAATAATTTCCTCATGAACTAATGTATCTCCAGCTATATAAATTAATTTAGAGCAACAATCTATGATGTATCCAAGGCCGGTTAACTTATTGTCATCATCTCTTTCTATCTCGGGATGCGCAGAAGGGATTGCACATATTTTCAAATCTCCATCTAAAACTTTCCAATGTTCTTCTGGACACATCAGTCTATCAGCATCAATTCCCCACGAAGTTAGTTGCATCAGCACTTTTCTAGGCCCCCAAAAAATTGCCTCCGGAGATGCCTTCGCTATTCCAAGTACAGTATTGGGATCGCAATGGTCTAAATGTTCATGTGTAATAAGAACATAATCGGCATCAACCACCTCGTCCGGCGTCCGAGCAATTCCCTTCATGCGGACAAACTCATTTGAGTCTTGCTCGTACACGGAATTAGATAGATAAGGATCTACATATAAAGTGAGATCATTTAATTCAATTCTAAAACCACTTTGCCCGAGCATTTCAATCGGAAATCTTAGTCTACTCATAAAATACTTCTATCTTTTCTAATGCGATAAATAATATTGCAGTCAGTTTTATCAAACTACAAGGATTGCGCTGAGATCATCCTGCTAAATTTTGAATTTTTTGAATTTACAAGTAAATCATAACTACCACTTTCAGTAATTTTTCCGCTTTCTAATACATAAATATTATCTACATTCTTAATAGTAGAAAGGCGATGCGCAATAACAATAACCGTAATCAATCCCTTTAGCGCTTCAATACTCTCTTGAATATATTTTTCCGTCTCGCTATCAAGCGCGCTAGTTGCTTCATCCAATAGCAAAAGCCTAGGCTTTCTAAATAACTCTCTCGCGATAAATAAACGTTGTCTCTGTCCTCCGGATAGTTTAATCCCTCTCTCTCCAATTTGAGTTTGATATCCAAGAGGCAGAGATTCTATCAAGCTGTGTATGTGAGCCTGGATTGCAGCTTTTTTAATCTCCCCCAAAAGCACATCATTAATCTGAGAATTTCCTGACCACATGCAAATATTATTTGCAATGGTGTCATCAAAGAGGATTGCATCCTGAGAGACATATCCAATCTGCCCCCTCCAGAGATCGAAATTCATTTCCGAACTTAAAATTCCGTTTATCAGAATCTCACCTTTTGTCGGGGATAGTAATAACGTAATTAAATCTACTAATGTAGTTTTTCCAGAACCTGAAGACCCTACTATCGCGATTGATTCATTCAACTTAATATGAATGTTAACGTCATCTAATGCAGATTCCGCACTATCGGGATAGGTGTAATACACATGTCTAAATTCGATACCACTAAATGCTGATCCCAATAATTTGGAGCCTTGAATCTGCTCATTCTTGCTTAAGCCTCTTAACTCTTGAGATACAGCCATTAGAGATCCTGTCGACTCCAATCCCTTTTGATAACTTGACTGAAGATTTAGAATCGTATTTAAACTCCGATAAAAAAGCAATAACGAAATAAGAATGGGAGCAATCGGTTCATTATAAATTGATACTTGTACTAATACCACCGACATAATTGCAACCACAGCCAAAGGCTCGCGAACTGTTTGAGTAAAGGCAGCGCTGACACCTCTTTTAATTTCGAAGTCAGCCAATCTATTTATAGAAATAAATACAGCCTCCTTAACTTTATGCCCCTGACCGGTCGATGTAAGGTATTTAAAGCTCTGCAAAGATTGTATTAAAAGTTTTGAGATAACACCTGATTCATTTACAGTAAGCGATGAAATATTTCTCACATATGCGTTCAAGGATTTGAAGATCACCAATAAAAATACACCTATTGCAACCGCCATTAAACCCATTTTCCAGGACAGCACAAAGGCAAGCGTCATATATATCAATGCTGTTACGATTTTGCCACCCAAATCCATGAAGATCCCAAAGGGAATGATTGCTTTACTTGCTTGCTCGTTAATTACATTTATGAAGTGTCCAGTCCCAGTATTTGCGTAGTACTCATATTTCATTTTCTCGAAACCAGAATACAACTCGCTCTTGAAATACCCCAAGAGGCGACCCTTTAATATTGCGCATAAATATTCGGATAAGAATGAAAAAATTCCCTTAAAAATAAAGGCACCCACAATGATTAAAACTAAAGTTGTGGCTAAATTAAGCCCTAAAAAGGCGCCAAAATAATTTTGAATATTTGCGACTAGGCGCATTATTAAAGAAGTAGTCCACCCTTCTCCATTTGGCACTGTTCCATCAATCATCTGCAGCAGCGGTATAAACATTGCAATTCCCACTGACTCTGTCGCAGCTGAAAGCATGGATAAGAATAAAACTAGATACATCCTAGTGCCAAGATATTTTTGGAAAAGCGAGAAATATTGAATGAAACTTCTTTTTGGCTTAATTTGATTTTTCATTTCAGTAATTTTTCAAGATTAAAACTTGCCAAAAAATTATGACACGAGAATGGTTCTATATTTTGCTCTGCTGGCTTTTCCAGGCCCAACTTGTAGCGCACATTTCATATAAATTCTGAGTCGCCCTCCACCCTAAAAGGCTTTCTGCTAACTTAGTGTTTGCATAAACTGCTGCAACATCGCCAGACCTTCTTTTTTCAACGCTGTATGGAATTGTTTTGCAGCTTATCTGTTGATAGGCGCCCACAACCTCCAGAACACTATATCCCATTCCTGTACCTAAATTTACAAGATGAGACCCTACTTTGGCCAAGTAATTTATTGATGCTAAATGACCTCTTGCTAAATCCATAACGTGCACATAGTCACGTATGCCTGTTCCATCTTTAGTTCCATAGTCCCCACCAAATATCTTTAATTCTCCTCTCTCGCCTGCAGCTACACTTGCGATTATTGGCATAAGATTGTTTGGTCGCCCCAATGGAGCCTCCCCAATCAGGCCTGAATGATGGGCTCCAACAGGATTGAAATACCGCAAGCATCCAAACTTCCACGAAGCATCAGATTCACTCAAGTTCCTCAAGATTAATTCAGTCTGAAGTTTTGTCTCACCATAGACATTGGTAGGGTTTGTTGGGTGGCTCTCATCAATTGGTAAATAACGCGGCTCACCATATACAGTTGCACTTGAACTAAAAACCAAATGTCGAACCCCCGTTTTCTTCATTGCCTGAAGCAGACTAATTGTACCGCCCACATTTACAGAAAAATAGTCCAGAGGCTTTTCATTTGACTCAGACACCGACTTTAATCCAGCAAGGTGTATAACAGCATCAATTTTATTTTCTTTGATTACCTTAATCAATGCAGGCATATCGCGAATATCGCCCTCAATGCAATCTATGGTTTTATTAACGATAAGCTCGATGCGAGCAATTACATTGCTAGTACTATTTACAAAATTATCAAAAATGACTGGTCGATGACCATATTCCAATAGAGTAATTGCAACATGACTACCTATATACCCGGCACCTCCGGTAAGAAGAATATTCACGCAAGATCCTGAAGGGTTCCATAAATTAGAGTAATACTTTGCATCTAAATTTCCTTAATTAATTTCGCAATTCCATCTCTGAGATATAGAAAAATAATCCCAAACAACATGCCCCCGAATAAACCCCAAAAAAATATGGTGATAGGCCGCATCGATACTGGCTTATGGTTGATATAAATAGGTGAAATGAGCCTTGCATTGCTTTGGCTGGCTTGATTTATGATGTTTTTTAACTTGCCCGCCTCACCATGCAACAATAAGGCCTCATCTCGAGTAGAGAGATATGCGGCACTAACTCCCCCGCCCACTGCATCGACCTTCTGAATGAATTTTTTGGTCTCAACTAACTGAGCCTCAATTTCTCTAAGATTCACTTTTAATGATTCTATATAGGAAAATATTTTTCTATTTTGATAAGCGCTAATAGATTCGACAATAGCACCCGCACAATCCTTAGCAGAACCTGGCGTGACACCATAGGCCCTTAACTGAACAACATTAGATGTCCCTCTCAATGGAGTTACTTTAATGTCAGGCATACCGCCGAACTCTACTCCTCCTATCTTAGGGAGACCGCATGATAGAAGAGTTGGCTCATCATAAGCCGTAGGCAATGAGAGACGAGAAATAAGCAAGCCTGGGCTTTCAACATCAATACTTGAGGATGTGCCATTAGAGCCATATTTGTATTCAGCAAATTGAGCCATCTCAATGTTAGCTGTTGCCTCATATTTTTTAGGAGAAAAATAAATAAATACTAGTGCAATTAAAATTCCGGCAGAGCTAGAAATGAAGAGGGTTTTAAAGGTTAATCTTATTTTAATAAATAGAACTTTCAAATGCATCAAACCAACCCCATCATCCCCTGATATATTTTTCATCTTCTTGATTAAGAAATTCTTTCTTATTTTTTACATATTCTATGTTAGAAATTTTACTATTAAATATTATAATAATATAAGCTTAAGGAATCAAGATTTAAAAATGTAGTTGAAATTTTAATAAACTCTTTCCTCAAATCAATTCCAATCAGTTGAGTCCAGTCATCTAACACCAGTACAGGTAAACCAGAATATGCAGCAGTCCAATCTGATTTCACGATGATTGGGATCGTATTTAAATACTGAGCCTCCCAAAACCGATGGGTATCAATACCATTACCGCGAGGACATAGGCAAAACTGATGCTGGGCTAATTCTGCAAGATAGTCGGTATATCCAAGATCTTGGCTTTTTGTTACCCAGCTTATGTCTGAGATTATATCTAATAATACGCCACGATTAGGGTGGGTATCGCTACGAAAATTTGCATATGCTAATTTTGATTTTTCATATTCGCGTGAAACTTTCAATAATTGCACAATTTTTTGCGCCCCCCACTGACGATTTGTAACTCCGATGGGAAGAGGTATAAGTTTTTTGTGCGAAATTTCACAATTCTGCCCAAACCATTTAACCAATAAATGATGGTTCAGGATATCTATATGGCTGAATGTAATCCCGTCATCTGAATTATGAGTAATAAGGTTAAAGGGTGACTCAAGCCTAGGCAAAACATACTTTCTAAAATAATCTAACAAGTGAGTGTAGACAAAAATAGTTTTTACATTTTTTAAATTATCAAACCATTTTTCATCCGGCGGAGTATCAACTAGTTTTTTCCTGAAAAAATTTCCAGACTCTTTTTTTGGAATTTGAAGAATTTCATTACTTCGAATATTATCTAAGCCATGAAAATTTATCGCTTCTTTAGATGCAATAGTTATCTCAGCGCACTCTTGAATACGCTCACCCGTTATTACTTCACCCTCATTTTCAATGCTAAAGAAGTTAAATGGCGAAGCACCCAAAGTATCCTTGCTGTGGGCATGAACGGATAGAACTTTAACTCTCTCAAAATCCATCTGAAAATACAAATTTCGATGCCCATTCTGATAACTCCATATTAAGTCGCATTGACTAATATCAAGGTCAGATGTTTCGTTGATAAAAAAACGAGAGTCGCCCGGTATGTTTCTGGGGTCAACACCACCAATATATTGCCCAATAGCAGCGGCATCAAAAATACCGCCAAAATGCTCATACCCAGCGCAATAATCTGCAACAGAAAATCCTCTAGCCTTCGCATAAGCTGGCGGCATTGTTGGTAACGGCTTAGCGTCATATAAGCCAGAATCACAAAACTGGCGTAGTACATCAAAATCATGCATTTCAGATCTCTGCCGTATATATTTAGCCAAATCCTGTGCAATTTGAGAGTTTTTATACCAAACTATTCCCGGAATAGCTCTAGATCGATCAAAAGGAATCGCGAATGATGCATGCGACCTGAAAACCTCCAATTTATGACTTGGATCAAAATAGAGAATATTATCGTTTTCAAGATGCAGGCAATTTTCAAGGCATAACGAATCCATCAGATCTGCAATCAACATGAACCGATTGGCAGTATGAAGCCAAAAACCACCCCTAAAGTCCCTATCTGCTTTAGCATCCTTTGTAAAATTGGTGGATAAATTTTTCTCACTCAATGACTCAATAGTAATTATTTGCAAATTCTCTAGCCCATATTTATATTGGGATTGAAGCTGACTCCTAAGAGGAAAAAGGTTGCTTTCATTAACTAGTACCAGCACATTGCATTTCGGAGCAATCTCACAAGCAACTGCTACTGATGTCGCCATACAATGTGGGGGGGGGCGTTCACCACTATGCACAAAAATGATTGAAACTGTATTTATCAACATCCCTCGCTCCGTATAGGTTGTGCCCTTAATCTAACGATCTACCTTATAAGATGCGCTAACAATGCTAAAAAAAGTTACTACAAAAAAGAAATGTTCTATGTACTCTCGGTCGCTGAACTCAGCAATCAACCAAAGAAGATTCATTATTAAAATCGCCCAAAAAATGAAAGCTTGTGTCAACTGTAAGTGCGGATCAACATAAAAAGAATGTCGGCTTTGAAAAAATATCACTCCCAAAGCCAACCATATTGCAAATAAACCCGGGAAACCCACACCTAATCCAAAATCAAGCCAACCACTATGAGTTTTAGTTGCTCTAGAGCCTGGATACCTTTCTGACATGTAGCCTGCAAACGCTTGGCCTGTATAACCCAATCCAAGGGGATTATCTATTAAAATTTTAATCCCCTCTTGAAACCAGGTCACCCTCTCATAAGTACTTCCATTAACATTATTGCCTGTAACTGGGTTTATCGGGGGATATGCACCGTCATAAGACTTGTCCCATTTCCAAGCCCCAGTCGCATCCTCACTCAGAATAAATCGGATATCAGCCTTCAAATTAATTAATTTTCCTGATCCACCTTTTGTATTATAAAGAACAGTAGCTGTTATAAAATAAATAATGGCGACTATAAATAAGATTGTCTTTATAAAAAAACCCATAAACTTTAATTTCGGTTTATCCCTTATCAAAAAAATTATTGTCATACTAAAGCACGCTATTATTGCTATGAAGCCATTTAATGATTGCAATAAAACAAAATCTACAATGCATAGTAAAAATAAAACCAATACATATATCGATTTTTTGATACTAAATTTGTTTAAAGTTAACGAATGGTAATGAAAAGTGGAAAAACAAAAAATTAAGGACCAGGCTAAAAAATAAAGTCCCGCCACTTTACTTTTAAAAATGTGAATATAAAAAGTTTCGCCAGACCATGAGTCAGTAAAAATACCTTGCATCAGAAAAATCATAAATACAATTATTGGCCAAATAAATAAAACCCACCAAAAATATCGGCGATATTGAGGTCGATGAATATATAGCTTGCCTAGTCCGATAGCAAAAAAAGACCCTATCACTACCCTTAGCCAAGTGCCAGACAAATCATCCCACTGCAACGCTGGTGCGCGAGGAAAATCGATATACAGTACAAGCAGCCATATTGGCACAAACATTAATAAAATAATTGGGATCAAATCTTGAATTTTAAATTTTGCTTGAAAAATTAAAATCCATGAAATAGATGAAATTGCACCAACAACCAATGCAAAGTTGCGTGCGGCAATAGTTCCTCGAAGCGGCCAAACAATCCATGCCACCAAAAATCCCAAGATCATCAGCAATTCCAATGTCTTCAGAGAGTATATTGACCTTACAAGTCTGAGGCAAAGCCCCTTCAACCAAAAATCTTTGTTCCTATTTTCGGGAATTTCAATTGGTTGATGCATTTAAACCTTTACAATTGTGAATATCGATAAGGTAACTTATGATGTTAGGTGAGATTATATCGCTATGCTGCTTGCAAGATATTCATACTTGGCAAATTACAAGAAAAAAAGTTTGTTGAAAAAGATTTAGCTCATAAATGCACTGCGATTGTTCCCGATTCTGATATTGGGTTTTTCTAAAAATTTCTGATAAAAATTTATTATTTAATCTGAATTAAGCTACTCCAGCTAATATGACAAGAGGATTCTCGCGTCAGTTGCATGAGCAAATCCTAACCAATATCGCTGGTACCTTCAGCAATTCATTAAACTCCTAGCCATTGCTGATCGCCCCCCATTACTAAAGCAATATTTCGAGCAGCAATTGTGCCGCGCAAAGGCCATACTACCCACTCTACTAATAAAGAAAGTGGCATTAAAGCTCTAATGCAGTCTTTTTATAAATCTCTTTAATCCGCTTTAATAAGTAGCCATTTATTTAGACTGATGATATCAAATATAACAATTACCCTATTCTTAGTATTCGCACACTTTATAATTGTGAGACTTAAACTAAGGAGCATTTAACCAATGAAGATTGATGAAATCATATCTTTATGCTGCAAGCAAGATGCTAAAACATGGTCTTCTGCGAACAAAGCTATTATTAAATTCATTCCTGCAAAACGTTATACCCTGATCGTTCCTGATACTGAATTAGAGTTGTTTAAAAAAATTACTAGCCAGAGATTTCAAATCCTGCCTGAATCCCAGTATTCAAAATATTTTGAAGAATCGCTTTTTAGATATCTCCCAAAAAATGAGCACTCGAATTCTCGTTGGTATTTGCAGCAATTCATTAAACTGGAGATACTCAATCAACTTGAAGATAATAAAATAGCAGTTTTATGGGATGGTGACACAATCCCACTGGAACCAATCAATTTCATAGATCACTCTGGAATGTTGCAATATTTTATTGGAACTGAAAATCACCCCCCTTATTTTGAAACAATAGATAGGTTGTTAGGGATCCAAAAACAATTGCCACATTCCTTTATTTCCCAAAATTTTCCAATTAAGTCACAATGGTTTCAAGAATTTAAAACTACCATTGAACTACGTTTTGACAAATCCTGGATAGAGGCAATCATAAACTCGATTAATTTCTCGCAAAACAATGCGTTTAGTGAGTATGAATCCTTAGGAAGCTTTATTGCAAAGAATCACCGTGATGAAATTAACTTTTTACAAGATCCTTGGCAGCGTCTAGGTAATTCGCTAATAGGAGATGTCAGTCTATTAAACTCATCAACCGCAGTGCAAAAGCTTGCGCCATATAAATATGTTAGCTTTGAAAAATGGGATAGGGCTAAACCCGTTTTTTTTAAAGTGACGATACCAATTTTTAACGATCAGGTTATCAAGCCTATTCTCGCCAAACTTCTGAATATTAGGAATATCCGCACTATATATATAAAGTTTTTGCAAAGTATGGGGACGCTTAAAATAGATGCTGGCGTGGGGATATTTTCTTGCTGTACCGTGCGACTTGAAAGTATTTTGGCTTTCTTTAATCAACACCATACTACGCCTAAGATAGTTGATAGCTCAACTCAATTTTCCTACTACAAAGAAAATATAAATGAAAATATTAGCAAGGATTTATTTGCGCAACGAGAAGATGTAACAATTCAGTGGGATGGACAACCCATTAAAATAACTCAGTCTTCTGATGAGCAGCAATTCTCTAATTATCATAATATTTGCTTTGCGACCATAGCCCCGTTCATTAAAAAATACTTTAGTCCCAGTAAACTGATCACCAATACTGTAGAGCAACTTGAAGCGTCCTCTAAGATTGATTATGAAAATACTTGCGTCATTCGTTACCGAGGCACCGATAAAGAGGCTGAGACAGTTCAGCCAAGTTTTGATCAAATTTTAGAAAAAGCTCTATTCATTCAAGCAAAGCATCCATCGATACGATTTGCGATTCAAACCGATGACCAAGAATTTCGTAATTTCATCTATCGCTCTCTTGGCGATTGCTGTTTTGTAGTTGAAACTGCTGCCTGGGAGGGCTGGTCTGGCAATAAAGACTATATTGATTTTTATAGTTGCATTTTCATGCTGTCTCAATGCAAGTACATTATTACCACTTCAGGCAATGGTGAGCTTTGGATGATGCTCTTTCGGGGGCATTCAAATGGGGTATATCAATTTTTACAGCCTAAAGAGTTTGTTTATGGGAAGGCCAATCCTTCCTATAAATCGAATCAGAAATACTTTTGGTTAGAATCCTAAAATACTATTGTCATCATTTAATTGATCACTCTTAATTCTCAATAAGGAATTGAAAAGGCTTGTGGTTAACAGCTGTTTCAATTGCGGAAAAGAAAGAGAAATTACGATCAACATACTCAGCAATCTCCCTTCTGTTATTAGATATAGTTACGTAGGCATCAGAATTAATAAACTTTTGCAATTTATCTAACTCATCATCCTCAAAGCTTGGCAAGAAATAAAACCAGTCTGAAGGCAAGATCTTAAACACCTTATCGCTTCCATAATAAATCGGCATACAGCCACAAATTAAGGCGTCATAAATCTTTTCACTAACCCACCACTCTTCTTCTGGGGAATTTTCTAAAATCAAGTTGTACTTATATTTTTTCATCAGCTTATATTTATAAGTACAAGTCCCTTTATAGTTTTTAATAGACACAGCTGCTCTAGAAATACGACCATACAGATCAAGCTTTATTCCTTTTTCTATAATCTTCTCGATACCTCTTTTTTTATTATCATTCCCAGCTATTCCGGATAAAGCTGATGTAATCGTAAAAATTGATTTTTTTCTATCTGATCCATCAATTTTTTCTAGATCCTCAATCGTTGCTGAATGCAAAAAAGGATCAAAAAGTATTGTTCGAATAAATTTAAATGGACCTGTAGGCGTTAAAAAATAAGCAGGGTCAGGGTGGTGACTTATGATGGTTACCCGATTCTTTTCAAAAAAATCCTTACTTAGCTTACTAAAGTGAACCTTGGTATATATCTCTGGCTCTCCATAAAAGATATAAATATCCTTATTTTCAAGATTTAAGCTTTCGTCGACATTTGTCTGAAAGATGATTGCATCTGCCTCTTCTGGACTGCTCACTAATTTGTATTCAAAAGATTTACGAATGGATGCTAAATAAAGCCAGTGATAATCATATTTATGGATATAGACTTTTGGACTGTTAGCAAGCGGGATTTGCTCTAACTCATAACGCTTGTTTAGCGCTTTCTTATATCGATCCAACTGCCAGTCACTAAACTTCCCTTTCCACCGGGAGCCCTCTCTGGTAATAAAATATTTTAAATTGAAATTTTTATCGGCTAAGAACATATTCAATTACCAAAATTAATTGCAAGCATGGCAAGGTATCAATCTCTCAAAAGCAGGCGATACCATTCAATCACCGCCTTTAAACCCACATCAAAAGATACAAAGTTGTCTTTAGGAAAATCCCCGAGCAAACGGTCAAGCGACAAGGAAACATCCTCAGGAGCGCCAGCCAATCCAGCACTAGACTGTGGAATTGATAAGGGTACAGAAATACATTCACTAATAAGCTGAGCCATCTGTGCAATACTCGTTCTAGATTTTCCTGAAAGGTTATAGATATTGCTTTTACCTTTGAGTAAAATTTTGAACATAAATTCAACAGCATCAGTAATATAAATATAGGTACGCAAGGAAACGCCGCTATCCATCAATGCAATTTTTTGATCAATTAAGCCTTTTTTGATCACTTCATTCATTACCCTACGATCGTCAAGCCGGACCCCTGGTCCGTAAGCAAGGGCTAAACGTATAGATTTAGCATCAAATCCTTGCTTGTGATAGGCATTGACTATTGCTTCGCCGCAGCGCTTACCTTCAATATAACAAGCGCGCGGATGATCTGTATTCGTTTGACCAACTATCGACTCTTTATAGGGCGTTTCTTTAGACCCGCTATAGATCTCACTAGTACTAATGAAGATAAAACTACCGTCTTTGGCTAATTTCTTCAATAAAGAATTGGTTACTGCAGTATTCATTGTGATCGTCGAAATTTCATTTTCGAGAAACTTTTGGGGTTGCCCATAACCTGCAGCATGAATAATATAGTCTAGGTCATTTGGCAACTCTGCTATTAGGCTAGGATCACAAATATCACCTTTACACCATGTCACATTGAGATTTTTTGCAATCTCACGCAAACAATCTGATGGCTCATTTCTAACAAAAAGATAGATTTGCTTAGGCTCTATACCTTTAGCTTGCGCATTTGAAAGCCCGGCCAACATGTATTGACCCACTAAACCCGAAGCCCCAGTAATCACAATCGAAGCTTTATCAAACGGTGCTAGGTCTATGGCCTCATTGATTTTTTTAGCATCACTCTGAACAAAAACGGATTGGTCGCTCATAATAAATCTAACCTAAAAATTGGTGAATGGTTTTTCTCATAGACTCAGCATCTAGACCATGATGTGTATCGTGCTCTTTTGCGGTTCCATAGTTGGTAGAAAATACGGTAGGTACTCCGATCGTCTTGATTGCAATTTTTTCACCCTCAAGCACTTGCAGAATATTCACAGCAAGGCCGCCTTCAGAGTAATAAGGCTCACAAACCACTATTCGCCCTGTAGGGTTTGGAAGATGCTTCAAAACTTCGCCATCAAAAGGGGCAATGCTGGTGTAGTAAACAATGCTGACATCTAAACCAGCGCAAGCTTGCATCACTTTGGATAGCATTGGGCCTACAGCAATGACAAGACCAGCATTACCCTCCTGAACTACATTCGCTTGACCGAGCCTGACATCATGGCTTTGCTCGTTTTGCACCTCACTTAAGCGGAAATACTTGGGTCCGCCTTTTCTAAAGCCTTCTTTAAATAAGACATCAAACTCAGTGGCAGTACCCGGACAAATAATTGACATATTAGGAATCAACTTCAAGACGCCAATATCTGCGGGGCAATGATGTGTGCACCCCAAGCCTGCGTAGTCATAAGAAGCCCCAACACTGACAAAACTACCATTGAGATTTTGATAGCCAAAATCGACTTTTAGCTGCTCATAGGCTCTTTCCACAATAAATGGTGCAATCGTATGAAAAACTGGGATCAAATCATTCATCGCCATTCCTGCAGCTAGGCCAATGGTTGCCTGCTCTAAGATGCCAATGTTATAAGCCCTATCTGCATGGTTTTGAAGGAGATGTCTAAAGCCATGAACCCCAATATCGCCTAGTAACAATACCGCTTGAGGATCTTCGGTAATCAGATCCGTCATCGTTTTGACAAATTGAGCGCGCATATTCATCTTAGGCATGAATCTCTCCCAATAACAAAGCAAGCTCTTGCTCATTGGGGGTTTTATGATGCCACTCTGGATTATTTTCCATAGTTTTAATGCCGTATCCTTTAATTGTATTAGCGACTATACAAAACGGCTTTGAACTACTGCGACTAGAGAAATGAGTAAAGGCGGCAAGGATTTGTTGATGGTCGTGACCATCTACCTCTATCGTCTCCCAGCCAAACGCACTAAATTTATCAGCTACTGAATCAATCGATAAGGCACGATCAGTAGTGTGATTGTGATCCACTATGCAGCATAGGTTGTTAAGCTCATGCTCTGCTGCCAAGAGACTTGATTCCCAAATGCTGCCTTCATTGCATTCACCGTCACCAACGAGCACATAGGCAGAACCGCTTAGATGGCTAATCTTCTTCGAGAGTGCAACTCCTACAGCGATAGGCATACCGTGCCCAAGGGATCCGGTCGAGGCTTCCACAAAGGGAACTTTATTGCGGTCTGGGTGACCACCTAAAATCGAGCCAAAACTTGCAAAATCCGAAAGTGCGCCATCTTCAATAAGACCCTTATGCGCCAAAACAGAATAAAGTCCAATTGAAGCGTGCCCTTTACTCATGATAAAAACATCGCGATTGTGATCAAAAGGTCGCAGCTTAAGCACCGAATCATACAAACACCACAGCAGGTCTAAGATCGACAAAGCACTGGGAATATGCCCCTCCTTTGCCTGAGTGGAAATAAGCACAATTTTTTCTCGAATTTGCTTTAAATTTTTTATTGGACTCATACAAATCATTAAGATAATTAAGGAATATTTCGGCCAGAGGCAACCTAGCCTCTAAGTGCTAATGCAAAAAAAGATAGCTTAAAAGTGTACCGGTTGCCTTAAGACTAATCTAATGGGCGCTTAGCCTTTACCAAAAAAGCTTTCATTAACTGCGCTAAGCGCTCCATCCTTGAATCATCAACAAATTGGTTATTACCAATATAGAAAGCATTTTCATGAATGAAATCAGCATTCTTAAAATTGGTAGGATCGTAGTATTGATTTAGAAACGGTTGTCTGAGCAAATTACCACTAATGAGCGGTCGAGACTCAATACCCTCCTTCATCATGCACTCTTGAAATAACGGCTTTTTCTTGACATCTTTAAAGAAGAATGGCAAAACAAAAGAGGAGTAGCCCGGCATTGGTTTTATTACATGCAACTGATCCTCGTAGTTCTTGCAAATATCTAAATAGCTACGATAGTTCTTATTACGAATGTCAATGTAACCATTCATTTTTGGTAACTGCGACAAGCCTAGTACAGCATGCAATTCTGTATTGCGGACATTAAACCCGTCGGACAAAAAGAGGAAATTAAAGTCAATTTCTGGGTACTTTTTCTTAATATCAGCATGAAAACGTTCTGGCAATTCACGCGCTAAGCCATGAGAACGTTTGAGTAAAAGCAGTTTATAAAACTCTTCATCGTTGGTACAGATCATGCCACCTTCTACTGTAGTCATATGATGACCCCAATAAAAACTAAATGACCCTGCCAACCCAAAGTTACCCACTTTTTTACCATCAATAGTGGCGCCCTGAGATTCGCAACAGTCCTCGAGAAGCACGATATTGCGATCACCAATAATTTGTTGCATTTTTTTGATATCAGCTGGAAATCCTAATAGATGAGCTACAAAAATAGCCCGAGTCTTATCTGTGATCGCAGCGGCTAGCTTGTCATAATCAAACGAAAGATCACTTAAATTCGCATCCACAAACACTGGTTTGTACTTTGACTGCATTACTGGAGTGATGGTAGTTGGCCAAGTTACCGCTGGCACAATGACTTCTGCATCAGCAGCCCAGTGATACATCTCACTTGCTGCAGCAATCATGATGAGGTTAGCGGAGCTACCAGAATTCACGTAAACACAGTACTGACAACCCTGCCATTGCGCATAAGCTGCTTCAAACTTGGCAACATTAGTAAATTGCGTAAAGCGCTTGGTGGTTTTTATAAAATCCGTTAAGTCATTCAAATCATGGTCAGTTAAGACATTTTCTTGTAGTTTCCAAAACACAGCACACCTCACTTATTCAATTTAATTTAGTAAATACAAAGACGCAAAGCGCCTTCACTTAGATTCTTTTTGGTCTATATTTACAACAAAATCTGAATAAGCATTTTTGATGCCCTCTTCCAAGTCAGTATTTGGCTTCCAACCTAAGCCAAACAACCTTTGCGAATTCATAAACTTGCGAGGCGCACCATCAGGCTTAGAGCCATCAAAGACAATCCCCCCTTGATACCCAATAACCTTAACAATAATATCAACCAATTCTTTAATTGTTACATCGCTACCATAGCCAACGTTTAAAAAATTACGGGTAGTAGTAGTGTATTTTTCATAAATATCTTTTTCTAACTCCATCACAAAAATACTAGCGCCAGCCATATCGTTAACGTACATAAACTCACGTCTAGGAGTTCCAGTTCCCCAAATTGTTACATTAAGGTCTCCATTTACTTTTGCCTCGTGGACTCTACGAATTAATGCGGGGATCACATGACTATTTAAAGGATGGTAGTTATCCCCTGGGCCATATAAGTTTGTTGGCATGATTGAGCGGTAATCCACACCGTACTCTTTGCCATACTGCCTGCTATAACTCTCACACAACTTTAATCCAGCTATTTTAGAAACCGCATAAGGTTCATTTGTCTCTTCAAGTCTGCTAGACAATAATGCCTCTTCGCTCATGGGCTGCTCAGCTAATTTTGGATAGATACAACTAGACCCTAAAAAAAGGAGTTTTTTGACGCCTGAAACAAATGCCTGATGGATCACATTGGCTTCAATAATGAGGTTCTGGTAAATGAATTCCGCTGGAAAAGTGCTATTGGCATAAATTCCACCCACTTTAGCAGCGGCAACATAAACTTGATCAGGCTTCTCGGTGGCAAAAAAATTAGCGACTGCTGCCTGATTGGTGAGATCTAACTCAGATCTAGATCGGGTAATGATGTTCTGATAGCCGCGTTCTTTCAGGCCGCGAACAATTGCAGAACCCGCCATGCCTCTGTGACCAGCTACATAAATTTTTTGCTTTAGATTCTTGTCCATGGCGATTAAATTAATTCTCCTTGCCAATAGATGTTTCGTAACCATGCTTTCTTAATAAGGCATGTTGGCAAGCTTGCGTAAAATCATTTTGAACCATCTCCGCAATCATCTCATCTAGAGTAATTTGCGGCGTCCAACCTAATTTTTCCTTGGCTTTTGTAGGATCTCCAAGCAAGGTTTCTACCTCTGTTGGGCGGTAGTAAAGTGGATCAATACGAACGATCACGTCTCCGATCTTAATACCCGGCGCCTTATCGCCACCAATAGCCTCAACAATGGCAATCTCTTGCTCTGCCTTACCCTCAAAACGAAGCGTGATGCCTAACTGCTGCGCACTTTTAGCAATAAATTCTCGAACGGTATATTGCACTCCAGTGGCAATTACAAAATCATCAGGCTTATCTTGCTGCAACATAAGCCACTGCATCCGCACATAGTCCTTTGCATGACCCCAATCTCTCAATGCATCGATATTGCCCATATATAAGCACGCCTCTAACCCTTGAGCAATATTCGCAAGTCCACGAGTGACCTTGCGCGTGACAAATGTCTCGCCACGGCGCTTGGACTCATGATTAAACAATATCCCATTGCAGGCGTAGATTCCATAAGCCTCACGATAGTTAATTGTAATCCAGTAGGCGTATAGCTTAGCAACAGCATAAGGGCTGCGCGGATAAAAAGGGGTGGTTTCCTTTTGTGGAATCTCTTGCACAAGACCATACAGCTCTGAAGTAGATGCTTGGTAAAAACGGGTCTTTTTCTCAAACCCTAAGATGCGGATAGCCTCTAAGATGCGCAAGGTACCGATTGCATCCACATCGGCCGTATATTCGGGAGCCTCAAAAGAAACCGCCACATGGCTTTGAGCGCCGAGATTATAGATTTCATCTGGTTGTGTTTGCTGAATGATTCTTGTCAAATTGCTCGAATCAGTTAAATCTCCGTAATGCAATACAAAATTACGATGATCAATATGAGGGTCTTGATATAAATGATCAACGCGCTCAGTATTAAATGATGAGGCGCGCCGCTTAATACCATGGACTACATAGCCCTTTTCAAGCAAAAACTCTGCCAAATACGAACCGTCTTGACCGGTAATTCCAGTAATCAGCGCTACTTTTTTTCCAGCGTCCATAAAGAGGTATTTTCTAGTAATGAATTAATAACAGTATATTGGACAACGCCCGAATTAAGTGCCGGAGCGGCCGTATACATCCTCAAAGCGGACAATATCGTCCTCGCCAAGGTAATCGCCAGACTGGACCTCAATAATCTCCAAGGGCTCAGACCCTAAGTTTTCCAAGCGATGAACCCGCCCTTTGGGGATATAGGTGCTCTCATTTTCTTTAAGAGTAATAACTTCCTTGCCATTAGTAATCTGCGCGACACCTTTAACGATAATCCAATGCTCAGCGCGATGGTGGTGCATTTGAAGAGATAAGCTAGCACCCGGCTTTACCTGAATCCGCTTGACCTTAAAGCGCTCTCCTTGGTCAATACTGTCATACCAACCCCAGGGCCTCGCCACTTTTCGATGAAGATTTTTTTCTTCCCGCTTTTGTTGATCTAATTGGGCGACGATATTTTTAACATCTTGACTCTTCGATCTGTCCGCAACCAATACCGCATCTGCAGTTTCTACAATCACCAGATTTTGTACTCCAACTGCGCTCACTAAACGATTACTGGCATAAACTAAAGAATCACTAACATCGCTTAATAGCGTATCGCCCACGCTAACGTTATTGTGTTGGTCTTTTTTACCGGCCTGCCATACAGCATCCCAAGCACCTAAATCACTCCATCCTGCCTCAAGCTCAATCATGTCAACTTGAAACTTGGAGTCTGGGCACTTTTCAATGACTGCATAGTCAATGGATTCGCTTGGTATTGCATTAAACCCCTCTTTATGAGGCCTAATAAAAGTACTGTCACCAGATTTCTCTTGTGTGATCTCGCTCATAGCTTTCTTGGCTGCAGTTAAGATGTCTGGTCTAAATTCATTCAAAGCTTTTAACCAAGTGCTAGCTCTTAAAACGAAAATGCCAGCATTCCAATAGTAATTGCCGCTAGCTAGATACGTTTGTGCTGTTGTAAAGTCTGGTTTTTCAACAAACTCGTTGACAATAAATGCCTGGCCATCACGAAGACTTTTACCGCATTTAATGTAACCAAAACCCGTTTCTGGGCGGATAGGTTTGATTCCTAGAATTGCAATTGTCTTGCTCTCTTGATCTACCTTTACTGCTTCAATACAAGCTTGAATTGCGTCTATAAAAGCAGGGTCGTTTTCAACAAACTGATCAGCAGGATTGACTACCAATATAGGATCTTCCTCGTCCACCAAAGCAAAGAGTGCCGCAGCAGTGAGTGCCGGAGCAGTATTTCTACCAGAAGGCTCTAGCAATAAGTTTACTTTTACATCAGTCAACCCTTGAAGCTGATCAAGCGCCAAAAAACGATGCTCTTCGTTAATCACCACTATTGCTGGGCTTGAAACACCATCAAACTTAGCCTGCGCAATCTTATTTGCTCGCAGCAAGGACTCTTGAAATAGGCTTGCCTGAGAATCACATCCTGACAATGATAAAAACTGCTTCGGAAATCCCGCTCTTGATAAGGGCCAAAGCCGCGTTCCAGAGCCGCCACATAAAATCACAGGGACTATTCTAGTCATCAAGAGATCCTCTAAATTTCTGCCAATTCCAGCTACTTTTACAGATGTCAGTTAAATCTCGTTTAGCAGACCAATCCATTAAAGATTTCGCCTTATTTGCGCTGGCAAAGTAAATGGGTAAATCCCCCGCCCTTCTTGCAACAACCTCAGTGGGAATCGTACCTTGAGATGCTACCTCAAATTCGTGAATTAACTCCAGAACGCTCACAGGGATTCCGGTGCCCAAATTAAAAATCTCACAACCAGAATGTTGAGTCAGGTAATTGAGTGCTGCAAGATGACCCTCCGCTAAATCCATTACATGAATATAATCACGCTCACCTGTGCCATCACGTGTGTCATAGTCATCGCCAAAAATGTTTAAATGAGGTAACGCTCCAGCGGCAACGCGCATGATGTAAGGCATGAGGTTATTAGGTGTTCCTCGAGGATCCTCGCCAATCATTCCTGAAACATGGGCCCCCACTGGATTAAAGTATCTTAGCAAGGCGATTCTCCAGGAGTAGTCACTTTTAGCCACATCTTGCAAAATCTCCTCGACTTGTAGTTTGGTTCTACCGTAGGGATTGATTGGGTTTAAGGGGTGCACCTCATCGTAAGGCAAGTATTGGGGCTTTCCATATACCGTAGCACTACTGCTAAACACAATAGTCCTGACATTTGTCTTTTTCATCGCTTCGAGCAAACTAATAGATCCAGCCACATTATTGTCAAAGTAACTCAGTGGCTCTTGGGCTGATTCACCAACCGCCTTTAGACCTGCAAAATGAACTACTGCCTCAGTCTTAAATTTTTTCAGGGTATTGATTAAAAGATCTGTATCACGAACATCCCCTTCGATACAAACAAGGGTTTGGTTGGTAATCTGATTAATGCGTGCAGATACACTTTGATTACTATTGCAAAAATTATCCAGCAGGACGACAGAATGGCCTGCATTAGCCAGCACCACTGCAGTATGGCTACCGATATACCCCGTTCCACCAGTTAAAAGAATATTCAAGTGCTAGTTTTCGTATTTGATGAAATATGTTGCGGGGTCCGTTTCATGAAGTCCCGTAAATAGTAATTTTATAACCTTACGCCCCATCTGAGTATTTATTAAAATTGGTCATGGCCTGATTTAGCGCCTATATTGAGGTCTTAAACTACTAAAAAGTGCAGTAGAAAACATGAATGGCGTGTATACCCCCAAACTTAGCAACTCAGTAACTGAGTCCTCCAAGTCTATTCGCAAAGAAAATGTTGGCAAACACCATAACTACGAGATTAAGCACTGAATTATCTCTGTAGCAGCCTCAAAAATTAAATAATCATATATCAGCTTTTGATGCTATTTTGGGCGGTTTGGATAGCTTTTTCCGGTTAAATTACTATAGGCAGCCCCAACTAAAATCAGCAAAAACGAATCTACCAATACTGGGAAAATGTCATAAATTAAAAATAAAAACCTGATCCAAAACAACCATAAGGGCAACTGCAGCCGCAGGGAGACGCATGCAACCCAAGATAAACATTCCCAAAATTGACAACATCGCCCCCTCAGGCATTACCAATAAGGAGTCATCAGACACTCGTCCGCACCCCCAAGCCTACCTAGATATTGGCAATCATAAGCACAAACCATAAAGCAATAAAAGCTCCAAAAATTGTCCGAAATCCATCATGCCAAAATGCTAATGGCTGATCTCCTGCAAAATAAAAGTTGGCCGTCTTAAGTAATGTCCCATTATTTTTTTCATATTGACTAGGTTTCTACTTGCGAGTTAGCGCTACTTCACAAGGGCGTTAAGGAAATCATGATTTAAGCCCTTAACGATATATCTAGCAGCCGCTGGAGTGATGTGATCCTCATCAAGCGTAGTCAGTGCATTTTCCGCTCCAGGCATTCTATTTAGACAACCGCGTTCATTACAAAGACGGTCGTATGCAGAATAATAATCACCGCCATGCGCTATAACCAGCTTCTTTAAATCTGCGTCTAAGACCTTCATTGGAATAAAGCAGCCATCTTCATTACACATTTGGGCGCTAGCTGAATAATAATATCCAAACTTGGCTTGATTGAGACTTTGAAAAGCTTTTTCCGACTCCTTAATGCCATTTTTCAGATTAAATTGTTCTAGAGCTTTTGGAAACAGCAAGCCTTGCTCTTTAAATGCCTTACGCAACCCATTAAGATCATTGATTTTCATGACCAATAAATTTTGTGCTACGCCCTCAAAACTATATTTGGGTGGTAACTCTTTATGATTCTTCCAGTACCTGTAGACCATTCTGGGCAAATCATCAGTCCATCTTGGGGTCGGTCCAATCACTAAAACAGCAATATTAGCAGCATGTAGTTTCTCAAGGGTGGCCTTTAATAAAGGGAGGTAATGGGGATGCCATGCTTTGTAAATTACCACTAAATTTGGTTTTATCCGAAATATCTCTTTAAGTGCTAATTCATTTGCATTCTGGCAGAAGGAGCCTTGCTCATCAGTCGGCAGTAAACCCCCACAACCAGCGGCAGTAAATTGGGTCACACCCACTTTAACATTTTGTCGCTCTAATTCACTAAACCCTGGATAAATAGAGCCCCCATGTGAATCACCCCATAAAACCAATTTAAAGGGTCTATCGTCATGAATGCATACTTTAGAAAAATTGGTGACATCGTCACCCTTGTCCATTAAGAAGCATGTGCGCTGTCTTTGCTCTGCCACCTTATCGAAAGTATAGCTTGAAATCTGTTTGATAAAAAACTTGTGGCGAAACTCAATACCCTTGCGATCAAAACAGTTATAGCCCAAGTAACCTACCAGAATCATCAAAATGACTAAAGCGACATTTTTCTGCGTACGAAATCTTGTATTAAAGCGGATGGGCTTTTCAACAAACTGATAAGTGAGCCATGAGAGCGCAATCGCTACCAACACCAAAATAGCACGATTGAACAATGGCAAGGTTCCGCCTTCCTGAACACGCGCTAAAGCTAATAAAGGCCAATGCCAGAGATAAAGTGGAAAACTAATTAGGCCAATCCACACCATTACCCGCAAACTCAAAATATGGCGATTGCACCATGCCCCTGGTCCAGCGGCAATGAGTAGGATTGCGCCAATGGTTGGCAAAAGAGCCCACCAACCTGGAAAGAGACTTTTTTGATTTAAAGCGAAGATTCCAAGAATGATTAGGCCAAGCCCCAGTACTGAGGCAATATTTTTTTGCGCACTAGTGACACGATTGACCGCCTGGGAATGCAAAGTCCAATACGCTAGCAAGGAACCGAAGAGAAGCTCCCAAAAACGTGTGATTGGGGAGTAAAAAGTAGCGACAGGATTTGAGCTGATAAATGTGACGTTGAGTACGAAGGACACAACTGTTATCAGCAATATTGCTGGCAATACTTTTTTGGGCCAACGACTGATCCAGCAAATGAACAAGGGCCAAAAAATATAGAACTGCTCTTCAATTCCAAGTGACCACAAATGCAGTAAAGGCTTTACTTCGGCAGCCTTATCAAAATAACCGCTCTCATTCCACAGCACTAAATTAGATACAAACCCAGCCCCACCAGCAATATGCTTTCCTAGCTGAGCAAAATCATCGGCTAATAAATTGAGCCAACCAAATGCATAAGAAGCAATGAGCACGAAAAAAAGTGCTGGGAAAATTCGATTAATCCGTCTGACGTAAAACTCTTTGTAACTAAAACGCTGCTGAGCAAGATTCTCAAAAATGATGGTAGAAATTAAATAACCAGAAATTACAAAAAAGATATCTACGCCCACAAACCCGCCTGAGAGCCATTCAGGAAACGCATGAAAAATAAGAACACTTAATACTGCAATAGCTCGCAAGCCATCAATATCGGGACGATATTTAGGATGCAGAAGGTGATTAGTGGAAGCGCTCAAACAAACTTTTTGAATAATCTTAAATGCATTGCAGAATAAATGAAAAGGGGCTTTAAGCCAATAAAAAAGCCGCTAAGTTCATTGAACAAAGCGGCTTTTTCAAAGTAGCTTTCTATAGGTAACCATCAAACCTGAGGTAAAGAACTTAATTTAAGCCTTTTTAGCATAAGCAGAGCACCAACCCTTACCAGCAACTTGCTTACCTGCAAACAACGAGCAAGCACCAGCAGCTGCATCAGCCTTACCTTGAAATAAAGCACAGCTACTGCACTGTTGACCCGCAGCATATTTCGCAAACTTTGCTTTATCTACTTTAGAGGCATCGGCTTTGTAACCCAAAGCAGCGGCTTGTGGATCGGTTTCTGCTACCATTGCTTGAGCTTGAACAGTACCGTTCAATGCCAATGTACAAGCACCAGCAGCAGACAAAATCATAAATTGGCGACGACTATTTTTCATGGGTTCTCCAAAAGTAAAACGATCAGCGATAAGAATCTATAAAACTGTTGGGATCATAATGGAGATAAATTGAGCTTGCTAGATAAGGTGTAAGTTACTGATTTATAAACAAATATAGATGAGAATTGTTCTCACCAAATAAAGGGGCTGGGACTGAGATTACAGCCAGCCTTTTAAGTTCATACAGCCTTGCCATTGTTTGACGTGAACCCCAGATCCAAGCTCAGGATAATCTTCCTTGCACTCTCTCCAATCCTTTTGAAAAGTTGTCCGATTATTCTTTGCAGGATCTTGATTTGTTTCAGGTATTACTGCGCAAGAGAGCAAACAAAGCAAAACTGCGAGCGAGGGCAGAAAAGTTTTCCACATTTTTAATACATTATTTCCGATCAATCAGTGCCAAAAACTCACGACGTAGATTGGAGTCTTTTAAAAAAGAGCCGCGCATCACGCTGTTAATCATCTTGGAGTCGCGATCTTTGACACCACGCCATTGCATGCAAAAGTGATCTGCTTCCATGACAACCGCAACGCCAATTGGCTTAATCTTTCTCTCAAGAATATCTGCCAACTCGACAACCGCCTCTTCCTGAATTTGTGGCCTACACATAACCCACTCAGTTAACCTTGAGTACTTAGACAAGCCAATTAATGCCGATTCTTTACTTGGTAAAACTCCAATCCAAATGCGACCCATGATTGGGCAAAGGTGGTGTGAGCATGCACTGCGAACTGTTATCGGCCCAATAATCATGAGTTCATTAAGGCGACTCACATTAGGAAACTTGGTCAAAGTCGGTTGATCAACATAGCGGCCATTAAAAACTTCTTGCACATACATCTTCGCCACTCGACGGCTAGTGTTTCTGGTGTTGTGGTCATTCCGAGTATCAATAACCAAGCTTTCTAGAACGGCTTGCATCTTTTCAGACACCTCATCAACCAGCGCATCTAATTCACCAGGTTTAATAAAAGCAGCAATATTGTCATTAGCATGAAAGCGCGCCTTCTGCGCCTCGATACGGCGTCGAATGACTACAGAGAGAGGTAGCCCAGCATCCTCTTTTTTGTTTATGACTTTCTTTACTGAAACTTTAGGGGGTAGAGATTTCTTTGTAGTCGTCTTAGTCGGTGCTGCGTTGAATATTTTTTTAGCTGTCATAGTGGTAGCGTTCTATTTAGATTTGGCAAAAGATAGCAATAACGCAAATCAGACCAAGCAACCAAACAATTGATCTAGCGGTAGGCCAATTAGCGATATAACAAATGAGGTAAGCAATACGAGTAATGAGAAAACCAATAGCAAGAAAATCAATTTTTGACTGAGCTACATTTTCAATATGGGCGATGATAACTGCCGCAAAAAAGAATGGTAAAGACTCAAAAAGATTTACTTGGGCGGCATTTGCCCTTGCTCTAAAACCAGTTTGTTTAGCCAACCATTGTCTTGGCATGCTGTTGTCGTACTCCTCAAAGCCTTTCTTGGCAATGCCCGCAGCAATATAAGGAAGCAAGCCCATAAATAGAACACAGGCGTAAGCGATTGTCATAGTGATTTTTCTTATCTAATGGGCGGTTTTAGCTTTTAGTCTTTTTAGAACCAAGACGACTTTCAGTGCCATTGAGTAAATTCTGAATATTGCTACGATGACGCCAAATCAATAACGAACAAACAGCTAAGAGTGCAATCCCCATGGGCTGAAAGCCAAACAGAAAAACAAAATAGATGGGGCCAAATACTGCGGCAGCCAGAGCAGCCAAAGAGGAATAACGCAAAAACACTGCCACAATAATCCAAGTGCTTAGGGTGGCAAGACCAAGAATATCATTCACACCAAACAAAATACCGCATGCAGTGGCAACGCCCTTGCCTCCCTTAAAACCATGAAATACCGGGAACAAGTGGCCTAAAAATACGGCGAGCACTACACCACATAAAACCCAAGAACTAAGTGATGCAGTGAGAGACTGATCCCCTAATAAAACTCGAGCAAGCATGACTGCAAAATAACCCTTGAGAGCATCACCCAAAAAAGTGAGCGCTGCGGCCAATTTATTCCCTGTACGCAGCACATTTGTTGCCCCAGGATTACCTGAGCCATAGGAGTGAGGATCAGGCAAGTTCATGCACTGACTCACCACTACTGCAAATGAAATCGAGCCAATCAGATAGGCAAGTGGAATCAGCAAAATATCTAGAGTGAAAATCATATCGTCATCTTAAACACTTTTAGCATTCCATTCATGTGCCACGTGGATGATGCTGTTGATGAATTGATTTAAGCCGCTCTCTGGCGACGTGAGTGTAGATCTGCGTGGTAGATATGTCTGCATGGCCCAAGAGCAACTGAACTACCCTTAAATCAGCACCATGATTTAGTAAATGGGTTGCAAAAGCATGCCGAAGAGTATGGGGAGATAGCGCTACGGGAATATTAGCTAA
Organism: Polynucleobacter sp. UB-Siik-W21; assembly: GCF_018687415.1. Lineage (NCBI taxonomy): Bacteria > Pseudomonadati > Pseudomonadota > Betaproteobacteria > Burkholderiales > Burkholderiaceae > Polynucleobacter > Polynucleobacter sp. UB-Siik-W21. The sequence goes on along the minus strand of NZ_CP061289.1, from coordinate 275,629 downwards.
TGTGGCGTAACGTTTAATGAGTGCCCAGAAAGCCTGTCTTGTGAGACCTGAGCCAGTATGGCGCCCCACAAATACTGCATCCGTTGTTTTCCCTTCTAGAAGCAGCGTGCGGGCATCAGCAAGATATCGCCTCAACCACTGTCCTGCTTCACCGCCAAATGGCACCAAGCGCTCTTTGCCCCCTTTGCCGTTAACGACTCGCACTACGCCCTCATTTAAGCCTAGGGCTACCGTTTTCAGAGAAACAATCTCTGAAACACGCAGGCCACTGGCATACATTAACTCAAGCATCGTACGATCACGTAAACCTAAGGGAGTTTCAACATCCGGAGCACCAAGTAGAGCGGTGACCTGAGCTTCACTTAAGGTCTTTGGAAAGCGTAAGGCCTGCTTAGCTGCGCGCAATCCAATACATGGATCGCTCTTGACTAAGTTGATGCGTAAGGCGTGACGATAAAAACGTTTGAAAACCGTAAGTCGTCGATTGGCGGTAGTTGCCTTGTCTGCTCTACGATGCGCTATGTAGGCAGTGAGATCTTTTTCTTGAACCGAGTATAAATCAGCGCCAGATTGCTGATACAGCCATTGCGCTAATAGCAACAAATCCCTTCTATAAGCAGACAGACTGTTCTTTGCCAGACCATCCTCTAGCCAGCAAGCATCACAAAAGCGCTCGATCGCCTCTTCGCTTGCTGGGTGTATTTGACCTTTAGGGGTCATAGTAGATGAGATTTTTTGGCAAAAAGAAAGGGGCATCTCCCGATTACTTAGTAGCCTCTTCCAACTTTTCAGCTAGCCAAACTTTCATCAGGGACTGATAAGGCACATCCAACTTATTTGCCTGTAATTTAATATTCTCTAGAACGCTCTGGGATAGGCGCAAAGAAATTGAGGCCGTTGAAGGCTTAAGATTTGGCATCGTCACTTTTGTTGCCTTGGACAGATCAAAATAATCTGAGGCATCATTTTTTTCCCAAAAAGCACGCTCTTCTTTTTCGTTCTTGAATTTAGGAATAATCTTATTAGGCTTTTTCATAAAACGCCCTTTCTTTTTTGCTCATTGGTCTTGCAGAAACCACTCTAATTAAGGTTCCCTTTTTACGCAAAGTAAACACTACAGATAACGACACTTTTGCGCCAGTGACTCCAAGTGCAAGATATCGCCGCTCTTCCTCGCTATGCTTTTCATCACCCAAAATTAATAAAGGCTGATTAAAAAATATTTCTTCAGCTTCAACCTGAGTAACTCCATGCTTATCTTGGCTCTTATAGGCATTTCCTGCATCCCACTGAAACCCCGCTATTTGATGAAGATCTATCATTGAATGTATATTATCATAATATACATTAACTTAACTAGCAAATGGTCTTTAGAGGCTCGCCAGCCTAGCGTTAGTCACGGAAATTATTAAAGCCCAATGGCGCTTCGGTCACGTCTTTTTTAAGTAGAGCCATTGTTGCTTGCAGATCATCTCGCTTTGCACCAGTAACACGAACCGCATCACCCTGAATACTCGCTTGCACTTTGATTTTGCTATCTTTAATAATGCGGACTACTTTTTTAGCAAGCTCTGAAATGATGCCTTTTTGAATCTTCATGGTTTGCTTACGCTTATCGCTACCAATAGTCTCTTTTTTATCATCTTTCAGATAACGCACATCTACATTGCGCTTAGCCATCTTGCCAAAGAGCACATCCCGTACTTGACCCAATTTAAAGTCATCATCACCAAATAAGATGAGAGTTTCATCTTTTTGCTCTACGCGACTATCAGAACCCTTAAAGTCAAAGCGATTGCTAATCTCTTTATTGGATTGCTCAATCGCATTTTTCAGCTCAACCATGTCTGGTTCGCAAACCACGTCAAATGAAGGCATTTTTTACTCCCTATTTATTCAATTACGTAAGATATTTAATTATCTGCGCACTTAGCAAACATTCGAATAAGATTGTGTCATGAACTCTGACCAAAATACGTCCGCCAGTCCAAAATTGACTCTAAACCTCAGTCTTAAGGATCGGAATACCTTTGGGTTTGATGCCTGCGCAGAACTGGCCTACGAAATTACCGCTGCAGATCAAATTCCAGGGGTAATGAATGAAATTGCCGAGAAGCAATTGACTTGGCGAGTGCTCGGCGGGGGTAGTAACGTCATCCTACCCAAGGTTCTACCTGGCGCAACCTTACTCATGAATATCACCGGTCAGCAGATAACTACTGCTGATGCCAGCTCAACTTTAATAGCCGTTGGCGGCGGAGTGAACTGGCATGAATTCGTTGCCTGGACCTTAGAAGAAGGTTTGCCAGGGCTAGAAAACTTAGCCCTTATTCCCGGCACAGTTGGCGCCGCTCCCATTCAGAATATTGGTGCTTATGGTGTTGAGATTGGCGAGTACATTAATTCTGTGGAAGTCTTTGATGTCAAAACCAAAGACTTTGTCACTCTTACGAAAGAAGCATGTCACTTTGCTTATCGCGATAGCTACTTCAAACAAAATCCGCAACGCTTTATTGTGACAAAGGTCGTTTTTAGAATCCCTAGGCAATGGCAAGCACGTATTCATTATGCCGATTTGGCAAAGCAATTTTCTGGACAATCTTCACCAAGCCCAGAAGAAATCTTCTTAGCTGTTTGCAAGATCCGTACCCTAAAGCTCCCAGACCCAAAAGTCATCGGCAACGCTGGTAGCTTCTTTCAAAACCCGATTGTTCCTAGCGAGCAATACGAGACTTTGCGTCAGAAACATCCAGGCTTAGTTTCCTATCCTGATGCTACGGGTAAGCGCAAATTAGCTGCTGGCTGGCTCATTGATCAATGTGGCTTTAAAGGGCAGCGCATGGGCAATGCGGGCGTGTATGAAAAGCAAGCCTTGGTACTAGTGAATCATGGCAATGGCATAGCGCAAGATATTTTGAGGCTTGCAAAATGCATTCAAGATAAAGTTCAAAAAGAGTTTGGTGTGAGTCTCGATATTGAGCCCAATATCCTTTAATTCTTGTATGAGTTCTATTTAATCTTTCAGAGAAGATACTTTTTCAAACTGTACTGCTGCTGTGCCCTCGGCTAAACGTATTTCATATTCGGTTGCAGTGTGGAGATCTCCTGGCTTGCGGGCTACGTGAAGATCTTCATTGACATTCAGGATAACGGCATAACCACGCTCTAAAGTTCTTTGCGGATTCAGCATTTCTAACTGGGATTGATAGTGCATTTGATTACGTTTCCAGTTTTCCATGCGCACAGCCCAGGCTTGATGCAGGCGCTGTTGCCAACCTGTCATTTGCTCTCGCATCCTATCTGGATTTGGTAAGGCGTGACTTAATCTTAATGCTAATTGATCCAGTGTTTGTGCCTCACGCTCTACCCGTTGATTGATGCGCTGTAACAAGGCTTGCCTAATGGCATCGAGCTCTTGCAGCATTTGATCTTTGCGTGGAGCTGCTAGCTCTGCAGCTCCGGTCGGGGTTGGTGCACGTAGGGCAGCTACAAAGTCTGCGATCGTGAAATCCGTTTCATGCCCAACACCACTCACTACTGGAATGGAGGAGCCCGCTATTGCATACGCTAACTGTTCATCATTAAACGCCCAGAGGTCTTCAATGCTACCTCCGCCGCGCACTAATAAGATTACATCTACTGCCTGTTCTTTCTCTGCAGCCTTGAGTGCAGCAATGATTCCTGCAGGCGCATCCGAGCCTTGCACCAGGGTTGGGTAAATGACAATCGGAATATGCGGCGCGCGTCTTGCCAAGGTGCTTAGAACATCCTTTAATGCGGCTGCTTGTGGCGAAGTAATAATGCCAATGGCTCTTGGGTGTGTTGGGATCTCTCGTTTGCGATCCTCATCAAATAAACCTTCTTTTGCGAGTTTGGCTTTGAGCTTTAAAAATGCCTCATACAAACCGCCCATCCCAGCGCGCCGTAAAGTTTGGATCGTCAGCTGAATATCGCCTCTAGGAACATACATGCCTAAACTGGCGGTGACTTCCACCAAATCTCCCGATTGCGGCATAAATCCAACTTGGCCATTGCGGCCATGGAACATCACGCAGCGAATTTGACCTTCTTCATCCTTTAATGAAAAATACCAGTGCCCACTGTCATAGGCCTTAAAGTTCGAAATCTCCCCGCTAACCCAAACGGTATCGAAACGATCCTCTAAAGATTGAGCAATGGCGCGGTTTAGATCGCCGACAGACAGAATTTCCCTTGCTATTTCCGACATTTTTTCTCTTCGCTCCCCAAGCTATCTAGCCTAGACGGTAATAAATATCCACAGAAGCCCACTGGCTCTTGTTTAATGCGCATAAGTAAGTAATTACTGACCCAAAACGTCTCATAAATACAACATTTTAATGATAAGCATATGATTTATATGCTGAATTTATCCCGACTTCTCATAGTACTTTTAGGAGAACTACACCCAGCCGACGATCAATCAAGGACTTAGAGCAGCCCTACAAAAAAGTTTTGCACAGAGTTATCCACAGGCAAGCTTTCTGAAAGGGGCTTATTAATTCAGCTAAAGTACTGGTAATATGTACTCCATCTTACTATCCGCTGGCTGGCCTATTTGGCCTCTTTTAATCATTTCTATTATTGGCCTAGCCATTCTTATAGAACGGAGCTGGTATCTGCGCCAGGTTCATATTTTCCCAAAAGGGTGCTTAGAAACTGCTTTTACCCTTGCCAATCAGGTAGTTAGCCAAAAAACACTGGCGAGTGAGCAAATCACTCAGTTAGCCCAGCTATCCCCAGCAAGCCCATTGCTTGCCTGCGTTTTGCGCGAGAAATCTGCCGGTAGTAACACTCAATCAGCCTTAGAAGAACTGCAAGCGGTTGCACAGGCCACTTGGTTAAAGTTTGACCGCTATTTAGGAGCATTGGCAACAATCGCCACCATAGCCCCTTTATTAGGCTTATTTGGCACCGTAGTGGGCATGATTGAAATCTTTGGTAGTCAAGGCGCTATCAATGGTGCTGGCAGCCCCCAACAGCTTGCACATGGAATCTCCGTGGCGCTCTATAACACTGCATTTGGTTTATTGATTGCGATACCTGCACTGGCAGCCTGGCGAACATTGCGTGCAATCGCAAATCAACGTCAGCGTGAATGCGAAGAGTTCACACGCCAATTATTTAAAAAACTGTATCCAACAGAATCTGCGTAATGAGTTGGTTAGACACCTATTCAAAATCAGGAAAGCAATTTTCCCTAGGAACGATATCAGTTTCTACTGAGCCAGAAATTAATCTGATTCCCTTTATCGATGTGCTACTGGTGGTCCTGATCTTTCTCATGATCTCTACCACCTTCACGCGTTATCAAGAGTTGGCGATTACTTTACCAACTGCAAGCGGCAATGAAACTCAAGTGGAGAGCAAACAAATTCATATGGCAGTCAGCCGTGATGGCCGCTTTGCAATCAATGGCAAATTGACAGACCCATCTCAATTAAGCAATGTCTTGACGCAGTTAAGCACTGAATCCAATAAGCAAGCTAACAATAATCTGCAAATTAATATCGATGCAGATGCTAAAGCGCCTCATCAATCTGTCATGACGGCCCTAGAAGCAGCGCGTGACGCCAATCTGAGCAATATTGTTTTTAGTAGTCAGACAAAGAAGTAAGTAGAAGAAATTAGCGATGGCGTTATCTATTTTTCGTAATGCCCCCAAGTTTTGGGAGAGGCGCGGTCCAACTAGTCTTATGCTGTGGCCACTCTCTTGGCTATATGGCGGAATCTTACGCATTCGTAAGTTAATTCATGACTTAGATATTGGCAGGGCTGAACCTGCTCCAGTCCCCATCATCATTGTTGGCAATATTCGGATTGGGGGCACTGGCAAAACCCCCATCGTGATTGCATTAGCGCAGCAACTATCTCAACTCGGCTGGAAGCCTGGAATCATTAGTCGAGGTTATGGCTCATCTGTACAGACAATGCCACTGCAAGTGAAGAGTGACTCTGATCCTGCTGTAGTTGGTGATGAACCAGTCTTGATTGCAAACCGTACTGGCGACCAATTTCCGATCTGGGTTTTTCCCAAGCGCCAGCAAAGCATCAAAGCAATGCTAAAGCACTCCCCTGATGTAAATATCATTATTAGTGATGATGGTTTACAGCATCGCGGCTTGATTCGTTGGCCTGCACGTGAAGGTGGTCGCGATATAGAGCTCGTAGTACGTGATGATCGAGGTGAAGGCAATCGCTTTCTACTTCCCGCTGGTCCACTACGTGAACCAGCTACCCGTGAGCGTGATGCTACTTTATTTACTGGCACTCCCAAGAATCAAAAAAGTGGCATCCTTGATGAATACTTTTTGGGTCGTCGATGTTTCAATTTGGCCAGTCGCCTGGGCACAGCCTATCAACTCATTAATGTCTCGAATACCCAGTCGCTTGAGCAAATTGCTGAACAATTCTTATCAAAGAATATTACGGCACTTGCAGGCCTTGGTAACCCACAGCGATTTTTTGATGACTTAGTAAAGCATGGCTTCACCGGGAAATGCATTCCACTGCCAGACCATGCCACCTTCAGTCCAGACTTTTTCAGTGCCATCAAAACAGAATGCATTCTGATTACAGAGAAGGATGCGGTTAAATGTGCGGCTATCCAGGATGAGCGTATTTGGGTTGTACCGCTGTCGCTCCACCTGCCCGACAATCTTGTGGACTGGTTGCAATCCATTTTGCAAAGACCAGATCCTCGTCGATATACTTTATAAGCGCAGTAAGTGCATTAAGCGCTACACTCTTTTTTTATACCCCTCATTTAAATTATTATGGATAAACGCTTACTCAATATCTTGGTTTGCCCTTTGTGCAAAAGCCAACTGCATTTGGATATCGATAAACATGAGCTGATATGCAAAGCGGATTGCCTAGCCTATCCGATTCGTGATGATGTGCCAGTGATGTTGGTTGAAGAAGCACGCAGCTTAAACGCTGACGAAGTTCTCTAATTAAATCAGCATGAGTGACTCTAAAACTCCAGATTTTTTAGTCGTCATACCTGCAAGGTTAGGCTCTACTCGCTTACCGCGTAAACCACTTGCCGATATTGGCGGAAAACCTATGGTGGTACGAGTTGCGGAGCAGGCCAAAAAATCTTTGGCGCATAGCGTAGTAGTAGCGACTGATTCAACTGAAATTCAGGCGGCATGCAATGAGCATCATATCGAATGTTTATTGACTAGCTCAGACCACCCAACCGGGACTGATCGTCTTGCAGAGGTAGTGCAATTACTCAAACTTCCTAGTGATGCATTGGTAGTCAATGTTCAAGGTGATGAACCTCTCATACCGCCAGAGCTCATTAATCAAGTTGCGCAAAAATTGGCTGATCATACGGAATGTGCGATCTGCACTGTTGCTGTTCCAATTCATGATGTTGCTGAAATTCAAAATCCAAATGTCGTTAAAGTGGTTCTCAATCGCACTGGGGAAGCACTCTACTTTTCAAGAGCAGCCATTCCCTTTGTTCGAGATTCGCAGTTAGCGGGAACAACTAAACATTTGCGTCATTTGGGCATCTACGCCTACCGAGCTGATTTTTTACAAGCCTATACGCGCCTTGAGCCAGCGCCCCCAGAGCAAGCAGAGGCATTAGAGCAGCTTCGCGCCCTCTGGAATGGCTATCGAATTGCGGTTCATACTGCCACTGAGGCCCCACCAGCAGGCGTGGATACCCCTGAAGATCTAGAGCGAGTAAGAGTCCTCCTAGCTAAGGTATGAGAATTCGCAAGTAGATTGCTGCTTCTCGGGGATAATCCTAAGCATTAGATACAAAAGATCCCGACAAAATACGGGACAATTAAAGATACTCTAAGGGGAAAACAATGCGCTTAATTCTGCTCGGTGCACCTGGTGCCGGAAAAGGCACCCAAGCTCAGTTTATATGTGAAAAATTTGCAATTCCACAAATCTCTACTGGCGATATGTTGCGCGCTGCCGTAAAAGCCGGCACAGAGCTTGGGGTTGCTGCTAAAAAAATTATGGATGCCGGCGGCTTAGTTTCTGACGACATCATCATTGGCTTGGTGAAAGATCGCCTGACCCAGCCAGATTGCAGTAAAGGCTATTTATTTGATGGCTTCCCAAGAACTATTCCTCAAGCGCAAGCCATGAAAGATGCTGGTGTTCCAATCGATTACGTTTTAGAAATCGATGTTCCATTTAATGCCATCATTGATCGCATGAGCGGTCGTCGTGTCCATCCTGCTTCTGGTCGCACGTATCACATCAAATTCAACCCGCCAAAAGTTGCAGGTAAGGATGATGTGACTGGTGATGCACTGATACAGCGCGATGACGATAAAGAAGAAACGGTTCGCAAACGCTTGCAGGTTTATGACGACCAAACCCGTCCATTGGTTGATTACTACTCTTCATGGGCTGCGCAAGCTAGCTCAACAGACAAAGTCAAAGCGCCGGCTTATAGAAAAGTAAGTGGTACTGGCAATGTAGACGATATTACTGCTTCAATCTTTTTAGCATTGAAGTAAGTGATTCTGCTTAATAAATAGGACTGCAGTTCAGCCCTATTTATTTGAAATAAAAGAAGTCTAGAAGACTTATAGATCTTTACTTCAATTCTTTCAGGGCGCTTTCAAAAGACTCGATATCGGCAAAGCTTCGATAGACAGAGGCAAAGCGAATATAGGCCACTTTATCAAGACGCTTCAGCTCACGCATTACAAGCTCACCGACGCGCTCGCTAGGGATTTCTTTTTCACCCAGGCTGAGTAGCTTTTCTTCAATACGCGCAATCGATTCGTCAACTGAATCTGAGGATACTGGGCGCTTACGTAAGGCCAGCTTAATTGAGCTTACTAGCTTGTCATGACTGTACTCAACTCGGCTACCATTCTTTTTCACAATTGCGGGTAAGGCTAGCTCTACCCGTTCGTAAGTTGTAAAGCGCTTATCGCATTTGGCACAACGGCGGCGGCGGCGAATCGTATCGCCCTCATCAGATACCCGAGTATCTAGAACTTGGGTATCGTCGTTATGACAAAAGGGGCAGCGCAATGTGAACTCTTTTCTTTAGTGTTAGCTTGCTTAACCGTATACTGGAAAGCGCTTCGTTAACTCAGAAACTTGTGCGCGAACCTTGGCGATATTTTCTGGGTCGGTTGGGTTATCTAAAACATCTGCAATGAAATTACCTACCTGTCTGGCTTCAGCTTCTTTAAAGCCACGTGTTGTCATCGCTGGCGAACCTAAACGGATGCCACTGGTCACCATGGGTTTTTCTGGATCATTCGGAATGCCATTCTTATTGCAGGTGATATGGGCTTCACCCAAAACACGCTCCGCTTCCTTACCAGTCATTTTCTTCGCACGTAAATCAACCAACATCACATGAGAATCCGTACCACCAGAAACAATGCGAAGCCCACGAGAGATTAATGTTTCAGCCAATGCTCTGGCATTGGCTATCACTTGCTTTTGATAATCTATAAAGATTGGCTCTTGTGCCTCTTTGAATGCAACCGCCTTAGCAGCGATCACGTGCATCAAAGGGCCTCCTTGAAGGCCTGGGAAGACAGCAGAGTTAATGGCTTTCTCGTGCTCAGCCTTCATTAAGATGATACCGCCACGCGGGCCACGTAAACTCTTGTGCGTTGTGGAAGTCACGATGTCAGCATGGGGTACTGGGTTTGGATAAACACCAGCAGCAATCAGACCAGAGTAATGTGCCATGTCCACCATAAAAATCGCGCCAACCTCTTTTGCTAATTTACCAATGCGTTCCCAATCGATTACAAGTGAGTAGGCAGATGCACCAGCAATAATCAATTTAGGTTTGTGCTCGCGTGCCAAACGCTCCATTTGCTCATAGTCAATCGCTTCGTTTTTATCGAGACCATAGGAAATAGGGTTGAACCACTTGCCGCTCATATTCAGGGCCATACCATGAGTTAAGTGACCACCCTCAGCCAGACTCATCCCCATAAAAGTGTCGCCTGGCTTTAAGAAAGCCAAAAAAACCGCTTGATTAGCAGATGCACCGCAATGGGGTTGAACGTTAGCAGCTTCAGCACCATACAGAACTTTGACACGATCGATTGCTAACTGCTCAGCAACGTCGACAAATTCACAGCCACCGTAATAACGCTTGCCTGGATATCCCTCAGCATATTTATTCGTCAGTTGGGAACCCTGAGCTGCCATGACTGCGGGTGAGGCGTAGTTTTCAGAGGCAATGAGCTCGATATGGTCTTCTTGACGCTTATTTTCGTTCTGGATGGCTTCCCACAACTGGGGGTCGGTTTTGGCTAAAGTGTTCTGGCGGTCAAACATGGTAATAATCCTGGAGAAGTTGGATTGTTGAGTGAATTAACTTAGTAAAATCAACCTACATCATACAAAATCCATCATGACCACCACACAAGACCTCTCATTCCTATCCCTCGTCCTCAATGCCAGCCTATTAGTACAGTTGGTAATGTTGTTATTGCTGGGGATGTCTATTGCCTCTTGGACCATTATTTTCAAGAAAACGGCTGTTTTGCGAGGGGTAAGACGAGATACCGAACGCTTTGAACGTGATTTTTGGTCCGGCGGTGATCTCAAAACTCTTTTAGAGGCATCACAGCGCAATACTCGCAGTGACGCGGTCCTAGAACATATCTTTGAGGCTGGGATGCAAGAGTTCATGAAAGTTCGTGAAATCGATGCCGCCCGTCGCGCGATGAAGGCTACTTACCAGCGCGAAATGGATACCTTAGAGGCCAACTTGCCATTTTTAGCATCTGTTGGCTCCGTCTCTCCTTACATTGGTCTTTTTGGAACTGTGTGGGGAATCATGCATGCATTCCGTGGTTTAGCGAATGTACAGAACGCGACCTTAGCTGCAGTAGCTCCTGGCATTGCTGAAGCGCTCGTCGCAACTGCTATTGGCTTATTCGCAGCGATTCCTGCGGTAGTTGCATACAACCGCGCAGCGACTGATGTAGATCGCCTTGCAATTCGCTTTGAAACTTTCATCGAAGAGTTCACGAATATCTTGCAACGACAAACTGCAGGTCGCTAATTAACTATGGCCGGATCTTCTTTGCGTAAATCAAAACGTCGGGCAATGTCCGATATTAATGTCGTTCCTTACATTGATGTGATGTTGGTCTTGCTGGTGATCTTTATGGTCACCGCACCCATGGTAAATCCAGGTGTAGTCAACCTACCAACCGTGGGTGGCGCTAAAGTGCAATCATTACCACCTGTCTTTCTGACGATTGATGCCAGCGAAAATGTCATCGTTCGCAAAGATGGTGAGCCTGTTCAGACACTGAACCCATTTGAGCTTGGTGCATTTGCAAGAGCGCAAGCTGAGAAATCTGCTGAGCAACCAGTAGTTCTGGCTGCAGATAAGTCCATCAAATATGAGACCGTGATGAATGTTATGTCTAAGCTCAAAGAAAATGGTGTCAAGCGTGTTGGTCTAGCAGTCAAGAGTCAGTAAGACGCAGATCTAACTTCTATTTCTTCATGAATAGCGCATCTACTTTTCAATCACCCCATTCTTCATTTAAGCGGGGACGCTTTACTAAAGAGGAAAGCACTAAGCGTGCATTTACGTTTTCTTTAATTGCGCATCTAGGCTTGCTTGCTTTTTTAGTCATCGGCATTAGTTGGAACAACTCCACCCCTTCTGGGGTTGAAGTCGAGTTATGGGACTCCGCACCTCAAGTAGTAACTAAGCCTGAAACTGAGCTCAAAACAGTCATGAAAGAAGAGGCTGCTGATATTGCAGTCAAGAAAAAGGAAGTAGAAAAAGAGCCTCCTAAAAAAGAGGCAGTTAAAGAAATACCAAAAGTGGTGAAGCCTCCTCCACCGAAGAAAGAAGAGCCGCCTAAAAAAGCAGAAGCACCTAAAGCTCCCTCGCCTGCCGAAACTAAAGCCAATGCTGCTGCAGAAAAAGTTCGCGCTGATCAATTAGCAAGGCTACGAGCTGCCGCTGGCGCTGAAGGGGGTAGTGGTGGCAAGGTCGGAAGCGGTGTTGGTGGCGGTGGCAGCGCTCCCCCAGGCTGGACAGATAAGGTCATTAAGAAAGTAAAGCCGCTCATCGTCTTTAACCCCGAATCAGTCAGCGGTAATCCTGCAGCCGTCATTCAGGTGAACCTTGCTCCAGATGGGGCCATTCTCAGTACGAGTGTTTTAACTTCCAGCGGCAATCCTAGCTGGGATCGCGCCGTGCTCTTGGCACTTTCTCGCGCAGAAAGTCTGCCGAAAGATGACAATGGCAAAATTCCACAACGCGAAGTCAAGTTGACCTTTAAACCCAAGGACTAAAGCATGTTGCAGTTGATGAAAAAAATGATTTTGAAATTGCAATCTTTGTGTATTGCAGTAACTGCCTTACTGATGACTTTGACGAGCCCAGCATTTGCGCAAATGAATATTGAAATCACTGGCGTTGGACAATCGCTTTACCCTATTGCCGTGATGCGCTTTAAAGATGAAAACAAATTACCTACTAGCGTTACTGAAATTATTCGCCAAGACTTGGCACGGAGTGGTTACTTTAAAAATACCGAGAACGGCAATGCTGCAGAAAGTGCTGACGATACACCAAACTATAAATCTTGGGCAGCGCGTGGTGCTGATGCCCTAGTAGTTGGTTCAGTCACACAGACTGGTAACGAACAATTTGAGATTCGCTATAGGCTATTTGATATTCGCAAGTCACAAAGTCTTGGCGGCTTGAATCTGAACTCTAGCGCAGATAATTTACGCGCCGTAGCGCACAAAATTGCAGACGATATTATTTTCAAACTCTTGGGCGAACGTGGCGTCTTTTCTACTCGCCTGTCTTATGTCATCAAAGATGGTAAGCGCTATCGCTTAGTCATCTCTGATGCAGATGGCCAAAATATTCGCAATGCCATGAATAGTAGCGAACCGATTATTTCTCCATCATGGTCACCCGATGGCAAGAAAGTCGCCTATGTTTCTTTTGAAGATCGCAAGCCAGTGATATATGTTCATGAACTTGCTACTGGTCGACGTATTTCACTTTCAAATCAAAAAGGAAATAACAGCGCCCCAGCTTGGTCGCCTGACGGCAGAAAATTGGCTATCTCACTTTCTAAGGATGGTAATACCCAAATCTATGGCATCAATGCCGACGGCACTGGACTTCATCGCTTAACTCGTGGCAGCACGATTGATACTGAGCCGCAGTACTCAACGGATGGTCGTTATATTTATTTCACTAGCGACCGAGGTGGCAATCCCCAGATCTATCGAATAAGCGCAGATGGCGAACAAGTAGAAGGCGCCAAACGCGTTACCTTTAAGCAAGGCTTTGTGACTTCACCCAGAATATCTCCTGACGGAAAATATTTAGCTTACATCGCTAATATTGGTGGAGCCTATCGACTCTATATTCTGAACCTTGCTACAGGGGATGCCCAAGCATTAACTGATGGCACGAGCGATGAATCTCCATCATTTGCAGCCAACGGTCGCCATGTCCTTTACTCAACCAAGGTCAATGGCAAACGTGTCCTTGCAGCCGTCTCAGTAGACGGCAATTCTAAGCAAGTTTTAAGTATCCCGGGGTCTGATGTACGTCAGCCTTCCTGGGGTCCTTTTATGGACTAAAACACCCTTTTTCAGGGTGAAATAGGCACTTTTGATGCTCTTGGGAGCATAATATTAACTAAAGGCTATGTGCCAACTGAATTACGCATCAAATTCATTACCAAGTTTGTAGGAAAAGGAAAATCATGAAAGTTTCTATCGCACGCCGTGCAGCCACATTTGCCCTGATTGGTGCAACTGCATTTTTGATGGCAGCTTGCTCGAGCGTGAAATTAGATGATGTTGATAGTGCCAACGGTAGCGGCAGTGGTAACTTTGGCTCGCAACCTTGGAATGATCCTAAGAGTCCGCTTTTTGATAAAAGTGTTTACTTTGGCTTTGACGAGTTCACCGTTCAGACTAAATATCAGAAGATGTTGTCTGCACACGCTGGATACTTAAAAGCTAATCCAAATCAAAAGATCATTATTCAAGGCAATACAGATGATCGCGGCACCGCTGAATACAACCTAGCATTAGGTCAACGTCGTTCTGATGCTGTTCGTAAATCACTCAATTTAATGGGCGTATCTGATAATCAAATGGAAGCCGTTAGTTTTGGTAAAGAGAAGCCGAAAGCTGAAGGCGATACAGAAGCAGCCTGGGCAGAAAACCGTCGTGCTGACATTATTTACATTACGAACTAAATGATTCACTCTTTGCATGCTTTTAAAAAAACGCTCTTACGAGCGTTTTGTTTAAGTGCCGCGCTAGTTTGTTTAGGTGCTTCTAATAACGTTTGGGCCCTATTCTCAGATGATGAGGCTCGTAAAGCAATTCTGGACCTACGTAAATCTCTAGCTACGACGCAACTTGAACTTCAAAGTCAAATTGATAAGCTCAAGGCTGAGAATGCAGAACTACGCGGCAAAGTGGAAGTGCTTGAAAAGCAAGGTGATGACATTTCATCTAGCCAAAAAACTTACTACCAAGATTTAGATACCCGCTTAGGTAATTTTGAGCCACGTACAGTCACAATTGAAGGTGTGAGTGGCACAGTGCAACCTGGTGAGAAAAAAGCGTATGACGATGCTCTAAAAGCATTCCAGGCAGGCAATCTTAAAAAAGCAGATGAAGGATTTTCTGCATTTAGCGCTAAATATCCTCAAAGCCCTTTCCTTCCTCTTGTGCTGTACTGGAGTGGCAATAGCAAATACGCAAATAAAAACTACGCGGGTGCTATTAGCCAACTTCAAAGTCTGATTAAACGATATCCCAACCATCCGCGTGTTCCCGCTGCAATGGTGACATTGGGCAACTCTCAATTAGAGAGTGGCAACAAAGCAGCAGCCAAGAAAACCTTTAGCGAGATTATTGCAAAGTATCCTGATACCGATGCAGCCAAGGATGCGCAGCAACTGCTCGCTGCTACTAAATAACCCAATGCCTAAGCTTCATGTCTAATTTGTCTGCGGCATTTGAGAGTCTCGCGCCACGCAAGTCTGGCGCCCCTGCAGTGATCTTATTTTCTGGTGGCCTAGACTCCACTACAGTGCTCGCATTAGCCAAGGACTTAGGATACTCACCCTATGCTCTATCAGTAGGATATGGTCAGCGTCACTCTTCTGAATTAGCTGCAGCAAAATATATTGCCAAGCAAATTGGCGTTGCTCGTCATGAAGTAGTAAATCTAGATTTAACCCGTTTTGGTGGTTCAGCCCTAACTGACTCATCCATTGCCATACCAACAACTCCAGGCAAAGATTTAGAAATCCCCATTACCTATGTACCAGCACGCAATACGATTTTGCTATCTCTGGCATTAGGCTGGGCAGAATCACTTGGTGGCTTGGATGTCTTCTATGGGGCAAATTCAGTCGACTACTCAGGTTACCCCGATTGCCGCCCTGAATACGTTGCCTCTTTCGAAATGATGGCCAACCTAGCGACTAAGGCTGGTGTAGAGGCAATCAATAATGAAAATCGCTTTCGAGTTCATGCGCCCATCATCAAACTCACTAAAGCAGAAATTATTCAACTAGGAAGCACTCTTGGTGTAGATTACTCACAAACCGTATCCTGTTATCAAGCTAATGATTTGGGCGAAGCCTGTGGTGAATGTGAGTCTTGTCGCCTAAGACAAGAGGGCTTTAAGCAGGCTAATGTTGTCGACCCAACGCGCTATCGCAAAACTAAATAGGCTTGTTTAAGCCTATTTAAATTGGGCCTCAAGCATACGCGCAACATAACGCGCAATCAGATCAATCTCCAAATTCACTGCATCGCCTTGCTTTAAGTTTCCAAGCGTTGTACTTTGTAAGGTATGTGGAATCAAGTTGATATCAACAACACAAGCATTGGCACTATCTTCCGTTTTATTTACAGTAAGTGATACGCCATTAACAACGATAGAGCCCTTGTAAGCTAAGAATGGGGCTAATTCTTTTGGAGTCTCAATTCGCAATAACCAAGACCCGTATGCATCTTGAGCGACTTGCTTAAAGTATGCGACTTTGCCAACACCATCAACGTGACCACTAACCAGGTGACCGCCAAGACGATCATTAAGTCGGAGTGCCTTTTCCAAATTAACTGGGCCTACTTTATCTAAGCCAACCGTTTTATTTAAGGACTCTCGAGAGATATCCAAAGCAAAAGAATTGCCATTAAACTGGGTTGCAGTCATACATGCACCCTGAATAGCAATACTATCGCCTAGCGCTACATCATCCAAATAGCCAGATGGAACTTCAACGATTAGATGAAGACCATCGCCCTTAGATTGAGCACTTTTGATTTGACCAACGGCAGTAATGATTCCTGTAAACATATGGGTGATTTTAGTTCTTCTGATTGAAATCTTGATTAAGACTTGATTAACCTGAGCCTGAGATCAGAGCCAATTAAACTCTGATCAATGATGTGCCAATCTTGCCGTGATTTCAATGAGGATAAAGCAGGGATATTTGCCATACCAATACCTTCACCCATCAAGAACGGTGAGTAGTAGAGCAAGAGCTCATCTACACAGTTTTCTCTGAGCATGGAGCCATTGAGCTTAAAACCTGACTCCACATGTATTTCATTCATCTCACGCTCTTGCGCAAGAAAAGCAAATAGCTTTGGTAAATCCACTTTTCCATGAGCATTAGGTATAGCAATTACCTCAATCCTTCTTGCATTAAATGCTTTTGCCTTCTCTTGTGCCTCTGGTGTATCTAGATTTGCACAAACAATGATGACACCAGACTGATCTGCCTTATTCAGAATCTTAGCTTGAGGCGGTGTTTCCAATTTAGAGTCAACAATAATTCGCCATGGCTGACGTTGGGTTTCAACATCACGCACATTCAGAGCGGGATCATCCTCTTTAACTGTGCCAACGCCTGTAACAATGGCACAAGCTTGCGCACGCCAGTGGTGGCCATCAGCCCTTGCGAGCGGCCCAGTAATCCATTGACTCTCACCACCAGGTAGGGCCGTTTTTCCATCCAGACTTGCGGCAATCTTTAAACGTACCCATGGCAGACGACGAGTCATCCTGGATATGAATCCACGATTTAAGACTTTGGCTTCCGATTCCATCAATCCACATTGCACTTCAATACCAGCCGCTGTCAGCCTTTTCAAACCATTTCCTGCGACCAATGGGTTTGGATCGCCCATTGCAGCAATTACTTTGGCTGGCTTTGCGGCAATCAAAGTATTAACACATGGTGGCGTGCGTCCAGTGTGGCTACATGGCTCTAAAGTGACATAGACCGTGGATCCCATAGGATCCCTCCCATTTGCTCTGGCATCCGAGATTGCTTGAACCTCTGCATGCGGACCACCAACGCGTTGGGTAAATCCACGACCAATGACTTGCCCATCCTTAACAATGACACAGCCCACCCGCGGATTGGGGTTAGCCAAATAAAGTGCTTTTTGAGCCTCGGCTAAAGCCTCGCCCATCCATTGGTAATCAACAGCGGTATACATGGGTCTATTAAACCATTCAATGGCAGCGCTTTGCATCCCTAGTTGGGTCACAGATACGCCATCGACCACCACTACCCAGTATCAGCTGGCGCTCCAAGCCAGAAACCCTCTGATGACCCAAGATCATACGATTAGCAACAAATCCACCTTGAGCCGTCTTGGCGGCTCCGGCAGCATTAAAAAGAATCCCCATCTTGCCTGTATGTGGATCAATAAAGTGCCTAGCCCCACCCTTAAAAAAAATAGGATCAGTCTTGCCATGCAAGATCCATGTTTTATCGACGCAACTGGATTTGGGACTCCTACCAAAGCAGCCACTATTAATACTCCACCCGTCCTCCCAAGATCTATTCGAAATAGGCTCTATTTTTACAGGCTCACCGAGATGTAAGGCTTGCTGACGAGCAAATTGGGCATGCGCAATAAATCTTCTGGCCACTGATTCAATTTCACGAATAGCAATTTGCTCCTGTAACAGTGGCATCGTGATTGTTGCGGAGATGGCAAGGATTAAAACTACCGCCATTAACTCCAGCAAGCTTGCTCCTGATTCAAGGTGATGATCTTTATTCAAATACTTGACGCCAATTTAGTCGTGTCACCACACCTGATTTTTCATTCGCCAAAACGTGCACTTGGATAGTTGGCTTCTCTTTACTAGAAATTAACCATTGGTTTTTTCCTGCAGGTTGAATAAAGCAATTATTTTCAGTTAATGCAGATAAGTTAGTGATATTGTTTTCACACTCTAAAACTAATTTTTCTGCTGTTATAAATCTTTCATGCGCATGCTCGATAGTCTGCACCTGAATCATACGTAAGACTGTCAATCGCTCTAGATACACAATCAAAGACGAACATAAAAGTAATAATGAAATAACCCAAGCCAAAATCATGGAAGATTTCTGGTGGTGAAGATGCGCTCAAAATCCTTCTGAATTGAAGCGCCATCAGTCATTTGAAGCTTGATCTTAAAAGCCCGCTGCCCCAGACTTGAATGGCTTCCTAACTCCTCAACCCTAAAGGAATTGATGCCATTCATCAAAGTTGTATTTTGAATACGTCCTTGACGATCCAATGACTGGCACAGGAGCGAGCCGCCATTAGTCTTTGCGCCCTTAGGCAAGCTAGCCTGTCTATCCACTAGAAAACCTTGAAGAGCTAAGTTATTTTTTGTTCGATCACTCGTTAAAACATTCCCAATGCAATCAAAATCAACACCATCAGATAACTGATGCCTGATGACTAAAGAATCTGATCCCTGGTAACCACTTCTTTTCTGAATTTCAATTGCTAAATTTGAATTTTTCTGATCAATTTTTTGATGGATGGATTGAATATTTTGGTAACCAGCCATTCGAATTGCGCGGCCAATTAATTCTAAGGCGCGCTCCGCTTCTGAAGTCAAGGCGTGCGTTTTTTCATACTCGATTTGTTTGACGAACAGATCAGCGCTCGTTTTCAAAAGAGGATTTAGCAACAGGACGCAAAGAGCGATTCCGACTAGACACTCGAGAAGATTCATTCTTCAAGCCCTTAGAAGAAGTGTTAGGGATACTGGGAGATTTAGTTTGACTGCTATTGGCTCTCACTTGCTCAGCGAGCTCATACACGTCTAAATCCTGCCTCAGTTGTGAACGCTTGCTTTCTTGCTGATTGAGCCGAAGAGCCAAACCCTGATAAGCGCCAATGGAAGTCATCCAAACCCCCAAAATGAGGCTCATTGCTACCAAAACTTCTAGCAGGATGAATCCATTCGGTGATTCTGAGCGCATACACCATTTTCTAGGGCTTCGAATAGCACCGAAATGGCGTTCAGAGGCTCTTCCTGTCAGAAAAGTGGAAGATTACTGCTAGAGGATAAGGACAGGCGCCTGCTCAGCTTAAAATAGAGAGCTATGCCAAACACCCTTGCCTCTACAGAAGACATCATCGCTGAGATACGTGCTGGCCGGATGGTCATTCTCGTTGATGAAGAAGATCGTGAGAATGAAGGTGATTTGGTCTTAGCAGCGGATCACGTCAGTGCTGAAGCGGTGAATTTCATGGCCAAACATGGTCGTGGACTCATTTGCCTGACCTTGACCCGCGAACGCTGCCAGCAACTAAATTTACCTCTGATGGTGCGTGATAACGGTACTTCAATGGGCACCAATTTCACAGTCTCGATTGAAGCTGCAAGTGGCGTTACAACTGGTATTTCTGCTGCAGATCGCGCCCTCACAATTAAGACTGCGGTTGCACCTCATGCTAAACCTAGTGACTTGGTTCAGCCTGGTCATATTTTTCCCTTAATGGCCCAACCAGGTGGCGTACTGATTCGCTCTGGCCATACTGAAGCTGGCTGCGATCTTGCTGCAATGGCCGGTTGCTCACCAACATCTGTGATTTGCGAAATCATGAAAGATGATGGCAGCATGGCACGTTTGCCAGACTTACTAGAATTCGCAAAAGAACATCAACTGAAGATTGGCAGCATCGCTGATCTCATTCAGTATCGCAGCCAACATGAAAGCATTGTGGTGCGCGAAGGCGTTCGCGGATTTATTACCCCATGGGGCAAGTTTGAAGGCATCATTTATCGCGACACACCAAGCTCTTGCATTCATATTGCACTTGTTCACGGTAAGCCATCCGAAGGACTAGAAACTCTTGTACGTGTCCATGAACCCGTCACCGTTCTCGATTTTCTAGATGCTAAGGTCAGCAATCACTCTTGGCCGCTAGCGCAAGCCCTGCAGCACATAGCCGCCGCTCCTAGCGGAGTTGCTGTTCTTTTGAATGCTGCTGGTATTGCCGCACCCAACAACGAAGATTGGTTGGCGCAGTTTCAAAAATTGAATCAATCAACAGATGAAGTGAAAAAACCTTTGTCTCGTAAAACAGATTTCAGAAGTTACGGAATCGGTGCTCAGATTTTGAAAGATATTGGTGTCGGTAAAATGCGCTTATTAGCAAACCCAAATCCTGTACCCAGTCTTTCGGGCTATAAGCTAGAGGTTACTGGCTATACCCCGTATCAGCCCAAGTAATCTGTATTTATCCTATTGGAATATGATCATGACCGATTCAAATAATGACTTTGTAGGCGTTTTAGAAGCAGATCTCAATGGCCAAGATTTACGCATTGGTATTGTGCAAGCACGCTTCAATGAAGATCATTGTGTTGCCCTCACAAATGCTTGCATTAGTGAATTAATTTCCTTGGGCGTTTCCCAATCAGATATTAAGTTAGTTACCGTACCAGGTGCCCTCGAAATTCCATTTGCCCTTCAAAAGCTTGCTGAAACAGGTGAGTTTGATGGGCTGGTAGCATTAGGCGCGGTGATTCGTGGTGAAACCTATCACTTTGAACTGGTCTCCAATGAATCTGCTTCTGGAATTACGCGCATCTCCATTGACTCTGGTTTACCAATTGCTAACGGAGTACTCACCTGCGATACCGATGAACAAGCAAAGGTGCGCGTGCATGTGAAAGGCACAGATTGCGCTAAGGCAGTTGTAGAAATGGCTAACCTTGCTTTAGCGTTGACTCCTGATATTGATATCGAAATGAATGCTGGTGAAGAGTAATGATTCATATGAACAAATCGACTCTTAACCCTTCTCAAGCAAGTTTTGCTAAAGATGGCGATACCAAGTCTGCAGCCCCAAAACGCTCCCTGACGCCACGTCGTCGCGCTCGTGAATATGCCCTCCAAGGCGTGTATCAAAGCTTAGTTGTGCGTCGTGCAGGTAGCCTCCCTAATGGTGCAGCAATCTCAAAGCAATTGTCTGAAGATCCTGCTTTTAAGCGTTGTCAACTTGATTTATTTAATGGTATTTTTCAAGGCGTATTAGAGCGCACTGACGAACTTGAGGCCATCATTACGCCTGCGCTTGATAGACCCATCAATGAGCTATCGCCAGTAGAGCATGCCGCTCTTTTAATTGGCACCTACGAATTATCTGTCGACCTATCTGTGCCTTACAAAGTCGCCATTAATGAGGCCGTAGAACTTGCTAAAACATTTGGCGGTACTGATGGCCACAAATATGTCAATGGCGTCCTAGACCTCTTAGCTCAAAAACTACGGGTAGCTGAAACCCAAGGGGAATAAATCAGTTCATTGAGTTAGTTGGCGATATCAGCCCCACAAGCTAAGGCTTATGGGGCTTTTTTACTTCTAGGGATAAAATCATTCTGAATAGTGCGTACCCCTTTTGATCGGAAAAGTTCATCATGCAAAAAATTGATATTCGCAGCCTTCTCAAAGATCCTAGCCTATTTAAAGAGCAGGCCTTTATTAATGGCAAATGGATTGACTCTAAAGAAACATTTGCAGTCACCAATCCAGCTACCGACGAATTAATCGCATCGGTAAGCAACCTGGGTAGCAAGGATGCAGAACTGGCTATCAAGGCAGCCGAGCAAGTACTTCCTGCTTGGCGCAATAAGATTGGCAAAGAGCGCGCCCAAATCATGCGCAAGTGGTTCGATCTCATTATTGAAAATACAAAAGATCTCGCCATCCTCATGACATTGGAGCAAGGCAAACCTTTAGCAGAGGCTTCTGGCGAAGTAGTCTATGGCGCTTCTTTTGTTGAGTGGTTTGCTGAAGAAGCAAAACGTGTTGAAGGCTCTATTCCTACAACCACTTGGGGCGATAAACGTATGATGGTGCTTAAGCAGCCTATCGGCGTATGTGTAGCTATCACCCCTTGGAATTTTCCGATTGCGATGATTACACGCAAGATTGCGCCTGCTTTAGCAGCGGGATGTACGATTGTGATCAAACCAGCAGAGCTTACGCCCTTATCAGCTTTAGCTTTGGCAGAACTAGCAGTGCGCGCCGGAATCCCGGACGGTGTCATCAACATCATTACCGCCGATGCCAATCAATCCATTGCGATTGGTAAAACACTGTGCGCTTCTCCAACAGTGCGCCACCTCTCCTTTACAGGTTCTACAGAAGTTGGACGTATTCTGATGGAGCAATGCGCTCCAACGGTTAAAAAAATAGCCTTAGAACTAGGTGGTCATGCTCCCTTCATTGTGTTTGAAGATGCCGATATTGATGCTGCAGTCATTGGCGCCATTTCCTCTAAGTTTAGAAATTCTGGTCAAACCTGTGTTTGCGCTAATCGCTTTTATGTCCACAAAAAAGTTCAAGATCAATTCGTTGAAAAATTTGCCAAAGCGATTACAGCGATCAAAGTGGGTAACGGTATGGAGCCAGGCATTACTCAAGGACCACTGATTGAAGCAGCGGCCTTAGAGAAAGTCGAAAAGCATGTAGCTGATGCTATTAGTAAAGGTGCCAAACTTGTTACAGGAGGCAAGAGAAGTATTGCTTCAAAGAACTTCTATGAGCCCACCATCCTATCCAATGTCAATAATCAGATGTTGATTACCTATGAAGAAACCTTTGGCCCTGTTGCCCCGATTATTCCTTTTGGAACAGACGAAGAAGTGATTGCATTAGCCAACAATAGTCAATTTGGCCTGGCTTCCTATTTTTATAGCCGCGACATTGGGCGCATCTGGAAAGTTGCAGAAGCCCTGGAATATGGAATGGTTGGGGTCAACACCGGAATCATTTCTAATGAAGTTGCCCCATTTGGTGGTGTGAAGCAATCCGGACTTGGTCGCGAAGGCAGCGTCTATGGAATGGATGAATACCTGGAAATGAAATACGTCTGCGTTGGTCTATAACACCTAGGGCTTTATTTCTTTTTATAAACCAAGTCCCACACCCCGTGGCCCAGCTTGATGCCACGGTTTTCAAATTTCGTTACTGGGCGATAGCTTGGACGCTCAACATAACCCTGATGCGGCGCACTTAATTGCTTAGCAGTGGGTTTAAATTCATTTAACTCTTTTCCAACCTCTTCTGGCTTAGGGAGATCTTCTGCGCCAAAGGTTTCGATCTTGATCTGCTGACTAGAGGTATTTTGAAGACTTGGTTGGGCATTGAGTACCAAGATCATTTGCTCTGCATAGTTATGCCAATCTGTTGCCAAATGCAAATATCCACCAACCTTTAAACGAGATACCAGCAATCTAACGAATTCAGCTTGAATCAGGCGACGCTTATGATGACGCTTCTTATGCCATGGATCAGCAAAGTAAATATGAATACCATCCAAAGAATTTAGGGCAATCATATTCTCTAGAACTTCAACAGCATCGTGGTGAATCAGGCGCAGATTGGTGAGATTATTTTCTCCAATCAGCTTCAATAAGGCGCCAACTCCCGGAGGGTGTACCTCAATTGCCAAAAAGTCATCCTCACTTCTTAAGGCAGCGATCTTAGCAGTGGTCTCGCCCATACCAAAACCAATTTCTAGAATCTTGGGTTTTACAGATCCCTCAAACGCACTACCCATATCAAGCTTCTTTTCTTGATATGGGATCAAAAAGCGTGGACCTAGATCATCGATTGCACGCTGTTGTCCTGCAGTAGTTCTTCCTGCCCTTAAAACAAATGAGCGAATGCGCTCAAATCGTTTTTCTTGTTTTTTTGCTACTTGCTCGATCAACTTAAGCGACAACCTTCTTAAAGTAGGCAATCGTCTCTTTAAGACCATCTTCTAGATTTACTTTTGGCTGCCATCCTAACTTCGCTTTAGCTAATTCAATATTCGGTTGACGTTGCTTAGGATCATCTTGAGGCAAGGGTTGATAAACAATCTTTGATTTACTGCCGGAGAGTCTAAGGATGGTTTCAGCCAACTGGAGCATAGTGAACTCGCCAGGGTTGCCAATATTCACTGGACCAGTAAACCCTTGTTCAGAGTTCATCATTTTGACCATGGCATCGATGAGATCATCAACGTAACAAAAACTGCGAGTTTGTTGACCATCTCCATAAATAGTGATGTCTTTGCCTTGCAAGGCTTGCACTATGAAGTTACTCACAACACGACCATCGTTAGGATGCATCCGCGGACCATAGGTATTAAAGATACGTACAACTTTGATATCTAGATTGTGTTGACGGTTGTAATCAAAGAAGAGGGTTTCAGCGCAACGCTTGCCTTCATCATAGCAAGAGCGAATGCCAATTGGATTTACTTTTCCCCAATACCCCTCTGGCTGAGGATGTACCTCTGGATCGCCATAGACCTCGCTAGTGGAGGCCTGCAAAATACGTGCCCGAGTTCTTTTAGCAAGGCCGAGCATATTAATGGCGCCATGTACGCTTGTCTTAGTGGTCTGCACTGGATCGTATTGATAATGTACTGGAGATGCTGGACAGGCGAGGTTATAAATTTGATTGGTTTCTACATAAAGCGGGAATGTCACATCATGACGCATGAGCTCTAACTTCGAATTAGGTAATAAGTGCGCTAAGTTCTCTTTTGTGCCAGTGAAGTAGTTATCCACCACCAATACATCATTACCCTCTTTGAGTAATTTCTCGGTGAGATGCGAGCCCAAGAAACCCGCGCCACCAGTAATCAGAATTTTGTTCATATTTTTATATTGAATAAGATATTTTAATAATTTCTAGGGGCTCTCCAGCCGGCGGATCTATAGGCATAAACCACTTCGGCTAGAACAATCAATAATGATGTCATGAAGGATATCAGACCCAGCACGAAGGTCCAAATCACATAGCTTGTCTGCAGGGAACGGGCAGCGCCTGCCTGAAAGAAAAATAACTCAAGAACGGTAAGAGAGATAAAAACACCACTTAATACATCAAAAAAGATAGCGGCGGCACAGAGGCGTCCACGAATCTTAGCCTCATTAGCCTCAACTTCCATATGCTTTAAAGACTCTTGATCCTTGAATTTACCCTCATATAACGCATTCTGAATTGTGCGCATACGATCAACCGTTCTCGCTAAACGACCAGAGATGGCATTAATCAGAGTAGCTACGGCAGTCAACAAAAATACTGGGGCTAAAGCCAGTTGAATATTATTCGTGATTGCGTCTATTGATACATCCATATTGAGCTTTCTAAATTCTTTCAGTGATTACTGTGACCAGGCAATTAAACCACTATAGGAAGTCACCAAGACCAATAATCCGAATATGATCCGATACCAAGCGAATGGAATGAAATTATGATGCGCGACATAATGAATTAACCAGCGCACACAAATAAAAGCAGAAATAAATGCAGCCACAAAACCAATGGCAATAGCAAGACTAAATTCTCCAGAGATGGCGACAGGATTTTTCCAAAGTTTTAACAGCTCATACGCGGTTGCACCCCCAATAACAGGAATAGCTAAGAAAAAAGAAAACTCTGTAGCTACAGCTCGTGGCAAGCCAAATAACATTCCTCCAATAATCGTAGCGCCAGAACGAGATGTACCTGGAATCAATGCAGCACATTGAGCTATGCCAACTTTCAAAGCATTGAAGTAGGAGAGATCATCGACTGTATATATTTGACTATTGGTATTGCTGGTTTTTTCCTGACGACGCTCTACCCAGAAAATAATCAATGCGCCAACAATAAAAGCACTGGCAACTGGGATTGGCGAAAAAAAAACTGCTTTAATGTGTTTGCCAAATACAAAAGCTAAACCCATCGCTGGAGCTGAAGCAATCAAAAGGTTTAAAACAAAACGACGGGAGTTAGCGCTACCACTTAAAGAAAATGCAACCTTAAGAAGCTTTTCTCGAAATTCCCAGCAGACCGCCAAAATAGCGCCAAATTGAATAATGACCTCAAAGGCTTTACCCTGTTCGTCATTGAAATCAAGCAAATCTCCGACCAAGATAAGGTGGCCGGTACTAGAGATAGGCAAAAACTCGGTCAATCCTTCCACCGCCCCCAGAATGACTGCTTTCAGTAACAATATAAGATCCATGGGACAAATTTTATAGGGATATGAATAATTCAAGCTTATTTGGCAAAATGGGATCTAAATACCCGCCTGAAGCCATTTAGCCTTAAACTTCATGCACCTTAAAAGTAGATGAATTTGATGAACCCAGCACGCTTTCGCCTTTCTCGACTGACCATCTTTGGCCTAGTCCTGAGCCAGGCGCTCGGCCTAAGTTCTTGGAACTCTTTGACCTTTGCACAAAGCCCCAATGGTGCGGCAAGTCCCGCTTTGCCG
Organism: Polynucleobacter sp. UB-Siik-W21; assembly: GCF_018687415.1. NCBI lineage: Bacteria > Pseudomonadati > Pseudomonadota > Betaproteobacteria > Burkholderiales > Burkholderiaceae > Polynucleobacter > Polynucleobacter sp. UB-Siik-W21. The sequence continues at coordinate 249,043 of NZ_CP061289.1, read as the reverse complement.
ACTCCAATCAACGCATCAACGTTATTAGGCTTAGAGCAGCCGCCTCAAATTGCACCATTTCCAAGTAAAACTGCCCTACCTAGCACTTCTGCACCATCAAGCGTTAATAGCACTAATAGCAACAATCAAAAAGGGCAATTAACTGATTTGATTCAGCTATACCAAGAGGCGGCATTTAGCGATCCAGTATTAAATGCGGCTCGCTTCAATTACCAAGCAAGCAAAGAGCTTTACTGGCAGGGCCTCTCTTTATTGCTTCCACAAGCAAATGCAACCCCTAGCGGAACGCGCTATTACCAACATGGTCAAGGAACCACCGTGGTGGCTACTGGCCCTGGTAATTCACGCGTCTTTGACCAAAAGAGCTACACAGTTACCTTAACGCAACCCGTTTTTAACATGGGTGCACTGGAAGCTTTTAAACAGGGTGATTTAAATACCAAGATTGCAGATATGCGCTTTTATTTAGCGCAACAAGACTTGATTATTCGTGTCTCCCAAGCCTATTTTGATGCTCTGACTAGTCAAGATAATGTTGAGCTATATCGCAACAAAAAAGGTCTCATTAAGCAGCAACTAGAAATTGCACAGGCAAAATTTGATGCCGGGTTAGCAACCATTGTCGATGTTAATACTGCGCAAGCTGCACTAGATTTAGCCAATTCTCAAGAAATTGCCGCTCAAGCAGATTTGGTGGTAAAGCGCGGGGTTCTAGAGCAGCTCGTAGGAAGGCCGGTTGGCCCTCTTCGCCCATTAATTAAGGAAGCAAAAATCGATGGCGTGCTGAAAGATCCACGCTCAAAAAATAAAGATGTCAAAGGGATTCCGATTGCTGAAAGCGTGAATCCACAGTTACCACCAGGACAAACCTTAGATGACTGGATTAATCAAGCGGAAGCAGCAAACTTTAATGTCCTTGCGGGCCAGCTAACAGTTAGTCTTGCTGAGAGTACCTATCGCGCCTCTCAGGCATTGAACTATCCTTCGCTTAACTTTGTTGGTACCAGTGGTTACAACACTTCAAACGGTACACCAAATAGCTATACACCCGCCAATACCAATGTTTACAACAATACCGTTGCTCTGCAAATGACAATACCTTTGGTGTCTGGCGGCTTTAATAGCTCTGTTATTCGTCAAAATGCTGCATTAGTGGATACAGCAAAAGCTAACTACGATAACGCTCGTCGTACTGCGGCGCAAAATACGCGTGCAGCTTTCGTAGGTTTCTATGGTGGTCTTGCCAGCGTTAAAGCTTATGAGGCGGCCGAACGATCTTCCAACTCCGCACTCGAATCTAGTAAGTTAGGATTCCAAGTGGGCACTTTAATTAATATTGATGTCTTAATTGCGCTAGATACTTTAATTACTACTAGGTCTCAATTACAGCAGGCTCGTTACAGTACTATTCTCAATGCAATCAAACTGAAAGCCCAAGCTGCTGCATTAAGCGATGAAGACTTAATTGCAATTAATTCTTTGCTCCGCTGAGAAGTTCCAAACAAGCTTTTGAGACCTCGTAAACGGTTGGTGGAGCTTGCATGTCACCAACATTCTGAATCTTGTCTGACCAGTAACCCTCTGTCTTCCATCTTGGTGAATCGCAATAAATCTCAACTGTAGGTTTATTCAATACTGCAGATAAATGGGTCAGGCCAGTATCAACACCAACTACCAATGCTGAATTAGCAATCAACGAAAATGCATCCTCAATAGAGAAAGAATTCGGCACTATTGATCCTGGAATTTGTAGTGCTAATTCTTGGCTAATTACTCTCTCAGCGGCACTGCCCCAGGGAAGTACAATTTGATAGCCGAGCGCTGCAAGCGTTTTGCCTAATTCAATCCAATGCGTGTTACCCCAACGCTTAGCCTCTCGGGCAGTGGAATGGAAAAATAAAACATAAGGCTTATGCAAACCAATTGCAGCCATGTCAGAAAATGCCTCTATAAAACTTGCAGGATAAAACTGCGCCTTTTCAGATCTATCGATCAATGGCCAATCGAGAGCTGAGCACGCTACAAAACGCGAACGATCTACGGCATGACACCTCAAGGGAACCTGAACTGACTGGCTGTAAAACATACCAGAAATTGATTCATATCCAGAAAATTCAGTAGCATTTGCAAGTCCTGCAACCACAGCATTTGGATTCTTCTTGGCGAGATAACAGACAAGTGCGGACTTTAGAAGCCCCTGTGTTTCAATGATGATGTCATAGCTCACTTTTTGGAGCTCCCCCTTGAAGGCAAAAAATTCCCTCCAAGATTGCCAACTAAATAATGCTTTTTTCCAACGACGCAAGCCAAATGAAATGATGCGATCAATGCCCCTAAAGCCATCTCGGTTAAGTAAGGGCGTTAAGAGGTGAACATACCCCTCCTCAACCACCCAATCAATTTGAGCATTGGGTAAGCGCGCCCGAATATCCCAAACAATTGGTAAGTTATGAAGCACATCCCCTAAAGAGGAGAGCTTTACCAATAATATTTTGGGGGATACGCTTGGATTAACCATTAAAACTTCGGAGCTTGTTCCCAAGATAAGCCAGCTAAATCTTTAGTATTGAGATTAGGCATTACGCCTGACGCCAAAGGCCACTGAATTGCAACTGAAGAGTCATCCCACGCTAAGCACACTTCACTTTGAGGGTGATAGTAGTCTGTTGTTTTGTACATGAACTCGGCTATTGGAGTGAGCACCAGAAATCCATGGGCAAAACCAGGGGGAATCCAGAGTTGCTTGTGATTTTCTGCGCTCAATTCTAAGCCAGTCCATTTGCAGTAAGTCGGTGAACTTTTTCTAAGATCTACGGCAACATCATAAACAGCGCCCGATACAACTCGTACCAGCTTTCCTTGGGCTTTCTCTAGCTGGTAATGCATGCCACGCAAAGTAGATTGACGAGAAAAAGAATGATTGTCTTGTACAAAGTTGACATTTAAACCCGTTGCCTGTGAAAACTCTTGGGCATTAAATGATTCCGTAAACCAGCCACGTTCATCACCAAAAACTTTTGGCTCAATAATCAAAACATCCGCGATTACAGTTGGTGTCACCAAAATCTTGACCTGCTGACTTGTGCCTACCATTAGCCAACCTTTTTGGATGACAAAGAAATCGGTTGCGCGCCACTCTTCATCTCATGCAAAATTTTTGTTAAGTACTGCCCATAGCTATTCTTGCTCAGTTGAGTTGCGACCTTTTGCACAACCTCTACCCCAATCCAACCTTGGCGGAAGGCAATTTCCTCTGGACAAGCTACCATCAATCCTTGGCGTTTTTGTAGGGTGGCAATAAAACCCGCAGCATCGGGCAAGGAGTCATGCGTTCCAGTATCAAGCCAGGCAAAGCCACGGCCCATGATTTCCACACTCAATTGGTCTTTTTCTAAGTAAATACGATTGACATTGGTAATTTCTAGCTCACCACGTGCACTTGGTTTAATAGAGCTTGCAATATCGCAGACTTGATTGTCGTAAAAGTAGAGGCCCGTGACAGCATAATTACTTCTTGGTTGCAGTGGCTTTTCTTCAATCGAAATCGCCTTATGGTTTTTATCAAATTCCACGACGCCATAGCGCTCGGGATCAGTCACATGATAAGCAAATACAGTTGCGCCGCTTTCGTATTCATCTGCACTCTCCAGATTAGCTACCAATTCATGGCCATAAAAAATATTATCGCCAAGCACTAATGCACTTGGATGATGATTGATAAAGTTTTTACCCAGCGTGAATGCTTGAGCTAATCCATCTGGTGAAGGCTGTACACAATACTCAATATTTAAGCCCCACTGAGATCCATCGCCCAGCAATTCTGTAAAGCGTGGCGTGTCATGTGGGGTAGAAATCAGCAGAATATCTCGAATACCCGCCAACATTAAAGTGGTCAATGGGCAATACACCATCGGCTTGTCATACACTGGCATGAGCTGCTTTGAAACTGCTTGGGCGACAGGATATAAGCGAGTGCCTGACTCACCAGCCAAGATAATTCCCTTGCGATTTTTTGTAAGGCTATTTGCCATCCTGATCCCTATTTAACAGGATGAAGCAAAACGTCAATTTTCACCCAACTGCTTGACGTAAGCACAAACTTGCTCATCCCATAGCGTATTCCAATGGGGTAATTTTGACACAAGACCTAAGCGCTCCACTTCAATTTTCAGCTTATTCGTAGATAAGCGAGAATTCATTGGCCTTGGGGCTGGCAAGAGGTACTCCGATGCTGGAATGGGCGAAATGGCAGCGGGGGAAGCTTGCAGATGTTGGCCTGCATCTAAGGCAGTTTGCACAGCTAAACAGGCTAAGCCATACCAATTGGTTTCTCCCCCAGGAACCGCATGATAAATACCCGAGGCAAATGGCCTTAGCTGACCATCATCGAGCACCAAATGAATCCCAACTTCTGCCAGCCAAGCTGCACTAGTAGGTACGCCATACTGATCATTGATCACCCGAAGGGCTGGGCGCTCTTTTGCTAAGCGCAAAATGGTTTTAATGAAATTACTGCCATCACCATAAACCCAACTAGTTCTTAGAATCGCGTATTGTCCAGCTCGACTATTGGCAAAAGCAGTAGAGATTGCATGCTCGCCTGCTTCCTTGGATTTTCCATACACACCTAAAGGATTGACTTTGTCATTCTCTGTATATGCGTCCTGCTTTGAGCCATCAAATACATAATCAGTAGAAAAATGCAGTAATGCTGCGCCATGTTGTGCGGCATACCTAGCCATCAATCCAGGAGCGGTTGCATTAATCGAAAATGCCTTTTCTGATTCGGATTCTGCCTTATCTACAGCAGTATAGGCAGCAGCGCTGAGAATCAGCTCAGGCTGAAAGGTATTTAATAGATCGGTAACCTGACTTGGGTTACTCAGGTCGCACTCATCTCGACCGACAAAGCGAATATTGTTTGCCAATTGAAATGATGAATGCTTGAGTTGCTCTTTGAAAGCCCTTCCTAACTGACCATCTTTTCCAAAAACAAGAATATTCATCAGCGAATTATCATTAATTAAAGTATTGCTTCTCGAGCCAATCGCGATAAGAGCCGGTGACAACTCCTTGCACCCAAGCTGGGTTATCTAGGTACCACTGAACTGTCTTACGAATACCGGTATCAAAGGTTTCGGCGGGACGCCAACCTAATTCTTTTTCAATCTTACTTGCATCGATAGCATATCGACGATCATGCCCAGGTCGATCTTTAACAAAAGTAATCTGCTCTGCATATGATTTTTGATCGGCACGAGGTTTTAGCTCATCCAAAATTTTGCAGATGGTATTTACTACTTCAAGATTGGCTTTCTCATTCCAGCCGCCAATGTTATAGGTTTCACCTGGGCGACCATTAGCCAACACTTCACGAATCGCAAAGCAGTGATCGCCAACATAGAGCCAGTCTCGAATTTGTTGGCCATCACCATATACTGGTAGCGGTTTTCCATCTAATGCATTCAATATGACTAAGGGGATTAACTTCTCTGGAAAATGGTACGGCCCATAGTTATTCGAGCAATTGGTTATAACAACAGGGAGTCCGTACGTATGGAACCAAGCGCGCACTAAATGATCGGATGCTGCCTTAGAGGCAGAATATGGGCTATTAGGTTCATAGGGATTAGTCTCTCTAAATGCCCGATCAGAAGCAGATAATGATCCATAAACTTCATCAGTAGAGACATGGTGAAAACGAAACTGCTCTTTTTCTAAGTCCTGAAGAGTGCTCCAATACTGACGGGCGCACTCCAGCAAATTAAAGGTACCTACTATATTGGTTTGGATAAATTCTGCAGGGCCATAAATGGAGCGATCTACATGACTCTCTGCAGCAAAATTGATGATTGCCCGAGGCTTATATTCCTGCAGCAACCTCCTTACCAAGTCTTGGTCACCAATATCACCGTGAACAAAGATATGTCGGGAATCGCTCTCAAGAGGGGCCAAAGTTGCCAAATTCCCCGCATAAGTCAGTTTGTCAATATTTAAAATACGATCAGCATCAGGATTGGCTAACCAATCTAATACAAAATTTGCACCAATAAATCCCGCTCCGCCTGTTACCAAAATCATATTTATTTATCCTCTAGTGGGATTATCATGTAAATCATGTCTAAGCTCAAACCCATCAAAATAGCCACTCTTGGAGTAGCTTCAGACTTTCAAACATCGCTATTACCAGCCATCATCAAAAGCCTGGGATATAAACCAATCCAGTCAAAAACCAATCACAGCGACCTAGTGATAGTTGGTCCTTTTTTAAGTGAAAAGAAATCTTTTAACTGGATTCCAAAACCCCTAAGAGCTATTCTGACGAATGCAAAAAATGATGGCGGCAATGCGCAGTCATCCCGGCATAGCCCTCTCAGGCTATTTATCACAGGGGAAAATGTAAGGCATGATTCTTGCAAGTATGATTATGCAATTTCATTTGATCTTGCTGTAGCAAGCTCAAACCATTTCCGAATGCCCTATTGGATGGAAATGGTTGATTGGTCTAAAGAGGGGGTAGTGGGAAATCTAAATCCCCGCTATGGACGCCTCCTTAGCCTAGATAGACTCCTCCAACCACTCGGGAGCGGCTATCTCTCTAGACCTAAAAAAGCGGCAATTTTTGCATCCCATCTTAAAGAACCTAGACGCACCTTGCTAGAGATAGTCAAAAAACAAATTGAGGTTGTTGAATATGGGCGCTCTTTTAATCCAAATGTTAAAAATCATTTGGAGAGTGGCATCATCAAATACGATGAGCTACAAAAAGTTGCCTTCAACCTATGCCCTGAAAATGGTATGCATCCTGGATATTACACAGAAAAAATTCCGGAGGCTTTTATGGCAGGCTGCTTACCCATTACTTGGGCCGATGAAAATATAAAGGTGGACTTTAATCCCAGAGCCTTTATTAATCTCGCGCCAATGTCTTATCAGTATTTTAATGAACTAGAAGAAATTCTGAACACGAAAAAAATTCTTGATAGCTATGCAGAGCAGCCATTAATAACCAATAGATTAAATATAGACCCCCTAAAACAATTTGTAAGCAATATTATCGGGGATGCACTCAGCTGACCTAAGTCTTAGGAAACCAGGGGGATTGATTAATCATTCTATCGATATACCGATGGAATGATCTCATCTTTTTTTTCCAGCCCTGCACTGGCTGCCTACCCGGCCTATCGGTAATAGTCGATCTCGTATGCGCAAGTAAGATAGGATAGGGCTTAACGGCCAAACACCTCAGCCCATGTTTTTTAAAATGTTCTAAATAATGGTCAACGGGTTCATAAATATCAGGAGAGTTTTTTAGGAGAATGCATGCAGCCTGAGGGTTCAAAATATAAGATGCAGTTCCACATGGATCCCCAAAATTCTGAACTAAGTCATATATTTTGCGACTTTCCAGCAAGCAGTTTTCAGTCTCATAAATTCCAGATAACCTCACTAAGTCCCATGCTTTGTGAATTGCTAATAAATCACTCAGCACAGAATCAAACCCAGCCTCCAAAAGGAAGTCATCTTCAAATACTAGGGTCGTCTTTTGATTATCTACGCAAGCTTGCCAAGCCTTGATATGCGAAAGATAGCATCCAACCTCGCCCGGAGTAAGTTCATAACCTTGAAGTCTCTTTACCTTATCCTTATTGTATGAAGGAGGCATCTTTGACAATGCATATCCGTCAACAGCATTTAAAAAGGTCCAATGAATGCCAGTTTTTGCAAGCTGCTCTTGGACTCTTTGCCTCCTATCTAAGGAGCGCTCCAAAGAGATCACAAATACCTGAATAGGAATGCTCTCTTTCATCATTATCTATAAAAAGCTACTGAGGTACTTCGAAAACCGTTTAATACCTCTAACCAATCGCGACGCAAATGATTTATTTGGAACACCATAATCTAAATTAGACTCCCAATTTGATTGATAGATTACGCCCAAATAATTATGACGCACTTTTTCTATCGATTCTCCAAGCCTTCGCAACAAAAAGAAGTGCCAATCATAATAATAAATTCTAAACAACTGCTCCAATGGATAAAGAGGTATGGCGTTGAAGTTTAATAAGGCCTCTAGATATAGAAGAGTTTCTGGATGCTCATCATTTGAAACATCCCAAAAAGTTAAATTATGGGGTATCAAATAACTTTCATCAAGCGACCTCCAAACCTTTGAGGACCAGATAAAAGGTGGGCAAGGGCAATAGTAATTCGGTCCGTTTCTATTAAATAAAGCTTTTACTGCATCACCTTCGCGACGCAGATTTTGGGGCACCTTAGAGTAGTTGCGATTACCTGCAAGCTGGAAGAATTCTTTATTTTGATAAATAACTGTATAGGGATTGCCATCTGGCGCTAAAAAATCTGAGCGATAAAATGGTTTTATAAAAACACAATCAGAGTCTATACAAACATAGTTCTCGGAGACCTCCAGCCTCCAAAACTCTGATTTAATCGCCTGTTGAGACAAGCTACCCGAGCGTGTTTTTTCAATACCTTTTGGCGCTCTTGGGTTAGCGGCCACAATCGACTCGTCAGATACCCAATGATAATTCCCATTTTCACCAAGGATAGTAATTAAATCTTGATGCTGGTCTTGAGGCGTAGATATAAAGAAAGAAATATGATCATGATTAAATTGTTCGATAGACTCCAATAGGCGCTTTAGCCGAAGAAAATCTCGGCGGTAAGACTTGCAGTAAAGGACTATATCTTTCAAAAAATTCCTAATTTATTTTTTGCGCTTCAGTAATTATTTTATATGCTGCCTGCTCTACGCCAATAGGTTTCCAGATTGGCTCAATTAATTTCTTTAACTGCCAGTCTAACCAAATTCTCTCTAGCGCTATAGAAATCCCCTCCGAATCACCTTCAGAGCTTAAATATGCGCCACGATCTAAAAGCATTTGATCAAGCTGTGGATTGCGATGAGTGATCCCCCATATTGGCCTTCCGGCCCACAAGTAGTCATAGAGCTTTGAAGGGATATATTCGGCACACCATTCATCGTTGCCGTGAAGTAAAATTAATACCTCCGCTTCCCGCATCCTCTCAGCTACACGCTGACGACCTGACTTTCCAGTAATAGGATCAATCTCTAGACGCCCATGAGATAAAAGCACATCATTAAAACCGAATTTCTCAATGGCTTCAATCGTAAGGGGGTCCAAAGGTGCTCCATATGCATGGACTCTCATTGAATCACGTGCGTGAGGATATTTTTTAAACAAGGGAATAAGAGCCCTAAGAATGGTTGATAAAGAGCGATCTTTTGCTAAAGATCCAAAGTGACATAAATTTAATTTATCACTGTACTGATGCTGATTTTTTGAGTTAAGACCAATAGGTGAATGCGCCCCTGGGGTCACCACAAAACCATGAGCATTATTTGGGGTGTTAAGGTTGGGATTTCTTACCTTTGCATAATGTAAAGCACCATCAGTAAACCACCACACCTTATCGGAAAAACGTATAAGTTGTTTTTCCAAATAATGTCGAAATCGGGCATCGCGATTTTTAGGCTGCTCAAATCCTTGATCGTTTGGATTTTTTCTAATCACTAGCGGATCATGAACCTCTACAATTAATGGCAATCCTGTTACCTTTTTTAACCATAGACCTGCTAAATGCGCCGACCATGCCCCTCCAGTGGAATAAATTAGGTCAATCTTGCCTTGTCGGGCCAAACTTAAACCGTGAATAAAAGCAGGAAAAGCCCAAGACCATTGACTTGAATAACCCAGGATAAATTTTTCTAACCCAATTAAAGGGGCTAATAAAATCGAAACTGTTCTCGTTGTGAGTTTATAAAAGAATCCACGTCTATATTTGTTAGCAATCCAATGTCGAAAATCGAATCGAAATGCTGCAGGGCCCCAAGCTAAATATTGATAATGAGGAAATCGCTGATCTTTTATTCCAGTGATAGCACTGAATACAACTGGCTCAATACCTGCATGCAAAAAATAAGGAATTTTGTCTGTAATAGTTAAGCTTGAAGCACGGCCATCCATATTAAAACCATGCGACAAAATCAACCAACGCTTTTTTTTAATCACCGCAGGAATATCAACGCTCACTAGTGATCCCACTTGACCTTTTTAATTACCAGCAACGATAGACATAACAGCCATCCGCACTGCGATACCAAATGTCACTTGATTCAAAATGACGGATTGAGGCCCATCGGCCACAATAGAATCAATCTCGACTCCACGATTCATGGGGCCAGGGTGCATGACGATCGCATCAGCCTTAGCAAGCGCTAAGCGTGAAGACGTTAAACCATACTGCTTAAAGAAGGCTTCACCCTCTGGAACCTGTCCAGCCTCCATGCGCTCTTTTTGAATACGCAAAGTCATCACCACATCAACATCCTTCAGGCCTTCTTCCATGCTGTGAAAGACCTTAACACCAAGCATATCTAAATCTCTCGGTAACAAGCTCTCGGGGCCAATCACACGTATATCTTCGCAACCCAAAGTCGTCAGCGCATGAATATTCGATTTAGCAACGCGGCTATGGACGATGTCACCAACAATCGCCACCTTTAATCCTTTGAAGTTCTGCTTAAAGTGACGCATCGTATACATGTCCAACAAGCCTTGGGTCGGATGTTGATGACTGCCATCACCTGCATTAACAACGTGCACATGCGTGGGCACATGATTAGCAATCTCGATTGGTGCCCTTGATACGCTATGACGTACTACAAAAATATCGGCCTGCATTGCAACTAAATTATCAATCGTATCGAGAAGGCTCTCACCCTTCGCAGTGGATGATGTAGAGATGTCTAAATTAATAACATCAGCTGACAACCGCTTTGCAGCAATTTCAAACGTCGTTCTGGTACGCGTAGAATTTTCAAAGAAGAGGTTAAAAACACTTTTGCCACGCAATAACGGAACTTTCTTAACCTCCCTAGCAGGGTCAGTCACGCTAACAAATTGCTTCGCAGTATCTAAAATATGAAGGATTTGCTCTTTTGGTAAACCCTCTAAAGTCAACAGATGCGTTAGCTCTCCAGCGGCATTAAATTGATTCACTAAGTTACCTCCAGAACCCATTATTCCCGCTCCTCAAGCTCAAAGCTAAATTTACCAGCAGCGTCTTTTTCTAAAACCAAAATTTGATTTTCAGGAACTTGTACTTGCTCGCCCACAAAGTTCGCGCAAACTGGAAGCTCACGATTACCACGATCTGCAAGAACCATTAGCTCAACTTGTGCAGGACGACCAAAATCGAACAGCTCGTTCAATGCTGCGCGCACTGTCCTACCGGTCAGCAATACATCATCTATCAAAATAATATTGGCGCCGCTTACATCAAAGGGCAAATGCGTTGTCATTGTGCTCGCAGTCCGTAAAGCAGTCATCCCTTTCTCAGCATAATCATCGCGATGAAAGGCGACATTAATCACGCCAAAATGAGGCAATCCTAAATCTTTAGCTAAGCGCTCTGCAATCCAAGCGCCCCCCATAGCTAAGCCAGCGAGCTCATAAGGCCCTTGCTGTGACCTTGTACGCAGAGCTTCAAGTAGTTTTTTGTATAACAGTTCAGCGTTCATTCGTTTTTCAAAACTTCTCAATTTCAATCAATTTAAGCCAGTGGCCGTTCTGCGAAATACTGCTCCAAAATCAAAGATGCAGAGTGCGCATCTAGATTGTCCCGCATCTGTGAGTCACCCTCCAAAATAGCGGATGTATAGCGCTCATCGACCCAGGACACTGGTAAATTCAGCCTTCCATGCAACTGATTCCCAAAACGGGTCGCTTTCGCAGTCATTTCATGCTCTACTCCGTCGGGATAGACTGGGCGACCTACCACCAACTGCTGTGGCTGCCATTCTCTTATCAGGCCCTGAATCTCCTCAAAGAGCGCATCAATATTAGGCGCAGTAATTGTTTTTAATGCTTGACCTACTTGAGTTACTGAATTTCCTACTGCCACACCAACACGACGTGTACCGTAATCAAACGCCATTACAGTAATTGCACTCATATTAGGCATGCCCCGCTTCACCAGAAAGTGAAGACAAATCAAACCCAAGATGATTCATTGTTTTTTCATATCGCTGGCTTGATGGTGTATTGAAGATAATTTCCATCATTTGCTCGCGTGATAAGGGAACATTCATCCAACCATTTAAGGTAATTTCTTCTTCGAGCTGCCCAGCACCCCAACCAGCATAGCCTAGGGTCATTAAAAACTTTCTAGGTCCGTTGCCGATTGCTACTGCCTCAAGCACATCCTTAGAGGTGGTCATCGTGAGACCACCCGGAATAATCAATGAGGAGCTATAAGAAAGATGAGGATTGGACTCATGTAGAACAAAACCGCGCTCTACCTGAACTGGCCCCCCGAAATATACAGACTGCTCCAGCAAAGGCGCGATTTCCAGTTTGAGCTCAATCTTGTCAAACAAGGTTGCTAAATCAACTTCAGTGGGCTTATTAACAACCAACCCCATCGCTCCTCTTTCATTATGCTCAAACAAATAGATAACAGAGTTTGCAAAATTAGGGTCTACCATGCCTGGCATAGAGATAAGGAACTGATTTGCTAAATGATCGGCTGAATAGGAGATCAAAGATCCTGGGTCTGAATCATGGGAGGCTTTGTTGGCCGAAGTCATATGGCTATTTTACCGAATATCTAGATTTTTCCGGTAATCCAGTAAGCAATTACGCCAACTACCTCATGTAGTAAGTTACCCCAATTGTCAGCGCCCTCACTCAGATCAAAAGAGGCCCAGTGAATACTATTTCCAGTTTGATAATCTACCGGCAACGGGTAGACAACGATGCCTTGTTTTTCAAATATCTTGACTGATCGATACATGTGACTAGCTGAAGTAATCAGCAACCAAGGTTTTGGAACTCCGGCCTCATTCTTTAAGCCAAACTCTTCAATCATGGGCTTCATGTAGAGGACGTTCTCATAGGTATTGCGTGACTGATTTTCATAATGAGCCATCTTCTCGCTTAGACCTTGCTCAGCAACTAACCGCTTAAATGCATCGGATTCTGACACCCCTTTTGGATTAATGCGCCCCGAGTAGCCACTAAAAATAAAAGGAAGATCAGGATATTTTCGGATCAACTCAAAAGCCTTTGTTACGCGCTCGGCAGCAGAACCAATAGATATCTCACCACGATATAGTGCGATTTCCCCGCCTTCTATAGCACCGCCCAGAATAATAATTCCGCCAATATCATTTTCAGAAATATTTACTAGTGACGTTTTTGGAATCACATCTTCGAGAGCGCTTAATCCTAACTCTGAAGTAGGTGCCCACCCCACTATCAGAAGATCCAATAGAGCCAGCAGCAGAAAGCGCTTGCACAAATTGAGCTTTCTGAGCGAAAGAAATAGCAAACCCAGAAGAACAAAAACAATAAGCCAATTGAGCGGCTCTATACAGAACTGCAACACCTTCGAAAGAATAAAAAAGATCGTATCCATCATTAATCATGATCTTAATCCTTTTAACTAGGCCCTCCCCAAACAAAATCCCGCAATTGGCCCTAATATAGGGGCTATGCAAAAAGCTCTTGTTTGGCTCCGCCGCGATCTCCGCCTGTATGACAATGCAGCACTTCATCACGCCCTTGAAGAAAGCAAGCAAGTCTGGCTAACTTTCATATTTGATACCGAGATCCTGAAGCCTTTAATACAGGGCGAACTCGATGCCAAGGGTTTAAAACACGATCGTAGGGTCGATTTCATTTGGCAAGGTTTAAAACAGATAGACGATGAGCTTAAAAAACAAGGTGGTGGTCTTATTGTTCGCTTTGGCAAGCCAACTGAATACATCCCCCAAATCGCCAAAGAACTTGGTGTTGAAGCTGTTTTTACCAATCATGACTATGAGCCCTCTGCGATCGCCAGAGATGAACAAGTTAAAACTTCATTGGAAAAATTATGTATTCAGTTTGAAAGCTATAAAGATCAAGTGATTTTTGAGAAAAAAGAAATTCTCACTAATTCCAATACTGTTTTTTCCATCTTTACACCCTATAAAAACAATTGGCTAAAAACACTTCAAGAAAAGGGCCTGGCTGCCTATGAATGCAATCCCAAGTCAGGGCAAATTGTCCCTATTCCTAAAAAAATAGACTTGCCCTTTCCTTCGCTAGAGTCCATGGGCTTTTGTCCAACCGGCATTGAAAGCTATCTACCCCCTGGATCAGAGGGTGGCCAAGCCTTTTTAGAAGACTTTCTATCCCGAATTGATCAATACCAAATTGGTAGAGACTTCCCAGCTATCAAGGGCGTGAGCTATCTATCTACCCATCTTCGCTTTGGCATGCTTTCTATTCGAGGCTTGGTTCGAGAGGCTCATCGTCGCATGCTAACGGGAAGTATGGGTGCCACTATTTGGTTAAGTGAACTGATCTGGCGGGATTTTTATTTCATGATTCTTGCCAATCATCCACGCTTAGCCAGCGGCGCTTCATTCAAACCAGACTATGACAATATCGCTTGGGAAAGCGGCGCTCATGCCAAGAAATTATTTAAGGCATGGTGCGAAGGTAAAACTGGATATCCCTTAGTGGATGCGGCAATGCATCAGCTTAATCAAAGTGGTTATATGCACAATCGTTTACGCATGGTGGTGGCAAGCTTTCTAACTAAAGATTTAGGGATAGATTGGCGTTGGGGTGAAGCTTATTTTGCAGAGCATCTGAACGACTTTGAGCTCTCATCTAATAACGGTGGTTGGCAGTGGGCATCCTCCTCAGGCTGTGATGCACAGCCCTATTTCCGAATCTTTAACCCGATTACTCAATCAGAAAAGTTTGATCCAGAGGGCAAGTTCATTCGCCGTTACTTACCCCAGTTAGAAAAACTCTCCAAGAAATCAATTCATGCGCCATGGAAAGCAGGTCATATCGAGCTTGAAGTTGCTGGTATCGCCCTAGGGCGAAATTACCCTTTACCTGCAGTGGATCATGATGAGGCTCGCAAGAAAACCTTAGTTCGCTATAGCGTTGTTAAAAAAGTCAGCTAAGGCAGTTAATAACTGATTAATCCGCTTTAAGATAGGTCATGAGCAAAATCTATGCTGTTGGTGACGTCCAAGGATGCGCGCCCTCACTAAAAGCCCTGGTCAAAAAACTTCCTAAAGAATCAAAAATGATTTTTTTGGGAGATCTAGTCAATCGCGGCCCAGACTCATTAGGTGCGTTACGTCAACTCAAATCATTACAAGAATCCGGTCGTGCCGAATGTATTCTCGGGAACCATGATCTTCATCTCCTCGCGATTGATGCGGGGATTCGAAAAACCAAAGGCCTTGATACAGTCGAACTAATCCTCCAGGCTCCAGACCGAAGAGAGCTTATTAACTGGTTACGCAAACGCCCTATGGCACTGAGTAATGGGCAAGTACTTACCGTACATGCTGGGGTTCTTCCGCAGTGGGATCTACAACAGACCATTGAACGTGCGCAGGAAGTTGAAAGGGCCTTGCGGAGTAAATCCTACAAGGAGTTCCTGGGGAGTATGTATGGAAATACTCCAAACAAATGGAGCAGCTCTCTCAAAGGTGATGAACGATTACGAGTGATTACCAATGCACTAACCAGAATGCGCTTTTGCACTCCTAGCGGTCAGATGGAGTTTGACAGCAAAGATGGTTTAGAGGATGGGCCAAAAGGCTATATTCCCTGGTTCAAAGTATCCAAACGAAAAACTCAAGATACTGTGATTTACTTTGGCCACTGGTCAACCCTAGGGTTGTTGCGCGAACAGAATGTTGTTGGCTTAGATACAGGGTGTGTATGGGGTGGAAAACTCACCGCCATGGAAATTTCTGATGGCAATAAAGATATGAAGAAGTCGAAAATTATTCAAGTGAATGGCTATGACCACCCACTAAGGATGTAAGGAAAGAAGAAAATTAATTCAGCGGATATTGCTTTTGAATTGCAGCACCCTGCATATTTGATCCGGACTCCGATAAGTGATTAGAGTCAGTAAATAAGACCTTGCCATTCATCACGGCATTACATATCCCATTGGGGCATAAAAAATTGGCGGGATCATAAGTATTTACTCCCGGATATTTCTTCAAACTCTCGATAATGCTGGAGCGATATCCTGATTGCTTATCCAACTCTCTATCAATAGGGTAGGCGCAGCTATTCAGAGGATTTTTTCTGCCGAGGGGTAGCTCCCCAACACAAAGACGGGGCTCAAAGTTTAACTCCGGTAACGCATATGCATAAACCACCCGCTTCTTGGCTCGCAATAGGGTATCGAATGTTTTATTGGCAGCCAGCTCGAAGCTTTCCCGTTCTGCATCACTCGAGATCTCGCGATTCCTATGAAAAATAAAGACCGTCTTAACTGAAGGATTGCTAGTAATCCAGCTAATCTGTTTATTGATATTTTCTTTACAATTTGGATATTGACCAAACTGACCAGCATCCAAGAATGGAAGGCAGGCCCCCTGTCCGACTAACCTAACCACATGCTGATCACCATAGGCTTTGGCTATGCCCCAATAGGCGCTAAATGCATGACTATCTCCGATAACGATAATATCGGCATCTTGGGATCCATTACTTTGAGCACATACATGCGCCTCTGGATATATAAAACCAGGCTCACAATGGCCAGTAGGCAGCATCCCCTTTCTTTCCCACTTCACAAAATCTTGCTTTTGATCAATTGGGATTTGAATATTTTTTGCAAGGCGATGTTCCAAACCTTCTCTGTGATAGGTGTTCCAGCCCTGAAACCCAATACCCACCATCAGCAAACAAAGGGCGATGACTATTTTTTTACCTAGATATCGAATTCTCTTTTCGATTAGCATATAACTGATGTGTGCCAAAATCAAACTGATGAATAATAAAAAAATAGTCTCGATAGCAGATAAAGATGCTCCCTTCATTAAGCGGCCAAAACTCAAAACAGGCCAATGCCACAAATACAAAGGGTAACTAATGAGGCCTAATGCAACCACCCAACTTGTTGAAAAAAACTTCATAGGCAATATATCGCTTTGGGCGACTGCCAAGAGTAAAGCAGTACCCAAAACAGCTGGAAGAACTAACCACCCCGGAAAAACAGATTGCGGGGATAAATAAAAGATTGGCGCTAGTATTCCCGCTAGACCTAGCATGGCGATGAGATTATTGAATCTTTTAACTCGTGTGCTTGAGTAATAGATAGCAATCAGGCCGCCCAAACCCAACTCCCAAGTACGGGCAAATGGCAAATAAAATGTGGCCGATGGATAGGCCCGCACAAATAAAATATTTACTAAAAATGATAAGACGATGAGTCCAATTAGCATATTTCGCAAACTAAATTTCATTCTCATCAGAAGCAAAATAATGCAGGGCCAAAAAATATAAAATTGCTCCTCTACCCCCAAAGACCAAAGGTTTAATAAAGGCTTCAGTTCAGCTAATTCATCAAAATATCCTGCCTCAAGCCAATAAACCCAATTAGAAACAAAACTAGCGCCCGCTAGAATATGCTTGCCCAGTTGCATGAATTCACTAGGCAACATGACGAACCATCCCAGCCCATAAACAACAATAAAAACCAAAATTAAAGTGGGGAATATTCTTCTGATACGTCGTGAATAAAATTCAACAAAAGAAAATTGCTTAGATGCTGCCTGAGTAACAATGATTTGAGTAATGAGATACCCAGAGATAACAAAAAAAACGTCAACTCCTATAAACCCTCCTGGAAATACCTGAGGAAAACCGTGGAAAAGAATGACTGCCAAAACCGCCAGCGCCCGCAAACCATCAATTGATGGAATGTATTTATGCAGTGTCATGAAGGGCTAGCGATTAATAAAGTTAACTACCTAAATTCTGAAATGATTTCTTCGCCGCAGTAATAATTGCATTCAGCACTTCATTGTCATGTGCGATCGATGTGAAGCCTGCCTCATATGCTGATGGCGCTAGATAAACACCTTCATCTAACATCAAGTGAAAAAACTTCTTAAAAGCTTCAATATCAGTTTTCGTGACAGCCTCATAAGAGGTTGGAACGGCGTTGGTAAAATAGAAGCCGAACATACCACCAACGCTATCGACCGCAAATGGAATATTCGCTTTATCTGCAGCATGCTTTAAACCAGCCATGAGTTTTTGAGTTTGACCAGTCAGACACTCATAGAAACCTTCTCTCGAAATAATCTCCAGAGTCTTTAAGCCAGCTGCCACAGCAACTGGATTACCAGACAAAGTGCCAGCCTGGTACACACTTCCTAAAGGGGCTAACTTAGACATGATTTCTTTTTTGCCGCCAAAGGCTGCCATTGGCATACCACCACCCATGACTTTTCCAAGACAAGTTAAGTCGGGAACAATACCTTGTAGTGACTGAGCACCTCCAAGAGCCACTCTAAAGCCGGTCATCACTTCGTCATAAATTAAAACACTACCATGCTTGCTCGTGAGATTCCGAATCGCAGTCAAAAATGCTTTTGAAGGCTGAATCAAATTCATATTGCCAGCAATCGGCTCGATGATGACTGCAGCAATTTGATCGCCCTGCTTTTTAAATACCGCTTCGATCGCTTCAACATCGTTGTATGGCAAAACCAATGTGTGCTTGACTAAATCTTGAGGTACACCACCAGAAGATGGCGCATTCTGGGTTGAGTCTGCGAAGGTCAACAGGCCTGAGCCAGCCTTCACTAATAAGCTATCCGCATGTCCGTGATAGCAACCTTCAAACTTAATGATGAGATCACGACCTGTGTAGCCACGAGCTAGACGTAAAGCGCTCATCGTTGCTTCTGTACCGCTAGAGACCATACGCACTTGCTCAATGCTAGGCATCACAGCACAAATACGCTCTGCTAGCTCAATCTCACCTTCGGTAGGGGCGCCGTAACTAAAACTCGTTTCAGCAGCTTTTTGAACAGCCTCAACCACTTCTGGATTCGAATGACCGACAATCATGGGACCCCAGGACATAATTAAATCGATATAACGCTTATTGTCAGCATCCCAAAAATAGGGGCCTTTGGCTTTGGTTACAAAACGTGGAGTACCCCCAACTTGACGAAATGCCCGCACTGGCGAGTTCACTCCACCTGGAATTGTCTTCTGTGCCCGTTCAAATAAAACGTCGTTTTGACTCATGTTTATCTCAATCGCTTTTATCTATTTTTAGCTGTTATCAGCCAATTAAATTGCCATCATTTCAAAATCGTCTTTGCGCGCTCCACACTCTGGACAAGTCCAATTCATTGGCACATCTTTCCAGAGTGTTCCCGGCGCAATACCCTCATCAGGCAAACCAGCAGCCTCGTCATAGACCCATCCACAAATTAGGCACATATACGTTTTGAATTCCATTTACCTAGTCTCCGCAGTAATCACGCATTTAGTGGAATAGCTTCTATTTTAAAGCGCATCAATCCTCTAAATCATCGTCTATATTTTTGGTCGCCGGACGCTTTGCATGTATCTCAAACTTGAATAACCGACATTCTAGAGGACCATTAAATAAAGGTGTTCGTTTTGACTCTTTAATGCGTAACTGCCCAGGCAAAGCCATATCCGCCGTCAATACAAAGACATTCCAGCCACTAAATGCATCTTTGAGGTGTTGCCCAAACTGACGCAAGAACTCTACAAACTTGGGGTCTTGTTCCTCCTGAGCCTGAAGTTTCTTGAGAGACTCACGGCTTGAGCGTTTAGCACTTTGACGCCCCGTTTCTAGATTGAGTTCAAAACGATTTTCAGGTTCTGCAGTTTCATAACTAGCATCGGGCACAGCTCTTTCCTGACCTCTGCCCCCTTTGATTACCAAACGTTCTCCATAAGGAGGGTTCAGTAGCATGACGCCTCCTTTGGTATTGGTTGGCGGCTTACTTGCCATCGCATCGATTTGACGGACAACGGGTTGATCTGGTAACTGAGCTCTTTGCCAATTTCCCCGAAACATAGAAACTAACTTCTCATTAATATCGCTACCACTAATGCCAAGAGATTCAGCATGAGGGTGTTGCTTACGCCTCTCCAATATCTCGTTTAGAGATGAGTCTTTTAAAGTAATCCAGCGCTTTTGTTCTGCCGACTCATTAAAGGGCTTTAACCTCTGAAAACCAAAACCATGTGCTGAGTTGACCAATGGACGATACGTCAGCCTGCTAGCCTTGACATCGTCACCATACATCCCCGCACGAATCCCGCCTGGAGGAATGGCCAAGGCTATTTGTGCTGCCTCAATCAAGAAGGTGCCACTACCGCACATCGGATCAAATAAAGTCTGCCCAGGCTTCCAGCCTGTAATAGACAGGATCCCTGCGGCCAAATTTTCTTTTAAAGGAGCATCGCCCTTTTCATCTCGCCAACCTCGTTTAAAGAGTGCCTCCCCTGAGGTATCTAAATAAATGGTGACTTGAGTTGCCGTTAAATGCGCCTGCACCCGAATATCTGGAAAGGCCGTATCAATACTTGGTCGGTCACCTGTGACATCGCGCAAGCGGTCCACAATCGCATCTTTAATTTTCAGAGTCGCAAAATTTAAACTCTTTAATGGCGAACGATGCGCTGTTACATCTACCCGTAAAGTTTGCTTACTGGTAAACCAATCTTCCCAAGCCAAACCACTGGCTAACTTATACAAGTCATCTTCCTGTCGATAGGGCGCTTGCGCCATCTGCAGTAAAACTCGGCTAGCAATTCTGGAATGAAGATTCAATGCCATTGCTGCAGAAAGTGGACCCGCAAGACCAATTCCGCCGGTAGGACTGGTCGGGGTTGGATCAATCACCCATGCACCCAATGCTTTGGAATCTGGGCGCTGGGAAATTTCTGAAAGCTCCTGTGCAAGCGGTACTTCTAAACCGCCTGGGCAAACAACAAAAAATCTCATGGGGCTAACAGTCTTAAATAGAAAAAGGGTGGAAAAAGAAATTTGGAATAGTTTTTGAACTTATGGTTTAAAAATGACTAAAGCCACAATTACCAATAGCAAGATGACTGGGACTTCATTAAACCAGCGATACCACACTCCAGACTTGGTATTTAGACCAGCACGAAACTTCTTTAATAAGCTGAGGCAGACATGGTGATAACCAATCACCAGGATTACAAAAAATAATTTAGCGTGCATCCATATATCGCCAGCACCAACTTCAAAAACAAGCCAAAGTGTTAAGCCTAGTAATACCGCTGGCACTGCCAATATGGTCATAAAGCGAAAGAGGCGATTAGCCATTCCCAAGAGACGCGCATAAGTCTCGGGATTTTTTTCATCAGCCAAGTTCACATAAATTCTCGGGAGATAAAACAAGCCTGCAAACCATGAAGTGGTCAACACAATGTGTAAGGTTTTTATCCAGAGGTAAGCGTTCGTCATGGTGTATTAGATGCGATGAAGTTAAGTACGAATTTCGCCATGACCCATGACGACATATTTAAGGGAGGTTAAGCCATCTAGACCAACAGGGCCGCGGGCATGGAGCTTGTCATTCGAAATACCAATTTCAGCACCTAAGCCATACTCAAAGCCATCGGCAAAACGGGTGCTAGCATTCACCATCACGCTAGCACTATCGACTTCACGCAAAAAACGATCGGCTTGCATCTTATTATTCGTGATGATCGCGTCGGTATGTTTACTACCATAGCGCTCGATATGATTCATGGCCTCATCGATATCGGCCACGGTCTTAATCGATAAAATAGGAGCGAGATACTCTGTGTGCCAATCTTCTTCTGTAGCATCCACTAAGTTTTTAAAGCCACTAGCCTCTAGAGTTGAGCGCGTCAAAGTATCCACGCGCAACTCAACACCTTTATCTTGATAAATTTTGCAAAGCTCAGGCAAGACCTTGGGGGCAATAGCCTTATTTACTAAAAGCGTCTCCATCGCATTGCAAGGTGCATAGCGCTGTGTCTTGGCGTTATCGCAAACTCTGACTGCCATCGCGAGATCAGCCTCAGCATCAATATAGGTATGACAAATACCATCCAAGTGCTTAATCATTGGGACACGTGCTTCTGCCATCAGCCGAGCAATCAGACTCTTGCCACCACGAGGAACAATGACATCAATATATTGGGTCATCGTGATCATTTCACCGACAGCACTACGATCCGTGGTCGTAACCACTTGGACAGCATCTTTAGGCAGGCCCGCAGCAGCAAGACCTTCTTGAATGATTTGGGCCAACACGGTGTTGGAATCAATTGCCTCAGATCCTCCACGCAATATCACTGCATTACCAGACTTTAAGCACAGTGCTGCCGCGTCAATCGTCACATTGGGACGTGACTCATAAATGATACCAATGACACCAAGTGGTACGCGCATCTGAGCAAGCTCGATACCAGAGGCCTGCTTTTTCAAGGCAGTCATTTTTCCTATTGGGTCCTCTAGGGAAATAATTTGCTCCAAACCTAAAGCCATTGTCTCGATGGTCCTAGGAGTCATTGTTAAGCGATCGATAAAAGCAGTATCTTGACCATTTTTCTGAGAACGCTCAACATCAATCTGATTTACTTTTTGAATCTCACTTGTCTTTTGACGCACTAACTTTGCGATATGCAATAAAGCTTGGTTCTTCTGCTCACTCGATGCACGAGCCATGGCACGCGACGCACTGCGTGCTCGCTTTCCAATGTCCTGCATCATTTCTTGAATCTCTTTACTCATTGACTATGTTCTTTAAATTACCGTAATAAGTTTCCAACCAAACGTAGGCCATCCCAAGGGTCTGCAGGCAATTCAGCTGCAGAAAGGCCTTTAACCTGACGATCTAGGCCTGCAGCAACCTGCATTGCCCTGCGCAATTTCAGCGGCTGAACTCTTCTGAGCGCAGCTGGGTATAAACGCTCTTTGTTACCCCAGATCCGATTTGCCCGCATCAACTGTTGCACAGACCCTCCAACATCACTAGCTACCTTCAATTTAGATAGTAGCCTAAGCTCTTCGGTCACGCTCCACAGAATCAATACTAAGGGCTCGCCCTCGCCTTTTAGACCATCTAACATGCGGTTTAGTCTCGGTAAATCACCCGCAAGCATTGCCTCAGTTAACTCAAAAACGTTATAGCGAGCTACTTTTAGAATGGCAGACCGAATTTGCTCTTCAGTTAAGACGCCTATGGGATAAAGGAGTCCTAGCTTCAGAATCTCTTGGTGAGCGGCAATGAGGTTACCCTCAACCTGGTCGGCAATAAACTCCAGAGCACGTTGACCTTCAGTACCACTCTCCACTTCTTGATTTTGCATCTTCAGTCGACCTGCAATCCATCTTGGCAAGTGACTGCGATCTAAAGAGTCAATCTGAATAGCCATCCCAGCATCATCTAAAGCGCTAAACCAAGCCGAAGTCTTCGTCTTGCCATCTAATCTAGGCAGGACAATGCATACCACTGTGTCCGGGCCATCTGGAGAATTTGGCTGTGACTCTATTTGCGCGGCAAATTGTTTTAAAGCATCAGCACCATCACGCCCCGGCTTACCAGTAGGAATGCGTAGCTCCACCCAACGCTTATCTCCAAACAAAGACATCGTTTGACCGGCGCTCATGAGCGCACTCCAATCAAACCCTCGCTCCTGCAGCATCACTTCACGCTCGGTAAAGCTCAGTTTCTTAGCAGCTAGACGTAATTGATCCATTGCTTCCATCATCAGGAGTGGTTCGTCGCCACTAAAAATATAGAGAGGGAGCATCGCACCCCCTGAACCTAAGGATTTAAGGTGCACTTGCAAGGCGTCAACTTTGACCATGCGAGCTTTACATACCCTTAGAAAGTTCTACTGCGTGGGGCTTTTGCAGCCGCAGAAACACGGCGCAAGATCTGCACTGCCAAGTCTTTACGCATTAAGGATAAGAATTGTTGCTGTTGAACATCGGTCGCCAACACAGTCGTATTTGAGAAGTCCATATCACGCGTCATATAGATTTCGCTATCAGGAATAATCTCTGCGCCAGCAAGATCGTAAGCTCTAAAGCCCACTCGAATATTTAAGCGATATGCAGAAACTTGACCAGCAGAGTTATAAGCCAATATCTCGCGACCACTAATGTCGTTCGTAATCTCTAAAATTAAGTCTGCATCTTTTGGATTAATCGCAACCTTGACGTCTGTACCCGTCAAAATAGAGGTTTGAATATCGGTACGTAAGGGTGGTGATGGATTGCCAGTAATGGCAATTGCCTGAAATGGTAAGTCCACCATGCCGCGTAAGCGATAGCCACAAGCCAGCAAGCCCCCGATTGGCGCACTGACGATTAATCCAAGCATTGCACGTCGCAGTCGATTTGTGCTCATATCCTTAGTTTCTCTCATTAGCCTCTATACAGCTATGCAACGATATTTACTAAACGGCCAGGCACGACGATCACCTTTTTAGGGGCTCCGCCGTTTAGCGCTTTAACCGCTGAATCAGTTTGTAAAGCCAAAGATTCAATTTGCTCTTTGGTGGCCTCTGCTGGCACCCTAATATCTCCTCGCAACTTACCATTAATTTGAAGCATCAAAGTCATCTCGGTTTGAACCAGGGCAGATTCATCTACAGCAGGCCATGGGGCATCCAAAAGAGGGCCAAAGGTCTTGGCATAAGCCATATCTTTCCAAAGTACATGCGTTAAATGTGGCACCACTGGGTAAAGCACTCGCAATAAGATGCTAAGGCACTCCCGTAAAACCGGTGCACTAATAGTGGCAGCTTGATCCAATTTAATGGGTTCAAGTACATTGAGCATCTTCATGGCTGCAGATACCACTGTGTTGTA
Organism: Polynucleobacter sp. UB-Siik-W21; assembly: GCF_018687415.1. NCBI lineage: Bacteria > Pseudomonadati > Pseudomonadota > Betaproteobacteria > Burkholderiales > Burkholderiaceae > Polynucleobacter > Polynucleobacter sp. UB-Siik-W21. The sequence goes on along the minus strand of NZ_CP061289.1, from coordinate 224,299 downwards.
CTGGCGACGCTGGTAGTCAAAATTCGCCTGCTTCAAAATCGAATGGACTTCACGACGCAATTCTTTCTCAGCATCATTAAGATTGCTCGGTATAGCGTCCTGCGCATCACGAATCCAGTTAGCTTGACTACTTGAATAGATCCAAACACGTCGTAAGAATCGGGAAGCGCCTTCAACCCCAGCACCCGACCACTCCAACTGTTGCTCTGGTGGCGCTGCAAACATCACAAATAAGCGTGCAGTATCTGCACCGTATTGATCAATCAAAGCCTGCGGATCAACGCCATTGTTCTTGCTCTTAGACATCTTCTCAACGCCACCAATCATGACCGGTGTGCCTGAGGTATCGCCCTTTAGCTTCGCGCCTTGAGGACGACCTTTTTCATCGAGCTCTAACTCTACGTCCAAGGGATTAAGCCAAGTCTTTTTACCAGAAGCCTCTTCTGAGTAATAGGTCTCATTGAGTACCATGCCTTGCGTCAACAGATTTTGGAAAGGCTCATCAAAAGTGATCAAGTTCAGATCACGCATGACCTTGGTCCAAAAGCGCGCATACAGTAAATGCAGGATCGCATGCTCGATGCCGCCAATATATTGATCCATTGGCATCCAGTATTCATTACGCCCATCTACCATCATCTTCGCGTCAGGACCGGTATAGCGCATGAAATACCAAGACGAATCCACAAAGGTATCCATCGTGTCAGTCTCACGTCTTGCAGGCTTGCCACACTTGGGACATTTCACATTCAAAAAGTCTGCACGCTTATTTAAAGGATTACCACTGCCATCGGGCACACAATCTTCTGGCAACACCACTGGCAAATCAGCCTCTGGAACAGGTACTGCTCCACAACCAGGGTGACTCTCATCACCACAATGAATAATCGGAATGGGAGTGCCCCAATAACGCTGACGTGAAATACCCCAATCACGCAATCGATAAGTAGTCTTGATCTCTCCGATACCCATCTTCTCTAAATCTTTGGCAACGGCACTGACTGCTTCTTCATGCGAGAGTCCATCATATTTGTCGCTATTAAAGCAAATCACATCTTCTTTTTGGGCATACCAATCTTCCCAACGCGTTGCATTAAACATGGGTGATTCGCCTTTGAGGGCGATCACTTGTTTGATTGGCAGGTCGTATTTGAGGGCAAAAGCAAAATCACGCTCATCATGTGCCGGAACACCCATCACGGCGCCATCACCATAAGACATCAAGACATAGTTACCTACCCAAACGGGCACTGGCTCATTCGTCAATGGATGCGTGACATATAAACCGGTAAACATACCCTCTTTTTCTTGAGTAGCTAGGTCGGCTTCAATCACGCTACCAGTCTTGCACTTCTCTATAAATGCGGCTAAGGCAGGATTATTAGCGGCAGCTTTAGTGGCTAACGGATGTTCAGCTGCCACGGCGCAGAAAGTAACGCCCATGATGGTGTCAGCCCGAGTAGTAAACACGTATAGCAAGCCATCCTGAATAAAGTTGCCATGGACATCAGCGACCTCATGCTTAAAAGCAAAGCGCACGCCGCGACTTTTGCCAATCCAATTCTGCTGCATGGTTTTGACACGCTCAGGCCAACCCAAACCATCTAAGCCAGTCAGCAATTGCTCTGCGTAAGCAGTGATATTGAAGTAGTAGCCTGGAATCTCACGCTTTTCAACTAAGGCGCCTGAACGCCAACCACGACCATCAATCACTTGCTCGTTTGCTAGAACAGTTTGATCGATCGGATCCCAGTTGACTACTTGAGTCTTGCGATACGCAATCCCTTTTTCCAGCATCTTCAAAAAGAGCCATTGATTCCAGCGGTAATAATCAGGACTACAAGTGGCAAGCTCACGAGACCAATCAATTGCTAAGCCCATCGCCGCCATTTGCTTTTTCATATAGGCAATGTTGTCGTAGGTCCACTTCGCTGGCGGCACTTTATTCTGGATGGCTGCATTTTCTGCAGGCATACCAAAAGCATCCCAGCCCATCGGCATCAAGACGTTATAGCCTTGCATGCGGAGTTGACGCGCCATCACATCATTAATGGTGTAGTTGCGCACATGACCCATATGTAACTTGCCGGATGGATAAGGCAACATGGAGCAAGCGTAATACTTCGGCTTCTTCTTGCCGTCTATACCGAGAGTATTTTCTGTTACTTGGTAGACTTGCGCACTTTCCCAATCAGCTTGTGCTGCTGCTTCAATGCTGCGGTAGTCGTAATCCTTACTCATTCAAAACAACTCTTTTCTATCTTATTTTTTGGTTTTTTATTAATGTAGTTATTTGCGTAAGCCAAGCACGTCTTGCATGTCATAAAGACCTGAAGTTTGGTTCTGCAAGAAACGCGCGGCCCGCAAAGATCCTTGGGCATAAGACTGACGGCTTGAAGACTTGTGGCTAATCTCAATACGTTCGCCATCGCCAGCGAACAGCACAGTATGGTCTCCCACAATATCGCCACCACGAATCGTTGCAAAGCCAATTGACCCCTCTTTGCGCTCGCCAGTATGGCCTTCGCGTGCATACACAGCCAGATCATCTAGCTTTTCACCAAGTGCATCTGCAATAACCTCACCCATCTTCAAAGCAGTGCCGGAGGGCGCATCTACTTTGTGACGATGATGGGCTTCGATGATTTCAATGTCGTAACCTTGATTGAGCATCTTGGCTGCGATCTCCAGTAACTTGAATGTGGCATTCACACCAACACTCATATTGGGCGCAAACACAATAGCTAACTTTGCAGAAGCTTTTTTAAGATTTGCAATTTGATCCGCACTCAATCCCGTTGTACCAATAATCATCTTGGTGCCCGTTTTTTCTGCCACAGCCAAGTGCGCCATAGTGCCGTCTGGCCTTGTGAAATCAATCAGAAAATCAGCATTCGCTAATACCTTAGGCACATCAGCAGAAATGAGCACACCCGTCTTTTTACCCAGGAAAGCGCCCGCATCTTCTCCCAATTGAGAGCAAGCTGAATGCTCAAGAGCACCTACAAGTTGCGCATCAGATGCATTAAGAACAGTCTCAATCAGCATCTTGCCCATACGACCGGTTGCTCCAGCAATTGCAATCTTCATCATGTATTTCTTCGCTTCTTATTAAAAGTTTCTAGAGACGTCCAGGATTATTTACCTGGCATCAATGTATCAATCATTTCTACTGCTTTTTCTCAGCCGCTGGCGGAGTATTCATTGCGCCAGGGCCTAAAGTTTCCGGCTGGGATGCTTTGCCATCTGACGACTTTGAAAAAGTAAAATAGTCCCAGAAAGAGCCTGTGCTTGCAGCGGGGACTGGTGGTATAGCAGCCCCCTTAGGCAAGTTATCGGTTGGACTTGGCACCAATAATTCTGGTTGTTGCAAAGGCGGTGTTACTGGGGGCTTATTTGAACCCGTCATTACATCCCAAAACGAACGTTTCGTCTTAGCGTAGTTATCAATCTCAGCCACCAACTCCACATCTGTTGGCAAAGCATCACCTTCAAACTTCACCACTTTATCGCCATCAAAAAATACGGTGACATGCCGCTCTTTGCCAACACGCTGACCTGAGCGTTTAAATTCAAAAACATAGTCCCAGCGATTGGCATGGAAGTAACTTGCCAATAATGGAGTGCCTAAAATTTGACGCACCTGCTCACGCGTCATACCCAACTGCAATTTGGCATATTGCTCGCTGGAAATAAAGTTACCCTGAACAATGTCGGGAACATAAGGTCTGAAGATTTTGTTCATCCAGGCGCGCTGGGTTTCATCTACCGCGGTAGTACACCCCGCAATACCCAGCAAGCCAAACAAGGCAAGAGCCAATACACCCCCTCTTGAAGAGGCAAAATACCTCTTCAGAAACGGGTTAAAAAAACGACTAAAAAGTTCAAGGCAATTTTGCATGGCTGGCCGTATCATTAAGACATTGATTTTAGCTCCCAAAGCCATGAATACGAACCAAAACCCTACTCCTGAAAATTTGCGTGATATTGGCCTCAAAGCCACTGGCCCACGCATGAAAATTCTCGATTTTTTTCATCAAAATGGCGGCACCCACTTTAGTGCTGAGGACATCTTTATGGCCCTCACTAAAGAAGATCAGGAAATCGGTTTAGCCACGGTATATCGAGTGCTTACCCAGTTTGAGCAGGCAGGGCTTTTGCTCCGCAGCCATTTTGAGTCTAGCAAGGGTGATAGCAGGGCCATCTACGAACTTAATGAAGGTAACCACCATGACCACTTGGTTTGCCTAGACTGCGGGCATGTAGAAGAGTTTGTGGATGAGGCCATTGAAAAGCGGCAACGGGATATTGCCAAGAACCTCGGTTTTAAGCTTCAAGAACACTCTTTAGCAATGTACGGACATTGCCAGAAGAAAAACTGCCGAAATAAGCAAAAATAAGCACTTTTCTGAGGTTTTGAGTTGATTCTCAGGGCTGCGGATATGAAAAAAGACCTCAATTTGAGGTCTTTTTTTGTTTTTTAAGCTCTTTTAACTACATTTAATGACTTTTAATCACTTTACCGCCATTAATGCCTCAGCTGCGTTGAGCATTTGTACTGAATAACCCCATTCGTTGTCGTACCAAGCCAAAACTTTGACTAGCTTGCCATCAGCAGAAACACGGGTTTGAGAGGCGTCATAAATACTTGGGCGTGGATCATGGTTAAAGTCGATGGAAACCAAAGGCAAGGTATTAAAGCCCAAGATGCCTTTGAGCTCGCCCTCGCTAGCAGCCTTCAAAATAGAATTTACTTCATCTACGCTCGTTGCACGGCTAGCGGCAAACGTGAGGTCAACCACTGAGACATTGATCACTGGCACACGCATCGCAAAACCATCAAAGCGACCGGCTAAAGCGGGCAAAACTAAGCCGACTGCTTTTGCTGCGCCAGTCTTCGTTGGAATCATGCTACTCACAGCAGAGCGCGCACGACGCATATCCTTGTGATACACATCGGTCAACACCTGATCATTCGTAAATGCATGAATCGTTGTCATCAAGCCAGACTCAATACCAATTTTTTCTAACAATGGCTTAACTAATGGCGCCAAACAGTTGGTAGTACAACTTGCATTAGAAACAACCACGTCATTTGGCTTTAATACATTTTGGTTCACACCGAACACAATGGTGGCATCGACATCTTTTTCGCCAGGCGCAGAAATCAATACTTTCTTAGCGCCCTGCTGAATATGAATCATCGCCTTTTCTTTAGAGGTGAACTTACCAGTGCACTCTAAAACTAAATCTACGCCCAACTCGCCCCATGGGGTTTCAGCAGGATTGCGTGTACAGAACATCTTGATACGATCACCATTCACTACCATGCAATCGCCATCTACAGATACCTCGGCAGGGAAACGACCATGGGCAGAGTCGTGTTGAGTGAGGTGGGCGTTGATTGCAATATCGCCCATCGCATTAATCGCAACGATCTTGATATCACGACGTGGCTTGCCGTTTACCTGATCTTCATACAAGGCGCGGAGTACCATGCGGCCAATACGCCCGTAACCATTAATTGCGACACGAATTGTCATTTATTTCCCCTTACTAATATTAAATTTATTGCGCTAACTTTTATTTATTTGATTTATTTGATTTCTTCGAGATGCATTGCTTAACAGTCTTTGCAATTTGATCGACCGTTAAACCAAAATATTCATACAGCTGAGCGGCGGGTGCTGACTCACCAAAGGTATCGACACCATGCACGGCTGCGCAACCATACTTCCACCAGAAATCCGTTACGCCTGCCTCAACAGCGATGCGTGGGATATAGGCCGGCAATACTTTAGATTTATAGGTGGCATCTTGCTGATCAAATACCGTGGTCGAAGGCATCGAAACCACTCGAATACCGATTTTTCCAGCACTCTCTTTTTCTAAATGTTCGGCTGTTTGCAATGCAAGTGCAATTTCAGAACCAGTAGCAATAATGACTGCATCGATCTTTCCAGATTGAGGATCACGCAATACATAGCCACCACGTGCAATGTCTTTAATCTGCTGGCTGTTACGAGCAACAAATGGGCAGTTTTGACGACTAAAGATCAAAGCGCTCGGACCATTCTGACGCTCAACCGCCGCGCCCCAGGCAACAGCGCTCTCGGTAGTGTCACAGGGACGCCAAACCATCAAGTTTGGAATCAGACGTAGGCTAGCAACGTGCTCCACAGATTGATGGGTTGGGCCATCTTCTCCTAGACCAATTGAGTCATGAGTGAAGACAAAGATGCTACGTAACTTCATCAAAGCAGCCATGCGAATAGCATTACGACTGTAATCGGAGAAGGTTAAAAAGGTACCCCCGAATGGAATGTAACCGCCATGCAAGGCAATCCCGTTCATGATGGCGCTCATACCAAACTCACGCACACCATAGTTAATGTGATTACCCCATTGATCGCCACGTACAGGTTTGCATGCAGACCAATTAGTTAAGTTTGAACCGGTTAAGTCTGCAGAGCCACCCATAAATTCTGGCAAAGCGGGTGCTAAAGCTTCAATCGCATTTTGACTCGCTTTACGAGTAGCAATCGTTTCTGCTTTAGATTGGCAAGTTTTTAAATACGCATTGAGTGTGGCTGAAAAGTCTTTTGATAAATCACCTTGCATACGGCGCTGTAATTCAGAGGCAAGTTCTGGAAATTGGATTTTGTATTTTTGGAATTCTTTATTCCATTCGTGTTCAGCAGTTTGGCCACGCTTTTTAAAATCCCAAGCAGCATAAATATCTTTTGGAATTTCAAATGGTGGATAGGGCCAATTCAAGGCCACGCGAGTCTCAGCGATTTCAGCAGCGCCTAGTGGCGAACCATGCACTTTATCGCTACCAGCCATATTAGGAGAACCCTTGCCGATCGCTGTCTTGCAGCAGATCAGGGTTGGCTTAGCACTCTTTTTAGCCTGAGCAATCGCCTTCGAAACTGCTTCCGCATCATGACCATCGACATCACGAATGACATTCCAGCCATAAGCTTCGAAACGTTTTGGCGTATCTTCGTTAAACCAAGAAACCACCTTGCCGTCAATCGAGATACCGTTGTCATCCCAAAGTGCTATCAACTTGTTTAGCTTTAATGTGCCAGCCAATGAACAAACTTCATGGCTGATACCCTCCATCAAGCAACCGTCACCTAAAAATACATAAGTGTAGTGATCGATGATGTTGTGACCGGGACGATTAAATTCTTCAGCCAGTAACTTTTCAGCAAGCGCCATGCCAACCGCATTTGAAATACCTTGGCCCAATGGACCTGTAGTAGTTTCTACCCCGGCTGTAATTCCATACTCAGGATGTCCTGGGGTTTTACTATGCAATTGACGGAAATTTTTTAACTCTTCAATGGGTAAGTCATATCCAGAGAGATGCAACAGTGAATACAACAACATCGATCCATGACCATTAGATAAAACAAAACGATCGCGATCGATCCAGTGGGGATCAGTCGGATTGTGTTTTAAATGTTCATTCCATAATCCAACAGCAATATCTGCCATTCCCATCGGCATACCAGGGTGCCCTGAGTTTGCCTGTTGAACTGCATCCATGGATAGGGCGCGAATGGCATTGGCCATACGAATTTGAAGGTTTGACATCGTAAAAGTGGTCTCGAGGAAAATAAATTGGCTATATTTCAGTAATGCCTCAATTTTATCTTCCCGGACCATGGGAATCCCAAAAGCCCACCCTCCTCACCTCTGAGGTTTGCCACCATTTACGAGTTCGGCGCGTTCAGGTTGGGGAATCATTTCCCATATTTGATGGAAAAGGGCAAATCGCTAAGGCAGAGCTCCTTTCCTTCAGTGGAAAAAGCGGTTTAGCCCAACTGAGCGATATCCGCACTGATACCCACCGTGAGGCCCCATATGCAATTACTTTAGCCCAAGGCTTGGCAGGCGGTGACAAAATGGATTGGATTGTTGAAAAAGCCATAGAAACAGGTGCCCAAATCATCGCGCCATTACAGTGTGAACGCTCCATTCTCAAACTGACCCGCTCAAGTGACCAGGATCGCGCCCAAAAGCGTTTAACTCATTGGAATGGGATTATTCAAGCTGCTTGCGAGCAATGCGACAGAACAGTATTAGCGCACATTGAGCCTATCCAAAATTTTGCAACTTACCTCAAAGCAAGTTCAAAGCCTGCACTCAAACTTCTCCTGAGTCCCGATGCTAGCAAAAGCCTCTACTCCGTTTTAATAGAAAAGGAGCCCCAAGATATTGTTCTCATGATCGGACCAGAGGGTGGTCACTCACCAGAAGAGGAAGCGCAAGCTCAAGCCGCGGGATACCAAATTGTTTCTTTAGGAGAGCGCGTATTGCGCACTGAAACCGCAGGCCTTGTAGCCATTACAGCGGTACACAGTATTTGGAATCCTGAAATGCAAAATCGCCTCAAATAGAGGCGATTCATTGGTTTGCGATCTTTTAGCGATTAAGCAAAAGAGTAGAAAACCCGATATGGTGTGCGACGCTCAGCCCAATAATCTACGGCATCGCGGAAGACATCTAACAGAGTCTCGCGTGCTTCTTTATCAAACTTTTGAGTGCAAGGTAAACCTTCGAGCACCACTACAAATCCGGGCTGTTGACCTGCCTTATCTGTAGTTGTGGTCAACGCATCCAATAGAGGGTCAAAGTTTTTTGCTTGTTGCTTAGTAAAGGTGTAAGCAATGGCAATTGCTTCAAGAACCTCACCCTTTGTCATTGCATTGACGCAATTGGCATAAATGAAATGTTGACCGAGCTCTGTAGCGGCTTCCTGTAAATCTGGTGTACGGAAAGCACGAATAGATTGCACGATATTAGTGCGCACACTGCGCAACATGGCCGGTGGTCCGGCATCACGAACGGCCAAAGCGGCACGCCAAGAAGCTGTCACTTTTTTCCCCGAAACTTGATTTGCTGCATAGGTTTGTAAACGAGATAAACCGCCTTGGGCATAAATATTGGCAGCAGACGATTCGGTCTCGAGTCGATCATTGCTATCCCAACTTTCAGCACGGCCATGTTCTTCGAAGCTTGCTAGATTGGTATTTTCAGAGCGATTATTCATGATGGGTAGTAGGTTACCCTTAACACGTCATCAAATCAAGCCCAAATACAGTGCTTTTTATATAAGTTATTGATTAATATAGGATTAATTTATGTAAGTAATTGCTAACTTAAATAAATGATGAGCGCTTAGGAGATGCCTCTTGCGTTACTGGCAGCCTCAACCACAGCCAAAGTAGTCACATTCACAATCCTACGAACCGTCGCTGCTGGCGTCAAAATATGAATTGGTTTAGCAACCCCAAGCAACAGAGGGCCGATAGCAATGCCATTACCTGCAGCTGTTTTTAACAAGTTGTAAGAAATGTTGGCGGCGTCAATATTTGGCAGAACTAACAAGTTGGCATCGCCCTTTAATGGCGATGAAGTCACTGTACCAGCGCGAATGGTTTCATCTAAAGCGCTATCTCCATGCATCTCACCATCAACCTCTAAGGTGGGCTCTGCCTTTTGAATTAAAGCCAAGACTTCGCGCATTTTGATTGCAGATGGCGCATTACTAGATCCAAAGTTTGAGTGTGAGAGTAATGCCACTTTAGGAATTAAGCCCAACTTACGCATTTCGCTAGCGGCCATCAAAGTCAATTCTGCCAATTCTTCGGCAGTTGGATCTAAATTGATATGGGTATCTACTAAGAATACTTGGCGACCTGGAAGAATTAATCCAGACATTGCGCCATAGACGTTTGCACCTGGCTCACGACCAACTACTTCATCAACATACTTCAGATGAGTAGCTGCATTACCAATCGTTCCACAAATCATGCCGTCAGCCATTCCCTTAGTAATCATCATGGAGCCAATTAAAGTATGACGGCGGCGCATTTCTAATTTAGCAAATGACTCTGTCACTCCCTTACGCTCAGTCAAACCAAGATAGGTTTGCCAGAAGTCACGAAAGCGTGAATCACGCTCTGGATTCACAATCTCAAAATCATCGCCCGTCTTCATCCGCAGGCCGAACTTCTCAATACGATGCTCAATCACCTCGGGGCGACCAATCAGAATTGGGGTAGCTAAGTGCTCGTCGATGATAATTTGTACGGCACGCAATACGCGCTCATCCTCACCTTCGGCAAAGACAATGCGTTTTTGATTTGCTGGAACTCTCTTCGCAATACTAAAGAGCGGTTTCATCAAAGTACCGGAGTGATACACAAACTGTTGTAGCTGATTGCGATACGCATCAAAATCTTTAATCGGACGCAAAGCAACACCGTCATCCATCGCAGCCTTAGCCACAGCGGGAGCGATGACGGTAATTAAGCGCGGATCAAATGGTTTTGGAATCAAATACTCAGGACCAAAAGAAAGATTCTCGATTCCGTAAACCGATGCCACCACTTCGCTTTGCTCAGCTTGGGCAAGCTCTGCAACGGCTTTTACGGCCGCTACTTCCATACCGCGAGTAATGGTAGTAGCGCCAACATCGAGTGCGCCACGGAAAATAAATGGGAAGCACAAAACGTTATTGACTTGATTTGGATAGTCAGTACGGCCCGTTGCCATCACCGCATCGGGACGAACTGCTTTTACTTCTTCAGGCAAGATTTCTGGGGTTGGATTTGCTAAGGCGTAAATCAATGGCTTGTCGGCCATCTTCTTCACCATGTCTTGCTTTAATACACCACCAGCAGATAGACCTAAGAAAATATCTGCGCCAGCAATCACTTGATCGAGAGTACGCAAATCAGTCTCTTGGCAGAAAGGCTCCTTTTCAGGATCCATCAATTCTTTACGGCCTTTGTAAGCAACACCAGCAAGGTCAGTTACCCAAATATTTTTACGAGGAATGCCAAGGTCCACCAACAGGTCTAAGCAAGCCAATGCAGCTGCGCCAGCACCAGAGGTAACTAACTTCACATTACTAACGTCTTTTCCAACCACCTTCAAACCATTGATAATCGCGGCTGCAACTACGATCGCAGTACCGTGCTGATCATCATGAAACACTGGAATTTTCATACGAGCTTGCAGCTTGCGCTCGACAATAAAGCAATCTGGAGCTTTGATATCTTCTAAATTGATGCCACCAAAAGTAGGCTCAAGTGCCGCAATAATTTCGACTAATTTTTCTGGATCATTTTCATTGACTTCTATATCGAAAACATCAATGCCAGCAAATTTCTTAAAGAGAATGGCTTTACCTTCCATCACTGGCTTACTTGCCAATGGTCCGATATTTCCCAAACCTAAAACAGCAGTACCGTTTGTAATCACGCCAACCAAATTTCCACGGGCGGTGTACTTAAAAGCATTGGCTGGGTCCTTCACAATTTCTTCGCAAGGGGCTGCAACGCCAGGAGTATAGGCAAGCGCTAAATCGCGTTGATTAGTCAGCTGCTTAGTTGGAGCAATCTCAATCTTTCCAGGAACTGGAAACTCATGGTATTGAAGGGCAGCTTCTCTTAAAGCTGCAATTTGTTGCTCTTTACTATTTTCTATGCTCATCAACTAACTCGCTAACTCATTTTGTCTAATGCTTATTAAGGCTTTAATTCTATTCCTCTCTCGCGTTGCACTGCCAAGGGTCATAAAATGAGGTATGCATTCTCAATCCGGCCCAATGGGCGAATTCGATCTCATTGAACGTTTTTTTAAAACGGGTAGTGCCTCAAACGCTTCAAATACGACCCTCAGCTTGGGCATTGGGGATGATTGCGCACTCATCAAACCCCTGCCAGGCGAAGAAATTGCTATTACCAGCGATATGTTGGTTGCGGGTAGACATTTTTTTGCCGATGCTGACCCTGAGAAATTAGGCGGCAAAGCCTTAGCAGTCAATCTTTCTGACCTTGCCGCAATGGGTGCTAAGCCACTGGGGTTTACATTGGCCATTGCCTTGCCTGAGGTTGATACAAAATGGCTGGAAGCATTCTCTAAGGGCTTATTTGCGTTCGCAAATCAATTTTCTTGCCCCCTCATCGGTGGCGACACTACTGCTGGCCCCCTCACCATTTCGATTACTGCATTTGGCAGCATTCCCACTGGAAAAGCCATTCGTAGATCAGGGGCAAAGATTGAGGATGAGATTTGGGTTTCAGGAACTGTTGGCGATGCAAGACTCACTCTTGCTGCACTGCGTCATGAAATCACGCTCTCGGAAAGCGACTTAAAAGCAATTGACCATCGCATGCATCAACCCACACCCAGAGTTGGGCTTGGTATGGCACTAAGAGAAGTGGCAAGTGCCGCCTTAGATGTATCGGATGGCTTGCTCGGTGATCTAAAGCACATCCTGAAACAATCACAGCTTGATGCAGAAATTATTTTGGAGCAACTTCCCACATCAGCAACATTGCAAAAACAAAGTAAAGCAATACAAAACCAATTTGCTGCCAGCGGTGGTGATGATTATGAACTTTGCTTTACTGCACCTAGTAGCAAACGTGACGTGATTCTCAATATCAGCAAAGAACTCAAACTTCCCCTCACATGTATTGGCCGCATTACGTGCATGAAAAATAGTAGTACACAGATTCGCATCCAGGGCACTGATGGTAAGTTACTTAGTGATGCGGATACCGCTGCACTACTCCGCTCTTTTGACCACTTTGCAAAATGACTGATCAGAATCCATCAGTTGTGAAGCCTGGTTTCAAGTGGATGCTTCAGAGCCCAAGTCGCACTCTAGCCTTTGGCTTTGGTAGCGGTCTAAGCCGGATAGCGCCTGGCACTGCAGGCACTCTCTGGGCCTGGGCAAGCTTTTTGATTGCCGAGCATTTCCTCACCACAGAACATTTCCTGTGGATCACTGGTGGTGGTATTTTGTTGGGCTGTTGGATCTGTGGCTACGTCAGCGAGGAGTTAGGTAAGAAAGATTTTGGCGGTATTGTTTGGGATGAAATGATGGCTTTTTGGTTAGTGCTGTTATTCATTACACCGACCAGTATTTGGATACAGATCCTTGCGTTCGCTCTCTTTAGATATTTCGATGCTGCTAAACCGGGTCCTATCGGCATGATTGATCGCCACTTTAAAACGCTCGAGAATACCGATACCTCTTCAAACTTCCTGCAACTACTGTGGCGTGGGTTTGGCATCATGGTGGATGATCTTGCGGCAGCTTTCTTCACACTCTTGGTGATTACTCTCTTGCAAGTAGTCAGCACTCAAATGGGTTGGATTTAAATATGCATTCACTCGATACCGTCCAAACCTTGGCAGAAATTTTGCGCTCGAGAAATTGGAAAATGACGGTTGCAGAGTCCTGTACTGGGGGCTTGGTCTGCGCCACTCTCACTGAATTAGCGGGCTCAAGCGAATGGTTTGAGCGGGGCTACATCACATACAGCAACCAAGCCAAAGAAGAATCCTTGGGAGTGCCAGTAGAGCTTATTCAAAGCTTTGGAGCAGTGAGCGAGGAAGTTGCTAAAGCGATGGCTAAAGGCGCTCAGCTGAATGCAGATGTCAATGCCGCCATCTCAATTACCGGTATTGCAGGTCCCAGCGGTGGCTCAGCAGGCAAACCTGTGGGAACAGTATGCTTTGGCTGGTCAATTCAAAATGAAGCTGGTGAAAATAGAGTGCTTACAAAAACGATGCACTTTGCTGGAGACCGCCAAGCGATTCGGGAGCAATCTTGCAATTACGTACTGAGCGAATTGGCTAAGCTACTCGAGAATTAAATTACTTCATCCAGCCTTTGCTATGGAAGTAGCCCAGCGGAATAATCGCTGAAATAATCATCAAACCGATTGCCATTGGATAACCCCAAGTTGCATCCAATTCAGGCATGTGCTTGTAGTTCATACCCCAAATACTCGCCAGCAAAGTAGGTGGCATTAAAGCGACGGAGACCACCGAGAAGATCTTGATAATTTTGGATTGATTCAAATTAATAAAACCGACTGTCGCATCCATCAAGAAGTTGATCTTGTCGAATAGGAATGCTGTATGGTTTTCAAGTGAGTCAATATCACGCAAAATTTGGCGCGCTTCCTCTTGTTGCTCATCCGATAGTAACTTGCTGCGCATTAAGAAAGACAGGGCTCTACGGGTATCCATCACGTTACGACGAATGCGTCCGTTGGTATCCTCTTCCTTTGCAATCGTCTCTAAAACCTCTGCAGCATCGGCATCGTTAATGCTATCAGACAGCACTCGCTTACCTGCTTGCTCAAGGTTTTCATAAACCTCTTCCAAAGCGTCGGCTGAATACTCGGCATCCGTGGAGTAGAGGTCAAGCAAGACATCTTTTGCATTGCTGACTGAGCCGGGGCGCAAACGCGCACGCAAACGGACTAAGCGAAATACTGGTAAATCTTCATCATGAATCGAGAAAAGCACTTGCTTAGTCAGCACAAACGCCACACGCACGTTGCGAGAAGTCTCTTCTTCATCCAATAAAAAATCGGTGCGGATATGGAGATGACCGTCATCCGCTTCAAAATAACGAGCAGAGGCTTCTAAGTCGCCCAAGTCATCTAACTCAGGCAAAAGCACACCAAAAGCCTCTTTAATCCAAACGAGCTCTTCTTCCTCTGGATCAACTACGTCAATCCAGATAGGATTAGCGTATTGCAATAATTCATTGCGATCTTCCACTTGCTCTTGAGAGAGGCGGCCATTTTGCAGGACGAACAAGTTGATCATGGTGAACTCCTAAGGAATGTGCGCTAGTTTATCCTATAGATCATGACTGTTTCACTAAAATAAGCTAAATCCAATGAACCCTCGCTCAAATACCTTTCACCAGCAACTCCAGTCTGCATGGGCTTCCCAAGGCAGCATGCTGTGTGTTGGTTTTGACCCAGACCCCAAGCGCTTACCCCCATCCCTGCAAGGGAAACCTGCGGGGATCTTTGAGTTCTGTCGCGATATCGCTGATGCCACTGCAGATTTGGTCTGTGCCTTCAAGCCTCAGTTTGCCTACTTTGCCTCACAACGCGCTGAAGCCCAACTAGAAAAACTGGTACGTCACCTCAAAGACAAATACCCCCACATCCCTGTCATCCTCGATTCCAAGCGTGGTGATATTGGCAGTACCGCAGACCACTACGCTCTGGAGGCCTTTGAGCGCTATGGTGCGGATGCCGTCACCGTCAATCCCTATATGGGCTTTGACACGATTGAGTCCTATCTAAAACATGCTGGTAAAGGTGTCATTGTCCTGTGTCGCACTTCTAATCCAGGTGGCTCAGATTTACAGTTCTTAAATGTTTCCCCAAATGGGGAGCCTTTGTATCTCCATGTAGCCAAACTTGCAGCCACTCATTGGAATCGCTCGGGTCAAATTGGTCTTGTTGTGGGCGCAACCTTCCCAGAAGAGATCGCAAAGGTACGAGCAATTGTTGGGGAGATACCTTTACTCATCCCCGGCATCGGAGCCCAAGGTGGAGATATTGAAGCCACCGTTAAAGCGGGCAGTATTCCAGGCAAACCTGGAACCGGTATGATCATTAATTCTTCAAGAGCTATTCTGTATGCAAGCTCCGGAAATGATTTTGCGCAGGCTGCACGAAACGTGGCACAGTCCACGCGTGATGCGTTAAGAGCGGCTACTTAGCAGTCTTAGACGAACTCTTGGGCTGAGCTATCGGCGCTAAAGCGACACGCCCCATATTCTCCAAAATAAATTCTTGTCTGGTTGGAAAGTGGATCCTGGCCTTGCGGCAATATTGCTCTTTATCAAAACACTTGGGTGCTGGCAAAGCGGAAGCCAGAGCCGCAGCCTGATCTAGATCTAGTCCTGCTGGCGTAGTTGCGTAATAGTGCTCAGAAGCAGCCCCAATGCCAAAAATGCCTTCACCCCACTCTACTGAATTAAGGTAGATCTCAAACAATCTCTGCTTAGACAGCGTAAGCTCTAAGAGTCCGGTAATGATGAGCTCTTGCCCTTTACGAAAATAATTTTGCTCGGAAGATAGGAATAAATTTTTTGCAAGCTGCTGAGTAATGGTTGACCCACCACGCAGCACAGCTTTAGATTTAGCCCCCGCCTGAGGTTTTTGCTGATTTTGCTGTTGATTTTTTTGCCATGCTTTTTGCATGTCTTCAACACGAACCCCTTTGTGTTGAAAAAAGATGTCGTCTTCGCTAACCAAAACCGCACGTTTGAGATTGTTTGAAATCTTATCGTAAGGCGTCCACTTTGATTGCACGGAACAAGTCCAATGCCAGGAACACAAGCGCCAGCGCTCCGCTCTCTGAAAGGCTGTGCTGCTGGGATCTACACTAATCCATAGGCCGATCTGAACGGCATAATATACCTGCATGGCTACAAAACCTGCCAAGAGACATTTGACTAGGTAAGCAATCCAGCGCATGAGTGAGAAATTAACTGCAAGTAAATTTGATCAACTACGCAATTGAGCGAGCACTGCTCGCGGATCAATTTGTGTTGCTAGATCGGTCCCCCGCCATAACAAGAATGCATCTGCAGCTTGCTCCACCAACATACCAAGGCCATCGCTAATGCGTGCCCCACGCTGTAAAGCTTGCCTCATAAAGGCCGTTGTTTTGCCGTAGACCATGTCGTAAGCAAATGAGCTTGGCGTAAAGATGTTTGCTACAGCAGCAATGCTCAAAGGAGACTCATCTGCTAGTCCTGCAGCAGTTGCATTAATCACCAAGTCAAATGGATAGGGTGTTTTTTCAGAACTCTCTAATTGAGCTAATGTGCGAGCCTCTAAGGCAACCTCTTTCGCAGCAGCTACATTGGCAAATAACTTGATCAATTCATCAGCCTTTATGCTTGAGCGATTAGCAATCACTAAGCATTTAGGTGAATGCTCCAATAAAGGTCCAATCACTCCACGTGCTGCTCCACCAGCACCTAAAAGCAAAATACGCGACTCCTGGACGGCGATACCCTGCGCCAATAGGTCGCGCACCAAGCCAGCGCCATCAGTATTGTCACCATAAATCTTGCCATCCTGAGTCCACAGCGTATTGACTGCACCAGCCAACTGGGCTCGACCAGTTAATTGATCAGCAAAGGCTTGGGCATCTAACTTAAATGGTACGGTGACATTCATACCTTTTCCACCTGCAGAAAAGAATGTTTTAGCGGCTTGAGCAAAACCATCTCGCTCCGGCTGTAAACGGCCATAGTGCATGACTTGTTTAGCTTGCTCTGCAAAGCGCTGGTGAATGGCGGGCGACTGACTATGGCCTATTGGATTGCCCGCTACCGCATAGACATCTAGACCCGGGTGAAGACTTGGGTCGGTATGCAAATCAACGGAAGCGTTTGAACTCATGATGGCTACAGAATAAGCGAATTTGCGATTTTAATAACAAGGGGTGCTGCACTAACGTTTGAGTTCCAGAAGATCATTCCCATCGCGAGTAAAGTCAAAGGTGGAGATCCAATCGAGCACATCAATTTGATTACGCATTTCTGAAGGGAATGGGCCAAATGGGGCTGATGCACGAACAATGGCTAGGGCCTGTCGATCCAATTCAGGATTACCTGAGCTTCGCCCTATTGACACCCCATCTTTACCTTGCGCATTGGTAGTAATTCGGCCTTGAGAATCGATACTCACAACGATAATCAAGCTGCCGTATAGCGGTCGACCATTGGCACGCGGAAAAAATGTACTACCGTAAGCCTCAATCTTTTGGCGCATAGCATCAAAGTAATGGGCAAAAGTCACTGCCCTAGTATTGGCGCCGGTGAGCACCTTGCGGCGAGGCTCACGTCCATCCGCTTGCAACTGCTTCGCCAACTCTGCCTCTAGAGAATTCAGTTGGGGAGCAATCTTTTGATCGTCCCCACTTTTGCGTCCACCAGATTTAGCTCGCTGCTCATCTAACTTGGCCAGCATCTGTTTTTGCTGTTTCTCTAAAACTTCAAGACGCGCCTCTGCTCCCAGTCTGGCTCGATGTAGTGCTGTGGCATCTTGATTTTCAGAATTACCTCCGCCCTGTAGATCTGCCTGGGCCAATTTGTTCGCCTGCTTTGGGGGCGTCTTGTTACTGGCATTCACGAGGACAACACTCAAAGGCGTATTCAGTCGGCGATTTTGAATTTCACCAATACCCCAACGAAACGATAGAAACAGTGCATGAATAATAAGTGATACGCATAGTGCGAGTCGAAAAGGATAGCGTCGCCAGGTATTCTGAAAAAAGATCACGGCTCGATTAAATTTTTCTGAGCGAGGAATCTGAATAGGATTAATCTGGGCTGGCATCTTCTTCTGCATCCTCGGGCAATGCATCGGTCAATTCTTCTACAGTCTTTACTTCTGGCTCTGCTTTGGCTTCAATCTCTAGTACTCTCACGGCGGCACTCAATTGCAACAAGTCGACATCAGCTACCGCGACTTCTGCACGAGTCATGCGGGGGTGACTTGCCAACTCTGGGATAGGTAAGTGTAGAGGTACTAGTTCTACCCTAGACATCCCCTCTTTTAAGTGACGTACATAAACGTTTTTGGAATCTCCATCCTGCGCAATCCAACGCAAGCACCAATACTTTTCTAGGCGATCTTGAAATTCGCCATAAGCTTGATAACAAGATTCAAAGTCTGCAGCGATTCCCATCAGAGTCGCATCTCGTGGTGGAAATGGTGCCATCATCTTCGCAGTCACCCCATGTTTTGCTAAGGCGATTAACTGCCACTGATTGACTAGATCGGAGTAGCGACGTAGCGGTGAGGTGCACCATGCGTAGTAGTCAAGCCCCAAGCCTTCATGAGGCCCCGGGGTAGTTTGCATACGAGTACGCAATGGTCCCCAACCCTTTTGGGTTCGGAACAAACCCGGCAAACCATGATCCGCTAGCAATTGACCAGATGCGCTATTACAAAAGATCATCCACTCTGCAACGATCGTATCGAGAATCGAACCACGCTGACGCGGAATAATTTCTACACGTTGAACTCCATCCACATCTTGAATTTGAAAATGAAAATCTCTTGCCAAAGCATTGGGATCAATCACACCCAACTGTTCAGCACGTAGACCATTGGCAATTCTTTTTTCTTGTCGACCAGCATGCAAGAGTTTTGCGGCACGCCACAAGATAGCTAACTCTTTTCGATAGGGATAACTAAAGCCTTCATCTACCAAACTCTCTTCGCTCACCAAATGCTCCACATCTTCTAGACGAAGATTAGCAGTCATCGGCACCATCTCTGCCCGCATTTGCAGGGTATCTCGGTTTACTATTCCATCCGCATCAAGATCTACATAGATGGATAGCGCGGGTCTAGGAGCACCCGCATCCAGGGAGAATTGCTCAATGACCGAATCAGGCAACATCGTAATTTTGTTGCCCGGAAAATAAACGGTAGACATACGATTGCGAGCCACTTGGTCCAATGGATCATCTTTACTAATCGCCAAACCTGGTGCTGCAATATGAATGCCAATGCGATGACCACCCTCTACAAGTTCTGTTACCGAAAGCGCATCATCAATCTCAGTAGTTCCTGAGTCATCAATCGAGAAAGCATTTACTTCGGCCAAAGGCAGTTCTGCAATCGCCGCATCATAGGCTGCTTGATCAACTCCGATATTGACATGATGAGCGGCACCATTTGGAAAATGCGCCTTTAAAAACATTCCCTGGTGATAGGCCAATGGAGATTCAATTGCAGCACAACGAATCATCAACTGCGCCGGGGATTCACCTGTTTCTGTGCATGCGGCTATGAGGGCCTTATAAGCTGAAGAATTCTTATCTGGGGAGAACAGTAGTTGCTTAGCTGAAGACTTCAAGGTGTCAGGGAATATGCCTGCGACTAAATCTTGTTGCCAAACAGATTGTTGCTCTAACTCTTTTTGCTTGCGCTCCAGTGCAGCCAAGCCTGCTTGCAATTGCTCAAGGGGCGCTCTTTGAAAGCGCCCTCGCCCTTTGCGACGGAAAAATACTGGGGCATCTTGTAAGGCAATCGCTAATGCTACTTGCTGAGGGATCGTTGCTTGCGAGCCAAAATATTCAAGAGAAACATCTACCAGACCAAACTCTTCTTCAGGCGCGCAATCCCAGAGTAATTGCAAGTCAATATCTTTAGATAAAACGAGCGCTTCATCCATCGCAGCTTGTGCCTCAGGCTTTTCAAAGCGCAACCAAACCTCTTTCGCTTTGAGTTTGATCTTCTTGCCAGAAAGACTGGTCGCCTGCCAGGATTCAGAATCGCCTGTTCCTGTTGCAGGCTGTACGGTAGCAATTTTGATATCGCCACCCTCTTCATATAAGAGATTCATGCTTAGAGGGAAATCCCGCCGCTAGCTTCTAATGCAACTCCATTAACGTAACTCGCTTCATCGCTGGCAAGGAATAGATATACGTTGGCCATTTCTTCAGGAGTGCCCAAGCGACCCAGCCAACTGCGACGCTCAATATCTTGCAGAATATTTTCTGGCATGGCTTTAACCATTTCTGTCGCAATAAATCCAGGACAAACTGCATTGACTCGAATGCCTTTAGGACCAAGCTCACGAGCCCAAGTCTTGGTAAAGCCAATCACACCAAACTTTGTCGCTGAATAATTAGTTTGACCAAAGTTCCCATACAAACCGACCACGCTAGAAGCATTCACAATCGCGCCAGTACCAGCTTCCAGCATGTGTGGCACTACCAATTGGGTGCAGTTGAATACGCCCTTGAGGTTGACATCAATCACGGCATCAAATTGCGCCTCAGTCATCTTAATCAAACGTGCATCTTGTGTAATACCAGCGTTATTAATCAAAATATCAATGCGGCCATGTTTTTGGATGACTTGATCAACTACCGCCTGAATGCTGGCACGATCAGTCACATCCATTACATAGGCCTCAGCATGAGGAATTTGGGCTGCAGCACTCTTTACTGCCGCAAGATTAATATCAGCAACGATCACTCTTGCACCCACTTCTGCAAAGCGCTGAGCCGTTGCAAATCCAATCCCTTTTGCTGCGCCTGTAACAATGGCGACCTTATCTTCTAATCGATTGCCCATATTTTGCTTTCAGTATTTATTTATTAGGTTGCGGTAAGTTACATTAAACAGATATGGCTTCTAATATTTTTTGATGCACCCCACCAAAGCCGCCATTACTCATCACTAGAATGTGATCGCCTGGTTTAGCTTCTTTGGCAACTGCATTCACTAATGCACTAAGGTCATCGAAGGCATGGGCTTTACCAGCCTCTTTTGTATTCAGTGAGGCTAGGACTTCTGCCAAATCCCAGCCCAAAGATTCCTTGCCACTAGTGGCTCCATAAGCAAAGACCTTATCAGCCTGCTGCAAGCTATCAGGTAGTTGCGCCTTCATTACACCCAGTTTCATCGTATTCGAGCGTGGCTCCAATACCGCCAAGATGCGGGCCTTACCCACTCGACGACGTAAACCATCAACCGTGGTGGTGATCGCCGTTGGATGATGCGCAAAGTCGTCATACACCGTAATGTCGTTTGCAACACCAATCGTTTCAAGACGACGCTTCACGTTTTTAAATGCCACCAAGGCACGTGCAGAATCTGCTGGTGAAATACCAATGTGATTGGCAGATGCAATTGCAGCAAGCGCGTTGAGTTGGTTGTGTCTGCCCATCACGCCCGAATCAGGAGCCCATTGCACGGTGGCCACCTCTTTGTCTAACTGACGCACAATAAAGCCATCACCCTCTTGTGAAATCAATGACCACTGGTTAGCGGCATCCTGTCCAAAACGCTCTACAGGCGACCAAGCACCGCGGGTGACAACCCGCTCTAGCGCAGGTTCCTCGCCATTGACTACCAATAAGCCATCACTAGGCACTGTGCGCACTAAGTGATGAAACTGAGTTTCGATAGCAACAAGATCCGCAAAAATATCTGCATGATCAAACTCTAAGTTATTTAATAAAGCAGTGCGTGGTCTGTAATGGACAAACTTACTGCGCTTATCGAAAAAGGCAGTGTCATATTCATCGGCCTCTATTACAAAATATTGACTTTCACCCAAGCGTGCAGATACTGTGAAATTCAGTGGCACTCCACCAATTAAATAACCAGGCTTGTAGCCATTAAATTCCAAAATCCAAGTAAGCATGGCTGATGTAGTCGTCTTGCCATGCGTACCGGCTACCGCTAAAACATGTCGGCCATATAAAACTTGTTCCCCTAGCCATTGAGGCCCAGAGATATAGGGCAGCCCTTGATTCAGAATGGCTTCCATTAAGGGATTGCCACGAGAAACGACATTACCAATCACAAATAAATCGGGCATGGTCTCAAACTGCAATAATTGATCTGGCGAGAATCCCTCAATGAGCTCAATACCTTGAGCTTCAAGCTGTGTGCTCATTGGTGGATACACGTTGGCATCACAACCCGTTACACGATGTCCGGCTTGCCGAGCGATTGCGGCAATGCCGCCCATAAAGGTACCGCAAATGCCCAAGATATGAATATGCATTAGCGAATTTTAGCGAAGGAGTTGTAATGAATCGAAGACAGTGGATCATGATTGGCGGAATTAGTCTTCTGGCGCTCCTTGCTGGAATCTTTTCATCTCAGTGGATTTCGCAAACAGGCTTGGCGAGCGACCCATCTATCAAAGCTTTCTTTGGCAACCCTTGGCAAACACCCGATGGTAAATCGGCAAATTCTGAAAATTGGCGAGGAAAAGTACTCGTTGTGAACTTTTGGGCCTCCTGGTGCCCCCCTTGCGTAGAAGAAATGCCTGCTTTAGACAAAATTGCCCAAGAATATGCCACTAAAAATGTATTAATTGTCGGTATCGGTATTGATTCACCCTCTAACATACGCGAATTTCTTGAAAAAACCCCAGTTTCTTATTCCATTGTGATTGGTGGGTTAGAGGGCAGCAATCTCTCCAAACAAATGGGCAATACCCAAGGCGCCCTACCCTTTACAGTCATCATCAATTCAAAAGGTAAGTCTATTTATAGTAAATTAGGGAAGATAAGCGAAGAAGAGCTCAGAAAAGTCATTAATTCAGAGTTATAAAGATTTTTAAAGACTTTTAACCCTAAGAATTCTATTGAAAATTGCTTAAATATTAAGCAATTACACCCATCATTTTTATATTTACTCTGAAAAGCAGTAAAAAATTTGCTTCCTAAAGGCATTTTTGGGCATTTTCAAGACCCTAGAGGGTATACTCGCATCCTTAGCAGGTAATGCATCAAGTTGCTCTACTTACAGATTAGTGGCCTAAAGCCAAATTAAACCATTGACACCTAACTGCCTCTAAAAATAGGGATCTATGTCTAAAAAAGCATCAATTCTGGTTATTCAAGGCCCCAACCTCAATCTATTGGGAACCCGTGAGCCTGAGGTTTATGGGAAAACTACCCTAGAAGATATCCACCAAAAGCTCGGAGATCTCGCAAAAGCCGAGTCTGTCGATTTAAGTACCTACCAAAGTAATCATGAAGGCGAGTTAATTGACCGCATTCAGAAGGCTAAACAAGATGGTGTGGATTTCATCATCATTAATCCTGGTGCATTTACCCATACCAGCGTTGCCTTACGTGACGTTTTAGCTGGTGTAGCCATTCCGTTTACCGAAGTGCATCTATCAAACATTCACCAAAGAGAAGAGTTCCGCAAACACTCTTATCTATCAGATATCGCTACCGGTGTGATTTGTGGTCTTGGAGCTATTGGCTACGAATTAGCCCTGCAAGCTGCGATCGCCCGCATACAAAAATAAGCTAATTAAAGAATTTCAAGAGAGGACTCACTCATATGGATCTAAGAAAACTCAAAACCTTGATCGACTTAGTTTCTGAATCAGGCATTTCCGAATTAGAGGTCAACGAAGGTGAAGACCGTGTTCGCATTGTGAATGCCGGCTCTGCAGTTCCTACTGGACACGTGGTTTATACCAATCCCGCTCCGACACACACGATGCAAGCAGCGCCTGCTGCTGCAGCTGCTGCATCACCCGTTCTAGATGCGCCTGCAGCTGAAGCTGGGTTTATTGCACGCTCACCCATGGTGGGCACTTTCTATCGCGCCCCAAATCCAGAATCGCCTAACTTCGTCAACGTTGGTGACACTGTTAAAGTTGGTCAAACACTGTGCATCATTGAAGCGATGAAATTGCTTAACGAAATCGAATCAGAACAAGCGGGGGTCATTAAAGAAATTCTTTGTGAGAATGGTCAGGGCGTCGAGTTTGATCAGCCCTTATTTGTCATTGCTTAATTTCTCTGCCTTTCTTTCCAATCTTTATTACCTAACTCAGAGCCTACATGTTCGATAAGATTCTGATTGCCAATCGGGGAGAAATTGCTCTCCGTATCCAACGCGCATGCCGCGAGTTGGGAATTAAAACGGTGGTGGTGTATTCCACTGCAGATAAAGAAGCCAAGTATGTGAAGCTTGCTGATGAGGCGGTCTGCATTGGGCCTGCGCCTTCGCCACTAAGTTATCTCAATATGCCTGCGATCATTTCTGCAGCAGAGGTGACTGATGCCGAAGCGATTCACCCTGGATATGGCTTCCTCTCTGAAAATGCCGATTTTGCAGAGCGTGTTGAAAAATCTGGCTTTGCCTTTATTGGTCCCACTGCTGCCTCAATTCGCTTGATGGGCGACAAAGTTTCGGCTAAGCGTGCCATGATTAAAGCCGGTGTACCCTGCGTACCTGGTTCTGAAGGTGCGTTACCAGATGATCCAAAAGAAATTATTGCTACCGCTAAAAAAGTGGGTTACCCAGTCATCATTAAGGCTGCTGGTGGAGGTGGTGGACGCGGTATGCGTGTTGTCCATACTGAAGCTGCGCTAATCAATGCTGTCAATATGACTCGCGAGGAAGCTGGGCGCGCATTCGGTAATCCAGAAGTCTATATGGAGAAGTTTTTAGAAAAACCTCGCCATGTTGAAATTCAAATTCTGGCCGATACCCATGGCAATGCTATTTGGTTGGGTGAACGTGATTGCTCAATGCAACGTCGCCATCAAAAAGTGATTGAAGAAGCACCAGCTCCTGGTATTGATCGTCGCTTGATTGCCAAAATTGGTGAGCGTTGTGCTGAAGCTTGTAGAAAAATTGGCTATCGCGGTGCTGGAACATTTGAGTTCCTCTATGAAAACGGTGAATTTTTCTTTATTGAGATGAATACTCGCGTTCAGGTTGAACATCCAGTCACAGAAATGATCACTGGTGTAGATATCGTTCAAGAACAAATTCGAATTGCCGCTGGTCTCAAATTGGCTTATCGCCAAAAAGATATTGTGTTCCGCGGCCATGCAATTGAATGCCGTCTGAATGCAGAAGACCCATTTAAGTTCACGCCGAGCCCAGGAAAAATTGGTTCATTCCATATGCCTGGCGGTCCTGGTATTCGCGTAGATTCTCATGCCTATAGTGGCTATGTAGTCCCCTCAAATTACGATTCCATGATTGGTAAGTTAATTTCTTACGGCAATACTCGCGAGCAAGCGATTCGCCGCATGCAAATTGCCTTGTCTGAGATGGTGATTGATGGGATTACTACTAATGTTCCGCTTCACCGCGAACTGATGCTTGATCCCAACTTCATGGAAGGTGGCACCAGCATTCACTACTTAGAGCATCGCTTAGAAGAGCAAGCTGCAAGTCGCGGTAAATCCTAATTCACTCCAAATTCATGCGAGCACTCCATGTCTTATCGTGAACTGGTATTCACGGTAGCCGCTGAAACTGCCGAGCCCTTAGGCGATGCCTTACTCGAACTAGGAGCACTCTCTGTCACCGTAGAAGATGATGCCGCAGGGGGGAACGATGAGAACCCTCTTTACGGAGAGCCCGGCCTATCGCCCAAAGTCCAAGCATGGGATAGATCTGCCGTTACCGCTCTTTTTAACCCTGAGATTGATCACTCAGACAGAGCAGAATTCATTCCCGAACTGCTCGCCACTCTAAATGAAGCAGGCTTTGAATTAGCACCGCCCCAAGAAAAAACCGTTGAAGAGCAAGATTGGGTCCGACTGACACAAAGCCAATTTACACCGATCCAAATTGGAAAACGTATCTGGGTTGTACCCTCATGGCATGAAGCTCCAACTGATCCTAACGCAATTTGTTTAGCAGTAGATCCTGGACTTGCCTTCGGAACTGGTAGCCACCCTACAACACACCTGTGCTTACTTTGGCTTGAGGAGCACTCCAATTTAAAGAACCAGAGTTTGCTTGATTATGGTTGTGGATCTGGGATTTTGGCGATTGCAGCCGCAAAACTGGGTTGCAATCCAGTCGTTGGTACGGACATAGATCCCCAATCCATGATTGCAGCGCGCAGTAATGCAGAAATTAACAATACGGTTATTCGCTTTGTTTTACCAACCGAAGACGCACCAGAGCTAGCGGCAGAAACGAAATACGATATCGTGATGGCCAACATCTTGGCCAATCCCTTGCAAGTGCTTGCCCCTGCTCTAGTCAATAAAATGCGTGCCGGCGGACACATCATTTTGTCTGGCGTACTGGCGCGACAAGCGGATGAGGTAATTGCGACCTATAGTCAATGGCTCAAACTTGCCATTTGGAAGGAAAGTGAAGGCTGGGTATGCTTGCATGGAATCCTCGAGCAAGACAAACAAAGTACTAAATCCATTCCCGATGCTGTAGCTCCTTTTGCAGTGCCTAGTCAAAAAAAAAGTCTTCAGCGAATCCTTTTAGTTTGCCTTTTGACTTTGCTCCTCATTTTTGGCGAGCATTTATCTAGGAATTCTCTGCTACCTGTACTAGCACCAAGAGTAGATGGCTCATCAAATTCATTTTCAGTTGGCGCATTTTCGATATTGCAGCAGATTGATGAGAAATTGTGTAGCGCACTGAAGTGCTTTAATCGCCCTGTAAGCGATTTTGCTGCATGGAAAATAACTTCTGCCGCACTAACCCCAGAAAACGCGGGAGAGGGCCTTAAAAACGCCCTAAATCAATCAATATTACAAATTGAAATACAAAATCGACTGGCAATTCCAATTTTGTTGCCAAATTTAGAAATTTCTCTCACTGATGCAGAAGAATCTGAGTTGAAATCAATTCGGTTCAGCCCAAATGAATGGTTACCACTATCTTGGCAAGAATCTCATCCTGATTATTTGAAAATTGGTGCACCTGCTGGAGAAATGATTCAAGCAGAACTGCCGATTGTTCTGCCGCCGAATACTGCTGGGTATCGAGTACGTATTCTTTATCCTGAATAATCTCCTTTTATTCATTTTTTATTACCTTACCCATTACAGAAAGTAATTTATGGCTAGCTTGATCTGTGGCTCTATCGCTTACGACACCATCATGAATTTTGAAGGCAAATTTGCCGATCAAATTCTCCCTGAGCAGATCCACATCTTGAATGTGGCCTTCTTAGTACCAACCATGCGCCGAGAATTTGGTGGTTGTGCAGGCAATATTGCCTACAACCTCAGCCTTTTGGGAGGAGATCCCATCATCATGGCAACTGTTGGTGGCGATGCAGCGCCCTACATGAGCCGCTTAAAGCAACTTAATATTGATGCGAGCCATATTCGCCAAATTGAAAATGCATTTACGGCACAAGCAATGATCACCACTGATCAAGCCAATAACCAAATCACGGCATTCCATCCAGGCGCGATGGACGAGTCGCACCTTAATCTAGTTTCTGCAGTAATCACCGAAAGAAGCAAAAACTCCAAAGGGGCAGCTAAATTCGGCATCGTTGCGCCTGATGGTCGCCAAGGAATGTGGGAACACTGCCATCAATTAGCAGAAGCCAATATTCCGTTTGTCTTCGATCCCGGTCAAGGATTGCCAATGTTTAACGGGCCAGAGCTCTTAGAGCTAGTTGATATCACCAGCTATTTAGCGGTTAACGACTATGAAGGCGAAATGCTTTCGCAGCGAACTGGCTTGAGCTTGTCAAAGGTTGCTGAGCGTGTCAAAGCACTGATCGTGACCAAGGGTGCAGAAGGTGCTGATATTTATACCGAAGGCAAATGTATCTCGATTCCTCCAGTACCGGCAGGAAAAGTAGTCGACCCCACTGGATGCGGCGACGCATTTCGTGGCGGACTCTTGTTTGGTCTTGAGAATGAAATGGATTGGGAAACCACTGGTCGCCTGGCCAGCCTAATGGGTTCGATCAAGATTACCCATCAAGGACCACAAAATCATCAACTCAGCAAAGCAGAGATCGCAGACCAATTTAAAACAGCGTTTGGCTTTAGCTTTTAACCTTGATTCAAAATAATCAAAGCCTATAAGCCAATAAAAAAGGGGTCTCGTGAGAGACCCCTTCTAATAACACCCGTCTGATTAAGGACGTGTGCCAGTTGGGAAGGGCCAAGCAGCAGCAGGATTCAACGCACTAGTCGCTGGTGCAGCTTTCTTAGCCACGGGCTTTTTTACAGCAGAGCCCGCTTTCTTCGCAGCAGGCTTACTTACTTTTTTTTTGCTACGCGCTTTTTTGCAGCTGGACGCTTCTTAGCAGCTGGCTTCTTCTTTGCGGCAGCTTTTTTAGCAGCTGGACGCTTTTTAGCGGCTGGCTTCTTTTTAGCGGCTGGACGCTTTTTAGCGGCTGGCTTCTTTTTAGCTACTTTTTTAGCAGCTGGTTTCTTAGCAGCTACTTTTTTCTTAGCAGCTGGTTTCTTTGCAGCAGGTTTTTTCTTGGCGATTGCCATAGTCATACTCCTTCACGTGAGGATTAGTTCAAACTACCGATTAAGAAGACCCGACCACTCATTTCCGCCTGGTTTTGCAACCTTTTGGAATTGGCGAGCGAGCCATTCATCGGCGCGCGGCTTGATGCTAAGTGCTGCACGCTAATGAATCCTGGAAAAAAAGCCGTGGCCCCAAGGGACAACGGCTTCTTAAATGTGCTGGAAAAAATGGAGAGAATAGCTCTGGCACCCTTGAGTAAGGGTTTGCGGATTTGAGTCTGTTTCTGCTGACTTCTTAAACTATCCAACCGTCTAATCTCCTATTTAGCCAGTTGTGCGCTTACTTACTGCCAACTACTCCCAACTCAGCGCACCACCGGTTTGATACTCAATAACGCGTGTCTCAAAAAAGTTTCGTTCTTTTTTCAGATCAATCATTTCTGACATCCATGGAAATGGATTCTCTTCATTTGGGAACATCGCGTCAAGTCCTATTTGCAAACATCTGCGATTACAAATGTATCTTAGGTACCCTTTGAACATCGGAGCGTTCAATCCGAGCACTCCACGAGGCATCGTATCTTCGGCATAACGGTACTCTAATTCGACTGCTTTTTCGAAGATGGATTTGATCTCGTCTTTGAACGCAGAAGTCCATAACTGCGGGTTCTCCAGCTTGATTTGGTTAATCAAATCAATACCAAAATTGCAGTGCATAGACTCATCACGAAGGATGTATTGATACTGCTCAGCAGCACCCGTCATTTTGTTTTGACGACCCATTGCAAGTATTTGCGTAAAACCAACATAAAAGAACAAACCTTCCATTACGCAAGCAAAAACAATGAGTGATCGGAGTAACTTTTGATCGTTTTCTAATGTGCCAGTCTTAAAATTTGGATCAGTTAAGACATCAATAAACGGAATTAAGAACTCATCTTTAGCGCGAATCGAGTCAATCTCGTGATACGCGTTGAAGATTTCGGACTGATCTAAACCTAAAGATTCCACAATATATTGGTATGCATGGGTATGAATTGCTTCTTCAAAAGCCTGACGCAATAAGTATTGGCGACATTCTGGAGCAGTAATGTGGCGATAGGTACCCAAAACAATATTATTGGCCGCTAAAGAATCGGCAGTTGTAAAGAAACCCAGATTGCGCTTAATAATGCGACGCTCATCTTCTGTCAGGCCATTCGGATCTTTCCAAAGCGCGATATCGCGGTTCATGTTGATCTCTTGTGGCATCCAGTGATTTGCACAACCAGCTAAGTATTTCTCCCAAGCCCATTTGTACTTAAATGGCACCAGCTGATTAACGTCAGTCTTAGCATTAATCACACGCTTATCAGCAGCATTAACACGCAAGGCTGCACCTCCAGCCAATGAGACGGCTGGTGCAGGCGTACTTACTTGAGGCGCTGCCATTGCTACTTGATCTGGCTGTGGGCGTTGTGGCTCCACTGCAACCGGCTGCGGTGCAAGACCAGCTTTTGCTAGTGCTGGAGCAACTTCCTCTTCCCAATTCAACATAACTTTCTCCTAAATTCTTCTATTCCTGACCAATCAGCAAATGGCTTATTGGCATGCTTCACATTCTTCAAAGCCAGCATCGCCTGGGCGCATTGTGCAAACTGGGCCATCAGCCTCTACTGCACCAGTTGCATTTGCAGCAGCTGTCGCATCAGTTCCATTTACGCCACCACCACTCGATACTGAGTTCAATTGACCACTAGCCACGGTTGATTTCTCGACGTGGGTTGCGGCCATCGTGCGGAGGTAATAAGTGGTCTTTAGACCACGCAACCAAGCCAGCTTATAGGTATCGTCCAATTTCTTACCAGATGCACCGCCCATGTAGATATTCAATGACTGAGCCTGGTCAATCCATTTTTGACGACGGGAAGCCGCCTCAACCAACCAACTTGGCTCGACTTCAAAGGCGGTCGCATACAGATCACGCAAATCTTGTGGAATACGATCGATCTTCGATAAAGTGCCATCAAAGTACTTCAAGTCGGCAATCATCACTTCATCCCAAAGACCGCGATCCTTCAAATCCCGCACCAAGTACTCGTTTACCACCGTAAACTCACCAGATAAGTTGGACTTCACAAACAAGTTCTGGAAGGTTGGCTCGATACAAGCAGAAACACCAATGATGTTGGAGATCGTTGCCGTAGGCGCAATAGCCACGCAATTGGAGTTACGCATACCGTGTTGTTTGATACGGGCACGCAAACCGCTCCAATCCATAGTGGATGAGTTATCCACTTCTACATAACCACCGCGCTCAGCTGCCAATAAGGCCACTGAATCTTGTGGGAGGATGCCACGATCCCATAAAGAGCCTTTATAGGTGCTATAAACACCGCGCTCTTCAGCCAACTCACAAGAAGCTTGATAAGCGTAGTAGCACACTGCTTCCATAGAGGAATCAGCAAACTTCACTGCTGCATCGCTAGCGTAAGGAATACGTTGCATATGCAAGCAATCCTGGAAACCCATAATGCCCATGCCAACCGGACGGTGCTTCAGATTGGAATTACGCGCCTTAGCAACCGCGTAGTAGTTAATATCGATCACGTTATCGAGCATGCGCATTGCAGTGCGCACAGTTTTCTGGAGCTTCTCGTGATCTAAGACCAATTTACCGCTTGCATCGGTAGTCATGTGCGCAGTTAAGTTCACAGAACCCAAGTTACAAACTGCAATCTCATCCTCATTGGTATTGAGAGTAATTTCAGTACACAGGTTAGATGAGTGAACCACGCCAATATGTTGCTGTGGGCTACGGATGTTGCAAGGATCTTTGAAAGTGATCCATGGGTGACCAGTTTCAAACAACATACCAAGCATCTTGCGCCACAATTGTTGCGCCGGAATTCTGCGGAATGGCTTTAACTCACCACGATCTGCTTTTTGCTCATAGGCAACATAAGCCTCTTCAAACGCCTTGCCAAACTTATCATGCAAATCTGGAGTATTAGAAGGCGAGAACAAAGTCCAGTCACCGTTTTCCATGACACGCTTCATGAACAAGTCAGGAATCCAGTTAGAAGTATTCATGTCGTGGGTACGACGACGGTCATCACCAGTGTTCTTACGCAATTCTAAGAACTCTTCAATATCCAAGTGCCATGTTTCTAAGTAGGCGCAAACTGCACCTTTACGCTTACCGCCTTGGTTCACAGCAACTGCAGTGTCATTCACCACTTTGAGGAATGGCACAACGCCTTGCGATTTACCGTTAGTACCTTTGATATGGCTTCCTAAGGCGCGGACGTTAGTCCAATCATTACCCAAGCCACCAGCAAACTTAGATAACAAGGCATTTTCTTTCAACGCTTCGTAGATGCCATCAAGATCATCTTCAACAGTTGTCAAATAGCAGCTAGAGAGCTGTGGACGAGTTGTTGCTGAATTAAACAAAGTTGGTGTGCTGGACATGAAATCAAAAGTAGAGAGGATTTCATAGAACTCAATTGCACGACGCTCGCGATCCAACTCATTCATTGCCAAGCCCATTGCAACACGCATAAAGAAAGCCTGTGGCATTTCAATACGACGATCTTCAATGTGCAAGAAATAGCGGTCATACAAAGTCTGGAGACCAAGGTAGTTGAACTGCAAATCACGGCTCGCGTTCAATGCAGTAGCCAATTTTGGCAAATCAAAATCACGCATGCGTGGGTCTAACAATTCTGCAGAGATACCTTCATTGATGTACTTGGCAAAGTAAGTGCTGTATTCAGCTTGGGTATCGCCTTGCAATACTTCCTTACCAAAAATTTCCTTACGGATCACGTGCATCAGGATGCGTGCAGTTACTTGACTATATGCAGGATCTTTTTCGATCAAGGTACGTGAAGCCAAAATAGCGGAGTCATAAACTTGCGCCATCGGCACGCCATCGTACAAGTTCTTAATAGTTTCAGTAATGATTGGGCTTGCATCAATGTGATTACCCAGGCCTTCACATGCAGCTTCAATCACCGTGCGCAAAGCTGCCATGTCGAGATACTTCTCAACGCCGTTATCAGTCACCTTGATACCGGACTCACCAGCTTGATGAGCCGCTTGCGTTTCTTGATTGATTTCTTGTTGAGCAGCACGCTCTTGATTGCGCTTCTCGCGATAAAGAACATAGGCACGGGCAACGTTGTGCTCACCACTACGCATCAAAGCCAATTCAACTTGGTCTTGAATATCTTCAATGTGGAAAGTACCGCCATTAGGACGGCTACGCAATAGAGCGCGCACTACGGCATGAGTTAATTGCTCAACTTGCTCGCGCACGCGTGCTGATGCCGCACCCTGACCACCATTAACCGCCAAAAATGCCTTAGTTACCGCAATCGCAATCTTAGATGGCTCAAAAGCTACCACTGAGCCATTACGGCGAATAATTTTGTAGTCAGACAACTGGGTAGCTTGGGCTCCACCAACACCGCCAGCTACAAAGCTAGCAGAAGGGGTCTGATTAATCGCCCCCACAGGACTCATTCCTGGGTTATTTGCTCCAGGTGTTTGACCTGCCGTCGGTGGATTTGCGTATGTCATGTTATTCCTACGTCTCTATATAGTTATTTGGACAAAATATCGTTAAAAAACAATGGCGTATTGCTGGATTCAAACACTACATCTAGTGTCTCGAAGGGCATTGGGTACTAAGTATAGGGAAATATTTACCCTTTGGTAAGCTTTTTCTAACAAAAATTCATAAGTATTTTTACTAAGGAATCTAATGATCTTGGGGGCAATTTGGTGCATGATTTTTAGCCCTTTTAGGCAAAGGCTAAAAAAGTAAGCGTACGCTTACATACTTAAAACAGACTAGCGAGAAGCAATCCCATAAGGAAGGTTTTTGGTAGAGACACCTGTCTCATTTTGGAACTTTTTCCAATCAAAAAAGATTCCAGGATCGGTTTTTCTATCGGGCGCGATATCGCTGTGTCCTGCAAATTGAAGATGGGGATAACTTACTTCTAATTTTTTTATTAGGCTTGCCAAAGTTTTGTACTGAACTTCTTCAAAGGGCGTATCCCCATCGCCCTCCAACTCAATGCCAATAGAAAAGCTATTGCACTTTTCCCTACCCAAAAATGAGGAGACCCCAGCATGCCAAGCCTTGTTTTGGGTTGAAACAAACTGAATCAACTCACCAGAGCGGGTAATCAGAAAGTGACTAGACACTTTTTGCTCGGCAATTTCCGCAAAATAAGGATGCGCATTTGGATCAAGCTTATTTTGGAAAAAATCCACGATGTAAGAGCTACAGTCTTGGGATTTAAATTGTCCCGGCGGCAAACTAATGTGATGCATGACCACAAGATCTGGTTGGGTGCTATCTGGTCTCACATCTTGATGCGGTGAAGTACGCCATTGAGCAGAACCAATCCACCCTTCTATATCCAGTGAATTAAGATGCTCATGAGAGCAATAAAAACGTTGCTCATGAGCGATTGCTTCAGATTTTGGAAGGTGTACTTTGCAATGCTGACAAGGCACCATGATCTCGGGCTCAAAGGTCTTGTGAGCTTTATCTGGCTTAGGGTTCGCTGCAGCTGCCTGATTTGCCTTGATTTGCTTTTTACCCTTTATCCAGAGATAAAAAAGATATGCGCCAGCAAATAAAAGAAGCCACTTAAACAAGGATCATGCTCGCTGAAGAATCACTTCCAATACAAAACGGCTACCAACATAAGCGAGTAATAGGGCAACATAGGCACTCAAGACCAAACGAATGGCGAGTCTACCTCTGAGCCCAACTCTCCAACGGGCAATAATTAATCCAGCAAATAGAAGCCAAGACACTACGGCAAAAATTGTTTTGTGGTCCCAAACAAAGGGTTTACCAAACAATGCTTGAGAAAATAATAGGCCCGAAAATACGGTGAGCGTCAGCAGACCAAAACCAACATATAACAGGTTAAATAAGAGACTTTCAATAGTCATCAAAGGTGGTAGATCATCCAGCCAAAAAGCAACGCGGCTATTGGGCAGAATCCCAAGCTGTTGATGTAAGGCGCGGTCATAGGCACTCATTAACATTGCTTGCATTGCCGCCAAACTTAATAAGCCCACAGAAACAGTTGCCACAATAAAGTGCGCCTTAAACCAAGGATCTGAAACAGCCTCTGGAGAAATCAAGGTACCTGGGAAAAAGAGTGGCAGCAAGGAACAAAATAAAGCAAATAAAACCGACATCCAGAGCAAACTGGCGATTGGTAAAAACCAAGATTGGAACCAATAAAATGCCAAGCCTACCCAGGCAGTCAGGGATAAATCTTGGGCAAAGCCAAATATAAAGCCTTCTGGCGTGAAAACGGATTCATGAATCTGAATACCATGCACTACCAGTAATGCAAATATCAGCGCTCTAACCAGTAAAGATGACTGAGAGGATTGGCTCTCTCTTTTCTTGGACCTTAAGCCCAAAAAGATCAACAGAATCAAATAGCACAGGGGGATAAGGGCGTCGAGACTTAAGTAATCTAAAATGTTCATCATCAAAGTCTAATCGATAAATGCTACAAAACCTTACCGACCGCCTATCTCGCGTTGTTAAAACCATGCGGGGTCAAGCCCGCCTAACGGAAGAAAACACTGCAGAAATGCTGCGGGAGATCCGTTTGGCCTTATTAGAAGCCGACGTAGCCCTCCCCGTTGTCAAATCTCTCC
The DNA here is from genome assembly GCF_018687415.1 of Polynucleobacter sp. UB-Siik-W21. Classification (NCBI taxonomy): domain Bacteria; kingdom Pseudomonadati; phylum Pseudomonadota; class Betaproteobacteria; order Burkholderiales; family Burkholderiaceae; genus Polynucleobacter; species Polynucleobacter sp. UB-Siik-W21. Next base: position 189,027 of record NZ_CP061289.1, on the reverse strand, counting down.
TGGAACAAATTAAATTTAAAGCCCTTGGTGAGGAAGTGGTTGGAAGCCTCAGCCCTGGTCAGGCGCTCGTTGGCGTAGTTCAGCGCGAGCTGGCCCAAGTCATGAGGGGCGATGTTCAGCAAAGTGGTGAACTCAATTTAGCCACTCAACCGCCCGCCGTGATTCTGATGGCAGGCTTGCAGGGTGCTGGTAAGACTACCTCCGTCGGTAAGCTAGCCAAATGGCTCCAAGAAAAAAAGAAAAAGAAAGTTCTCACCGTTTCTTGCGACGTATACCGCCCTGCTGCTATCGAACAGTTAGAAACGGTTACCAAACAAGTTGGTGCAGAATTTTTCTCCAGCAATATCAATCAAAAACCAAATGACATTGCAACTGCTGCACTCGATTGGGCACGCCGTCATTATTTTGACGTACTCATTGTTGATACGGCAGGTCGCCTGGGCATTGATGAGGCACTCATGCAAGAAATCAAAACTTTGCATGCGAGCTTACATCCGATCGAGACCTTATTTGTGGTGGATGCCATGCTTGGTCAAGATGCCGTCAATACTGCTAAAGCATTCCATGAAGCGCTCCCACTTACCGGCGTTATCCTCACTAAGTTAGATGGTGACTCACGCGGCGGTGCAGCTCTCTCTGTTCGCCAGGTGACTGGTGTGCCACTCAAATTTATTGGGGTGGCAGAAAAGATGGATGGCCTTGAAGCCTTTGATGCTGAGCGGATGGCTAACCGCATCCTTGGTATGGGCGACATCCTAGCCTTGGTTGAACAAGCCCAGCAACACGTGGATGTTGCTAAAGCAGAAAAATTAGCTAGCAAGATTTCTAAGGGCGGTTTTGATCTCGAGGATTTTCGCGATCAACTTCTGCAAATGCAAAAGATGGGTGGTATGGCTAGCTTGATGGATAAACTCCCAAGCCAAGTAGCTCAAGCGGCAACCAAAACCAATCTGAGTAATGCCGATAAACAAACCAAGCGGATGCGCGGAATCATCGACAGTATGACTCCGCGTGAGCGCAGTAAACCTGAGTTACTCAAAGCGAGTCGCAAACGGCGTATTGCTGCAGGTGCTGGCGTAGAGGTGCAAGAAGTAAACCGTCTACTTACTCAGTTTGAGCAAATGCAAACCATGATGAAGCAATTCAAAGGCGGGAAGATGGCGCGCACCATGGCAACGATGGCCGCTAAAGGCGCCGCCAAGGGTATTGGCGATCTCTTCAAAAAATAAATCGCTAACTAAAGTGAATTAACTGAACTCTTTGACGCTTGAACCGCAGTAATTACTTTCTCTTTGATTTGCGCTAGCGGGATATTTTGTGATTCCGCATCAGTACGCCCTTTGAATTCCACTTGAGAATCTGCCAAGCCACGATCACCAATAACAACGCGGAATGGCGCGCCAATCAATTCCCAGTCAGCAAACATTGCACCCGGACGCTCATTACGATCATCCAAAATCACATCTATCCCAGCCCCAAGTAATTCATCATGCAACTGATCGCATGCTACTTTTACTTGTTCAGATTTCTCGTAACCCATTGGGCAAATCACGACTTCAAATGGCGCCATCGAGATCGGCCAAATAATGCCGCGCTCATCGTGACCTTGTTCAATTGCGGCGCCAAGTAATCGAGTAACGCCGATACCGTAACAACCCATCACCATCGGCTGTGCTTTACCTTGTTGATCCAAGTATGTACAACCCATAGCTTCGGAATAACGAGTGCCCAACTGGAAAACGTGACCGACTTCAATGCCGCGGCAGATATCAACAACACCTTTACCGTCAGGCGAAGGATCGCCAATGACCGCATTACGAAGATCTAAGACGAGTGGCTCTGGTAAATCACGGCCCCAGTTCACGCCAGTTAAATGGTGGCCAGCGTCGTTTGCACCACACACAAAGTCAGCCATATTGGCAACCGTACGATCCGCCACCACTATGACATCAGCACTCACGCCAACCGGACCCAAGTAGCCGGCAGGTGCATTACAAGCTTGTTTAATTTCTGCTTCAGTAGCAAAGCGAGATTCGGCCATCCCTGGAATCTTGCTTGCCTTCACTTCATTAAGCTCATGGTCCCCACGTACTAACAACATAAAGAGTTTGGCTGGACCTTTTTCTTGATCAGCAGCAAACAATAAAGTCTTGACCGTCTTTTCTAATGGAAGCTTAAGAAACTGGGCAACATCAGCACAAGTACTCTTATTCGGTGTTGGAACCTTATTCAATGCAGTACTTGCAGCAGCACGTTGAGCAATCAATGCAAGGGATTCTGCCGCCTCTAGGTTGGCTGCGTAATCTGAACTCAGACAATAGACAATCGCATCTTCACCGGTATCAGCAATCACATGAAACTCTTGACTACCGGAGCCACCAATCGCGCCGTTATCTGCTGTCACCGCACGGAACTTGAGTCCCATCCGCTTGAAGATACGGGTATAAGCATCAAACATGATTTGATAGGACTTCTTTAAACCTTCAGCATCTCGATCAAATGAGTAAGCGTCTTTCATACTGAACTCACGACCACGCATGATTCCAAAACGTGGGCGACGCTCATCACGGAACTTCGTTTGTATTTGATAGAAGTTAACTGGTAACTGCTTGTAACTCTTGATCTCGTTGCGAGCTAAATCGGTAATAACTTCTTCCGAGGTTGGCTGAATTAAAAAATCACGATCGTGACGATCTTTAATACGGAGTAACTCAGGCCCCATCTTTTCCCATCGACCAGTCTCTTGCCATAATTCAGCAGGCTGAATTATTGGCAATAGCAATTCAATTGCGCCAGCACGATTCATTTCTTCGCGAATGATATTTTCAACCTTGCGGATCACTTTTAATCCCAGCGGCAAGTAGTTATAAATACCGGCACTCAGCTTACGAATTAAACCTGCTCGCACCATGAGCTTATGCGAAACCACCTCAGCGTCAGAGGGGGCTTCTTTTAGCGTGGCGAGAAATGATTGTGATGCTTTCATGTATGGATATAATCAAATCATTGATTTTAAAGGATTTGGGGCACGATCATGCTTGACCGTGAAGGGTATAGACCCAATGTCGGCATTGTCCTCCTTAACAGCCGTAACGAGGTTTTCTGGGGAAAACGCGTTGGGCAGCATTCGTGGCAGTTCCCGCAGGGCGGAATAGCGCATGGCGAGAGTCCTGAACAGGCAATGTACCGCGAATTGCATGAAGAGGTTGGCTTACTACCGGAACATGTCCAGATTATTGGACGAACCAGGGACTGGCTTCGTTACGACGTCCCTGAGGAATATTTACGTCGTCAACATGCCACCCGCGTTCACCGTGCCGCCTACCGTGGTCAAAAACAAATCTGGTTTCTACTTCGTCTAGTCGGCTTAGATAGCGATATTCAATTAAGAGCTACGGAACATCCTGAATTTGATGCTTGGCGCTGGGTTCCATTTTGGATTCAGCTGGATGCTGTTATTGGTTTTAAACGCGAAGTTTATCAACTGGCTTTATCTGAGCTTGCCCGCTATCTTGCTAAAGGGGTCCGCATGCAACAATTAGCCTGGGGAACGCCTTTAGATATTCTGCAATCTTTTTACTCCAAGGGCGACGAGATTCATCAAGAGTCTACTAAATCGGATAAGCAAAAATAATGAGTTCTTTCTTTCGCACCCTTAGCCAATATGTCTCTTGTATTTGTGCTGCCTTAACTTTACTGGCCTGTGCTGGTGATCCCATGCAAAGCGGTCTTGATCCTTTCGCGCCGATGGTGTTTAAAGAAGGTGCGACCAAAATGCCCCTGAACCCGCCCAATCCATCAACTCTGCTCCCTTTTTACGTGTCACAACACACTATTTTTAAATTTGCGGTCGACACCGACTCGATTTTGATTGGTGCCGATGGCGTAACTCGCTACATTGTTGTGATGACAAATCCCAGCGGTGGTCAACAAGCACAATATGAGGGCATCCGTTGTGATTCATTCCAATGGCGCCTATATGGCAACTTGGAAAATAATGCTTGGAGAGAAAATCCGCTTTCTAGTTGGAGGGGGATCCAAAACAATGTTCCCAATCGCTACCAAGCGGCTTTAGCGCAAGGTGCATTTTGCAATTTCAACTCGCAAGAAAAGAATATCAAGACTATTCTTCAATCTCTAAATCCCAATGGATTCACAGGGGGCACCAAGCCAACCAACTCATTTGGTATTCAATAAAGTGGCAATGCAGTTTATTTAGGGCTTAGGCAAGTACCAATTTTCTCGCCAGCTAGAAGGCGTGTTAACACCTCTGGCTCACGACCTGAAGCAATCACCGTAGATGCGCCAGTTTGGACTGCAATTTTTGCCGCTAATACTTTAGTCAGCATGCCACCTTTACTCAGCTCACTTGCCGCCCCGCCAGCCATTTTTTCTAAGGCAGGATCGCCAGCAATCGCATCGATCAAGAGGGTTGCATCCGGATTTTGACGAGGATCAGCGGTAAATAAACCACCCTGATCAGTGAGAATCACTAAGAGGTCTGCATGTACTAGGTTTGTCACCAAGGCAGCGAGACTATCGTTATCACCAAATTTAATTTCGTCAGTAACGACGGTGTCATTCTCATTGATGATAGGCACTACACCTAATTTCAACAAGGTGTCTAGGGTACCTTTTGCATTGGCATTACGTTCAGTATGGGCTAAGTCTGCGTTGGTTAGTAAAACCTGGGCACTACGCAAATTAAAGCGTGCAAAACAGCTCTCGTATACCTGCACTAAACCCATTTGACCAACGGCAGCAGCAGCCTGTAATTGATGAATTTCTTGTGGACGCTTAGGCCAACCCAAACGCTGCATACCTTCAGCAATCGCGCCCGAGCTCACCATTAAAACCTCATGACCAGCCTCTAGCAAACCCGCAATTTGTTCTGCCCACATGCCAATAGCAGCATGATCTAAGCCCTCACCATTATTTGTGACTAGGCTAGAGCCAACTTTGACAACGATACGTTTAGTTTGTTTAAGGTTCATAGCAAATGAAGATGCTCAATTAACTTTTAATCTGGTGTTTTATCTTTGTCTTGCGCTTGATCTTGATAGCGTGGGTCTGCTGCGCGCCCCTCAGCATCATCACGATCACGACGTACAGAATCCAAATAATCTTGCAAGGAATAACAAAGCTTGTCGCAACCTAGCCCAGTTAAAGCAGAAATCTCAAATATAGGACCTTTCCACTTAAATTTTTTGACAAAGTCAGCAACAACTTTTTGACGATCCTCTTCAGGAATCATGTCGACCTTGTTTAAGACCAACCAGCGTGGCTTTTCAACCAAAGCCTCATCGTATTTACGTAATTCATTTACGATCGCCTTGGCATCCGCTACTGGATCTTCATTCTCATCAAATGGGGCTAGATCAACTAGGTGCAAGAGAACTCCAGTACGTTGCAAGTGACGTAAGAAACGATGGCCTAGGCCTGCACCCTCTGCCGCACCCTCAATTAACCCAGGAATATCTGCGATCACAAAGCTCCGCTCATTACCGACACGCACTACACCCAAATTAGGATGAAGCGTTGTGAATGGATAGTCCGCAATTTTTGGGCGCGCATTGGATACGGCGGTAATCAAAGTAGACTTACCAGCATTTGGCATGCCCAACAAACCCACATCAGCCAATACTTTTAATTCGAGTTTGAGTTTGCGACGTTCACCAGGCTTGCCATTGGTCTTTTGACGTGGCGCTCTATTCGTACTGCTCTTAAAGTGAATATTGCCCCAACCACCAACACCACCTTGTGCCAAACACAAACGCTCACCGTGAGTTGTTAAGTCTGCAATCGGCTCACCGGTTTCATAGTCAGAAATGATGGTGCCTACTGGCATGCGCAATTCAACATCATCACCTGCACGACCATAGCAATCAGCGCCTCGGCCTGGCTCACCATTTTTTGCAGTATGTGTTTTAGCGTAGCGGTAATCAATCAAGGTATTGATATTTCGATCAGCCGTTGCCCAAACGCTCCCGCCCTTACCACCATCACCGCCATCGGGTCCGCCAAATTCAATAAACTTTTCGCGGCGCATGGAAGCACTCCCGGCGCCACCCTGGCCAGCTATGACTTCAATACGTGCTTCGTCTATAAATTTCATGAATAAAAAAGGCCTCGCTTAGCGAGGCCTGTTCCTAAGAGTTAAATTCGGAATGAATCTGAATCAAACGAGTCTCAGTCAGGCGCCTTATGAACGAGGCAAAACTGAAACTTGGGCCTTCTTCAAAGCACCCTTAACGCCGAATTCCACTTGACCGTCAATTAAGGCGAACAAAGTGTGATCTTTACCAATACCAACGTTAGCACCTGGATGAACACGTGTGCCACGTTGACGAATAATGATGCTGCCAGCATTAATATGCTCGCCGCCAAATACCTTAACGCCTAAGCGTTTCGATTCCGAGTCGCGACCATTTCGTGTTGAGCCGCCGCCTTTTTTCTGTGCCATATCTTTCTCCTACCCTGAATTAGGCTTTAATCGTATTGATCAAAATTTCAGTGAAATTCTGACGATGGCCTTGGTGCTTTTGATAATGCTTGCGACGGCGCATCTTAAAGATTGTCACTTTATCGTGACGTCCTTGGGAGACGACAGTGGCCATCACAGCTGCACCATTAACCATTGGATCACCTAACTTCAGTGAAGCGCCTTCGCCAACGGCGAGGACTTGGTCAAGAGTGATTTCGCTGCCGATTTCCGCTGGTATCTGTTCTATTTTCAATTTTTCGCCTGCGGCAACTTTATACTGTTTGCCACCGGTTTTTATGACCGCGTACATGGTTTGAAACCTCAATTAATATCTAACATTTAAGCTAATCCACCCTGGATAAGCTAAGCCGATTATTATATCTTGCATGACCAGCACTGTCAAAATCAATGAGTTAAGCCAAATCCTGGCCCCTATTTCCTTAGAATTCAAGGGCTTAGATGGGGTGATTCGTGAGCGTTTAGCCTCAAAAGTAGCCTTAATTGACCAAATTTCGGCTTATATCATTCAGGCTGGCGGCAAACGCGTGCGGCCTGCGCTCTTGATGTTGGTTGCCAAGGCTCTGAGCAATGGCAAAGTATTTCCTCATACCCAAGAAATGGCTGCTGTAGTTGAATTCATCCATACTGCCACCCTCTTACATGACGATGTAGTCGATGAATCCACGCTGAGAAGGGGTCGTGAGACAGCAAATACCGCTTTTGGCAACGCCGCTAGCGTATTAGTGGGCGATTTTTTATATTCCAGAGCCTTTCAGATGATGGTCAAGCCAAACGATCTGCGGGTGATGCAAATTCTGTCAGACGCAACCAATACGATTGCTGAAGGAGAGGTGCTGCAACTCCTGAATATGAATGACCCTGAAGTTGACGAAGCGAGCTACCTACAAGTCATTCGCTACAAAACTGCCAAATTGTTTGAGGCTTCTACTGAGCTTGGCGCCATTTTGGCAAATGCCACAGACGTTCAACGTGAACAAGCAGCAGCATTTGGTCGTCACATTGGCACTGCATTCCAGTTGATGGATGATCTTTTAGATTACACAGCCAATTCCTCACAGATGGGGAAAAACGCTGGCGATGATTTGCGCGAAGGTAAGCCCACTTTACCGCTCATCTATCTGCTAGAAAATGGCAGCAATGAAGAACGTTTATTGGTCCGCGCAGCGGTGGAGCAAAACCAAGATTTACCTGATGATGTATTTGCACAAATTCTGAACGCAGTGCAAAGTTCTGGTGCGCTTGATTACACCCAAGCCGCAGCAAAGCGTGAAGCGGATTTGGCTTTGGAATGCATTCAGGATTTTCCAGCGAACGAGGCGACATCTGCACTGCAAGCCCTCTGCGAATATTCGCTCTCGCGCCAGACCTAAAAACGCTTAATTTCCAACGCTTTGCATTCTGAGTTCACGCGCTGTAATGCGCGCCTGTTCAGCTTCATCACGCAATCTTTCAACTTCTTGCTTAGATAACTTTTCCAGATTGGAATAGTCCAATTTCCAACTAGGATCCACCGACCAAACGAGGGGTGATTGCATCGTGGTTCGAGCTGCAGGAGCAGACTCCAATAGGCGCAGTGCTAATTCAAAATTGAGAATCTGAGACTCGGGATCCTTGGGTTTTGCAGCGGCATTTCCTAATGGGAAATCGCTAAACAAAAATCTGGGAACGCCACAATACTCAACAATATCTTTTGCTGCGCCCATCACTACTGTTGAAATACCTGCTGCCTCAAGGTATCTCGCCAATAAACTTTGGCTCTGATGGCAGACAGGACAATTCGGAATCAAAACAGCGACCTCAACATGATCTGCACGCAACATGTCCAAAATGATTGGGGCGTCTATCTCGAAAGTATGACGTTGACTGCGATTAGTAGGTAAACCATAAAAATGGGGAGAAAGTTCTTGGATCCTGCCCGCCTTTACAGCCTGCTGAGCTGCTGACAATGGAAACCAACAAGGCATATCTTCCATATTGGCATTTTTACGATCAATACCGACATGCGCAATTCTTAAATCGATATCGCCATCTATTGAATGTTGATAGGGCTGATAAAACTTTGCTGCCGCGTTATAAGGGGCACCAGGACCTTGATTCCCTTTGCTAGCATCAAAGGGTACTGCGGTAGTAATTAAACCCAAAATAGATTGATTGAGGGGTTTCTTGAGCGGCGTAAATGGCGCATCAATATAGTGAGCCCACACATAGGGATTCTCGTATCCCAAACCCAAATAATAGCTACGGGTGCGTTCCATGTAACGAACGGGCTGATCTAATTCCGGTGCAAAAACGAGCTCAGAAGTCTTAGACATCAACTCACCCCTGTAAGATATTGACTATCAAATATTTAATTCATAGGAACTCATTATGGCTCAATGGCTCAAATTTCAACATCAAGGAAAAAGTGGTTTAGGACAAGTACAGGGTGACCAAATCGCGGTGTACTCAGGCGACTTGTTTCAAAACCCAAAACCGACTGGCGAAACCGTGAAATTGGCCGATGTCACCATTGACATCCCATGCACCCCATCCAAGATGGTTGCCATGGTGGATAACTTTCATGCGCTCGTAACTAAGCTGGAGCACGCCGTACCCGCCGAGCCGCTGTATTTCCTCAAAGGCAATAATTCCTTTCTGGCTACCAATCAAGTGATTCGCAGTCCCAAGTCCTATTCAGGAAAAGTAGTTTATGAGGGAGAACTTGGTATCGTGATTGGTAAGCGCATCCATGAAGCAGATGAGGCTGAGGCAGCAAAAGCGATTTTTGGTTACACCTGTATTAACGATGTCACTGCCATTGAGATTCTGAATCGTGATCCTGGTTATGCACAGTGGACCCGCTCCAAGAGCTTCAACACTTTTGGTGTCTTTGGCCCTTACATCACTACCGATGTTGACCCAAGCAAATTAACCATCAAAACTATTCTCAATGATCAAGAGCGTCAGAATTACCCAATATCAGACATGATCTTCCCACCAGCCAAATTAGTAAGCCTAATTTCCCAAGATGTGCCTTTAGAGGCAGGTGACATCATTGCATGCGGCACTTCAGTAGGCGTTGGCTCCATGAAACCTGGTAGCAATGTCAGCATCATCATTGATGGTGTGGGTCGACTCGATAATCGCTTCGAATAGTTGACCCTCTTCAAGACAAAAACCCTTGCTATGTTAAGTAGCAAGGGTTTTTGTCTTGACTGAAAGAACTAAAAGTTTTTAGTAACCTGATACCGATGGCAATGCCAAGCTACCTTTAGAGGCCTGCACGTTTTCATCCAAATATTTCGTTAAAGCAAATACCGTGTTCAAACAAGGTGTAGGTATCTGAGTAATCTTGCCTAACTCAATTACTGAGCCCAAGAGTGCATCGATTTCTAAACTACGACCAGCCTCTAAGTCCTGCAGCATAGAAGTCTTATGCTTGCCCACCTTCTCAGCACCCGCAATGCGACGCTCGATATCCACGCGGAAAGTAACACCGAGTTTTTCAGCAATCGTTTGTGCTTCAGCCATCATGCTGCGCGCTAATTCTTTGGTTAATGGATATTGGCAAATGCCTTCCAAAGTGCCGTGAGTCAATGAGCTGATTGGATTGAATGTCATATTGCCCCACAGCTTGAGCCAAATTTCGGAACGGATATCCTCCAAAATGGGCGACTTAAAGCTAGCTGCACCCATCATCTCAGACATCTTCTGAATACGTTCAGTTACCTTACCATCCAGCTCGCCCAATGGGAAACGATTGCCTTCTACGTGACGAATCACACCCGGAGCTTGAGTAAAAGTTGCTGGATACACAACACAACCAATGATGTTGTTTGGATTAATGGCCTTCTTTGCTTGACCGCCAGCATCGACTGTTTCAACAGAATGGTCTTGAAATTCGCCACCCAGTTTTTGGAAATACCACCAAGGGATTCCGTTTTGCATCGGGATCAAAATCGTTTCTGGTCCCATGATCGCAGCTAAGTCATCAATAATCGGCTCAACTTGATGGGCCTTCACTGCCAAGATCACAACATCTGGTGTTTCAGCATCTCTAATTTTTTCTACTGCTTTTACTTCTGCCACTAAAGGCTCGGGTTGGTCATCCATAATTAATGCCAAGCCGCGCTCTTTAATTGCCGCTAAAGTTGCACCGCGCGCAACAACCGTTACATCATTACCCGATCGCGCCAACATGACAGCTAGGTAACCGCCAATGGCGCCACCTCCCCCGATCACACAGATTTTCATAGGAACCCAAGAAGAATAGAAAATTTAGTATTACTGTCATATTAGAGGAGAACATTTTGGGCTACAACACATTTGAGTGCCTAATTTTTAGGCACTACTGAAGCTAAACTGCCTTTAAAAGGTCTTTGGGTACTAGACTACCCAAAATCATGCCAGCAATACTGGCCAGTAAGCCCGCCAACTGAGGCGGCATGATGGCGTTAGGGGCCAAGATTTCACAGCTAATCCAAATAGTCAGGCCGCCAACCACGGCCAATAGACCACCCAAAGAATTAGCCTTAGACCAATAGACCCCGAAGGCAAGGGGCACAAAAGCTGCCACTAGAGTCACCTTGTAAGCGCTCTCCACCATCTTAAAAATAGACAACTCAGAATTCACTGCAAAGAAAGTGACTATTACGGCAAAACACAACACTGTGATTCGCATGATTTTTAGTAAGTCTTGATCGGATAGATGCTTGAAAAAGCCTCTCACAATATTTTCTGCAAAGGTCACTGAAGGTGCCAATAGAGTTGCACTGGCGCAACTCTTAATTGCCGAGAGTAAAGCGCCAAAGAACATCACCTGTGCAACGATGGGGACATGATTCAGAATCAGTTTTGGCAAAATCATTTGTGGATCGGTATCTAAGTATTCTTTTACCAAATCAGGATTAATCAAGGTCGCCGAATAGGCCAAGTACATCGGTACAAAAGCAAAAATAAAGTAAAGCACGCCACCGAGAATGGCAGCATTGACGGCAATGTTGACGTTCTTACTCGAGGTAATACGCTGGAAAACATCTTGCTGTGGAATGGAGCCTAGCATCATGGTGCAAAGCGCTGCAACAAACCCGAGAATGGATGCCAAATTCATCTCCGGCCAGAAATTACTAAATTGCCCCGCTGCAGCAGCATGTTCAATGACTACCCTAAAACCACCTGTTTGCGCTGTCATCTCGCCGCCGATGTACAGCATACCAATCACAATAATGATCATCTGAATAAAGTCGGTAATGGCTACTGACCACATGCCGCCGAAGAGGGTGTAGATCAAAACGCTGGCAGCGCCAATCATCATGCCACCTGTTTGAGAAATGCTGCCCTCAGACACCACGTTAAAAACTAAACCCAAGGCTTTAATCTGAGCAGCAACCCAACCCAAATACGAAACAACGATACAAAGGGTTACCAAGACCTCTACAGTGCGACCATATTTTTCCCGAAAGAAATCACCAATGGTGAGCATGCGACGGTTGTAGAGATGTCGCGCAAAAAAGAGGCCAACTAAAATCAAACAAAGAGAGGAGCCAAATGGATCAGAGACAACGCCTCCCAAACCTTCTTTCAAAAAGGTGGCAGGAATGCCTAAAACTGTCTCGGACCCAAACCAGGTAGCAAAAACAGTGGCCGTCACAATTGGCATTGGAAGGCTATGACCTGCTGCTGCAAAGTCCGCAGTATTTTTTACGCGCAATGCAGCCCATAGGCCGATGCCAACCGATATAACCCAGTAAATGATGACGAACCAAATCAGCACGCCTGATTTCTCCTTGCAGAATTTGGTGAAATTATATGGCTATGTCACTTTTGTTACTAAGGAAATAAGTCCCAATTCAGGGCAAGTTCGTCTGACATAATTGACGGGTGCAATCACCTAAATCTAACCCTATCGAGAATCTAGATATTGATCTAGCCTACCAAAAAGCCATTTTGGGCTCGGTATCGCGAACCTTTGCGCTCACTATCCCCTTGCTACCACCAGAGATGGAAAAGGTCGTTGGCAATACCTACCTGCTTTGCCGCATTGTCGATACGATTGAAGATGCCGCAGACCTCAGCCCAGAGACTAAGCAAACATTATCTAAATTATTTCTCGATGCTGTTCTGGATAAATTACCGGTACAGTTATTTGTCGATCCCTGTCTCCAAGAGTTAAAGGGCTATGACAATCAAGATGAGCTTGATTTAATTACGCATACCCCAACCGTCCTCAGAATTTTGCATACTTGCTCTAGTGCAGATCAAGTGGCAGTGAGTCACTGCATTTCCATCATGTCTGAAGGCATGTCGCATTTTCATGGGAAGCAAACTGAATCAGGTTTAAGGGATCTGCAAGAGTTTGAGAAATATTGCTATGTGGTCGCTGGAGTTGTTGGCGAACTCCTGACAAGCATCTTTAGTAATCACTCTGCTAAGTTTGCAATAAATATTCAGGGACATGAGGCCCTCTCGGTTGCTTTTGGTCAAGCTCTGCAAATGACTAACATTCTCAAAGACTCGCCCGAGGACAATGCACGAGGCGTCTCATGGAAGCCAGGCAATATGACTCAAGTTGAGCTGCTCAAGATTGCGTATCAAAAACTTCAAGATTCGATGAGTTACATTCTTCTGATTCCGAAAGAAGAGGCTGGGGTAAGGCGCTTTTGTTTTTTAGCTTTTGGCTTAGCAGTGATGACACTCTCCAAAATAGCTGCTCGTAAACAATTTGATCACAAAGATGAAGTAAAGCTTTCTAGAAAAACAGTAATGGCTTTTTATGCTTTTACCAAAGTAGCTGTTGGTAGCGATGCCCTCATGAAGCTCTTTTTTCATAATGCATCAAGCCCACTTAGAAAAGCCCTTTAAAACTTAAAGCACTCCCTCGTGCTTTAAAAGCCATATTTTTATTTGGCGATAAAGACCTGGTGAATTTTCTTTCATAAATCCGCCAATGCCTTGCGCGGAAACGACGCGATGACAGGGTGTGATCAAAGGAAAAGGGTTAGCGCCACATGCAGTGCCCACCGCACGGGGACCACTCTTGATAACGCTAGCTACCTCACCATAAGTTTTTGCCTCTCCAGCTGGTATCTCCCGAATCTGTTGCCATACCCTTTGCTGGTGAACTGTGCCCATAGGCTTCATAGGTAAATCAAATTGGAACTGTGGGTCCTTAAAGTAGGCCGTGCATTGCTGAGCCACCTCCTTAGCCAGCTCATTCTGAGGTTTTGATAAAGCGGCTTTAGCTGGCAGGTAGTCGATCTTCGATAGCATGAGACTACCATCGACTAATTCAGTCAAAATCCCCAATTTTCCAAAAGGGGCGTCGATGACGCAGTAACGCGCACTTTCTGATAGAGGTGATTTTTTAGAGGAGGGCATGGGGATAATTCTCACATAATTCGGTAAGGCAGATTACAAGCCTTTCTACCCTAGCCATAGCTTGTGAATATGGCTTGTGAAAGCCTACTTTGCTATATTGAATCATCCTTAATTTTTGCAGGCAAACACCATGGACAATTTTTTTGACGATTGGCCCCTTTATAGCCAGGCTGCCTTAGTCCTATTTTTGCTCGCGCTTTCTGGCTTCTTTTCGATGGCCGAAACTAGTATGTTGTCATCGAACCGCCATCGCTTACGCGCCATGGCTAATAGCGGTAATACAGGCGCCGCTCTAGCAGAAAGACTTCTCAAGCGAATTGATTCCCTTTTATCAGTCCTACTGATATCCAACAATCTCATCAATACCATCCTCCCTATTCTGGTAACTGGTATTGCTCTCCATCTATTTGGTGATAGTGGACTGGTTCTATCAATTGCCACTCTGGTAGTTGCATTACTGATCATCATCTTTAGCGAAATTACTCCCAAGGTCATTGGCGCCGCCTTCCCCGAAAAGATTGCCTCCAATGTCGGCTGGCTCATTCTGCCGCTGACTTTCTTATTAAAGCCCTTGCTTTGGCTGATTAACAGTTTTGTTTCTGGTTTGATGAAGGTTTCTGGCCTGCAATCATCCTCAGATAGTAGAACGATGAGCAAAGAAGAGTTGCGTAGCTTGGTTTTGGAGTCCAATCGCTTTGTTTCTAATCACCATCGCAATATTTTGCTCAACCTATTTAACCTAGAGAACATCACAGTAGATGATGTCATGATACCAAGGTCAAAAATAGAAATTTTGGATCTTGCTAGACCCATTGATGAAGTAGTTCAGCAATTAGAAACTTGTTATCACAACAAATTACCTGTTTGCGATGGCGACTCCGAAAGAATTGTAGGCATCCTATCGGTTAAGAAAGCCTTGTCTTTGTTGGGTGATTCAGACCTAAAGCATGAGGACTTTAGATCCTTGGTTAATGAGCCTTACTTCATACCGAGCGGTACACCGGTATTACAGCAGATGCAATTTTTCCAAGACAACCAGCAACGCTTAAGTCTAGTAGTGAATGAGTATGGCGAGGTTCTTGGTCTAGTTACCTTTGAGGATATTGTGGAGGAGCTTATTGGCGAATTTACAACCTCATTCTCCAGCCTCTCGACCGATCCGCACTGGCTTTCAGACGGTACCTATCTAGCTAGTGGCGGAGCGTCCTTGCGAGACCTCAATCGTCTTTTGAATTTGAATCTACCGCTCGATGGGCCACGAACTTTAAATGGGCTGATTTTAGAAAATCTTGAAGCGATTCCTGACCATGATGTCAGCATCAAAATTGCTGGCATTGTCATGGAAATCGTACAGTTTGATGATCAAGGAGTGAAAACTGTCAAACTCTATCGCCCTACCCTCAATCAAGATCAAGATTGAACCTTTCTCAAGATGACTCACTCATTATTCGCACCTGGTATGAAATCGCAGCAAATGCACTTCACGCTAGGGCTAGTGACATTCACATTGAAGCGTGCGCCCTAGGAACTCAAGTTCGCATTCGAGTGGATGGCTTACTCCAAGCTCAGTCACAATACCCTGCCGAACTGCATGAGCGTCTCATTACGCGTATCAAGATATTGGCGCGTTTAGATATTGCAGAAAAACGCATTCCTCAAGATGGTCGTCTCTGCATTGGCTTAGATTTTTCAAAACCTATCATTGATTGTCGCGTCTCAATACTTCCAACCCTTCATGGTGAAAAAGCGGTTATTCGCATCCTTCCCAATCGGCTTGAAGAGCTTTCCCTAGAGCAAACGGGTTTACTACCTGAGCAACTGCATATTTTTCAAAAAGCGATTGCAAGACCTAACGGCTTAATACTAGTAACGGGCCCGACAGGCAGCGGCAAAACGCGTACGCTTTATAGCTGCCTACACGCACTCAATCAAAGCCATCGCAACCTTTGTTCGATTGAAGATCCCATCGAAATTCGTCTTCCTGGCGTTAATCAAGTGGCGTATCACCCACGCGCAGGCCTTGATTTTCCAGTCATTATCAAAGCACTCCTCAGACAAGATCCTGATGTCATCATGATTGGAGAGATTCGGGATGGGGCTACTGCGGCACTTGCAATTCAGGCTGCACAAACAGGACATCTTGTTTTAAGCACCTTACACACGCGCGATGCCAGAGCTGCACTCACTAGACTCAAAAGTCTCGGGATAGATCAAGAATCGCTTGAATCTTGTTTGCAAAGTGTCAGCTCTCAGCGTTTAGTTCGAACACTCTGCCGTGAATGTAAAAACTGCACTGCTGGCAATGTCTCCGAAGTTTGTAGAGTTTGTAAGGGCATTGGTTACTTTGGTCGCATCGGAGTACATGAGGTTCTAGATCGTCAGCAATTATTTGACCCATCCTTGCCCTACCTCAATATGGCTGAAGCTGGATTACATCATGTCAAAAAGGGCAACATTGATCAAGCTACCTTAGATACTGAGGTATGTACATGGCACTAAACAAGCAATCGCAATTAGATTTCGCTCAGCAATTACTGACCTTGTTTAATGCTGGGCTAGCCCTCTTGAATGCCATTGAACTCATTCAGTCTTCAGCGCCTAAGGAATGGCAGCATTGGCTAAAGGATATACAGGCTCATTTAAAGAAAGGTAACAGTTTTTCCCAAAGTCTCATGGCACAACACAATCTGTTTTCGATGGAGTTCATTAATCTGATCCGTGTGAGTGAACGTACAGGAGATATTGAGCTTGCACTCAAGACTATTTGCCAACAACTAGAAGCTCAAATTGAATTAAGGCGCAAAGTACAACAAGCACTAAGCTACCCCATCATTACCTTAAGCAGCTCGCTTCTGTTGGTCATCGTCATGATGATTTGGGTGGTGCCAGTATTTAAAGATGTCTTTGGTCACTTTCAAGCAGAATTACCACCGCCGACCAAAGCACTCATTCAAATATCGTCCATCATGAATCATTTCTTTATAGAAATCTGTGCCTGCCTTCTTACTAGCACTCTCATCTGCTTACTTGCTTGGATAAAATCTATTTACTTACAAAAAATGTGTGATCAATGGAGTTTTCGGATACCGCTACTGGGTAAATTGCTTCGTTTGGCCGCCCTGACTTACTGGTGTCGAACCCTGGGCCATCTTCTAGAGTCAGGTTTACCACTTCCTGATGCGCTACGCGTCACCGCGCAATCCTCTAATCACTGGCTAAGTCATGACCTCAGTGCAGAAGTTTTTAAACACCTGACCCGAGGCTGGCCCTTAGGTGCGTCCTTGAAAAAGGCTGATCCAAAACATTCTTTTTTCGATACTGAGACTTTGCAATTGCTTCATATTGCAGCAGAAAGTGGCTTTCTTGCACAGATGCTAAGGAAGCGCGCCAACACTTTAGGCTCTCAACTCAGCGGCAGCCTCAATAGTCTTAGCCAGACTCTAGAGCCCTTGCTCATCATGCTAGTTGGCATCATCATTGGTGGACTAGTCATTATTCTGTATCTACCAATATTTAATTTAGGGCAAATCGTTTAATGCATGCTTTAACGATGATGGATTTAGTTCGCACCTTGCTGATCTTGGCTTTGGTATATCTAGCCTATATTGATATGCGAACTTTTCGCCTACCTGATGCCATGACTATTCCCATCATTGCCGCTGGCTTAGTCTTTAATTACTTACCAAATTTAGGATTGACCAGCTTTCCAAATGCGATTGCAGGTGCATTCCTTGGATATGCATTTTTATGGGGGCTCAACTTCATTTATAGATGGGCTAAAAAGCAAAATGGGGTCGGCATGGGCGATGCAAAACTACTAGCTGCACTTGGAGCATGGTTTGGCCTCAGTGCTTTACCAGGAATTTTATTAGTGGCATCCATCAGCGGCCTGCTTGGGGGGCTCATCTGGCTTCGATACCAAAAGCAATCTATTCGCTCAGCATTTCCTTTTGGACCATTCCTGGCTGTTGCTGGCATCATTGAGTTGTTATGGCCACAGATCCTCCAAACATGGTTTCTGAACAATCCGATTTAAGCGGACTCAAGGGGCGCATTCCCCTGATCGGTCTAACCGGAGGCATTGGCTCAGGCAAAACTGCAGTCAGCGATTTACTGGGCAGCTTAGGAGCGGGGATTGTAGATACGGATCTCATAGCCCATCAGATCACCTCGCCAAAGGGAGTGGCAATAGAAGCTATAAAGGAACAATTCGGTGCCGACTATCTCGATGCAGACGGGGCATTAAAGAGGGACAAGATGCGCGCCCTAGTATTTGCTAAGCCTGAGGCGAGAAAGAACTTAGAGGCGATTACCCACCCCCTCATCCGCCTAGAGACTATCAAGCAAGCCAAGCGATTGGCTGCTGAAGGTGTGCCCTACTTAGTCTTTGTCGTTCCTCTCCTGCTTGAATCAGGCTCTTGGCAAGGGCTCATTGACCGCTTAGTAGTGGTGGACTGCCCTGAAGAAGTCCAAATTACCAGAGTGATGCAGCGCAGCAATTTACCCCGGGCAGAGGTGGAAAAAATTTTGCAGGCTCAAGCAGTCAGAAAAGATCGTCTTGCTAGTGCGGATATCGTTATTGAGAATCAAGCTAGCTTTGAGAAGTTGAAAGCTGAAGTAAACCATTTGCACGAAAAAATCCTACAGATTAAGTAAGAACAGCTCAGTTCGTCATAGAATATGGGCTTGTGATTGTCTACGAATACCCCTTCAATGAATTAGTTCGAAGCATGCTTCGACTGGAGTACTTGTTCGCCCGCTTCAATCATTTCGTA
Organism: Polynucleobacter sp. UB-Siik-W21; assembly: GCF_018687415.1. Classification (NCBI taxonomy): domain Bacteria; kingdom Pseudomonadati; phylum Pseudomonadota; class Betaproteobacteria; order Burkholderiales; family Burkholderiaceae; genus Polynucleobacter; species Polynucleobacter sp. UB-Siik-W21. The sequence goes on along the minus strand of NZ_CP061289.1, from coordinate 170,391 downwards.
CGCTCCGATGACCCCGAACTTCATCACAATGCAATCGCCATGTTGTTTGACCTGGGAGATATTGGTGCACGTGGCGATATCAAATCACTACTACTAAAAGAATTTGAGCGTCAAAAATATGCCCTCAATGGACTAAAGACCTCACAAAAAGTAGATCAAGAAACTCTTTCTCAAACACTAGCAGAAATAGATTCTGTTGCTAGCAAGATTAATCAATCAACCGGCAGACCAAACTTAGCAATTTCTGAGAGCGAGTGGCTCAATAGTATTCGTACACGCTTAAATATTCCCGGCGGTACAAGTCCGATTGATTTGCCTAGCTATCATGCTTGGAAAAATAGTCCATCGAATGAGCGTCGCAAGCTACTAGAAAATTTTGCACACCCCTTGTTACCATGGCAAGATGCCTGTCAATTATTTTTACGCTTACTACGTCAGTCAGGTGAAGTAAAAGATGTCTTGGCTCATAACGGCTCATTCCAGCAGGCACCTTCTGGGAAAATTTATCAGCTGATGCGAGTTGCGGTAGAAGATGACACGCTCTTCTCCGAGATTAGCGCCAATAAATATTTACTATCCGTGCGCTTTATGCAAACAGATCGTGATAAAAAATCACAGCCTGCAAATAAGGATGTGTCATTCAAGCTGACGCTCTGCCACTTCTAGGTCAAAAGGGCTTTCAGCCTGTCCAGCATTGGCCAAGCGGCTGGTAATAGCGGTTCCACACTAGGCTTTTCTGAGCTTAATAATTGCCAGGACAGGGACTGGCCTTCGCAGCCTTTTGGAGTACCTATCCATTCTCGAATAATACTCACATGTAAGCGTACATAAGCATGCGGATAGTCATACTCGAGGATAGTTAATTCTTCACTCGCATGAATGTCTATACCAAGCTCTTCTTGTAGCTCACGTTTCAGCGCCTCGAAAACAGATTCGCCTTTTTCAATCTTGCCGCCAGGTACTTCCCAATAACCTGCATAGGGCTTGCCTTCTGGTCTTTGTCCCAATAGATAGCGACCGGATTGATCCAGCAATATTCCAGCGGCTACTTCAGTAACGGGTCGATTAATTTCACTCACCAGAATCAATCCATCTTAGGCGTGTGATCCAGCCCAATGTTTTGCAAACTGCCAAGCCACGCGGCCAGAACGAGAACCGCGCTCTAAAGCCCAAACGAGCGCCTCTGCACGAGCAGCCGCAATTTGCTCAGCACTCAGACCAAAATGTGCCAACCAGTGAGCCACAATTGCTAAATACTCATCTTGCTTAGGCGGATAAAACGAGAGCCACAAACCAAAGCGCTCTGATAAAGAAATCTTTTCTTCCACTACCTCACCTGGATGAATTTCGCCATCATCGCCGTGTACATAACCTTCGTTATCCTTCATATACTCCGGCAATAAATGACGACGATTAGAGGTGGCATAGATCAAAATATTATCGACTTGAGCCGATACGGAGCCATCAAGAGCAGATTTCATAGCCTTATAGCCTGACTCACCGTCTTCAAAGGAGAGATCGTCGCAGAAAATAATGAAGCGCTCGGGACGATCAGCCAGAAGCTCCGTGATATCGGCCAAGTCAGCAAGATGCTCTTTTTCCACCTCTACCAGACGCAGGCCTTGGCTTGCAAACTCGTGCAAGCTGGCTTTAATCAAGGAAGACTTACCCGTTCCTCGGGCGCCAGTAAGCAGAATATTATTAGCCGGTTTTTTCTGGATGAAATTTTTAGTGTTATCCCGAATCGCATCTCTTTGACGATCAATGTTTTGAAGGTCTTCAAAGGTAATATCAGACACATGCTTGACTGGCTGTAAAAATCCAATACTGCCAAAGATACTGTCTCTACGACGCCATCTAAATGCAGTGGAAGATTTCCACTGTTCATCAGTTAATGGTTTTGGTAAAAAGGTTTCGAGATGATCTAAAAGACGGTCTAATTTTTCATTCATATGATTGATATCTTTAAGAGCGATAGTCCGCATTAATCGAAACATAGTCATGCGACAAGTCACAGGTCCACATCGTTTGAGTAGCAGTTCCGCGCCCTAGGTCAATCTTGACTGTAATTTCTGGAGCCTGCATTACTCTTTGACCATCTGCCTCTTGATAACTTGGATTGCGCCCGCCATCTTTAGTAACCCAAACATCACCCAGCCACATTTGGACATGATTAACGTCTAAGTCTTTTATGCCTGCGTAACCAATAGCCGCAAGAATACGACCCAAATTAGGATCACTCGCGAAGAATGCGGTTTTAACCAATGGTGAATGAGCTACTGCTTTTGCTACTAGACGGCATTCTTCAGCAGTCTTGCCACCAACCACTTCAATTGTCATGAACTTAGTGGCACCTTCGCCATCACGCACAATCATCTGCGCTAATTTTCTAGCTAGGGTAATTAAAGCCTCGCGCACGATGGTGTAACTGGGGTCGCTGGTCGACTTGATGTGTACTGACGATTGATCAGTCGCCATGATGATGAAGGAATCATTAGTCGAGGTATCACCATCAATCGTGATAGCGTTAAACGAAAGATCAGCAACCTCGCGAGTGAGTTCGCTCAATAAGCCAGGGGCAAAACCAGCGTCAGTGGCGATAAATCCCAACATGGTTGCCATATTGGGATGAATCATTCCTGCGCCCTTACAAATACCCGTCAACACAACTTGACCAGCTGGCGTTTGAACCGTGACTGAACTTGCCTTTGGCTGAGTATCTGTAGTCATGATTGCTTGGGCCGCATCAAACCAGTTGTCCTCACCCAAATTAGCTACTGCCTTGGGAAGCGCAGTAATGATTTTCTGAATCGGTAAAGACTCCAGAATCACCCCTGTTGAAAATGGCAAGATCTGCTCTGGATTGATCTTGAGATCCTTGGCTAAAGCAGCGCATGTTTCTAAAGCATGTTTCATACCCTGCTCACCTGTGCCGGCGTTTGCATTACCAGTGTTGACAACTAAGGCCCGAATTTCGCCATTTCGACCCTCTTGCGCCAGATGCTCGCGGCAAACTTGAACAGGGGCGGCGCAAAAACGATTCAAGGTAAAAACACCAGCGACTTGTGAGCCAGGAGCAAGAGTCATCACCAATAAATCTTTACGATTGGCCTTCTTAATTCCAGCTTCAGCGATACCCATCTCAAAACCTTTAACAGGCTTCAGATCGGCTTTTTGGGGGAGAGGTAAATTAACTGTCATAGTCTGATAATTGTAGATGAGGCGTATCAAAAACAGGGGGAGATATCAATTTATCTCCAATTTCGGCATTGAAATAAAAATAGCCAAAAAAAAGGCTCTGCATTAGCCGAGCCATTTGATGATTAACGCATTCAGGGCGATGGTTAAGTTAATGCACCACAGCAGTTCTTGTACTTCTTGCCACTACCACAAGAACAAGGATCGTTTCGACCAATCTTCGGACCAGTACGGACTGGCGCTGGTTGAATATCAATTGCAGCGCCGCGATCACCAGTAGAGCCAGCAACTTCCATATCGGCATCTGCATGCTGGTACTGAAGATCTTTTAACTTAGCTAAATCTTCATTCATCGATTCTGCTGCGCGATCTAATTCACTCGCACTACGAATTTGTACCGTCGTGATGCTCTTAACAACATCATTCTTAATAGTACTCAAGAGTTCGCCATATAGCTCAAAGGCTTCGCGGCGATACTCTTGTTTTGGATCTTTTTGGGCATAGCCCCGCAAGTGAATTCCTTGGCGCAAATGATCTAAAGCAGCCAAGTGCTCACGCCAATGGGTATCTACGCTATAGAGCAGTACAGAGCGCTCAAAGCCAGCAAAAGATTCACGTCCAGAGAGATCAACCTTCGCATCATAAGACTCTTTAGCAGCAGCTAATACACGTTCCACGATCTCTGCGTCATCGACACTTTCCGCGCCCTCAACCCATTTCTGCAAATCAACCGTCAGACCCCACTCATTAGCTAGGGCATTCTCCAGTCCAAGCAAATCCCACTGCTCTTCCATAGACTCTAGGGGAACATAGAAAGAGCAAACGGAACGCAATACATCCTCGCGCAAATTAGCAATCAGCTCTCCAATATCCTGGCTCTCAAGTACTTCATTTCTGAGGCGATAGGTTTCTTTGCGCTGATCATTAGCAACATCGTCATACTCGAGCAACTGCTTACGAATATCAAAGTTACGGCCCTCGACCTTACGTTGCGCAGACTCAATAGAACGCGTCACCATACCCGCTTCAATCGGCTCGCCGTCAGGCATTTTCAAGCGCTCCATGACAGACCTTAAGCGGTCACCAGCAAAGATACGCAGCAATGGATCATCTAAAGACAGAAAAAAACGTGAAGAGCCTGGATCACCTTGTCGACCAGAGCGACCTCTTAATTGATTGTCGATACGACGACTCTCATGGCGCTCAGTACCGATAATATGCAAACCACCTGCAGCTAACACTTGATCATGAATGCTTTGCCATTCATCTTGAAGCTGCTTAATCTTGCTCGCTTTTTCTGGATCTGATAAAGCCTCATCAGCTTCAATCAAGGTGGACTGCTTGCCCACATTACCACCAAGCACGATATCGGTACCACGACCAGCCATATTAGTGGCAATCGTAATCATCTTCGGACGACCTGCCTGCGCAATGATTTCTGCTTCACGGGCATGTTGTTTTGCATTCAAGACTTGATGCGGCAACTTACGCTTGTCTAATAAGCCAGAGATTAATTCTGAGTTTTCAATCGAGGTTGTGCCAACCAATACTGGTTGACCACGCTCATAGCAATCTTCAATATCTTTGATAACAGCGTCATAACGTTCGCGAGAAGACTTATAGATTTGATCTTGTTTGTCTTTTCTTTGGCTAATACGATTGGGTGGAATGACTACGGTTTCAAGGTTGTAAATTTCCTTGAACTCATATGCTTCAGTATCAGCAGTACCAGTCATACCAGCCAACTTGCCATACATCCGGAAATAGTTCTGGAAAGTAATCGTTGCTAAGGTTTGATTCTCATTCTGAATCGGCACACCTTCTTTAGCCTCGACTGCCTGATGCAAACCATCAGACCAACGACGGCCTTGCATTAATCGACCAGTAAATTCATCAACAATGATGACTTCTTTGTTTTGCACAACATAGTGTTGGTCTCGGTTGTACAAAGTATGTGCACGTAAGGCTGCATATACATGGTGCATCAAGGTGATGTTCTGTGGCGCATAGAGAGAGTCGCCATCATTTAAAGCGCCAATCTGAACCAATACTTGCTCAGCTTTATCGTGGCCCTGCTCAGTTAAATAGACCTGCTGAGATTTTTCATCTACCCAATAGTCACCTGGCTTTTCAACACCAGTACCATCCGCTTTCTCTTCACCAATCTGACGCTCTAAATGAGAAGGCAGCACATTCATTTTGATATAGAGATCAGTGTGATCATCCGCTTGACCAGAGATGATTAATGGCGTGCGAGCCTCATCAATCAAAATCGAGTCAACTTCGTCAACGATCGCATAAGCTAAGCCACGTTGCACACGCTGATCCAAATCTTGGACCATGTTGTCGCGCAAGTAATCGAAACCGAATTCATTGTTGGTACCATAAGTAATGTCGGCTGCGTATGCTTCTTGCTTGGTGTTGTGATCCATCTGCGATAAATTGACACCCACCTTCATACCCAAGAAGTTATACAACTTCGCCATCCATTCAGCGTCACGTTGCGCCAAATAATCGTTCACCGTAACAACATGAACACCTTTACCGGTCAAAGCATTCAAATACACTGGGAGTGTGGCAGTTAAAGTTTTACCCTCACCCGTACCCATCTCAGCAATCTTGCCTTGGTGAAGTGCCAGTCCACCCATGAGCTGAGCATCAAAGTGACGCATTTTCATAACGCGTACGCTAGCTTCACGCACTACTGCGAATGCTTCAGGCGCAATGTCATCTAAAGACTCGCCAGCAGCCAGTCGAGACTTAAATTCAGCAGTTTTAGCGGCAAGCGCAACATCATCCAAAGATTGCAGGCTTGGCTCGAAAGCGCCAACCTTGGCAACGACTTTGCGATACTGTTTTAAGAGGCGGTCGTTACGACTGCCGACCAGGGTTTTAAGAAGACCGATTACCATGGGATATTGAAGAAAATGAAGACCTTGAGTTTATCACCCGTAACCCCATTTTTTATGAACTCTGCCCCTAAACCATCCCGCAAGCACAAGGCCTATGACTGGCTTGATTACCTACGCAAATCCAATGGTCTTGGGGGAATACTGGCTAAGACCGAAGATCTAGCCAGAATCAAGTCCGCCTTAGGAATAGCGCTGGATAAACTGGGTTTGGGCCATCTCAGCCCCAAAATTGATGCTGGGTGGCACTCTGGAAGCCAAGATGAACTCTTTTTACTGGTCAGTAGTGCCAGCATCGCCAGTCGTTTGCAACAAAATTTACCTAGCTTAATCAATGAGTTATCAAAATTAGGGCTGAAATGCAGCGCTATTAAAGTCAAAATGAAGCCAGCGCCCGCAGGGTGGGAAGTAAAACCTCGCGCTAACGATCAGCAGCATCGCAAACCCCAAGGTTTTAATGCCATTGCTAAAAAATCATGGGAAGAGTTACTAGAAAAGCTTGCTCCAGACTCTGAACTGCGGAAGACGGTAGAGCGATTACTGCAGCATAAGCCGAAGTAATTCAACACTCAAAAGAATAAAGGTTGGCTTTCTTGAGAGAAAGCCTCAGGGGCCTTATTTTCAGCAAAGCTACTAATTTCATAAGAACTGGGATCTTCTAAGAGCTTACGTAATAAAGCGTTATTGAGTGCATGACCTGATTTTTCAGCCACATAAGCTCCCACAATGGGATGACCTACTAAGTAGAGGTCGCCAATCGCATCCAAAATTTTGTGGCGCACAAACTCATCCTCATAACGAAGTTCTTCGTTATTCAAAATACGGTGCTCATCCAAAACAATCGCATTATCTAAGCTACCGCCTCGTGCTAGGCCCATTTCTCTTAAAGCCTCTACTTCGTGAGCAAAACCAAACGTGCGTGCCCGTCCAATTTCACTACGATATGCATGCTCTGCAAAATCGACAATAAATCGCTGACCCGTTTTATCAACAGCGGGATGTTTAAAGTCGATTGTGAAATCCAACTTAAACCCGAAAAAAGGTTCAAGGCGAGCAAGTTTGTCGCCATCACGTACTTCAACTGGTTTTTTAATGACTACAAATTGACGAGCAGCCGCTTGCTCAACAATACCAGCAGATTCAATCAAAAATAGAAATGAAGCAGCACTTCCATCCATGATGGGGACTTCTTCACCATCAAGCTCAATCAAGAGATTATCCAAACCTAAGCCAGCACAAGCCGAGAGCAAGTGCTCTACTGTAGAAACTCTCACACCATCTTTTTGGATCACAGACGCAAGCCGTGTATCGCATACAGCCAAAGCAGTTGCGGGTACTACCGACTGCTCTGGAGTATCAACACGGACAAACTGAATCCCTGAATCAACTGGCGCAGGTTTAATAGAGATCGTCACCTTGCTGCCAGAATGCAAACCAATTCCCACGGTTTTAACCGGAGTGGCAATCGTTCTTTGCTTCATCATGATGACGTCTCTAAATTCAGGGGAGGTTAGTTAATAAATTGAATTACAGTTTTTTCAGAATAGAAGCGGCATCACTGACTTCAAATTTACCTGGCGCTTCGCGCTCCAAAGTTTTTACTACGCCATCTTCCACAATCATGGCATAGCGATCAGAACGCACACCAAAACCACGGGCAGTCAAATCCAGCTCCAAGCCTACCTTTTTGGTGAACTCAGCACTGCCGTCACCCAACATGCGAATTTTTTTACCTACCTTTTGGTCACGGCCCCATGCGCCCATCACAAATGGGTCATTCACAGAAATACACCAAATCTCATCCACACCCTTTGCTTTAATCGCATCGTAGTGCTCAACATATCCAGGGACATGCTTTGCAGAGCAGGTCGGCGTAAAGGCGCCAGGCAATGCAAAGATCACAATCTTTTTGCCAGCCATCAGCTTTTCAACTTCAAAAGCATTAGGCCCTAACGCACAGCCTTCAGTCTCTTCGTTAAAAAATTCATAAAGAGAAGCATTTGGTAATTTTTGTCCAACAGCAATCATGATGTCTCCAATAGGTAATTGTTAGTAAGCATGCCAACGCAAGCGCGGGATTCGTCGTCCGGAGGGGCGCCGCGCTGGCATTTCGCAATGACCTATTGTATTAAGCAGTCAATTAATCTGCTTGCTTACGTAAAAAAGCAGGGATTTCATAGTAATCAGCCCCTTTATCAAGCAAGGTCTTTGCTTGAGGGGAGCTATCGGCACCTAAAGTCGGTGCAGCGCTTGCCTCACGAGAGCTACGAAATACTCGTGGCAAATCATACTGACTGTAATCAACACCGCTGCTTGCTGGTTGCGCAGCTGTTGCAGGCGCACTACCAGAACCTGTCAAAGCCATACCCGCGCTAGTACTCAAAGCAGAATCTAGGCTAACCTTGCTCATCGCTGCTGATGCACTAGCAGGAGCAAAGCTATTGAGATCTGCCATCGTTGGCATTGCATCATGCGTACCAGTCGCTTGTCTCCATACCACTTCTGGTTGGTGATTTTGGCGGGCTTGTGGATTATTCAAGCCAGTAGCAACTACCGTGACACGCAATGCATCGCCTAAGCTCTCGTCATATACCGTTCCGAAGATCACAGTTGCATCATCAGCAGCATAACCACGAATAGCAGCCATGACTTCACGTGTTTCAGACAGCTTCAATGAACGATTGGCAGTAATGTTGACCAAAACGCCGCGAGCACCAGATAAATCAACCCCCTCAAGCAGTGGAGAAGCAACAGCAGCTTCAGCAGCCAAGCGGGCACGATCCATACCTGAAACCGTTGCGGTTCCCATCATTGCTTTACCTTGCTCGCCCATAACAGTCTTCACGTCTTCAAAGTCAACGTTAATTAAGCCTTGAACATTGATGATTTCTGCAATACCAGAAACAGCGTTGTGCAATACATCATCGGCACAAGCAAAGGCCTTATCAAACTCAGCGTCTTCACCCATCACTTCAAAGAGCTTTTCATTGAGCACCACAATTAATGAATCCACATAGGACTCAAGTTCGGTTGCCCCATTCTCTGCTACTTTCAAGCGCTTGACGCCCTCAAAATCAAATGGCTTACTAATCACACCAACGGTCAGAATGCCCATTTCTTTTGCCACTTGAGCAACGATAGGTGCCGCACCTGTTCCAGTGCCGCCACCCATACCAGCAGTGATAAATACCATATGTGCACCTTGCAATACATCAGCAATGCGTGCACGAGCTTCTTCTGCAGAAGCTGCACCAATTTCTGGTTTAGCGCCCGCACCCAATCCGCTAGAGCCCAGTTGCAAATTCACAGATGCCTCAGAGCGCTGTAATGCGCCAGCATCGGTGTTCATGCAAATGAACTCTACGCCATTGACACCGCGACGGATCATGTGCTGGACTGCATTACCACCAGCCCCACCGACTCCAACCACTTTAATAATGGTTTTACCGGCTGTTTCTTGATCTAACATTTCAAATTCCATATACCCTCCTAGGTAAAAAACGGACTACATTGACGACGACGAAAAACTTAAAAATTTCCTGCAAACCATTCCTTCATGCGCGACATCACACCTTGCAACGCCCCTGATTGAGAAAAACGGCGGCCACGCAATAACTGCACCTGACCTTCCATTAATAAACCGATGCTGGTAGCAAATCTCGGACTACGTAAGACCTCATGCAAATGACCGCGATATTCTGGAGTGCCAATACGAGCCGGTCTTAAGAACACTTGCTCGGCTAGCTCAACCATTCCTGGCATCAATGAAGTACCGCCAGTCAAAACAATTCCAGAAGAAACCATGTCTTCATAGCCAGAATCACGCACAACTCCTCTAACCAAAGTAAATAATTCTTCAACCCGTGGCTCGATCACCGCAGCTAAAGCTTGCTTGGACATTGGCCGTGGGTCACGATCACCCATACCAGGGACATCGATCATGGCGGTTGGATCGGCCATTTCTTGACGTGCAATACCGTGAGCAATCTTTAAATCTTCGGCATCAATTGTTGGCGTACGTAATGCCATCGCGATGTCATTGGTAATTTGATCACCAGCAATAGGAATTACCGCTGTATGACGAATCGATCCTTGGCAATAGATTGCAATATCAGTTGTGCCGCCACCAATATCTACCAAGACAACACCAAGCTCTTTTTCATCTTCAGTTAAGACTGCAAGGCTCGAGGCCAAAGGCTGCAAAATGAGATCATTGACTTCAAGACCGCAGCGACGCACACACTTCACAATATTTTGCGCGGCGCTTACCGCACCCGTGACAATATGTACTTTGACTTCTAAGCGAAGGCCGCTCATCCCAATCGGCTCACGAACATCTTCCTGTCCATCGATAATGAATTCTTGAACAAGAATGTGCAAAATTTGTTGATCCGTTGGAATGTTGATTGCTTTGGCTGTCTCTAGAACGCGCTCCACATCACCTGCGGTAACTTCTTTATCGCGGATAGCCACCATACCGCTCGAGTTGAAACTCACAATATGGTTACCTGCGATACCCGTAAAGGCCTGAACGATTTGACGATCAGCCATGATCTCGGCTTCTTCTAAAGCCTTCTGAATCGATTGAACAGTAGCTTCAATGTTGACGACAACGCCCTTCTTCAACCCTTTTGAAGAAGTTTGACCAACACCCACCACATTAAATTTGCCATCGGGTGCCAATTCAGCAACTAAGGCAACCACCTTGGAGGTTCCAATATCTAAACCAACCAATAGGTCGCGATTGTCTTTACTCATTCCCATTCCTTCATTGCTTCAACTCGCTTTTCTTGCCATCAACATCATTCTTTTTCACACTTGCAGATGCTAGATGAACTGCAAAACCATTGGGATAACGTAAATCCACGGCATCAATTCGATTGGCCCACTTTTCTTGCACTTGTGGCCAATACTTAAAAAGACGCGCAATACGCTCTTCCGTTAATGTTTTGTCTGAATTCTCTTCGTCGCGCCCAAATTCGACTCTCATGCCGTTGGATAGCTTGATATGCCAGGCATAGCGCTCAGTCAAGGCAAGACTGACAACCTCAGCACCCCAAGGTTTAAACCAGTTATTGGATCGCTCATAGAGACTCATCACTTCCTTACTCGCATCATCCGGACCATAGAAATCGACCAATCGAATGTCATCACTAATCTCAGAAACGCGACCAGCAAAAATTTCTCCATGATTGTTAATTAGCACATGACTATCGGAACCGCCCCATGTACCAAATGGTTTCTGTTCTTCAATACTCACAATCAAACCGTTAGGCCAAACTCGGCGCACATTGGCATGGCGTACCCACGGCATACTTTCAAAGCCGCGCTTTACTTCCTCAAGACGCACACTAAAGAAGTTTCCCTGCACAGTTTCATAAACCTGCCGCTTCACAATGGCTTTATTAATGTGTTTTAGTGTTTGACCAGCAACTGGTTCAATCTGAATTTGCTTTAGCGCAAATACGGGGCGCTGACTAAGCCACACCAAGGCCCCTAGCACCATCATTAATACGAAGCAACTCATTAAGAAACGACTGAGCTTTTGCATCCGATCTGGATGATTCCAGAGTGGTGACATCAACATGCCGAAAATTTCACCGAACCGGTCCATGAAATTACTCATGCAAGGGCACCTTCTTTTTGTTCTAAGGTTTGACTGAGTAACCAAAGAACTAAATCTGCATACTCAATGCCGGCAGCTTTTGCAGCCATTGGCACCAAAGAATGGGAAGTCATGCCCGGAGAGGTATTCATTTCAAGCAAATAAGGTTTGCCGGTTTTTTGATCTAACATCACATCGGCGCGACCCCAGGTACGGCAACCGAGTGCTTTATAGGCAGCTAAAGCCAGCGCTTGAACTCGCTCGTTTACTTCTGAGGCAAGTCCAGTGGGGCATAGATACTGCGTTTCATCTGAAAAATATTTGTTATGGAAATCGTAATTGGCTTGCGGCGGAATAATTTTGATTACTGGCAAGGCTTCGGTATTGCTACCCTGACCAACTAAGGGGCAAGTCAACTCATCACCAATGATGCATGTTTCTGCAATGACCTTCTTGTCCAGTCCTGCAGCCAATTGATAAGCAGCCGGTAATTCATCGACGGATTTCACCTTAGTTAAACCGAGCGAAGAACCTTCATGAGCAGGCTTCACAATCAAAGGTAAACCAAGATGCTTCACTACTGCATTCCAGTCACTATTGGCGGTTAACTCTTCAAATTCAGGAGTAGCGAGCCCATTACCAATCCACACTTGCTTAGTGACAATCTTGTCAATTGCTAAGGCTGATGCCAAGACACCACTACCGGTATAAGGTAAATCAAGTAGATCTAGCAAGCCTTGAATAGTTCCATCCTCACCATATCGACCATGCAAGGAAATAAAAATACGATCAAATTTCTCAGAAACTAATTCTGTCGGATTACGCAATCCTGGATCAAAGCCATGGGCGTCAACTCCCTTAGATAGAAGGGCTTGCAGCACACCATTGCCAGACAACAAAGAAATTTCACGCTCACCAGAGCGCCCGCCAAGCAAAACCCCTACTCGACCGAGAGACTTCACATCTAAGCTTGCTAGCCTTGATTTAACTCGGCCACCCCATGCGCTGAGAATATGCTCAGACATTTTTTGCCTCCGACAAGGTGTGAGACAAAGCAGAAATTGAACCCGCGCCCATCGTAATTAATACATCCCCATCTTTTAAAACGTGACTTAATTTTTCTGGCATCTCAGCAACATTGGATGCAAATACTACTGCGGAAGAATTGAGTGGTGCTTTCGAATTTTTCTCTTCAGCTAAAGTAGCTTTCATCAAACTCTTACCATCTGCGCCTGGAATCTTCGCCTCTCCAGCGGGATAAACCTCAGTTAATACCAAAGCATCAAAATTTCGGAGTACTTGTACAAATTCACCAAAACAATCCCGTGTTCTTGTAAAGCGATGTGGCTGGAATGCGAGAACTAAGCGACGACCTGGAAATGCGCCACGTGCTGCGGCTAAAGTAGCAGCCATCTCTACCGGGTGATGACCATAGTCATCGATCAAAGTAAAACTACCTCCAGAGGCAAGTGGAAGCTCGCCATAACGCTGGAAACGTCGACCAACACCGCCAAATTCAGACAGTGCTTTTGTGATCGCTTCATCGCCAACACCCAATTCAGTAGCAATACCAATTGCCGCAAGCGCATTTCGCACGTTATGCAAGCCAGGCAAATTCAGCGTCACATTGAGTGGTCCAGGTTTGTTGCCATGACGCCGAACAGTACGACGCTCAACCGTAAAGTGCATGCTGGTGCCATCAGCACGAATATTGCTTGCACGAATGTCTGCATCTTCTGAGAGGCCATAGCGTAATACAGGCTGCGAAACAAAAGGAATGATGTCGCGTACATTTGCATCATCAATACATAAAACAGCTACACCATAAAAAGGCATCCGCTGGATAAATTGCACGAAAGCTTGTTTCAATCTCGCCATATCGTGCTGATAGGTGTCCATATGATCAGCATCAATATTGGTCACCACTTCCATTGCGGGGAATAGTTGCAAGAACGAAGCATCGGATTCATCCGCTTCAACGACAATGAAATCACCCTGGCCTAAACGGGCATTGGCACCAGCAGAATTCAGCTTGCCACCAATCACAAAGGTTGGATCCAGGCCGCCCTCAGCCAGTACGGAGGCTACTAAACTTGTTGTTGTTGTCTTGCCATGCGTGCCAGCAATCGCAATGCCTTGCTTCAAACGCATTAACTCACCCAACATCACAGCACGCTGGATCACAGGAATTTTTGCTGCGCGTGCAGCCAATACCTCAGGATTATTCCCAGCCACTGCCGTAGAAATAACCACCGCTTCTGCAGTACCTACATTTTTTGGATCATGTCCAATATGAATCACCGCGCCCAAGTCTTTTAAGCGCTTCGTTGTAACGCTCTCGGCTAAATCAGAGCCCGAGACTTGATAGCCTAAATTCAAAAGTACTTCGGCGATACCGCTCATACCGGCGCCGCCAATACCAATGAAATGAATTTGTTGAACGATATGTTTCATACGCCCACCCCCGCACAATCAGCACACACTTCAGCTACGCGCTGAGTTGCATGTGGCTTAGCCAATGCATGAGCACGCATGGCCATTTCTTGAAGATCATCACGATTGAAGTTTTGAATCATCAAAGCCAAATCCTGAGGATTGAGATATTGCTGAGGTAACAGGACTGCTGCATTAGCATCTGATAAAAATTTGGCATTAGCGGTTTGATGATCATCAATCGCATAGGGGAAGGGAATCAAGCAAGAAGCTACACCGCATGCTGCCAACTCTGAAACTGTCATTGCACCAGATCGACAAATCACTAAATCCGCCTGCGCGTACGCAGTTGGCATATCGTCAATGAACGGACGAATATCAGCCTCAACGCCACACTCCGCATAACGTTTTTGTAAATCGACTAAATGCTTATCTCCCGCCTGGTGGATCACTGTTGGTCGAGCATCTTTTGGAATCAACGCTAAAGCAGCTGGAATATTTTCATTTAGCGCTGCTGCCCCCAAACTACCCCCAACAACTAAAATAGATAAAGGGCCTTGGCGTTGCTGATAACGTAGATCTGGTTTTTGTATATGGTCAAATTCTTCACGAATAGGATTACCAACCCACTCTGCTTTTTCCATAGTGTTAGGAAAGCCTGTTAAGGTACGCATGGCAATTTTTGTCAGCGCACGATTAGCGCTTCCCGCTACAGAGTTTGATTCATGTAGCACTAATGGGCGCTTCAAGAATTTTGTCACCAAGCCACCTGGGAAAGTAATGTATCCACCCATCCCCAAAACAACGCTTGGCTTTAAACGGCGCATGATCTTCCAACTCTGAAAGCATGCTCGTATCAAATTGATCGGCAACATGAGCTTGGCCCTCAAGCCCTTACCACGCAAACCGCCAAACTCAACTGCTTCAAACGGAAAGTCACAAGACTTCACAAGCCGATACTCCATGCCACTTTGATTGCCCAACCACGACACATTCCAACCACATATCCGCAAATATTCAGCCACAGCAAGGCCTGGGAAGATATGCCCACCAGTACCGCCAGCCATGACTAATATTGAGGGTTTGGTCACAGCTTCCCTCCGCGCATCAGAATGCGATTCTCATAATCAATTCGCAATAGCATCGCAATCGCGACTGCATTCATCAAAATTCCAGATCCGCCATAACTCACTAATGGCAGAGTTAAGCCTTTTGTAGGGAGCAAACCCAAGTTCACACCCATATTGATAAATGCCTGCCAACCAATCCAGATGGCTACTCCTTTTGCTGCTAAGCCTGCAAAGCTTCGATCTAATTGCAAAGCAGTACGGCCAATGATGAAGGCTCTACGCACAATCCAGTAGAACAAGAAAATCATTACGACAACACCAACAAAGCCGAGTTCTTCACCAATCACCGCCATGATGAAGTCGGTATGCGCTTCCGGAAGATAGTGAAGTTTTTCCACGCTTCCGCCTAGACCAGTACCAAACCATTCACCTCGACCAAAAGCCATCAGCGAATGCGTCAATTGATAGCCCTTATTAGCAGCGTTATCCACTTGCCATGGATCCATAAATGCCAACATACGACCACGCCGGAATGGTGAGAGTGCAATCATGGCTGCACCACTCATTAAGCCGACCAGAATCAAACCACCAAATAATTTTGCGTTGATACCACCTAAAAACAAAATACCGAATGCAATGATGGCAACCACTACAAAGGCGCCCATATCTGGCTCCTTCATTAAGAGTCCGCCAACCAGCGCAACTGCAATACCCATTGGCAGCATTCCTTTAGAAAAAGAATGTAGATACTCTTGTCGCTGAACCGTATAACTTGCAGCAAAGATCACCGCAGCAAATTTCATTAATTCGGATGGTTGGAAATTCATCACGCCCAAGGATATCCAGCGCCTTGCACCATTCACCCCCTTACCGATGCCAGGAATCAAAACCAAAATCAGCAATAGAACGGTAAAACCAAAAATGACCGGTGAATAGCGATCCCAAACCTTGGTCGGTATCTTAAAAACTGTAATACCAACAACAACAGCAATAGCTAATGAGATCAAATGGCGAATCAAAAAATAGTTACTACTGTAGTTGGCATATTTAGGACCATCAGCCAAAGTAATTGATGCCGAATAAACCATGACTAAACCAATCAGCATGAGCGATAACACTGCCCACACCAATAATTGGTCATATTCCATCATGCGTGAACGAGTTTGCTCTACGCCAGAGACTGCGTCTCTTAAGCCAGTTCGGAAATTATCAATACCGCCCCTAGAAAAATTCCAAAAGCGATCTAAGCCAAGACGGTTTTCAGGGGATAGTTTTTCTCTAAAGTTCATACCTGAACCCCTTCAAAACGCATTCCCAATTCTTCAACCTCTGATGCAAATACCTGTGCGCGCTCCTTATAGTCTCGGAACTGATCGAGGCTCGCACATGCTGGCGATAGCAAAATCAAATCACCTGAGACCGCCTTTGCTGCAGCCGCTTGCACGGCCGCTGCTAAATTACCAGTATTGGTAAAAGAAACATCGCCACCGATTGCTTGGGCAATCTTTTCGCCATCTTTACCAATTAAGAAAACGCCCTTAACAAAACGTAATGCAGGTTCGCGCAATGGACTAAAGTCTTGACCCTTGCCATCACCCCCTGCAATGAGCCAAATTCTTTTGCCGGCTTCGTTACTACCCAAGCCATTTAAAGCGGCGACTGTAGCGCCAACGTTAGTGCCCTTACTATCATCCACATACTCAACATCATTCACAATTGCGATACTTTGTACACGGTGCGGCTCGCCATGGTAATCGCGCAAACCATGGAGCAATACATTCATCGGCAAATTAGCTGCGCGTGCTAATGCTAGAGCAGCAAGCGCATTCAAAGCATTATGACGACCCCGAATGCGCAATGCATCTGCAGGAATCAAACGCCTCAAACGCAATGGCTCATCCTCTTGAATCGCCGCGGACTTGCGACGACGCTTCGGTTTGGGATCAAGATCTTCATCGACCTCAGCCCATACCAACCAATCAATGCCACCAGCGCGCAAATCGTGCTCAATCCCAAATGCACTCTGTTCGTCAGGGCGGTTCGAACCAAAAGTGACAAGCGCTTTTTCTACTTTTTGCTCATCAGTCAACAAACCCATCACTGCTGGATCATCGCGATTCAAGATACATATCGTGTCAGAGCCAAATATTCTGGCTTTAGCCTCTGCATAGGCGCCCATATCCCCGTGCCAATCTAAATGATCTTGGGTGATATTCAGAACGGTTGCCGCAGTAGCATTTAAAGAATAGGTGTAAACCAATTGAAAGCTTGAAAGCTCCAATACCCAAACGTCTGGCAAATCCTCAATCTGATCAGCACCATTCAAACATGTCATGAGCTTATCGAGTGCTGCAGGACTGATATTGCCAGCAACCGCTACTCTCATACCAGCGCGCTCACAGAGCCGGCCGGTTAACGCAGTTGTAGTTGTTTTGCCATTGGTGCCCGTAATAGCCAACACTGAAGCTATATAGCTAGATTGCTTATCCACTGCTATGCGTGATATGGCAGCGATTGCGCGAGCAAAAAATTCAATTTCACTCCAAACATCTACTCTTGCTTTACGTGCTTTGACCAAGAATGATTCTGTTGGCTCTTGTAAGGGCGAAAGTCCGGGGCTAATACCAATCACATCAATATCCGTCAGCAGTTCATCGCTAAGAGGACCAAACTGAGAGGCTTGTAATCCGGCCAACTCAAGCTCGGCAAGCCATGCTAGCTGACGCTCAGATAACTGGGAACGATCGCGTGTATCAACTAAGTGCACTACTGCACCATTACGCAAGCACCACATTGCCATGGCAACGCCAGACTCACCGAGACCCAAAATCAAAAAGCGATGTGGGGCTACGTAGCTAGCATCAGCTACGGCCGTGGGATTAGCGAAAGTATTTTCTATAGTCAGCATATTTACTCTGTGGTTCACCGTAATTTCAAACTTGATAAACCAATTAATACCAAGAGGATCGTGATAATCCAAAAACGAACCACCACTTGTGTTTCTTTCCAACCGCCTAATTCAAAATGGTGATGTAAAGGCGCCATCCGGAAGATACGACGACCCTCACCAAAATGTTTTTTAGTCAGCTTGAACCAAAAGACTTGCAGCATCACTGAAAGCGTTTCAGCCACAAAAATGCCGCCCATCACAAAGAGAACAATTTCTTGACGCACAATCACTGCAATTGTTCCAAGCGCGCCACCGAGAGCTAAGGCACCCACATCACCCATAAATACTTGCGCTGGATGTGCGTTGTACCAAAGGAAAGCTAGACCTGCTCCACCCATGGCGCCACAAAAGATCAATAACTCACCAGCACCTGGGATATACGGAAACAATAAATATTTAGCGTAGATAGCATTACCCATCACATAGGCAAAAGCACCCAATGCAGCGCCTACCAAGATCACTGGCATGATTACTAAGCCATCAAGGCCATCAGTCAAATTGACGGCATTACTACTGCCGACAATGACGAGATAACTTAAGATGATGAAGCCCATCATGCCCAAGGGATAGCTCACTTCTTTCATAAAAGGTATTAGCAAATTCGTTTTGGCTGGGAGATCTAAAGCAAAGCCACTTTTGAGCCACTCATAAAACAATTGCAATACCTTGAGGTTATTCACTTCAGACACTGAGAACGCTAGGTAAATCGCTGCAAACAAACCAATCAAGGTTTGCCAGAAAAACTTTTCTCTTGATGCCATGCCCTTAGGATCTTTGCGTGCGACCTTGCGATAGTCATCCACCCAGCCCACAGCCCCAAAACCAAAAGTCACGATCATCACAATCCATATAAAGCGATTACTGAGATCAGCCCAGAGCATGCAAGAGACAAAAATACCAATGAGAATTAATACGCCACCCATCGTTGGCGTTCCCGATTTCACTAAATGGGTTTCTGGACCATCCGTACGGACGGCCTGCCCCATCTTCAATGCAGTTAACTTTCGAATCACCCAGGGACCCGCAGCCAAGCCAATTAACAATGCAGTAACGGTCGCCATTACCGCTCTAAAGGTGATGTAATTAATTACTCGGAAGAAGCCGAAATCCTCTTGTAACCATTGCGCCAAAATTATGAACATGTCTTAGCCTCCTCTAACAAGGCTTGCACTACACGTTCCATGCGCATAAAACGGGAACCCTTAACCAAAATATTGAGATGCTGATTACTACCTGCGTTCTGTGCATGCAATGCATCTCTTAATTGAGCAATCAAACTATCTATATTGGAAAAATGTATGGCTTTTGATGCTGGATTGGTTTTTACGACGCCATCAAAACCTTGAATCGCAAACTGGCATTGCTCACCAAGAGCAAATAACTGAGTAACTCCCTGCTCAGCCGCATAAGCACCTACTTCAAGATGAAACTCAGGGCCCTGATGACCAACCTCTCCCATATCACCCAGAATCAACCAAGCAATATTTCCAGACTGCTTCAACGCATCAATGGCAGCCCGCACTGAATCTGGATTAGCGTTGTAGCTATCATCAATCAATGTGTAATTTGGATGAATCTTTTTAGGCTGCATGCGTCCATTCACGGGCGCAAAAGCTTCCAGGCCTTGCTTGATTTTTTCAAGGCCAAGTCCAGCAGCCAAAGCTACAGCACTTGCAGCCAAAGCATTACGTACATTGTGGCTACCAAGAGTATTCAGCTGAATTTCAACTGATCCCATATCGGTAATCACTTCTACGAGACCATTGTTTAATAAACGACCTCTTACTGAAGCATTCGTGCCTGCTTGAGCAGACAACAAAGCGAAATCAATCACCTTTCTTGCGCCCGCAGCTACACGCCATACCGAAGTGAACTCGGAGTCTGCAGGAAACACAGCAATACCATCTTTAGGTAAAGCGCGGATCACATCGGCATGCTCCTCAGCAACCGCAGCAACCGTTGTCATAAATTCTTGATGCTCGCGTTGGGCATTATTAATGAGGGCAATATTCGCTTGAGCAATCGCCGCTAGTTGTGCCGTTTCGCCGGGATGATTCATACCCAACTCCACTACTGCAAGGCGATCTGTCGAACGCAGCTTCAACAAGGTCAAGGGCAAGCCAATCTCATTATTGAGATTACCTTTCGTGACTAAAGTATGAGTCTCGCCGGCTGCCACTTTAAATATAGAGGCAATCATCTCTTTAACCGTAGTCTTACCATTGCTACCGGTAACCAAAGCCAATGGAATCTCATGATTTGCGCGCCAAGCTTTCGCTAAATCACCCAAACTAATGCGTGTATCCGCAACACAAACTGCCGGTAAATTTCCTGGGCACTTCTCTGCGCTACTCACTAGTGCAGCTCCAGCACCAGACTTTGCAACATCGACTAAAAAATCATGGGCATCAAACCGCTCGCCTGACAAAGCAATAAATAGCTCACCAGCATCAATTTGACGGCTATCTGTGCCAACCCTCGATAGCGCAATAACTCTTGCAGCCTCGTCAGAAACATTCAGCAATCTACTTCCTGGCAACATAGTGTGTACTTGGGCTAATGTCGTCATCATCAGACTAGACCTCCGGCAGCCAGACGAATATGCTCTTGATCAGAAAAATCAAAACGCTTGCCTTTAATCTCTTGCGAAGTCTCATGACCTTTGCCGGCAACCAGCACCACATCCTTTATATCTGCGTGTCGAATAGCGGCCATGATTGCTACTGCACGATCTGCAATCACCTGCACATTTGCACTAGACGAGTGAATTCCTTGACGAATCATCTCCATGATCGCCTCAGGATCTTCAGAGCGCGGATTATCACTGGTAATGATGATTTGATCGGCAATGTTAGCAACAACGGTACCCATTTGAGAACGTTTGCCACTATCGCGATCACCACCGCAACCAAATACACACCATAACTTGCCACCGCGTTGCTGAGCAATCGGGAGCAATGCCTGCAAAGTCTTCTGCAAAGCATCCGGCGTATGTGCGTAATCCACAACTGCCAAAGGACCTTCAGACTTTTGACTCTTACCTAATGAGATGAGCTCCATGCGGCCGATGACTGGCTGCAATTGACCGACACATTTACTTGCTTCATCCCGAGTGAGGCCTTGCGTCAATAGCGTTGTCCACACTGCCAGCGCATTGCTTAAATTAAACTCGCCAAGCAGAGGAATATGGAGAGAATTTTTACCCACACCTTCGTATGTGAAAACAGAATCATATCCAAAGCCATTTAAGACACTATCTACTGCATAAATACGTTGTAGACGATCGCCAAATTTTTCAAAGCCTTTGAAAGCTGATGAATTTAAAGCGTAAGCCCAAACTCTCGGTTCATCCCTAGCCAACAGATTCATCGCCAGCTCACGACCAAAAGGATCATCTAAATTTACGACGGCATGCTCTAAACCAGGCTGACTAAATAACTTTGCTTTTGCTTCAGCATAGTTAGCCATACTTCCGTGGTAGTCGAGATGATCTTGGCTTAAGTTGGTAAATACTGCGCAATGAAATGTAGTTCCTGCGACGCGCTCCTGTTGCAATGCATGAGATGACACTTCCATTGCCACTTGTTTAGCACCAGCATCTAATAACTGCTTTAACTGAGTCTGTAGCTTTGGCGCGTCTGGGGTTGTGTATCCAGTCTTCTCCAGCAAACCTGGAAAACCTGTTCCCAAGGTGCCCAATACTGCTGTACGGTGATTCGGTTGATCCAATGCGTTAGCTAACCACTGAGTAATACTGGTCTTACCGTTAGTACCCGTAACACCGATCACTTGTAATTGCTTGCTTGGCTCGCCATACCATTGGGCGCAAAACTTACCTACTTTCTCTGCAAGATTTTCAATCGCAATACATTGGGGATGATCTAAATAATCAGCATCAGCGCCAACAGAATCAAATACGACTGCTGCTGCGCCTTTTTGTAAAGCAGTATCAATAAATTGGCACCCATCACGCAAGGCGTTTCCGTGGCCAACAGGGTATGCAAAAAAGATATCGCCAGATTCAATCTGACGACTATCCGCGCTCACCTTTGCTGAAGAATTTGCTAGGGTGTGCAAGTGGTCAATCAAATGATTGGGTTTCATATTCAATGCCACCGTCATCTTTTCAGAACCACATGCTGTGTCTGTACATTAGCAGTACGAACCTCTGTAGAGCTCTTATCATCTAATGCCATTAAATTTGGTCTCGTATCAGGCGCAACATTTAAAGCCCTCAATGTTTCACCAACAATCGTAGAAAAAACCGGGGCTGCCACATCTCCACCGTAGTGGCTACCACCAGTAGGCTCATCAATCATGACCGCCACAACAATCCTCGGTGCGCTAATAGGGGCAAGTCCAGCAAAGTAAGCACGATAAGAATTTCCGTACCCCTTGCCAACAAGCTTATGCGCTGTGCCTGTTTTGCCGCCAAC
The DNA here is from genome assembly GCF_018687415.1 of Polynucleobacter sp. UB-Siik-W21. NCBI lineage: Bacteria > Pseudomonadati > Pseudomonadota > Betaproteobacteria > Burkholderiales > Burkholderiaceae > Polynucleobacter > Polynucleobacter sp. UB-Siik-W21. The sequence goes on along the minus strand of NZ_CP061289.1, from coordinate 147,790 downwards.
CCGATAACCTTCAGTCTGCGCCTTGACAGCTGTGCCGCCAGTCTCAGTTACCGTTTCCATCATTTCCCGCATTTCAATGGCAGTTTTTGCTGAAAGCACTTGCGTACCATTTTTCACGCCCGGACTACGCTCGATGGTTAGTGGAATCAACTCACCATCGCGCGCAAATATCGTATAAGCACGCGCAACTTGAAAGAGCGAAGCAGAAATGCCGTATCCAAAGGCGATACGTGCCTGGTCAGTGGGCACCCATTTTTTAAAGGGATGCACTGTGCCAGCAACAGCGCCTGGGAAACCAATTTTTGGCGCTTGCCCTAAACCTACTGATGTATAAAAATCCCACATCTCTTCTGCGGAGAGATTATTCAATGCGATCTTTGCAGTGCCAATATTGCTCGACTTCTGAATTACTTGGGAAACAGTTAAGTTAGCAAAAGGGTGTGAATCTGTAATTGGCTTAGGTCCAACCAGATACTTTGCACCAATCACCATATTGGTATTTGGTTTAACTACCCCCTTTTCTAAAGCAATAGAAATCGTCAAAGGTTTCATTGTTGAGCCAGGCTCAAAAGTATCTGTCAGCACCCGATTACGCAGTTGCTCGCCACTTAAATTACGACGATCATTTGGGTTGTAGCTTGGGTAATTTGCCAAAGCCAGGATTTCACCGGTCTGCGTATCTAGAACAACGGCACCACCCGCTTTTGCATGATGTTGCTCTACTGCACTCTTTACCGCGTTATAAGCAAGATATTGAATTTTGCTATCGATCGATAATTGCAAATCTTTACCATTCTGTGGCAACTGCTCAATAGCGATGTCCTCTACTACACGTCCTAGGCGATCTATTACTACACGTCTTTGACCGGGATGAGCCGCAAGCTCTCTTTCTCTAGAGAGCTCCATTCCTTCTTGACCCTTATCCTCAACGTTAGTAAATCCCACAACGTGAGCCATCGCCTCGCCTTCAGGATAAAAGCGTCGATATTCATTATTCAGACCAATGCCTGGAATTTCTAGTTGCTTAATCTGTAGCGCAATTTCTGGATCGACTTGACGCTTTAAGAAGACTTGCTTGCGATCGTCTTTTAGCTTTTTACGCAATTCAGCTTCGCTAATTTGCAATAAGCCAGCCAGTTTTTTTACCTTATCCGCAGCTAAGTCATCTGGCACAGTATCGTTGTATGCAATCACCGATTTTGCTTCAAGGCTAGTTGCAATCACCTGCCCATTGCGATCCAAGATTTTTCCGCGACTAGCTGGCAACTCTAACTCACGCTGTGTACCTCTCACGCCCTTTGCCTCATAAAAGGCATTACCTGGACCTTGAATCCAGAACGCGCGAAGCAACAACAACATGAAGACAAAAAACAAAAGAAATAGCATCAAGCGCGACCGCCACATAGGCAGACGCAATACTAAGTTTGGCGTCGTTGAAAATCCAACCGTTCTCATGGGGCCTCCTTGATGTACAAAGTACGTTCAGGAGAAATCGGTGCCATATGCAATTGATTACGCGCTACGCTTCGTATACGCGCGGATTTTGAAAGATTGCGCTGCTCGTATTCCAAACGCAACCACTCTTGATTCAACTTACGCTCTTCAATTTGAGCACGTTCTTGGGCGATAAATAATTGACGAGCCCGTTGCTGCGCGGCGACCAAAGATAATGCGCAAAGCAATAACAAAGCTAATAAGGTCAAGGTTGCGCGATTCATGTGACTACCCCCAATCGCTTTTCTGCTACTCGCATAATGGCTGAGCGAGCGCGCGAATTTTCTGCGACCTCTTCATCACTGGGCTTTATGCGTCCAATAATCTCAATCACACTTTGGGGTAAATCTTTTTCACGCACCGGTAACCCACGAGGTATTTCTACTTTTGCATGGGCCTGTAAAAATTGTTTAACAATGCGATCTTCTAATGAGTGAAAACTAATCACTGCAAGCCTTGCGCCTGGCTTCAATAATTTCAGAGCCGCCTTTAGGCCTAACTCCAAATCTTCCAGCTCACGATTGATAAAGATACGTAAGGCCTGAAAAGTTCTAGTGGCAGGATCTTGTCCAGCCTCGCGGGTACGCACAACACCTGCAACGAGACTTGCTAATTGCGTAGTCGTTTGCGGCGACAGGCCCTCTTCTCGCTTAGCCACAATCGCCTTTGCGATTTGAAATGCAAAACGCTCTTCCCCGTAAGTCTTAATCACGTGCGTGATTTCCTCCTGCGGTGCTTGCTCTAACCACTCTGCAGCCGTCAAGCCTTGATTGGTGTTCATCCGCATATCGAGCGGACCTTCGCGCCGAAAAGAAAATCCCCGGTGCGCTTCGTCCACTTGCGGCGAACTGATCCCCAGATCTAACAAAATTCCATCGACCGATTCTGGTGCTGCGTACTGATCCATCTGCGCAAAACTGTCGTGCACGATCCTTAAGCGTGGATCGTTGATTTGTTGTGCTACAGCAATCGCATCCAAATCCTTGTCGAACGAGATCATGCGAGCTGAGGCTGGTAATTGATTGAGCAGTGCCTGCGTATGACCGCCGCGCCCAAACGTTCCATCGATGACTAGCATATTTTGTGTTGAACTTTGATTCTGAATGAGCGGACCATTGACTAGCGCCGTCACCGCCTCGGCCAGTAACACTGGGCGATGAGTTATGTTCATAGCACCCTGTCATCAAAAATTAAATTGCTTGAGCGCTTCAGGCATACCTTGCGCAATCGCAGCCTGTTCTTTTGCGGCGTATGTAGCTGCGTCCCACAATTCCAAGTGACTGCCCATACCGAGCAAGATCACTTCTTTTTCGATTCCTGCAGCAGCACGCAATTCTGGACTGACCAAAACACGACCTGCGCTATCAAGATCAATCTCAGCAGCATTGCCAAGAAAAATTCTGCGCCACCAATGCGCATCCATGGGCAGTTGCGCTACCCTAGCCCTGAAGCTCTCCCACTCTGGTCTTGGAAACAAAAGAAGGCAGCCATCGGGGTGTTTTGTGAGCGTGACACGGCCGTCACCCTGCACCATTAGGGCATCACGATGCTTTGCCGGAATCGACATCCGACCTTTTGCATCCAAATTGAGAGCTGACGCACCTTGAAACACCATTTACCCCACTTTTTCACACTTCCTCCCACTTTAGAGGATTGCAATAGGGGGGTCAAGTGTTTTTGGCTATTTTTTGGGAATTTCTCTAGTGTTTACAAACACTTAGCGTCGTATGTTCATAAAATGGTGATAATAAAATAGCTACTTGAAACAATGGCTTGGAAAATATACTTAAGAATACATCTTAGCTATAGAGCTAGATAATGGATAAATATACTGTTTTTATAAACAGTATCTGTAAAAAATAAATCAAAAAAAATATTTTCAAGCACTTCAGTGCCGCTATCAGGCAACTTAAATTTTGTAAGCGGTTGTAGTCATCACTTTAGATACGGCCTGCATTATTTTCTGAACTGGCTCAGGCAAGCTTACTCCCCCAGCATGCAAGGCAGCTTGTCCATGCTCAATTTCATCGATCCGCATTTGATCAACAATCGCGCGTGAGCGGTGATCTTCTGGTGGTAATTTTTCAAGATGACTCTGAAGATGATTTTCAACTTGCTTTTCTGTTTCAACCACAAAACCTAGACTCCATTGATCGCCCGCTAAGCCAGCTGCCAAGCCGATTGCAAAGGATCCTGCGTACCATAATGGATTGAGATAACTGGTATGCGAGCCAAGCTCTTGCAGGCGAGTCTCGCACCATGCCAAGTGGTCCATTTCTTCTTGAGCGGAATGATTGAACATCTCTTGAATTTGCGGATTTCTGGCAACTAATTTTTGTGATTGATATAGCGCCTGCGCGCACACCTCGCCAACGTGATTGACGCGCATGAGACCGGCAGCATGTTTACGTTCCGCTGCATCCAAAGAATGGCTTGGAGTCACTGCTGACCCTGGTGTTGGTCGCCCAGCATTTGCCCCACCAAAGACAGATCGCAAGGCGGTATCAAATTCAATAATCAGCTTATCAATGGGCGAGGTCATGGCCATAAACTTAAACTAAAACCTCGGCTTTACAGCTTTGCTTGGTCTTGAGGCCCAGCTCAGCCAAAAGCGCGCGGTCTTGCTCAGCCTCAGGATTAGCGGTAGTGAGTAGTTGCTCACCATAGAAAATGGAATTGGCGCCGGCCAAGAAACACATAGCCTGAACAGCCCTGCTAAGCTCTTGTCGACCAGCAGATAAACGCACGCGTGCCTGAGGCATCGTGATGCGGGCAACTGCAATTGTTCTGACAAATTCAAGGGGATCTAAAGGCTTTTGATCCGCTAATGGTGTACCTGCAACTGGCACCAAATGATTGATTGGCACCGACTCGGGATAGGGGCTCAAGTTAGCTAAACGGGTCAAAAATGCGGCACGCTGTTCACGGGATTCGCCCATCCCCACAATGCCGCCACAACAAACAGACATGCCTGCTGAACGAACATGAGAAATCGTATCTAAGCGATCTTGATAGTCGCGGGTAGAAATCACGGAGCGATAAAAATCTTCACTCGTATCAAGATTGTGGTTATAAAAATCTAAGCCCGCATCTGACAGGGCCTGGGCTTGCTCAGCCTCCAACATGCCTAAGGTGGCGCAAGTCTCAAGACCCAAAGCCTTAACCCCCTTAATCATGGCGGTCACTTTTTCAATGTCACGATCTTTGGGTTCGCGCCAAGCAGCGCCCATACAGAAACGGTTCGAACCAGCCGCCTTAGCCGCCTTAGCCGCCTCTAAAACCTCCTCTAGACCCATAAGCTTTTCAGCCTTCACATCAGTGTCATAGCGAGCAGCTTGGGGGCAATATGCACAATCCTCTGGGCAGCCACCAGTCTTAATCGACAGCAAAGTGGCTAACTCCACATCACCCTCAGGGAAATAAGCTTTATGGGTCTCTTGGGCCTTAAGCATCAACTCATTGAAAGACAAGGCAAATAGGGCCTCAACCTGAGCAACCGACCACTTACCAGATACATCAAGCTCTTTTCGCAAATCAGCTTTCGATTTGACTTGGGTCAGGGGTTTTTCTACGGTTTGAGCGTACTGCATCGGTAAATTCCAAAAAATAGGTCAATCCAAGGCATAAACATAACAGATACAAGCCTGAATTAGGAAAACTAGTGGTCAAATATCAAACATGAAGGTTATTTCTGATTTAAATCAAACCAGCTTAGTAGATCGCAGCCTAGCTGCTGTTTGGCATCCCTGCACCCAGATGAAACACCATGAATCTTTTCCGCTGGTGGCGATCACTAAAGGCAAGGGAGCATGGCTTTATGACGAACATGGAAATGCGCTACTCGATTGCATCAGCTCATGGTGGACCAATCTCTTTGGACACTCGAACCCTCACATCAATCAAGCCATCACTAGACAACTAGAAAAGATTGAGCATGTCATGCTTGCCGGCTTCACGCATCCTCCAGTAATAGAGTTATCTGAAAAACTAGCAGTACTGACCAAAGGGAATTTAGGTCACGTCTTCTACGCATCTGATGGCGCTTCCGCAGTGGAGATTGCATTAAAGATGAGTCACCACTTTTGGCAACTCAATGGCAAACCACAAAAGAAAAAGTTTGTTTGTCTTGAAAATGGCTATCACGGAGAAACGCTTGGTGCACTTGCGGTTACCGATGTTGCGATTTTCCGAGAGGCTTACGGATCGCTTTTGCAGGATGTCTACACAGTAAGCTCACCTGATGTGCGTAAAGCAAAAAATGGTGAAAGCGCAGAGGATGTTGCAAGACAGGCAGCGAATGAGCTCGAGCAATTATTTGCAAAAGAGCATGAACAGATTGCCGCAATCATTATTGAACCGCTCGTGCAATGTGCTGGCCAAATGGCGATGTATTCCCCCGAATATCTACGGCTAATTAAAGATTTATGTGAACGCTATCAAGTCCACCTAATTGCGGACGAGATCGCGGTAGGATGCGGTCGCAGCGGAAAGTTCTTTGCCTGCGAACATGCTGGAATTTGGCCGGACTTTTTAACGCTCTCCAAAGGAATTAGCGGAGGGTATTTACCCCTGTCGCTTTGTATGACTACCGATAAAATTTATCGCGCCTTTTACAACGATCAAACCAAGCATGGATTCTTACATTCGCATTCTTACACTGGTAACCCACTGGCTTGCGCAGCAGCGCTAGCCAGTCTCGAGCTCTTTGAAACAGAACAAGTTCTTGAAAAAAATATCATTCGCTCACAAGATTTAGCCAATGCATTTGCTTGGGCTAAATCAGATACCCGCATTGAGCATTGGCGCCAACAAGGGATGATCTTGGCGTTTGATGTCAAAGCATCTAAACTCATAAATGCCAATGCTTTTCCTCGCGAGATGTTTGCAAAGAGTTTGAATGAAGGTATTTTGATAAGACCAATTGGTAATACCGTTTATGTAATGCCTCCCTATATTTTGTCTGCACAAGAAACTGAGCAAATGGGTCAGTCAGTACAACGTGCACTCAATCAGGCTGTAAATGTCTAAATCTTTTAATGCGCTCAAATTAGCAGAAGAGCAAATTGCAGATTTAGATCTGCAATTACTTAAGCGCAAGCTGCGTATTACTTCATCCCCTTGTGATTCCAAAGTATTGATAGAAGAACGAGAACTGAAAGCCTTTTGTAGTAATGACTATCTTGGTCTTGCAAACCACCCTGAGATTGCCAATGCATGGTCTGAGGGCGCTCAAAAATACGGCGTAGGAAGTGGTGCCTCCCACCTCATCAGTGGCCATAGCATTGCCCATGAGCTACTAGAAAAAAGACTGGCTGCATTTCAGAGCCACCACATTCCTAAGCCGCGTACATTATTTTTTAGTACCGGCTATCTTGCAAACCTCACGGCTATTACTGGCTTGGTAAGGCTTGCTTCTCCGGGTAATGCCAGTATTTATTCAGCAAAACTCAATCATGCTTCTTTGATTGATGGTGTTCGCTTAGCGAGCGCACAAACCAACGCTGTAGTGACGCTGTTTGATCACACACAACTAGACTCTTTAATTGAAGCAATCAAAAAGGATGCCAGGCCTTTTAAATTGATTGTGACTGATGGCGTGTTCAGCATGGATGGTGATCTCTCGCCTATCAAAGAACTGCTAGCTATTGCTGAGCAATACGATGCCCTCTTGATGGTAGATGATGCTCATGGATTTGGAGTGCTAGGCAAACAGGGTCATGGTATTTTGGAGCAAAAGAATATTTGCTCGGATCGCATCATCTATATCGGCACACTAGGCAAGGCTGCTGGCGTCAGTGGTGCTTTTATCTGCGCACAAGACTCTTTTATCGAATGGCTGATTCAAAAGGGTCGTCCATATATCTACAGCACAGCTACGCCCCATGCGATTGCCCATGCACTTCTCAAAAGCCTAGAGATCATTGAAACAGATGAAGGCAAACAACGCCGCGCTCACTTAGATAAACTGATTGATATCTGGCAAAAAGAAATGCATTTCTCAGCATGGAAAAAGATTTCTTCAAGCACACCCATTCAGCCACTGATTCTTGGTAGCAATGCCAATGCTTTATTAGCGGCTCAGTTATTGGATGATGCAGGCTATTGGATTCCGGCAATTAGGCCGCCCACCGTTCCCGTAGGCAGTGCACGCTTGCGTATTACGTTTTCTGCAAACCATAGCGAAGATGATCTGCGCGCTCTGATCAACACACTACAGTCAATCGAACAACAAGTGATTGAAAAGAATCTCTGATGAATCAACATCCTGGGCTCTTTATTACCGGCACGGATACTGAAGTTGGCAAAACGCTAGTCAGCGGCGCCATAATTCTCAAATTGCGTAAGCAAGGTAAACATGTTCTTGGCTTTAAGCCTGTGGTTGCTGGTACCTATCAAAGCAATGAAGGTCAATGGCTCAATGAAGATGTAGAGACTTTACGTATCGCTTCGAATTTAGCCCCAGGTCAACTAACTCTATGTCCTTATGTTTTAGATACTCCAGCAGCACCCCACTTAGTTGCCAAATCTAAAAATATTCAGCTTGAGCTTGACACAATGATGAAAGCTTACAGTGAGATTCAGAAGCAAAGCGACTTTGTAGTGGTGGAGGGGGCTGGTGGTTTTTTAACCCCACTAAATGATCATGAAGATTTGGGAAACTTCGCAGAGCGAATCAATTTACCGGTTATTCTGGTTGTAGGCATGCAATTAGGCTGCATGAATCATGCTTTACTCACCATAGAAGCAATCAAGGTGCGCCACTTAAAAATTGCTGGCTGGGTTGCGAATACCCTTTCTCAAAAAATGCATTTACTCACTGAAAACATCGAATCGCTGCAATCTAAGATAGATGCTCCTTTTTTAGGGCTGATCCCTCAATTGCCCGCTGCAATTCAAAAGCCTGATAACAGCCCCTACTCTGTAGAAGCGCTCGAATTTGCTGCACAGCACATTCAACTACCCAATGCATAAATACATTCATAGCTATCTGTAATCGCCCCATTAAGCCCAGCTAGGGTGCGCCTAGAGCCACTTTCAGATAAGATAAAGGCATGCATTTACTTCCTGAAATCGTAGCATCCACAGAAGCAATCCAAGATATTCGTCGCAATATTCATGCTCATCCTGAATTGCGTTTCGAAGAAAACCGCACAGCTGATCTTGTTGCAGAAGCTTTATCAAGCTGGGGCATTACTGTCTTTCGTGGCATGGGCAAAACCGGGGTGGTTGGACGACTGGATGGAGATTTAGGCGCAGGCAAGATGATTGGTTTGCGTGCAGACATGGATGCACTCCCACTCCAGGAACACAACAACTTCGCGCACACCTCTCGTAATCCTGGAAAGATGCATGCCTGCGGTCATGATGGTCACACTGCCATGCTCTTGGGCGCAGCACAATATTTATCGAATCATCGCGACTTTAAAGGTGCGGTGATTTTTATTTTTCAGCCGGCCGAAGAGGGTGGTGCTGGTGCTCGCGAAATGATTAAAGATGGCTTGTTTGAGCAGTTTCCGTGTGATGCTGTATTTGGATTGCACAATTGGCCCGGTTTGGCTGAAGGTCATTTTGGCGTGACTGCTGGCCCAATGATGGCATCGAGTAATGCTTTTGAAATTACTATTACTGGCAAAGGTGGTCATGCCGCCTTGCCGCACAACAGCGCCGATCCCGTGCTTACGGGTGCACAAGTAGTGCTGGCCCTACAGAGCATCATTACCCGTAATAAACGACCTGTAGACGCAGCCGTGCTTTCAGTCACACAATTTCATGCAGGCGAGACCAGCAATGTCATTCCAGATAGTGCGTTCATTGGTGGTACTGTCCGCACCTTTACGCTTGAGGTCTTAGATTTAATTGAGCAACGCTTGCGAGATATCACCCATCAGGTCGCAGCTGCATTTGATTGTCAGGCGGAAACTCAGTTCTCAAGAAACTATCCGCCATTAATCAATCATGAAAAGGAAGTCGTATTTGCCAGCGAGGTGATGAGCGAGTTAGTTGGTAAGCAAAATGTAAATACCTCGATTGACCCAACCATGGGTGCAGAGGATTTTGCTTTTATGTTGCTAGATAAGCCTGGTTGCTACGTTTTTTTAGGCAATGGCGATGGTGATCATCGCTCAGTAGGACATGGCATGGGACCGTGCCATCTTCATAATCCTTCATATGACTTCAATGACGCTTTGATACCAGTAGGTGTGAGCTATTGGGTCAAACTAGCTCAACGCTTCCTAGAAAAAAATTAAGCAATTGAATCGTTAAGAATTCGTAAATTTGGCAGGGCGTTTTTCAATAAATGCTGCCATGCCTTCTTTTTGATCATTTGTTCCAAAGCAGGTATGGAACAAACGGCGTTCAAAATGAATGCCTTGTGACAGTGTAGTTTCGTAAGCGGTATTCACCGCCTCTTTCACCATCATTGTGGTCAATAAGGGCATATCAGCAATGTCTTTAGCAATTGCTTTCACCTCTTTTAATAAATCCGCTTTGGGAAAGACGCGGGATACCAAGCCTGAACGTTCAGCTTCTGCTGCATCCATCATGCGACCTGTCAACGCAAGATCCATCGCCTTCGCTTTAGATATCGCACGTGGCAAACGTTGTGTACCACCAGCGCCTGGGATGATGCCTAATTTAATTTCTGGCTGAGCAAACTTAGCGTTATCGGCCGCCATGATGGTGTCGCACATCATGGCCAGTTCACAACCACCACCTAGTGCATAGCCTGATACCGCAGCAATTACAGGCTTGCGTACTTTTTGCATATGCTCCCAGTTACGCGAAATAAAATTGTGACGATAGACATCTTGCAAGTTACGCTTTGCCATTGATGCAATATCAGCGCCAGCAGCAAAAGCTTTTTCACTGCCTGTAACGATGATGCAAGCAATATTGTCATCCGCGTCAAAACTCAATAATGCAGCGCCAAGCTCATCCATTAGTTGATCGTTGAGTGCATTGAGTACCTCAGGACGATTCAAAGTAATGGTGGCAACCTTGCCATCTACCTCAGTCAAAATAGTTTTGTAGCTCATAGTTTTCTTTCTAATGTGACATTCATTAACGCGGCAACAATAACCACATCTTGCCATTTTGTTTCATGCGCCCCGCCATTTCTCCGGCAGCCTCACCCGATCCCCAATAGTAATCAGCTCTGACGCCGCCCACAATTGCCTTGCCAGTATCCTGCGCCATTACCAGCTTTTGCAGGGGCTGGCTACTTAAGGGTTTGGTGGTGGCCAAGAATACAGGCGCGCCTAAAGGCATTGCCTGAAGATCGATCGCAACACTCCGCTCACTCGTTAAAGGTACTCCTAGCGCACCATTGGGGCCCAAATCAGCCTCTACATTGCCTGGCAGCTCTTTGAAAAAGACAAACCGAGGATTAGCGTTGAGCATTTCATTCACACGCTCTGGATTACGCTTGGCCCATTGCGAAATTCCCTGCATCGTTGCCTCGCTGCGTGTAATTTCTTTGCGATCAAGCAACCATTGTGCAAAAGATTTAAAGGGTTGGTCATTAGTACCCGCGTAACCTAAACGCAGAACGCGACCATCCTCAAGGCGAATTTTTCCAGAGCCTTGTATTTGCATAAACGCAGCCGCAACAAGATCTTGCACCCATGCAATTTCAGATCCCTTCAGCATTCCTGAGCTCATTAACTCTGCTCGCGATGGTCCTGGCTTAGATTTTTTCCAAGCATTGGGGTAGGCATAGAGCGGCACGCTGTACATACCGGTTCTCGTTTGCGAACCATTCATGACTGGCTCGTAATAACCTGTGATCAAGCCTGTCTCGCTTCCAAAGCTATTGCGAATTTCATAAGCCTGAAAATAATTTTCAAAATAGCGACGAATCGCTTGGCCATCGCTGCTCGAGACACCGTTAGTTTGATTACAGACTTGGCGCCAGTTGATTTCGCCACTGCGTCTGCGCAAGGCCTCGCAGCTCTTGAGCCAAGCTGGCCATGCAAGCGCCATATCATCTTCCTGCCAACCCGGTAAGGCTTGCCAAGAGACGGCGCTAAAACTAGCAATGGATGAGCTATAGGTGGATGGTGCAACACCCGACCCACTGGATCGATATCCGGTACTTCGAGTAGGAGGCGTTGAACAAGCAACCAGCAAGCTGGCAAGAACAATAGCGAATACACTTGTCTGGAACAATTTAACTTTAGAAATCATGATTGCCAATTTACTCGATGAATACCCAATGCTACTGTTTGTCCTTGAGGGTGCTATTGCCTTAGGACTTTTATTATTCATCGTCCTTTGGACTGGCAAAGGCAAAAAGTAAGCCTCCAGAAAATAAGGTCCCTTGCTTAGTGGAGGGTGCGGGGCATTACCAGTGCAAATTCTGGGATGGGCGCCTGAAAAAACTGCGCATCCTCGGTTACGCAAAAATACTCGCCCCGCATCGTTCCGGCGGGCGTTGGCAGGGTAGCCCAACTGGTGTACTCAAAATGCTCACCGGAGCGCAATAAAGGTTGCTGACCAACAACCCCCAGACCGCGCACCTCTTGGACGTCGTTGTCCCCGTCTGTAATGAACCAATGGCGGGCAATCAACTGAATACTGGCTGATCCCGTATTGCGGATGATGACCGTATAGGCAAAGGCAAATTGGCGATTATCTGGGTCAGATTGGTCTGGAAGGTACTGGGTCTTAACAGTAATGCTTATTTCATGGGGATTCATGCTCGAATTCTGCTCCATCCCAAGGCCAACTGCAAGCTAGAATCTAGGGATGGAAAGCCAAAAAACACCATCTGATCGTCAATTTCTGATTGCCCCCTCCATTTTATCGGCCGACTTTGCCTGCCTTGGTAAGGAAGTACAAGATGTTTTAGGGGCCGGAGCTGACTGGATTCACTTTGATGTGATGGATAACCACTACGTACCCAATCTGACTATTGGCCCCTTAGTATGTGAGGCCATTCGACCCTATGCAAATAAAAATGGCAAGTCTGCGCTTATCGATGTTCACTTAATGATTGAACCGGTTGATCGCATCGTTCCTGATTTTGCAAAAGCTGGCGCCAATTTGATTAGCTTTCATCCAGAGGCAAGCCCTCATGTGAATCGCACATTGAATTTAATTCGTGATCAAGGCTGTCAAGCAGGGCTAGTTTTCAATCCCGCAACACCACTTGATCATATGGATCACACCTTAGACCTGCTAGATCTCGTACTACTCATGTCAGTCAATCCTGGCTTTGGTGGTCAATCATTTATTCCAGGCACTCTTCAAAAGATTGCTCAAGTGCGTTCCCGTTTAGATCGCTACGAAGCGGAGACAGGTCGTCACATTCGTCTTGAAGTAGATGGTGGGATTAAGGTCGATAACATTGCACAAGTTGCACAAGCAGGTGCAGATACTTTTGTTGCAGGCTCAGCCATTTTTGGTCAAGAGAATTACGCCCAAGTCATTGACGCAATGCGTGCAGAGTTAGGAAAGTCAGGAAAAGCCTAATGCTGCGCGAGGAATTCAATGCCCTAGCAAAGCAGGGTTTCAATCGCATTCCTCTGGTGAAAGAGGTTTTGGCGGATTTAGAAACGCCGCTATCGCTCTACGTCAAGTTGAGCCAAGCTTTTGGCAAAAAAAATACCTACCTTTTGGAATCAGTTTTAGGTGGCGAGCGTTTTGGTCGCTTCTCCTTTATTGGCCTGCCTGCCAGGACTGTTATTCGTACAGTAGGCACCCCATCTAAGCCCGTTAACGAAGTGCTTACCGATGGCAAAGTAGTTGAGACTAATACAGATAATCCACTAGATTTTGTAGATGCTTATTTCAAAAGATTTAAGGTTTCAGTAGAGGCGGGGCTACCGCGCTTTTGCGGAGGTCTAGCTGGCTACTTTGGATATGACACAGTTCGTTATATCGAATCACGTCTTGCCAAACATTCGCTACCAGATGAGCTGGGTGTTCCTGATATTCAACTCATGCTCACTGAAGAGTTGGCTGTCATTGATAACGTCGCGGGAAAAATTTATCTCATCGTCTATGCTGATCCAAGCTTGACTGATGGCTTTGAAAAAGCACAGGCTCGCTTGAGAGAATTACTGGCCTGTCTGAGCAAGCAAGTCAACATGCCTCCTTCTTTGGCAAGCAGTAAAACTGATCTGATTCGTAAATTCAAAGCGGTAGATTTCGAAGATGCCGTTCGCAGAACCAAGGAATATATTTTGGCTGGCGATTGCATGCAGGTTGTCATTGGTCAGCGCATTAGCAAACCCTTTACCGATTCACCGCTTGCCCTCTACAGAGCATTGCGCTCATTGAACCCATCGCCCTATATGTATTTCTATGATTTTGGCGATATGCAGATCGTCGGCTCTTCCCCAGAAATCTTAGTACGCCAAGAAAAACGTGCAGCAGAAAAAATTGTGACGATTCGGCCGCTAGCTGGAACACGTCCCCGTGGCGCCAACCCAGAAGAAGATGAGCGCCTAGCCAAAGAGCTATTGGCAGATCCAAAAGAAATTGCTGAGCACGTCATGCTGATTGATCTTGCTCGCAATGACGTCGGTCGTATTGCTAAAACAGGCTCGGTCAAGGTGACTGACTCTATGTCTATTGAAAAGTACTCTCACGTGCAACATATTGTGAGCTCGGTTGAGGGTGATCTTTTAGACAATATGAGCAATATGGATGTTTTGCGTGCCACTTTCCCTGCAGGCACCTTATCAGGCGCCCCAAAAATTCGGGCAATGGAAATCATTGATGAAATGGAAATTGTGAAGCGGGGTGTTTATGGTGGCGCAGTAGGCTACCTCTCTTTCTCCGGTGATATGGATGTAGCAATTGCGATTCGCACTGGAGTCATTCGTGATGGGATGCTGCACTCGCAAGCTGGCGCTGGTGTCGTAGCTGACTCAGACCCCACAGCTGAATGGAAAGAAACTGAAGCTAAGGCACGCGCAGTATTGACAGCAGCCGATTTAGTACAAGGAGGACTCGATGCTCCTAATGATTGATAACTATGATTCATTTACCTACAACCTCGTGCAGTACTTTGCTGAGCTAGGTGAAGAGGTCAAAGTATTTCGAAATGATGAAATTACCGTTGAAGCGATTGCAAAACTCAATCCTGCACGCATTTGCATTTCTCCAGGACCATGCAGCCCAGCAGAAGCTGGTATCTCTGTAGAGACTATCAAACAATATGCTGGAAAGATTCCTATCTTGGGTGTGTGCTTAGGTCATCAAGCGATTGGTGAAGCTTTTGGGGGCAAGGTAATTCGCGCTCAGAAAGTAATGCACGGCAAGACGGATAGCATTCATCACACTGGCGTTGGTGTATTTAAAAACCTACCAAACCCATTCAAGGTCACTCGCTATCACTCTTTGGCAATTGAAAAAAGCTCTTTGCCAGCATGCTTGGAAGTTACTGCCACCTCCTCTGATGGAGAGATCATGGGTGTGCGTCACAAAAAATTGGCAGTTGAAGGCGTCCAGTTTCATCCAGAATCAATTCTTTCTGAGCATGGTCATGCCCTGCTCAAGAATTTTCTAGAAAACAAGTAACTCAGCAAACATATAAAAGCGTCATGCCAATTACTCCACAAGAAGCCCTCCAACGTTGCATCGAACATCGCGAACTCTTCCATGATGAAATGACGGCAATGATGCGCCTCATCATGAGTGGCGAAATGTCGCCTGAGCTTGTAGCTGGTCTCTTAGTTGCTCTACGTACTAAAAAAGAAACCGTTGGTGAAATCGCAGCCGCCGCACAAGTGATGCGTGAGTTTGCTACTGCGGTTCATGTGGATGACCGCTCTCATTTAGTTGATGTTGTGGGTACTGGTGGCGATGGAGCCCATACATTCAATATTTCTACTGCAGCGATGTTTGTTGCAGCGGCAGCAGGTGCAAAAATTGCTAAACATGGCAATCGCAGCGTAAGCAGTAAGTCTGGTAGCGCCGACGTATTAGAGGCGCTTGGCGTCAATCTGGCGCTTTCCGCAGAGCAAGTGGCAGCGTGTATCTCTCAAGTTGGCGCTGGTTTCATGTTTGCACCGAATCATCACCCTGCCATGAAAAATGTTGTACCGATTCGTAAGCAATTGGGTGTGCGCACTATTTTTAATATCCTGGGACCATTAACTAATCCAGCAGATGCTAAACGTATTTTGATGGGTGTATTCCATGCAGATCTCGTTGGCATTCAGGCGCGCGTATTAGAGGCACTCGGCATGGAACATGCTTTAGTAGTGTATGGTCGTGATGGCCTTGATGAAATTTCACTTGAAGGCCCTACTCTTGTAGGCGAGCTTAAAGACGGGCTTGTGCGTGAATATGAAATTCATCCAAAAGACTTTGGATTAAATACCGCTCTCACTAGTAGTTTCAAGGTTGCTAATGCTGAAGAATCCAAGAACATTGTGCTTGATGTCATCCACAATAAGCCTGGTGCAGCAAGTGATATTGTCTGCCTTAATGCAGGCGCCACACTGTATGTAGCTGGCGTTGCCCCTGATATTGCCAGCGGTATTGCAAAAGCTAAAGCTGCCATTACATCAGGCGCTGCCCGGCAAAAATTAGATGCCTTCATTGCAGCAACTCAATCTAAATAAATCACGGTTCATGAGCGATATTCTCGAAAAAATTGTTGCAACTAAAAAGATAGAGATTGCACAAAACTTAAAACAACTCTCGCTCGCAAATCAACGCGATCAAGCGCAGGCAAACAATCAAGATCCAGCGTTAAAGCCTAGAGGCTTTATACGTTCCATTGAGCAGAAAATCGCAATAGGTAAAGCTGGTGTGATCACCGAAATCAAGAAAGCGAGCCCAAGCAAGGGTATTTTGCGTGAGAACTTTATTCCAGCCGACATTGCTCAGTCCTATGAAAAAAATGGTGCAGCCTGCTTATCCGTCTTAACGGATGTCGATTACTTTCAAGGCTGTAATGACTATCTTCAGCAAGCGCGTGATGCTTGTAGTATTCCAGTATTGCGGAAAGATTTCACGATTGATCCCTACCAAATTTATGAAGCGCGGGCGATTGGTGCGGATGCTATTTTGCTGATTGTGGCCTGTCTTGAGTTAAACCAAATGAAAGAGCTTGAAGCTTGCGCTCATGAATTGGGTCTTGATGTCTTAGTAGAGGTGCATAACGCTGCTGAACTTGATCAAGCGCTGGAACTCAAAACACCATTGCTGGGAATCAATAATCGCAACCTTAAAACATTTGAAGTAACGCTTCAAACTACTCTCTCGCTCCTATCCTCTATTCCAAGCAATAAAGTATTAGTCACTGAATCGGGAATATTGAGTCGCGCAGATGTTCAACTCATGCGTGCCAATCATATAAATGCATTCTTGGTTGGCGAAGCATTTATGCGCTCACCCGATCCTGGCGCCGCCCTCAGCGAACTATTTTCCTAGGCTGCTTTTGAATTTCATTGTTAAAAAGCCCTTCAAGAAGGGCTTTTTTATTTAGAGCTCAAACGAGTAATGCGTCAAGATTTATACATTGAACAAGAAGTTCAAGACATCGCCATCTTTTACAACATACTCTTTCCCTTCAGCGCGCATCTTGCCGGCTTCTTTAGCGCCTGACTCACCCTTAAATTGTATAAAGTCATCATAAGCGATGGTTTGCGCCCGAATAAACCCGCGCTCAAAATCGGTATGGATCACACCAGCGGCTTGTGGAGCAGTATCGCCTTGGTGAATAGTCCAAGCGCGTACTTCTTTAACACCTGCCGTGAAATAAGTATGTAGACCCAACAATGAATAACCCGCACGGATGACGCGATCTAAGCCTGGCTCTTCCATCCCTAAATCAGCCAAGAACTCCGTTTTATCTGCATCATCTAAATCGGCAATTTCAGCCTCAATCGCTGCACATACAGCCACAACCGGGGCTTTTTCTTTAGAAGCATGTTGCTTGACAGCCTCAAGATGTGGATTATTTTCAAAGCCATCTTCTTTTACGTTGGCTACATACATCGCAGGCTTGGCGGTAATCAAGCACAGGGGCTTAATTAAAAGTTTTTCGTCATCAGATAAATTCATACTGCGTACCGGTAAAGCAGAGTCTAGATGCGCTTGAACTTTTGTTAGGACCGACACCAAAGCAGCAGCCTCTTTGTCGTTACCTGACTTTGCAGCTTTAGTAGAACGATTGAGTGTCTTTTCCACTGTCGCCAAATCAGAGAGTGCTAGCTCGGTGTCAATGACACCAATATCAGCAATCGGATCAATCTTGCCTGCGACGTGGATCACGTTAGGATCTTCAAAACAGCGCACCACATGGGTAATAGCGTCAGTTTCCCGAATATTAGCCAAAAATTGATTGCCAAGACCTTCGCCTTTTGAGGCACCCGCCACTAATCCTGCAATATCAACAAACTCCACTGCGGCAGGCAGAATGCGCTCAGGCTTCACGATCTCAGCCAAAGCAGCCAGACGGGGGTCAGGAACCTCAACTACGCCTACATTAGGCTCAATCGTGCAGAAAGGATAGTTTTCCGCTGCGATCCCAGCCTTGGTAAGCGCATTAAAGAGGGTAGATTTGCCGACATTAGGCAGGCCGACGATGCCACATTTTAAAGACATGGCTTTATTGTAAAGGGGCTGGTTTCGATATCATCGAGTTATGTCAGAAGCTCACTCAAATCATTTATCTAAGATGCCTTCCCATTCCCCACAAATTCGCTCTGTTGATGTTGTTGTGGTCGGTGGAGGCATTACTGGCAAGGCTTGTGCCCTTGGCATGGCTCAACTTGGGCTTCAGACCCTAGAAATTGCCCCTGATTTAGGGCAAACCGTCCCTAACCCTCAAGGAGGTCAATGGGGTCAACGAATTTATGCCTTTTCACCGAGCACCCAAAAGCTCCTGGCCCATTTACAGATTTGGGATGCGCTAGACCATAGTCGCCTTCAAGTGGTCCGCGATATGCGGATATACGGTGATCGCGGCGAAAAAAATGATCAGCTTCATCTTTCTGCATTTGAAGCTGGTACACCACAACTCGCATGGATCGGTGAATCGAATTTGATCGAGCACACACTAGATCAAGCATCGCGTTTTCAAAATAAATTAGAGCGGATTTCAGATACTGTAGAAAAAATTGAAGTTGATGCAGAGGGAAGTTCACTACATTTAAAAAATGGCGGCATTATTCGCGCATCGCTCGTGATCGCTGCTGATGGCGCGAACTCACCGATTCGATCTGAGATTGGTATCAGTGCTAGCGAAGAAAGTTATTCACAAAGTGCTGTTGTAGCCAATTGGACTTGTACTTATCCCCACCTAGAAACTGCTTTTCAGTGGTTCCTACCAGGTGGTGATATTGTCGCCATGCTCCCCTTG
The DNA here is from genome assembly GCF_018687415.1 of Polynucleobacter sp. UB-Siik-W21. Taxonomy (NCBI): domain Bacteria; kingdom Pseudomonadati; phylum Pseudomonadota; class Betaproteobacteria; order Burkholderiales; family Burkholderiaceae; genus Polynucleobacter; species Polynucleobacter sp. UB-Siik-W21. The sequence goes on along the minus strand of NZ_CP061289.1, from coordinate 128,970 downwards.
CCCAATAAACAAGTATCTATGGTGTGGTCTACTTCACCTGAGCTCGCTGCAGAACTCTTGCAACTGAGTCCCCCTGAGTGGCTTGAGCGATTCTCATCCATTGCAAATGGTGCGATTACCAAACAATTGGGCGAGCTCACCCTTAACTCCGCTCCTGCCGCGTATCCACTAAGAAAGATTCGGGCTACGCGCTTTATTGGCCCAGAGACAAATCCAAAAGTGGTATTGATTGGCGATGCGGCTCATGTTATGCACCCGCTAGCAGGCCAAGGCCTCAATTTGGGATTGAGAGATGTAGCCGTTCTACTCAATATCTTTAGCAAACGGGAATCTTTTCGCTCACTAAGCGATCTGAACTTATTACGTCGCTATGAACGTCAGCGACAAGGCGACACTAGCGCACTTTTATGGGTTACCGATAAGTTGAAAAAATTGTTCTCTGGTAGCAGCAGCACTGAAAAGCAGTTACGTAATTGGGGGCTAGGCTTGGTGAATAAAAGTCACTTCATTAAACAGCGCCTCATTGAGCGCGCATTAGGAGAAATTGATTTTGAATAAATTTTTATCTGTAGCTTTATCCATGCTTGCATTCATGTGCACCAGCATGATTTTTTCTGGATCAGTTCAAGCCCAAGTTGATCAGCAAATCAAAGCAGATATCCAGAAAAAACTAGGTGCAAATGCTAAGGTACGCAGCGTTACGCCTGCCCCAGTACCCGGGCTATATGAGGTGCTAGTGGGCAATGATATTTTCTACACTGACAGCTCAGGAAAATACCTGATCCAAGGTGAAATCATTGAGCTCGCTACTGGTAAAAACATTACGGAGCAAAGACAGACTGACTTAAACCGAATTAAATGGACTGATCTGAATCAAGCCAATGCCTTCAAGGTAGTACGGGGCAATGGCACTCGCCAATTAGCTATTTTTTCAGATCCAAATTGTGGCTATTGCAAGCGCCTCGAGAAATCGTTGCAGCAATTAGATAATGTCACTATTTATACTTATCTCATTCCGATTCTCTCGGCAGACTCCGCACAAAAATCCAAGCAGATATGGTGCTCAGCCGATCCTAATAAAGCTTATATTGATTGGATGGTCAATGGTATTGCACCTAGCGGGAAAACGGACTGCAGTAATCCACTAGATAAAAATCTGACCTTTGCCAAAACCTATGGCATCACCGGCACCCCTACGCTCTTCTTTACCGATGGCAGCCGCTTCCCTGGCGCAGTTCAGATTGCCGATATTGAAAAGAAATTTGCGTCTCTGAAATAACGAATTAAAGAATAATGAATAAAACCGATCTGCCCGCAATTCAATACACTGTCTGGCCTGCAGACCCTCATGGCCATCGTTTTCAAGTAAAGCTTCATATTGCTCACCCTGATCCCAAAGGTCAAATTCTGCAAATGCCTGCATGGATACCGGGTAGCTATTTGATTCGGGACTTTTCAAAACATATTGAAACCATCGAGGCGTTTAGCGCAGAATCCACTAAGAAAAAAATTGCTCTGGAGCGTATTGATAACAATCAATGGCTTTTACCAACAGCGGTTGGTGCCGTAGATATCCTGACAACAGTTTATGCTTTCGATAACTCTGTTCGAGCAGCTTACCTTGATACAGAACGTGCATTCTTCAACGCAACCAGTCTCTGCCTGACAGTCAAAGGGCAAGAAAATATTCCCTGCTCTTTAGCAATCGTGTCGCCTGAAGGTGGATTTGCTGATCACTGGACTGTGCAAACCACTTTGCGATCTGCAAAAACTGATGAGCGTGGTTTTGGGTTTTATCTTGCCCAAAACTATGATGATCTGATTGATCACCCAGTGGCTATGGGCGAGTTTCAGATGGTGCACTGGAAATCAAACAATACGTCTCATAGCATGGCGATTCAAGGATGTATACATCCAATTGATGTAGTACGACTAGCAAGTGACTTGCAAGCAATTTGCTCTTGCACTATCAATCTTTTTGAGCCAAAAACAAAAAAGGCGCCATTCACTAACTACTTATTTATAGTCAATGCTGTTTTAAATGCTTATGGTGGTCTTGAGCATCGTAATAGCACTGCACTATTGTGTCGTCGAGATCAAATCCCGCAGAAGAATATTCCCTTAGACGAAGTAAGTTATCGTGAATTCTTAGGCTTATGTAGTCATGAGTATTTCCATGCATGGTTAGTAAAGCGTATTCAGCCGAAGGCTTTCCAACCCTACGCACTAGGAGATAGAAATCACACTTGCCTTCTTTGGTTATTTGAAGGCTTTACTAGCTACTATGATGATCTGCAACTATTCCGTAGTAAACGTATTGATCTAAGCACGTATTTGAAGCTGGTTTCTGATAATTGGAACAGCGTCTTACGTGGGCCAGGCAGATTGAAGCAAAGCTTGGCTGATAGCTCATTTGATGCTTGGACCAAGTACTACCAAGCAGATGAGAACACTCCTAACGCAGTTGTGAGCTATTACGGTAAAGGGGCTTTGCTAGCCCTAGGCTTGGATTTACAAATTCGTGCATTCTCCAAGAATAAAAAATCTTTGGATGATCTCATGCGCCTGATTTGGCAAAGACATGGCGTCACGCTGGATGGTATCTCTGAAGATGGTTTAGATGAATTGATAAGCGAGCTACTAGGAAGTAACTTTAGAAAAATATGGAGCGACATCAAGTCTCGCTATATTTTTGGTGTCGAAGATATTCCAATTCAAACATGGATTACTTCAAAGCTAGTGTCAGTGAAACCGAAAATACAAACTAAGCTGGAGAAAATAAAGTTGCAGCTAGGTATGCGCCACACTGATGTCAATGGCTGGCTTAAAGTCACTCATGTGTTTGATGGTGGTGCAGCACAAGCAGCAGGCTTAGCAGCAGGTGACTTAGTAGCAAGCATCAATGGTCAACGCATCACGAATATACGCTGGGATAAGGTACTCCAGGGTCTTTCAGAAAACGAGACCATCAGCATATCGTTTTATCGCGACGATCTCGAGCATGAACGTATCTTGGTTCTAGAACCTACTCAGCTCCCGGCACAATATGATCTGATTTCGGCGAACACTAGCTCCAAACAAAACTAATGTCCTCTTTTTCTAAAGATCATATCCCGCAGGACTGGCGTAAATTATTGGGTGACTATTTCGATTCACCGGCTTGGAGTAATTTAGAAAAAAATATTCAAGCAGTCTTAGATGCTGATTTTGCAAGTGTCTGCCCTGAGCCACAGAATTTTTTTAATGCGCTCAAGTTAACCCCATTAAATTCAGTAAAAGTGGTGATTATTGGACAAGATCCCTATCACTCACCCGGGCTTGCTCAAGGGCTTGCATTTTCAATTCCCGAGAGCATTCCAACAAATTCTCGTGCGTTTCCGAGTTCGCTGCGCAATATTAGCAAGGCACTAACACTTGAGGGCTTTGGTTGCCTCCCTAATGGTGACTTACACGCTTGGAGCAAGCAAGGAGTGCTGCTGCTCAACACGGCACTCAGCGTTAAATTAGGTAAAGCCGGTAGTCATACTAAGCTCGGATGGCAAGATCTAATTGATCGCTTAATTTCATCGCTTGCTCTAGAAAAGCCATGCTTAGTCTGGATGCTTTGGGGAGGGCATGCTCAATCTAAGTTACCCCTCATTGAAGCAGGAAAAGATCAGTTGATTTTGCAATCCTCACATCCTTCAGGGCTAGGTGTCTATAAAACCGATAAGCCGTTTTTAGATCCGGGTGGTGCTGGTAGTTGCAATCACTTCATCAAAACCAATGAATGGCTACTAGCAAATAAGCTTGCTCCTATTGAATGGATTCATAGCTCTGCGAAAGCCCCAAGAAAAGGGGAGCAAGTCGATCTATTTAGCGAAAGCGGTATAGATGCACCCGATGGCGCAAGAGGACAAGATAGCCACAAGCCACTCTAGCATTTGGCCGGATTGAAAAAAGCCGGTGTATTGACCCAAGTAAGAGCTTGCTGCCGCTGCAATAAAGCCCATCAATGCAGCCATGAGGAAGCCTAAAGTGTTTGGGCCTCTGGATCGACCAGGGTAAAAAATCCAGGAAGAAGCCCCAGTTAAACCCCCAATTAGCAGAAAAGCCAAAAACCCCATCCTTACCCCCAATAATGACGTCATCAAATCTATAATCACCATTATGAAGTTGTTGACACTCGGCATCAATCATCACACAGCGCCGGTCGCCATTCGGGAAAAGGTCGCCTTTGATCCTGAATTTCTTCAAGAAGCGTTGCACGATCTTCGCCAACATTTGCTTGGGGCGAATCAATCCGGCCTGCCCGAAGCCACCATCCTATCAACTTGCAACCGCACCGAGGTCTATTGCGCCGCCAATGATCCTCATGCCGCCGATATTCTTCACGAAGCGACGTTTGATTGGCTAGCCAAAACTCAGCAGCTTGCCCCAAGCAGTCTTGAACCGCACATCTACTCTCTTCCCCAATCCGATGCCGTGCGTCATGCTTTTAGAGTAGCCTGTGGTTTAGATTCGATGGTGATTGGTGAAACCCAAATTTTGGGTCAGATGAAAGATGCTGTCCGTACTGCAAATGATGCTGGTGTTTTGGGCACTTACCTCAATCAGTTATTTCAAAAAACGTTTGCTGTTGCCAAGGAAGTTCGCGGCTCTACTGAAATTGGCGCGCACTCGATTTCTATGGCTGCTGCATCAGTGCGACTTTCAGAGCGGATCTTTGAAAAAATATCTAATCAAAAAGTTTTATTCATTGGCGCTGGTGAAATGATCACATTATGCGCAACTCACTTTGTTGCTCGTAAACCAAAAAATGTAGCCATTGCCAATCGCACTATCGAACGTGGACAAGAATTAGCAGACTCTATTGCTGAACAAAATATCCAAGCTGAATCCTTCAAGCTTTCTGAACTCCCTAGCCGCTTACATGAGTTCGACATTATTGTTTCAAGCACTGCTTCATCTTTGCCTATCATTGGCTTGGGGATGGTAGAAAGCGCTCTCAAGCAGCGCCGCCAAAAGCCTATGGTGATGATTGATTTAGCAGTGCCGCGTGACTTTGAGCCAGAAATTTCTAGGCTGGGTGATGTGTATCTTTATACAGTTGATGACTTAGGTGTCATGATTCAAACAGGAGCAAGTTTGCGCCAAGCGGCTGTGAGCCAAGCAGAGGCGATCATTGAAGATCGTGTTGGTAACTTTATGCATTGGATGCAAGGCCGTAATGCCGTTCCTATAATTCAAGATATTCAGCAGCAAGGCGAGCGTTTAAGACAACTTGAGTTAGAGCGTGCCATGAAACGCTTAATACGTGGTGATGATCCACAAGAAGTCCTTAATGCAATGGCACAAGGTCTTACCAATAAATTCTTGCATGGCTCACTCTATGCTTTGCAGCACTCAAACGGCGCTGAGCGTGATGCTTTGATTAAATTGTTACCAAAACTATTCGCCTCACATTCCAAACCAGAAGACCATTAGATGAAGCCCAGCATGCGGGCTAAGCTAGATCATCTAGACACGCGCTTAGCCGAACTCAACTCCCTTTTAACTTCTGAAGAAGCAACCAAAGATATGGATGCTTATCGGAAGCTCACGCGTGAGCATTCGGATATTGCAACTGTCGTTGAGCAATTTGGCCTTTACAAACAGGCTGAGGCGGACGCGCAAGCTGCAGAAGAGATGCGCAAAGATCCCGATATGAAGGACTTTGCGGACGAAGAGCAGAAACAAGCTCAAGCAACGATGGAAGAGCTTGAGGCAGCACTGCAAAAGCTCTTGTTACCCAAAGACGAAAATGATGAGCGCAATGTGTTCTTAGAGATTCGTGCGGGGACTGGCGGCGATGAAAGTGCTCTGTTTGCTGGCGATCTTTTGCGGATGTATACCCGCTTTGCAGAACGCCAAGGCTGGAAAGTGGAAGTAGTCAATGCGGCTGAATCCGATTTAGGGGGATATAAAGAGGTTGTCCTGCGCTTGGTAGGTCAATCTGTATACTCGCGTCTGAAATTTGAGTCGGGCGGTCATCGCGTACAACGCGTACCCCAAACAGAGACCCAAGGACGTATTCATACATCAGCTTGCACGGTTGCAGTCATGCCAGAAGCTGATGAACTAGAGGCCGTCAAAATTAATCCTGCGGAATTACGCATCGATACCTTCCGTGCTTCTGGTGCTGGTGGTCAGCACATTAATAAGACGGATTCTGCTGTTCGTATTACTCACCTACCAACAGGCACCGTAGTCGAATGTCAGGACGATCGTAGCCAACACCGCAACCGTGAACAGGCAATGAAAGTATTAGTTTCACGCATTATGGATGCACGCGAGCGTGAGAAGCATCAGCTCGAAGCACAAACTAGGAAATCCTTGATTGGCTCAGGCGATCGTAGTGACCGCATTCGGACTTACAACTTTCCACAAGGTCGTATTACCGATCACCGCATTAATCTCACGCTCTACAAAATTGATGCCATGATGGATGGCGATATTAATGATCTTTGCAATGCCCTTGCATCTGAGCATCAAGCAGAATTACTTGCCGCTCTTGGTGACAATTAAGCGCTAGCAAAACTTTCATGAGTCAAGATTTCAGTCTGCGCTCCTTGTTGGGCGCTTCGTCTCTTCCCCTAAATGAAGCGCGCATTCTGATGGCAAATGTGCTGGATAGGTACTACCAACTTCCGCGCTCTGCCCTGCTATCACGTGATGATATGGAGTTGAATGCCAATGCCCTTGAGGACTGGAAAGCACTTGAATTGAGGCGGCTACAGGGTGAACCTATTGCCTACCTCATCGGTAAACGAGGCTTCCACAATATTGAACTACAGATTGCATCAGGGGTATTGATACCACGACCAGAAACTGAGCTACTAGTAGACATTGGACTTCGTGAGATTGGGCGAATTGAAAATGGGGTTTCCACCCCTAAGTTGCTTGATCTGGGAACGGGTTCTGGCGCGATTGCATTAGCAATTGCTCATGCAGCCCCAGACGCCATCGTTACCGCAACAGATCAATCTCCTGAAGCCCTCGTAATCGCTAAAGCCAATGCAAAGCACTTAGATCTTGAATCTCGGGTGCAATTTGCCCAAGGGAGCTGGTATGTAGCCCTGGTAGATAACACCTTGTTTGACGTCATCTTAAGCAATCCTCCCTACATCGCTAACGAGGATCCCCATCTCACTCAAGGTGATCTGCGTTTTGAACCCATTTCCGCATTAACCGACCATGCCAATGGGCTCACCTGCCTTGAAGCAATCATTCATGGGGCTTCAAACCACTTAAAACCCATGGGTCTGATTGCCGTGGAGCACGGCTTTGATCAGTCAGAGGCGGTGGCCAACCTGATGAAAGATGCAGGATTGCGCGATATTCAAACCCATCAAGATTTGGCTGGTCATAACCGGGCAGTATCAGCACGAAAATGAGACCTTAAATCACCCTTTTTTGCATTAAGTCTTAAAATCAAACCCATAGCAGCCGTCAAACTATCGTTATCGTTTTTATAGAAAGAATTTATGGATACTCAAGCTCAAATCAAAGAAATCGTTACTAGCCATCCCGTTGTTTTATTTATGAAGGGTACCGCTCAATTTCCGCAGTGCGGCTTCTCTGGCAACGCCATCAATATTCTTCGCGCTAGTGGCGTTGAAACACTCCATACTGTCAATGTATTGGAAGATTCCGGAATTCGCGAAGGCATTAAGCAATTTGCCAATTGGCCAACAATCCCTCAGCTCTATATCAATGGTGAATTCATCGGTGGCTCAGACATCATGTCAGAGATGTTCGAGTCTGGTGAACTGCAAAAATTAGTTAAAGCTTAATTTCGCTTTTCCTGGTGACCTTTGATCTAAGTTCCCTTCTACTATTTGGCCTGCCACTCGGATTGTGCGCAGGCCTTTTGGTTTATGCACTGAATTTGCGCTCCAGTCTTGCTAGAGTTGAACTTCAAGCCAAAACAGAAATTGCTATAGCGCTCAGCCTCAGAAATGAACGGGATCAAGCATTGCAAAATGCCATTCGGCTTGAAGCAGAACTTGATTCAGAACGCAAACAAGGACTTGGACGGATTGAGTCGCTCAATGAAGCTAAAGAAGCACTAACTAGCCAATTCAAAAATATGGCTAATGAAATTCTGGAAGACAAATCCAAACGTTTCACAGAACAAAACGCAGCTAGCCTTGATACTCTTTTAAAACCATTGCAAACCAAGCTCACGGAATTCAAAGAGCAAGTTAATGCCTCCTATGGGAATGAAGCCCGTGAACGCTTTGCACTCAAAAGTGAAATTGAACGCCTAGCAAATCTAAATTTACGCATGTCAGATGAGACTCGCTCTTTGACTCAAGCCCTAAAGGGTGACTCCAAAGTTCAAGGCAACTGGGGTGAACTCGTACTCGAATCCATTCTTGAGTCATCTGGCCTTCGTAAAGGCGAAGAGTATGTAGTCCAGGACAGTCATACGCAAAGCGATGGCTCTCGCCTGCAGCCCGACGTAGTAATTAAGCTACCAGAAGGTAGGAGCTTGGTAGTCGATAGCAAAGTGTCCATTACGGCTTATGCCCGCCATGCAGAAACCACGGATGCAGATACTGCAGAGCAAGAGCTAGCTGCTCATATTCAATCGTTACGGCAGCATATCCAAGGGTTGTCTGGAAAGAACTATAGCTCTCTCTATGGCGCAGGATCTGTAGATTTTGTGCTCATGTTTGTTCCGATTGAACCTGCATTTTTATTGGCACTAAAAACTGCTCCAAATTTATATCAAGAAGCGCTTGCTAAAAATATTGTATTGGTATGTCCAAGCACTTTGATGGCTACTCTGCGAACAGTTGCCCATCTCTGGAGACAGGATCACCAAAACCGCAACGCTTTAGAGATTGCAAAACAATGCGGTAGTCTCTACGACAAGTTTGTAGGATTTGTAGAAGATCTCGAGAAACTCGGTCAGCGATTGGACCAGGCTCAAACTAGCTACCACGATGCCTTTAATAAACTAAAGACTGGCAAAGGTAATTTGATTCGCTCTGCAGAGAGAGTGCGTGAACTGGGCGTTAAACCCAGCAAAAATCTATCTGCCCCCCTAATTGAATCTTCATCAGATTCTGAATAAATTGAACAATCTAAAAAAGATAGAAGAAGTAAGAGCTTCACAGCATTACAGAAAGGTGGCCATTGCCGCTTGTTTTGGGACTTTTTTAGAGTGGTACGACTTTCTCACCTTTGCAACCCTAGCTGTTGTTCTCGGCCCTTTATTTTTTCCCTCCAATGACCCCAATACGGGCCTTTTAGCCAGCCTTGCAACTTTTGGAGTTGGGATGGTAGTGAGGCCTATTGGATCGGCCTTATTTGGTTCTTTAGGAGATCGCATAGGCCGTAAACCGGTCTTCATGATTACTATCGCTTTAATGGGCTTAGCAACTGTTAGCGTCGGCTTTTTGCCAACCTATAGCCAAATTGGCATTTGGGCACCGATTCTTTTGGTTGGCTTACGCCTCATGCAAGGCCTATCTGCTGGAGGAGAGATTGGCGGTAGTGCGGTCTATCTCACAGAACATGCGGGCAACGAAAACCGAGGGTTCAAAACAAGTTTTTTACAACTCATGGGGCCATTGGGGATCTTAGTATCGACGATGCAAATTGCCTTCCTTCAGCAATTGCTTTCACCAGAAGAATTTCAGTCATGGGGCTGGCGGGTACCGTTTTGGATTTCGATACCACTGCTGATTATTGCCATCTATATTCGTAAATCATTAGAAGAAACGCCTATATTTTTGGAGCTTACCAAGCAGGCTACAAAAAATGAATCTCAACTAATTAATAATTTCAGAAATCCAGAAATACGCAATAGAATGTTCTTATTATTTTTTTGTATCTCCTCAAGTGGAGCAATACTATTCTTTTGCGTACAGGTGTACACAGCGATATTTTTGAAAACATCTGTAAAGCTGAATCCAGCATTAATTGATCAATTCAGTATCTTTGCAACGCTCACACTTTTTCCGTTTACGATTTTTGCGGGATGGTTATCAGATCGAATTGGTCGAAAGCCTGTTGTATTGAGCGGCATAGCTCTTGGTGCTATTTTTGTACATCCTGCATTTCAACTACTTCAGTATCTTGGCAGTCTTTACAGTGAAATGCCTACTAATGGCTCTCTCGTTGGAATCGGGGTCATACTGACAATCCTCTCAATAGCTCTTGGACTGGTAGTTGGCCCGCAAACGGCAATACTTGCAGAGTTATTCCCAGCAAAAAATCGCAATAGTGCGGCAACACTTCCGCATAACTTGGCTGCCGGCTGGATCGGAGGTCTGCTTCCACTCATTGTTACTTGGTTAAATCAAGTGTGGGGAAATAGCCTCGCAGGTCTTTGGTATCCAATATCATTTCTAATAGGGGCAGGAATAATTTCATTTCTATACCTTCCAGAAACAAAACAAATAAACCTAAATCATTAGGATTGGATAAAGAAAAACCCATTCAGAAAATTAACTGAATGGGTTTTAAATTTTGGTGCCCCTTGTCCGACTCGAACAGACCACCTACTGATTACAAATCAGTTGCTCTACCAGATGAGCTAAAGGGGCATCGGTAATATTTTAGCCTATTTCACAATCTTTAAAGAAGGTCTCACCATTTTTGGCTTTTCAGGGACGTTTTCACTTGCATCCGCCAGATGTAAATCTCGAATCTGCGACGGATCAAAAGGAAATGACATACCTTGACCATTTTCACGTGCATAAATTGCAAGCACATGGGTCACTGGAACCATGATTTTCCTGGGAACACCCCCAAATCGAGCCTGAAAACTGATCCAATCATTTTCCATTTGGAGTTGATGGCAAGCCTCCAAGGATAGGTTTAAAACGATCTCGTCATTCTTCACAAACTCTATTGGCACCCCAACCCTTTCATCGACGAATACTGCTATGAAAGGCGTAAAACCAAAATCCGTGCACCACTGATGTAGAGCACGGATTAGGTAGGGCTTATTACTTGGAACGTTAGGCATTCTGACCAAAATGAACCGCCAGAATGACTTAGCGGCGCATTACCTTCTCAGAGGGAGTTAACGCCTCGATATAAGCTGGTCTGCTGAAAATACGCTCAGCATATTTCAATAGGGCTGCAGCATTACGAGAAAGATCAATGCCGTAGTGCTCAAGACGCCACAATAATGGTGCAATAGCTACATCTAACATAGAAAACTCATCGCCCAACATATACTTATTCTTGACAAAAATAGGTGCCAACTGAGTTAGACGATCACGAATAGCTAAACGCGCTTTTTCATGGGTCTTTTCTGCCGCCTTACCTTTTTCATTTTCAAGGGCTGCCACATGCACAAATAACTCCTTCTCAAAATTAAAGAGGAAGAGGCGTGCACGTGCACGTGCCACCGGATCAGGCGGCATCAATTGTGGGTGCGGGAAGCGCTCATCAATATACTCATTGATGATGTTAGATTCATAAAGAATTAAATCGCGCTCAACCAAGATTGGTACTTGGCCATAAGGGTTCATCACCGAGATATCTTCTGGTTTATTAAATAAGTCGACATCGCGGATTTCAAAATCCATGCCTTTTTCAAAAAGCACCAAACGGCAGCGTTGCGAGAATGGGCAATTAGTACCCGAGTACAACACCATCATAAATTTATTTCCTCAAATTTCTACTTCAATACAACAAACGCACAACAAGCTGCGGCTTTAAATTCATTTTATTCATGAAGTTCAATAGAGGACTTCATACTTTCAAATTAGTGAATATCTTTCCAGTAGGCTTTATTCAAACGCCAAGCCAAGAGTGTAAAGATTGCCAAGAACAATAGAACCACGACGCCAAGACGCTTACGCTCTAACTGTACTGGTTCAGCCATCCAAGACATAAACGCAACCAAATCAGCAATATTATCGTCATACTCTTGCGGCTTCATCGTCCCTGGAGTTAACTGCTCAAAGCCAATGAATACTTTTTCCATTCTGCTCTCGTCATGAGGATCTTTACGTTCCTCAAACTTAGCAGCACGCTCACCTTGCAACTGCCAGAGCACATGCGGCATACCTACGTTTGGATATACCATATTATTCCAACCGGTTTGAGTAGTGTCATCTTTGTAGAAAGTGCGGAAGTAGGTATAAAGCCAATCAGTACCACGCGCACGAGCCTCAACAGAGAGATCTGGCGGCGTCTTGCCAAAATAAGCCTTACCTTCTTTTGGCGTCATTGCAATAGTCATTAAATCGCCAACCTTTGCATCAGTCAAAATCAAGTTGTCTTTAATTTGTTGATCGGTCAAGCCAATATCGCGCAATCGGTTGTAACGCATGCTCGCAGCTGCATGGCAGTTCAAGCAATAGTTCACAAATATCTTCGCACCATTTTGCAAAGAGGCATTGCTGCTGACACGGTTAGGGGCGGTATCCAATGGGAAGCCGCCTTCATTTGCATTGGCGTTAAGACTAAAGCCAAGGGCGGTAACCAATACTGTTACTTGGCAGATGCCCATCAAAGTTTGCAGAATTCGTTTCATACTAGTTCCTAATTTCTCTTAGCTGATATCTCAAGCGTGAATTAATGGGACTCAAAAGTAACGCGGTCTGGAACTGGCTTAAATGTGCCAAGCTTGCTCCAGAAGGGCATTGCCAAGAAAAAACCTAGGTAATAAATCGTGCAGATCTGAGATATCTTTTCAAAGATAGGTGATGGTGGCTGAATACCTAAATAACCCAAGATCACAAAGGTCACAACAAAAACGCCATAGATGTATTTATGAAACTGTGGACGATACCGAATCGACTTCACAGGGGAATGATCTAACCATGGCAAGAAAAACATAATCACGACTGAGCCGCCCATGATCACTACACCCCAAAATTTTGCGTCAAGCGCGTAGAAACCAGCAGCCAAAACCACTGCAATAGCAGCGCAAATACCTTTGATTTTGATATCTTTGGCGCTCATAGCAAACATTCCAAGAATAACGGCTAAGAAGATCCATAAAGGCAATAAGAAGTTAGAGGTTGTTGCGCGCAACATTGAGTAAAAAGGTGTGAAATACCACACTGGTGCAATATGCGTTGGGGTCACAAATGGATTTGCTGGTATGAAGTTATTCGCCTCTAAGAAATATCCACCCATTTCCGGAGCAAAAAATACGATGCAAGCAAACACCATCAAGAAGCCACCCAAATACATTACATCATGTACGCTATAAAAAGGATGGAATGGAATACCATCAACAGGGTGTCCATTCACATCCAGCGTATTTTTAATTTCTACGCCATCTGGATTATTGGAGCCTACTTCATGTAGCGCAAGAATATGAGCAGCAACCAAGCCAATCAATACCAAAGGAATCGCAATCACATGGAATGCAAAGAAACGATTAAGGGTAGCGTCACCCACAACATAATCGCCCCGCAACCATAACGAGAGGTCTGGGCCAATAAGTGGAATCGCAGAGAACAAGTTAACGATTACTTGAGCACCCCAATATGACATTTGTCCCCACGGGAGCAAGTAGCCAAAGAAAGCTTCGCCCATCAAGCACAAGAAAATCGCACAACCGAAAATCCAAATAAGCTCACGTGGCTTGCGATATGAACCGTAGATCAAGCCGCGGAACATATGCAAATAAACCACTACGAAGAACATTGAAGCACCAGTGGAATGCATATAGCGAATCAACCAGCCCCATGGCACTTCGCGCATGATGTACTCAACAGACTCAAATGCCTTTGCAGCATCTGGCTTGTAATTCATTACCAAAAAAATGCCGGTAATAATCTGAATAGCCAAAACAACAATGGCTAGAGCTCCAAAGATGTAGAAAAAATTCAGATTCTTCGGAGCGTAATACTCACTCATGTGACGTTTAAATGCGTCAGTAACAGGCAAACGCGAATCCACCCATGCCATTAACTTTTGAGCTGAAGATGCATCTGCCGGAACTTGTTTTTCTTGAAATGCCATTTATTTCTCCTTAGGCCTTCTTATCATCGCCGACCAGAATCTTGGTATCGCTCAAGTACATATGAGGCGGAACCTCAAGGTTGTCTGGGGCTGGTTTGTTTTTATAGACACGGCCTGCCATGTCAAAGGTCGAGCCATGGCAAGGGCAAAGGAAACCACCTGGCCAAGTATTCGGTAAAGAAGGCTGTGCACCTGCTTCAAATTTAGGCGTTGGAGAGCAGCCTAGGTGAGTACAGATACCTACCACTACCAAATACTCAGGCTTGATTGAGCGCCATTGGTTTTGGGCGTAAGCAGGCGTAAATTGAGCTGGGTCACGCAATGAATCTGGATCAGCTAACTCGCCATCAATTTTTGATAATTCAGCGACCTGCTCAGGGGTGCGACGAACAACCCATACTGGCTTGCCGCGCCACTCAACCATGCGCATTTCATCAGGCTTCATACCGGCAATATCGATCTCAACAGCGGCTCCAGCAGCCTTAGCACGCTCGGAAGGCTCAAAACTGTCTACAAAAGGGTAAAGGGCTGCTACTGCGCCGGCGCCACCTACTGCGGTTGTGGCGATCAGCCAATTGCGACGATCCTTGTCCATGCTGGGCTTGTCACTCATTTACAAAATTCCTAGAAAGGGTATTTAACGGTGGAAATTGCTTAAACCAACTATTTTAAAGTAAAAAGTGGGGTAAGCAAGAAAGTTATGGGGTTAATTTCAGCTTAATTACTATTCAGCCAAAAAAGGAAGCATTTATGAGTGTTTTTCAGGAATTTCGGGACTTTGCGGTCAAGGGTAATGTGATCGATTTGGCGGTGGGGGTCATTATTGGTGGCGCTTTTGGGAAAATTGTGGACTCCCTGGTAAATGACATTGTCATGCCAGTCATTTCAACCCTTTTAGGAGGCCATATTGACTTCACTAACCTCTTCATCGTTTTAGGACATGCTCCAGAGGGCGTGCCAAGAACCTTTGATGCCCTTAAAAAGGCTGGAGTGCCTATTTTTGCTTATGGGAATTTCATTACCATTTCAATTAATTTCCTATTATTGGCTTTTTTTATTTTCCAAATGGTAAAAGTGGTGAACAAAATTCGCACGATGGATGCACCTCCTGCCCTTCCAACACCGGAGGATATCGAGCTTCTGAGAGAAATAAGAGATAGCCTAAGGAAGTAATTGTTCCCATAACAATATAAAAGTTAATGCTACTTACATTAATAATTTCTGCTAACAGTAAATTCCACTACAGAATTTTTTGTTTAAGATAAACATCCCGAGTCGCCAGATATTATTAGAAATTGAAAATATGTAGTGCTGGGTCTATGATTTATAACGGCCGATTAAATTAAATCAATTTTGTAGCAAACTTAGAAGGTAATAATTT
Source organism: Polynucleobacter sp. UB-Siik-W21 (assembly GCF_018687415.1). NCBI lineage: Bacteria > Pseudomonadati > Pseudomonadota > Betaproteobacteria > Burkholderiales > Burkholderiaceae > Polynucleobacter > Polynucleobacter sp. UB-Siik-W21. The sequence continues at coordinate 113,621 of NZ_CP061289.1, read as the reverse complement.
TTGCGCAAAAAAAACCCACCGCATTTCTACGGTGGGTTTTTTGTTACCAATGATTTCAAATTTAATACTAGCTCATTGCACTAACTGAGGTAGCGTTAAATTAGAAAGTGTGGCGAACACCAATTGCATAGCTTGAAGCGTTGTAGCTAGTCTGTGCAGAGTAAAGAGCGCTTGACGCAGCTGCAGCAGAGCTAGCTGAGTAGAGACCAGATGCGGCATTGCTTGTAGCAGTTTGTCCGTAAATAGCATACAAATTAGTACGCTTGCTTAGATAGTAATCAGAACCAATTTGCCAACCATTGAAACTTGCCTTAGGTCCATTAGAACCAGTGTTATTCATGCTACCAGTACCAGCAGAAGCCCAAGCAGTAATGGTAGGCGTCAAGCTAGAACGTACACCGATCTGCTGAGCAGTTCTATTAGTATAAATATCGTTATTGTTTGTGTAAACAACCTTACGAGCAACGTACTGAGCATATGCCTTTAAAATACCAAAGTCATAAGTTGCTGCATAGTACTGTTGTGTGTCACGCGCATTGGTGCCTGGGGTAGAAACACCGCCGTTGTAACCAGCTGTAAATGTAGCTGGAACATCGTATCCACTTGGTACGCCTTGAGATAGGAATGATTGATAGTTTGCTGTAACTAACAAATTTTTCCAATTATAGTCAACACCTACACCGTAAGCTTTGGTTGATGTAGTAACTGTAGCCTGACTTGAGTCTTTTCCAGAAGCTACCAACAAGCCTTTTAAATTAAAGCCTGCAATATTTTCTGATTTTAAAACTAAGGCGTTTGAGCTACGAACGGTATAGGAAGTATTTGTAGACATACCGGATCCGGCCTGACCTGAAACACCGCCACCCGCCACGATTTGTTGTGAGCCATAACCGCCTGTACGATCATAAATAACGTTACCATTTACGTTATTGGTACCACCAGCATCGGTAGCTGCAACAGCTTCATGAACAGGGGTGTATTGCATACCAATAGATGCTTGACCAAGTCCTTTTTTACTTAAACCAACAAATGATTGACGATTTGAGGTTGCATTAATCGAGGAAATGTTAGTGGATGAGTCTGGGGATAGTGCCATTTCAACTGTAAAGAATGCAGAGTTACCGCCACCTAAATCTTCATTACCCTTGAACCCGAGACGACCGGTGCTTTCACCGCCGCCAGCAAAACCACTAGTTTGAGTCTTAGAAACAATATTGCCTTGGGAGCCAGCAGCAGTAGCTGCTGTGGCGCTGTTGTTAATTGCAGCACCAGGACCCGCAGCTGTTGAGCTGCTTGATACAAAGCCTGCGTCGATGATACCGTAAACAGTCACAGATGACTGAGCTTGAGCTGCTGACGCAAATGCGCCAATTGCTGCAACTGCTAATAGCGATTTTTTCATTCTTTAAATCTCCATAAATTGAAAGTTATGCCCAAATAAGGATGGGACCTTTCAATTTTCCGACTTTGGGTTTGCTAAACCTGATCTCAGGGTATTTAAAACCACTTTTTGCTTGTCAAAAGAGCGTTTTTGGTTTTTCTTCGTTGTATCTCAACAACAAAGTCTTGCGTCTATATCTTTTAAGTGACCGAGATGACAAAATTGTCATATGGCAAGCCACGAATTCTTAAAATTGCTCAGTTCGGCACGATCAGGTGATGTGTTTTCACAACAAAAACTCGCTGACGCCTATCTCACTGGCGCCTTGAAAACTCCAATTCAGCCAGCTAATGCCTTGGTTTGGCTAGAGAAAGCTTATTTAACCATTAAAAATCAAGGTCTTGAAACAAAGAGCACCGGGAAACACGAAATTCTTGATTTATCGGATCAAATAGCGAAGATCCCGCTAGCGAAAACCTTCAATTCCCCATCCTTTCATTTTGGCTGGAAATCCTTTTGGCAACTGGCCGAAGCCAACAGCGAGTCAAGCTTAACTTTTGCAGCCAAATGGCAACTAGCAGACTTATTTATTAATCCAAGTAATCAAGAAGTTCAATTACAGCTTGTGGATTGGCTAAAGAAAAATAACTCGACATCTTTGAGCGAAAAATTAGAGAGTCTTGAATTCAATGGACTTCAAAAAATTGCTCGGCAATATTTACATGAACTAGCAAATGGAAGCTCAGAGTTTGAAAAACAAGCCAAAGAATTGCTCATCAAACTGCAGCCAAATAATGAGGTGCTCTTATCACTTTGGAGTGATTGGGTGGAGAATCAAAATCAAGACTCATTAGTGCGGTCTGCTGAATTAGGACATACAGTTGCCAAATTAACTTTGGGCTTACATCTTGCAAAGTTCGAGGGTGACAAAAATAGTAAGTCAAATGCATCTCTTAAAAAAGCGGCGTATTGGCTTCAACTTGCAGCAAAAGATGGTGATCGTAATGCCTGGTATACGCTCGGTGAAATTTATCGTCGCCCCCAATTTTCTGGATATAGCGCCGCGGAAAGCGATCGCTGCTTTGATCGTGCAGCTGATCTTGGGCATCCACAAGCACAATTACGAAAAGGTGCAAACCTCTGGCGCAAGCGTGAAAAAATCGAAGAAAAAGTTCTTGGGCTACAAGCATCCTATTGGGTTTGGCAAGCAAGTCAGCAAGACGTTCCTGAAGCAAAAGAATTGCTCAGTAAAATATTAGTCAGCCGCCCTCACCCCCAAAAAAATGATTGGTTCGAGCTAGCCCAATGCGCAGATCATGCTATCAATCATCATGCAGAACATAAATTAGATATTGACTGGCTACTACTTTGTCACCGTATCATCATCGCAAATCAGTTTAATTTTAGCAAAGCAGAGCTATTACTCTGTGAAGTAGGTCAGCTCCAACATGAACATTGTGTGGTAGTAGATATTCGTTGGGAACTTCCTAAAATATTGCCAAGATTGATTCAAATTGAAACGATTCAGCAACGACGTGCTCTACTAGCCGCTGGAAAAGTTTTTGCTAGTACTGATATAAATATTGAAGGCAATTTACGCCAGAGACGTTATCGTTTTGATCGGGTGACTGACTGGTTAATCTCAACGTTTTCTAAAAATCTGAAAAGTCAGACTGACACTGAACTAGCTTAACCAGCTGCGTTGTTCTCACCTTCCTGAGAAGGCTTTGGCACATAAAGACGTGCTACTAATAAACCTAATTCATAGAGCAGAGTCATAGGCACTGCCAGCAATAACTGAGAAAGAACATCAGGCGGAGTCACTACTGCAGAGATAACAAAAGCACCAACAATCACGTAGGGGCGTATCTCTTTTAATTTTGCTAAAGAGACTATGCCCATACGAACTAAAACAACCACTACTACAGGAACTTCGAAGGTAATACCAAACGCTAAGAAAGTGTTCATAGCAAAACCAAGGTACTTATCAATATCAGTAGACATCTCTGCGCCTAATGGTGCGTTATAGCTAGCCATAAAATTAAACACAGTCGGAAATACTAAGAAATAGGCAAATGCCATACCAAAGATAAATAGACTGTAGCTACTCACGACCAATGGAATAACCAACTTGCGCTCATGTTGATATAGGCCAGGAGCAATAAAAGCCCATAGTTGATAAATCACTATCGGTAAGGCAATGATGAAAGCTACCAACATCGTGACCTTCATGGGCACAAAGAAAGAACCCGTTACATCCGTCACAATCATCTTTCCGCCCGCAGGCAATGAATCTAGCAGCGGTTGCGAAAACAGGTGAAAAATATCTGGCGCCCAATAAACCAAGCAAACAAACACCACGATAATAGCTAATGCAGACTTGATGACGCGATCACGCAGTTCAAATAAATGCGATAGAAAAGATTCTTGCAAGCCTGAATCTTCGGTAGAGTGATTTTCTGTCATGCCAATCTAATTTTTATTTGCCAGCACTATGATGAAAGCGCTTCATTCTTGCGGCACCAGATTGCACACGAGTACGTACGCCAGCTGAACGTTTAAACCAAATAGGTCTTGCTGCACGCCTAACCCCCCAGCTATTGCGCCCCTGCCGCTTGGTCTTATCTAAAACAGCTCTTTCATCAAGAGGTAACTTCTCAAAATTGGTTTCAAAAATATCAGCCTGATCTGTGAGATTTGCGTTTGCTTCGCTTGCTACCGAACTAATACTGTTTTCAACTTCTTTTAAGGCAGATGCACTTTCTTCGCGGAACTTTTTGAATTCCTCAACTTCCATCTGCCGATTTACTTCGGATTTAAGGTCTGCCATATAACGTTGCGCACGACCAAATAAATTACCAGCCATACGAGCTACTTTTGGCAAGCGCTCTGGACCAACCACCACCAGAGCTACAACTGCAATCAGCGCAAGTTTTGAAACCCCTAAATCAATCATCTTAGGGAGCTAAATGAGGACCGCACGAATTTCTCTTTGCGCTATGAACAAATGATTTAAATTATTTATTGAGGTCTTTAGCCTGCACATCCACAGTTTTTTCTGTTGATGCAGCGGCTTGCTGGATTTGCTCCTTAGGCTCATCAGATGGCTTCATGCCGTCCTTAAATCCCTTAACAGCACCGCCCAAATCTTGACCGATATTGCGCAATTTCTTGGTACCGAATACCAACATCACGATGACCAAAACAATTAACCAATGCCAAATGCTAAATGAACCCATCTCTAATCTCCTTGGAATTCCTAAACTTCTTCTTTATCTTACTTTTTCCAGGGACGCGGACCGCCCATCACATGCAAGTGCAAGTGATAAACCTCCTGCCCACCATCTGCCCCGTTATTGACCATCAATCTAAAGCCGCCGTCCCTTCCAGGTCGGCAACCCTGCTCTTTGGCAAGACGAGGCGCCAATTCCATCATTCTACCTAGCAAAGGGGCATCGATGCCTTCTGCCAGCTCCAACATAGGGATATGTTTCTTCGGAATCATTAAAAAATGCACTGGAGCAGCAGGATTAATATCCTTAAAAGCATAGATCTCTTCATCCTCATACACCTTTTGGGACGGAATCAAGCCCTGAGAAATCTTACAAAACAGGCAATTAGGATCGTGGCTCATCTTTTCCTATTCTTCCTCATTCTTTGTTTGCTGCTTTTCTGGCGGCTTTTTCTTCAATTCCTGAGGTACCCAGGCGACGATCAAGCTCAGCAATCACGTCTTCAGGGCGCAAATTGAACTGGGACAGCGCAATTAAACAGTGAAACCAAAGATCCGCCATCTCCCCAACCAAGAGCATTTGCTGCTCAGCTGCCATATTTGAACTACGCGCATCTTTAGCAGCCATGACAGCCTCGGTTGCTTCCTCGCCAATCTTTTTGAGGATGCCGTCATCACCCTTTGAAAAAAGCAGGGCGGTATAAGAGGTTTTTGGGTCAGCATTGCCAGCCTTAAACGCATCCCGACGTTGATCCACCACATCAGCCAAATGGGCTAATGCAGAATCTAAATTAGAAGGTTTATTTACCGAGCTACTCATAGCTTCATTTTATGTCTTTTATGAAAGACTTTTATTTTGGCTTGGACTCGTCCACCCAAGTCAAATTACCTGAGTCCCACTGCTGGAAAAAACAGCTGTGCTCACCGGTATGACAAGCAATTCTGTCTTTTTGCTCAACAATGAGCAAAATCGTGTCTCCATCACAATCCAAGCGAATTTCTTTCACCCTCTGGGTATGGCCAGATTCCTCGCCCTTGTGCCAAAGTTTTTGACGTGAGCGCGTCCAGTAGACCGCCTCGCCTAAACGCAAAGTAGCCAACAAGGCATCGCGATTCATCCAGGCCATCATCAGGATATCTTTACTACCAAACTCTTGCGCAATCACTGGAACCAAGCCTTGCTCATTCCAAGCGACGGCATCGAGCCAGGGCCCTGCTTGAATAGATTCAATTGGGGTAAATGTGCTCTTAGGCTTGTTCATACCTAAACTTTACCGTGAAAGTGGTGAATTCTGAAATTCGACTAAATACGCACCGGAATTCCTTGAGCGGCCATATATTCTTTTGCCTGACCGACGGTGTACTCACCATAGTGAAAAATACTTGCAGCCAAGACAGCGTCTGCATGACCTTGGGTAATACCATCGACCAAATGCTGCAAATTACCCACGCCGCCGGAAGCAATTACTGGAACGGAGACCGCATCGCTTACTGCAGCAGTAAGGGCTAAGTCAAAGCCATCTTTACTACCATCGCGGTTCATACTCGTCAGGAGAATTTCTCCAGCGCCGCGTTTGGCAACTTCAATAGCCCATGCCACCACATCGATTCCAGTCGCAGTTCTACCGCCATGGGTAAACACTTCCCAATTTCCTGCCTCAGTTTGTTTGGCATCAATTGCAACAACGATGCATTGAGAGCCGTAATAGGCTGCCGCATCTGAAACTAAATCTGGATTAGTGATGGCGGAAGAATTGATGCTCACTTTATCAGCACCAGCATTAAGTAAGCGACGCACATCAGCAACTGCACGCACACCACCACCAACAGTAAGCGGAATAAATACTTGTGATGCGACATCTTCAATGATGTGCAAAATGAGATCACGCCCATCGGACGTCGCAGTAATGTCTAAAAAAGTTAACTCATCAGCGCCTTGTGTGTCGTAACGTTTGGCGATTTCAACAGGATCTCCTGCATCACGCAAACCAACAAAGTTCACCCCTTTAACAACGCGCCCTGCTGTGACATCCAAACAAGGAATAATTCTTTTGGTTAACACTAGATAATGTTCTTTTTGTATTTGAGTGTTAACTCATCAGCATATTTTTGAGCAGCTGCCAGATCAAGATCACCAGCATAAATAGAGCGCCCAGCAATCACGCCCATCACACCCTCTTCTTCGGCTTTACAGAGCGCTTCAATATCTTTGTTGTTAGAGAGGCCACCACTGGCAATCACTGGAATACGGATTGCTTGAGCCAGCTTCATCGTGGCCTCAATGTTAACGCCTTGGAGCATGCCATCGCGACCAATGTCGGTATAGATAATGGCTTCTACACCCCAATCTTCAAACTTCTTAGCAAGATCAATGACTTCATGGCCGGTAATCTTGCTCCAACCATCAGTGGCTACTTTGCCATCGCGAGCGTCAAGCCCTACCATCACCTGTCCAGGAAATGCTGTGCAGGCATCCTGCACAAAACCGGGATTTTTTACTGCAGCGGTACCAATAATCACCGTGCTAATACCATCGTCCAATAAACGTTCAATTGTTTCCAGATCCCGAATACCACCACCAAGTTGAACCGGAATTTCATCTCCAACAGCTTTGAGAATCGATTTAATCGCTGACTCGTTTTTAAGCTTGCCAGCAAACGCGCCATTCAGATCAACTAAGTGCAACCGTCGCGCGCCTTTGCTAATCCAATGCGCAGCCATAGCCCCTGGATCTTCAGAAAATACCGTGGCTTTGTCCATATCACCTTGTTCTAGTCGAACGCAGTGGCCGTCTTTAAGATCAATTGCAGGGATGAGCAGCATAGTGAAACGTTAATAAATTAATCAAGGTTGCCAAGAAAGAAAATTTTGATAAAGCTTTAATCCGTATTCTGCACTTTTTTCCGGATGAAATTGCGTTGCAAAAATATTATCTCTTGCAACCGCAGATGTAAACCAATCGCCGTATTCAGTAGATCCAGCAGAATCTTCTTTACGTTGCGGCACAACATAGTAGCTATGCACAAAATAAAAACTTGTTAAATCTGGGATTCCCTCCCAAATCGGATGCTGACGGTCTTGACGGACTTGATTCCAGCCCATGTGGGGCACTTTGTAAGCTGAGCCGTCGGCTTGCTTTTTACCTTTTAAATCAAAGCGACGTACTTCCCCGGAAATGAGCCCCAAACAAGGCGTCCATTGCTCATTAGTCCGAACTTCTGCACTTTTATCAAAGAGCATTTGCTCACCTACACAAACCCCTAACAATGGCTTGTTTTTGGCGGCCTCTAGCAATGCTTCGAGGAGACCAGACTCCTCAAGATGTTTCATACAATCAGGCATGGCGCCTTGACCAGGCAACACCACGCGATCGGCAGTACGAATTTCTTCTGGCTTGCCAGCAATCAATACTTTGTCATCAGGCGCTACATGATGGCATGCCTGATATACGGAACGAAGGTTACCCATTCCGTAATCAACGATCGCAATAGTTTGCGCCAAAATTTAGCCTATCTTTGCTGTTATCTAACGGGCAACTAGAAGTATCTAGATTAGAGACTACCTTTGGTTGAGGGAACCGAACCAGAGGCGCGTGGATCAATTGCTAAAGCCATCCGAAGCGCACGCCCAAAGGCTTTGAAGACCGTCTCAATCTGGTGGTGCGCGTTGATACCGCGCAAATTATCAATGTGCAAAGTCACTCCCGCATGGTTTACAAAACCGCGGAAGAACTCGATGCTCAGATCAACGTCAAAATCACCAACCCGCGCACGGGTAAATGGGACATTGAATTCTAGGCCTGGGCGCCCAGAAAAATCGACCACTACGCGTGAAAGGGTTTCATCTAAAGGAACATAAGAGTGGCCATAACGGGTAATACCTGCTTTATCGCCCACTGCCTTTGCAAAAGCTTGGCCCAATGTAATCCCTACATCCTCAACGGTGTGATGATCATCAATATGGGTATCGCCCTGTGCGACTACTTTCAAGTCAATCATGCCGTGACGAGCAATCTGATCGAGCATATGGTCTAAGAAAGGGACGCCTGAAGCTAGTTCGGCCTTCCCAGTACCATCTAAATTGATGGAAATTTGAATTTTGGTTTCCGAAGTGTTTCGGGTAACGTCGGCTTGCCGCATGCTTCATTGCGCCGCGAGGCGAAGTGTTGATTGAAGCCTCATAATATCATTCCTAGAAGATATATAAATGCTGAAATTGCTTCACTTTCTTTCTGATTTTTGACCTGAGTACCCTCATGAGCCGTTTTTGGAGCCCCGTTGTTCAAACTTTGACCCCCTATGTTCCTGGGGAGCAACCGCAAATGCAGCGGCTGGTAAAGCTCAATACGAACGAGAGTCCTTATGGCCCATCACCAAAAGCGTTGGCAGCGATCAATAGTCAAACGAACGATGACTTGCGCCTCTACCCAGACCCAGAAGGTGTGGCCCTAAAACAAGCTATTGCCAAATTGCATGGCTTAAATCCAAAGCAAGTGTTTTTAGGCAATGGTTCGGATGAGGTTTTAGCCCACGTTTTTGCGGGTTTATTGAAGCAAAACAAACCAGTACATTTTCCAGATATTACTTATAGCTTCTATCCGGTTTACTGCAAGCTCTTTGGCATCGAATATCAAACGATTCCACTAGGAAACGATTTTGAAATCAATACTAGCGATTTCAGCAAACCCAATGGTGGCGTTATTTTCCCCAATCCCAATGCCCCCACTGGCAGATCTATTGCAAGGTCAGAGATTGAAAAACTACTCGCGAAGAATAAAGACTCTGTAGTAGTAATTGATGAAGCCTACGTAGATTACGGAACAGAGTCCTGCATTCCCCTCTTGCGCGGTAATCAGTGTCCTGAAAATCTTTTAGTAGTGCATACGCTTTCTAAATCCAGAGCGCTTGCTGGCCTACGAGTTGGCTTTGCTCTTGGTCACCCCACCTTGATTGAAGGCTTAGAGCGAGTAAAAAATAGTTTTAACTCTTATCCATTAGGGCGCCTTGCTCAAGCAGGTGCTATTGTAGCCATTGAGGATCAAGCGCACTTAGAAACTACCAGTGCCAAAGTGATTCAGACACGTACTAAGTTAGTTGAGCAATTAAATGCTTTGGGTTTTGATACCTTGCCATCAACCGCAAACTTTATTTTTACTCGTCACCCAAAACATTCTGGCGCAACAATGTATCAAGCCTTGAGAGATCGCGGCATCATCGTGCGTCATTTCCAATCTGCGCGTATTGAAGAATTCTTGCGCATTACGATTGGTACAGACGAACAAAGCGGCGAACTCATCGCCGCTTTAAAAGAAATACTTTCTTAACTTCGTTTATTTCTTCAGACGCATCTCAGCCGCACGTGCGTGAGCTTGCAAGCCCTCGCCGTGGGCCAGGGTGCTAGCTACAGCACCCAAGGTTTGTGCGCCCGCCTCACTAACCTCAATCATGCTTGAGCGCTTAATGAAGTCATACACACCCAATGGTGACGAGAAGCGGGCAGTGCGCGCAGTAGGCAAGACATGGTTAGGACCAGCACAGTAATCGCCAAGTGACTCGCTAGTGTAATTACCCATGAAGATGGCGCCAGCATGACGAATCTGTTCAGCCCACTTACGCGGATCTACAGCACAAATCTCTAAGTGCTCAGCAGCGATTTCATTGGCAATATCGCAAGCCTCATTCATATCTTTAACCTGAATCAGAAGAGCGCGATTGGCTAAAGAAGTCTCAATCACTTTTGCTCTTGGCATCTCAGGAAGTAATTTATTGATGCTTGCCTGCACTTGCTCAATAAATGCTGCATCAGGGGATAGCAAAATGGATTGCGCTTGCTCATCATGCTCTGCTTGAGAAAACAAATCCATTGCAACCCAATCGGGATTACTAGAGCCATCGCATATAACCAAAATCTCTGAAGGCCCAGCAATCATATCGATGCCAACCGTACCAAATACTCTGCGCTTAGCAGCAGCAACATAGGCATTGCCTGGACCAACAATCTTGTCTACGGATGGAATACTCTTTGTACCAAAGGCTAAAGCACCAACTGCTTGAGCACCACCAATGGTGAAGACGCGATCTACGCCAGCCAAATAAGCTGCAGCCAACACCAAAGGGTTGCGCGCGCCATCAGGAGTTGGTACCACCATGATGACTTCGGTAACACCTGCTACTTTTGCAGGAATCGCATTCATTAAAACAGATGATGGATACGCGGCTTTGCCACCAGGTACATAAATACCAACACGATCTAAGGCCGTTACTTTCTGACCAAGACGGGTGCCATCAGCTTCTTCATATTCCCAAGAGTGGCAGCCTGCTTCAATCTTTTGTTTCTCGTGATACGCACGCACTCGTTTAGCAGCAATGTCCAGAGCATTCTTTTGCTCGACAGATAAAGAGTTGTAGGCTTGCTCCAAATCTTTACGAGGAATTTCTAATTCAGAAACATGAGAAACATTTAAGTGATCAAATTGCTTAGTAAAGCTAAGAACTGCTTCATCACCCTGCTCTTTAACGGCTGACAAGATTTTGACAGCAGCAGCATCAATTGCCTCATCATCAGCCATGGGCAAGGAAAGACTAGAGAGCAGTGTTTCTTTGAAACCCGCATCTTTACTATTGAGACGCTTAACCTTGATCTGTGAAGACATTGAATGTGTTTTAAGCTTATTTCAACAAATCAAAAATAGGTTGTAGCTGAGTGCGCTTTCGTTTGTACGAAGCTTGATTCACCACTAAACGTGCACTGATATCAGCAATTGACTCAACTTCAACCAGGCCGTTGGCTTTAAGCGTATTGCCTGTCGAGACTAAGTCCACAATAGCATCAGCTAAGCCTACTAAGGGAGCAAGCTCCATCGAGCCGTAAAGATGAATCGTATCAATATGAACACCTTTATTAGCAAAGTGATCACGCGCGCAATTGACATACTTCGTTGCCACTTTTAAACGAGAGCCTTGCTTTACTGCTGCTGCGTAGTCAAAGCCTTCACGAACTGCAACTGACATACGGCACTTGGCAATATTTAAATCAAAAGGCACATATAAACCATCTGTACCTTTTTCCATCAAGACATCTAAACCTGCGACACCAAAATCAGCGCCACCAAATTGCACGTAAGTCGGCACATCTGAAGCACGCACAATAATCAAACGCACATCAGGGTTAGATGTCTCAATAATAAGTTTGCGAGACTTCTCAGGATCCTCTTTTGGCACAATGCCAACCTTAGACAGGATCTCAGCAGTCTCTTCGAAGATACGCCCTTTAGAGAGGGCTAAAGTCAATTTCATGACTTAATTATCACTCAGTTATGCCGCTGAGTTACTTCACGCGTTCAATGTTGGCACCCAAGAGGGTCAACTTTTGCTCCATACGGTCATATCCACGATCTAAATGGTAAATTCGGTCTACCTGGGTTTCGCCTTGGGCTGCAAGCCCCGCAATCACTAGGCTGGCAGAGGCGCGTAGGTCAGTCGCCATAACAATGGCACCAGAAAGCTTTTCTACACCCTGAGCAATCGCGGTGTTGCCTTCAATTGCAATATCAGCACCTAGACGATTGAGTTCCTGAACATGCATAAAGCGGTTCTCAAAAATAGTCTCGGTAATAGTTGAACTGCCACTGGCTACTGCATTGACCGCCATGAGTTGGGCCTGCATATCAGTTGGAAATGCGGGGTACTCAGAAGTACGGAAACTCACTGCTTTTGGACGAGCCCGCATCGAAGCTTTAACCCAATCAGGGCCCACCTCCATTTGTAAGCCAGCCTCTTTCAATTTCACCATCACTGCATCGAGCGTATCGGGACGACAGTGCTTGACTAGTACCTCGCCACCAGCGGCAGCGACTGCACAAAGGAAGGTGCCAGCTTCAATCCTATCCGGAATCACAGAGTGTTCAGCGCCGTGTAATTTCTCGACACCCTCAATCACTAAACGATCACTACCAATTCCTGAAATCTTCGCGCCCATCTTCACTAATAGTTCAGCTAAATCACCAACCTCTGGTTCGCGTGCAGCATTTTCTAAAATGGTTGTACCTGAAGCTAAAGTTGCCGCCATCAATAAATTTTCTGTACCAGTGACAGTAATCATGTCTGTCAAAATTGAAGCGCCTTTTAGGCGATCAGTTGGCGGATTTGTTTTAGCCTGAATGTAACCACTCTTAATTCTGATGCTTGCACCCATGGCCTTTAAGCCTTTGATATGCTGATCCACAGGGCGGGCACCAATTGCACAACCGCCTGGCAAAGAAACCTTGGCGCTATGCATTCTGGTAAGAAGCGGGCCTAGCACCAAGATAGAAGCGCGCATGGTTTTTACCATCTCATAGGTAGCTTCTGAGCTCTTGATGGCTGCAGCATTCAATACTACATGGTTACGATTTTCTGCATCAGGAAAGCTCACCACCACACCAATCTCTTGCAAGAGTTTAAGCATGGTACGAACATCTTGAAGATCTGGCACATTACGTAAGGCCACCGGTTCATCGGTTAATAGACAAGCACACAAAATGGGTAAAGCGGCATTTTTAGCACCAGCGATCTTGACCTCACCCTTGAGGGGGGTCCCGCCTACCATTCGTAATTTATCCATGAAACGCTTCCAGTAAAAACTTGTATATGTGATTTAAATCTTGTTGCTGTTCTGGGTTTTCTACTAGGCAGCTGAATTCTGAGCAAACTCTTCTGGTGTAAATACCTTCATTGATAAAGCATGTACTTCAGCTTTCATGCGATCGCCCATCGCACCATAAACCAATTGATGACGCTGTACGAGACGCTTACCTTCAAACTCAGGACTAACAATCGTTGCAAAAAAATGTTGGCCGTCACCCTCAACCTGAACGTGGGTACAGTTAATGCCTTGTTTGATATAGCCCTCAATCTGCTCGGGGGTTGGAAACATGCTTCTCTCCTCAAAATCGATATAGTGCAAATCATTAATGGCGCAGCTTATAACCCTTTTGCAATAAGCGCAAAGCAACGGCTGAAACTACCGCAAAGAAACACAGAACGATGGCTAAGCTACTCCATGGGGAAACATCAGAGACGCCAAAGAATCCAAAGCGAAAACCATCAATCATATAAAAGAATGGATTGAAATGGGATACAACCTGCCAAGCGGGAGGCAGAGAATGAATCGAATAGAAAACCCCCGATAACATTGTGGCAGGCATGATGATAAAGTTTTGAAAAGCAGCCAGTTGATCGTATTTATCTGCCCAAATGCCTGCTATCAAGCCTAAGCTACCAAGAATGGCAGCACCTAGAAAGGCAAACGCCAAAATCCATAGCGGATGTTCTAAGGAGGGCAATCCAAACCAGAGCGTAATTAAAAATACACCTAAGCCAACAACAATTCCACGAAATACAGCGGCCAAAATATACGCTGCATAAAATTCAAAGTGACTCAAAGGGGCAAGCAATACAAATACCAAGTTGCCGGTAACCTTTGATTGAATCAGAGATGAAGAAGTATTTGCGAAGGCATTTTGCAATACGCTCATCATGACCAAACCTGGAATTAAGAAAGCGGTGTAATTCAAGCGTCCATAGACTTCCCTACCTTCTAATACATGACCAAAAATCATGAGATAGAGAACTGCGGTTAAGACTGGCGCGGCCACCGTCTGAAAAGCCACCTTATAGAAACGCTTCACCTCTTTAAACAACAAAGTCGGAAAGCCACTACCATATTGGAGGGCGGGTTTATTGAGAGCCTGATTTGAGGCTTTACTCACAATGCACCTCCTGACATGATGTTGACAAATACATCTTCAAGATCAGTTTTACCTTCACCATCTTTTTTCACTGAACCATAGCGGGTAAGTAAATTTGCAGTTGTATCTAAGGCAACAATCTTGCCCTGCTTGAGCATCGCAATACGCTGACACAAAGCCTCGGCTTCTTCCAAGTAATGGGTGGTTAATACAATCGTGTGACCATCCTGATTGAGTCTGCTAATAAATTGCCACAAGGATTGACGTAGCTCGACATCAACGCCAGCAGTAGGCTCATCCAAAATAATGACGGGTGGTCGATGGACCAAGGCTTGGGCAACCAATACGCGACGTTTCATACCACCAGACAAAGCACGCATATTGCTATCGGCTTTTCCTGTGAGATCTAAATTTGCCATGATTTCATCGATCCAGGCATCGTTATTGCGGATACCAAAATAGCCTGACTGAAAACGCAAAGTCTCGCGAACAGTAAAGAATGGGTCAAAGACTAATTCTTGTGGCACAACGCCGAGCATGCGACGCGCTTCACGAAATGAACTCTGAACATCTGCCCCCAAGATGGCAGCATGCCCTTCATCAGCCCTTACCAGACCAGCAAGAATCGAAATCAGCGTGGTCTTACCCGCACCATTGGGTCCGAGCAGTCCAAAAAACTCTCCAGGCTCAATTTCCAAAGAAACATCATCTAGCGCTTGAAGGGCGCCATATTGCTTTGAAATATGTTGAATCGAGATCGCTGAATGCATGCTGCTACAAACCTAGCAATGCAGAGACACCATAGACATTGGCTAATACTTTGAGCTTTTCAGGAGGACGCTCAACTATTAAAGACTGTCCATCAGCTTGTAACTTTTTTTGCCATGCCAATAAGACTGTCAAAACCGTTGAATCAAAATCTGTCAGGGCTGAGCAATCAACGTTTGTCAACGTTGCACTATTTAATAAGCCCTCTTTTTGCAACTGCAGAGCATTTTCTTGTGTAACCGTCTGAGGCAAAAGAAAGGGCATAGTTTGGGGGCTTAAATTAATTCGCTGGCTTTGCAGTTGCGAGCTGCTTGTTACGATCTTGCAAGAATTTCACAAGACCTTCAACGCCATTTTGGCTAATCTGGTTTGTAAACTGATTACGATAGGCTTCCACCAACCAAACGCCCATAATGTTCATGTCGTAAACTTTCCAGCCCTTATCCGTTTTTTCTAAACGGTAATCTAAAGGTACTGGATCGCCACGACCAAGCACTACAGTTTTAACAACGACCTCTTTGTCATCTGGTGCAGCACGCAACGCTTTAAATTGCACAGTCTGATCGCGCAATTGACTGAGTGCACCAGAGTAAGTGCGGATCAGCAGATTCTTAAATTCAGAAGTAAGTTGCGCCTGTTGCTCGGGAGTCGCTTTTTTCCAGTTAGAGCCCATCGCCATTTCGGTAGTGCGGCGCATATCTGTGTAGGGAACAATTTTCTTTTCAACCAAATCTACAATCTTCGGAATATTGCCTTTTTGAATTTCTGCATCAGCCTTGACTGAAGCCATGACATCGGTCACCACCATCTTGATTAAGGCATCTGGAGGGGTTGCCTGATCAGGCACTTGCGCAAAGAGAGGGCCAGAAATCAACAGCAAGCCGATTGCTAAGCATCTGGAAAACATATTGCAACTTTTCATATATTCCAACTCGTTAGATTTAACTAAAACATTGAACTCATTGAGGGCTCATTTTAGCCCTTTACACCAACCCTTGAGCGCTGTGCTTACTGGTAAGGGTTTTCGTAAACCGGCATCTGAGGCTCTTCGTCATCACGCCCCTCATTAATCTGATATTGACGCCTTTGAATATAGGCATCTCGCATGAAGCTGTACTTGTCAATAGCAGCTCCATCCAAAAGATCGCCAGCTTCATAATAGGTATTACGTGCATTTACTACACGCAAACCAGTGATGCTATTACGTAGACCCACATCTTTTACATACTTAAATAGGTAATCAGACTCTAGATCAGCGACTGTACCGAAGGTATCGCGTACGTTACTTGGACCAAAGAAAGGCAGAACAACATAAGGACCAGCAGGCACACCCCATACACCAAAGGTTTGACCCCAGTCTTCTTTATGCTTCTCAAGGCCACCTGGAGTAGCTAAATCTATAAAGCCCCCAAGACCCATCGTTGTATTCACAGCGACACGCATGAAATCATTGAAAGCATAACCAGGCTTACCCTGTAATAAGTTATAGAAAATGTTATAGATATCGCCGTAGTTACTAAAGAAGTTATAGATACCGTCGCGAACAAACTCAGGCAATACAAAACGATAACCAGCAACTACCGGCTTTAATAAATAAGCATCTAGGCCTTCATTAAATTCAAAGACAGAGCGATTGAAAGGCTCCCATGGATCATGGGGAGAAGGCTCTACACCCGCAGGAATAGAGGCGCAGCCCACCAATGCAGCAGCCATGCAAAGCAAAATGCATTGCCTAAGCTTGCTGATGAACTTGACTACTGACAACATTATTTTGCTGTGCTCTTCTCTTGACCGCTATCAGCAGCCTTGTTGTAGAGGAACTGACTAATCAGATTTTCTAAAACAATCGCTGATTGGGTTTGTGAAATCTTTTCACCATTAGTCAACATATCGTCTGACCCGCCAGCTTCTAGCCCAATGTACTGCTCACCCAATAGACCTGAGGTCAAAATCTTTGCCGATGAATCTTTGGGAAACTTATAAGAGTCTTCTATCGTCATCACAACAGTTGCTTGATAGGTTTTGTCATCAAATGAAATATTGGCGATGCGCCCCACTACGACACCAGCACTCTTGACAGGCGCACGTGGTTTGAGTCCACCGATGTTGTCAAAGCGCGCAGAAATTTTGTATGTCGGCGCAAATGAAACAGCATTCATATTGCCAACTTTTAATGCAAGAAATAATGCTGCCAACAAACCAATGGCAACAAAAATTCCTACCCAGATATCAATTGCACTTTTTCTCATAAGAACCCTAGTTTATTCTTTCTAATTTGAGAACATCATTGCGGTGAGCAAGAAATCCAACGCTAAAACCGACAAAGAAGAAATCACCACGGTACGTGTGGTTGCCTGTGAAACACCTTCAGGCGTTGGTTTTGCCTCATAGCCTTGATACAGGGCTATGAAAGTCACCGCCACACCAAATACCAAGCTTTTAATCAAGCCATTTCCAATATCGGAAAAGAGATCCACCCCACCCTGCATTTGTGACCAAAACGCCCCGGAATCGACCCCAATTAAAGGGACGCCAACAAAATAACCACCCATCACGCCCACAGCCGTAAAAATCGTTGCCAAGATCGGCATAGAAATAATGCCAGCCCACAGACGCGGGGCAATCACACGACCCAATGGGTCTACTGCCATCATCTCCATGGCACTTAACTGTTCACCGGCTTTCATTAACCCAATTTCTGCAGTTAAAGAAGTGCCGGCACGCCCCGCAAACAATAAGGCTGTAATGACTGGGCCCAACTCACGCGTAAGGGACAAGGCAACCAATAAACCTAAAGCTTGTTCTGAACCATAGCGGTTTAAGGTGTAGTAACCCTGGAGACCCAAAACAAACCCAACAAACAAACCGGAGACTGCAATGATCACAAATGAGTGATTGCCAACAAATAAAATTTGATCCACAACTAAGCGTGGTCTTTTCAATAAAAAACCTGAGCGCCAAATGACTGCAGCAAACATGCGCGTAGCTAGTCCAAGACTAATTAAGTTACGACGAATAAAAAATCCGAGGTCACCAAAAAGATTGAGGATTGCAGTCATCAAGCCCTCACTCCAAAATCTTCTTCCAAGCTTTGGCCCGGGTAATGAAATGGCACCGGACCATCAGGCGCGGCGTCTAAAAACTGTCTGACAAAAGGATCTGTGGAGCGACTTAATTCCTCAGGCGTACCTTGTGCACCAATGCTGCCATTCGCAATGAAATACACATAATCTGCAATCTCAAAGGTTTCTTCAACATCGTGCGTGACCAATAGGCTCGTGGCCCCTAGGGCATTATTCAGGTCGCGAATGAGTCTGGCTGTAATGCCCAAAGAAATGGGATCCAAGCCTGCAAAGGGCTCGTCGTACATGATGAGCGGAGGATCTAATGCAATTGCTCTAGCCAGAGCCACTCGTCTTGCCATACCACCCGAAATTTGCGAGGGCATTAAATCGCGTGCGCCACGCAAACCCACTGCATTTAATTTCATGAGTACGAGTGAGCGCAAAAGCTCTTCACTTAAATCGGTATGTTCACGTAATGGAAACGCGACGTTTTCAAAAACACTCAGATCAGTGAACAAAGCGCCGAATTGAAAAAGCATTCCCATGCGACGACGGGCAGCCATTAATTCCTTGCTACTCATCTTGCCAATATCCTGACCTTCGAATAAGACCTGTCCAGATTGGGCGGTGAATTGACCACCAATTAAACGCAGAATCGTCGTCTTGCCACAGCCAGATCCGCCCATTACGGCAACTACCTGGCCACGACGGAACTCCATATTGAGCCCTGACAAAATTTGTCGCTCGCCAGGGGCATAGGAAAAGTTGACGTCTTTAATGGAGACGACAACTTCACCTAGAGATTTTTTGACATCCAATGAGCTTGGCTGAGGACTATTCATATCCCCAATATTATCGGGGTAAAACAGATGACCCCATTAAGTACTGGTCTACTGCTTGGGCGCATTGGCGACCTTCACGAATTGCCCAAACTACTAAGGATTGACCACGGCGCATATCCCCCGCAGCAAAAACCTTAGAAACGTTAGTTTGATAGGCATTTTGACCATCTACCGTAGCTTTAGCATTGCCACGAGCATCTTTGTCAACGCCAAATGCATTGAGTACTTGCTGAACTGGTGATACAAAACCCATAGCTAAAAGTACCAAATCTGCCTTGATCTCAAATTCAGTATTGGGAACTTCGGTCATCTTGCCGTCTTTCCATTCCAAACGAACACCGATCAATTTTTCTACCTTACCGTTTTTACCTTCAAAACGTTTGGTTCCCACTGACCAATCACGATCACAACCTTCTTCGTGTGAAGAAGATGTGCGCAACTTGGTTGGCCAATAAGGCCATACCAATGGCTTGTTCTCTTCTTCTGGCGGCTGAGGAAGCAGCTCAAACTGAGTGATCTTGGTCGCGCCATGACGGTTCGATGTCCCCACGCAATCAGAACCCGTATCACCGCCACCAATCACGACAACGTGTTTATCGGTTGCACGAATTTCGTTCTTAAAGTCGCCTGCATTTTCTTTGTTTTGGGGAATCAAGAAATCCAATGCATAGTGCACACCAGCCAATTCACGACCCGGTACTGGCAGATCACGTGGTTGCTCAGCACCACCAGTAATGACTACTGCATCAAAATCTTTCATTAACTGCTCAGGCGAAACAGTCTTGGTAGAGTAATTTTTTACTTCTGCACCCATAGCTTCTTTACCAACAAAAACGCCTGTTTCAAATTTCACGCCTTCGGCCTGCATCTGCTCTACACGACGATCAATAAGCCACTTCTCCATTTTGAAATCTGGAATACCATAGCGCAATAAACCACCAACGCGATCGTTCTTCTCAAACACGGTCACGTCATGACCAACGCGCGCTAATTGTTGGGCGGCTGCCATACCTGCAGGACCACCACCAACAATCGCTACCTTCTTGCCAGTCTTCGTTTTAGAGGGCTGTGGCTTTACCCAGCCGCTTTCCCAGCCCTTATCAATAATGGCGTGCTCAATGGACTTAATGCCAACGGGTGCACGATTAATGCCTAATGTACAAGCAGCTTCGCAAGGTGCCGGACAAATACGACCCGTAAATTCTGGGAAGTTATTAGTAGACTGCAAAACATCTAAGGCATTCTTCCAATCGTTATGAAACACCAAGTCATTGAAGTCTGGAATGATGTTATTCACTGGGCAGCCGTTATTACAGAACGGAATACCACAGTCCATACAACGCGCGCCCTGAACTTTGGCTTCTTCGTCAGTTAACGCTACAACGAATTCTTTATAGTGGTGGAGGCGTTTAGTGGGCGCTTCGTATGTCTCATCGACGCGCTCAAACTCCATAAATCCAGTGACCTTACCCATATCTAATCCTTAGTATCTTTTCTTAATATCCGTCTATCTGTTTACTTAAGCTACTTAAGCAGCGACCGTTTTCTTCTGAGCCTTTTCCCACAACTCACCTAAAGCACGCTTGTACTCAGTGGGGAGAACCTTCATAAAACGACCGCGGGCATTTTCCCAATCAGCCAAGATTGCTTTAGCGCGCTCTGAACCGGTATAGCGGAAATGACGCTCAATCAGGCTCTTCAAGATTTGTTCGTCTGTTAAGCGCTCGCCACCATCTTTAACATCGACAGGAGCATGCCACTCAGACTTCGGCATCTTGGCGTTCTGTTCGGCAGAAGGCAGGATTTTTTCTAGAGTCGCCATGCTGGTATTACAACGCTTATCGAATAAACCATCTTCATCATAGACATAAGCAATACCGCCGCTCATGCCGGCAGCAAAATTACGACCTGTTGTACCCAACACGACTACGGTTCCACCAGTCATGTACTCACAACCATGATCGCCAGTACCTTCAACAACTGTAGTAGCACCAGAGTTACGAACTGCGAAACGTTCACCAGCAACGCCATTAAAGAATGCTTCACCAGCGATTGCACCGTACAGAACAGTGTTGCCAACAATGATGTTCTTCGCCGTATCGCCACGGAACTCATGTGGAGCACGAACAATGACGCGACCGCCGGACAAACCTTTACCCACGTAGTCATTTCCATCGCCAACTAAATCTAAAGTGATGCCGCGTGCCAAGAAGGCTGCGAAGCTTTGACCAGCAGTGCCATTTAATTGAATGTGGATAGTGTCATCAGGCAAACCTGCATGACCATAGCGCTGCGCTACTTCACCAGAGAGCATTGCGCCTACTGTGCGGTTCACGTTCTTGACTGGAACAATGAAAGAGACTTTATCGCCACGCTCTAAGGCAGGCTCGCTCTTCTCAATCAAAATATTGTCAAGTGCACTTGCTAAACCATGATCTTGAGTGAGCACTTGATAACGTGGAACGTCTGCAGCCACTTGAGGTTCAGCAAAAATCTTGCTGAAGTCCAGACCATGTACCTTCCAGTTCTCAATGCCTTTACGGGTATCTAACAAATCAACGCGACCAATCAAGTCATCGAACTTACGAATACCCAATTGCGCCATGATCTCGCGCGCTTCTTCTGCGATAAAGAAGAAGAAGTTCACAACATGCTCAGGTTTACCAGAAAACTTCTTACGGAGTTCTGGGTCTTGAGTAGCAACGCCTACTGGGCAGGTATTCAAATGACACTTACGCATCATGATGCAACCCTCAACCACCAATGGAGCTGTTGCAAAACCGAACTCATCTGCTCCCAATAAAGCGCCGATTACCACATCGCGACCCGTCTTCATTTGGCCGTCAGCCTGAACACGAATACGGCTACGCAAACCATTTAGAACCAAGGTTTGCTGAGTTTCAGCCAAACCAAGTTCCCATGGTGAACCAGCATGCTTGATTGAGGAAAGCGGTGAAGCGCCAGTACCGCCATCATGACCAGCAATCACAACGTGATCTGCTTTGGCCTTAGCAACGCCAGCAGCAACCGTACCAACACCTACTTCAGAAACCAGCTTGACTGAAACGTCGGCTTTTGGATTGACGTTTTTCAAATCGTGAATCAACTGGGCGATATCTTCAATTGAATAAATGTCATGGTGTGGAGGAGGAGAAATCAAACCAACGCCCGGTACAGAGAAACGCAACTTACCAATGTAGTCAGATACTTTTCCGCCTGGTAATTGACCGCCCTCACCTGGCTTTGCACCTTGCGCCATCTTGATCTGAATTTGATCAGCCGAACGGAGATACTCAGTAGTGACGCCAAAACGACCAGAAGCTACTTGTTTAATCTTAGAGCGTAATGAGTCGCCATCAAGCAATGGAATATTAGCTTCAACGACGTCACTGCCTAAGATGCTAGAGAGGGTTTCGCCCTTCTTGATTGGGATACCTTTGAGTTCATTTACATAACGATTGGGATCTTCGCCACCTTCTCCCGTATTGGATTTACCGCCAATACGATTCATCGCAATCGCTAGAGTAGCGTGTGCTTCAGTAGAGATCGAACCCAAAGACATCGCACCTGTTGCAAAACGTTTAACAATTTCTTTTGCAGACTCAACTTCATCCAATGGAATAGCTTTACTTGGATCAAGCTTGAACTCAAACAAACCACGCAAAGTCATCTGACGCTTAGTTTGGTCATTAATAATGTTGGCGTACTCTTTATAAGTCTGGTAGCCCTTCTCCGCTCCAGTGCGAGTAGAGTGTTGCAACTTCGCAATCGTGTCAGGCGTCCACATATGGTCCTCACCACGAATACGGAATGCATATTCACCACCAGCATCTAACATATTGGTCAATACTGGATCATTACCAAATGCAGCACCGTGCATGCGCAAGGCTTCTTCAGCCACTTCAAATACGCCGATACCACCAACATTAGATGGAGTGCCTTTAAAGTACTGATCGATGATGTCGTGGTTTAGGCCGATTGCTTCGAAAATCTGTGAGCCGGTATAAGACATGTAGGTAGAGATGCCCATTTTGGACATGACTTTTTGCAAGCCCTTACCAACTGCTTTCACGAAGTTTTTCACGGCTTTTTCAGCAGATAAATCTCCTGACAAGCCTTTAGCCATCTCAGCCAAAGTTTCCAGTGCGAGGTATGGATGAATAGCTTCCGCACCATAGCCTGCCAAGAGCGCAAAGTGGTGTGTCTCGCGCGCACTGCCGGTCTCTACTACGAGACCAACGCTGGTACGTAAACCTTTTTGAACCAAGTGCTGGTGAATTGCTGAAGTCGCCAACAATGCAGGAATAGCAACGTGCTTCTCATCCACTTGACGATCGCTGACGATCAAGATGTTGTAGCCAGAACGAACAGCGTCAGCAGCTTCCGCACACAAAGATGCTAAGCGCGCTTCGATACCGGCTTTACCCCATACTGCTGGATAGCAAATGTCTAACTCGTAAGAACGGAATTTACCATTGGTGTAGTGACCAATGTGACGAATCTTAGTGATGTCATCAAAATCCAAAATCGGCTGACTCACCTCTAAACGCATTGGAGGGTTGATATTGTTGGTATCTAACAAATTAGGCTTAGGCCCAATGAAAGAAACCAAAGACATCACCATGTTTTCGCGGATTGGATCAATCGGCGGATTGGTTACCTGCGCAAACAATTGTTTGAAGTAGTTATAGAGAGGCTTGTTCTTGTTTGAGAGAACAGCCAACGGACTGTCATTACCCATTGAACCAATCGCCTCTTCACCATTCATGGCCATTGGAGCCATTAGGTATTTGATATCTTCTTGGGTGTAACCAAACGCTTGTTGGCGATCGAGTAATTTTGCTGCCGGACGAATGGTTGTCTTCTCATCGATTAAGTCTGCTTTGCTGGCATCCACTTCATCCAACTTCACGCGCACTGCATCAATCCAGCTCTTGTAGGGCTTGGCTTTAGAGACAGCATTCTTAAGTTCAATGTCATCAATGATGCGACCTTGTTCCATATCGATCATGAACATCTTGCCTGGTTGCAGACGCCATTTTTGAACAATCTTGCTTTCAGGAATTGCTAACACGCCAGCCTCAGAAGCCATGATGACCAAGTCATCATCCGTTACGTAATAACGTGCTGGGCGCAAACCATTGCGATCCAAGGTTGCACCAATTTGACGACCATCAGTAAATGCCATTGCAGCAGGGCCATCCCATGGCTCCATCATGGCTGCGTGGTATTCATAAAATGCGCGGCGGTTGTCATCCATCAAGGTATGTTGTTCCCATGCCTCAGGAATCATCATCATCATGGCTTGTGCCAATGGATAGCCAGACATTACCAATAACTCTAAGCAGTTATCAAAGCAGGCAGTATCAGACTGACCTGGATAAATGAGTGGCCAGAGTTTTTTTAAGTCATCACCGAGCACTGGGGAGCTGATTGCACCTTCACGTGCATTAACCCAATTCACGTTACCCTTAACTGTGTTGATCTCACCATTGTGCGCAATCATGCGGTATGGGTGAGCCAACTCCCAAGCTGGGAAGGTGTTGGTAGAGAAGCGTTGATGTACTAGTGCTAAAGCAGATACAGTCCGCTGATCCTGTAAATCTTGATAGTACGCACCTACTTGATTTGCTAATAACAAACCTTTGTACACAATCGTCCGTGCAGACATCGATGCTACGAAATATTCTTTGCCATGCTTCAAATGCAAATCTTGAATAGCATGACTTGCTGTTTTACGAATCACATATAACTTGCGCTCCAGTGCATCCGTTGTCATGATGTCGCGCCCGCGACCGATAAAAATTTGACGAATGAATGGCTCTGTCATTTGCACCGTTGGAGACATCGGCAACTTCACATCTACCGGCACATCTCTCCAACCTAAAATAACCTGACCTTCTAAACGCACAGTGCGCTCTAACTCTTGCTCGCAAGCTAAACGTGATGCATTTTCTTTTGGCAAGAAAATCATGCCAACGCCATACTCGCCGTATGGAGGTAATGCGACTCCTTGCTTGGCCATCTCCTCGCGATACAAAGTATCTGGGATCTGAATCAAAATTCCTGCACCGTCACCCATCAGTGGGTCAGCACCAACTGCGCCCCGGTGATCTAAATTCTCCAAAATCTGCAGGCCCTGAGAAACAATCTCGTGTGATTTCTTACCCTTGATGTGGGCAACAAAACCTACGCCGCAAGCATCATGCTCATTGCGTGGGTCATATAAACCTTGAGCAATAGGACGAAGAACTGAATTGAGTTGTTTGGTCATAGTATTTCCGAGGGCGACAAAGGCCTAATAACTTTTGGAGGATCAAATATAGGGGAATACCCATACCGATGCAATAGAAATAAAATGACTCTGTCCCATTTATTTTCAGGCGGAACCATAATCTGTTTTTTAATTAGGGACAGACTCGAGGTAAGCAGCACTTCAAATACTACTCAATAAACCCTATCCTTTTGTATTTAAAGGGTTTATTTTCTTTGGGCGCCCTCGAGTTCGGATCTGAACTAACTCAGGAGCATCTTTAAATAGCTTTTTGGCATAAATATCGCTTATCCAAGGCTTTGAACGGACCAAAGATTCGGTGATTTGTTGGTCTTCCCAGTGAGGGGCGCCCTCTTTGACAAACTCGGCCCACTTCATTTGTCTCTCAAAGGGGGTATTGCCCAACTTCCAAAAATGCTGATGGTCGACCAGCCACGGTTCTGCATTTCCCCCAATATGAGTGGTAAAGCTAGTCCAGACTGAATCCTGAGGATTAGATTCATATCCAGCCCTTACTGGATTCAACTCAATATAGCGCTGGCAACGCAAAAAATAATTGGGGTCAATGAGAGATGAACGATACCTCCCTTCCCAAATTGTTCCAGAGCGATGATGCTGTTGATTAAAGTACTGGGCATAGCGACGACCTAAAGACTGCATTGTCTTTGACAATGAATCGTCATTTTGGGGGGTCATTAATAAATGCACATGATTTGGCATTAATGCAAACGCATGAACAGCACAAGCAAACTGTTTTGCTGCTTGACGCAGCCATTCCAAATAAATCCGTCGATCATCATCGCTAAAGAATAGTGTTTCGCGATTATTGCCACGCACCATCACATGCATTGCTTGGCCAGGTATGACAGTGCGTGCTTGCCGAGCCATGGTGATGACGAACTACTGTAGTTCGCGTACTCCACCACTGCGAGAGAACTCAGGAATAAACCAATCGCCATCCGCTTGCGTTACACCCTCTGGAACAGGACGTGATTCTTGTGGAGAATCTCTCAAAGCGGTCGTCATATAAGCAATCCACATTGGTAAAGCAAGGCCGCCACCAGTTTCACGATCACCCAAACTAGCTGGCTTATCGAAACCAATCCAAGCAATGGCAACAACTTGAGGGTTGTAACCTGCAAACCAGGCATCATGGGATTCATTAGTCGTGCCCGTCTTACCAGCAATATCGTTACGCCCAAGCTTGACGCGGGCCGATGCAGCAGTGCCTGTCTTGGTCACTTCTTGCAGCATACTATCCATCACAAAGGCAGTACGAGCATCTAAAACACGAGGAGCACCATCGCCTACGCGTGTTGGTTTAGCTTCAAACAAAATAGTGCCTTTCGCATCTACCATCTTATCGATCAAGAATGGATCTACCCGATAACCGCCATTTGCAAACACACTATATGCGGAAGCCATTTGCAAAGGTGTTACTGATCCCGCACCCAAAGCCATGGTCAGATAAGGTGGATGCTTCTCCGGCTCAAAACCAAATCGTTGAATAAATTCCTGAGCATATGAAGGACCAATCGCACGAATAATACGGACAGATACCAAGTTCTTCGATTTTGCTAAAGCATTCCGCAAACGCATCATGCCGTCATATTTACCATCGTAGTTTTTTGGCTCCCACGCTTGGCTGCCGGTCTCTAAGCTGCCTATGGATAAAGGTGCGTCATTGACCATCGTGCTTGGCGTAAAACCTTTTTCAATTGCTGCAGCATAAATAAAGGGCTTGAATGAAGAGCCTGGCTGACGTAAGGCCTGGGTCACGTGATTAAATTGATTGCGACGGAAATCAAACCCTCCTACCAAGGAGAGAATCGCGCCCGTATTTGCATTCATGGATACAAAGGCAGCTTCAACCTGTGGCAATTGCGCCAGTTTCCATACACTACCGTCCGATAGCAATCTCACCACTGCGCCTGGACGTAAACGCTTTTTGGGCTGAGTACTGTCAGTCAAAGAAGCTGTGGCTAACTTCATGCTATCGCCCTTGAGCGTGATAGTGTCGCCAGTAGAAATCATCACCTGCATTTCCTTTGGCTTTACATCCAACACAACACCGGACTGCAAGTCATCCAACTGAGGATAGGCTAACAAGGCTTCGTCGATAGCGCGCTGACGTTTCACCTGCTCTTGAGGTAAATCAATAAAGCCTTCTGGACCACGGTATGCGTGGCGCAGGTCATACTCGAATATTCCACGACGCACTGCTTTATAAGCGGCGTCTTGGTCGGCCTTCAAGATGGTGGTGTATACATCGATCCCTTGAGAATAGATTGCTTCGCCGTATTGACTAAACAGCAATTGGCGGACCATCTCGGCAGGGAAATCTGCGCGCACTGCAAACTCATTACCTAGTCCACGGATGCGCAACTCCTCGGCCATTGCTTTTTGGTATTGCTCAGTACTGATGTAGCCAAGATCGCGCATGCGCTGCAAAATATATTCTTGACGAATCTTTGCGCGCCTGTAATTAGTCACTGGGTTGTATGCCGAAGGGGCTTTAGGTAATCCGGCCAACATCGCCGATTCTGCAATCGAGATATCTTTTAAGTCCTTGCCGAAATAAATCTGTGCTGCACTAGAAAATCCATATGCCCGCTGGCCCAAGAAAATTTGGTTCATATAGATTTCAAGGATCTTATCCTTAGTTAACTGAGATTCAATTTCCCAGGCTAACAAGACTTCATAAATTTTCCTGCTAAAGGTTTTCTCATTACTCAAGAAGAAATTGCGAGCAACCTGCATCGTAATAGTCGAGGCACCCTGTGAAAGGTTGCCTCGCAAATTGGTTGCTGCTGCCCGAATGATTCCCACATAATCTACGCCACCATGAGAGTAGAAGCGATCATCCTCAATAGCCAATACAGCGTTTTTCATGCTCGCTGGAATTTCACTCAGCGGAATGACTTTGCGGCGTTCTTCACCAAACTCACCGATTAATACCTTATCAGCCGTATATATACGCAAAGGTGTTTTGGGGTTGTAATCCGTTAATGCAGAAATTTTTGGCAAATTGGGTTTGGCTATCAGAAAGGCGTATCCCAATATCAGCGTCACCACGAATGCAGCAGCTACACCAATAATGAGCAGTGCTTTAACAAGGGGGCTACCAGAAGATTTGCGTGGCGCGCCTGGATCGACTCGAGGCTGACGTGGACGTCTGTCGGGCTGACGAATAGGACGTTGATTAAACGTCGGCTTGTCTTTTGGGGGAAGCGCCATAAGCTTAAATTATAGGGTGCCTAGGCAATTCCACCGAAAGCTCCAAAACCCTCATTTTCCGACCACTAGTTCAATAAAGGCTGATAGTTTTTTGTCTCCCACATTCTCAGAATATGGGCATGCCTTCACGCCAAATATCCCCGCAGTCCTTTGATGAAATTTTGACTGAACTTGGGGATGATCCTGCAATCCCAGACCCCCATGGAATCCGTAAATCTGGTAGCCCCAAAACCCAGCCAAAAGCACAGGTCCCAAGTCAGATTCCAGCTGTAGCTGATCTCAAGAAAATTGGCATATTAATTGCAGTGGTTGTCGGCCTAATTGGTCTAGGGATTGTCTTATTTACTGCCTACGGTTCTTCGCAAGCCTCTGAGGAATCGAATCTAGCAATGGCACAAAACCAGATTTCAGAACTCAAAAAAGAATTGGCTAATGTACGTGAAGAAATTCTAGTAATTGAGGATGAGCTATATGATGCAATTGATTTATTAGAAGTAAGTATTCACTCATTAAACCACAATAAGCCTTCAATAACCACAAAACCTAAACCTCAAACAATTCCTTTCGAGGCTGAACTTCGCCGTTGGCGTTACTTAGGACTTAGCCAAATTGGCTCATCCCAGCGAGCCTTTTTCCATAATGGGAAAGGAACGGTCATGCTTGAAAAAGGATCACTCGCACTGGGTGATTGGAGGCTTAGCCAGCTCGATAAAGAGCTTGCCATCCTTACCCATTCTCAAGGTAAATCTTTTACTCTCAAACCCGCCAAAACTGAATGATCTTTCCACTCAAAAACCACATCCTATGCCTAGTCCTATTGACGATTGTTTTAAGCACCCCCGCATCTGGAACGCTTGTGCAAAATAAGGAGCTGGAAGTGCCTATCAGTTTGCAATTTACTGATATTGATGTGGTTGAGCTTTTACAAATTCTTGCAAAACTTGGCAGCACCAATTTTTTATTAAGCGAATCCATTAAAGGCAAGATCACGGTCGATCTTCACAACACGCCTTGGCAAACTGCCCTCCACTCCATTTTGGCTAGCCGAGGTTTGCGCTTAGTCAGAAATGGTGACATCTACTGGATTGGTCCACATGCGGAAATTGCTGCATTTCAGAAATATCGCCGCGAAGATGCTGCACTTCCTTTTGGCGGGGATCACATCAATAGTCCACAACAGATCTTGATTGAGGCTCGCATTGTAGAAGCGGATGAGCGCTTTGCCCGTGAGCTTGGCGCCAAACTGGGTTACCAAGTAAATTCTCTGGGCGGAATTCCAGATAACAAAATTAGTAGTAGCTTTGATTTGGCTGGCACCGGCTTAAATGGCTTTAACCCCGCAGCAGTGGCGGCAACCTTAGTTTCTAAGAACGCTAGCCGCCTTTTACAGATAGAGCTCTCAGCACTCGAGTCAGAAGGTCAGGGCAAGATTCTCTCTAATCCGCGCATCATGACCGGAGATCAGGTGAAGGCCACAATTGAGCAAGGAACCGAACTGCCATACCAAACCACCTCACAAAATGGTAGCAAGCTGCAGTTCAGAAAAGCCAACTTGCGTTTAGAGGTTTTACCCAAAATCCACCCTGATGGAAAAATTTCTATGTTGGTAGGGATTAATAAAGACACTATTGGTATGAAAACAGAGCAGGGTTATGCCATCGATACCAAAAGCCTCAGTTCCGAAGTCACCGTTGAGAATGGTGGCACCGCGATTATTGGCGGGATCTTTCAGACAACTGAGAGAGAGGATGAGGTCAAGGTGCCTCTATTGGGAGATATTCCCCTGATTGGCCATTTATTTCGCCATAAATCCAAATTAAAAGATAAAACTGAACTCCTAGTCTTCCTAACCCCTACCGTTCTAGATAAACCCTAATAAAATCATAGGGTGAACTCTATAACGAACAATATCTTTCTAATCGGCCTCATGGGCGCCGGAAAGTCGACCGTTGGTAAAGTTCTAGCAAAAAAATTAGGGCGTCGATTTTTAGATGCTGATCATGTTATTGAAGAGCGTTGTGGTGTAAAAATTCCCGTCATCTTTGAGATGGAAGGTGAAGAAGGCTTTCGCAAGCGCGAAGCTCAAGCCATCCGTGAGGTCACGAATGAAAAAAATATCGTGCTTGCTACTGGTGGTGGCGCTGTATTGCTGCCAGAGAATCGCAAGGCCCTGAGTGAACAAGGCACTGTCATTTATCTACATGCTAATCCGATTGAATTATGGCATCGTACTAAGAGTGGGGAAGGTCGCCCCCTGCTTCTCAACGGGGATGCAAAAAAAATTCTAGAAAATTTATACGTCATTCGTGATCCTTTATATCGCGAGATTGCTGATCATGTCATTGAAACTGGTAAGCCCAGCGTCAATCAGCTGGTGAACACCTTAATCATGCAACTTGAACTTTCCACTTGAAATTTATGATGAAAACACTTGAAGTTGATCTTGGTAATCGCAGCTATCCAATTTACATTGGCACTGACTTAATTGATCAGCCCCAGTTATTTAGCGCCTGCGAAAAATCAAGCTCGATTTACATCGTCACTAATACAACAGTGGCCCCCCTATATGCCCAGCGCCTTACCAAAACTTTAGAAACTTTTGGTAAGCCAGTAAGAACTATCACCCTGCCAGATGGTGAGTCATACAAAGATTGGAAAAATCTCCAATTGATTTTTGATGACCTTCTAAAATTCGGCGCCGATCGTCAAACCATGTTAGTAGCTTTGGGTGGTGGCGTGATTGGAGATATGACTGGCTTCGCAGCTGCTAGCTTCATGCGTGGTATTCGCTTTATTCAAGTACCCACCACTCTTTTAGCTCAAGTAGATTCTTCCGTTGGCGGCAAAACGGGCATCAATCATCCTTTAGGTAAAAACATGATTGGCGCCTTTCATCAGCCGGTTGCCGTCATTGCTGACCTGAATACTTTGAAGACACTGCCACCACGAGAACTATCTGCAGGACTTGCTGAAGTAGTGAAACATGGTGCGATTGCGGATTCTCAATTTTTAGATTGGATTGAAGCAAATGCAAAATCATTACTAGACTGTGATACCGCTGCAATGGGTCATGCAGTCCTGCGTTCTTGTGAAATTAAATCTGCAGTGGTTTCTGCTGACGAGAGAGAATGTGGCATTCGTGCTACCTTGAACTTTGGGCATACCTTTGGTCATGCGATTGAGGCAGGCATGGGTTACGGTGAATGGTTACATGGTGAAGCGGTTGGATGTGGCATGGTGCTTGGTGCAGACTTATCTTGCCGACTCAATTTCATTACCAAGGCAGAGGCTGAACGTCTAACCAACATTATTCAGTCAATGAATCTTCCAATCGCTCCGCCAAAATTTGGTGCTGAGCGTTATATGGAACTCATGCAAGTTGATAAAAAAACGGAGGGAGGGCAAATCCGCTACGTAGTTCTAGAAAAAATTGGCAAGGCGCAAATTAAAAGCGTGCCAGATGCACAGGTTATTGATACCTTAATAGCAACTGGGGCTGCTTAAACCTTAATTAGTTGAATCTTGACTGGCTGCCCCGCTTGGGTGCTAGCAAATTCTGAAAGATCGCTCAAAAGCTCTTTGCCAGTCTTAGTGTCCAGCCATAGGGGCTGCGACATGGTTCCTGCCCAGCGATAGTGATATCCGCCTGATTTCGCAGCTACCCAAATTTCATGGAGCGGGGCTTGGGTATTGACCACAATCACGCTTTTATCCCGAAACCGAATATTGATGACATTGCCTCCTTGGCGCTCCACATCCAGATCGAGATCCAACTCATCATCGGCAGACTCTAACGCCACTTCGATCGACTGCAATAGATTGCTGCCCAACTGGTAAAACTGCTTGTCATCAATGGTTTCCACACCTGAATTATTTGGATTCATAACAGAGTCCTGCATGCTATATTCAATCATTCGTTTTAGAGACATTCATGATAGCGATTCTTAACAGAGCCCTTGGTATTAGCCTCCTAATATCCCTTGTGGGATGTGGGGTTAGAGGTCCCCTGTTCATACCAAATGTGCCGCCTGCTCCTACAGCCCCTTCTGAGCCTGAGCCTAAGGGCAAACTATACCCGCCACCCGCCACTTCATCATCGGTCCAGCAATGACAAGCAAAGTAATTCCTCTTCCTAAATTATCTGGATTTACTGAACGTAGTGGTAATTGGTATGCCGAAGACATTGCGCTGGCAGATTTAGCAAAAGAATTTGGTACCCCACTTTACGTTTACAGTAAAAAAGCACTGACTGAGGCATACCAAGCGTACGACAAAGCTTGCATGGATAACAAAGGTAATCGTCGCGCACGCGTTCACTACGCCATGAAGGCCAACAGTAATTTAGCCGTCATTGATTGCTTTAAACAACTTGGTGCCGGTTTTGATTTGGTTAGTGGAGGCGAATTAGCTCGTGCATTAGCGATTGGCGCAGACCCTAAGAGCTTGGTATTTGCTGGCGTTGGTAAATCCGCTTCTGAAATTGCAACTGCACTCAAAGCTGGTGTCAAATGCATCAATGTAGAATCGATTGCTGAACTTCACAAAATTAATCACGTTGCAACCGAACTTAAGTTACGTGCCCCGATTTCCTTACGCGTCAATCCTGATGTCGATGCGCAAACACATCCCTATATCTCTACCGGTTTAAAAGGAAATAAGTTTGGCATCGCGTATCACGAAGTATTAAAAACTTATCGTGAAGCGGCACAGCTCTCTCAAATTGATGTCGTTGGAATTGATTGTCATATTGGCTCTCAAATCACCACGACTGCGCCTTACCTAGATGCGCTTGATAAAGTATTGGATCTGGTAGCGCAACTGAAAAAAGAAGGCATCGTTATTCATCATCTTGATCTCGGTGGTGGCCTCGGAATTTCCTATAGTGATGAAACGCCTCCTGATATCACCGACTTCACTAATACCTTATTAAATCGAGTAGCAGAACGCGGGTTTGGGCATTTAGATGTTGTCCTTGAGCCTGGCAGATCCCTAGTAGGCAATGCTGGCGTGCTTTTGACTACCGTTGAATACCTCAAGCCCGGTGCTGAGAAAAACTTTTGCATCGTTGACGCAGCCATGACTGAACTCATGCGCCCTGCCCTGTATGAGGCTCACCATGGCATCGTTCCAGTACAAGCTAAAGAAGCCAAGGGACTCACTTATGACATCGTGGGTCCCGTATGCGAATCAGGTGATTGGCTTGGAAGAGATCGCCACCTTGCCGTTGAAGAGGGTGATCTTCTGGCTATTCTTTCTGCTGGTGCTTATGGATTTGTGATGGCCTCGAACTACAATACGCGCCCCAAACCAGCAGAGATTATGGTTGATGGAAAGAATGCTTATGTAATTCGTGCTCGTGAAAAAACGATGGACTTGTTTGCAAGCGAAAGTGTTTTACCAAAATAATTCACGAGAAAAATTACTACTGCTTTAAAAGTGTTGGACAAATAAAAACCCCGCTACATGAGCGGGGTTTTTATTTAAAGCTTGGAAAATAACTTAGTGCAAACCAGCCATGTAGTCAGCAACCGCTTTCATTTCTTGATCAGACAACTTAGTAGCAATCGTTGTCATCTGGCTGCTATTTTTACGAACACCTTCGCGGAAAGCGAGCAACTGTGCATTGGTGTATTCAGCCCACTGGCCACCCAAGAGCGGATACTGCGCAGGAATACCAGCACCCGTTGGGCTGTGGCATGCTGCACAAGCAGGAACACCTTTTGCTGCAATACCGCCACGATAAATACTTTGACCTAACTCAATCGTGTCTTTGTTCTGTGCAACACCTTGTGAAATCGATTGCTTAGCTAAATAGGCAGCAATATTTTGCATATCTTGTTCGGTCAAAGTGGCAGCCATACCCATCATGATTGGGTTAGCACGACTACCTTCTTTAAAATTCTTCAACTGCTTGGCTGTATAGGCAGCATGCTGAGCAGAGAGTTTTGGCCATGCACCGACTGCGCTTTGGCCTTTAGGGCCATGGCAAGTGATACAGGCAGTAACGCCACGCGTTGCATCGCCGTTTGAATATAAAGCCTCACCAACAGCTGGATCAGTTTTTGGCTTGCCTGGAACCGCAGCCTTAGCTTCAGTAGCTGGAGCCATAGGTGCAGCATCAGCTGCAATTGCCACGCCAGAAGCGCCAACTAGGGCGAAAATGGAAAGGGCTACAAAACCAGCACGCAAGCTAGTGAATTTGGAGATTTGGGAGGTTTGACGCATTATGTTTACCTTGGCAAAAATTCCTAAAAGTGTTTGGGCCCTACATTTACAACCTTTTTACCCAACACCATGAGATATTTCATTATTTGGCGTGATTTTACAATAGCTTCAGGACATGTCTAAACTCTTTCAAGCCCGATTCGCCACCACAGTCAATGACACCCATTGCCTGCCTGCCACACCCCTGCGTGAGGTAGCCTTTGCTGGTCGCTCAAATGCGGGTAAATCGAGCGCAATTAACGTCCTTTGTAATCAAAAAAGGCTTGCTTTTGCCAGTAAGACCCCTGGTCGGACCCAACACATCAACTATTTTGGTCTTTTCTCAAAAGACGACCTTTTAGCCTACTTAGTAGACTTACCAGGCTATGGCTATGCCGCCGTGAATCATGAGACCAAATACCACTGGAACGCCCTTCTCAGTGACTATTTACAAGAGCGCGAGCAATTAGTTGGTATGGTCCTGATTGTCGATGCACGGCGCAGCATTACCGATCTTGATGAGCAAATGATTCAATGGTTTGTTCCAACAGGCAAACCGATTCATATCTTGCTCAGTAAGTGCGACAAACTCAATAAAAGCGAATGTAAACATGCTCTGGAAGCCGTCCGCAAACAACTCCAACAATACGACCCTGCGCTTCCAGAGGGCACTGGTGACTCCAAGCAACTTACGGCACAATTGTTCTCAAGCACCAAGCGTATTGGTCTTGAAGAGGCAGATAATTTAATTATTAAATGGCTATTTGAAGCAGAAACCCATGAAGATGAAATCACAAGCTAGCTCTTTACTTAACTTTCCAGAACATCGCCCTCGTCGTATGCGTCGCGATGATTGGTCACGTCGACTCATGCAAGAAAATAGCGTGTCTGCGAACGACTTGATCTATCCAGCTTTCTTACTAGAAGGCCAAGGCAAATCTGAGGCTGTTGCTTCCATGCCCGGCATCAATCGTGTTTCATTAGATTTGTTATTGCCTGTTGCGCAAGAGTGTGTTGATCTGGGTATTCCAGTGCTAGCACTTTTTCCAGTAATAGATGCTTCGTTAAAAACACCTGATGGTAAAGAAGCATTCAATCCAAATGGCCTCATCCCTAATGCAGTTCGTGAACTCAAAAAACGTTTCCCGAATTTAGGCATCATGACGGACGTTGCGCTTGATCCGTATACAAGCCATGGTCAAGATGGCGTTCTCGATGAGCAAGGCCGTATTCTGAATGATGAGACTGCAGCGATCTTAGTAAAGCAGGCAGTTGCACAAGTAGAAGCTGGTGTCGATATCGTTGCACCATCAGACATGATGGATGGTCGTATTGGAAAAATTCGGGAAGCACTTGAGCAAAAGAATTTAATTCATACGCGCATCATGGCGTACTCAGCCAAATATGCATCCGCCTTTTATGGCCCATTTAGAGATGCAGTAGGTTCCGCCAAGAATCTTGGTAAGGCTGATAAGAAAACCTATCAAATGGATTGCGCCAATGGTGACGAGGCTTTGCGGGAGGTTGCACTAGATATTAGCGAAGGTGCAGATATGGTCATGGTCAAGCCTGGGATGCCTTATTTAGATATCGTGCGTCGCGTGAGAGAAGAGTTTGATTACCCCACTTATGCCTATCAAGTGAGCGGTGAATACGCGATGCTCAAAGCTGCTGCACAAAATGGTTGGCTAGATCACGATGCTGTCATGATGGAATCTTTACTTGCATTTAAACGTGCTGGTGCCGATGGTGTGCTGACTTACTTTGCGCTGGAAGCAGCAAGACTCATGAAATCAGGTAGGTGAAGCTTCTTTGAATTGATCGCCAATTCTGATTTGGCCAGAGTCTAAAATTTGGGCTCTAATACCACCCCTGTTTTTAAATGCAGAAATAAAATCAGACTTCTTGCTTAAGCTCGCCGGGCGCTCACAGGGGATACATAATTCTGTAGCTTTTAGTCGAATTGAGCCCAGAAAAAATTCTCTTCCGACTAACTGATTGAGATCTTCTGCGCTCACACTCTCAATCACGATATTTCTTCTTGTTTCACTCGGAAGATAGGTCTTTAATCCGCCCGCCGCCAACTCTTCGTTAGCAGCCTCAATTCCTGAAAGCGCAATCAGAGAAACATCCCTGATTTTTGCTGGAACAGAGCCAGAGAATGCGCCGATACCAAGTGCGTATCTATCGCCCTCAATTCCCTCGCTAGGACTAAGTCTCGCGGTATCCCTTTTAATCATGGGCTCACCGGCCTGAGAGGCAATATAAAACGAGTGTATTTTGATCATCGTGATTAGTTCCGCAGCAACTTTTGCAAACGCTCAATGAAACGCTGAGGCGGCATATAGCCAATCACACGTTGCTCTTTTAGTTCTTCTGAGTTTGGGTTAAAGATCAAAATCCCCGGGGGACCAAATAATCCAAAACGTTTTAGTAGCGCCTGATTTTCTGGGCTGTTAGCAGTAACATCGGCTTGCAATAACACCAACTGCTTCAATTCTTTACTGACCTCTGGATTTGTAAAGGTGTTCACTTCCATTTCTTTGCAACTAATACACCAGTCTGCATAGAAATCTAACAAGACCCATTTTTTTTCTTGCTGCGCTTTCGCAAGCTGTGCATCTAATTCTGCTGGTGAATGAACCACCACAAAAGATAGCTCTCCTACCTGATGGATGCGTTGGCCATTGATTGTTTTTACAGCTCCAATAGGTTCATTTTTCTGAATTAAAGGAGAGGCAATCCACGCTGCGGTAGCTACCAACAAGACACCCAAGGTACGCTGTAACCAGACCATCCAGATACCAGTCGAGGGAATCAAAATACGCGCCTCAATTGCAATAAAGAGGAGTGGCAAGCCCATGCCTAAGGCCATCACAAATAGCAATCCTGCGCCTAGACTCATAGAACCTGTCTGGGCGATAAACGCTAAAACACCTGCTAATGGCGCTGTAATACATGGGCTGGCAACCAAAGTAGAAATGCCACCTAAGATAAAGGCACCTAAAACGCTACCTCCCTTTTGGCGCCCAGCTAAACGATCAATATGGTGATGCCATGACTGAGGCAATCGTAGATCATAGAGGCCGAACAGACTACCCGACAAAGCTAGTAGCAAGATTGCGAAGGCAGCTAGTGCAAGTGGACTTTGTAATGCCCTTTGTACACTACCGCCAAGGGCTGCCATGAGGACCCCAGCCAAGGAATACACCAAGGCCATACCCAAGACATATGCAAGTGCAAGTAGGCTCGCACGGCCCTTAGAGATCGCCTTACCGCCCTGCGTTCCGAAGATGACACTAGAGAGAATTGGCAGCATTGGCAAAACACAGGGCGTAAAAGCTAAAGCGAGCCCTAAAACAAAGAAAGCAAGAAATAAATAGCCAGTTGATGTGCCCTCTAAAAAACGGGTAATCGCATTAACGTCGTCTCGTTCGCGCCATAAATCAGTCAAGCTCAAATCAGCTTGGGTGTTAACAGCAGCCTGGGCCCCATCAAGCACTTCAGGTATTGGCGCTGCTCTAACACCAGGGCCTGCTAATAGAAATTTTAGGGTCATCGGTGGATAGCAAATACCAGCCTCTGCACAACCTTGCAGACTTAGCGCAATATGAATAGGCCTACCAAGGGCTGGATTGACATCTAATAGAACGATAAAAGGCTGCTTATACACTTGCAGTTTTTTCTGAAAAGTTTCATCAAACTTTTCTATACCCTTTGGCAATGCAGGCCTTGTTGTATATAGCTTTCCGAGCTCAGTTCCCACTTGAAATTGGAGTGATTCTTGATAGAGGTAATAGCCCTTAGCAGGCATAAACTCAATCTCAACTTGCTTGGAGTTTTCCAACCAAGTAGCCTCGACCCGAAATGCTTTTTCTGGTGGCAAAAAATCAGTTGCAGCAAAAACTGGTGTCATTAACAGCGAAAGTGCTGTGATAACTATTCTCAGAAAGGATTGCATTCTCATATCTTCGAATTTACCTCAGCTTCTACCCACTCACCGTATTGCTGTGCATATTGTGCTGGTGAAAAAGCCAGAATTTCGGGAAGGTCATAAGGATGTTGAGCTCGAATAAAGCTTGAGATCTCTGACCATTTACTACTGATAGTTTTCGCTGATAGAAGAATTTCTTGTTCTTCACAAACCTTCCCTTCCCAGCGGTAAATAGAATGGACGCCATCAATCAGTTGCACGCACGCAGCAATCTTT
Organism: Polynucleobacter sp. UB-Siik-W21; assembly: GCF_018687415.1. NCBI lineage: Bacteria > Pseudomonadati > Pseudomonadota > Betaproteobacteria > Burkholderiales > Burkholderiaceae > Polynucleobacter > Polynucleobacter sp. UB-Siik-W21. Next base: position 74,681 of record NZ_CP061289.1, on the reverse strand, counting down.
TGCTCCACTAAAGCGCGAGCTAAGATTTTGGCAATCTCCATATTAGGCAGGCTTGTGACCACCACCAGAAGCTGATTGGGATTAACAGGGGCGGTAACTGAGGGGTTTTGAGGCATACCTTATTTATAAACCTATCAATGAAAAAAGCCAGACCGAAGCCTGGCTTTTTGCGCATCTAAGAGACTTAAGCCTCTTCAGCTACAACTGCTGTTTCTTCAACTTCTGGACGGTCAACCAACTCAACCAATGCCATAGGCGCATTGTCGCCATGACGGAAGCCAAACTTCAAAATACGAAGATAGCCACCTGGACGTGTTGCGTAACGTGGGCCGAGCTCTGTGAAGAGTTTAGCCACGATATCGCGATCACGAGTGCGATTAAATGCCAAGCGACGGTTTGCTAAGTTGTCTTTTTTACCCAAGGTAATCAAAGGCTCAACAACCATGCGCAATTCTTTTGCTTTTGGCAAAGTGGTTTTAATCACTTCATGCTCCAAAAGAGAATTGGACATATTGCGCAACATCGCCAGACGATGTGAAGATGTTCTATTTAGTTTGCGTAAGCCGTTTCCGTGACGCATGATGCTTCCTTTCTAATTATTTCTCGAGGTTAGCTGGAGGCCAGCTTTCGAGTTTCATGCCAAGACTTAAGCCACGAGCAGCCAATACATCTTTGATTTCATTCAAAGACTTACGACCCAAATTAGGCGTCTTCAACAATTCATTCTCTGTACGTTGAATCAAGTCACCGATGTAGTAAATGTTCTCAGCCTTCAAGCAGTTTGCAGAGCGAACTGTGAGTTCGAGATCATCAACTGGACGCATCAACATTGGATCAACCATTGAAGAGCGACTTGGTGCAAGATCACCAGACACTTCACTGCTCTCAAGAGCTGCGAATACAACTAACTGATCCACCAAGATGCTAGCCGCTTGACGAATTGCTTCTTCAGGAGACAATACACCGTTTGTTTCGATAGTCATTACGAGACGATCGAGGTCGGTACGTTGCTCAACACGAGCAGATTCAACAGCATAGCTAACGCGGCTTACTGGACTAAATGAGGCATCCAATACGATACGGCCAATGATCTTAGTAGTCTCGTCGTTGTATTGACGCACGTTACCAGGAACATAACCACGACCTTTTTCAACCTTAATCTGCATATCTAACTTGCCACCAGCAGACAAGTGAGCGATCACGTGATCAGGATTGATAATTTCTACATCATGTGGCAAATCGATATCTTTTGCAGTAACAACGCCTGGACCTTCTTTACGCAAATTGATAGTGACTTCGTCACGGGATTGCAACTTAAATACGATTCCCTTGAGGTTGAGCAAGAGGTTTACAACGTCTTCTTGCACGCCATCCAATGTGGAATATTCATGAACTACACCTGCAATAGCTACTTCAGTTGGTGCATAACCAACCATCGAGGACAAGAGTACGCGACGTAATGCATTTCCGAGTGTGTGGCCATAGCCACGCTCGAACGGCTCCATAACAACCTTAGCTTGGTTGGCGGAAAGCGCTTCAACAGAAATAATTTTTGGCTTGAGCAAATTTGTTTGCATATTTTTTCCTTGATAGTGCCTAATTAGCGTGAATACAATTCGACGATCAAACTTTCATTAATTTCACCGCTAATATCTTCGCGGTCGGGCACTTGCTTAAATGTTCCTTCCAGCTTAGCCGCATCAACTGAAACCCAGGTAACTGCAGACATTTGCTGAACCAAATTGAGTGATTCTGTAATACGCGCTTGCTTCTTCGCTTTTTCACGAATAGCAACCACGTCACCAGGCTTAACTTGGATGGATGGAATATTCACTGCGCTGCCATTGAGCATGATGGCGCCATGAGAAACTAACTGACGTGCTTCAGCACGTGTTGAACCAAAGCCCATGCGATACACCACGTTGTCGAGACGTGACTCTAGCAATTGGAGCAATGTTTCGCCAGTATTGCCCTTACGACGCTCAGCTTCTGCGAAGTAACGACGAAATTGACGCTCTAATACGCCATAGATACGCTTAACCTTTTGCTTTTCACGCAACTGATTACCGTAGTCTGATGTTCTTGAGCCAGATGTACGACCATGTTGACCAGGCTTAGTATCTAACTTGCACTTGTCTGACAGGGCGCGACGTGCGCTCTTTAAAAATAAGTCGGTACCTTCCCGACGTGCTAATTTGGCCTTAGGCCCTAAGTAACGTGCCACGATGCTTTCCTTTCTTTGCCGCAGTCTTGCGACCGGCGGTGAGTTCACCCTTTAAATCAGATGAACGGTGGGCTTTAATAAAAAACTACTAAACTTGTACTGCCAACTTCCTAGCTTAGATACGACGACGCTTAGGAGGACGGCAACCGTTGTGAGGAACTGGAGTGACGTCTTGAATCTCAGTGATCTTGATCCCCAATGAGTTCAATGCACGAACTGCTGATTCACGACCTGGGCCTGGGCCTTTGATCTGAACTTCCAAGTTCTTGATACCGCATTCAACGGCAGCTTTACCAGCAACTTCAGCCGCTACTTGAGCAGCAAAAGGTGTTGACTTACGTGAGCCTTTGAAGCCTTGGCCGCCAGAAGTTGCCCATGAAAGCGCATTTCCTTGACGATCAGTGATCGTAATAATGGTGTTATTAAAAGAAGCATGAACGTGTGCAATACCGTCAGCAACGTTCTTTTTAACCTTCTTACGAGTGCGCTGTGAAGCGGCGGAAGCGGATTGTTGTTTTGCCATGTCAATAAACTTTCTTGATTATTTCTTCAGTGCGATGCCGGACTTACGAGGGCCCTTACGGGTACGCGCATTGGTCTTAGTACGTTGTCCACGAACAGGCAAGCCCTTACGATGACGCACGCCACGGTAGCAACCTAAGTCCATCAAACGCTTGATGCTCATAGTTACTTCACGACGAAGGTCACCTTCGGTGATGAACTTACCTACTTCATCACGCAACTTTTCCAAGTCAGCGTCAGTAAGATCTTTAACTTTTTTATCGATTGCAACACCTGTGGTTTGGCAAATTTTGTGAGCACGAGTTGTGCCAATGCCAAAAATTGCTGTTAAACCGATAACAGTATGTTGATGATTTGGGATGTTTACCCCAGCGATACGTGCCATGAGATTTCCTCTTAATTAACCAGATCAGCCTTGACGCTGCTTATGACGTGCGTCTGAAGAACAGATCACGCGCACAACGCGTTTGCGCTTAATGATCTTGCAATTTCTGCAAATACACTTAACGGATGCTAAAACTTTCATAACTCACCTCTTAAAAATAGGTACTACTTAATCTTTACTTCGCTCGGAAAATGATTCTGGCGCGCGTCAGGTCGTAAGGAGTCATCTCCACCGTTACCTTATCTCCCGGCAAAATACGAATGTAGTGCATCCGCATCTTTCCAGAAATGTGCCCTAGAACCACATGTCCGTTTTCTAGCTTCACGCGAAACATCGCGTTCGGCAAATTCTCAATAATCTCTCCCGCCATCTGAATAACATCGTCTTTAGACATTCAGTTAAGCGCCCATCTTAAAGTTGGCTTTTTTCATCAAAGAGCCGTACTGCTGTTGCATCACGTATGACTGAACTTGAGCCATGAAATCCATTGCAACAACCACAATAATCAACAATGAAGTACCGCCAAAATAGAACGGCACGTTGTACTTCAACACTAAAAATTCTGGTAATAAACAAACCAAAACCATGTAAATTGCACCAGCCAAAGTTAAGCGCACCAGGATCTTATCGATATATCGTGCTGTTTGATCGCCTGGACGAATACCCGGAACAAATGCACCGCTCTTCTTCAAGTTATCTGCTGTCTCACGACTGTTAAATACTAATGCGGTGTAGAAGAAACAGAAGAAGATGATCGCAGCAGCATACAAAATTGTGTACACAGGCTGGCCAGGAGCTAATGTTGCTGCCAAGTCTTTAATGATTCTGCTAAACATATTGGTTGGCTCACCTGAAGTAAACCAGCCAGCAATCGTTGCAGGGAACAAAATAATTGAAGACGCAAAAATTGGAGGAATAACGCCTGCCATGTTTAACTTCAATGGGAAGTAAGAAGATTGGCCACCGTAAACCTTATTGCCAACCTGGCGCTTAGCGTAGTTCACTAAGATACGACGCTGACCGCGCTCTACGAATACCACAAAATAAGTCACTGCTACGCAAATGACAACGATGAGTAATGCAGAAATAATATTCATCGAGCCAGTACGAACTAGCTCTAATAAGCTAGCTAAAGCGTTTGGCAAACCAGAGACGATGCCGCCAAAAATAATGATGGAAATACCGTTACCCAAACCACGCTCAGTAATTTGTTCGCCAAGCCACATCAAGAACATCGTGCCAGTTACTAGAGTCACTACAGTATTGATTTCAAACATCAAACCTGGATTAACTACCAGTCCTGGCTGAGCTTGCAAAGCAACAGAGATTCCTAATGCCTGGAAGGTTGCTAAAAGCACAGTGCCATAACGGGTGTACTGAGTAATCTTGCGCTGACCAGCTTGGCCTTCTTTTTTCAAAGACTCTAATGATGGCACAACAATAGTCATTAACTGCATGATGATCGATGCAGAAATATAAGGCATGATTCCCAGGGCAAATACAGTAAAGCGAGATAACGCACCGCCTGAGAACAAGTTAAACATTCCCAAGATACCGTCTTTTTGGCCAGCAAATAACTGTGCGAGTTGGTCTGGATCAATACCTGGAACTGGAATATGAGCACCCAAACGGAACACGAGCAAAGCCAACACCAAGAAAATCAAGCGTTGACGTAATTCGCCAAACTTGCCTCCTGCTGTTGCAGTGCCTGGGTTATTGGTAGGTGCTAATGCCATTTTGAGTAAAAAGACCTATTACGCTGCTTCAACCAATTTGCCGCCAGCCGCTTCAATAGCTGCTTTTGCGCCAGCAGTTGCTGTAATGCCCTTAAGGGTTACAGCAATCTTGATTTCACCAGTCTTAATTACCTTCACTGCATTAATTTGTTCGCCAGCAAAGCCATGAGCCTTCAGTGTCAACAAGTCCACTTCTGGCAAGTTGATTTTTGCTAAGTCGCTCAAAGTAATTTGGCCAACATGACGACGTGTCAAAGACACGAAACCGCGTTTTGGCAAACGACGATACATAGGCATCTGGCCACCTTCGAATCCAACCTTGTGGAATCCGCCGGAACGAGATTTTTGACCTTTGTGACCACGGCCAGCAGTTTTACCAAGACCAGAACCAATGCCGCGACCTACGCGACGACGGTTTTTCTTGGAGCCCTCTGCGGGCTTGAGTGTATTGAGTTCCATATTCTTCGCCTATTTACTTGCTAGTTATCAGCCAACGACTTTAACTAGATAAGAAACTTTATTAATCATGCCGCGAACAGCTGGCGTATCTTCCAATTCAGAAACTGAATTAATACGACCAAGACCTAAGCCACGCACAGTTGCACGGTGGCTTTCACGAGTACCGATCAAGCTGCGCACTAATTGCAGTTTGACTTTGGAGTTTGATTTTGTCATTTGTAGAGTCCTAATCTTTTGGTCTTAGCCGAGAATCTCTTCAACTGACTTACCGCGCTTAGCAGCAATCTCAGCAGGAGTACTCATCTTGCTCAAACCATCAATCGTTGCGCGAACCAAGTTATACGGGTTTGTAGAGCCCAGGGACTTAGCAACCACGTTGGTTACACCCATTACGTCGAAAATTGCGCGCATTGGGCCGCCAGCAATAATTCCAGTACCGTCTTTAGCAGGAGAAATCAAAACGCGTGAGGCGCCATGTTGACCAGTAACGGTATGCTGCAAAGTACCTTTACGTAAGGAAACTTTGATCATCTTGCGACGAGCTTCATCCATTGCTTTTTGAACAGCCACTGGAACTTCTTTTGATTTGCCTTTACCCATGCCGATGCGGCCATCGCCATCGCCAACTACAGTGAGTGCGGCGAAGCCAAGAATACGACCACCCTTAACCACTTTAGTTACACGATTAACAGCGATCATCTTCTCGCGAAGACCATCATCACGCTCTTCGTTTTGCATCTTAGTTTGCATTTTTGCCATGTTTTTTTCCTAAACCCTATTAGAACTTCAGGCCGGCTTCACGCGCAGCTTCAGCTAAGGCCTTAATACGGCCGTGGTAACGATGACCAGAACGATCAAAAGCAACATCAACAATGCCTGCCTTAACAGCACGCTCAGCAACTAACTTGCCGATTTGTTTCGCTGCATCAGCGTTGCCGCCGTTTTTGATCGCTTGGCGCAATTCTTTTTCCATTGTTGAAGCAGCTGCCACAACTTTGGTTCCGCATGGGCTATATACCTGAGCAGAAATATGAGTATTGCTACGGATGACTGTTAAGCGATTTGCCATTGCTTCGGCAATGCGAATACGAGTCTGCCGAGCACGTCTTTGTCTGGATTCGTCTTTATTCATTTTCTAATCTCGCTTACTTCTTCTTAGTTTCTTTCAGATGCACAACCTCATCCACGTAGCGAACACCTTTGCCTTTGTATGGCTCTGGTGAACGGTATGCGCGAACTTCCGCTGCGACCTGGCCAACTTGCTGCTTGTTGGAGCCTTTAATAATGATTTCAGTTTGCGATGGAGTCTCAGCTTTTACGCCCTTTGGCAGGTTGTAAATAATGTCGTGTGAGAAACCAAGTTGCAACTTCAATGTTTCGCCTTGGGCTTGGGCACGATAACCAACACCTACCAAGCTGAGCTTGCGCTCAAAGCCAGCAGTAACGCCAACAACCATGTTATTGACCAAAGCACGTGCCGTACCTGACTGTGCACCAGCTTCTGGTGAGTCGTTGTTGACAACTACTGTCAATACGCCATCTGCTTGTTTCAAACCAACAGCAGGATGCAAGTTGTGTGTCAATGTGCCCAAAGGACCATTAACAGTAATGTTTGCACCGTTGATGCTGATTTCAGCGCCCTTAGGAACTGTAATTGGTGATTTACCTACGCGGGACATATTTCGCTCCTTAAGCTACGTAGCAAATAACTTCGCCGCCCACGCCTGTTGCACGTGCTTTACGGTCTGTCATTACGCCTTGAGGGGTTGAAATAATTGCAATGCCCAAGCCATTCATTACTTCTGGAATGTCATGACGTCCCTTATAGATACGTAGACTTGGTGTAGATACACGGTCAATACGCTCGATGACAGGACGGCCTGCATAGTATTTGAGATCAATGTGGAGCACAGGCTTAGCTGCTTCACCTTTGATTTCGAAACTTTCGATATAGCCTTCATCTTGCAAAACTTTTGCAATAGCTACTTTAACTTTTGACGACGGCATTGCGACCAAAGGCTTCTGCACTGCTTGCGCATTGCGGATCCGGGTCAACATGTCGGCGATTGGATCGCTGATACTCATGAGTTCTCCTAATTCTTTCGCCGCTTACCAGCTGGCCTTGGTTAAACCGGGGATTTCGCCACGGAAGGCGATTTCACGAATCTTGCTACGAGCCAAACCGAACTTACGGAATGTGCCACGTGGGCGACCGGTTAATGAACAACGATTTCTTTGACGAATCGGGCTTGCATTACGTGGAAGTGCCTGTAGCTTCAAGCGAGCTTCATAGCGCTCTTCATCGCTGCGCGATTGATCAGCAATGATCGCTTTGAGTTCAGCACGCTTAACAGCGTACTTCTCTACAGTTTTTGCGCGCTTATTCTCGCGCTCAATCAGGGATAGTTTTGCCACATTAGCCTCTTAATTGCGGAAAGGGAATTTGAATGCTGCCAACAAAGCTTTTGCTTCTTCGTCGGTTTTAGCAGTCGTCGTAATACTGATATTGAGACCACGCAGGGCATCAATCTTGTCGTATTCGATTTCAGGGAAGATGATTTGTTCTTTAACGCCGATGTTGTAGTTACCACGACCGTCAAATGCTTTGCCGGAAATGCCGCGGAAGTCACGTACGCGTGGTAATGCAACAGTCACGAAACGATCCAAGAATTCGTACATGCGTTGACCACGCAATGTCACCATGGCACCAATTGGGTAGCCTTGACGAATTTTGAAACCAGCAATCGCTTTTTTAGCTTTAGTCACCACTGGCTTTTGGCCTGCAACTTTAGTTAAATCGCCAACTGCATTTTCGATAATTTTCTTGTCGTTCACTGCATCGCCCAAGCCCATATTCAGGGTCACTTTGGTGATACGTGGAACTTCCATTACAGACTTGTAACCAAACTTGGTAATCAAATCAGCAACAACTTTTTGTTGATAGTGTTCTTGAAAACGTGTGCTCATAATTTCTCCGTGCCCCTTATGCGCTTAATGTCGCGCCAGTGGTTTTGAGGAAACGCTGTTTTTTACCGTCAACGAGTTTGATACCAACACGTGATGGTTTGCCGTTACCGTCAACCAAAGCCACATTAGAAATGTGAACAGGCATAGTCTTGTCAATCATGCCGCCGGTTACACCAGCAGCTGGGTTTGGCTTAACGCTCTTTTTATAAATATTCACGCCTTCGATGACTAACTTCTCATCGAGAATGGCTGTAACAGTTCCTTGCTTGCCTTTATCACGGCCAGTCAACAGAACTACGGAATCACCTTTACGAATCTTTTTCATATCAGCCTCTTAAATCACTTCGGGGGCGAGAGAAACGATCTTCATGAACTTTTCAGTACGCAATTCGCGTGTAACTGGTCCAAAGATACGTGTGCCAATTGGCTCTAACTTAGCGTTGAGCAATACCGCAGCGTTTGCATCGAACTTAATCAATGAACCGTCTGGACGGCGAACACCCTTAGCTGTTCTCACTACAACAGCGTTATAAATATCACCTTTTTTTACACGGCCACGTGGAGCGGCTGACTTAACAGTCACCTTAATGACATCACCAATACTGGCGTAACGACGCTTAGAGCCGCCCAATACCTTGATGCACAAAACTTCACTGGCGCCAGTGTTATCGGCGACCTGCAATCTACTTTCGGTTTGTATCATTTCTAATCCCCAACTTATTGGCCAAAGGCAAACAGTCTTGGTTCCGTCTATGGGCTTTAACGAAAATTAAAACCCGGAATTAATGAAAAACACTGCTTCTCCAATAAAACCAGAGAAGCCTTCTATTCTACTACGTAAAACAGGGATTTGGTAAGAAACTTCGCCAAAATCCCTTAAAAATACCTTAAATACCCTTTGAAGCCTCAACCAAACGGGTTACAACCCAAGATTTGGTGCGTGAAATTGGCTTAGATTCAGCAATTTCAACCGTATCACCCATCTTGTAGGTGCTAGTTTCGTCATGAGCGTGGTACTTTTTGGACTGGCCAACATACTTACCAATCACGGGATGCTTTACTTGACGCTCAACCAACACGGTCACAGTTTTTTGCATTTTGTCGCTAACAACGCGGCCCACGAGGGTGCGGCGTAAGGGTTTAGATAATTCAGTCATATCCCTTTTTCCTTATTTCTGCGCAGTCTTTTGGGCAATAAAAGTCTTCACACGAGCAATGTCGCGCTTCGTTTTACCCAATTGGCTGGTATTGGTGAGTTGCTGAGTGCCTTTTTGCATACGGAGCTTAAAGTTAGTCTTTAAGAGCTCTGTCAATTCTGCGTTCAAGCCAGTCAGATCTTTGGTTGCTAATTCTTTATTTTTCATAATCTCTATCCCGATCAACCTAAGTGGCGAATCACGAAAGTCGTCTGCAAAGGCAACTTAGCGGCAGCAAGCTTGAAAGCTTCGCGCGCCAAAGTCTCATCCACACCATCCATTTCGTAAAGCACTTTGCCTGGTTGAATTTCAGCTACGTAGTACTCTGGATTACCTTTACCGTTACCCATACGTACTTCAGCAGGTTTTTGTGAAATTGGCTTATCTGGGAAAATACGAATCCAGATACGACCACCACGTTTAATGTGGCGGGTCATTGCGCGACGTGCTGACTCGATTTGACGAGCAGTCAGACGGCCACGGCCAACGGCCTTCAAGCCAAAGTCACCAAAGGCTACAGAACTACCGCGTGTTGCCACGCCAGTGTTACGGCCTTTTTGTTCCTTACGATACTTACGACGCTTTGGTTGTAGCATGCTTACTCTCCTGACTTCTGCGTATCTGCGGCAGGTGCTTCAACCTTACGCACACGCTTTACTGCTGGTTTAGCAGCAACTAATGGCTTGTCAGCACCTGCAGCTGGTTTACGAGCAGCTGTTTTGCTTGGAGCACGACGAGTTTTCTTTTCTTCGGCAGCTGGTTCAGCAGATGGAGCAGCCACTTGAGCTTCTGCACCGCGACCCAATGTATCGCCTTTGTATACCCAAACTTTTACACCGATGATGCCGTAGGTTGTTTCAGCTTCTGATGTTGCGTAATCAATATCAGCCTTCAATGTATGAAGTGGAACACGACCTTCACGGTACCATTCGCGACGAGCAATTTCTGCACCGTTCAAACGACCAGACGACATGATCTTGATGCCTTGTGCGCCAAGACGCATTGCGCTTTGCATTGCACGCTTCATAGCGCGACGGAACATTATGCGCTTTTCTAACTGCTGAGTAATAGAGTCAGCAATCAATTGTGCATCTACTTCAGGCTTACGAATTTCTTCAATGTTCACGTGAACTGGAACACCCATACGTTTTTGTAATTCACGACGGAGAACTTCAATATCTTCGCCTTTTTTACCAATCACAACACCTGGACGTGAGCTATAGATAGTGATGCGGGCGTTCTTAGCAGGACGCTCGATTACCACTTTACTAACGGATGCATTCTTCAACTTCTTCTTCAAATAGCTGCGGACATCTACGTCCTCTTTCAGCATCTTTGCGAAGTCAGTGTTATTTGCATACCAACGTGATGTCCAATTCTTCGTTACCGCGAGTCGGAATCCGGTGGGATTAATCTTTTGGCCCATATCTTTCCTTAGTTACTCAAGGTCACGCTAATGTGACAAGTTTGTTTTTCGATTTGATTGCCACGACCCTTAGCACGTGCAGTGAAGCGCTTCAAGGAAGTTCCTTTATCAACGATTACCGCCGATACCTTGAGCTCATCAATGTCGGCACCTTTATTGTGTTCAGCATTTGCAATCGCTGATTCAACTACTTTCTTCACAATGAAGGCAGCTTTTTTGGGGCTGAAATTCAAAATGTTCAATGCGCGTGCAATTGGCAAACCACGAATTTGGTCTGCGACCAAACGTGTCTTTTGCGCAGAAATGCGGGCGCCCTTGTGAATAGCTTTAACTTCCATCATCATCCCCTTACTTCTTCACAACTTTCTTGTCAGCAGCGTGACCTTTGAAAGTACGGGTCAAGGCAAATTCGCCTAACTTATGACCCACCATGTTTTCTGATACATAAACCGGAACGTGTTGACGACCGTTATGAACAGCAATTGTCAGACCGATAAAGTCTGGAAGAATTGTTGAACGGCGAGACCAAGTTTTGATCGGCTTTTTGTCTTTGTTGGCTTGTGCAACTTCAACTTTTTTTACTAAGCTGGCGTCGCAGAATGGGCCTTTTTTAGCTGAACGTGTCATATCTATTTATCCTTATCGCTTAACGTTTTTGACGACGTTGAACGATCATCGAAGTTGTGCGCTTATTGCGACGTGTGCGATAACCTTTGGTTGGAGTGCCCCATGGAGATACAGGTACACGGCCTTCGCCAGTTCTACCTTCACCACCACCGTGTGGGTGATCTACTGGGTTCATTGCCACACCGCGAACGGTTGGGCGAATACCACGCCAGCGATTTGCACCTGCTTTACCAATTTGACGCAAGCTGTGCTCTTCGTTACCAACTTCACCAATAGTGGCACGGCACTCAATCAGAACACGGCGAACTTCACCGGAGCGCAAACGCACTTGAGCGTATACGCCTTCACGAGCCAGCAATACTGCTGAACCACCAGCAGAGCGCGCTACTTGAGCACCTTTGCCTGGGAGGATTTCAACACAGTGAATAGTGCTACCAACTGGAATGTTGCGAATTGGCAAATTATTACCAGATTTGATTGGTGCCTCAGAGCCATTCATGATTGCTTGACCAACAGTCATGCCTTTAACGGCAGGAATATAGCGACGCTCGCCATCAGCAAACACGATCAATGCAATATTTGCACTGCGGTTTGGATCGTATTCCAAGCGTTCTACTTTTGCTGGAATACCGTCTTTGTCATTGCGTTTGAAATCAACAACACGATAGTGATGCTTATGACCACCACCTTTATGACGGGTAGTGATATGACCATTATTGTTACGACCCGCTTTTTGGAATTGTGGCTCTACCAACGCTGCAAAAGGCTTACCTTTGTGCAGGTCAGGATTGACCACCTTGACCATTGAACGACGACCTGGTGAGGTCGGTTTTGTCTTCATCAAAGGCATGATTAATTCGCCTCCGCTTCAAAGTTAATTTCTTGACCTGGCTTCAAATTCACATAGGCCTTCTTAGTGTGGTCACGACGACCTTCAAAACGGCCATAGCGCTTAGGCTTACCTTTTTGATTTACGATTTGAACTGAGTCAACTTGCACTTTGAAAAGCAATTCAACTGCTTGTTTTACATCGCTCTTGTTTGCATCGCGAGCTACTTGGAAAACTACTTGTTCGTTTTTCTCTGCAACCATAGTGGCTTTCTCAGAGATGACAGGACCAAGCAGAACCTTCATCAGGTTGTGATCGTTTTTACGGACTTGGCTCATTTCAGCAACTCCTCAATTTTTGCGATCGCTGCTTTGCTGACCAATACTTTTTTGTATTGAACCAAAGCTAATGGATCAGCGTGCTGTGGCTCAACCACGGCAACTTTATGCAAGTTACGTGATGCCAAGTACAAATTCTCGCTAACCTGATCAACAATGATCAAGACTGAATCCAAGCCCATTGCCTTAACTTTGTCAGCCAAAACTTTAGTCTTTGGAGCATCAAGATTAAATTGATCAACGACATTCAAACGACCTTCGCGAGCTAACTGAGACAAGATAGATCTCATACCAGCGCGGTACATTTTCTTATTTACTTTTTGGCTGAAATTCTCTTCTGGAGAATTCGGGAATATACGACCACCTCCACGCCACAGCGGGGAAGAGCTCATACCAGCACGTGCACGACCAGTACCTTTTTGACGCCAAGGTTTCTTGGTGGTGTGCTTAACTTGCTCACGGTCTTTTTGTGCACGGTTACCACTACGTGCATTTGCTTGATAAGCCACTACAACTTGGTGTACCAATGCTTCGTTATATTCGCGTTCGAATACTTCTGGTGAAGCTTGTACGCCTGCACCTAAAGTACCGTTGTCTTGGAGAAGCTTAAGTTCCATATTCGCCCTCCTTATTTCTTCTTCAACGGTGTCTTCACCGCTGGAGTAACAATCACTTTACCGCCTGGGGCACCTGGAATAGCGCCTTTAACCATGATGAGATTACGTTCTGCATCAATGCGTGCGATAACTAAATTTTGTACGGTACGGGTAACATCACCAAGGTGGCCAGTCATGCGCTTACCTGGGAAAACACGACCTGGATCTTGCGCCATACCGATTGAACCTGGTACGTTATGTGAACGTGAGTTACCGTGGGATGCGCGACCAGAAGCAAAGTGATAACGCTTGATGGTACCGGCATAACCTTTACCGATCGATACGCCTTGCACGTCCACTTTTTGACCAGCCGTAAATGCAGCGTCAGCAGGAATTACTTGTCCTGGTGTCATTTCTGCAATTTTTGCTGCGTCTAATTGGAATTCATTGAGACCATTACCAGCCATCACCCCTGCTTTAGCGAAGTGACCAGCCATTGCTTTGGTAACGCGAGTAGCTCTACGTGTGCCATGTGCCAACTGGATAGCATCATAGCCATCAGTTGCCTGGGTCTTGATTTGAGCGATTCTGTTGTCGCTCACGTCGATTACGGTCACAGGAATTGAATCCCCTTCGTCCGTAAATAGACGGGTCATGCCGACCTTGCGGCCGATTAAGCCTAAGCTCATATTCATGCTCCACGCCGACTACGATTGGTCGGCAAAATTAATTTAAGTGATTTACAAGTAAAAGTACTTCTAAATCAATAACTTACAACATTTTTAATGCTGATACAACCTAAAATTCACCCAAATAATTGAGCGAAGCCTTAGATTCTATCCTGAAATGCCGATCTTGACAAGCAAAAAGACCGGAAACTACAAATTACTGCAACTTAATTTCGACGTCCACACCTGCTGGAAGGTCTAATTTCATCAAAGCATCTACCGTTTTCTCTGTAGGATCAACGATATCCATTAAACGGAGATGGGTACGGATCTCTAATTGATCACGAGATGTCTTGTTAACGTGTGGTGAACGCAAGATATCAAAACGCTCAATACGAGTTGGCAAAGGAACTGGACCCTTAACAACTGCACCAGTACGCTTAGCTGTGTCAACTATTTCAGCTGCAGACTGGTCGATCAAACGGTAATCAAATGCTTTAAGGCGAATACGAATTTTTTGGTTTTGCATATTAATTCCAAAGAGCGGTGTGGTGCTGCCACGTTATACATCTAAAGAGCACGGTGACATCAGCAGCACTGATGTCACCGGTTAGCAAACCGCTAAATATTATTTACTGCTACTTCCTTAAGCCAAAATCTTTGCAACCACACCAGCGCCAACAGTACGGCCACCTTCACGGATCGCAAAACGTAAACCTTCTTCCATCGCGATAGGGGCGATGAGTTTGACGGTAATCGTGACGTTATCACCAGGCATGACCATTTCTTTGTCTTTTGGCAACTCAATAGAACCAGTTACGTCCGTTGTGCGGAAGTAAAACTGAGGACGATAGTTATTAAAGAATGGTGTATGACGGCCACCTTCATCTTTACCCAAGATGTAAACCTCGGCTGTAAAGTGAGTATGTGGGGTGATTGAACCTGGCTTAGCCAATACTTGGCCGCGCTCAACTTCTTCACGTTTTGTACCGCGTAACAAGATACCCACGTTATCGCCTGCTTGACCTTGGTCGAGCAATTTGCGGAACATTTCAACACCAGTACAAGTAGTTTTGAGAGTTGGTTTGATACCAACGATTTCAATCTCTTCGCCAACTTTAACGATACCGCGCTCAATACGACCAGTCACTACAGTACCGCGACCGGAGATAGAGAACACGTCTTCTACTGGCATCAAGAAGGCGCCGTCAATGGCACGCTCTGGAGTTGGGATGTAAGTATCAAGGGCTTCAGCCAATTTCATGATGGCTTCTTTACCCAATGGGCCTTCGTCGCCTTCTAAGGCTAACTTAGCTGAACCTTGGATGATCGGTGTGTCATCGCCTGGGAAGTCATATTTAGACAGAAGTTCACGCACTTCCATTTCTACGAGTTCTAACAATTCAGCATCATCAACCATGTCGCACTTGTTTAAGAACACCACGATGTAAGGAACGCCCACTTGGCGTGCCAAGAGGATGTGCTCACGCGTTTGTGGCATTGGGCCATCAGCTGCAGAGCAAACTAAAATAGCGCCGTCCATCTGAGCAGCGCCTGTAATCATGTTCTTAACGTAGTCAGCATGTCCTGGGCAGTCAACGTGAGCGTAGTGACGATTAGCTGTCTCATACTCAACGTGCGCAGTATTAATCGTAATACCACGGGCTTTTTCTTCAGGAGCAGCATCGATCTGATCGTAAGCTTTTGCTTCGCCACCAAATGCTTTTGAGAGCACGGTTGCAATTGCTGCTGTCAAGGTCGTTTTACCGTGGTCAACGTGACCGATAGTGCCTACGTTTACGTGCGGTTTTGTCCGCTCGAATTTTTCTTTTGCCATTTTTGTTCTGCCTTCTTTAGCTAGTCAATATTCAAAATGAATGTGGATAAATTACTTCGCTTTAGCAGCCATAACTGCTTCAGCAACGTTCTTCGGTGCTTCGGAATAATGCTTAAATTCCATGGTGTAGGTAGCGCGACCTTGGGTCAACGAGCGCAAGCCAGTTGAGTAACCAAACATCTCTGCCAAAGGCACTTCAGCACGAACGATCTTGCCGCCGCCTGGAATGTCATCCATACCTTGCAAAATACCGCGACGGGATGAGAGGTCACCCATTACGTTACCCATGAAATCTTCTGGTGTTTCAACTTCAACAGCCATCATTGGTTCAAGCAATACTGGAGATGCTTTACGCATTCCATCTTTGAACGCCATTGAGCCTGCCATCTTAAATGCGTTTTCGTTGGAGTCAACGTCGTGGTATGAACCAAAGAACAATGTCGCTTTGATATCTACTACTGGATAGCCAGCCAAAATGCCGGAGTTCAATGTCTCGATAATGCCTTTTTCAACTGCAGGAATGTATTCACGTGGAACTACACCACCCTTAATAGCGTCAACGAATTCAAAACCTTTGCCTGGGGCTTGTGGCTCTAACTTCAAAACCACGTGACCGTATTGACCACGACCACCAGACTGCTTAACAAATTTACCTTCGATCTCTTCGCAAACCTTACGAATGGTTTCGCGGTATGCAACTTGTGGCTTACCAACAGTTGCTTCAACGCTGAATTCACGCTTCATACGATCAACCAAAATTTCCAAGTGGAGCTCGCCCATACCGGAAATAATGGTTTGGCCTGACTCTTCATCAGTCTTCACGCGGAAAGAAGGATCTTCTTGTGCCAAGCGATTCAAAGCAAGACCCATTTTTTCTTGGTCAGCTTTTGTCTTTGGCTCAACCGCTTGTGAGATCACTGGCTCTGGGAATACCATACGCTCCAAAATCACAATGCTATCTGGATCACATAATGTTTCACCAGTTGTCGCGTCTTTTAGACCAACTGCTGCAGCAATATCGCCTGCGTACACTTCTTTAATTTCTTCACGTTGGTTTGCATGCATCTGCAACAAACGGCCAACACGCTCTTTCTTGCCCTTGATTGGGTTGTAGATCGTGTCACCAGACTTCATGACGCCTGAGTAAACGCGGAAGAAAATGAGCTGGCCAACAAATGGGTCAGTCATGATCTTAAATGCCAATGCAGAAAACTTGGCGCTATCAGAGGCTTCACGAGTTGCAGGTGTACCGTCTTCCAATTCGCAAGGAACTGGTGGCACATCTAATGGGGATGGCAACAACTCAACTACTGCGTCCAACATCGCCTGAACACCTTTGTTTTTGAAAGCAGTTCCGCACAACATTGGAACGATTTCATTGGCGATAGTGCGTTGACGTAATGCGCCTTTAATTTCTTCTTCGGTCAAGCCTTCGCCACCGAGATACTTTTCCATCAACTCTTCTGAGCTTTCAGCAGCAGCTTCGAGCATCTTCTCGCGCCACTCTTCAGCAGAAGCTTGTAATTCAGCAGGGATTTCTTCGTAGGTGAATTTGGTACCTTGTGAAGCCTCATCCCAATAGATGGCCTTCATCTTTACTAAGTCCACAACGCCTTTAAAGTTTTCTTCTGCGCCGATTGGAATCTGGATCAAGATTGGGTTTGCCTTGAGACGAGTCTTCATTTGGTCATAGACCTTGAAGAAGTTCGCACCAGTGCGGTCCATCTTGTTAACGAATGCCAAACGTGGAACTTGATACTTGTTTGCTTGACGCCAAACAGTTTCAGATTGTGGCTGTACTCCACCTACCGCACAGTAAACCATGCAGGCACCATCCAAAACGCGCATTGAGCGCTCAACTTCAATCGTGAAGTCTACGTGCCCTGGAGTATCAATAATGTTGATACGGTGCTCAGGCATTGTTCCTGCCATACCCTTCCAGAAAGTGGTGGTAGCAGCAGAAGTAATCGTGATACCACGCTCTTGCTCTTGCTCCATCCAGTCCATGGTAGCTGCGCCATCATGCACTTCACCGATTTTGTGGTTAACACCGGTGTAGAACAAAACGCGTTCTGTAGTTGTTGTCTTACCTGCGTCAATGTGCGCAGAAATACCAATATTGCGGTATTTGTCGATGGGGGTTTTACGTGCCACTGTTGGTGCCTTTTCTTAACTATTGGATTAGAAGCGGAAATGTGAGAAAGCTTTATTAGCTTCTGCCATACGGTGAACTTCTTCACGCTTCTTCATTGCGCCGCCACGACCTTCAGCAGCTTCTAATAATTCGTTGGCCAAACGTTGAGCCATGGATTTTTCACCGCGCTTTTTAGCGGCTTCGCGCAACCAACGCATTGCCAAAGCGGAACGGCGTGATGGACGAACTTCAACAGGAACTTGATAGTTAGCACCGCCAACACGACGGCTCTTTACCTCAACCATTGGCTTAACGTTACCCATGGCTGTTGAAAAAATTTCGAGTGGTTCTTTATTTGCTTTTTTCTCGATGTGATCAAAGGCACCGTAAACGATACGCTCTGCAACCGATTTCTTGCCGTCCAACATCAGGACGTTCATGAATTTAGCTACTTCTACATTGCCGAATTTTGGATCCGGCAAAATTTCCCTTTTGGGAACTTCACGACGACGTGGCATAACTACTCCTTCAGTTCAGTTAGGGGTGGCCCACCTGGATCACCCGCTCCGGTTGTCCTACTATCTAAGAAAAATTCCTAGACGGAACAACCACTTACTTGTCTTTTGAGTCTGACAAACAACGACTTACTACAAAAACTGCTACTGCTTAATTCTTAAAAATTAAGCAGCTTTCTTAGCGCGCTTAGCACCGTATTTAGAGCGGGCTTGTTTACGATCTTTAACGCCTTGTAAGTCCAAAGAACCGCGAACGATGTGGTAACGCACACCTGGTAAGTCCTTTACACGACCGCCACGAATCAACACTACTGAGTGTTCCTGGAGGTTATGGCCTTCACCGCCAATGTATGAAATCACTTCAAAACCATTGGTTAAGCGAACTTTAGCTACTTTACGGAGCGCAGAGTTAGGCTTTTTAGGAGTAGTGGTGTACACACGTGTACAAACACCACGGCGCTGCGGGCTGTTTTGCAGCGCAGGGCTCTTGCTTTTAACGGTAAGCCTTGTTCTTGGCTTGCGTAATAATTGATTAATTGTTGGCATAAAATAGCTCGGTTAGTACTTCTTTGTTGCTTTCTTCAAGAAAATCAATGACTTAGAGAATTTCTAGGTCAAAAAGACCTTCTTCTGAATCAGTAGAACTCAGCATTCTAGCTTGGCCAGCCTTTTCCGTCAACCTAAAGGGAAAAAACTGGCCATTTCTGGCCAGAATTACCAAATTAGCTCGGATCAGCCTCCCCAGCAGGAGCAATGACTTCAGCCTCGATTTCAACAGGGGCGTTAGCCAATGCTTCCTCTTCGGCGGCAATCATTTGAGCGCGATCGCGCTCGAATTGCTCTCTGACCTTGCGTGCACGACGATAAGACAAGCCGGTACCAGCAGGGATCAGACGACCAATAATGACGTTTTCCTTGAGGCCACGGAGTGTATCGGTCTTGCCCATAATGGCGGCTTCGGTCAATACACGGGTGGTTTCTTGGAAAGAAGCCGCTGAAATGAAGCTATCGGTCGACAAGGATGCCTTAGTAATACCAAGCAATACGTTGTCGAACTGAGCTGGGTGCTTACCTTGAGCAATCACAGCATCGTTTGCGTCATATAACTTAGAACGCTCAACTTGCTCACCAGTAATGAAGGATGTATCGCCTGGATCAGTTACCTGAACGCGACGCAACATCTGACGCACGATCACTTCAATGTGCTTGTCATTGATCTTCACGCCCTGGAGACGATAAACGTCTTGAACTTCGTCAACGATGTAGATTGCCAACTCTTCGATACCTTTGAGAGTCAAGATGTCATGGGGATCAGCAGGACCTTCCACAATCATCTCACCCTTGTTCACAACTTGACCGTCGTGAACGAGAACTTGTTTCTCTTTAGGAATCAAGAATTCATTAGCTTCACCATCCATATCGGTAATGACCAAACGCTGTTTACCTTTGGTTTCTTTACCGAAGGAAACTGTTCCAGTAACTTTCGCCAATACCGCTGCATCTTTCGGTGAACGTGCTTCGAACAATTCTGCAACGCGTGGCAAACCACCGGTAATATCGCGAGTCTTCTGTGATTCGATTGGAATACGCGCCAATACTTCACCAACTTCGACTTTTTGACCATCCTTAACAGTAATCAAAGCGCCCACTTGGAGACCAATGTTTACTGGGTGATCAGTACCGGCGATCATGACTTCGTTACCCTTCTCATCAACTAAGTTGATCATTGGGCGAACGCCTTTGCTTGCAGCTGAACGACGCTTACCGTCAATCACCACCAAAGTGGAAAGACCAGTCACTTCGTCAACCTGCTTAGCAACAGTGACACCCTCTTCGACATTATCGAAGCGAGCGATACCAGCGTACTCAGAAATAATCGGGCGTGTTAACGGATCCCAGGTTGCTAAGCTTGCGCCAGCCTTCACTGCTGCATCTTCTTTTAACAAGAGAGTTGCACCGTAAGGCACTTTATGACGCTCGCGCTCACGACCATTTTCATCAACGATCAAGGCTTCGCCAGAACGTGAAATCACAATCTGCTCACCCTTCGCGTTCTTCACAACACGCATCGTGCCTGAGAACTTCAAAGCACCATTTGATTTGGCTTCAATATTACTTGCAACCAAGGCGCGTGACGCTGCACCACCAATGTGGAAGGTACGCATAGTCAACTGTGTGCCAGGCTCACCGATAGACTGAGCAGCGATCACACCAACTGCTTCACCAACGTTCACCAAACCACCGCGACCGAGATCACGTCCGTAGCACTTAGCGCACAAGCCAAAGCGAGTTAAGCAAGACAATACTGTGCGAACTTTAACTTCGTCGATGCCCAATGCCACGATCTGATCGACATGATCTTCATCGAGCAAGGTGTCGTTAGGAACGATGACTTCTTGTGTATCAGGATGAACAATGTCACCGATGCAGACACGACCCAAAATACGGTCACGCAATGCTTCGATAATTTCGCCACCTTCAACAAGGGCCTTCATAGTAACGCCAGAAGTTGCGCCGCAATCATCCTCGATCACTACGAGGTCTTGAGTAACGTCGCACAAACGACGGGTCAAGTAACCAGAGTTCGCTGTCTTCAATGCAGTATCAGCCAGGCCTTTACGAGCACCGTGGGTTGAGATGAAGTACTGCAATACGTTCAAACCTTCGCGGAAGTTTGCAGTAATTGGGGTTTCAATAATGGAGCCATCGGGCTTCGCCATCAAACCACGCATACCAGCTAACTGACGAATTTGCGCTGCAGATCCACGCGCACCAGAATCCGCCATCATATAGATAGAGTTAAAGGATTCTTGACGCACAGTTTTGCCGTTACGGTCGATTACGTCAACGTGTGACAACTCATCCATCATCGCTTTGCCAACTTGGTCGCCTGCAGCGCCCCAAATGTCAACCACGTTGTTATAACGCTCTTGATTGGTTACGAGACCTGACATGAACTGCTTGTCATATTCCTTAACCTTGGCAGAAGCTTCAGTGATGATGCGCTCTTTGGAGGTTGGGATCAGCATATCGTCGATCGCAACCGAGATACCAGCATTGGTCGCCAAGCGAAAACCAGACTGCAAGAGACGGTCAGCAAAAATCACAGTTTCACGCAAGCCGCACTTACGGAATGAAGTGTTGATCAAACGTGAGATTTCTTTTTTCTTCAAAGGCTTGTTGATTTCCTCGAAGGACATCCCTTTAGGCAAAATCTCAGACAAGATTGCACGGCCAACTGAAGTTTGATAGATCTTGGTTTTTTCAGCAAAACGGGCATCGCCCTCTGCCTTTTTATCCACAATCTCAAACTCAGTAATACGCACAGCAACACGAGATGCCAATTCAACCTGGCCGGCTTCGTATGCGCGCACTACTTCAGTAATGTTGGCGAAAACCATGCCTTCGCCCTTACCGTTGATCTTGTCACGGGTAGCGTAGTACAGACCCAACACCACGTCCTGTGAAGGAACGATGGATGGTTCGCCGTTTGCTGGGAATAATACGTTGTTCGAAGCCAACATCAATGTACGCGCTTCCATTTGCGCTTCGAGCGACAAAGGAACGTGAACCGCCATTTGGTCACCGTCAAAGTCCGCGTTAAATGCCGCGCAGACCAATGGGTGCAATTGGATCGCTTTACCTTCAATCAGCATTGGCTCGAAAGCCTGAATACCGAGACGGTGCAATGTAGGCGCACGGTTCAACATGATTGGATGTTCACGAATGACTTCTTCGAGAATGTCCCAAACGATTGGTGTCTGGCTCTCAACTTCTTTCTTCGCAGCCTTAATGGTGGTTGCAATTCCTAAAGTCTCAAGCTTGTTGAAAATGAATGGCTTGAACAATTCCAAGGCCATCAATTTTGGTAAGCCGCACTGATGCAATTTCAATGTAGGGCCAACTACGATGACTGAACGACCAGAGTAGTCAACGCGTTTACCCAACAAGTTTTGACGGAAACGACCGCTCTTACCTTTAATCATCTCAGCCAAGGACTTGAGAGGACGCTTGTTAGCGCCTGTCATAGCCTTACCGCGACGACCGTTGTCAAGCAATGAGTCAACCGCTTCTTGCAACATGCGTTTTTCGTTACGAACGATGATCTCTGGTGCGCGCAACTCTAACAAACGCTTCAAACGGTTGTTACGGTTGATCACACGACGATAGAGGTCGTTCAAATCGGAAGTAGCAAAGCGACCGCCATCCAATGGCACCAATGGGCGCAATTCAGGCGGCAATACTGGCAATACTTCCATGATCATCCAGTCAGGCTTGATACCTGAAGTCTGGAACGCCTCAAGCACTTTTAAGCGCTTAGCGTATTTCTTGATCTTGGCATCGCTACCAGTAGCTTTCAAATCAGCGCGAATGGTCTCTACTTCACGATCGATATCAATCGAACGCAAGAGATCGCGAATACCTTCAGCGCCCATAATGGCGGTAAATGCACCGTCACCATACTCTTCAGTTTTCGCAATGTATTCATCTTCAGACATTATCTGACCACGCTTCATTGCGCCTTCAGGAGTCATGCCAGGATCAACCACTACATATGCTTCAAAGTAGAGAACGCGCTCGATATCACGCAAGGTCATATCGAGAACCATACCCAAACGGGATGGCAAGGACTTCAAGAACCAAATGTGCGCTACAGGGGCTGCCAACTCAATGTGGCCCATGCGCTCACGACGTACCTTAGCGAGGGTTACTTCAACACCGCACTTCTCGCAGATAACGCCACGGAACTTTAAGCGCTTGTACTTACCGCATAAGCACTCGTAGTCTTTGGTCGGTCCAAAAATCTTGGCGCAGAACAAACCATCACGCTCGGGCTTAAAAGTCCGGTAGTTGATGGTTTCTGGTTTGCGTACTTCACCAAAAGACCATGAGCGAATTTTCTCAGGAGATGCAAGACCAATTTTGATGACATCAAACTGCTCTTCGCCCTGCGTTTGCTTAAATAAATCGAGCAATGCTTTCATATCAGTTGCGCTCCATGTCAATGTCAATACCCAACGAACGGATTTCTTTTACCAGTACGTTGAAGGATTCGGGCATGCCAGCATCAATCGTGTGCTCGCCCTTGACGATGTTTTCGTAAACCTTGGTACGGCCTGCGACGTCATCGGACTTCACTGTCAGCATTTCCTGCAAGACATATGAAGCACCGTATGCTTCGAGGGCCCAAACTTCCATCTCACCAAAGCGCTGACCACCAAACTGGGCTTTACCGCCCAATGGCTGTTGCGTTACTAATGAGTAAGGTCCGGTTGAACGTGCGTGCATCTTGTCGTCGACCAAATGGTGTAGTTTCAAGACATGCATGACACCAACAGTCACTGGACGCTCAAACTGATCGCCAGTGCGGCCGTCGCACAAAATCATTTGCTGACGTGAAGGCGTCATCTTCAAAGATTTAGCAACCTCTTCTGGATAAGCCAACTCGAGCATACGTCCGATTTCTGTTTCAGTGGCGCCGTCAAACACTGGTGTTGCAAATGGCAAGCCTTGGCGGAGATTCTCTGCCAAAACAGTGATCTGCTCATCAGTGAAATTGTCGATGTCTTCAATACGACCGGTTTCGTTATAAAGCTGCTTGAAGAACTTGCGTAATTCAGTTTGCTTAGCGTGCTCACGAACCATCTCGTCGATACGCTTACCAATACCTTGAGCTGCCCAACCTAAGTGGGTTTCCAAGATCTGACCAACGTTCATACGGGAAGGAACACCCAATGGGTTCAAGACGATGTCTACGGGGCGTCCGTCAGCCATAAATGGCATATCTTCTGCTGGAGCAATTTTAGAAACCACGCCCTTGTTACCGTGACGACCGGCCATCTTGTCACCAGGCTGCAAGCGACGCTTAACAGCTAAGTACACCTTAACCATCTTGGTTACGCCAGGCTGTAAATCATCACCCTGGGTAAGCTTGGTGCGCTTCTCTTCAAAAGCTTCATCAAACTGTTTACGCTTCGCTTCGATAGAAGATTTGATTGCTTCGACTTGTGAGGCAACTTCATCATCTGCTGGACGAACATCAAACCAATGGTATTTGTCCAAATCAGCAAGGTAATCCTTGTCGATCTTGGTACCTTTAGCTAATTTCTTAGGGCCGCCATTAGCAACTTTGCCAACCAACAGCTTTTCTAAACGCATGAAGGCATCGCCTTCAACAATACGCAACTGGTCGTTTAAGTCCAAACGATAGCGCTGTAGTTCTTCTTGAATGATGGACTGGGCACGGGCATCGCGCTCAATACCTTCACGGGTGAAGACTTGAACGTCAATGACGGTACCAATCATTCCTGATGGAACGCGCAAAGAAGTATCTTTCACGTCAGATGCTTTTTCACCGAAGATCGCACGCAGTAACTTTTCTTCAGGAGTGAGAGTTGTCTCGCCCTTTGGAGTTACCTTACCAACTAATACGTCACCAGCTTCAACTTCAGCACCGATGTACACAATACCGCTCTCATCCAAACGAGAGAGTTGTGACTCAGCCAAGTTGGAAATATCGCGAGTAATTTCTTCTGAACCCAACTTAGTATCACGCGCAACCACTGACAACTCTTCAATATGAATAGAGGTGTAGCGGTCATCAGCAACAACCTTCTCAGAGATCAAGATTGAATCTTCGAAGTTGTAACCATTCCATGGCATAAATGCCACAGTCATGTTTTGACCCAAAGCCAATTCACCTAAATCGGTAGATGCACCGTCAGCAACGACGTCGCCACGGGCTACACGATCGCCAACTTTTACGATTGGACGTTGATTGATGTTGGTATTTTGGTTTGAACGGGTGTACTTGATGAGGTTATAAATATCCACACCTACTTCACCAGCTGCAGTTTCATCATCGTTTACACGAATCACCACACGGTTTGCATCAACGTAATCTACGATACCGCCGCGGTTAGCCAGTACAACAGTGCCGGAGTCAACTGCAACAATACGCTCTAAACCTGTACCAACCAATGGCTTATCTGGACGCAAGCAAGGAACTGCTTGACGCTGCATGTTCGCACCCATCAACGCACGGTTCGCATCATCGTGCTCTAAGAATGGAACGAGTGAGGCTGCAGCAGAAACGATCTGGCTAGGAGCAACGTCGATGAAATCGATACGCTCTGGGCTAACCATCATGGTCTCACCAGCTTGACGAGCAGAAACCAATTCGTCAGCTAACTTGCCGTTTTTGTCGATCGTGGCATTGGCCTGAGCAATCACATACTTCGCTTCTTCAATCGCAGAGAGGTACACCACTTCATCGCTTACCTTGCTATTGGAAACCTTACGGTACGGAGTCTCTAAAAAACCATGCTCATTCAAACGTGCAAATAGCGCGAGTGAGTTGATCAGACCAATGTTTGGTCCTTCTGGAGTTTCAATTGGGCAAACACGTCCGTAGTGAGTTGGATGCACGTCGCGCACTTCGAAACCTGCGCGCTCGCGTGTCAAACCACCAGGTCCCAATGCAGAAATACGACGCTTGTGCGTGATCTCTGAAAGTGGGTTGGTTTGATCCATAAACTGGGATAACTGTGAAGAACCGAAGAACTCACGAATCGCAGAAGAAATTGGCTTGCTATTAATCAAGTCATGCGGCATGAGATTTTCTGTTTCGGCTTGGCCGAGACGTTCTTTAACCGCACGCTCAACACGTGACAAACCAGCACGGAATTGGTTTTCTGCCAATTCGCCAACGCAACGTACACGACGATTACCTAAGTGATCGATATCGTCTACTTCGCCTTTGCCGTTACGCAAATCTACGAGGGACTTAATCGTGTCGAGAATATCTTCATTCGACAGAACCATTGGACCTTCCATTTCTGGGCGGTTCAAACGGCTATTGACCTTCATACGGCCAACACGAGATAAGTCGTAAGTATCTTCGCTATAGAACAAGCGCTGGAACAAAGCTTCAACAGCATCTTCTGTTGGAGGCTCACCAGGACGCATCATGCGGTAGATGGCAATACGTGCTGCTGTTTGATCAGCAATTTCATCGGTACGCAGTGTCTGAGAAATATACGCACCAGAATCTAAATCATTGGTGTAAATGGTTTCCAATTGCTTGATGCCAGCATCGCGCAATGTAGCCAATAACTCTTCAGTGATTTCATCATTAGCGTACGCCAAGATTTCACCAGAATCTGGATCAACGATATTACGTGCAACTACACGACCAACTAAATAGTCATCTGGTACAGCAATTGTTTTTGTCTTAGCAGCTTCAAGTTCGCGAATATGCTTTGCATTGATGCGCTTGTCTTTTTGAATGACAACAACGCCATTCTTATCGAGCACATCAAAGTTAGCCAACTGGCCACGCAAACGCTCTGGAACAAATTCCATTGAAGCGCCATTAGCGGTCAATGCAAAATGATCAAAGTTGAAGAAGTTTGCAAGAATCTGTTCGTTGTTTAAACCAATTGCTTTGAGCAAAATGGTGACAGGCATCTTACGACGACGGTCAACGCGGAAATAGAGAATATCTTTTGGATCAAACTCGAAATCGAGCCATGAACCACGGTAAGGAATGATGCGTGCTGAGAACAGCAACTTACCGGAACTATGGGTTTTGCCCTTATCGTGCTCAAAGAACACGCCTGGAGAACGGTGTAACTGAGAAACGATCACACGCTCAGTACCGTTGATTACAAAAGAGCCGTTTTCTGTCATGAGTGGAATTTCACCCATGTAGACTTCGCTCTCTTTTACCTCTTTCACCTTAGTAGGCGCTTCGCGATCATAAATAATCAAGCGAACTTTTGCGCGTAAGGCAGAGTGGTATGTGTAACCACGCTGTTGACATTCTTTAACGTCAAATGGAGGCTGTGATAACTGGTAAGACACGTATTCCATCCGTGCGTAGCCGTTGTTAGACACAATTGGGAATGCTGAAGTAAAGGCAGCTTGAAGTCCCTCTGTAAGGCGAGACATGGCTGGCTTTTCAGCCTGTAAAAATTTAGCGTAGGATTCCAGCTGCGTTGCGATCAGGTACGGAACCTGGTGGTTATTTACTCGCTTAGCAAAGCTTTTACGGACTCGCTTGCGTTCGGTGAAGCTATAGTTCATTTCATCTCCGAATTCAGCGACTGTACAAAGATTTGGCGATTGGCCACTACCAATCACTGGCGGACAACACTAAACCGTTCGATTTAGTGTCCGACCAAACTTGCATTCTGCAGTCGTATCAGAAGGCAAACCCGATTTCAATCAGAAATGAAATCGGGTTTGACCACTAATGGTCAAACCCAACATAGCTAACGCTCCTTTTTGAGAAGCGCTAGCGAAGTTTGTATTACTTGAGTTCTGCTTTAGCGCCAGCTTCTTCAAGCTTCTTCTTAGCTTCTTCAGCAGTTTTCTTGTCAACGCCTTCTTTGATTGGCTTCGGTGCACCGTCAACCAAGTCCTTAGCTTCTTTTAAGCCAAGACCAGTAATTTCGCGAACTGCCTTAATTACTGAAACCTTGTTTGCGCCAGCTTCGAGCAAGTTCACAGTGAATTCTGTTTGCTCTTCAGCAGCAGCACCGCCACCGCCTGCACCAGCAGGACCAGCAACAGCCATCGCTGCAGCTGAAACACCAAACTTCTCTTCGAACGCTTTAACCAAATCGTTCAAATCCATAACGGACATGCTACCTACTGCATCAATGATTTCTTCTTTAGTAATCGCCATTTTTAGCTCCTAATACTTAAATAGTTAATCTGTCGCTTATTCAGCGGCAGGGGTTTCTTTTGCTTCTGTTCCAGCTTCTGGGGCTGCGGCTACAGGCTCAGCGGCTGCTTCAGGAGCTGCGGCTTCAGCAACGACTGCTGCTGGGGCTGCTGCTTCTGCTACAGGTGCTGGAGCTTCGGCTACAGGAGCAGGTGCTCCAGCTGCCTTTTGTGCTGCTACTGCGCCCAATACGCGAGCCATCGCAGAAACAGGTGCCAACATCACACCTAACAACTGAGATAACAACTCGTCGCGGCTTGGAATTGTTGCGAGAGCTTTTACACCCGCAACATCTAACAACTTGCCGTTGTATAAGCCAGCTTTAATGACTAGCAAATCTTGAGTCTTAGCAAAGCCCTGCAATACTTTTGCCGAAGCAATCGGATCAGCAGAGATGCCGTAAATCAAGGGGCCAACCATCGAATCAGCAAGAGGCTCAAACTGTGTGCCTTGTGCAGCACGGCGTGCCAATGTGTTCTTCAAAACGCGAAGATAGACACCTTGGTCACGTGCGCTAGCACGTAGCTTTGTCAACTGCTCTACTGGAATACCACGGTATTCAGCGAGCACGACAGTTTGGGCTCCAGCCAATTGAGCGCCGACATCAGCAACAATCGCTTTTTTGTCTTGTACATTCAAAGGCACGGTTTAACTCCATAAAAACCAACTGTTTCCAGTTGGGGTTACACACCAGCGTCTGATCATTTGTTCACAAAGACTCTTGTGAAAATCTTTTCAGGGTCGCCATCTGCGTTGGCTATTACTCTCGTAACGATTAAGAATTAACTCTGTATTAGCAACTAATTCACCAACGGTCTTTGATGTTCGACTCTCACTCAAAGAGCAGGAGCCGACCCAAAGTTCTTTTTTGTTACAAGCTACTTATTGAGCTGCTTGTAACGATGCTTGGTCAACACGTACGCCTGCACCCATGGTGCTGCTTACGGCAACCTTCTTTAAATAAATTCCCTTAGATGCAGGCGGCTTTGCTTTATTCAAAGCCTCAAGCAATGCAAGCAAATTGGACTTTAGTGCAGTTGGCTCGAATGAACGACGACCAATGCTTGCGTGCACGATACCGGCTTTGTCCACACGGAATTGCACTTGACCCGCTTTTGCATTCTTCACTGCAGTAGCTACGTCAGGAGTCACAGTTCCCACTTTTGGATTTGGCATCAAACCACGTGGGCCCAATACTTGACCCAAGGTACCAACAATTTTCATTGTGTCTGGTGATGCGATCAAAACGTCAAAATCAATTTTGCCGCCTTTAATTTGTTCAGCAAGTTCTTCCATGCCAACGATTTCTGCGCCAGCGGCTTTAGCCTGTTCGGCCTTCTCGCCTTGTGCAAAAACAGCAACACGAACGTGCTTGCCTGTACCAGCTGGGAGCACTACTGCGCCACGCACAACTTGGTCAGATTTCTTAGCATCAATACCCAACTGAACAGCAACGTCGATAGACTCATCGAACTTAGCAGTTGCGCACTCTTTAACGAGGCTCAATGCATCTTCCAATGAATAGAACTTGTTGCGATCAACCTTGGATTGAATTGCTTTTACGCGTTTAGATAATTTAGTCATGATTAGAGACCTTCCACAGTGATGCCCATGGAACGGGCGCTACCAGCGATTGTTCTAACAGCTGCGTCCATATCGGCTGCTGTCAAATCTGGCATTTTTGCTTTAGCGATTTCTTCCGCTTGAGCACGGGTAATTTTTCCTACCTTGTCGGTATGAGGACGTGGTGATCCTTTTTCGATCTTCGCAGCCTTCTTGATCATGATGGTTGCTGGAGGAGTCTTCATGATGAATGTGAAGCTCTTATCAGCGAATGCTGTAATCACGACTGGAATTGGCAGGCCAGGTTCCATGCTCTGAGTTTGAGCATTAAACGCCTTACAAAATTCCATAATATTCAGGCCGCGTTGACCCAATGCTGGACCTACGGGTGGTGATGGATTTGCTTTACCTGCAGGGATCTGCAGTTTGATAAAGCCAATAATCTTCTTTGCCATGTGTGCTCCTTAAAGCGCGCCTAACCTCATTAGGAAAGACCGCCGTTGAGTAAACGCTTTGCTAGTTTTTGGCTTTCTAGCTCCGCTCCTCGGTTAATTTCTAAAACCAAATAACCACTTAAAACAACTACTTCACTTACAAAACCGGACTAAGTCCTTGTTTTTACATCTTTTCTACTTGGCCAAACTCCAGCTCAACTGGGGTACCGCGACCGAAGATTGTAACAGAAACGCGTAATCTTGACTTCTCATAGTTCACTTCCTCAACGTTTCCGTTGAAGTCTGTAAATGGGCCTTCTTTCACGCGAACCATCTCACCGACCTCAAACAGGGTCTTGGGCTTCGGTTTATCCACGCCAGCCTGCATCTGATCCATGATTTTGGTGACTTCAGCAGTAGAAATCGGGCTTGGACGGTTACGAACACCTCCCACGAAACCGGTCACTTTTGGGGTATTTTTCACCAAATGCCAGCTTTCATCGGTCATTTCCATCTCAATCAGGACATAACCTGGGAAGAAACGGCGCTCAGTGACTGATTTTGTGCCAGATTTGATCTCTACCACCTCTTCGGATGGGACCAAAATACGGCCAAATTTCTCAGGCATGCCAGAACGTGCAATACGCTCCTCAAGGCCTTTTTTAACGCTCTTTTCCATTCCAGAATAAGCGTGGATTACGTACCAGCGCATATTGCCGGTAGCTTGTGGATTTGCAGCTACTTCAGAATCAATCATGTTTTACTCACTTCCAGCCTAAAAGGACTGAAAAAACTAGCCATTCAATCAATTTGTCTGCAATCCATAAAAACAAGGACATGATCAGAACAAAGCCAAATACGACTAGAGTCATTTGGGTAGTCTCTTTACGAGTCGGCCAAACAACCTTTTTTACTTCGTACCAAGAATCTTTTGCATAGGCGATAAAACGACGCCCATCGGGTGAAATCGCCACAATCAAAACCGCAGCTGCAATGCCACCGAACAATACACCCAAGCGCACCAATAAAGATTGGTCGATGAGCGTGTAGTAAAGCACTAACGCAGCAACGACGATTAAAGCAGCGAGTCCAGAGACCCAGCTGCTCTTTTCTTCAGAATGACTTGCAGTTTGTTGAGACATATTACTTTCAGTTCAAATCGTGGCAGGGGCGGAGGGCATCGAACCCCCAACCTTTGGTTTTGGAGACCAACGCTCTGCCAATTGAGCTACACCCCTTTATAAAAACTCATTACCAAAACTACTTAAGCCAAAATCTTTGCAACTACACCAGCGCCAACAGTACGGCCACCTTCACGGATCGCAAAACGTAAACCTTCTTCCATCGCGATAGGGGCGATGAGTTTGACGGTAATCGTGACGTTATCACCAGGCATGACCATTTCTTTGTCTTTTGGCAACTCAATAGAACCAGTTACGTCCGTTGTGCGGAAGTAAAACTGAGGACGATAGTTATTAAAGAATGGTGTATGACGGCCACCTTCATCTTTACCCAAGATGTAAACCTCGGCTGTAAAGTGAGTATGTGGGGTGATTGAACCTGGCTTAGCCAATACTTGGCCGCGCTCAACTTCTTCACGTTTTGTACCGCGTAACAAGATACCCACGTTATCGCCTGCTTGACCTTGGTCGAGCAATTTGCGGAACATTTCAACACCAGTACAAGTAGTTTTGAGAGTTGGTTTGATACCAACGATTTCAATCTCTTCGCCAACTTTAACGATACCGCGCTCAATACGACCAGTCACTACAGTACCGCGACCGGAGATAGAGAACACGTCTTCTACTGGCATCAAGAAGGCGCCGTCAATGGCACGCTCTGGAGTTGGGATGTAAGTATCAAGGGCTTCAGCCAATTTCATGATGGCTTCTTTACCCAATGGGCCTTCGTCGCCTTCTAAGGCTAACTTAGCTGAACCTTGGATGATCGGTGTGTCATCGCCTGGGAAGTCATATTTAGACAGAAGTTCACGCACTTCCATTTCTACGAGTTCTAACAATTCAGCATCATCAACCATGTCGCACTTGTTTAAGAACACCACGATGTAAGGAACGCCCACTTGGCGTGCCAAGAGGATGTGCTCACGCGTTTGTGGCATTGGGCCATCAGCTGCAGAGCAAACTAAAATAGCGCCGTCCATCTGAGCAGCGCCTGTAATCATGTTCTTAACGTAGTCAGCATGTCCTGGGCAGTCAACGTGAGCGTAGTGACGATTAGCTGTCTCATACTCAACGTGCGCAGTATTAATCGTAATACCACGGGCTTTTTCTTCAGGAGCAGCATCGATCTGATCGTAAGCTTTTGCTTCGCCACCAAATGCTTTTGAGAGCACGGTTGCAATTGCTGCTGTCAAGGTCGTTTTACCGTGGTCAACGTGACCGATAGTGCCTACGTTTACGTGCGGTTTTGTCCGCTCGAATTTTTCTTTTGCCATTTTTGTTCTGCCTTTAGTTAA
Organism: Polynucleobacter sp. UB-Siik-W21; assembly: GCF_018687415.1. Taxonomy (NCBI): domain Bacteria; kingdom Pseudomonadati; phylum Pseudomonadota; class Betaproteobacteria; order Burkholderiales; family Burkholderiaceae; genus Polynucleobacter; species Polynucleobacter sp. UB-Siik-W21. The sequence continues at coordinate 42,019 of NZ_CP061289.1, read as the reverse complement.
CTCTTAAACCAAACACCAAATACACAATTAATAAATCAAACATGGTGCCCATGGGCAGGATCGAACTGCCGACCTCTCCCTTACCAAGGGAGTGCTCTACCACTGAGCCACATGGGCGAAATCTAATACAACAAATCTGGAGCGGGATAAGAGAATCGAACTCTTGACCGAAGATTGGAAATCTGCTGTTTTACCATTAAACTAATCCCGCACATCTGGTGGAGGGGGTAGGATTCGAACCTACGTAGGCATAGCCAACAGATTTACAGTCTGCCTCCTTTAGCCGCTCGGACACCCCTCCGCGAACCCAATATTCTGACTCCAAACGGAGTATCTGTCAATCTCTCTAACGCTTTGCACAAGTAAAAACGCCCAGACCTAAAGGGGTCTGGGCGTCGCATTGGTGCCCGGCAGTTACCTACTTTCACACGGGTAATCCGCACTATCATCGGCGTAGAATCGTTTCACTGTCCTGTTCGGGATGGGAAGGAGTGGTTCCAATTCGCTATGGTCACCGGGCGTAGAGGGTTGAGCTGCTGATAAATCAACAACTCTATTTGAGTAAGCATGTAATAAGGATGCAGATTAAATCTGGCAAACATCCAACACAATAGTGCTGGTTATAGGATCAAGCCTAACGGGCAATTAGTATCGGTTAGCTTAATGCATTACTGCACTTCCACACCCGACCTATCAACGTTGTGGTCTTCAACGACCCTTTATGTAGGTTAAACCTACGGGAGATCTCATCTTCAGGCAAGTTTCCCGCTTAGATGCTTTCAGCGGTTATCTCTTCCATTCATAGCTACCCTGCGATGCTTCTGGCGAAACAACAGGTACACCAGCGGAATGTCCACTCCGGTCCTCTCGTACTAGGAGCAGCCCCCGTCAAATCTCCAACGCCCATGGCAGATAGGGACCAAACTGTCTCACGACGTTTTAAACCCAGCTCACGTACCTCTTTAAATGGCGAACAGCCATACCCTTGGGACCGGCTACAGCCCCAGGATGAGATGAGCCGACATCGAGGTGCCAAACACCGCCGTCGATATGAACTCTTGGGCGGTATCAGCCTGTTATCCCCAGAGTACCTTTTATCCGTTGAGCGATGGCCCTTCCATACAGAACCACCGGATCACTATGACCTGCTTTCGCACCTGCTCGACTTGTCGGTCTCGCAGTTAAGCACGCTTTTGCCATTGCACTTTAGGTACGATGTCCGACCGTACCAAGCGTACCTTCGTACTCCTCCGTTACACTTTGGGAGGAGACCGCCCCAGTCAAACTGCCTACCATGCACTGTTCCCGACCCGGATAACGGGCCAAGGTTAGAACCTCAAATAAATCAGGGTGGTATTTCAAGGTTGGCTCCAACAGAACTAGCATCCTGTTATCAACGCCTCCCACCTATCCTACACAGACCGATTCAAAGTCCAATGCAAAGCTACAGTAAAGGTTCATGGGGTCTTTCCGTCTAGCCACGGGTAGATTGCATCATCACAAACATTTCAACTTCGCTGAGTCTCAGGAGGAGACAGTGTGGCCATCGTTACGCCATTCGTGCAGGTCGGAACTTACCCGACAAGGAATTTCGCTACCTTAGGACCGTTATAGTTACGGCCGCCGTTTACTGGGACTTCAATCAAGAGCTTGCACCCCATCATTTAATCTTCCAGCACCGGGCAGGCGTCACACCCTATACGTCCACTTTCGTGTTTGCAGAGTGCTGTGTTTTTATTAAACAGTCGCAGCCACCTTTTTATTGCAACCCTTTCGTCCTTCCGTTGTTCACGGTCAAACTACAAGGGCGCACCTTATCCCGAAGTTACGGTGCAAATTTGCCGAGTTCCTTCTCCTGAGTTCTCTCAAGCGCCTTAGAATACTCATCTCGCCCACCTGTGTCGGTTTGCGGTACGGTCTTGTTAGACTGAAGCTTAGAGGCTTTTCTTGGAACCACTTCCAATTGCTTCGCGAATAAATTCGCTCGTCTCACGCCCTTGAATTACGCTACCGGATTTACCTAATAGCCATCTCCAACGCAAGAACCGGGACATCCAACACCCGGACAACTTTCCGCGATCCGTCCCCCCATCGCATCTAACAATGGTCAAGGAATATTAACCTTGTTCCCATCAGCTACGCATCTCTGCCTCGCCTTAGGGGCCGACTCACCCTGTTCCGATGAACGTTGAACAGGAAACCTTGGGCTTACGGCGAGGGGGCTTTTCACCCCCTTTATCGCTACTCATGTCAGCATTCGCACTTCTGATACCTCCAGCATCCTTTACAAGACACCTTCACAGGCTTACAGAACGCTCTCCTACCATCACATTGCTGTGATCCGCAGCTTCGGTTATATGCTTAGCCCCGTTACATCTTCCGCGCAGGACGACTCGATCAGTGAGCTATTACGCTTTCTTTAAAGGATGGCTGCTTCTAAGCCAACCTCCTGACTGTTTTAGCCTTCCCACTTCGTTTCCCACTTAGCATATATTAGGGACCTTAGCTGGCGGTCTGGGTTGTTTCCCTCTTGACACCGGACGTTAGCACCCGATGTCTGTCTCCCGTGCTTGCACTTGTAGGTATTCGGAGTTTGCTATGGCGCAGTAATCCGCAATGGACCCCACTACCATGACAGTGCTCTACCCCCTACAGTGATACACGAGGCACTACCTAAATAGTTTTCGGAGAGAACCAGCTATTTCCAGTTTTGTTTAGCCTTTCACCCCTATCCACAGCTCATCCCCTAACTTTTCAACGTTAGTGGGTTCGGTCCTCCAGTACGTGTTACCGCACCTTCAACCTGGCCATGGATAGATCAACTGGTTTCGGGTCTACACCCAGCAACTAGCGCCCTATTCGGACTCGCTTTCGCTACGCCTTCCCTATTCGGTTAAGCTTGCTACTGAATGTAAGTCGCTGACCCATTATACAAAAGGTACGCAGTCACCCCTTACGAGGCTCCTACTGTTTGTATGCACACAATTTCAGGATCTATTTCACTCCCCTCCCGGGGTTCTTTTCGCCTTTCCCTCACGGTACTTGTTCACTATCGGTCGATTACGAGTATTTAGCCTTGGAGGATGGTCCCCCCATATTCAGACAGGATTTCTCGTGTCCCGCCCTACTTGTCTCTAGCCTAGTACCACTCAATAATTTTCACATACGGGACTATCACCCTTTATTGTTGGACTTTCCATTCCATTCTGTTAATTACTGAGCTATCACTAGAAGGCTCTTCCCATTTCGCTCGCCACTACTTTGGGAATCTCGGTTGATGTCTTTTCCTCTTGCTACTTAGATGTTTCAGTTCACAAGGTTCGCTTCTCATACCCTATGTATTCAGGTATGGATACCACAAAAGTGGTGGGTTTCCCCATTCAGAAATCCCCGGATCAAAGCTTATTTACCAGCTCCCCGGGGCTTATCGCAGGTTATAACGTCTTTCGTCGCCTGTAATCGCCAAGGCATCCATCATGTGCACTTATTCACTTGATCCTATAACGAGCACCATTGCTAGTACCTGTTACAGGTTTTACTTCTACTTCTGACATGTTTGCCGTAATCCAAACTGTAAGTACTTGTTAAGAACTTTGTAAAACTCGTTTGATATTACTGATTGATGATTCAATCTTTACCCTTATTACATTGTCAAATGTCCTCTCAAAGAAACATTTGACACTTTGCTTACTCAAATTTTTAAAGAACAGCCATAAATGGCAAAACTAAACGATTCAGTATTCGCTTAGTTTTGACATTTAGATGTTGGTGGAGGATGACGGGATCGAACCGACGACCCCCTGCTTGCAAAGCAGGTGCTCTCCCAGCTGAGCTAATCCCCCAACGTCCACTAAGTCCATATCAACGCTGATTGGTGGGTCTGGTAGGACTTGAACCTACGACCCCTGCGTTATCAACACAGTGCTCTAACCAGCTGAGCTACAGACCCGTGGCTTTTATTGTCAACCGATAAGTGTGGGCACTATAGCTCCAGCATCTTTTCTCTAGAAAGGAGGTGATCCAGCCGCACCTTCCGATACGGCTACCTTGTTACGACTTTACCCCAGTCATGAACCCTGCCGTGGCAGTCGCCCCCCTTGCGGTTAGGCTAACGGCTTCTGGCAAAACCCACTCCCATGGTATGACGGGCGGTGTGTACAAGACCCGGGAACGTATTCACCGCGACATTCTGATCCGCGATTACTAGCGATTCCAGCTTCACGTAGTCGAGTTGCAGACTACGATCCGGACTACGATGCATTTTCTGAGATTAGCTCCCCCTCGCGGGTTGGCAACCCTCTGTATGCACCATTGTATGACGTGTGAAGCCCTACCCATAAGGGCCATGAGGACTTGACGTCATCCCCACCTTCCTCCGGTTTGTCACCGGCAGTCTCTTTAGAGTGCTCTTGCGTAGCAACTAAAGACAAGGGTTGCGCTCGTTGCGGGACTTAACCCAACATCTCACGACACGAGCTGACGACAGCCATGCAGCACCTGTGTTCACTTTCTCTTACGAGCACCTAATGTATCTCTACTTCGTTAGTGACATGTCAAGGGTAGGTAAGGTTTTTCGCGTTGCATCGAATTAATCCACATCATCCACCGCTTGTGCGGGTCCCCGTCAATTCCTTTGAGTTTTAATCTTGCGACCGTACTCCCCAGGCGGCTGACTTCACGCGTTAGCTACGTTACTCAGGATGTAAATCCCGAACAACTAGTCAGCATCGTTTAGGGCGTGGACTACCAGGGTATCTAATCCTGTTTGCTCCCCACGCTTTCGTGCATGAGCGTCAGTGTTATCCCAGGGGGCTGCCTTCGCCATTGGTATTCCTCCACATATCTACGCATTTCACTGCTACACGTGGAATTCTACCCCCCTCTGACACACTCTAGCTATACAGTCACAGGCGCCATTCCCAGGTTAAGCCCGGGGATTTCACGCCTGTCTTGTATAACCGCCTGCGCACGCTTTACGCCCAGTAATTCCGATTAACGCTCGCACCCTACGTATTACCGCGGCTGCTGGCACGTAGTTAGCCGGTGCTTATTCTTCAGGTACCGTCATTCCCGGACTGTGTTAGAGCCGGTGTTTCTTCCCTGACAAAAGAGCTTTACAACCCGAAGGCCTTCTTCACTCACGCGGCATTGCTGGATCAGGGTTGCCCCCATTGTCCAAAATTCCCCACTGCTGCCTCCCGTAGGAGTCTGGGCCGTGTCTCAGTCCCAGTGTGGCTGATCGTCCTCTCAGACCAGCTACTGATCGTCGCCTTGGTGGGCTTTTACCCCACCAACAAGCTAATCAGGCATCGGCCGCTCTAATCGCGCGAGGTCTTTCGATCCCCCGCTTTCCCCCTCAGGGCGTATGCGGTATTAGCACAGCTTTCGCTGCGTTATCCCCCACGATAAGGTACGTTCCGATGTATTACTCACCCGTTCGCCACTCGCCACCAGGTGCAAGCACCCGTGCTGCCGTTCGACTTGCATGTGTAAGGCATGCCGCCAGCGTTCAATCTGAGCCAGGATCAAACTCTTCAGTTCAATTCCTGTGATCCTTGCGGATCGTCGCACTCATTCAAGAAATTGACTTGGTAATAAAACCAAATCTTTTTACTGTCTATGAGTACTATTTGTTTACATCTGTCCCGAAGGACTGGATGCTTTCGCCTAGTACCCACAATTATCGGTTGACTAATTTTTAAAGAGGGCTGAATCGTTTTTCAAAAACATTCAGCGAAGAAGCGAGACTATGACATACCCGAATAGGGTTGTCAACACCTTTCCCACTCTTTTACCTATAAAAGACGAAGATTTTTCTGACTTTTCAAATAAAACCAATGAAATCAATGGGATAAATTTTGAAAAATTTTTCAACTTTTTTTAGATATTTCCTCTTTTTAGAGCTTTTGCGTAAAAAGGAAGGGCGCTAAACCTAGATTTTTGATACTTATTTGCAGATAGTCCACACCCTAGGGAAAACCCTTAATTTTTCCTGCTTTTCTGCTAAAATGTTGCTATGCACAATAATAACTTAGCAAACGATCACTTATCTACCCAGCCTTATATGGCAGGGAAGGCCGTGCCAGTTCGAGAGCTTCATGCAGGCCACAGGTCAGAAATTCTGAACCATCTATTGCAGTTGGGCGCTGAAGATCGTCGCTTACGTTTTGGCACCCAGACCCCTGATGAAGTTATTCATCACTATGTTGAGAGCCTTAATTTCAAGCGAGATGCTGTTTTTGGCGTCTTTGACCATGATTTAAGGCTCATTGGCATGGCGCATCTAGCGTATTTGCCTGAAATCAAAGGGCAAGCTCACGCCGCTGAATTTGGCGTATCCGTATTGCCAGAGGGAAGGGCGCAGGGGCTTGGAACCGCTCTGCTGCAACGCTCTGCAGTGCACTCACGCAATAGCAATATTCAAACGCTTTATGTTCACTGCCTAGCTAACAACAAAGCAATGATGCATCTAGCTCAAAAAGCTGGCATGACAGTTGAATATGCCTACGGTGATGCTGATGCGTATCTCAAACTGCCACCGGCAAACTCTGGGACGATTGTTGAGGAGGCCGCTAATGAACAGTGGGCGGACTTTGATTACGCCCTAAAAGAAAACTTGAAGTTGGCGAATCAAGCTTGGTGGTGGTTCTTAGGAAGACCTCGTCACGCACGCTAAGCTAAACAGATTGATGCGCGCTGAATTCTCACATCAATTTTGACTCGGTGTACCCCGCAATATCCAGCTAACCAGTAAAGATAAATCCGCTTCATTTAACTTTGAATTCGCGGGCATAGGCACAACCCCCCAAGAGCCTGAACCACCTTTAGCGATTTTATTTTTCAAAAATGCTTGCGCATTGGGATTGCTTTTATATTTTTGCGCAACGGATTGGAAGCTTGGTCCCACTATTTTTCTGTCAAGAGCATGACAACCTAAGCAAGCATTTTGCTTTGCAAGCGTAAATGCTTTTTGATCCTCGCTGTCTGCATGCACATGGGGAATGAAATAAGCAAGCGCTGTAAATATAAAAACTATTTTTACAATTGCTCGCATTGCGGACATCACTAACCCAAAAAAATTACTGGAATTTTGGTGGGCTGTTTGGCGTTGTTTGATCGGCCTTGCCTTGCTTTTCTAGACGATTTTTTTCTTCTACAGAAATTAAGTCAAAGTAAACATAAACATCTTTCACACCATTTGTATTGCTAGCTACTTTTTTTGCTAAGTCAGCTTCGTTCTGTGTCAAGATGCCCATCAGATAGACGCTTGATCCCTCGGCAATAATCGACATAGAGTTTGATGGCAATTGATCTGTAAAGATCATCTGGGTTTTTATTTTCGACTCAAGATAAGAATCGTTAGCACGTGCTGTATATGTGCTGTTAGAGCCAATGATCAATTCATTAAAAACGGTGCGCGCGTTCTTCATCGCCTTTACATATGCGCCTGCTTCGCTTTTGATACCAGCATCTTTTACTTCGCCTGTCAGCAATACTTTTTGATTGAATGAGGCCACGTTAATGTGTGCGTTATCACCAAACTTTTTGCCAAGCGCAGCATTCGCCTCCAACTCAATACCATTATCAATTGCTTGCACTCCTGGAGTACGACGATCAGCCATGACGCTTGCACCCGCAGCAACGCCACCTACAGCCAAAACTCCGCATGCAGATAATTGAGATGTCATTACTACAGCAATGACTAATTTTCTGAAAGATTGAATTTGCATATGCATTTCTTTAGCGTGTTTAAAAAAATTAATCGAGCAAAATATGATCAACGCCATCACACAGGCTATGCAGTAAAACTAAGTGAGTTTCTTGAATTCTCGCAGTACGAGTTGAGGGCGCACATAAATGAATATCATCCTTATCCAGTAGTGCCGCAATCTTTCCACCGCCATTGCCAGTAAGCGCAATAATTTTGATCCCAATTTTTTTTGCAGCTTCGATTGCTTTAATTACGTTCTTAGAGTTACCAGACGTCGAAATTCCCAAGAGAATGTCGCCTTTTTTTCCAAGGCCACGCACTTGCTTGCTGAAGACTTCGTCATAGCTGTAATCATTGCCAATCGCAGTCAGGATCGAGGTATCCGTTGTCAGTGCAACTGCAGCCAACTCTTGGCGCTCTCTTTCAAATCGACCCATCAACTCAGCGGCAAAGTGTTGTGCATCTGCTGCCGAGCCACCATTGCCACAAGCCATCACTTTACCGCCAGCCTTCAAACAATCGACCATCGCCTGCACACCATGTGCCACAGACTCTGGAAGAATTTTTTCAGCCTCTTGCTTTACCGCAATGCTGTCTAAAAAATGTTGAGAGGCGCGCTTGCGCAAACGTTCAATAGTGTCTTTATCCATAGCAATATTATGCGCCAAAGCAAGCCTAAATTCTGATGCAATCAGCTTAACTCAAAAGCAACGTATTCTCTTGCTTATTGATTAACCTTCAGCAGACAATATCCCTATGGAACTAGGCTCATTGGATTTTTTAAAGCAACAGGATTTACCTGCTGGGGCCTTGTATATGATTGCTACGCCGATTGGCAATTTAGGTGACATTACCTTACGCGCACTTCACGTCCTAAATTCAGTAGATGGCATCGCTTGTGAAGACACTAGACATAGTGCCGCACTACTGCAGCAATTTGGCATTCATAAAAAATGTTTGGCCTTACATGCGCACAATGAGCTTGGCGGCGCCCAAACAGTGATTCAACACCTAGCCAACGATGAGCGCTGGGCTTATATTTCGGATGCTGGGACTCCCGGGGTTTCAGATCCTGGCGCTCGACTTGTAGACGAAGTGCAAAAAGCGGGCTTTCGTGTCATTCCGATTCCTGGTGCCAGTTCGGTATCCTGCGCCATATCTGCATCGGGGTCTGTCATGCTCAACTCCGATGGTCAATTTCAATTCTTGGGTTTTTGGCCACATAAAACTAAAGAGCGCGATGCGCTTTTGCACGATATTTGCAGCAGTAAAAAAACGAGCATCTTCTTTGAGTCACCGCACAATATTCGTGAAACCCTTCTGTTTCTTGCCGGGTCATTAGAAAAAGAGCGCCAAGTTTTTATTTGCCGTGAGCTCACTAAAAAATTTGAGCAACTTGTTTCCATTCAGGCCCAAGAAATTGAATCTTGGATTGAAAATGCTGAGAGCCTTAAAGGAGAATTCATCATTCTGATTGCAGGGCGCCACGCCAATGCTGACGAGGCTCCAGAGCATGCCTCTCTAATGCGTTGGGCAAACGCATTAAACCCATATCTTGGCAGCAAAGAGATCGCAGCAGTACTTTCACAAGTGTTGGGCTTAACAAAAAAAGATGCCTATCAAATTGCACTTGACGCGAAAGATAGCAATTCAGGGCAATAAAAAAGCTGGCATATAGCCAGCTTTCTCGAATACTAAAAAATTTTATTTGGCATTAGGGGCCGGTGTGCTGCTGGCCTCTTGCACATTCAACTGGGCCACCGGCTTAATAAGCGCTTCGGAGGTGCTAGAAGAATCGCCGCGCTTACCGTTGTTCACAAATACCATCAACAACAAAATAATAATCAAGGGCACAAAAAAGCTTGCAAACACCACGATGATGAGTTGTTTTGGGGACTTAATAAGGTTTCCGTGCTCGTTGCTCATAAGAATTTATCTTTTAATGCGTTGTAGGGTTGATTTGCGGTGATTATAACTAGAGAGCAAGGATAGAGGCACTTACAATAGCGGGGTAGCCAGTTTTCCTGGCGCCCGTAGCTCAGTGGATAGAGTATTGGCCTCCGAAGCCAAGGGTCGCAGGTTCGATTCCTGCCGGGCGCGCCAAAACAGAAGGGGTATTTGACCTATATCATGCGCAAAACTATGAAAACCGCTATCATTTGGGTCTAAATTATTGATTCTTATCGTGTCTAAACATCTAAATTCAGCCCTTTCAGAGCCCTCTCTGACAAATCCTTTGCATCCTGAGGCGCCCTTGCCACACCGAAAGATTATTCGGAGTTGGTTAATTCCAATGGCACAAGGTGAAACTGGGCGCGCGATCATGTTGCTCATGATCGATGCTTTTTTATGGCTCAGCTGTATCGCTGGGACGATTTTCGTTGAGAACGTTCTGCTCAAAATCATTTTTGGGGTGGTTGCTGGTTTTGTAACCGGTCGCATTTTTATTTTGGGTCACGATGCATGCCATCAAAGCTTCACACCGAGTCGTGAGCTCAATAAGGTGTTGGGTCGCATTGCATTCTTGCCATCCCTGACTCCATATAGCCTTTGGGATGTTGGCCATAACGTAGTGCACCACGGCCAAACCAATTTGAAGGGTTTTGACTTTGTTTGGGCACCGTTATCAAAAGCAGAATATGACGCACTGTCCCCTGGACGGAAAGCTCTAGAGCGCCTGTATCGCAGTGGTTGGGGTCCTGTTTTCTACTGCCTTATTGAAATTTGGTGGAGACGTGAATACTTCCCCAATGCACAGAACAAACCTGGCGATCGCCCCATTTTCCTTAAAGATAATTTGCTCGTAAGCGCCTTCGGAATAGTCTGGATTGGCTGTCTCATTGCCGGCGCAATCGCTACCGATCAATCCATTTTGGTGGGTTTAGTGACTGGTTTTGCAGTGCCATTCTTATTCTGGAATGGCATGATTGGATTTGTGGTCTATGTTCACCACACCCACCCTTCAGTCTCTTGGTATGACAAAAAATCTGAATGGCTCCGCGCCCAGCCTTTTGTGTCAACTACAGTTCACCTGACTTTTAACTGGATTTGGGGTGCTTTAATGCACCATATCATGGAGCACACTGCCCATCACGTAGACATGAGCGTGCCCCTCTATCGCCTCACAGAGGCCCAAAAAACCCTTGAAACCATCCTTCCAGAGCGTATTTTTGTTCAAAAGTTCTCTTGGGGCTGGTATTTTGATACCGCTCGCAAGTGCAAGCTCTACGACTTTGAAAACAAGGCTTGGCTGGATTTTGACGGTAACAAGACAGCCGATTCTGTCCGGGTTGTCTTAACCCCAATACCAGCAGGACAAAACGGGTAAAATAGATCTCTGTACAAAGATTTGCCTTACCCGGATTGCCCATGACTACCTCGACTCCAGCAGTTACCCAAGATTCTTCCCAGAGCCTCAAGTTTTGCTCTTCTTGCAGTCGCGAAAAACGACTTGAGGGTGGCACATGGATTCCGACTAGCAATCGTAAGCAACGCTGGATTTGCGCTAGCTGCCTCTATAACCGTACCCACCGTACCGGTTCAGCAAAAGCCTAATTTTTTCGTTTTACTGTTTTAAGTGCCATCCCCAACATAGGGGTTAGTTTTGCGTTCTTGTCCAAATGTAGACATGGGCCCATGTCCGGGTACAAACTGCACATCATCCCCAAGCGGCAAAAGTTTTGTTTTAATTGCGCTGATCAAGTCGGCATGATTGCCGCGCGGAAAATCTGTTCTGCCAATTGAACCTGCAAACAGAACATCACCCACGATGGCTAGACGATCTTCTTTGTCAAAAAAGACAACGTGGCCCGGCGTATGTCCAGGGCAATGCAATACTTCTAAATTAACATTGCCAACTTGAACATGATCGCCATCATTGAGCCAACGATTTGGCTCAAATACTTTTGCATGACCAAAACCAAAACGCACAGTCTGCTCAGGCAACTGCTCAATCCAAAAACGTTCATCCTCCTGGGGGCCTTCAATGGGAACGCCCAACTGATCAGCCAAATCTTTAGCACAGGCGCAGTGATCTAAATGTCCATGGGTCAACAAAATCTTTTTTACATTGCCGCCCATTTGTTGAACACCATCAAGAATCTTTTCAATATCACCACCTGGATCAACCACGGCAGCATCCCCAGTCTCCTGACAGATCAGAATCGAGCAGTTTTGCTCAAACGGAGTAACTGGGACAATTCCTAATTTAATTGGCATATGTGAATTTTTCAATCAAAGCTAGTTTATGGGACTACGCATAAAATATTCTCAAAGGATAAAACATGAACAGCCAAGATAGATTTAAATTTGCAGAAACTCATGAGTGGGCCGATATGGAAAGTGATGGCCTAGTGTGGGTTGGGATTAGCAATCATGCTCAAGAAGCCTTGGGAGATGTAATGTTCTTTCAAGCGCCTAAGATTGGTCAACTAGTCAAGCAGGGCGAAGCCATTGCGGTAATCGAGTCTGTCAAAGCAGCGAGCGATATTCATGCGCCAGTGAGCGGTGAAATTGTTGAGCTCAATGCGGAAGTCGAAGCCTTTCCCGAGCTTGTCAATGAAAAACCGTATGCAGTTTGGTTATTCAAAATCAAAGCGAGCTCAGACGACAGTCTTATTTCAGAATTCAATCAACTCATGAGTTTAGAAAAATACAGCTCAGGCCCTGGAGCGTAAATATTAGATTGAGATTGGGTCACGCTCAATCAACCAACGAATGCGCTCAAGTTTGCTAATGCGTCCTTGAGAGCTATCTCGCAAATCGCGATCGATTGCCTCTAGAACATCCTGCAGTTGCCTACGATCATCGGACTCGATGACCAGCTGAGCACGCTCATTTCCAGCGACCCGCATAATGCTTTTGGGAACGGGGTCGTAGACCCGGAGACCCTGTGTAATCAGGCCCTGATCTCTTAAGCGTGCTTTTATAGAACTCAAAAACCCAATTGCCTTATCCAAACTCCTGGCTTCAGCGTGGACCAAGCCCTGATAAGAGAAGGGCGGTAATTTAGCCTCATCTCGCTCGCTAGCAATGTGAGATAGAAATCCATCAATATCATGCCATAACAAATACTGAAATACTGCCGCTTCCGGAAATTGGGTTTCGATATAAATATCACCACTCTGCTCTCCATCTTTGTTAGCCCTTCCAGCTCTGCCCGCCACCTGAACGAGCTGTGCAAATAGTCTTTCTGCTGCTCGAAAATCTTGGGAGAACAAACGGCTATCCGCATCTAGCACTGCAACCATGCCAATGTTTTGGTAGTCATGTCCTTTAGCAATCATTTGAGTGCCAACTACGATGTCTACATTCCCATCATGAATTTCTTGAAACAGCTCCTCCGCACCTTTGCTCTTGCGACTAGAGTCTGTATCCACCCGAAGAACTCTTGCCTTAGGCCAGACCTCTTCAATAGCATCCTCTAACTTTTGGGTACCTTGGCCCAGCGTTTTTAAATCGGCATTACCACAATCAGGACAATGACTAGGAATGGGCTTAACCAAGCCACAGTGGTGGCAACTTAACACTGGCTTACGACCTAAAGCACCTGCCTTATGCATCACCATATATGAACTGCACTGCTGACACTTCGATAACCATGAGCACGCGCTACAGCTCAACACCGGTGCATAGCCTCTTCGATTAATCAATACTAGGCTTTGCTTTTTATCTTGCAAATTTTTATTCATTGCATTTACCAAGGGCTTACTCAATGAAATTTTTGCTGTGGGCCTATCAATATCTCCAGGGCTAAACTGATTCTGTGGATCTCGCGTATTAATTAAATGCACTTTTGGTAGGCTCGCGCCCTGTGCTCGTTGGTCTAAGCGCAGATACTGATAGCGTCCTGATTTAGCTGCCATCCAAGTTTCAAGTGAGGGCGTAGCTGAAGAAAGCAATATCGGAATCTTTAAATCGTGTGCACGCCAAACGGCCAAATCTCTAGCCGAGTAACGAATTCCATCTTGTTGCTTAAAAGATGGGTCATGCTCTTCATCAACCACAATTGCACGTAGATTCGGTAATGGAGTTAATACCGCCAATCTTGTACCCAAAATGATTTGCGCTTTTCCAGTAAGCGCTTCATACCAAGCAATGCCACGTTTTTTTTCGCTCACGCCACTATGGAGCACTACCATTTTCTTATCCGGAAAATAAGCGCGCACCCTGCGCTCTAACTGTGGCGTTAAGTTAATCTCTGGAACCAAAATTAATGCTTGAGAATTGTCATTCTGAAGAATGGTTTTTAGCCAATTTAAAAACACAGCGGTCTTTCCGCTACCAGTTTGACCTTGAAGTAGGGCCACTTTAAATTCTTGCACAATGGCACTGGCTCGCAAATCTTTTAAGGCTAACTCTTGAGCTTCATTTAACTGCGCTTCACTGATGTAACCCTCGCTTGGTTTGGGCTCTTCTTTTTTCTTTTTCTTTGTTTCGCCTAGCATTAACTTTGCAGGTATTTTTTCCCAATCTGCTGGCTTTTTCCACATCTGTGGAACTGCTGGAATGATGGTTTCCCCGAGTCCATGAATGTAATAGTGGCTAGCAAAATTCATTAGTCTGAGTGCGGCTGGATCTAGCAGCGGCAATGGGGATAGCTTAGTTACACCCTTTAATTTATCAAAATCAGAGTGAGTACTAACTTTTATCACCACGCCAACCAAAGTTGAGCGCCCAAAAGGAACCTCAACAATATGGCCAATCTCTGGGTCGGCCCCCAGCACCTCTTTATTCCACAAATAATCAAAACCCTGGGCCAAGGGCTTATCGACAACTACTTGAACCACAATGGGTAAGGGCATTTACTTCTTTTTTCTATTTTGCTTGTGGATAAGTCTGTGGATATCATCCAAGAATGATGATTTATAAGCTAATTTACCAGCAATCTGTGCTAGCACTCATTTTCAGCCCAATAGCCAGATAATCATATAAATCAATAACTTATAATAACTTCCGAAAGTTAAAGTTCATCTTTAATCGGAATCTCACTGAATTTTGAATTATGACCAAAATTGTGCATAACTTTTGCCTAAAAATACTGAAAGTTAGCAAATACTATGGATTATTGCTTTGATCTAAGAGCCCTGGAGTGCTGAATAACGGTTTCTGTTAAAGCAGTTACGCTTTCTGGCGGGGTAAATTGAGAGATCCCGTGACCCAGATTAAATACATGTCCATCCAATGGATGGAGGCCTGGCTTGAGAGTTGGAGCACTCGCCAAATCATCTAGTAATGCACTTGCCTGCTGAGCGATCTGCTCAGGCTCTGAGAACAAAATCAGAGGATCCAGATTACCTTGTAATGCCAAAGGCTTATTTAAAGACAGCAACTGTTTACGTGCGCGACTGAGAGACATGGTCCAGTCAATGGCAATAACATCGGCGCCAACTTGTGCCATATCGTTTAACCAGATACCGCCGCCTTTTGTAAACATGATCACTGGAATTTTTCTACCTTCATGCTCACGCGGCAACAATGCAATCACTTTTTGCATCGAGGCCAAAGACATTTTTTGATACCAACCATCTGGCAGCATTCCACCCCAAGTATCAAAAATCATCAACGCCTGTGCACCCGCTTTTAATTGCTCAGTGAGATAAGCGGCAACCGATTGTGCATTGATATCTAGAACATGCTGCAACAAATCAGGGCGACTAAACATCATCGTCTTGGCATGACGGAAATCATCTGAACTTGAACCATCAATCATGTAGCAAGCTAATGTCCATGGGCTTCCTGAGAAGCCAATCAAAGGAACACGTTGTTTGCCATTCTGGATCAAAGCTTTACGGATCTCAGAGACGGCATCAAATACGTACTTGAGCTCACCCATATCTGCTACGCGTAATTTCTTAACCGCTTCTTCAGTGCGAAGCGGGTGATCAAAGCTCGGGCCCTCACCAGCAGTAAATTTCAATCCCAATCCCATAGCATCTGGGACAGTCAAAATATCAGAGAATAAAATGGCTGCATCTAATGGATAGCGATCTAAGGGCTGAAGTGTTACCTCAGTCGCGTATGCAGGATTTTTTGCAAGCCCTAAAAAACTTCCCGCCTTAGCCCGTGTAGCGTTGTATTCAGGAAGGTATCGCCCAGCTTGGCGCATGAGCCAAAGCGGTGTTTGATCAACCGCTTCACCCAAGCAGGCTTTTAAAAAACGGTCGTTTAACAGCAAGGGGATAACCAGCGCTTACTTTTTACGACGGAAGCGGGCGATAGCAGCCAACTGTGCAGCGGCCATAGCGAACTCGGACTGAGCCAAAGCCAAATCAAAATCGGTGCCACGGTTTTGCATGGCTTCTTCAGCACGCTTCTTAGCTTCGAGCGCTTTGGCTTCATCAAGATCATGACCTCGAATAGCAGTATCTGCTAATACGGTCACGTGGTCTGGCTGAACCTCTAAATAGCCACCCGCCACGAAAATGAACTCTTCGTCACCATCGGCTTTTTCAATACGAACTGAACCTGGACGAATACGTGTGATCAAAGGAGTGTGGCCGTGCAAAATGCCGAGCTCACCAGTTTCGCCAGGAAGCGCAACAAATTTGGCTTCCCCGCTAAAAATAGAGTGCTCAGCACTTACTACATCGACGCGTATGGTTGACATAATTTCCCTGGATGAAATCGATTAAAGCTTCTTGGCTTTCTCGATGGCTTCATCAATTGAACCCACCATGTAGAACGCTTGCTCTGGCAAGTGATCCAACTCACCACTGACGATCATCTTGAAGCCACGGATGGTTTCTTTCAATGGAACGTATTTACCTGGTGAACCAGTGAACACCTCAGCAACGTGGAAAGGCTGGGACAAGAAACGTTGAATCTTACGAGCACGAGCCACGGCCAACTTGTCTTCGGGAGACAATTCGTCCATACCCAAAATCGCAATAATGTCACGCAACTCTTTGTAGCGTTGTAATGTCATCTGAACCGAGCGAGCTACTTCATAGTGCTCTTGACCAACCACTTGTGGGTCGAGCTGACGGCTGGTAGAGTCAAGTGGGTCAACCGCTGGATAAATACCCAAAGCCGCAATATCACGTGACAACACAACAGTAGAGTCTAAGTGCAAGAAGGTTGTCGCTGGTGACGGATCAGTCAAGTCATCCGCAGGAACGTAAACAGCCTGAATGGAAGTAACAGAACCTGTCTTCGTAGAGGTAATACGCTCTTGCAATTTACCCATCTCTTCAGCCAATGTAGGCTGGTAACCCACAGCAGAAGGCATACGACCAAGCAAAGCAGAAACTTCAGTACCAGCCAATGTGTAACGGTAGATGTTGTCAACGAAGAACAAAATATCACGGCCTTCGTCACGGAATGCTTCAGCCATGGTCAAACCTGTCAACGCAACGCGCAAACGGTTACCTGGAGGCTCATTCATCTGACCAAACACCATCGCTACTTTATCGATAACGTTAGATTCTTTCATCTCGTGATAGAAGTCATTACCTTCACGAGTACGCTCACCAACACCAGCAAATACTGACAAACCTGAGTGTTGTTTAGCAATGTTGTTAATCAATTCCATCATGTTGACGGTCTTACCAACACCCGCACCGCCGAACAAGCCAACCTTACCGCCTTTAGCGAATGGGCAAACCAAGTCGATCACCTTGATGCCGGTTTCGAGCAGGTCAACGGAAGGGGAGAGTTCATCAAACTTTGGTGCTGGCTGGTGAATAGCACGACGCTCTTCAGTAGCAATTGGGCCTGCATCATCAATTGGGCGACCCAATACATCCATAATGCGGCCAAGTGTTGCTGGGCCAACTGGAACAGAAATTGGCTTACCAGTAGATTTCACTTCCATGCCACGACGCAAGCCATCGCTTGCACCCATGGCAATCGCGCGAACTACGCCGTCACCGATTTGTTGCTGAACTTCAAAGGTCAAACCTTTTTCAGCAAATGATTTTTCACCGCTTTCAACTAATGTCAACGCATCATAAATGTTTGGCATTTTGTCGCGTGGGAACTGAATGTCCACCACTGGACCGATACATTGCACGATATTTCCGTTACTCATCGCTTTCTCCGCTCTTAATTCCTAAATTCTTTCGTATTCCTAAACGCTGACCGCTTAAACAGCAGCCGCTCCACCAACAATTTCTGACAACTCTTTGGTAATGGCAGCTTGTCGTGTTTTGTTGTAATCCAATTGCAATTCGCCAATCACGTTCTTCGCATTATCTGAAGCGGCCTTCATTGAGACCATGCGTGCAGATTGCTCAGAAGCCATGTTTTCAGCAACGGCTTGGTAAATCATTGCTTCAACGTAACGCTTCAACAGGCCATTTAAGATGGACTCAGCGTCAGGCTCATAGATGTAATCCCAAGAGGGGCCTGCTTTATCTTCAGGAGTCAAAGCAGCTGGCTCTAAAGGCAAAAGCTTCTCTAAAACAGGCTCTTGTTTCATTGCATTTACAAAGCGGGTATATGCCAAATAGACCGCATCAATCTCACCTCTCTCAAACGCCTCTAACTGGGCAGTAATTGCGCCAATCAAAACATCTAAATGCGGTGTGTCACCAATTTGGATTGTTTGAGAAATGAGTTTCGCTTTTGAACGATTCAAAAATTGCAGGCCTTTTGAACCAATCGCGGTGTACTCAATACCAACATTTTTATCTTGCAACTCGCGAACTTGGTTAGCAATCAAACGCAGTACGTTGGTATTCAAACCACCGCATAAACCTTTGTCTGTTGTAACCAAGATCGTGCCAACCTTCTTTACTTCACGAGTCGCCATGTAAGCAGGGCGGTACTCAGGATTTGCTTTAGAAAGATTGGCCACAATTTCACGAATTTTTTCAGCATATGGGCGCGCATTACGCATGCGCTCCTGGGCGCGACGCATCTTGGATGCGGCGACCATTTCCATTGCCTTCGTGATCTTGCGCGTGTTTTGCACGCTCTTGATCTTTGATCGTATCTCTTTTGTGCCGGCCATGATCTCTATGCGTCCTTAGAAGGCTGCTGAACGCTTGTAATCCTCAATCGCAGCACGCAAAGCGGCTTCGTCTTCTTTGCTCAAATCTTTAGTTTCTTCGATGCGGCCAACTAAATCTGCATATTTAGATTTCAAATGGTCTTGTAAGCCCTTTTCAAACGGCAATACATTCTTCACTTCGATATCGTCAAAGAAACCATTGTTCACGGCATAGAGTGAAGCAGCCATTTCCCAAACTTGAAGCGGCTTATATTGAGCCTGCTTACACAATTCAGTAACACGACGACCGCGCTCGAGCTGCTTGCGGGTTGCTTCGTCAAGATCTGAGGCGAACTGAGCAAACGCTGCCAATTCACGGTATTGCGCTAAGTCGGTACGAATACCGCCAGACAATTTCTTAATGACTTTAGTTTGTGCTGCACCACCAACGCGGGAAACCGAAATACCGGCGTTAATCGCAGGACGCACACCAGCGTTGAACAAGTCAGTTTCCAAGAAGATCTGACCGTCAGTAATGGAAATCACGTTGGTTGGAACGAATGCAGAAACGTCACCAGCTTGAGTTTCAATAATTGGCAATGCAGTCAAAGAACCGGTTTTACCTTTTACTGCGCCGTTGGTGAACTTCTCAACATACTCAGCGTTTACACGAGCAGCGCGCTCGAGCAAGCGTGAGTGGAGGTAGAACACGTCACCAGGATAGGCTTCGCGACCTGGTGGGCGACGTAGCAACAAGGAGATTTGACGATAAGCAACCGCTTGCTTGGTCAAGTCATCGTAAACAATCAAAGCATCTTCGCCACGATCGCGGAAATATTCACCCATGGTGCAACCTGCGTATGCAGAGAGGTATTGCATCGCTGCAGACTCAGAAGCACTCGCTGCAACCACTACGGTGTAATCCATCGCGCCCAATTCTGTGAGCTTGCGAACCACGTTAGCAATAGTAGAAGCCTTTTGACCAATCGCAACGTAAACGCAATAAACGCCTTTGCCCTTTTGATTAATGATCGCGTCAACTGCAACCGCTGTCTTACCAGTTTGACGGTCGCCAATGATCAACTCACGTTGACCACGGCCAATAGGAACCATCGCGTCAATCGCTTTCAAACCCGTTTGTACTGGCTGGCTAACAGATTGACGTGCGATCACGCCAGGAGCAACTTTTTCAATAAAGTCAGTTAACTTGGTATTAATTGGGCCTTTACCATCAATGGGTTGACCAAGTGCGTTAACAACGCGCCCGAGCAACTCTGGGCCAACGGGAACTTCTAAAATGCGGCCCGTACATTTAACGGGGTCGCCTTCTTTAATGTGGGTGTATTCACCCAACACTACAGCACCAACAGAATCACGCTCAAGGTTCAAGGCGAGGCCGATAGTGTTGTTAGGGAACTCCAACATTTCGCCTTGCATAACACCTGACAAGCCATGAACGCGGCAAATACCGTCGGTCACTGAAATGACAGTACCTTCATTGCGAGACTGGGTGTCAACGCCCATTTCGCTAATTCGGCTTTTGATCAGCTCGCTGATCTCGGAAGGGTTGAGTTGCATTACTTACTCCTGGGTCTTATTTCGTATGTTCTTAATCGGGATAACTTATGCGCCAAGACTTGCTTGCATTTGAGCTAACCGTGCCTTTACAGAACTATCCATTACTTCATCGCCAACTTGAATGCGAACACCGCCAATCAATGCTGGATCAACCTGAATAGTTGGGCGCAAATCTTTACCCCCAAAGCGCTTCTTCAAACTTGACAACAAATCATTTAGTGCACTTCCCTCTAGAGGGAATGCGCTGGTAATCATTACTTCTGCTGCACCTTCGCTTTTATTTTTCATCGACTCAAATTGGCTTGCAATTTCAGGGATGGCTGCGAGACGATGGCTTTGATTCACAAGGCTTAAAAAGCTAGAAACTTTGCCATCTAACTTTGTCTTGACCATACCGGAAAGAAGCTTAGTCAAATCATCAGCAGAAACTTTTGGATTATTAGACAAACCAGCGACTTCCGGCAGCACAGCGAGCTGAGCCAATTCATTCAACTGCTCGAGCATCGAAGCAAGTTCAGCAGACTGAGCACTTTGAAAAAGTGCCTCAGCATAAGGACGTGCAATGGTGGCTAACTCAGCCATATCAAAGCTCTGCCTTAAGTTGATCAAGCAATGCGCCGTGGGCTTTTGCATCCACTTCGCGACGCAAAATCTGCTCAGCGCCTTTAACGGCTAACAAAGCCACCTCCGCACGCAATACTTCACGAGCACGAGTTACTTGTTGATCAGCATCTTCTTTTGCTTGCGAAATGATGCGCGCAGCTTCAGCTTGTGCGTTCGCACGAATTTCTTCGGCTGACATTTGAGCACGTTTTTCTGCTTCAGCCACACGCTGAATACCTTCTTGACGTGCTTTAGAAAGCTCTTGCTCGGCCGCATTATTTGCGAGTGCTAATTCTTCTTTGCCGCGCTCGGCCGCAGCCAAGCCATCTGCAATTTTGGTCGAACGCTCGTCTAATGCCTTAACCAATGGAGGCCACACAAAACGTGCAACCACCCACCATAAGACAAAAAAGACGATCATTTGCGCGAATAGGGTCGCGTTCAGATTCACGATATTCCTTTCAGTATTGTTGAGAACGGTTGGATGACCCGTTGGTCATCCACGCCAAAACAATTACTTAATAACTGCGAGCAGTGGGTTTGCGAAAGCAAACAACATTGCAACACCAACGCCGATCAAGAACGCAGCGTCGATCAAACCAGCCAAAAGGAACATTTTGGTTTGCAATTCGTTGATGAGTTCTGGTTGACGGGCAGCGCCCTCAATGAACTTACCACCCATTAGGCCAATGCCCAAACAGGCTCCTAAAGCGCCGAGGCCGATGATGAGGCCAATACCGATAGCGGTTAGTCCTTGAATGTTGGCTAAGAATGCTTGCATGTTTACTCCTAAGTATTGAAGGTGAGGTTAAAAATAAAAAGGTTAATGGTGACTATGTGCTTGGCCGATGTAAACCAAGGTCAACATCATGAAAATAAAGGCTTGCAACAAAATCACCAAAATATGGAAAATTGCCCAAGCAGAGCCAGCAAGTACGTTGCCAACAAAGCCGAGCATGTAGAGATCTAAATTGAAGGTCCACATACTTCCCAAAAGGGCGATCAACAAAAATATCAACTCGCCAGCATACATATTGCCAAAAAGTCGCATTCCTAAAGAAACACCTTTAGCAATATATTCAATGATGTTGAGGATGAGATTAAATGGGGCCAAATACCACTTAGCGCCAAAAGGGGCAGAAATGAGCTCATGCAGAAATCCGCCAACGCCTTTTACCTTGAAGCTGTAAAAGAAAACCAACAGCAACACTGAGAAAGACATTCCGAGGGTGGCATTTAGATCCGTGGTTGGAACAATCTTATGGTGCGGCACGTGCACACCAAAACCTTCAATAAAGTGATTGACGCCAACAACCCAATCTACCGGAACTAAATCCAAAGTATTTAAGAGAATGATCCAGCAAAAAACAAACAGGGCCAATGGGGCAATATAAGATCTGTCACCGTGAACAATCCCTTTGGATTGAGTCTCGACCATTTCAACCAGCATTTCAACCAAACATTGAAAGCGGCCCGGGACACCTGGCGAAGCTTTGCGAGCAGCGATCACCAGCAGTAGGACTGCGACCAAGCCCATGAGGGTGGTCCAAAACATGGTATCGAAATGAATAACGCTGAAGTCAATAATGGATGCCTGTGGCCCCCCAATATTGTTGAGATTTTGCAGATGTTCCGCAATGTAGGCAGTTGGTGTAAGCGCTTCTGTAGCCGCGTGGTGGCCTACTTCTGCTGCTGCGTTAACTTCACTAGACATCTCTTACTTGTCCTTGTTTATTTGCTTCTTGTTACTTCCAAAACCACGCCAACAAGTAACACTTGAGGGTAGCCAAATAAGTAACAAGCAACGGGATCCATTTCAAATCAGGCTGCTTTAGGGCAAAGCCTATGAACAAAACGATAGTTGCTAGGATTTTGATAAATTCGCCAGAAACCACTGCCGCCAAAAAGCCGCCGGGGCTGCGTTTGACACTCTTCTTTGCCGCCTCTATTCGCATCAAAAACATCGCGGAAGGCAAAAATCCAATCAAACCGCCTACTAAAGCCGAGTAAGTATAAACGCTTTTATCAGCTTGACTGGAAAAAACAAAGCACGCTCCAGCAATCACCAGAGTAACCGCTACCTGACTTAAAACAACCCACCATGAATTGATTGAAGAAAAATTACGTGGCTTTGATGCTCGCAAGGCATCCATTTCTTCTTTGCTAAGGGTTTTAAAGGAATCTTCCTCAATTTCATCCCATTCACGTTTGGTATTGAGCGATTTGTTATTCACAAAAGTCTTTTGCCAATGAGCAGCTAGTCAGCCGCAATACCCAGCTTTTTTAATAGGGAATCAAGCTCATCAAACTGGCTAAAGCGAATTCTGAGCTCTCCGCCTTTGCCTTTGAACTTAAATTCAGCATTTAACCCAATTAAATCAGCGATTTCTTGGGTTAAGCGGCGCATGTCAGGATCACGAGTCGGCACAACTTCACCAGCCTTAGTCTTTGTTTTTTTGTCCCCAATTTGTCCGCCTGCAATTACCAGCGCCGCAGCCATTCTTTCCGCTTCGCGCACAGAAAGGCCTTGAGCGGCAATCTTCTGTGCCAGTGCAACCTGGCTAGCACCAGGAAGCGGCAACAGCGCACGGGCATGGCCCATATCAATATCACCCGCCAACAGCATTGCTTGTACAGGCTTGGCCAGCTGCGCTAAGCGCAATAAATTACTAATGGCGCTACGGGACTTGCCCACTGCTTTTGCAGCCTGTTCATGCGTAAAACCAAATTCTTCGATCAAACGCGCCAAACCCTGTGACTCCTCTAGAGGGTTTAAGTCCTCACGTTGCATATTCTCTACCAAAGCCATTGCGGCTGCGGCTTGATCATCAGCATCAGAAACCAAAACAGGAACTTCTTTTAAGCCGGCAAGGGTGGCGGCACGAAAGCGTCTTTCACCAGCAATAATTTCGTACTTACCAGCGCTTACCATTCTCACCAAGAGCGGTTGCATCACGCCTTGTTCTCGAATGCTCTCCGCCAATTCTTGAAGTGCGCCCGTTTCCATTTTTTGACGTGGCTGGTATTTACCCGCTTGCAATGCAGTTAAGGGCAAACGGTTTATTTCTGCGGAAGAGTTCGCTTGCGCAGCTTTCTCACCGAGCAAGGCCTCTAGACCCCTGCCCAAACCTTTTTTCTTAATGGCAACCATGATGTTCTATCTTATTAAAAAATTACATTTGTTTGATGCGCTCAACCATCTCGGCGCCAAACTCTAAATATGCTTTTGCACCGCGCGATGTCTTGTCAAACGCAACGCCCGGAAGGCCATAAGATGGTGCCTCGGCAAGCCTGACATTACGAGGAATAATCGCCTTAAAGACCTTATCTCCAAAGTGTTCTATCAACTGATCAGATACTTGCTGTTGCAAGGTCATGCGTGCATCAAACATCACTCGCAATAAACCAATAATTACCAGGTCAGGATTTAAATTGGCATGCACTTGTTTAATGGTGTTTACCAAATCCGACAAGCCTTCTAGCGCAAAGTACTCACACTGCATTGGTACGATGACGCCATTCGCAGCACACAACCCATTGAGCGTTAACAATGACAAAGCAGGCGGGCAATCAATCAAGATGAAGTCATAGTCAGTAGCTACTTGCGCAAGCGCATCTTTTAAACGTGATTCGCGCGCATCCATATCTACCAATTCAATTTCCGCTCCTGCTAAATCACGATTTGCAGGTAACACATCGTAGCCAGAACTTTCGCAAGGTTGCGCACAATCTTTTACTGCAGCCAAGCCAATTAAAACTTGATAAACACTGTTGTTCAAATCTGCTTTTTCAACCCCAGAGCCCATCGTGGCATTCCCTTGTGGATCTAAGTCCACCAGCAATACTCGCTGTCCAAGCCCAACTAATCCCGCAGCTAAATTAACCGCAGTAGTGGTCTTACCAACGCCACCTTTTTGATTTGCAATACAGAATATTTTTGCCATGGGTGCTTTAGAGTTTGCTTATAGGGAAGAATTCGATTTTCTCACGGGGGTGAACACCAACAAGCGGCGCTCTACCGGCAGATTAGGAATAAACAGGGCTTGATCGGCCAATAAACGCCAATCGTCTTTGCTTACTTCAGCTATTTCCTCGTCCGCCCGCTTGGCTTTCATGGCAAATACGAGGCCATCCGGCTTGAGAAGTGGCAAGGAGAGCTCCAAAAAGCGCGCTAGATTGGTAAACGCACGTGAAATAACGGCATCAAATTGACCAGGTTGTTGCATCGCAACATTTTCAACTCTTTCGCTTAATACTTCGATGTTTTTGAGCTTTAGCTTTCCTCGTATATGTTGCAAAAAAGCCGTCTTTTTACGGATTGCCTCAATCAGACTCAAGCGCCACTCAGGCTGGACAATGGCAATGGGAATGGCTGGCAAGCCGCCGCCCGAGCCGAGGTCGGCAATTTTAGGCGTGGATGTCTTTAGAAATTGCCTCAATAGAGGTAAAACAGAAATAGAATCAATCAGATGGAGGCGCACTGAATCTTTTTGATCTTCAATTGCCGTGAGGTTATGCACCTGATTCCAGCGGCTCATTTCTTGCAAAAAAACCTCTAAGTCTGCAATGTTGGCATCACTTAAATTGAGGCCCAATTCTTCAATGCCCAGCGCAAGCAAATCTTCGGTCATGCAGCCTCTTGGGTTCGGCCCAAACCTTTTTTAAGGTGTACCAAAAGCAAAGAAAGTGCTGCTGGAGTTACTCCTGAGATTCTTCCTGCTTGACCCAGTGTTGCTGGCTTATGCAAATTCAGCTTTTGCTGAACCTCTTTAGACAGGCCCAGAACTTGCGAATAATCAAGCGACTCTGGGAGGGGGAAGGTCTCGTTGAGCTCCTGACGGGTAATTTCAAGTGCCTGACGATCAATGTAGCCCTGGTATTTAATGGAAATCTCGACCTGGTCACTAATTTGAGCAGCTAAACCGAGATCTTCATCCAAAACACCTGGCGACCACATGCCGTCTCCCAAGCTAGTAATGGCTTGATAAGTAATGCCGGGGCGCCTTAAAAGCTCGGTTAAATTACATTCATGGGATAAGTCTTGACCCAGCAACTGAGAAACCAGGGGGGCGGCTTCATGTTTTGGCCCCACCCAAATATCTTGCAAACGAGATGTTTCACGTGAAACAGCCTCTTGTTTTCTGCAAAATACTTCCCAACGATAGTCATCAACCAAGCCAAGTTCACGACCAATCCCAGTTAAACGCATATCTGCATTGTCTTCGCGCAAGCTCAAGCGGTACTCGGCACGACTAGTAAACATACGGTAGGGCTCTTGGACCCCGCGGGTGATTAAGTCATCTAGGAGGACACCAATATAGGATTCGCTCCGCTTTGGAAGCCAAGGTTCTTTGCCTTGGGAGGCCAATCCAGCATTAATACCTGCCAACATGCCTTGGGCGGCAGCCTCTTCATAACCCGTTGTGCCATTGATCTGCCCAGCAAAATACAAACCCCCAATAACCCTAGTCTCTAGGCTATGGCGCAATTGGCGTGGATCAAAGAAGTCATACTCAATGGCATACCCCGGGCGCACAATGACTGCAGACTCTAAGCCGCGAATGCTGCGGACCAATTCCCATTGAATATCAAAGGGGAGACTAGTCGAAATCCCATTGGGATAAAACTCATTGGTTGTTAGTCCCTCAGGCTCCAAAAAGATCTGATGGCTATTTTTAGAGGCAAAACGATGAATTTTGTCCTCAATCGAAGGGCAGTAGCGTGGACCAACGCCCTCAATCACGCCCGTATACATTGGCGAGCGATCCAAACCACCCCGAATAATGTCATGCGTTTTCTCATTTGTATGAGAAATCCAACAGGGAACCTGCCTAGGATGCTGTTCTGGGCGCCCTAAATAGGAAAAAACGGGGAGCGGATCCAAGTCGCCAGGCTGCTCAAGCATGACTGAGAAGTCAATAGTTCTGCCATCAATGCGTGGTGGAGTGCCAGTCTTTAGTCTACCCTGGGGAAGCTTTAGCTCTTTCAGGCGGGCAGAGAGGGAAACGGCCGCAGGATCACCTGCACGACCACCGGCATAGTTATTCAAGCCAACATGGATCTTGCCATCCAAAAAGGTTCCTGCGGTAAGAACTACTTTTTTGGCCATAAACTCGAGACCCATTTGGGTCAACACACCTTGAACCTCGTCGCCCTGAACTATAAGATCATCTACCGCAGCCTGAAATAGGCTTAAGTTGGGTTGGTTTTCGAGCCTTCGTCGGATAGCAGCTTTATAGAGGATTCGATCGCCTTGAGCACGAGTCGCACGAACCGCGGGGCCCTTGCTTGAATTGAGAATCCGGAACTGGATTCCTGCATCGTCAGTTGCGGCAGCCATGGCACCACCCATGGCATCAATTTCCTTAACTAAGTGGCCCTTACCAATTCCTCCAATCGAAGGATTGCAGCTCATTGCCCCCAGATTTTCAATACTGTGGGTAATTAATAGGGTGTCGCAGCCCATGCGCGCCGATGCAAGGGCTGCCTCAGTCCCAGCGTGCCCACCGCCTACAACAATGACATCGAAACTTTTGGAATAACGCATGATTTGCCTCAGATAGGGCGATGATCATAGCATTTTGTTTGTTTCACGTGAAACAAAAGATCATAAAATCTTGGAAAATCAATGGGGCAATTTATAAGTCGTTGATTTAATTGATAAAATATGCATTCCAGGCTGACTTCAGAATCAAAGCCGTCACAATGACCAAAAAAGCTTTTCTAACAAATGAGCTGCCGTGCTGAATTGCCAGGCGACTTCCAAATTGACTGCCCGCAATGTTGGCAATCATCATGGCCAAACCAAGAGGCCAGTTAATTTGCCCAAGACTGGCTAGCATTAAGATCGCGGCTAAATTAGTGGCGACATTCACCAGTTTTGTTGCAGCTGAGGCATGCAAAAAGTCAAAAGCAAAGAACCGCACAAAACCAAAAAGCAAAAAGCTGCCGGTGCCAGGGCCAAAGAAGCCATCGTAAAACCCAATCGTTAGTCCAAGCGCAGCTGCTTTAAATTGCTGAAAACGACTTTCGCCTTTGGGAGCATGGGCCTCACCAAGCGATGGCTGAAACCAGGTGTAGAGCAAAAGAAACAGCAAAACAAAGGGCAGCGCTTTACGCAAAGGCTCTGCTGGAAAGCTGCTAACTGCGCTGGCACCCAAAAGCGAGCCCAAAAAACCCGCCACGATTGCAGGCAATACAACCGCCCAGGGCAGAGATACATGATGTAAATATTTTCGTGCAGCATTTAAAGTGCCGCCAACAGCAGAAACTTTATTAGTAGAAAGTAATGTTGCAGGATGTTCGTTAGGGTAAGCAGCAAATAAAGCGGGGACCTGAATTAAGCCTCCGCCGCCAGCCACTGCATCAACTAAGCCAGCAAAAAAAGCCATCGCCAATAGCAAGGGCCAAATGAAAATTGAAAATTCGATAAAGGGCTCAATTAAAAAAAATAATCATAAGGTCTTACGTGGCAGCCTTATTCAAAATGTATTTTAGTCATAGGAAGTTTTAAGTGTAATTTCAGTTTTGCCTGCTATTACAATCTAACAATGGACTTCTCTTTAACGCCCAAACTAGAAGGGTTGCGGGATCGGACGCGCTCATTTATTCGCGATCAAGTGGTTCCGTTCGAAAAAGATCCGCGCCAAAATGAACATGGTCCCTCCGAAGAGTTACGTAAGGAATTAATCGAGCTTGCTCGAAAAGCGGGTTTATTAACGCCACACGCTTCGATTGAAATGGGTGGCTTAGGATTAAGTCATATAGAAAAAGCCATCGTTTTTGAAGAGGCGGGCTACTCTTCATTAGGGCCGACTGCGATGAATATCCACGCGCCCGATGAAGGCAACATTCATTTACTAGAAGAAATTGCTAGTCCAGAACAAAAAGAGCGTTGGCTTCGCCCTTTAGTTGCAGGAAAAATTCGCTCATGTTTTGCCATGACAGAACCTGCTCCCGGGGCTGGCTCAGATCCTTCAATGCTCATGACCACAGCCACTAAAGATGGTGAAGATTATCTTATTAACGGTCTAAAGTGGTTTATTACTGGAGCCGATGGAGCAGACTTTGTCATCATCATGGCCCGCGGGGAAGATGGCTCTGCCACCATGTTTTTATCAGACATGAATGTGCCAGGTATTGAGCTTGTTCGAAATATGGATGCGATGGATAGCTGCTTTGCTGGCGGACATAGCGTTCTTCGGTTCACAAATTTACGCGTCTCTTCCAAACAAATATTGGGTGAGCTTGGTAAGGGCTTTAAAAATGCTCAAGTACGTTTAGCACCTGCGCGACTAACCCATTGCATGCGTTGGCTTGGTCAAGCGCAACGTGCGCAAGACATTGCAATTGCCTACGCAAAGAAAAGAGAAGCCTTTGGGAAAATTTTAGGCGAGCATGAGGGCGTTGGATTTATGTTGGCAGATAACGATATGGATCTGCAAACCTCTCGACTAAATATTTGGCATACTGCCTGGCTTTTGGATCAAGGGCAACGCTGCAATTTTGAGTCTAGTCGCGCAAAAGTCATTTGCTCTGAGGCCGAGTGGCGAGTGGTAGATCGTTGCGTACAAATGTTGGGTGGCCAAGGTGTCACCGGTGAAACCGCGCTGATGAAAATTTTTAAAGATATGCGTGGCTTCCGAATCTATGATGGCCCAAGTGAAGTTCATCGTTGGAGCATGGCTCGCAAAATTATTGGAAATAAAGAAACTAAGTGATGGATATCAATCAGCTGTTTCGATTGGATAATAAAACAGCGCTTGTAACGGGCGCGTCGAGTGGTATCGGCAAGCATTGCGCGCTACTGCTTGCCAAGGCTGGCGCAAAGGTAGCAATCGCATCTCGACGTATAGACCAACTTCAATCTGTAGTCGATGAAATTACTCAATTGGGCGGCCAAGCAAAAGCATTTGAGCTTGATGTCACGAACAACAAAAGTGTGACGCAGTGTTTTGATGAGCTTGCGCAGTGGTCATTGCCGACGATCGTTATCAACAACGCTGGCATGAGCATCCATCGCAAATTACTTGACCAAACTGAGGAAGACTGGGATCGGGTAATCGATACGAATCTGAAGGGCTGTTGGTTGGTTGCTACCGAAGCGGCGCGGCGACTAGCGGAAGCCAATAAGCCTGGAAATATTGTCAATATTGCCTCTATCTTGGGGGAGCGAGTCATTGGCGGGGTAGCCCCTTATGTCATCTCAAAAGCGGGCGTGGTGCAGCTCACAAAAGTAATGGCTCTTGAGTTAGCGCGTCATCAAATCCGCGTCAATGCCTTGTTACCAGGCTATGTGATTACTGACCTCAATCGCGAATTTCTACTAAGTGAAGCTGGACAAAAAACTCTGGCACGCATCCCTTCACGGCGCTTTAATAATTTAGAAGACTTGAATGGGCCATTATTGCTCTTAGCCTCTGACGCTAGCACTGCAATGACCGGTGCAACTATTGCGGTAGATAGCGGCCACCTGATTAACGGCTTATAAATACAAATTGCTTATGCAAACCCCCTCTTTTCAAGAGTCGCTTGAGCAGTACTTAAATTCATTAGGGTTTATTAGAGGCCGCATTGAGCTTAGCCAGCTAACTGGTGGCCAATCGAACCCGACATTCAAAATTACTAACGGCAGTTCTCATTACGTGCTTAGAAAAAAACCGAATGGGGTTTTATTACCATCAGCGCATGCGGTTGATCGAGAGCATCGCGTGATGAAAGCGCTGGCAGGTACAGACGTACCGATTCCCCAAATGCTAGCTTATTGTGAAGATGAGAGCATTATTGGAACCGCCTTTTTCATCATGGAATATCTTGATGGAAGGGTATTCGTTGATCAGTCTTTGCCAGACATATCAGCAAATGATCGTCGTAAGATTTATGAAGAAATGAATCGCACCATCTCTGCTATACATCGCCTAGATTATGCGTCGCTTGGATTAGAAACTTTTGGTAAGCCTGGCAACTATTTTGCAAGACAAATTGCGCGCTGGTCTCGGCAAGTGCGCGAAGCCAGTATTGCCATACCTGATTCTCTTAATAAATTGATGGACTGGTTGCCCGAGCACATTCCTGCTGGAGACGAAACCTCGCTCATCCATGGCGACTTTCGCATGGACAATCTCATCTTTCACAAAACGGATTTACGCATCATTGGCGTTTTGGATTGGGAGCTTTCTACGCTTGGCAACCCGTTGGCTGACTTTGCTTACCAATGCATGGCCTGGAGAATCCCGCCAAGCCTATGGCGCGGAATACAAGGTCTCGACTTACTTGGACTAGGAATTCCTAGTGAGTCTGAATATATCGCTATGTATGAAAAACAAGTGGGAAGATCGATTTCAGAACACTGGCCTTTTTTGATGGCCTACAACTTATTTCGAATTTCGGCAATTTTGCACGGCATTACCAAGCGCGCAATGGATGGCAATGCCAATGCAAGTGATGCCATTGAAAACGGGGCAAAAGCGGGAGCACTTGCTGATCTCGGTTGGGCTTGTACACAACAGTAAAGCTATTACTTTTCAGTAAAGATACCAACCAAGCCGCGGCGAAAAGCCATTACACAGAAAACAAATATCAGGCCCGTAACAATGGTCACGGACTCGCCCAAAGAGTTAAACCAAGCGACACCCGTAATTTGAGCTAAGAAGTTTCCAATCTCACCCACTCTATGTTCAAGCAGAACAATTACCAGCGCCCCAACAAATGGGCCTACCAAGGTGCCAACACCACCAACCAAGGTCATCAAAATAACCAAGCCGGACATTGACCAGTGCACATCTGTCAGTGTCTCGAAGCCTAATACCAATGCTTGAACGGCCCCAGCCAAACCAGCTAGTGCAGCAGACAAAATAAATACTAAAAACTTAAAACGATTAACGTTATAGCCTAGAGATATTGCACGCGGCTCGTTTTCTTTAATTGCTTTTAGGATCTGTCCAAACGGGGAGGAAATGATTCTTGAAATGAATAAGAACCCAACAAGTGTTGTAGCCAAAACAAAGTAATAAAGATTTAAGTCATTTTGTAAGTTGATTAGGCCAAACAGCTCGCCTCTCGGGATGCCCTGAAAGCCATCCTCACCCCCAGAAGCTGGGGCTTGCAGGCAAATAAAGTAAAACATTTGCGCCAAGGCCAAAGTAATCATAGAAAAGTAAATGCCCTGTCTTCTAATTGCAAGGCCGCCAATCAGCGCACCCAAGGCCGCAGCAAACAAAACCCCAAGCAAGATTCCGCCTGCCGGGCCAACGCCCATTTCTCGCATCAAATATCCCGCACAGTATCCGGCGCCACCGAAAAATGCGGCATGGCCAAAAGATAGAAGGCCTGTATAGCCCAACAATAAATTAAATGCTGCCGCAAAAAGAGCAAAACATAAAATCTTCATTAGGAAAATAGGGTAAGCAAAAAATGGTGCCGCTATTGCGACAGCAAGTATTGCCAGAAAAAGCCAGAGCTTAAGTGATTTCATTTTTCACGCCCAAACAGGCCTGCCGGCCTAAAGAGCAAAACAATCACCATGATCGCAAATACCACAGTGCTTGAAGCTTCTGGATAAAACACCTTGGTCAAGCCCTCAACCAAACCCAATCCTAGGCCAGTAACAATTGACCCCATGATAGAACCCATGCCGCCAATCACCACCACAGCAAACACAACAATGATGAGGTTAGACCCCATCAGCGGAGAAACCTGAATAATCGGCGCAGCGAGCACGCCTGAAAATGCCGCAAGTGCCACCCCAAACCCATAAGTCAATGTTGTCATCAGAGGAAAATTCACTCCAAATGCCTGAACTAGTTTTGGGTTTTCTGTGCCAGCGCGTAAATAAGCGCCAATACTGGTTTTTTCTATCACATACCACGTGGCAAAACATACGGTAAGGGAAGCAAGCACCACCCATGCACGATAGTTTGGCAAAACCATAAAACCTAAATCGGTGGCTCCGCGCAAGGCATCGGGAGCGCTATAAGACAAACCCGAAGCGCCATATATGGAGCGCAGCACGCCCTCGATAAAAAGCGTTAAACCAAAGGTCAACAGCAATCCGTACAAATGATCTAGCTTATACAAATGCCTTAGCAATAAACGCTCAATCACAATGCCAATCAAGCCAACAATGATTGGGGCCAGTATGAGCATCACCCAATAGTTAATTCCAAAATATTGCCCAGCCATCCACGTCACAATGGCGCCCAACATAAACATGGCGCCATGTGAAAAATTAATCACATTTAACAGGCCAAAGATTACCGCCAATCCCAAACTGAGGATTGCATAGAAGCTGCCGTTAACCAGCCCCAAAAGGAGCTGGCTTAACAGAGCGGAAATAGAAAGGCCGAAGATTTCCAAGATTACTTATTAGCGCACTGAGAATAAGCCTCTGGAGCAAAAGCTTTTTCCCCAGGCACGGTAGCAACTAACTTGTAGTAATCCCATGGACTTTTGACTTCGCTTGGGGTCTTTACTTCATAAAGGTACATGTCGTGAACCATGGTTCCGTCTTTGCGGATATAACCGTTTTTCGTGAACATATCGTTAATTTTGACCTTGCGCATTTGCTGCATCACTTTGTCCGAATCACTGGTACCGGCCGCTTTAACAGCATTCAAATAAGTCATCGTAGATGAATAGTTGCCTGCCTGAACCATCGTTGGCATGCGTTTCATTTTTTCAAAGAAACGTTTTGCAAACTTACGAGTCTGGTCGTTCTGATCCCAATACCAGGCCTCGGTAGCTAGCAAGCCTTGTGCATTTTGGATGCCAATTGCGTGCACATCAGTAATAAATACTAATAAACCAGCAATCTTCATGGTTTTGGTAATGCCGAACTCATTGGCGGCCTTAACGGAATTAATGGTGTCACCACCCGCATTAGCTAAGCCCAAAACCTGAGCTTTTGAAGCCTGTGCCTGCAATAGATAAGATGAAAAATCGCTCGCATTGAGTGGGTGCTTTGATGTTCCCAAAACCTTTCCACCGCTGGCATTAATCACGTTGGTTGCATCTTTCTCAAGGGCATAACCAAAAGCGTAGTCAGCAGTCAAAAAATACCAAGTCTTTAAGCCTTTGTCCATCATCCCTTTAGCTGAGCCGTTTGCCAAAGCAACCGTGTCATAGGTGTAGTGAATGGTGTATGGGGTGCACTGTTCATTGGTTAATGCGGAAGTGCCAGCGCCGTTATTGATGTAAATCCGTTTTTTTTCTGCGGCCACTTTTGAAGTTGCTAACGCAGTTCCGGAGTTAGTTCCACCAAAGACAACGGTAACGCCGTCTTGGTCAATCCATTCTCTAGTTTTAGATGCAGCAATATCTGCTTTGTTTTGGTGGTCCGCTGAAACCACTTCAATTTTTTTACCCAAAACACTGCCGCCAAAGTCGGCAATAGCCATCTTGATCGCCTCCAAGCCACCCTGACCATCAATATCTGAGTACAAACCAGAGATATCAGTAATAAAACCAATTTTTACAGCGGATGGATCCGCCGCATTCGCACCACTAGAAACTGCAGCTAGGGCTGCCACTGCCATAGAAATTAAAGTCCGCTTCATTGTTTTTCCTTTAAAAGTAAACACCCGACTAAACGCCTAAATAACCGTTTAAGACTTCGGCCTTGGCCTTTAAGTCTGCACGCTCAACCACCTCTACTATCAAACCACTTTCAACCACATAATGTCTGTCTGCAAGTTCCGCCGCAAATCTAAAGTTTTGCTCTACCAAGACAATCGTAAAGCCCTTATTTCTTAATTTAGATACCACCTCACCAAGTTTTTCGACAATCACAGGCGCGAGACCTTCGGTGATCTCATCTAACAACAAAAGTTTGGCGCCAGTTCTTAAAATTCGAGCCATTGCCAACATTTGCTGCTCACCACCAGAAAGTCTGGTGCCCGGACTATTTCTTCTTTCATAAAGATTTGGGAACATCTCGTAAATTTCTTCTAGCTCCATGCCACCAGAAGAAACCTTTGGGGGAAGGAGTAGGTTCTCTTGCGCGTCTAGGCTACCGAAAATACCCCTCTCTTCTGGACAATAGCCAATGCCTAGACGAGCAATTTGATAGGTTGGAAGATCAACGGTCTCGACTCCAAAGACATTGATAACGCCCTTACGCTTACTGGTCATGCCTAGAATCGTTTTAAGAATGGTGCTTCTGCCCGCACCGTTTCTTCCTAAAAGCGTGACAACCTCACCATCGCGCACCGCAAAATTTACACCATGCAAAATATGAGACTCCCCATACCAGGACTCTAAATTTTTAACCTCTAGCGCCATACCGCTCATAAATTATCGCCCCCGTGGCTGCCCATATAGGCCTCAATCACTAGCGGGTTTTTCGAAACCTCTTGATAAGGGCCTTCTGCCAAAACAGCCCCGCGCTGGAGCACAGTAATCCGATCAGCAATCGAAGCAACAACTTTCATATTGTGCTCAACCATCAAGATGGTGCGTCCCTTAGCAACGCGATCAATCAACTCTGTGACGCGCTCTACGTCCTCGTGCCCCATCCCTTGAGTAGGCTCATCTAAGAGCATTAATTCTGGCTCCATGGCTAGAGTGGTTGCAATTTCTAGCGCTCGCTTACGTCCATAAGCCAGGTTCAAAGTTTGCTCGTGGGCAAACCCCTCCAACCCAACTTCATGGAGCAACTCTAGGGCGCGATCGTTCAGAATATTGAGAGAGTGGCCTGATTTCCAAAAATGAAACTCGGTACCCAACCCTCGCTGCAGCGCAACACGAACGTTTTCTAAAACGCTTAAATGGGGGAAAACAGCTGAAATTTGAAAGGAGCGAATAATTCCCCGTCGCGCAATTAAGGCCGGGGCCTCATTTGTAATATCTAAACCATTAAATAAGATTTGACCGCTACTGGGTTCTAAGAATTTAGTTAGCAAATTGAAGCATGTGGTTTTGCCCGCCCCATTGGGTCCTATGAGGGCATGAATACTCCCCCTTGACACCTTTAAGTTAACATCAGTAACAGCAGAAAACCCCTTAAAGGATTTCCCCAGGCCAATTGTCTCTAATATTGTTTCTTGCAATCTATTGTCCTCTACCCTTTGCTGGGGCAAGGTATTGAGGATACCCCAAGACGGGCTTGCTTTATATAGCGATAACCCTAAACTTTAGGGGTTTATAGCTTAGCTTTGGGTAAGCTTATTAAATGTTTGGATGGCAGTTCTTGCAAGCTCATCCAAAACATCCAGCGGCATCCGTTGCGAGCCCTGAACAATCATGAGGGCATATGGTTTGGCAAGGGCGGCCGCTTCGGGACATAAACGCAACTCATCCCCCACCGCTGGAGATTGATTGCGCCAATAATTAATGGCCGCCTCAAGCTCTTGAATGGTGATGTACAACATAAAAAGTGCGTGGTTTATTTTTTATCTTGCGCAAGCATTGTGCCGCGGCACTTTTTAGCCCCACAACGACATTCGTAATCTTTTTTCATCTGCTTAGTGACGCGACCCTCAATGTCCAGGGAGTAGTCATAAAAAAGTTCTTCACCAACCTTAAGGGCTCGCTTGGCATAAATGAAAACGCGTGGCTTACCATCGTAGATATCTTCGCGCGTTTCGCAACTAGGTTTACAAGAGTGATTAATCCAACGCGCAGCATTACCGCCATACTTAGCATCAATCACGCGACCATCATCTAGGGAAAAATAAAAGGTATGGTTTGGGTCTTTGGGGTCGTGTGGATGGCGCTTCTCGGCAAGCTTCCAGCTAATGCGCTCCCCTTTGTACTCAATGATTACCTGGCCCTTTTTAATAGGCTTAACTACAAAAACGCCTTTGCCATGGATCGGTGAAGACTTCACAACAATAAATGACCGATCCACCTTTGGTGGTTTTAATTTTTTAGATGCCATATTTAAACGTCTAGGTTACGAGCAATAAGTGCGTTCTTTTCAATAAATGCGCGACGGGGCTCCACTTCGTCGCCCATCAGCGTTGTAAAGACTTGATCCGCAGCAATTGCATCTTCGATTTTTACTTGTAACAAAGTGCGAGAGCTCGCATCCATGGTGGTCTCCCATAGTTGGGATGGATTCATCTCACCAAGACCTTTATATCGCTGGCGGCTTAAGACACGCCCTGCCTCGGACAACAACCAAGAAAAAGCGCCCCTAAAGTCATTAATGGTTTGCTCTTTTTGATTCTTATCTGGATCTCCGCGGCGCACCCGTGTGCCAGGCAAAACCCTGCCCGACAAAACAGCTGCTGCATTTGCAAGGCTCTGATAGTCATCGCCATGAACAAAGTCAGAATTAATTGTGGATAGCTTGAGGTTGCCATGAATACGGCGTGATAACAACAAACGAAAACGCTCAGTGCGATCTTCTTTTTGCACAATAATTTCTGGTGGCAGAGCCAGTGGATTGAGCGAATCAGCAAGAGCCAACCTTAATCGATCCGCAGATTCATTCGCTGATTTCTCGGTGTCCAAATTCAATTGGGTACCAGAAGCAATGGCTCGCAACGCATCTTCATCAATGGTGCGAGACAAACGATCGACTATCGACTGAATGACTTGGTAGTGCTTGGCCAACTCGTTCAATGATTCGCCCTCGATCAACTCTCCCGTCGGGGTCTGGAGAGAGGCGGTTTCTAGGGCAATCTTTAGCAACAATTGATTGAGCTCTGCATCATCTTTAATGTATTGCTCGCTCTTACCAAACTTCACCTTATAGAGTGGTGGCTGAGCAATATAAATGTGGCCACGCTCAATCAACTCTGGCATCTGCCTGTAGAAGAATGTTAAGAGCAGCGTACGAATGTGGCTTCCATCTACGTCCGCATCGGTCATGATGATGATGCGGTGATAACGAAGTTTGTCGGCTTTATATTCTTCAACACCAATACCAGTGCCCAATACCGTAATGAGTGTTACAACCTCTTGGCTTGCCAACATTTTGTCAAAGCGGGCTTTTTCAACGTTCAGAATTTTTCCCTTTAAAGGAAGAATTGCCTGGAAGCGACGATCTCGCCCCTGTTTGGCAGAGCCACCCGCGGAGTCGCCCTCAACAATAAATAACTCGGACTTTGCTGGGTCTTTTTCTTGACAGTCTGCCAACTTACCAGGCAAACCCAAACCATCTAATGCGCCCTTGCGTCTTGTCATGTCGCGCGCTTTACGCGCAGCTTCACGGGCACGAGCAGCGTCGACAATTTTTCCACAAAGAATTTTTGCGTCGGCTGGTCGCTCCTGCAGGTAAGCGCTTAAGGCCTCAGCAACAATTTCTTCTACCGGCCCCCGAACTTCGCTTGAAACCAGCTTGTCTTTTGTTTGGCTGGAAAATTTTGGCTCTGGCACTTTCACCGACAAGACGCAGGCAAGGCCTTCGCGCATATCATCGCCAGAAATTTCTACTTTTGCTTTTTTGGCTACTTCGTTTTCATCAATGTATTTGTTAATGACTCGCGTCATCGCAGCACGCAAACCAGTTAAGTGGGTGCCGCCATCCCGCTGGGGAATGTTGTTGGTAAAACAAAGCACTTGTTCGCTAAAGCTGTCATTCCATTGCATTGAAACTTCAGCAGTAATTTGACCGCCGAGGTCGGAAGGGCGAACGCCTTCGGCATAAAAAATATTAGGGTGTAGAACGTTTTTGGTTTGGTTGATGTATTCAACAAAACCTTTGACGCCACCAGAAAATGCAAAGTCTTCTTCCTGGCCAGTACGCTGGTCAATCAACTTAATATGTACCCC
Organism: Polynucleobacter sp. UB-Siik-W21; assembly: GCF_018687415.1. Lineage (NCBI taxonomy): Bacteria > Pseudomonadati > Pseudomonadota > Betaproteobacteria > Burkholderiales > Burkholderiaceae > Polynucleobacter > Polynucleobacter sp. UB-Siik-W21. The sequence goes on along the minus strand of NZ_CP061289.1, from coordinate 3,479 downwards.
GTTATTCAAGAACGAGAGTTCACGAATACGCTTTACTAGAATTTCGTAATGAAACTCAACATTTCCAAAAATCTCTTCGTCGGCTAAGAAATGAACTTCAGTACCTGAAAGTTCGGTGTCGCCTGTAACGGTAATGGGTGAGGTAGCAACGCCATTTTCCTGTTGGATGTTCCGATTCTGAATAACGCCACGAGCAAACTCCATGTAATGTGCTTTGCCGTCGCGACGAATCGTGAGTTTTAACCACTTTGAGAGTGCATTGACGCAGCTTACACCCACTCCGTGTAAACCACCAGAAACCTTATAACTGTTTTGATCAAACTTACCACCAGCATGTAACTCAGTCATCACAATTTCAGCCGCACTTCTCTTTGGCTCATGCTTGTCGTCGTACTTGATGCCAGTTGGCACACCCCGGCCGTTATCCACAATTGAGATGGAATTATCGGTTTGTATAACAACCGTAATCTCGGAGCAGTATCCCGCTAATGCTTCGTCGATTGAATTATCTAAAACCTCAAAAACAAGGTGGTGCAATCCTGTGCCATCAGAGGTGTCTCCAATGTACATACCAGGACGTTTACGAACAGCTTCTAGACCCTCTAAGATTTGAATCGATGCGGCGCCGTACTGCTCTACTACTTTTTTTTCTTCAGTCATGTTCTTCTAAATTAAATGCGCATTGGCATTACAACGTACTTAAAGTTCTCTGATCCAGGTAATGTAATCACAGCACTGCTGTTTGCATCTCCCAAACTAATTTGAATTTTTTCATTCTTTAGATTTGCTAAGACGTCTAGTAAATAACTCACATTAAAACCAATCTCTACTGCATCGCCGCCATATTCGGTCTCAATTTCTTCCTGCGCCTCTTCTTGCTCAGCATTGGTTGATTGAACGGTAATGCGATTTGGTGATAAGGAAAAACGAACCCCTTTAAATTTGTCTGTGGTCAAAATCGCAGCGCGTTGAAGTGCAGCTTGCAGTACATCGCGATTAACTGTTAAAGAGTTTTTATGTCCCTTGGGAATTACCCTTTGGAAATCTGGAAACTTACCTTCAACCAGTTTAGAAATAAGCTCAATGTCCCCAAAGGCGAACTTCACCTGGTTTGCGGTTAAGCTGATTTCTAAAGGCTCATCAGAATCTTCAAGAAGGTGTTGGCACTCTAGAATGGTTTTGCGAGGAATAATAATTTCTTGTCTTTGACCTGAACCAGACGGAGCTTCAGCAAGCTCCACTTGGGAAAACGCCAAGCGATGACCGTCAGTTGCAACAGCGACAACCTCTTTACCCTCAATCACCAACAACATACCATTTAGGTAATAACGGATATCTTGCTGCGCCATTGAGAAATGAACTTGACTAATAAGTTGGCGGAAACTCTTTTGTGACATCTTCCAGGCTGCCGTCACCTCACCAACACTTTGCATTACAGGAAACTCTGTAGCAGATAGGGTTTGCAGCGAAAAGCGGCTTTTGCCACTCTGTACTACCATGCGATTGTCTTTAAGATTGAGCGATACCGGCCCTTCTGGTAAAGCGCGCAAAATATCCAACAACTTTCTTGCTGCCACGGTTGTCGTTACATCCTCTGAGCCAACGCCAAAATTTGCGTTAGTGGTAATTTGAATTTCGATATCAGTAGAAACAAAAGATACCTTCTCACCACTCTTTTTAAATAAGAGGTTAGCCAAAATGGGAAGTGTATGTCTACGCTCAACAATCCCACTAACCACTTGTAGTGGTTTCAATAAATTATCGCGAGAGGTGTTAACAAGTTGCATTGCTTTTAAATCCTTGTATATATCTTAGTAGTAATAGTAATAAGGCTTCGTTTTTCCGTGGATAAGTCAAAAACCTCAAACAAAACAACACATTAAACGTCTAAAAATCTGTGGAAAACTTCTGTATAAAGACTGCATAAAAATGGGATAACTTTTTACCAACACCCTATTTTTGCATGAAGTGTGGACTCTTCACAATTTATCCACAACCAATCCCCAAACATATCCCCATGGTTACCCACAAGCTTATCCACAGGCAAAAAATTATGCTTTCAAGGTTTGCTCGATAACGTGAATTTCGTGGTTCAGTTGGCTATCATGCGCCCGTTCGTCACCAACCTTTCGAACGGCGTGTAGAACGGTAGTGTGGTCTCTTCCACCAAAGAGCTCACCGATCTCAGGGAGGCTTTTTTGGGTCAACTCTTTTGCCATAAACATGGCGATTTGGCGTGGGCGCGCAATGTTGGCCGGACGCTTTTTCGAATACATATCAGCGACCTTGATGCTGTAAAAATCAGCAACAGCCTTTTGAATATTTTCGACAGAAATTTGACGGTTCTGGATTGAGAGAAGGTCCTTAAGGGCGGTTCTCGCAACCTCTATGGTTACCTCGCGACCGTGGAAGCGAACAAAAGCCAAAATCTTACGTAAAGCCCCCTCTAACTCACGAACATTTGAGCGTAGGTGTTTTGCTACAAAGAAAGCAACATCCTCACTCATGGGGATGCCCTCGCTCACAGCCTTCTTCATCAAAATAGCTACCCGCATCTCTAGCTCAGGGGGTTCGATTGCGACCGTTAGGCCAGAGTCAAAACGAGAAATCAGGCGATCGTCAATTCCTGCCATCTCTTTGGGATAGGTGTCGCTCGTAATGATGACCTGGGATTTGTTGCTCAACAGGGCTTCAAAAGCATAGAAAAATTCTTCTTGGGTCCTCGATTTTCCGCTAAAGAACTGAATATCATCAATCAAAAGAAGGTCTAGCGAGTGGTAGTAGCGCTTAAAGCGGTCGAAGGCTTTTTGTTGATAAGCCCTAACCACATCTGAAACATATTGCTCCGCATGAATATAGCGAATTCGGGCATTTGGCTTTTCTTTTAAAAGGTGGTTGCCAATCGCATGGATTAAATGGGTTTTTCCTAAACCAACCCCACCGTATAAAAACATGGGGTTGTAGGATGTCCCCGGGTTGTGGGCAACCTGAATCGATGCGGCCCTTGCTAGTTGGTTTGCCTTACCGGTTACAAAGGTTTCAAAGGTGAGGTTTGGATTTAGTTTTGAGTGATCCTCAATCTCGAAAGACTGCTCTTCCACAGAAACGGTGGGGGCAATCTCTACGGCTACCCTGACCTCAGAGGCCTCTACTTCTTTGGCGGCAATCTTTACTGGGGTGCTTGCTGAGCCCTCTACGGCAAGTACAAAACTGACATTAATTGGGTTGCCAAAGTATTGGGAGGCAAGCTCTTGAAAGCGGTCCGCAAAAGTTTTCTTAATCCAGTCTAACTTAAATCGGTTTGGTGCACCCAATGTTAGTGAATGTTCACTCTCTTCAAAAGAGATAAGCGTTAAGGGCTGTATCCAGGTTTTGAATTGCTGAGGCGACAGCTCGCGGGACAGGGCACCAAGGGCGCTATCCCAAAAACCCAAGGGGCTGACTGAATTCAAGGCGGGGGGATTTTGTAGGTTGCTCAT